>NZ_JABBWV010000001.1 GCF_012999535.1 Microbispora sp. H11081
ACACGGTTCGGCAGCCCACCATCCCCGCCGCCTCTCCCAACAACCGCCTGGATCAACCCACCAACCCCACAAGCGCTCATAGCGTCCAAGTAGCAGGACACTGTCTCAGAAACCTTGACAGGTACCGCCCGGCCAAATCAGGGGGTGGATGGAGGCGACACAGAAGGAACGTTGCATACTGCAATTATCAGGTGAAAGGTCGTGGTCTCGATGACCGTCAGAGCGAAGGCCCTGATCACTCTCTTCCCGACAGGCGAGGGCGGCCTGCCACATGAGCTTCCTTCTCGTACGCAGTCGCTGGTGGTGGTCGCGCGCACGGTCGATCACGGCGGGCAGCTGAGCAGGCCGTTCTCGGCGGCCATCGCCGCCGACGACCAGGAGCCGCTGGTTCCAGGCGAGCGCCTGCACGTCGTCACCATCACCACGACAGACGAGGGTGCGCGCGCTTACATGTGCCCCGGGAAGCGCTTCCGGCTGTGGTGCGGGCACGACGTCGGCTACGGAATCGTCTCGCGCCGCTTCATCTGACGCGCTGGGCCGGACCATCGGTCACGGCACGCGGCGCAGCGCCTCGGGCGTGAGGTCCTTGACGGCGGGATAGCCGTCGACCGCCATGATGAGGTCCGCTTCGGCCAGGATGGAGCGGATGACGTGCACGACGCCGTCGACGCCGCCGATCGCGAGGCCGTACGCGTAGGGCCGGCCGATCCCCACCGCGGTGGCGCCCAGGGCCAGCGCCTTGACGACGTCGGCGCCGCTGCGCACACCGGAGTCGAACAGGACGGGTAGCCCGTCGGCGGCGTCGAGCACGCCGGGCAGGCACTCCAGGGCGGGCAGCCCTCCGTTGGCCTGCCGTCCGCCGTGGTTGGAGCAGTAGACGGCGTCGGCGCCGTGGTCCTTGGCCCGGCGGACGTCGTCGGGATGGCAGATGCCCTTGAGCATCAGCGGCAGCCTGGTCTGGGTCCGCAACCAGTCCAGGTCGTCCCACCAGAACGGTCCGCCGAAGATCGGCAACGTGCGCACCACCGCCTCGACGGCGTCCTCGCCGGGCCGCAGCCCCTTCCGGAACACCGGGTCGCTGGTGTAGTTGCTCAGGCATCCGCCGGGCACCTGCGGGTAGTTCGAGCCGCGCAGGTCCCGGGGCCGCCAGCCGGTGACCCAGGTGTCGAGGGTGACGGCGATGCCTTTGAAATCCGCGGCCTCGGCGCGGTGCACCAGGCTCGCCGCCAGATCACGATCCGGCGGCGTGTAGAGCTGGAAGAAGCCGGGCGTGCCGTCCAGCACCGCCGCCACGTCCTCCATCGGATCCGCGGACAGGGTCGCCGCGAAGAACGGGACGCCCGTACGGACGGAGGCCCGCGCGCACGCGAGGTCGCCGTGCCCGTCCTGGGCGCACACCCCGATCACCCCGATGGGCGCCATGAAGACCGGCGAGGGCAGCGTCGTCCCGAGCAGCTCGATCGACATGTCGCGCTCGGCGGGAGCGACCAGCATCCGCGGATACAGGCCCCATCTCGCGAACGCCGCACAGTTGGCCCGCTGGGTGCGCTCGTCACCCGCGCCCCCGGCCACGTACTCCCAGACCTTCGGCCGCATCGCGGCCGACGCCCTTTCTTCCAGCTCCGCGAACGTCATGGGATACGGCGGCTGCCGACCGGCCCGCCCCTCGGCGTACAACTCGTCCTGGTACTCCGCGAAGCTCATACGTGCGCGTTACCCCCGGGTGGGTGCGTCACCCGGGCCGGGCGGCCAAGCCTGGGGAAACAGCCTCGACGGGAGCGAGCGCGGAAACATTGCATAGAGCAAATTGCCTGATAAAGAAGGGTTCCGGCCCGAGCCGCCGTTTGCGCCGCAGGGCACTGGGAAAGGCGACCGGGTAGCCGCTGGAAGCCGTGACAAGTCGCCGCAGATCGTCCATGCGGGCCTGTCTCCCCTCTCGCCTGTGAGGACTCGGCGGAGCGGAGCTGGATCATGACGAATGCGAAGATCCGAATCATGGACGTGCGAGAGACCCTCGCGCCCGTGGCAGGCAGCGTGGCCGGCGCCGTCGTCGACCCCAAGGCCGCTCTGAAACGCCTGAAGTCGGCGGTCGTGTCGCCGAAGCCGCTGTTCATCGCCGCCGCGCTCGCCGCGGCCTATGCCCTGGGGCGGTGGCACGGACTGCGCGCGTGCCGTTGACCGCGGCCTTCCACCTTCTCTATCCGAACGGAGAGCCACATGACTGAGATCGTCGGTGAGAGCCTGGCCAAGCGGCTGGTGGAGTGGGGAGTCGACACGATCTTCGGGCTCCCGGGTGACGGGATCAACGGCCTGATGGAGGGCTTCAGGCGGCAACGGGAGAAGCTCCGCTTCGTGCTGGTGCATCACGAGGAGGCCGCCGCGTTCATGGCGACGGGGTACGCCAAGGCGACCGGGCGGCTCGGCGTGTGCGCCGCCACTTCTGGCCCCGGCGCGATCCACCTGCTCAATGGGCTGTACGACGCCAAGCTCGACCATGTGCCCGTGCTTGCCCTGACCGGCATGCAGGAGACCTCGGTGCTGGGAACCCACTACCAGCAGGAGGTCCACCTCGACCGCCTCTACCAGGACCTCGCCGCTTACAACCTGATGGTCACCAACCCCCAGCAGATGCCCGGCGTCGTCGACCTCGCCATCCGCAACGCCATGAGCAGACGGACGGTCTCCCATCTGACCTTCCCCAACGACATCCAGGTCGCCGCCGCGAGCGAGGACCCCTACCGGCACGTCGGCCCGGGCAACCCGCCGTCGAGCATGCCCGGCTGTTCCCGGCTGCCGCTGCGTCCCCGGGAGGACGACCTGGCCCGGGCCGCCGAGGTGCTGCGGCAAGGCCGCAAGATCGCAATCCTTGTCGGGGTGGGCGCGCGCGACGCGCGGGAGGAGGTCATCGCGGTCGCCGAGAAGCTGGCCGCCCCCATCGTCAAGACCCTGCCGGGCAAGTTCGTGGTGCCCGACGACCACCCGTTGACCACGGGCGGCCTGGGGCTGCTCGGCACCGCCCCCAGCGAGGAACTCATGGAGGAGTGCGACACGCTGTTCATGATCGGCACGTCCTTCCCGTACGGGAAGTACCTGCCAGAGCCGGGCAGGGCCCGGGTGGTGCAGATCGACGTCGATCCCACCCTCCTGGGGGTGCGCCGCCCGACCGAGGCCCCGGTGGCCGCCGACGCGAAACTCGCCCTCCAAGCGCTGCTGCCCGTGCTCGACCCGGCCAAGGACCGGTCGTTCCTGGAGAAGTACCAGCGCAAGATGGACCGGTGGCGTTCTGACATGAAGGCGCTGCAGGATCCGTCCCGGGATCCGGTCGCCCCGCAGTACCTCATGGGCTGCGTCGACGAGGCCGCCGCCGACGACGCGATCTTGACCTGCGACTCGGGGACCATCGCCACCTGGGCCGCCCGCCACTGGACGATCCGCGGCGGGCGGGAGTTCTACCTGTCGGGCAACCTCGCCACGATGGCCCCCGGCCTGCCGTACGCCATCGGCATGCAACTCGCCTATCCCGGCCGGCAGGTCGTCGCCTTCGTCGGTGACGGCGGGTTCGCCATGCTCATGGCCGACTTCCTCACCGCCGTACGGCACGACCTGCCCATCAAGGTCGTGATCAACAACAACAACTCCTACGGCCAGATCCTGTGGGAGCAGATCATCCTCGGCTACCCGGAATACGCGGTGCGGCACCGGCCGCCGGAGGCCGACTTCTCCGCCTGGGCCAGGGCGTGCGGCGCCTACGGCGCGAAGATCAAGGACCCGAAGGACCTGCCCGGCGCGATCCGCGAGGCCCTCGCCCACGACGGCCCGGCCCTCGTCGACTGCGACGTCGACCCGAACGAGCCGCCCATGCCCGGCAGGGTCAAGTACGAGCAGGCCAAGCACTTCACCGAGGCGTTCCTGCGTGGGCAGCCGCACAAGGTCAGCACCCTCGCCGCCGTCGCCCGCGACAAGATCAATGAGTTGCTGTCATGACGGAGACGATTCGGCTCCTGCCCGATCCGGTGCTCGCAGCGCCCGCGCCCGGCGGCCGGACCGATCTGGCGGCGCTCGAACGGGACCTCAGGGAGACCGTGGACGGAGAGGTCCGCTTCGACGCGACGATGCGCGGCGCCTACTCGACCGACGCATCCAACTACCGGCAGGTGCCGCTGGGCGTGGTCATCCCCCATACCGTCGAGGCGGCGGTTGCGGCGGTGAAGGTCTGCCGGCGCCACCGGGCGCCGCTGCTGTCCCGGGGAGGGGGCACCAGCCTGGGCGGCGAATGCACGAACACCGCCGTCGTCATCGACTGGTCCAAGCACTGCCACCGTCTCCTGGAGGTCGACACGGAGAACCGGACCTGCCTGGTGGAGCCGGGCATCGTGCTCGACCAGCTCAACAAGCGGTTGCGCGACGTGGGCCTCGAGTACGGCCCCAGGCCGTCCACGCACGACCGTTGCACCCTCGGGGGAATGATCGGCAACAACTCCTGCGGCGCGACCGCCCAGCGGGCCGGCAAGGTCGTGGACAACATCGTCGAGATGGAGGTGCTCCTCTACGACGGCACCCGGATGTGGGTGGGCGAGACCAGCGACGAGGAGATCCAGCGGCAGAGCGGGCGAAAAGCCGAGATCTACGCCCAACTGCGGGCGCTGCGCGACGAATACATGGAAGAGATCCGCACCCGCTACCCCCGCATCCCGCGGCGGGTCTCGGGCTACAACCTCGACAGCCTGCTGCCGGAAAAGCGCTTCAACGTCGCCCAAGCACTGGTCGGCTCGGAGGGGACACTCGTCGTCGTGCTGCGGGCCCGGCTCAAGCTGATCCCGGTGGTCAAGGCGCAGACCATGGTCTACGTGGCGTTCCCCGACATCGCCGCCGCCGGGGACGCGGTGCCGGCGATCCTGCCCCACCAGCCGATCGCGCTGGAGGGCATCGACCACAAGCTCATCCACTTCCAGCAGGAGAAGAACCTCAACCCCGAGGCGCTGAAGCGGCTGCCGGGGGGCGGCGCGTACCTGCAGATCCAGATGGGCGGCGAGGACGAGGCCGACGCCGACCGCAGGGCCGGGGAGGTGCTGCGATCGCTCGGCAAGAAGCTGGACGACTCCGCGGTCGCCGTTTTCGACGACCCGGAACTGGAGGAGCAGATGTGGCAGATCCGGGAGTCGGGCCTCGGCGCCACGGCGCGCGTGCCTGGCCTGCCCGACACCTGGCCCGGCTGGGAGGACTCCGCCGTCTCCCCAGACCGGCTCGGCGACTACCTGCGCGACCTCGAAGCCCTGTTGCGGAAGTACGGCTACCAGCAGGCCTCGCTGTACGGGCACTTCGGGCAGGGCTGCGTGCACACCCGCATCCCGTTCGACCTGAAGACCGCCGAGGGCGTGGCGAACTTCCGCTCCTTCATGGAGGAGGCCGCCGACCTGGTGGTCGGCTACGGCGGGTCGCTCTCCGGCGAGCACGGCGACGGACAGGCCCGCGGCGAGTTGCTGCCCAGGATGTTCGGCGAACGCCTGGTCGAGGCGTTCGGCCGGTTCAAGGCGATCTTCGATCCCGATGACCGGATGAACCCCGGCAAGGTGGTCGCGCCGTACCCGCTCGACGACCTGCTGCGGCTGGGCGCCGACTACAACCACGGCGATGTGGTCACCAACTTCAAGTTCCCGCACGACCAGGGCAGCTTCGGCCGGGCCGTGCTGCGCTGCGTGGGGGTGGGCAGGTGCCGCCGCCCCGAGGGCGGAGTCATGTGCCCGTCCTACATGGTCACCCGTGCCGAGGAGCACTCCACCCGGGGCCGCGCCCGGCTGCTGTTCGAGATGCTGGACGGCACGGCGCGCGGCGGCGCGGTCGCGGACGGCTGGAAGTCGGAGGCCGTCCATGAGGCGCTCGACCTGTGCCTGGCCTGCAAGGGCTGCAAGTCCGACTGCCCGGTCGACGTCGACATGGCGACGTACAAGGCGGAGTTCCTGTCCCACCACTTCGAAGGGCGGCTGCGCCCGCGCGCCCACTACGCGATGGGCTGGCTGCCCGTCTGGGCCAAGCTCGCGTCGTACGCGCCGCGCACGGCCAACGCGCTGTCGCACGCGCCGGTGCTGGACCGGGTCGCCAAGGCCGCCGCGGGCGTGGACCGGCGGAGGGAACTGCCGCTGTTCGCGCCGCGGACCTTCCAGGAGTGGTTCGCCGGTCACGAGCCGGCCGGCGACGGCCTCCGAGGCGAGGTCGTCCTGTGGCCCGACACCTTCGACAACCACTTCCACCCCGGCATCGCACGGGCCGCGGTCGAGGTGATGGAGTCGGCAGGATGGCGGGTCCGGGTGCCTGAGCGGTCAGTGTGCTGCGGCCTCACCTGGATCTCCACCGGCCAGCTCTCCGCCGCGAAGAAGGCCCTGCGGCGTACGGTCGACGTGCTGCGCCCGCACATCCGGGCGGGCACGCTCGTGGTCGGCCTGGAGCCGAGTTGCACCGCGGTGTTCCGCGGCGACGCGCTGGAGCTGTTTCCCGACGACGAGGACGTCCGGCGGCTGGCGCACCTCACGGTGACGCTGGCGGAGCTGCTGCGCGACCACACGCCGGGGTGGACGCCGCCGCGGGTGCCGCGAGAGGCGCTGGTCCAGGTGCACTGTCACCACCACGCCGTGATGAAGCACGAGGCCGACGCCGCCCTGCTCGACGCCGCCGGAGTGAAGGCGAACGTGCTCGACTCCGGGTGCTGCGGCCTGGCCGGCGACTTCGGATTCACGGAGGGCCACTACGAGGTGTCGCAGGCCTGCGCCGAGCGGGTGCTGATGCCCGCCGTACGGCAGGCCGGCACCGGCACGGTGCTGCTCGCCGACGGATTCAGCTGCCGCACCCAGATCGAGCAGAGCGACCCGGGCGGCCGCCGGGCGATGCACCTGGCCGAACTGCTGCGCGCCGGGTTGCACGGCGACCTCGGCGACAGCTCCCACCCGGAGGAGACCTACGCCCCGCGGCCGTCGCCGCCGTCGACGGCCGCCCGGGTGGCCGCCGCCGTGACGGCCGGCGCGGGCGCGGTGGGCGTGGCGGGCGCGGTGGTGGGTGCGGCGCTTGTCATGGGCCGGCGGCTGCTGCGGAGGCGACCGGCGTGAAGATCGACCTCAGCGCTCGGGCGTACACGGTTCCGACCGACTTCCCCGAGGCCGACGGCACCCTCGCGTGGACGAGCACCACGATCGTGATCGTCCGCGCAGGCGCCGACGGCGTGGACGGGCTCGGCTGGACGTACGGCCCGGCCGCCACCGCCTCGGTGGTGATGGAGATGCTGGCCCCCGTCGTCGCCGATCTCGACCCCGGCGACGTGCCCGCCGCGTGGTCGGCGATGGCGCGCGGGATCCGCAACGCGGGACGGCCGGGGATCGCGGGCCTGGCTCTGTCGGCGGCGGACAACGCTCTGTGGGACCTGAAGGCACGCCGGTGCGAGCTCCCGCTGGCGCGCCTTCTCGGCGCGGCCAGGGGCGCCGTTCCGGTGTACGGCAGCGGCGGCTTCACCAGCTATGACGCCGAACGGCAGCACCGGCAGCTCGCCCACTGGGCACACGAGCTGGGCATCCCCCGGGTCAAGATCAAGATCGGCGAGTCGTGGGGCCGGCGCGAAGACCGGGATCTGGAGCGGATGACCGCCGCCCGGCGCACCATCGGCGACGGGACGGAGCTTTTCGTGGACGCCAACGGCGCCTACCAGCGCAAGCAGGCCGTACGGCTGGCGCGCCGGGCGGCCGACCTCGACGTGCGCTGGTTCGAGGAGCCGGTCTCCTCCGACGACCTGCGTGGCCTGGGACTCGTCCGCGACCTGGTGCCGGCCGATGTCGCCGCCGGCGAGTACGGCTACGACCTGGTCTACTTCGAGCGCATGGCGCCCTACGTGGACTGCCTGCAGGTCGACGTGACCCGGTGCGGCGGGATCAGTGAGTTCCTGCGGGCGGCGGCGGTCGCCGCCGCCCACGGGCTGCAGGTCAGCGGGCACTGCGCCCCGCACCAGCACCTGGCGGTCGCGGCCGCGGTGCCCAACCTGCGGCACCTGGAGTGGTTCCACGACCACGCGCGGATCGAGAGCATGCTGTTCGAGGGGACCGCCTCGCCCGAGGGCGGCGAGGTGCCGATCGACCGCGCCACGCCAGGGAACGGCCTGACGCTCAAGGAGGAGGACGCCGCCCGCTGGCGTACCGCCTGAGCCGTCTCGTCCCGTGGTCCCCGCGTGGGCCGGGAGGGAGGACGGATGCGGATCGAGGACTACGCGCTCATCGGCGACATGCACAGCGCCGCCCTCGTGGGCCGCGACGGCTCGGTCGACTGGTTGTGCCTGCCCCGCTTCGACTCCGGTGCGTGCTTCGCCGCGCTGCTGGGCGGGCACCAGGCCGGGCGGTGGCTGCTCGCTCCCGCCGGAGGCGGCACGTGCACAGAGCGTCGTTACAGGGACGGCACGCTCGTGCTGGAGACCACCTGGGACAGGCCCGGTGGGTGCGTACGAGTCGTCGACTTCATGCCGCCGCGAGGTGAGGCGCCCGACGTGATCCGGATAGTGGAGGGCGTACGCGGCCGGGTGGAGATGCGCATGGAGTTGCTTCTGCGCTTCGAGTACGGCCACGCCATCCCCTGGATGCGCCGGCAGAAGGGCGAACTGGCCGTCATCGCCGGCCCCGACGCCGCCTGGCTCCAGTCTCCCGTCGAGCTGTGTCATGACTCTCGTCTGCGCGCCGCTACCGCGTCGTTCACCGTCGCCGAGGGGGACGTGGCGCCGTTCGTGCTCACCTGGCAGGAGTCCTGGCGGGGCCGGCCGCGGCGGCTCGACGCGACACGGGAGATCGAGATCACAGAACGGCTGTGGCGGCAGTGGCTCGGCCGGGGCAGGTACGAGGGAGAGTACGCCGAGGCCGTCAGAGGGAGCCTCCTGACCCTCAAGGCCCTCACCTACGCGCCCACCGGCGGCATCGTCGCCGCGGTCACCACCTCTCTGCCGGAACGGCTGGGCGGCCCCCGCAACTGGGACTATCGCTACAGCTGGCTGCGGGACGCGTCCTTCACCCTGCAGGCCCTGCTGGGGGCCGGCTACGGGGCGGAGGCGACGGCCTGGCGCGACTGGCTGCTGCGGGCCGTGGCCGGGGACCCGGCCGATCTGCAACTCATGTACGCGGTCGACGGCGCCCGCCGCATACCCGAGTGGACGGTCGACTGGCTGAGCGGATACGAGGGCTCCCGACCGGTGCGGGTGGGCAACGCGGCCTCCCGGCAGTTCCAGTTGGACGTGTACGGCGAGGTGATCGACTGCCTGTATCTGGCCAGGCAGGCCGGGCTCCCCCCGGACGACGAGATGTGGGACGTGCAGCGCGCGCTCATGGAGTACCTGGAGGGCGCATGGCGGGAACCCGACAACGGGCTGTGGGAGGTGCGCGGGCCGCGCCGCCAGTTCACCCACTCCAAGATCTTGGCGTGGCTCGCGGCGGACCGGATGACGCTGTCCGTGGAAAGGCAGGGCCTTGACGGTCCGGTCGGTCGCTGGCGTGCCCTGCGCGAGGAGATCCACCGCGAAGTCTGCGCGCGTGGGTACGACCCCGGCCGCAACACCTTCACCCAGTTCTACGGTTCGAAGGGGCTGGACGCGGCCCTGCTGCTCATCCCGAGGCTCGGCTTCCTCCCACCGGACGACCCCCGCGTCACGGGGACCGTCGACGCGGTGCGCGGCGAACTCATGGAGGACGGCTTCGTCCTGCGTTATCGGCCCGAAGCCGACAGGGTCGACCGGATGCCGGGAGGAGAGGGCGTCTTCATCGCCTGCTCCTTCTGGCTCGCGCACGCGTTCGCCCTGCTGGGCCGTCGAAAGGAGGCACGGGAACTGTTCGAACGGCTGCTGACCCTGCGCAACGACGTCGGACTGCTCGCGGAGGAGTACGACCTCGGCCGCCGGCGCCAGATCGGCAACTATCCCCAGGCGTACAGCCACGTCGCGATCGTCAACACCGCATTCGCCATAACCGATGACCAGGACTCCCGTGAGATCGGAACGCCGGGCCGGACCCGCACGCCGCACCCGGGCGACTGACGGATCTGCCGGCCTGCCCGCTTCAGCACCTCTTCGGTGACATCCCCTACGTCGTGCCGGCGGCTGATCACACTGATCGCACCCTTGCTTTCGAAGATCACGTAACGGATCGAGGCGAGGGAGGTGACGCCGTGCTGGCGCAAGGTGGCGTAGAGGTCTTCTTCGGTGAGCCCGCAGCGCCTCAGCTCTCCATGGTGGATTTTCCCCTCGGTCACGAGGACGCGGGGCGCGTGGTCGGTCAGGAAAAGCATCCCGGGACGCAGCCGTAGCTGCGTGATGGCGCCGTGGGCGATGATCACGATGAGGAGCGCGACGGCTCCGGTGAGGTAGGACGTGTCGGCCGCCGTCGCCGTGCGGCCCACGATCGCACCCACCGCCACCGCGGCCACGAAGTCGAACAGCGAGAGCTCGGCGACCACCCGGCGCTTGGTGAGCCGCAACCCGGCGACAGCCGTGACGTAGAGGAGCAGCGCCTTGACGGCCACCCACCCAAGGCTCTCGATCTGTCCGAATAGCAGGGACATTTCTCCCCCAGGACTTCTTCGTCCACCGCACCGCAGGACACCGCACCGCAGGACACACGCCGCCGGGGCGCAGCACCGCAGGGCACCCGCACGAGGACGCAGCACCGCGGGACACCGCCCTCGACCAGGTCTTCCCGGCCCGGCTTCAGGTATTGCGGTATTCCCGCCGCTACGGCAATGCGCGTGGGGCCGTACGACCGGGGGCCCGCTTCAGGCCGGGGGGCGGGTGAGGAAGGCGCGGATGGTGGCGCTCGTGACGATCTCGTACGTCTTGCCGTCGGACAGGTGCCCGGCACGTTCCAGACCGAGCGCGCCCTGGGCCGCGGCCCACAGCGCATCGGCGATCTTCCGGGGCTGGGTGGGCACGAGGTGACCGGCGGAGATGCAGTCGGCGATCACCCGGTCCACGATGTTGAGCGCGGCCCTCGCGAGCGTTCTGGCGCGCTCGCTCGGCACGAAGCCGGGGATGGCCCGCTCGAACATCAGGCTGTAGTAACCGGGCTCGGCCAGCGCCGCCTCCCGGTACGCGGGGCCGAGCAGGCTCAGGTGCTCAAGCGGGTCGTCGCGCTTCGGCACCGCCTCCAGCCTCCGCCGGAACCGTTCGAAGCCCTCCAGGTAGAGCGCTTCGGCCAGCCCTTCCTTGCTGCCGAACATCGTGTAGATGACCTGGGTCGAGCAGCCGGCCTCGGCGGCGATCCTGCGAACGGTCAGGCTTTCCGGCCCGGCTTTGCCGAGCAGCCCGTTGGCGACGTCGAGGAGACGGGTACGCAACTCGTCGTAGTTGCTGCGGTGGCCGCGTGCGTAGGCACCCTGAAGACCGAGCGGCGCCGGCGTACCCATCAGCGACGAGCCCTTCTCATATTGGGGGTCCCGCGACAGACCCGGATGATGACTTAACCATGCTGCTCGGCCTTCAAACCGGAGTGAAACAGAAAACATCATGAAATTGCCGCGCATCTGTGACATCTGAGAAGTTGTCCATGATGGCGCGAAGGAGGGCGGTGATTGTCCCGCCCGGCGTAGGGACCACCTCCCGTCAGGGGCATAGCGTGAAGACATGGACGTAGGCCGCACTTCCGATCCCCGCCCCTTCTGGCTCGCCGGGCGCCCCGCCACCGGGGACGCCGAGCAGGCAGTCACCAGTCCCTACGACGGCAGGGTCGTCGGCGTCCACTCGGTGCCGACCGCCGAGCAGGTCGAGCAGGCGGTGGCCGCCGCAGACGCCGTGCGAAAGCAGGCCGCCGCGCTGCCCATCCACGTACGCGCCGAGGCGCTGGCCCACGTGTCCCGGCGGCTGACCGAGCGCGCCGAGGAGATCGCGCGGCTCATCAGCGCGGAGAACGGCAAGCCGATCTTCTGGGCGCGCGGCGAGGTGGGCCGCGCGATCTCGACCTTCCGCTTCGCGGCCGAGGAGGCCCGCCGGTTCAGCGGCGAGGTGCAGCGGCTCGACACCGAGCCCGCGGCGCAGGGACGGCTCGCCTACGTCTCCCGCGTGCCGCACGGCCCGGTGCTGGCGATCACGCCGTTCAACTTCCCGCTCAACCTGGTGGCGCACAAGGTCGCCCCCGCCATCGCCGTCGGCGCGCCGATCGTGGTCAAGCCCGCGCCCGCGACGCCGCTCTCCGCGCTCGTGCTCGGCGAGATCCTGGCCGAGACCGATCTGCCCGAGGGCATGTTCTCCGTGCTGCCGGTGCCCAACGACCGGGCGGCCGGGCTGGTGGAGGACCCGCGGCTGCCGGTCATCTCCTTCACCGGCTCAGGCCCGGTCGGCTACTCGATCCTGGAGAGCGTGCCGCGCAAGCACGTCACGCTCGAACTCGGCGGCAACGCCGCGGCGGTCGTGCTGGCCGACGCCGACCTCGACTGGGCGGCGAGCCGGGTGGCGCTCTTCTCCAACTACCAGGCGGGCCAGAGCTGCATCGCGGTGCAGCGGGTGCTGGTGGAGGACGCGGTCGCCGACGCGTTCACCGACAAGCTCGTCGCCGCCGTCGGCGCGCTCGTGACCGGCGACCCCGCCGACGACAAGACGCAGGTCGGCCCCCTGGTCAGCGAGGACGCCGCGATCCGCGTCGCGAGCTGGGTGGACGAGGCCGTCGCCGCCGGGGCGCGCCTGCTGGCCGGCGGCGTCAGGGAGGGCGCGACCGTCGCCCCCACGGTCCTGGCCGACGTGCCCGCCGGCGCCAAGGTGGCCTGCGAGGAGGTCTTCGGGCCCGTCATGATCGTGCAGCGGGTCGCCTCGGTCGACGAGGCGTTCGCCGCGGTCAACGACTCCAGGTACGGCCTGCAGGCCGGGGTCTTCACCCGCAGCCTGGACGTCGCCTTCCGGGCCAACCGCGAGCTGGAGGTCGGCGGCGTCATCATCGGCGACGTGCCGTCCTACCGGGCCGACCAGATGCCGTACGGCGGGGTCAAGGAGTCGGGCGTGGGCCGTGAGGGGCTGCGCTCGGCGATGGAGGACTTCACCTTCGAGAAGGTCATGGTGCTCACCGGCCTCACGCTCTGAGAGGCGAACGCGGCGAGACCGGGCTCGGGGACCACGCCCCCGAGCCCGGTCTCTTTTCTCCGGGGAGCCAGTCCACCACGAGCGAGCTCCGGGACCGGATCCCCGCCAGGGAATAGCACCGCCCGAGGGGGATTGGAATCGTCCGACAGGTGTAGTAGAGGGCCCATGGAGACGCCGGAAGCTTCACAGAGCGCGCGGGAGCACCCGGACGGCATCGAACTGCTGCGCCGTACGCCGGGTCTGAAGGTGCTGGACGACGATGACGACGATCCCGTCCTCGTACGGGCCGACGGCGGCCCGGTGGACACCTGGCGCGAGCACTACCCGTACGACCACCGCATGTCCCGGCAGGATTACGACCGGCAGAAGCGGCTGCTGCAGATCGAACTGCTGAAGCTGCAGTATTGGCTGAAGGACACCGGCGGACGCCTGGTCGTCCTGTTCGAGGGACGGGACGCGGCCGGCAAGGGCGGCACCATCAAGCGCTTCATGGAGCACCTCAACCCCAGGGGAGCGACCGTGGTCGCGCTGGAGAAGCCCAGCGAGCGTGAGCGCGGCCAGTGGTACTTCCAGCGGTACATCCAGCACCTCCCGGCGGCGGGGGAGATCGTGCTGTTCGACCGGTCCTGGTACAACCGGGCCGGGGTCGAGCGGGTCATGGGCTTCTGCACTCCTGAGGAATACATGGAGTTCATGTTCCAGGCTCCGCTGTTCGAGCGGATGCTCGTGCGCGACGGCATCCGCCTGGTCAAGCTGTGGTTCTCGGTGTCGCGGGCCGAACAGCGCACCCGGTTCGTCATCCGCCAGGTGGACCCCGTGCGGCAGTGGAAGCTGTCGCCGATGGACATCGCCTCGCTGGACGTCTGGGACGAGTACACCCGGGCGAAGGAGGACATGTTCCTCAACACCGACACCGAGGACGCCCCCTGGACGATCATCAAGAGCAACGACAAGAAGCGCGGCAGGCTTGAGGCGATGCGCTACGTCCTGTCCCTGTTCGACTACGAGAACAAGGACCACTCGGTGGTGGGCGAGCCCGACCCGCTGATCGTGCGGTCCGCCGCCGACATAGTGGACGAGGACAACGCGGAGCCGCTGTCGCCGTTCTGACCGTTCACGCCCGCTCGGCGGTGCGGTACAGGTCGCGTACGGCGGCGCCGAAGTAGGGGCCGTACATCGTGCGGTGGTCGTTGCTGTACTTGAAGCTGCTGACGGACGTCAGCCTGCCCCGGCCGGAGGCGGGGTCGAAGCCGCTGAGCCAGGGCCCGCCGCTCGCCCCCGCGGTGAGGTCGCATCGCAGGCCCTGGTCGCGCGTCTGCCGCTGCGGGTCGCCGTGCGGGACGCCCGCGCAGTAGAGCAGTCGCTCGCCGTCGTACGGAGGATCGGCGGGAAAGCCGAAGCCGTAGGTCCGGCGGCCCCGGGGCGGGTAGAAGCCGATGGGCTGCCCGCCCACGGCGTCGGTCAGGTGCTGCCCGTCCAGATCGTCCACGGCGACCATGCCCACGTCGTAGTCGTCGTCGCCGGAGCGCGACCAGGGCCCGGCGACGAACATGCGCCGCGCGGGGTAGGAGCCGTACGGCTGCCGCCCCTCGGCGTATCCGGGAACGAAGGTCCAGTTCTCCGCCCAGGCTCCGGCGCCGTCCTTGACGCAGTGCCCGGCGGTGACGACGAGGTCCCTGTTCGCGCTGCGTACGGCGCTGGCCGAGCAGGAGAAGTCGACGCCGTTCAGCGTCAGGAACACCCTGCCCGTGGTCCTCGTCACCGAGCCCCCCGCCGCCCAGTGTGTGCCGCTGGTGGTGGCCGGGGGCATCGCCGCCGCCTGCCGTGCCCTGCCTGTCCTGCCTGCGCTACCTGAGTTGCTCGTGCCGTTCACGCCGCTTGTGCCGTTCGTCCTGGACGTTTCGGCCGGCTGCGCCGTGTAGCCGGACACGAGCGCCGACTTGGCCCCCGGGGGGAGGGCGGCCCCGACGACGTCCGGCAGGACCGGCGGGGCGCCGCCCAGCAGCCGGACCGGGACCGCGCCCGCCATCCGCTGCGGTGTCCAGTAGATCCCGGTCGCGTGCCCGGCGACGTGCTCGACGACGTCTCCGAGGGGCGCGACCTCCGGGCCGGGGGCTCCCAGGAGCCCGGCGACGAGGGCGGTGACGGCAAGCAAGGGGAGGCTCGGAGTCATGGCTCCCGAGTGTGGACCACGAGTCGTGTTCCCGCTGCTACTTTGCGTGAAATCGGGTTTGCGTGAAATCAGGTGAGGGCCGTCTTCTGGGCCGTGTTGTAGACCGCCTCGGCCTCGGGGCCGAAGTAGGGCCCGAACATCCAGTAGGGCGCGAAGTTGTACTTGAAGCTGTTCACCGAGTTGAGCAGGCCGCCGCCGGTGCTCGCGTCGAACCTCACGAACCACGGGCCGCCGCTCGCGCCGCCGGTCATGCCGCAGCTCAGCCCCTGGTCCTGCGAGCTGAGGTAGTCGTCGAACGTGCGCCCGCCGCAGTACACCAGCCGCGACCCGTCGTACGGCGCGCCTGCGGGGTAGCCGAAGGCGTACGTCTGCCGGCCCCGCGGCTGGTTGAACGCGACGCCCTGACCCCCGACGACGTCGGTGAGGCTCTTGCCGTCCTGCGGCGCGACCACGGCGGCGGCGAGGTCGTAGTTCATGTTCTCGCCGGAGTTCCACTGCGGGGTGGTGAGCAGGGTGGTCGCCGGCCAGGTGCCGTGGGGGCGCTCGCCCCGGTCGTAGCCGGGGACGAAGACCCAGTTGGCGTGGAACGCGCCGTTCAGTTTCACGCAGTGGCCCGCGGTGATGACGACGCTCTTGTTGGCGCTGGTCACGGCGGTGCCCGAGCAGGAGGCGTTCCGCCCGGTGTCCGGCCCGGCCGCGACCGTGAAGAACACCCTGCCTGTCGTCTTCGCGACAGTCCCGCCCGCCGTCCAGGGCGAGCCCGAGGTCTGTGCGGAGACCTTCGCGGACGTGACGTTCGCCGACGAGACGTTCTCGGCGGCGCCCGCCGCCAGGGTCCTGGCCGCGGGCGTCGTGGCGCCCGGCTTGGCGGATGAGGCAGACCCGCCGGAGGAGGCAGGCGGAGTGGGGGAGACGACGACGGGCTGGGCCCCCGAGCCGCTGGTGGAGGCGGCGCCGGCGGAGGAGGTGGCCGAGGTGGACGCGGCGAAGTGCCGGTCGCCGGCGCGTGGCGCGTCGAGCGGTTCGGCGGCCTCCATCTTCGCCGAGGTCCAGAACTTCTTGACCGTGCGCTGCTCCTTCGTCGTGTCGGCGGCCTCGTGGACGGCGGGCCGGGGGCCGGGGGCGCCCCCGGTCACGGTCGCGGCGCCGTGCGCGGCGGGGAGCATAGCCCCCGCGGCCGCGAGTGCGGGGACGGCGATAACCGTGAGACGTCGTGCGATGGGGTGCATGCCTACCTCCGGGTCGGGATCTCCTGAGGCGGGAAATTAGCGACGCATTCCCCTGTATTTCGCGTAATTCGTCTATACGGTTATGGGCAAATTCGGTCTTATATGTTCTGTTTTCTCCTGCGTATCGGCCGTCTCGTGCCGGGGCGCGTCACGATGCCTCGTGGGCCCGTGCTGATGCGGGCCCCGGGCGCGGGTTGGGACAATGGGGCAATGAGCTCCCAATCGCTGCCGCAGCCCCGGTCCGTCGTCGTGCTGGGGTCCACAGGATCCATCGGCACCCAGGCTCTGGACGTGATCGCCAACGCCCCTGGACGGTTCCGCGTGGCCGCGCTCGCCGCGGGCGGCGGCCGGGTCGACCTGCTGGCGAGGCAGGCGGCCGACTTCGGGGCCGAGGCAGTGGCGGTCGCCGACCCGGCGGCCGTCCCGGCGCTGCGCGAGGCGCTCACGGCGGCCGGCGCGCGGCCGAGGGTGCTGGCGGGCCCCGAGGGGGTGGCGGAGGTCGCGGCGTCGCCCTGCGACGTCGTGCTCAACGGCATCACCGGGGCGCTGGGGCTGACCTCCACCCTGGCGGCGCTGGAGGCGGGCCGGGTGCTCGCGCTGGCCAACAAGGAGTCGCTGATCGTGGGCGGCCCGCTGGTCAAGCGCCTGGCCGGGCCCGGACGGATGATCCCGGTGGACTCCGAGCACTCCGCGCTGGCCCAGTGCCTGTGGGCGGCCGGGCCCGGAGGTGGCGACCTCGCGGCCGTACGGCGGCTGGTGGTGACGGCGAGCGGCGGCCCGTTCCGCGGCAGGAAGCGGTCCGAACTCACGGACGTGACGCCGGAGATGGCGCTGAACCACCCCACCTGGAGCATGGGCCCGGTCATCACAGTGAACTCGGCGACGCTCGTCAACAAGGGCCTGGAGGTGATCGAGGCCCACCTGCTGTTCGACATCGGGTTCGACCGGATCGAGGTGGTGGTCCACCCGCAGTCGATCATCCACTCGATGGTGGAGTTCGCCGACGGCTCGACGGTCGCGCAGGCGAGCCCGCCCGACATGCGGTTGCCGATCTCGCTCGCGCTTGCCTATCCCGAGCGGGTGCCGGGCGCGGCCCGGCCGGTGGACTGGACCACCGCCCACACCTGGACGTTCGAGCCTCTCGACGACGAGGCGTTCCCGGCGGTCGCGCTGGCCCGTCACGTGGGCGCACTGGGCGGCACGGCGCCGGCGGTCTACAACGCGGCTAACGAGGTGTGCGTGGAGGCGTTCCTTAAGGGCGCCCTGCCGTTCCCCGGCATCGTGGACACGGTGGAACGCGTGGTGGCCGCCCACACCCCGGGACCGGCGGCGTCCGTCGAGGAGGTCCTCGCGGCGGACGCCTGGGCGAGGGTGCGGGCGGCCGAGCTGACGCGTTAGGCGAAGCCCGCCGCCCCTGGCGCGACCCGGGTCAGGCGGGCCGCGCCACGAGCGGTTGGATCAGGTTGTGGATCAGGTTGTGGAGCAGGTCAGCGTCGGGGTGCCGCCGCTCGATCCGTTGGCCAGGAAGCCGAACGTGGTCGATGCGCCGGCGCCGATGCTGCCGTTGTAGTTCATGTTCCGCACGGTGATGTCGCTGCCGGACTGGCTGAGCGTGCCGTTCCAGACCTGGGTGATCGTGCCGCCGCTCGGCTGAGTCCATCTCACCGCCCAGCTGCTGATGGACGAGGAGCCGGCTCTCACCGTCACCTCACCCTGGAAGCCGCCACCCCACGCGTTGGTGACCGTGTAGGTGGCCGAGCAGGCGCCACCACCGGTGATCGGGCTCGGCGAAGGGCTCGGGCTGACCCTCGGGCTGGGCGAGGTGTCGGGCGTGATGACGGGGGACGGCGACGGCGACGGGGAGACCGGCGGGTTCGGGCTCGGGCTGGTGCTCGGCCCCTGGCCGACACCGGTCACCTCGCCGTTGCCGCCGTCGAAGACGACGTCCGAGCAGCTGTAGAACGTCTCGTTGCTGTCCGAGCGCTGCCACACGGTGTAGATGATGTGGCGGCCGCTCTTGCCGGACGGCAGGCGGGCGTTCCAGTAGTAGTGGCCGTCCTCGGTGCCCACCGAGCCGAGGCTCGGCGGGTTGGTCACGCTGTCGAAGGGCGTCGACTCCAGGTCGCTCCAGGCCAGCGCACGGGTCGGGCTCCAGGAGTCCTTCGTGATGTACGACCGGAACGTGCCGGGGTGCGCGGCCCACTTGTTGTACTTGAACTGGATGGTCGCGCCGGACGTCAGGTGGGTGACCGGCCAGTCGTTGCGGGCGAGGTCGAAACCGCTGAAGTCGTAGACGACCGCGCCGCCGCTGCACAGCTGCCCGTCAGGGATGAAGCCGGACATCCGGCCGGCACCGTCCGAACGGAGCACAGCGAACCAGTTGTACAGCGCGTTGGTCCCGCCCTTGGCGACCGCGGCGGCACATGCCGGGTTCTTCGGCTGGATGTTGCCGCTCGTGGTCGTGCCGTCCTTCCAGCACAGGTAGGTCCGGCTGCCGGGCACCATCGGGGCGCCGTGCGCGGACGCCGGGGAGGCGACCACGACGGCGGACACGAGGGCGGACAGTGCGGCGACGATCAGCCCGATCATCGCCTTCGTTACTTTTCTTCGTGGTCTTCCCACGGGCTACCCTTTCGCGTGGTCATGGCTGCCGCACTCGTGGTGCAGCACGGCACCGCCGACGCTGCGAGCACGTCGGCCCGGGGGACAGCCGTTGACACAAACCGACCAGATGGTGCGAGAGCGCTCACGCTGTTCGGACTGTAAGTCGGTTTCCATCGTCAAGCCCACCCGCTCGCGGACGCGCTGCCGGTTAGCGCAGGTCCAGCGGGTCTCCACCACGATGGGTCATGAAACCTTCATTGCTCGTGAAAGCTTTCGGGCCGTCCGGTGTCACGGCACTCCGTAGACTGGCAGGGCCCCCCATCGGGCGTCGCCTATCACAACAAGGTGCAGAAATGTCTGTTGATCTCGGGATTCCCGCCGTACGGACCCAGCCGATCGCCAAGCGGCGGGTGTCGCGTCAGATCATGGTCGGCTCGGTCCCCGTCGGCGGGGACGCGCCGGTCTCCGTGCAGTCCATGACCACCACGCTGACCGCCGACGTCAACGCCACCCTCCAGCAGATCGCCGAACTCACCGCTGCGGGCTGCCAGATCGTCCGGGTCGCGGTCCCGTCGCAGGACGACGCGGAGGCGCTGCCGGCCATCGCGAGGAAGTCGCAGATCCCCGTCATCGCCGACATCCATTTCCAGCCCAAATACGTCTTCGCGGCGATCGACGCCGGATGCGCGGCCGTCCGGGTGAACCCGGGGAACATCAAGAAGTTCGACGACAAGGTCGGCGAGATCGCCCGCGCCGCGTCCGACGCCGGTGTCCCGATCAGGATCGGCGTCAACGCCGGGTCCCTCGACCCGCGCCTGCTGCAGAAGTACGGCAAGGCCACCCCCGAGGCCCTCGTCGAGTCGGCGCTGTGGGAGTGCTCCCTGTTCGAGGAGCACGGCTTCCGCGACATCAAGATCTCCGTCAAGCACAACGACCCGGTCGTCATGATCCAGGCGTACCGGCTGCTCGCCCAGCGCTGCGACTATCCGCTGCACCTCGGCGTGACCGAGGCGGGGCCGGCCTTCCAGGGCACGATCAAGTCCGCGGTGGCGTTCGGCGCGCTGCTGGCCGAGGGCATCGGCGACACCATCCGGGTGTCGCTGTCCGCGCCTCCGGTCGAGGAGGTCAAGGTCGGCGCCCAGATCCTGGAGTCGCTCGGCCTGCGCGAGCGCGGCCTGGAGATCGTCTCCTGCCCGTCCTGCGGCAGGGCCCAGGTCGACGTGTACACGCTCGCCGAGCAGGTGCAGGCCGGGCTGACCGGGCTCAAGGTGCCGCTGCGCGTGGCGGTCATGGGATGCGTCGTCAACGGCCCCGGCGAGGCCAGGGAGGCCGACCTCGGCGTCGCCTCGGGCAACGGCAAGGGCCAGATCTTCGTGAAGGGCGAGGTCATCAAGACGGTCCCGGAGTCGCAGATCGTCGAGACCCTCATCGAGGAGGCCCTGCGCCTGGCCGAGGAGATGGGCGTCGACGTGGACCTCGACGAGGACGGGTCCGCGGGCCCCGAGGTCGTCGTCCGCTGACCCCGGGCGCGCCTGCCCCTCGCCGTGCGTTACACAAAGCAATGCTCTGACTACACAATGGCAATGGTCGGGTAGTACGCGCCGTACTCGGCCGATCACACCGCGATGCTGTCCTCTGCCGTAAAGGGAGCAGAGGAGCGTGCAGGTGAAGCGGGTCGTTGGTGTGGTCGTGGGTGTCACGGCGCTGGTCGCCGGGCTGGTCGGACCTGAGGCGGCGGCTGGATCCGACCACGCCGGGCCCGCCGGCCACGGGGGGCCGCCGCAGCGCCCACTGGAATGGAAGCCGTGCCCTGCGGAATCGGAGGCGGCCTCCGGGAAGACCTCCGCCCCGGCCAAACCCGCCCGCCGGGAGCCTGCCCAGGAGTGCGCGGAGTTGCGTGTCCCGCTCGACTACCGCGAGCCGTACGGCCAGCAGATCTCGCTGGCGCTCAACCGGGTGAAGGGCACCGCCTCGCGCGAAGGCAACCACCTCGGCGCGCTGCTGGTGAACCCCGGCGGGCCGGGCGGCGAGGGCCTCAGCCTGGCCCGGTTCGTCGCGGCCAAGCTGCCCGCCGAAGTCGCCGCGCGGTTCGACATCATCGGCTTCGCGCCGCGCGGCGTCGCCCCTAGCAAGCCCGCGCTCTCGTGCGTCGACGCGGCCCGCTTCTACGCGCCGCCCCGGCCGGACAACGTGCCGAAGAACGACGCGGAGGAGCAGGTGCTGGTCGGCAGGGCCAAGCAGTACGCCGAGGGCTGCGGCAACCGGGGATCCTGGTTCCTGCCCTACCTGACCACGGAGAACACCGCGCGGGACATGGACTCCGTGCGCGCCGCGCTCGGCGAGGAGAAGATCAGCTACCTCGGCTACTCGTACGGCACCTACCTGGGGGCCGTCTACGCCACGCTGTTCCCGCAGCGGGTGCGCCGCCTCGTGCTCGACAGCGTGGTGGACCCCGCCGGGGTCTGGTACGAGGCCAACATCGCCCAGGACCACAGCTTCGACCGGCGGCATCGCGACTTCCTCGCGTGGGTGGCCGAGCACGGCGACGTCTACAAGCTGGGCGCGACGCAGGCGGCGGTGTCGTTCGCGTGGTACTCCATGCGCGCACGGCTGCGCGAAAAGCCCGCGGGCGGGATCGTGGGCCCCAGCGAACTGGACGACGTCTTCTCCAACGGCGCCTACAGCGACCGCCTCTGGCCCTACCTGGGCGCCGCCTTCTCCGCCTACGTCCGCGAGGGCGACTCCTCGATCCTGGTGAAACTGTTCCACATGGAGGCCGAGATCGACGCGAAGGAGGAGAACTCCTACGCGGTCTACCTGGCGGTGGAGTGCCGCGACGCGGCCTGGCCCCGGTCATGGGACCGCTGGCGCGCCGACACGCGCCGGGCGCACGCCGTGGCGCCGTTCATGGCCTGGCCCAACGCCGTCTACAACGCGCCGTGCGCCTTCTGGCCGGAGAAGGGCGGCACCCCGGTCAAGGTGGGCACGCCGCGTCTTCCTCCCGTCCTGCTGATCCAGGCCGAGCGGGACGCCGCCACGCCGTACGAGGGGGCGCTGCGCATGCGCCGCCTGTTCCCGACCGCGCGCCTGCTCACCGCGGGCGGCGGCAACCACGGTGTGGCGCTCTCGGGCAACGCCTGCGTGGACCGGCACCTCGCGGCCTACCTGCGGGACGCGACGCTGCTGCCGCAGCGCAGGGGCAAGCGGGGCGCGGACGCGACCTGCCCCGGCGGGCCGGAGCCGCGGGCCGCCATGATGAAGGTCACGGAGGGCGCGCACGGTACGCCCGCCCACGTGTCCGCCGTATCCGTACGGTGACAACCGCGGCCGGGCCGATACCTCCCAAACGGTAATCGTTCGCGTAGGCTGGCCCCGTGATGCTGCGAACATCGGCGTCGCGCGTGCTCGACGACAGCGATCGTGACGAGGTGCTGGCGCTCCTCGACACCGATCCGGTCGCCAACGTGTTCGTAGCGGCCCGGGTCAGGGCCGTCGGCCTCAGCGCCTCACGGCTCGGCGGTCAGATGTGGGGTTACGGCCCGCGCGGCGGACTCGTGTCGCTCTGCTACGCGGGCGCCAACCTGGTGCCCGTGAACGCCACCCGCGAGGCGATCCACGCGTTCGCCGACCGGGCGCGCAAGCAGGGCCGCCGCTGCTCGTCCATCGTCGGTCCGGCCGACGCCGTCGAGCGGCTCTGGGAGCGGCTGGAACCGCACTGGGGCGGCGCGCGGGCCATCCGTTGGGCGCAGCCGGTCATGGCCACCAACTCCGCGCCCGCCGTCGAACCCGACCGGCTCGTACGCAGGGTCCGGCCCGAGGAGTTCGGGATCCTGCTGCCCGCGTGCGTGGCCATGTTCACCGAAGAGGTGGGCGTCTCGCCGGACAACGGCGACGGCGGAGCGCTCTACCGGTCCAGGGTCGCCGAACTCATCCGCATCGGGCGGTCGTACGCCCGCATCGACGACGGCCAGGTGGTCTTCAAGGCCGAGATCGGCGCGGTGACGCCGCAGGTCTGCCAGATACAGGGCGTATGGGTCCATCCCGACCTGCGCGGACGCGGCCACGCGGCGGCCGGCATGGCCGCGGTGGTCGAGCAGGCGCTGAAGTACTTCGCCCCGGTCGTCACCCTCTACGTGAACGACTTCAACCTCCCGGCCAGGGCGGTCTACCGCAAGGTGGGCTTCAAGGAGGTCGACACGTTCATGTCCGTGCTGTTCTGACGCACGGTGCTGTTATGACTCACCGTGCTGTTCTGGCGCACGGTGCTGTTCTGGCCCACGGTGCTGTTCTGATGTTGTGGCAACGTGGGTGGTTGTGGCCCTGGGCTGTTCTGCTTGCCTAGGTTGTTCCGGCCTCTTGGGGCGCCTGCGGCGCACGGACCATCCGGGTCAGCAGGTGTTCCAGCTCGGCCGCCGGATCGGCGGTCAGCCCGGCGTGCACGGGACCGGTCTGGACGACCGTGCTGCGCGGCGCGGTCAGCCAGCGGAACCGGGCGCCGAGAGGCTCCCCGACCAACGGCCCCGCCTCCTCGCCGCACGCCCGCTCGTAGGCGGCCAGAGCGAGCCGTACGCCGGGCAGGTCCACCGGTGTGCCCAGGGCCAGCAGCCGGGGGTCGTCGAGTTCGACCCGCGCGCACAGGTAGCCGCGCGGCTGGCAGTAGAGGATGATCCCGGCGTTGACCAGCTCGCCGCGCTCCACGCTGGGCACCACGCGGATCACCGCGTACTCGTAGACGTCGAGGTCGCTCATCGGCCGCCCTCCCGGGTGGCGCGCCAGAAGCCGCCGATCGTGGCGCCCCGCTCGGCGGGGCGCGCGGAAGCAGGAGCCGGAGCCGCGGCGGTGGCGGGGTCGGGCAGCCAGTCGCGCGGCCCCGCGACCCTGGCGAGCAGGTGCTCGGTGTAGGCGTTCCGTACGGCCCGCGCGTCCGCGAAGCCCGGCTCGTCCTCCAGCCACTCGTCCGGCACGAGCGCGGTCACCTCGTCGAGCAGCGAGCGGGTGACGAGCCCGGCCAGGTCCGCGTCGGCCTGTTCCAGCTCCGTCGCGTACGGCGCGAGGACGTGGTCGCGGCCGTCGAACCGGCGACGGGGGTCGGCCGTCGGCCAGTTGTGGTGGAACCACAGGGCCGCGCCGTGGTCGATCAGCCACACCCCGCCGTGCCAGACGAGCAGGTTGGGGTTGCGCCAGCTCCGGTCGACGTTGTGGACGAGCGCGTCGAACCACAGCACCCGCGAGGCGAAGCCGGCGTCGGGCTCCCAGGCGAGCGGGTCGAAGCCGAGAGCCCCGGGCAGGAAGTCGATCGCGAGGTTGTGCCCGGCGCTCGCCGTGAGCAGATCCTGGATCTCCTCGTCGGGCTCGCGGACGCCGAGCTGCGGGTCAAGGTCGATGATCTTGAGCTCCGGTGTGGCCAGGCCGAGCCGCCTGGCGAGCTCGGCGCAGACGATCTCGGCGACGAGCACCCGCCGGCCCTGTCCCGCGCCGCGGAACTTCACGACGTACGTGCCGAGGTCGTCGGCCTCGACGACACCAGGCAGGGAGCCGCCCTCGCGCAGGGGTGCGACGTACCGCGTCGCCGTGATCTGTCCGAGCACGAGAGGAAGGCTACCGTCAGGGCCGGCGGACGCTCCCCTCCGTGCGCCCGCCGGCCGTCGTGACGGACAAGCTCCTCAGCCGGCCTTGCTCGGCAGCCACCACATGCGGCCCTCGGCGACGTCGTGGTAGACGTCGAGCGGGTCCATGCCGGTGGTCTTGCTGCGGGACTCGGCCGCGGCCCAGGCGTACACGCCCCGGGCGATCGAGCCGGGCTCCTGCTGGACCCGCATCGCGTAGACGAGGGCTCTGATCTCGTGCACCCGCCGGTCCTCCGGCTCGGCCTGCGCGGCGATCTCGGCGAGCTGGCAGGCCAGGCGCAGGTCGCCGTCCGCCGCCGCGGCGACGGCCCGGCCCGCGACCGACGCCGCTCCCGCCGACAGTTCGGCGACCGCGCGGGCGAACACGGCGTCAGGGGCCGGCTTCAGGTTGGCCGGGTTGCCGTCATGCCAGCCGCCGTGCAGCCGCCAGATGTTGCGCACGATGAACTCGGGCTCGTCGTGACGTTCCCGCAGGTAGGGCCGCCCGGCGAGCGCCGCGGGCGGCGTGACCGAGTGAAGGATCTCGTCCAGCCGGGCGCCCGCGTTCATCAGGTCGAGCGTCTGCTCCACCAGGCTGTCGAGATAGTCGGCGGTGTCGGTCAGCGCCCGGTGCACCCGCGCGGGCCCGCGTACGGGCAGCCCGCGCCCGGGGAGCAGCAGATCGGCGCCGAGCGCCGCCATGGACCGCAGCGCCACCGCCCAGTCGTCCGGATAACGCTGGACCCGCTGCGGGTCGCCCGCTCCTGGAACCGTCCAGGAGAACAGGTCGCCGGTCAGCAGCACGCCCCGCTCCGGCAGGAACGCCCAGGTGGCGTCCTCGGTGTCGCCGCGGGCGTGTACGAGCTCGAAGGTCACGTCGCCGAGCGAGAGCGACAGCCGGTCGCGGTAGGTCAGGTCTGGCAGCCGCTGCGGCGGCGGCCAGACCAGCCGGGGGAAGCCCCGCTCGCGCAGGTCGACGACCGCGTTGTAGCCGGCCGTCCTGCCCTGACGGGCCAGCCGGCGGGCCAGGCCCTCCTGCGCCACGGCCAGCGGGCGGGGGCCGGGTTCCGCGTCGAACTTCTCCAGCGCGGCGAGCCGATCGGCCCGGCCCCGGGAGAAGATCGCGTACTTGAGCGGCTCGACCGACCATTTCCTGATGGCGCGATACGACTCCGCGGCCTCACGGGCGTCGCCGGTGTCGAAGAGCCCAAGGCCCTCCTCACCGCGGACCACGTACGCGTTGCCGTGGGCCGGCCACATCGCGACGCCGTAGGTGATCTCCTGCACGCCGTCTCTGCGCAGTTCGGCGTAGGGCACGTCCTCCGGGCGCACCGAACCACGCCAGACCTCGTCGGCGTACGAAAGGATCGGTGATTCCATGGTCAAGAGCCTGATCCTCCGTACGGGCGACGCCCAGTAGGGAGATCCCTAATGTCCGCGCCGGCCCGTGAGGGTCTCGGCGGTCCAGCTCGCGAGCAGGTTCAGGGCCCGTTTCGAAGACGAGCCGGCTTCGGCGGTGTAGACGAAGAGCGTCGTATCCGGGTCCCCGGGCAAGGAGAGGGTCTCGTACTCGACGGTCAGCTCACCGACGAGAGGGTGACGCAGCCGCTTGGAGCCGTGGGTGCGCTGGTGGACGCGGTGCTGCTCCCACCAATGGGCGAACTCACGGCTGTGCTCGCGCAGGTCGGCGATGAGCGCGGCGGTTGCCTGGTCGTCCGGGTCGCGCCCCGCGTCGAGCCGCAGGCTCTCGACCGCGGCGCGCGCATGGACGTCCCAGTCCACGAACAGCGATCGGGCGTCGTCGTCGAGGAACATCCACCGCGCGTAGTTGCGCTGCCGGGGCGGCAGCCTGTCGAAATCCGTGAACAGCGCTTTCCCCATCGTGTTCGCGGCGAGCACGTCGGTGCGGCGGCCGAGGACGAGGGCGGGCTCGCCGTCGAGGGCGTCGAGGAGCTGGTAGAGCCCGGGGCGAACGCGCTGGACGCCGCGCGCCGGGCGACGGACGGGGCTCGCGGTCATCCCGATGAGGTCGTGCAGATGGGCGCGTCCGGCGTCGTCGAGCCCGAGGGCGCGGCCGACGGCCTCGACGACGGCCGGCGAGGGGATGATGCGCCTGCCCTGTTCGAGGCGCGCGTAGTAGTCGGTGGAGATGCCGGCCAGGAGAGCGACCTCCTCGCGGCGCAGGCCCGGGACCCTTCGCACCCGCCCGTCGGGGGGCAGGCCGGCCCGTGACGGGTCGACCTGGCTGCGGGCGCGTCTGAGGAAGTCGGCAAGTTCACGGTTGGTTCCGGCCACGAATCCAGTGTCCGCGCTGCCGGGCGTCTTTGCCTGGTCCTGTGCGTCCTAGGTTGCCCGGTGCGCGGTCGCACAGGGCGCGATATGGGCGTCCGCGGCGGGTCGCGGCGAAGGAAGCTGATGTTGTGCCGGTTCCGGGGGCTTCCCGGGCCGGCGCCACTCGCGACATTCGAGAGGATGACCATGAGCTTCCCGACAGATCGACCGGCTACGTGGTTCGTGACCGGCACCTCCCGCGGCCTCGGCCTCGAACTGGTCAAGCAGGTGCTGGCGCGCGGTGACCGGGTGGCCGCGACGACGCGGTCGTCCGAGCGGCTGCTCGCCGCGCTCGGCGACGGGATCGAGACGTCGCGCCTTCTCCCGCTGACCGTCGACCTGCGCGACGAGGCGGCGGTCAGGCGGGCCGTCCAGGAGACCACCGAGCGGTTCGGAGGTCTGGACGTCGTCGTCAACAACGCGGGCTACGGATTCCTGGCCGCGGTGGAGGAGACCGGCGACCGAGAGGTCCGCGACATGCTCGACGTCCAGGTCGTGGGCGTGTGGAACGTGCTGCGCGCCGCTCTGCCCCTCCTCCGTGAGCAGCGCGGCGGCCACATTGTCAACGTGTCCTCGATCCTGGGCCTGACGGCCGTGCCTGGCTGGGCCCTCTACTGCGCGGGGAAGTTCGCGCTGGAAGGGTTGAGCGAGGCGCTGGCCGCCGAGGTGGCGGACTTCGGCGTTCAAGTCACCATCGTCGAGCCCGGCTACTTCCGTACCGAGTTCCTCACCACCGACTCCCTTGCCCTGCCCGCCGAGGCGACCGCGCACTACCCGGGCATTCGTGAGATGACCCGCGACCACCTCGAACTCCAGGGCAGCCAGCTCGGCGACCCGGTCAGGGGCGCCCGCGCGATCATCGGCCGGGTCCTGGCCGGGGAGGGCCCGCTGCGGCTGCTGCTCGGCTCGGACGCCCACTCCTACGCCGTGGCCAAGGTCGAAGCCCTGCGGGCGAACGTCCACGCCGCCGCCCTCACCGCACCCGCCACCGACTTCCCCGCCGCCTGACGCGCTGTCGCACCGGCCTTCGCGACCGTGCTCAACGCCTCGCCAACCCCGGAACCTGCCGCGTTCGGCCCTGTTCGGCCCACTGCTCGCGGAGGCGCTGTCAGAGGCACGCGGGGGGATCAGAACGGCGGCACCTCCAACTCGGGCCTGAAGGTGCTTCCTGATGCGGTGTCCACCTGTGCGGTGTCTGCGTGTGATGTGGTGCCGGCCTGTGATGTGACGTCGGCCTGCTCCCCGCTCTCGCGGGCGCGGCTGCGCCCGGCCCGGCTGTTCGCCTCGCCGCTCGTCGTGCGGTCGCCTCCACCGGTGGGAGCCGTCCCCGGGCATGAGGGATCCATGATCGTGCCCGGTGCTCCGGGAGGGTCTGTGGGCAGGCGTTCGGGCGGCGGGTCGGGCCAGCCGCGGGGCCGGGGTTCGGGAAGAGGATGGATGATTCTCGGAAGCGGGTTCGCATATGAGTGTCCGAGCGGGCTGGTCCAGACGATGAGCCGAGGGCCTTCGAAGGCGACCCGCCAGCCGCCGAGATGCTTGGCACGGTGGTCGTGGCGGCAGGCCAGATGGAGGTTCTCGGCGGTGGTGGTGCCGTTGTCCGCCCACGCCTGGATGTGGTCCTGGTCGCTCCGCATCGCGGGCATGCGGCAGCCCGGCCAGGAGCAGACCTGGCCCCGTATCTGGACATAGCGGCGTAAGGCCGCATCGGCCTGCCGCCGGTCGGTCGAGGGGGTCGTCTGTGTCGACTGGGCGCGGGTCGATGCGGATGATCGGGCCGGTTGACCAGAAAGACCGGGTCCTCTCGATGGATCTGATTGGGGCACGTTGGCCGCCGCGCATGCGCGGTCGCTCAGGTCGGCGACCAGGGCAGCCCAGGCGCCGGTCACGGCGGGCACGGCGGCCAGCTCGCGAAGCCGACTGAGGGTGACGTGAAGCTCGACGACGCCGCCGCGACGCGCATCGCGCGGAGGTCGTTCGGCGGGCGGACAGGGACGGCGACGGGTGACGCCGGTCAGCAGCAGATGCCCGTCGTCGGCACAGATGGCGTAGCGCCACTCCCCGCTGAACATGCCACTGACGATGCTGCGGGCGTGAGCGGCGTGGACCATGCCCCAGCCAGGCAGATGGGCCGGGTGCTCGTCGAGGCCGAGCAGGGTGGTCAATTCCACCCGTATCTCCCGCACAGACCAGGCCTGCGTCGCCCCGGCCTGCGTCGCCGAGGTCTGTGTCGATGGTGCCTGAGCTGTGGAGGCCTGCGTCGGCGGTGCCTGGGTCGAGCTGGTCTGCGCTGACGGGGTTGGCGTCGACGGGTCCTGGCGACACCCATCGCTGTGACCGTTCCGGTCGCCGTCCTCGTGATCGGCCGTACCGTGAGTCCGCTCGCCGGTCCACTCGCTCGATCTGTCGGCGGTCTCTTTGGCCCTCTCCGCGTCGGTTTCCCGGACAACCTCGTTGGTCGTCTTCTCGGCGGGGCTCGGGGTCATCGTGTCCGGTGTCTTCACGTCCTCGGTCGTCGTGTCCTGGGTCCGGCTGCCGGGCGGCGGGATGTCGGGGGAACCGGCCGGGGCGTCGCAGGGGTCGAGGAAAGGATGCGCACGGACATGGGCGATGATCTCGGCGTCGGACAGGCCCTCGAAGCTGCCGTCCAAGCTGCCCAGGAAGAGGTCGGCACGGATGTGGTCGACGGGGCGGTGGTTTCCGGCGCGCTTGCAGGCGCGGGCCAGTTCGTCGATGCGCTCGCAGCCGGCCACCGCCCGCTCAAGCGGCAGATCCAGCCCGGAAACGGTCGCGGTGCCATCGTCGTTGCGCATGCCGACCACCCGGCGCCTGCGCACGGCTTCCCGATAGCGCTTCTCCGCCCAATCGGGGTCGATCGCCAGCACCAGACGCTGGATGTGCTCGATCAGCTCTCCAACGGTCCAGGTCGGAGCCCGGCCGATCAGGTGCTCACAGACCCAGCCGGCCTGGGCGTCGGTCAAACCGCTCGTCCAGCGGATGAAGGCCGCCGCCCGCGGCTCGTCCAGCTCTCCCGCCAGCATGGCCTCTCCCAGAGCGGGAAGGCGGCGATGCAGGTTCCACGCCAGTTCGAAGGCCGAATCCGCCCGGCGGCGTGACCATACCAACGCTGCCCGCGCCTCGTCGGGGGCGAACTCGTCGGGGACCTCCAGCCGGACCACGCTGTCGCCGGAGAACTGCTCGCGCAGCCCGACCTCAAGCAGCGCCTGCAGGAACCGCGCCCGGTCGTGGCAGGACTGGCGGTAGGCGGCCCTGAGCACCTCGACGGTGTCGAACCCCGACACCCGCTCCACATCGATGTCGGCCAGCATCTGGGCGAGCTCGGCCCCCGGTGGGATAGCCGCCAGCCCTTCGGGAATCGGTGCCGGCGCTCCGCAGGCGTCAGGAGCGCAGGCCACTCGGTGCCCCGCGGGAGCGGACGGCGACGGCGACGCGGACACGGCGGATGACCCCCGGGGAGCGGAGAGAAGGCGACTGATCGGTTCCCGACCGCCCGGATCGGGACTTCCTGCACGCAGACTCGGCTCAACACACGGCGTACGGCCACCGACGGCCCGCCAGCTAGGCTCACCTCTAAGGGCTGCTCCAAGCCTATATCGAACGCACTATCGAACCAAGCCGTGATCCCCGAAAACGTGGAGTCACAGCCGCAGGGACCTCGTCGGCGCACATGTGTAGAGCGCGCATGCGAAAGAACGAGACGTCGATCCGCCGCGCGTGCCGCCCATGTCTGCGACTACATGCCATGAAGTGGAGGCCGCCGCACTCGGCGCGGCCGGGGGCCGGAGGCCGGGGGCCGGGGGAGGCCGGGGCCCGACTGCCCGGGGGTCTGACGGCCTGACGGCCTGCCGGACCGACGGCCTGACGGACCGACGGACCGACGGCCTGGCGGCCTGGCGGCCTGGCGGCCTGACGGACCGACGGCCCGGGGGTCCGACGGACTGACGGACTGATGGCCCGGGGGGCTCTTACAGCTCGCCGCGTTCGACGGCCAGGGCGAGTTCGACGCGCGACCGCAGGCCGGTCTTCGCGTAGACGCGGGTGAGATAGACCTCCACGGTCTTGCGGCTGTAGTGCAGTTCCTCGGCGATCTGGGGATTGCTCAGCCCGTCGGCGACCAGTTCGATGACGCGACGCTCCCCGGGGGTGAGGCGGCCCGCCGGTTCCGGCACCAGCCCGGCGTCGCGCAGGCGGCGCTCCGCCATGGCCGCCCACGGCGCGGCGCCGAGGCGGGTGAAGATCGCATGCGCGCGGGGGAGATGGGTGGTGTCGCCGAGTACGCCGAGGGCCAGCCGGGCCTGGGCCTCCTCGAACGGCAGGCCGTCCGCGCGGACCCGGTCGAGGGCCGCGCTCGCCCGCCCGCGGTCGCCGAACGCCCAGCCCACCGCGAGGTCGGCGGCGAACCTGGCCCTGGGCGTGCCGTTCGCCGACTGCTCGTCCAGCTGGGAGGCCGCCGCCCGGCAGCCCGCACCGTCGCCCGCTCCCCGCGCCACCAGCACCTTGACCGCCAGGGCCCGGTGCACCACCTCGGGCACCTGGTGGGCGAGGGCGGTGTCGAGTTCGCGCCGCGCGGCGGCGATGTCGCCGCGGCCGGACGCCAGGCGGGCGCGGTACACGTTCCGCATGCCCTGCTGCAGGGCCGAGTAGGGCGGCGGATCCGCGAGGACCCGGGCGGCCTCGTCCAGCCTGCCCTGGTCGAGCAGGATGTCCAGTTCCATGTTGCGCAGGAGGCCGAGGTTCTCCAGCAGGCCCGCCTCTGCCAGCGCCCGGCGCGCGACCGCGATCTCCTCCAGCGCCCGCGGCCACTCGCCGCTCATCCGCCGGATCACGGCCATGGTCCGCACGTGCTGCCCGGCGATGTCGTGCCAGCCCAGGCCGCGGTGGATCTGCTCGGCCTGGTCGAGCACCTCGACGGCGCGCGAGCGCAGCCCGGCGATCGCCAGCACGTGCGCCGCCGACTCCAGCGAGGCGAGCCTGGCGCCGGGCGGCAGCGCGGCGGCGAAGGTGAGCAGGTCGCCGACCGCTCGCTGGGTCTCGGCCCAGTCGCCCTGGACGAGCGCGTGCAGGGCAAGGTATCCGACGGTGATCGCGCGGTCCTGCGGCGGGCAGTCGGCCAGGCCCTCCCAGGCCCTCCGGGCGGACTCCCGGCTGGGACGGCCCATCTCCGCGCTGATCAGCGCCTGCTGCGCGAGCAGCGCCGAGGCGTCGTCGGCCTTCGGGATCTGGCGACGGGCCACGTCGAGAGCCACCTCGTACCACCCCATGACGTGGGCCGCGCCGACCGCGGTGTACGCGGCCCGGGTGCGACGGCGGCCGGCGGGCAGTGCGGCGAGCGCCCGCTGGGCCGAGTTCAGCGCCAGGGCGGGCCGCGACCCCTTCCAGTACGAGAGGGCCTGCCTGGCCAGCAGTTCGCCGGGCTCCGCGGACAGCTCGGCCGCCTTGCCGTACCAGTGCGCGGCCGACAGCGGCGCGGTCCAGCGGGTCAGTTCCGCCGCGCGCAGCACCGCGGGCAAGGCCTCCGCGGCGGGCCCCGCCTCGGCCATGTGGGTGGCCCACTCGAGCACCCGCCTGGTGCCGGTCAGGCCCTCCCTCGCGAGCATGTCGGCGATCCTGCGGTGGACCTCGCGACGGCCTGAAGGGCCGAGGTCGTCGTAGAGCGCCTCGGCCACGAGAGGGTGCGCCAGCGCGTAGCCGTCGCAGTTCTCGGTCACGACGCCATCCCTGACCAGCGCCCCGAAGGCGCGTTCGGCGGCGGGCGGGTCGAGCCCGGCCAGTTCGGCGAGCGCCGTGATGTCGGCGGTCTCCCTCGTGCGCGACAGCGCCGCCAGCACGCGGGCGAGGTCGCGTCCGCCCCGGTCGCGCTGGAACAGCCGGGTCAGGATCGCGCCGCGCCGCGCTCCCGGATCCGCGGAGCGCACCGCGCCGCCCTGCACCAGGGCGAGCACGGCCTCCTGCGCGAACCACGGGTTGCCCCGGCTCGCGCCGTGGATCCGCCGCAGCACGGTGTCGCTCGGCGTACGGCCGAGCAGCGTGGCGGCCAGGTCCGCGATCTCGGCCATGGTCAGCGGCTGGAGCCGTACGCACAGGTCCACGTCGAGCGCGGGAGGGTGGCGGGCGGTGCCGAGGATGGCGACGCCGTCGTGGCGGCGCGGCAGGGCCCGCAGCACGCCCAGCGTGTCGGCGTCGGCCAGGTGCAGGTCGTCGATGGCGAGGAGGGTGGGGCCGGGCAGCGACTCCAGCAGGCGGGCGGCCATCGCGCCCGGCGCGGCCGCGGTGTGCCCGAGCGCCGCCTGGTCGATCGAGTCGAGCAGGCCGGACAGGAGGTCGGCCGCCGCGCCGCGCAGCGTTCTGAGCGCGTCGACGAGGGGGGCGTACGCGCGGCCGCCGTCCAGCTCCCTGGCCTGGCCGCGCAGCACGTGGTAGCCCTTCAGCCGCGCCGCGACCTCGTTCAGCAGGTGCGTCTTCCCGATGCCCGGCTCGCCGAGGACGAGGACGGTCCGGGGCGTCTTCGACAGGGCCGAGATCACCTGGCCGAGTGTGCCCGCGCGGTCCTCGCCGGCGGCCGATACATTCACGGCTGGCCGTCACTCCCTTCGCGTCCGTCCCGCTGGTGTCCCATTAGGACGCGGCGGAAAGGTTGAGCGATCACACGAAATGTGACCCGGTCCGCAAGTGATCGCAAGGGGATCGTCGTGTCAGGATTCGAACACGGCGACGGCGGCCGCGGTCAGCCTCTCCTCGACGATCTCGGCGGGCATGTCCACGGTCCTCGCCACCCCGCACCGCACCGCTCCCAGGGCCGCCCAGGCGCGTACGCGCGTGTCCGGAGACGGGTCGGGTCCGGCCAGGCGGGCGAACAGCTCCCGGCCCAGCTCCCTGATCGCCTCGCCGGGGGATCCCGGTGGGGCGTCGTCGGCGCCGCCGATGTCCTCGGTGAGGAGCCGGATCACCGCGCGGTGCCGTACGGCGAACGCGGTGAACGCCCGCAGGAACTCCCGGTGCCCGGGAAACCCGGTGCCGAGCAGCGCGAGCAGGTCGTCGGCCGCCGGGGCGATGATCTCGGCGGCCAGCCGGTCCTTGGGATGGAAGTGGTAGGCGACCGCGGTCTTGGTCAGCCCGACCGCCGCCGCGATGTCGGCGAGCGACACGGCGGCGTACCCACGCTCGGCGAACAGGTCGCGGGCCGCGGCCAGGATCCGGGACCGGGTGACGTTGCCCTGGTCGAGTGTGGTCATCGTCTCAGTTTCCGGTGTGCCGCTCGTCCGCAATCTGTTCCGTCTACCCTCGTCCTGTACGGCCGTACAGGACGGTCGTCGCAAATGCTACCCGGGACGGACGACGATGAGCGGGCTTCTGGGGCGGCTCGGCGGGTGGTGCGCGCGCCACGGGTGGATCGTGCTGACGCTGTGGGTGCTGGCGGCCGGTCTGCTGACCGCGGCCACCCTGGTGTGGGGCCGCCCGGTGAACAACAACGTGTCGATCCCCGGCACCGACGCGCAGCGGGCGCACGAACTCATGCGCGAGGGCTTCGGCCCCGGCTTCGACCCGGGCGGGACGGTGCAGCTCGTCCTCTACACGGCGGACGGCACGCTGGCCGACGAGCCGCGCAGAGAGGCCGTCGAGCAGTCGATCGAGGCCCTGCGGCGCGAGCCGCACGTCGCCCAGGTGGAGACGCCGTACCGGATCGGCGGCATGTCGTCCAACCTCAGGATCGGCATGATCACCGTGCGGTTGAGGGGGCAGGACACCACCAAGATCGCGCAGACCTCCGAGCGGCTCGTCGCCGCCGCCGCGCCGGCCGTGCGGGCGGGCGTCGAGGTCGTGCCGTCCGACAGCTCCACGCCCGCCGACAAGCAGATCAAGACCGGCGCCAGCGAGGTCGCGGGCGTGGTCGTCGCGCTGCTGGTGCTGCTGTTCGCCTTCGGGACGCTGGTCGCCGCACTCGTGCCGATCTTCACCGCGTTGATCAGCATCGGCGTGGGGCTCGGCGTCATCGCGCTGCTCGGGCACGTCGTGGACGTGCCGTCGACGGCGTCGATCCTCGCCACGATGATCGGGCTCGGCGTCGGCATCGACTACGCGCTGTTCCTGCTGTCGCGGCACCGGTCGCTGCTGGCCGAGGGCGTGCCGGTGCGGGAGGCCGTACGGCGCACCGCGGCCTCCTCCGGCGGGGCCGTGCTGTTCGCCGGCGGCACCGTCGTGATCGCGCTGAGCGCGCTGATGTTCGCCGGCGTCCCGCTGCTGCGCACGCTCGGCTGGATCACCGGCGTCTCCGTCGTCTGCGCCGTGCTCACCGCGATCACCCTGGTGCCGGCCATGCTCGGCATCCTCGGCCACCGGATCGACGCGCTGCGGCTGCCCTTCTTCGGGCGCACCGCCCGCCGCGACGGCCCGGCGACCGGCTGGGCGAGGCTGGGCACCTGGGTGGCCCGCCGTCCCTGGCGGGTGCTCGCCGTCACCGCGCTCGTGCTCGCGGCGCTCACCGCCCCGGCCGCCACGATCGAGCTCGGCCCCCTGGACGACGGGTACGGCGACAAGGGCACCTCCGCCCGCCGCGCGTACGAGCTGATCGAGGCGGGCTTCGGCCCGGGGGCCAACGGCGGGCTCGTCGTCGTGGCCGAACTCGACAAGAAGATCGCCGACTCGACACCGCCCGACCCGGTCGTGCAGGTGCTGCGGCAGCGGGTGGAGCACACCGACGGCGTCGCGTACGCCGCCTCGCCGCAGGTCAACGAGGACGGCAGGTCCGTGCTCATCCAGGTCGTCCCCGACTACGGGCCGAGCGACCCGCGGGCCCTGGACGTCGTCGAACGGGTGCGTGCCATCGAGATGCCGGGCGTGGACGTCCACGTCGGCGGCGAGGTGGCCGGGATGGCGGACATGGGCGATCGCATCATGGGCCGGACCCCGCTGGTCGTCGGCATCGTGGTGCTGCTCAGCGCCGCGCTCCTCCTGCTGGCCTTCCGCGCGCCGCTGGTCGCGGTCAAGGCGGCGGCGATGAACCTCGTCTCGCTCGGCGCCGCCTTCGGCGCGCTGGCCGTGGTGTTCTCCCACGGCCTGGGCAGCCGCCTGGTCGGCATGGACCCCCCGCCGTCGGCCGACGGGTCCTACCTCGCCACCCTGTTCTTCTCCGTGCCCATCGACACGTACGTGCCGCTCATGCTGTTCGCCGTGCTGTTCGGCCTGTCGATGGACTACGAGGTCTTCCTGCTCACGTCCGTACGGCAGGCGTACGCCCGCAGCGGGGACAACCGCGCCGCGGTGGCCGAGGGACTGGGGTCGACCGGTCGCGTCATCACCTCGGCGGCGCTGATCATGGTGGCGGTGTTCACCGCCTTCATCGCCTACCCCGACCCGCTGGTCAAGGTGTTCGGTGTCGGGCTCGCCGTGGCCATCACCGTCGACGCGACCCTGATCCGGGGCTTCCTCGTGCCCGCCACGATGGTGCTGCTCGGCCGGCTCAACTGGTGGATCCCGCGGTGGCTCGACCGGATTCTGCCGAACATGTCCATCGAGGGCCACGAGGACGGCGAGCGGGTCGTGCCCGCCGAGCCGGGACCGGTCGGCCCCGGCCGGCACGCCCGCCGCTGACAGGCCGGTCATCAGGAGGCGGGGATCGAGAAGTTCTTGCTGCGGACGGTCCAGGGGGCTCTGACCGCCAGGCCCGAGGGGCTGAGGATGTACGCGCGAGCGAAGGTGTTGCCGTTGAGCGTCATGTCCAGGAAGTGGACCACCGCGGTCATGCCCTCGGTCATCTGGCCGCCGGTGATGAACCCGGTGTGACCGGCCTGCGGATGCTCGGCCAGAACGGCCGGCACCTGCGTGAGGTCGTAGTTGGCCCGGGTGTTGTCGTAGGCGATGTCGGAGGGCCCGCCGTCCATGAACATCACCGGGGTGTGCAGCTTGTTCAGCTCCGACCGCGGATACCCGAAGGAGGCGTCGGCGAAGAACCCGCTGTCCAGCGAGACGACGCTCTTCACCCGCCGGTCCTGCCCGGCGACCAGCGCCTCCAGCCCACCGCAGGAGTGCCCGGCCGTGGAGACCTTGGACAGGTCGAGGCGCTGGTAGAGCGCGGAGCCAGAGCGGGAGTTCTCCCGCTCTGCCCAGGTGATCCCCTCGGTCAGCAGCGACGGGATCGGCGACCCGCTCTGCACGCCGTTCGGCGAGCCGTCGACCGACGCGGTGTTCACCACGACGAAGCCGCGGGCGGCGATGAACGTCAGCGCCTGGACGACCTCGCTGCCGTTGGTGTGGGCGCAGGCCCCGTTGCCGAAGACCAGCACGGGCATGGGACGCCCCACGGCCGCGGGGTTCGACGGCCGGTAGACCGTGTAGCGGTTCGTGCCGTACGCCCCCTCCCTGGTGACGGGGAAGTTGTTCTCGATGGCCGGCCTGCTGGGGCTGGGGCTGGGGCTGGGACTCGCACTGGGCGAAGGGCTGGGGCTCGGTGAGGCGCTGGGACTGGGCGAAGGGCTCGGGCTGGCGCTCGGCGAGGCGCTGGGACTGGGACTGGGACTGGGACTGGGGCTCGGGCTGGGCGAGGTGACTCCGCCGGTGCAGGTCACACCGTTCAACGCGAAGTCGGACGGCACGGGGTTGGCGCCGCTCCAACTGCCGTTGAACCCGAACTCGGTGCTGCCTCCGCCGGCGATGCCGCCGTTGTAGGAGACGTTGGTCACCGTCACCTGCGAGCCGGACTGGGTGTGGGTTCCGTTCCACAACTGCGTGATGGTCTGCCCGGCCCCGAACGACCAGGTCAGCCGCCAGCCGTTGATCGGGTCACCGAGGTTGCGCACGGTGACGCTCGCGCCGAAGCCGCCCTGCCACTGGCTGGTGACCGTGTAGGTCACCTGGCACCCGGTCGTCGCGGCCGAGGCGACGTGGGCCCCCGCCACTCCGGCGCCGGCCGTCAGCAGCACCGCGGCGGCCGAAAGCCGCAACCGGCGGTGCCAAAAGCTGCCATCTCGCACGGGCTTCTCCCACTCTCCGAGCTGTTCGCGTCGGCGCGGACAGCCGCGGATCCAGGGGTCCGCGGACGTGGCTTCGCGCTGCCGGGAGTCAATCCGGCACGCCAGAGGCGAGTCAACGAGACGAGAGTGGCCGCTGCCGGCCCGCCACACGGGGAAACCCCTGGTGAACAGGTGATTCTGGCGGTACGCGAACCGGCCGGCCGCCGGGGCGGAGGTGAATCTTTCACCCGTTTCCGCCCCCAGTGCCCGGGTCAGTAGGCCAGGGAATCAGTAGGCCAGGGAAGGGGGCGGCTCGTCCTGCTGGCCGGGGCTCAGCACGTTAGGAGTCTGTTGGCTGGGGCTCTGCTGGCCGCGGCTCTGCCGTTCGGGCTCACGCGGGTAGGGATTCTCCGGGGCGGGACTCTTCCGCGGCTCAGGGATCGAGGACGTGCCCGGATTTTTGGGCTGATCGGGAGTCTTGGGCTGATCGGGAGTCTTGGGCTGATCGGGAGTCGTGGGCGTCTTGGGTGAGTCGGGTGTCTTGGGTGAGTCGGGTGTCCTGGGCGGGTCGGAGGTCTCGCCGCCACGGGCCGAGGGGGACTCGCGCGGCCGTGGGCACGGCGGGCCGTCGACCTCGACCTCGGCCTGGCGCGGCCCGCCGGCATAGGCGGGATCGGTCGTGACCCGCACCCCGAACAGGGCCGTCTTCCCGCATGCCACGGGGCCGAGGCCGGAGGCCAGTGCGAACGAATACGACGTGCGGCCCGAGAGCGTACGGACGTCGTCCGAGGCCGTGCGGCCGTCGCGGGTGAAGACGGTGGACACCCTGACCGGGCCCTTGCCCGCGGTCCGCACCGTCACCGCCGCCGCCTCGCCGTCCCAGCGGTCGATCGCCACGCCCTCGACGGCGGGCACGGGACAGGGCGCCCCGGTGAGCTTCAGCGTGCGGGCGCGGGGGCCTGTGCCCGCGGCGGGGACCGTGGACACCTCCACCCGCCGATAGACGGTGGTCCCGCAGGCGGGGGAGGGGAACGCCTGCTGCAGGCCGATGTGGTAGGAGGCCGCGCCGCGCAACGCGACCGTCTGCGCGGGCGCGGCGGTGAGCGCGTCCGTGGACGGCCCGGACGCGAAACGCGCGGTGAGCAGGACCCGGGCCGTCGTGCTCGCCCGTACGTCGACCGTGACCGCCTGGCCGTCGAACTCCGCGATGCCGAGGCCGGTCACTCGCGCGGGCGGCGGCGACATGGTCGCGCCCAGGTGGGATGGGGTGGCGCCCGGCTCGGAAGGGCCGGGCGGCCCGGTGGTCACCGACGAGACCGGCGTGCCGGACAGATCGGGCGGCGTCGCCCCGGTGTTCTCGTCCGGCTCCGCGCCGGTGTTCTCGTCCGGCCCCGCGCCGGTCTCGGAGACATCGCCCGGCAGGACCACGCCTGGCGAGGCATCACCCGGCGAGGTCTCGTCTGTCGTGTCGGGCGCGAGCGGCGCGGTCGTCTCCGGGGAGGTCGGGGCCGGGGGAAGCGCGGCGGGAGCGCTTCGCGGCGGCGGTGGGGTGAGCAGGGTGTCCTGCGCCATCGGGGTCTGCCGGTTGGCCGCGACCAGCGCCGCGACCACGACTGCCGACAGCACGGCGGCGCCGAGCGCGAAACGGGGCGCGAAGCGCGTGAGCCGCTCCGACAGCACGGTCTGGGCGAGCGACGTGGACGCCTCGACCGGCTCGGCCGGAGCGGCCAGGGGGAACGTCAATGCCAGCAGCGTCGCCAGTTCGGCGAGATGGCGCCGGCCGCGCTGCTCCCATTCGGGCCCGTACGCGGCGGTCGCGGCGGTCTCCAGGTCGGCCATGAACGCCCGCGCGGTGGGCGGCCGGTCCGCCGGGTTCTTGGCCATCCCGCGCGTGACCAGGCCCCGCACCGAGCCGGGGACGTCCGCCGCCGGGATGGGAGCGCCGCGGTGCAGCATGCGCAGCGCCGTCAGGTCGTCGGCGCGGTAGGGCCTGCGCCCGGTGAGGCACTCGTAGAACACGCAGGTGGCGGCGTACACGTCGGTGGCCGGGCCGGTGGGCCCGCCGTACCACTGCTCGGGAGCCATGTAGGGCGGCGTGCCCGCGGGCGCGTCAGGGGAGCCGCTGGGCGTCGCGATGCCGAAGTCCGACAGCTTGCTGGTCCCGTCGGCCTGGACGAGCACGTTCTCCGGCTTGTAGTCGCGGTGGACGATGCCCGCGGTGTGCGCGGCCGACAGGCCGGCGAGTGAGCCCTTCAGCACGACCAGCGCCGCCTCCGGGCTGGTCGAGCCGTGCTCGGCGAGGATCGCGCGCAGCGAGACCCCGTCGACGAGCTCCATGACGATCGCGGCTCCGTCGCGCGCCTCGACGTACTCGTACAGGCGCACGATGTTGGGGTCGTTCAGCTCCACCATGATCCGGGCCTCGTGCCGGAACCCGGCGAGGAAGCGCCGGTCCCGCCGCAGTTCCTCGCGCAGGTACTTGATGGCCACGTAGGCGCCGGTGGTCACGTAGGTCGCCAGCACGACCCGTCCCGCGCCGCCGGTGCCAAGCGGGCGCACCTCGCGGTAGCCCGGTACCGACCAGGCGTTCATGACGCCGCCCCCTCGGATTGGGTCGTCTCCGACTGGACCAAGCCCCTGCCACGTGTGGCCCGGGCGGCGCCCCCGCCGCGTCGCCGCCCCCACCCATGCCCGCGACGGGCGGCATTCGCCAGGCACTCCCCGGCCCTGACCCAAGGTCTCACCCGAAAGGGCGGTTGTCACCGGAGCAAAAACGTCACCTCGCGGATGTAGTCCTGGCGGGCGCGGGGCCCGGGCTCCGCCGTCCGGGGGCGGGGCCTATGGTGCTACTCATGCCGCGCAACCTCATCCTGTCCGGGGGAGTGGCCCACGACTTCCCGGCCACCTCGGCCGCCCTCGCGGGCGTGCTCGCCGAGATCGGCGTCGAGTCGGAGATCACCGAGGACGTCGCCGGGGCCCTGGCCGAGCCGCCGCGGGCCGGTCTGGTCACCGTGAACGCGTTCCGCTGGAGGATGGACGGCGACGACTTCGCGGACGAGCGCGACCGCTGGCGCTTCGAGACGCCCGACTCCGTCAGGCAGGCGCTGCTCGCCCACCTCGCGGGAGGCGGCGGGCTGCTCGCCGTGCACACCGCGTCGCTCTGCTTCGACGACTGGCCCGAGTGGGCCGGGATCCTGGGCGGCGCCTGGAGATGGGGCGAGTCGTACCACCCGCCGATCGGCCCCGCGCGGGTCCGCCTCGGCGCCGGCCATCCGGTCGTCGACGGCCTGGACGGCTTCGAGGTGACCGACTTCGAGGTGACCGACTTCGAGGTGACCGACTTCGAGGTGATCGACGAGGTCTACAGCGACCTCGACGTCCTGCCGGACGTGAAGCCGCTGGCGTACTCGGACGACCAGCCCCTGCTGTGGGCGCGGACCGTGGCGGGCGGCAGGGTCGTGTACGACGCGCTCGGCCACGACACCCGGTCGTACGAGAACCCGGTGCGCCGCACCCTGCTGCGGCGGGCGGCACGCTGGCTCCTCGGCGACTGACCCGCGAGCACCCCGCCACCCGGTCGTCTCACGGGGCCGCGCGTCCCCAGAGCGTCGCGGCGACGAGCTCGGGCACCAGCGTCTCGGTGAGCAGGGCGACGTCCTGGTCGTCGTCGTGCAGGTAGCGCACCGCCGCCTCCTGTCCCTCGACCTCCCCGCCGACGGCGAGCACCCGCGACCCCCTGAGCTTGATCCACTCCATCGCCTGGGCGTCGTAGCGCGACCCAGGGAACAGCACGGCCCGGTAGTCGCGGGTCTTGGTGAGATAGACGTCCACGTGCGCCCAGTCGCCGGTCTCGCACGCGTCGGCCTGGCGGCGCGGTCCCTCGCGGAACATCAGCGCGGACTGCTCGGCGGACGACAGCCGCTCGGCGGGCGCGATCGTGTAGACGCCGTCCGGGCCGTCGAGCAGCGTCACGGCGTCGGCCAGCCACTCCCGCCGCCGCTCCAGCAGGTCTGCGGAGGCCTGCGCGGCCCGCCGTACGAGGCCGGCCACGGCCCCGGGGCCCGCGGCGAGCGTGAGCAGGAGGGCGAGCGTGTGCTGGAAGGTCCGGCAGGCGACGCCGCCCCGTTCCTCGCCCGCGAGCATCGGCACGACGAGGTCGGCGCCCTCGGTCACGGGGGAGCCGGGCCGGTTGGTCAGCGCCACGACGAAGGACCTGCCCCGGTGCCGGGCCAGGGCGTCGAGCGTCTCCACGCTGCCGCCCGTGGCCGAGACGACGACGGCGGCCGTACGAGGGCCGGGCGGGGTGGCGAGCGCGGCGGAGGCGTACTCCGCCACGGCGTCCACCCCCGCCGCCCGCAGCCGCTGGGCCGCCACCCCCGCCGCGTAGCGCGAACTGCCCATGCCGAGGAACACGACGCGGTCGAGCCGCCCGTCTGTCAGCCGGCCGGCCAGCCCCTCGAACGGGTCGCCGTCGTCCAGGCGGCCGGCCAGCGCGTCCAGCGCGTCCGGCTTGGCCTCCAGATCGGCAAGGAAGAGCCCCGCGTCCACGTCCTTCTCCTTCGCGATGTCCTCAGGCGTACCAGGTCCGCAGCACGCCCATCGGCGCGTACCGCCAGCGCGGCAGGTGGCGTGCGGCGTAGATCAGTTCACGGCACTCCTGCTCGACCTCGAACGGCCGCAGCAGCGACCGGTCGAGCAGGTCGGCGCGCCCGGCCTCCGCGAGCGTCCGCGCGTAGGACTCCGCCAGGTCCCGGCGCGCCGCGGCGGCCCAGGCGGCCGTCGCGCCCCGGCCCGCGGACCTGCGCCTGACCGCCACCTGCCCCGCGTGGTCCACGCTGGTGGTGAGCTGCGCGAGGTCGCGGGCCGCGGGCTGGTACGGCTCGGCGCCCGCGACGGTGGGGTTGCCGTCGAAGTCGACCACGGCGTAGCCGTCCCGCCAGCGCAGGATCTGCCCCACGTGCAGGTCGCCGTGGACGCGGATCAGCGGCGTGGCCGGGGCGGAGGCGAGAGGCGCCAGTTCGCCGCGCAGGGCCTCGGCCCGTCGCGCCAGCCACGTCCCGTCCTCGCCGTCCGTCAGCGCCACGGCCTCGCGCAGCGCCTCCTCGGCCCGCCCCAGCCAGGCCCCCGAGCCGGGCGGCGACAGCCGTACGGGGTCGGGGAGGACCGCGGACGGCGTGGCCATGGCGAGGTGCAGTTCGGCGGCGAGCGCGCCGATCTCGGCGGCGAAGCCGGTGCGGCCGGCCTCGGCCTCGTCGACGCACCACTCCCAGCCGTCCCGCGCCTCGGGCAGGTACGCCGTCACCAGGGCGACCAGCGCGTCCTCCCAGTAGACCGCCGCGTACGGCGTGGCCGTACGGGCGAACCCGGCCAGATGGGCGAGCAGCGCGGGCGCGGGGTGGGGGGCCCGCGACGGCCGGGGGAACCACTTGACGACCACGGTCTCGCCCGCGACGACCGAGTGGTTGGTCTGGTCCACGGTGATCGGCCGCTCCCCCGGCGGCACGGGCGGCAGCGGCCGCAGCGTCCGCACCGAGAAGGGCGGCGGAACCGCTCCCCGCGCCAGGTCGCGCAGAACGCCCTCGGTGACGCCGTCGCGCGCCTCCAGCGAGAGGACGCCGTCCGGTCCCCCGGTCACCCGGGGCCAGCGGGAGCCTTCCACTCGATCTCCTGAACTCAGATTCAACAAGGGAACGAAACGAGGAGGTAGAGGTAACGGGCAAAGTCTTGTCTACGTTGAGCCGTCCTGCAACACTGGCCGCCATCCTCACGCAAGGGAGCCCCCCATGACTCGTCGCGTGCCCGCCGTCGTGGCCTCCGCCTGTCTGGCGTTCGCGGTGACCGCCTGCGGCGGAGGTTCGCCGGCCGACTCCGCGCCCGCGGCCCTCGACCCCAAGGCGGATCTGTCCAAACAGAGCCTGACGATCTCGATCTGGGACGGTTACAGCCCGAAGGATCTTCCGGAGCGGGTGAAGGCCAAGCTCGGTTTCGACACCAAGGTCGCCATCCACGACACCAACGAGACGATCGTGGCCAAGCTGACCGCCGGCGGCGACAGCGGCATCGACGTCGCGTTCGTGTCCGGCCAGTACGCGCAGGCGCTCAACGCGCAGGGCCTGTTGGAGCCCGTCCACCGGGAGCTGGTCCCGAACCTGAAGAACCTCTACCCCGAGGCGTCCCAGCTGGCCTACGACAAGGGGAACGCCTTCTCCGTGCCGTACACCTGGGGCACCACCGGGCTGTGCTACCGCAGCGACCTGGTGAAGACGCCGCCGACGAGCTGGAACGACCTGCTCGACCCGGCCCCCGAGCTGAAGAAGAAGATCACGATGATGACCACCGAGCGGTGGCTGGCGCTGCCCGCGCTCAAGATGCTCGGCGCGTCGGTCAACACCACCGACCAGGCGGTGCTCGACAAGGCCAAGGCGATGCTGCTGAAGGTCAAGCCCGACCTGCTGGCCTACGACGACACCACGTTCGGCGACCGGCTCAAGTCCGGCGAGGCCGCCCTGGTCGAGGCGTGGGACGGCTGGTGCCCGACGGCGGAGAAGAACGTCGAGTTCGTCGTGCCCAAGGAGGGCAGCGACCTGTGGGCGGACACGATGGTGATCCTCAAGAGCTCGAAGAACAAGGAGGCGGCGCACGCCTTCGTCAACTACATCCTCGATCCCGAGGTCCACGGCTGGGTGGCCGCGAATATCCTCTACAAGATCCCCAACAAGGCGGCCATGGACGCCGTCGACCCGGAGCTGCTCAAGAGCTATCCGGCGCTGGCGCAGCCGCCGGCCGAGCTGCTCAAGGGTGAGAGCCTGGTCGACCTGGGCGAGGCGTCCACCGCGTACACGCGCCTGTCCACCGAGGTCTCGGCGGCCCAATGACGGCCCGACAGCCCGCCCGCGTTCTCGGGAAGGCGGCCGGGCGGCTCGCGACGATGGGGCCGGGGTTCGGCTTCCTGGCCGTCTTCCTGCTGGTCCCGCTGGCGCTGGTGCTGAGTTACACCGTGTTCCGGCGGGGCCGGTTCGGGGGAGTGGTCTACGAGCCGACGGGGGAGAACTTCGCCCGCCTCGCCGACCCGCTCTACCTCGACGTGGTGATCGGGTCGGTGAAGCTCGCGGCGATCACGACGCTGCTCGCCCTGCTGCTCGGCTACCCGACGGCGTACCTGATCGCGAGGCTGCCCGCCCGGTGGAAGGTCGTCGCCCTGGTGGCGGTCGTGCTGCCGTTCTGGACGAACTTCCTCATCCGCACGTACGCCTGGATCGTGCTGCTCAACTCCGAGGGGCCCGTCAACTCGGGGCTGGAGGCGCTCGGGCTGGGGCCGGTGGAGCTGCTCTACACCGACGGCGCCATCGTCGCCGGGCTGCTCTACGCCTACCTTCCGCTGATGATCCTCCCGTTGTACTCGGCCGTGGAACGGCTGGACCCGGAGTTGCGGGAGGCCTCGGCGAACCTGGGCGCACGGCCGGCGAGGACGTTCTGGTCGGTCACGCTCCCGCTGTCGCTGCCCGGTGTGCTGACCGGCTGCGTGTTCGTGTTCGTGCCGAGCCTGGGCAACTTCGTGATTCCGGAACTGCTCGGCGGCGGGCGCCGGATCATGGTCGGAAACCTCGTCCGCGACCAGTTCCTCAAGGCCCGCGACTGGCCGTTCGGGTCGGTGCTGGCGCTGGCCGTGGTCGCCGTGCTCGTGGCGCTGCTGTTCGCCCAGGCGTGGGCCACGCGGAGGGCGGGTCGCGGTGCGTAGACACGGCTGGCTCCGGCTGCCCTTCTGGCTGACCTACCTGTTCCTGTACGCGCCGATCGTCGTGCTCGTTGTGATGTCGTTCAACCGGAACGAGTCGCCCTACTCGTGGGGCGGCTTCTCGCTGGACTGGTACGGCAGGCTGGCGGAGAACACCTCGATCCGCACCGGGCTGGTGAACACGCTGATCGTCGCCCTCGGTTCGACGGCGCTGTCCACGGTGCTCGGCACGCTGCTCGCGGTCGGCCTGGCCCGCCACACCCGCTCCCGGCTGCTCGACGCCCTCTCGACGCTGCCCGCGATCCTGCCCGACCTCGTCATCGCGATCGGGCTCCTGGTGTTCTACTCCGCGATCAAGCTGACGCTCGGGCTGCACTCCGTGCTGATCGCGCACACCGTCTTCGGCATGGCCTTCGTCGCGGCCGTCGTCCGGGCCCGGCTCGGCGGCATGGACACGTCCCTGGAGGAGGCCTCCCGGGACCTCGGCGCTACCCCGCTGACGACGTTCGTGAAGATCACACTGCCCACGCTCGCCCCGGGCATCCTCGCGGGCGCGCTGCTCGCCTTCACGCTCTCGCTGGACGAGTTCGTGATCGCGTTCTTCACCGCGGCTCCGTCCGAGCCGACGCTGCCGATCGTCATCTACTCCATGGTGCGGTTCGGCGTGACCCCCGAGATCAACGCGCTGGCGACGCTGCTGCTCGCGGTGAGCTTCACCGTCGTGATCGTCGCGCAGCGCCTGACCAGACTGACCGAGGCCCTGCGATGACTCTCATATCCATCGACGGCGTGAGCCGCCGTTTCGGCGAGGTGACCGCGCTCGACTCGGTCGGCCTCGACATCCGGCAGGGTGAGTTCTTCGCCCTGCTGGGGCCGTCCGGCTGCGGGAAGACCACCCTGCTGCGGATCCTCGCCGGATTCGAGCAGCCGGACACCGGCTCGGTGCTCCTCGACGGGGCCGACCTGCTCGCGATCCCCGCGCACCGCCGCCCGGTCAACCTCATGTTCCAGTCGTACGCCCTGTTTCCGCACATGAGTGTGGAGAAGAACGTCGCGTACGGTCTGGAACGGGAGCGGCTGCCCCGCGCGGAGATCCGGGAGCGGGTCGGCGCCGTGCTGGAGACCGTCGGCCTTACCGCGCAGGCCCGCCGCAGGCCGCACGAGCTGTCGGGCGGGCAACGCCAGCGCGTCGCCCTGGCCAGGGCCGTCGTCAAGCGTCCCCGGCTGCTGCTGCTCGACGAGCCGCTGAGCGCCCTGGACAAGCAGGTCCGCTCGGAGATGCAGCTCGAACTCAAGCGGCTGCAGCACGAGGTCGGCATCACCTTCGTCGTGGTCACCCACGACCAGGAGGAGGCCATGTCGCTCGCCGACCGGATCGCGGTGATGAACGGCGGCCGGGTCGAGCAGGTGGACGCCCCCGAGGACCTCTACGAACGGCCGCGCACGCCCTTCGTGGCCGGCTTCATCGGGGCCAACAACCTCTTCACCGGAAGGGTCACGGGCAAGGGCCTTGAGGTCGACGGGCTGGGTGTGCTCCCCGCGCCCGCGGGGAGCGAGCAGGGCGGGACGGCGATGCTCGCGGTGCGGCCGGAACGGATCCGCCTCGGCCCGGTCACGGCCGGCGAAGGGGTGCTGCGAGGCCGGGTCGTCGACGTCAGCTTCTACGGCGGCGTCTCCCACGTGGCGCTGAGCGTGCCCGGTCACGACCGCGCGGTGCTGGCGGCCACGCAGGGGCGGGCGAGGGTGGAGGCCGGCGCCGAGGTCGCCGTCTCCTGGGACGCCGACGACGCCGCCCTCGTGACGCCGCCCCTGTGAGCCGCCCCAGCCCACGGAGGTCAGCGGCGATCGGCGGGCCTGAGGGGGTTGCCCGTGGCCAGGCGGGCGTAGTCGAGGATCAGCTCGACGGCCTTGTCCGGGTCGATCGAGTGGTGCCGGGCGACGATGCGGTAGCCGTACGCGTCCTCGAGAGCGACGAGGTTGCGGGCGATGGTCTCGGAGTCCTGCGCCAGCGTGAAGACGCCGTGCGCGGCGCCCGTCTCCAGGATCGTCTGGTACATCGACACCTGCCGGTCGAACAGCGTGGTCAGCAGCGTCGCGTAGACGCGGTTGCGGCCGGCCGCGCCGCCGAGCTCGCACAGCAGCCTGACCCCCGTGTCGTCGGGGCCGTCGGGCAGGCCGGAGCGGATCGTGACGATCAGCTTCTCCGCCGGGTCGGAGATGCCGCCGATCTTCTTCATCCGCCGCTCGTAGAAGCGCTCCATGCCGGCGTGGTGCGCCTCGATCAGCAGGTCGCGCAGGTCGGGGTAGTGATAGAGCACCGCGCCCGAGGTGAGCCCCGCCTCCTCGGCGATCTGGTTGAGGTGGACCCCCTCGGCGCCGTGCTGGATCATCGCCCTGTGGGCCGCGTCGATGAGGTCGAGCCGCCGGTCCGCCTTGCTCTTGCGCTGTGTCGGCCTGCTCTCGCGCTGTGTCATTGCACCTCGCTTCATATCGTCCGACACGATACCCCGCCAGGTCTTGACGGGTGTACAGGCAACGTATTTGAATCTCGCTTCAACTAGCACGCAAGGAGCGGCGAATGACGGTCACGCCTTTGACGATCCTGTTCATGCCGGAGAGCGCCTACGGGCCGACGAACAACTGCATCGGGATCGGCGACGTGCTGCGCCGCCGCGGCCACCGCGTGGTGTTCGCCGCGGAGGCGTCGTGGAAGGGCAAGCTGGAGGCGCTGGGCTTCGAGGAGGACCTGGTCGACCTGGCGCCGCCGGCGCCCGAAGAACAGGACGCGACGGAGCAGGACGCGGGCCAGTTCTGGAAGGACTTCATCCGCGACACGGCGCCGGAGTACCGCAAGAGCACCCTGGACCAGCTGGAGACGGTCATCAAGCCGATCTGGGAGGCGCTCATCGACGGTGCCAAGTACTGCGAGCCGCAGCTCAAGGCCATCATCGAGCGGGTGCGGCCGGACGTGATCGTCGAGGACAACGTGGTGGCCTTCCCCGCGCTGGTGACGGCGGGCGTGCCGTTCGTACGGATCGTGTCGTGCAACCCCCTGGAGGTGAAGGGCCCCGGGGTGGCGCCGCCCTTCTCCGGCCTGCCCGCGGACGGGACCGGCTGGGCGGAGTTCCGGTCCGAGTACGACCGGACCCACCGCGAGGTGTGGGAGGCGTTCAACGCGTGGGTGGTGGCGCAGGGCGCCCCGCCGCTGCCGGACCTGGAGTTCATCCACGAGGGCGACGCCAACCTGTACGTGTACCCCGAGATCGCGGACTACACGGCGGACCGGCCGCTGGACGCGTCGTGGACCCGGCTGGACTCGTCGGTCCGGGAGACCGACGGCGACTTCACCCTGCCCGACATCCCCGGCGACGGCGCGCTGATCTACTTCTCGCTGGGGTCGCTCGGCTCCGCCGACGTCGAGCTGATGCGCCGCGTGATCTCCGTGCTGGCCCGCACGCCGCACCGGTACGTCGTCTCCAAGGGCCCGCTGCACGAGGAGATCGAGCTGGCTCCCAACATGTGGGGGGCGGAGCTCGTCCCGCAGACGAAGATCCTGCCGCTGGTCGACCTGGTGATCACGCACGGCGGCAACAACACGACGACCGAGGCGTTCCACTTCGGCAAGCCCATGATCGTGATGCCGCTGTTCTGGGACCAGTACGACAACGCCCAGCGCGTGCACGAGACCGGATACGGCGTCCGCCTCGACACCTACCGCTTCACCGACGACGAGCTGACCGGGGCGATCGAGAGGCTGCTGGCCGACCAGGGCCTGCGGGACCGGCTCGCGGCGGCGGGGGAGGAGATCCGCCGCCGCGACGGCCTGCGCGTGGCCGCCGACGTGATCGAGAGCACCGCGGCGAAATGAGCAGGGACAGCCGCCTGATCGAGGACGCCGCTCCCCGGGTGTTCTGGACCGACAGGCCAGGGGCGCCCGGCCCCTACGAGCCGCTGCGCGGCCGTACGACGGCGGACCTGCTGGTGGTCGGCGGCGGCTTCACCGGCCTGTGGGCCGCCGTGCTGGCCAAGGAGGAGAACCCCGCCTGCGACGTCGTCCTCGTGGAGAGCCGCTCCGTCGCGTACGGCGCGAGCGGGCGCAATGGCGGTTTCGTCTCCGACTCGCTGACCCACGGACTCGGCCAGGGGACCCGCCTGTGGCCGTCGGAGAACGCTGCGCTGCTCGCGTTGGGACGGGAGAACCTCGCGGCCATCGCCCGCTTCGCCGACGCTCACGGCATCGACGCCGACCTGCGCCTCGTCGGCAAGACCACCGTCGCGGTCGCGCCGCACCAGGTGGAGGAGCTGAGGCGGGCGGAGAAGCTGCACCGCGAGCACGGCGAGGACGCGGTGTTCCTCGACCGCGACGAGATGCGCGCCGACGTCGAATCGCTCACCTACCTCGCCGGGCTGCGCCTGCGCGGCACCGGCGGCCTCCTCGACCCCGCCGGGCTCGCGTGGGGCCTGGCCCGCGTCGCCTCGCGGCTCGGGGTGCGCGTCCACGAGGGCACCGAGGTCACCGCGCTGACCCGGACGCGGACCGGCGTGGAGGCCCGTACGGGAGGCGGTGGCGTGGTGAGCGCCGGGCAGGTGCTGCTGGCCACCAACGCCTTTCCCTCGCCCCTGCGCAGGCTGGGCCTGTTCGTGCTGCCGGTCTGGGACTACGTGCTCGTCACCGAGCCGCTGTCGCCCGAGCAGCGAGCGTCGCTCCGGTGGCGGGAGGGCCAGGGCCTGACCGACGCGGGCAACCGGTTCCACTACTACCGGCTCACCCGTGACGACCGCGTCCTGTGGGGCGGGTACGACGCGATCTACAACTTCGGCGGCGGGGGATCGGAGCAGCGTGACGCCACGCACCGACGGCTGGCCAGGCACTTCTTCGCGACGTTCCCGCAGCTGCGCGGCCTGCGCTTCACCCACAGGTGGGGCGGGGCGATCGACTCGACCAGCCGGTTCACCCCGTTCTTCGGCACCGCGATGGGCGGGCGGCTCGCCTACGCGCTCGGATACACCGGCCTCGGCGTCGGCGCGTCCAGGTTCGGCGCGCTGACCGCCCTCGACCTGCTGGCCCGGCGGTCCACCGCGCGGACGCGGCTGCGCATGGTCCGCCGCCACCCGGTGCCGTTCCCGCCCGAGCCGCTGCGCTGGCCCGTGGTGCAGCTCACCCGCCGCGAACTCGCCCGGGCCGACCAGAACGACGGCCGCCGGGGGCCCTGGCTGCGCTCGCTCGACCGTTTCGGCATCGGCTTCGACAGCTGAGGACGACCTCATGACGACATTGATCAATCCCGCCGACGGCCGGATCATCGAGGAGGTGCCCGACACCCCACTCGACGGGGTGGCGCTAGCCGTACGCGCGGCCCGGGCCGCCTTCGAGCAGTGGCGCGAGACCACGCCGGGGGAGCGGGCGCTGGTGCTGCTGCGCCTGGCGGACCTCGTCGAGCGCGACGCCGGCGAGCTGACCAGGCTGGAGGTCGAGGAGACCGGCAAGCCCGCCGCCGTGTTCCGGGACGGCGAGCTGCCTTTCGCCGTCGACAACCTCCGGTTCTTCGCAGGCGCCGCCAGGTCGCTGGACGGCACGGGCGCCGGCGTGTTCAGCGCCGGATACACGTCCGTGCTGATCAGGCGGCCGATCGGGGTGGTGGGTGCGATCGCGCCGTGGAACTTCCCGTTCATCATGGCGGTCTGGAAGATCGGCCCGGCCGTCGCCGCGGGCAACGCCGTCGTCATCAAACCGGCCCCGCGGACGCCCCGCACCACGCTGCGGCTCGCCGAACTGTTCGCCGAGGCCGGGGCCCCGGAGGGCCTCGTACGGGTCGTGACCGGCGGCGCGGACGTGGGCAGGGCCCTGGTGACCGACCCCGGCGTGGACATGGTCAGCGTCACCGGATCGACGGCCACCGGCAAGGAGGTCATGCGCGGCGCGGTGGACGGCCTCAAGCGGGTCCATCTGGAGCTGGGCGGCAAGGCCCCCGCGCTCGTCTTCGCCGACGCCTCGCTCGAGGACATGGCGGCCGGGGTCGTCATGGGCGCCACCTACAACACCGGCCAGGACTGCACGGCCGCGACCAGGGTGTACGTCGAGAGGTCGCGGTACGCCGAGGCGGTCGAGGCGCTGCGCGCGGCCGTCGCGCGGGTCAGGCCCGGCGACCCGTGGGCGGCGGACTCCGACATCGGACCGCTGATCAGCGCCGAGCACCGCGACCGGGTCCACGGCTTCGTGACCCGGGCGTCCGGCCGCGTCGTCCACGGGGGCGGGCCGATCGACGGCCCCGGCTTCCACTACACGCCGACGCTGATCGCCGACGCCGACCCGGCGAGCGAGATCGTGCGCAGCGAGGTCTTCGGCCCGGTGCTGGTGGCGATGCCGTTCGACGGGGAGGACGAGGCGGTGCGGCTCGCCAACGCCACGCCGTACGGGCTGGCCTCGTCGGTGTGGTCCTCGGACGTGGGCCGCGCGCTGCGGGTCTCCCATCGGCTCGACGTGGGGGTGACGTGGGTGAACGACCACCTGCCGATCGCCTCGGAGGCCCCGCACGGCGGCGTCAAGGGCAGCGGGTTCGGCAAGGACATGAGCCAGGAGGCCGTGCTGGAGTATTCGGTCACCAGGCATCTCATGATCAAGCACGCGGCTCCGCAGGCGCGCGACTCGTTCCGCCCGGCCTGATCTGTCCGGCCATATCTATTCGCCGGGGAGGTTCCGCAGCGCCTCGCGGCGGCTCAGCCCGCTGATGCCCTGGTGCTTCACGTAGCGGAGCACCTCCTGCGGGTTGGTCTTCGCGTACTCCCGCAGCGCCCAGCCGATCGCCTTGCGGGCGAAGAAGTCCGTGTCGGACAGGCTGGGCTCGATGCAGGCGTAGAGCAGGTGGGCGTCGGTTCGCTCCTTGAAGGAGTTCTGGCACAGGATGGCGGCGCGCCGCTTCCACAGGTCGCGGTCGTGCGCCCACTCCAGCACCAGGCGGCGCATGCTCTCGGGATACAGCCGCAGCAGCGTGCCGATCCGGTGCACGGCGATGTCGTCGACCAGGTCCCACCACGCCCCTGTGACGATCATCTCCTCGTACATGGGGACGGTGTAGAGCGTCTGCCAGGACCGGTAGTAGCGGTGCGCGGACAGTTCGATCGCGGCGTAGCGCTCCTCGCGGTACTCCGCCTCGCGCCACAGGGCCAGCACGGCCCTGCGCCACTCGGGGGCGCTGTCCAGCCGGTTCTCGGCGAAGACCCGGCGCAGCGCGGCCCTGCGGGGCACGGCCGGGACCCCGAGGAACGGCATGTCCGACTTCATGTACGACCGCATGGAGACGGCGCGCGCGGGGTCGGCCGCCTCGGTCAGCGCGAGCCGTACGGCCTTGTGGAGTGTCATGACGGCAGGGTGGTCCGTTCGCCGGTCGTCAGGCCGTCGAACAGCAGCTTGACGTAGTGGTCGGCCAGCGCGTCCGCGTCGAGCCCGCCGCCGGGGCGGAACCAGCGGACGGTCACCCAGATGGTGTCGCGGATCATGCGGTAGGTCAGCTTGGGGTCGACGTCGGGCCGGAACTGCCCGGTGGCCTGGCCGCTCTTGATCTGCTCCACCCAGATGCGCTCGACCTCGTCCTCGGCCCGGACCAGGTAGTCGAACCTGTCGCCGGGCAGCGAACGCAGGTAGCTCCAGTCGTTCTGCATGACCGTGATGGCCGCGCGGTGGTCCTCCAGCGTGCCGAAGCCGATCCTGACCATCTCCGTGAGGACCGAGCGCGGGTCGGCGTGCCTGTCCAGGACCCCGCGGTAGCGGGTGATCAAGTCCTCCAGGAAGGTGCGCAGCACCTCGTCGACGATCGACTCCTTGGAGTCGAAGTGGTGGTAGAGGCTGCCGGAGAGGATGCCCGCCTCCAGTGCGATCTCCCGCACGGTGGTGGCCTGGAAGCCCTTGCGCGCGAACAGTTCCGCGGCGAGCTTGACGAGGTGGTCGCGTCGTTCGGACGCCGAGCCCGCGGCCCCGCGCTTCGCCCTGACCGGCGCGGCGGTGCCGCCGGAGTCCTTACGCTGGTTCACGGACCCCATTATGGCCGTCAAGCAAGAGCTTGCTCACATCGTCGCCTCGTCCGACCTCCCCACGCGGCCGGGACGGGTAGGGCAGGATCGAACCCATGGCGAAAATGGGATATCCATTCACCTTGGGGGTGGCATCGGGAGAGCCGTTACCCGACGGCGTGATCCTGTGGACCCGCCTGGCCCCCGAGCCGCTGCATCCGACACAGCCCGGCGGCATGCCGAGCCGGGCGATGACCGTGCGCTGGGAACTCGCCGAGGACGAGGCGTTCAAGAAGATCGTGCAGTCCGGGACCGCGCCGGCGCAGCCGGACTGGGCGCACAGCGTGCACGTGCGGGTGGCGGGGCTGCGGCCGGCCGCCGACTACTTCTACCGCTTCTCCGTCGAGGGGCACGTCAGCCCGGTGGGCCGCACCAGGACCGCGCCCGCCTCCGATTCGACCGCGCCCGTCCGGTTCTGCTTCGTCTCCTGCCAGCGCTACGAGCACGGTCACTTCACCGCGTTGCGCCACCTCGCGGGGGAGCGGCCCGACCTGGTCCTCCACCTGGGCGACTACATCTACGAGTACGGCAAGCCGAAGGATCCGAAGCCGGGCCGATGGGTGCGCGCGCTGGAGTCGACGGCCGAGTGCACGACGCTGGGCGCCTACCGCAACCGCTACGCGCGCTACAAGATGGATCCCGACCTGCGGGCCGCGCACGCCGCCGCGCCGTGGGTCGCGATCCCCGACGACCACGAGGTGCGCGACAACTGGGCGGGCGCGCTGCCCGGTGACGGCGGCAGCCCGGCCGCCTTCCTCAAGCGCAGGGCCGCCGCGTTCAAGGCCTACTACGAGCACCAGCCGCTGCGCGTGCGCCCGTCGGGCTCCGGCCTGCAGAACTACCGCTGGCGGCCGTACGGCCGGGTGGCCGACTTCCTGCTCGCCGACACGCGGCAGTACCGCGAGGGCCGTGACATGCTCGGCGCCGCGCAGGAGAAGTGGCTGACGGACCGGCTGCGCGGCTCGGCGGCCCGGTGGAAGGTGCTCGCGCAGGCCGTGTTCTTCTCCCAGCGGAGGTTCCCCCTCGAACCCTTCAGCGCCGACGCGTGGGACGGCTACCCCGCCTCGCGGGCCCGGGTGCTCGCCGCCGCCCCCGACGGGCTGGTCGTGCTGAGCGGCGACGTGCACAGCGCGTACGCCTGCGACATCCGGGCCGACTGGGACGATCCGGCCTCGCGCGCGCTCGGGGCCGAGTTCGTCGGGCCTTCGGTGACGAGCATGCCCGGCATCACCGACGGGAGCGCGATCCTCGACGCCAACCCGCACATCGCGTTCTTCGACAGCCGCCGCGGCTACGTGTCCTGCGCCGCGGACATGGAGAGCTTCCGCGCGGAGTATCGGGCCGTCGCCTTCGTGGACCGCGCGGGCGCGCCCGTGACTACCATCGCCGGCTTCGAGGTGCGGGAGAACCGGCTCCACCGCCTCGATCTGTGAGCACATCCCCAGGCCCGCCCCCTAGCAAATAGGAAACTTTCCTATTAGATTGCGGGGCATGCCTGAGCGATGCCTTGTGGGCGCAGCATGAAGCGAAGCCCTGACCTGCTCCGTTTGGCCGACGCGGTCCTGTTGCCCGGCTTCGCCGGGACCACCGCCCCCGACTGGGTGCGGCGGCGGCTTGCCGATGGGCTCGCCGGTGTTGTGCTGTTCTCCCGGAACGTCGACACCCCCGCCCAGCTCGCCGCGCTGACCTCGGCGCTGCGCGCGGAGAACCCCGACATCCTGATCGGCATCGACGAGGAGGCGGGGGAGGTGACGAGGCTCGAGGCCAGGACGGGCAGCTCGCGGCCGGGCAACTACGCGCTCGGTGTCGTGGACGACGTGGAGCTGACCGAGCGGGTGGCCCGCGACATCGGCCGCGACCTGCGGACCGCGGGAGTGAACATCGACTTCGCCCCGGCCGCCGACGTCAACTCCAACCCGGACAACCCGGTCATCGGCCTGCGTGCCTTCGGCGCCGACCCGCTGCTCGTCGCGCGGCACACGGCCGCCTGGATCCGGGGCCTGCAGTCCACCGGCGTGGCGGCCTGCGCCAAGCACTTCCCCGGGCACGGCGACACGTCGGTCGACTCCCACCACGGGGTGCCGCGCGTCACGGCGTCGCGTGCGGAGCTGGCCGAGGTCGAGCTGTTGCCCTTCCGGGTGGCCATCGACGAGGGGGTGCGCTCGATCATGACGGGCCACCTGCTGGTCACGGCGTACGACGAGGAACTGCCGGCCACGCTGAGCCCCCGGGTCCTCACCGGCCTGCTGCGCGAGGAGCTGGGCTTCGACGGACTGATCGTCACCGACGGGATCGAGATGGCCGCCGTCGCCGGCCGGTACGGCCTGGGCGGCGCGAGCGCGATGGCCCTGGCCGCGGGGGCCGACGCGGTCTGCGTGGGCGGGGAGAACGCCGACGAGCGGGCCCACGAGCACATCCGCGACGCCGTCGCCGACGCGGTGACCGAGGGCGGGCTGTCGGAGGAGCGGCTCGCCGACGCCGCCGCGCGGGTGCGCGCGCTGACCGCCTGGCAGGCGCAGGCCCCGCCGCCGGACGGCCGCGGCGACGAGATCGGGCTCCTCGCCGCCCGCCGTGCCGTACGGGTGACCCTGCGCAGGGCCGGGGCGCTGCCGCTGGCCGGCGCCCCGCACGTGGTGGAGCTGGCGCCGGAGACCAACCTCGCGATCGACAAGGGCATGCCGTGGGGCGCGGGGGAGCCGCTCGGCACGCTGCTGCCCGGCACCACGGTCGCCCGGCTGCGGCAGGGCGACGTCCACAACGGCGTGGCGGGCACGGTGCTGAGCCGGGCCGCCGACCGGCCCCTCGTCATCGTGGTCCGGGACGCCCACCGCCACCCATGGCAGCTGGACCTGCTGGAGCGCCTGCTGGCCGCCCGGCCGGACGGCGTCGTGGTCGAGATGGGACTGCCGGGCCGTACGGACCTGGGGGCGGTCCACATCGCCACGCACGGCGCCGCCCGGGTGTGCGGCCAGGCCGCGGCGGAGGTGCTGGCCGGCCTCGGCTGACATCTCCCATAGCATTGGTGACTGCTGACATGTGTATGGGAGGGTCATGAAGGTCGCCTACGTCACCACGGACGATCCGGTCGGCGAGCGGGACGACGAGCGCGAGATCGCCCTCGCCGCCTGGCTCGGCGCTGGCATCGAGGGCACGCCGGTGAGCTGGCGCGACCCCCGGGTCGACTGGTCGGAGTTCGACGCGGCGGTGGTCAGGTCCCCGTGGGACTACATCGACAGGCGGGACGAGTTCGTCGCGTGGGCCCACCGGGTGGAGTCGGCGACGCGGCTGTTCAACCCGGCGGCGGTGCTCGAGTGGAACACCGACAAGACCTATCTGCGCACGCTGGGCGTGCCGACGGTGCCCACGCACTGGGCCGAGCCCGGCACGGACCTGCCCGACTGGGACGAGTACGTGGTCAAGCCCGCCGTCTCCGCGGGGGCCCGCGACACCATCCGCACCACGGACCGGGACGCCGCCGCCGCCCACGCGGCGGGGCTGCTCGCCGAGGGCCGCACGGTGATGGTCCAGCCGTACATCCCGTCCGTCGAGCAGGAGGGCGAGCTGTCGCTGCTGTACTTCGGCGGGCAGTTCAGCCACGCCGTACGGCGCCATCCGATGCTCGCCGGCGTGCCGGAGACCATGGAGAACCGCGCCACGCTGCGCGACCCGGACGATGACCAGTTCGTCCTCGCCGAGCGGGTCCTGGCCGCCGTGCCGCAGAACCTGCTGTACGCCCGGGTGGACCTGGTGCGGATGCCGGACGGCGAGCCGGTGCTGATCGAGCTGGAGCTCGCCGAGCCCCACCTGTTCCTGCGGGACGAGCTGGCCGCGCCCGACCTGTTCGCCGAGACCCTGGCCGGGATGCTCAAGGGCTGAGCGCTCAAGGGCTGAGCGGCCCGGCCCCTCGCGCGGCCGCGAGCGCCAGCCGTACGGCCTCGTCAGGGCCGGCGGCGGCGACGGGACCGGGCACCGGGCGGCCCTCGGCGTCGAGGACCCGCCAGCCGCCCAGGGTGATCACGGGCGTGCCGCCCCGCCGCGCGAGGGCCAGCTCGGACAGCGTGCCCCAGGACCCGCCCACGACGACGACCGCGTCGGCGGCCCGCACGATCAGCGCGTTGCGGGCCTCGCCCATGCCGGTGGGAAGGGCCACGGTGAGGTCCTGGCTCGCCCCGGACCGGTCCCGTCCGGACAAAACGCCGACCGCGACGCCTCCGCCCTCCCGGGCGCCCGCCGCGGCGGCGGCCATCACCCCGCCGTACCCCCCGCACAGCACGACCGCGCCGTGCTCGGCCAGCAGACGGCCCACGGCGCGGGCCGTCTCGGCCTCCTGCGGGGTGCACTCGCCCGGCCCGCACACCGCGACCTGCCACATGCCCTTCCCCTACCCGTGGGTGGAGATCCCGCCGTCCACCGGGATCACCGCGCCGGTCAGGTACGCCCCGGCACGGGAGGCGAGGAAGATCGCCGCGCCCGCCATGTCGTCCGGCCTGCCGATCCGGCCCAGCGGGATGCCGCTCTCGATCGCGCTGCGCGCCTGGGGGTCGTCGAGCGCGAAGGCCATCATCTTCGACTCGAACGGCCCGGGCGCGATCGCGTTGACCGTGATCGACTCACGGGCGAGCTGGTGGGCGAGGTGCCGGGTCAGCATGTGGACGCCCGCCTTGGCCGCCGAGTAGGCGTAGTTCTCCATGAACGGCACACGGAGCCCGTCGATCGACCCGATGTTGATCACCCGGGCCGGGTCGTCGGGTGAGGCGGCGGCGCGCAGCAGCGGCAGGAACCGGCGGGTGAGGAAGAACACGCCCTTGACGTTGACGTTCCAGAGCTTGTCGAAGGCGTGCTCGGGATACTCGTCGAGCGGTGCGCCCCAGGTCGCTCCCGCGTTGTTGACGAGCACGTCGAGGCGGCTCTCCCGCGCGGAGACGGCCTCGGCCAGCGCCTCGACGCCGCCGGGGGTGGACAGGTCCGCCTGTACGGCCTGGCAGCCCAGCTCGGCGGCCGTGGCCTCCAGTTCGTCCTTCTTCCGTGCGGAGATGTAGACGGTGGCGCCCGCGTCGAGGAACCCCCGGGCGATCATCTTCCCGATGCCCCGGGACCCGCCCGTGACGACGACCGTCTTGCCTTCCACCGAGAACAGAGTCATGCCCGAAGCATACCGACCGGTCGGTTCCGCGTCAGGGGCGGAACCCGCCGTACCGGCCGCCGAAGAAGACCAGCGGGCCGCCGTCGGCGTGCCGGTCCAGCCCGGTGACCCGGGCGACGACGATCACGTGGTCGCCGGCGGGGTGCTCCGCCTCCACCACGCAGTCGATCCAGGCGAGCGCGCCGTCCAGCACGGGCGCGCCGCCGGGGGAGAGGGTCCACGGCAGGTCCGTGAACTTGTCCCCGCCGGAGACGGCGAGCCGCTCGCACGCCTCCCGCTGGTCCTCCGCGAGCACGTTGACGCACAGGCCCCCGGCGGCCTTCAGCCGGGGCCAGCTCGTGCTGTCGCCCGAGACGCAGAACGCGACCAGCGGCGGGTCGAGGCTCACGGACGTGAAGGAGTTGACGGCCAGGCCGTACGGCTCGCCGGTGCGCGGGCCGATCCCGGTGACGGCCACGACGCCCGTGGCGTACCTGCCGAGCACGTCCCTCAGGCGCTGGGGACCGACGGCGGCGATCCTCTCGGCGCCGTCAGGGCCGGCCGTCCTGGACACAGGGATGCTCATCGCGCGGGCGCCTCCTCGATCGGACTCCCTGAGAGTCAAGGAGGGCCGGAGGAGATGCATTCCCCGGGTTCGGATGCGTTCCCGGTGTTAACGGTGGCGCGTCCTGGCGGGCGTGGGGGACCCGCCAGGACGCGCTCCGCCCCGGCGCGAGAACTCGACCCCGGCGAGGGTTGGGGTCGAGACCTCGTTCATTCGCACGGAGTTCGTGGGGAGCGGCCGTCCTCGTCCGGTCGCTCCGGGGTGTGGTGGTACCGCGCGTTCGGGCATGTCACGCCGTATCGGCGCAAGACGGTCATGTCGGTGGATACCGACAGCTCTGACATGTCGTTCGCGTCGCTCTGATAGGTCTTGGCCCTGGTGGGTCTGGGCTCGGGCACGCTGCGGAGCGACTTCGGCGTTCTCGCACCGGCCGCCCTCACGGGCCCACCTCCATTGGATGGATTTGTACCAACGTTTGGATAATGCGCGGCTGAGTGGGGTCCGGTCAAGGGGTTGTTTCCCGGTAGACCGAGATCCTCTAGATTTGTTGGAACAAAAGGGTGGATTGAGGAAAGATGGCACGATCGTCGCTCTACCAGCAGGTGGCCGCTGAGGTACGCAGGGCCATCTACGCGGGCGAACTCGCGCCGGGCGACCAGATCCCGACCGAGGCCGACCTCATGGAGGCGCACGGGGTCAGCCGCAACACCGTGCGACTGGCACTCGGCGAATTGGAGAACGAAGGCCTCATCCTGCGGATGCGCCGGCGTGGCACGTTCGTACGCGAGCGCCGTCCCCTCCTCATGCGCCCCCAGGACGAGTTCCTCCCGCACGACCAGGAGGAGCCGCGGTTCGACAGCTTCGTCCACGCGGTCCGCTCCGAGGGCCGCACGGCGGACCAGCGGATCGAGGTCTCGATCGTCGAGCCGCCCGAGGACGTCGCCACCCGCCTCGCCCTGGCCGACGGCGCGCTGGCCGTCGTACGCCGCAGGCTGCGCTTCGTGGACGGCCAGCCGTACAACACGCTCGACTCCTTCTTCCCCCTGGAGATCGTGGGGGGCTCCGAGATCGCCAGGCCCGGTGACATCACGCGCGGGGCCAACCGGGTGCTCGAGGAGCTGGGACATCTCCAGGCCCGTGTGATCGACGACATCTCGGCGCGCATGCCGACCTCGGACGAGTCGTCGCGGCTCCAGTTGGAGCCCGGCACTCCGGTCGTCGTCCACACCCGGGTCGGCTACGACGCCGACGACACCCCCGTACGCGTCGCCGTTTCCGTGCTGCCCGCGGACAAGCACCTGATCCGATACGAGCTGGAACGTCATTGACGAGGCCCGGACACCCCCTCGGCTGAGCGGGTGTCCCCGGCCGAAGGGCCCTCCTCCCGAGGGCCGTTCCCGCGATTCCCGTCCTGACCCGGCGAGGGGGCCACGCAGGACCCGCGCGCCCTGAGACGGCCCGCCGTCTCCGTACGGACGCTGTACGGCACCCCGCCGTCACTCACAGTGATCGAATCGCCGCCGTCGGCACGAAAGGAATCAGGCATGCCCGCGAACACCCTGGATCTTGTTACGGAACTCACGCTGCGTCGCGCCGCCCCCGCCGATCTGCAGGGCGTCCTCGCCCTGCTGGCGCGCACCGCCGGATGGCTGAACGGCCTCGGCGTGCGGCAGTGGCCCGCCGGGGGCTTCCCCGCGGAACGCATCGAACCGCTCATCGACGAGGGGGTCATGTACGTCCTGGACACCGCCGAGGGCTCACCTGGGGACACCGCCGAGGACGCCGCCGGGAACACCGGTGTCCGGGTCCCGGTGGCCACGATCGCCGTGGACGGCCACGCCGACCCGGAGTTCTGGACCCAGGCGGACCGGCCAGGCGACGCGCTCTACGTCCACAAGCTCGCCGTGAGCAGGGACTACTCGGGCTGCGGCCTGGGGGAGGCGCTGCTCGGCTGGGCCGCCCTGCGGGCCGCCGTCCACGGCCGGTCGCGGCTGCGGCTGGACTGCGCCAAGGACAACGCCCGCCTGCAGTCGTTCTACCGGAGGGCGGGCTTCCGGCACGTCCGCACCGTCGACCTGCCGCACCGCGCCTCGGGCGCGCTTTTCGAGCGGGACGCGCCGGGCGCGCTCCGTGCCGCGCCGCTCCGTCGCCGCGCGCCCCTGGTGCCGGCCCCTCGCTCTGGACATGCGGTGCAACCCAGGAGGGTTCTTGACATCACCACTCACAACGAGTTGATGGAGTGCTGAACAGGGCGGATGCCGTTAGGCGCCGCAAAGGGACCCGATACTGTTCACTCCATGACGGGATCCCTCCTTGAAGTGATCGCGCTCGACCTGCGTGACGCCATGGCCGCCGAGGAGGGCGGGGCCGACCGCCTGGAGATCGTGTCCGACATGGACGCGGACGGGCTCACCCCCTCGGCGGACCTGGTCGCGGAGATCGCGCGCGAATGCGGGCTGCCGCAGATGGTCATGCTCCGCCACGACGCCGGCTTCACCGTGACCGCGGAGGAGCTCGACCGGCTGCGCGGCCACGTCAAGGAGCTCGCCGAGGCCGGCGCGGCGGGGTTCGTCTTCGGTTTCCTGTCCGAGGACGGGTCGGTCGACAGGGAGGCGACGGACGCGCTGATCCACGCGGTCTCGCCGCTGCCCTGGACCTTCCACCGCGCCGTGGACCACGCCGCCGACGTGCGGGCCGCCTGGCGTGCCGTGCGGCTGCTGCCGAACCTGGCGACCGTGCTCACGTCCGGCTCGCCCCAGGGCGTCGGCGACGGCCTGGGCGTCTTACGCGCGAGGGCCGAGGCCGGTGACGCCTCGCTCATCCTCGCCGGCGGGGGCCTGCGCGAGGAGCACGTGCCCGTGCTGCTCGACTACGGCGTCCGGGCCTTCCACGTGGGCAGCGCCGTACGGGGCTCGTGGCGCGAGCCGGTCGACCCGGACCGGGTCAGGCGCTGGCGCCGGATCGTGGACCGGGTCTGACGCTGTCCGCGACGCGCGCTCTCGCGCTCTCCGCGCACGCTGTGGCGCTTCCCTGTCCGGCGCTCCCTATGCGCGGCGCCGGGCGACGAGGACGGCGTCGCGGATGGTGATCTCGCGGCCCTCCTGGTCGGCCGCGGTGCGCGGGCGGGCATCGGCCGCCACGATCTCCCACGCGGCGGGGTCGAGGGAGGTCGCGATCTCCTCGGCGGTGAACATCATCTGCGGGAAGTGCATCCGCCTGGCCGTGGTCAGCAGGTCGGACGGGTGGTGCCCGACGATCAGCAGGGTGCCGCCCGGGGCCACCGCGGCGGCCAGCCGGGCGTACAGCTCACGCCTGGCCTCGCCGGGCAGGTGCATGTACTGCGCCGAGACCAGGTCGTACGCGCCCTCGGGGAGTGCGTGGTCGCGCAGGTCCGCGTGCAGCCACTCGACGCGCCCCGCCACGTCCGCGCCCGCCTCGGCCGCGTGGGCGGCGGCCCGCTCCAGCGCCGTGACGGAGATGTCCGCCCCCGTCACCCGCCAGCCCTTCGTGGCGAGCCAGATCGCGTCGGCGCCCTCGCCGCTGCCGACGTCGAGGGCCCGGCCAGGCGGCAGCCCGGCGGCCTCGGCGACGAGCTGGGGATTCGGCCGCCCGCTCCAGATCGCGGGCCGGGAGCGGTAGCGCTCCTCCCAGGCCGCCTCCTCGACCAGCGTGCTCATCTGGTCCCGGTAGGCCGCGACGGCCTCCCGCGTCTCCTCGGCCACAAGGTCCATGTTGATCGCCGCGCCTGAGGCAAGACCGGCCGCGGCCGACGCGACCACCACCGCGCGCACGTCGGTCACGTTCCCCGCCACCCACACGCCGGGCACGCCGGTCGCCCCCGCCGGGTCCGCGGCGATCCTCGTGCCGGCCACATGGCCGCCGAACTCCGCCTCGACCGGCTTGAGCCCGAGCGATTCCAGCACCCCGGACCTGGCGGTGAGCGGCGCGGCGACGACGAGCGCGCCGAGCGCGATCACCTCGCCTGAGGCCAGCCGCACCCCGCTGAGCGCGTCGCCGGTCACCTCGATGCCGGTGACCAGTCCCTCGGCGACGGGGATCCGGCGCGCCGCGAGCCGCTCGGCGTCCTCCTCCGACGGCGCGGGCCGGTCGTGGGCCAGGAACACCACGTCCTCGCTCCACTGCCGCCACAGGATCGCCTGGTCGACGGAGAACGGCCCGGTGGACAGCACCCCGATGCGCCGGTCGCGGACCTCCCACCCGTGGCAGTACGGGCAGTGCAGCACGTCGCGGCCCCACCGCTCGGCCAGGCCGGGCACGCCGGGCAGCTCGTCCACGGCTCCGGTCGCGACCAGCAGCCGACGGGCCCGGGCGGCGCGCCCGTCGTCCAGCGTCACGAGGAAACCCGCGTCCTCCCGGGCGGCGGCCGTGACCCGTCCCGCGACGACCTCGACGCCGTACCGCGCGAGTTCCGCGCGCCCGGCCTCCAGCAGCTCGGCGGGCGGCGTGCCGTCCCTGCCGAGGTAGTTGTGCATGTGCCCGGCCGGGGCGTTGCGCGGCTCCCCGGCGTCCACCACGAGCACCGACCGCCGCGCCCGCCCCAGCGCCAGGGCGCCGCTGAGCCCGGCGGCGCCGCCGCCGACCACGACCACGTCGTACTTCTCTTCCATCTGCGCCTCCTGTTCGACCTGTGCGCAACAGTGCGGCACGTCCGGTGAATGCGGCAACGAATCTTGCCGATATGGCAACCTCAGCGGAGCGCCAGGTCGGCCCGGGCGAGCGCGGCGACCAGAGTCTTGACCGTCGCGGGTTCGTCCAGCACGCCCTCCGCGGCGGCCCGCCGCTCCCGCCATGCGTTCACCCGGTCGGCGTACTTCTCGTAGCAGGCGAGATGGAACGCGTACACGGTGGTGAACCGGCTCACGAGGTGCGCGGGATGCATGTCCCAGCCCTGGTAGAAGCCGTGCGCCAGTGAATGCGACACCAGCGCCGAGTGCCTGCGCAGCAGGGCGTGCACGTCGGCCGCCGCGTCCGAGGCGGGGGCCGCGGCCAGGGACCCGTCCGACAGCTCCACGCCCGTCCCCGACAGCGCCGTCTGCATCACGTGCCGCGCGTGGTCGCAGGCCGGATGGTCCAGCCGCTGCTCGTCCGGCGGCAGCCCGAGCGCGGCGGTGTAGTCGAAGACCCCGAAATGGGCGGCCGCCAGCCGCCCGCCCAGCGAGGGCACCAGGTCGGCCGAGCGCTGGAGCATGAGCACGGTCTGCGGGGCCTCCACCTGCATCTCGAAGCGCAGCGTGCCGGAGGGCAGGCCAAGCGCCCCCTCCAGCGCCTCCAGGCAGCCGGCGAACTGGCGAAGGTAGTCCTCCATCAGGACCTTGGGGAACGTGACCGTGAACCCGCCGGGCAGCTCGCCGATCCGCCGCACCACCCCGGTCAGGAACCCGTCGAGCGTGCGCACCGAGCGAAGCGGGTCGCCGTCGGCGAACGACCTCACCCGCAGCCCCCACCTGCGGGGCAGCGTGCCCGCCGCGTGCATCGCGGCCACGGCCGCCGCCGCGGACCCGGTGTCGCGGTCCTCCTCCTCCCAGGAGCGCGTGCCGTACCCGTCCTCGAAGTCGATCCGCAGGTCCTCGATGGGCTCGGCGTGCAGCTTCCTGCGTACGCGGTCGTGCACGGGCTGGGCCAGCTCGGGGTCGAGCCCGAACAGCGCGGCCAGCTCCGCGGGGGTGAACAGCAGCCGGTGCAGCAGGTCGGTCGCGCCGTGCCGCCACCGCTGGACGATCTCCGGCGTCACCTGGTCCGCGGGCACGTACACCGTGTGCACCGGCTGCCACGCGGGCTCCCGCACGGGGAACCGGGCGAGCTGCTCGTCGTGGGCGCGGGCGAAGCCGTCGAGCGGGCCGTCCAGGAGCCCGTCGAGCGGTCCTTTCCGGCCGGTCAGCGTCGTCTCCATGCCGACGATCCTCGCAGACACCCCCGCCACGGCGACATCATCACGCAACGTCGCTGCGCGGTCACGAGCAGTTGGCTATCCTTTTCCTCGAACACCCGATCGAACCGGTAGGCGGAAAAAGAAACGGCCCCCTGGCGGGGGCCGTAGAGCCCGGGGACGTAGCCGCGGGCGCGGTGACTCCATGTTAGGAGATGATGGCGTTGCGCGACAGCCCCGTTCCCCAAACCGTGCGTGTCGGGGTCTACGTCGACGGGTTCAACCTCTACTACGGGCTGCGCTCCCTGCGGGGACGCCGCTATCTCTGGCTCGATCTGCGGGCACTGGCCCTTCGGCTGCTGAGGACAGGGCAGACGCTGACGGCCGTCCGCTACTTCACCGCTCCCGTACGGGGCGACGCTCGCGCCCTCGCCCGCCAGCAGGCCTATGAGGCGGCCCTCGAGAGCCAGGGGGTCGACGTGGTGCTCGGGCGGTTCCAGGAGCAGCGGGCCTCCTGCCGGGCCTGCGGCGTCTCCTGGCGGACCTATCAGGAGAAGCAGTCCGACGTCGCGCTGGCCGCCGCCATGGTCGGCGACGTCGCGCTCGACCTCGTCGACATGGTGCTGCTGCTGTCGGCGGACTCCGACCTGTGCGCGGCCATCGAGGCGGTGCGCCGGGTGGACGCCCGGCGCGGCGGCAAGACCCGGGTCGTCACCGTCTTCCCGCCCGGCAGGCGCTCCGACGGGCTGCGCGTCGCGAGCGACGCCTGGTTCCCCCTCGGCGAGGCGCTCGTCCGGCAGTCGCAGCTTCCCGAACTCGTGCCCGGCCGCGACGGCGCGCGCTACCACCGGCCGGCCGACTGGTCCTGACCGGGGCGTCCGTCAGGACTCGCCGCCCGGGCGGGCGAGCCGGGACGCGGACAACATCGCGTCCCTGCCCACCAGCTTCACCCGCTCGCCCCTCCCGAGGCTGCCCGCCAGCGCGGCCTCCGCCGCCTCGATCGCCAGCCAGTCCTCGTACGTCACCGGGCTCGACCCGCGCGCGGCGAGCAGGTCGTCCGCCCGTACGGTCGCGGTGCCCGGCACCGCCTCGGCGAGCAGCGTGCGCACGGTCTCGGCGGCGTCGGACTTGTTGGTCCCGATCACGCCCGTCGGCCCCCGCTTGAGCCAGCCCGCGACGTACTGCCGGTCCGCCACCCGGCCGGCGACGTTCGGCACCGTCATCGTCGCCGGGTCGAACGGCACCCCGGGCAGCGCCACGCTCTGGTAGCCCACCGAGCGCATCACCATGTCGGCCGGGATCGTCTCGAACTCGCCCGTCCCGACGACCCGCCCGTCCTCCAGCCGGGTCCGCTCCAGCCGTACGCCCTCGACCCTGGACACGCCGAGGATCTCCACGGGGCGAAGCCAGAAACGCACCTCCAGGCGGCGGGGCCGGTCGGCCGGCTTGCGCTCCGACCACGACCGCAGGACCTCCACGTTGCCCTTGACCTGCCGAGACAGCGTGGTCAGGTCGGCGACCGAGATCTCGTCGGGGAAGGTGAGGACGTCGGCGTTCAGCAGCTCGCCGAGCTCGCGCAGCTCCTTCAGGGTGAACTTCGCGTGCTCGGGGCCGCGCCTGCCCACCATGTGGATCCGCTTGACCCGCGAGGCGGCCAGCCGGTCGAGCACCTCCTCCGGCACGTCGGTGCCGCGCAGCTCGTCGGCGCTCTTGGCCATGATGCGCACCACGTCCACGGCCACGTTGCCGACGCCGATGACGACGACGTCCTCCACGTCCAGGGAGAAGGAGTCCGGCGGGACGTCCGGGTGGCCGCAGTACCAGTTGACGAAGTCGGTCGCGGCGACGCTGCCGGGCAGGTCCTCGCCGGGGACGCCGAGATGCCTGTCGACCATCGCCCCTGTGCAGTAGACGACGGCGTCGTAGCAGGACAACAGGTCGTCCACCGAGAGGTCCACGCCCAGTTCGACGCCGCCGAGGAAGCGCACCCCCGGGGCTTCGAGCACCTTGCGCAGGTAACCCGCGATCGACTTGATCGACGTGTGGTCGGGCGCCACGCCGTACCTGACGAGCCCGTACGGCGTGGGCAGGCGTTCGAGGACGTCCACCTCGACGGGATCGGGCGACTGCTTGACCAGCGCCTCGGCCGTGTAGATGCCGGCCGGGCCCGACCCGACGATCGCGACGCGCAGTGTCACCATGGCCTCCAGGCACAGGCGGAGCTCCTACCTGTGATTCTTTATCATCGCCAGACGCCGCCGCCACTGAACGCCATGCCGCGCACCCATGGTGATCCCGTGTTGTGATGATTCGCGGGGGTTGCGGCAGGGCGGCGGCCCCGATCAAAGTGATGCCTGTGGGCTCTGGGGCTAAAAGACGGGGAAACCCGCGGACGAGAAGGCCGGGCGGTGGCACCCTCCCTGACATGAGGGGACTCCGCGGGGGGCGGGACGAGCCCGGGGCCTCACCGGCCACGGCGTACGGCCCGCAGAACGTAATGGACGACGGCGGCGACGCGCCGCCGCACGGCTCCGGGCCGGACGGGCTCAGGTACGAGGCGCTGGGGCGGGTGATGGCCGCGCTGGCGGGCGAGGCAGAGACGATCGAGGCGTGCCGCGACCTCACCTGGTGGCGGGGCACCGGCAGGTCCTGGCACATCGAGTGGCGCGACGGCCCGTACGCCGCGGAGGTGGCGGCGCTGCTCATGGACCGGTTAGGCGAGCCGGGGCCGGACACCGTGCAGGCGGCGCCGGCCGGCCCCGCGACCGCGTCGACGGCGATGCTGAACGTGCTGGGCGTGACCTTCGTGCTGCGGGCCGTCGACCCGTCCGGCATGGAACGGCTGCGCGCGAGGACCGGCCTGTGGCGGCTGTCGGCGGCGCTCGACGGCGGCCCGGTCGGCGCGGGCGGGCGGTCGCGCCGGCACTGGGAGGAACTGCTCGGCGGCTGACCCCCGGGACGCGCCGCCGTTTTCGTGAGGCGACGAGGGCCCAGGAGTCGATAGCCTTGAGGGCACATCGTCTTCGTCTCGTCTCTCAGGTGGTCTCCGGGAATCCGCGAGGAGGTCCGCGTCGCGGGATCCCGGGGAGGCGCCGCCGGCGGGACATCTCACGAGCAAGGAGTAGCCGTGCTGCTGCGTATGTCGACCCTGTTCCTGCGCACCCTGCGTGAGGATCCGGCGGACGCGGAAGTGCCGAGCCACAAGCTGCTCGTCCGCGCCGGCTACGTCCGCCGGGTCGCGCCCGGCATCTACTCCTGGCTGCCGCTCGGCAAGATCGTGCTGGAGAACGTCGCGCGGGTCGTGCGCGAGGAGATGAACCGGATGGGCGCGCAGGAGGTGCTCTTCCCGGCGCTGCTGCCCAGGGACTACTACGAGGCCACGGGCCGCTGGACCGAGTACGGCGACACGCTGTTCCGGCTGAAGGACCGCAAGGGCGCCGACTACCTCCTGGGGCCGACCCACGAGGAGATGTTCACCGACATGGTGAAGGGCGAGTACTCCTCCTACAAGGACTACCCCGTCACCCTGTACCAGATCCAGACGAAGTACCGCGACGAGGCCCGGCCCCGGGCAGGCATCCTGCGGGGCCGCGAGTTCGTCATGAAGGACTCCTACTCCTTCGACCTCGACGACGACGGTCTCAAGCGCTCCTACGAGATGCACCGCGAGGCGTACATCCGCCTCTTCGACCGCCTCGGCATCGACTACAAGATCTGCTTCGCCATGTCGGGCGCGATGGGCGGGTCGGCCTCCGAGGAGTTCCTCGCGCCCTGCGCGACCGGTGAGGACACGTTCGTGGCCTGCCACAACTGCGGTTACGCGGCGAACGCCGAGGCCGTCGTCACGCCCGCGCCGCCCGTCGTCACCGCCGCGCAGCCGCCCATGGAGGTGCTCGACACCCCCGACACCCCGACCATCGAGTCGCTGGTCTCGTACGTCAACGAGCACCACGGCCTCGGCATCACCGCCGCCGACACGCTGAAGAACCTCGTCGTCAAGGTCCGCACACCGGGCTCCGACGAGGTCGAGACGGTCGTCATCGGGGTGCCCGGCGACCGCGAGGTCGACTTCAAGCGGCTGGAGGCGGCGCTCTCGCCCGGCGTGCCGGAGATCTTCGAGGCCGAGGACTTCGCCCGCCACCCCGGCCTGGTGCGCGGCTACATCGGCCCGCAGGTGCTCAGGGAGCTGGGGATCACCTACCTGGTCGACCCCCGCGTGGTCGAGGGCTCCGCCTGGGTGACGGGCGCCAACGAGCCGGGCAAGCACGCCGCGCACGTGGTCGCGGGCCGCGACTTCCAGCCCGACGGCACGATCGAGGCCGCCGAGGTGCGGGCGGGCGACGCCTGCCCCCGCTGCGCGCAGCCGCTGTCGATCGACCGCGGGATCGAGATCGGCCACATCTTCCAGCTCGGCCGCAAGTACGCCGACGCCGCCCAGCTCGACGCGCTCGGGCCCGACGGCAAGCCGATCCGCATCACCATGGGCTCGTACGGCGTCGGCGTCTCCCGGGCGGTGGCCGTGCTAGCCGAGCAGCGCCACGACGCGCTGGGCCTGGTGTGGCCCAGGGAGGTGGCGCCCGCCGACGTGCACATCGTCGGCACCGGCAAGGAGAACCAGATCGAGGTCGCCAACACGCTCGCCGAGACGCTGGAGGCGCGCGGGCTGCGGGTGCTCGTGGACGACCGTCCGGGGGTGTCGCCCGGCGTCAAGTTCAAGGACTCCGAGCTGCTCGGCCTGCCCACCGTCCTGATCGTCGGCCGGGGGCTGGCCAACGGCGTCGTGGAGCTGCGCGACCGGGCGACCGGGACCAAGGAGGAGATCCCCCTGGACGAGGCCGTCGACCGCGTCCTCACCGCCTGCCACCCCCACCCCGCGTGATCTTGTAGTTTGTCGCAGAGAGCCCGCCTGAGCTGCCCTTGTGGCTCCCGTGATCTTGCAGAAGGTCGCCATGCTTGGGGGTCTGCCTGCGACTTCTCCTTCCGTGATCATGCAATTGCAAGATCACGGAAGGGAAAGTCGCAGGTCAGGTGGCTCGGGCGCGAATTTCTGCATGATCACAAACCCTGGACGCCCAGGTCAACGGCCCGCGTGCGACAAACTACAAGATCACGGGCCGGAGGGGGTGGGGGGTGGGGGGTCGGATTCCGCGGGGTCCGGTGCGGGGGAGCCGGCCTCCTGAGTGGGCGTGGCGGAGTCTCCGCCTCGGTTCATGCCGGGGAACGCGTCTATCCGCGGCTGCCAGCCGTACGCCCGCGTCGCGCACTCCTGCGCGGTCAGCGCGGCGAGCCGCCGCAGGCCGGGGTCGGGATCGGCGGCCATCTCCAGGTACGCGGTGATCACCCGTTGCTCCACGAGCACGGCCAGGCGCACCGCGTCGGCCTGGCCGCGCACCTCGAACGGCAGATGGTAGGCGGGGCCCGGCTCCGCGGGCGTGCCGCCCCGCTGGGTGATGAGCGTGCGGAGCTGGTCGCGCCGCGCCCGGTGGGCGTCGAACCCCGCCGTGGCGCGCCTGAGCAGCGCGCCGCTCGTCTTCCCGCCGATCACCCCGTACGCGAAGACGGCGGCGTGCTCGGCGGACAGGACACGGTCGAGCACGCCGGCGGGAGGCGACCCGGCAGGCGAGCCGGTGGGCCCGGTCGGTCCGGTGGGGCTCTCAGTCACGCACCCTCCCCAGGGCGACGACGTGGACGGCCTCGCACGCCCCGATGCTCGCCAGGAGCTGGGAGAGCACGGGGGAGGCCGTGGCCATCTGCGCGGGGCGCGCCGCCGCGGCCCGCCGCTCGGCGTCCCTGAGCGCTTTCACCGAGGCGCGCTCTTCCGACGGTGACGGGGACGGCGAGGGCGACGGCGCGGGGCTCGCGGGGAACGTTCCCGCGCCGCCCGCCGGGGGCAGGAGCTCGCGCAGGGCCCGCAGATGGGCCACGTGACGCTGCCGGAACGGCTCCAGCGCCGCGGCCCGGTCCGGCAGGGCTGCGGCGGTGCTCCCGTACAGCGACACCAGCCGTTCCTTGCCGGCGATCAGCGAGGTGAGCAGCACGGTCTGCGGATCCGGCGACGCCGGCGCGGCCGGTTCGTCCGTGCCGGAGGAGCAGCCGACCGCGGCCAGACCGGCCATGGCGGCGGAGCCCAGCAACACGCGTCTCGTCACCCGTGCCCCGCCGCTGTGTCTCACGACACAGCATCGTACGGCGCGCCGCCCAGTGGTCCTCGCCCGTGACGACGATGATCGTGCCCGTGTCGGAGCGCCGTTCGGGTGTGGCGATGTTTCCACCTCCCGGTGTCGATAGGCTGTTGGCACATCGGGCTAGGCACATGGTCACAGCCACACGGTCATAGGGAGGTCGGCATGAGCAGCGACGCTCGACGCGACCGCCTGGTCGAGCTGCTCGGCCCGTTGGTCGGCGCCGAGGGCTTCGACCTGGAGGACGTGACGGTCACACCGGCGGGCCGCCGGCGGCTGGTGCGCGTCGTGGTGGACCGGGACGGCGGCGTGAGCCTGGACGACGTGGCCGAGGTGGCCCAGTCCGTCTCCAAGCGGCTGGACGAGGTGGACGTCCTCGGCGGCAGCGCGTACGTCCTCGAGGTCACCTCGCCCGGTGTGGACAGGCCGCTCGTCGAGCCGCGTCACTGGCGCCGCGCGAGCGGGCGGCTGGTGAAGGCCGAGTTGCGGGACGGGACCTCGGTGGAGGGCCGCGTGACCGGCGCCGACGAGACCGGTGTGGAGTTGGACGGCGCGCGCCGCCTCGCGTACGGCGAGTTGGTGCGGGGCCGGGTGCAGGTCGAGTTCAACCGGCGCGACGCCGGGCTCGACGACGAACTTGACGAGGACCTCGATGTCGACGAGGGCATCGACGACGCCGACGACGAGGGCTAGGGGGAGCCTTGTGGACATTGACATGAGCGTCCTGCGAAGCCTTGAGCGGGAGAAGGACATCTCCTTCGACCTGGTCGTCAAGGCGATCGAGGACGCGTTGCTCATCGCGTACTTCCGGACGGAGGGCGCGGCGCAGAAGGCGCGCGCCGAGCTGGACCGCGCGACGGGCCACGTGATCATCTGGGCGGCCGAGCTGGACGAGAACGGCGACGTCGTGCGGGAGTACGACGACACGCCGTCCAACTTCAGCCGGATCGCGGCCACCACGGCCAAGCAGGTGATCCTCCAGCAGTTGCGCGACGCCGAGGACGAGATCAACTTCGGCGAGTTCGCCAGCCGCGAGGGGGAGTTGGTCGCGGGCGTCATCCAGCAGGGCAAGGACCCGCGGGTGGTGCTGGTCGACCTCGGCAAGATCGAGGCGATCCTGCCGCACAACGAGCAGGTCCCCGGCGAGGAGTACACGCACGGCGAGCGCATCCGCTGCTACGTCGTGCAGGTGAGGAAGGGCCCCAAGGGCCCGTCGGTCAGCCTTTCGCGCACGCATCCCAACCTGGTGAAGAAGCTCTTCGCGCTGGAGGTCCCGGAGATCGCCGACGGCACGGTGGAGATCGCGGCGATCGCCCGCGAGGCCGGCCACCGCACCAAGATCGCGGTGAGGTCGCGCAAGCCCGGCGTCAACGCCAAGGGCGCCTGCATCGGGCCGATGGGCTCGCGCGTGCGCAACGTCATGACGGAGCTGCACGGCGAGAAGATCGACATCATCGACTGGTCGGAGGATCCGGCCGAGTTCGTCGGGAATGCCCTGTCGCCGGCGCGTGTTTCCCGTGTCGAGGTGGTCGACGCCGACAGCCGCACCGCGCGGGTGATCGTGCCCGACTATCAGTTGTCCCTGGCGATCGGCAAGGAAGGGCAGAACGCCCGCCTCGCCAACCGCCTGACGGGCTGGCGGATCGACATCCGTCCGGACACCGAGCAGGCACCTGCTGATTCGGCTGATGCGTCGGCGAGGTAAGCTGGAATATGGTTACCGGGCAGCCCCGCTGAGAACGTGTGTGGGCTGCCGGGTTCGCACGGTAAAGTCCGAGTTGCTCCGCCTAGTTGTGGCCGAGGGCGTGATCGCCCCCGACCCTAGGGGACGGCTTCCGGGACGAGGTGCGTCACTGCATCCGTCCCCGCGCTGTCTGGAGCTCGCCGAGCGTCGCCGGGCGTTCACTCGCGCGTTTCGCGTGGAGGGGTCGCTTGACACGTCGCTTTTGCGGGCTTACATGGAGGGGTTGACGCCGGAGCGGTCCGGGTGAATGGTTACCGCTGGCCCTCGGTATCGGCTCCGGGAGTCAGGGCACAACGTAATTGTCATGTAGGACGCCGAGTTGATGGGCGGAGTCAGATTGCTATGAGCGCCTGATGAGCACGCGGCGATGAGTACGTACAGGTAGCGACGGTCCGGCGGCACTGCTAGCCTCCCGGGCCGAGTTAGGGAGTGCAGTGGCGAAGGTCCGGGTATACGAGCTCGCCAAGGAGTTCGGGGTCGAGAGCAAGGTCGTCATGGCCAAGCTCACCGAAATGGGCGAGTTCGTGAGGTCGGCGTCCTCGACGATAGAGGCGCCGGTCGTCCGCAAACTGACCGAGGCGTTCAAGGGTGACGTCTCCAAGGGCGGGGGTAGGCCCGCCCGTCCGGCGCAGCCGAAGCCTGCGCCGAGGCCGGCTGACAGCCAGGCCAACGGGGGCGCCCCGCAGGCGCCCGTTTCCCAGTCCACCGGCGCGGTGGCCAAGCCGGGCCCGAAGCCCGGCCCGCGGCCCGCTCCGCGTCCGGTTCCGATGCCTCACCCGCAGGTGGCCCAGCCGGAGGTGGCGCGCCCTGAGGCCGCCCGTCCGCAGGCTCCGCGTCCCGAGGTCCCGCGCCCGGAGGCTCCGCGTCCGGAGGCCGGGCGTCCCGAGGCTCCGCGTCCCGCGGCCGCGGGCCCCAGGCCGGGTGGTCCCGGCGCTGGTGCGCCGAGGCCCGGCCCGAGGTCGGCTCCGGCCGCTCGTCCGGGCGGCGCACCCGCAGGTCCCGGCGCGCCCGCCGGCGGCGCCGCGCGTCCTGGCGCGCCGAAGCCCGGCCCGCGCGGTCCGCGTCCGGGCAACAACCCGTTCTCCTCGAACGCCAGCGGCATGGGCCAGCGCCCGGCGCGTCCCGGTGGCCGCGACGGCGGTCGTCCCGACCGTGGCGACCGTCCCGAGCGTACGGACGGCGGCCCGCGCGAGCCGCGCCGTGACGGCGGCCGTGACGGCGCGATGCCGCGTCCGCCCGCCGCGCGTTCCGGCGCTCCGGGCGCAGGCGGCCCGCGTCCCGGACCCGGAGGTCCGCGTCCCGGACCGGGCATGGGCGGTCCGCGCCCCGGCCCAGGCGCCGGTGGCCCGCGTCCCGGTGGTCCGCGTCCGAACCCGATGATGATGCCGCAGGGCCGTCCCGCGGCTCCGGGCCCGCGTCCCGGCGGCGGTGGCCGCCCGGGTGGTCCCGGTGGCGGCGGTGGCCGTCCCGGTGGCGGTGGCGGCGGCGGTCGTCCCGGTGGCGGCTTCGGCGGCCCGCGTCCCGGCGCGACGACCGGTCGTCCCGGTGGTCCGGGCGGCGGTCCCGGTGGCGGTGGCGGCGGCTTCGGCGGTCGTCCCGGCGGCGGTGGCGGTGGCGGACGTGGCCGTGGTGGCGGCACGGCGGGCGCGTTCGGGCGTCCGGGCGGCCGTCCGACCCGCGGTCGCAAGTCCAAGCGCCAGAGGCGCCAGGAGTTCGACAACATGCAGGCCCCGGCGATCGGTGGCGTGCAGGTTCCGCGCGGCGGTGGTCAGACCATCCGTCTCCCGCGGGGCGCGTCGCTGTCGGACTTCGCCGACAGGATCGGCGCCAACCCGGCGTCGCTGGTGCAGATCATGCTGCACCTCGGCGAGATGGTGACGGCGACCCAGTCGGTCAACGAGGAGACGCTGCAGCTGCTCGGCGCCGAGCTGGACTACGAGATCCAGGTCGTCAGCCCGGAGGAGGAGGACCGCGAGCTCCTCGAGTCCTTCAAGATCGAGTTCGGCGAGGACGAGGGCGACGAGGCCGACCTCGCGCCGCGCCCGCCGGTCGTAACCGTCATGGGTCACGTCGACCACGGTAAGACGAAGCTGCTCGACGCGATCCGCCACACCAACGTGGTGGCCCGCGAGGCCGGCGGCATCACCCAGCACATCGGCGCCTACCAGGTGGCGACGACGCACGAGGGCGAGCACCGGAAGATCACCTTCATCGACACCCCGGGTCACGAGGCGTTCACCGCCATGCGTGCCCGTGGTGCGCAGGCCACCGACATCGCGGTGCTGGTGGTCGCGGCCGACGACGGTGTGAAGCCGCAGACCATCGAGGCGCTCAACCACGCCCAGGCGGCGAACGTCCCGGTCGTGGTGGCGGTGAACAAGATCGACAAGGAGGGTGCGGACCCGACCAAGGTGCGGGCCCAGCTCACCGAGTACGGCCTGGTGGCCGAGGAGTTCGGTGGCTCCACGCTGTTCGTCGACATCTCGGCCAAGCAGGGCGTCGGCATCGAGAACCTGCTCGAGGCCATCCTGCTGACCGCGGACGCCGAGCTGGACCTGCGGGCCAACCCGGAGATGGACGCCCAGGGCCTCGCGATCGAGGCGCACCTCGACAAGGGCCGCGGCCCGGTCGCGACCGTGCTCGTGCAGCGCGGCACGCTCCGGGTGGGCGACTCGATCGTCTGTGGCGAGGCGTTCGGCCGCGTCCGCGCCATGCTGGACGACAACGGCGACACGGTCGAAGAGGCCGACCCGTCGCGTCCGGTGCTGGTCCTCGGTCTGACGGCCGTCCCGCGCGCCGGTGACAACTTCATCGTCGTCACCGACGACCGGATGGCCCGCCAGATCGCCCAGCAGCGGGCGGCCAGGCAGCGGATCGCCGACATGGCGAAGTCCGGCCGCCGCCGCACTCTCGAGGAGCTGTTCAAGGACCTCGAGAAGGGTCAGGTCGACGAGCTCAAGCTCATCATCAAGGGTGACGTCTCCGGTTCCGTCGAGGCTCTGGAGGACGCGCTGCTCAAGATCGACGTCGGCGACGAGGTGCGCCTGCGGGTGCTCCACCGCGCGGTCGGCGCCATCACCGAGCACGACGTCAACCTGGCGATGGGCGACGACAACGCCGTCATCATCGGCTTCAACGTCCGGCCCGAGGTTCGGGCGCGTGACCTGGCCGAGCGCGAGGGCGTGGACATCCGGTACTACTCGGTCATCTACCAGGCGATCGAGGAGATCGAGGCGGCCCTCAAGGGCATGCTCAAGCCGGAGTTCGAGGAGGTCAGGACCGGCAGCGCCGAGATCCGCGAGGTCTTCAAGGTGCCGAAGATCGGCAACGTCGCCGGTTCGATCGTCCGCTCGGGCGTCATCACCCGCAACAGCAAGGCCAGGCTCATCCGCGACGGCGTCGTGGTGGCCGACAACCTCACCGTTTCGTCGCTTCGCCGCTTCAAGGACGACGCGACCGAGGTCCGCGAGGGCTTCGAGTGCGGTATCGGTATCGGTTACAGCGACATCAGGCTCGACGACGTCATCGAGACGTTCGAGATGCAGGAGAAGCCCCGCGTCTGACGCATCGCGCCGCCGCCTCCGCCTCGCGCGGGGGCGGCGGCCGGGCGTTCGGGACGTGGTGGGAAGCCATGTTCATCGGTGCTCTTACTCTGGACATCCTGCTGGGCGACGTCCGTTCGCTGAAGCAGAAGCGCTCGCTGGTCCGGCCACTCATCGCCGAGATCCAGCGCAAGTACCCCGCCATCGCCGTCGCGGAGGCGGGCCACCTCGACCTGCACCGGCGCGCCGAGATCGGCATCGCCGTCGTGTCGGCGTCCGCGGCCAACTGCGACGAGGTGCTGGACGCCTGCGAACGCCTGGTCGCCTACCATCCCGAGATCGAGTTGCTGTCCGCGCGGCGGCGGCTCTTCAACGACCACGAGGAATAGACGGCCCGGCCCGCGCGTCAGCCGTACAGATACGAGGGAGCGTGAGCATGGACGCAGCGCGTGCCAGAAAGCTGGCCGACCGCATCCAGCAGGTGGTCGCGGAGATGCTGGAGCGGCGGATCAAGGATCCGCGGCTGGGGTTCGTGACGGTGACCGACGCCAAGGTCACGGCGGACCTGAGCGACGCGACCGTCTACTACACGGTGTTCGGCTCCGAGACGGAGCGGGCCGGCACGGCCGCCGCCCTGGAGAGCGCCAAGGGCATCATCAGGTCCGAGGTGGGCAGGCAGACCGGCCTGCGGCACACCCCCACTCTCACGTTCGTGCACGACCCCCTCCCCGACACCGCGCGCCACATGGACGACCTGCTCGCGATCGCCAAGGCCAAGGACGCCGAGATCGCCCGCCAGGCGGAGGGCGCGAAGTTCGCCGGGGACGCCGACCCCTACCGCTTCGCCGAGGACCTCGACGCCGAGACGGCCGAGGAGGAGGGCGAGGACGAGCCCTCCGGCCGGGCGGGACGCCCCGCGCGGTGACCGCGATCGACAGGACCGCGATCGACAGGCCTGCGATCGAAAGGACCGCGATCGAGGAGACGGACTGGCGGCGGGCGGCCGGCCTGATCGGCGCCGCCGACTCGCTGGCCCTGGCCTGCCACGTGTCTCCGGACGGGGACGCGCTCGGCGCGATGCTCGGCCTGGGGCTGGCGCTCGCGCGTACCGGCAGGAAGGTCGTGGCGTCCTTCGGCGACCGCGTCCTCGCGGTGCCCCGGCTGCTGCGCTTCCTGCCGGGGCAGGAACTGCTGGTGGAGCCGTCGGCCTACCCCGCCGAGCCCGAGCTGATGATCACTTTCGACGCCTCCACCATGGAGCGGCTGGGCCTGCTCGCGCCCCACGCGGGCAAGGCCGGTGAGCTCGTCGTGGTCGACCACCACGTGTCCAACACCCGTTTCGGCACGGTCCACCTCGTGGATCCCGCGGCGGCCTCGACGACGATGGTGGTCGAGGAGCTCATCCGGCGGCTTGGGCTCACGGTGGACCGGGATGTCGCCACCTGCCTGTACGCGGGCCTGGTGACCGACACCGGTTCGTTCCGGCACTCCATCACCACCCCGGCGGCCCACGCCATGGCCGGGCGGTTGCTGGCCACGGGACTGAGCCCGGAGGAGATCGCCAGGGAGCTGTGGGACCGCTCGCCGTTCGCGTACCTGCGGGTGCTCGGCACGGCGCTCGGCCGGGCCGCCCTGGAGCCGGACGCCGCGGGCGGCCTGGGAATGGTGTGGACGTACGTGAGCCGCGCCGACCGCGCGGCCGAGGGCCTGCCGTACGACGAGGTGGAGGGCATGATCGACGTGGTGCGCCGGGTCGACGAGGCGGATGTCGCGGTCGTGCTCAAGGAGGACGACGAAGGCGGCTGGAACGTCTCGACCCGGTCGAAGGGCGCGGTGGACGTGGCCCGGGTCTGCGCCGCGCTCGGCGGCGGGGGACACCCGCGTGCCGCAGGCTTCTCGTCGGCGCTGCCGGTGGCCGATACCATTGCCGCCCTGCGTCTCCACCTCGCCAGGGAAGGGAGCGGGTCGTGAGCACGGCCAGAGCCCGCAGGACCCCGCCGCCGAGCGGCCTGATCATCGTGGACAAGCCGGCCGACTGGACGTCGCACGACGTGGTCGGCAAGATGCGCGGCATCGCGGGGACCCGCAAGGTCGGCCACGCGGGCACGCTCGACCCGATGGCCACCGGCGTGCTGGTGATCGGGGTGGAGAAGGCGACCCGCCTTCTCGGGCACCTCGCGCTGACCGAGAAGGTCTACGAGGCGACGATCCGCCTCGGCGTGACGACGAACACCGACGACGCCGAGGGCGAGGTGCTCACCACGACGCCGGCGGGGCACGTGACCGACGAGCAGGTGCGCAAGGGCGTGGCCGCGCTCACCGGTGAGATCATGCAGGTCCCGCCGCAGGTGAGCGCCATCAAGGTCGACGGTCAGCGGGCCTACAAGCGGGCCCGCGCCGGCGAGGAGGTGGAACTGGCCGCCCGGCCGGTCACGATCCACGCGTTCGAGGCGGGGGAGATCAGGCGGACCCCGGAGACCGTGGACCTGGACGCCGTGATCACTTGTTCCAGCGGCACCTACATCCGGGCGCTGGCCCGCGACCTCGGCGCGTCGCTCGGCGTCGGCGGCCATCTCACCCGGCTGCGCCGCACCCGGGTCGGGCCGTACGGCATCGGGGAGGCCCGCACGATCGAGGACCTCGCCAAGGAATGTGTGATCATGCCCATGGCCGACGCGGTTGCGGCGGCCTTCCCCCGCAGGGACGTGGGCGAGGACGAGGCGCGACTGGTCGCCCATGGCGGCAGGCTGCGGGCGGCGGGCCTCGGTCCCGGCCCGGTCGGCGTGTTCGGGCCGGACGGGGCGCTGCTCGCGCTCGCCGAGGAGCGCGGCGGGACGGCCAGGCCGCTGGTGGTCTTCGCCTCCTGACGTCGGGGCTGGTTCCCCAGCACCCGGCAGGACATGGCAGTCTTGTCTACTGCGCTTCCCACGCGGGCGACTCAGCCGCCTTCCCGGAGGCGAGGCAATCGGAGACAGAAGCGAGGTCGAGGTGCAGAGCTGGCACGGGCTGGACGAGGTCCCGCAGGACTGGGGCAGGTCCGTCGTCACGATCGGCGTGTTCGACGGCGTGCATCTCGGTCACCAGAGAATGGTGGCCCGCGTGGTGGACATGGCCCGCGATCTGGGGCTTCCGGCCGTGGCCATCACGTTCGATCCCCACCCCGACGAGGTCGTACGGCCCGGCAGCCACCCGCCGCGGCTCACCACCACAGGCCGCAGGGCCGAACTGCTCTTCGCGCTCGGCCTGGACGCGGTGTGCGTGCTGCCGTTCACGCTGGAGTTCTCCCGCATGTCGCCGGACGAGTTCGTCCAGACGGCGCTGGTCGACCGGTTGCACGCCGCGGGGGTCGTGGTGGGGGAGAACTTCCGCTTCGGCCACAAGGCGTCGGGCGACCTGGAGACGCTGCGGACGCTGGGGGAGAAGTACGACTTCACGGTCGTGGGGGTGCCCCTGGTCAGCGACGGCGACGCCATCTCCTCCACGGTGGTCCGGGAGCGGCTGGCCGCCGGCGACGTCGCGGGCGCGGCCGCCCTGCTGGGCCGCCCCCACCGGGTGGAGGGCGTGGTGGTCAGGGGGCACCAGCGCGGCAGGGCGCTCGGCTTCCCCACCGCCAACGTCGAGTCGCCGCAGCACACGGCGATCCCCGCCGAGGGCGTCTACGCCGGATGGCTGGAGTGCGTGCAGAGCCCCTCGCCGTACGCGGGGGAGCGCTGGCCCGCCGCGATCTCGATCGGCACCAACCCCACGTTCGACGGGGTGGAGCGAACGGTCGAGGCGTACGCGCTGGACCGCGACGACCTGGACCTGTACGGCGCGCATGTGGCCGTGGACTTCGGCGAGCGGTTGCGCGACACGCTCAGGTTCGACTCGATCGAGGCGCTGATCGAGCAGATGCACGCCGACGTGGCCCGGGCCAGGGAGCTCACGTCCTGAAGAACCGGCGTGACTCGGCGTGCCCTACGGGCTGGTAAGGTGGTATGTCAGCCATGCTCAGGTGGCGTTGCCACCCGGCTGTCCTGTCACGGCGACTGTAGGTACGCACGGTCGTTCGCGGGCTGGGAATCGTTGCGCGTGCCATTTCACCAGAATGGAGAAGCAGTGTCGCTTGACGCCGCTACCACCAAGACCATCATCGGCGAGTACGGCACCAGTGAGGGTGACACCGGGTCGCCGGAGGTCCAGATCGCGCTTCTGAGCAAGCGGATCAGCGACCTCACCGAGCACCTGAAGACGCACAAGCACGACCACCACAGCCGTCGTGGTCTGCTCCTGCTGGTGGGCCGTCGGCGCCGCCTGCTGAAGTACCTGCAGGCCAAGGACATCACCCGCTACCGTTCCCTCATTGAGCGGCTCGGGCTTCGCCGATAAAGTGAGGAAGGAGCGGCGATTCTTCGCCGCTCCTTTTCCATAACCGGCCACAATGGCTGGGACGAACAACTGAACAGCCGAGACCAACTGCCCCGCGTCCGCAAGCAAGCCGCAGCGCGATCCCGCGGCGTGAGAGGGCCGGTCCTCGGTAGTGGCCCCCGGTCGGCACGGCGACAGCCGTGTGGACGGACCGGGCGCTTCGATCGAAGACCGGCACTGCACCTGAACGGGGAGCCCGGCGACCGAGGACGCGGGAGACCGACCCAAGAGGAGGTCCCCCGTGGAGGGTGTCCACAGCACAGAGGCCGTTATCGACAACGGTCCCTTCGGCACGCGTACGATCAGGTTCGAGACCGGCCGGCTCGCCCGGCAGGCGGCGGGTAGCGCCGTCGCGTACCTGGACGACGAGACGATGATCCTTTCCGCGACCACCGCGTCCAAGCATCCCAAGGAGAACCTCGACTTCTTCCCGCTGACGGTGGACGTCGAGGAGCGGATGTACGCGGCGGGCCGCATCCCCGGCTCGTTCTTCCGCCGGGAGGGCAGGCCGTCCGAGGACGCGATCCTGACCTGCCGCCTGATCGACAGGCCGCTGCGCCCGTCGTTCGTGAAGGGCCTGCGCAACGAGATCCAGATCGTCGCGACCATCATGGCCCTGCAGCCCGAGCACCTGTACGACGTGATCGCGATCAACGCCGCGAGCATGTCCACGCAGCTCGCCGGGCTGCCGTTCTCCGGCCCGATCGGCGGCGTTCGCGTCGCGCTGATCGACGGCCAGTGGGTGGCGTTCCCGACCCACACCGAGCTCGAGCGCGCCACGTTCGACATGGTCGTCGCCGGGCGCGTCCTGGCCGACGGCGACGTCGCGATCATGATGGTCGAGGCCGAGTCGACCCGCGACACGCTCAAGCTGGTCGCCGAGGGCGCGGTCGCCCCGACCGAGGAGGCCGTGGCCCAGGGCCTGGAGGCCGCCAAGCCGTTCATCAAGGTGCTCTGCGAGGCCCAGTCGAAGCTGGCCGAGGTCGCCGCCAAGCCCACCGCCGAGTATCCGATCTTCCTCGAATACCAGGACGACGTCCTGGAGGCCGTGACCGCGGCCGTCAAGAGCGAGCTCGCCTCCGCTCTGACGATCGCGGGCAAGCAGGAGCGCGAGCTCGAGATCGACCGCGTCAAGCTGCTGGCGGCCGAGAAGCTGCTGCCGGACTTCGAGGGCCGCGAGAAGGAGATCGGCGCCGCGTTCCGGTCGCTCACCAAGAAGCTGATGCGCGACCGCGTCATCACCGAGGGCGTCCGCATCGACGGCCGTGGCCCGAAGGACATCAGGCAGCTCAACGCCGAGGTCCACGTGGTGCCGCGGGTGCACGGGTCGGCCCTGTTCGAGCGGGGCGAGACGCAGATCCTCGGCATCACGACGCTGAACATGCTGCGCATGGAGCAGATGATCGACACGCTCAACCCTGAGCGGACCAAGCGCTACATGCACAACTACAACTTCCCGCCGTACTCCACGGGCGAGACGGGCCGCGTCGGCTCGCCGAAGCGCCGCGAGATCGGCCACGGCGCGCTGGCCGAGCGGGCGCTGATCCCCGTGCTGCCGTCGCGCGAGGAGTTCCCGTACGCCATCCGGCAGGTGTCGGAGGCGCTCGGGTCGAACGGCTCGACCTCGATGGGGTCGGTCTGCGCCTCCACGATGGCCCTGCTCGACGCGGGCGTGCCGCTCAAGGAGATGGTCGCCGGCATCGCGATGGGCCTCATCGGCGAGGGTGACACCTACGTCACGCTGACCGACATCCTCGGCGCCGAGGACGCCATGGGCGACATGGACTTCAAGGTCGCCGGCACCAAGGACGTGATCACCGCCCTCCAGCTCGACACCAAGCTGGACGGCATCCCGGCGCACGTGCTCGCCGCCGCGCTGAAGCAGGCGAGGGGCGCCAGGCTGGCGATCCTCGACGTGATGCAGGAGGCCATCGACTCTCCGGCGGAGATGAACCCGACCGCGCCGCGCATCATCACGATCAAGGTCCCGGTCGACAAGATCGGCGAGGTCATCGGCCCCAAGGGCAAGATGATCAACCAGATCCAGGACGACACGGGCGCCGAGATCACCATCGAGGACGACGGCACGATCTACATCGGCGCCACCGACGGCCCGTCCGCCGAGGCCGCCCGCACGCTCATCAACGGCATCGCGAACCCGCACATGCCTGAGGTCGGCGAGCGTTATCTGGGCACGGTCGTCAAGATCGCCGCCTTCGGCGCGTTCGTGTCGCTGCTGCCGGGCAAGGACGGCCTGCTGCACGTCTCGCAGATCCGCAAGCTGCACGGCGGCCGGCGGATCGAGAACGTCGAGGACGTCATGAGCGTCGGCGAGAAGATCCAGGTGGAGATCGCCGAGATCGACTCGCGCGGCAAGCTCTCGCTGGTCCCGGTCGAGGTGGTCGAGAAGGAGGCGGCGGAGAAGGCCGCGGGCGGGGACGACGACGCCGCGGGCGGCGCCGTCGAGACCGCCGAGGCCGCCGCACCCGCGGGGGAGGACGAGCAGCCCCGCACGCCGCGCCGCAGTCGCAGCCGCACCCGTGGCGGCCGGGACGAGCGCAACTCGTGACGACCGAGACGCTGTTTCCGGGCAAGGACGGTGCGGGGGTCATCCGCCGCACCGTCCTTCCCGGCGGCCTTCGGGTCGTGACCGAGACGATGCCGACCGTGCGGAGCGTGGCGGTCGGCATGTGGGTGGGCATCGGTTCGCGTGACGAGGCCCCCGAGCACATGGGGGCCACCCACTTCCTGGAGCACCTGCTCTTCAAGGGCACGCCCACGCGGGACGCCATGGAGATCTCGGCGTCCATCGAGGGCATCGGCGGGGAGATCAACGCGTTCACCGCCAAGGAGTACACCTGCTACTACGCCCGGGTGCTCGACGAGGACCTGCCGCTGGCGATCGACGTGCTCGCCGACGTGGTGACCTCCTCGCTGATCACCGAGGAGGACGTGGAGTCGGAGCGCGGCGTGATCCTTGAGGAGATCGCCATGCACGACGACGATCCCTCCGACGTGGTGCACGAGCAGTTCTCCGCCGAACTGTACGGCGACACCCCGGTGGGCCGCCCGATCCTCGGCAACGAGGAGTCGATCAACGAGCTCACCCGTGACCGCATCCACGAGTACTACCAGCGGTTCTACGTCCCGCCCCGCACGGTCGTGTCGGTGGCGGGCAACGTCGACCACGAGCGGGTGGTCGCGCTGGTCGCGGCGGCGTACGAGCGGGCGGGCGCGCTGGGCGGCTCCGCCGAGCCGGCGGCCCCGCGCCTCGGCGGTCCCGGCGTGGACGTCCGCAGCGGCGTACGGGTGGTCGACCGGCCGACCGAGCAGGCCAACCTGGTGCTCGGGATGACCGCCGTCCACCGCAACGACGACCGGCGCTTCGCCCTCGGCGTGCTCAACGCGGCGCTCGGCGGCGGCATGTCGTCGCGCCTGTTCCAGGAGATCAGGGAGAAGCGCGGGCTGGCCTACAGCGCCTACAGCTACACCTCCCAGTACGCCGACACCGGGCAGTTCGGCATCTACGTGGGCTGCCTGCCGTCCAAAGTGGACGACGTGCTCAAGATCTGCCGCGACGAGGTGGCCAGGGTCGTGGCCGAGGGAATCACCCCCGAGGAGATCGCCCGCGGCAAGGGCCAGATGCGCGGCGGACTGGTGCTCGGCCTGGAGGACACCGGCTCGCGCATGTCCAGGATCGGCAAGAGCGAACTCGTCTACGAGCGGCTCATGACGGTGGACGAGGTGCTCGCGCGGATCGAGGCGGTGACGCCGGACGAGATCGCCGCGATCGCCGCGGACATCCTCAACCGGCCGCTGACGCTCGCGGTGATCGGGCCCTACTCCGACAAGAACTTCGGCTTCGCCATCGCCTGAGCATGCCCGAGGAGGCCGCGCGGCGCGTGCCGCGCGGCCTCCTCGTTTTCCCGGCTCCTATAGCCTTGGGCGCGTGATTAAGGTCGGTGTTCTTGGCGCCCGAGGGCGCGTCGGCGTGGAAGTGTGCAAGGCGGTCGAGGCGGCCGATGATCTGGAACTCGTGGCGGCCGTCGACAAGGACGACCCGCTGGAGTCCCTGGCGAAGGCCGAGGTGGTGGTCGACTTCACCCACCCCGACGTCGTGATGGGGAACATGCGGTGGTGCGTCGACCACGGCATCCACACGGTGGTCGGCACGACGGGGTTCGACGAGCAGCGGCTGGACCAGGTGCGCGGCTGGCTGGCCGCCAGCCCCGGGACCAACGCGCTGATCGCGCCCAACTTCGGCATCGCCGCCGTGCTGATGATGCACTTCGCGGCCCAGGCGGCCAAGCACTTCGAGTCGGTGGAGATCGTCGAGCTGCACCACCCGAACAAGGCCGACGCCCCCTCGGGCACCGCCCGCCGTACGGCGGAACTGGTGGCCCAGGCGCGGCAGGAGGCGGGGCTCGGCCCGTCTCCCGACGCGACGACCACAGCCCTCGACGGCGCCAGGGGCGCGACGGTGGGCGACGTCCACGTGCACGCCGTACGGCTCTCCGGGCTGATCGCCCACCAGGAGGTCATCCTGGGCGGTGAGGGGGAGATCCTCACGATCCGGCACGACACGATGAGCCGGGCGTCGTTCACGCCGGGCGTCCTGCTGGGCGTACGCCGCGTGCGGGAGCTCGACGGCCTCACCGTGGGCCTAGAGCACCTGCTCGACCTGTGAGCCTCCTCGACCAGTGGACGGCGCGCCCCGCCGCCTCGCGTCGCGGGCGCGCCGCCGGGAGGCGTTCACCTACGCCGGCGCCTGTCAGAACAGGGCCAGGCCGAGAGTGAACAGGGCGCCGAAGACGAGTTGCAGGCGGCCGGTCTGCTGGAGCGTCGCGATGAGCGCTGGACCGGTCGCGCCGGAGCGGACCGTCCTGATCGGGGTCACCGCGAGGGGGAACGCCAGCACGGTCAGCGCGGCGAAGGGCCGGACGGGCACCAGGGCCAGCGCGCACACGAAGGGCAGCACCAGGGTCGCCGAATAGGCCAGGCGTGTGCGGGCGTCACCCAGCACGACGGCCAGCGTGCGTTTGCCCGATGGTCCGTCGGTGACGATGTCGCGCAGGTTGTTGACCATGAGGAGCGCGCAGGCGAGCAGCCCCACGGGCACGGCGGCGGCCACGGAGAGCCAGGTCAGCCGCTCCACCTGCACGTACGTCGTCCCGGCGACGGCCACGAGGCCGAAGAACACGAAGACGGAGATCTCCCCGAGCGCGCGGTAGCCGTACGGGCGGGATCCTCCGGTGTAGAACCAGGCGGCCAGGATGGCGGCGAGACCGACGAGCAGCAGCCACCAGGCGCGGGTGGCCACCACCAGGAAGAGCCCGGCGACGGCGGCGGCGAGGAAGCAGCCCAGAGCGGCGGCGAGCACCTGCTTCGGGGCGGCGACACCCGAGCCGACCAGCCGCAGGGGTCCCACGCGGTCCCTGTCGGTGCCCTTCACGCCGTCGCTGTAGTCGTTGGCGTAGTTGACCCCGACCTGCAGCGCCAGCGCGACGAACAGCGCGAGCAGAGCTCGCCACCAGACCGCGCCGTCCTCCGCGACGGCGGCTCCGGTGCCGACGGCGACCGGGACGACGGCGGCGGGCAGCGTACGGGGGCGTGCGCCCGCTAACCATTGAGCTGGGGTGGCCACGTGACTCCCTTTTCCTACCTGTGCGTAGCCGGTGAAGGCGTACCTAGTCTGGCCAATCCCCCGTCACCCTTTGACAGCGGGGTTGGCGGACGCGGCGCCGCCTGAGTGGACGACCACGCGGACGTGCGGGAGGGGAGTGCTGGATCGTGTCCCGGCGGACTGGCCGTGGTCAGGACGACCGTCTCCGCGGCGAGTTGTCTGTCAGCTGATGTCGGTGGTGAGGCGGATCATCCTGATCGGGCGGCCCATGTCGAGGACGCGCTCGGCCTCGTCCTCGCCCCAGCCGGCCGACTCCAGGAAGCCCAGCATCTGGTGGTTGTCGGCGAAGACCCAGGTGACCACGGTGCTGTAGCCGTCGTCACGCAGGTGGTCGACCGTGGCGTTGAGCAGTCTGCTGCCGTGGCCGCGCCTGATGTGGTTGGGATCGACGAGCAACGTCATCAACTCGGCCGTCGTGGCCGGGTGGAGATCCGGGTCCTCAGCGGGTCCGTGCGACGCCAGCCCCACGACCCGGTCGGAGGCGCGCTGTGCCGCGGTCGCCAGGATGCCGCCGGGCCCGAGCGCGGTGAACGCGTCGGTGTCGGGCACAACCCGCTCGACAGCGACGAGCAGGCGGTGACGCGGCGTGGGCGGCGAGAGGATGGCCTCCTCCCACTGGCGGCGCCACATCTTCTCCGCTGCCGGCCCCGTCATCTGCTCCAGCGGGATCGGTGGCAGGAAGTCGCGATAGACCGCCTTCCACGCCCGGATCTGGGTGCTGGTCACCGCATCGACGTCCTCGAGGCGGGCAGCTCTAACACCCATTCGGCGGGCTCCTTTCTTAGCCTGTAACACCGTACTGGTCAGGAGGGCCTCGGCGTACCTTCCGCGTGGCGTCGTGCCCGATATGCCCGGGTTTTTGTGCGGTTTCCGCAGACGCGCATGGAACACCAGGAGCGAGACCGGTTTTTCGAGGAGTCGATGAACGCCCATTCGCAGCCGTGGTCGGCGCAGACTTTCAGCCGCGGCCAGGTGCCGTCGGCGTGGGCGGCCGGGATCAGCGCCGCGAGCCGCGCGAGCCCACCGGCCACTCCGGACGCCGCCGGCTCCAGGACCGGGGTCCCCGCCGACAACGTCACGCGCACCGGCAGCCCCGCCAGCGCCGCGTCCAGCCCGTCCGGGACCTCGTACGGACCCCCGCCGAGATTGCCGCGCAGGGCGTGGCGCAGTCCTTCGCGAAGTTGGGTCGCCATGGCGAGGTCCTCGTCGGCGGCGCGGTCGTCGTCGCCGATGAGCCCTCGCTCGCGCAGCCACACGGACAGCTCGGCCGGCGAGGCCAGTTCGTCGGCGTCTCCCTCGACGTCGTAGGTGTTCACGAAGTCGCGGAGCAGCTCCGCCGGGCCCGTCATGATCGATCACCCCTTGTGGCCACTGTACGACAGTCGGAGGTGACGGGATAACAACACCCTCGTACGGGTTTCACTGGTGTTTGCCATTTCGGGGAGACTTCCATGCGTTTCAGCTGCCTGGCCTGGGAGCACTGGTGTCTCCTGCGTCAATGGGCATAAGGGTGACATAGATAAGACGTCGCGACGCGGACGGAAGTTGTCGCGGAAGTCAGCCTGGCTATCCCAGCCCCGCCCGGGCCGTATGCGACCTGAGAACCGGGCCGAGGCGGCGGACGCCCTCATCGAGTTCGGGCAGGCCCACCGCGGCCGTGTGGGTCAGCCGGAGCCGCGGGCCCGGGGGTTCTGAGGGGTAGTAGATGCGCCCCGGGCTCACCAGCACGCCCTGCGCCTGGGCCGCCTCGACGACCTCCGCCTCGTCGGTGCCGGGCGGCAGCCGCGCCCAGACGTGCAGGCCGCCGGCGGGCGTCAGGCGCACCTCGGCGGCGGGCGCGTGCCGGGCGAGCCCGGCCAGCAGCGCGGCCTGCCGTACGCCGATCTCCTGGCGGACGGCGCCCAGGTGGCGCCGCCAGGCGGGGGAGCCGACGAACTCGACGGCCGTCTCCTGCAGCAGGCGGGCGACGAAGAACGACTCCACGACCTGGCAGGCCCGCAGCCGGTGCGCGGCCGGGCCCCGCGCGATCAGGCCCGCCACCCGCAGGCTCGGTGAGGTGACCTTGCTCAGCGACAGGATGTGGACCACCGTGCCGTGCACGTCCACGCCCACCATGGGCGGCGGGACAGGCCCGGTCGCCAGGTATCGCGCGTAGTCGTCCTCGACGACGAACGCCCCCGCGGCCCTGGCCACGGCCAGCACCTGCTCCCTGCGCTCGCGGGTCAGGGTCGTACCGGTGGGATTGTGCAGCGTGGGCTGGCAGTAGAACACCCGCGCCCCCGTCATGGCGAACGCCTCGGCCAGCAGGTCGGGCCGTACGCCGTCGTCGTCGAGCGGCACCGCGGCCGGTCGCAGCCCGGCCGCCTTCGCCGCCGCGAGCGCTCCCGGATAGGTGGGGGTCTCGAAGAGGACCGGCGAGCCGGGGGCCGCGAGGGCGCGGAACGCCAGGGTGAGCGCCGTCTGGCCGCCGCTCACCACGAGCACGTCGTTCTGCGTCACCGCGCCGCCGACCTCCGTGGCGAACCAGCGGCGCAGTTCCGGCAGGCCGTTCAGCGGGGGAATGCTCCACGCCTCGGACCGGCGCGCGGCGCGCGCGGCCGCCGCGGCGAGCGCCCGCACCGGGCGCAGTTCGGGATTGAGATAGCCGCCGGTGAGCGGCACGACGCCGTCGGAGGGCTGGGCCAGCAGGCTCGCCGTCGCCGAGTCGTCCGCCACCCGGTCGCCCAGGGCCACGGTCTGCCACGACAGGTCGGGCGCATCGGCGACCGGCCGCCGGGCCGCCGCCACGAAAACCCCCGCGCCCGGCCGGGCGACGACCCGACCCTCCGCCGCGAGCTGCGCGATCGCCCGCGAGACCGTCACCGGGCCCACGCCGTGGCGGCGCATGAGCTCCCGGCTGGACGGCAGCCGCTCGCCAGGTCGCGACCGTTCCGTCTCCTCGCGGAGCATCGCGGCGAGACGGGCGATACTGCTATCGTCGTTCATGAAAACTGACAATAGCGCTATCGTCATCCGCCCGGTAGCGGACGTCCCGCACCGCCCTTCGTGGCAGGGCAGCCTGCTGGCGGGCGTGGGGGTGCTGTCGTTCTCCGGGTCATTTCCCGGCACCGTGTTCGCGATGCGGGGATTCGATCCGTACCTCGTCGCGATCGGGCGCGCGGCCATCGCGGCGATCGCCGCCGTGATCTGTCTCAAGGCCGCGGGCGCGCCGCTCCTGCCGCCCCGCGCGCACCTGCGGACGTACGCGATGATCGTGCTTGGCGTGGTCGTCGGCTTCCCGGTGTTCAGCGGCCTGGCCCTGGCGGGCGGCGCGAGCACGGCGCACTCGGCCGTGGTGATCGGCCTGCTCCCCGCCGCCACCGCCGTGTTCGCGGTGCTGCGGGCGGGGGAGCGGCCGCGTCCCCTGTTCTGGGCCGCCTGCGCGGCAGGGGCACTGTCGATCACCGTCTTCACCCTGACCAGGGGGACCGGCCGCTTCGCCGGGGCGGATGTGCTCCTCGTGCTCGCCCTGCTGTCGGCCGCCGTCGGCTACACCGAGGGCGGGCGCCTGGCGCGTGAGACGCCCGGCTGGCGGGTCGTCTCGTACGCCCTGGTGCTGGCGGCCCCGATCACCGTCCCGGTGGCGGTGGTGCTGGCGGTGGCCACTCCGATGGAGCCCTCGGCCGAGTCGCTGGCCGGCTTCGCGTACGTCGCGCTGGTGTCGATGTTCCTCGGGTTCATCCCGTGGTACGCCGGGCTCGCGATGGGCGGGATCGCGCGGGCCGGGCAGATCCAGCTCGCGCAGCCGCTGCTCACGCTGGTGTGGGCCTGGCTGCTGCTGGGGGAGGAGATCGGCGCAGCGACGATCGCGGCGGCCTTCGCCGTGCTCGTGTGCGTGGCGCTCACCCAGGCCGGTCGCCGGCGGCCCGGTGCGGGCACTTGATTGGTGTGACGGCACGGCGCAGGATGAGGCTGACGCCGTCACATGACGACGCGGACCACTGTGCGGGGATGGTGAGGCGATGTCGGACGTCGTGGTTCCCGAGGGCGGCTTTTGGCCGGCTCCCGAGATCCCGCAGCCCAACATCTACCCGATGGAGTGGCGGGTGGAGACGGGCAAGCTGGCGGCGATCTACGAGAAGTCCAAGCGCATGCTCTGGAACCCTGCCGACCTGCCGTGGAACCTGCTCGACCCGGGGGAGTTCACGGCCGAGCAGCGGCTGGGGATCATGTACTGGTTCTCGGTGCTGGCCAACTTCGACGCCTCCGGCCCGGCCGTCTTCGCCCGCGCCACGATCCAGGCGTTCGAGAAGCACGAGGAGGATCCCGTACGCAAGTGCTTCTTCTCGATCACCCGTGACGAGATGAACCACGAGGAGTGCTGCCAGCGCGCGATCGCCCGGCTGTGGCCCGGCGGCCCGCTCGACTGGCAGCCCGCCACCGACCTGGAGCGCGCGGCGCACAACAACATCGGCTGGCTCTATCACAACGGCGGGCGCTACTGGAACGGCTACAACGCCGCCGTGGGCAAGTATTCGCTCGCCGTGCTGTTCACGAGCTTCATGATGGGGGAGATGGCGGCCTCGACGCTGTTCAGGGGAATGGCCTCCGGCACCGAGCACCCCCTGTTCTCGGACATGTTCCACAAGATCGGCCGGGACGAGTCGCGGCACCTCCAGATCTGCATGACGATCCTGGAGAACGAGTGGCCGGGGCTCACCGACGACGTGCGCGGCCTGATCACGCGGCAACTGCGCGCCGGGTTCGTGTTCCTGTCGATGATCCTGTGGGAGCCGCCCGAGGGCTTCTGGGAGCTCCCGCCGTACTTCCTGCACAACCACCGGGTGCTGATGGACCACGCGCGGGAGGCCGGCCTCGGCGTCCTGTCGTATGAGGAACAGGCCGGCAACTGGCGGCTGGCCATGGCCCGGGTGCGCGCCATCGTCGAGCGGTGGGGCATCGAGTTCCCCGCGATCCCCGAGCTCGACATCGACGGCGTGACCGTCGACATCGTCGACCCCGAGGACGTCATCCCGGTGTTCTGAGCCTTCGCGGGATTCCGGACGCCTATCGGACGGCCGCGCGCAGGGCCGCGATGAGGGCGACGACGGCGGGATGACCGCCCGCGCCCCGGCGGAAGGCGACGCGGGTGCGGCGGCGCATGGACAGCGCGGTGAGCGTGACGCCGTCCGGCGGGTCGGCGGCCCCCAGCTCCGGCACGAGCGCCACTCCCTGCCCGACGGCGACCATCGCGAGCACCGTGGCGAAGTCGTCGATGTGGTGACGCACGTGGGGGGAGAATCCGGCCGCCTGGCAGGCGCGTACGGTCATCGCGTGGCAGAGCGTGCCGGGAGTGGAGGCGATCCACGGCGCGTCGCGGCAGGCGAGGAGCGTGGCCACGTCGCCATCCCCGCCGACGGCCTTCGGTGTGGCCAGGTACATGAACTCGTCCAGGAGGGGGACGGCGTCCAGGGCGAGATCGGGCTCCGCGGGGACGAAGTCGTACTCGTGGACCAGGGCGACGTCGAGCTCGCCGGCGCGCAGGCGGGGCGCGACCTCGGCGGGATCGACCTCGTCCACCATCGGATCAAGGCCCGGGTGGCTGCGCGCGAGCGCGGCCAGGGCCGCGGGGAGGATGGCGCGGGTCGCCGTGGGAAAGGCGCCGATCCGCACGACACCGGACAGGTCGGTCTTCGCCGCGGCGAGTTCCGCCGCCGCCTGCTCCAGCCGTTCGAGCACGGCCTCCGCGTGCCGCACCAGCGCGACCCCGGCGGGCGTGAGCGCGACGCGCCGTCCGGTGCGCTCCAGCAGTGCCACCCCGGCCTCCCGCTCCAGCGCGGCGAGCTGCTGGGAGACGGCCGAGGGGGTGAACGTCAGCGCCTCGGCCACCGCCGCGATCGTGCCCCGGTGGGCGAGCTCACGGAGCAGGCGGAGCCTGCGTACGTCGAGCATCAGCGCGGGCGGGGAGGGAGGAGATCGAGCATCAGTTCAGCTTAACGGTTTCGACAGAAAGGCGAACTGGACCTACACGGTTGATCACCGGAAGGATTCGGAGCATGACTCTTTCCGGTGTTCATGTCCCGTTGATCACTCCGTTCGCCGAGGACGGCGAGATCGCGCTCGACGCGCTCGAAGCACTGGCGTACGCCGCGCTCGACGAGGGCGCGTCCGGGCTCGTCGCGCTCGGCACCACGGCGGAGGTCGCGACGCTCGCCGAGGAGGAACGGCGCGCGGTGATCGAGCTCTGTGGCCGGGTCTGCCGGGAGCGGGGCGTCACGCTCACGGTCGGCGCGGGGTCGGCCGACACGCGGAGCACGGCCGAGGCGCTGCGCGCCCTCAAGGGGGAGGCGGACGCGGCACTGGTGACGATCCCCGCGTTCGTCCGCCCGTCCGAGGCCGGCGTGCTCGCCCACTTCACGGCGCTGGCCGAGCAGACTCCGGTGCCGCTGGTCGTCTACAACATCCCGTACCGGACCGGGCAGTCCGTGGGCGCGGCGACGCTGCGCCGGCTGGGCGAGCTGCCCATGGTCGCGGGGGTCAAGCACGCGGTCGGCGGCGTCGACTTCGACACGGTCGCCCTGCTCGCGGACCCGCCGGCCGGCTTCGCGGTGCTGGCGGGGGACGACCCGTTCCTGTCCGCGCTGCTCGCCCTGGGCGCCTCCGGCGGCATCCTCGCCTCCGCCCACCTGCGTACCGGCGATTTCGTGGAGCTCGTCCGGGCCTGGCAGGCCGGCGAGGTCGAGCACGCCCGCTCGCTCGGTCACCGGCTGTCGCTCATGTCGGCGGCCATGTTCGCCGAGCCCAACCCGACCGTCCTGAAGGGCGTCCTGCACGCCCAGGGCCGGATCCCCACCGCCGCCGTACGGCTCCCGCTCGTCCCGGCGAGCCAGGCGTCGGTCGAGGCCGCTCTGCGGGCGCTGTGACCTTTGGGGATAATCCGCAAACGGACGAATTGCTAGCCTGGACGCATGACCGCCATGGCGCCTTCGCGTGACGAGCCCGACCTGTCCTTCCTGCTCGACCACGCCGGGCACGTGTTGCGTACGAAGATGGCGGCGGCTCTCGCCGAGATCGGCCTGACGGCGCGCATGCACTGTGTGCTCGTCCACGCGCTGGAGGAGGAGCGCACGCAGATCCAGCTCGCGGAGCTCGGCGACATGGACAAGACCACGATGGTGGTCACCCTCGACGCCCTGGAGAAGGCCGGTCTCGCCGAGCGCCGCCCGTCCAGCACCGATCGGCGCGCCCGGATCGTCGCGGTCACCGAGAAGGGCGCGGAGATGGCGAAGCGGAGTCAGGAGATCGTCGACGAGGTCCACAAGGCCGCTCTCGGGTCGTTGCCGCAGGAGGAGGCGGAGGTGCTCGTACGGGCGCTCAACCGGCTGGTCACCGGGCATCTGGCCACCGCGGTGGAGGCGCCGCGGCCGGTGAGGCGGGCACGCCAGCGGGGCTAATCGATCCATAAGGGATCGTCTATAACAAAACAATCTGCTACGGTCCTTCCTGTTCCCTTGAAACAGGAGGCGACCCATGTCGCGCATATCCCCATCGCGCCGGCTCGTGCTGGGCGTGCTGTCCGCCACGATGCTGATGACGATCCTGGACGGCAGCATCGTGACCGTGGCCATGCCCGCGATCCAGCGGGACCTCGGCTTCGCGCCCGCCGAGCTGAGCTGGACCGTCAACGCCTACCTCGTCGCGTACGGCGGCCTGCTCCTGCTGGCCGGCCGGCTGGGCGACCTGATCGGCCGCCGGTCCATGTTCCTCGTGGGCAACGTCGTCTTCACCGCCGCGTCCCTGCTGGCCGGGGCCGCCACCGGTCCGGGGGCGCTGATCGGCGCCCGGTTCCTCCAGGGCGTCGGCAGCGCCATGGCCTCGGCGGTCGTGCTCGGGATCCTGGTGACGACCTTCACGGACGCGGCGGAGCGGGCGAAGGCGATCGGCGTATTCAGCTTCACCGGCGCCGCGGGGGCGTCGCTCGGCCAGGTGCTCGGCGGGGTCCTGACCGACGCGCTGGGCTGGAACTACATCTTCCTGATCAACGTGCCGATCGGCGTGGTCACGATCGCGCTGGCGGTCCGGGCGCTGCCGGCCGACCAAGGGCTAGGCCTGTCGGCGGGCGCCGACGTCCTGGGCGCCCTGCTGGTCACGGCCGGGCTCATGCTGGGCATCTACGCCGTGGTCCAGATCGAGCGGTATGGGCTCCGCTCCCTGTGGTTCGGCGCGGTGTCTCTCGTGCTGCTGGCCGGGTTCCTCGTCCGGCAGTCGACCGCCCGCACCCCGCTCATGCCGCTGCGGATCTTCCGCTCACGCGCCGTCGCGGGGGCGAACCTGGTGCAGGTGCTGACGCTGGGCGCGATGTTCGCCTTCCAGGTCGTCGTGGCGCTGTTCATGCAGCAGGTGCTCGGGTACGACGCGCTCGGCACCGGCCTGGCGATGCTCCCGGCGGCGCTGTGCATCGCGGGGGTGTCGCTGTTCGTGTCCCCGCGGCTCATGACCCGCTTCGGCGCCCGTGCGGTGTTGCCGGCCGGCCTGGTGCTCCTGATCGGCGCGATGGCCTGGCTCGCCCGCGTCCCCGTCGACGCCCGCTACGTGACCGACCTGCTCCCCGTGATGGTGCTCGTCATGGGCGCGGGCCTGGTGCTTCCGTCGCTGACCACGCTCGGCATGTCCGACGCCCGCTCCGACGACGCGGGCCTCGTCTCCGGGGTGTTCAACACGTCCCAGCAGGTCGGGATGGCCGCCGGCGTCGCGGTGCTGTCCACGCTGGCCGCCTCCCGTACGCAGGGGCTGCTGGCGGGCGGGGCGGGTGAGGCGGTCGCGCTGACCGGCGGCTACCGGCTGGCCTTCACGGTCTCCCTCGCCCTGCTGGTCTCCGCCCTCGCGGTCGCGCTCCTCGTCCTGCGGCGGCCCAGGTCTGACGCGGAGAGGACGGATGTGGAGCAGGCGGACGGGGAGCGGGCGGCGGCGCTCCGGCCCGAGGGCCTGTGACCTTAGCGACCTGTGACTCCAATCAAACGGGACCCGGCTGTCACCGGGGCGAGGTCGTGTGACGTCCTCTCCATGCGACCGGTGTCATCCCCCCGAATGCGGAGCCATCGTGGATTCACAGACCTTTATCGTCCTCGCCGGGGCCTTCTTCGGCATCTGGCTCGTCTCCGACTACATCCGCAACTACCTGTCCAAATGCCCCAAGTGCAAGGGCAGTGGCACGCTCAAGGCCACCTGGTGGTCCGGGCGATACCGCCCCTGTCCGCGCTGTGGGCGCAAGGGAGAGGTTCCGCACGCCTTCGGCCCCAAGAGCTGAGGGGCATCCGGAGAGTAGTTGTCAGGCTGTTCCTGACGCACTAGCCTTCGTGCTGGCGTCAGGAACAGCCTGACACGCTATCCCCTCTGGAGGCGAAATGCCGGCCCCTTCCCTGGCGGAACAGGACATCCGCTGCTCGTTCTGCTCCAAGCCGAAGACCGCCGTGGCCAAGATGATCGCCGGTGCCGGCGTCTACATCTGCGACGAGTGCGTCGGGCTCTGCGGCGAGATCCTGGCGGCCCAGTCCGTCGAGGCGCCGGAGATTCCGTACGCCGAGAGCATGACCGGCGAGCAGATCCTGGAGCTCCTTCCGCGAATCGCCGAGGTCGGCGCGCAGGTCGAGGACAACCTGCGGGTCTGGGTCCACCGGGCGCGCGACCGGGGCGTGACCTGGGCCAGGATCGGCGGCGCGCTCGGCATGACCCGCCAGTCCGCCTGGGAGCGGTTCTCCGGCGAGGAGTGACGCGGCCCTCACAAGTGGCAGGAACCCCAGGGGGAGTGGAGTGACGTCAGGCGCACCTGGCGCCGTTGACGCTGAAGGACGCCGGCTTCGGATTGGCGCCGGTGTTCGCGCCGGTGAAACCGATCCACAGGGTCTGCCCGGGGGCGAGGTCCTTGTTCCAGTCGTAGCCCTGGGCGTCCACGCCGGTGCCGTTCTGGCTCCACCGGGCCGACCAGCCGTAGGTCACCTGCTGGCCGTCCGAGGGGAAGACGAACGACAGGCGCCAGGCGGGGATGACCTGGGAACCGGTGTTGGTGAGCGCGATGGAGGTGCTCATGCCGTTCGGCCAGGACGTCGAGGTGTAGCTCACGCGGCAGGCGCCCGTGGGCGACGCGGACGGCGACGTGGTGGGGATCAAGTCGTTGTAGATCGTCACTGTGACCGGTCCCGACAGAGGGCCCCGGACGCCCGTGGTGTCGATGGCTCTCATCCGGAGGGTGTGCGTCTCGGAGACGACGCCGTACGGAGGGAACGGCAGGGTGACCTTCCCCTCGGTCGTCGACGCCGACGAGAAGGAGGCTCGCACGGTGAGCGCGCCGTTGACCTCCTCGACGACCTCGTAGCATGCGATGCCGTCCGCGTCCGTGGCGGGCGTCCAGCGCAGCGTGGCGGCGTTCAGGAAGACGTGCACGACCTCGGGCGTCCCCGGTGCGGTGGGAGCGTCACCGGACGGGGTGGGGCTGGTCGCGCACGGCGCCGCGGAGGGGTTCGGCACCGGGTCCGCCGCGGCACTGCCGAGGCCGGGGGTCACGAAGGCGGCCACGGCCGCGAGCCGCGGCTCGCCCGGCGGCGGTCTGTGGGATGGCGTGATTCGCAATATCTGTGTCGTTGACGCCAGGAAGCCCGGCGCAGAAGCATCGAGGGCATGCAGCGACGCGTGGTCATCGTGATCTTCGATGGCTTCCAGATGTTCGATCTCGCCGGGCCGGCCGACGTCTTCACCACGGCGAACCTGCTCGTGCCCGAGCCCGGCTACCGGGTCGAGGTGGCGGCGGTACGCGCCGGGGCCGTACCGGCCCAGAACGGGATCGCGACCCTCGCGGAGACTCCGCTGGGCGAGGTCGCGGAGCCGATCGACACGCTGCTGGTCGTGGGCGGGCTCTCGGTGCCGGACCACCTGCGCGACCGGGAGTTGGTCGCGGGCATCGCCCGGCTGGCGGAGACGGCCCGGCGCGTCGCGTCCGTGTGCAACGGCGCCTTCCTCCTCGCGGAGGCCGCGCTGCTGGACGGCAGACGCGCGACCACCCACTGGCTGGTCGCGGGGGAGATGGCCGACCGCTATCCGGAGGTCGAGGTGGACGCCGATCCCATCTACATCCGCGACGGGAACGTCTGGACCTCCGCCGGGGTCAGCTCGGGAGTGGATCTCGCGCTGGCGCTCGTGGCCGACGACCACGGCCACAGGATCGCCAGGAACGTCGCCCGCGGCCTCGTCGTGTATCTGCACCGTCCGGGCGGGCAGAGCCAGTTCAGCGCGCCAATGCGAGCCGCCGTCCCACGTGCCGAGCCGCTGCGCGAGATCCAGGCGTTCATCGACGCCAACCCGGCCGAAGACCTCAGCGTGCCCGCGCTCGCGCGGCGGGCGGGGATGAGCGAGCGGCACTTCTCCCGCGTCTTCACCTCGCAGACGGGGATCTCACCCGGCAGGTATGTCGAACGCAGCCGGGCCGACGCCGCCCGGCGTCTGCTGGAGACCACCGCTCATCCCCTGGACACGGTGGCCAGGGAGTCGGGGCTCGGCGCTCCCGAGACCCTCTATCGGGTCTTCCGCCGCCATTGGCGCGTGTCACCCGGCGACTACCGCCGCCGGTTCCGATCGAAGGAAGGCAGCAGACCATGAACGTCGCGATCCCCCTCTATCCCCGGTTCACCGCGCTCGACGCCGTCGGGCCGTACACGGTGCTGGCCTTCGCGCCGGGCTGCACGGTCACGTTCGTCGCGGCCGAGCCCGGGCCGGTGCTCGACGACCGGGGCAGCCTGAGCCTCGCGGCCACCGCGTCGTACGACGACCTGCCCGCGCCGGATGTCGTCGTCGTGCCCGGAGGCCCCGGGACGATCGAGGCGCTGTCCGATTCCGAGCTGCTGGGCTGGATCGCGCGGGCCCACGAGCGGACCCGGTGGACGACCTCGGTGTGCAGCGGCTCGTTCCTGCTGGGCGCGGCGGGGCTGCTGAAGGGCCTCAGGGCGACGACTCACTGGGGGTGGCTCGACCAGCTCGCCGGGTTCGGCGCCGAGCCGGTGAGCGAGCGCGTGGTGGTCGACGGCAAGGTCGTGACGGCGGCGGGCGTCTCGTCGGGCATCGACATGGCCCTGACGCTGCTGGCCGCGATGCGGGGCGAGGAGACGGCGCAGGTCGTTCAGCTCGCCATCGAGTATGACCCGCGGCCGCCCTTCGACGCAGGCAGCCCGAAGACCGCCCCGGCCGGTCTGGCCGATCGGGCCCTGGCACTCATCGACTAGGCCGGGCGCGGCGGGTACGGCGGCCGGCCACACGTCAGGCGGCTCCCCTCATGCCCGAGGAAGCGCGGAGGGGGATCGGGGAGCCGCCCGGCGTTCGCGGCTACGCGTCGAGGCCCTCGCTCTTGGCGACGACACGAGCCAGTTTGTCGGAGAACTCTTCCCGCCACGCCTTCTGGATCTGGATCTCGTCCAGCACGACGGCGAAAGCGCCGCGGAACTCTTCCAGGGTCTGGCGGATCGCGGCCGTGTCGGCGCGCAGGTCGTCCTGTCCCTTGCGCAGGTCTTCCGTGATGGTGCGCAGGTCGTCCTGTCCCTTGCGCAGGTCTTCCGTGATGGTGCGCAGGTCGTCCTGTCCCCTGCGCAGGTCATCCGTGATACTGCGCAGCTCGTCCTGACCCTTGCGGAGCTCGTCTTGTCCCCTGCGCAGCTCGTCCTGGCCGGTACGCAGCTCGGTGGTGATGGTGTAGAGCTCGTCCTGTCCCTTCTGTAGTTCGTGCTGACCAACGCGCAGATCGCTCATCTGCTCGCCGCACTTGATCAGCATTGCGTTCTGCAGCCGGACATCGCTCCTGATGCCGGCGATCTCCCGCTCTACGGCGTCGATGCGTTCCTCGGTCTCTGGCATGCCCGACAGGATAGGGACGCGGAGGTGATCACGCACGGTGAAATCGCGACCCCTGTGCGTCGGGTTTCCGTCGCCCGGGTCCATCGCCCCCGGAGCGGTGCGCTCAAGCGCGCACTCGCGTCGGGAGCGGGAACGGCCGACGCGACGCGTCTTCTGTCGAGCGCGTCGTCAGTCCTGCGGCCAGTCGTCCGGAGACGACACATAAGTGCCGCGATGGGGGACGGTGAAGACGTAGCCCTGGTCCCGTAGGTATCCGACGGCCAGTCGCACGGTGACCTTGGCCACGCCGTACTGCTCCATGAGCGCCTTCTCGCTGGGGATGGCGCGGTTCGGCTTGAACTCCTGGCGCCGGATGCGCTGCGCGACCTCTTCGGCGATCTCCTGGTAGAGGGGTTTCTTGCGGCGCACGCGCGGAGCGGCCTGATCGCCGACGAAGGTGCCCTCGCCCTGAACCGTGTAGACGAGACCCTGCTCGCGTAGCTCCCGCGCCACCCGGCGGGCCGTCGTCCTCGCTATGCCGTACTCGGCCTCGAGTTGCGCCTCGCTCGGCATCGGGTTGCCGGGGGCCAGGTCGCCGCTGTGGATGCGCTCTCGAAGGATCTCGGCGATCTGCTTGTAGACGGGTACGGGGCCATCTCGGTCGAGCACGGTCAAACCATAGACCGAAACAGACATGCTCGCACAAAATGCAACATCTTAAAGCGGTGGTAGATACGGGTGGTAGACCGGAGGCGACGAGAGGACTTATAGTGACGGCGCTGCTACTCATCGTGCGGCACTCGGCGCCAGGCGGTGTCGGTGACGATCACGTGGTCGAGGAAGCGGAGGCCGACGGTGTCGGCGGCCTCGTGGAGGCGGGCCGTGACCTCGACGTCGGCGGGGCTGGGGTCGAGCGATCCGCTCGGGTGGTTGTGGGCGAGGCCGAAGGCGGCCCCGCCGGACAGGAGGACGGTGGTGACGATGTCGCGGACGGGCGCGGGAGTGTGGTCGCTGCCGCCCTCGGTCACCACGGTCCGGCGGAGCACGGCGCCGCGGCCGTCGCACACGACCACGACGAGCCGCTCGCGCGGCTGCCCGTGCAGCAGGGGAGCGGCAGCCGAAGCGATGTCGGCCGAGCAGGTGATCCGGCTTCGCTCCGGCTCCGCCTGGGCCCGCCGTACGAGATGGAACGCGGCCGCCACGCGCGCGGCCTTGGCGGGACCCACACCGGGGACGGCGAGCAGCCGATGGGCCTCGGACCTGGCCAGCTCGCCGAGGTCGCCGCAGTGGGCGATGACCTGGGAGGCGAGGTCGACGGCGCTCACGCCCCTGCTGCCCGAGCCGAGCAGCAGGGCGAGCAACTCCCTGTCCGCGAGCGCCGCGGCTCCGGACGCCAGCAGCCGCTCACGCGGCTGGTCGGCCAGGGGCATGTCCTTGACGCGCATCGTCGGCACCTCCGGATGGGGGATCCGGATCGGTTGTACCAGTGGGCACCGACAGTCAGAGGAGGCTGGGAATGCCGTAGACCAGGCGGAACCTGTCGCCGGGCACCACGGCGTCGCTGGTCTCCACCGGGCGATCCCCGGCCCAGTAGGTGCGCTCGATCTGGAGCACCTGGACGCCGGCGGGCAGCTCCAGCAGGTCGCTCTCGGTCGGCTGAGGGACGCGGACGTGCACCGTCTCGCTGATCTCGGTGAGCGGAAGACCGCTCGCCGCGAGCCGGAAGGCCGCGCTCCTGCGTTCGTACGTGCCTTCCTCGGGTGCCTGGCTCTGCCCTGGTTCGACCGGTTCGTACGTCGTGAGCAACTGCGCGGGGCGTCCGTCGCCGCGGAAGACGTAGCGGGTCCTGATCACCGGGCTGCAGTCGCCGATGCGCAACCGGCGGGCGATGTCGGGAGGAGCGTCGGCGAGCTCGCTGCGCCAGCTCCAGCTGGGTTGTCGCCCGCCCGCCTGCATGTCGCTGGCGAAGGCGGCGTGTGGTTCCGGGAGGCGGCTGCGGTTGAGCGGGAGCAGGATCGGTTTCTCCCGCACCCGGTGCCCGGAGCCCACGCGGCCGATGATGAGGCCTTCCTGCGCGAGCACGCGCAGCGCGTGGCGGGCGGCCGTCTCTCCGACGCTGTATTTGCGGGTGATCTGGTGTCGCGAGGGGATCGGTGCGCCCGGGGGGAGCGTGCCGTCGACGATCTGGCGGCGAATGTCCTCGACTACACGCAGGTAGACCGGATCAGAGTTTGCCATCAATCCATCCCTGAGGGGGTGACGGGTCTTCCAAATCTTGGCGTATTCACCGCGCGACCGAGAGTGACGGGGATGGCCTGTGACTCCAACTTTGCCAGTTGAAAGGGCTGCAAGTGGGCGCATCTGCCGATAAGCAGCCAGGTGCGGATATTCCCCTCCCGCCGCCCTATCACGGCATCCATGCCAGCCCTCCGTGGGACAGGCATTACAAGATCGCGTGGTCGAAACCCACGAACCGCAGCGACCGTGTGCGGGTGCACCGGCATACCTGCGAGTGCAAGGCGACGATCTACGAGCTGTGTTCGGCCGGGGGGCTGATGTTCATCCGGCGGACGAAACGGGGTGTGAAGGTGGAGGTCCGCGAGAGCGAACGGCTCGTTTCCGCCCGGATGCGGTTGCTGTGGCTGCGACTGCTCTCGGGTGAGGCCCACTGATCCGCGTGCGGTCTGCCCGTACGCGTTGCGGTCGTCCCGCCAGTGTGCGGTCGGCTCGCCCTGAGCCGGTCGGCCGGTAGATCGGTCCCCGGCCCATGCCTGACGGCCTCGGCATCTTCCACCCGTAGGGCGCACAGCCGGTCGCACACGGCCTTACGGAAAAATTTCGCCAGCGGCGTGTAACGTCCGCGTAAGACGCGGCGATTCCCGGTTAGAGGTCGCTGATGTGTGTACCCCCGAGCACATATCGGCGGCCTCTTCCGTTGTGGACGGCACGGTGGGCGCTACTGGACATAACGGGGTGGCGAGGTCCACCACTCCTGCGGATCCGGGTACCGTTCGGTCTATGGCATCGCCTACCGGAACTTCCGACGCCCCCTTCGGCCGCGCGCTGACCGCGATGGTCACACCGTTCACCTCGGACGGAGCGGTCGACTACGAGGGCGTCCAGCGGCTCGCTGCATATCTCGTGGACGAGCAGCGCAACGACGGGCTGGTCGTCAGCGGTACGACGGGGGAGTCCCCCACCACCTCCGACGAGGAGAAGGACCGCGTCCTCCGCGCGGTCGTCGAGGCCGTGGGCGACCGGGCCACCGTCGTGGCCGGCGTCGGCACCAACGACACCCGGCACAGCGTGGAGTTGGCCAGGGCCGCGGAACTCGCGGGCGCGCACGGTCTCCTGGTGGTGACCCCGTACTACAACAAGCCTCCGCAGCAGGGCCTGCTCCGGCACTTCACGGCCGTCGCGGACGCGACCGGCCTTCCGGTTATGCTTTACGACATCCCGGGCCGCACCGGGGTGCCCATCTCGACGGAGACCCTTTTCCGGCTGGCCGAGCACCCGCGCATCGCCGCCGTCAAGGACGCCAAGGGCGACCTGTTCGCGGGCTCGCAGGTGATGGCCTCGACCGACCTCGTCTTCTACTCCGGCGACGACCTGCTGAACCTGCCGTGGCTTTCGGTGGGCGCGGCGGGGTACGTCAGCGTGGTGGGCCACGTGGTGGGCGTCGAGCTGGCCTCGATGGCCGATTCCCATCGGTCCGGCGATGTCGAGAACGCACTGGCCGTCCACCGCCAGCTCCTCCCGGTGGTCTCGGCGATCATGACGCGCACCCAAGGCGCGATCATGGTCAAGGCGGCGCTGAAGCTGGTGGGTCAGGACGCCGGGTACGTCCGGCCACCGCTCGTGGACGCCACGGAGGAGCAGATCGCGGCGCTTCGTGAGGACCTCATCACGGGGGGCCTCAAGCTTGTGGATTAGATCAGCAGATGGAGTCGAATGAGCGACGTGTACACAGAAAACGAACGTAGGGAACGACGCGTGGGGGCCGACGGCGAGCGGCGCGGGGCTAGGGGGGCGGCATGAGTCATCCGCATCCCGAGCTGGGGTCGCCTCCGCCGCCGCCGGAGCACGGCCTGCGCATCGTCGCGCTGGGCGGTCTCGGCGAGATCGGCCGCAATATGGCGGTCTTCGAGTACGACGGCCGGCTGCTGGTGGTCGACTGCGGCGTGCTGTTCCCCGAGCCGGACCAGCCGGGCGTGGATCTCATCCTGCCCGACTTCGACTACATACGCGGGCGCCTCGACGACATTGAGGCGCTGGTGCTCACGCACGCCCACGAGGATCACATCGGCGCGGTGCCGTACCTGCTGCGGGAACGGCGGGACATCCCGATCGTCGGTTCGCGGCTGACCCTCGGGCTGGTCGAGAGCAAGCTCACCGAGCACCGGATCCAGCCGGTCAAGGTCGAGGTGATCGAGGGTGAGCGGCGCTCGTTCGGGCCGTTCGAGTGCGAGTTCGTCTCGGTGAACCACTCGATCCCCGACGCGCTCGCGGTGGCGATCCGCACCCCCGCCGGGCTCGTGCTGCACACCGGCGACTTCAAGATGGACCAGCTTCCGCTGGACGGGCGGCTGACCGACCTCGGCGCGTTCGCGCGGCTCGGGGCCGAGGGCGTCGACCTGTTGATGTCCGACTCCACCAACTCCGAGGTGCCGGGCTTCGTCACCAGCGAGCGGGAGATCGCGCCGGTCATCGACGACGTCTTCCGCAGCGCCGCCAAGCGGATCATCGTCGCGAGCTTCGCCTCGCACATCCACCGCGTACAGCAGATCATGGACGCGGCCGAGAAGCACGGCCGGAAGGTCGCGCTCATCGGCAGGTCGATGGTGCGCAACATGGGCGTCGCGCGTGAACTCGGTTATCTGAAGGTGCCCGCGGGCCTGCTCGTGGACTCCCGGGAGATCGAGGAGCGGCCGCCGGAGGACGTGGTGCTGATCTGCACCGGCTCCCAGGGCGAGCCGATGGCGGCGCTGTCGCGCATGGCCAACCGCGACCACCCCATCAGGATCGCCGAGGGCGACACGGTGCTGCTCGCCTCGTCTCTGGTGCCGGGCAACGAGACGGCGGTCAGCAAGGTCATCAACGGCCTCAACCGCTGGGGCGCGCGGGTGGTGCACAAGGGCAACGCGCGGGTGCACGTCTCCGGGCACGCCGCCGCGGGCGAACTGCTCTACGTGCTCAACCTCACCAAGCCGTCCAACTTCATGCCGGTGCACGGGGAGTGGCGCCACCTGCGGGCGCACGCGAGGCTGGCCGAGCTGACCGGCGTGCCTCGCGAGAACATCGTGATCGCCGAGGACGGCGTGGTCGTCGACCTCGTCGACGGACAGGCGCGGATCGTCGGCGCGGTCCCGTGCGGGTACGTCTTCGTGGACGGCACCTCGGTGGGCGACATCACCGACGTGGCGCTCAAGGACCGGCGCATCCTGGGCGACGAGGGCTTCATCTCCGTCGTCGTCGTGGTGGACTCCACCACGGGGAAGCTCACCGGAGGACCGGAGATCACCGCGCGCGGCTCCGGCATAGACCCCGACGCGTTCGACGCGGTCATCCCGCAGATAGAGGCCGCGTTGCAGGAGGTCGCCGCGGCGGGGGTGGCCGACGAGATGCAGATCCGCCGCACCATCCGGCGTACGGTGGGGCGCTGGGTGAGCGACACCTACCGCCGCCGCCCGATGATCATTCCGGTGGTCGTCGAGGTCTAGGAACAATCCTGTTGTACTCGGAGACGGGCGTGGCGTAGCGTCCCGCCCGTGTCCGAGGTGAAGGTCATCTACCGCAAGTACGGCGGTTCGCTGCACTGGAATCACCCCGCGCGGGTGCTCGGCGAGGACGAACACGGGGTGTGGGCCGGCTGTCCCGCGGGCACCGTGGGACAGCGGGGGAGCGAGCCGCCGGTCGTCTGGGGGAACGCCTTCGTGATGCTGTTCCCCCGCCACGCGTGGTGGACGGCCACGTTCAACGACGGGTCGAACCGATGCGCGATCTACTGCGACGTCACCACTGTGCCCGTCCGCGGCGACGGCCGGATCACCATGGCCGATCTCGACCTCGACGTGCTCCGGATGCGGGACGGCCGGCTGATCCTCGATGACGAGGACGAGTTCGCCGAGCACCAGGTGCGCTACGCGTACCCGGAGGAGATCATCCGCCAGGCGGAGCGGTCGGCCGCCTGGCTGATGGAGGCCGTGGGCGCGCGTACCGGCCCCTTCAACGGCGCCCACCACCCCTGGCTCTCCGTGATCTTGTAGTTTGTCGCATCGATGCCCCGTGAGCTGCGCGGACACCCTTGGTGATCTTGCACTGGCCGGCTGCTTTCCGCCCTGACCCGCGCATTCCCGGTCCGTGATCATGCACTGGAGAGCCGGTGATCGCCTCATGGTGCGAGCGCCGGCTCCTCACCTGGCTCGGGGATCACCTTGGGCACGCCGCGCAGCGCGAACGGGACGGCGACCGCGAGGACGACCAGGATGGCCGCGCCGGTCAGCACGGTGGCGTGGATCCCCCCGACGAACGCCTGGCGCGCCGCCCCGGCGACGGCCCCCGCGGCGTCGCCAGGCAGCGCGGCGGCGGCCTTAAGCGCCCCCGCCAGCGTGTCGCGGGCCTCGGCCGCCGCGCCGTCGGGCAGCCCGGGGGGAAGCACCAGGCCGTTCCGGTAGGCACTGGTCAGCACACTGCCGAGCACGGCGATGCCGAGCGCGCCGCCCATCTCGTGGGCGGTCTCGGAGATCGCGCTCGCCGCGCCGGCCCGCTCCTTGGGCACCGAGGCGAGCAGTGTGTCGCCGGTCACGGCGAAGGAGAGGCCGATCCCCACACCCTGGACGAGCATGGCGACGAGCATGTAGACGTACGGCGTCTGCGTGCCGATCTGGCTGAACAGGACGAACCCGGTCGCGGTCAGCAGCAGCCCGGCGCACACGACCGGCCCGCGCCCGAACCGGTGCACGAGCACCCCCGCCAGGGCGCCGCCGACGCCCCCGGCCAGGCCGCCCGGCAGACCCGCGAGCCCGGCGACCAGCGGTGACCAACCCAGGACGAGCTGGAAGTACTGCGCGAAGACCACCGACATGGCGAGCATGGCGAAGATCGCGATCAGTTCTGCGCCGACCGAGGCCGCGAACGCCCGCCGCCGGAACAGCGCCACGTCGATCAACGGCTCGGCCAGCCGGGTCTGCCGGCGTACGAACACGACCAGGGCGGCGACGCCGGCCGCCGCCGCGACGATCACCTGGGCCTGGGCGACCCCACCGGTCGCGGCCTCCTTCAGCGCGTAGATCAGGCCGAGCACGCCCACGGCGGACAGCGGGACGCTGACGAGGTCGAGGCGTCCGGGGCGGGGGTTGCGCGACTCCGGCAGCACGGCCAGCCCGGCGACCAGGACGACCAGGACGAAGGGCACATTGATCAGAAAGACCGACCCCCACCAGAAGTGGCCGAGCAGCAGCCCGCCGACGATGGGGCCGAGGGCGAAGCCGACGGCGGAGACACTGCTCCAGATGCCGACGGCCGTGGTCCGCTCCTTCGGGTCGGTGAACACGTTGCGGATCAGCGACAGGGTCGAGGGCATGATCGTGGCGCCGGCCACGCCGAGCAGCGCGCGGGCGCCGATCAGCAGCGGTGCGGTCGGCGCGTACGCCGTGAGCACGGAGATCACGCCGAACGCGGCCAGGCCGACGAGCATCACTCGCTTGCGCCCGATCCGGTCGCTGATGTTGCCCATCGTGACGAGGAGAGAGGCGAGCGCGAAACCGTAGATGTCGGCGATCCACAGCATCTCCGTGCCCGACGGCGCGAGGTCCTCGCTCAGCTTCGGCAGGGCGAGGTGGAGCACGGTGAGATCGATGGTCAGGATGAGCATGGCCATGCACGCGATGACCAGCGTGCCCCACTTGCGGTAGGTGTCGTTCATGACCGCAGCGTCCGTCCCGGCGCTGACGGTTCACCCACCGAGCGCTGACAGGTGCCCCTCGATCACGGTCAGCGCGGGCGCGGCGGTGCCGCCGCCGACCGGCATCCGCTCCTGGACGTACGCCCTGCCCTGGGCGTACGCGCGGTCGAAGGGGTCGCCGCCCAGGGCGGCACGGCAACGGGCGGCGACCCGGGCGACGTCGGGGTCGGCCACCGCGGGGGCGCCGCGCAGGGCCGCGCCCACGCCCAGCAGCCAGGCGGCCCGCTCGGCGTTCCCCTCCAGCAGGGAGACTCCGGCGATGCCCTCGGCCAGGCCGGCGGCCATGGCGGGGCTCCGGTCGCCGAGGCCGGTCATCAGTGCGCGGCGGTGCCAGGCCAGCGCCTCGGCCGCCGCACCCGACATCTCGGCGGCCCAGCCGAGCGCGACGTAGATGCGCGACCGGGTCTCCTCGGCCGTGAACCAGTCGGCCGTGCACTCGGCCAGGGCCGTCTCGTACAGCCGCCGGGCCCCGGCCACGTCTCCGCCCCTCCTGGCCAGGTCGCCGAGCCCGAGGTGCGCCAGGGCGAGCATCTCGGGGGCGCCCATCCGCCGGGCGAGGTCGGCCGCGTGCTCGTAGTCGGCCCTCGCGGCCGCCGGGTCTCCCGCGCGCATGCGCGCCCCGGCGCGGCGGCACAGCGCCTCCGCCATGTCGGTCGTGGCACCCAGCCGTTCGGCCAGGCCGAGCGCCTCGTTGACGAGCGTCTCGACCCTTCCGTGGTCGCCCCGATAGTCGGCGATGTCGGCCAGCGAGGACAGGAACATGATCCTGGTCCAGATGTCCCCGGTCTCGCGGGACTCGGCGAGCGCCTCGGAGATCTGCGACTCGGCCTCGTCGAGGCGGCCGTCGAACAGCGTCAGGCAGGCCACGCCGTAGCGGCTCAGCGTCCGCGTCCAGGGGTCGTTCGCCAGCAGGCCGACCTGGTCTGTCAGCGTGCTTCGCGCCTGCCGTTCCGGCGGCCCGGTGATCATCGCCCAGAGGATCAGCAGGAACGGCTGCCTGGGCGGCAGCGGCAGGGCGTGCCCCAGCCGTACGGCCTCGGCGAGATGGCCGTCAAGACCGCCCGCCCGCGCGCTGGCGCCGTTCCAGATGGCGAGGCAGGCGCACAGCACGTACTCCTCCTCAAGCCCGTCGGGCGGGGTGGCGCCGATCCGGCCCAGCAGTTCCGCCGCCGGCCCCGCCGCCTCACCCCGCAGCCCGCGCAGCAGCCAGTAGCCGGTCGCGGCCGACACCAGGCGCAGCGCGGGCACCACGTCCCCGGCGCGTACGGCGCGGCGCAGCGCGGCGTGCAGGTTGTCGCGCTCGCCGTCCAGCCTGCGCAGCCACGCGACCTGGTCCGGCCCGCGCAGGTGCGGGTCGGCCGTGGCCGCCAGATCCAGGACGTACGCGAAGTGGGCCTTGCGTGTGGCCTCGCTCTCGCCGGACTCGGCCAGCCGTTCCGCGCAGAACGCCCGGATCGTCTCCAGCATCCGGTAGCGGTCGTCCACCACCTCCACGAGGGACTTGTCCACCAGGGAGGCGAGCACGCCGTCCGTGTCGGGCAGGCCGCACACGCGTTCGGCCGCCTCCAGCGTCGCGCCGCCGGCGAAGACCGTCAGGCGCCGCGCGAGCGCGCGCTCGGGCTCGTCGAGCAGGTCCCAGCTCCACTCGACGACCGCGCGCAGCGTACGGTGGCGCGGCTGCGCCGTACGGCTGCCGCGCGACAGCAGCGCGAAACGGGGGGCGTCACCCTCCGGCTCCGGATCGTCGGCTCCTAGTCGGGCGGCGATCCGCGCCAGGGGCAGCGAACGCAGCCGGGCGGCGGCCAGTTCGAGCGCCAGCGGCAGCCCGTCCAGCGCCCGGCAGATCCGCAGCACGTGCCCGACGTCGCCGGGCCCGAAGACGATGCCGGGCCGTACGGCGGCCGCCCGCTCGGCGAACAGCCGTACGGCCGGATAGGCGAGCGCGTCCTCGACGGCCGGTTCGCTGCCGGGCGGCGGGACGCGCAGCGGGGGGACGGGACACAGGCGCTCGCCGGTGATGCCGAGCGCCTCACGGCCGGTGGCCAGGACGCGCAGGGCCGGGCAGGCCGCGAGCAGCCGGTCGGCGAGCCGGGCCGCGTCCTCCACGACGTGCTCGCAGTTGTCGAGCACGAGCAGCACCGGCCGCAGGGTCAGGGCCGTCACCAGGCGGGCGACGGGATCTGCAGGGCTCGGCCGCGCCCCGGGGCCGGGGGCGGGCACGGAGCTCTCCCGCAGCCCGAGCGCGCCGAGCACGGCCTGCGGCACGTCGGCTCCGTCGGTGAGCGGGGCCAGTTCCACGAGGCACACCTCGCCAGGCCAGCGACCGGCCGCCTCGACCGCCAGCCGCGTCTTCCCTGTGCCGCCAGGGCCGGTCAGCGTCACGAGCCGTGCGTCGGCCAGCAGCGCGCCGACGCGTTCGAGCTCCGCCTCGCGGCCGACGAGAGACGTGAGCGGCACCGGCCGCACGGCCGGCGCGGCGGGGGCGAGCGCCGGGTCGGCGCGCAGCACCGCGAGGTGGATGGCCGACAACTCGGCCGACGGATCGGCGCCCAACTCGCCCGCGAGGACCCGCCGGGCGTCCTCGAAGACCGTCAGCGCCTCCGCCGGGCGGCCCACGGCGTACAACGCGCGCATGAGCTGCCCGCGCGAGCGCTCCCGCAGCGGATGCGCGGCGACCCGTTCCTGCAGCTCGGGCAGCAGGTCGCGGTGCCGCCCCAGGGCGAGGCCCGCCTCGGCGAGGTCCTCGGCCGCCGACAGGCGCAGTTCCTCAAGCCGGGCCGCCTGGACGGGCGCGAACGGCGCGTCGGGCACGTCCGCCAGCGCCGGCCCGCGCCAGAGGGCGAGCGCCGTGCCGAGAAGGCCCGCAGCCCGGGCCGGGTCGCCCGCGTCGAGCGCCCGCCGCCCCTCGGCGGCCAGCCGTTCGAAACGACACGCGTCCACGTCGTCCGGGTCCACCGCCAGCCGGTAGCCCGCCGGTTCCCGTACGACCAGGTCGCCGAGGTGCTGGCGCAGTCGGGACACCTGGGCCTGCAGCGCGTTCGTCGCCCCGGAGGGGGGCTCGGCGCCGTAGAGGCCGTCGATCAGGCGGTCGGTGGTGACGACCTTGCCCGCGTTGAGGAGCAGCAGGCCGAGCAGCGCCCGCAGCCCGGGGCCGCCGACCGGTACGAGGCGGTCGCCGTCGGGCCGCGCCTCAATAGGGCCGAGGATGCCGAACCGCATGCCCATGATTCTCCCGCATCCCCCCTCTACCCCTCCCCGCGTGATCTTGCAGTTTGTCGCGGAGTGCGGCCCAGCCTGGCCCGATCCACCTCGTGATCTTGCAGTTTGTCGCAGGCGTGTACGACGACCAGGGAATACCCTCTTTGTGATCTTGCAGTTGTCAAGGTCGCGGACGGCGTGACCTGGGCGAACAGACTCGCTGATCATGCAATTGCATGATCACGGGTGGCGTTTTCCCTGGTCGGTACGCGTGTACGCCGTTCATCTGCAAGATCACCAAAGGAATCGCCGCAGGTCGGTGCCATCTGTGCGACAAACTACAAGATCACGGCGGGGTTTAGGGGGTGGGGGTGATGGCTTGGGTGAGGGCTTTGAGGCGGGGGGTGGAGGCCAGGCCGCCGTGGTACCAGTGGATCTCGGTGGCGCCGGCCGCCGTGTAGGCCTCGGCCAGGAACGACAGGGCCGCGCCGTCCGCCGGACGCGGCGGAAGGGCCAGCACGTAGGCGCCCACGGAAGGGCCGAGCTCGCCCAGGGCGCGCAGCCCGGCCTCGTCCACCTCGGGCGCGTTCCAGCAGTTGCCGACGAGCAGGTCGGCGTCCACCCCCTCGGGCACGGTCGCGAACGGGCCGGTCGCCCACGGGTCGGCGCTGGCGTGCAGGGCGATCCTCAGCCCCGGCCGGGCCGATCTGGCCTCCGCCAGCAGCAGGCCGCGCAGTTCGCCCGCGAGCCCCGTGCGCAGGTCGCGCATCGGGCCCGCGAGGTCGCCCAGCGCGTCCTCGACCGAGCGTGGCTCGCCGTCGACACCGGCCCGCACCCGCGCGCGGACCTCGGCGACGTCCAGCCCGGCCGTCTCATAGCGGCGTACGCAGGCCGCGCAGAAGCACAGCGACAGCAGCGCGACCTGCGCGGGCGACCAGTCGGCGCCGTCGGTCTTCTCGTGGTGGCCGCCGTGGGCGAAGCCGAGGGCCCCGCACGCTTCCAGGATCAAAGCGTCCGGGTCGCCGAGCTCCACGATCTCGCGGACCAGCGTGCGGCAGTAGTCGCGCACGTCGGCCGCCGCCGGGCACAGCGCGTACGGGTAGGTCTCGCCGAAGGCGTTGGTGACCACCAGGTCGGGGTTGGCCGAGCCGAGCAGCGTGTTGTGGGTCAGCACGGTCCACGCCTGGACCGGCAGGCCGGCGGCGCGCAGGGCGTCCCTGGCCTCCCCGAACGGGTCGTCCGAGTCCATCCACGACGGCGTGGCGGGCACGAGCCGGTTGCCCTTCCACGCCTCCTCCCGTACGGGCACATAGCAGGCGGAGTGCCGGGCGTCGACCAGCCGGTGGGCGGGGTGACGGGGGGTGGCGGCGCGGGTGGTGTGGTAGGACGCGGCGAGCGCGACGGCGTCCACGCCGAGAGCCGCCAGGCGGGCGGCGGCGCCGGGGTCGCCGACGATGTCCCAGGGGTAGGCGTAGATGACGTTCAAAAGCGTGGCCTCCGAGCGGAGAAGGACGGGTCGACGGACCGCATGTACGTCGTGTCGTCGCGGGAGCGGACCCCGCACTTCTCATACTGCTCGTTCATGATTGCGAGGGCGTCGCGGTCGAGTTCCACCCCGAGCCCCGGGCCGTCCGGCACCGGGACCGCGCCGTCCACGAAGCGCAAGACCCCAGGGGCGACCACGTCCTGGCCGTCCTGCCAGGGGGTGTGGGTGTCGCAGGCGTGGGTGACCGAGGGGGTGGCGGCGGCGAGGTGTGTCATGGCGGCGAGGCTGATCCCGAGGTGGGAGTTGCTGTGCATGGACAGCTCGATCCCGAACGTCTCGCACAGCGTGGCGATGTGCGCGGAACGCACCAGGCCGCCCCAGTAGTGGTGGTCGGCCAGCAGCACCCCGATCGCGTTCCTGCGGACCGCCTCGGGCAGGTGCTCGGGGGTGACGACGCACATGTTCGTGGCGAGCGGCATCGGCACCTCGGCGGCGACCCGCGCCATGCCCTCGATGCCCTCGGCGGGGTCCTCCAGGTATTCGAGCGCGCCTTCGAGTTCGCGGCCGACCCTGATCGAGGTCTCCACGCTCCAGACGGCGTTGGGGTCGAGGCGCAGCGGATGCCCGGGGAACGCCTCGCGTAGCGCGTGGACCGCCTCGACCTCCTGCTCGGGCGGGAACACGCCGCCCTTGAGCTTGATCGAGCGGAAGCCGTACCGGCCGATCAGCAGGCGGGCCTGCTCGACGATTCCTTCGGGGTCGAGCGCGGCGCCGAAGCCGTCCTCCGGCGCGCCCGGATGACCGGCCCACTTGTAGAAGAGGTACGCGCTGTACGGCACGGCGTCGCGCACCCGGCCGCCGAGCAGGTCGACGACGGGCCGGTCCGCCGCCTTGCCGCGAATGTCCAGGCAGGCGACCTCGAAGGGGGAGAAGATCCGGTCGACGGTCTTGGCCCGGGAGGAGGTGCCGGTGAGGCCGTGCAGGTCGGTGACGACGTCGGCTCCGACGAGCCCGGCCACGGTGGCGTACATCGCGTTGTGCCCGTAGACGTCGTGGCCGATCAGCGCCTCGGCGGCGGCGCGCACCCGCACGAGGTGGTCGAGGTCGCCGTACGTCTCCCCGAGACCGGTCAGGCCCTCGTCGGTGACGATCTCGACGATGGTGCGCAGCGCCCACGGCTCGTGGACGCCCGCGGCGTTGAGCAGCGGCGGGTCGCGGAAGGCGACCGGCGTGACGTTGATCTCGCGAATCCTCATCCCACGATCTCCAATCCGGCCGCGATCAGCCGCTCCAACCGGGCCACGTGCTCGGGGGCCGCGTCGACCAGCGGCGGGCGCACCCGGCCCACGTCGAGGCCGCGCAGCGTGACGCCCGCCTTGACGAGCGAGACGGCGTAGCCGGGCACGAGGTCGCGCAGTTCGACCAGGGGGCGGTAGAAGCCGGCGAGCAGGCGCCGCACCAGGTCGTCGTCCCCGGCGGTCACGGCCTTGTGGAAGGCCAGGGCCACCTCGGGCAGGAAGCAGAACACGGCGGAGGAGTACAGGCTGACGCCGATGCCCCGGTAGGCGGGCACGGTCATCTCGGCGGTCGGCAGCCCGTTGAAGAACGTGAAGTCGCGGCCGGTCGCCTCCCGGACGGCGAGGACGATGCGCTGCATGACGTCGAGGTCGCCGAGGCCGTCCTTGAACCCGGCGACGTTGGGGATCTCGGTGAGCGCGGCCGCGGCGGCGGGCGTGAAGCGGGCGTTGCCCCGCTGGTAGACGACGATCGGCAGGTCGGTGGCGGCGGCGACCTCGCGCACGTAGCGCACCAGTCCTTCCGGGGGCGCGCTGACCAGGTACGGCGGCAGCAGCAGCAGGCCGTCCGCGCCGGCCTCCGCGGCCCTTCGCGCGCATTCGCGGGCGAACGGGAGCGAGCCGCCGGCGCCGGACAGCACGGGAGCCCGCCCGGCCGTGGACTCGACGGCGATCCGCACCACCCGTGCGTACTCGTCGATGCCCAGTGCGTTGAACTCGCCAGTGCCGCAGGCGGCGAACACCCCGCCCGCGCCCTCGGCGACGCCGCGCGTCACGTGTGTGGCCAGCACGTCCTCGGCCACTTCACCGTCCGGGCCGAACGGTGTGACCGGAAAGAAGAGAACGCCGTCGAGTCGCATCCGCTCACTCCCCTAATTGTCCACATATATGGACCAAGTTCGTCAATCTGTCCACGACGCTAGCTGCGTGATCTCGGGGAAGTCAACAGCGGCAGCCGCCGAGGTCAGATATGTGAATGGCACCCGCGATTATGGACAGTCGGGAATTGCTGGGAGACTTGCGCCGTTCGGCATTGACACGGTCCGTACGCCGCGCGGACGTCATGGGCGTCGCCCCCGGCGCCCGGGGCCGTGCTCGCAGCGGGGCCGATCCGACAGGAGGCACATGCGAATACTCATGACCGGCGCGGCGGGCGGCGTCGGCACCATGCTGCGACCCCGCCTGGCCGCGGAGGGGCGAGTGCTGCGCCTGCTCGACGTGGTCCCCGTGGAGGCGGGGCCGGGCGAGGAGGCGGTGACCGCCGACATCACCGACCCGGAGGCGATGGACGCGGCGATGGACGGCGTGGACGCGGTGCTGCACCTGGGCGGCCACAGCGGCGAGCAGCCGTGGGCGGACATCCTCCAGGTCAACATCCACGGCACCTACGTGGTGCTGGAGGCCGCGCGGCGGGCCGGCGTGCGCCACGTCGTGCTGGCCAGCAGCAACCACGCGGTCGGGTTCTCCCCGCGCGGCGCGGGCGAGGCCCCCGACTACCTGTTCCCCCGCCCCGACACCTTCTACGGCGTGAGCAAGGTGACCAAAGAGGCGCTCGGCTCGCTCTACCACGACCGGTACGGCATGCACGTGACCTGCCTGCGCATCGGCTCCTGCGTCGAGCGGCCCGCGGACGTGCGCATGCTGTCGACCTGGCTGTCGCCCGACGACTGCGCGCGGCTGGCCGAGGCGTCGCTGGCGGCGGACGGCTTCCACGTGGTGTGGGGGGTGTCGGCCAACACGCGCCGCTGGTGGTCGCTGGAGGAGGGCCGGGCGATCGGCTACGAGCCCCAGGACGACGCGGAGGTCCACGCCGCGAAGCTGATCGCCGAGTACGGCGAGCCCGATCCGGGCGAGCCGCCGCACTCGCTGGTCGGCGGGGAATTCTGCGGGCCCGAGTACGACGTCGAGAACATCACGGCGGGAAGGACGAGATGACCGGTCAGGTGAACGAAAGCGTCCAGTCGGCGGTCGAGGCGGCCGCCGCGGCGGGCGAGGCATGGCGGGCCACGCCCCCGGCCGAGCGCGCCACCGTGCTCGAAGGCGTCGCCGACGCCCTGCTGAAGCACGCGGAGGACCTGTGGCCCGCCGCCGAGGAGACCCGGCTGCCGGAGGCGCGGCTGCGCGGCGAGATCGCGCGTACGGCCGCGCAGTTCCGGCTGTTCGCCGAGGTCCTGCGGGACGGCGGGTGGGTGGAGGCGGTGATCGACCACCCCGACCCCGGCGCCACCCCGCCGCGTCCCGACGTGCGCCGGATGAACCACCCGCTCGGCGTCGTGGCCGTCTTCGCGGCCAGCAACTTCCCCTTCGCGTTCTCGGTGGCGGGCGGCGACACGGCGTCGGCGCTCGCGGCCGGCTGCCCTGTCGTGGTCAAGGCCCACGAGGGGCACCCGCGCACCTCCGACCTGACCGCCTCCGTCGTACGGCAGGCCCTGCCCGACCCCGGCCTGCTCGGGCTCGTGCACGGGTTCGAGGCGGGGGAGCCGCTGGTGAAGCACCCGCTCGTCACGGCGGTCGGCTTCACCGGCTCGCTCGCGGGCGGGAAGGCCATCCAGAAGCTGATCGACGAGCGGCCCGACCCCATTCCGTTCTACGGCGAACTGGGCAGCGTCAACCCGGTCGTCGTGCTGCCCTCGGCCGACCCCGCCGAGGTGGCGTCGGGGTTCGCGGCGTCGCTGACGCTCGGGGTGGGGCAGTTCTGCACCAACCCCGGCCTGGTGTTCCTCCCGGCGGAGGGAGGATTCGAGCAGGCCGTCGCCGAGGCGGTCGGCGCGACCGGCGGCGGGCCCATGCTGACCGGCAAGATCCGCGAGGGCTACCTGCGGCAGTCCGGCCTGCTGGCCGAGCGGCTCACCGTGCTGGCCGGAGGGAGCACGGTGGACGGCATCACCCCGCAGGTCTTCGCCGCAGGGCTGGACGCGTTCGCGGACGGGCTGCCCGAACTGGCGGAGGAGTGCTTCGGCCCGGCGGCGATCGTCGTCCGCTACCGCGACCCCGCCGACCTGCCCGCCGTGCTGCGCCGGCTGCCCGGGTCGCTGACCGCGACCGTCCACGCCGCCGGGCCTGAGGAGGCCCGCGACCTCGTGCCGGTCCTGAGCCGGCTCGCGGGGCGGCTGATCTGGAACGGCTGGCCCACGGGCGTCGCCGTCTCCTGGGCGATGCACCACGGCGGCCCCTGGCCCGCCTCCACGGCCCCGGCGCACACCTCCGTCGGCGCGGCCTCGATCGGGCGCTGGACGACCCCCGTGGCGTACCAGGACTGGCCGGCCGACCTGCTGCCGCCTGAGCTGCGCGACGACAACCCCCTCGGCGTGCCGCAGCGCGTGGACGGCCGCCGCGCCTGACGCCTGACGCGCCTTACGCCTGACGCCCGCGCCGTTCCCGTTTCGGGGGCGGCGCGGCCGGCTATCGGGGTGTTCACGACCCTTGGCCGGGTCGGTCACTGCGCCGGAAGGCAACTCCGGTCCTCGCGAAGCCCGCTCCGCTGGGCGCAACGCTTGCGGTCCTCGCTCCCTTCCGCTCCGCTCCCTCCTGCCCGCTGAACGCCGGTGGTCGGCGCACTAATCGGGGTCGAGCCCGAGTAGCCGGCCGAGGAGCGCGACCTGGTCGGCGTAGTGCCGGACGAACTCGGGTGAGCGGGGATCCGCTCCGCAGACGCCCTCCACGACGTGCGGCAGCGTGGTGGTCGCCATCGCGGCGGCCATCAGCATGATGGTGAGGCAGGCGGGATCCACCTCGTCCGGCAGCCGGCCGGCCTCCTGCCGGGCGCGGACCTCCTCCACGTAGCCCCGCAGCCGCTCCGAGCGCGGCGCCTGGTCGGGATCGGTCCCCGGCCCCGCGTACTCCAGGCCGCTCCACGCCAGCAGCCGGACACCGTCAGGGTCGTGCAGCACCTCGAGCGCGTACCGGCGGAGCTGGTCGGACAGCGGTGTGCCGGGCGTCGCAAGCTCGCTCTGGCGCTGCCGCCAGCGTTCCCCGAGGGCCAGATAGAGGCCCTCCTTGCCGTCGAAGTAGTACGAGATCAGCTGCTGGTTGACGCCGGCCCTGGCGGCGATCGCGCTGAGCCGGGCCCCCGCGTATCCGTGCGCGGCGAACTCCACCGTCGCGGCGTCGAGGATGAGCCGGCGGGTGCGCTCGGGGTCGCGCTGCCGTTCGTGGGGGCGGGGAGACCGGCGTGGCTTGGCGGGCACGTGCCGATCGTATCTCTGACAGTCGCAACCGATCGGTCAACACAATCAACCATTCAATTGACACAATTTTAGGTTCGGTTGATTATCGGGAGGAGGAAGCCGCGAGCGCGGTCCCCGGCGCGGATGCGTTCGAGGCGCCGCCGGGCACAGACGGGAGCCGCAGCGATGGCCGGACCGTACGACCACAGGACCGACGTCCTCATCGTGGGGGGAGGCATCACGGGCCTGTCCGCCGCGCTCTTCCTCACCCGCCTGGGGGTCCGTCCGATGCTGGTAGAACGGCACCCCTCCACGGCGATCACGCCTCAGGCGCGGGCGTTCAACCCGCGCTCGATGGAGATCTACCGTGCCCTGGGGCTGGAGGAGGAGATCCGCGCGCGTCAGTCGATCCTGGCCGGTCTGCCGGAGATGATCGGCGCGGAGACGCTGGCCGGCCGGGAGCGCTTCCGCGTCGACCTGCTCGCGCACGTACGGCCGCCCGCCGAGGTCGGCCCCGCCGACTGGGCGATGATCGACCAGGACGAGCTGGAACGCGTCGTGCGCGCCCATGCCGAGAGCGGCGGCGCGGACGTGCGCTTCGGCACCGAGCTGGTGTCCTTCGACGCCGACGCCGACGCCGACGCCGACGCCGACGCCGACCCCCATGCCGAGGACGCGGGCGTGACGGCGGTCGTCCGCGATCTCGGCACCGGCGTCACGCGCCGCGTCCGCGCCTCCTACCTGATCGCCGCGGACGGCCACCGCGCGGGCGTGCGCGAGCGGCTCGGCATCGGCGCGGACCGGCCAGGACCCGCCACCGACGTCTCGTACTTCGTCTTCGACGCCGATCTCGGCGCCGTGCTGCGGGGGCGGCGCTTCCTGCTGGCCTATCTCGACCGGCCCGTGCCGGGCACGGTCCTGGTGCCGCTGCGTACGCACGGGCGGTGGATGCTCGGGGTGCCCGCGCACAGCGAGTCAGGTGAGCCGCAGGAGAGCTTTTCGGAGGAGCGCTGCGCCGAGATGGCCCGCCTGGCGACCGGGGTGGCCGACCTCGACGTCACCCTCGTGCCCCCCGTGCCCGGACGGCCGGGGAAGGTCACCCGCAGCACGGTCGGCGGCTGGGTCGCGCACCGGTTCAGGGCCGGGCGGGTGTTCTTCGCCGGCGACGCGGCCCACGTCGTGCCGCCCGCGGGGTCGTACGGCGCGAACACCGGCATCGCCGACGCGCACAACCTGGCGTGGAAGCTCGCCGCCGTGATCGCCGGCCGGGCCGGACCGGCGCTGCTGGACAGCTATGAGCGGGAACGCCGCCCGGTCGCGATGCTGACGCTGGACACCGCGACGCGGCACCTCGCGGGCCGCCGCGCGGGAACCGGGGCCGACGTCACCGGGATCGACGACATAACCATGATCTTCGGCTACCGGTACGAATCCGGGGCGGTCGTCCAGGAGACGCCGGTCCCCGACGCGCCGGCTGAGGACCCCCGCGTTCCCAGCGGGCGTCCGGGCCTGCGCGCACCGCACGTGTGGCTGGAGCGGGCGGGGACCAGGCTGTCCACGCTCGACCTGTTCGCCGGCGCCTTCACGCTGCTGACCGGCCAGGACGGCGGGGAGTGGGCCGCGGTGGCCGCACGGGAGACCGGGCTGGACGTCCATCGGATCGGCGCCGGCCTGCGCGACCCCGAGGACCGGTTCCACGGCGCGTACGGCGTCACGAGGACCGGGGCGGTCCTCGTCAGGCCCGACGGGTTCGTCGCCTGGCGTGCCCGTGAGCTGCCCGCGCGCCCGGGGCGCCTGGTGCGGGAGGTGCTGACGCGCCTGCTCGGCCTGGACGACGGGCCGTCCGACCGGCCGGTCCTCCCGGGCTGGCCCGGCCGGTGGCCGCCCGGATAACCTGGACTACCAGGTGCGGGGATTCGGGGGTCTCGCCGTGGCCGACGTGGTGGACCAATACTTCAACGCGTGCAACGCCCACGACCTGGACGCGGTCATGCGGTGCTACTGCTCCAAGCCCGTGGCGGTCGGTCCGGGCGGTCCCGTGGAGGGCCGCTCGGAGGTGGCGTCCTACCACACCGGCATCTGGCAGGCATTCCCCGACCTTCACGCCACCGTGATGCAGAAGCTCTCCGAGGGCGAGACCACGGCGGTCGCCGCGGTGGGCACCGGCAGGCACACCGGCTCCTTCCCGGTCATCGCCGGCGAGGTGCTCCCGGCCACCGGCAGGTACGTCAGCGTGCGGTGCTGCTGGTTCTTCTCCACCGCGGGCGGCCTGATCGTCCACCAGCAGGTCTTCTACGACCAGTTCGAGATGTATCTCCAGCTCGGGCTGTCACCCGTCCGCCTCGGCACCTGACACCGAGGCACGTGACCCGGGGCACGTGACCCGAGGCACGTGACCCGGGGCATCTGGCACCGGGGCATCTGGCACCGGGGCACGTGATCGCCACCCGCGCTCCGGCGGCGACATGGACGACATCGCCTCCCGGACGTCGTCGGCTCAGGAACCGGCTCACAATAGGAGGCGGACAGGCGGGCCAGGGAGGAACACATGGCGGAACCCGTGCCGCACGTGAAGTCGGCGCTCAGGACGGTCGAGCTGCTCGACTTCTTCGCGCAGTATCCCGGGCTGCACAGCCTCACCGACCTGCAGGGCAAGCTGGGCTATCCCAAGAGCAGCCTGCACGCCCTGCTGCGCACGCTGGTCGATCTCGGCTGGATCGAGACCGACGTCACCGGCACGCTCTACCGGATCGGCATGCGGGCCCTGCTGGTCGGGGCGACGTACATCGACGGGGACCCCGTGGTCCAGCTCGCGCACGACGCCCTGGACTGGCTGGCCGAGGTCACGGGGGAGACGGTGCACCTCGCCAGGCTCGACCACTTCGACATCGTCTATCTCGCCACGCGCGCCTCACGGCACTACCTGCGGCCGTTTTCGCGGGTGGGCCGCCGCCTCCCGGCGAGCACCACGTCGCTCGGCAAGGCGATCCTCGCGAGCAGGGACGACGACGAGGTGCGCGCGATGCTGCCCGCCGAGCTGCCCTCGCTGACGGCCCACACGATCGTCGACGCGGAGGACCTGCTGGCCGACCTGGGCCGGGTGCGCGAGCAGGGCTACGCCGTGGACCGCGAGGAGAACACCGAGGGGCTGCGGTGCTTCGGCGTCGCGCTGCACATCAGCGACCCGCCGCGCGACGCCATCAGCTGCTCGGTGCCGATCCCCCGCCTGACCCCCGAGCGGGAGAAGGAGATCGCCTCCTGCCTGCTGGAGGCCCGCGAGCGCATCGAGCGCTCAGCCATGCGCCGGCGCAGGGCGTACTGACCGGCGCCCCGCCGTACGGCCGGGGAAGATCCCGGCGAGCATCCCGGAAGATGCGCGGGTCACAGCCCGGACGTGACGATGACGGGGTGACGGTCGCGCTGCCTCCCGCTGTACGGGCCCACCGGCCGCGACCCGACCGGAGCCGCCGCCGTAGTGGCGGTAGCGGCCGCTTGCGTACCCAACCTACGGCGGGGTGAGAGATGACTCTGGTCGAGACCGAGACGTCAGTCGATTTCGACGGCGAGAACCTGGACATCGCGACAGTACGGCGCGTCGCGGAGAACCAGGTGCCGTGCGGCGTGGCGCCCTCCGCGCTGGCCAAGGCCGCGGCCAACAGGCGGCAGTTCGAGGAGATCATCCGGCAGGGCATCCCCGTGTACGGGGTGACCACCGGATACGGCGAGATGATCTACATGCTCGTGGACACCTCCAAGGAGGTGGAGCTGCAGACCAACCTGGTCCGCAGCCACAGCGCGGGGGTCGGCCCGACCTTCGCGGAGGACGAGGCGCGGGCGATCGTCGCGGCCCGGCTCAACGCGCTCGCCAAGGGCTACTCCGCGGTCCGGCCCGAGCTGCTGGAGCGGCTCGCGCTGTACCTGAACCTGGGGATCACCCCGGCCATCCCCGAGATCGGCTCGCTGGGCGCGAGCGGCGACCTGGCCCCGCTGGCGCACATCGCCTCCACGATCATCGGTGAGGGCTACGTGCTGCGCGACGGCCGCAGGGTCGAGACCGGCCCGATCCTGCGCGAGTTCGGCATCGAGCCGCTGAAGCTGCGCTTCAAGGAGGGGCTCGCTCTGATCAACGGCACCTCGGCGATGACCGGGGTCGGCTCCCTGCTGGTCAGCAGGGCGCTGGACCAGGTGCGGCAGGCCGAGATCGTCACCGCGCTGATCTGCGAGGTCCTGCAGAGCTCCACCAGTCCCTTCCTCGCGGACGGGCACGACGTGGCCCGTCCCCACCGGGGGCAGATCGACGCCGCCGCCAACATGCGGGCCCTGCTCGCCGGCAGCCGCCTCGCGGTGGAGCACGGCGACCTGCGGCGGGCGCTCAAGGACGGCGCGGAGGCGGCGGGCGACGGCGAAGGCGCGGGCGTCCACCGCACCGAGGTCTACCTGCAGAAGGCGTACACGCTGCGGGCGATCCCGCAGGTCGTCGGCGCCGTGCGGGACGCGGTCTACCACGCGTCGTCCACGCTGGAGATCGAGCTGAACTCCTCCAACGACAACCCGCTGGTCTTCGAGGGCAAGGAGGTGTTCCACGGGGCGAACTTCCACGGCCAGCCGGTCGCCTTCGTGATGGACTACCTCACCATCGCCCTCACCCAGCTCGGGGTCTTCTCCGAGCGCCGCACCAACCGGCTGCTGAACCGGCACCTCAGCAACGGCCTTCCCGAGTTCCTCGTCGCCGGGGACCCCGGCCTCAACAGCGGCTTCGCCGGCGCGCAGTACCCCGCCACCGCGCTGGTCGCCGAGAACCGGACGATCGGCCCGGCCAGCATCCAGAGCGTCCCGTCGAACGGCGACAACCAGGACGTCGTCAGCATGGGCCTCATCGCCACGCGCAACGCCCGCAGGGTGCTGGAGAACAACCACAAGATCCTCGCGGTGGAGTACCTGGCCGCGGCCCAGGCGGTGGACCTGTCCGGCAGGTACGACGGGCTCAGCCCGGCGGGCAAGGCGGCGTACGAGATGGTGCGCTCGCTGGTGCCGACCCTCGACAGGGACCGCTACATGGCCGACGACATCGAGCTGGTCGCCGCCGCGCTGTCCCGGGGCGAGCTGGTGAACGCGGTCGGCCGCGCCGACCTCGAACTGCGCTGAGCGACCGGCGGGACCGGTCTGGACCGAGAACAGGCGAAAGCCCGGGGCGGGACTCCCGCCCCGGGCTTTCCCGTGTCCACAGCGCATCCCAGGACCCGCCGCCTGAACCCGCGCGTGTCCCCGGGAACGGCGAACGCGCCGGACCTCGGGGGAGGTCCGGCGCGCCGGTGGTCGTGGTGCGGGCCATGGCCGCGTCCGGGGCGGCCGTGGCCGCCCCGCACGGGCTCAGAGGTCGAACAGGCTCTTCTTCGTCTGCCGCAGCTCGGCGAACGAGGACAGGTCGGGGACCGTCCAGCCGTCCAGGTCGTACTCGTTCAGGCACTCGTCGACGAACGCCTTGTAGCCGTCGACCTGGCCGTTGGCGATCTGCGCCGACAGCAGCTCCACCCGCGTGTTCTCGTGGTTGCCGGCGTAGTTGCGCTCGTACAGCTCGTGCCGCCCGCCGAACTCGGTGCCGACGGCGTCCCACAGCAGCTTCATCACCTTGATGCGCTCGACCGAGTCGATGCCGTCCGAGCCGCGCAGGTACTTGTCCAGGTACGGCCGGACGTCGGGGTTGTGGAAGTCCTCGGCGCTCGAGTTGACGTAGATGAGGCCGCTCGCGATGTCCTGCTGGACGATCTCCTTGACCCGGGGGTAGCCGATCTGCATGAACCACCGGTAGGCCAGGCCGTACGCCGGGTTGGGCAGGACGGCGCCGTTCACCCACGGGACGGGGTTGCGCGCGGCGGCGTCCGACAGGCCCCAGAACAGGTTGCGCCAGGCCAGCACCTCGCCGATGCGGCTCTGCACGCCCCGGAAGTCCTTGGTCCCGGTGATCTCCACGGCCTTCGCCAGCAGGCCGGCGATGAACTCCAGCTTCACCGCGAGCCGGGTGCACCCGTGGAAGGTGAAGCGCTCGGGGAAGCCGGACCGGCCGGTGAAGAGCTGGACCTTCCCCAGGTGCCCGTAGATGAAGACGTTCTCCCAGGGGATGAGCACCTTGTCCAGCACGAGGATCGTGTCGTTCTCGTCCAGCCGGGAGGACAGCGGGTAGTCGAACGGGCTGCCCATCACGGCGGCCTGGGCCGAGTAGGACGGGCGGCAGATCAGCTTGAGGCCCGGCGCGCCCATCGGCACGGTCGCGACCAGGGCGAACTTCTTGTCCTTGATCGGCAGGCCGTAGTGGGCGATGAAGTTGTAGTGGGTCAGGGCCGAGCCGGTCGCCACGACCTTGGCGCCGCTCACGACCAGGCCCGCGTCGGTCTCCTTCTCGACGTGCACGAAGACGTCGGCGACCTCGTCCGGCGGCCGGTTGCGGTCGACCGGCGGGTGCACGATCGCGTGGTTCCAGAAGAGGACCTTCTCCTGCGACTCGCGGTACCACCGCCGGGCGTTGTCGGAGAAGGGCTCGTAGAACTCCGCGTTCGCGCCGAGCGTGCCGAGGAACGCCCCCTTGTAGTCGGGGCTGCGCCCCATCCACCCGTAGCTCATCCGGGACCAGGCCGCGATCGCCCGCTGGTCGGCCACCAGGTCGTCGACGCCGCGCGGGGTGGTGAAGAAGCTGTGGGTGTAGCCGTCGCTGCCGGTGTCGGTCGGCACGACGAGGTCGCCCCGCCGGTCCGGGTCGTGCAGGGCGTCGTAGAGCCGCGCCGTCATCCGGATCGGGTTGTGGAACGCGGGATGCCTGGTGACGTCCGCGACCCGCTCGCCGTACAGGTAGATCTCGCGGTCGTCACGCAGGCTCTCGACGTACTCGTCGCCGGTCAGGGGACGCGTCCGCCGCGGCGGTGCGTGCTCCCCGGTGATCGGCGCGTCGTGGAGGTCTGTCATCGCCAGCTGTCCCTTCCTTCTCGGTCGTCCGGGGCTCTCACCCGTGGTCCGCGACGCCGAACCGGGCCCGGGCCAGTTCGCGCTTGGCGATGGTGGCGAGGAAGGTCGAGACGCCGGCGTGCGTGACGAACATCGACATGTCCCGCCAGACCCGCTCGATGCGCTCGCCCCGCTTCACGGCGCTCGACCCGGCGGTGGGGAACAGGTAGCGCTCGACCGCGCGCCAGCACAGCGACACCACCTCGGAGCAGATCGCGGCCAGGCGCAGCTCGTGCTCGTGGGTGATCGCCGCCGGGCCCCGGGCGCAGGCCTCGCGCCACTGCCGCACCGCGTCCATGGTCGCGGCCTCGGCGGTGGCGATCAGGCCGGCGGCCTTGCCGTACCTGAGCTGGAAGTCCGGGTCCTCGGAACGCACCACGATGGGCGGGAACGGGGTGGTGCGGGTGCGCATCAGGTCCTCGTACGCGTCGAGCGCGCCCTTGGCCATGCCGACGGCGAGCACCGCGTCCTCCATGACCATGAAGCTGAGCTGGCCGCCGCCGTACTCGGGGTTGCCGTGCAGGGCGCGCCCGGGCGAGCCCTGGCTGACGTCGATCTGGCTCATGTGGGTCTTGATCGTGTAGCGGTCGGGAACGCGGCCGCCGGTGATGCGGATGCTGTGGGAGCCGCTCCCCTTGAGGCCCAGCGCGTGACCCCAGTCGTCGAGGCGGGTCCACTGGTCGCGCGGCGCGATGAACATCATGGGCTCGGGCTCGCCGCCGTCCTCCGGGGTGACCATCGCGTGGCCCATGAAGTGCGTGGCGTACGGCGAGCCGGAGCAGTAGCCCCAGGTGCCGTCGATGACCCAGTCGCCGTCCTCGGTGCGCTCGGCCGTGCCGCCGGGCACGACGGTCGCCGGGCAGATGAACTCGCCGGAGGCGAAGATCTCGTCCTGCACCTCGCGGGGGAACACAGTGGCGGCGGGGAGCGCGTGCGCGGCGCCCAGGCAGAACATCCAGCCGGTCGACGGGCAGCCCCGGGTCAGGGCGATGGCGACCCGCATGAACGTGTCGATGCCGAACTCGTAGCCGCCGTACCGGCGGGGCACCAGGATGCGGTAGAACCCGGCCTTCCGGAACTCCTCGTGGACGTCCTCCCCGTAGTACGTGCGCTGCTCGGTCTCCGCCTGGAGTTCGACCAGGCGGGGCACCATGGCTTCTGCCCTCGCGACCACCCGCTCGGGCGTGAGGCCGGGCTCGGGAGGGGACGGGAGGCGGTGCTCGGGAAGATCGGTGATGACTCCCATGCTGCGCGGTTCCTCACGGTCTCGTGGGCGTACGGGTACGCGGTCAGCGTCACACCCGCCACCGGACCGGTGCATCTCCCGAAATGCCCTGCCATATCCCGGGACGTGCGGGCATGGCATTCCGGGATAAGACAGCGCGCCGGGCACCCGGAGAGAATCCGAGTGCGGTTCCCCGTCCCGGAGACGGTCAAGTAGCGGACGAGGCGCCCCCGCGACGCCGGTAGCGCCCGGCGTCCGCGCGGCGGGGCCCTGGCGGTTGGGAGTTGCGGTGACCACAGTCGACAGCCGAACACGGGACGACAACGTCTACGGAGAGGACGTCAGCGAGATCTACGACCTCCTCTACAAGCGGCGCGGCAAGGACTACGCGATGGAGGCCGAGGTGGTGACCGGCCTCATCCGCGACCGCGCCCCGCACGCGGCGACGCTGCTCGACGTGGCCTGCGGCACCGGAGAGCACCTCACGTCGCTGCGGACGATGTTCGAGCACGTCGAGGGGGTCGAGCTGTCCGACGCCATGCGGGAGCGGGCCATGGCCAAGCTGCCCGGCGTCGCCGTCCACCCGGGGGACATCCGCGACTTCGACCTCGGCCGCACCTTCGACGCCGTCTGCAGCCTGTACGGCACGGTCGGCTACATGGCCGGCACGGAGGAACTCGACGCCGCGATCGGGTCCATGGCCAGGCACGTCGCTCAGGGCGGCGTCCTCATCGTCGAACCGTGGTACTTCAGGGACGGCTTCGTCGACGGCCACATCGGGCACGACGTCGTCCGCGACGAGCACCGGGTCGTGGCGCGGGTCGCGCGGTCCGTACGCGTCGGCGACACGGTCGAGGTGCGGGCCCACTACCTCGTGGGCGACGGCGAGGGGGTGCGCCACTTCGAGCACGTCCAGGTGATGAGCCTGTTCTCCCGGGAGGAGTACGCCGCCGCGTTCCGGCGGGCCGGCCTCGACGTGACCTGCCTGGAGGAGACGGGCGACCTGCTCGCCGGGCGCTCGCTGTTCCTCGGCGTGCGCCGGTGAGGGGGAGGGGCGGGCGGTGATCCCCCTGTTCCGGTCCACGGTGGCGCCTGGCGCCGCGGAACTGGTCGCCGACGTGGTGCACAGCGGCCGGTTCGGCCACGGGCCGCGGGTGGAGCAGTTCGAGCGCGCGCTCGCGGAGCGCGTGGGCAACCCCCACGTGGCCGCGTTGAACAACGGCACGTCGGCGCTCCACCTGGCGCTGCACCTGGCGCTGAGATCGGCCGGCGGGCAGGAGCAGGACGGGCCGCCGGGCGAGGTGCTGACCACCCCGTTCACCTTCGAGGCCACCAACTGGAGCATCCTCGCCAACGGGCTGCGCATCACCTGGGTGGACGTCGACCCGGCCACGCTCACCATCGACCTCGACGACCTGGCGAAGAAGATCTCGCCGGCCACCCGGGCCGTCATGGTGGTGCACTGGGGCGGCTGCCCGGTGGACCTCGACCGGCTGGCGCGCATCCTGGACGACGCCGAGGCGGCGTACGGCGTCCGCCCCGCCGTGATCGAGGACTGCGCCCAGGCGTGGGGGGCCCTGTGCCACGGCCGGCCGCTGGGCAACCACGGCAACTACTGCGCCTACAGCTTCCACGCGACCAAGCACCTGAGCTGCGGCACCGGGGGCATGCTCGCCCTGCCAGACGAGCGGTCGCTGGAGCGCGCCAGGCGCCTGCGCTTCTTCGGCATCGACCGTGACGCCGACCGGGTGAACGCCGACTACGACGTGCCCGAGTGGGGCTACAACTTCTACCTGAACGAGATAGGCGCGGCCATCGGCCTGGCGAACCTCGTCGACGTGGACGCCCGCGTCGAGCGGCACCGGCGCAACGCCGCCTTCTACGACCGCGAACTCGCGGGCGTGCCGGGCCTGGAGTTGACGGAGCGCACTCCGGGGCTGGAGTCGTCGTTCTGGCTCTACCCGGTCAAGGTGGAGAACCGCGCCGCCTTCATGCGGAAGATGACGGCCGCCGGGATCACCGTGAGCGTGGTGTGCCGCCGCAACGACGCGCACGGCTGCGTCACCGCGGCGCGCACGGCCCTGCCGGGGCTCGACTCGGTGGACGAGCGCGTGGTCAACATCCCCGTCGGCTGGTGGCTTTCCGAGGAGGACCGCGCGCACATCGTCGCGACGGTGAGGTCGGGCTGGTGAATTCCGCGCCATTGGCGGAATTCACCGCAACCGCCGATAAGAAATGCCGCGGACGGCGGTGTTAACGTCCTGTCATGGATATTTCCTGCCGAATTTGCGGCGGCCCTGTGAAGGCGGCGGTCGATCTCGGGTCGCACCCCCGTGGGAACGCGTTCCCCAAGCCCGGGGACACCTCGGACGAGTTCTTCTTCCCACTCGTCGTCGGAATGTGTGACTCGTGCACCATGGTCCAGCTCATGGCGGACATTCCGCAGGAGGTCAGATATCACGACGAATATCCGTACCACGCCTCGAATTCGGTGGTGCACAGCCGGCACTTCGAGGGCATCGCCGAGCGGTTCCTGGAGACGGAGCTGACGGGCCCCGACCCGTTCATCGCCGAGATCGGCAGCAACGACGGCGTCATGCTCGCGCGGATCGCCAGGGCGGGGGTGCGGCACCTCGGCATCGAGCCCTCGCGGCAGGTGGCCGAGATGTCCAGGGCGCGCGGCGTCCAGGTCCTGTCCCGCTTCTTCGACGAGTCGGCGGCGGAGCCGATCCGCGCCGAGCACGGCCCGGCCGACGTCATCTTCGGCGCCAACGTGATCGCGCACATCGCCCACCTCGCCTCGGTGCTCAAGGGCGCCAGGCAGCTGCTCGGCCCGCGCGGCGTGTTCGTCTTCGAGGAGCCCTACCTGGGCAGCGTCGTCGAGCAGACGGCGTTCGACATCCTCTACGACGAGCACTCCTTCGTGTTCTCCGTGCGCGCGATCAGGGCCGCGGCCGAGCTCTACGGGCTCGAACTCGTGGACGTCGAGCACGTCGAACTGCACGGCGGCTCGATGCGCTACACGCTGGCCAAGCCGGGCGCGCGCGAGATCCGCCCCGCGGTCGGCGAGTGGCTCGCCAGGGAGGAGGCCCAGCGCCTCGGCGAGCACGCCACGCTGGAGGAGTTCGCCCGGCGGGCGGCCCGCGTCCGCGACGACCTCAACTCGCTGCTGCGGAGCCTGCGCGCCGAGGGGAAGACGATCGCCGGCTACGGCGCCCCCGCCAAGATCACCACGGTCACCAACTACTGCGGGATCGGGCCCGACACGGTGCCGTTCGTCTGCGACTCCACGCCGTCGAAGCAGGGCCGCCTGGTGGCGGGCTCGCACATTCCCGTCGTCTCGCCGGAGGTCTTCGCGGCGAACCCGCCGGACTACGCGATCCTGTTCGCCTGGAACCACGCCGGGGAAATCATGCGCAAAGAGCGGGAATTCGCGGAGCGCGGCGGCCGGTGGATTCTCTACGTGCCCGAGGTGCACGTCGTCTGAGCGCTTTCCGGAATAAGCACGGGGGGAGATGCGGCGGCGCGCGGCGGATGCGAATGATGGAGTCGCCGGAAAGCGACATCCCCAGATTGCCCAGCGTTTCTCCATTTGCCGGCAGGGGCAGTCCGAGTCGAAAGGAACACCCACCGTGTCCGTGGCGACATCGTCGGTTGTGCGCGGTGCCCCCCAGGAGGAGCGCCGCCCCGATCTGCCAGCACTGACCGGCATGCGGATCATCGCCGCACTGCTGGTTTTCATGAGCCATGTCATCTTCCCGATGACCGCGGGCGACTTCGACCCCGCGACGCCGTTCCAGGACGACACCATCACGCAGAACCTGATGTGGTTCTTCTCCCCGGGCGGCTTCATCGGAGTGTCGTTCTTCTTCATCCTGAGCGGCTTCGTGATCACCTGGTCGTACCGGCCGGGTGACTCGGTCCGCGCCTACCTGCGGCGCCGCTCCGTGAAGATCCTGCCCAACCACGTGGTGACCTGGGCGCTCGCGATGCTCCTGTTCGCCGCCGCCTACACGCCGATGTGGGGCCTGCCGAACCTGCTGCTCGTCAACTCGTTCTCGCCCGACTCCAACTACTGGGGCGGGGCCAACATGCCGGCCTGGTCGCTCAGCTCGGAGATGCTGTTCTACCTGCTGTTCCCGCTGCTGATGATCCCGATCGGCAAGATCAGGGAGAGCCGCCTGTGGGCGTGGGCCGGCGTCACCGTCGTCGCGATGGCCGCCGTCTGCCTCGTCACCCTCTCGCTGCTGCCCGACCAGCCGCGCTACCCGGGCGACCCGCTGTCGCTGACGCAGTTCTGGTTCGTCTACATGTTCCCCCCGGCCCGCCTGTTCGAGTTCGTGCTCGGCATGATCCTGGCCCGGATCGTGATCAGCGGCAGGTGGCCCCGCATCGGCCTCACCCCGGTGGTCGCACTGCTCGTGGTCGCGTACGCCGCCACCCTGTGGGTGCCCTCGCCGTTCAGCCTCGTCCTGGTGACGGCGGTCCCGTTCGGCCTGGCGATCGGCACGTTCGCGACGGCCAACCTGCGCGGCCGGCGCACCGTGATGGGCAGCAAGCCCATGGTGTGGCTGGGCAACGTGTCGTTCGGCTTCTACATGACCCAGGCCGTGGTGCTCTTCTGGCTGCGTCCCACCGTGCTGGGCCGCGCCGAGTACGGCGTCGTGGGCGGCACCCTGCTCGTCCTCGCGCTGATCGGCGTGAACGTGGTCGCCGGATGGCTGCTCTACCGGTTCGTCGAGCAGCCCGCGATGCGGCGGTGGAGCCGGGCCCGCGGGACCGGCACCGAGGAGGCGCGCCCGCAGGCGGTCTCCACCGGCTCGTCCAACTGACTCTTCCTTGTCCAACGCACCAAAGAACGACCGGGAGACATCCGTGGAACGACGCTGCCCAGTCCTCGACACCACCGGCCGGGACATCCACGCGGAGACCGACCGCCTGCGCGCACAGGGTCACGCGACCCAGGTCGAGCTCCCCGGCGGGGTGATCGCGTGGTCGGTCAACACCCACGCCGCCATCCGTAAGCTGCTGAGCGACCCGAACGTCACCAAGAGCGCCAGGAACCACTGGCCGGCGTTCATCAACGGCGAGATCCCCCCGGACTGGGAGATGATCAGCTGGATCGCCATGGACAACATGGTCACGGCGTACGGCAAGGACCACGTCCGGCTGCGCCGGCTGGTCGGCAAGGCCTTCACGCCGCGCCGCACCGAGGCGATCAAGCCGCGGATCGTGGAGCTGACCAATATGCTCCTCGACGCGCTGGCGGCCACCCCGCCGGGTGAGGTGGTCGACCTGCGGCAGCAGTTCGCCTACCCCCTGCCGGCGATGCTCGTGGCCGACCTCATCGGGATGTCCGAGGCCGCCCGGGTCGAGACCGCCAAGGTCATCGACATGATGGTGGACACCACCGTCACCCCCGAGCAGGCCCAGAGCATCCTGCTCGGCTGGCGGGGCGCGATGGACGAGCTCATCGCGGAGAAGCGCCGCAACCCCGGCGAGGACATCACCAGCGACCTGGTGGCCGCGCGCGACGAGGACGGTTCGCGCCTGTCCGAGCAGGAACTGGCCGACACGATCTTCGCGATCCTCGGCGCGGGCTCGGAGACCACGATCAACTTCTTCGACAACGCCATCACCGCCCTGCTGTCCAACCCCGAGCAGCTCGAACTGGTCACCTCGGGCCGCGCGAGCTGGGACGACGTGATCGACGAGACGCTGCGCGTCGAGTCGCCGCTGGTGCATCTGCCGCTGCGGTACGCCGTCACCGACATCCACCTCGACGGGGTCACCATCCCGAAGGGCGACCCGATCCTGATCAACTACAGTGCCGTGGGGCGCGACCCGGCCCTGCACGGCGTCGACGCCGGCCGCTTCGACATCACCCGGCCGGACAAGGAGCACCTGTCGTTCGGCTACGGGCCGCACTACTGCCTGGGCGCGGGCATCGCCCGGGCGGTCGCGACGATCGGCCTGTCCAGCCTCTTCGAGCGCTTCCCCGAGCTGACCCTCGCCGTCTCGAAGGACGAACTGCAGCCGCTGCCGACGTTCATCATGAACGGCCACCGGTCCCTGCCGGTGCGGCTGACCGCCCCGGTGCCCGCCGGCGTCAGCTGAGCGTCGCGGCTCGACGACAGAGCCTGACGACAGAGCCTGACGACAGACCCTGACGACAGACCCTGACGACAGAGCCCCCCGCCCGGGAGACCCCCGGTGCGGGGGGCTTCGCCGTGGTGCGGGCGCCCCGCCTCCGCGGTGGTGCTGGCTTCCGGGCTCCGCGGTGGTGCGGGCGCCCCGCCTCCGCCGTGGTCCGGGGAGGGGGGCAGGGGGGTGCAGACGCGAGGAGGGCCGGGCGGCGCCCGGCCCTCCTGTTCTCCTGCCGCTGTGATCTCCTGTCACGCGGCGCTGTCCAGCACGGCGGGCTCGCGCGCGGCGACCGCGCCGGTGTCGGGCAGGGCCAGCCACCAGGGGTTGGCGCGGGCCCAGGCGACGGTCCGCGCGACGCCCTCCTCCAGCGAGGTGGCGCACCGCCAGCCGAGCACGCGGCGGGCCTTGGTGCTGTCGGGGATGCGCCGTGGCACGTCCTCGTAGGCCGAGCCGAGCGCGTGGCGGGTGTCCACCGCGTCCATCTGGTCCTGCGCGGTGGCGGCGCCGGTCAGTCTGGCCACCAGCGCGCCGGCCTCGCGGACCGTCGTCTCGACCATGCTGCCCAGGTTGAACGACTCGCCGACGGCCGCCGGGTGGTCCGCGGCCAGCAGCGTGCCGTCCACGGCGTCCTCCACGTAGGTGAAGCACCGAGTCTGCCCGCCCCTGTCGTACATGACGATGGGCCGGCCGTTGAGCGCTCGGTGGATGCTGCGGCTCAGCACGAACGCGGGGCGCTGCCGCGGGCCGTACGCGTTGAAGTAGCGGACGACCGTCGCGGGCAGGTCGTGCTGGCGGGCGAAGGCGAAGGTCAGGTGCTCGGTCAGCGCCTTCGCCGTGGAGTAGGTCCAGCGGTCGGCGGAGGTGGAGCCGAGCACGCGGTCGGCGTCCTCCGTCCACGGCACGGCGGGGTTCTTGCCGAACACCTCGCTCGTGCTGGCCACGACGACGCGGGCGCCGGCGCGGACTGCCTGCTCCAGGACGTTGCGGGTGCCCTGGAAGTTGATGTCGATGACGTCGAGGGGCCGGGCCAGGTACTGGTCCACGCCGACAACGGCGGCCAGGTGATAGACCACGTCCACCCCGGCGGTGATCGCCTTGGCGAGCCCGTCAGGATCCCGTACGTCGCCCTGCACGAGCCGGGCGTGCTCACGGGCCAGCCGCTGGTGCTCCGGCAGCGGGCCGCTGTCGAAGACGGTTACCTCGTCTCCTCTGGAGATGAGGCGGTCCACCAGGTGGCTGCCGATGAAGCCGGAGCCGCCGGTCACCACCACGCGGGCGGGACGGTGGCCCGTCCCGGGTGACGACGACAACCGGTTCGCCCTTCTTGCGTCTCTTTCCACGGCCGCTGATCCCTTCCGTAGACGACGCGCCCGGTCGGGCGCGTACCCGAAATGGCGCGACGGCCGCCCGCGACCGGCGCGGAGGCCGTCGCGGGCGACCGTGTTCTCCTAGTCCTCCGGCGCCTTGGGAGCCGTGGGCCGGTAGTTGAGGATGACGATGCCCGAGGCGAGCGTCCTGCTGTCGACGAGCTCCAGCGGCGAGGCGACGCCCTTGCGGTGCAGCTGTCCCTCCTCGCTGCCCACGAGGACCGGGTGGAGCCACACGTTGACCTCGTCGAGCAGGCCGTGGCTCAGCAGCGACTCGGTAAGCCGCCCCCAGCCGAAGGTCAGGATGTTCTGCCCCGGCTGCTGCTTGAGCGCGGCCACCTCGCCGGCGACGTCGGACCCGATGACGGTGGAGTTGTTCCAGTCGGCCTTCTCCAGCGTCGAGGAGACGACGTACTTGGACACGCTGTTCATCCGCTCGGCGTACCCGCTCTCGTCGGTCATCTCGGGCCACGCCTCGGCGAAGCCCTCGTACGTGACCCGCCCGAGCAGCAGGGCGTCGCTGGCGAACAGCAGCTCGCAGGCCTGGGCCTCCGCCTCGTCGCTCCAGTAGTCCATCGACCAGAGCTCGGGGTGCTCGATGGCGCCGTCCAGCGATGTCATGACCGATGCGATGAGCTTCCTCATCCGCTGACCTCCTTCGTGTGTTCGCGGCCGTGCCCCCGCACCCTCCCACGCGGAGGGGGTCCAGCGGTGGCGCAGGCCGGATGTGGCGCGTGACCGGATCCGGCCGCGCGGGGGACCTGGGAGAACGTTTCGACCGCAATGCCGGAGAGGCCGGTGACGGTCGCGGCTGGCGATCCGTCGGGTTCGGCGCTCTCCGGCGTTGCGGTCGTGGTCGTGCGCCCCGCTACGCGGCGGTCAGGCGCGGTCGGAGCCGGTGGACGCGGCGCCCACGGGCACGCCCTGCTGCACCGGGTCCGCGGTGGCCACGGGCCGCCTGGTGTCCTTCTTGAACCAGACGTTCCACAGCTTCATCACCGGGCGCTCCAGCGCGTAGTAGCTGACGGTGGACAGGATCACGCTCACCGCGAGCACGAAGGCCGTCAGCTCCCAGAAGCCGACGGTGCCCCGGAACTGGGTGGCGTCCAGCGGGTCCACCCCGAAGATGTTGCCGTTCTTCAGGTAGAACTCCTGGACCAGCACGTGCCACAGGTAGATGCCGTACGAGATGCGCCCGAGGTAGCGCATCACCGGGTTGGCCAGCACCGCCTCCATGAACCGCGACTTCGCCTCGGGCAGCGTCAGCGGCACGATGAACAGCACGCCGAAGACGAGCACGAGGGTGTGGCCGACCAGCTCCTGGATCAGGGCGGGCCAGTCGCCCATGCCCGGGGTGCCGAAGGGCTGCGGGGCGTACGCCAGGTAGACGACGAGCGCGGCGAGCCAGAACATGTTCGGCCGCCGGATCGCCAGCCGGTAGAGCCCGGGCACCCGGCCGGTCACCTCGGAGTAGGCGTGCAGGATGCCGAGCACCATGCCGCAGGCGAAGGCGGTCATGTAGTAGAACGGCCAGAACCAGAACTCGTACGGACCCGTGAACGAGGGCAGGTTCGTGTAGATGATCCACGCGTAGCCGCCGGCCAGCACGAGGGCGGGCGTGATCATCATGAGCCGCATCCGCCTGGCCGGGTCGGGGCTGCGGCGCGCGAGCCGGTTGGAGGCGAGCGCGAGCAGCGGGATGGCCAGGTAGAAGGTGAGCTCGGTCGGGACGGTCCAGGTGTGCAGCAGACCGGTGAGCGGCTGGCCCTCCTGCCAGAAGAAGTGGATCGCCAGGAACGGCCGCAGCACGTCGCGGATGCCGTTGATCCCGTTGAGGTTGATGAACAGCAGCGCGACGGCCAGCATCAGCCAGTAGGCGGGCAGGATGCGGAACGCGCGCCGGGTGAGGAACGCCGGCACGTTGGGCTTGCCGCTGCCGGCCAGGATCGCGCGGGCGAACGGCCGGTAGAGGAACAGGCCCGACAGCAGGAAGAAGGGCGGCAGACAGACCGCGAGGCCGTCCGCCAGGTATCCCCAGATGCCGTTGCCGGGCTGGTCCATGAAACTGGTGGCGCCCGCCAGCCACGCGGCGTGGAAGACGAGCACTCCCAATGCGAGGACTCCGCGTACACCCTCTAGCCGCGGAATTCGTTCACCGCTGTCGGCTCTCGCGCCGCGCGTGCTGGATGTGGCCACCATTTGCCTGCTCCTATCAGGAGTGAATCTGTTCGCAATCGTTTGGCGTTGCCAATCGACCCCCCTTGCGTCGTAATCATCAGCTTCGGCCGGAAATGCGCACATCTCCTGAAATGCTGGATTCGGTGCGGCTCTCCGCCCACCGCGGCGACGCGGCGGGCCGCGGGCGGCCGCCCTTCAGCAGGGCCCGCAGGATCATCCCGGGGCTCATGAGCGCCTGCGGGGGGTCGACGAGCCCCGCCACGCGCATGAACGTCCTGGTCGCCAGGCCGTCTCTGGACATGGCGTTCTGCACCCTGGCCATGTAGGCGTTCATGAACCGCACCATGAGCGGGCGCTCGCCCTCGACCTCGGGGAAGCTCAGGTCGCCGCCCGCCGAGACGTTCCAGGGCACGTCGATGACGGCGGAGATGTCGCGGAAGAAGTCGAGCGGCCTGGGCTCCGTCCCCTTGCGCAGGTGCGTGCGGAGCGTGAGCGACTCGAGGGCGGCCACCGTCATGCCCTGGCCGTACACGGGGTTGAAGCTGCACGCGGCGTCGCCCATGACGAGCAGGCCGTCGGGGAAGCGGGTGAGCCGCTCGTAGTGCCTGCGGACGCTGGCCGGGTAGCGGAAGGAGACGGGGTCGTCCAGCGGTTCGGCGTCCTTGATGACGTCGTAGATGTCCGGGACCGGCAGGGACTTGACGAAGTCCATGTAGCCCTCGGGGTCGGCGGGGGCGCTGTCGCCCAGCACGCCGGTGAGGGACACCACGCACCTGCCGTCCTCGATCCTGGAGAAGAAGGCGCCGCGCGGGTGCGAGGGCGTGGAGACGGGGTTGATGGACAGGTCGCCGTTGAGGATGCTCTCGTCCCGCAGCCGGAAGTGCCGGGTGGTGTAGGTCAGGTTGATCTTGACCTTCTCCTCGGCCGGCCGCTCGTAGCCGAACTCCTCCAGCCACACCGGGGTCCGCGACCCGCGGCCTGTGGTGTCCACCACGAGGTCGGCCTCGATGGTCACCTCTTCGCCGTCGTGGGGGCGCACCCGTGCCCCGGTCACCCTGCCGCGGTCGGGGGTGGCGACGAGCCCGGCGATGTCGTGCTCCTCCAGGAACGTGACGTTGGGGAGCGCGGCCACCCGGGCCCTCACGTGGCTCTCCAGCACGGGCCGGGCGGCGGAGACGCAGATCAGGCCGGTGCGGGCCGGCTGGAGCCGGGCGCCGTTGAAGAACCAGCGCAGCTCGCCGAGGTCGCCGGTGGGCACGCCGGCGGCCACCGCCCCCTCGGTGAACCCGGGGAACAGCTCCTCGAGGATCTGCTGGCCCCGGGCCAGCAGTCCGTGCACGTGCCGGCCCTGCGGGACGCCGCGGCGCGCGGTCGTCACCCCGCTAAGCCGGTCCCTGTCGACGACCAGAACCTCGGCGTAGCCATCCGCGAGCACCCGCGCCGCGAGCAGACCCGCCATGCTGCCGCCGAGCACCACCGCGCGGTTTCCCACGAGACTGCTCATCGGGTTACCTCCCTGTGTACCGGATCGCGTAGAAAAGTGCGGCGATCCGCCGTTTCGCACCTCGTCATCGTCAGACGGCCTCGGGAAGCGGCGCATCTTCCGCAGTGCTCCGGTGCCGAGCCGGCTCACGGGGGTGTTTCCGGGCATGCCGAAGGGCCGGGTGGAGGGAGCCTGAGCCGGCTCCCTCCACCCGGCCGGGGTGTCTCGATCAGCGCGGCGTCAGGCGTTCACCGGCGCGGGCCGCAGCGAGCGCGCGAACGCCCGCACGTCGCCGACCAGCAGGCCGGGCTGCTCCAGCGCCGCGAAGTGCCCGCCGCGGTCGAACTCCGTCCAGTGCGTGATCGTCGGCAGCGCCTGCTCGGCGAAGCGGCGGATCGGGCGGGTGGCGTCCTTGGGGAAGACCGCGACCCCGACCGGCATGGCGAGCGGCCACGGCCCGCCCCACGTCTGAACGAAGGCCGCGTCGCCGTGGCTGGACTCGTAGTAGAGCTGCGCGGACGATCCCGCGGTGGCGGTGAACCAGTAGATGGACACGTTGGTCAGCAGGGCGTCGCGGTCGACCGCGTCCTCGGGGGCGTTCTCGGAGTCGGTCCACTCCTTGAACTTCTCCGCGATCCAGGCGAGCTGGCCGACCGGGGAGTCGGTGAGCCCGTAGGCGAGGGTCTGCGGACGCGTGGACTGGATCTTCTGCCAGCCGAGCCCGTCCTGCTGGAACCGGCCGCCGTGCTCCAGGCGGGTCAGCTCGTCCGCGTCCAGGTTCAGCGTCGCCGGGTCGCCGGGCGGGAACGTCACCAGCATGTTGATGTGCACGCCGGCCACGTGCTCGGGGTCGGCGAGGCCGAGCTGCAGCGAGATCACCTTGCCCCAGTCGCCGCCCTGCGCGATGTACCGGTCGTACCCGAGGCGGTTCATCAGCTCCGCCCACGCCCGCGCGACCCGCGGCACGTCCCAGCCGATCTGGCCGGTGGGGCCGGAGAAGCCGTAGCCGGGGATGGACGGGATCACGACGTGGAAGGCGTCGGCCGGGTCGCCCCCGTGGGCGGCCGGGTCGGTCAGCGGGCCGATGACGTCGAGGAACTCGGCGACAGAGCCGGGCCAGCCGTGCGTGAGGATGAGCGGAGTGGCGTGCGGCTCGGGCGACCGCACGTGGATGAAGTGCACATTCGCGCCGTCGATCTCGGTCACGAACTGGGGGTACTGGTTGAGCCGCCGCTCGGCCGCGCGCCAGTCGTAGCTCGTCCGCCAGTACTCGGCGAGGTCCTTGAGGTACGCCAGGGGAACGCCGCGGTCCCAGCCGACGCCCGGCAGTTCGTCCGGCCAGCGGGTGGCGGCGAGCCGCCGGTTCAGATCGTCCAGGTCGGCTTGCGGAATTTCGACACGGAATGAACGCATGTGTGCACCTGATTCGGTAGAAGCTGCGCTGCCTGATGCGATGCGATCTCGGCCGCCTGCGGAGTCGCTCGGGCCGCGTGAGGAGCTGTCCTCACCCCGCCATCGTCGGCCGGGGGCCCGCGGCGCCGCATCTCCCGCAGTGCTCCCTGCGCTCTTCGGGAAAGGCGAGGGCTCCCTCCCCGCCGCGCCTGGCGCGGTACGGCGGAGAGGGAGCCCTCGCGGAAGGTTCCCCGTGACCGGTCACCCGGCCGGCCACACGGTTGCCGGTCACCCGGTGCGGGTCACCCGGTTGTCGGTCACCCAGTGCGGATCAAACGGGGGCGCCGGCCTTGGTGATGACCTCGGAGACCGCGGCGACGGCGGAGTAGTCGCCGGGGCTGAACCGGGTCTTGGTCAGCGCGAACGTGGTCCCGCTGGACAGGTCCATGTCGGCGTGCGTGCCGCCCGCGCCGGGCCAGCCGAGCACGGTGGACGGGTCGGGGCCGTTCTCCACCGGACGGCCGAGGCCGAAGCCCAGCGCGTACTGCGTCGGGTGGCCGAAGATCTCGTCCACGGCGTCGACCGCGACGGCCGAGACCTCACGGAGCCGCTCGGCCGAGATCAGGCGGACGCCGTCCACCTCGCCGAGCAGCGCGGCGTACAGCTTCGCGATCGCGCGAGCGCTGAAGGTGCCGCCGGCCGGGATGTCGGCGCCCAGGTAGTCACGCCGGTTGCACATCTCGACGCTGAGCTGCACCGCCTTGGGGACCGCCTTGAAGTAGGTCGGCATCCACTGCTCCAGCTGGTCGAGGTCGACCGGGTCGCCCACCTGGACGAGCGGGGCCACCTTGTCCAGGTGGGAGGCGGGCACGCCGAGGAACAGCTCGTCGGCCACGCCCAGCGGGGTGGCCACCTCCTCCTTGAGCACCTGGGAGATCGGCTTGCCGGTCGCGCGCCGCACGGTCTCGCCGAGCAGCCAGCCGAAGGTCTGGGCGTGGTAACCGGTCTTGGTGCCCGGCTCCCACCACGGCTCGGCGTCGGCCAGGGCCGCCACCATCTTGTCCCAGTCGACCAGGTCGTCCGGGGTGGTGTCGGCGGGGACGCCGGGGGTGCCGAGCGTGTGGGTCAGCGCGTGCCGGATGGTCGCCTTGTCCTTGCCCTTGGCCGCGAACTCCGGCCACACCTCGGCGATGGGCGTGTCGTAGCCGAAGACGCCCCGCTCGACGAGGACGTGCACCACGGCCGAGGTCAGAGCCTTGCCGGCGGAGCTGCTGTAGATCAGGGTGCCGGACGTGATCGGGCTGCCGGTCGCGGCGTCGGCGCCGGCGACGGCGTCCACCACCTGACGACCGTCCTGGTAGACCGCGACCTGCAGGCCGGTCTCGGCCCCTGACTCGACCAGCTGGTCAATGGTTTCCTGAACTTTCCGCTGGAGTTCGCTCATGTCCTTTTCCCTTGTCGTCGGCCATTTCCGTCATATTTTCTCGCCCGCGGTGGCCGGACGACAACGCGTTGTCAAGACAGCGCAATCTGAGAGAAGTCCGCGCCGCATTTTCGGAGATGCGTCGCGGCGCACATCGCGATCACGATGTCACGGTAATAAGGGATTTATCGACCAGTTTCGTGGTGCCGCGCCGGCGCCTGTCGCGCCGTCACCGGAGCCGGTTGTCGACGAGGTCGTAGGGGAGGCTTGATGGCATCGCTCGGACCGGCCCGCCCGGAGACCGCCGAGTACTGGAACCGCAAGACGGAGACCATGCCGCGCCGGGAACTGGAGCAGTGGCAGTGGCGCAAGCTGTCGAAGGCCCTGGACTACGCCAGGAGCAACTCACCCTTCTGGCGGGAGCGGCTGCCCGAGCGGATCGGCTCCCTTGAGGAGTACTTCGCGACGGTCCCGTTGCTGCACAAGTCGGAGCTGATCGCCGCGGAGGAGGCGGCCCCGCCGTACGGCGCCTGGCCGTCGACCGACCCCGTGCTCGGCATCCGGCACCACCAGACCAGCGGAACGAGCGGGAACCCGCCCGTCCGCACGTTCGACACCCAACGCGACTGGACCTGGGGTGTGGACCTGTGGTGCACCGTGCTGCACGGCATGGGGGTGCGCCCCGGCCACCGGGGGATGGTCGCCTTCGGCTACGGCCTGTTCATCGGTTTCTGGGGCATGCACTACGGGCTCGAACGGATGGGCTGCCGCGTCGCGCCCTCCGGCGGGCTCGACTCCAAGGCGCGCGTCCGGCTGCTGGTGGACCAGCAGATCGAGGTGCTCGGCTGCACGCCCAGCTACGCCATGCGGCTGATCGAGACGGCCCGCGAGATGGGCGTCGACCTCGCCAGGGACGCCAACGTGCGCATCATCATGGCGGGCGGCGAGCCGCGGCCCGAGTCGACCACGCGGACGATATCCGAGGCGTTCGGCGCCCGGGTGTTCAACGCCGCGGGCACCACCGAGTTCGGCACCGTGTCGATGTTCGAGTGCCCCTGGCAGAACGGCGGCTGCCACATCATCGAGTCCGGGCTCATCGAGGAGGTGCTGGACCCCGAGACCCTGCGACCCGTGGGGTACGGCGAGGAGGGCGTCCGGGTGACGACCGGCCTCGGCCGCGAGGGCGTGCAGCTGTTCCGCCACTGGACCGACGACCTGGTGGTGAAGCGGCCCTGGCACGAGTGCGGCTGCGGCCGCACCTGGGACTGGTTCGATGGCGGCATCCTCGGGCGGCGCGACGACATGCGGAAGATCCGCGGCGTGTCCGTGACGCCGGTGATGATCGAGGACGTGCTGCGGGGCTTCCCCGAGGTGAGCGAGCACCAGGTGATCCTGCGTACCGTCCGCGGGCTCGACACGATCGTCGTGCGGGTGGAGTCGCACGACGTGGCGGGACTGGACGCGCCGGGCCTGTGCGAGCGCATCAGCAGGGCGGTGAAAGAGGAGATAGGCATCCGGCCCGAGGTCGAGACGGCCGAGCCGGGCAGCCTTCCCCGATTCGAACTGAAAGCGGCGAGGTTCCATGATGAACGCTCCAGGTGAGCTGTCCCCCAAGCAGGAGCGGCAGCTCCGCGAGTGCTACGCGACCCTGCACGAGCTGGCCGCTTCGTGCGACGTCCCGTCCGTCGCCGCCGCCGCGCGGGTGGCCGTGGCGGAGCTGCACGCGGCGCTCGACGGCCAGGCCCTCGACTTCGAGTTCTACTCGCACCGCTGGAGCGGCGAGCGGGAGACCTCGTTGCGGGAGGCGTCGTGACCGCCCGGAGGAAGCGGATCGTCGCCATCAACGGCTCCGAGCGCGACGGCAACACGGTGGACGTCCTGCTGCACGCGGCCGAGGTCGCCGCCAAGCGCGGCGTCGACTTCGAGGCCGTCGACCTGCGGAACATCCGGATGGTGGCCTGCGGGCCTTGCGGCGACTGCAACGACCGCGTGGTCCGCTGCGTGCAGACCGACGACGTCGCGGGTGTGGTGGACAAGATGAGCGCCGCCGACGGCATCATCTACGCCGCGCCCGTCCACGGCTTCGGCACCTGCAGCCTCATGCAGACGTTCCTGGAGCGTGCCGGGGTCGGCTACCTGCGCTTCGACCGGCCCCTGCGCAACAAGGTGGCCGGCGTGATCGCGCTCGCGCGCCGCTACAGCGCGGGCGAGGTGTGGGCGCAGCTCACCGCCAACGCGCTGCTCAACCGGATGATCGTGGTCGGCAGCGGGTTTCCCGCCACCGTGCACGCCCTGCACAAGGGCGACGCCGCGTACGACGAGGAGGGCATGATCAACGTGACCCGGCTGGTCGACCGCATGATCGACATGATCGAGGTGCTGGACGAGTACCGCGAGCTGACCGGCAAGGAGGAGATACTCCCGCTGCGGGAGCGCAGCGAGCGCGACGGCCTGAGCTGGGACGCCGCCAGGGAGCGGATGTGAGCGCGGTCGCGGTCGCGGCCCGGCCGGTGGTCAACGCCGTCGCGGCCGAGCCGGCCGGCCCGCCCGCGCTGCGCGAGTTCTGGGAGGAGTACCGGCGCACGCTGCGCGCCTTCCACGACGGCCGGATGTCGGAGGCGGACTGGGACCGATGGTACGGCGAGCGGCTGACCGCCGTGCTGCGGCACGTGACCTCGCGCTCGCCGTTCTACCGCCGCCACCTGGCCGGGGTGGACGTCGAGCGGGTCACCCCTGCCACCCTGTCCACGCTGCCCTTCACCACCAAGGACGACCTGCGCCGCGAGATGTACGACGTGCTGTCGGGCAGCCCGGCGGAGGCGGCCATCTTCTACGAGACGACGGGCACGACCGGCGCGTCGACGCCCTGCCCGCGCGGGGCGAAGGACATCCTGACCAGCAACTCGGCGGTCGAGGAGTCCTGGCGGCGGCTGTTCAGGGCCAGGTTCGGCGACCGGATGCCGGTGGTCGGCCTGATGGGCCCTTCCGAGCTGTACGCGTTCGGCGACGTGTTCACCGCGGTCACCGGAGCGCTCGGCGCGTGCCACGTGAAGATCTGGCCGGAGTCGCCGCGGGTCGGCTACCGCAAGGCGCTGCGCCTGATCGAGGAGCTGGGGATCGAGGTCCTGGTCTGCGCGCCGGCGATGTGCCTCAGCCTGGCGAAGGCGGCCCTGCACTACGGCTACGACCCGGCCCGGCTGCCCGTCTCCCTGTTCCTGGTGCTCGGCGAGGTCTGCACCCCCGCCTTCGCCGCCAACGTCTCCTCGCTCTGGCCGGACGCGATCGTGCGCCCCGCGTTGTACGGCTCGCAGGAGGCGCTGTGCATCGCGACGGGAGCGATCACCGGCGACCTGCACCTGTCGAAGCTGAACTACCTGGTGGAGCTCGTCGACCCCGACACCGGAGCCGTCCTCGGCGACGAGGGGGAGGGGGAGCTGGTGCTGACGATGCTGGTCGACGGCATCAAGCCGCTGATCCGCTACCGCACCGGCGACCTCGTGCGGATCACTCCGGCGCCGGACGGCGCGCCCCTGCCGGGGCCCGTCGTCGAGGTCGTCGGCCGCGCCGCGGACCGGATCCACCTGGGCACCGCGGTGCTCCAGCCGGCCGAGCTGGAGACCGCCGTGCTGACCGGCGTGCGCGGCTGCCTCGGCTACCAGATCGTCATCGACGGCGACGCCGAGAGCGGTGACAGGGTGACCGTACGCATGGACCTCCTGCCCGAGGTCGGCGGCGACCCGCGCGCCATCGGCGCGGGCGTGGCCGAGCGGCTGCGCCGGATCGCCGGCGTGGACGCGGACATCACCGTCGAGGCCGAGCTCGACCCGGTGACCAACACCGGGGCCTTCGTGAGCTGGAAGGCCGCGCGGATCCAGGACAACAGGTCCGCGCCCGACCACGCGGCCCTGGTCGCCCGCGAGGTCGCGCACCGCTACGCGATCACGACCTGAGGGAGGGGGAACCGGCCGGCGCGCCGCCCCGCGCGCCGGCCGCCCGTCCTCCCGCGCCCGTCGCCCTGTCATCGAGTGTCATCGCGGTCGTCGCGTGGGTGTCTTCCAGGTCGTCGCCGCGGGTGTCTTCGAGGTCGTCACGGGACGCGTGAACGCCGCCCGGCCGCGCTCGCTCGCGGGGCCGGGCGGCGTTCACGGACGCTCGCCGGTAGGGCTTCGTCAGTTGGCCGAGTCGACCTTGATCGCCTGCGCGATGTAGTCGCGCAGCGCCTCACGGTTGATCTGGTCCGGCTTCTTGATCTTGACGTGGCGCGTCTGCTTGCCCACGCCCGCCAGCAGGCCGTGCGCGTCCTCGAACTCCGCGCCCCGCTCGAAGGCGAAGGTGATGTGGGTCTTGCTGCTGCTGATGATCGCCAGGATCTTCTTCTGCTGCCAGGCCGGCGAGCCGAACTTGATGACCTCCGCCGCGTCCGGAGCGCACTCCGCCATCAGCTCGCGCAGAGCGGTGACGATCTCCTGCTGCTCGGGCGTGAGCCTGTTCTTCATGTACTCGTCCACGTCCGGGTTGCCCATCCGGGGGACCTCCTTCGGAATCGTCCGCGCCGGGCTTGCGGCCCCGGCGTAGTGGTCATCTTCGCAATCCCGTCCCGCGCGCGGTGCGCGTTTCACAGACGGGAGGCATTCGGGGTGACGTCGCCGCGGAACAGCCCGTCCGGGTCGACGCGCTCGCGCACCCGGTCGGCCGCGGCGATCTGCTCAGGGCCGAGGTGGCCCTGCGGCTGCTCCACGTTCTCCACGAACGAGGGCGCGGTCCGCCCGGTGTCCCACGGGCTCAGCGCGGCGCGTACGGCCGCGCAGTGCTCCTCGACGGCCGCCAGGCTCGCGGCGTCCTCGACGACGCCCGCGCCTGAGTAGGCGTACGCCGCGTCGAGGTGGCTGAGCGCGCCGCCTCTTGGGTCGGGCACCGCGTACGCGCCGCCGAGCTGGCGCAGCCCGGCCGTCACCAGCGGCGAGCCGGACCCCTCACCGAGCAGCCGGAGGAACTCCGCGGCGCCCTCGTCGCCGAACTCGCGCAGCAGCATGTGGTCGCCGGCGATGGCGATGGGCTCGTCGGGCTCCATGTGCGCCTCGAGCACGGCGGCGGGCACGGTCTCCTCCCAGGAGTCCACGACCGGGTCGGCCACCGCACGCAGCGGGGCGAGCAGGCTCTCCGCCTGCCGCCGCGCGAGGGTCAGGTCGTCGCCCGTGGTGCAGAGTATGGCGCCGTCCACGGTCACCACCGGACCCGAGCTCAGCGCGCGCGGGATCTCCGGCAGCGGCGGCAGGTTCATCACCCGCAGCGACGTCGTCACCTCCCAGGGGGCGTCGACCGTCCACCGCCGCCACTCGGCCAGCAGCCTGGGCGCGTGCGCGGCGGGCCAGAAGGACGCGCCGGTGATCACCCGGGTCGCCGGGAACAGGTCGATCTCGATGGCGGTGACGACGCCGAAGCCGCCCCCGCCGCCGCGCAGCGCCCACAGCAGCTCGGGGTCGGACGTCGCGTCCGCCCTGCGCAGTTCGCCGTCGGCGGTGACCAACTCGACCGCGCGCACGCTGTTGGCGGCGAGCCCGTGCAGCCGGCCGTAGAAGCTCAGCCCGCCCCGCAGCAGATAGCCGACCACGCCGACGGTCGGGGCCGAGCCGTGCGGCGCGGCCAGCCCGTGGGCGGCGGCGGCCTCGACCACCTCGGCCCAGCGCGTGCCGGCCGGGACGCGCGCGACGCGGCGGTGGGAGTCGATCTCCACACCGCCCTTCAGCTCGGTGCGGATGAGCAGTGCGTTCTCCACGGGACGGCCCGCGGGGGCGGCGTGCCCCGTCGTGTGCACGCGCACCGGCAGCCGCCGCTCCTTCGCGTACCGGATGGCGGCCCGGACCTCGTCGACCGTGCGGGCGGTCGTCGCGGCCACCGGCCGCACCCGCCCGGCGAGGTTGAAGATGTGCGTGGCGGCCTCGAACGCCGCCTCTCCCGGCAGTGCGATGCTCACGCCCTGCTCGCCGACCATCGTCATGACTGGCGTGCCCTCCAGCTCAGCGGTGCCAGGCGGACGGCCTGGCGTTCGGCCGTTTCCCAGGCTCGCACGCCGGTCGCGGGCCCCGCGTCTCCCAGCGTGCGCAGATGCGCGGCCCCGCCGCCGGGTCCAGGCGCCCCCGCACTCTGGGAGATGTGACCGCGCCGCCCGGCACGGACGATGGCGTCGACGCGTTGTGTCCGGCAGTCGTCAGAACCCGTCCGCCCAGATGAGCGCGGCACGATGGGAGCGGCATCTCCATGGCTTTCGAAGTGGGTTCAGAAGCCGTCGATACGGCAGAGATCGGCAGGCACTACGACGAGCGCTCGCCCATCGGCGACGTGCTGCGCGACGGCCAGATCCACATGTGGTACTGGTACGACGACGAGGACGACACCCCGCTGGCGGAGGCGATCCACCGGCTCGGCCGCAAGGTGACCGACACCCTGGGCCTGCGGCCGGGTGAGCACCTGCTGGACGCGGGCTGCGGGCCGGGCGCCACGGCCGTCTTCCTCGCCAGGACCTACGGCGTGCGGGTCACCGGTGTCACGGTGAGCCGCTTCGAGATAGACACCGCCAGGGAGCGGGTGAGCGCCGCCGGCGTCGGCGACCTGGTGCGCGTCGAGTACGGCGACTACGCGGCCCTGCCCTACCCGGACGCCTCCTTCGACGCCGTGCTGGCCCTCGAGTCGCTGCAGAACGCGGCCGACCTCGACGTCGTGCTCAGGGAGCTGCACCGGGTGCTGCGGCCGGGCGGGCGCCTCACGCTCTCCGACTTCAGCCTGGAGTCGTCCGCCGAGCCCGCACGGGTGGCGAAGTTCATGGACACCCTCAAGCTGCGCGAGCTGCCCACCACGCAGGGCTGGCTCGACCGCGTGCGGGCCGCGGGGTTCTCGGTGGAGGAGCACACCCAGTGCGGCCCGCGCGTGTTCGGCAGGAAGTCGAAGTACATCAGGGCCGCCATGGCCCGGCGGGACGAGGTCGCCGGGAGGTTCGGCGAGGAGGCCGTGACCCGGTTCTCGCAGAACCACCTCGGCTTCTTCGCCCCCCGGCCGGACCAGATCGGCTACGTGATCGTCTCCGCGCGCAAGGTGCGGCACGACCAATCCCCCCGCGAGATCCCCCGCGAAAGGACGCGCACATGACCACATCCCTTGTCCAGCCGGCCGTCGCCGACCTCCTGCACGCGTTCGCCGACGCCCCGCCGGAGCGCAGGGACGAGGAGTTCCGGCGCCTGGTCGACGCGCTGTGGGACGACGGCGCCGTGAAGGACCTCGCCCTGCCCGCCGTGCCGCTGCTGGTGGAGACGCTGGAGCGGGTCGGCGAGGAGGGCGGCGCCTACCTCGCCCTCCTGCTCGGCATGCTGGCGGAGGCCGACGACCCCACGGGCGGCGAGGTCGCCGCCGCCGTACGGCAGGGCATCGACGGCTATCTGGAGCTGTGGGCCGGCAGCGCGAACGGGCAGCCGCTCTCTCTTGCGCTGGCCTACCTGGTGGGGCACTTCCCCGAGGACCGGGACCGCATCCTGGCCGTGGCGGGGGACCGGGGGCTCGACGAGTACGACCTGTCCAAGCTCGACCGCGCCCTGCAGCGGCTGGACCCGGAGAACCCGGTGCTGGGGCGGGTCTTCCCCTCGCCCGCCGTGTGGGCGCTGATGGACGAGGCCGAGCGGGACTTCGACAACTCCTGGATCAAGCGGATGCCGCCCGAGCAGATCCAGCTGAACTGGGACAAGGACACGCAGAGCGTGCTGGGCAACCTCGGCGCCATGGCGTTCTGGGCGGCCGGCAACGGCGCGCCCACGCCCGTCGAGGTCGGGACCGTGCCGCCCCGCGACACCCTCCAGCCCCCGCCGGAGGCCGGCGCGGAGCTGTTCGCGCGGCACGCCGCCGCGTTCCGCTGCCCGCACTGCCGGGGCGCGCTGAACTTCGAGGGCGACGAGGTGCGCTGCGCCGGCTGCTCCGCGGCGTACCCGATCGCGAGCGGCATCCTCAACCTCACGGAGGACGCCGAGCGCAACGCGGGCGACTTCCTCTACAAGCTGGCCGAGGTGCCGAGCATGGGCCACTTCTACGAGGCCTACGCGCGGCCGAACTTCCTGCGGCTGGCCGGCTCCAACTGGGGCGCCGCGGTGACGCCCGCCGACGAGGACGCGTACATCGCCGAGCACGTGCGCCCGGTGGACGGGCCGGTGCTCGACCTGGCCGCCGGCGCGGGCCGGTGGACGGAGACGCTGATGAACGCGGTGGGCGCCGACCGGCTCATCGCGCTGGACATGTACCCGCCGATGCTGACCGCGCTGCGCAGGAGGCTGCCGCAGGTGCCGGCCGTGATGGCGAACGCCCGCAGCCTGCCGTTCGGCGACGCGACGCTCGGCGCGGTGATGTGCTGGAACGCCCTGCAGGCGTTCCCCGAGGACGCGGCCGAGGCGATCGCGGACGTGGGCCGCTGCCTGCGTCCCGGCGGCACGTTCACGTTCCTGACGTTCCGTACGCCGTCCGACCCTCTCGCCCGCTACTTCCAGTCCCGCCACGTCTTCCCCGGGCACCAGGGCGGGCTGGAGTTGTTCGACCTCGACGACATCAAGGCGTGGCTCGCCGCCGCGGGCCTGACGATCCGGGACGAGCGCGGCCCCGGCACCTTCGTCATCATCACGGCCGAGCGGCCCCGATGAGAAAGCCACGGAGCGCGCACCCGCGCGGGTGAGCGGGCGTACGTCAGGGCCGGTCCGGGCATCCGGGCCGGCCCTTCCGCGTAGGCGGTGCGGTGCGCTCACCGGTGTATGGGCCTCTCCGCCCTTGTCCGCGTGTCTCCGCGCTTGTCCGCCCTTGTCCGCGCACAGGAGAAGGGCCGCCGCCCCCTGGTGGGGGACGGCGGCCCTTGCGCGCCGCGGGGCTCAGCGGGCGAGCTTGAGCCGTACGACCTTCTCCAGGTCGGCCGCCGAGTAGTCACGGCCGGCCGAGGCTGTGCTGAAGGACTCCACGGAGAGGCTGTGGCCGGGGGTGCCGGCCGGGTTGCGGAACCCGTCGCGCAGGGCGTACTCGTTGTACGCGTCCAGCAGGCGCTGGGCCTCCATCGTGGCCTCGGTGAAGCGGACCAGCGGATCGGCGCCATGGGTCAGCACGTCGCCCATGGCGCGCGTCATGACGTCCTGGTTGCCGGCGAAGTCGCCGAACAGCGCGCCCTGGGAGAGCGGCACGCCGCCGGCCAGGGCGGGGTCGACCGTCGCGCCGCTCGGGAAGCGGTTGACGTGCTCGTAGGCCAGCCGGTGGTAGGGGTGCTTGTCGAACCACCCCTCCTCCTCCAGCAGGTCGTAGGAGGCGTGGGTGATCGGGATGAAGCTGCTGAACTTGTGCCGGTCGGCCGCGTTGCGCGGGTTGTGCAGGAACTGGATCAGTGCCAGCGCGCCGTCCTGGGTGGCCTCGTCCAGGCCGTTCGCCAGCCACAGCGAGGTGCCCGCCACCGCGTTGCCGACGTACGGGACCTTCTCGTTGTAGGGGAAGATGCCGATCTCGATGGGGAACCCGCTCTGCTCGGCGGCCTGGACCATGTAGTTGACGTCGTTGGACGAGGTGAACCTGATCGCCACGTCCTGGTCGGCGAAGGCCTTGAACGTGCCCGCCCAGTCGGGGATCTTGCCGGTGTGGAGGTAGTGCCCCTTGCTGTGCAGCCCCCGCCACCACTCGACCCAGGCGAGCATCTCCTCGGAGGCCAGGTAGGCCGTGGTGGCCCGGCCCGAGCGGCCGTTGTCGTTGTCCACCAGCAGCCCGCCCTGCGAGGCGAGCGCCTGCTGGAAGAACGTGCCGTGGTTCGACCAGGTGATGGCGTGCGCGGGACCGTTGCGGAGCTTGGCGATCTCCTCGCAGACGGCCTCGACCTCCGTCCACGTCTCCGGCAGCTTGGAGACGCCGGCCGCGCGCAGCAGGTCGGCGTTGGCGAACAGCAGGCTGGTCGTGCCGCCGGACGGCATCGAGGTGAGGTCGCCGTCCAGGGAGTAGTAGTCGCGGAAGGCCGGCAGCAGGTCGTCGATGACGACGGGCTCGCCGAGGATCTCCGTGCGTCCTCCGACGGCCTTCTCCACCGAGGTGAAGACCGGGCTGCCGTCCCTGTTGCGCAGGTCCCTGGCGGCCTGGCCCATGTAGAAGTAGATCTCCGCGACCATCGGCGCCCGCCCCTCGGCGGCCGCCTCGGCCACCTTCAGCGGGAACGTCCAGAAGTCCTGGCCGACGATGTTCACCTGGTATTCGGGGTGCGCCTTCTCGAAGTCCCTGCCCTGCTCGTGCCACCGGTCCATCCACCCGGGGAAGGTCAGGTCGGGCACCCAGACATCGAGGACGATTCGCTCCTTCATCAACAACCTCCGAGGAAACCCCCGCCTCCAGGCGGAGGAGGAATGAGAACCCTGCGGGGCACGGCAGGGGTGGGCGTTTCACCGTCAGGCCGGCCTCCGCCGCCGGACCGCGTCCGGCAGCGGAGTCGCCGGCGGCGCCGGCCGCTACCGCCGGTGCTGGCCGGTCAGCTTCTCCAGGTCGGGCACGATGTCCGAAGGGCTCGGCTTGGCCAGCCACTCCTCGTGCACCGCGTCCGCGCCCGCCCGGATCGACGGGTCCTCCAGCGCCTTGACGATCAGGTCGCGGACCTCCTCCACCGACTGCTTCTGGTGGTTGAGGCGCAGCCCCGCCCCGCGTCCCGTCACGTACGCGGTGGCGATCGGCGAGAGGATGTGCCGCTCGGGGATGGTGCTGCCGCCGTCCTCGTGGAACTCCAGCCGCTGGCTCTCGTCGGTGTCGGTGATGATCTGCGGGAGGTTCGCCGCCACCGAGGACCAGAAGGTGCCGCTCGACCCGTGGTTGATGCTCACCGCGCAGCTCGGCAGCAACTGGGTCAGCGGGACGTAGTCGACCGTGCGCACGTTCGGGGGCAGCGGGGGCAGCCCGACGAGCTGGTCGGCGTTCAGCGTCGCGACCAGCTCGACGTCCAGGCCGGCGACGGCCTCCAGGATCTTGGGGGTCCGCCACTCGCCCTTGTGGTAGGTCCGGGTCGACAGGCCCACGGACAGGGCGATACGGGGCCGCTCCGGCTTGCCGTACAGCCACTCGGGCACGACGCCGCCGCCGTTGTAGGGGATCCAGCGGACGGGCAGCGAGGACAGGTCGCGGGACAGGCGCATCTCGGGCGGCAGCGGGTCGAGGGTCCACTGCCCGAGCAGGAGCTCCTCGTCGACCTCGACGTCGTAGCGCTCGGCGAACGGGCGCACCGCCTCGGCGAGCGGGTTGAGCGCGTTGCCGGAGCCGGTGGCGCCGCCGGCGTGCTCGGCGAACCTCTCGGTCGCCCAGCCGCTGTAGTCGGGGCCCATCAGCATCCGGGCGTGTGCCGCGCCGCAGGCGCGGGCCGCGACGGCTCCGCCGGGGAACCAGGGGTCCCACAGGACCAGGTCGGGCCGCCAGCTCCGGGCGAAGGCGACCAGGGCGTCGTTGTCGGTGCTGGGCTCCGGGGGGAGGTGGAACTTCGCCGCGGACAGCAGGAACTGGAAGAACACGTCCCAGCTGTCGCGGTCGGCGGGGTCGATCTTCACGGCGTCGGCGAGCCGGTCCATCTCGCCCGGATTCGGAGCGAGGTCGGGCCTCGCCCACCCCTGCGCGGTCGCCTCGGGAGTGCCGCAGACGACCGCGCTGAGCCCGGCCGCCACGATGTCGGCCTCGGCGCCCGGAGGGCAGGCGATGCGGACCTCGTGTCCCGCTGTCTGCAGGGCGTGCGCGTACGGAATGATCGGGTAGAGGTGGCACTTCTGCGGCCAGACCGTGAGCATTACCTTCATCGAGGCTCCTGAATCTGTGACGGACGTGGACCGCGGCGGGGGAGAGCCGGGGCGTCCCACCCGGCCGCGAGAGTTCAGGGCCGCCCGGCGGGCACGGCGGCGCAGGGCGGGCGATGGCGGCGCAGGTGCTCGGCCGGGGCACGCGCGCGAGCAGCGTGCCTGCCGCGGTCGTGGCCGGGACCTCGCATGCCGCCAGCGTCACATCGCCGGGTGACCAGGCGCATCTTCCCTCGTGCGGCATGGCCGCGGGCACGGCTTCGGCACTCACGAGGAGCGCCGGGTTTCCTTGGCAAATCTCCTGACCGATTTCAATTACTCTCCTGACAGAAACGTGTCAAATGCCGCGCAACATGCTGACAGGAATTCGTCTGGATTGCCGGCCGTGAATGGATCACATTAGGTCCTGTAAGCACCACTTGCCGCCGAAGAAAGGATGCGGAAAATGAGGAACAAGACCGGTGTTCTGGCCAAGCTCGGTGTCGCCGCCGCGATGGTGTGCGGTCTGACCGTCGCCTCGCAGACGGCCGCGGCGGCCGCGCCCACGTTCTCCGTCGCCACGTCCTCCCCGTCGCCGACGTCGTCCGTGACCCCGACGTCGTCCGTGACCCCGACGTCCTCCCCGTCGCCCACCTCCTCCGCGGCGCCGACGTTCACTGTGTCGCCGGCGAGCGGCCTGCACCACGGCGACACAGTGACGGTCAAGGTGACCGGAGCGGGCGCGAACGAGACGTTCGGCATCGCGCAGTGCTCCAACATCGGCGTGACCTTCGGGTGCGACGGGACCACCGCCACCACGTTCACCACCGACGCGAACGGTGCGGCCACGTTCACGATGCCCGTGCACCAGACCTTCGACGCCGTGACGTACCTCGGCCTGTCGCTGGGCAAGGTCGACTGCGGCGCCACGAGTTGCTACATCGGCGCGGGCAACCAGAACCTGGCGCTCGGGGACGTGCCGCTGTCCTTCGGCTGAGCCGATCCCCGGCACCGGAAGATGGGCCCTGCCGGTGTGTCATGAGAACCGGCAAGGCCCATCTCCGGGCGAATCTCGATTTGTCTCCTTGGCCACGCGAAACGGAGGGATCGCGGCCCGGGCGCGTGCGCGCCGCCCCCAGGCCCGCCTCCCTCCCGCCATCCCACGACGGGCCGGCGGGAGAGCCCTGACCGCGATGGGACAGGCCTGGTCAGGAAACCCGCGCGGCCACCTCGGCCGGCTCCTCGGCGGTGGTCGCCTGAGTCTCCGTCTTCGGCTCGGGCAGCCGCTCGCCGCCCTCCGCGCCCGCCTCCGCCGTACCGTCCTGCTCCGCCGCTGCGGCCTGCTCGGCGTCGCCGGACGCGGGGACGTGCCGCAGCGCGACCGCGGCCAGCGTGGCGAGCACGAGCGCGATGGCGGCGCTGACGCCGGCGGTGGAGTTCAGCGCGGTGGTGAAGGCCTCGCGGGCGGTGGTCAGCAGATCGGCCGCGAGCGGGGCGGGCAGCTGCTGCGCCGCGGCGTACGCGCCGGCGATGCTCTCCCCGGCGGTGCCGGCCGCCTCGGCGGGGACCCCGGCGGGGATGGTGCCGGACAGCGCGCCCTGGTAGACCGCCGTGCCGACGCTGCCGAGGACGGCGATGCCGAACGCGATGCCGAACTCGCCGGTCGTCTCGGAGATCGCCGACGCGGATCCCGCCTTCTCCGGCGGGGCGGACCCGATGACGAGGCCGGTGCCCAGCGCGCCCATGGGGCCCGCGCCGACCGAGCTGACGATCAGACCGGCCACCAGCAGGGCGACGCCCGTCGCGCTGCCGACTTGCGTGATCAGCAGGTAACCGGCGCAGGTGACCACCAGGCCGCCGGCGATGACGTACGCGGGGCGGATCCGCCGCGCGAGGGCCGGAGCCATCATCACGCTGGCGATCGTCGCGAGCGTCGAGGGAACCAGCCAGCCTCCGGCCTGGAGCGGGGAGAGCCCCTCGACCGTCTGCAGGTACAGGTTGACCAGCAGGTGGGTGCCGCTCATGATGCCGCCGCCGATCATGATCACCAGGGCGACGCTGAACGCGCGGTTGCCGAAGAGCCGCAGGTCAAGCAGCGGGCTGGCCAGGCTGCGCTGACGCCGCACGAAGATGGCGCCGATGATCAGGCCGACCAGGACGGAGACGACGGGCAGCACCTGCCAGCCGTTCCTGGCCACCTCCTTGAGGCCGTAGATGACCGGCATGATGGCGGCCAGGGAGAGCGCCACGCTGACCAGGTCGATCCGCCCGGCCTCCGGGTCCCGATACTCGGGCAGCAGGCGCGGCCCGACCAGCAGGAGCAGGCCCATCACCGGCACGCCGAGCAGGAACACCGAGCCCCACCAGAAGTTGGTGAGCATGATGCCGCCGACGACCGGGCCGATCGCCATGCCGCCCATGAAGCAGCTCATCCAGACGGCGATGGCCATCCCCATCTGCTTGGGGTCCTTGAACATGATGCCGAGCAGCGACATGGTCGACGGCATCAGAGTGGCCCCGGCGATGCCCATCAGCGCCCTGGTGGCGATCAGCATCTCGGGGGTGGACGCGTACGCGGCGAGCGCCGAGGCGGCGGCGAAGCAGGCCGCGCCGATGAGCAGCAGCCTGCGGCGGCCGATCCGGTCGCCGAGCGTGCCCATGGTGACCAGGAGCCCGGCGATGAGGAAGCCGTAGATGTCGGTGATCCACAGCTGCTGGGTGGCGTCGGCCCCCAGGTCGATGCTGAGGTGCGGCAGCGCCAGGTACAGCACGCTCATGTCGAGCGACAGCAGCAGCGTGGGCAGGGCGAGGACGGCCAGTCCGATCCATTCCCTGCGCCCGGCCCGCTCGGCCGGGCCGGATTCGGTGCCTGCGTGCATGAAGGAGTTCCTTCCGTCTGGTCGCCCGGGCCGTTGCGGGGGAGCGACGACGAGCGATTGTCGGGTGGGGGGTGCGCGCGCGTCGCTTTTCACCGGCTCGGCACACGCGGCGGCTTCCCCCGGGGCCGCTGGGCCGCGGCCCCGAGGGGGAGCCTCAGCGCAGTGGGGCGTCGGGAGTGGTGACCACCGCTCGCAGCACGCTGTCGAACTCGGCCATCCACTCGGCCATCGTGTCGGCCCGCCACAGGTTGGTGTTGAAGCCCAGAGTCCCGATGATCTCTCCCGACGGGGTGAGGTTGAGCTCGCACAGCGAGCCGTCCGGGATGTCCCCGCCCACCGGCTGCGAGACGAGCCGCGGCACCTCGGCGTACTCGACGTCGCCGACCACCTCGCCGGCCATCCCGAAGGGCGACTGGAAGACCTGGAAGAGGAACAGCGCGCGGTCGTCGGCCGCCGCGGGGGCCATCAGCTCGGGCGCCTCGGCGGCGATCTGGGCGAAGGGGATGTCGTGGGAGTAGGCCTCAAGGCAGGTCGCGCGGGTCCGCCGCACCGCCTCCCGGTAGCTGTCGCAGCCGTCGAGGTTCGTACGCAGCGGGACGAAGTTGAAGAACGACCCCACGGTGGTGTGGAACCGCTCCTGGGTGCGCCCGGTGGTGAACGTCGGGACCACGACGTCGCTCACGCCGGTGATCCGGTTGAGCAGGATGTTGTTGGCCGCGAACAGGACCATGAACGTGGAGCAGCGCAGCTCCTTCGCGGTCCGCCGGGTCGCGGCGCTCAGCTCGGGGCCGAGCGTGAACCGGTGCCACCCGGTCGTCTTGGGCAGTCCCGCCGACCGCGGGTGGTCGGTGGGCAGTGTCAGGATCTGCGCGCCCCGCAGCTTCTCGCGCCAGTACTCCCGCGCGCGGTCCAGAGCGGGGGACGAGGAGCGCTCCTGCTCCCAGAGCGTGTAGTCGCGGTACTGCGGCGCCTCGGGGAGCGCGGCCACCTGGCGCGCGCGCCGGGCGGCGTAGCAGTGGGCCAGGTCGCGCATGATCACGTGCATCGACCAGGCGTCGGCCGCGGTGTGGTGCGCGATCAGGACGAGGACGGCGTCCTCGTCGTCGAACCGGGCCAGCACGGCCCGCAGCAGCGGCACCTCGGTGGCGCTGTAGGAGCCCGCCTCGATCTCGTTGACGAGTTCGCCCGCGCGGCGGTCGCGGTCGGCGGGGGCGACGCCGGACAGGTCGCGCAGCGTCAGCTCCACCGGACCGGACGGGAGGATGCGCTGGTGGCGGTCCTCGGGAGCACGGACGATCAGCGTGCGGAGGGCCTCGTGGCGCTCCGCGACGTCGTGCAGGGCCGCCCGCAGGGTGTCGGCGTGGACCTTCCCGCGCAGCCGGCTCGCGTAGAAGATGTTGTATCGGGGGCCGAAAGGCCCGGAATCGTCTCCCTCGTCGAAAATGCAGAGGAATTCCTGGTTGAGAGAGAGGGGCACCCGGCTCGCCGGCTCGCTCGGCGCGTTCGGGATCTCGGAGACGCTCACACCAGAAGCCTTTCGCTAGCAGGCGGTTTCGCCCTGTGTTTGCGCGCGCGGGTAGCTCAGATGGTAGGAGCGGGTTTCCCCGGCGCGCTTATTCTGGATTGCCGTATACGGCCGGTCGTGGAATTCACCGCCCGATGCCCTGGTAGGCGTAACCGAGGCGGCGCAGTTCCGCGATCTTGTCTTTCGGGTAGTAGGCCCGGCCGTCCAGCACCAGGCAGCCCGGCGCCACCGGCAGGTCCGCGAAGTCGATGTCCCTGAAGGGCCGGTGCAGGGCCATGACCGCCACGCAGTCGGCGTCCCGCACGGCCTCCCGCAGGTCGGCGCAGGGAGCGACGCCGAACAACGCCTCGGCCTGCACCGGGTCCACCAGCGGGTCGTGGACCCGGACCGTGGCCCCCGCCTTGACCAGCGTCGTCACGAAGGGCTCCACCGGCGTCGCCCGCAGGTCGCCCGTGTCGTTCTTGAACGCCGCGCCGAGCACCGCCACCGTGGCCGTGGCGGGATCCTTGCCGCGCCGCACCAGCGTGTCGACGACAAGCTGCGCCGCGTACTCCGGCATGCCCGTGTTGACCCTCCGGCCGGCCGGCGCGGTGTGGATCTCCAGGCCGCGCCCGCGCGCCGAGTGCCAGACCATCCACGGATCCTTGACCAGGCACGACCCGCCCACGCCCACGCTCGGCAGCAGGATGTTGACGTTCCCCGTGCCCTTGGGGACGGTGTTGGCCGCCGCGATCACGTCGAGCACGTCCACGTCGTACAGCCCGCAGAACTTCGCCAGCTCGTTGGCGAGCGCGATGTTGAGGTCGATCCACCAGTTGTCCGCCAGCTTCACGATCTCGGCGGCCTCCGGAGAGTCCATCGGGACGATCGTGACGTCGAGCACCCGCCGCCAGAACTCCGTACCGGCGAGGGTGCTGTCGGCGTTCAGCCCGCCCACGGCGATCGGGAGGGAGCGCAGCTCGCGCAGCGCCGTGCCCTCGGCGAACCGCTCGGGGGTGAAGGCCAGGCCGAAGTCCTCACCCGCGGTGAGCCCGCCGCGCTCCAGCAGCGGCCGGGCCAGGTCCCGGGTGGTGCCGGGCGGCACCGTGCTCTTGAGCAGCACGAGCTGGCCCTGGCGCAGGTGGTCGCCGAGCCGCAGGCACGCCTCGCGCAGCTGGTCGTCCCGCAGCGAGCCGTCCGGGTGGACGGGCGTGCTGACGGCGACGAGCACCACGTCGGCGTCCCGTACGCCGGTGTAGTCGGCGGTCACCCGGAGGCGTCCGGACGCCACCGCGTCCGCGACGAGCTCGGGCAGGCCGTGCTCCTGGTAGCGGCAGTGCCCGCGGGCCAGCTCGTCGAGCAGGACGGTGTCGATGTCCACGCCCGTGACCGTGCATCCGCGGTCGGCCAGCAGCGCCGCCAGGCACGAGCCGACGTAGCCGAGTCCGACGACCGCCACTTTCAAGTCCCGCTGGTCGGGTAGGAAACGCATGAAACGCTCCTGATTCGAAATAGGAATATGTTTCCGGTGTTGCCGGGCGTGCCCTCGCCGAAATTTCCGGCGTGCCGCCGGATCATGACGCGGTTCTCTGTTCGCATCGTCATTCCCGGCCCTCGTCCGCCGCATCTCCCGGCGTGCGAAAGGGAAAAACGCCGCGCGTAATGCCGCGCGAATTACGGCTCTCCGGGGCGGCAATCCAGGAGATGCGGGGCGATCGGCGCCGCCGGATGCTGGGACGGTGCGTCCGTGGCTTCCCGTGGCTTCGTGGTCCCACCGCGGCTTCCCCGCGGGCCGGCCGGAAGACGACCGGCACCGTCCACCCGAGCGATAAGGACCGGAGATGAACGATCACAAGGCGCTGATCCTGGACGAGGTCCGCAAGTACCACCAGGACGTCCAGACCGGTGGGGAATTCGTGCCGGGGGTGACCGAGATCTGGCCGACCGGCGCCGTGCACGACGTCGAGGACCGCGTGGCCCTGGTCGAGGCGGCGCTGGACCTGCGGGTGGCCGCCGGTCAGCGCGCGCGCAAGTTCGAGTCGGTGTTCGCCCGCAAGATGAAGCGGCGCAAGGCGTTCCTCACCACCTCGGGGTCATCCGCGAACCTGCTGGCGGTCTCCGCGCTGACCTCGCAGCGTCTGCAGGACATGCGGCTGCGGCCGGGCGACGAGGTGATCACGGTCGCCGCGGCCTTCCCCACGACGGTCAACCCCATCCTGCAGAACGGCCTGGTGCCGGTCTTCGTCGACGTCGAGCTGGGCACGTACAACCCGACGGTCGAGGCGGTCGAGCGGGCGATCGGCCCCAAGACCAAGGCGATCATGATCGCGCACACTGTGGGCAACCCGTTCGACGTCGTCGACATGGCGAGGCTCGCGACCGAGCACGACCTGTTCCTCATCGAGGACAACTGCGACGCCGTCGGCGCCCTGTACGACGGCGAGCCCACCGGCACGTTCGGCGATCTCGCGACCGTGAGCTTCTACCCGGCCCACCACATGACGATGGGCGAGGGCGGCTGCGTCCTCACCTCGAACCTGGTGCTGGCCAGGATCGTCGAGTCGCTGCGCGACTGGGGCCGCGACTGCTGGTGCGAGCCCGGCGAGAGCAACACCTGCCTCAAGCGGTTCGACTACCAGATGGGCACGCTCCCGAAGGGCTACGACCACAAGTACATCTACTCGCACGTCGGCTACAACCTGAAGGCGACGGAGCTGCAGGCGGCGCTCGGCCTCAGCCAGCTCGAGAAGCTCGACGACTTCTGCGCGACGCGGCGGCGCAACTGGCGGCGGCTGCGCGAAGGGCTGGACGGCGTGCCGCACCTGCTGCTCCCCGAGGCGACCCCGCGCAGCGACCCCAGCTGGTACGGATTCGTCATCACCGTCGACCCGCAGGCGCCGTTCGGCGCGGGCGAGCTCGTGGACTTCCTGGAGAACCGCAAGATCGGCACGCGCCGGCTGTTCGCGGGCAACCTGATCAGGCACCCGGCCTACGCCGACCAGCCGTACCGCGTCGTGGGCGAGCTGACCAACACCGACATCATCACCACCCAGACCTTCCACGTCGGGGTGTACCCGGGCCTGACCGACGAGATGATCGACTACGTCGTCTCGTCCATCACCGAATTCGTGCGGGCACGTGGATGACGGCCCGGCCGCGCTGCCGGTTGCGCACGAGACGAGCCGCGTTCCGAGGGGGACCGAGATGCGCGTACCGCTCATTTTCCGGCCGGTCCACGAGCGGGTGCTCGGGCACGCGCTGACCCGGCCGGACGACATCGCGATCGCCGTGGGCGACCACGGCCTCTCGTACGCCGAGCTGGCGCGGGACGCGGCCGCCGTCGCCGCGGCGCTGACCGCGGGCGGCGCGGCGGGCCGGCCGGTGGCCGTGCGGATGGACCCCGGCCCGCGTCAGGCCGCCGCCGTGCTCGGGGCGCTGAGCGCGGGAGCCCACCTGCTCTGCCTGGACCCCGGCGCGGCCGGACAGCGCGGCGCCGCCGTGCTCGACGACCTCCGCCCCGAGTGGCTGCTCCTCGACGGAGCGCAGGGCGTCCACGGCGAGCCGACGGCAAGCGGTGAGGCGGGCACGGGCGACGACCTCGCGGACTGGTACCGCCGCGCCTCGCGCGGGACGGTCCTCGACGTCGCGAGCCTGCTCCGGCAGGCCGAGACCGCCGCCCCGGTCTCCACAGCACCGGTCTCTACCGGGCCCGGGGCGCACGGCGCGTCCCCCGACAACCTTATGTACGTCGCCTACACCTCGGGCTCGACCGGCAGGCCCAAGGGGATCCCGCAGACCCACCGCGGCTTCGCGCAGTTCGTGACGTGGTTCGCCCGGGAGTTCAGGATCGGGCCCGGCGCCCGGGTGGCCCAGTGGGCGGCGCCGGGATACGACGCGAGCCTCGTCGAGATGTTCGCCCCGCTCGTCGCGGGCGCGACGCTCTGCCCCGTGCCGCCGAAGCTGAGGGCGAACCCGGAGCGCCTCGCCGCCTGGCTCGTCGCCGAGGGCGTCACGCACCTGCAGACCGTGCCCAGCTTCGCCCGCCGCCTGCTGGAGGCGATCACGGCTCTCGGGCCGGACGGGCGCCCTCCCGCGCTCGGCCACCTCCTGCTGGCGGGCGAGCCGCTCACCGCCGAACTGGCGAACGGCCTGCGCGCCGCCCTGCCCGGGATCCGGCTGATCAACCTGTACGGCCCGACCGAGTCGATCCTCGCCACCTGGCACGAGGTGTCGCGGACCGTGGAGGGCCGCGTGCCGATCGGCCGGCCCATCCCCGGCCGCGTGGTGCTGGTGCTGGACGAGCTGGACCGTCACTGCCCGCCGGGCGTCACCGGCGAGCTCGTCATCCGCAGCCCCTACCTCACCCCCGGGTACGCCGGAGCGGCGGCGGGGGAGCGGTCGGCGTTCCGCCCGCCGCGCGGGCCCGCCCGCCGGGGCCGCTACTACCGCACGGGCGACCGGGGCCGGTGGACGGCGGACGGCGTGCTGGAGTTCGAGGGACGCCGCGACTTCCAGGTGAAGTTCAACGGCATCCGGCTGGAGCTCGGCGACGTCGAGGCGGCACTCAACGCGCACGAGAGCGTGGCCGAATGCGCCGTCGTCGCCGTGCCGGGGGCGCACCGTCAGGTCGCCAGCCTGGCGGCGTACGTCGTCCCGCGCGCCACGGCCGCCGAGGCGACGCCCGCCGCGTGGCGTGCCGCGCTGCGCCGCTGGTTCGGCAGGGCCATGCCGCCCGTGAGCTTCACTGTCGTGGGACACCTGCCGCGCACCGCGGGCGGCAAGGTGGACAGGGACCGGCTGCGGCGCGAGCGCGAGAACCGGCAGGCGGCCGAGGCGCGGCCTAAGGGGCTGATCGCATGAGGGCACTGGTGCTGTCCGGCGGGTCCGGCACCCGGCTGCGGCCGTTCAGCTACTCGATGCCCAAACAGCTCATCCCCATCGCGAACCGGCCGGTGCTCGAACACGTGCTGGACAACATCCGCGACTGCGGCGTCACCGAGGTCGGGATCGTCGTCGGCCACTGGAGCTCGGAGATCGCGCGGGTGATCGGCGACGGCGGCAGGCTCGGCATGCGGGTCACCTACATCCCGCAGCATGAGCCGCTCGGGCTGGCCCACGCCGTACGGCTGGCGCGGCCGTTCCTGGGGGACGACGACTTCGTCATGTACCTCGGGGACAACATGCTGCCGGACGGGATCGCCGGCATCGCCGAGGACTTCCGCGCGGAGCGGCCGGCCGCCCAGGTGGTGGTGCACCGCGTGCCCGACCCGCGCGAGTTCGGCGTCGTCGAGCTCGACGCGGCCGGCGGCGTGCGGCGGCTGGTGGAGAAGCCCGCGCACCCCCTCAGCGACCTCGCCCTCGTCGGCGTCTACTTCTTCACGGCGGCGATCCACGAGGCGGTCGAGGCCATCAGGCCGAGCCGCAGGGGCGAGCTGGAGATCACCGACGCGATCCAGTGGATGCTGGCGCGGGGCGCGGCGGTGAAGGCCACCGAGTATCGCGGCTACTGGAAGGACACCGGCAAGGCCGAGGACGTCCTGGAGTGCAACCGCCGCCTGCTCGGCGCGCTCGGCGACCAGGTCCTGGTCGCCCCCGGCGCCCGGGTGGTGCGCTCCGTCGTGACGGGGCCGGCGATCATCGGTCCCGGCACGCTGGTGGAGGACTGCCATCTGGGCCCGAACGTCTCCGTCGGCGAGGGGTGCGTGCTGCGCGGCACCCGGCTGGCCGACTCCATCGTGCTGGACGGGGCGTCGATCTCCGACGTCCCCGGCCTGTACGGCTCGATCATCGGGCGCGGCGCGGTGGTCGGCCCCACCAGGCCCGGCGCGGCACGGCACCGCCTGCTCGTCGGGGACCACACGCGGGTCGAGATCTCCGCCTGAACATCCGAGCGCCTGGACGTCCCGAGCGCCTGAACATCCGAGCGCCTCCCGGCCCTGGCCACCAGGGCCGGGAGGCGCCGAGCCGTGAGCCCCGATCGCCGGGAACAGAACGGGCAGAACGCCAGGCGGAACAGAAACAGGCAGAAACGAAACGAGGAGGACTCCGCGGAGTCCTCCTCGTCGCCGGTTCAGCGCGCGGATCAGGCCGCGGCGGCGGTCGGGGTGTTCTGGTAGGCCGTGATCAGCCACGTGCCGTCCTGCCGGGCGAGCACCCAGGTGGCCCGGATGGCCCGCTCCGGCGCGACCTCGGTCTCGCCGGGGGCCAGGACACCGCCCTGCGTGACCAGCACGGCCGCGTCGGAGCCGATGAACTTGACCGAAATCGGCTCGCCGGTCACCCGGGTTCCCTTGTACGGCCCTGCGTAGGCCGCCTTGAAGAATTCGCGGATCGCCTCCCGCCCGCTGACGAAGACGCCACCGGGCAGGATCATGGTGGCGTCCTCGGTGCAGGCCGCGGCGAAGGCGTCGGCGTCGTTGCCTGCCCAAGCGGCGACGATGCGCCCGGGCACCTCGCGGAGGGCCGCGATCTCGTCGTTGATCGTCGAAGTAGCGCTCATGCTCGTTGTTCCTTCGCTGGACGGCTGGAACTCACCTCCCCATAGTCAGGACCGGGCCGCTGACCACGCATCTCTGCCCGTGCGCTACCACGGGGGGCGGCCGGCGGCGGCCCTCACCGGGGGACCGGCAGCCGGTCGAGCAGCGCGGCGATGGCGTCGCGGAGGATGGACACGCCGTTCTCCGTGAGCACCGACTCGGCGTGGAACTGCATCGAGCCGAAGCCGGGGCCGCGCAGCGCGTGCACCTCCCCGGTGCGGTGGTCGCGGCTGACCTCGACGGGCGCGGCCAGCCCGGGGATCTCGACGACGTCGGCGTCGGCCCTGGCGGCGAACGCGTTGTAGAAGCCGACCCTGACGCTGCGGCCGAACAGGTCGATCTCGCGCTGCACGCCCTGGTTCGGCACGGCCCTGCGCACCAGCGGCAGGCCCAGCGCCGTGCTGAGCACCTGGTGGCTCAGGCACACCGCGAGGAAGGGACGCCGCTCCCGCAGCAGCCGCCGTACGGCCTCGCGCAGGTGGGCGATCTTGGGGTGGGCGACGTCGCGGGGGTCGCCTGGCCCGGGTCCGAGGACCACCAGGTCGTGGCCGTCCAGCGAGTACGGCTCGTCGAACCGCCGTACGGCCACCTCCAGGCCGAGCGACCGGAGCTGATGGGCGATCATGGAGGTGAAGTTGTCCTCGGCGTCCACCACGAGGACCCGCCGGCCGATCAGGCCGGGCGTCCACTGCACCCGGTGCTCGTCCTCCCGCATCCAGAAGCCGGCGATCGTGTCGTTGCGGGCGTCGAGCGCCCGGCGCACGTCGGGGTGGTCGGCGAAGCGCCCCGGCGGCTCCATGCAGAGCACGTCGAGCAGCCCGGCCGCCTTGGCCCGGGTCTCGGCCGCCTCGGAGAGCGGGTCGGAGTGGCGCACCAGGGTCGCGCCCACCGCGATCCGCACCCGGCCCTCGTTGTCGATGTCCGCCGTGCGGATGAGGATGGAGGAGTCGAGCGTGCGGCCGCCGGCGGCGTCCCTGCCGATGAGCGCGACGACGCCGCTGTAGTAGCCGCGTCCCTCCGGCTCGTACCGGCTGATCACCCGGCAGGCGCTCTCCAGCGGGCTCCCCGTGACGGTGGGCGCGAAGAGCGTCTCGCGCAGGATCTCGCGCACGTCGCGGGTGGTGCGGCCGTCGATGAAGTACTCGGTGTGCGCGACCCGCGTCATCTCCTTCAGGTACGGCCCCGACACCCGCCCGCCGGAGTGGCAGATGCGCCCCATCATCTTGAGCTCCTCGTCGAGCACCATGTAGAGCTCGTCGGCCTCCTTGCGGTCGGCGAGGAAGGCCATGAGCCCCGGCAGGGTCGGGCCGGACGCGGGGTAGCGGTAGGTGCCGCTGATCGGGTTCATCGTCGCGACGCCGCCCGACAGGCTGATGTGCCGCTCCGGGGTGGCGCCGACGAACGTGCGGTCGCCGGTGTGGATGACGAACGTCCAGTACGTGCCGGACTCGCGTTCCGTCAGCCGGCGGAAGAACGTCAGCGCGCTGCCCACGGAGTAGCCGGAGATCTCGGCGGTGAACGACCGCTTGATGACGAAGTTGGCGCCCTCGCCGTGGCCGATCTCCTCCTCGATGACCTTCCGCACCACGGCCGCGTACTCGTCGTCGTCCAGGTCCACGCGGCGGGCGCCGGCGACCACGCGCGTACGGGGGATTCGCCGCAGCGCGTCGGTGAGCGGCAGCGTCCCCTGCTCGGTGATCGTCATCGCCAGCAGCGGCTCGTGGTCGTCCACCACTGTGAAGCCCCGCTCGGTGATCTGCCGGAAGGGGATGAGGGCCAGCGTCTCGTGGCGGGCCTCGCCGGTGGCGCCGGGATCGTCGGGAAGCGGCAGTTCGTCGAGCGTCCCGACCGCGGACATGTCGCCCACGAGGACGTCGAGCAGGCCCTGGCGGCCGGCCCCCGGGCGGTGCAGCAGCGCGAAGGCGGGCGGCTCAGGGGAGAGCACCTTGTCGAGAATCCGTTCGGCCGTCATCGCTGTCCCTCCAGACTCGGGGAAAGGCCAGGCGCCGGGGCGAGGCCCGCCAGGGGAGAAAGGTCCGGCGCGGGGGCGGGATCCCTCATGGCACGACTGTGCGGTCCGCCGTGAGCCACGGACAAGGCGGAGTGGAGGCAGCATGTTGCGTGCCGATAACCGTTTCCTGCCAGCGTGGGGCCGCCCGGGAAAGGGCCGGGCGTGGTGCCGTCGCGGCGCACCCGGCCCTTGCTTCATGCCCTGACGAACGGTCGGGAGAATGGTCAGCCCGGCCGGCCCTCCGCGACGGGACGGAGGCTGGCAGGAACCTGTACCGCACGGGCATCTTGCTGACGCCGCCGCGTCTGGCCCGTGCCGTCGAAACGCGCGAGATTGCCCATGCGGAGATCCGTACTCGCACCGAGGGAGAGGCATGATGACTTCGTCGTCTATTCGCCGCGTCACGATCATCGGCTGTGGTCTGATCGGCGCCTCTGCCGCGCTCGCGCTGCGCGAGGCGGGCGTCGAGGTCGCGCTGCACGACCGCGACCCGCACGCGGTGGCCGTCGCCGAGCGGATGGGCGCGGGCGTCGCGCTGACCCCCGGCGCTCCCGTGGCGGACGTGGTGGTCGTCGCGACCCCGCCGTCCACCGTGGCCGCAGTGCTGCGGGACGCCCAGGCCAGGGGCCTCGGCGTCGTCTACACCGATGTCGCGAGCACCAAGGCCCGCGTGGTCGCCGAGGCCGAGCGGGCGGGCTGCGACCTCACCACGTACGTCCCGGGGCACCCGATGGCGGGGGCGGAGGCGTCGGGCCCCGAGGCGGCCAGGGCCGACCTGTTCACCGGACGGCCGTGGACGCTCTGCCCGCTTCCCGCGACACCGCTGCGGCCGGTGCGCGTGGTGGCCGAACTGGTGGCGGCGTGCGGAGCCGAGCACCGGCTGCTGACGCCGGACGTCCACGACCTGGCCGTCGCCGCGAGCTCGCACGCGCCGCACCTGGTGTCGGCGGCGCTGGCGGCGAGGTTCGCCGGAGCGGACGAGACCACGCTCTCCGTGGTGGGGCCCGGCCTGCGCGACGTCACGCGGGTGGCCGCCGGCGATCCCGGCCTGTGGGGCGACATCCTGCGGCAGAACGCCGAGCCGGTCGCCGCCGTCCTGGAGGCGGTGGCGCGGGACCTGGCCGCCGCGGCGGCGGCGCTGCGCGACCCGGAGGGCGGGGACCTGCTCGCCGACCTGCTCACGCGAGGCAACGACGGCCGGGCGCGCATCGTCGGCGGGGGCGCGCGGCGCCCGGTGCGGGCGGACGCGCTCGCGGCCTGAGCCGCGTCGCCACCGCGGCCCTCTGCGACCTTCCGCGGCCCTCGGCGTCCCCCGTGACGGGGGACGCGGCCGGGGCTGCGCAACCAGAAAGGTGTGCACTCCACGGGGCCGGTGCGACAGTCGAGGAGACCCAGCGGCGGCCTCCGCACCGCATCGCGTCGCGGGCGTGTCACGCGCCCGCAGGTGCCGTGAGCTGGGACTCGAGGAGCGGCTTCAGCGCCGACGGCACGAGGAGGAAACGATGTTGACGACCGGGGTTCCGACACGCGAGGAACTGGTTCGGCGCGCGTCCGAACTGCTGCCGCTGCTGCGCGGCCACGCGGACTGGGCGGATGAGAACCGGCGGATCCACGACGAGTCGATCGAGGCCCTGGCCGACGCCGGCATCTTCAAGATGCGGGTGCCCGCCCGCTACGGCGGCTACGAGTGCGACACGAGGACCCTTCTCGAGGTGGCGGCCGAGCTCGGCCGGGCAGACGGCTCCACCGCCTGGACGGCGTCGGTCTACTGGATCCCGACCTGGATGACCTGCCTGTTCCCCGACGAGGTGCAGGACGAGGTGTTCTCGACGCCGGACGTGCGCGTGTGCGGCACGCTCAGCCCCACCGCCATGGCCGCCCCGGTGGACGGCGGCGTCGTGGTCAACGGCAAGTGGGGGTTCGTCAGCGGCGCCTGGCACAGCCACTGGCAGGAGATCGTGGCGATCCAGGTGAACCCCGACGGCGAGGCCATGCCGATCATGGCGCTGGTCCCGATGTCGGACCTGCAGATCGTGGACGACTGGCACACCTCCGGCCTGCGGGGCACCGGCAGCGTCACCACGGTCGCGCAGGACGTGTTCATCCCGGCCGAGCGGGTGCTTCCGCTCCCCGCGGTGCTCATGGGGCAGTACGCGTCGAAGCTGAACGCCGCCAGCCCCATCTACCGCACGCCGCTGCTGCCGGTCGCCTCCGCGTCCTCGGTCGGCACGGTGATCGGCCTGGCCAGGGCGGCCAAGGAGGCCTTCTTCGAGCGCCTGCCCAGCCGCAAGATCACCTACACGCACTACGAGAGCCAGAGCGAGGCGCCGGTGACCCACCTGCAGGTGGCGGAGGCGTCCCTCAAGATCGACCAGGCGGAGTTCCACGCCCAGCGCCTGACCGGCCTCGTCGACGGCAAGGGCGTGACCGGCGAGCAGTGGACGCTGGAGGAGCGGGCCAGGGCGCGCGCCGACATGGGCGCCGTGTGCCGGCTCGGCAAGGAGGCCGCGGACATCCTGGCCTCGGCCAGCGGCGGCTCCTCGATCTACACCCACGTGCCGATCCAGCGGATCGCCCGTGACATCTCGGCGGTGAACCTGCACGCCCTGATGAACCCCAACACCAACACCGAGCTGTACGGCCGGGTGCTCTGCGGCCAGGAGCCCGGCACCTTCTACATCTAGACCGCACCCCCTCCGCAGAGACGGTTCCGCGGCCCAACGGCGTGCCGCGGGACCGTCTCTTACGTGTGCCAGGGGGCGCGTACCGGCGGAGAGAACCCGGGTGCCCCCCGGAAACGACCCGGACGGCCCGGACATGACGGCGGGCGAGGACCCCGGGCATGCGGAAGGCACAAGGAACGTACAAGGAGAGCACGCGGAAAGGCCGGAGGCGTGGGACCACGCCTCCGGCCACGACGTGCCGGACCGGTCACGCGGCGGGCGAGACCGCCGCCTTCCCCGCGACCATGCGGACCAGCGCGTCGAGGTTCGGGTCCTCCTCGAAGACGTCGCCGACGTCGACGGAGATGCCGAGCTCGTCCTCGATCCGGGATACGAGGCGGACCGCGGCGATCGACTCCCCCTCCAGGTCGAAGAAGGTCGCGTCCTCACTGCCGTCCGGCACGTCGAGCACCTGCTTCCAGATCTCGGCGACCTTGGCCTCGATGACCGGGAGAACGAGCTCGCCGGGGTGATTGCCACTCATACGGTGTCCTCCCCAAACGTCCACGATGGCGCGCATGGCGTCCTGGCTGCCTGCTGACTGTCTGCTGGCTGCCCTCACAGCATCGCAACCGCCGAGGGCCGCGGCACCTCCCAGAGTGCGAGCCCGGGTCAGGTCATCACCACCGGCCCCAGGCCGTCGGAGACCCGCAGCGCGCCGCGGGAGTCGGGCCCTGCCCGCCGCGTCCTGGAGAGCCGCTCGCGCACCTGCCGCCCGGCGCGCGGGTCGATCCGGTCCGCGAGGTCGAGCGTGCGGGTCATGGCGTCGTCCGCCTCGTCGTAGTCCCCGAGGGTGTACAACGCGTCGCTCAGCATGATCAGGGTCTGCGCTTCGAGCAGCGGCATCTGCATCCCGCGGAACAGGGCGGCCGCCCTGCGCAGGTGCGCCGCGGCCTGGTCGTTCTCGCCGTTGGCGACGGCGACCTCGCCGAGTCCTGCCATCACGCGGGCCTCCGCGAGACGATGCCGTGCGCTGGTCGCGAGCCGCAGGGCCTCGCGCAGCGTCTCGCCGGCCTCGGCGATCCTGCCCTGGCGCAGCCGGGCGACGCCCAGGCCGTGCAGGGCCAGCGCCTCGCCGATGGAGTCGCCGATGTCCCGGACGACCGTCAGCGACTCCTCGAAGGCCCCGGCGGACAGCCCGAACTCGCCCGCCTGCAGATGCGCCTGCCCCATCCGGTGCAGCACCTGCGCCGTCACCCTGCGGTCGCCCCCGGCCTTGCTCCGCGTCAGCGCCTCGGCGAGCAGCTCCTTGGCGCTGTCGAGGTCGTCGCAGTCGAGCCGCACCTGGGCGAGGCTGTGCAGGGTGTGCGCGGCGGAGACGTGGTCGCCCGCGTCCTGGAAGACCCGCAGCGCCTTCTCGTAGTTGGCGACCGCCTCCGCGAAGCGCCCGTTGATGCGCTCGAGGACGGCGATGCTGCGGATGGCCAGGGCGATCCGCAGCTCGTCGCCGACCTCCTCGAACAGCCGCACCGCCGCGTCCAGCTCGCGCCTGGCGTCGTCGAACCGCTGCTCGCTGAACGACAGCGAGCCGATGGTGTACAGCATCTCGGCCTGGCCGCGCAGGTCGCCGGCCTGCCGCGCGGCCTCCAGCGCGAGCTCGTGGGTCTCCCGCCAGTCGTCCAGGTAGACCCGCGACTCGAAGAACATCGCGGCGTTCGCGGCCAGCCGCCAGCACAGCTCGACGAAGCCCGCCTGCGCCGCCTGCCGGATGCCGGAGACCAGCAGGTGCCGCTCCCGCTCGAACCACGCCATCGGGTCGGCGACGAGCTGCTCGACGAGCCGTTCCGGCAGCGGCCTGGAGATCCCGCTGTCCTCCCTGGCGAGCATGTCGGAGCCGAACTCCCGGGATCTGGCCGCGTCCGTCAGCGACAGCAGGGAGCCGAGCACCCGCGACAGCGCGGCCTTCCGCTCCGCGACCGGCTCCTCCGCGGCGAGGCGCTCGCGCGCGAACACCTTGACGAGGTCGTGGAACCGATACTGGGTGTGCGTGCCCCGGCCGACCGCCACCTCGACGAGGTGGGCGTCGGCGAGGTCGTCGAGCAGGTCCTGCGCCTCGGCGAAGGACCGGTCGAGGAGGGACGCGCCGGTCCACACGGAGAAGATGTGGGAGTCGAGGATCGCCAGCCGCCGCAGCAGCCGCCGCGCATCCTCGCTGATGTTGTCGTAGGTGAGCGAGAGACTGGCCCGGATGCCCATCTCGCCGTGCATCAGCTCGTCGAGCCTGCGCGTCTCGTCCCTGAGGCGGTCGACGAGTTGTTCGATGCTCCAGTGCGGGCGGGCCGCCAGCCGCGCGCCGGCGATGCGCAGGGCCAGGGGAAGGTGACCGCACAGGTCGGCGAGGGCCTCGGCGGAGTTCTGCTCGGACTCCACCCGCCCCATGCCCGCGACCTGGGCGAGCAGGTCCACCGACTGGGCCGATTCGAACAGGTCCACGTCGATGTGCGTCGCCCCGGCCAGCCCCACCAGGCGGCTGCGGCTGGTGACGATGACGGCGGAGGCCGGATTGCCCGGCAGCAGCGGCAGGACCTGGCTCTCGTTGCGCACGTCGTCGAGCACGATCAGCATCCTGCGGTCCGCGAGCAGCGTGCGGTACGTCTCGGCCCGCTCCTCCAGGCCGTCGGGAAGCGCGGGGCCCGGCACGCCGAGGGCGCGCAGGAACCGTTCGAGCACCTGCATCGGGCTGACCGGACGGGAGACCCCGCCGTGCATGTCGGCGAAGAGCTGACCGTCGGGGTAGTGGTCGGCGACGCTGTGCGCGGCGTGGACCGCGATGGTCGTCTTGCCGATGCCGGCCCGGCCGGCGATCGCGATGATCGGCACGGCGAAACGCGTGGCGCCGTCGGAGACCCGCGTCAGCCGGTGCCGGATCTCGTCGAGGTGCCTGTTCCTGCCGATGAAGTCGGCGATCCCCGAGGGGAGCATGCCGGGGATCGGCGGAGGAGGCGCGGGCTCGGCCGCGGCGGCCGGGGCGTTCTGCCGCTCCGGCGGCGCGTGGAGGCTCTCGTCCGCGGTGAGGATGGCGTGTTCGAGCTGCTGCAGCCGCTCGTTGGGCTCGATGCCCAGCTCGTCGATCATCATCCGCCGGGCGTCGCGGTATACCTGCAGGGCCTCGGCCTGCCGGCCGGAGCGGTACAACGCCGTCATGAACTGACCGAGCAGCCGTTCGCGCAGCGGGTGCTCCTCCACGAGCCTGCGCAGCTCCGTCACCAGCTCGTGGTGCCGGCCGAGTTCCAGCTCGAGCTGGACGCAGTCCTCGTTCGCGGCGAGCCGCTCCTCGTCGAGCCAGCTCGCGGCGGCCTGGACCATCCTGCTCTCGATGCCTTCGAGCGCGGGGCCGCGCCAGAGGGCCAGCGCCTCACGGTAGCGCTTGACGGCCTCGTCCGGGTTCCGGTTGTCGCGCGCCTGCCGCGCTCTCAGGACCAGGCTCTCGAAGCGGTGCGCGTCGATCTGCTCGCTGTCGGTCCTGAAGGCGTACCCCTGGGACCGGGTGACGATCATCTGATCCTTGCCGTGGGCGGCGAACAGGCGCCGCAGGGCGGAGATGCAGATCTGCACCTGGGCCCGCGACGTGGCCGGCGGGTCGTCCCCGTAGATGGCCTCCATGAGACGGCTGACGGCGACGGGGCGGTTTGCCTCCAGCAGCAGCACGGCCAGGACCGTGTGCTGCCGCACGCCCCCGAGGTCGAGCCGCTGCCCGTCCTCGGTGACTTCGAGGGCTCCTAGCAGGCGAAACTCCACATGCATCTCCCTCTGAAAACTGCTGAGCCACGCACGGCGCGGATAGCGGAGGTCGCTCTCCGCGATATGCGCATTGCGGCCTCACATAAAAGGCTCTTTATGGTGTGACGGCAGTTTACGGAATGTTTGCGAAGGAGCCGTGGACACCGGCGGAAACGGTGTCAGGTCTGGTCACCGCCGTTCTGGCATGTTGTCATCCGCATGTCCCATTTTGACATTGATGTCAGGGATCGTACAGCGCAGGACGGCTGGTGGCTAGGCGAATGCGGTCCGAAGGATGGACTTCAGTTTCGCATGAGCATCCGCTCAGCGGCCTTACCGGTTGAAAGTCACAGCGTCAGAAAACCGGCCGAGACGGTCCGGCAAACAACGCGTAAAGCGCCGAGCGGCCGGAGACGCGAGGTCTCCGGCCGCTCGGCGGCAGGTCAGTCCCAGGGGTTCACGTGGGTCGTCTTGGTGGGGCTCGGCGAGGGGGCGCTCGCGGGGCCGTCCCACTTGACGGCGGGGTGGTCGGCGGTGCGGGCGTGAGCGTGGGAAGCAGACGTCACCGAGACCACCGCGCCGGCCGACGCCGCGGCCGCGAGGGCGACGAAGACGGAGACGGCGAATCGCTTGACGAGGATGTTGCTGCTGCCGGCCACTGGATTACCTCCACCGTTTTCGCGGCGTCCTGTACGCCGTTCGCTTACGGGACAGACGCTCACACCCCCCGCCATCGGGCCCTTATCGTCGCGCTTCCGCGATTCCATCACCGCAGGTCAGAGCGCTATTGATGGGTGGGGTGCGGGGGTTCGCGCAACCACGGGGGAGCGCGGTCCCGCCACCGGCGGAGCCGCGGCGGCTAGCGGCGATCGCGGCGCGATGCCTACGCGATAGCGGGGCGATGCCGGGCCGATAACGGGGTGCGCGACTGTGGCATGTACCCGGGACAAGCCCGCACATGGTGGCCATGCCGGGATCGCAAGGTCCGAAGACGAGAGCGTCTAGCCGAGTCGTCAGGGACTCGGGAATGTGTGGCGATGAAATGGGCATTGCTCTGCAGGCGCTGGACGGCCTTTACGGCCGGCCGGCCGCCGGTGTGCGCGTGCGGCTTGAGCACATCGACAACGGCGCGTGGTGCGCCGATGTCAAGGCGGAGACCGACCACGAGGGGCGGGTGGGGGAGTGGCGCGGGCGCAGATTCGACCGCGGCCTCCACCGCATCGTCTTCGAGAGCGACTCGTACTTCGTCGGCCTGGGGCTCACAGCGGCCTATCCCGAAATCTCGATCACGTTCCGCATGCAGGACGAGGCCGACTCCTACCAGTTGCAGGTTCTGCTCTCGCCGCACTCCTACTCCGCCTATTTCGGATCGCTCACCTAAGGAGCCGGCCGTGAATCTCGGACGCTACAGCGGTTCTCCGCGGCTATTCCTGGAGGACCGCGCCTGGCCGGACGCGACCATCGGCGCGGCGCCGCGCTGGCTGTCGACCGATCTGCGGGACGGGAACCAGTCGCTGGCGGAGCCGATGACGCCGGCCCGGAAGCTGATCATGTTCGACCTGCTGGTGGACATGGGCTACAAGGAGATCGAGGTCGGCTTCCCTGCGGCCAGCAAGGACGACTACGACTTCGTCCGGATGCTCGTCGAGCGCGACCTCGTCCCCGACGACGTCCGGATCTCCGTACTGACCCAGGCCAGGGACGAGCTGATCGAGCGCACGGTGGCGAGCCTGGAGGGCGCGTCGCGCGCCACCGTCCACCTCTACGCCGCGACCTCGCCGCTCTTCCGCGGCCTGGTGTTCGGCATGAGCCGCGACGAGTGCAAGGACCTCGCCGTCCAGGGGACCCGGCTGGTGATGAAGTACGCCGAGCGGACGCTGGACGGCTGCGACCTCGGCTACCAGTTCTCACCCGAGCACTTCGCCGACACGGAGCCGGAGTTCGCGCTGGAGGTCTGCGAGGCCGTCATGGACGTCTGGCAGCCGGAGGCCGGCCGCGAGACCGTCCTCAACTTCCCCACCACGGTCGAGCGCGCCACGCCGAACGTCTTCGCCGACAGGATCGAGTGGATGCACCGCAACCTGTCGCGGCGCGAGCACGTGTGCCTGTCGGTCCACCCGCACAACGACAGGGGGACCGGCGTCGCCACCGCGGAACTGGCCGTCATGGCGGGCGCCGACCGGGTCGAGGGCTGTCTGTTCGGCAACGGCGAGCGCGCGGGCAACGTCTGCCTGGTCACCCTCGGGCTCAACCTGTCCACGCAGGGCGTGGACCCCGGCATCGACTTCTCCGACCTCGACCGCGTCCGCCGCACCGTGGAGCACTGCACGGGGGTGCCGGTGCATCCCCGGCACCCGTACGGCGGCGACCTCGTCTACACCGCCTTCTCCGGCTCCCACCAGGACGCCATCAAGAAGGGCATGGACGCCGCGGAGAGGGAGGCCGCCCGCGGCGGGGACGACGCCGCGCGCCTGCCGTGGCGGGTGCCTTACCTGCCGCTCGACCCGCAGGACGTTGGCCGGACGTACGAGGCGGTGGTGCGGATCAACAGCCAGTCGGGCAAGGGCGGCCTCGCCTACGTGATGAGCGTGTGGCACGGACTCACCCTGCCGCGCGAGCTGCAGGCCGACTTCGCCAAAAGGATGCAGGCGCTGACGGACGCGGAGGGCGGGGAGGTCGCGCCGGAGCGCGTCCTCGAGGTCTTCGTCCGTGAGTACGTCGTGGACTCCACCCTGCCGATCCCGCCGTACGTCGAGACCGCTGGCACGGTCACCCTGCACATCGACGCCGGCTGGTTCCGCACCGGCCCGGCGAGGACGGACACGGTCCAGGCGGTCCGCGCGGAGCTCGCGCGCCGGGGCCTGCGGGTGCGGATCGTCCATCACACCCGCCCGGCGGCCGGCGCGGGCGCGGCGGGGCGGGACGTGGCCGCGGTCTACGCCGAGTACCGCGCGGACGGCGTCTGCCACTGGGGGGCGGGTATCGATCGGGACGTCGAGCGGGCCGCGCTGGCCGCGGTGCGCTCCGCCGTCGCCAGGGCCGCCCGCGAGCGGACGCCGGGGGCGGGCGGCGGCAGCGGTGACGGCAGGGGTGACGGCAGGGGAGCGACGGACGGAAGCGGGCGGCACGGACGCCCGGGCGCCGGGCGATCCCGGCGGGTGACGGCCGGCAGGTGACCACGTGAAGGGCGGTGACACGGCGATGACCATGGTCGAAAGAGAACAGGAACTCGCGCTGCTGGAGGCGCTACTCGCCAGCGCCGTCATGGGCAGGGGCAGGGTCGCCCTGGTCGGCGGCGCGGTGGCGACGGGCAAGAGCACGCTGCTGCACACGTTCGCGGAGCAGGCCATCGAGCTGGGCGCCCTGGCCGTCACCGCGACGGGCTCGTCCCTGGAGCGCGACGTCCCGCTGGGCGTGCTGCGTCAGCTCGTGGAGGACGCCCCGCTGGTCCCGCAGGAGCGGGAGCGCGCGCTTTCCCTGCTGGAGGAGGGCGCGCGGGCGGTCGCGGCGGGCGCGGGCGAGCGCAGGCCGGTGGACGCCCAGCTCGTCCACGCGCTCTGCGGCGTCATGCTCGACCTGTCCGAGCGGTGTCCCCTGGTGCTCGTCGTCGACGACGTCCACCACGCCGACCGGGAGTCGCTGCTCTGCCTGGCCTACCTCGCCCGCCGGGTGCGGCTCGCCCAGATCGTGGCGATCTTCGGGCACGCCGACCAGGCGTGGCGTACGGACTCCTACTTCCAGACCGAGCTGCTGCGCCAGCCGCACTGCCGCCGGGTCAGGCTGACCCGGCTGTCGCGGACGGGGGTGGCGGCGATGCTGGCCGAGCGGCTCGGCGACGAGGCCGCCGAGCGGCTCGCCGACGAGATGTACGCGCACAGCGGCGGCAACCCCCTGCTGGTCACCGCGCTGGCCGACGACTACGAGGAGTCCGCCCGTACGGCGCAGGAGCCCCCGGCGGGGGTGGTCGCGGGCGAGCAGTACGGCCAGGCCGTGCTTTCGTGCCTGAACCGCGGCGAGGCGCGGGTGGCGCGGGCCGCCCGCGGGCTCGCGGTCCTCGGCGAGCCCCGCTCCCTCGACCTCCTGCTGGGCGTGCCCGCGGCCGACGTGAACAAGGACCTGCACGCCCTCGGCGCCGCCGGCCTGACCGCGCTGGGCACCTTCCGCCACGAGGCCGCGCGGCAGGCGGTCCTCGGGGCGATGGACGCGGGGGAGCGGACGGAGTTGCACCGCAGGGCGGCCGAGCTGTCGTACGGCGTCGGCGCCTCCCCCGCCGTGGTGGCCCGGCACCTGCTGGAGGCGGGGCGGGTGGACGCTCCCTGGGGCATCGAGATCCTGGAGGAGGCGGCCAGGAGCGCGCTGCGGGCCGGCCAGGTCGACAGCGCGGTCGGATACCTGCGGCTCGCCTGGCGCGCGTGCGCGGACGACACGCAGCGGGCGAAGATCATGACGATGCTCGTGCGGGCCGAGTGGCGCATCAACCCTGCCGCGCCCGCCGGCCGTCTCGCCGAGCTGGCGGAGGCGGTGCACCGGGGCAGCCTGCGGGGCGCCGACGCCGTCGTGCTGGCCAGGGCGCTGCTGTGGCACGGCCGCGTCGACGACGCGCGCGACGTGCTGGAGCAGGTGCTCGAATCGGGTGGCACGACCGACCAGGAGACGCGCGCCGAACTCGTCGTGGCCCGGCTCTGCCTGCGCGTGGCCCATCCCCCGTTCCTCACCGCGCTGGGGCGGATGACGAAGGAGGAGGAGGGGCCTGGCGGCATCGTCTCGGTGTCCGTCAGCCGGCGGCTGGAGTCGGCGCTCGCGCTGGCGGAGGTGCTGACCCGGGGGCCGCGCGAGGAGTACGTCGACGCCGTCGAGCGCATCCTGGAGGACTCGAGGCTCGACGAGATGTCGCTGGACACGGTCGAGAACTCCCTGCTGACGCTGACGTACGCGGGGAGGGCGGACCGGGCGGCCCCGCTGTGCGACATCTTCGCCGCCGAGGCGTCGGCGCGGCAGGCGCCGAGCAGGCGCGCGAGGCTCGCGGCGATCCGGGCGGAGATCGCGACCCGCCAGGGGGACATGCCGGCGGCGGAGCGCCACGCGCGCGCCGCCCTGCAGATCATCCCGATGAGCGGCTGGGGCGTCGCCGTCGGCGGGCCGCTCGGCAGCCTCATTCTCGCCCTCACCGCGATGGGGAGGTACGACGAGGTGCGCGAGCACCTGGACGCGCCGGTCCCCGAGGTCATGTTCCAGAGCCGCTACGGGCTCCACTACCTGCACGCCAGGGGCCGTCACAGCCTCGCGACCGGCTACCCGGGACTGGCGCTGACCGACTTCCGGCGCTGCGGCGAGCTGATGACTGAGTGGGATCTCGACACGCCCGGCCTGATCCCCTGGCGGGCCGACGCGGCGGACGCCTGCCTGCGCCTCGGGCAGGTGGAGGAGGCGCGTGAGCTGGTGCGGGCCCACCTCGACGGGTGCGTGCCCGACGACCCCCGGGGCAGGGGGGTCGCCCTGCGGATGCTGGCCGCCACCCTCGACCCGGTCGAGCGGCCCGCGCTGCTGCGGCAGGCGACCGGGTGCCTGCAGGCCGCGGGCGACAGGTACGAACTGGCCCGCGCGCTGGCCGACCTCGTGGAGACCCACGACGCGCTCGGGGAGTACCGCAGGGCGCGGACGATCGCCACCTGGGCGCAGGCCGTCGCCGCGGAGTGCGGCGCCGAGCCGCTGAGCGCGGCCCTGAGCCCGAGGCAGCAGTCGCACAGCGGCCCGCGCGCCGGGTCGGGCGGCGGGCCGGACCACGAGGCGGCGGCCGTCCGTCCCGGGGCCGAGCCGCTCGGCGCGCTGAGCGACGCGGAGCGCCGGGTCGCGTCCCTGGCCGCGGCCGGCTGCACCAACCGGGAGATCGCGGCCCGGCTCTTCGTCACGGTCAGCACGGTCGAGCAGCACCTGACCCGCACCTACCGCAAGCTCGGCATCGCCCGGCGCTCCGACCTGCCGCTCGTGCTGGAGTTCGGGGAGGAGGCCGGGGTCTGACCCGCCGGCGTCACCCTGGCTGGGCGCGGGCTCCCTCAACGGCAACCGGAAAGTTGCCCGCCCGCTTCGCGAGGTGTGACCGTCGAGGCGGGAGGCGCATCGTGGAGCACAGCAGCGACCTGATCGTCGTACGCGGCGACCCGACGCCGGAGGAACTCGCGGCCGTCGTCGCGGTCGTGGCCGCCGTCGCCGCGCGGGCGGGGTCGGCGGCGGACGCGCCGGAACCGCACCCCGCGCCCGTTTCGCCGTGGGCCTCGGCGTGGGCGGCCTTCGCCTGGCTCGCCCCCGGCCCCCGTCCGCTCGCCAGGGGCGCGTGGTCTTCTCCGAATGTGCGCTGGCATTGGATTAGCTGAGGAATCGCCACTCCCTTACCCCGATCGCGCATTTTACGAAAAGCCGCTTAGGACCCGCCGACGCATCCTGAGGAAAGAGCCGGCGAGGCCTTCCGGGATAACGCGGGAAGAGGAAAGCGGCTTCGGCGGCGCGGTGCCGACGGCGTTTCGAGCCCGTCCAGGGACCACGAGTGAGAGGTGTGGCATGTCGACGTTCTCCGGTTCGCTCCGCAGGCTGGTGCTGGCCCCGTCCCTGCTCGATGTGACCTTCGCCGCGCGAGGGTTTCCGGGCTCTCCTTCCGAGGTCACCCGGCGGCTGGAGGCCATCCCCCAGTCGGTCGTCTGCGGCTTCGAGTGGGGCATCGACGCCCGTGACCAGTGGGAGGTCGAGCGCAGGCTGAGCATGATCGAGCCGGAACTGCGCGGCTTCGCCTACGAGGGCGCGACGATGGCGTTCACGGTGCTCGACGCGATGGGCGGCGGCCGCGGCCACCGCACCCGCGACCTGCTGCTGGGGCCCGGGCAGCCGCACATCTTCCTCACCTACATCGGCATCGGATTCGCCATGGCCCGGCTGCCCCGGGTGCTGTGGCGCAAGGTGATGCCCGACCTCGGCGGATCGCCGTACTACCCGACGATGAGCTGGCTGGCCGTGGACGGCTACGGCTTCGACCGCGCCTACTTCGACACTCGCAAATGGGTGGACGAGCAGCGGGTGCCCACGCCCTACGCCTGGGAGGGGTCGCCCGACTACTTCCTGCGCGCGGTCGACCAGGGCATCGGGCGGGCGCTGTGGTTCATCCACGGCGCGCGGGCGGCGGACGTCGCCACCGCGGTGCGGAACTTCGCCGGCAATCGGCAGGCCGACCTGTGGAGCGGCGTCGGCCTGGCCGCGACGTTCGCCGGCGGATGCGACGCCGACGGGCTGGCGGGCCTGAGCCGCGAGGCCGGCGAGCACGCGCCCCAGGTGGCCCAGGGCTCCGTCTTCGCCGCGAAGGCGCGCAGCTACGCCGGGTTCGTGCCGCCGCACACCGAGGTGGCCACCTCCGCCCTCGCCGGCCTGTCCGTGCGGGACGCGGTCGCGCTGGCCGACGACAGCGAGGTCACCGCCGACCCGTCCGCGTCCGTGCCGGCGTACGAGCTGTGGCGGGGCCGGGTCCGCGAGCACTTCGCCGCGCGCCTGGCGGTCTGACCCGCCGGCCTCCCTTTTCCCCTGTCGCGCCGAATTATTTCAGCGCGATTCAATTCGCCATGCCCGAAATCGCGACAAATAGGCACTTCCGAAGTGGTCGCGAGTCGGCGGAATATGCGTGAATAACGCCAGAATCAGCAATGTGTGCGGGACTTTATGGAGGGCGGAGAGGAAATTGACGAGTTTTCTGCGTTCGCTGAGACGCCGAATCATGACACCGAACATCTCGGAGACGAAGCTCGCCACCCGGGGTTTCCACGTGAAGAGCCCGGAGGCCCGGGACCTGCTCGAGACGGTCGGTGAGACCTTCCTCAAGGGCTACGGCTACGCGATGGAGGCGTGCACGGTCGCGGAGGCGGAGGAGCGCCTTGAGCAGGTGCCGACCCGCTTCCGCGGCTTCGCCTACGAGGGCGCGGGAATGGCCTTCACCATCCTCGACGCGATGCCGTTCGGCGGTGGCCGGGTCGAGGAGTTCCTCGCCGGGCGCGGCGACCGGCACAACTACATGATCTACGTCGGCATCGGCTGGGGGATGGCCAGGCTGCCGAAGTTCCTGTGGCCGAAGGCCGAGTCGCTCGACCCGCTGCTGCGCTGGCTGGCCCTGGACGGCTACGGCTTCCACCAGGCCTACTTCCGCACCGACCAGTACGTGCACGGGCAGTACCGCGACGCGGCCTTCCCCTGGCCGGCCGACGCCACCCGGCCGTACGCCAACCACGCGATCGACCAGGGCATCGGCCGGGCGATCTGGTTCGTCGCCGGGACCGACGCTGAGCGGTGCGCGGACCTGATCGACCGCTTCGACCCGTCGCGGCGCGCCGACATGTACGCGGGCGCCGGGCTGGCCGCCACCTACGCGGGCGGCGCGGCCGAGGACGAACTGCTGACGCTGCGGGAGCGGGCCGGCGCGCACCGCCCGCAGCTCGCGCAGGGCGCCGCCTTCGCCGCCGAGGCGCGAGTGAGGGCCGGCCTGGTCGTGCCGCACACCCGCCTGGCGGCCGAGATCTTCTGCGGCCTGCCCGAGGACCGGGCGGCCCAGGTCACCCAGCTGGTCCGCCCGCCGCAGCCGCTGCGGGACGGCGACCCGCCCGCCTACGAGCTCTGGCGGCAGTGCATCGCCAACGAATTCGTCTCCCTTGGAGGTGTTACCCAGTGACCGCGACCCTTGGCTGGCTGCGCAGGCAGATGGCGGGAATCGTGGCGCTCGTGCTGATCGCGACCGCCTTCCTCATCGCCCGCCTGCCCTCGTACTCCGCCGCGCAGACGGCGGAGACGGCGAGCAAGTACGCCTTCACGCCGTTGTCCATCGCCCTGCCGAGCGGCTTCGACCAGAAGACGATCCGCAAGGTCAACAAGGACTACACGCACATCGACGCCTGGATCTCCTCGGTGGGCGCGGCGATCGCGATGAACGACCTCGACGGCGACGGGCTGTCCAACGACCTGTGCCTCGTCGACACCCGCATCGACCAGGTCGTGATCACGCCCACGCCGGGCGCCAAGGCGGAGCGGTACGCGCCGTTCGCGCTGAACCCGGCCCCGCTGCCGGTCAACGACCACATGGCGCCGATGGGCTGCGTCCCCGGCGACTTCAACGAGGACGGCCGGATCGACCTGCTCGTCTACATGTGGGGCCGCACGCCGATCCTCTACCTGGCCAAGACCGGCGCCACCGGGCTGTCGGCCGACACGTACCGGCCGGTCGAGCTGGTGCCCGGCGCGAACAGCACCGAGGGCAAGTACACCGGCCCGCAGTGGAACACCAACGTCGCGACGGTGGCGGACTTCGACGGCGACGGGCACGACGACATCTTCATCGGCAACTACTTCGCCGACGGGCCGGTGCTCGACCCCACCGTCTCCGGCGGCGTGCACATGAACCACTCGATGTCGAACGGCCACAACGGCGGTGAGAACTACTTCTTCCGCTTCGTCAAGGCCAAGAGCGGCGACAAGCCGGCGGCGACGTACCAGAAGCTCGACGAGGTGCTGCCCGAGGAGGTGTCGCGGGGCTGGGAGCTCGGCGCCGCCGCCAACGACCTCGACGGCGACCTGCTGCCCGAGCTGTACCTGGCCAACGACTTCGGCCCCGACCGGCTGCTGTACAACCGCTCCACGCCGGGACACTTCAAGTTCTCCCTGGTCGAGGGCACCCGCTCGGCGTTCATCCCCAAGTCGAAGACCGTGGGCCACGACTCCTTCAAGGGCATGGGCGTCGACTTCGGCGACCTGAACCACGACGGCGTCTACGACATGTTCGTCAGCAACATCACCACCTCCTGGGGCATCGAGGAGAGCAACTTCCAGTTCGTCGCCGACGTGAAGAACCAGGCCGAGCTGCGCGAGAAGTTCCGTGAGGGTGTGGCGCCGTACCGCGACGAGAGCGCGCCCGCGCAGACCGCGTGGTCCGGCTGGGGCTGGGACGTCAAGATCGCCGACTTCAACAACAGCGGCGAGCTCGCCATCGCGCAGGCCACCGGCTTCATCAAGGGACAGACCGACCGCTGGCCGCAGCTCCAGGAGCTGGCCACGGCCAACGACCAGCTCCTGCAGAACCCGACCTGGTGGCCGAACGCCCGCGCCGGTGACGACATCGCGGGCAACCAGAGCCTGCACTTCTTCGTCAAGGGTCCCGAGGGCCGCTACATCAACATCGCCCCGCAGATCGGCCTCGACGTGCCGGTGCCGACCCGCGGCATCGCGACCGGCGACGCCGACGGCGACGGCCGCCTCGACATGGCGGTCGCCCGCCAGTGGGACGCGCCGATCTTCTACCACAACCAGAGCCCCGAGCAGGGCTCCTTCCTCGGGCTGCGCCTGACCCGCGACGAGAAGCCCGCCGACGGGACCCTGCCCCCGGCCGGCTCGCCGGTGACCGGCGCGCAGATCTGCGTCATGACCCCCGACGGCCGGATGCTCATCAGCCGGGTCGACGGCAGCAGCGGCCACTCCGGCCGCCGCAGCACCGACGTGCACATCGGGCTCGGCCAGAACATCACGGGGCCCGTCAAGGCGCGCCTGCAGTGGCGCGACCGCACCGGACAGGTGCGCGAACAGGAACTGCAGCTCACCCCGGGCTGGCACTCGCTCAAGCTCGGCAGCCAGGCCAAGGAGAAGTGATCGGACATGGCTGAGAACACGCCCGTCGCGGCGCCGCGTCACGACCCCAAGGTGGTCATCGCGCTGCGTAACTTCGCGATCTCGATTTCGGTCTTCAACATCTTCGGCTACACGATCCTCGGCTTCGAGCAGCCCTGGCTGTGGCCCTTCATCGCCCTCGCCACCGGATACACCACGGAAATCGTGCTGGAGCGGATCGGCTCGCGGGCCGAGGGCCGCGGCCCCCGCTACCGCGGCAACGGCATGCGCGGCCTGGTGGAGTTCCTCTACCCGGCGCACATCACCAGCCTCGCCATGAACATGCTGACCTACGTCAACGACCAGGTCCTCGTGCTCGTCTTCGGGGTCGTGGTGGCCGTGGGCGCCAAGTGGGTGCTGCGGGCTCCGGTCAAGGGCCGCATGCGCCACTACATGAACCCGTCGAACTTCGGCATCGCCGTCATCCTGCTGGTCTTCCCCTGGGCCAGCATCGCCCCGCCGTACCACTTCACCGAGAACGTCGACACCTGGATCGACTGGCTGGTGCCGGGAATCATCATCATCGGCGGCACGATGCTGAACGGCAAGCTCACCGGCCGTATGCCGCTCATCCTCGGCTGGGTCGGCGCGTTCGCCCTGCAGGCGATCCTGCGCGGCGTCTTCTTCGGCACGTCGATACCCGCCGCGCTGGGCATGATGACGGGCGTCGCCTTCATCCTGTTCACCAACTACATGATCACCGACCCGGGCACGACGCCGTCTAAGCCCGGCCCGCAGATCGCCTTCGGCGCCGGCGTCGCCCTGCTGTACGGCCTGCTCACCGCCGTCCACATCTCGTACGCGCTGTTCTTCGCCACCGCCGGCGTCTGCGCGATCCGGGGTGGCTTCTTCTGGGCGCTGCACTTCGTGAACAAGGCCCGCCAGCAGGCGCAGACGCCGACGCCCACCATTCCACCCCAGACGCCGGCCCCGGTCATCGTCACCGGCCCCGTCTCGGTCAACGGCAAAGAGGCGGCGTCCGTATGAGCACCACCAGGATCGCCATCGTCGGCATGGCCTGCCGATATCCCGACGCCGCCTCTCCGCGGGAGCTGTGGGAGAACGCGCTGGCCGGCCGGCGCGCCTTCCGCAGGCTCCCGGACGAGCGGATGCGCCTGGAGGACTACTGGGACCCCGACCCGTCGGTGCCCGACCGGTTCTACGCCCGCACCGCCGCCGTCATCGAGGGCTACGAGTTCGACAGGGTCGGCTACCGGATCGCCGGCAGCACGTACCGCTCGACCGACCTGACGCACTGGCTCGCCCTCGACATGGCGGGCCGTGCGCTGGCCGACGCCGGCTTCCCCGAGGGGGAGGGCCTGCCGCGTGAGCGCACAGGAGTCGTCGTCGGCAACACGCTGACCGGCGAGTTCACCCGCGCCAACGTCCTGCGCCTGCGCTGGCCGTACGTCCGCCGCACGGTCGCGGCGACGCTGAAGGACCAGGGCTGGGACGACGAGCGGATGGCCGCCTTCCTCGCGGACCTGGAGGCCACCTACAAGAGCCCGTTCCCCGAGGTCGACGAGGACACCCTCGCGGGCGGCCTGTCGAACACCATCGCGGGGCGCATCTGCAACCACTTCGACCTCAACGGCGGCGGCTACACCGTGGACGGCGCCTGCTCCTCCTCGCTGCTGTCGGTGACGACGGCGTGCAAGGCGCTGCTCGACGGCGACCTGGACGTCGCCGTCGCCGGCGGGGTCGACCTGTCCATCGACCCCTTCGAGATCATCGGTTTCGCCAAGACCGGCGCGCTGGCCAAGGGCGAGATGCGCCTGTACGACAAGCACTCCAACGGCTTCTGGCCGGGCGAGGGCTGCGGGATGGTCGTGCTGATGCGCGAGGCCGACGCCGTCGAGGCCGGTCGCCGGATCTACGCCGTCGTCGCCGGATGGGGTGTCTCCTCCGACGGCAAGGGCGGCATGACCAGGCCCGAGGTGAGCGGTTACCGGCTCGCGCTGAGCCGGGCGTACGAACGGGCCGGGTTCGGCATCGAGACGGTCGGCCTGTTCGAGGGCCACGGCACCGGCACCGCGGTGGGCGACGCCACGGAGCTCACCGCGCTGTCGGAGGCCAGGGCCGACGCGTCCCCGGCGGCGGCGCCCGCCGCCGTCACCTCGATCAAGGGGATGATCGGGCACGCCAAGGCCGCGGCGGGGGTGGCAGGGCTGATCAAGGCCGCGATGGCGGTCCACGAGCAGGTCCTGCCGCCCGCGATCGGCTGCGTCGAGCCCCACCAGATCCTCGCGCGGGAGGACGCCCCGCTGCGCGCGCTGCGCAAGGCGGAGCCCTGGCCGGAGGACGTCCCGGTCAGGGCCGGCGTCACGGCCATGGGCTTCGGCGGCATCAACACCCACGTCGTGCTGGAGCAGAGCGGGCCGCGGCGGCGGGTGCTGCCCGCCCGCACCAGGAGCCTGGCCTCCTCGCTGCAGGACGCCGAACTGCTGCTGGCCGACGCCGCGTCGCCGCAGGCGCTGCGGGAGCGGGTCGCCACGCTGGCCGACTTCGTGACCAGGCTGTCGTACGCGCAGCTCGCCGACCTGGCGGTCACGCTGCAGCGCGAGCTGCGCGGGCTGCCGTACCGGGCGGCCGTGGTGGTCTCCTCGCCCGAGGACGCCGAGCGGCAGCTGCGGCGGGTGCTCACCGCCCTCGACGGCGGCGAGACCAGCCTGTTCGCGTCCGACGGCAGGGCCTTCCTCGGCCACGCCGACGGCCCCAGCAGGATCGGCTTCCTGTTCCCCGGCCAGGGCTCCGGCCGCGGCACCAGCGGCGGGGCGCTGCGCCGCCGCTTCGCCGAGGTCGAGGAGATCTACGCCAGGGCGGCGCTGCCGGCCTCCGGGGACATGGTGGCCACCGCGGTCGCCCAGCCGCGCATCGTCACCGGCTCGATGGCGGGACTGCGCGCGCTGTCCCTCCTCGGCCTGGAGGCGGACGTCGCGGTCGGCCACAGCCTCGGCGAGCTGTCGGCGCTGCAGTGGGCCGGCGCCATGGACGAGGACGCGCTGCTCGGCCTGGCCGCCGCCCGCGGCCGGGCCATGACAGAGCACAGCTCCTCGGGCACCATGGCGGGCATCCGGGCGACCCCGCAGACGGTCGCCGACCTCATCGCCGGGCTGCCGGTGGTGATCGCCGGATACAACGGCCCGAACCAGACCGTCGTCGCCGGTCCGGCCGACGCGGTGGAGGAGGCGGGGCGCAGGGCCTCGGACGCGGGCCTGAACTGGACCCCGCTCGCCGTGTCCCACGCCTTCCACTCGCCGCTGGTGGCTCCCGCGGCCGAGGCGTTCGGCGCGTACCTGGCCGGGCAGGAGTTCGACCGGGTCGGGCGGCGGATCGTCTCCACCGTGACCGGCGAGGAGCTGCCCGCGAACGCGGACCTGCGCGATCTGCTGAGGCGGCAGATCACCGAGCCGGTGCGCTTCACCCAGGCGGTCGAGCGGGCGGCCAAGGACGTCGCCCTGTTCGTCGAGGTGGGTCCCGGCCGGGTCCTCGCGGGTCTGGCCGCGGCGGCGACGGACGTGCCCGCGGTCGCGCTCGACACCGACGACGAGTCGCTGGCCGGGCTGCTGCGGGTGGCCGGCGCCGCCTACGTGACCGGCGTCCCCGTCCTCCTGGAGGACCTGTTCCACGGCCGGCTGGTCCGGCCCCTGGAGGTGGGCGCGGAGTTCCGCTTCTTCGCCAGCCCGGCGGAGGCCGCTCCCCGGGTCGCGATCCCGAAGGCGCGGTCGCGCGCGGCCGAGCAGGCCGCGCCGCCCGCGGGGACGGCGGCCTCCTCGGCCGCGGCGGACGCCGTGGCCGACGCCGGGTCGAGCATCGAGCTGCTGCGACGCCTCGCCGCCGAGCGGGCGGAGCTGCCGCTGGAGATGGTGAGCGAGGACAGCAGGCCGCTCGACGAGCTGCACCTCAGCTCGGTCACCGTCATGCACATCATCGACCAGGCCGTCCAGCGCCTCGGGGTGCCGGCGGCCCAGGCCCCGACCAACCTCGCCACCGCGAGCCTGCGCGAGCTGGCCGAGGCGCTCGACCGGCTCACCCGGGAGCCGCAGGGGCAGGCCGCCGCCCCGGCCGTGGCGGCCGGCGCCGCCGACTGGGCCAGGGCGTTCGCGGTCGACCTCGACGAGGTGCCGCTCCCGGCGCGGACCGGCCCCGGCGAAAGCGGCAGTTGGCGGCTGTACACCGCGGGGACCTCCGCGATCGCCGAGCCGCTGCGCCGGGCGCTCGACAAGGGGAACGTCGGCTCCGGGGTGCTGGTGTGCCTGCCCCCGGACTGCGCGGAGGAGCACCTGGAGCAGGCGCTGCTGGGCGCCAAGGCCGCGCTGGCCGGCCCGCCCGGCACCCGGTTCGTCCTGGTCCAGCATGGCCGGGGCGCGGCCGGGCTGGCCAAGACGCTGCACCTGGAGGCGCCGCACCTGACCACCACCGTCGTGCACACCCCCGCGGTGCCGCAGGCGGTCGACCGCGTGGTGGCCGAGGTGGCGGCGACCAACGGCTTCGCCGAGGTGTACTACGACGCCGACGGCGTGCGCCGGGTGCCGACGCTGCGCGCCCTTCCGGTACGGCCGGCCGCCCAGGCGCAGCCGCTCGGCCCGGAGGACGTCCTGCTGGTGACCGGCGGCGGCAAGGGCATCACCGCCGAGTGCGCCCTGGCCGTGGCCGAGGACACCGGCGCGAAGCTGGCCGTGCTCGGCCGCTCCGACCCCGCGGGCGACGCGGAGCTCTCCGCCACCCTGCGGCGGATGGCCGAGGCCGGGGTGACCGTGCGGTACGCCAGGGCGGACGTGACCGACCTCGGTCAGGTGCGCCGTGGGATCGCCGAGCTGGAGGCGGAGCTGGGGCAGGTCACGGCCGTCCTGCACGGCGCGGGCCGCAACGAGCCCGTGGGCCTCGCCGGTCTCGACGCCGACGCCTTCAGGCGGACGTTCGCCCCCAAGGTCGGCGGGCTGCGCAACGTGCTCGACGTGGTGGACGCCGGCAGGCTGCGCCTGCTGGTCACCTTCGGCAGCATCATCGGCCGGGCCGGCCTGCACGGCGAGGCGCACTACGCCACCGCCAACGAGTGGCTGGCCGACCTGACCGCCGAGGTCGCGGACAAGCACCCCGGCTGCCGCGCCATCTGCATGGAGTGGTCGGTCTGGTCGGACGTCGGCATGGGCGAGCGCCTGTCGGTGGTCGAGGGGCTGACCCGCAAGGGCATCGTCCCGATCACCCCCGCGCAGGGGGTGGAGATCATGCGGAGGCTGGTCGCCGACCCCGCCTCGCCCGTCGTCGCCGTGATCAGCGGGCGTACGGAGGGGATCGGCACGGTCCGCAGGGACGAGCCGCCGCTGCCCCTGCTGCGCTTCGTCGACCGGCCGCTGGTCCGCTACCACGGCGTGGAGCTCGTCACCGAGGTCGAGGTCAACTCGGGCACCGACCTCTACCTCGCCGACCACCTCCTCGACGGCAACCTCCTGTTCCCGGCCGTCTTCGGGATGGAGGCCATGGCCCAGGTCGCGTACGCGGCCACCGGGCGGGCGGAGACGCCGGCGATCGAGGACGCGCGGTTCCTGCGGCCGATCGTGGTGCCGCCGTCCGGCAGCACGACGCTGCGGATCGCCGCGACGGTCACCGGCGACGACATCGTCGAGGCGGCGATCCGAAGCTCGGACACCGGCTTCGAGGTGGACCACTTCCGCGCGACGCTGCGCTACACCGGCGAGCCCGTGGCGGACGGGCCGCCCGGCCAGGTCGCCGAGGGGCTGCCCCCGGTGACGCTGGACCCGGCGCGGGAGATGTACGGTGACGTGCTGTTCCAGGGCGGCCGGTTCCACCGGCTGCGCCGTTACCACCGAGCCGCAGCCCGGCACGTGGACGCGGACGTCGCGGCGGTGGCCGACGGCGACTGGTTCGCCCGCTACCTGCCGGACACCCTGCTCCTCGGCGACCCGGGCACGCGGGACGCGCTGATGCACGGCAACCAGGTCTGCGTGCCGGACGCCACGCTGCTTCCCGTGGGGATCGAGCGGGTGCGTCCGGGCGGCCCCGCCCTCGTGGAGGCCGGCGCGCTGCGGTACTGCGCGACGGAGCGGGAGCGCGACGGCGACACCTACGTCTACGACATCGCGGTCCGCACCAAGGACGGCGCCGTCGTGGAGCGGTGGGACGGCCTGACGCTGCAGGCGGTGCGCAAGAAGGACGGCGACGCCGGCCCCTGGGTGGCCCCCCTGCTCGGCTCCTACCTGGAGCGCACGCTGGAGGACCTGACCGGTGACCGGGTGGCCGTCGTGGTGGAGCCCGGCCTGCCGGGCGAGCAGGACGGCCCGGCCGAGCGGGACGCCCGCGCCGCCGTCGGGCTCGGCCGGGCGCTCGGCCGGCCCGTGGAGGTGCGGTTCGGTCCCGGCGGCGAGCCGGAGATCGACGGAGAGGCCGGTGTCGCGGTGTCGGCGGCGCACGGGGCCGGGGTGACGCTCTGCGTCGCCGGCGGCGGGCGGCTCGGCTGCGACGTCGCCGAGGTGGCGGCGTCCGGCGAGGGGCCCGAGCGGTGGCGGGAGGCCCTCGGGCCGAACGCCGCGCTCGCCGAGCGGGTCGCCGGCCTCGCGGGCGAGGCCCCCGCGGTCGCGGCCGCGCGGGTCCTGGCCGCGGCGCGGTCCCTTGGGCGGGCCGGCCTGCCGGAGGACACCCCGCTCGCGGCCGGGACCGTGTCCGGCCCGTGGGTGGTCGTCGACGCCGGGGACGCGCGGATCGCGACGCTCGTCACCACCCTGCGGGACGTCGCGGGGCCGGTAGTGATCGCGGTGCTCACCGAAGGGGGGTCGCGGCCGTGAGCGACTACTACGAATACCTCCACACCGTGGGGTTCGAGGAGACGAACATCGTCGGGAACGTCTACTACGTCAACTACCTGCGGTGGCAGGGACGCTGCCGGGAGATGTTCCTCAAGGAGCGGGCTCCGGAGGTGCTCGCCGACCTGCAGGACGACCTGAAGCTCTTCACGCTGAAGGTGGACTGCGAGTTCTACGCCGAGATCACCGCCTTCGACGAGCTGTCCATCCGGATGCGTCTGGTCGATCTCGCCCAGACGCAGGTGGAGTTCAGCTTCGACTACGTGCGGCTCAACCCGGGCGAGGGCGAGACGCTCGTGGCCCGCGGGAGGCAGCGCGTGGCCTGCATGCGCGGGCCGAACACCCGCACCGCGCCCGCCCGGGTCCCCGACGCGCTGGTCAGGGCGCTCGAACCCTACGCGTCCTAACCCCCAGGAGGTCAGCGTGACTGTCGACCAATCAACGGCATCATCCCTGCAGATGGACGGCCAGGTGAACGACGCCAAGGCGCTGCGGCGGGCGTTCGGCGCATTCGCCACCGGTGTGACCGTGGTGACGACGGGCGGGTCCGTCCCGCACGCCATGACCGCCAACTCCTTCGCCTCCGTCTCGCTCGACCCGCCGCTCGTGCTGGTCTGCATCGACCGGGCAGCCGTCATGCACCAGTGCCTCAGCATGACGAGCTACTTCGGGGTCTCGGTCCTCGCGGCCCACCAGGAGAGCGAGGCGAGGCACTTCGCCAACCGTTACCGCGCGCTGGGCGCCGCCCAGTTCGAGGAGGTCGAGTGGGTGCCCGGCGACCTCACGGGGGTCCCGCTCATCGCAGGGACGGTCGCCAGGTTCGAGTGCGAGCTGTGGCGTACCTACGACGGGGGCGACCACACGATCTTCCTGGGCAAGGTGCTGTCCATGGAGCAGCAGACCGACAGGGAGGGACTGCTGGTCTACCGCGGACGGTTCCAGGAGCTCACCGACCGGCCGGGGGTGGCGGCGTGAGCGTCACGAGCCGCCGCGCCCCCGCCCGGCCCGGGACCCGTACGGGCGGCGCCGCCCTGGCGCCGCCCGGGCCTCCGATCACGGCCACGCCGCGGCTGTTCCTCCAGCTCGTCCGTGACCGGATCGGGATGCTCACCTCGGCCACCAAGGCGTACGGCGACGCCGTACGCCTGACCATCGGGCCCAAGAGCATCTACCTGTTCAACCACCCGGACCACGCCAAGCACGTGCTGGCGGACAACAGCGCGGCGTACCACAAGGGCATCGGCCTCGCCGAGGCGAAGCGGGTCATCGGCGACGGGCTGCTCACCAGCGAGGGCGAGGTGTGGCGCGCCCAGCGCAGGACGGTCCAGCCGATGTTCCAGAACAAGCGGATCGCCCACCAGGACACCGTGATCGCCGGCGAGGCGGCGCGCCTGGTGGAGCGGCTGCGGGCGCGGGCGGGCGGGCCGCCGGTCGACCTGGCGGTGGAGATGACGAGGCTCGCCCTCGGAGTGCTCGGCCGCACCCTGCTCGACACCGACCTCGACCGGTTCCACTCCATCGGGCACGCCTTCGAGGACATGCAGGACCAGGCGATGTTCGAGATGGTGACGCTGAGCATGGTGCCGCTGTGGCTGCCGCTGCCGGGGCACCTGCGCTTCCGCCGCGCCCGCCGGGACCTCTACCAGGTGGCCGACCGCCTGGTGGCGTCCCATCGGGACGGCGGGGACGACGTCGTCACCCGGCTGCTGGCCGCGCCCCCCGGCGCCGACCGCCGGTCCAGGCGGCAGCGGATGCGCGAGGACCTGGTCACCCTGCTGCTGGCCGGGCACGAGACGACGGCGAGCACGCTGTCGTGGGCCTTCCACCTGCTCGACCGGCATCCGGAGGTGCGCGAACGGCTGCGCGCCGAGGCCGTGGAGGTCCTGGGCGACCGGCAGCCGGTGTACGACGACCTGCACAGGCTCAGGTACACCGCCATGGTGATCGAGGAGGTGATGCGTCTGTACCCGCCCGTGTGGGCGCTGACCCGGGTGGCCCAGCGGGACGACGAGGTCGGCGGCTACCACGTGCCGGCCGGGGCGGACGTCATGATCAGCCCGTACACGCTGCACCGGCACCCGGCGTACTGGACCGACCCCGAGCGGTTCGATCCCGAGCGGTTCGACCCGGACCGCGCGCACGGCCGGCCGCGGTACGCCTACATCCCGTTCGGCGCGGGGCCGCGGTTCTGCGTCGGCAACCACCTCGGCATGATGGAGGCGACGTTCGTCCTCGCGATGGTCTGCAGGGAGCTGCGGCTGGCCCATGTGCCCGGCCGTCCCGTGGAACCCGAGGCGATGCTGTCGCTGCGGGTCCGCGGCGGCCTGCCGATGACCGTCCATCGCGTGTAGGCGACCCGGTGCGGGCAGCCGGGGAAAAGCGAGCGGCCGGGCGGTGACGCCCGGCCGCCTTCGTCTCCGGCGAGCCGCTTGGGAACCGCGGGGGCGCGGGACCGGCCGGTCAGGAGGCCTGCCTGGAGGCGCCGGCCGGTGACAGCAGGTCACGCAGGGCCAGCAGGACCGGCGGGTCGATCGGGCGCATCGGCCGGAGCCGGACGTCGGCGAGCTGCGGTTCCGCACCCGCCTGCACGGTGATCGGCCCGAGGCACGCGATGCACTGTGCCTCGTCCTCGCCGCCGGGGATGCCGCCGGGGATGCCGAAGGCGTCCTCGTGGCCCTCGGCCGCGGACTGCGCGATCAGGTGCCACCGCCCCGGCGGCACGTTCTCCAGCACGTACGGCCCCGGCCGGTCGAGCAGGGTGAAAGAGACCGGCCGCCCGCCGAGGATCCGCTCGGGGAACAGCCCGGCGAAGACCGGCCGGTCCGGCAGGGGAGAGGAGATCTCCCCGACGATCGTCGCGGTGGCGCCGGCCGCCGCGCCGCCGCGCCCGGCCGCGAGAAGTTGGGCCGGCACGCTCCCGAGCACGCGGTACCTGCTCGGGGACAGGCCCACACTGCTGGTGAACCGCGAGCTGAAGGTGCCGACGCTCGAATAGCCGACCTGGTGGCTGATGTTCGTCACGCTCATCGCCGTCGAGGCGAGCAGCCTCTTGGCCTCGCGGAGCCGTACGGCCGACAGGAAGCGTCCTGGCGACAGTCCGGTGACCCGCTGGAAGACCCTTGAGAAGTGGAACTTGCTGAACATGGCCACCCTGGCCATGTCGTCGATGGTGATGGGTTCGCCGAGGTTCTCGTGCATGTTCTCGATCACTCTCAGCGCGGCTCGCTCGATTACGTCGTCCATTACTCCTCCCGGGGTTCGGAGGCGTCTGGTGAGCGATCCTCAATCGGATCGGGGTGGCCCGCGCGGCGAATTGTGCCGCCCGTGCCTTTCCTGGAATGCTCGTCGTCCGGAATCCACGGCGGCGCCGTGCGATTTCCGACCGCCTCGTTCCGGTCTCTGTTCTTTTACATGCGGCCGGAGCGGCCGGGCGCTGCATGGAAACATGGATTAATTTGATAATTGTTTTCCGGTGGTCGTCTGGTCGCTTTCCGTGGTCGCCGCGCCGCGTTCGGCACGGTGGTGGCGGCGCCCGCGCCTACGCCGCGGCGGGGAGGATCTGCCGCATCGCCGTGGGTCCGGGGCGGTGGCGCCGCTCGCGCGGGTAGCCGAGCGACACCTCCTCGAACCGCACGCCGTCGTGCCATGTGGTCCGCGGCACGTGCAGGTGGCCGTACACCACGGCGGACGCCTGGTAGCGCAGGTGCCAGTCGGCGGTGTGCTCGGTGCCGCACCACTGGGCGAACACCTGGTGGCGCAGCACGCGGGTGGGTTCGCGCAGCAGCGGGAAGTGGTTGACCAGCACGGTCGGCAGCCCGGGGTCGCGCGTGTCGAGTCGCGCCTCGGTCTCCATCAGCCGCGCCCTGCACCAGGCCTCCCGGCTGGGGTACGGGTGGGGGTCGAGCAGGATCTCGTCGGTGCAGACGATGCCCAGCCGGTACGCCTGGGCGAGCGACTCCTCCTTGGTGAGGCGGGGGTCGCGGAAGCTGTAGTCGTAGAGCAGGAACAGGGGGACGACGGTCGCCGGGCCGCCCGGCCCGGTCCACACGGGGTAGGGGTCCTCGGGTGTGAGCACCCCGATCCGGCGGCAGACCTGGACGAGCCTGCGGTAGCGCTCCTCGCCGCGGAGGGGCTCCGGGTCGCCGGGCGTGGTCCACAATTCGTGGTTGCCCGGCGTCCACACCACCGCCGCGAAACGATTTCGCAGAGTGGTCAGCGCCCATTCGATGTCGGAAACCTGTTCGCCGACGTCGCCGGCGACAATAAGCCAGTCACCGGGCGCGCCGGGACGCAGCGACTCCACGAAAGCCCTGTTTTCCGGGTGGGCGACATGGAGGTCGCTTATCGCGAGTAATCTTCCATTTCTCGTCCGCCGACCGGTCACGACGAAATACTAAGGGGGCGCGCGGGGCAGGGGAATCGCTCACGGCGGTTATGGGACCCCAGATTTCCGGATAGGGGACAGGGGATCCGGATAGGGGTTGTGACACCAACTTGGGCGACCAATTCTGACTCCGTTGGCCCATGCCGCGTCCGTCCTGACACCGGACGCGGGCAGGGACGCGGCCCCTCTTTGGGAGTGTGGGACGGATGGCCGAGGCTCGTGACGGCGGGTTCTCGCGCTATGCGAGACAGGCCTGGCCGGCGCTGCGGCGCACGGCTTTCCTTCTCTCGGGGGACTGGCACGAGGCCGAGGACCTCGTCCAGCGGACCCTGATCGCCCTCCACCGCCACTGGGACAGGCTGGAGCGGCACGACAGGATCTCCGGGTACGCCCGGGTGATCATGATCAGGCTGGTCTACAGCGACCGCAGGTCGCACCGGTGGTCGCGGGAGGTCCCGCACGAGTTGCCGCCGGAGCCCGAGCCCCTGGCAGATCCCTACACGCTCGTGGTCGACCGCATCCTGCTGATGAACGCGCTCGCCGGTCTCGGCCCCAGGCAGCGGGCCGCCGTCGTGCTGCGCTACTGGGAGGACCGGAGCGTCGAGGAGACGGCGTCGGCGATGGGCAGCGAGGGCTCCACGGTCCGCAGCCAGACGGTCCGCGCGCTGGCCACCCTGCGTACGGCCCTGACGGCCGCGCCGGACGGCACGGCGGGAGAGGCGCGGCGCAACGCGGAAGATGCGGCCCGCGCGGCGGTCACCGGACGATGAGGGTGACCTGAGTCGAACTGAGACACGAGGGAACGCCCATGCCGCCGCGAGCCCCAGCAGACGACAATCCCAGGACGACGACACTGGAAGCCTTCGCGGACACGATCGTCCCCGGTGAGAAGAGGTACCCGGACGACGTGGCCGTGGCCGGCGCGGCCGAGGGGGGCGGCGCGGTGCAGGCCGGCGCCATAGAACTGCTCGAATGGAACGCGACCGGCGTCACCGAGGGCCTGGACGACTACGCCCGCATGCTCAGCGACCACGCTCGCGACTACGCGGCGGAGCACGGGCTCACTCTGGACGAGTCCCTGCCGCCGTTCGTCGCGCTCTCCTTCGAGCACAGGACCGCCCTGGTGCGCCGGCTGACCGCGCCCGACCACCCGGAGAAGCCGTTCTGGGTCCTGCTCACGCTGTTCAGCAACATGGCCTACGACTCCGCGGCGCACATGAGCACGGCCGAGGCGATCGCCGCCGGGCATCCCGGGCTGCTCGCGATGGGCGTCGCCCGGCCCGACGAGGACGGCCTGTGGCGGTTCCCCGCCCACTCCTACGGCAGGCCGCTGGCCCGCCTGCACCCGGACACGACGCCTTCAGGGAGCCCCGCATGACCAGCACTGAACGCACCGACGTCCTCGTGGTCGGCAGCGGCTTCGGCGGCGCCATCGCGGCCTACCACCTGGCCGCGGGCGGCGCGCGCGTCGTCGTGCTCGAACGGGGGCCGTGGCTGGGCACGCAGGACTTCGAGCACGACTTCAAGCTCGGCTCGTCCTACACACGGGCCTTCGACTTCGTCGTCGGCGACGGCATGAGCGTGCTCGGCGGCAACTGCGTGGGCGGCGGAAGCGTCGTGTACTTCGCCGCCATGCCCCGCGCGCCGCGCTTCATCTTCGAGCGGCACGGCACCATCGGCCGCAGGATGTGGCCGGCCTCCGTCACCCGCGACACCCTCGACCCCTGGTACGACCGGGTCGCGGAGTCCATCCCCGTCACCACCCAGGACTGGAACGACGTCACGTACGCGGGCGGGCTGTGGGCCGCCGCCTGCGACCACTCCGGCCGCACCGCCAACCCGGTGCCCGTCGCGATCGACAACACCAAGTGCGTCAACTGCAACTGGATGATGGCCGGGTGCCGCTTCGACGCGAAGCGCTCGCTGCTGACCAACTACCTGCCCGCGGCGCTCGCCCACGGCGCGCAGATCCGCCCGCTGCACGAGGTGCAGCAGATCGCGCGCAACGACGACGGCTCCTACCGCGTGCACTACGACCTCATCGACGAGGAGGACTACCGGATCCGCTACGACGGCGGGGCGATCGACGCCAAGATCGTCGTGCTGGCGGCGGGCGCCGGCGCCACCCCCGTCATCCTGCAGCGCAGCGAGGCGACGCTCGGCGCCATGCCGCACGCCGTGGGCCGCTACTTCTCCGGCAACGGCGAACGGCTCAACACCGCCGTGCTCAACGAGGACCGGGTGCGCGAGGTGCTCGGCCTGTCGCGGGGCGACGGCCTCGCGTACGCGGCCAACCAGATCGGCAAGGGCCCGACCGTGGCGAACTGGGACCGGCTCGACGGCTCGCTGCCGGAGTTCACCCGCTACTCGCTCGAACAGCTCTACTTCCCGCCCGGCCTCGGCACCATCCTCGCCCAGGTCGCCGACGCCGCCCCCGGCGAGTCGACCTGGTTCGGCGTGAAGAAGAAGGAGATGCTGCGGCGCTGGCAGTCCTGGCTGATCATCTTCCAGATGATCGAGGACGCCAACGAGGGCGTCTTCGGCCCGCCGCCGGCCAAGGGCAACGCCGACCGCGTGTCCCAGCAGATGCTCGGCATCGGGCGCCTCAAGTACGACCCCGTGGAGTCCACGCTGCGCGCCTGGGCGATGGCCGACGCGGAGGTGAAGGAGATCCTGGAGCGCGACGGCCTGGCCACCGTCACCGCCTGGACCAACGACGTGATCGGCGCGTACACCGTGCACCCGCTGGCGTCCTGCCGCATCGGCGACGACCCCGCGACCTCCGCCCTCGACGACAGGAACGAACTGCGCGGGCACCCGGGCATCTTCGTCACCGACGGCTCCGCCGTGCCGGGCGCGCTCACCGTGAACCCCGCCATGACCATCGCGGCGCTCGCCGAGCGCGCGATCCCCGGCATCGTACGGGCCGCCCAGGAGCGGGGGGTGGACGTCACCTACGGCGCGCCGGCCCCCGACGGCGGGATCAGCGCCCGCCGGGGGGTCGCCGACCTGCTGCCCAGCCTGACGAGAAGGTAGGGGGCCACCGATGGGGGCCGTCCTCGCCCGCGTGATGCTGCCGGCGACGCTGCGGCAGATACGCCACGTCACGCCGGTGCGCCCCGGCGCCGCGCCGGACCTCGTGCGCCGGGTGTACGGGCAGGTCGAGCGGGACTTCGGCATGCTCGCGCCGCCCGTCATCCTGCACTCGCCCGCGCCGCAGGTGCTGGCCGCGTGCTGGCTGACGCTGCGTGAGTCGCTGCTCGCGCGGGGCGCGGTCACCCGGGAGGTCAAGGAGGCCGTCGCGGCGGGCGTCTCGCGCGGCAACTCCTGCCCGTACTGCGTGGACGTGCACCAGGCCACGATGGACGCGCTCGTCAGACGCGGCGGCGCGCCCGGCGACGGGCTGACCGCGCGGGTCGAGGAGTGGGCGCGTACGGCCGGGCGGGGCGGGCAGGCCGGGTCGCAGGCCGTTCCCGCGCCGTCCGGGCAGGCGGCGGAACTGCTCGCGGTGGCCGTGACGTTCCACTACCTGAACCGGATGGTCAACGTCTTCCTCGGCGAGTCCCCGCTGCCCCCCGCGGTGCCCGCGCGGGCGCGCAAGGGATCCATGCGGCTGTTCGGGCTGGTCATGGCGCCCGCGGCGAGCAAGGCGGGGACCCCGGGCGACTCGCTGGACCTGCTGCCCGACGCGCCGCTGCCGCCCGACCTGTCGTGGGCGGGGGACGTCCCGCACGTCGCCCTGGCCTTCGCCAGGGCGGCCGCGGCCGTGGAGGAGGCCGGACGCCGCTCGGTGCCGGAACCCGTGCGCGACCTGGTCACCGGCACGCTCGCCGGCTGGGACGGCGAGCCTCCGGGCCCGAGCCGCGCCTGGGTCGCCGACGCCGTGTCCGGCCTGCCGGACCGGCACCGCCCGGCGGGACGCCTGGCGCTGCTCACCGCCCTCGCTTCATACCAGGTGGACGACGGGGTCGTGAACGACTTCAGGCGCGAGGAGCCCGGTGACCGCGCGCTCGTCGAACTGACCGCGTGGGCCGCCATGTCCGCCGCGCGCCGCGCCGGCGCCCTGGCCCACGCGACCGGCCCGTACGCGGGCGACCGTGACACCGCTACGACTCCTACGACCTCAAGTGAGAGGACTGCGCGATGACCCAGCTGGAGACCGTGCTCAGGGACCTCACCGCGGAGGGCGAACAGCTCGACCGCGTCGTGGCCGGCCTCGACGCCGACCAGTGGAACCTGCCCACCCCCGCGCCCGGATGGACGATCCGGGACCAGATCGCCCACCTCACCTTCGTCTTCCGGCTGGCCGCGACGGCGGCGAGCGACCCCGCGGCGTTCGAGGCGATGACCGCCCCGGCCAAGGGGAACTTCGACGCGGCCGTGAACGCCGCGCTCAAGATGTTCGAGAACGACACGCCGGCGGAACTGCTCGCCAAGTGGCGTGCGGTGCGCGCGGAGGTGGTCGAGGCGCTCGCCGCCGTGCCCGAGGGCACGACCGTGCCCTGGCTGGTCAACCCGCTGCCGCCGGTCGTGCTCGCGTGCGCCGGGATCATGGAGCAGTTCGCCCACGGGCAGGACATCGCCGACACGCTGGGAGTGGAGTTCGAGCGCACCGACCGGCTCGGCCACCTCGTCGTGTTCGCCGTGCTCACCCGCGACTTCGGCTACCTGTCGCGGGGCCTCACGCCGCCGGCCGAGGAGTTCCGCTTCGAGATCACCGCGCCCTCCGGCCAGGTCTGGGCGTACGGCCCGGAGGACGCCGAGCAGCGGGTCTCCGGCCCCGCCGCCGACTTCTGCCTCCTGGTGACCCGGCGCAGGCACCGCGACGACCTCGCGGTCACGGCCGTCGGCGCCGAGGCCGACCGCTGGCTGGACATCGCCCAGGCCTACCGCGGCCCGGCCGGTGAGGGTCGCAGGCCGGGCCAGTTCGCTCCCGCGCGCGTGTAGCGGGAGGCGGAGTAAGGAGGAACCGATGAGGCCCACACCCGCGGGCTTCCGGACGGCGGGGGAGACGCCGGGGACGGCGGGAGAGGTGGCGGGCTGCCTGGACGGCACGGTCCACCTCGCGTACGCGCGGGCGTCGGCGGCCGATCCCCCCGTGGTCGCCGCCGGTTTCTCCCCCGAGACGGCACTGTCCAGGGCACGGGCCCGCGCCCGTGCCCTGGGCCTGCTGCGCGAGGCGCGCGGACCGCACGCGGCGCCCGGCGGGAACGCCAGGACGCTGCGGCTGTCCGATTTCGCGCCGCGCTCTGCTGCCGAACCGCGCTCTGCTGCCGAACCGCGCCCCGATTCCGGGCCGCACGCGGCCGGGGCCGCCGTCCCGCAGGTCGCCGGCAGGGGGCTGCTGACCGGCGCCGCCTACCGGCTGCCCGGCGAGGTCGTGTGGCTGCGGGATCACGGCGGCCCGGTCGGGCCGACCGCGATCGGGGTGGTGGACGACCACGCCCCGGCCGGCGTCGCCGACGTGCTCGCCCACGACGCGGTCGTCCGCTGGCGGGCCGCATCTCGCCGCCCGCCGCTGCGGATCACGCCGTACCTCGGCGGCCTGCTCCCGCCCGGGGTCGCGGAGGCGGCCGCCGGGCTCGGCCTGTCGGTCTCGGCGTACGCGCTGCCGGCCGGCGAGTTCAGGGCCGTGCTGGTCCGCGTGGGCGGCGCGGCCACGACCACGGCCGCCGCCTGCGGGCACGCGCTCGGCGCGGCGGTCCGCGAGGCGTTCCTGCGCGCGCTCGCGGGCGGGGTGCGGCCGGGGCGCGACGCCGGCGACCCGGGCGCGCCGGGCGGCCTCGCCGTGTGGCGCCACGAGGACGGCGACCTGAAGGACAGCGACCTGAAGGACGGCGACCCATTGGACCTGGAGCGGGTGGCCGTCGACGCCCATCCGGGGATCGTCGACGAGGCCGCCGGGCCCGTCCCTTCCGGCTGGGCGGGCGTCGCCCACCGCCGGTTCGGGCACGAGCCGATCCTCGTCCAGGCGGGAGAGGCCCGCGAGGCCGTCAAGGTGGTCTGCCCGGGCGCCGCCTGCTATCGGAGAGAGCGGCAGGGAATCGGGGTGCCGTGTCCCGTTCTGTAGTCCCCGCACCGTCGCACACACCGTCGCACACACCGTCGCACACACCGTCGCGGGCCCTGTCGGGTGCCCCGTCGGACGCGCCGTCGCGCGGATCGCGCCACCAGGACGCGGGAGGTGAGCCGTGGACGTCTCCGTGATCGGCATCTCGCCCGAGGCGGCCGAGATCTACCGGTATTTCCTCCGGTGCAAGGGCGAGGGAGTCGGATCGGTGCCGGAGGCCCTGGGGCTCTCTCCGGACACCGTCGAGGCCGCCGTCGAGACGCTCAACCGGCTGTCCCTGATCGACATCTCCGACCGGCACAGGGTCGTGGCGACGGAGCCGCGGATCGGCATCGAGCGGCTGGTGGAAAAGCGGCTCAACGAGCTCAATGCGGAGATCCGCCGGGTCCTCGCGGCGCGCGATGCCATCGCCGTCTTCATGGAGGACAAGAACGAGGGCGACCGCGCGGCGACGGTCCTCGACATCGAACGGGTGGAGGGCGTGGAGCGGGTCCGCCAGCGCATCGACGACCTCGCCTTCTTCTCCTACAAGGAGACGCTCTGCCTGCACCCGGGCGGCCCGTTCAGCCGGGCGATGATCGAGTCGGCGCTGCCGCTTGACACCCGCTCGCTGCGCCGGGGCCTGGCGATCAAGGGCGTCTACCACCCGGCCGCGCTCGACGACCCGTTCATGGTGTCCTACCTGCGCGAGCTGGTCAGCCTCGGCGCCGAAGTACGCGTCACGGACCAGCCGATGGACCGCATGCTCATCTACGACAGGAGCGCCGCCGTCGTGCCCATCGACCCCAAGGAGAGCGCGAAGGGCGCCTTGCTGGTCAGGGAACCTGGGCTGGTCTCGCAGCTCGTCATCTACTTCGACGGGGTGTGGAAGTCGGCCACCGACTTCCGCGACATCATCGAGCCCACGACCGTGGAGCCGGTGCTGTCGGAGATGGAACAACGGGTGCTCGCGGTGATGGCCACGGCGGACAAGGACGAGATCGCGGCCAGGGAGCTGGACGTCTCTGTGCGGACCTACCGGCGCTACGTGGCCGATCTGATGGCCAGGCTCGGCGCCGTCAACCGTTTCCAGGCGGCCCTGCGGGCCAAGGAGGAGAAGTGGATCTGAGCGCGGTGCCGCCCACGTGGGGGCGCCGCGCTCACCCCCAGGTGTTGCCGTACTGCACCGGGCTGCCCCAGGTGTTGCCGTCGGCGAGCACGGTGATCCGCGGCGTGCCGTCCACGACGCCGGAGTCCTGCGCCGTGCCCACCGCGCCCGCCGTCAGCCCGCACACGAGCGCGCCGGAGGTCAGGGCGACGGCCCACTTGAGGGTGCTCCACGAGGCGGTGGCGGTGGCGGTGGCGACCAGGGTCTTCATCTCGGTACCTCTCTCAGTGCCGGAGCAGTTCGTTCTCGCACTACCTACTGTGCGTCGGCGCGGGGCCGGGAACCAGGCGTACGGCGTGCAGCAAGCTGCACCGGCGTTACCGCTTCCTGCCATCGCCGCGCCGCATGGCAAAGCAGGAGGTGACAGGGCAGGCGCGGGAGATTTTGACTGAGGCCACGTGACCCGGAACGCCGGCGCGCGCACACCGCGCACCCCCCGGGGGAAGGAGCGCTGATGAGCATCTCGGAACTCGACGTCGCACCGGCCGGCCCGCCGCCGCGTACGCCCCCGGAGCGGCGGGCCCGTTCCATGGGGGCGCTGCGCGAGGAACTGGCCCGCCTGCGCGCCCGTACGGTCGCGGGCCGGCCGGACGGCGTGGCCAGGCAGCACGCGCTCGGCAAGCGGACCGCCCGCGAGCGGCTGGAGATGCTGCTCGACGAGGACTCGTTCGTGGAGATCGACATCTACCGGCGCCACCGGGCGCAGGGGCTGGGCATGGACGGGCGGCGCCCCCACACCGACGGCGTCGTCGCGGGCTCGGGCACCGTGCACGGCAGGCGGGTGTTCGTCTACGCCCAGGACTTCACGATCTTCGGCGGCGCGCTGGGAGAGGCGCACGCCGAGAAGATCCACAAGGTGATGGACCTCGCCATGTCCACCGGCTCGCCGTTCATCGGCCTGAACGACAGCGGCGGCGCGCGGATCCAGGAGGGGGTGATGTCCCTCAACGGATACGGCGGCATCTTCCGGCGCAACGTGCAGGCGTCCGGCGTGATCCCGCAGATCAGCGTCGTGCTCGGGCCCTGCGCCGGAGGCGCGGCCTACTCCGCCGCGCTCGCCGACTTCACCTTCATGGTGCAGGGCACCTCGCAGCTCTACCTGACGGGACCGGACGTCGTCGAGGCCGTGACCGGCCAGCGGGTCACCCACGCGGAGCTGGGCGGCGCCCAGGTCCACGGGACCCGGTCCGGCGTGGCGGCGTTCGTGCACGAGGACGAGGAGGCCTGCCTGGCGGAGGTGCGCTACCTGCTGTCGATGCTGCCGGGCAACAACCTCGAACCGCCGCCCGCGGGGCCGGCGTGCGGCGCGACCCACGACGCCCGCCCGCGCCTGGCGGAGATCGTCCCGGCCGAGCCCAGCAAGCCGTACGACATGCGCGAGGTGATCGCGGAGGTGGTCGACGACGGCGACTTCCTCGAACTGCACGAAGGCTGGGCGCGCAACGTCATCTGCGCCCTCGCCCGCGTGGACGGCGCGGTGGTCGGGATCGTCGGCAACCAGCCGCTGGTGCTCGCCGGCGTGCTGGACGCCGACGCGGCGCAGAAGGCGGCCAGGTTCGTCCGGTTCTGCGACGCCTTCAACATCCCGCTGGTGACCCTCGTCGACGTGCCGGGCTTCCTCCCCGGCACCGAGCAGGAGTACGCCGGCATCATCAGGCACGGCGCAAAGCTGCTCTACGCGTACTGCGAGGCGACCGTGCCCCGCGTCCAGGTCATCCTCCGCAAGGCGTACGGCGGGGCCTACATCGTGATGGACTCCCGGTCGATCGGCGCGGACCTGTCGCTGGCGTGGCCGACCAACGAGATCGCGGTGATGGGCGCGGAGGGGGCGGTCAACGTCGTCTTCCGCCGTGAGCTCGCCGCCGCGACCGACCCGGCGGGACTGCGCGCCGAACTGCTCGCGCGGTACGCCGGCGAGCTGGTGCACCCGCAGTACGCCGCCGAGCGCGGCCTGGTCGACGACGTGATCGACCCGGCGCAGACGCGCTCCGCCGTCGCCCGCGGCCTCGCCATGCTGCGTGACAAGCGCAAGCCAGGGGCCCAGCGCAAGCACGGGAACGTCCCCCTCTAAACGCACCGTCTCCGCGCCCGCCCCGCCCGCACGGGCGGCGGCGGGCGTTCGCGTGCCCGGACTCCTCCGCTGGCAGGATGCGGTAACCCCGCTGCAGCTTGCTGCCTGGCCAAGCCCTGGTTCCCCACCACCCCACGGCCGCACATTGATGGTGTGACGACAGAAGGCAGCGGACGGAGACGGCCCCCGGGCGCCCGCCTCCCCGCAGGAGCCGTGTGCCGGCCAGGGACGCGGCGGCACGCGAGGTCGCCGGGCCGGCGGCCGGAGAGGGAGCCGAGGCCATGCTGGTTCAGCTGACGGTGCGGCGGACGGACGGGCAGGCGGCGCCGGGCTCGCCGGTGGACGGGATCCGGGTGCTCGCGCTTCTTCCCGGGAGCTGGCACAAGCACCTCGAACACGTCGCGGGCGACATCGTCATCAGAGTCCGCGCCGAGGGGACGACGGCGGGCGGAGTCCGCGCCGAGGTGACGAGGATCCTCGCCACCCCCGAAGTGAGCCACCTGGAACTGGTCGCCTGCCGTTCCCTCGACGGCCCCCGGCAGTAGGACGCGAACAGAAGGAGACAACCGATGATCGCCTCGGCTGTGACGGCGGGTGAGTGCCAGGTGTGGTGGGCGGACCCGCGGCAGGAAACGATCGAGACCCTGGTGGGTGACCTCAGTGCGAACGAACTGCGGCGTGCGGCGCGCTTCCGCCGTGAGCCGGACCGCCGGCGCTTCCTGACCGGGGCGTGGCTGCTGCGGGAGGCGGCCGGCGACCGGCTGGGAGTCCGCCCCGCGGACGTGGTGGTGGACCGGACGTGCCCCGACTGCGACAGGTACCACGGCAAGCCCCGCGTCGTGACGGAGGAGGAGAGCCTGCACGTCTCCATCTCCCACTCCGGCGACAGGGTCGCGGTGGCGCTGACGGACGTGGGGCCGCTGGGCGTCGACGTGGAGGCGGTGCCCGAGACGCCGGTGGACGACCTGGCGCGCTGCGCGCTGACCGAGAGCGAGCGCCAGGCCCTCGCGGCGCTCCCCGAGCACGCGCGGTACGAGGGCTTCGCCCGGATCTGGGTGCGCAAGGAGGCGGCGCTCAAGGCCACCGGGCACGGACTGCGGATCTCGCCGGACCGGGTCGAGGTGACAGGTCCGGGGGAGAGCCCCGCGCTGCTCGGCTGGCCCGTCGACGTGCCGCCGGAAGCGGTGCGGATCCACCCGCTCGACCCCGGCCCGGGGTACGTCGCCGTCGTCGCGGTCGTCGGCGGCGACCACGGCATCACCATCCGCGAGGCGGACGCTGCGCTCCTGCGCGGGCGCGCCGGGATCGCGACGGCACGCCAGGCCGCGTGACCGGCGTTGACGACTCCCGGTGTGAGGCGCTCAATGGCGGGTGAGGCCCGCCGCGCAGGGTAGCTCCGCACCTGGCCGACCAGAAGAAGGCTGATTCTCGTGAACAAGGGCTTCATCTTGATCCCCGGCCCCTGGATGGGCGCCTGGGCGTGGGGGCCGGTGGCCCGGCGCCTGCGTGGTCACGGTCACGCCACTCGCGCGATCACGCTCCCGGGCCTGGCCGACCCCGACGGGGACGTCGCCGGCGTCGGACTCGAGACGCACGTCGGCACCGTGCTGTCGCTGCTGGAGGAGGAGGACCTGCGCGACGTCGTCCTCGTCGCGCACAGCTACTCGGGCATCGTGGCCGGGCAGGTCGCCGACCGCGCGGCCGACCGGGTGGCGCACACGGTGTTCGTCGAGGCGTTCCTGCCGCACGACGGCAAGTCGATGCTGCACGCGTTCCCCGAGCGTCAGCACGCCGCCGAACTGCGGCTCATCGAGGACAACGGCGGCCGCTGGCCCGCCCCCGACGCCGCCGTCGTTGGCGAGGGGCAGGGCCTGACCCGGCGGCAGGCGCGGTGGCTGGCCGATCGGCTCGTCGGCCATCCGGGGCGCACCGTCGCGGAGCCCGCCGTCCTCACCCGCCCCCTGACGCAGCAGCGCGCCACGTACGTCGTCTGCTCGATGGAGCACTTCGACGGACGCGTCGCCGCGGACGTCGACGCCATGCGCGCCGCCCCGAACTGGCGCTTCCACACCCTCCCGACCGGGCACTGGCCCATGATCTCGGCGCCGGGGCGGCTCGCCCATCTCCTGCACCGGATCGCCGCACGCGCCGAGTAGGGCGTCCCGGCGCGCCGCCCCGGGAATCGCCCGCATCCGGGGTAACTTCGGCATCATGGCCACCCGTACGTCCGGACAGGGGTCCGGCAAGCGCCCCTCGTCGCGCTCCGGATCCCGTGCGGCTTCCCCGAAGCGATCCCCGGCGGGTTCCCAGAGACGGCCCCCGGCGGGCTCCCGAGGCAGGGCGGCGCCCAGGCCCGCGCCCAGACGGCCGGTCGCCACCGGCCAGGACCCGGTCAGCTGGTTCTTCATGGTGATCGGCAAGCTCGTCATCGGCATGTGGATGCTGGTGGCGAACAGCGTGGGCGCGGCCGCGCGGGCGCTGGGACAGGGCGCGCGCGACCTCGACCCCGTGCACCGCCGCGACGGGCAGGGCCTGTCGGTGCTCGCGGGCGCCATCGTGATCGCCACTTTGACCTGGCGGGACACCAAGACGGGGTTCGCCGCGATCGTCGACGCCGTGGTGCGCGGGACGGTGGGGGCGCTCGCCTGGGCGGTGCCCGTGCTGCTCGCGGTGCTCGCCTGGCGGCTGCTGCGCCACCCCGACCAGAACGCCGAGACCGGCAGGATGGGCATCGGCTGGACCGCGCTGCTGGCCGGGATCCTCGGGATCGTGCACGTCGCCCACGGCACGCCGTACCCCTCGGGGGGACCCAGCGACGGCATGGACAACGTGTCGGCGGCGGGCGGCATGGTCGGCTTCATCGTCTCGGCGCCGCCGTCGAGCATCCTGCCGGCGTTCATCACGATCCCGCTGCTGCTGATGCTGTCCGGCTTCGGCCTGCTGGTCATCACCGCGACGCCGGTGCACCGCATCCCCGAGCGCCTCGCCGAGATCCAGCACATGCTCTTCCATCGGCCGGAGGAGACCGGGGAGACCCGCAAGCCGTCGGCGCCGCGCAAGCGCGGGCGCAGGCAGCCGGGCGGCGGGCGAGAAGGGTCCGAGGGCGGCGACGGCGTCAAGCCGTACGACACGCCGGTGCTGTCGGACAAGGACCACTCGCCGGAGATCGTCCCCGGCCTGATGGACGAGGCTGCGGATCCGGCCGAGCCGACCGAGCCGGAGATGCGGATCCCCAGGCAGGGGCCGCAGCCCCCGCTGCCGACACCCGCGCCGCGCAAGGTCGAGCAGCTCGTCCTGTCCAGCCAGGAGGGGCCCTACACGCTGCCTGACCTCGCGCTGCTGCGGCCGGGCAGCGCGCCCAAGCAGGAGACCAAGGCCAACCGGACGGTCCTGAACGCGCTGACCAGCGTGCTCGAGCAGTTCTCCATCGACGCGCAGGTCGTCGGGTTCACCCGGGGGCCGACGGTGACCCGGTACGAGATCGAGCTGGGCCCGGCCGTCAAGGTCGAGAAGGTCACCGCGCTCACCAAGAACATCGCCTACGCCGTCAAGTCCGCGGACGTGCGGATCCTGTCCCCGATCCCCGGCAAGTCGGCGATCGGCGTGGAGATCCCCAACGTCGACAAGGACCTCGTGTCGCTGGGCGACGTGCTGCGCTCGCAGGTGGCCCAGGCCGACCACCACCCGATGATCGTCGGGCTCGGCAAGGACGTCGAGGGCCGCACGATAGTGGCCAACCTGGCCAAGATGCCGCACATCCTCATCGCGGGCGCCACCGGCGCGGGCAAGTCGACGTGCATCAACGGGCTGATCTCCTCGATCCTGCTGCGGGCCACGCCCGACGAGGTCCGGATGGTGCTGGTCGACCCCAAGCGGGTGGAGCTCAGCGTGTACGAGGGGATCCCCCACCTCATCACGCCGATCATCACGAACCCGAAGAAGGCCGCCGAGGCCCTCGAATGGGTGGTGGGCGAGATGGACCGGCGCTACGACGACCTCGCGGCCAGCGGCTTCCGGCACGTGGACGACTTCAACAAGGCCGTAAGGGCGGGCAAGCTGGTGCCGCCGCCGGGCAGCGAGCGGGTCTACCAGCCGTACCCGTACCTGCTGGTGATCGTGGACGAGCTGGCCGACCTGATGATGGTCGCGCCGCGCGACGTGGAGGACTCGATCGTCCGCATCACGCAGCTCGCCAGGGCCGCCGGCATCCACCTGGTCATCGCCACCCAGCGGCCGTCCGTGGACGTCGTCACCGGTCTGATCAAGGCGAACGTGCCGTCGCGGCTGGCGTTCGCGACCTCCTCGCTCGCCGACTCGCGGGTCATCCTCGACCAGCCGGGCGCGGAGAAGCTGGTCGGGCAGGGCGACGCGCTGTTCCTGCCGATGGGCGCGAGCAAGCCGATGCGGCTGCAGAACGCGTTCGTCTCCGAGAAGGAGATCGGGGAGGTCGTCGCCCACTGCAAGGCCCAGATGCAGGCCGAGTACCGGGAGGACGTCGCCGCGCCCGCCGCCGCCAAGCGGGAGGTCGACGAGGAGATCGGCGACGACCTCGACCTGCTCGTCCAGGCGGCCGAGCTGATCGTGTCGACGCAGTTCGGGTCCACGTCCATGCTGCAGCGCAAGCTGCGCGTCGGCTTCGCCAAGGCCGGTCGGCTGATGGACCTGCTGGAGAGCCGCAACGTGGTCGGCCCGAGCGAGGGGTCCAAGGCCAGGGAGGTGCTGGTCAAGCCCGACGAGCTGCCCGGCCTGCTCGCCGATCTGCGCGGGGGGGCGTAGGGCCGCCGCCCGCCCCTCAGGCCCGGCCCGCCCTGAGGGGCGGGCCCGCGCGCCATGCCCTCGTACCGCCGCCGCATGACCGGCCCGGCGGCGAAGACGTGGCCGGGCCCCACCCCCGCCGAGGAGCGGATCTCCAGCCTGGAGATCGTCGTGTCCCGCCCCGTCCCCTAAACCAGTCTGGAAGTGACAGGGTAGTTGCTCGATGTCCCCCTCTGGGTACCCTCCGTAGTTAGTTACTGATTGAATGCGACTAACTACGCATCGCGGGGTGAGCTGGACGACGGTGCGCTGGAGACAGGGGGCGGAACGATGAGCGTTGGTGCTGTTTTGGCCGAGGCCCGTGAGCGCGCCGGGCTGACCGTGCGTCAGCTCGGCGAACGCACGCGGATCCGCGAGACCGTCATCGAACGCTTCGAGCAGGACGACTTCTCGGTGGGCGACTTCTACGTACGCGGACACCTGCAGGCGATCGCCTCCGCTCTCGGCCTGGACCCGGACGAGGTGCTGCGGCAGTACGCGCAGGAGAACGCCGACATCGCGTCGCCGGTCAGGGCGTCGGCCGTGTTCAGGGGCGACGTGGGCGAGCGGGCCCGCATAGCGCCCGGCTGGACGAAGGCCGCCGCGGTCGCCCTGGCCATCGTCGTGGTCGTCGTCGTCGCGCGGATGCTCGGAGGCGCCGGCGAGAAGGCGGGCCCGACGGCCGCCCAGGTTCCGGTGACGGCGCCGCACCTGCACGCGCGGCAGGACAAGGCCCACGACAAGAAGACCTTCGAGGAGGCCCTCACGCCCGGCCGCGTGGTCGTGAAGGTCACCACGCGCAAGCCCGCCTACATCGACGTGAAGGACGCCAAGGGCAAGGAGATCTTCCAGGGGACCCTGCCCGAGGGGAAGACCACGACCTACTCGGCCAAGGACAAGGTGCGGATGGTCATCGGCGACGCCGGAGCGGTCCGCGTGGAGGTCAACGGAAAGGACGTCGGCACCCTCGGCAGGGACGGCCAGATGGTCCGCCGCACCTTCGCGGCGGGCGGCCCGAGTCCCCGTTAATCGCCGACTGCCGATACCGTAGTTCGCATCATGTCTTCTCGCCGAACCGTATCGCTGATCACGCTGGGCTGCGCCCGCAACGAGGTCGACTCCGAGGAGCTGGCCGCTCGCCTGGAGGCCGCCGGCTGGCACACCGGCGACGACGATCCCGACGTCGTCGTCGTCAACACGTGCGGCTTCATCGATTCGGCGAAGAAGGACTCGATCGACACCCTGCTCGCCGCGGCCGACTCGGGCGCGAAGGTGGTGGCGGCGGGCTGCATGGCCGAGCGGTACGGCGCGCAGCTCGCCGACGCCCTGCCCGAGGCGTCGGTGATCTCCTTCGACGACTACGCCGACATCGGGGAGCGTCTCGACGACGTGCTCGCGGGCAGGCCGCTCGTCCCGCACTCGCCCAGGGACCGCCGCACGCTCCTGCCGATCTCTCCGGTCGAGCGCTCGGCCGCCCAGGCGCACATCCCCGGGCACGGCCAGGACGACGCGCTCCCCGCGGGGGTCGTCCCCGCCAGCGGCCCGCGCACCCTGCGCAAGCGGCTCACCGGCGGCCCGGTCGCCTCCCTCAAGCTCGCGTCCGGCTGCGACCGGCGCTGCACCTTCTGCGCGATCCCGGCCTTCCGCGGCTCGTACGTCTCCCGCCGGCCGGAGGACCTGCTCGCCGAGGCCGCCTGGCTGGCCACCCAGGGCGTCAAGGAGCTCGTGCTCGTCAGCGAGAACTCCACGTCGTACGGCAAGGACCTGGGCGACCTGCGCGCACTGGAGAAGCTGCTGCCCCCGCTGGCCGCGACCGAGGGCATCGAGCGGGTCCGCGTCAGCTACCTGCAGCCCGCCGAACTGCGGCCCGGCCTGCTCGACGTGATCGCCTCGACCGAGGGCGTCGCGCCCTACTTCGACCTGTCCTTCCAGCACGCGAGCGGGACCGTGCTGCGGCGGATGCGGCGCTTCGGCGACCCCGAGAGGTTCCTCGGCCTGCTCGCGCAGATCCGCGAACGCGCCCCGGAGGCGGGCGTCAGGTCCAACTTCATCGTCGGGTTCCCCGGGGAGACGCAGGAGGAGTTCGACGAGCTCGTTGGCTTCATCGAGGAGGCCAGGCTCGACGTCGTCGGCGTGTTCGGCTACTCAGACGAGGACGGCACCGAGGCGTACGGCTTCGGCGGCAAGCTCGACCAGGACGTGATCGACGAGCGGGTCGCGACGCTGACCGAGCTCGCGGAGGAGCTGACCGCCCAGCGGGCCGAGGAGCGCATCGGCACCGAGCTCGAGGTCCTGATCGAGGAGGACCTCGGCGACGGCGGCTACGAGGGCCGGGCGGCCCACCAGGGGCCGGAGGTGGACGGCGCGGTCACGGTCCAGGGCATCGGCCTGGTCCCCGGCCAGATCGTCCAGGCGGTCGCCGTCGACTCCGAGGGGGTCGACCTCATCGCCCGGATCAAGGCAGGCACATGACGGAGCGCGGTGAGCCGCCGGTGGACGTGGCGGGCCCGGGAGAGGTGGCGGGCGAGCCGATGACGCCGCCGGTCGTCGCCATGCCCGCCATGCCCGCTGTCGCCGCCGGGCCGGCCGTGCCCGCCGCTCCGGCCATGCCCACGCCGGCCATGCCCACTCCTGCGGTGCCCGCCGCCCCGGAGCCGCCGGCCGCGGGGGCCGCGGCGGAGGGCCAGGCGCGCCGTGTCAGCACCTGGAACATCGCGAACGTCCTGACGATCGCCAGGCTGGCGATCGTGCCCGTCTTCATCGTCTTCATGTTCGCCGAGGGGCAGGCCTGGCGTCTGGCGGCCCTCGGCGTGTTCCTGCTCGCCTCCCTGACCGACCAGCTAGACGGCTGGCTCGCCAGGAAGTACGCGCTGATCACGGATTTCGGGAAGATCGCCGACCCGATCGCGGACAAGGCGCTGATCGGCGCCGCGCTGGTCAGCCTGTCGTGGCTCGGCGAGGTCCCGTGGTGGGTCACACTCGTGATCATCGCCCGCGAGGCCGGGGTGACGCTGCTGCGCTTCCTCGTGATCAGGCACGGGGTCATCCCCGCCAGCTACGGCGGCAAGGTGAAGACCGTGCTGCAGATCGTGGCCATCGCCCTCTACATCGTGCCGGTGATGCCCGACCTGGTCAGGTGGGCGGCGATGGGCCTCGCCCTGCTGGTCACGGTGGGGACGGGAGCCGACTACGTGGTGCGGGCGGTGCGGCTGCGGCAGTTGGCCAGGAGCGCGAGAACCTGATGATGGGCCTGGCAGGCGAGGTGCTGTCCCTGCTGGTCAGGCAGGGCGCGACGGCAGCCGTGGCGGAGTCGCTTACGGGCGGCCTCATCGGCGCCGCGATGACCGGCCCGATGGGGGCCTCGGCCGCGTTCCGCGGCGGGGTCATCGCGTACGCCACCGAGTTGAAGGCGAGCCTTCTCGGCGTCCCTCCCGACCTCCTCGACGCGGAGGGGGCGGTGCATCCCGGCGTGGCCGCGGCCATGGCGGCCGGAGTGCGGAAACTCACAGAGGCCGACTACGGCCTCGCGGTGACGGGGGTCGCCGGCCCCGACCCGCAGGACGGCAAGCCGGTCGGCACGGTCCACATCGCGCTGGCGGGGCCTGGTGAGCGCGTCTGGCACCGTGACCTGCGCCTGACCGGAGACAGGGACTCCATCAGAAACACCACGTGCCTGGAAGCGTTGAAGCTGCTGGAAGGTGTGCTGAAGGCAAATTCGGGGGAACATTCCGGGTGATCACCGCGTTACGTCCCCAGCGAACATGCTCGCATCGGTCTGCCGCGGTGTCGCCCTCTACAGGTACGGTGGAGCTGTGAGTGAGGTCCGTGAGCCATCGGCGAGGAGCAAGACAGGCACGCGCCCGGCGAAGGGGCCGAGCGAACCCATGATGACGGCGAGGCGTATGTACGAAGGGCAGATGAAGAAGGGGCGGCATGAGCCCACCGTGCGAGGCGTCGTGAAGGCGCCCCCCCTGGGGAGGGAGCGACAGATGATCCTGCTGCGTCAGCTGCTCGGTGACGTACTGCGGCGGCTGAGGGTGCGGCAGAATCGCACCCTCCGTGAGGTCTCCACGGTGGCGCGTGTCTCACTCGGCTATCTGTCCGAGGTCGAGCGCGGCCAGAAGGAGGCCTCCTCCGAGCTGCTCGCCTCGATTTGCGGCGCACTCGGTGTGCCGCTGTCCCAGGTGTTGCGCGAGGTGTCCGACCAGTTCGCGCTGGCCGAGCTGCAGGCCGCCCCCGTGCTCGCGGATGTGCCTGAGCACGAGCGCCTGCCCATCCCCGAGACCGTGCCCGCGGGGCCGGAGTTCGAGGGTTTCCCGGAAGTCAAGGACATGGTCGCCGCCTAGGCGGCGGATTTCACCCCGTCGCGCGGCCGAGGCGTCCCCGCGACGTCGCCTGGCCGGTCCGTGCCGGTGGGCAGAGGGTCAGGTGTGGCCCGCGCTCGCGGTGCGGGGTGTGCCCTGGTGAGGGCCGAAGCCGGGTGCCCGTCCCGGCCCTGCAGACGGGTGCCTGCCCCCCGCAGGCGTTCACGCGTTCTCTTTCGCGCTGTCTCCGCCGGTCGTGTTCGGCGATCTGTCCCTCGGTCGCGTCCTTCGCCGGTCAGTCCCGCGCTGTCTCCGCCGGTCGCGTCCGCCGGACAGTCCCTCGGTCGGGTCCTTCGCCGGTCAGTCCCGCTGGCAGGCGGGGCACCAGTAGACGAGCCGCTCGGACGGCTGAGGTCCCATCTCCCCGCGCCTGATCGGGGCGCCGCAGCGGCGGCAGGCCTGGTGCGTCCTCCCGTACACGAACAACGACCGCCCGGGGCGCGGGTCGCCCGTCGTCACGGGAAACCGCGCGTCCTTGTTCGCGTCGAGGAGACGGTGGGCGACTGAGACCAGCGCCTCCAGGTCATCCGCGGGGAAGGATCCCACCGGACGCCACGGCGACACCCGCGCGGCGTACAGCGTCTCGGCCCGCCAGATCGTCCCGATGCCGGCGAGGTCGCGCTGGTCGAGCAGCGCCTCCCCGATCGTCCGCTCCGGGGCGCGCAGCAGGTTGCGCACGGCCAGGGCCGCGTCCCAGTCGGGACCGAGCAGGTCCGGGCCGAGATGCCCGACGACCCGCTCCTCGCGGTCGGTGGGCACGAGATCGACCATCCCCAGCCGGGTGCCGACCGCCTGCCACTCGGCGTTGGCGAGGATCAGCCGGACCACGTCGCCCCTGGGCGCCGGGCCGCCGGCGGGGCCGACCCGCCAGCTTCCCTCCATGCGCAGGTGGGTGTGGACCGTGAGGCCGCCCTCCACCCGGGTCAGGAGATGCTTGCCACGCGAGATCGTCGTCATCACGGTGCGGCCGCGCAGGTCGGCGGTGGCGTACCGGGGCACCCGGAAGTCGCTGCGGGTCAGCCTCCGGCCGTCGAGGGCCTGCCTGAGCCGCTTGGCGGTCCGGTAGACGGCGTCACCCTCCGGCACGGCTCTCCTCCCGTGAGGATCGTGGCCAGGCGGCTCACACGGGCATGTGCGAGTCCCACGCCGCCGGGTCGGCGGCGAGCTCGGTCACCCGCGCCGGCAGCTCGCCCTTGGCGATCTGCTCCAGGGTGACCTCTTCGAGGATGGCCCGCTCGCTCGCCCGCAAGGCGATCCACACCTGCTGCAGCGCCTGCGCGGCGCCCTGGTAGCCGACGTGCTCGGGCCGTTCGCCCCGGACGTTGGCCAGCGGTCCGTCCACCGCGCGGATGACGTCCGCGAGTGAGATCTTGCTGGCCGGCCGTGCCAGGACATAACCCCCCTCTGGACCCCGCTGACCGCGCACCAGTCCGGCGCGCCGCATCTGCAGCAGGATGTTCTCCAGGTATTTGGGGGGCATCTCCTGCTCCTTGGCCAGCTCGCCCACCGTGGTGGGTCCCTCGCCCGCGGCGGCGAGCTCGGCGGCGGCACGGAGGGCGTAGTCGACACGGGCAGAAAGTCGCATGTAGTCGATTATCCCGCCTGGTTGACCTCGGTAGGACGTCGCCCGCCCACATGACCCCGGAAGGGCCTCATCCAGACGCGGCCGTACGACGGGGGAGCGGCCAGGAGCACGGCACGCGGCGGGTCGACGGCCACCGCCGTGGCTCCCGCCGGGCTCAGGGCTGCCGCGCACCGCCTCAGGCGTCACCCGCGACGTTCTGGATCGCACGGGCGAGGCGCGCGAGATCGATGCCTTCGAGGTGGTCGAGGAAGTGCCTGCGCACGCTGGCCAGGTTGCTCGGCCACGCCCGTTCCAGGCGGGCGAGGCCGGCGTCGGTGAGGACGGCGTTGAACCCGCGGGCGTCGTCGGCGCTCCTGACGCGCTCGACCAGGCCTTGCCGCTCGAGGACGGTGACGATGCGGGTCATCCCGCTCAGCGACAGCTCGCAGGCGACCGCGAGCTCGCCCATCCGCATCCGCCGCTCCGGCGCCTCCTGCAACCGCATCAGCGCGATCCACTCGATGAGCGGCAACTGTTGTTCCCGCACCAGGTCGGCGTCGATCGCGCGGGGGAGCGCGTAGATCAGGCGAGGCAGCGCGCGGACGAGCGCGTCCTCGTCGTCGGTCAGCGGCCTCATCGGCTCCGATGTGGTCATGCCCACATTCTACTTGCTTCGCGAACGAAGCATTCATATGCTTCCTTCGCGAAGCAAGTATTTCGCTTTCGGGAAACGGAGATCGTCATGACCAGAATCGGGATCATCCTCGGCAGCACCCGCCCCGGACGCAACGGGGAGGCCGTCGCCCACTGGGTGCACCAGGTCGCCGCGCGGCGGACCGACGCGGAGTTCGAGCTCGTCGACCTGCTCGACTACAAACTCCCGCACCTCGACGAGGCGCTGCCGCCGTCGCTGGGTCAGTACACGCAGCCGCACACGATGGCGTGGGCCGGCAAGATCGCGTCGTTCGACGGGTTCGTCATGGTGACGCCGGAATACAACCACTCGACGTCGGGCGCGCTGAAGAACGCCATCGACTTCCTGTACGGCGAGTGGAACAACAAGGCCGTCGGTTTCGTCAGCTACGGCTCGGTCGGCGGCACCCGCGCGGTGGAGCACCTGCGCCTGATCGCCGGTGAGCTGCAGATGGCGGACGTGCGAGCCCAGGTGGCGCTGTCGCTCTTCACCGACTTCAAGGACTTCAGCGTGTTCACGCCCAGCGAGTTCCAGCTCGACTCGCTCACCGCGATGCTGGACCAGGTCGTCGCGTGGAGCAGGGCGCTCGCGCCGCTGCGCACCCGTTGAGCCGGCGCCGTTCACAGGAAGCGGGAGGGGGACTCGATGGGGACGCTTGACGGCAAGGTGGTTCTGATCACCGGCACCGCCGGAGGTCAGGGCAGGGTCGCGTCGCTGGTCTTCGCGCGAGAGGGCGCGAAGGTCGTCGGGTGCGACATCCAGGTCGAGGCGAACGACGAGACGGTGGAACTCGTCCGGCGCGCCGGAGGTGACATGACGGGCATCGCGCCCGTCGACCTCACAGACCCGGAACAGGCGCGGCGGATGGTCGAGGACGCCGTGGCCGCCTACGGCGGGCTCGACGTCGTCTACAACAACGCGGCCAGGCCGCGCTTCGGGCCGGTGCCGGACTTCTCGGTGGAAGACTGGCGGGTGACCATCGCCAGCGAACTCGACAATCCCTTCTTCGTGTTGAAGTTCGCCTGGCCGCACCTGGTCCGGCGGGGTGGCGGCGTCATCGTCAACGTGGCGTCCATGGCCGGCATGATCGCCGGTGAGGTCCCCCCGATGGTCGCGCACAGCGCGGCGAACGCCGGGGTCATCGGCATGACCCGGCAACTCGCGCTCGAAGGCGCGCGCCACGGGATCCGCGCCGTGGCGATCAGCCCCGGGCCGGTCCTCACCCCGGCCAGCGAGCGCGATCTCGGCGACAACCAGGCGGTCAGGGACGCGATAACCCGCAAGACGCTCCTCAAGCGCTTCGCCAGGCCGGAGGAGATCGTCGAACTGGCGGCCTTCCTCGCCTCCGACCGTGCGGCGTACATCACGGGCGTGAACTACGCGGTCGACGGGGGCGCGACCGCCTGGTGACGCCGGCCCGCTGTCTCCGGTGCCCGGCGCGTCGCGGCCGGGCACCGGAGACGTGGGGGAGGAAGCGGACGGGGGCACGATGGGAGCGTTATCAAGACGTTCTACCGGGGCGTTCCCCGTCCTTGCCGGCTCGCTAAGCTTGCTGGAAACCTTGTTGTTCATTCACGGGCGCACATGGTCGGTGCGCCACCGGGGGCCGAGCGAGCCGGCGGAGGCGTGGGTGGGCGCACCGACGGCGAGCCGGAGACTCAGACGATGGAAAGCAGGAGCATGGAGCGACGTCCTGGCGTGCCCCGGCTGCTCCGGGAGATCAACGACCGGGCCGCCCTCGAACTGCTGCTCGCCTCGGGACCCCTGACGCGCGGCCAGATCGGCGAGCTCACCGGCCTGTCCAAGGTCACCGCGTCCCAGACGCTGGCGCGGCTGGAGGAGCGCGGCCTGGTGGAGGTCGTGGGGGAGCAGGCCGGCAACCGGGGTCCCAACGCCGCGTTGTACGGCGTGATCGCCTCCTGCGCGTACGTCGCCGGGCTCGACGTCGGCCCCGACCGGGTGTCGGCGGCGATCGCCGACATCCACGGCGACGTGGTGGCCGAGGTGACCGCCACTCCCGAGGGGCGGGACGACCCGGTGTCACTCGTGCACACGGCCGTCGTGAAGGCGTGCAGGAGCGCGAAGGTGGCGCTGTCACGGCTGCGCGGCGTCGTCATCGGCACGCCCGGCGTCGTGGACCCCCGCACCGGGGACGTGCGGTTCTCCTTCGACCTGCCGCAGTGGCACGAGGGCATCCACGAGGCGCTCGCCCACGACCTGCGCAGGGACGTCACGATCGAGAACGACGTCAACCTCGCCGCTATCGCGGAACGCGCGAAGGGCGCCGCCCGGGAGGTGGACGACTTCGTGCTCGTGTGGGTGGGCCGGGGCATCGGCCTGGCCGTCGTGCTGGGCGGACGGCTGCACCGCGGCCGGTCGGGCAGTGCGGGGGAGATCGGCTACCTGCCGGTGCCCGGGGTGCCGCTCGCCGGCGACGTCAGGGCGGTTCCCGGGCGCATGCCGTCGCTCGGGGGCGGCCTGCAGTCGCTGGTCAGCTCCGAGGCGGTCACGGAACTGGCCCGGCAGCACGGCTTCACCGGCGACACCGCAGCCGACTGCGTGACCGCGGCCGTCGCGGCCGGGACCGCGGGCGAGCCGCTGCTCGACGAGGTCGCCTCCAGGCTCGCCCTCGGCGTGGCGTCGGTGTGCGTGGTGCTCGACCCCGGCCTCGTGGTGCTGGCAGGGGAGGTCTGCCGGGCCGGCGGGGCGGCGCTGACCGCCCGCGTGGAGGAGGCGGTCGCCCGCATCTGCCCGGTGCCGCCGCAGGTCGTCACGAGCGGGGTGGAGGGCAATCCGGTGCTGCGCGGCGCCGTGCTCGCCGCGCTCGACCAGGCCAGGGAAGAGATCTTCGCGTCCTGAGGGACAGCCGCCTGATACGGCCCAAACCCACCGATGTGCTGAACGCCTCGCGGCCGTCGGCGAGAACCGTGAATTCGAGCGGGATCGCTTCTCCCTTCCCGCCCGTCGAGGGAAAGCGGGGGGAGCGGTTCAGGCCGTGAGCAGTTCCACGGCCGCCTGGGTGTTGGCGCGGGCCGCGCCGTACGTCGCGATGTAGGCGCCGGCGCCCGGCCGCCAGATCGGCAGGCCCATCTCCATCACGACGGCGTCCGGGCGGGCGGCGAGCAGCCTGGAGACCAGGTCCCTGCTGCGCGGGTGCCGGTGGGCGTCCTTGACGATCACGATGAGCGTGCGGTCGCGGGCCCGGCCGAGCAGCGCCCCGGCGTCGGCGTCCTGCGGCGCGACCCGGACGATCTCGGCCTGCGGCAGCCAGGGCGCGACCCCCCAGGGCACCTCGCCCACCGCGATCGTCGGCGGCGTGTCGACCTCGACCACGAACGGATCGACCAGCGGCCCCGCCGACCCCGTGAGCGACACGGCGCGGCGGGCGGCGTCGATCCCGGCGACGTCGTCCTCCGCCACCGCCGTACGCGCGCCCTCGAACCAGTCGCGCAGCCGTTCCACCCGCGCGGCGGCCTCCTCCAGGCGCTCGCCGGCGAGCCTGCCCTCGCGGACGGCGTCCGCGATGTGGGCCAGCATGCGCCGTACGTCCTCTGGCGTGGGCAGCGGCCCGAGACACAGCATGTCCGCGCCCGCCGAGAGGGCCAGCACCGCACCCTCCGCGAGCCCGACGCTCCCGCTGATCGCGTGCATGTCGAGGGCGTCGGTCAGCACGACACCGTCGTAGCCGAGTTCGCGGCGCAGCAGCCGGGTCAGCGCCTGCCCGCTGAGGGTCGCCGGCAGGTCCCCGGTCAGCGCGGGGACCGCCACGTGCGCCGTCATGATCGACTTGGCTCCGGCCTCGATCGCCGCGACGAAGGGGACGAGTTCCCGCTCCACGAGCAGGTCGAGCGGGGCGTCCACGACCGGGATCTCCAGGTGGGAGTCCTGCCGGGTGGCGCCGTGGCCGGGGAAGTGCTTCACGCAGGCGGCGACCCCCGCCGACTGCAGGCCGCGTACGGCGGCGACCGTGTGCCGCGCCACGAGGCCGGGCGACGAGCCGAACGACCGGGTGCCGATGATCGGGTTGTCGTCGGCGGTGTTGACGTCGGCCACCGGGCCCATGTCGAGGTTCACCCCGCAGCGCACGAGGTCGGCGGCCATCGCGCGGTAGACCCGCTCGGTCAGGGCCGTGTCGTCGACCGCGCCGAGCGCCGCGTTGCCCGGGTAGGCGCTCCCGGTGTGGTAGGCCAGCCGGGTGACGTCGCCGCCCTCCTCGTCGAGGGAGACGATCGGGCGTCCCGCCCGGCTCAGGCGGGCGACGAGCGCGGCGACCTGCTCGCCGCCGGAGACGTTGGATCCGAAGAGGCAGACGCCGCCCAGGCCGTCCTCCAGGCCGCGCATGACCCAGTCCGGCGCGGTCGTGCCGCGGAACGAGATCAGCAGTGCGCCGGCCGCGAGCCGGTGCAGGCCCGGGTCGCCGGTACGCGTGGACAGGTCGGCGGCCCCCGTCAGGGGGTCGCGGGTGGCGGACATGGTGTCTCGGCTCCTTGGGTGACGGTGCGGGTGAGAGCGCGCGGGCAGGGGCCCGTACGGCCACCGGGGGCGGTGGCCGCGCGGGCGGCCGCGAGAGGGGGGAGATGCCGGTGGCGGCGGGCGTCAGCCCTTGACCGCGCCCGCGACGAGGCCGGAGACCATCCGCCGCTGGACCAGCAGGAAGAAGACGAGGACCGGGATGGTCATGAGGGTGGAGGCGGCCATGATGCCGCCCCAGTCGGTCGACCGCTGGCCGACGAAGAACTTCAGGGCGACCGGCATCGTGTACTTGCCCTGGTCGCTGATCAGAGTCAGGGCGAAGACGAACTCGTTCCAGGTGGTGATGAAGGCGAAGATGCTCGTCGCCACCAGGCCCGGCGCGACCAGCGGGAACAGCACCCGCCAGAAGGTGGTGAACCGGCCGGCGCCGTCGATCCAGGCCGCCTCCTCCAGTTCCTTGGGCACGGCCACGACGAACGTGCGCAGCATCCAGACGGAGAACGGCAGCGTGAGGCCGACGTTGATGACGATCAGGCCGAGCAACTGGTCGTACAGGCCGATCCGCTTGACCATGGTGAACAGCGGGATCAGCAGCGCCTCGGCCGGCACCATCTGCACGATCAGCAGCAGGATCAGGAACGAGGTGCGGAAGCGGAAGCGGAACCGCGCCACCGCGGTCGCCGCCAGCAGGGCGAAGACCGCGCCGAGCACGACGGCGCTGAGCGCCACGATCGCGCTGTTGAGCAGGTACTGCCAGATGGGGAGTTCGCCCACGCCCTTGGTGAAGACCCGCTGCACGTGGTCCATCGACGGCGGGCTGGGGAACGGGATGAAGCTCGTGGTGAAGATCTGGTCGTTCGGCTTGAAGGCCGTGGCGACCATCCAGTAGACGGGGAAGACCGCGAAGAGGAACACCGCGACCCCGGCCGCGTTCAGCGCGATCCGCCCGATTCTCCTGCGCGCGAGCGGGTTCATCGGATGTCGTCCTCCGTCTTCACGATCTGCCGGACGTAGACGAGGGTGATCAGCAGCAGGATCACGGTCAGCACGACCGCGATGGCGGCGCCGAGCCCCAGCTTCGGCGAGCTGCCGCCGAACGCCTCGGCGTAGCTCCACAGCGACAGGTTGAACGCGTCCCGGTTCGTGGTGCCGCCCGCCAGCAGGTAGAGCTGGGTGAAGACCTTGAAGTCCCAGATGATCGACAGCACGACCAGCACCGAGAACACCGGCTTGAGCAGGGGGAAGGTGATCCTCCTGAACGTGCGGGCCGCGCTGGAGCCGTCCATCTTCGCCGCCTCGTACAGCTCAGACGGGATGCTCTTCAGGCCGGCGAGCACCGACACCGCGACGAACGGGAACGACGCCCACACCACGGCCACGATCAGCACGAGGTAGAGGGTGGAGGTGTCGTTGAACCAGGGCTGGCCGCTCCAGTCCGAGCGGCCGAACAGCAGTCGCGACAGGCCGTCGGGCAGCAGGTTCAGCAGCCAGTTGACGACGCCCGCGTCCGAGTCGAACAGCCACTTCCACACGATGGCCTGCGCGGTCGGCGGGGTCGCCCAGGCGGCCATGATGCCGACGACCACGAAGGTCGACATCTTCGGGCCGAGCTTGTCGAGCAGCAGGCCGACAAGGGTCCCGAGGACGAGCGTCAGCGCGACGGTGACGAGGGCGAAGACCACCGTGTTGCGCAGCGACGACCAGAACAGGGGCGAGCCGAGGACGCTCTCGTAGTTGTCCAGGCCGACGAAGTCGGCGGGCGCGGGGTTGACGGCCTTGATCTGCCGTAGCCCCACCTTGTGGAAGGACATCTCGATCATCTGGTACATCGGGTAGAGCAGCAGCACCGCGATGACCAGGAAGCCCGGCAGGAGCAGGGCGTACGGCACGGCCTTCGGGGAGAGCCCGGAGCCGCGCGTCCGCTTGCGACCGCGCCGCGACGGGGCGGAGGTGTCGGCTCCGCCCCGGGCGAGGGTTGACGTCTGAGTCATGATCTACTGGTTGAGGATCGTCTCAAGCTCGGTGTTGGCGTCGGCGAGAGCCTGGTCGACGCTCTTCTTGCCCTCGATCACCTCACGCGCCGCGTTCTGCAGCACGGCCTTGGTGTCGTTGGCCTCGGCCCAGTTGGGGCTGGCCGGGAAGCCCTTGGCGACCTTGAAGGTGTCCGTGAACGGCTTCTGGGCGGGGTCGCTGCCCATCTCCGCGAGCGCGTCGGGGTAGAGCGGCAGCAGGCCGCCCTCCTTCGCGTACCGGACGCCGAACTCCTTGCCCGCCGCGAGCTTGACGTACTCGAGGGCGAGCTCGGGGTTCTTGGAATCCTTCCAGACGGCGATGTCGTTGCCGCCCTGGAAGGCCGGGGCCGGGCCGGAGCCGTCCTTGGCGGGCAGCGAGAAGAAGCCCATCTGCCCGTCGTCGACCTTGCCCTTGCTCTGCTCCTTGATGGCGGCGATGTCCCACCCGCCGGTCACGTACATGCCCACCTTGCCGGCGGCGAAGCGCTGGGCGATGTCGACGGAGTTCTGGGTCAGGCGGCCCTTGCCGGAGACGCCGTCCTTGGCGACCAGGTCCGTGTAGAACTGGAAGCCCTCCTTGAAGCCCGGCTGGGTGAGCTGGCCCACCCACTTGCCGCCCTCGAACTTGGCGAAGTCGCCGCCGGCGGACCAGACGAACGGCGACAGGGACATGTTCGCGTCGGAGCCGCCGTTGAAGGCGAAGCCGTCCACGTCCTTGCCCTGCTCGTCCACGATCTTCTTGGCCGCGGCCCGCAGGTCGTCCCAGGTCTTCGGGATCTCGATGCCGAGCTTGTCGAACCAGTCCTTGCGGTACAGCACCGCGCGGGTGCCGCCGCCCCACGGCACGGCGTAGATCTTGTCGTCGATCGTCTCGTAGCTCCACAGGTTCTGCGGGATCTGCTGGAGCTCGGTGTCGTTCTTGACGGCGTCGGTGAGGTCCGCGAGCGCGTCCTGCGCCACCCACGCGGCGACCTGGTCGTTGCCGAACTCGGTGACGTCCGGGCCCTCGCCGCCGGCGAGCGCGGTGGTCCACTTCTTCTGGGCGTCGGGCCAGGGAATCCACTGGACCTTCGCCTCGGCGCCCGTCTTCGTCTTGAACTCGGCGTTCAGGTCGTCCATGTACTTGGTGAAGACGTCGGTGGGGGCACCGAGTCGCCACACGGTAAGAGTCTGGCCGGCGAACTTGGGACCGTCGGCGGCGGCGGAGGCCGCCGGAGCGGTTGTGTTCCCGGAGTCGTCGCTTCCGCAAGCGGCGAGTCCCAGGGCCAGGGCTGCGGTCGCGGCCGCGATCTTAGCGATCTTCACGGTGGGTCTCTCCCTTCCCGGCTTCGCGTCGGGGGTGCGCCTCGTTGGGGGGTGTCGGCGGGCCGCTCACCTGCTGGAAGGCGCTCTCCTTTCGGTCGGCGCTCATGGCGTCCCGAGGCTGATCGGTTGCCTCCGGGCTGGCTGCCGATAAACTAACAAGAAAGTTTCTTATAAAAAAGACCGCGTTAGCGGATCGTGACGAGAGGGGAACCTGCCGGTGCCTCAACGACCGGGTACGCCTCGGCTGCTACGGCAGATCAACGACCGCGCGGCGCTGGAACTCCTCATCTCCAGGGGCCCGCTCACCAGGGCCGAGTTGGGAGAGCTTACCGGGCTGTCAAAGGTCACATCAGGCCAGCTTCTGGCCAGGCTGGAGACGCGCGGGCTGGTCACCGCCGCCGGGGAGCGCCCAGGCGGGCGCGGGCCCAACGCCGCGCTGTACGGCGTCAACCCCTCAAGCGCGTACGTCGCCGGCCTGGAGGTGCTGCCGGACGGCGTCACGGCGGCCGTCGCCGACATCACCGGCACGGTCGTCGCCCAGGTCACCGTGGACCCCACCGAGGCCCGTGATCCCGTGCGCATCGTCCACGAAGCCGTCCAGCGGGCCTGCGGGACCGCCGGGATCGAGGTGGCCCGGCTGCGCTGCTTCGTCATCGGCACGCGCGGAGTGGTCGACCCCGTCACCGGCGACGTGCGTTACTCGGTCGACCTGCCCACCTGGCACGTCGGCATCCTGGCCGGGCTGCGCGGCCTGCTCGGCGAATGCGTGATCATCGAGAACGACGTCAACCTGGCCGCGCTCGCCGAGCAGGCGTACGGCGCGGCGCGGGGCGCCGACGACTTCGTGATCCTCTGGACGGGTGTCGGCCAGGGCCTCGGCGTCATGCTCGGCGGCCGGTTGCACCGCGGCATCACCGGCGGCGCGGGCGAGATCGGCTGGCTGCCCGTCCCCGGGGAGCCGCTGCCGAGCGCGGTCACCGCGCCGCAAACCGGGTCGTTCCAGCGCCTCGTCGGGGGACAGGCGCTGCGGAACCTGGCCCGCGCGCACGGCGTCACCGCCGCCGACGACCCCGATCCCACGGTGGCCGACCTCGTCCGTACGGCCATCGACGCGGGCAGCGAGGCTTTCGTCGAGGACCTAGCAGGACGGCTCGCGGTCGGGGTCGCGGCGGTCGCCGTGGTCCTCGACCCGGGACTCGTCGTGCTCGGCGGGGACGTGGGCAGGGCCGGCGGGAGCCACCTCGCCGAGCGCGTGGAGGAGGCGGTGGCCCAGGTGTGCCCGAGCCGCCCGACGGTGGTGGCGACCGCGGTCGAGGGCAATCCCGTGCTCATGGGTGCGATCGTCGCGGCACTGGACCGAGCGCGCGAGGAGGTCTTCTCTGACACGGTCTGACGCCGGGCCGGTCATGGGTGCCCGGCCGCCCGGCGGCGGACGCGAGGCCGTCTACGCCGAGCCATCGCGTGCGGAGCCGGCGTGTGCGGAGCCGGCGTGTGCGGAGCCGTCGCGTGCGGAGCCGCCTTGAGTGGAGCCGCCCCGCGTCGAGCCGTCCGGGGCCGGTCGCCCTTGCGGAGGGCAGCCCAGGCGGCGGTACCTTCCGGGGGCCATGCCGTACTCGCGCTTGAACGCGTTGGCGAAGGCGAACTCCGAGCCGTAGCCGACCGCGCCGGCGATCTCGCCCAGCGTGGCGCCGGAGTCGCGCAGCATGCGCGCGGCCGTGCTCAGCCGCCACCACGTCAGATAGGTCAGCGGCGGCTGCCCGACGAGCCGGGTGAACCGGCGCGAGAACGCGGCGCGGGACAGCCCCGCGCGGCGGCCGAGGGCCTCCACCGTCCATGGGCGGGCGGGATCGCGGTGGATGCCGTCGAGTGCGGCGCTGACGGCCGGGTCGGCCAGCGCCGCGGCCCAGCCGCCGACCGCGCAGTGCTCGATCGAGACGTCGAACCAGGCCCGCAGGATGTACAGCAGCAGCATGTCCAGCAGCGCGGGCACCACCAAGGCAGCGCCCGGCCGCGGAGCGGCGATCTCGCCGCCGAGCAGTTCGACGGCGGCCCGCAACTCGGTGTCGTGCCCCAGCCTGGCGGGCAGGTGGATCATGGCGGGCAGCCCTCCGAGCAGCGGATGCACCCAGGAGGAGTCGAGCTGGTAGCCGCCGCAGAGCGTCACGGTGACGGGACCGCTGCCCTCCACGGAGGCCGAGGCGAACAGCTCGGCGTGGGCGAGGGGGTCGCCGTCGGGCTCGGTGACGGGGGTGCCCGGTGAGTCGGCCAGCGCGTAGCCGTGCCCGTGGGGGAAGAACAGCACGTCGCCCGTCGTGACCGCGATCGGCTCGCCCTCCGGCGGGATCACCCAGCACGAGCCCTGCAGCACCACCTGGAAACCCGCATAGCCGGGTGCCGGCGGAAACCGCTGCCCCCACGGCGCCGACCACTCGACACGCGCGGAACGGGGCACGCCCCTGCGCATGGAGGCGATCACGTCGCTCAGCACGTCCACCACGTGAGTCTAGTCCGCGAGACGATTACGCATGAAACAGGGACTCGGGCACATTGGACGCCTCACCTAGGGCTTCTAGGGTGGACGGCATGACGAAAGTCCTGGTCAGCGGAGCGACCACCACGATCGACCGGCCGGTAGGCGGGGAGGAGACCATGCGCGCCGCCCGCATCCACGAGTACGGCGACGCCTCCGTGATCTCGCTGGACGAGGTGCCGGTGCCGAAGCCCGGGCCGGGCGAGGTGCTCATCAGGGTGGCCGCCACGTCGTTCAACCCGTCGGAGGTCGGCCTGCGGATGGGCCTGCTGCGGGACGTGCTCGGCGGCACGCTGCCGCGCACGCTCGGCTCCGACGTGGCGGGCACGGTGGTCACCGGGGCGGGTGGCCTCGCCGTCGGGGACCGGGTGATCGGGCTCATCGAGGAGGCGGCGGCCGAGTACGCGGTGGCAAGGGCGAGTGCGCTGGTGAGGGCGCCGGAGCGGATTCCCCTGACGGACGCGGCGGCCGTGCCGGTGGCCGGGCTCACCGCGTGGCAGGCGGTCTTCGAACACGCCCGCGTCGGCAGCGGCAGCCGAGTGCTGATCAACGGCGCCGGTGGCGGCGTCGGGCTGTTCACCGTGCAGCTCGCCAAGCTCGCGGGCGCGCACGTGGTGGCGACCGCCGGGCCCCGCAGCGCCGCCGCCGTTAGGGCGCTGGGCGCCGACGAGATCGTCGACTACACCACCACCGCCCTGCCTGGCGGCAACGACGTGCTGATCAACCTGGTGCCCGGCGCCCCCGCCTCGGTGACGGAGCTGGCCGAGCACGTAGTCTCGATCACCCGGCTGATCGCGGACCCGCCCGCCGTCCACTTCGTGACCCGCAACGACCCTGGTCAGCTGACCGAGCTCGTGGCGCTGATCGACAAGGGCCTGGTGGACGTCAAGGCGGATGTTCGCCCGCTGGAGTCCCTGGCGGACGTGCACCGCGAAGCCGAGCGCGGCCTCGTCCGCGGGAAAGTCGTGCTGACGCCGGAGCCCCGGCGCGGGTGAGACGCCGCCCGGCGCACGCGCGGGGTGGCTCGGCGCCGCCCCTGGGCGCGCGGACCGGTCAGGAGCGGATGCGCAGGCCGCGGGGGGTCGGGTGGAAACCGGCGGCTTCGAGCGCCGCCGCGAGCGGGGAGTCGGCGATGGCCGTGCCGTCGGCCCGCTCGACCGTCAGCTTGCCCAGGGCTCCCCGTTTCACCGCGACGGCCAGTGCCTGGACGGCCGGGCGCAGGTCATCCTCGGACCCGAACGAGAGCAGGGTCTTCCCGCCGCGCTCGACGTAGAGGACCAGCGCGCCCTCCACCAGCACCACCAGCGCGCCGGCCTTGCGGCCGGGTTTGTGGCTCACGTCGTCGGCACGGTCCGGCCAGGGCAGGGCCGCGCCGTACGGGTTGGCGGGGTCGGTCGCCGCGAGCACGACCGCGTGGCGGGGCGGGGGCGGGGCGGGGACCGACCACAGGTCCTCGGCCGGGGCGGGACGCGTGGACGACATCGCGCGCATGCGGTCGACCGCCCCCGGCAGGGCGAACTGGGCGGCGCCCAGGCCCTCGACGAAGTAGCCCCTGCGGCACCGGCCGCTCTCCTCGAAGGCACGCAGCACCTGGTAGACGGCGGAGAAGCCGCCGGGAAGGCGCTCGGCCGTGATGCCGCCCCTCGTCAGCACGCCGTGCCGTTCCAGCAGGACTTCGGCCTGCGCGTGGGCCCGCTGGGTGGTGTCGGCCGATGGCGCGGGCAGCAGCCACCATCGGCCGCTCACGATCGGCGGGCCGCTTCTCGTCGGCAGCACCGCGCGGCGGCGCCTGGTCGTGGCGGGGCGGTGCGCGGGCCGTCCGGTGCCCAGCGTCGAGCGCAGCGGGGCGAGCGTGTCGCCGGTGACCCGGCCCGACCAGACGAGGTCCCACAGCGCCGCCGCGAGCGTCATGTCATCCGGCACCGCCGCGGTGGGCCGGGTGAAGGCGCCGGTACCGGCTGTTGTGCCCGGCGTGCCGGGCAGGGCCGCGGCGTCGGGCATGCCGGGCTGCGCTGTGGTGCCCGGCTGCGCTGTGGCGCCGGGCTGGGCTGTGGCGCCGGGCTGGGCTGTGGTGTCGGGCTGGGCTGTGGCGCCGGGCTGGGCTGTGGTGTCGGGCTGGGCTGTGGTGTCGGGCATGCCGGGCTGCGCTGTGGTGCCCGGCTGAGCGGGGGGCGTCCCCGCGGTGCCGGAGACGCGGCCGAGGATCCTGGCCCGGCGGGCCGCTGCGCCGTCCGGGCCCGACGGCGCAGCGCTCTCACCGGGCGCCGCCGCGGCGACCCGGTTGGACAGCTCGCGGAAGAACAGCGCGCCACCCCCGCTGAGGATCTCCAGGATGCGCTCGTGCAGCGGAGTCATGGTGATCTCCGACGGCGTGGGAAGCAGCAGCGGCGCGGTGTCGGCGAAGTACAGACCGACCCACCCGTCGCCGCCGGGCAGCGAACCCTGGCCCGCCCAGACGACCTCGCCGGAGGAGGTCAGCTCGTCGAGCAGAGCGGGGCTGTAGCCGGGCACCCGCGACGGCAGCACCAGCGACTCCAGCGCGGAGGCGGGGACGGCCGCTCCCTGCAGTCGTTCGATCGCCGTGATGAGGGCGTCCATCGACCGCGCTCCGGTCGGCGTGCCGCTCTGCGGGACGATGCCGTGCCACGCGGGCAGGAACGCCGCCAGCGTCTCCGGGGGGACCGGCTCGACCTCCTTGCGGAGCCGCGCCAGCGAGCGGCGTCGCAGCAGCCGCAGCACTCCCGCGTCGCACCATTCCTCACCACGGCCTCCGGGGCGGAACTCACCGGTGACCACCCTGCCCGCCGCCGCGAGACGGCGCAGCGCGCCGTCCACCACCGCGACGCCCATGCCGAAGCGGGCGGCGGCCGTGCCGGAGGAGAACGGCCCACGGGTGCGCGCGTGCCGCGCGACCAGGTCGCCGAGCGGATCGGGGGCGGCGTGCTGGCCGCCGGGCCCGCCGGGCCCGCCCGCGAGAGGCGCCTCGAGGAACTCGTGTGGCACGCCCACCGGCAACGGCGCACCGAGCGCGTCGCGCAGTCGCCAGGCGTCCTCGACGGCGGCCCATTGTTCGAGACCCGCCACGCGCACCCGGATGGCCCGGCGCGCCCGCTCCAGGTCGGTCAGCCAGGAGGGGTCGCCCTCGCGGATCGAGACGTCCTGGGCGAGCAGCGGGCCATGCGAGCGCAGCAGGTCGGCGAGGTCCTCGGCGTCACGCAACGGCCTGTCGAGCCGTGCCAGCTCCCGCTCGGTCTCGGCCACGACGTCCGGGTCGAGCAGCTCCCGCAGGTCGGCCTGTCCCATGAGCTCGGCGAGGAGCGAGGTGTCGAGGGCGAGTGCCTGCGCCCGGCGCTCGGCCAGCGGCGCGTCGCCCTCGTACATGAACGCGGCGATGTAGCCGAACAGCAGCGACGCGGCGAACGGGGACGCCTGGGAGGTCTCCACCTCGACCACCCGCACCCGGCGGGCGGCCAGGTCCCGCATGAGGTCCACGAGGCCAGGCACGTCGAAGACGTCCTGCAGGCACTCGCGCATCGTCTCCAGCACCACGGGGAACCCGGCGTACTTGCTCGCGACCCCGAGCAGATGGGCGGCCCTCTGGCGCTGTTGCCACAGCGGGCTGCGCCTGCCGGGCGAACGACGGGGCAGCAGGAGTGCGCGCCCCGCGCATTCCCGGAACCGGGAGGCGAACAGGGCCGAGCCGCCCAGCTCCTCGATCACGGCCTGTTCGATCTCCTCGGGGTCGAACACCGCGACGTCGGTCGGCGCGTCCTCGAAGGTGTCGGGCACGCGCAGCACGATGCCGTCGTCGGAGTGGACGGCCTGGACGTCGACGCCGTACCGCTCGCGCAGCCGCCGCCCGATGGCGAGCGCCCAGGGGGCGTGGATCCGCGCGCCGAGAGGGGAGTGGATCACCACGCGCCAGTCGCCCAGCTCGTCGCGGAACCGCTCGACCAGGAGCGTGCGGTCGTCGGGCACGTAGCCGGTCGCCTCCCGCTGCTCCGCCAGGTAGGCGAGCAGGTTGCCCGCGGCGTAGTCGTCGAGGCCCGCCGCACGGATCCGCGCGAGCGCGCCCGCCGCGTCGCCCCGGCCGCCCGCCCCCGCCGACGACAGCTCACGGAGGAAGGCGCCGATCGCCCGGCCCAGCTCGGCGGGGCGGCCCGGCGAGTCTCCGTGCCAGAAGGGCAGCTTGCCCGGCTGCCCAGGCGCGGGGGAGACCAGGACCCGGTCGGCGGTGATGTCCTCGATGCGCCAGGAGGTCGCGCCCAGCACGAACACGTCCCCGACACGGGACTCGTAGACCATCTCCTCGTCCAGCTCGCCCACGCGCGACGCCTTGTCGCCCACCAGGAACACGCCGAACAGCCCGCGGTCGGGGATGGTGCCCCCGTTGGTCACCGCCAGGCGCTGCGCCCCTGGGCGGCCACGCAGGGCGCCCGTCACCCGGTCCCACACGATGCGCGGCCGCAGCTCGGCGAACTCCTCGCTCGGGTAGCGCCCGGCGAGCATGTCGAGCGTCGCCTCCAGCGCGCTGCGCGGCAGTGTGGCGTACGGCGCGGCCCTGCGCACGATCGCCTCCAGCGAGTCGACCGTCCACTCGTCGAGCGCGGTCATCGCGACGATCTGCTGCGCCAGCACGTCGAGGGGGTTGCGCGGACAGCGGATCTCCTCGATCCGCCCCGTCCGCATGCGCTCGGCCACGACGGCCGTCTGGACCAGGTCTCCCCGGTACTTCGGGAAGATCACGCCTCGGGACACTGCCCCGACCTGGTGGCCGGCGCGGCCGATGCGCTGCAGCCCGCTGGCCACGCTGGGCGGCGCCTCGACGCAGGCGACGAGGTCGACCGAGCCCATGTCGATGCCCAGCTCCAGGCTGGAGGTCGCGACCACCGCCGGCAGGCGGCCGGACTTCAGCGCCTCCTCGATCTGCGACCGCTCCTCTTTCGAGACGGAGCCGTGGTGCGCCCGCACCACCTCGGGGAAGGCGCCGGCCGAGACTCCCGCCTGGGCCATGAGCTCGGACGGCATCGCGGCGGAGCCGCCCCGCCGGGCGTCCGCGCGTCCGGTGCCCGCCCCCGGCGCGTCGAGCCGGTCGGACCATCGCGCGTGCAACTCCTCGAAGGCCTCCGACCAGTGGGCCGGATCCCCTGGCGCCGCCTCCTCACTCCGCGAGTAGGCGGCCCGCCGTTCCCAGGACAGTTCGTTGAGCCGGGTGCACAGGCGCTCCGACAGCCGCCTCGAGTTGGCGAAGACGATGGTGGACCGGTGGGCCTCGATCAGGTCGAGGAGGCGCTCCTCCACATGCGGCCAGATGCTCGCGCGGTGCTCGGGCGACTCGCCGTCCGCGCCGGGCGGAGGCGGCGCGAGCTCGGTCATGTCCTCGACCGGGACCACGACGTCGACCTCGATGACCTTCTCGGAGGGCGGCTGCACGACGGCGGCGGGACGGGTCCCGCCGAGGAACGTCGCCACCTCCTCCACCGGCCGTACGGTCGCCGACAGCCCGATGCGCTGGGCCGGAGCGGGCAGCAGCGCGTCGAGCCGTTCCAGCGTCAGCGCGAGGTGCGCCCCGCGCTTGGTCCCGGCGACGGCGTGGATCTCGTCCACGATCACGGTCTGGACGCCGCGCAGCGCCTCGCGCGCCTGGGAGGTGAGGATCAGGAACAGGGACTCGGGTGTCGTGATCAGGATGTCGGAGGGCCGGGCGGCGAAGCGGCGCCGGTCCTCGGCGGCCGTGTCTCCCGAGCGGATGGCGACCGAGATGCCGGGCGCGGGCAGGCCCATCCGCAGCGCCGTCTGCCGGATGCCGGTGAGCGGGGCCCGCAGGTTCCGCTCGACGTCGACCGCGAGCGCCTTCAGAGGTGAGACGTACACGACCCGGCACGGCCGGGGCGGCTCCCCGTCCTTCTTACGGCCGCCTCGCGCGCCGCGCCGGCCTCCGGGCCGCCCCGCCTCGGACCCGGTGCGCTCATGCCCCGCCGCCTCGGGCAGGCGCCCCGCGGCCTGGCCGGCGGCCTGCCCGGCCGTGTGCTCGGTGGCGAGGCGGTCGATGGCCCACAGGAAGGCCGCGAGCGTCTTTCCCGACCCGGTGGGAGCGACCACGAGCGTGTTCTCGCCCCGGGCGATCGACGACCAGGCGCCTTCCTGGGCGGCTGTCGGCGACGCGAAGGCGCCGGTGAACCATTCCCTGGTCACCGGGCTGAAGTCGTCGAGCGAACCCACCCGCCCATCATGCATCGCGCCACCGACAGAAAACGCCGCGCCGTCAGCCCGCCGTCAGCCCGCCGCCAGGTCGGAGGCAAGTGGGGGCCATGACGGCCACAGCAGGCTGATCCCCGTACGACGCGACCCCTGGCCCACGGAGGGAACACGACATGTTCGGCAGGAGAAACCGCACCGACCGGCAGGACCTCGCCCATCAGGCCCGGCACGCCCGCCTGATCCGGTACGAGACGCTGCGGGCGCGGCGCGCGGAGTGGATCGGCTGGCGAAAATGGCTGCTTCCCTGATTTCGGTCTGGCATTACCCGCCATGCTGGGGACAGGCTTCCTCAGTATGGAAATCGACTACGCGGCCATCGAGGAGGAGCGCGCGCGGATCCGCGCGCGTTACCTCAGCGATCGCCGTGCCGCAAGCAGCGCGAGGGGCCTGCACCACTTCGCGCTTATCTCGTCAGACGTCGAGCGGACGATCCGCTTCTACCACGAACTCCTCGAGTTCCCGCTGACCGAGATCTTCGAGAACCGCGACTACCGCGGGTCCAACCACTTCTTCTTCGACATCGGCAACGGCAACCTGCTGGCCTTCTTCGACCTGCCGGGCCTCGACCTGGAGCCGTACAAGGAGGTTCTCGGAGGCCTCCACCACATCGCGATCTCGGTGGAGCGGGACGCGTGGGAACGCCTGCGCGGCAAACTCGACGCCGCGGGCGTGCCCTACCAGGTGGAGAGCGGCAGCTCGATCTACTTCCGTGACCCGGACGGCGCCCGGCTGGAGTTGCTCGCCGACCCGCTGGGCGAGATGTACGGCAGCAAGGTGATGTAGTCCCCTCCCACAGGGGAGGCCGCCGCGGCCGGGACGGCTCATCCCGGCCGCGGCGTCATACTGAACGCATGCGCCTCACAGACTTCTGGAACAGGATGCGCCGCCATTTCGGCGAGGCGTACGCGGAGTCGTGGGCGAAGGACTACGTGATCGCCGGGCTCGGCGGGCGCACCGTCGAGCAGGCCCTCGGTGAGGGCGTGGCGGCCAAGCAGGTCTGGCGCGCCGTCTGCCAGGAGGTCGACGTGGACCCCCGGCTGCGCTGACGCCGCTCCGCCTTTCCCGCTTCAACACGCCGTTCCACACCGTTCCGCCCTCTGCCGCGCGCTCTTTCCGCAGCCGCACAGGCTGCTCTCCGCCGCCTTCTACGGTCGTCGACGGCATGCACTTGAACGCTGGTTGAGACGTTGCTACCGTGTTGAACAGGTGAACACGGAGGAAGCTCATGGGCGAAGAACGTCTCACCCCTGACGAGGCGCTCCAGGAGATCGGGCGCGTGGACCAAAGGGTCCGGCGCTCCTCGCGCGGGCCCGGACGGGCGTACCTGTTCGTGGGACTGGCCACGATGGTCTACTGGCCGGCCATGTTCCTCGGCTTCCCACCGGTGCCCATGATCGCCGGAATCGGCTGGATCGTCCTGACGATCGCCCTGTGCGCGTACATGGCCCGGCTGCAGGTCCACGACCGGCTGATGAAATGGATCAACGGGCCGATCTCCGCGGCGTACGTGCTGACGATGACGCTGCCGTTCGTCGTCGGTGTCCTGCTGCTGCCCGACGAGCCCACGGGAGGCTGGACGGCGGTGGTGGTGGGGCTCTCCGTATTGGCCGGACTACCCCTGGTGTACGGTGGGCTCCGCCTGATGAGGAACCGATGACCACCCACCCCCGCCATGAGCTCGACGAGATCATCCATGCGCCGGTCCGGTTGTCGATCATGGCCGCTCTCGCCGCGGCGGACAAGGCCGACTTCCGCTTCCTCCGGGACACCATCGAGGTCAGCGACTCGCTGCTCAGTAAGCACATCCTCACCCTCGAAGAGGCCGGTTACGTCCACGTGGAGAAGACCTTCGTCGGCAAACGGGGGCGCACGTGGCTCTCGCTGACCGACGCGGGGCGTACGGCCTTCGAGACCTACATGAATGTTCTGCGACGAATTGTGGAGGCAGCCCCCCGTGCTTGAGATCGACGGCCTGCGGAAACGCTACGGAGACAAGACCGCGCTCGACGGAGTGGGCTTCACCGTGCGGCCGGGCGAGATGTTCGGATTCGTCGGGGCCAACGGCGCGGGCAAGACGACGACGATGCGCATCGTGATGGGCGTGCTCGAGACCGACTCGGGCGAGGTGCGCGTCGGCGGGCGCAAGGTGACGTACGACGACCGCCGCGCCTTCGGTTACATGCCGGAGGAGCGCGGGCTGTACCAGAAGATGAAGGTCGCGGAGCAGATCGAGTACTTCGGCAGGCTCCACGGGCTCACCCCGTCCGCCGCGCGCGCGGCCACGGCCGCCCTGATCGAGCGGCTCGGCCTGACGGATCGGCGCGACGACGCCGTCGAGTCGCTGTCGCTGGGCAACCAGCAGCGGGTGCAGCTCGCCGTGGCGCTCGTCCACGACCCGGCGGTGCTGATCCTCGACGAGCCGTTCTCCGGCCTCGATCCGCTGGCGGTCGACGCGCTCGCCCAGGTGCTGAAGGACCGCGCCGCCGCGGGCGTGCCGGTGATCTTCTCCAGTCACCAGCTCGACGTGGTCGAACGACTCTGCGACTCGGTCGGCATCATCTCCGCGGGCCGCATGGTGGCGCACGGCCCGGTGGCCGAGCTGCGGGAGCGGGAGGGCCGCGGGGTGCTGCGTGTCGTGGTCAGGGACGCCGCGCCCGGGTGGGCCGCCGGCCTGCCCGGCGAGCTGACCCGGGAGGGCGACCGCGACGTCCTGCTGTGCGAGGAAGGCGACGACCAGGCCATCCTCCGTACGGCGATCGGCGCGGGCAAAGTGGAGCACTTCGGTCGCAGGCAGCCCACGCTGACCGAGATCTTCAGGGAGGCGGTGGCATGAACGGGCTGATGCTGGTGGCCCAGCGGGAGATCCGCACCCGCGCCAGGACGAAGTCGTTCCTGGTCAGCCTGGCGATCAGCGCGGTCCTGGTGGCCGTGCTCGCGTTCCTGCCGAAGGCCCTGGGCGGTGACGACACCTACGACGTGGGCGTCGTGGGCGGCACGCCCGCGCCCGTCGCCCAACTGGTGTACTCCCCGCTGCCCGACGAGGCGGCGGCGCGCAAGGCCGTGATCGACGGCGACATCGACGCGGCCCTGGTGAACGGCGGCAAGGTCATCGCGAACGGCGAGCTCGACACCCGGCTCGGACTGATACTCGAAGCCGCCCACCGGGACGCCCAGATCAAGGCGGCCGGCGTCACGCTCACGCCGCTCCAGGTGGAGTCGGTCGGCGCCGACGCCAAGTATCAGAGCGTGCGCACCGGGCTGGCCACACTGCTCGTGATGGTGCTGTTCTTCCTGCTCGTCTACAGCGCGATGTTCGTCGCCATGGGAGTGGTGGAGGAGAAGGGCAGCCGCATCGTCGAGATCCTGCTCACCTCGGTGCGCCCCTGGCAGCTCCTCGGCGGCAAGATCGTCGGGCTGGGCGCGCTGGGGCTGGTCAACCTCGTCGTGATCATCGTCGTCGGCCTCGGGGCGTCCTTCGCGACCGGCTTCACAGCCGACCTGCCGCCGGGGATGGCGGGAATCGTCGTCAGCGCGCTCGTCTGGTTCGTGCTCGGCTACGCGTTCTTCTCGGCGGTCGCCGCCGCCCTCGGCTCGCTCGTCTCCCGGCAGGAGGAGCTCAACAGCGTCCTGACGCCGCTGACCGCGGTGATGATGCTCGCCTACGTCACGGCCTACTTCGCCGCCGTCGAGCCCACCGGCACGCTCGCGCGCGTCCTGTCGCTCGTGCCGCCGTTCTCCTCGATGGTCATGCCGGTGCGTACGGCCGCCATGGAGGTGCCGCTGGGGGAGATCCTGCTGGCCGGAGCGCTCATGGTCGTGGCCGTGGCCGCCGTCGTGCTGGGCGCGGCCCGTGTCTACGAGCGCGCGGTGCTCCGCACCGGCGCCCGGGTCAAGCTCGGCGAAGTCGTCCGCTGACCGGCCGGGCCCGGCAGGGTCAGGGGTGGCTGGAGAGCGTCCGGCTGATCATCTCGGCCGCGCGGCCGGGGTCGTCGGCGCTCTCCTGGCCGCCCGGGGCCCACAGGAACATCCATCCTTTCCCGGCGGGTGTGGCGAAGACGATCGTCTGCCTGCCGGTGCCCGGGTGCCGTACGGACAGGACCGGGTCGTCCGTGCCGAGCAGCCGCGAGGCGAGGCCGTGTTCGGACAGACGCGCCGCGAGTGCCGCGAGGTGGGCCAGGCGCTGCCGGCCGTAGTCGCCGGTGCCCGTCACGTGGCCCTCCAGCGGGAGATCCAGCTTTGCCTACCAGGATCGATCCAGGTCAGCGAACTGGCAACCATGGGAGGGTAACGCTCAAGGATGTAACGGCGGGGATGGGCCGCGTCCCTGGCCCGGGCCCGGCCGTTCCTGCATGTGATCGAACAGTCGTTCGGCTATATTGGACTGGTGCCGCCGGGTGCGCCGCCAGGTCGCCGTGGGTGCGGCGGGTTCCCCGCCCGCCTTCCCGGTGGTGTGCGGGAAGCTCCGGAAAATGTCGGTGGCACCCCGTAGTTTTTCGGTGACCAGCAGACGACCACCCTCCAGGGGGCACCCAATGGCAATCAACGACCGCGAGAAGGCCCTTGAGACCGCCCTCGCGCAAATCGAGCGGCAGTTCGGCAAGGGCACCGTCATGCGCCTCGGAGACGACGCGCGTGCCCCGATCGAGGTCATCCCCACCGGCGCGATCGCCCTCGACGTCGCACTCGGCATCGGCGGCTTCCCCCGCGGCCGGATCGTCGAGGTGTACGGCCCCGAGTCCTCCGGCAAGACGACGGTCGCCCTGCACGCCGTGGCCAACGCCCAGAAGGGCGGCGGCATCGCCGCCTTCATCGACGCCGAGCACGCCCTCGACCCCGAGTACGCGAAGAAGCTGGGCGTCGACGTCGACGCGTTGCTCGTGTCCCAGCCGGACACCGGCGAGCAGGCGCTCGAGATCGCGGACATGCTGATCCGCTCCGGCGCCGTCGACATCGTCGTGATCGACTCGGTGGCGGCCCTCGTGCCGAAGGCCGAGATCGAGGGCGAGATGGGCGACAGCCACGTCGGCCTCCAGGCCCGGCTCATGTCGCAGGCCCTGCGCAAGATCGCCGGCGCCCTGAACCAGACCCGGACGACCGCGATCTTCATCAACCAGCTCCGCGAGAAGATCGGCGTCATGTTCGGAAGCCCCGAGACCACCACGGGTGGCAAGGCGCTGAAGTTCTACGCGTCGGTGCGGCTCGACGTCCGCAGGATCGAGACGCTCAAGGACGGCACCGAGCCGGTCGGCAACCGGACCCGGGTGAAGGTCGTCAAGAACAAGATGGCCCCGCCCTTCCGCCAGGCCGACTTCGACATCCTGTACGGCATCGGCATCTCCCGCGAGGGCGGCCTGATCGACATGGGTGTCGAGCACGGGTTCGTGCGCAAGGCCGGCGCCTGGTACACGTACGAGGGCGACCAGCTCGGGCAGGGCAAGGAGAACGCCCGCAACTTCCTGAAGAACAACCCCGACATCGCCAACGAGATCGAGAAGAAGATCAAGGAGAAGCTGGGGGTCGGGCCCCGGCTCGACACGCCGAACGAGCCCGCCGCCGCTCCGGCGGCCTCGCCCGCTCCCGCGGCGGGCCGGGCGCCGGCCGCATCCGGCCGCGGCGCCAAAGCGGCCGCCGCGCCCAAGCCGGGTGACGTCTGAGCGCAGGCATGAGGCGTGAGGAGTCCCCCGGCCGGGACGACGGAATCAGGCCGGGGGACTGGAACTCTGGACCCTGGGGGGCGGACGGGGAGTCGTCCGGACCCGCCGTGGACGCGTCCGAGACGATCTCCGCCCTGCGGGCGGAGATCCGCAGGCGCTCGGGCACCCCTCGCGGCCGGCGTGGTGGTGACCGCGCCGAGGGCTTCGGCGACACCGCAGGCGGCGCCGGAGACGGCTCGGGTGGCGACACCTGGAACGCGGGCACACCGGGTGGCACACAGAGCGATGCCGGGAGCGATACAGGAAGCGGCGGCGTGGGCTTCGGCGCGGGCGGGCTCCGGGAGGAGCGCGACGGGTCGAGCCGGGAGGACGCCGGGTCCGGACGCCCGCGTCAGGGGCGCGGCAGGCGGCGCAGGGGAGACCGGGGCGAGTCACGCGAGTGGTCCGGCGGGTGGCCGCCCGACGGGCCGCAGAAGGGCAAGGGGCCGCAGAAGGGCACAGGGGCGGCCGAAGGGCCGCCTGCCGACCCCGAGGCGGTCGCCAGGGCCATCTGCTTGCGGCTGCTGACGATGGCGCCCAAGACCAGGGCCCAGCTAGCGGACGCGTTGCGCAAGCGGGACGTGCCCGAGGAGGCGGCGAACGCCGTGCTGGAGCGGTTCTCCGAGGTCGGGCTCATCGACGACGAGGCGTTCGCCGCCGCATGGGTGAGCTCCCGGCACGCCGGTCGCGGACTCGCCGGTCGCGCGCTCGCCCAGGAACTGCGACGTCGCGGCGTCGCGGAGGAGACGGTCAAGGACGCCGTCGGGCGGCTCGACCCCGACGAGGAGACCGAGACCGCGCGCCGGCTGGTGGAGCGGAAGCTGGCCGCGACCCGAGGGGTGGAGCCGCAGGCGCGCATGCGACGCTTGGTCGGCATGCTGGCTCGCAAGGGCTACTCGCCGGGCCTGGCCTTCCGGGTGGTCCGAGAGGCGATCGAGGCCGAGGGAAGCCCGTCGGATGGGCTTCCGGATGCCTTCGAGTGATCGATAGCACCATGCAAAAGTCGCTTGACAGGGTATCTTTGCTTGCTCGTTACCTCTCCGACGCTTAATCTCGACCGCAGTGAGGAGTTACTCCGCGCAGCGCGGATTGCCATAACGGTGTACCCAACGGACGAGAGACTTTGACCGGCCTCCGGGCCATATCGGCCGCCCCTCGGGGCGTCCGGGCATTGCGACCATATTTGTCCTGGTGACGCCACCGGGCGCTGCCGTGCTGCGCGTGTAACCCCTGCCGAGAGTTGCCGAGAGGGGTGAGCGCATGGACACGGTCGTGATCGTACTTGCGGTTGCGGTGGTGCTGCTGGCTCTCGTGATGATCGCCGCCCTTGTCATAGTCATGCGCCGCACCGGCGGTGTCGTCGCACCGCCCGGCCCTACACCCGAGCAGCTCGCCGAGGTGAAGGCCGAGGTCAACGAGGAGCTCGAACGCGCCAGACACGAGGCCGAAGAGATCCGTACGAAGGCGGAGCGGGACGCGGGGGAGATTCTCAAGAAGTCGGAGACACTGGCCGAGAGCGCCGCGCTGATGCGCAAGGAGGTCGAGGAGGAGACGCGCGTCCTCAAGACCGAGCTCAAGGAGCTGCGCTCCGACCTCGAACGCCGCGAGAACCGGCTGGCCGAGCGTGAGCAGCGGCTCGACGAGGAGGCGCGCAGGCAGACCGAGCGGGCCCGCAAGCTGGCCGAGACGGAGACCGAGCTGGCCGACCGCCGCGAGGAGCTGGACCGGGTGGCCGAGCGGCGGCAGGAGATCCTGGAACGGGTGGCCGGCCTGACGGCCGACCAGGCCAAGGCGGAGCTGGTCAAGGAGATCGAGAACCAGGCGAAGCGCGAGGCCGCGCTGATCGTCCGGGAGATCGAGGGCGAGGCCAGGCGTGAGGGGGAGAAGCGCGCCTGCAAGATCGTGACGCTGGCTGTGCAGCGGGTCGCCACCGAGCAGACGGCCGAGTCGGTGGTGAGCGTCCTCCATCTGCCCGGCGACGAGATGAAGGGCCGCATCATCGGCCGCGAAGGCCGCAACATCCGGGCCTTCGAGTCCACCACCGGCGTCAACCTGATCATCGACGACACGCCGGAGGCGGTGCTGCTGTCGTGCTTCGACCCGGTCCGCCGGGAGACGGCCCGGCTGACGCTGGAGAAGCTCGTCCTCGACGGCCGGATCCACCCCCAGCGCATCGAGGAGGCGTACGAGCGCAGCAAGGCCGAGGTGCTGGACCTGTGCGTGCGGGCCGGAGAGGACGCGCTGGTCGAGCTGGGCATCACCGAGATGCATCCCGAGCTGGTCACCCTGCTGGGCCAGCTCCGCTACCGCACCTCCTACGGCCAGAACGTGCTCAAGCACCTCATCGAGTCGGCGCACATCGCCGGCATCATGGCCTCGGAGCTGCGGCTCGACCGTGACCTCGTCAAGCGCTGCGCGCTGCTGCACGACATCGGCAAGGCGCTCACCCACGAGGTCGAGGGCAGCCACGCGATGATCGGCGCGGAGATCGCCCGGCGGTACGGCGAACACGAGGACGTCGTCCACGCCATCGAGGCGCACCACAACGAGGTGGAGGTCAGGACCGTCGAAGCGGTTCTCACCCAGGCCGCGGACGCGATCAGCGGCAGTCGTCCCGGCGCCCGGCGCGAGTCCCTGGAGGCGTACGTCAAACGGCTGGAGCGCCTGGAGGAGATCGCCCAGTCCTACGAGGGCGTGGACAAGGTCTTCGCGATGCAGGCGGGCAGGGAGATCCGGGTCATGGTCCGGCCGGACAACGTCGACGACATCCAGGCCCAGGTCATCGCGAGGGACGTCGCCAAGCAGGTCGAGGAGGAGCTGACCTACCCCGGCCAGATCCGCATCACCGTGGTCCGCGAGTCCCGCGCCACCGAATTCGCTCGCTGACGCGCTCCCCGGCTCGAAGGACAGTGCCCCTCGTCGCCAGTTCATGACGACGAGAGGGTTCTTTCTCTCCGTCGTCCCGGAGGAGCGCGGCGACAGCGCCGTCTGGGCAGGGTCGCTCGGCCTGACGACGCGCATGGCCTGCGCAAGGTGGTGCGCGCGCGGGGCCGCCCGGCGGCCGTGGGGGCCGCCGGGTGTCAGGCGCGGGTGTCAGGCGCGGCGGGCGGCCCAGACGGTGCGCTCGGTCCGTACGGCGAGATCCTCGCGGCGGAGAATGCTGGTCGGGCTGTCGGTGTCCAGGAGTTCGTCCAGCGCGGCGAGATCCTCGGGGCCGAGGGCGGGCGCGGCGACACCGCGGATGCGCCGCAGGCTGCTCAAGGCGTAGCGGCCGACCGCTTCGCTGCGCTTTCCTTCGATGTCGACGGTGATCGTGCGCATGTCCTCGACGGTGAAACCGGCGGCCGTCAGCATCGGGCCCCAGTCGGCGCCGCGGTGCGGAACGTGCTCGGCGTGGAAGCTGTCGGTCGCCGCATGGGCACGGTCTTCGAGCCCGGGCCGGCTCTCGGGGGCGTGGGCGGGCAGGAAGCGAGGGAAGCCCGCGAGTTCGACGAGGGCGAACAGGCCGCCGGGGGCGAGCAGGTCGTGGACGTTCCTGAGAGCGCGGCCGGGGTCGGCCATGTGGTGCATCGAGGCCGAGGCCCACACCAGATCCGGCGTGCCGAGGTCGGGCCAGTGGCCGGCGTCGAGGTCGGCCCGCACGGTCCGTACGCGCTCCTCGGCTCCGCGGGCGCGTGCCCGCTCGCGCAGGCGCTGGAGATGCCCGGGCGAGGTGTCGACGGCGGTGACATGGGCGCCGGGGAAGCGTTCGAGGAGCGCGAAGGTGCCCGCGCCGGTGCCGGAGCCCAGGTCCACGATCTGGCGCGGCTCGCTCTTCAGCGGCAGCCAGGCGGTGATGGAGGCGGTGTGCTCGGCGAGCACCTCGGCGTCCAGGTCGAGGATCTCCGCCTGCCCCGCGTCGCCGTGCCCGTGGTCGCCAGGATGGTGACCAGGGTGGTGGCCGGAGTGATGGCCGGGGTGGTGGCCGGAGTGATGGCCGGGGTGGTGGCCGCCTTCGTCATGGTGGGCGGTGTGCCGGTGTGTTCTGGGCATGGCGTCACCGTAAGCCCGTCATGCGCCTGCCGCACTACCGCTTGCGGGATACGCAAGAAGATGGCGCGGCGCGCTGCCCGGCACGCAAGAACCCCCCAGGAGCCGGGCCGATCATGGTGCGGTCACTCGCGGGAGCCCTGGCCGGCTTCGGAGCCGTCGGCGTCCTTCTGGTGTCCGCGGCGGGCGTCGCGGTCGAAGATGCCCAGGATTTCGCATGGCCCGCCTCCGGCGCCGATGGCGTGCGGCATCATGGTGGGGAACTCGGCGGCCTGGTCGGTCTCGATGCGATAGCGCCGGTGGCCGAGCATGAGGATGGCGGTGCCGGACAGCACGACGAGCCATTCGCGGCCGGGGTGGGCGCGCATGCGGGCCGGGTTGTCGGGCGGAGGGCCGGTCAGCCGCTGGCGCATGACGCTCATGCCGGGGTCGCCCTTGATGGGCCAGCGCATCAGGCCGTGGGCGGCGTCGATCATCGGACTGATGACGACGTCGTCGGCGGCGTTCTCCACGAGCTGGTCCAGCGTGGTGTCGAGCGCGCGGGCCAGGGTGACGAGCTGATCCAGGGCGAGGCGGCGCCGGCCGTTCTCGATGCGGCTCAGTGACGACTGGCTGAGGTTGGCGCGGGTGGCCAGCTCCTCCAGTGACCAGCCCTGCGCGACCCGCAGCGCGCGGATCCGCTTGCGTACGAGGCTGTCCAGCTGTCCGTCGTCTTGCGTCACGGGCCAAATGCTATGCCGCGCGGGCCGCTGTCCAGCGGCCCGCGCGGCAGGCAAGACGGGCAAGGTGTCGAGAGTGACCTCGGCGATCACGCCGATCGCGGTGGCTCCGTGATCGGCGTGATCGCTACTGAAAGACCCGGCTAGGCCTTACGGCCGAGCGCGTCGGCGAGGTCCTTGAGCGCGTCCGCCAGCGTCGCCTGCGCGGCGACGGAGGCGTCCAGCTGGTTGGAGACGGCCCGAAGCTGTGCCACGGCGGCGTTCTTCTGCGGCCCGTCGGCGAACCGCTCGGCCCGGTCGACGAACTTCTCCACGTTGGCGGCGGTGTTCTTCTGCATGGTGCCGGTGCGCAGCGCCTGCGCGTAGTACGCCCGCACCAGCGGGAAGCTCGCCGGCCACGTCACCCGCGGCTGGTGCTGGCTGTTGAAGGTGGCGAAGGTGGCCGTGGCCGCCGCGTCGATCTCGGCCTGGTCCAGGTGCTCGCTCGGGAGCAGCTTGAACGCGTCGAAGCCGCGGGCGATCTCGCTGCCGTAGACGTGGCCGTTGTAGTAGTACGCCGACCAGAAGCCACCGAGGAGCAGCGAGGTCGTGCTGATCGGGCCGCGGTCGAAGTACGCGATCTCGTGCGGGTTGGCCGAGTCGGTGAAGTCGAACATCGAGACGCCGCCCTGGTACCAGGCCTGGACCATGATGTCCCTGCCGGGCACGGGAACGAGCGACCCGTTGTGCGCGACGCAGTTCTCCTGGTTGGTCTGCGCCACCGGCAGCTTGTAGTAGCTGCGGAACTGCATCTTGCCGTCGACGATGTCGAAGATGGCGTTGGCGCCCCACGACGGCTCGTCGGTCACCCGGCACCGGGCCCCGCTGCCGCCACCCCACTCGTCAGTGAAGATGACCTTCGTGCCGTCGTTGTTGAACGTGGCCGAGTGCCAGTAGGCGAAGTTGGGGTCGGTGACCGCGTCGAGCCGCTTCGGGTTGGCCGGGTCGGAGATGTCGATCAGGATCCCGTTGCCGGCGCACGCGCCGGCGGCCAGGCCGAGCTCGGGGTAAGCCGTGATGTCGTGGCAGTGGCTGGTGACGGGCGACGGCGACCAGGTCGAGCCGGACGGGTGCCGCGGGGTCTGCGGGGTGTTCTGCAGACCGTTGATCGCCCCGGTCACCGGGTCGGTGAAGAGACGCGGCGTGGAGACGATCTCCGCGCTCTGCGGCGCGGCCACCGGCACCTTGATGACCTCGATACGCCACTGGGCGGTGTTCGGGTCGGTCGCCGCGGTGTTCGCGCAGCCCGCGAGCTCGGAGCCCGAGCGGATGCTCGACGTGCCCTGCACGTAGACGTACACGTTGGCCGGGTCGTTCTTGCTCGTGACCAGGGTGTGCGTGTGCGAGCCGCGGCAGGTCTGCACGGCCGCCACCTGGGTCGGCCTGCTGATGTCGCTCACGTCGAAGATCCGGACACCGCGGAAGCGGTCCGGGTTCACCGTGCCGCTCGCGCCCTGGGTGCCGCAGTCGAGCCGGCCCCGGGTCTCCTCGACCGACATGAACAGCAGGTTGCCGTACACCGACAGGTCGCCCTGGCCGCCGGGGCACACCACGGAGGTGGTCAGGACGGGGTTCGCGGGGGCGGATACGTCGTAGATGTTGAAGCCGTTGAAGTTGCCGACGAACGCGTACTTGCCGCTGAACGCCAGGTCGGAGTTCGCGAACGACGAGTTCCCCGGGTTCGAGGCCTGGTAGAAGCCCTCCGGCTTGTCCAGGTGGGCCAGGAGCTCCAGGCCCTGGCTCGCCTGCTGGGCGTCCAGCCAGCCGGCTCCGAGGCCGGCTCGCGGATCGGCGTCGTCGGCCATGGCGGTGGCGGGCATGATGCCCACCAGGACCGCCCCGGCCGCGACGACTCCGATCTTCTTAAGTCCAGCACGCCCCCAACGTGCTGCCGCACGGGTGATTCTCAAGGGTGGTACCCCTCCTTGTGTTTCTGTGATTCCGGTGTGACCCATTGCGCGAGCAACAGATCCCCGGGTCCGGCCCGACCCAATAGATCTATGCGGCGTTTGGGGGACACTAACTTAAATCGGGTTATATGTGCTATACCCCTACACATCCTCCGGTTTGGCCGGTCCCCCCCACCGCCGATAAGCGAGCCCAGGTCATGATCTCCACCACCTCGTCCCGGCAGCTTCTGGCCCTCGTGCTGGCGGCCGCCGCGATCAGCGCCTGTACGGCCGAGACCGCCGGGAAGGCAGCGGAGAAGGCCGGGGTGAACGTCGTCCAGCCGGGTGCGCCGGGGCAGGACAGCAAGGTCCTGCCGGCCGACGAGGTGCCGAAGGCGGACGACGGGGAGTACACCGACGCCGACGTGCGGTTCATGCAGGGGATGATCCGGCATCATTCCCAGGCCCTGCGCATGACCGGGCTCGTCGCCGGCCGCAGCGGCAGCGAGGACCTGCCGCGTTTCGCCAGGCGGATCGAGATCTCCCAGCAGGACGAGATCGACCAGATGGTGCGCTGGCTCAGGGACCGGCTCCAGCAGGTCCCGAGCGTGGGCTCGGGCGCGGGGCACGACCACGGCGGCGGCGCGCTCATGCCCGGCATGCTCAGCGAGGAGCAGTTCGCCGAGTTGGAGCAGGCCAAGGGGGCGCGGTTCGACCGGCTCTTCTACGAGTACATGATCCAGCACCACCTGGGCGCGCTGACGATGGTGGAGGGGCTCTTCGGCGACGGTGGCGGCGAGGAGGCGGAGATCAACAAGTTCGTCACCCACGTCGACGCCGACCAGCGGATCGAGATCGACCGCATGCGCGGCCTCCTCGCCCGGATGGACGGGTGAGCGGCTCCGCTCACCCGAAGATCTGCAGGTAGAACGACAACTCGGCGGCGAGGGCCGCGGCCCGGGTCTCCAGTCTCCGGAACCCGTGCGCCTCGCCCTCGAACGTCAGATACGTGCAGGGCACGCCGCGCGCCATCAGGCGGTCGGCGAAGGACTGTGACTGGGCCGGCGGCACGACGGGATCGGCGAGACCCTGCATCAGCAGCATGGGACAGGTGACCCGGTCGGCGAGGGCCAGCGGCTCACGCTCGCCGTACAGGTCCTCCGGGCCGACCAGCCACTCCACGTAGCGCGACTCGAAGTCGTGGGTGGCCGCGACCAGGGGGGCGAGCGCGCTGACGCCCGCCACCGAGACGCCGCCCGCGAAGACGTCCGACGCGCCGCAGGCGGCCATGACCGTCCACCCGCCGGCGCTCGCCCCGCGGACGGCGATCCGCGCGGGGTCGGCGAGGCCCTCGGCGACCAGCCACTTCGCCGCCGCGACCACGTCCTCCACGTCGGTCACGCCCCACCGGCCGCGCAGGCGCTCCCGGTAAGCCCGGCCGTACCCGCTGGAACCCCCGTAGTTGACGTCGAGGACGCCGATGCCGCGGCTGGTGAAGAACGCCTTGTCCAGGCCGAGCTCGCTCGTCGCGTGCCCGGTCGGCCCGCCGTGCACGAAGATCACGTACGGTGTGGCGCCCTCGTCCGCCCGCTCAGGCGGGCAGAGGTACGCGTGGACGCGCGTGCCAGGCCCCGCCTCGAACTCCACCGGCCGGGGCACGGGCAGGACCCCGGCGGGAACGCCGTCGACCGCCCGCCGCAGTTCCGTGACGCGCCCTGCGTCACCCGTGGCGTCGATCCGTACGACGGAGCGCGGCGCGCCCGCCCGGTAGCCGAGGCCGGCGACCACGTCGCCGTCCGCGTCCAGCACGGGCGCCCACCCCTGGAAGGGGACGTCGAGGTCGGTCAGCGTGCCCGTCCGCGGGTCGAGGACCCCCAGGCGCAGGTCGCCGCGCCCGTGCAGCACGGCCAGCCGCCCGTCGCCCAGCACGGCGTACGGCAGGCCGCCGAGCTGCCACAGCGGCCCGGCGAACTCCTCGTCGAGCGGGCAGAGCGCCTCGCACGACGACCCGGACACGTCGGCCCGGTAGAGGTTCCACCAGCCCGACCGGTCGGACACGGCGTACAGGTGCCGGTCGTCGCACCACAGCGGTGCGACGACCGACTCGGCGAGCCCGCCCATCACGGTCCGCGTGACGCCGTCGGACAGCCGCGTGACCCGCAGTTCGGTGCGGTTCCACGGCATGTGCGGGTGGTTCCAGCAGATGTGGGCGAGGTGCCGGCCGTCGGGGGACGGCGTGGGCGAGGCGTAGAAGTCGCTCCCCGTGACCCATTCGGTGACGCCGCCCCCGTACAGCGCCACCGACACGATCGAGCGGGTGACCTTGGCGTCCTGGTGGTGGCGTTCCCTGACGCACCACACCCGGGGCCCCTCAGGGCCGTCCTGGACCCGCAGGTCGGCGTAGCGCGACGCGCCCGGCTCGTCGGGCTCCGGCGTGATCGGCCGGGGCGGGGCGCCCCGGGACCCGGCGAGATAGAGCCGCTGGTCGGGATGGTGCGCGAAGACGATGCCGTGGCCGGGGACGACGACGTAGGACCGCCCGCCGTACTCGTGGACCCGCGTACGGGCGTCCCACGGCGCGGGAAGCAGGTCGGTGAGCGCGCCGTCGGCGGCCCGGTGGACGACCGTGCGGCGGCCGCCCTCGACGGCGCGGTCCTCCTCCCACCACGTCTCCCCGCCCAGCACGGTCGGGAACCCCGGCCGCAGGCCGGCACGTGCCACGTCGGTGGTGGAGAGGGGCGAGGGGCGCGGCGAGAACGATCTCGGGCCGGGCGTGGGGGGCATGACCGCATCCTGCCCGACGAGCCCGGCCCGGGGGGCGGGAATGCGGCAAGGTGTCAGTCGAGAGACGGGGGAGCGGTGTAGCGGGTGGCGAGCGGGCCGAGCTGGTCGATGACCGTGCGTTTCCAGGTGCCGTCCTCGAACATCCGGCGCAGCGCGTCCTCGACCTGGTCGCGCAGCGCGGGAGTCCCGGCGGCGATGCCGTACTCCTCGGTCGCCAGCGGCCTGCCGCTGAAGCGGAACCTGCCGGGATACTGCGCCGACAGCCCGGCGAGCACGGGGGCGTCGGCGACGATCGCGTCCGTCCTGCCGGAGGCCAGCAGCGGCGCGCAGGCGGCGGGCAGGTTCGCCTCGGCGAGGAAGAACTGCCTCCATCGGGCGCCGAACCTCCGCACGAGGGGCTCGGCCGACTCACGGGTGGCGCACACGCGCTTGCGGGCGAGGTCGCGCGGCCGGCGTACGGACAGGTCGCCGGCCCGGACGAGGATGTCGGTGCTGGTCACCAGGTAGGGGCCGGCGACGTGCCGGGAGCCCGCGGGGCCGGTGGCGCCGACGACGAGATCGGCCCGCGACGGGTCGAGCGTGTAGACGATCTGGTCGTCGCGGTAGCCGAGCGCCCGCGCGACGTACCGCGCCACCTGGATGTCGAAGCCGCTGTAGCGGCCGTCGGGCAGCCGGGTGACCAGCCCCGGCTGGCCGGGACGCACGCCGACCACCAGCGTGCCGCCGTTCCCGCACCCGGAGGTCAGGAGCGCGGCCGCCAGCACGCCGATCAGGGCACCGCCACGCCACACGCGCTCAATATCGGGGCCAGGCGTGTCCCCTCGCCAGCAGCGACACGGCAAAGCTCCGTTTACCCGCCGCCTTACCCGCCGCCGCGAGGGGTCAGCGCACGAGCGGCACCTCGCCGCCGGCCATCTCCGCGGCGGCCGGGTCGGCCGCGACCTTGCGGCTGCGCCTGCTGCGCCGTTCCAGCCAGGTGGCGAGGTAGCCCAGCGCCAGGTTGATCACGATGTAGATCGCCGCGATCACGATGACCGAGGGGATCAGGTTGGCGTAGTTGGCCGGTACCACGCGGGCGCCCGCGTTCAGCAGGTCGGCGTACGCCACGACGAACCCGAGCGCGGTGTCCTTGAGCAGCACCACGAGCTGGCTGACGATCGCGGGCATCATCGCGGTGACCGCCTGCGGCAGCAGGATCAGCCGCATCACCTGGTTCTTGCGCAGGCCGATGGCGGATCCCGCCTCCGCCTGGCCGCGTGGCACGGCGAGGATGCCCGCGCGCACAATCTCCGCCAGGACCGACCCGTTGTAGACCGTCAGACCGAACACCACGGCCGCGAACTCCGTCACGACCAGCCCGGCCAGGCTCCCGCCGTACTGCGCGAAGAAGATGAGCATCAGCACGGGCACGGCGCGGAAGGCCTCGACGACCACCGCGGCGGGGACGCGCACCCAGCGGTGGTCCGACAGGCGCGCGATGCCGAACACCGCTCCGAACAGCAGCGCGAGCACCGCGGCGAGCGCGGCGGCGGTCAGCGTGTTGACGAGCCCGGGCAGGATCAGCTCGGTCCACGTGTCGGCCCGCAGGAACGGCTGCCACAGCTCGCCCTTCCACTGGCCCTTCTCCTCGAACTTCGTCCACACGAAGTAGGCGGCGAGCAGCAGGACGACGGCGAACGCGAGCGTCAGGACGTTGTTGCGCAGCCGGGTCCGCGGGCCCGGGACGTCGTAGAGGACGCTGGCGCCGGTCATCGGACCACCGCCAGACGCCGGGCCAGCCGGCCGGCCAGCAGGTTCATGGGCAGGGTCAGCACGACGAACCCGGCCGCGAAGCCGAGGAAGATGGGAATGATCGCGTCTCCGTGGGCGTCGAACAGGTTCTTCATCCGCAGCGCCGCCTCCATGACGCCGATCGCGGCCGCGACCGTCGTGTTCTTGACCAGCGCGTTCAGCAGGCTCCCGAGCGGCGCGATGACCGTGCGCACCGCCTGGGGGAGGATCACCAGGCGGAGCGTCTGCAGGAACGTCAGGCCGATCGCCCGCGCCGCCTCCGCCTGCCCGAGCGGCACGGTGTTGATACCGGACCGCACGACCTCGCAGACGAAGGCGGACGTGTAGGCGGACAATCCGATGATCGACAGCCAGAAGCTGTTGAGCGACAGGTCGTCCCGGGAGAACTGGACGTTCATCACCGTGCCCAGGCCGAGGCCGCAGAACACGATGATCAGGGTGAGGGGCGTGTTGCGCAGCGCGTTGACGTACACCGTGCCCGCCCCTCGCAGCACCGGCAGCGGACTGACGCGCATGGCCGCCAGCACGATCCCCCAGACCAGCGAGATGACCCCGCTGACCACCGTGAGCTTCACCGTCAGCCAGAACGCGCCGAGGATGACGGGAAGCTCGTCGACGACGGCCTCCACCGCCGGCCTCCTCTCAGTGCCGCTCGGTCGCCGTCCTAGTACCGCTCGACGGACGGCGGCGCGGTGAAGTACTTGCCGAACTCGCCGAGGTTGGCGTCGAGGGCCTTGCGCCAGCTCCCGTCGCTGAAGAACTTCTCGATGGCGGTGTTGATCGCGTCACGGCCGGCCTTGTCGTCCATCTTGATGCCGATGCCGTACTTCTCCTCGCTGAACGGCTTGCCGATCAGCTTGAACTTGCCGGGGAACTGGGCGGCGAACCCGGCGAGGATGGTCGCGTCCGTGGAGATCGCGTCGACCTGGTTGTTCTCCAGCAGCGGCAGGCAGGCGCCGTACCCCTGCTGCTGGGTGAGGTTCTTGGACTCCCACTCGGCGCCGAACTTGTCGGCGAGCCGCTTCGGCGACGACGAGCCCTGGGCGCCGCACACCTTCTTGTCCTTGAGGGACTCGACGTCGGTGATCGAGGTGTCGTCCGCGCGGACGAGGATGTCCTGCCCGGTGATCAGGTAGGGACCGGCGAAGGAGATCTTCTTCTTGCGCTCGTCGGTGATGGAGTAGGTCGCGACGACCATGTCCACCTGACCCTGCTGGATGAACGGCTCGCGGTTGGCCGACTGGGCCTCCTTGAAGGTGATCCCGCTCTCCGGCACGCCGAGTTCCTGGGCGACGTACTTGGCCACGTCGACGTCGAACCCGCCGTAGCTGCCGTCGGGCTTCTTCAGCCCCCAGCCCGGCTGGTCGATTTTGATGCCGACGACGAGCTTCTTGTCGTTCTTCGCCTTATCGGCGATCGAGTCCGTCCCGGAGTTGCCGCAGGCCGTCAGGCCGGTAGCCAGGGCGGCGAGCGCGAGCAGGCCGGCTCCGAATCGCATCCATGTCACCTTTCGCTTTTGTGGAGCTTGTTGTGATCGGGGATCAGTGGGTGAGGATCTTCGAGAGGAAGTCGCGGGCGCGCTCGGTGCTCGGCTGGGTGAAGAACTCCGAGGGCTCGCCCTCCTCGACGATCTGGCCGTCGGCCATGAAGACGACCCGGTTGGCCGCCCTGCGGGCGAATCCCATCTCGTGGGTGACGACCATCATCGTCATGCCGTCGCGCGCCAGGCCCGTCATCACGTCGAGCACTTCCTGGACCATCTCCGGGTCGAGAGCGGAGGTGGGCTCGTCGAACAGGATCATCTTGGGGTCCATCGCCAGCGCGCGGGCGATGGCGGCACGCTGCTGCTGGCCGCCGGACAACTGGGCGGGATACTTGTCGGCCTGAGAGGCGATGCCGACCCGTTCGAGCAGCTCCATGCCCCGCTGCCCGGCCTGCTGCCTGGAGATCTTCCTGACCCTGACCGGGCCGAGTGTGACGTTCTCCAGGATCGTCTTGTGGGAGAACAGGTTGAAGGACTGAAACACCATTCCCACCTCGGACCGCAGGCGCGCGAGCGCCCGGCCCTCCGCGGGAAGTTCCTGACCGTCGAAGACGATGCTCCCGCCGTCGATGGTCTCCAGCCGGTTGATCACGCGGCACAGTGTCGACTTGCCGCTTCCGGACGGGCCGATGACGACGACCACCTCGCCCCTGCCCACGCTCAGGTCGATGTCCCTGAGCACGTGCAGCGGACCGAAATGCTTGTTGACTCCCTCCAGCCTGACAAGCGGGGCCCCACCACTGTTCTCCGTCATGGTCATCAACGTAGGGGGGTGAAGACGACCAAGTCACTAACGTCCTGGTACCGAATAGGTCACGCCATCGCTGGCCAGGGCCCTCATCGCCCGGGGCCGGGTGCGGCCCGCTCGCGGGGTCCGGGACGCGGCTTCTGCCCGCCTCGCGGCGCGGGAGCTTCGCCGGACACGACCTACCGATGGGAGACGCCGGCGTGAGCGGCGTGGCCGTCGAGCGGGCCGGCCGCCCCCGGCGCCTGGCTGAGCGGGAGGCGCAGGACGAACCGGGCTCCCCGTTCGCTGTCCTCGATGGTCAAGGTGCCCTGGTGGGCGTGCGCGATCTCCCGGGCGATCGCGAGCCCCAGCCCGGTCCCTCCCGAGTCCCGGTCGCGGGAGGCGTCCAGCCGGGTGAAGCGGTCGAAGACCGTCTCCCGGTGCTCGGGAGCGATGCCGGCGCCGTCGTCGGCGACCTCCAGCGTCGCCGTCGCCCCCGTGGCCCGTACGCTGACGAGGACCTGTGAGGTGGCGTGCCGTTCGGCGTTGTCGAGCAGATTGACCAGGAGCCGGATGACGCGCAGCCGGTCGCAGTCGACGAGGACGTTCTCCTGCAGGTCCCGAACGATCTCGATCCGATAGGCGCGGTGGTCGAGTTCGTCGCCGACCAGCCGCCCGAGGTCGGCCGGGGTGAGGTCGAGCGGGGCGTGGGCGTCCAGCCTGGCCAGGGTCAGCAGGTCGGTCACGATCGCCTGGAGCCGATCGGTTCCGCCGAGCACCGCCTCGGTCATCGTCGGCCAGTCGGTGTCGTCCGGGTGCATCAACGCGTCCTCGAGCTGGGTCCGCATGGCGGTGAGAGGGCTGCGCAGGTCGTGGGAGGCGTCCGAGGTGAACTGGCACAACTGCTTGTACGCGCCTTCGAGCCGGTCGAGGGTGTCGTTCACCGTCTCGGCCAGGAGGTTGATCTCCTGATGGTTCTTGTCCGCCGTCGGGACCCTGCGGTGGAGGTCGGTGGCGGTGATCTCCGCGAGCTCCGCGCGGATGGCGTCCACCGGGATGAGGTCCTTCCTGATCAGGCGGTAGGTCCCGGCGGCCGTCATCGCCGGCATCAGCAGGCACATGCCGATCGCGAAGAACAGCGCCGTGGTGTTGCCGTACCAGGGGACCGTCGGCACCGCCACAAAGAGGAGCCAGGGCCCGTCCGGTTGGTAGACCTTGTACGAGAAGACGGTCATGCAGCCCTTCAGCCCTGCCGGGGGACACAGGACCCGCTCGTCGAAGACGCTGTCACTGGGCGCGTGGAAGGTGGCCATCGCGGGTTTGCCGGCGAGCTGCGGCGTCGACGCGACGACCTGGCGCCGGGTGTCGAGGACCTGGACCGCCACGTTCCTGCCGGCCGGCAGCAGGGGAGGGAGATACCCCTGTCTGATGAGGGGCACCGTCCGGTCCCACGCCCCGGTGACCCGGTTTCGCGCCATGTCGGCGTCCCTGCCGCCCATGAAGATCAGGAAAAGCGTGCTGACGCCGGCGCACACCAGCGCCACGACAGCGGAGTAACCGACGGTCCTGCGGACGAGGACGGATGATCGGTTCCAGTTCTGCATAGGTTCGGGCCAATCCTTGGGGAGCGTGGGTCTGTGCGCTCGGTCACGGCCCTCCGGCCGCCTCGGGGACGAGCGGCGTGTGCCTCCACACCCCCACTAGAGGACCACAAACAGACAAAGGCCTCAATAAAGCAGATTCTTCGCTTACTCCAAGCCTGGGTAATGACGATCCCCCCTTGTCGTCATGTGACGGGCCGGATCCGGTTGGCGATGTTTCCGGTACAGGTGAGGGTGGGGAAGCGCCTACCCTTGTAGTGCGATGACTGCGACCACACACACTGTGACGACACAGGGCGCCGAGGGCGCGACGACGACGCAGAGCGCCGAGGGCGCTGCGACGACGCACGGCGCCGGGGACGCTGCCCGGACCTATGAGGTGCGGACCTACGGCTGCCAGATGAACGTGCACGACTCGGAGCGGCTGTCCGGCCTGCTGGAGGACGCGGGATACGTTCGCGCGGCCGAAGGGGACACGCCGGACGTCGTCGTGTTCAACACCTGCGCCGTCCGGGAGAACGCCGACAACCGGCTCTACGGCAACCTCGGGCATCTGAGGCCGGTCAAGATGGCCCGCAAGGGCATGCAGATCGCGGTCGGCGGGTGCCTGGCGCAGAAGGACCAGGGCGAGATCGTCCGCAAGGCCCCCTGGGTGGACGTGGTCTTCGGCACCCACAACATCGGGTCGCTGCCGGTGCTGCTCGAGCGGGCCAGGATCGCCGAAGAGGCCCAGGTCGAGATCAAGGAATCCCTGGAGACCTTCCCCTCCACGCTGCCGAGCCGCCGCGAGTCGGCGTACGCGGCCTGGGTGGCGATCTCCGTCGGGTGCAACAACACCTGCACGTTCTGCATCGTGCCGTCGCTGCGCGGCAAGGAGAAGGACCGCCGTCCCGGCGACATCCTCAACGAGGTGCGCACCCTCGTCGACCAGGGCGTCCTGGAGATCACCCTGCTGGGGCAGAACGTCAACACCTACGGTGTGGAGTTCGGCGACCGGCTGGCGTTCGGCAAGCTGCTGCGGGCCTGCGGTGACGTCGAGGGCCTGGAGCGGGTCCGCTTCACCTCGCCCCACCCGGCCGCCTTCACCGACGACGTGATCGCCGCCATGGCCGAGACGCCCAACGTGATGCACCAGTTGCACATGCCGCTGCAGTCGGGCTCCGACCGCGTCCTCAAGGCCATGCGCCGGTCGTACCGGTCCGAGCGCTACCTGGGGATCATCGAGCGGGTCCGCGCCGCCATGCCGGACGCCGCGATCTCGACCGACATCATCGTGGGCTTCCCCGGCGAGACCGAGGAGGACTTCCAGCAGACCCTGGAGGTCGTGCGGCAGTCGCGCTTCGCGAACGCGTTCACGTTCCAGTACTCCATCCGTCCCGGAACCCCGGCCGCGACCATGGACGACCAGGTGCCCAAGGCCGTGGTGCAGGAGCGGTACGAGCGCCTGGTGGCTCTCCAGGAGGAGATCTCCTGGGAGGAGAACCGCAAGCAGGTCGGCCGCACGCTGGAGGTGCTGGTCGCCGAGGGCGAGGGCCGCAAGGACGACGCCACGCGCCGCCTGTCCGGCCGCGCGGCCGACAACCGTCTCGTCCACGTCGCCGCCGCCGACGCCCGCCCGGGTGACATGGTGACGGTCGAGGTGACCTACGCCGCGCCGCACCACCTGGTGGCCGACAAGGTCCTGTCCGTACGGCGGACCCGCGCCGGCGACGCCTGGGAGACCCGGCAGGCCGCGCCGCAGCGGGGGAACGCCGTCAGCCTGGGCATGCCCGCCATCGGCCGTCCCGCTCCGCTGCCCGCGGAGCCGCCGGCCTGCTCGGCCCTCTGACGTCGCGCGCGCCGGGCGCACGACCTGACGCGCTCGATCGGGCTCGGCCGGTGGGCAGGGTCACTGGGTGAGGCCGCGCAGGACCTCGTAGCAGTAGTCGCGCCGCAGGTCGTCGAACCGCAGGCAGGGGTCCTGGATCTGGGACGCTCCGTCCGTCTCCATCGGCGGCTCGGCCGCGCTCCTGACCGCCGCGTCCATGCTCGCGGAGTCCCCGACTGCCGCGTCCCTGGCGGCGGCGCCCTTGGCCGGGGTGTCGTCGGCGCTCTTCCCCGTCGCCGTGTTCCCTCTCGCCGGGCCACGGGCCGGTTTGGCGGTGCCCGGAGCGGCGCTCCGTGCGGGTCGTCGCCGCTCCGTGTCTTTCGGCCGGCCGGCCGAGCCCTGCGAAGGCGGCCGGGATCGGGACGAGGGGCCCGCCGCGCCGTGGCGTCCGGGTGGCGGCGGCGCGTCCCGTTCGTCCGCCAGTCGCTCTCGCTCCGGGACGTCCTCCGGCGTCTCGCCGGGCCGTTCGGCCGCGCGTTCAGGCTCCCTCTCCGGCCGTTCGGCGGGCGCGGGTAACCGGGGGGCGGCCGGTGACGAGAAGAACGGGCCGCCGGCGGGGAAGCCGGGCGCGGGCGCGACCGTGGCGCGCGGGCCGGCGGCCGCCGGCAGGGCGGTCTGGGGCGCGGGGTCGCGCCCGGAAAGGACGGCCAGCACGACGCCGAGCCCGGCGATCGCGGTCACGCCGATCACGCCCGCCAGGGCGAGGACGGGATGACCGTCGCGCCGGTGCCGAGGGGATGGGGAGAAGTCCGGCATGTCGTGCTCTTTCATGCGGCGGTCTGTTTCTAATTTCTCAGTGTGCCTCCCGCGTACGGATTCACGTGGCGGTTCCACCGATTTCCGGGGGCCCCAGATAGACCGCCTCCGACCGGGATTTGGAGAAATGTCCAGCAGAATTACCGGGCTGTGTCGTACCAGGTGGCAGCGGTCGCACGCGAAACCGGCCCGTGAATGGCAGTGCTTCCCGCGCGGATTAAATTACCGTTTTGATGAATATTTGGTGATTCATCCAGAGAGTTGTCTCTCTGGAACCGGGACGGCGAGCCGGAATCCGGGATGACCGGCCACGGCGGCCCATCCGGCCCCCGGCGCGAGCAGCCGTACGGGCCGCACGACCTAGCATCGGCGGTGTGTCCGTTCGTGAACTGGTCGTCCTCGGCACGTCGAGCGCGGTGCCCACCCGCCACCGCAACCACAACGGCTATCTGCTGCGCTGGGACGGCGAGGGGTTCCTGTTCGACCCGGGCGAGGGCACGCAGCGGCAGATGCTGCACGCCGGCGTGAGCGCGCACGACATCACCTGGATCTGCGTCACCCACTTCCACGGCGACCACTGTCTCGGGGTGCCCGGCGTGGTCCAGCGGATCGCCAGGGACGGGGTGCGCCATGAGGTGCGCGCGGCCTACCCGGAGAGCGGCGAGACGTACTGGCGCGGGCTGCGCAACGCGTCGGCCTTCGCCGACACCGACGTGATCACGCCGTGCCCGGTCTCCGGCGAGGCGGCCGGATGGCCGGCGGGACCGGTGACGCTGACCGCGCGGCCGCTGTCGCACCCCGTCGAGTCGTACGGCTACCGCGTGGACGAGCCGGACGGGCGCCGCATGCTGCCCGGCGAGTTGGCCAGGCGCGGCGTGCGCGGCCCGATGATCGGGGAGTTGCGGCGGCACGGCTCGCTGACGCTGCCGGACGGTTCGACGGTCACGCTGGACGAGTGCAGCACCTCCAAACCGGGACAGAGCGCCGCCTTCGTGATGGACACCCGGATGTGCGACGGTGCGTTCGCCCTGGCCGACGGCGTCGACCTGCTGGTGATCGAGTCGACGTTCCTGTCGGAGGAGGGCGCGCTCGCCGCGCAGTACGGGCACCTGACGGCGGCCCAGGCGGGGCGGATCGCGGCCGACTGCGGGGTGCGGCGGCTGGTGCTCACGCACTTCTCCGAGCGGTACACGCCGGCGGACGAGCGGCGTTTCGTGGACGAGGTGCGCGAGTCCTACGACGGGGACGTCGTGACGGCGCGCGACCTCATGCGCGTCCCGGTGCCGAAGCGGGCGGACTACCAGGTCCAGCGGGCGACGAAGTAGCCGACGTCGTACGGCGCGTCGTCGTACAGCAGTTCGGCGGCAGGTGGGGGAGCACCCTCCGCCGCTCCGCCCAGCACCTGGAAGGCGGCCCGGCCCGCCGCCCACAGCTCACTCGCCTGATCCGGATCCAGCGCCAGAAGGCGTTCCACATCGCCTGACGCGAGCGCCCCGGCGAGCATCGCGTCGTACGGCACGGCGTCGGGGTGGACGTACCCCGGGGCCTTCTCGGTGCGCCTGGCCGAGCCGTCGCCCATGACCAGCAGGGCCACCCGCGGCGCCGATTTCGCCAGGCGGCCGCCGAGCGCGGCGCACTCGTCCGGCGGCGCGTCGAAGCCCACCGCCTCGAACCGCAGGACGGGCAGCGCGGGCCTGCACTCCAGCAGCCAGCGGCCGATCGTGAGCGACAGGGGCAGGACGGGATCTCCCCGCCCCACCCGGACGTCCGGTCCCCACGGGCGCAGCGTCCCGGCCGCGTCCCCGGGGAAGGACCCGGCGGCGTCCGCGCCGCCGGCCACGGCCAGCACGTCGGGGCGGGCGGCCAGAAGCGAGCCGACCGCCGTGGCGCAGGCCGCGCGCAGGGCGTCGAGCTCGGGTGCGGCGGCCCCGGCGACCTGCGGGACGAGCAGCGGAGGATGCGGGCAGACGGCAGCGGCGACCAGCACCCGCTCACCCTACCCCCGCCGATCACCCGCAGAATGGGACACATGGACAGCAGCACGGTGGCGTTCGCGACCGTTCCGACCAGGCTGGGCGACGTCCTCGCCGCCGTCACCGGGGACGGGGTCGCCGCGACCCACTTCAGGGACACGCCCCTGACCAGGGAGCGCATCGCCGGTCGGCTCGGGATGGCCGCCGCCGACGACCCCGCCCGCACGGCCGCCGTACGGGAGGAGCTGGCGGCGTACTTCCACGGCGAGCTGAAGGAGTTCCGGACGCCGGTCGACTGGCGGCTCATGTCGCCGATCCAGCGGCAGGTCCTCGGCACCCTGTTCGCCACGGTCCCGTACGGCGAGGTGGTGACGTACGGCGAGCTGGCGGCGCGCAGCGGTACGGGCGTCCCGGCGCGGGCCATCGGCTCGATCATGGGCGGCAACCCGCTCCCGATCATCGTGCCGTGCCACCGGGTCGTCGCCAGCAACGGCCTCGGCGGCTTCAGCGGCGGTGACGGGGTGGAGTCCAAGCGGTGGCTGCTCACCCTCGAAGGTCACCTGCCGCCCACCCTCGACTGGGACTTGTGAACTCCCCGCCACTGGGACACTGGACGGTGTGGGGGAGTCACCTGTGATCGCCGTAGTCGGCGCGACCGCGGCGGGCAAGTCCGACCTGGCCGTCGAGCTGGCGCTCCGGCTGGGCGGCGAAGTGATCAATACCGACTCGATGCAGCTCTACGAGGGCATGGACATCGGCACGGCCAAGCTCTCCATGCCGGAGCGGCGCGGCGTGCCCCATCACCTGCTGGACATCTGGCCGGTGACGCGGACCGCCAGCGTGGCCGAGTATCAGCGCATCGTCCGCCCCCTGATCCAGGACCTGCGCTCGCGCGGCAGGGTTCCCGTGCTCGCGGGCGGCTCCGGGCTCTACGTCCGCGCCGCGATCGACGACCTGGAGTTCCCCGGCACAGACCCGGACATACGGGCCCGGCTGGAGAAGGAGCTCGCCGGGGCCGGTCCCGCGCCCCTGTACGAACGGCTCAAGGGCCTCGATCCCGTGGCCGCGGAGAACATCCTGCCCAGCAACGGCCGCAGGATCGTCCGCGCGCTGGAGGTCATCGAGCTGTCCGGGCGGCCGTTCTCGGCCACGATGCCGTCGTACGACGCCGTCTACGAGAGCGTGCAGATCGGCGTCGAGGTGCCGCGGCCGGTCCTGGACCAGCGGATCGAGCTACGGGTCGGCCGCATGTGGGAGGCCGGGCTGGTGGACGAGGTGCGCGCGCTCGCCACCCGTGGCCTCGCCGAGGGCAGGACCGCCAGCCGGGCCCTCGGGTACGCGCAGGTGCTGCGCTTCCTCTCCGGGGAGTGGACCGAGGAGCGGGCGCGGGAGGAGACCGTGCGCGCCACCCGCAGGTTCGCCAGGCGGCAGGAGTCGTGGTTCCGCCGCGACCCCAGGGTCGTGTGGCTGCCGTTCGACGCCCCCGACCTGGCCGACCGTGCGATCGCCGTGATCACCGGGGCCTCCTAGACTGCTGCCATGCGGTTTCTGAAGGGCCACGGCACCGAGAACGACTTCGTCATCCTGCCGGACGCCGACGCCACGCTGGACCTGTCCCCGGTGGACGTCGCGGCGCTGTGCGACCGGCGCGCGGGCATCGGCGCCGACGGGGTGCTGCGCGTCGTGCGCGCCAAGCTCTGCCCCGAGGCGGCAGGGCAGGCCGGCGAGGCCGAGTGGTTCATGGACTACCGCAACGCCGACGGCAGCATCGCGGAGATGTGCGGCAACGGCGTCCGGGTCTTCGCCCGCTACCTCGTGGACGCCGGCCTCGCGGCGCCCGGCGAGTTCGCCGTCGCCACCCGCGGAGGGCTCAAGCGCGTACGGCTCGGCGCGTCGGGCGACGTGACCGTGGACATGGGCAGGCCGCTGGTGCTGGGGGAGAGCCGCGCCGTCGTCGGCGGGCGCGAATGCCGTGGCCTGAACGTCAACATGGGCAACCCCCACCTGGCGTGCGCGGTCGCGGAGCCGGTGGCCGGGTTCGACCTCGGCCGCGAGCCCGACTTCGACCGCGGCGTCTACCCGCTGGGCGTCAACGTCGAGATCTTCAACGCCGTGGGCGACCACAAGGTGTCCATGCGGGTGCACGAGAGGGGCTCGGGGGAGACGCGCTCGTGCGGCACCGGCGCGGTCGCGACGGCCGTCGCCGCCGCCCACGCCGCCGGTGAGACCACGGGCACGTGGGAGGTCGGGATCCTCGGCGGCACGGTCACCGTCACGCTGGACGAGGACACGAGCTACCTGTCCGGACCCGCCGTCCTCGTCGCCTCGGGGGAGTGGCCCGCCGCCCTCTGATCGGCCGCGTTTCCGATCCGTCATGTTTCTGGTCCGCCGCGTTTCCGATCGGCCGTATTTCTGCTCCGTCGTCCCGAGTCCGGCCCGCTCTCGGGCGCAGGCCGCCCAGTCACGGCCGCGTGCTGTTTGGGTCATGGTCGGCGACCTGGCAGACTGACTCCCCATGGACGTGGACATCTGGGCCTGGGTGGGTGGCACCCAGCGCGAGCTGCACGAGGCGGGTAACACGGGACTGGCCATGGCGCTGGGTGACGTGCCCGCGCAGGCGCTGGAGGGCCGTTTCGCTCAGCTCGACGTCGTGGCGCCGGCGATCGCGCAGCATGCCGAGACGCTGGAGAAGCCGTGGCTGGAGTTCTTCGCGCGCTACTGGCACCTGCTCGGGAGGGTGGGCGACCGGGCTATGGGCGCGGTCGCGCTCGACGACGCGGCCTCGCTGGTGGACTTCGCCCAGCGTGACGACGTGCGCGAGTGCCCCGGCGCCCCCGGCGCCGTGGAGCTCCTGGCGATCGCCCAGGCCAACACCGACGGACCCGGCTACGCCGAGTCCCGGCTGGCCTCCCTCGGCGCGGCCCTCGACGGCGTCGCCCCCGACTCCCTCGCCTTCTCCGCGCTGGCCACGGAGTACGTAGCCGCCCTGATCGACGCGGGCCAGGCGGCCGAGGGCGTCGCGTACGCCGAGGCGGCGGTGGAGCGCCTGCGCGGAGCCGGGCGGGAGGCGAGCTGGGAGCTGGGCGCCGCCTCCGCGCGGGCCCTGCTCATCGCCGGGCGCCCGGACGACGCCCTGACCGCGCTCGACGCCTCGACCGGCTTCAAGCCCGACGACCCGGTCGCGAAGGGCCGCCGCGAGGCCCTGCTCCGCTCGCGGGTGCTGGCCACCCTCGGCCGGATGCAGGAGGCCGTGGACGCGCTCCCCGACCTCGACGTGGTGGGCGACCACGCGCGGGAATGGGTGGAGTGGGCGCACACCGTCCGCCTGCTGTCCTCGGGCGGCTCGATCGCCAACACCTGGCAGCTCGGCCGCATCCTGCGTCAGTGGATGTCCTACTTCGAGAGCATCGGCGGGCACCGCGCGCGCTTTGAGCTCGCGGTGACGGCCGGGCACCTGGCGGTCGCCAGGCAGGGCCTGTGGCAGGCCCGCCTGCTGGCCGACTACGCCGATGCCGCCATCGCCACCCTCCGGGCCACCGAAGGGCTGGCCGAGCGCGTGGCCGAGCTGCGCGCCGCCGCCGACGCCGCCAAGGAGCTGCCGGCCCCCGGCCCCCGCGACGAGCTGGTGGCCTACTTCGACGCCGCCGACGGCCGTACGGCCGACCCCGAGCGCTGGGTGGGCTGGCTGTCGCCGGTGTCCGGCAGCGACATCGAGGCCACCCGGCGTCACACCACGACGCTCGGCTTCCTCGGCTACGCCCCGGTGGGCGCCGACATCTACTGGAAGACGATCGTCGAGAACGGCGACCCCGCCACGGCCGACACCGAGGACATCTCCTATCTCACCGGCCTGCTGATCGAGGCCGGGCAGGACGAGCGGGTGGAGACCCTGGCGGCGCGGCTGCCGGAGACCGGCTCCCACCTCGCGCTCGCCCGGCTGCACCGCGCGCGCGAGCGGTGGGAGCAGACGGCGGCCGAAGCCGAGCAGGCCGTCGCGCACGGCGGCGGGCTGGAGGCGCGCCGCCTGTGGTCGGGCGCCGTCCAGCAGCTCGGCGACAACGCCAAGGCGGCCGACATCCTCAAGCCGCTGCTCGAGTCGGGCGAGGGCGAGGAGGAGGACGTCTGGCGGGTCATCGTCCTGTCCACCGCCGTGGAGGACTGGGCGACCGTACGGGCGGCCGGCGTCAAGCTCGGCATGCCGATCGAGCCGGGCGAGGGCCCGATCGAGGAGGAGTGGCACCTGGTGCGGGTGATCCTCCCCGCTCCCGACGGCACCCAGCGGGAGGTGCTCGCCGTACGGACCGGACCGGCCACCGCCCGCCTGGCGATCCCGCAGCCGCGCGGCATGGAGTACAACGCGGGCGACGTGGTCGTGATCGACCCCCGGCCGCTGGAGCCGATCCCGGAGAACGAGCAGGAGCGGGAGAGCTTCGTGATCCCGTTCGCCGGGGTGACGATGCTGCGCCCTGGCGGCTACACGAGCTGGTTCTTCGACGGCGCTGCGCCGTCGGAGGACGAGTGGGCCGAGTTCAACGAGGTCCTCGCCGAGCGCGGCTGGCCGATGTGGGTCTACAGCGACGAGAACTACCGCGTCACCCACCCGGCCACGGGTGAGCAGCTTCCCGGCGTGTTCGGGTGGATCGCGATCCCGCCCACCGTGCGACCGTCCGACCTGGACGCCGTTCTCGACGACGTCACCGAGCAGTGGTCCCACCCGCTGGCGTGGCTGGACCTCGCCCGCGAAGTCGGCATCGAGGCCGAGCGCCACGAGCGAATCTCCAAGGAGTACGGCCTCTAACAACCGCCGTGATCTTGTAGTTTGTCGCACGCGTGCCCTCTGAGCTGCGCATCTCCTTGTGGTGATCATGCACGCCCGCCGGGCGGGGGTGGCATGACCTGCGCTTATCGCCTCCGTGATCTTGCAATTGCAAGATCACGGAGGCTGATTGCCCTGGTGGCCGGTCTCTCCGCCGATTCTGTGCATGATCACGGAGTGTGAACGCGCTGCTCGGCAGGGGTCTCTGCGACAAACTACAAGATCACGGGGAGGGCTGTCGGTGTGTGGTTGTGATCACCCATTGGCGCGGGATCCTCACGGACTGATTCGCGTGCAGGGGACATAGATCACTGGACGGTCACAATATGGAGATTAGGTGGCATTTTTCACCATAAGAGGGGCAACAGGGCCCTAGCCTCATTCCTGTTGTCAAGAACAGGATCCGTGTTGCGTCAACCGCAACGCCTGTGCGTGTGCCCTGAGGAGTCGTTGGCCCCCCGCTCTTCGTTCACGGCGTGCGAGCGGCAGCCCTCGCGCCGTGCTTTGGCGTTCCCGGGCATCCACGCCGCCTCGCGGGCGAGCGCCAAGTGAGGGGAATCAGAGTGGGCACAGCCGCGATCGAGGTTCGCGGGCTCTGGAAGATCTTCGGTCCCAAGGCCGACCGGATCATCGGCAGCCCCGACGCCGACCTTGAGCCCGCCGAACTGCGGGCGAAGACGGGGTGCACCGCCGCCGTCAGGGATGTCGGCTTCGAGGTCCGGCCGGGTGAGGTCTTCGTCGTCATGGGCCTGTCCGGCAGCGGCAAGTCGACGCTGGTGCGCTGCCTCACCCGGCTCATCGAGCCGACAGCGGGCGAACTGCGCATCGACGGCCAGGACGTGCGCGCGATGTCGGCCAAGCAGTTGCGGGAGCTTCGCCGTCACCGGGTGAGCATGGTGTTCCAGCACTTCGGGCTGCTGCCGCACCGCAGGGTCGTGGACAACGTCGGCTACGGCCTGGAGATCCAGGGCGTCGGGAGGTCCGAGCGGAACGAGAAGGCCCGGCGCATCCTGTCGCTGGTCGGGCTGGAGGGCCACGAGGAGTCCTATCCCGAGCAGTTGTCCGGCGGCATGCAGCAGCGCGTCGGCCTGGCCCGGGCGCTCGCGGTCGACCCCGAGGTGCTGCTGTTCGACGAGCCGTTCAGCGCGCTCGACCCGCTGATCCGCCGTGACATGCAGGCCGAGGTCATCCGGCTGCACCGCGAGGTCGGCAAGACCATGGTCTTCATCACCCACGACCTGTCCGAGGCGCTCAAGCTCGGCGAACGCATCGCGATCATGCGGGCGGGCGCGATCGTGCAGGTGGGGACGCCCGAGGAGCTGGTCGGGGCGCCCGCGGACGACTACGTCGCCGACTTCGTGCGGGACGTCCCCAGGGCGCAGGTGCTGTCGCTGCGCTGGATCTGCCGCGCCCCGGAGCCGGGCGAGCCGCTCGACGGCCCGGAACTCCCCGCCGACACCGTCATCCACGACGCGGTCCCGTACGCGATGGCGTCCGACCGGCCCATCCGGGTCGTCGCCGACGGCGAACTGGTCGGTGTGGTGAGCCGGGTCGACATCCTCGGCGCGGTACGGCCCGGCGACGGGCCCCTGGTGGGCGCCGCCCCCGCCGGCGCGCCCGGGGAGGCGTAGATGGTGAGCGCACCTGTGCAGGCGGCGCCGCCCGTACGGGCCCCGGCGCCGGTCCGGCGCCTGCCGCGATGGGTCGCGCCGGTCGCCGGGGTGGTCGCGGTGGTGGCCCTCTACGTGGCCTTCCGCGGCAGGGCCGTGCTGCCGCACGACGACGACGCCACCCTGTTCCACTGGCTGAACGACGCCCGCGACTGGGTGGACGCCAACCGCAACAGCAGCCCGATCTTCATCTACGTCGTCAACTACATCCGCCTGGGCGCGGCGGAGCTCTTCACGCTGATCCAGAGCGCGCTGACCGCCCTGGGCTGGCCGGGGCTCGTCGGCCTGGCCGCCGGCCTCGGCTGGCTCGCGGGCGGCTGGCGGATCGCGCTCGTCTCGCTCGCGGGCTTCGCCGGCGTCGGCGTGCTCGGGTTCTGGGAGGCGAGCGTCGAGACGCTCGCGCTGACGCTGTCCGCGGTGCTGCTGTCCCTGCTGTTCGGCATCCCGCTGGGCGTCTGGGCCGGCCGCTCGCCGCGCGTACGGCGGATCGTGACGCCGGTGCTCGACGTGATGCAGATCATGCCGACGTTCTCGTACCTGTCGCCGATGGTGCTGCTGTTCCTCATCGGGCCGGCGTCCGCGACGATCGCTACGATGATCTACGCGATGCCGCCGGCGATCAGGATCACCTCGCTGGCCATCCAGCGGGTCCCCGCTGTGACGGTGGAGGCGTCGGAGTCGCTGGGCGCGACCGGAGGGCAGACGCTGCGCAAGGTCCGCCTGCCCTTGGCGCTGAACACGATCATGCTGGGCGTCAACCAGACGATCGCCGCCGCGCTGGCGATGGTGCCGCTGACGGCGCTGATCGCGGCGCCGGGCCTCGGCGAGGACCTCATCAGGGCGCTCGCCAGGGTCAACGTGGGCGCGGCGCTCGTCCCCGGCGTCGCGATCGTGCTGCTCGCCATCGTGCTGGACCGCGTGACGCGGGCGGCGGCACAGCGGCGCGGCGGCGGCAACCGGGCGCGGGCCGTCCGCTGGGGCGGCTTCGCCGTCCTCACGGCCGCCGGGATCGCCCTGACCCCCGTGATGGCGCAGGAGTTCCCCGAGCAGTGGCAGGTGCAGATCGTCCGGCCGATCAACGACGTGGTCGACTGGATCGAGACGCACTGGTACGTCTTCACCGGCTTCCTGAACGACACCGTCGCGTACGGGCTGCTGAACCCGTTGCAGAACGTGCTGACCAGCGCGCCGTGGTGGCTGATCACGGCCGCGGTACTGGTGTTCGCCTGGCGGCTGAGCGGCCCCGCGGCCGGTCTGGTCGCCGCCGGCTGTCTCCTGGGCGTGGCCGCACTCGGGCTGTGGGCCCACAGCATGGAGACGCTGACGATGGTCCTGGTCGGCTCGTTGATCACCATCGCCGCCGGGCTCGCGCTCGGCGTGGCGGCGGCGCGGTCCCGGTGGTTCGCCGCGGTGCTGCGGCCGCTCCTCGACGCCGCGCAGACGATGCCGTCCTTCTCCTACCTTCTGCCCGCCGTGGCCTTGTTCGGCAACGGCCGCTTCACCGCGATCATGGCCTCGTTCATCTACGCGGTGCCGGTGGTCGCGCGTCTGGTGGAGGACGGCCTGCGGGCGGTCCCCGGGACGGTCATGGAGGCGGCCAGGTCCGCCGGTTCCACCGACAGGCAGCTGCTGTGGAAGGTGCAGCTGCCGATGGCCCGCGGCTCGCTGCTCCTGGCGGCTAACCAGGGCATCGTCATGACGCTGGCGATGGTGGTGATCGGCGCGCTGGTCGGCGCAGGAGCCCTCGGATACGACGTCGTGGCCGGGTTCGCGCAGCAGGAGGACTACGGCAAGGGCCTCGCCGCCGGCGTCGCCCTGGTCCTCCTCGGAGTCATGCTCGACCGGATCACGCAAGGCGCCAACGGGCGCCGCTCTCCCCACAAGAAGAGGAACGCATGAGAAAGTTTCGCCTAATCGCAGGTGTTCTCGTTCTCGGCCTCAGTCTGGCCGCCTGCGGTGGCGCCAAGGTCGAGGACGACTCCGCGGCGGCGCCGAGCGCGAGCGCCGCGGGCGCCGCGGGCGCGTCCGCGGGCGGCACGGTCAAGATGGCCATCAACGGCTGGGTCGGCTACGAGGCCAGCGCCGCCGTCCTGTCGTACCTGCTGGAGAAGGAACTCGGCTACAAGGTCGAGAAGGTGACGCTCGCCGAGGAGCCGTCCTGGCAGGGCCTCGAGTCGGGCGACGTCGACGTCATCGTCGAGAACTGGGGTCACGAGGACCTCAAGAAGAAGTACATCGAGGAGAAGAACGTCGCCGTCGAGGCGGGCAGCACCGGCAACAAGGGCGTCATCGGCTGGTACGTGCCCGAGTGGATGGTGCAGAAGTACCCCGACATCACCGACTACAAGAACCTCAACAAGTACGCCGACCTGTTCAAGACGTCCGAGTCGGGCGGCAAGGGGCAGATGCTCGACGGCGACCCGTCGTTCGTCACCAACGACGAGGCCCTGGTCAAGAACCTGAAGCTCAACTACAAGGTGGTCTACGCGGGCAGCGAGGCGGCGCTCATCAAGGCCGCCAAGCAGGCGACCGACCAGAAGAAGCCGCTGCTCATGTACTTCTACGAGCCGCAGTGGCTGTTCAACCAGGTCAAGCTGGTCAAGGTCAACCTCCCCGCCTACACGGAGGGCTGTGACGCCGACCCCAAGAAGGTCGCCTGCGACTACCCGCCGTACGACCTTGACAAGATCGTGAGCAAGAAGTTCGCCGACACCGGCGGCAAGGCGTTCGAGCTGGTCAAGGCGTTCCAGTGGACGAACGACGACCAGAACGCGGTCGCGGACGACATCACGAACAACGGCATGTCCGCCGAGGACGCGGCGAAGAAGTGGGTGGAGGCCAACCCTGCCAAGTGGCAGGCCTGGATGCCCAAGTGATCTAGTCGGTGTCCCCCGTGGTCCTTCCGCCGCGGTCGCCGCGGCGGAGGGTCTCAGGGGGCGCTTTGCGGGATCACGACCCCATGCGCCCGGCCGGGCGCGAGCACTCGTCGGCCGCGATCCCCGCGATCGCGGCCGATCGTGCTTGTTGTGGAATACTCTCCCGGTGTCGCCGCGGCCCCGCCGCTCGCGTTCGCCGCCCGTACGACATCAGATGAGGTCAGATATGAGGATCCGTCTCCTTGCCGGCGTGCTGACGCTCGCGCTGGCCATGACCGCCTGCAGTGGCGGGAGTTCGGATGACACCGCCGGAGCGGGCGCCCCCGGCGGGACGAAGACCGTGCGACTGGCGATCAACCCCTGGATCGGTTACGAGGCCAGCGCCGCCGTCGTCGCGTATCTCCTGGAGAACGAGCTCGGCTACAAGGTCGAGCGGATCGAGAGCGGCGAGGCGGACTCCTGGAAGGGCTTCGAGAAGGGCACGGTCGACGTCGTCCTCGAGAACTGGAGCCACCCGGAGCTGAAGAAGGAGTTCATCGAGGACAAGAAGGTCGCGATCACCGCGGGAGAGAACGGCAACAAGGGCATCATCGGGTGGTACGTCCCCGAGTGGATGGTCCAGAAATATCCGGACATCACGGACTGGCACAACCTCGCCAAGTACAAGGACCTGTTCAAGACGGACAAGAGCGAAGGCCTGGGCCAGTTCCTCGCCGGCGACAAGTCCTTCGTCACCAACGACGAGGCGCTGATCAGGAACCTGAAGCTGCCCTTCAAGGTGGTCTACTCCGGCAGTGAGGACGCGCTGATCGCGGCGGCCCGCAAGGCCACCGAGAACGAGACCCCGCTGCTGATGTACTTCTACGAGCCCCAGTGGCTGTTCAACCAGCTCAAGCTCGTCAAGATCAACCTTCCGCCGTACGCCATCGGGTGCGACGCCAACGTCAAGACGGTCAACTGCGACTACCCGCCCTACCTGCTCGACAAGGTCGTCAGTGTGAAGTTCGCCAAGAGCGGCGGCAGCGCGTACGAGCTGATCAAGAACTTCGTCTGGACGAACGACGACCAGAACGCCGTCGCCTACGACATGGCGGTGAACAAGATGAGCGCGGAGAACGCCGCCCGCAAGTGGGTCGAGGCCAACAAGATCGTCTGGCAGGACTGGATCCCCGCCTGACCGGCGGACGCCGATCCACCCCGCCGAAGCCTGAACGAGGGGCGTGGCGCGCACGGCGCGCCACGCCCCTCGTCGTCGTGCGCCCCGGCGCGTGAGCGCGTCTCTTTGATCACGAGACCGTGATCGCGCTGCGCCTCCTTTGCCACCTTTTTACCCTTTGCTATATCTGAGAGGGATATTTCATTACCTAGGGGTGGCTGTGGGTGGGCGTGGTACTCGGTTGATCGCCGGAATCTCGGTGGCGGTGGCCGTACTGGCCGGTTGTGGGCCGATGCCGGAACTCGACGACGCCCTCACGGGCCAAAGCGGCGGCAGCGGCGGCGGCGGTGGTGGCGGCGGCGGGAAGAGCGAGTCGGGGCCGGATCGAGGCGTCAACCCGCTCGACAACCCCGACGGCACCGGGCCTGGCCTGAAGGCCATCACGTCGGACAAGGACCGGGCGGAGGCCCGCGAGCTGATCGACCAGGTGAAGACCAAGGGCCGGGGATCGAAGACCGGTTACGACCGCGACAAGTTCGGCTACGCCTGGGCCGACAACGTCGACGACGTGCCGTGGGGCCGCAACGGCTGTGACACCCGCAACGACCTGCTCAAGCGGGACGGCGGGGACATCAAGTATCGCGACGGGTCGAACTGCGTCATCGTCTCCATGACCATCTACGACCCGTACACCGGCAAGACCATCGACTGGACCAAGTCGGAGGCGGCGGAGGTCCAGATCGACCACGTCATGCCCCTGTCGTACGACTGGCAGATGGGCGCGTCGCGGTGGAGCGAGAGCAAGCGCAAGCGGATCGCCAACGACCCGCTCAACCTGATTCCCGTCGACGGCTCCACGAACGGCTCCAAGGGCGACTCGGGCCCGGCCACCTGGCTGCCGCCCCGCACCGAGATCCGCTGCTCGTACGCCGTGCGCTTCGCCCAGGTGGCCCTCAAGTACAACCTGCCGGTGACCTCCGCGGACAAGGCGGCCATGCTGGAGCAGTGCAAGTGAGCGGGCCGGCTCGCCGGTAGCCGGCCCGCCCTGCTCGTGCGACAGGCCGGGCCGCCCGAAGCGGGCGGCCCGGCCTGCCGGGCCCAAGGCTGTGAACGGCCGGTGGCTCAGTCGCAGCCCGCGGCGGAGTCGTCCACCTTGGGCGCGGTGTCGTCGACCGTGACCTCCAGTTGGGCGGTCGAGGCGACCAGGCTCCCGGCGGGCGCCTTCGCCTCCTTCGCGTCCACCACGATGCCGCGTTCACCGAGCAGTTCGTACGTCGAGGGGTCGAAGATGATCTCCTCGCGCACCCCGCGGGAGACCCGGCCGACGCCGATGCCGCTGCGCCCCGAGGCGTCCTCGACGTTCTCGGTCACCGTGACCCCGGGAATCGTGGCGGCGGCCTTGAACAGCGCCGCGCGCTGGGGCGCCGGCACGTACGTCTCCCGCAGCAGGTCGCCGACGGCAGTCCACGCCCCCGTGTCGGGTGGATTGTCGCCGCGCGGCCGGTCGTACAGGTAGGCGCGCATCTTCTCAGGGTCGGCCGGCAGATTCTTCAGGTTGACGTAGGCGGTGTCGCGCGTGCTGTCGCAGGCGGGCAGCCGCATCCACTCGGTGCCCTTGTCCCGGTACGCCTCCGGCGGGACGGGCCAGCCGGGATAGGCCTGAGGCTCCAGATAGTCGATCTTCAGGGCGCCGTCCTTCGCGCCGTTGGCCGGCAGCCAGATCGTCCGCTTGGTCCGGTAAAGGTAGCGGGACTCCTTCTCGTCCTCGCCGACCACGGTGGCCTCGTACATCGTCTGGGAGCTCACCTTGACGAACTGGTCGTCGCGTGGCGACAGGTCGGTCACCGCGCGGGCCGCCTTGCCCAGCACCTCCTCGGCCGACATGGGCGAGATCTCCGGCAGCCGCACCACCCCCGCGCTCACGGTCGCCGGCTGTCTCTGCGGTCCTGTGGAGACGACTCCCGTGGTGACGACGGTGACGGCCGCGACGCCCGCCGCCGCGAGCAGCGCGGTCCCGCCCGCGAGGAGCGTGAGACGCGGGCGCGTGCGGGCGGGCCGGGCCCCTGGGCTGGTCAGCCGCCGCCGTGCGGCCGCCTTGGCCGCCAGGGAGTAGGGCGCGGCGTCGGGCCGCTGCCGTGCCACCAGGTCGATCTCGTCGGTCATCGGTCGTTCTCCTCGGGCAGGTCGAGATGGCGGCGCAGCTTTCCGCGCACCCGGTGCAGGCGCGAGCGGACGGTGCCGATGGGGATCTTCAGGGCCTCGGCCGTCTCCTCGTAGGAGAGGTCGGCCCAGGCGACCAGGAGAAGCAGGTCGCGTTCGGCGGACGACAGCCTGGCCAGCGCGGCGGCGAGAGCGGGCCGCAGGGCGGCGGCGCTCGCCCGCTCCACTCCGCGCTCCTCCTCGTGGGAGCCGCGCTCGCCGGCGTCGCCGGGCGTGCGGGCGATCGCCCGCAGCCGCCGGACCTCCGAGCGGCGGTGCCCGGAGATGAGGTTGCCCGCGATGCCGTACAGCCAGGGCCGGGCGTCGGCGCGGGACGTGTCGTACCTGTGCCGCTTGCGGAACGCCACGAGGAACGTCTCGGCCGTCACGTCGTCGGCGTGCTCGGGGCCGAGACGGCGGCCCGCGTAGGCGTGGATCTCGTCCGCGTGGCGGTCGAAGACGCCCGCGAACCGCTCGGGCTCGATCAGCGACGCCTCGATCAGCCATGCGTCGCTCGGCTCGGCGTCGTGAAGTCCGGCGTCGTACGGCCCCGCGTCGTAAGGCCGGGTGCCGGCGCGCGCTCCGGATCCTGGGTGCGCGCCGTCGCGGGAGCCGTCGGGCTCGTGTCGGGGGACGACCCTGGGGTAGTACGTTTCGCCGGGAACCGCACTCACCACCCGATTTGTCCGTTCATGGGGGTTATCCTTCCGTAGGCGCTGTCGCGCCTTCACCCCCTACTCCGCCGGACGGCCCTGGCCGGTTCCCTGGTTCCCGGAGTGACATCCGCTATAGCGACCTCAGCCGGTGTGCGGGCCGCCGGGCCGCCTGGTCTGTTCGTCCGGCCGCCGGACGACGAGCGCCCCCTCGACGGGATCCGTCACTGGCGACGCCACGGGGGCCGCCGCGGAGACCGGCTGGTCGAAGATGTCGATGTCGACCTCCTCGCCGCCGACCGTCAGCGTCTCCCATGCTCCGCTCACCAGCAGGGTGCGCAGCGTCTCGGTCCGCAGTTCGCGCAGATGCCGGAGGAGCGTCGCGTCGTCGGGCATGCCGGGAACGCGTGGCGACAGGCGGTCGCGGATCTGCCGCAGGCGCTCCATCAGGGCGTCGATGTCCGCCTCCCTGTCCGGGGCGGTGCGGCCCTCCTCGATGCCCTTGACGATCGTGTCCTTGATCGCCCGGGTGACCCCCTGCTCGTCGGTGGTCACCATCGCGTTCCAGGCGCGGCTCTTGTGCCGATACTGCAGCATCGACATCGCCGCCTCGTGCCGTACGAAGTCGGCGTCCCGCAACGGCCTGCCGCGCCAGTTGCGGTTGAGCGACCTGGCCAGCGAGACGGCCGACGCCAGGCCGCTGTTGAGACCCCGCCCCGGCCAGAAGTGGATCGCGTTGGCCGCGTCCCCCAGGAGGAACCCGTACGTCCCCGGGGTGGTCGAGGTGGGGGAGTACAACCGGGCGGTGAACCGCGGACGCTGCACCATGTCCAGCCGGAAGGCGGTGACCGCGCTCACGTCACCGTCGGCGACGCCGAAGAGCGCGAGCCCCTCCTTCGCCCGCTTCCACAGGGCGGAGCCCTTGATCAGGGCGGGCAGGAACAGCGTGTGGTGGGTCGAGCAGTGGAAGTCCCCTTCCTCGGTGCGCTCCATCAGGCAGGGACTGGAGGCGACGCACTCCTCGAACACGTGCCGTACGGGGTCGATGCCGACGACCTCCGCGGCCTCGTCGTCGGTGAGCCGCATGTTCAGGAAGCCCTCGCCGCGCAGGGAGTTCAGCAGGAACCGGTTCTGCGCCACGGTCAGCAGCACGATCGCCGGGTCGGGCAGGCTGGACTTCACCCGCAGCCCCAGGACGATGTCCTGCAGATGCCGGCCGTCGAGCGAGAAGATCGAGTCGTCGGCCCGGCCGAACCTGTCGGTGAAGTGCTCGCGGGTGCGCGAGCGCCCTCCCTCACAGATGGCGAGCACGTGCTCCTTGGCCACGACGTCCTGACGCTCCGCGGCTTTGAATGTTTCAGGCACCAGGCGGATGCGGGCGGGCCTCTCGTTCGCCATCTCCAGGAGAGTGTCCTCGATGTGCGCGATCCGGATGTTCCGCGGGCCGTAGCCGCGGATCGAGTCGGGACCGGCCGGCCACATCTCGCTGTAGGACCCCTCGGTGAACAGCCGAGCCTGGACGTCCTCGGGGAGAGCCAGATACTGGCGGCTCTGCACCGTCACGACCTGCTGCCGCCGGTTGTTGCCCTGCGCGGCGTTCTTCCACACGACCCGCGGGCCGTCCTCGGTCCAGCGGCCGTCGTAGATCGTGATGGTGACCCGTTGCCCCATGAGGTGTTCGAGGAGCAGGGCGAAGGCCAGCCCGACGGGCCCGCCACCGGAGACGGTGACGTGCAGGACCTGCTCAGGTTCCACGTCGGGAAGCGATTGGCGGAACCGCTGCATAAGGGAGGTGTTCACGACGGTCTCGGAGTCGTCGAACGCCTCGAAGCGGAACGTCTCCCCTCCGATGGCGATCGTGTCGCCGGGCCTGAGCAGGTGCGTGGTGACACGACTGCCGTTGACCAGCGTCCCGTTGCTGCTGCCCCGGTCGATCAGCACGTAGCCCTCGGCCTCGCGGCGCACCTCCGCGTGGAAGCGCGAGGCCCTCTCGCTCGTGATCACCACACTGTTGTCGCCCCTGCGGCCGAAGGTGATCGGCTTGTTGTCGATCGGGAAGCGCTGACCGGCAAGGGGACCTTCATACCCGACGATCGCAGGCGGCATCGGTCCGCCCCCTTTCCCTCGGAACCGCCGATGTGATCATTTATCGTGACACGCTTCACGTTTGCTGCAAAGCGTCCGAGTCAGGGCACCGGCGCGGCGCGCCGGTTCCCCGGCGTGCTCAGTCCGTGATGAGGAAGCCGTTGTGGTCGCGGGCCACGCCGCCGGCGCGGGCCGCGATCGCGAGGGCGGCCCGCCGGGCGGTGGCCGGGACGTCCGTGCCGTAGCCGCTGTTCGCCGACAGTTCGTACGTCACGTCGTCGGCGTCCCATTCGTTGACGAAGACCTCGATCGGGCTCTCGGCGCCGGCGAGCAGCGTCGTGCCCGTGCTGGTCACCGCCGTGACGGCGAGCCCGGGCACGTCGTCCGCGAGCAGGCCGATCAACTCGTCCACCGGGAGGATCCGCCCGCCGGTGACCTCGGCCAGGTCCTCTGGAGGCTCCTGGCACTCCGGGTGCTCCCGGCCGCCGAGCCGCTCGGCCAGCCCCCGCACCAGCAGGCTCGGCCGCGCGAAGTCGCCGCCCGCCTCCCCGTCGATGTTGTGGGCGACGAACGCGGCGCCCCAGCCCGCCGGGAGCCCCGCCCTGGCTGCCAGCTCCGGGGTCAGCTCGACGGGCCCGCGCAGCTCGACATTTGCGCCGATCCTGAACCCGCGCCCGTACGGCCCGGCCTGCGGATCGTGCAGCCGCACGGTCTCCAGCACGGTCGTGGGATCGGGAGCGTACGGCAGCAGCAGCGTCGGCCCCCGGCGCAGCCGCCTGGCCAGGAAGAAATCGGAAACAACACCCATAGGGCCACTTTCCCGCCCGGCACTTGCGATCCGCTTGAATCACGCTGCCCGGGACCGCGCCGGGAGGGCCCGTGCTACCGGGGCGCGGTGCCGCGCACCTGGAGGGACGCCAGCAGGGCCGTGCTGGCCCGCGTGATCGCCTCGACCGCGCGGTCGAACGCCTCGGCGTTGTGGGCCGCGGGCGCGCGGAACCCGGAGATCTTGCGGACGTACTGCAGGGCCGCCGCCCGGATGTCCTCCTCGGTCACCTCGTCGGTGAACGGCGGGCGCAGGGTCTTGATGCTTCGGCACATGACCCCATACTGGCCGATCCGTGGCGCGGTCAGGAGCGGAAGACGGCGGCGCCGAAGTCCTCCGCCACCTTGCGCAGCATCGCCGCCAGTTCCTCACGGTCGATCGCGTCGATGCGCTCGGCCGGCCCGGACACCGACATCGCCGCGAAGGCCCGCCCGCCGTCGTGGACCGGCACGGCCATGCAGTGCACGCCGCTCTCCTCCTCGCCCAGGTCGAGCGCGTACCCCCGGCCGCGCACCCGGCCGAGCTCCTCCAGCAGGTCTCCCAGCTCGGTGATCGTCCGGTCCGTACGGCGGGGCAGCCCGGTGCGCAGGAACACCGCCTCGGCGTCGTCCCGGCCGGCCAGCAGGGCCTTGCCGACGGCCGTGCTGTGCGGCAGCACACGCCGGCCGACCTCGGCGAACATCCGCAGCCTGCGCGGCGAGGGCACCTGGGCCACGTAGACCACGAAGTCGCCCTCCAGCACGGCGAGGTTGGCCGTCTCGCCGGACAGCTCCACCAGCCTGGCGAGGTAGGGCTCGGCCCAGACGGCGAGCATCCGCTCGGCCACGCCGCCTATCCGCACCAGCGCGCCGCCGAGCGAGTAGCGCCGGTCGGACTCCTGCCGGACGTACCCGCGGGCCAGCAGCGTCTGTAACAGCCGGTGGATCGTCCCGTACGGCAGGCCGGTGGCGGCGGCGATCTCCGACAGGCCGGCCTGGCCGCCGTGCTCGGACAGTGCTTCGAGCACGTCCAGCGCCCGGTCGACGCTCTGCACGCTCACCGCGTCCTCCTCCTCTGCGGTGTCCTCCTCAACGCGGGGACCGCCCCAGCATGCCCGGCGCGAGCCCTCGCAGCGAGGCGTCGAGCACCTCGGCCGTGTGCGCGACCCTGATCTCCCCCTTGCCGGCCCTCCGCACGGCGGCCGCGATCTGCATGGTGCATCCCGGGTTGGCCGACACCAGCACGTCGGCGCCGGCGGCGAGCACCCGCTCGGCCTTGCGGTCGCCCAGCTGCCTGGCCGCCTCGGGCTGGAAGAGGTTGTAGGTGCCCGCGGACCCGCAGCAGATCGCGGACTCCCCGATCTCCCGCAACTCCAGCCCGGGAACGGCCCGCAGCAGCTCACGCGGCTGGGCGCGCACGCCCTGGGCGTGTGCCAGGTGGCAGGCGTCGTGGTAGGCGACCGTGACCGGCAGCGGGCGGCGCTCGGCGACGGGCCCCAGCTCAATCAGGAACTCCGCCAGGTCGCGGGTCCGCAGCGCCTCGGCGCGGGCCGCCCAGCCGGGATCGCCGGCCAGCACCTCGGCGTAGTCCTTCATGCTCGACCCGCAGCCCGCCGCGTTCACCACCACGGTGTCCACGCCGGCCCGCTCGAAGGCGGCGATCGTGCGGCGGGCGAACCTGCGCGCCTCCGCATCGCGGCCCGAGTGCAGCGACAGCGCCCCGCAGCAGCCCTGCCGGGGCGGGATGACCACGTCGCAGCCCTCCAGCGCGAGCACCCGGGCCGTCGCCGCGTTGACCTGCGGGAAGAACTCGCCCTGCACGCAGCCGGTGAGCAGCCCGACCCGCGCCCTGCGCCGCCGCCTGGCCCGCACCAGCGGCGGCAGCCGTACGGGCCTGGGGGCGTCGGGGGCCAGTTCGGCCATCGCGCCGAGCGAGGGGTTGACCTCTTCGAGGAACGGCTGGATGCGCCTGCTCAGCCGCATCGGCAGCCGCATCGCCCGCAGCCTGCGCCGGTAGGGGAACAGCGCGAACACCAGCGCACGGATCGCGCGCTCGTCCGGGCGGCGCACGTGCTCGCGCTCGACGACCGCGCGGGTCTGCTCGATCAGCCGGTCGTACCGCACGCCAGACGGGCAGGCGGTGACGCACGCCATGCAGCCCAGGCAGGCGTCGAAGTGGCCGGCCATCGCGTCGGTGATCGGTGTGCCCTCGACGTGCTGGCCCATGAGGTGGATGCGCCCGCGCGGGGAGTCCATCTCCTCGCCCCACAGCACGTACGTCGGGCAGGTGGGCAGGCAGAACCCGCAGTGCACGCAGTCTTTGATCAGCTCGGGATCCATCAGATGCCTCCGGCGAAACGTCCGGGGGACAGGCGGCGATCGGGGTCGAACCGCTCCTTGACCCGGCGCATCAGCGGCAGCGCGCCGACGTGCCCCCACCGGTCCAGGCGGCGCGCGGCCTCCGCGGGCGCGGCGAGCACGACCACGCGCGCCTCCTCGCCGAGGCCGGCGCGCAACTGCGAGGTGAACCCCGCGACCAGCGCCGGATCGGTGTCCGGTGGCAGGGCGACGTGGAGCACATGTGCGGCGAGCGAACCGCGAAGCGCCGCCCGAAAGCCCGTGACCCGGGCCGCGTCCAGGAAGCCGAAAAGAGTCTCGGCCAGCCGGGAGGGGGCGTTCCTGAGCTCCAGCAGGATCTCCCCGCCGTCGCCCCCGCCCCCGGTGCCGGGCGGCCCGCCTCGTGCCGGGAGCTCGGGCAGGCGCCCCCACCACGGCGGCGGCTCCTCGGTCACCTGCGCGTCGCTCAGCGCGCCGCCCATGAGGGCGCACAGCGCCTTGGCGCGCTCGGCCGCGGCGGCGCCCTCGACCAGGACCGCGACCGTACAGGGCCCCTCCGCGTCGGGCCAGTCCATCTCCACGGCGCTCGGCTCCAACGGCGACTCGGTCACCGCGGGGACCATCGTCGCCAGAGATCCGGCGAGGTCGGTGCGGAGAGTCTCGAAGGTCAGGCCGTCCTCGTCCGTCCAGGTCCCGGGCGTCTCGGTGACCGGCCGTTCGACGGTCGCCGTCACCCAGGCGCGGGCGGCGGGCAGGGGATGGAGGCGGAAGGTCGCGTCCGCGATGATCCCGAGCGTGCCGTACGAACCGGTGAACAGCTTGCCGAGGTCGTATCCGGCGACGTTCTTGACGACCTTCCCGCCCGACTTGGCGATCGTGCCGTCGGCGAGCACGACCGTGACGCCGATGAGCAGGTCGCGGGCCGTGCCGTGGCGGAACGCGCGCGGCCCGGCGATGCCGGTGGCCAGCAGCCCGCCGATCGTGCTGCCGGGCACGGGCACGTCGAGCGCGAGCTCCTGACCTCCCTCGGCGAGAGCGCGCGCCAGCGCCTCGACGGTCACCCCGGCCTGCGCCCGGACGACCAGGTCGTCCGCCGCGTGCTCCGGCACCCGGTTCATGCAGCAGAGGTCGACGAGCACGTCGCAGCGCTTCGGCGGGGCGCCCCAGTGCAGCTTGGTGCCGCCGCCCGTCGCGACGGCGGCCAGGTCGTGCGCGGCGCACACCCGCATCACCGCCGCGATCTCCTCGGCCGACTCGGGCAGCGCCACCCAGCGCGGCCGCACGCCCGCCACCTCGTCCTCGTCGCCGGCCACGCGCACGGCCACGCCCGTCGCCTCCAGTGCGTCCCGCGCGTCCATCAGAACTGCTCCGCGAGGCCGGCCTCGACCAGGGGATGGGCGCCCTTGCGCACTCCGGGCGCCTCCCCGCACAAGCGCGGGGTGGGGAAGATCTTGCCCGGGTTGGCCAGCCCCCGGGGATCGAACGCGCACCGCAGGAGTTGCATGGTGCCGAGGTCGTCGTCGGTGAACATCCGGGGCATGTAGCGGGCCTTGTCCACGCCGACGCCGTGCTCCCCGGTGATCGACCCGCCGTGCTCGACGCACAGGTCGAGGATGCGCCCGCTGACGGTCTCGGCGCGCTCGGCCTCGCCGGGCACGGAGTCGTCGAACAGCACGAGGGGATGCAGGTTGCCGTCGCCCGCGTGGAAGACGTTGGCCACCCGGATGCCGTACTCCTCCTGCAGCCGGTCGATCCCCGCGAGCACGCGCGGCAGCGCGGTCCGCGGCACCACGCCGTCCTGCACGATGTACGCAGGGCTGATCCGGCCCACGGCGGCGAACGCCGACTTGCGGCCCTTCCAGATGGCCGCCCGCTCCTCGGCGGAGGCGGCCACCCGGATCTCGAAGGCGCCGCTGTCGTGGCAGATCCGCTCCACGGCCGCGAACTGGTGCTCCACCTCGGCGCGCGGGCCGTCCAATTCGACCACGAGCACGGCTCCCGCCCCAGCGGGGTAGCGGCAGTGCACGGCCGCCTCGGCCGCCTCGATCGCCAGCGCGTCCATCATCTCGATCGCGGCGGGCACGACGCCCGCCGCGATGATCGCCGACACGGCGCGCCCGCCGGCCTCGATGCCGGTGAAGGCGGCGAGCACGGTCGTGACCGCCTCCGGCGCCCGCGACAGCCGTACGGTGATCCTGGTGGCGATGCCGAGCGTGCCCTCGGAGCCGATGAACGCGCCGAGCAGGTCGTAGCCGGGGTCCATCGCCGACAGTTCGACGATGTCCCCGTCCGGCGTGACGATCTCGGCGGCGAGCACGTGGTTGACCGTGAAGCCGTACTTGAGACAGTGCGCGCCGCCCGAGTTCTCCGCCACGTTGCCGCCGATCGAGCAGACCTGCTGGCTGGAGGGGTCGGGGGCGTAGTAGTACCCCTGGTCGCGGACCGCCTCCGTGATCGCCAGGTTCGTCACCCCCGGCTCCACCACGGCGCGGCGGTTCGGGATGTCGATCTCGACGATCCGCCGCATGCGGGAGGTGACGATCAGCACGCCGTCCGTGCGGGGGAGGGCGCCGCCCGAAAGGCCGGTGCCCGACCCCCGGGCGACGAACGGCACGCCGTGCTCGGCGCACAGCCGCACCACCGCGGCGACCTGCTCGGCCGTCTCCGGCAGCACGACCACGCCGGGGGTCGCCCGGTGGTGGGTCAGCCCGTCGCACTCGTAGGTGCGAAGCCGTACGGGATCGGTGACGACGGCGTCGGGCGGGAGCGCGGCGGCGAGGCGCTCCGTCAGCGGTCCGAGCTCGGGCATCGGCCTCCTCTCATCCCCTCACGGCATGCGCGCGTACGCGGGAAGCGTGAGGAACTCCGCGAAGTCGTCGTCAAGGGCGACCTCCTTGAACAGGGCCGTGGCCTGCGCGTAGAGCTTCTCGTCGTAGCCGGGCTCGGCGGCGATGCGGGCCAGCTCCTCCTCGATGATCCGCTCCACGAGCTCCCGTGTCACCACCGCCCCGGTGTCGGCCAGCGTGATGTCGTTGTGGATCCACTGCCAGACCTGGGAGCGGGAGATCTCGGCCGTCGCCGCGTCCTCCATCAGGTTGTGGATCGCCGCGGCGCCGTTGCCGCCCATCCAGGCGGCCAGGTAGCGCAGGCCGACGTCCACGTTGCCGCGCAACCCGGCCTCGGTGATCTCACCGGGGGTCTTGGACACGGAGAGCAGGTCCTCGGCCGTGACGGCGACGTCCTCGCGCAGCCGGTCGAGCTGGTTGGGCCGGTCGCCGAGCACGCCGTCGAACACCTCGCGGCAGACCGGCACGAGGTCGGGGTGCGCCACCCAGGAGCCGTCGAAGCCGTCGCCGGACTCGCGGGTCTTGTCGGCCCGCACCTTCTCCAGCGCGACCCTGTTGACCTCGGGGTCGCGGCGGGAGGGGATGAACGCCGCCATGCCGCCGATCGCGTGCGCGCCGCGCTTGTGGCAGGTGCGCACCAGCAGTTCCGTGTAGGCGCGCATGAACGGCGCGGTCATCGTCACCGCGTTGCGCTCGGGCAGCAGGAACTCCCGCCCCCGGGTGCGGAACTTCTTGATGACGCTGAACAGGTAGTCCCAGCGGCCGGCGTTGAGGCCCGCGGAGTGCTCGCGCAGCTCGTAGAGGATCTCCTCCATCTCGAACGCGGCGGGGTAGGTCTCGATCAGCACGGTCGCCCGGATCGTCCCGCGCGGGATGTCGAGCAGCTCCTGGGCGCGGACGAACACGTCGTTCCAGAGCCGCGCCTCCAGGTGCGACTCCATCTTCGGCAGGTAGAAGTACGGCCCGCGCCCCTTGTCGAGCTGCCGCCGCGCGCAGTGGAAGAAGTAGAGCCCGAAGTCGAGCAGCGACCCCGACATCTCGGCGCCGTCCACCAGGATGTGCTTCTCCGGCAGGTGCCAGCCGCGCGGGCGGACCACGACCGTGGCCAGCTCCTCGTCCGGCCGCAGCGCGTACGTCTTGCCGCCGGCCTCGAAGTCGATCGTACGGTCGAGCGCGTCGCGCAGGTTGAGCTGCCCGTTGATCGTGTTCTCCCAGGTGGGGGAGTTGGCGTCCTCGAAGTCGGCCAGCCAGACCTTGGCGCCGGAGTTGAGCGCGTTGATCGTCATCTTGCGGTCGACAGGACCGGTGATCTCGACCCTGCGGTCCTCCAGCCCCGGCGCGGGCGGGGCGACCCGCCACGCGGACTCCCGGACGCGGGCGGTCTCGGGGAGGAAGTCGAGCATGCCTCCCGCCGACAGCTCCTCCTGCCGCGCCTGGCGGGCGGCGAGCAGCTCCCTGCGCCTGGGGTCGAACTCGCGCTGCAAGGTGGCCACGAAGCCGAGGGCCTCGGGAGTGAGGATCTCGTCGAACCGGTCCAGCAGCGGGCCTCTGACCTCGACGCGTTCCACCATTTTCCACCCCTTGGAAAAAGAGTTCTGAATCGTGGAATCGACGCTACTTCAGGGGTGGGGCGGGGGTCAACGCGGGGCGGCTCGTCGGGGACGGCTCAGGGGCTGCTGAGGGACTTCCCCGATGGGAGACGGCGCACGCGTCCGCGACGATCGAGGGCATGAGACACAAGACGATGGCGGTCGCGGGGGCCGCCCTGGGGATGGGCCTCATGGTCGCCGCCTGCGACGTGCGGTTCGACTTCGGCGGGCAGCAGGCCGTCCAGTCCTACGACGTGACCGACAAGGTGACCGTCGTCGAAACCCGCTCGGGCTCGGGCGACGTAGTGGTCAACGAGAGCGACAGGCCGGGCATCCGCGTGACCGAGACCCTGCACTGGCGGGGGGAGAAGCCCGCGGACGGCCATTCCGTGGCCGGGGACACGCTCACGCTCGCCTACAAGTGCGAAAACTGCTCGGTGGACTACAAGGTGGAGGTGCCGCGCGGCCTCACCATGAAGATCGACACAGGCTCCGGGGACATCACGCTGCGGAACCTGAGCGGGCAGATCAACGCGTCCACGGGCTCGGGCGACGTCGACGCGCGCGGGCTCGCCGCCACCTCGGTCGGCGCCCGCACGGGGTCGGGGAACATCACGCTCCGGTTCGCCGTCGCGCCCGACCAGGTGCAGGCGGTGACCGGTTCGGGCGACGGCAAGCTCTGGGTGCCGGACGGCGCCTACAACATCGACGCCTCGACCGGGAGCGGCGACCGCAGGATCCAGGTGGCGGACGACGACTCGGCGCCGCGCACGATCACGATCAGGACCGGTTCCGGCGACGCCGAGGTGCACAAGCTGTGACGCCCGGCGCCGCCGGCATCCCCGGGCCGGGCGGCGTCAGGCGAGCACGGGCTGGTTGGAACGGAAGACGCCCGCGGGGTCACGGCGGCGCTTGATCTCGCGCAGCCGGGCCAGGGTGTCCGCGTCGAACGCCGAGGCGGCCTTCTCGCCGCCGTTCAGATAGGTGAAGGGCTTGCGGCCCGACGTGTGCGGCGCCATCGCCCGGGCGATCTCGGCCAGCCGCGCGGTGACCGCCTCACCGCCCTCCGGCGACATGACCGGCCCGATCATGCCCAGCAGGTACGGCTCCGCGACAGGCGCGGCCGCACCGCCGCCGGGGAGAGGCTCGCTCAGCGCGCCGCCCAGATGACGCACCTGCACCGTGGCCAGAGGGGCGATGCCGCCCACGGCGGCGAGCAGGTCGCCGGCCACGTCCTCGCCGAACCCGGTCAGCAGTTCGGCCCGGCCCGTGCCGGGCACCGGCTGGGTCGGCTCGGCGCAGATGCCGCCCAGGGCGTCCAGCGGCATCGCGGCGCGGGTGTCGAGGATCCGGCCGGGGACGTCATCGAACCGCCGCAGCAGGCCGCGTCCCTCGTCCTCGCCGCCCAGGAACGCCGAGTCCACCGCGACCGCGGCGAGACCGCGCAGCGGCTCGGGGATATGGGGCGCCGGGGGGAACTTCACCATCGTGAACCACACGGTCAGCTCCGCGGGCGCGGCGCCGGTGACCTCCCGGTAGACGGAGAGCACCTCCGGCGCACGCTCCGCCGGCCACAGCATGCGCCCGCCGTACAGCAGGGGCGCGGGGTGCAGGTCGATCTCCATCGCCGTCACCAGGGCGAAGTCGCCGCCGCCGCCCCGCAGCGCCCAGAACAGGTCGGGGTCGGAGTCGGCCGTCACCCGCGCCTCCTCGCCGTCGGCGTCCACCACCTCGAAGGCCCGTACGGCGCCGGCGGCCCAGCCGTGCCTGCGGGCGAACCAGCCGAGCCCGCCGCCGAGCGTGTAGCCGGTGACGCTGACGACGGGGGAGCTGCCGGGCAGCCCCGTCAGCCCGTGCTTGCCGGTCGCGGTCAGCAGTTCGCCCCACGGCACGCCGGCCTCGACCCGGGCGGTCCGCTGCTCCGGCCGGACCTCGACGCCGCGAAGCCGTCCGGTGCGCACGAGGATGGTCCCGTCGAGGCGGCCCGACGCGCCGTGCCCGCTCGGCTGCGCGGCGACGGCGAGGCCGGCGAGTCTCGCGTGACGGACCACGGCGGCCGCGTCCGCCGCGTCCTCGATCTCCACGACCGCCCGCACGCGCTGGTCCACCGCCCGGTTCCAGGGCAGCCCGGCCGCCTCGAACGCGTCGTCGCCGGGCACCAGCACCCGTCCGCGCACCGTCCGCCGCAGATCGGTCTCCACAGTCGACACATTTCCTCCAGTTTTGCGGTCTTTGATCGCTCTATATCCTGGTGCTGGTGGTTTGCGGTGGATTAGTAATCGGCTAGGAGCCCGCTAGACGTTCGGCCGACAAGGCCGGGCAATACGCTACTGATCGAAATCCCCGAACCCAGAGGAAACATGGAATTCCGCCTGTTCGGTCCGATCGAGGTCATCGACCCGGCCGGTCGCGTGATAGATCTCGGCACGCCGAAGCAGCGAGCGGTGCTGGCCATGCTCGCCCTGGAGCCGGGACGGGTCGTCTCGCTCGACCGCCTCGTCGACGAGCTGTGGTCGGGTGAGGCGCCCTCCAGCGCCACCGGCACCCTGCAGGCGTACATCTCCCAGCTCCGCCGGGCGCTGGAGCCGGAGAGGCCGCCGCGCACGCCGCCGAAGACGCTGCTCACCCGCGACCCGGGTTATCTGCTCGCCGTCGCCCCCGGCCAGGTGGACCTCGTGCGCTTCGCCGCGCTGGCCGAGGACGGCCGCCGGTCGCTCGCCCGCGAGCCCGCCGCCGCGGCCGACCTGCTGCGCAGAGCCCTGGAGACATGGCGGGGCGAGCCGCTCGCCGAGTTCGCCGCGTACGAGTTCGCGCGGCCGGTCGTGGCGCGGCTGACGGAGCTGCGGGCCTCGGCCACCGAGGACTGGTTCGAGGCCCGGCTGGCCACCGGCGAGGGCGGCTCCTGCGTGCCCGGCCTGGAGACCGCGGTGGCCGGGCAGCCGTACCGGGAACGGTCGTGGGCGCTGCTCGTCCGGGCGCTCTACCGCGCGGGACGGCAGGCCGACGCGCTGGCCGCGCTGCGCAGGGTGCGCACGCTGCTCGCCGAGGAACTGGGCCTGGAGCCCGGCCCCGAGCTGCGGCGGCTGGAGCAGGCCGTGCTCGACCAGGCGCCCGGCCTCGACGCGCCCCCGGTCGCCGCCGAGCACGGCACGGGCGGCGCCCCCGGCGCCCCGGTCGGCCGGCGCGCACCGGACGCCGCCGGGGAGACGCCCGCCGCGCGTCCTGAGGCCCCGCGGACGTCCCACGCCGGCGGCCTCATCGCCAGGCGCGAGCAGTTCCAGCGGGCCGCCGAGCGCCTCGCGTGGGCGCGGCGCGGGCGGGGCGGAGTGCTGCTCGTTTCCGGAGAGGCGGGCATCGGGAAGACCAGTCTCGCGGAGGCAGTCGCCGACGAGGCGTCCGCGCTGGGGATGGCGGTCGCCCGGGGCCGGTGCGCCGAGGACACCGGCGCGCCCGCCTTCTGGCCGTGGCTCCAGGTGCTGCGCGACCTCGCGCCGCCGGAGGCCGGGCCGTACCGGACCGCGTCGTACGCAGGAGGGGCGGGCGGTGGACAGGAGGTGGCCCGGGCGCTCGCGGCCCTGTCGGGGGCCGCGGAGCCGGAGACGGCGGACGCGGGGCAGGGGCTTGGGCTCACGGCGCCTGGGCCTGTGGCGGATGGACGCGCGGGACTCGGCGCGGCGCTGTTCGCGCTGCACGAGCGGGTGACGAGGACGCTGGTCGCGGCCGGACCGGCGCTCGTCGTCCTCGACGACCTGCACTGGGCGGACGCCGCGTCGCTGCGGCTGCTGGCCTTCGCGGCCGGGGAACTGCACCGCGCGCCGGTGCTGGTGCTGGCCACCATGCGGCCGGAGCCGGGAGACGAGCCCGACCAGCTCCGCGAGACCCTGGCCGCGCTCGCCCGCGAACGCGGCGCGGAACGCCTCACGCTGCCGCCGTTCGCCCGGGAGGACGTGGCCGCCTACCTGGCCGGGCGCGACCTGCCGGACGCGCGGCTCGCCTCGGTGCTCTTCGAGCGGACCGGCGGCAACCCCTTCTACCTGGGCGAGCTGGTCAGGCTGCTGGACAGCGAACACCGTCTCGACGCGGCCTCCGCCGGGGTGCCGGAGGGCGTGCGCGAGGTGATCGGCCGCCGGGTGGCCCGCCTGCCCGAGGAGACCCGCGCGCTGCTCGGCGCGGCGGCCGTGCTCGGCCGCGAGGTGAGCCTTGACGTGCTGGAGGCCGCCTGCGGCGCCCCCGCCGAGGAGGTCATGGCGCTGCTCGAACCGGCCGTGGCCACCGGGCTGCTGACCGAGGTCCCGGACGGCTTCGATTACCGGTTCTCCCACGCTCTCGTCCGCGACGCCCTCTACACCGATCTCGGCAGGGTGCGCCGGGCACGGCTGCATTTGCGCACCGGCGAGGCGCTGGAGACGCTCGCGGGCATCGAGCCGTCGGTCCTCGCCCACCACTTCGGGATGGCGGCCAGGGCGGGCGGCGCGGCCAAGGCCGTGGAGTACGCGGTGCGGGCCGCCCGTCAGGCCACCGCCCAGTGCGCGTACGACGAGGCGGTCGACTGGTGGGGCAGGGCCCTGACCGCGCTCGGCCCGGCCGACGCGGCCCGGCGCTGCGGCCTGCTCGTGCGCCACGGCGAGGCGCTGCGGGCCGTGGGCGACGTCGACCGGGCCAGGTCGGTGCTGGAGGAGGCGATCGCCCTGGCCGCCCGGATAGGGGAGCGGGCCACGCTGATCGAGGCCGTCACCGTGTTCGGCGGGCTGTCGGTGTGGAACTGGCGCCACTACGGCGTGGTGGACGAGGAGATGGTCGCGCTGCTCGAAGGGCTGCTGGCCGAACCGGCCGCAGGTGACGCGGAGCGGGCGACGCTGCTCGGCACCCTCGGGCTCGAGCTGTACTACTCGCCGCGCCGCCCGGAGGGGGAGCGGCTGGCGGCCGACGGCGTGCGGCTGGCCCGCCGCGTCGGCGACCCCCGGCTGCTGGCCCGTTCGCTCAACAACTACCTGATGGCCGCATGGGTGCCGGAGCGCGAGGAGGAGCGCCGCCAGGCCGTCGAGGAGATGCTCGCCCTCCCCCTGGACGCGTCCGCCGAGGCCGTGGCCAGGATCTTCCGTATGGCCGGCCTGCTCAGGGCGGGCGAACTGGACGAATGGGACCGTGACCTCGCCCGCTGCCGGCGCCTGGTGGAGCTGGTCAGACGCCCAGAGCTGACCGGCATGGCGGGCATCGCCGAGGCCGCCGGCCGTACGCTCCGGGGCGACTGGGCCGAGGCCGAGCGGCTCGCCGCGGAGTTCACCGCGCTGATCGAGGGCTTCAGCATGTGGGGGCTCGACTATCCCGGGCTGATCACCCTCTACACCTGCAGGCGGGGCCAGGGCCGGGTGGCGGAGCTGGCCGACCGGCTCGTGTCCCGCGCCCACGACGCCGACATGGTGCCGCTGCGGCCCGTCGCCGTGCTCGCCGCCCTCGACGCCGGGGACACGGCTCTCGCCCGCAGGCTCGTCGAGCGGTGGGGCACTCGGATCCCCCAGGACTGGACCGCCGAGTTCCTCACCGTCGTGTGGGGCCACGTCGCCGCCCGGCTCGGCACGCCCGACCCCGCCGCCCTGCTCCGGACGCTCTCGCCGTACGCGGGGCGGCTCGTGGTGAGCGGCATGGGCGGCGCCGGATGGGGATCGGCGCACCTGGTCCTGGCCGAGCTGGCGGCCGCGACCGGCGAGCGAGGGCGGGCCAGGGACCACGCGCGGCGGGCGCACGAGGTCCACGTCCGGCTCGGCCTCGCTCACTGGGCGCGCGAGAGCGCGCGCCTCCTCGCCGGTCTGGAGCGAGCCGGTCTGGAGCGAGCCGGTCTGGAGCGAGCCGGTCCGGAGCGAGCCGGTCCGGAGCGAGGCGAGCCGGGCGGATGAGCCGCCGTCACCCGAGGACGGGGTGGTTTCCGAGGATCACGCCGTGCGGGTCACGGCGGCGCTTGACCTCGCGCAGGCGGGCCAGGACCTCGGCGGGGAAGGCGGACGATGCCGGCTCCCCGTGGCCGAGGAAGGTGAGGGGCGTGCGACCGCTCGCCACTCCCGCAACCGCGTCCGCGACGGCCGCCTGCCGCCGCAGGATCGCCTCCTCCGCGCCGGGCCCGGCGAGCACGCCGAGCGTGCTCAGCAGGTACGGCTCCGCGATGTGCCCGCAGGCTCCGCCCTTCTCGTCCACCTGGGCGAGCGCCCCGCCGAGGTGGCGGATCTGCACGTAGGCGAGCGGCGCGACGCTGCCCGGACCGGCGGCGGCCAGCAGCGCCGCCGCGTCGGCGTCGCCGAGCCCGGTGAGCAGCTCGGAACGCAGCAGCGCGGGCGTCGGATCGGTCGGCTCCGCGCAGATGTCCGCCAGCTTCGCCACCGGCATCGGGCCGCGCGTGTCGAAGAGGGGCCCGGTGATCCCGTCGAACCGGTGCAGCAACGCCCGCGCCTCGTCCGGGTCGCCCAGGTAGGTGACGTCGATCGTCACGGCGGACAGCCCCCGCAGCGGCTCGGGCAACTCGGGCAGCGGCGGGAACCACAGCAGGTGGAACCAGACCGTCAGTTCCTCCGGCGCCTCGGCCGTGGTGGCGCGGAAGGCCTCCAGCACCTCGGCGGCCCGCGCGGCCGGCCACAGGATCCGCCCGCCGTACAGCACCGGCGCCGGGTGCAGGTCGATCTCCATCGCGGTCACCACCGCGAAGTCGCCGCCGCCGCCGCGCAGCGCCCAGAACAGCTCGGGGTCGGTGCCCGCCGTGACCGTGGCGTGCTCGCCGGAGGCGTCCACGATCTCGAACGCGCGCACGCCGCCGGCGGCGAAGCCGTACTTGCGCCCGAACCAGCTCAGGCCCCCGCCCAGGGTGAACCCGGTGGCGCTGACGGCCCCCGTGCTGCCCGCGAGAGGGGTCAGCCCGTGCTCACCCGCCGCCGCGAGCACCTCGCCCCATGAGACACCGGCCTCCACCCGGGCCACCCGCTCCGCGGGCCGCACGGTCAGGCCGCGCAACGCGCCCGTGCGCAGCAGGATCGCGTCGTCGAAGGCCGCGGGGGCGTGCCCGTTCGGCTGGGTGGCGACGCGCAGCCCGGCGAGGCCCGCGTAGCCGACCACGGCCGCGACGTCGTGCGCGTCCCGCGCCTCGACGACCGCCGCGACCCGCTGGTCGACGGACAGGTCCCAGGGGCGCCTGCTCTCGTCGAAGCCCTCGTCGCCGCGCACCAGCACCCGGCCGCGTGCCACCCGGCGCAGATCGGCGCCGAGCGCCTCGGTGTGGTCCATCTCTTCCCTCCATGTGGTCTGTTTCCACGTGCGGGACCACCGTGGACGACGGGGATAGGAGCGGGCATGGGCGTGGCTTGGAAGACCGTCCAAGTCGCCGCCAAGTGGACCGTTCCGGTAGGGGTCCTCCCGCATCTACGCTTGCCGCAGCGATTAGAGGGGTTTGGTCATGAACTCGCTGTCCTTCCGGCTGCTCGGCCCTTTCGAGGTGACCGGCGGCGACGGCCGCGTCATCGACATAGGCCCGCGCAAGCAGCGTGCCGTGCTCGCCGTCCTCGCCCTGGAACCCGGCAGGATCGTCTCCCTCGACCGGCTGATCGACGAGCTGTGGGCGGACGAGCCGCCCTCCAGCGCCACCGCGACGCTGCAGTCGTACGTCTCCAACCTCCGCAAGGTGCTGGAGCCGGGACGCCGGCCGCGCACGCCCCCCGCCGTGCTGCTCACGCGCGAGCCCGGCTACCTGCTGTCCGTCGCGCCCGGCCAGGTCGACCTCGCACGCTTCGTCTCCTGGGTGGAGGACGGCCGCAGGGCGCTCGCCCGGCGCGACTACGCCGCGGTGCGCGGGTCGGTCGACCGGGCGCTCGCGACGTGGCGGGGCGAGCCGCTGGCCGAGTTCGCGGCCTACGAGTTCGCCCAGCCGGTCATCGCCCGTCTCGGGGAGCTGCGGGCGGTGGCGGTCGAGGACCGGTTCGAGGCCAGGCTCGCCCTGGGCGAGGGGCCCTCCTGCGTGGCCGACCTGGAGCGGCTGGTGGAGGCGCACCCCTACCGCGAACGGCTGTGGAGTCTGCTCGTCCTGGCCCTCTACCGGTCGGGCAGGCAGACCGACGCGCTCGGCGCGCTGCGCCGGGTGCGCGCGCTGCTCGACGAGGAGATGGGCCTGCAGCCCGGCCCCGAGCTGCGGCGGCTGGAGCAGGCGGTGCTCGAGCAGTCGCCGTCCCTGGACGCGCCCGTGCCCCTGTCCTCGCCCGAGCCGCCATCCGAACCACCGTCCGAGCCTGCGCCCCTGTCCGGGCCCGCACGACTGCCCGAGCCTGCGTCGTTGTCCGGGCCGGCGCCCCTGGACACGCCCGCCGGGCCGCAGTCGCCGTCCGAGGCGCTCATCGCGCGCCGGCGCGAGCTCGCCCGCCTCGGCGACCGGCTCGGCGCCGTACGCCGCGGGCGCGGCGGCGTGCTGCTGGTGACGGGCGAGCCGGGGATCGGCAAGACCAGGCTGGCCAGGCTCGCCGCGGAGGAGGCCGAGGCGCGCGGCGTCACGGTCGTCTGGGGCCGCTGCGTGGAGGCCGAGGCGGCCCCGCCGTTCTGGCCCTGGCTGCAGGCGCTGCGCGAGCTGGGGGAGCGGGGCAGGGCCGCGGCGCGGCTGCTCGCGGGTGAGGGCGGCGCCGCCGCCGACCCCGAGGCCGCGCTCTTCGAGCTGTACGAGGGCGTGCTGGCCGCGCTCGCCTGGTCGGGCACGCCGACAATGGTGGTGCTCGACGACCTCCACGCCGCGGACGCCGCCTCGCTGCGGCTGCTCGCCTTCCTCGCGGACGAGCTGCACCGCAGGCCCGTGCTGGTGCTGGCCACCGTACGGCCGGAGCCGGGCAGGGAGCCCGAGCGGCTGCGCGACACCCTCGCCGCCCTCGCCCGCGAGCCCGGCACCGAGCGCCTCACCCTCGCGCCGTTCACCGCGGAGGAGGTCGGCGCGTTCCTGCGGCGGCACGGCTTGACCGACCCGGCGCTCGCCGGGGTGCTCTACCGGCGCACCGGCGGCAACCCCTTCTATCTCGGCGAACTGCTGCGGCTGCTGGGCAGCGAGAACCGGCTCGACGCCGCGTCACTGGGTGTGCCGGAAGGCGTCCTGGAGGTCATCGAGCGGAGGGTCGCGCGGCTGCCCGACGCCACCAGGGACCTGCTGCGCCGCGCCGCGGTGCTGGGCCGCGATGTCAGCATCGACGTGCTGGAGGCGCTCACGGAGACCCACGCGGAGGAGGTGATGTCGCTGCTGGAGCCCGCCGTCGCCGTCGGCGTCCTCGCCGAGACGCCGGGAGGCTTCGACTACCGCTTCTCGCACGCGCTGGTGCGCGACGCGCTCTACGCCGGGCTCGGCCGCCTGGAGAAGGCCAGGCTCCACCTGAGCGTGGCGGAGGCCCTGGAGTCCCTGCCGGCGGTGCCGCCCGGCGGCCACGGGGCGGCACGCCTGCCCGTCCTCGCCCACCACTTCGCGATGGCCGCGCGGGTCGGGGGAGCGGACAAGGCGGTCGGCTACGCCGCCGCGGCGGCCAGGCAGGCCACGGCGCAGCGCGCGTACGACGAGGCGGTCGAGCTGTGGGACAAGGCGCTGCTCGCCCTCGGCGCGCGCGACCCGGCCAGGCGCTGCCGTCTGCTGGTCGAACTGGGCCGGTCGCTGCGCGTCATCGGGGACGCACTGCGGGCACAGGCGGTGCTCGAGGAGGCCATCGCGCTGGCGGAGAACATCGGGGATCGGGAGTCCCTGGTGGAGGCCGTGACGGTGTTCGGCACCCTCAGCGTCTGGAACTGGCGGTCGTACGGGGTGGTCGACGACCACACGGTCGCCCTGCTCGAGAAGCTGCTGGCGGGCCCGCTGGACGACGCCCACCGGGCGGCGCTGCTCGGCACTCTCGGCATCGAGCTCAACTACGGGCCGCGCCGGGCCGAGGGCGAGGCGATGGTGGTCGAGGCCCTGGAGATCGCCCGGAGGATAGGCGACCCCGCCCTGCTCCTCCAGGTGCTCAACAACTACATGATCGCGTCCTGGGTGCCGGAGCGTGAGGAGGAGCGACTTCGCGCCGCCGAGGAGATGCTCGCGGTGCCCGATCTTCCCGCCGCGGCCGAGATCGTGGCACGGGTACGCCGGATGTCCTGCCTGTTCAGGGCGGGGGAGCTGGCCGAGTGGGACCGGGATCTGGCCCGCGCCGAGCATCTGCTTCAGGAGGTCAGAAGCTCTGAGCTGACGGCCATGGTCCGCATCGCCAAGGCCGCGCGGCTGACCCTGGAGGGCCGCTGGGACGAGGTCGAGGACCTCGCCCGCGAGCTCGGCGAGGTCTTCGGCGACAGCAGCATGTGGGGCCTCGGCGTCGTACGGCCGACCATGCTCTACACCTGCAGGCGGGGGCAGGGCAGGGTCGCGGAGATTCTCGACGAGGTCGTCACGGTGGCGTCGCAGCCGCACAACGACCCGCTGCGTCCCATAGCCGTGCTCGCGGCTCTCGACGTGGGAGATCGCGAACTGGCCGAGGACCTGGTCGCCCGATGGGGCACGGTGATCCCCGACGACTGGTCGGGGGAGTTCGTCGCCGTCGTCTGGTCGCACGTGGCGGCTCAGCTCGGCGTCCCCGATCCCGCGGGCCTGTACGACAGGCTGGCGCCGTACGCGGACCGGCTGGCCCTGCACGGCCACGGCACGGCCGGCTGGGGCTCCATCCACCAGGCCCTGGCGCTGCTGGCGCAGGCGATGGGCGACAGGGAACTGGCCCTGCGCCACGCGCGGCGGGCGCACGAGGCGCACGTCCGGCTCGGCCTGGATCACTGGGCGGGCGAGAGCGCGCGGCTGGTGGCCCGGCTCGGCACATAAGTCGCCACATAAGGAAGTGCGTCACTTGCCGGGTCGTGTCACCATCGACTGGAGGTGCTCCGGGCCGGGAAGGGATCGGGGTGCCGGACTGTTCTGTCTAGTAGAGATGACATATATGCGAAACGAGCCCGAAGACCTCGCCGTGGGCGATTACGAACTGGAAGAGCGCCAGGCGCTCCGCCGCGTAGCGGGTCTGTCGACAGAGCTCGAAGACATCACCGAAGTCGAATACCGGCAGCTCCGGCTGGAGCGCGTCGTCCTGGTGGGCGTCTGGGCGGGCGGCACGGCCCTCGACGCGGACAACTCGCTGCAGGAGCTCAAGCTCCTGGCCGAGACCGCCGGCTCCCAGGTGCTGGAGGGTCTCATCCAGCGCCGTGACCGGCCCGACCCCGCCACCTACATCGGATCGGGCAAGGCGGTCGAGCTGCGCGACATCGTGGCCGCCGAAGGCGCCGACACCGTCATCTGCGACGGCGAGCTGACCCCCGGCCAGCTCCGCCAGCTCGAAGAGATCGTGAAGGTCAAGGTCATCGACCGGACCGCGCTGATCCTCGACATCTTCGCGCAGCACGCCAAGAGCCGCGAGGGCAAGGCGCAGGTCGAGCTGGCGCAGCTGCAGTACCTGCTGCCGCGCCTGCGAGGCTGGGGTGGCAACCTGTCGCGCCAGGTCGGCGGTCGCGCCGCGGGCGGCGTCGGCATCGGTGGCCGCGGCCCCGGTGAGACCAAGATCGAGCTGGACCGGCGGCGGATCCGCGAGCGGATGGCCAAGCTGCGGCGGCAGATCAAGGAGATGTCGACCGCCCGGCAGACCATGCGCCACCGCAGGCAGGCCCGCGAGGTGCCCAGCGTGGCGATCGCCGGATACACCAACGCCGGCAAGTCATCGCTGCTCAACCGGCTGACCGGCGCCGGCGTGCTGGTCGAGGACGCGTTGTTCGCGACCCTCGATCCCACCGTGCGCAAGACGCGCACGCCGGATGGCCGCCTGTTCACGCTGGCCGACACGGTCGGATTCGTACGGCACCTGCCCCACCAGCTCGTCGAGGCGTTCCGCTCGACGCTGGAGGAGGTGGCCGACGCCGACCTGATCCTCCACGTGGTGGACGGGTCGCACCCCGATCCGGAGTCGCAGATCGCGGCCGTCCGCGACGTGCTGTCCGACATCGAGGGCGCGCGGGACATCCCGGAGATCGTGGTCGTCAACAAGGCCGACGCCGCAGACCCGGTCGTGCTGACGCGGCTGACGATGAAGGAACGGCACAGCGTCGTCGTCTCCGCCCGCACCGGGTCCGGGATCGGCGAGCTGATGGCGATGATCGAGCGCGAGCTTCCCCGCCTCGACCACGAGGTCAGGATGCTGGTGCCGTACGACAGGGGCGACCTGATCGCGCGGGCGCACAGCGAGGGCGAGGTGCTGTCGCTGGAGCACACCGGTGACGGCACGATCCTGCACGCCCGGGTCTTCGCCGACCTGTTCGCGGAGCTGGACCGGGTGGCCAAGCCGGTCGAGACCGTCTGACTCCCGCTGTGGGCGGGCCACCTTCCGCGTGTCGGTGGCCCGTCAAGCGTGGCCCTTGCTACGATAAGGAAAGCCTAATGGGACCTTATTGTGTGGGTAACAACATGACTCCAGGCAGTGTGGTCACCCTCTCCCAGGCGTTCGCGGCTCCCGGGCCGACGTCGCCGATCTCGGTCTCGGCGCTGCGTGTGACGACAGATACGCGGCGATCCCCATGAGACCGCCGTGTGTTTCCAGCCCAAGCCTGTACATCCAGCCCACCCGTGAAATACCGTAACTGAACTGAATCGCCCGGGTTCGAGATCCCGGCGGTAGGGTCATCGCACAACATCGGTGCGCGCGATGAGGCAGGAGACCCCCCAATGACGTCCGGACGCGAAGCGGACCCGGCGGGCCAGGCGCCCGCAGACGGGGGCCGTTCGCCGTCCGCGGGTGTTCGGCAGGTGCCCGGATGACCGTTCGCCTTCTCACCAACATCGGCAGGCTCTGGACCGGCCACGATGTGTGCAGCAACGCCGCGATCCTGGTGCACAACGACCGGATCGCGTGGGTCGGCCGTGCCGCCGACCTCCCCGAGAGCGTTCCAGGAGTCGTGGACGACATCGTCGACGTCGACCACGTGGAGAATCTCGGCGGTGCGCTCGTCACGCCCGGCCTGATCGACGCGCACACCCACCCCGTCTACGCCGGCAACCGGTACGCCGAGATGGCGATGCGTTCCGGCGGGTCCAGCTCCTCCGCCATCGCCGCGGCGGGCGGCGGCATCGGCTCGACCGTCACCGTGACGCGCGGCACCGACCCCTGGACCCTGTGCAACGGCGTCCGTGAGCGGTTGCGCGAGTGGCTGCTCGGCGGCACGACGACCGTCGAGGCCAAGACCGGCTACCACCTGACCCGCGACGGCGAACTGGCCGACGTGCGGCTCCTGCGCGAGCTCGAGAAAGAGCCGATGATGCCGCGGGTCCACGTCACGTTCCTGGCGGCCCACGTGGTGCCGCCGGAATACTTCGGCCGCCAGCGCGACTACGTCGAGGCGGTGGCCTCCTGGTGCGCGGACGCCGCGGGCGCCGGGGCCGACAGCGTCGACGTCTACTGCGACGACGGCCACTTCACCGCGGAGGAGGCCCGCTGGGTGCTGGCCTCCGGCCGCAACGTCGGCCTGCTGCCGCGCATCCACGCCGGCGCCTACAACCGGCGCGGCGCCGTCCAGCTCGCGGCCGAGATGGGCTGCGCCTCCGCCGACCTGCTCCACCACGCCTCGGACGAGGACATCGCGATGATGGCGAGGTACGGCGTGCCCGCCGTCGTCTGCCCGGGCGCCGCCCTGCAGGTGGGCCACCTCCCGCCGGTGCGCCGGATGCTGGCCCAGGGCGTCCCCGTAGCGCTCGGCAGCGACCACAACCCCGGTCACTGCGGCATCACCTCGATGTCCCTGGTCATCAGCCTGGCGGTGGCGGCGTTCGGCATGAGCGTCGGAGACGCTCTGCGGGCCGCGACCCTCGGCGGCGCCCAGGTCCTCGGCGCTCCCGACCGCGGCATCCTCGCGCCCGGCCGTCTCGCCGACATCGTCCAGTGGGACGCCGACCACGAGGGCGCGTTCGCCTGGTCGTTCGGCCTCAAGCCGCGTCGCGTCTGGCGGGGTGGCGTCCCCGTCCAGTGAGGCCCAGGCCTCCCGTCCGGGGTGGTCGCGGGGCGCGCCAGGCGGGCGCCCGGGTTGACGAAAAGGTTGCCAGGCGATCACCACTGGGTAATCTCGCGGTATGTCGCCATCCGTCGCCGTCGTCACCGATTCCACGGCGTACCTCGGCGCCGAGGCGACCGGCAGGTGGAACATCGCCGTCGTACCGGTTCAGGTGCTCCTGGGGGATCGTCAACTCGACGATGTGACCCCGTTCGACGCCGGTCTTCTCACGCACGCTCTCAAGGACCGCTCGCCGATCGTCACGTCGCGTCCGGCCCCCGAGCGCTTCGCGGACGTCTATCGGCGGGCCGCGGCGGACGGCGCCTCCGCGATCGTGTCTGTGCACTTGTCCGGCGCGCTGTCCGGCACCGCCGACTCCGCGCGTCTGGCCGCGCGTGAGTCCCCCGTTCCGGTCGAGGTCGTCGACAGCGGGTCGGTGGCCATGGGGCTCGGCTTCGCCGTGCTCGCCGCCGCCCGGGCGGCCGAGGCGGGAGCACCGGCGGCCGAGGTGGCCGGTGTCGCCCGCGACCGGGCCGCCGCCACCAGCACGTTCTTCTACGTCGAGACGCTCGACTACCTGCGTCGCGGCGGCCGGATCGGCCGCGTGACCAACCTCCTGGGGTCGGCGCTGTCGATCAAGCCGCTGCTGAGCGTGGCGGACGGCGAGATCGGCGTGCTGGAGAAGGTCCGCACCGCAGGCCGCGCCCTGGCCCGCCTGGAGGACCTGGCCGTCGAGGCGGCAGGGAACCGGCCGGTCGACGTCGCCGTGCAGCATCTGATGGCGGCCGAGCGGGCCGAGACGCTCACGAAGGAGCTGACGGCGCGGGTGCCCAGGCTCGTCCGGCTGTGGGTGGCCGAGATAGGCCCGGTGCTCGGCGCCCACGTCGGCCCCGGCATGCTCGGGGTCACCGTGGCACCCGTGGACTGATCCTCCCGAGGCCGCGCCCGGTCCCTGCGCGCGGTCGAGGTTCGGGGTTGTCCACAGAACCGCGTTCGGGAGCGAATGAGCCCCTGGCGGGCGCCTACCGTCCTCGGCGTGCGAAGCAAGGAGTCTCGCGGGGCCGCGCGCGGTGTCGTCGTCGGCGAGTCCCGCCTGCGCGGGCTGCTGCGACCTTTCGATCCCGTGCCCCCGTCCGTCCGCCTGCGGTCGACGCCGGCCCCGCCAGGGCCGCCGCCGTCGTTCGGCGCGCCCCACGTCGTCCGTACGGAGCCCTACGTGCCGGATCACCCGCAGGAGGCGGCCGGTCCGCGCCGGTGGGAGCCCCAGGGCCCGGCAGAGGAGTTCACCGGCGAGTGGGACGGCCGCGCCGACGCCCCGCACCGGGAGGGCGCCCCGGTGATGCCGGAGGTGTTCACCGAGGAGTACGAGGATCGGGCGGGGGAGCCGGAGGCGTCCGCGCGTGACCTGCGAACGCTGGGACGGGCGGCGCTGGAACGGGCGGCGCTGGGACGGGCGGCGCTGGGGCGGGCGTCTGTCGGCCGCGCGCTGCCACGGCTGGATCCGGGCATGCCCGGGGTGCGACTGCTGTCGGCCGCAGGCGTCCTGGCTGTGATCGTCACCGGGATACTGGTCTGGCGGTCGAGGCCGGTGGCCGAGCCGATCGCCCCGCCGGTCCCGGCCGCCGCGGTCCGCGATCTCCCTATGACCGCCGCCACCGCAGCCACCGCCGATCCCGACGCCGTTGCCAGGGCCGTTCCGGGGGCCGGCCCGGGGGCCGGTGCGACGGCCTATGTCGCGGGTGCCGGCACGGCCGCTGCCGCCACACCCGGCTCACCCGCGCGGGTCGTCGTGTACGTCACGGGCAAGGTCCGCGACCCCGGGGTGTACGTCCTCGTGGCGGGCTCGCGGGTCGCGGACGCGATCGAGGCCGCGGGCGGGCTCAGGAAGGGCGCGAAGCCGGGTGGCGTCAACCTGGCCCGGCGCCTGACCGACGGAGAGCAGATCGTGGCCGGAAGCCCGGCGACGGCCGGACCGGGCTCCTCCTCGGGGGCCACCCCCGGCACGCCAGGAGCGGGGGTGGTGAGCCTCAACACCGCCACGGCGGAGCAGTTCGACGCGTTGCCAGGGATCGGTGCCGTGCTCGCGCAGCGGATCGTCGACTACCGCGACGCCCACGGGGGCTTCCAGAGCGTCGACCAACTGAAGGAGGTTCCCGGCATCGGAGACAGCAAGTTCGCCGAGATGCGCGACAAGGTCACCCTGTGATCGCCGCAGGCCGGTCCGGCGGCGGTCCCGAGGACGGGCGGGCCGACCCGGCCGGATCCGCCGGATCCGCCGGATCCGCGGGACAGGCCGGACAGGTCGCACGGGTCGGTTCGGCGGCGCTGGCCGCTCCGGCCGTGGCCGCCTGGCTCACGGCACTCGTGGTGCTGGGCTGCCCCGCCGGGGCCGGAGGAGTCGTGGCGCTTGCAGCCGCCGTGGCGGGCGTCGTCACGTGGGCGGTGACGAGGCGGGCGCCGCACCGCGACGCGGGACGGGACGGGGACGGCGACGCGGAGTGGGACGGGGACGGCGAGGCGGGCTCGCGTGCCGAGCGGGAGGCCGCCGGCGGCCTCGCCGGTCCGGAGGGAACGCCGGGGGCCGCCGCCAGGGTCGCGACGGCGGTGCTCGCGGCCGTGGCCGTGACGGCGGCGGTCACCGCGTTCACGGTTCTCACGGTGACCACCGGGCCTGTGCCGGACCTGGCACGCCGCCACGCCATGGTGACCGCCGAGGCCGAGATCAGCGACGACCCGCGCATCCGGCCGCACCAGGGCGGGGTGGCCCGGCGGGACACCGCTGTCGTCCGGGCCAGGTTGCTGCTCGTGTCGGCCGCCCGGGAGCGATACGCCGTGGACGTGCCCGCCGTGCTGCTCGGCCCCGCGGAAGGATGGCGTCCGCTGCTGCCCAGCCAGCGGATCCGGGTGCGGGGACGGCTGAGCCCGGCGGAGGGCGGTGAGCCGGTCGCGGCGGTGCTGCTCGTCCGAGGGCCGCCCCAGCCGATCGGCGCGCCCTCGGCCCTGCAGCGTGCCGCGGGAGCGTTGCGCGCGGGTCTGCGGGAGGCGAGCGACGTGCTGCCCGACGACCAGCGCGGGCTGCTGCCCGGCCTGGTGGTCGGCGACGTGTCGCGCCTGGACGAGGAGGTGCGGCTCGACCTGGCGACGGCGGGGCTCGGTCATCTCACCGCCGTGTCCGGCACCAACCTCGCGATCGTGGCCGGAGCCGTGCTGGTGCTCGGGCGCTTCGCCGGCCTGCCCCTGGTTCTCAGGGCCGTCTTCGCGGTCGTCGCGATGATCGCGTTTTCGGTCGTCGCGAGACCGTCGCCGAGCGTGCTGCGCGCTCTCGTCATGGGAACGGTCGCGGCAGTGGCCCTCGGCACGGGCCGCGCCAGGGACGGCGTGGCGGCCCTGTCGGCGACCGTGCTCGGACTGGTCGTGTTCGATCCCGGGCTATCCCGGCAGTGGGGCTTCGCGCTGTCGGTGTTCGCGACCGGCGGCATCCTGGTGCTCGCGCCCCGGTGGCGTGACCGCCTGACGGCGCGCCGGGTGCCCCGCCTGCTCGCCGAGGCCCTGGCCGTGACCGCCGCGGCGCAGGCGGCGGTCACGCCCCTGCTGGTGCTGATGTCAGGACGCCTCGATCTTGCCGCGATCCCGGCCAACCTGCTCGCGGAGCCTGCGGTGGCGCCCGCGACCGTGCTGGGGTTCGGGGCCGCCGTGGTCGCCCCGGTGAGCATGGACCTGGCCCGGTTGCTGGTGCGTCCCGCCGGGTGGGCCGTCGGCTGGATCATCACCGTGGCACAGCGGGCCGCGGACCTTCCGTTCGCCTCGGCGCCGTGGCTCGGAGGAGTGGCGGGCCTCGCCGCGCTCGCGGCGGCGGTCGTCGCCGGCTGGTTCGTCCTGCGGCGCAGGACGCGCAGGCGTCTGGCGGCGGCGCTCGCGGCCGGCGCCCTGCTCGCCGCGCTTGTCGCGGTGCCGGTGGTGTCGCCCTGGCCGCCGCCGGGATGGCTCATGGTCGTCTGCGACGTCGGCCAGGGCGACGCGATGGCGCTGGCGGCCGGTCCCGGGCGGGCGGTGGTGGTCGACGCCGGGCCGAGCCCGGGCCCCACAGACCGGTGTCTGCGCGCTCTCGGAGTGCGGCAGGTGCCGCTCGTCGTCCTCACCCACCCTCACCTCGACCACGTCGGCGGACTGCCGGGGGTGCTGCGCGACCGCGCGGTGGGGGCGGTGGTCGTGAGCCCTGGCCGCGTCCCGGAGGGCGAGGCCGGCCGCGTCTCCGGCCGGCTCAGGGCGGCCGGGATCCCGGAGTGGCAGGCCGTCCCTGGGATGCGATGGCGGTTCGGGCCGAGCGAGATCACCGTGCTCGCCCCCGAGGCCGGCGCGCAGGCGCGTGGCCGGGGTGAGGGATCGACGGCGAACAACGCCAGCGTCGTGCTGCTGGTCCGCTGGCGCACGCGGCCCGGTGGAGCGGCGGGCCCGGACGGGACGCCCATCGGCGCGGCCCTGCTCGCCGGGGACCTGGAGACCGAGGCGCAGGAGGCCATGGTGCGGCGCGGCCTGCCACGGGTCGATCTGCTGAAGGTTCCCCACCACGGGTCGCCGAGACAGGCCCCGGCCTTCCTCGCCGGCACGGGCGCGCGGGCCGCCCTGATCAGCGTCGGGGCGGTCAACGACTACGGGCATCCCGCTCCGCCGACGCTGCGGCGCCTGCACTGGCTCGGCATGCGGCCCTACCGCACAGACCTGTCGGGGGACATCGCCGTCGTCGCCGTCCACGACCGCCTCGCCGTGGTCGTACGGGGCAGACGGGCACAGTCCGGATGAGGAGGCCGGACAGGCGGGCGAACCGGCGCGACCGCCCGTGCCACCATGACGGCGGAGAAGAGCGTGCCGCCGTTCAAGCAGGACGGGCCCTGCCTCGCGCGGCCTGGTGGGCGGATGTGCCGCGGGCGCGTGAGCGTGGCATGCTGCGGGACATGGCGAATCCAGCACCCGTGACCCTGGTCGTCGGCGACGAGGAGTTCCTGGCCGACCGCGCCGTGGGCTCCATCGTGGCGGCGGTCCGCGCCGAGGACCCGGGGGCGGAGCTGTACGACCTCCAGGGAGGCAAGGTGCAGCCGGGAGAGCTGACCGGACTCGCCTCCCCCTCGTTGTTCGGCGACCGATCGATCATCGTGATCCGGGGTGCGCAGGACCTCTCGAAGGACGTCGTCGCCGAGGTCGTCAAATATTGCGCCCACCCGCCCGACGACACGGTGCTCGTGCTGGCCCACCCCGGCGGCGTCAAGGGGAAGGCCCTGGTGGACGGCGTGAAGAAGGCGGGCGCCGACGTCGTCACGCTCGCCAAGCCGACCAAGGCGGGAGAGCGGCTCGACTTCATCAAGGCCGAGGTCCGCGGGCACGGCCGTTCGATCTCACCGTCCGCGGCCCAGGCGCTGCTCGACGCCGTAGGCAGCGATCTTCGCGAACTGGCGGCCGCCTGCGGCCAGCTCGCCTTCGACACCGAGGGCAAGAACATCGACGACGCGGCGGTCGCGAGGTACTACCGGGGGCGCGCCGAGGTCAGCGGCTTCACGATCGCCGACCTGGCGATCGAGGGCCGGTTGGGCGAGGCGCTGGAACAGGTCCGGTGGGCCCTCGCCACGGGTGTGGCGCCTGTGCTGATCGTCAGCGCGCTGGCGGGGGGGCTGCGCTCACTGGCCAAGGTGGGCGGGGCGCCCCGCAACCTGCGCGGCGGCCAGCTCGCGAGTCACGTGGGCATGCCGCCATGGAAGATCGACCGGGTCAAGCGCCAGCTCGGCGGCTGGGGGCCGGAGGGCATCTCCGCCGCTATGCAGGCCGTGGCCGCCACCGACGAGCAGGTCAAGGGTGGCGGCACCGATCCGGCGTACGCGCTGGAGAAGGCGATCCACACGATCGTGGCCAGCCGCGGCACCCGCTGAGCCGCGCCGCGACCGGCCCGGGTGCGGGCGGGGTTCCCCGGGTGCCCGCGGTGGCCTTCGTCGTCCGGCGCCGGGCAGCGGCGCTGTAGCGGCGGGTACGCGAAAACGCCGCATCTCCCCACGAGGGAGATGCGGCGTGCGCCAGGCGAGTGTTACTTGGCGGCCTGCAGGCTGGCGGCGCGCTTGGCGATCGCCGACTTGCGGTTGGCGGCCTGGTTCTTGTGAATGACGCCCTTGCTGACGGCCTTGTCGAGCTGCCGGGACGCGGCCTGGAGCGCGACGAGGGCGTCGTCCACGTTGCCCTGGTCGGCGGCCTCGCGGAACTTGCGGACCGCGGTCTTCAGGGACGACTTGACGGCCTTGTTGCGCAGCCGGTGCTTCTCGTTCTGCCGGTTGCGCTTGATCTGGGACTTGATGTTCGCCACGAAGAAAGCCTCGAGATGTTAAGTCTTGGTCGGATGGGGCGCGCGGGCTCGTGAGAGGGCGCGCCACACGCAGTTGGACAGGATACCAACAGCCCGGGCCGCCGCTCAAATCCGCGACGGCAGGACCGCCCCGCTCATGCTATCGCGACGCGAGCGCCGCGGTCCGCACACCAGCCATCCCGCCCTGCGATTCGGCCGCCCCTCCGGGGCCGCCGCGCACCCAGGCGCTCTCGTATTCCTTCCAGTCCTGCTCCGTGGCCGCGAAGTCGACGTACAACGCGAGGCCGAACTCGGTGCGGGGGCCGTGGTCGCTGAGCGCGAGCCGGGCGCCGTCCGCGGCGGCCTCGACGCTCTCGGCCCAGTCGCCCCACCAGACGCCGTGGTCGTGGTACGCCGGAGCCCCGATGAGCAGGGTCTTGTCCTCGGGCACCAGGTCGAGGGCGAGCGCGGCCTGCCGTCTGACGTAGCCGCCGTACAGAGAGGTGAGCGGCGTCCACGAGTCGTACGTCATGATCGCCACCTGGTCGGTGAGGGCCACCACCCGGCGGAAGTAGTCCGGCGTCCAGTACTTGTCGTGGCCGATGGCCAGCGCGGTGGGGGCGCGCAGGGCGGGCAGCGGCTCGATCTGCTGTGTGGCGACCGACAGCGGCCGGGCGCCGATGGCCGCCCGCGTCTCACTCAGGACGCTGAGGAACGGCCCGTCCCCGTCGTCGACGGGCTCGAAGTCGTAGTGGATCCCGTCGAACCCGAGGTTGGCGAGGTCGCGGGCCCCGGCGACGACCCGCGCCCGGGTGGCCGTGTCGGCCAGGCTCAGGTGGGGCTTGCCGTTGTCGTTGACCGTCTGGCCGAGCCAGGCGGACACGCGGACTCCGGGCACGTTCTCCCGCCACCATTTCAGGAAATTTCTGGCATTGGGGTAGCGATCGGGGGGCAAGGTCCCGTCGTACTCGAACGGCCCGCTGTGGACGTACACGTCCCTGATGCCGCTCGCGCGCAGGCGTACGGCGAGGGCGCGCACGTCGGCCTCGGTGCGGCGGCCGTCCACCCACGCGTGGCCCATCCACAGGGCGTCGTGGCCGGTCGTCCTGGCCCAGCCGGCGGGCGTACCGGCGTACTGGAGGCGCAGCGCGGCGGCGCCGGCCAGCCCGAGCGCGAGCGGAACGGCCACGACGGCGGCGGCCAGGCGTATAACTCGTCTGGTGGTCAAGGCAAGCACCCGGACATGCCACCATGGAGGGTGGCTGGTTCGCCAGCCTCGGGAGGGCCCGCCGAGCGAGACGAGGAGGCCCGATCGACCAGCAGTCATCCAACTTGTCGAAACGGACCCCGGTGCGCACTCAGCCTGGCCACACCGACCCCGCGTTGATCCGCAACTTCTGCATCATCGCGCACATCGACCATGGCAAGTCGACCCTCGCCGACCGCATGCTGCAGATCACCGGTGTGGTGGACGACAGGTCGATGCGTGCGCAGTATCTCGACCGCATGGACATCGAGCGGGAGCGCGGCATCACCATCAAGTCGCAGGCCGTGCGGCTTCCATGGAACGGCCACGTCCTCAACATGATCGACACGCCGGGCCACGTGGACTTCACCTACGAGGTGTCCCGGTCCCTTGAGGCGTGCGAGGGCGCGATCCTGCTCGTGGACGCCGCCCAGGGCATCGAGGCGCAGACGCTGGCCAACCTCTACCTGGCCATGAACGCCGACCTCCACATCATCCCGGTGCTCAACAAGATCGACCTGCCCGCCGCGCAGCCGGACAAGTACGCCGAGGAGCTCGCGGGCCTGATCGGCTGCGAGCCCGGCGACGTGCTGCGGGTGTCGGGCAAGACCGGCGTTGGCGTCAGGGAGCTGCTCGACCACGTCGTGGCGCACATTCCGCCGCCGGTGGGGAACGCCGACGTCCCCTCCCGGGCGCTGATCTTCGACTCGGTGTACGACACCTACCGGGGCGTCGTGACTTACGTCAGGGTCGTGGACGGGCACCTGTCCAAGCGCGAGCGCGTGCTGATGATGTCCACGGGCGCCCAGCACGAACTGCTGGAGATCGGCGTAATCTCGCCCGAGCCCATGCCGTCCGACCGCGGGCTCGGCGTCGGCGAGGTGGGCTACCTGATCACCGGCGTGAAGGACGTGCGCCAGTCCCGCGTCGGCGACACGGTGACGAACGCCGCCAAGCCCGCCGCGGAGGCCCTGGGCGGCTACGACCATCCCAAGCCGATGGTCTACTCCGGGCTCTATCCGATCGACGGCGACGACTATCCCGAGCTGCGCGAGGCCCTCGACAAGCTGCGGCTGAACGACGCCGCCCTCGTGTACGAGCCGGAGACCTCGGCGGCCCTCGGCTTCGGCTTCCGCTGCGGCTTCCTCGGCCTGCTGCACATGGAGATCGTGCGTGAGCGGCTGGAGCGCGAGTTCAACCTGTCGCTGATCTCGACCTCGCCCAACGTCATCTACCGGGTGATCATGGAGGACGGCCGGGAGCACGTCGTCACCAACCCGTCGGAGTTCCCGGCCGGCAAGATCGGGCAGATCTTCGAGCCGATGGTGAAGGCGACGGTGCTCGCGCCGTCCGAGTTCATCGGCGCGATCATGGAGCTCTGCCAGGGCCGCCGCGGGCAGTTGCAGGGCATGGACTACCTGTCGGAGGACCGGGTCGAGATCCGCTACACGCTCCCGCTCGGCGAGATCATCTTCGACTTCTTCGACCAGCTCAAGTCGAAGACCCGAGGGTACGCCTCGCTCGACTACGAGCCGTCGGGGGAGCAGGAGGCCGACCTGGTCAAGGTGGACATCCTGCTGCAGGGCGAGACCGTGGACGCGTTCAGCGCGATCGTCCACCGCGACAAGGCGTACGCCTACGGGGTGGAGATGGCCAAGAAGCTCAAGGAGCTCATCCCGAGGCAGCAGTTCGAGGTGCCCATCCAGGCCGCGATCGGCGCCCGGGTCATCGCCCGCGAGAACATCCGCGCCATCCGCAAGGACGTCCTCGCCAAGTGCTACGGCGGCGACATCAGCCGTAAGCGCAAGCTGCTGGAGAAGCAGAAGGAGGGCAAGAAGCGGATGAAGATGGTCGGCCGGGTGGAGGTCCCCCAGGAGGCCTTCGTCGCCGCGCTCTCCTCCGAGTCGCCGGACAAGAACAAGAAGTAGGCCTGTCCGGATTGACCACAACTTAATGGTGTGGCGCCTAAACCTGACGATCGATTAACGTTTGGGCATGCGCATCCTCTCTGTGAACGTGGGCCGGGCCGTCGACGCCGAGTGGGCCGGAGACCTCCGGCGTACCGCCATCGACAAGCGGAGGGCCGAGGGCCGCGTCGCCGTGCACGACAACGGCCTGGACGGCGACGAGCGCGCCGACGTGGCCAACCACGGTCACCCCGACCAGGCGGTCTACGCGTACGCGCGGGAGGACTACGACTGGTGGGAGCTCCACATGGGCCGTGACCTGCGTGACGGCCAGTTCGGGGAGAACCTGACGACGTCCGGGGCCGACGTGAGCGGCGCGCTGCTCGGCGAGCGGTGGCGGGTGGGCACGGCCGTCCTGGAGGTCACCTACCCCCGCATCCCGTGCGTGGTGTTCCGCAACTGGCTGGACGAGCGCGGCTGGGTGAAGCGTTTCACCGAGGCCGGCCGCCCCGGGGCGTACTTCCGTGTCGTCGAGCGGGGCGAGTTGGGCGCGGGCGACGGGATCGAGGTGCTCGACCGGCCCTCGGACGGCGTGACGATCGCCGAGGCGTTCCGCGCCTACCACGGTGACGCGGACCTGATGCGGCGGGTCCTCGCGGTCCCCGGCCGCAGCGGCAAGTGGGACAGGGTCGCCGAGCGCGTGCTCGGCAGCCGCACCGGCGTGACCACCTCCTGACCCACTGGGCGGAAGGGCGGGCATCCTTCCGCACAGTGGGCTGGCCTCCGCCCGGCGGCTCAGCGCAGGACGGAGTAGAGGGCGGTGGTGAGGGAGGCCTTGGCGTCGTCCTGGTCGAGGGACCAGAGCATGGAGCCGCCGAGGCCCTTCAGCCGGATGTAGGCGGCCTTCTGGAGCATGACGGCGGGGTCGTCGTAGGACCAGAACTCGTTGCCGTCGTAGAGCCACAGGGTGCCGGTGAGCAGGTCGCGGTAGCGCTTGCCCGGCTTGCCGGCGAGGTTCTTGTAGTCCTCGGTGCCGGCGGCCCAGGTGCCTGGGGCGGGGCCGGTGGCGGTGGCGTACAGGCCGTTGCCGGGAGAGGTCACTCCGGTCCAGCCCTGGCCGTAGGCGGGGACGCCGATGACGAGTTTACGTGCGGGGGCGCCGCGGCCGGTGTAGTCGCGTACGGTCTGGTCGACGCTGTATTTCACGTCGTTGGGGTCGCGGCGGTCGGTGAGCAGGTTGGCCTGGTGGCCGGTGCGGTTCTCCCAGGTGCCGTGCAGGTCGTAACCCTGGACGGTGGCGAAGTCGAGCTGGTCGAACACCTTGCGGACCTCGAAGCCGGCGTCGATCTTCGCAGCGGCGGCGGGGAGGAAGGCGCTGAGCAGGGACCGCCGGTCGTAGGCCTTCATCTGGCGGCGGAGTTCGACCAGGAACAGGGTGAAGTTCCGCTTGTCCTCTGGGCGGATGACGTTGCCGTCGTTGCCGGACGAGCCGGGCCACTCCCAGTCGAGGTCGATGCCGTCGAAGACGCCGGCGGCGGCGCCGGGGGGCAGGCCGGGCAGGTCGCCCTTGAGCCACAGGCCGACGCAGGAGGCGGCGAGCGTGGCGCGGGACTCGGGGGTGAGGACGGCGTCGGAGAAGTACTTCGAGCCGGTCCAGCCGCCGAGGGAGATGAGGACCTTGAGGTCCGGGTGGCGGGCCTTGAGCTTCTTGAGCTGGCCGAGGTTGCCCTTGAGCGGCGTGTCGTCGGTGTCGGCGACGCCGTCGACGCTCTGCTCGGCGGGTACGGGACGCTGCCAGTCGGCCCAGGGGTCGGCGGAGTAGCAGGTGCCCTCCTGGCCGACGAACCCGAAGGCGTAGTTGAGGTGGGTCAGCTTCCCGGCCGCACCACTGGCGTCCACGTCCTTCACGTGGAAGTTCCGCCCGTAGATGCCCCACTGGATGAAGTAGGCCACACGCTTGTAGCGGTCTGCGCCGCCCGTGGTGGCCTGGGCCGCCGCCGACGGCGCCAGTGTGGCCGCCAGGGCGGCGGCGACCGCCACGGCGAGGATCCTTCTCACGAGCACGCAGGCCTCCCGAAGGCTTTTTATAGGAAAGTTTCCTGTAAATTGCCGCGATCGTAGATCTGGGTGATCGGGGCGTCAATGGGCGCGGCGGCGACGCCGCGGGGAGGACCACGCGACCGGTGCTCCAGACTTACCTACCGAGGTTGTCTGGAAGGGGCGACGACCTGTTCCTTTGTCCAAGTTGCCAGTGTTCCGATTGTGGTGGACGGCCAAAGTCGGGCGGGAAAACGGGGTCCTACGCTGTGTCTCACTCACCAGCGAGGTGTGAAGATCCCCCTGTAGTCGGAGGTAGCACGATGACCCGATTCAGTGCTGATGGTCGTGCAGCACTCGATCCCAACGCCGGTGGGGGGATCGGCCGGAGATCAGTGCTCGGCCTGCTCGGGCTCACCACGGCCGCGCTCGGCATGCCCGCCCTGCTGACGGCATGCGGCAGCGAGGCCACTCCGGCCGGTTCCGGGCCGGCGCCGGCTCCGGAGAGCCTGCGCTGGGTGCTCGGGCAGAACGTCGCCACTCTCGACGTGGCGAAGTCGGCGGGCGCCCCCATCCCGCTGCTCGCGCTGTCGCACGAGACCCTGGTGCGGCTGGACGAGAACCTGAGCATCGTCCCGGTCCTCGCGGAGTCGTGGGAGCAGCCCACCCCCACCAAGCTCGTGTACAAACTGCGGCAGGGGGTCAAGTTCTGGGACGGCACCCCGCTCACCGCGGAGGACGTCGCGTACTCGATCACCCGGCACCTCGACCCCAAGGTAGGGTCGCCGATCGCGTCCCTGCTCTCCAACTTCAAGTCGGTGGACGTCACCTCCCCGACCGAGCTGACCATCACCCTGTCGCGTCCCGACCCGGCCGCGAAGTACCTGACCGCGAGGTGCGCGGTCACCCCGAAGGCGTACTCGGAGCGGCTCGGCGACCAGCTCGGCGTCTCGGGCCCCGAAGTGAAGACCATGGGCACCGGCCCGTACGTGGTCAAGAAGTTCGACTCCGCCACCGGGATCGAGTACGCGGCGAACCCGTCCTACTGGGGCGACAAGCCGCGCTACAGCTCGGTCGTCATCGACTTCGTCGCCGACGCCAACGCGCGTCAGCTCGCCGTCCGCAGCGGCAAGGTCGCCGGCACCATGGATGTCCCGGTCGTCGCGATCGAGGACTGGCGGCGGCTGCCCAAGACCAAGATCACCTCATCTCCGCCGCTGATGTCGGCCTTCCTGGCGCTCAACGTCAACCGCGCGCCGTTCGACGACATCCACGTCCGGCGCGCCCTCGCCCACGCGGTCGACCGGGCCGGCTTCGTCAAGGCGTTCCTGCACGGAGAGGGAGCGCCGGCGCGCGCCGTGCCGCCGCCGGCCCAGTGGGCGAACCTCGCGGACGACGCGAAGGTGCAGCAGGTGTACGACTCCCTGCCCGCCTACGACTACGACATCGAGAAGGCGAAGGCGGAGCTGGCCAAGTCGGCACACGCGGGCGGCTTCTCGGCCACCGTGCGGTTCCCCGACGCCAACCCGCATCTCGGGAAGGCCCTGGTGAGCCTGGCGCAGACCGTCCGCCCCCTCGGGATCGAGCTGAAGGTCCAGGAGGCGCCGATGACGGACTGGCGCTCGCAGCTGATGGGCCACGAGCACGACATGAACATCATGATCCTGCGGCCCAACTATCCGGACCCGGCCGACTACCTCAACCTGCTGCTCCCGAGCAACGCCGCGGCCAAGGGCCAGTACAACATCGCGGAGTACCGCGGCGAGGGCATCGACAAGATGCTGGCCGCCCAGGCCGCCGCCGACGGCGAGGAGCGGATCGAGGCCCTCACCGCGCTGCTCACGCGGGTCAACGAGGACCTGCCGTACATCCCGCTGTGGTGGGAGGCGTCGTCGATGGCCCTCTCCGAGGACTTCTCGTACGAGGGCTACTCGACCCTCTACTACGACCAGCAGTGGGCCGACAGAGTGAGGCCGCAGGTATGACGAATGGTCGTCGTGCGCTCCGGTACGGCGGTGCGCGGTGAAGGCCATCGCGGGCTACGTGGCGTCCCGGCTCGCGCTGATGGCCGGCCTGCTCCTCGTGGTGTCGTTCGTGGTCTTCTCGCTCACCTACCTGGCGCCGGGGGATCCGCTGGACGCGATCGCGGGCAACTTCCCCCGGACGCCCGAGGTCACCGCCGCGCTCACCGCGCAGTACGGCCTGGACCGCCCGTTCCACGAGCAGTACCTCTCGTGGCTGGGCCGCGCCGTGCGGATGGATCTCGGTGAGTCCATCATGACCCGGCAGCCGGTGCTGGTGGAGATCGCCGACCGGATGGAGATCACCCTCTTCCTCAGCGCGTACGCCTTCGTGCTCGCCGTGGCGGTGGGGATCCCGCTGGCGGTCCTCGCCGCGACCCGCCCCCGGACGGTCTGGGACCGCCTGGCCGTCACCGTCTCGGTGTTCGGGGTGAGCGCGCCCGCGTTCGTCACCGGGCTCGTGCTGCTGTACCTGTTCGGCGTCCGCTGGCCGGTGTTCCCCGTGTACGCCGCCGGCGAAGGCTTCGCGGAGCGGGTGACCCACACGACCCTGCCCGCGATCGCGCTGGCGTTCATGGCTCTCGGGCTGATCGTGAAGTTCACCCGCTCGGCCCTGCTGACGGTGCTCGACCAGGACTACATCACCTTCGCGCGGGCCCGTGGGGTGCCGCCGCGCCGGGTGCTGCTCAGGTACGGCCTGCGCAACGCGCTGGTCCCGGTGATCACGGCTCTGGGGCTCGTCCTGATCGGGATGCTCTCCGGCAGCGTGCTTATCGAGCAGACCTTCTCGCTGCCGGGCGTGGGCGGGCGGATGGTCGAGGCGGTGACGTCGACGGACATTCCCATGATCCAGGGCATGGCGCTGCTCATCGCCGCGACCGTCGTGGTGATCAGTCTGCTGGTGGACCTCGCGTACTTCGCTGTAAGCCCCGACCTTCGACGGAGGTTCCGCTCGTGACCGTGCCGCAGACTCGCCGCCGCCTGCGCGGCGGGCGGATCCCGCTGCTGGTGCTGGGCGCGATCGCAGTGGTGCTCGGCGGCTTCGTCATGGCCGTCTTCGGCAGCGTTCTGGCGCCGCACGACCCCTACGCCGACAGCCTCCAGAGCACCCTCCTGAGCCCCTCGTCCACGTACTGGCTCGGCACCGACGACGCGGGGCGGGACGTGCTGTCCCGGGTGATGGTCGGCGCCAGGCTCGCGGTGCTCGGGCCGGTCGTGGTGGTGATCGTGTCGGCCCTGGTCGGCACCCTCTTCGGGCTACTGGCCGGCTACCACGGCGGCGTCGTGGACTCGGTGGTCATGCGGATCACCGACCTGCTCTCCTCGCTGCCCGCCCTGCTGGTCGCCGTGGTGCTCACCGGGGCGCTGGGAGGGGGATACGCGGTCGCGGTGGCGGTCACCTGCCTGCTGACGATCGCGGTCGACATGCGCGTGGTGCGAGGCGCCGCGCTCGAGGTGCGGCAGAAGGCGTACGTCGCCGCCGCGATGACGCTGGGCCTCGGCAGGTGGCGGGTGATGTTCGTGCACATCCTGCCCAACGTGGTGGGCCTGGTGGTGGCGAACATCTTCCTGAACCTCGCGCACGTCCTGGTGGTGCTCGCCGCCCTGTCCTTCCTGGGCCTGGGCATCCCGCCCGGCGCCGCCGACTGGGGACGCATGCTGTCCGAGAACATCGCGCTGCTGCAGAGCCAGCCCCTGGCGGCCATCGCCCCCGGCGCCGCGCTGGTCCTCTTCGCGGTCTCCATGAACCTGGTCGGCGACTGGGTGTTCGACACCATCAGCAATCGGGAGCGGTCATGACTGTGGCGATGCCGGATTCGGGACGAGCCCCGGCGGAAGTCCGGGGCGAGTCGCTGCTGGAGGTCACCGGTCTGCGCGTCGGCGTCGGGAGCGACCCGGCGGAGCGGCCGCTGCTGCGCGGCGTCGACCTGCGGGTCGCCCGGGGCGAGGCGGTCGGTCTCGTCGGCGAGTCGGGCAGCGGGAAGTCGATGCTCGCCCGGTCGGTGGTGCAGTTGCTCCCGCGCGGGCTGTCGATGGACGGCTCGATCACCTACCGGGGACGTGAACTGGTGGGCGCCAGGGGATCGGCGCTGCGCGCCCTGCGCGGCCGGGAGATCTCGCTGATCTTCCAGGACCCGTTCACCATGCTGAACCCCACGATGACGTGCGGTGACCAGGTGATCGAACTGGTCCGCGACGAGAACGGCAAGCGCCTCACCCGCGAACGCCGCCGCGAGGAGGTGGAGCGGCGGCTGCGCGAGGTGGGCATCAGGGACGCCTCGGTCGCCGACGCCTACCCTGGCGAGCTGTCCGGGGGCATGCGGCAGAGAGTCGGCATCGCCGCGGCGCTGGCGCTCGACCCGAACCTCGTCATCGCCGACGAGCCGTCGACGGCCCTGGACGTGACGACGCAACGCGAGATCCTCCGTCTGCTGCGCGGGCTTCAGCGCTCCCGGGGCATGGGGCTCATCCTGATCACCCACGACCTGCGGCTGGCGTTCTCGATGTGCGACCGGCTGGCGGTGATGTACGCCGGGGCGGTCGTCGAGGTGGGAGAGGCCCGCGACGTGGCCGAGCGGCCGATGCATCCGTACACGATGGGCCTGATCAGCTCCGAGCCCCCGGCCGACCGCCGCCTGGTGCGGATGGGCGCGATCCCCGGTACGGCGGCCCGCGCCGACGAGCACCCCGCCGACTGCGCCTTCGCGCCGCGCTGCGCCTGGGCGAGCGACCGGTGCGGCGCCGAGCTTCCGCTGCTGACGCTCGCGGGGCCGGAACGCTCGGTGGCCTGCCTGCGGGTCGACGAGCTGACCGTCGAGCTGGAACGTGCCCGTACGCGCATGCGCGACGCGGCGTCCGTCGAGGCCGGGCCGCCGGCCGGCGGGGAGTCGCTGGTGCGGGTGCGCGGGCTCCGCAAGGTCTACGGCTCCGCGCGGCGGCAGGTCGTCGCGCTCGACGGCGTGGACGTCGACATCCACGCCGGGGAGTCCGTCGGCATCGTCGGCGAGTCCGGCAGCGGCAAGAGCACGCTCGCCAAGTGCCTGCTCGGGCTGGAGACCGCCGACGCCGGATCGGTCGTCCTCGACGGGATCGACGTCTCCGACTACGCCCGCCTGAACCGGCGGGACCTGGCCGCCGCCCGGCGCACGGTGCAGATGGTCTTCCAGGACCCGCAGTCCACGCTCAACCCCTCGCTGTCGATCGGGGCCGTCCTCGCGGAGGCCGTCCGCGCCGGCGGGGTGAACGACGGCGTGCAGGATCGCGTGGCGGCGCTGATGGACCAGGTCGGGCTGCCGCGCACGCTCGCCGGGCGCAAGCCACGGGCGCTGTCCGGCGGGCAGCGCCAGCGGGTCGCCATCGCCCGGGCGCTGGCCGTCAACCCCAAGCTCGTGGTGTGCGACGAGGCGGTCTCCGCGCTCGACGTCTCGGTGCAGGCGCAGATCCTCAACCTGCTCAACGAGCTGCGCTCCGAGCTGGGCATCTCGATCGTCTTCATCACCCACGACCTCGCCGTGGTCCGCCAGGTGACCGACCGCGTGTACGTGATGCGGAACGGCGCGGTGGTCGAGGGCGGATCCACCGCGGACGTCCTGGACCGTCCGTCCCACGAGTACACGCGGCTGCTGCTGTCCGCCGCGCCGAGCCTGTCGGAGGACTGGCTCGGCCTGTCCGAGGAGGCGAGTGCCTGAATGAGCACCGAGGTCGAGGAGCTGATCCGGGCTCACGAGGATCGCATGGTCGCGGACCTGCGGGAGGCGGCCGGGATCCGGTCGATCTCGTCATCCGGAGATCCGCAACTGCGGGACATGGCCGAGTGGATCGCCGCCCGCCTCGGCGGCCTTCTCGACCAGGTGGCCCTGGTCCCGGTGCCGGGCGCGCCCGAGGCGGTGCTCGGGCGCGCGTCCGGGCGAGGGGACCGGTGCGTTCTCCTCTACTCCCACTACGACGTCCAGCCGACCGAGCCGGACGACCGGTGGCGGCACGACCCCTTCGGGGGCGTGATCGAAGGCGGCCATCTCTACGGCCGGGGCGTCGTCGACGACAAGGCGGACATCCTCGCCCGCATCCACGCCCTGGAGATCTGGCGGGCGCTCGGCAGGGAACTCCCGTGCGACCTGGTCTGGCTGAGCGAGGGAGCCGAGGAGATCGGCAGCCCCGGTCTCGCGGAGTTCACCCGCGAGCATCTGGCCGGGCTCGGCATCGACGCGTGCCTGTGGGAGTCGTACCTGCGGGGGGAGGACGGCGAGCCCGAGCTCGTCTTCGGGTGCCGTGGCCTGGTGTACGTCGAGCTGCGGCTGCGCACGCTCGGCGCCGACCAGCACTCGTCCTTCGCGACCTTCCTGCGTTCCGCGACGGCCGAGATGGCGCGCGCGCTCGCGAGCCTGACCGACGAGACCGGGCGATGCGTGATCCCCGGTTTCCACGACGGCATCACGCCCCCGGAGCCCAGGGCGCTCGAACTGATCGAGCGGGCGCCGCTGCCTTCGCTGTCGGCGGCCACCGCCGGGGACGTATCCCCGCTCCTGCCGGGGGACGAGCGCGAGCTGCGCCGCCGGTTCGCCCTGGAGCCCACCTGCAACATCGCGGGCATCAGCGGCGGGTTCACCGGGCCGGGAGTGCAGACCGTCCTCGCGAGCGAGGCGACGGCGAGACTCGACTTCCGCCTCGTCCCCGGCCAGGACCCCGCCCGCGTGGTCCGGCTGCTGCGCGAACACCTCGCCAGACAGGGATACGGGGACATCACCGTACGGGAGATGGGTCTCGTCCCGCCCCACCAGAGCAGGCTCGACTTCCCGCTGGCCGAGGCCGTCAGGCGGGCCGCGAGCGAGGTGACGGGGCATGAGCCGGTGGTCCGGCCGATCATCCCGGGCACCGGCCCGTTCGCGTTCATCGCCGGTGAGCTCGGGGTGCCCGCGCTGTGCCCGCCGGGCGCCTTCCGCATGTCCAGCATGGTCCACGCGCCGAACGAGAACCTGTCCATCGCGGACTACTTCGACGCCGTACGGTTCAACGTGCGGCTGCTCGAACTGCTCTGATCCGGCGCGTCCCGGACGCGGGTGGCGGCGTCAGCCCAGGTCGCCGCCACCCCTGTGCGGGCAGGTCCGCGCCAGGAAGCTGCGGTCGAGGTCCGCGACGTCGGCGCAGCCCAGGAGTTCGAGGGTGTTCCTGATCTCGCCGGTGAGCAGGCGGAGCACCGCGCTGACGCCGTGCCGGCCGTCCGCGGCGAGACCGTAGAGCCAGGGGCGGCCGATCAGCACCGCGCGTGCCCCCAGGGCGAGAGCCTTGACCACGTCGGCTCCGCGCCGTACGCCGCCGTCGATCAGCACCTCGGTCGAGGTCCCCGCGAGCGCGTCGACGACGCCCGGGAGGGCCTCGACGGTCGCCTGGACACCGTCGAGCTGGCGGCCGCCGTGGTTGGAGACCACAACGGCGGCGGCGCCGAGCTCGTGCGCCCGCCGCGCGTCCGCGGGCGTCATGACGCCCTTGACCGCGACAGGGCCGCCCCACTGCTCCTGGATCCACTCCAGGTCGTCCCAGGTCTGGTTGCGGTTGAACAGGTGGCCGAACCAGCCGGCGACCCCGAGCGCCCCGGTCTTCGGCACCGCGCCGAGCCCGGAGATCGTGCCCAGGCGGATGCCGGGTCCCTGCCGGAACCGCCACGCCCAGCCGAGGTGACCCGCCACGTCCAGGGCGTTGCGCATGTTCACCTTCGGCGGGACGGTCATGCCGTTGCGCAGGTCGCGTTCCCGGATGCCGGCGGTCGGCGTGTCCACGGTGAACAGCAGTGCCCTGGCGCCGGCCTCGCGGGCCTGGGCGATGACCTCCGCGGTCAGCGCGCGGTCCTTCCAGGCGTAGAGCTGGAACCACAGCGGCCCGTCGGCGTGCTTCACCACCTCCGCGGCGGAGAAGCTCGACGTGGTGCTCATGGTGAACGCCGTGCCGTGTTCGTACGCGGCGGCGGCGGCGCCGAGTTCGGCGCTGGGGTGCACGAGCGCGGGCATGCCGGTCGGGCCCAGCACGACGGGGACGGACAGCGGGGTGCCGAGCACGGTCGTCTCCAGCCGGAGCTCCGACACGTCCACCAGGACCCTGGGCGCGAACCTGACGTCGGCGTACGCGCTCAGGTTCGCGCGGGCGCTCACCTCGTCTCCCGCGCCGCCGTCGACGAAGTCGAAGACCATCCGGGGCAGCGCCGCCCGGGCGGCCGCGCGCGCGTCGTGGAGGTTCGTCCACCGATCGGACGTTCTGGGCAACTTTGTGCTCCTGTCTTGCAACTGGATAATGCGGGTGTCACGGGCGCCGAGGGACAAGACGCGTCCCGTGCCGGCCTCCGAGGTAACGTCCGTCGCGCGCGACGACTCGGCCTGCGAGCATCACCCAGGCGATTCCTTCGGGGAATCGTATGGGGTCGCCGAAAGTGGCGGTGTCCTGGACCGCGGCGGGGTCGAAGGCGACGAGGTCCGCCACCATGCCCTGACGCACCGATCCCCTATCGGCCAGGCCGAACGCGGCGGCGGGCAGCGACGTCATGCGGCGCACCGCGTCCTCGATGGTCAGCAGGCCCTCGTGGCGCACGTACCGCGACAGCACCCGGGGGAACGTGCCGAACTGGCGGGGATGGGGCAGGCCGCGCGCCCCGGGCGGGAGGCCGTCGGAGCCGATCATCGTCTGGGGGTGGGCGAGAGCCGTACGCAGATCGCTCTCGCACATGGAGTGGATGACCATGCTGATCCGCAGGTGCTCGGTCAGCAGCAGGTGAAGCAGGGCGTCGGCGGGGTCCAGCGACAGTTCCTCGGCGATGCGCCGCAGGGACTTGCCGTCGTGCTCGCCCCGCATGGAGGAGGCGATGACGACGTTCTCCCAGCCGGAGCCGTACGCGAGGTTCTCCCAGTCGTCGCCCTCCCGCGCCAGGTCGGCCCGCAGGCGCCGCACCACCTCAGGATCCCGGAGACGGCGCATGACCTGCTCGGTGCTGCCGTCACGGACCCACGGCGGCAGCAACGCGGTCAGCACGGTGCTCCCGGCGGTGTAGGGGTAGACGTCGTGGCGGATGTCGTGGCCCTGCCGGCGGGCCTCGTCGATCCTGGCCAGGAGCTCGGGCATCGCGCCCCAGTAGGGGCGGCCCGCCACCTTCAGGTGGGAGATGTGCACGGGGCGGCCGGTGTCCCTGGCGACGGCCAGGGCCTCCTCCACGCTGCGCCGGACCTGGCGGCCCTCGCCGCGGATGTGGGTGGCGTAGACGCCGTCCTCGGGGAGCAGGGCCGCCAGCTCCGTCAGTTCCTCCGGAGAGGCGAACATGCCGGGGTCGTAGATCAGCCCCGAGGAGAGCCCGAATGCGCCCGCGTCGAGAGCTTCCCTGAGCAGGTCGCCCATCGCGGCCAGCTCCTGCCGGCCCGACCGGAGCGCGGAGCGCCCCGCCGTGCCCACCCTGAGCGCGTGGTGCCCGACCAGGGGCGCGATGTTGGTCACGTACCCGAACTCGTCGGCGAGGCCGAGGAGCTCGGCGAAGGAGGGGCTGCTCGGGGTGCCGGGCGGAAAGAAGCGGGCGACGAGCTCCGCGAGCTCCTCGCGGTGGGTGGGGAGCGCGGGGCTCAGGCTGAACCCGCAGTTGCCGACCACCTCCGTGGTCACGCCCTGGAGGATCTTCGAGGTGTCCGGGTCGTCCAGGAAGGGGGCGTTGTCCGCGTGCGAGTGCACGTCGATGAAGCCGGGAGCCACGACCATCCCCGAGGCGTCCAGCACCTCGAAGGGCTCGTGCGGCACCGACCCGGGTGTCTCGACACCGGCGATCAGGCTCTCCTCCACCACGACGTCCGCGGGGAAAGAGGGACGGCCGTAGCCGTCGAGAACCACGGCACCGGTGATCAGCACGGGTCGGTTCACGCATCCTCCAGGGGGTGCCGGCCGCGACAGGGCCGGTTGAGAACGGCGGCGTCGATCGCCGCGGACGCGACAACGTTAGGAAGGGCGGCATGTCGCCGGCCTCATGCGGTCCGACCAATCCAGGTGTCCGGAGTCTGTGGGATCACACGACATTTGTCACTTATCCGGCAATTAAGGTCAGCGGGATAAGAACCGGCGCAGTGGCCGTTTCCTGTTCGTCTGACGAACCCGTATGGGAGTAGCCGTGTATCTCCACCAGGCCTTGGCGCGCACGCTGCGTGACCATCTCGACGCGACGACGCTGTTCGGCGTGATCGGAGAAGGGAACCTCTACCTGGTCGACACCTACCGCGAACTGCCGGGCGCGCGGTACGTCGCGGCCGCGCACGAGGCGGGCGCCGTTCTCATGGCGAACGGGTACGCCCAGGTGTCGGGGAAGGTCGGCGTCGCGACGGTCACGCACGGGCCGGGTCTCACCAACACCGTGACCGCGCTGGTCGAGGCGGTGCGCAACCGGTCGGCGGTCGTGCTCATCGCGGGTGACACCGCCGCCGGCGACCACGGGAACGTCCAGAACATCGACCAGGCGGCCGTGCTCGCCGGCACCGGGGTGACGCTCGTCCAGGTCACCGACGCCGCGCGGGCCCAGGTCGAACTGGTGGAGGCAGGGCGGCGTGCCCTGGCCGAACGCCGCCCTGTCGTCCTGAACCTGCCCGCCGACTTCCAGTGGGCCCAGGTCGAGCGGCTGAGCGACCTCCCGCCCCGGCTCCCCGCCGAGCTCCCCGGCGTGGCGGAGGACGACCTGAACGACGCGCTGGGCCTGCTGGCCGGCGCCCGACGGCCGGTGCTGCTCGCGGGATCGGGCGCCGCCAACCCCCGGGCCAGGCAGGCCCTCGTACGGCTCGCGGAGTGCCGGGGAGCGCGGCTCGCGACGACGCTCAAGGCCAAGGACCTCTTCCGCGGGCACCCCGCCGACCTGGGCGTCTGCGGGGGCTACGCGTCGGAGGCGGCCGTGACGGCGATCAGCGAGAGCGACTGCGTGGTGGCCTTCGGCGCGAGCCTGAACGACTGGACGACCGAGCGAGGGGGCCTGTTCCGCTCGGCGCGGGTGGTGCAGGTGGACATCGACCCGGCGAGCTTCGGCCGGCACCTGAAGGTCGAGGTCGGCCTGCTCGGCGACAGCGCCGCCGTCGCCGAGGAGATGCTCGCGTCGCTGGAGGCCGCGGGGATCGAGCCGAGCGCGTTCGCCGGCGAGCCCCAGGAGGCGCACGCCCCCGGCGGGAGCCGGCGCGGCCCGGACGCGGCACTCGACGGCGCGGCGGTGGTGGCGGCCGTCGAGTCGATGGTGCCGCGGGAGCGCACCCTGGCCATGGACGCCGGCCGGTTCCTCCACCTCGCGGTCCGGGGGTTCTCCAACCCGCCCCTCAACGCGTACGTGCACTCGCTGAACTTCGGAGTGATCGGGATCGGGCTCGCCAACGCGATCGGAGCGTGGTTCGCGGCTCCGGAGCGGCCGGTGCTGCACGTCACCGGCGACGGCGGATTCATGCTGGGCGGGCTCACCGAGTTCCACACCGCGGTCCGGGAGGGCGCCGACCTGATCGCCGTCGTGCTCAACGACGGCTCGTACGGCGCCGAGCACATCCAGCTGCGCAACCGTGAGCTGCCCGTCGACGTCTCGATGATGGCCTGGCCCGACCTGGCCGCGGTCGCGACGGCGCTGGGCGGGCAGGGGGTGACGGTGCGCTCCCTGGCGGACCTCGAGCGCGCCGGGGACGTGGTGCGGAACCGGGTCGCTCCGGTGCTCATCGACATCCGTCTCGACCCGGACCACCTCAACACGTTCGTCAGCTGAACGCCGTCCGGTAGGCGAACAGGCCGGGCACCCCGCCGGTGTGCAGGAACAGGACGTTCTCCTGCTCGGAGAGCCTGCCCTCGCGGATCCAGCGCAGGAGCCCGGCCATCGCCTTGCCGGTGTAGACCGGGTCGAGGAGCACGCCCTCGGTCCTGGCCACCAGGCGTACGGCGTCGAGCATCTCCGCCGTCGGGACGCCGTAGGCGGGACCGAGCGAGAGATCGTCGACCACCACCGTGCCGGGATCGACGTCGGGGCCGTTCCGGTGGTCGCCGAGCTGGGCGAGCGTCTCCGCGGCCAGGGTCGTCACCGCCTCGCGGGTCGCCTCCGCGTCGCGGTAGACGGAGAAGCCGAGCACGGAGACGTCCGAGCCGAGCGCGGTGAAGCCGGACAGCAGGCCGGCGTGCGTCCCGGAGCTGCCGGTGGCAAGGACGACCCGGTCGACCGGCAGCCCCGACGTGACGATCTCCTGGGCGCACTCGACGTACCCCAGCGACCCCGTCGCGTTCGAACCTCCGACCGGCACGACGTAGGGCCGGTGGCCCTGCTCCTCCAGCGACGCGACGGCTCGCGCCACCGCGTCGTCCATGTCCTCGTCCGCCGCGACGGTGACGACGCGCGCGCCCAGCAGTTCGTCGAGGAAGACGTTGCCGCAGGCGTCGTACTCGACGTCCCTGGACAGCTTCCGCTGCAGCACGAGCGTGCAGGCGAGGCCGCTCACGGCCGCGGCCGCCGCGGTCTGACGGGCGTGGTTGGACTGGACCGCGCCGCTCGTGACGAGCGCGGTCGCGCCCCGGGCCAGGGCCTCGCCGACGAGGAACTCCAGCTTGCGGGCCTTGTTCCCGCCACCGGCGAGCCCGATCCTGTCGTCGCGCTTGATCCATAGATTCGGCACCCGTCGCCCGGATTCGGCCAGCGCCGCCTGCAGCCGCGGCAGCGGGTGCACCTCACTGGTGAGAGCGCCGAAGCGGCGTCGAGGACGACGGACGAGTTCCCGGAGTGGGGCAGGCGTTGTGGTCATGTCCCAACGTTCCAATAACGGCCTGGGCCGCGGCGCTGGCCGATCCTCATAAGTCCTGATCGAATCTTGGTTCGATTCCACAAGCGGGGCGCGGCTAGTCTGCTGCTCATGCCGACACGGATAGCGCCATCGGGGGCGCGGATCGGACGGATCGTCGACGATCTCGGTCTCATCCTGACCAAGGTGCTGCTCCCGGCCGATCTCGCGGGACGGCTCGTGGACAGCGCCGAGATCCTGGAGATCGGGAAGGCGGGCGAGCCGCCGCCTCCGCGCTCGCTCGTGCTCGGCGTCGGCGTGGGGCCCGGCGACCTGACCAAGGAGCTCGTCGAGCGGCTGGCCGGGCGCGGCGTCATCGCGCTGCTGGTGCGGGACGGGCCGGAGATGCAGCAGCGCTTCCGGGAGCTGGGAGGGCGGCCGCCGATCGGCCTGCTCGCGGTCGACAGGCAGGCGTCCTGGTTCCACGTCGCGGGCCTGATCCGTGAGCGCATCTCGATGGGCACGCTGGGCCTGGGGCACGCCGAGGACGCGAGCCAGGCGTACAAGGACCTCTCCCAGATCGCGAACGCGGTGGGCGCGCTGATCCGCGCGCCGCTGATCATCCAGGATCTGGACTTCCGGGTGCTCGCCTTCTCCCAGCACCAGGAGAACGTCGACCGGGCGCGGGCGGCCACCGTCCTCGGCCAGTCGCTTCCCGACGAGTACCGCCGGATCCTGGACGAGGTCAACGCAATCGAACGGGTCTACGGGAGCCACGAGCCTGAGCTGATCACGCTGGGGTACGGTCTCCAGCCCCGTCTGGCCGTGGCCATCCGCTCGGGGACCGACATCCTGGGCTCGATGTGGGCGGCGGTGCCGGGTCCCGTGGACGCCGCCCGCGTCTCGGCGTTCGCGGAGGCCGCCAGCGTGGTGGCGCTCGCGCTGCTGCGCTTCCGTGCCGAGGTCAGCGCCCGCAAACGGATTCGAAGCGGGCATATGGTGACCATGCTCTCCGACCAGCACGCGGCGCCCGACGCCCGGGCGCGCCTTGGGCTGGCCGCGCGTGAGGTGGTCGTCCTCGCGGTCTCCGCCGACGATCTGGAACGTTCCTTCCCCGACGGGCTGCAACGTCTCGCCAGCGCGTTCGACCTGCACCTCAGCACCGCCGAGCAGCTCGCCGTGGCCGCGGCCATCGACAACGCCGTCTACGGCGTGGTGCCGACGCAGCCGGGAGGTCCGGGAACGTCGGCGGCGATCAGAATCGCGCGCGGCTTCCTCAGCCGCATGAAGCTGCCCGGCCTGCGCGTCGGGATCGGACGGCCCGCCCGCACGACGGAGGGGATAATCCGGTCCAGGCGCGACGCCGAGGTGACCCTCATGTCGATGCGGGCGACCGGCGACCCCGAGCCGGTGCGGTCCTTCGAGGACGTCGTGCTCGGAGCGACCCTCCTCAACGTGCGGGAATACTACGTGCAGCAGGAGATACCGATTCCGAGCGGGGCGGTCGCCGCGATCCTGGAGTACGACCGGCGCCATCACTCCGACATGGTGGCGACGCTCGCGGCGTACCTCGGGTCCCTCGGAGACGTCGCCGAGACGGCCCGGCGGCTGAACGTGCACGTCAACACGGTGCGGTACCGGCTGCGCCGGCTGCGGGAGGTCGCCGGGCTCGACCACACCGACCCGGACCAGATGTTCCTCGCCGGCCTGCAGTTACGCCTGATGGACATGACCGACCGCGGCGCCGGGGCGGATCCGGCCGGATGAGCGATCACATGGCGTGACCGGCGGGGAAGGCCCGGGGGTGGTCCGGCGCAGCGCCCGGGTGACGGCAGACTGGGAGGCGTGCCTTCTGTGCTTCCCGACGGCGATCCCGTCCCCGCGAGCGGCGAACTGCCGCCAGGGGCCCTCGACGGGCTCGGCTCCCGTCCTTTCGGCTTCTACGTGCACGTGCCGTTCTGCGCGACGCGCTGCGGCTACTGCGACTTCAACACCTACACCGCCGCCGAGCTCGGCCCCGGCGCCGCGCAGCGGGACTACGCCGCCACCGCGGTCGAGGAGATACGGCTTGCCCGGCGCGTGCTCGGGGACGCCGCGCCGCCCGTGGAGACCGTGTTCTTCGGGGGCGGCACGCCGACGCTGCTGCCCGCCGCCGATCTCGTACGGATCCTCGACGCCATCGGCGAGGAGTTCGGCCTGCGGCCCGGCGCCGAGGTGACGACCGAGGCCAACCCCGAGTCCGTGGACCCGGCCTACCTCAAGGAGTTGCGGGCGGGCGGGTTCACCCGGGTGAGCTTCGGCATGCAGAGCGCGGGCGAGCACGTCCTCGCCGTCCTCGACCGCCGGCACACCCCCGGCCGCCCCGCCGAGGCCGTACGGGAGGCCCGCGAGGCGGGGTTCGAGCACGTCAACCTCGACCTGATCTACGGCACGCCGGGGGAGAGCGACGCCGACTGGCGGGCCTCGCTTGAGGCCGCGCTGGCCGCCGGGCCCGACCACGTCTCGGCGTACTCCCTGATCGTCGAGGACGGCACCCGGCTCGCCGCCCGGATCCGGCGCGGCGAGCTGCCGATGCCGGACGACGACACGGCGGCCGACCGCTACCTGATCGCCGAGGAGACGCTGACGGCCGCCGGGCTGAGCTGGTACGAGGTCTCCAACTGGGCCGCGGGCGACGAGGCCCGCTGCCGCCACAACCTGCTCTACTGGACCGGCGGCGACTGGTGGGGGGCCGGGCCCGGCGCGCACAGCCACGTCGGCGGCACCCGCTGGTGGAACGTCAAGCACCCCGTGGCGTACGCCGCGCGCCTGGCGGAGGGGGCCTCGCCCGCGCACGCCCGCGAGGTGCTGGGGGCGGAGGACCGGGCCGTCGAACGGGTCATGCTGGAGCTGCGCCTCGTCTCGGGCCTCCCGCTCGCGGACATCGCCCCCGAGGCCCGTACGGCGTGCGCGCGGGCGCTGGCGGACGGGCTCTTCGAGGTGGAGGCGTTCAAGGCCGGCCGGGCCGTGCTCACGCTGCGCGGCAGGCTGCTCGCCGACGCCGTCGTGCGGGACCTGGTTCCTTAGCGGCCCCCGAGAGCGGCCCGGGAACGTGGCCGTGGCCCGGAGCCAGGCCGGTCGTCCGCGTCCCGTCATCGGTGCAAGATCACCGCGCGCGCCGCCGCTGGTCAGGAGTGGTCCGTACGGAACTCTGCGAGATCACGGAGGGCGGGCCCGCAGGCCGGCGGGGGTGTGCGCGACAAACTGCAAGATCACCACATGTGAAAGCGCAGGCAGGCGGGGATGGGTGCGGCAAACTGCAAGATCACGGGGAGGGGGTGGTGACGAAGTCGATGAGTTCTTCGACGCGGCCGAGGAGTTCGGGCTCCAGGTCGGCGTAGGTCGTGACCCGGCCCAGGATGTGCCGCCACGCCTCCTGGGGGTCCATCCGCCAGCCGAGGGCGGCGATCACGCCCTCCTTCCACGGCACGCCGCGCGGCACGTCGGGCCACGCGGGGATGCCAAGCGCCCGCGGCTTGACCGCCTGCCAGATGTCCACGAACGGATGCCCGACGACGAGCACGTCGTCCCCGGACACCCGGGCGGCGATGCGGCTCTCCTTCGAACCGGGCACCAGGTGGTCCACGAGCACCCCCAGCCGCCTGCCCGGTTCAGGGGCGAACTCCTCGACGATGGCGGGCAGGTCGTCGACGCCTTCCAGGTATTCGACGACGACCCCCTCCACCCGCAGGTCGTGCCCCCAGATCTTCTCGACCAGGGCGGCGTCGTGGACGCCCTCGACGTAGACGCGGCTCTCCTTGGCGACCCGCGCGCGCAGGCCCTCGACCGCGATCGATCCCGAGGCGCTCCGCAGCGGCCCCTTCTGGCCGGCCTTGGGGCGCACCAGCGTGACCGGCTTGCCGTCGAGGAGGAAACCGGCGGGGGTCAGCGGGAACACCCGCCGCCGGCCGAACCGGTCCTCCAGTGTCACCGCCTCCTTGTCGCAGGCCACCACGGCGCCGCAGAAGCGGCCCTCGGCGTCCTCGACCACGAGGTCGGGCTCGGCCGGGATCTCGGGGATCGTCCCCCGCCGTGGCCGCCGCCAGTCTCCGGAAAGCACGTCCCGCCCGTACATGCGGGGAACGCTAGCAAATCACGCCATGCGACGGCGGGCTCCCGAGCGGCGCACCAGCACGACGATCGTCACGGTCACCGCGGCGAGGAAGCCGATGGCGGGCAGCGCCAGCAGCGCGAGCGCGCCGCCCACCAGCCCGCCGATGTCGCCGGCGAGCTGCTTGCCGACGCCGAACCGCACTCCGTCGCCCTCACAGGCGACCTGGTAGGTGCCCGCGCTCGGGACGCCGACCTCGAACAGCAGCTCCCAGGTGGTGCCGTTCAGCGTGATGGTCTGGGAGGCGGCGGGCCGGGTCAGCCGCACCTGCGGGTCGGAGCCGTCTCCGAGCCTGCAGCTGACGTCGGTGGGCTGGTCGACCGCGGCGTAGATCGCGGGGCTGTCCGCGGGGTCGAGCGCGACGTTCACCGACTGCCCGCCGGAGAAGGTCGTGGTGGGAGCGATGCCGCCGATCGTGGAGAACAGCCCGCCGGCGAACCCGCCGACCCCCGCCACCAGCAGGACGAAGAAGAGCGCCCAGGAGAGGAAGATCCACAGCAGGCGGGGCCGGATCGGCCGGGGGCCGCCGTACGGCGGGGGAGCGGGGTGCGGCGTCCACGGGAAAGCGCCGGGCGGCGCGGCGGGTGCGGGGTTCTGGTTCTCGTACATGAGGTGAAGAATCGACCATGTCACTTGCCGTCGATTTGCAGCCCGCTTGTCCTGGTGTCCTTCGCGTTATCGCACCACGCGGGGTGGTAGCCGTACACTTGGCACTCGGGAACACAGAGTGCCAGAGTCGGTGTTTCCAGGCACAGGGAGGTGACACATTGCTCGACGACCGCAAGCTCGCCGTTCTCCGCGCCATCGTCGAAGACCACGTGTCCACCAACGAGCCGGTGGGTTCCAAGGCCCTCGCGGACAGGCACAACCTCGGCGTCTCCCCGGCGACGATCCGCAACGACATGGCGGCGCTGGAGGAGCAGGGATATATCACCCAGCCGCACACCAGCGCCGGCAGGGTGCCCACCGACAAGGGTTACCGGTTGTTCGTCGACCGGCTGTCGCAGATCAAGCCGCTGTCGGGCGCGGAGCGCAGGGCGATCGAGACGTTCCTCGCGGGCGCGGTGGACCTCGACGAGATCGTCATGCGGACGGTGCGGCTGCTCGCGCAGCTCACCCGGCAGGTCGCGGTGGTCCAGTATCCATCGCTGACGAGGTCGTCCGTGCGTCACGTGGAGATCGTCCCGCTCGCCGAGCGGCGGGTGATGCTGGTGCTGATCCTGAACACGGGACGGGTCGAGCAACGGGTGGTCGACCTGCCCGAGGACATCGCCGACGACCGCATCGCCCACCTGCGCGCCGAGCTCAACTCGTGCCTGGACGGGTGCGGGCTCTCCCAGGTGCCGGAGACCGTGGCCGACATCCCCGAGCGGCTGCCCCCCGAGGACAGGCCGGTGGCGGCTACGATCCTTTCCGTGCTGCTCGAGACGCTCGTGGAGCGGCACGAGGAGAAACTCGTGTTCGGGGGCACGGCCAACCTCGCCGCGGCGGACTTCAGCGTCGGCCTTCGCGACGTGCTGGAGGCGCTGGAGGAACAGGTCGTGCTCATCCGCCTGCTGGGGGAGACCGGCGGGCTGTCCGACATCACCGTCAGAATCGGATCCGAGAATCCCTACAGCGGGCTGCGCGGCACCTCTATCGTGGCCGCCGGGTACGGTTCGGGCGACAAGGAACTGGCCCGGCTCGGAGTGCTGGGCCCGACGCGAATGGACTATCCGGTGACGATGGGTGCGGTGCGCGCGGTGGCGCGTTACGTTGGCCAGATCCTGGCGGGGTCATAAGTGTCCAACGACTACTACGCGACCCTGGGCGTTCGGCGCGACGCCAGCCAGGAAGAGATCAAGAAGGCGTATCGCCGTCTCGCCCGTGAGCTGCACCCGGACGTCAACCCCGATCCGGAGACGCAGGAGCGGTTCAAGGAGATCAACCAGGCGTACGAGGTGCTGTCCGACGCGGGCAAGCGCCGCATGTACGACATGGGCGCCGACCCGTTCGGCGGCGCCGGGGGCGCCGGGGCCGCCGGTTTCGGCGCGGGCTTCCCGTTCAGCGACATCATGGACGCCTTCTTCGGCTCGGCGGGCGGCGGGGCGCGTGGTCCCCGCTCGCGCGCCCGCCGGGGCCGCAACGCCACGATCCGGGTCGAGCTCGACCTGTCCGAGGCGGCCTTCGGCACGACCCGCGAGATCACGGTCGACACGGCCGTGGTCTGCGACGTCTGCCAGGGCTCGGGGGCGGCGGCCGGCACCCACCCCGACACCTGCGACATGTGCCACGGGCGCGGCGAGGTCTCGCAGGTGACCCGCTCGTTCCTCGGCCAGGTCATGACCTCCCGCCCCTGCCCCCAGTGCGGCGGGTACGGCAGCGTCATCCGGCAGCCCTGCATGGAGTGCTCGGGCGAGGGCCGCGTGCGGACCCGGCGCACGATCAAGGTCAGGATCCCGGCCGGTGTCGAGGACGGCACGCACATCCAGCTCGCCGGCGAGGGCGAGGTCGGCCCCGGCGGCGGACCTCCCGGCGACCTGTTCCTGGAGATCGTGGAGCGGCCGCACCAGATCTTCGAGCGGCGCGGCGACGACCTGCACTGCACGGTGCACATCCCGATGACCGCCGCCGCGCTCGGCACCCTGATCACGATCGAGACCCTCGACGGGGCCGAGGAGATCGACGTACGGCCCGGCACCCAGGCCGGCCAGGTCATCCCGCTGTACGGCAAGGGCATCCAGCGGCTCAACGAGACCGGCAGGGGCGACCTGCTGATCCACGTGAACGTCGAGACGCCGGCCAAGCTCGACCCGCAGCAGGAGGAACTGCTGCGCGAGCTGGCGAAGCTGCGTGGGGAGGAGCGGCCGCCCGGCAAGTTCTCCCCCGGTCAGCAGGGCTTCTTCTCCCGCCTGCGGGACGCCTTCAACGGCCGCTGATCGGGTGGCATGAGCGAGCGCGGCGAGCAGGCCGGCAGGCACAGGGCGTTTCGCGAACGCGGCTCCGAGCCGTCGGGCGAGGAGGTGGCATGAGCGTTCCGGTGTTCCTGTCGGAGGCGGCGGGCCTGGCGGCGGACACCGTCGTCCTGGACGGGCCCGAGGGCCGGCACGCGGCCGCCGTGCGCCGTCTGCGCCCGGGGGAGCGGATCGACCTGACCGACGGCGCGGGACGGGTGGCCGAGTGCACCGTCACGGCGGTGGGCAAGGACTCGCTGACCGCCGAGGTGCTGCGCCGGTTCGAGGTCGCGCCGCCCCGGCCGAGGCTGGTGGTCGTGCAGGGACTGCCCAAGGGCGACCGGGGTGAGCTCGCGGTCGAGATGATGACCGAGGCCGGGGTCGACGTGATCGTCCCGTGGGCCGCCGCCCGCTGCGTCACGCAGTGGAAGGGCGACCGGGCCGCCAAGTCCCTCGCTCGCTGGCGCGCGACGGCCCGCGAGGCGGCCAAGCAGGCCAGGCGCTTCCACCTGCCCGAGGTGACCGAGCAGGCCACGACCGCGCGGGTCCGTTCGCTGGTCTCGGCGGCGGCGCTCGCGGTGGTGCTGCACGAGGAGGCCGCCGAGCCGCTGAGCCGCCTGCCGCTGCCGGAGCGGCCGGGTGACATCGTGATGATCGTGGGCCCTGAGGGCGGCGTCGCCGAGGAGGAGATCGCCGCGTTCAGGGAGGCGGGAGCCGTACCGGCCCTGCTCGGGCCCACGGTGCTGCGCACCTCGACGGCCGGCCTGGCGGCGGCCGCCGTCCTGCTGTCCCGCTGCGGCCGCTGGTGAGGGCTACCGGCGGCTGACCGGTCAGGGCGAGGGCGTCGTGTGGTTCGCCGAGTCCATCAGGGCAGTGTCCGACGGCGTCGGGCTCGGGGCCGCCGAGGGGGCGGCCGTCGTGGGCGGAGCCGTCGAGGGGCGGGGCGACACCGAGGGCACCACCGTGGGCGGCTGCGTCACCGGCGCGGGCGTGCACGACGGCGGCAGGGACACGTCGGGTTCGACGACTCCCGGCTGGGTCGTGGGTGTGGCGCAGGGGTCGGACGGCGACGGCGCCGGCCTGGTGGTCATGCCCGTCTTGTGCGTCGGGGACGGGGTCGGCCGCTCCCGCGACGGGCTCGGCGTCACCGGCACGATCACGACCGGCTGCGAGGGCGCCGAGTGGGGCGGCCGGGTCACCGTCGAGGTGTCCCTCTTGTCCTCCTGCTCGTCGCCGGCGGGGGCGATTCCCGTCGACTGCGCCACCTGGTCGCGCAGGCCGGGGACGATCGCGACGACCGTGCCCGCCACGAGCACGGCCCCGGTGACGGCCGCTCCGACGCGCCACCACAGCATGTTCCGCAGGCCGCGCAGGCCGCGCTGGTCGATTCGCCGGCGGATGATCTCTAGTCCATCGGGAGACGGCACGACCGCGTCCGCCTCCGCGCGCAGGGCACGGCGGAGCGACTCGCCGTACTCGTCGTCGGGCGGGAAGGTCATGAGAACTGCTCCAGTGCCATCCGTAGTGCGGCCATGCCGCGGGCCGTGTGACTTTTCACCGCGCCCTTGCTGATGCCCATCGCGTGCGCGATCTCGGCCTCCGAGAGATCGCCGTAGTATCGCAGCACCAGCGCCTCGCGCTGCCGGGTGGGTAAGCCGCGCAGCGCCTCGATGACGGCGGAACGCTCGAGCTCACCGATCGCGCCGTTCTCCGCGCTCGGCGCGTCCGGCAGGCCCTTGGGGGCGTACTTCTCGACGACCGCGCGGTGCCGCAGCACGGATCGCGATCGGTTAACGACCGATTGGCGAAGGTAGGCCAGTGCCTTGTCGGTGTCCCTCAGCCTGCGCCAGGCGCCGTGGATGGCGACGAACGCGTCCTGAACGACCTCTTCCGCGCTGGCCACGTCACGCACCAGCAGCACGGCGAGACGCACCAGTGACCGATAGTGAGCGCTGTACAGCGCCGTAACGGCCATGTCGGCATCCCACCCGACGGGCACCGTCCCCAACGACCTGTCGGCCACGAGGGTCTCGGTGGTCACATCGATAGGACGCTCGTCATCCCCGGAGGGTTTACGTTCTTCCGATTCATGAGGGGGCATGGCCCAGCGGTGTCCTCGCCCGACACTAGGGGGGTTTTCTGGTGCAGTCTCGCACACTCACATTAGCCAGGGGGATCTTTGCGGTAATCACCTAACGCGACGGCTAGGCTTTCGCGCGTGAGTGACTGCCTGTTCTGCAAGATCGTGGCCAGAGAGGTCCCGGCGGAGATCGTGCTGGAGACCGGACGGGCGCTGGCCTTCCGCGACATCAATCCGCAGGCGCCCACGCACGTGCTCGTCGTGCCCAAGGCACATCACGAGAACGCCGCCGCGCTCGCGGCGGCCGACGACGGCCTGGCCGACGACCTGCTCAAGGCGTGCCACGCGGTCGCCGTGCAGGAGGGCGTGGCCGAGAGCGGTTACCGGATCGTGTTCAACACCGGGCCCGGCGCCGGGCAGACCGTCTTCCACGTGCACGCGCACGTGGTGGGCGGCCGGAGCCTCACCTGGCCGCCCGGCTGATCGGCGGCGCCCGGCCCGCGCGAGCCGCCCGTACGGAGCGGTGCTCCGGTGGGGGCGGGACGACGGCTCGGCGGGGCGCCGCTCCTGGCCACGCGAGGGGGCGCGGATCGAGCCAGGGCACTAGAGTGGGAAGGAACTAGGGAGGCGATCAGGGCCGCAAGGGCCGCCCATGTCCGAGTCACAGCAAATCAGCAAGACCCAGGCCAAGGTAGTCATCCCCGAGGGGCAGCCGATGGTCAGCCTCCTCGGGTCGGGTGACGAACTGCTGCGGGTCATCGAGGGCGCCTTCAGCGCCGACATCCACGTGCGGGGCAACGAGATCACGATCACCGGCAGTCCGGAGGAGAGCGGCGTCGTCGTGCGCCTCTTCGAGGAGCTGGTGGAATTGGTCGGCTCGGGTGCCGAGCTGTCCCCAGACGCGGTCGAGCGCAGCATCCACATGTTGCGGCAGGCCACCGACCGTCCGGCCGAGGTGCTGTCCCTGGACATCCTGTCCGCGCGGGGCCGCACCATCCGCCCGAAGACGGTCAACCAGAAGCGGTACGTCGACGCGATCGACAGGCACACCATCGTCTTCGGCATCGGGCCCGCCGGCACCGGCAAGACGTACCTGGCGATGGCGAAGGCCGTGAAGGCCCTGCAGAACAAGCGGGTCAACCGGATCATCCTCACCCGCCCCGCCGTCGAGGCGGGGGAGCGGCTCGGCTTCCTGCCCGGCACGCTCTACGAGAAGATCGACCCGTACCTGCGGCCGCTGTACGACGCGCTGCACGACATGCTCGACCCCGACTCGATCCCGCGGCTGATGGCGGCGGGGACGATCGAGGTCGCGCCGCTCGCCTACATGCGCGGCCGGACGCTCAACGACGCCTTCATCATCCTGGACGAGGCGCAGAACACCTCGCCCGAGCAGATGAAGATGTTCCTGACCCGGCTCGGCTTCAACTCGAAGATCGTGGTCACCGGCGACGTCACGCAGATCGACCTGCCGGGCGGCCAGGACAGCGGGCTGAAGGTCGTCCAGCACATCCTCGAAGGCATCGAGGACATCCATTTCAGCAGGCTGACCAGTGCCGACGTCGTACGGCACAAGCTGGTGAGCGACATCGTCGACGCCTACGGCCGATACGACGCCGCGATGGCCTCGGAGCCGCGCGCGATCGCCAAGCGGCCGCGGAACAGCCGGCGATGATCACGAGCATGACGGGTGAGGAGACCCCGTGAGCATCGAGGTGGCCAACGAGTCCGGCGTCGAGGTCGACGAGTCGGCTCTGGTCGAGCTGGCCGGTCACGTCCTGGGCCGGATGGGGATCAACCCGCTGGCCGAGCTGTCGATCCTGGTGATCGACGAGGCGGCGATGGCCGAGCTGCACGAGCAGTGGATGGGGGAGCCCGGCCCCACCGACGTGCTGGCCTTCCCCATGGACGAGCTGCGGCCCAACTCCGGCGGCAGGGACGAGGACGACTCTCCCGACCCCGCGCTGCTCGGAGACGTGGTGCTGTGCCCCCACGTCGCGGCCAAGCAGGCCGCCGAGGCCGGGCACAGCGCGCAGGACGAGCTGGAGCTGCTGTGCACGCACGGCATCCTGCACCTGCTCGGCTACGACCACGCCGAGCCCGAGGAGCACGCCGAGATGTTCGGGCTGCAGGACGAGCTACTCGGCGCCTGGCGGGAGGTGCGGCGTAAGCCGTGAACGACGGCTGGCTGATCTCCGCCGTCTTCCTGATCGTGGCCGGCGGTCTGCTGGCCAGCGCGGAGACGGCGCTGACCCGCATCTCGAGGGTGCGCGCGGATGAGTTCGTCAAGGAGGGCCGGCGCGGCGGGGTGCGGCTGCGGGCGATCGTCGCCGATCCGCCGCGCTACCTCAACCTGGTGCTCCTGCTGCGGCTGAGCTGTGAGCTCGTCGCCACGGTCATCGCGACGCTGCTGTTCGTCGACTGGGTGGGCGACCGCGGCCAGGCGTATGCCGGGGCGGCCGTGGTCATGATCCTGGTGAGCTACGTCATCGTCGGGGTCATGCCGCGTACGCTCGGCCGCCAGCACGCCGAGCCCGTCGCGCTGGCGAGCGCTCCGATCGTGTACGGGCTGACCCGGATCCTCGGCCCGCTGCCCTCACTGCTGATCCTGCTGGGCAACGCGCTCACGCCGGGCAAGGGCTTCCGCGAGGGCCCGTTCACCTCCGAGGCCGAGCTGCGCGACCTGGTCGACCTCGCCGAGCAGCGCCGGGTCATCGAGCCCGACGAGCGGGAGATGATCCACTCGGTCTTCGAGCTGGGTGACACGCTGGTGCGCGAGGTGATGGTGCCGCGCACCGACATGGTGTTCATCGAACGCGGCAAGACGCTCCACCAGGCGCTCTCGCTCGCCCTGCGCAGCGGGTTCTCCCGTGTGCCCGTGGTCGGGGAGAACGAGGACGACGTGGTGGGCATCGCCTATCTCAAGGACATCGTCCGCCGCATCCAGGACACCGGCGACGGCGGCGTCCGGGTGGACGAGCTGATGCGTCCCGCGACGTACGTGCCGGAGAGCAAGCCGATCGACGAACTGCTGCGCGAGATGCAGGCGCGGCAGATCCACCTCGCCATCGTCATCGACGAGTACGGCGGCACGGCCGGCCTCGTCACCATCGAGGACGTCATCGAGGAGATCGTCGGCGAGATCGCCGACGAGTACGACCAGGAGCCTCCGCGGGTCGAGTGGCTCGACGACGGGGCGGCCCGGGTGACCGCGCGGCTTCCTGTCGACGAACTCGGCGAGCTGTTCGACACCGAGCTCGAGGTCGAGGACGTCGACACGGTCGGCGGCCTGCTGGCGCACGCGCTGGGCCGGGTGCCGATCGCGGGCTCCGAGGCGGTCGTCGGGGGGTTGCGCCTGACGGCGGAGAACCTGGCGGGACGCCGCAACCGGATCAGCACGGTGGTGGTGCGCCGCGAGGAGCACGCGACGGGCGAGGAGGTCGTGGCCGCCGAGGCCGGCCACGAGTGACGACGGCCGCCCGGCCACTCCGCAAGTGTCTTTCAAGTAGGTCGCAAGTGAGCCCGGCCAGTGTTGTCCCAGGCGCTCAGAAGGGGTTCGGGGCGCCTCGTCGGGGAGGCCGGCGCGCCGGAGGGGTTGACGGCGCACCTGAGCCTCCCCTGGGGGTCTGTTGATCGATACGGGGCTCTCACCCGGCGCGGGGTGAGGGCCCCGTATCGATTACGCAATGTGATTACCCGTGCGCGGTCCGGGGAAGGAAACCTCCGGCAAAGCGGGGAGGCGGGTATGCGCATCGTCCACACGGCCGTCGCGGGCTGCCTGGTGCTGGCCACCGGCGGGTGTGGCGCCGGCGAAGTCACCTACGCCGCCGTCCGGCCTCAGGGGAAGACGGGCGAGGCGAGCGCCGCGCGGGCGGCGCTCGGCCGGCTGGACGGCCTCCCCGACGGGTTCTTCAGCCACGCAAGGGCGCCGTGGCGCCCGCCGTTCCGTCCCAGGTCCCGCGCCTGCCGCGTGCTGTTCGACGCGGCGGCGGGCAGGCTTCCGAGCGAGGGGCTCGGGGGCAGGGCCGCCGCCACCTACCAGGGCGCGCACACCGGCGAGCTGGCCGGGGTCGGCGTCGGCGTCTACGACGGCGGTGAGGCGGCCGAGCATCTCGCCGCGCTGCGCGAGGCCCTCGCCGGCTGCGCGACGGCCGACGCCGGCACGCCGTACGACCGCCTGGCGGCCACGCGGACGCCGCTGCCCGGGATCGGCGGCGCGGACGCGGCCGCCCGCGCCCTGACCGGCCGGGTGGGCGGCTACCCCTACCGCATGCACCTGGTCGTCGCCCGCTCCGGCCGCACGCTGATCACGCTCGTGCACGCGGGCCTGACCCCGCCCGACCCTGCCCGTACGGCCGAACTGACACGGCTGCTCGTCCGCGAGGTCGGTACGCTTGACGCGTGACAGAGACGCTGGACCCCGAGGACGGGAAGATCATCGCGCTGGCCAGGTCGGCGCGGGCGCGTGGCGGCACTCCCGAGGGCGCCGCGGTGCGCGACGAGACCGGCCGGACGTACGCCGCGACCACGGTGGCGCTGCCCTCGCTCCGGCTCTCGGCCCTGCAGGCGGCCGTTGCCATCGCCGTGTCCAGCGGGGCGAAGTCCCTGGAGGCGGCCGCGGTGGTCACCGAGGCCGACGACCCGGCGGAGCCCGACCTGGCCGTGGTCGAGGACCTGGGGAACGGCACGCTGTTCCTGGCCGCTCCCGACGGCACGCTGAAGGGCCGGTACATCTGACGATGAACGCCGAACCCAGCGGTTTCCGTGCGGGCTTCGCCTGCTTCGTCGGCAGGCCCAACGTCGGCAAGTCGACGCTGATGAACGCCCTGGTGGGCGCCAAGGTGGCGATCACCTCGTCGAAGCCGCAGACGACGCGGCGGGCCATCCGCGGCATCGTCCACCGGCCGGACGCCCAGTTGGTGATCGTGGACACCCCCGGTTTCCACCGTCCCCGCACGCTGCTGGGGGAGCGGCTCGACAGCCTGGTGCTGTCCACGCTCACAGAGGTCGACGTGATCGGGTTCTGCGTCCCCGCCAACGAGCCGATCGGCAAGGGCGACCGGTTCATCGCCGAGAAGCTCGCGGCGGTCAAGAAGACCCCGGTGGTGGCGGTCGTCACCAAGTGCGACCTGGCCACCCGCGAGCAGATCGCGCACCAGCTTCTTGCGGTGTCCGCGCTGGCCGACTTCGCGGAGATCGTCCCGGTGTCCGGGCAGAGCGGCGAGCAGCTCGACGTCCTCACCCGCGTGCTCGTCGAGCGGCTGCCCGAGTCGCCCCCGCTGTACGCGGGAGGGGAGCTGACCGACGAGCCGGAGCAGGTGCTGGTCGCCGAGCTGATCAGGGAGGCCGCGCTGGAGGGCGTGCGGGACGAGCTGCCCCACTCGATCGCGGTGGTCGTCGAGGAGATGAACCCCCGGGAGGGCCGTGACGACCTCCTCGACGTGTACGCCCACATGTTCGTCGAGCGCCCCTCGCAGAAGGCGATCGTGATCGGCCCCGGCGGCGCGCGGCTCAAGGACGTGGGCACCCGCGCCCGGCAGCAGATCGAGGCGCTGCTCGGCACCCGGATCTACCTCGACCTGCGGGTGAAGGTCGCCAAGGAGTGGCAGCGCGACCCCAAGCAGCTGCGGCGGCTCGGCTTCTACGACTGACGGGTCACCGGCGGCGCAGCAGCGCGGCGGAGGCCAGCACGGCCAGCGCGACCGAGGCCAGCAGGCCGGCGAACCAGCCGTACTGGATCGTGGGATGCACCCGCAGCAGCCCGGAGACCTGGAAGTCGAGCCGGCCCACGAGGTCGTGCGGGTCGGCGAGGAACATGGCCAGCGCGAAGGCCGCCACCGCGCCGGGCAGGATCGCCAGCCCCGTGAACAGCCAGCTCCGCGCCGCGCCGAGCACGCCGAGCACCATGGCGGTGATCCCGGCGCCCAGCACGAACCAGCCGGAGCCCGCGTCGACCCCGCGCACGGCGTGTGTGAGGGACGCGTCGAGGATGCCGAACTCGGCGGTGAGGCCGGCCCAGGGGAGCAGGGCGGTCACGGCCAGCGCGAACCCCGCGGCGACGACGCCGGCGGCCCGCAGGGCGCCGGCCACGCTGGTGTCTCGCCGCGGCCTGCCGGGATGCTGCGTGGGTTCCGACACGATCACCAGGCTACGGCGCGGGGCGGCGGGTTTCAGCCCCCCGCGACCGACTGCCGGTGCGGCGGCGGCCTATCCGGCGACCTTCCTGACGACCTTCGCGACGGCCTACGCGACGGTGGACGGCCCGGCTGTGGCGGCGTCCGGTGCGACGTCCGGCGGCCCGCATGGCGGCCCGGGTGGCGGGTCGGGTGGTGTGCCGGGCGGCGGGAGGGAGGCCGCGGCCTCCTCGCCGCGCCGCAGCCGCTCCCTGAGCTCGACGGCGTCCGCGCCGAGCGCGGAGACCTGCACGCCTGGACCGGCCAGGGGCAGCGCCGCCCAGCCGTCCCCCACGAAGGCCCGCCGCTCCCGCTTGGCGTCCGGTTCGTCGGGCGGGGCCCAGGCCGGGCCCGCGAGGAGAGTCGAGCCGACGCATCGGGCGTCCCCGTAGACGGCCGGGCTGCCGTCCACCGCCTCCTCGCCGACCAGGAGATCCTGGCGGAGCAGCGGGCGTCCGGCCACGGTGGCGTCGAACCGCGCGTGGCCGCGTCCCGGCCGTTCGCCGTGCCGCCCGAACACGATCTCCTCCCGCCAGAAGACCGTGGCGTCCTCGGCGAGCGAGAGCCGTACGACGAGACGGTGCGCGCATCCGGCGGCGAGGATCGTCGGCTCGGGGGTGAAGCGCAGGGCGGCGCCCGCCCCGACCCGCGCCCGTACGACCATGACCGAGGGGGTGTCCGCGAGACCGGGCAGCACCAGCGTGGCGGCCACCGAGCGGACCTCCAGCGAGGTGCCGGGGGCGACGTCCACGGCGAGGTCGAGGCGGTCGCCGCGCAGCGGGCCCGCGCCCGTCGAGACGAGGTGGACCCGCCGTGGGCCGGTCTGCCGCAACGTCAGCGGCGGGTCGGAGCGGAGCGTCTCCAGCCGGGTGCGGCCTCCGCTCGCCGCCTCCGTGCGGATCAGCGCCCGCGCCGTGACGGCGCCGGATGCCATGTCAGGGAGCCGTGGCCGTGTGGGGGCTGGGGGCGGAGTGGTGATGCGGCTCCCCGTGCTGATGCAGCCAGACGTCGACCATGGTCGTCACCCACTCGGCGACGGTGCGCGCGCCCCTGTCCTCCCTGATCGACGTGAACAGCACCGGCTTGCCGTCCCGTACGGCCGCCGCGTCGCGGGACATCACGGTCAGGTCGGCGCCGACCATCGGCGCGAGGTCGGTCTTGTTGACCACGAGCAGGTCGGCCGAGGTGACCCCGGGCCCGCCCTTGCGCGGCACCTTGTCGCCGCCCGACACGTCCAGCACGAAAATCTGCCGGTCGGCCAGGCCCCGGCTGAAGGTGGCGGTGAGGTTGTCGCCGCCGCTCTCGACGATGACGAGGTCGAGCGGCCCGAACCGCTCCTCCAGCGTCTCGACGGCGTCCAGGTTGGCCGCGATGTCGTCGCGGATGGCGGTGTGCGGGCAGCATCCGGTCTGCACGGCGAGGATGCGGTCGGGGTCGACGACCCCCGCGCGGCGCAGGAAGTCGGCGTCCTCGGTGGTGTAGATGTCGTTGGTCACGACCCCCAGCCGCAGGGTCGGCCCGAGTGTCCGGCACAGCGCCGCCACCAGGGCGGTCTTGCCGCTTCCGACGGGCCCGCCGATGCCGAGGCGGAGCGCCCGCCCGTGCGGCTCCGCCGGGTCGTGCACGTCGTCGTGGTGAGCGCCCATGGTGAACCTCGTCTTTCTCGTCGTTGGCGGGATGGGAGGTCAGGAGACGAAGAGCTTCGCGGGGTTGGTCAGGTGCCCCTCGGCCAGGAGGTCGAGCGCGGGCGCGCTGTGCCCGGGCAGCGCCCGCCACCCCGCCTGCCATGTGCCGCCGCGCTCGCCCGGGTTCGCGCCGAATTCAGCGCCGAATTCAGCGCCGAATTCCTGGCCGAGCTCAGCGCCGGGATCCTCGTCCGGCCCTTCGTCCGGCTGCTTGTCCGGCCCGTTGTCCGGCCCGTTGTCCGGCCCGTTGTCCGGCCCGTTGTCCGGCCCGTTGTCCGGCCCGTTGTCCGGCTCTGTGCCGAGCGGGACGGCGCCGGTGAGCGGCGCGCAGGCGGCGTGGGCCGTCTCGTCCAGGGCGGGCGCGAGGTCGGCGAGCAGGCGATGGACGGCGACGGGGTCGAGCCCGAGTAGCCGCACGGCGGCGGTGGCCGGGCCGGTGATCGAGGCGTAGGCGGCGGCCAGCGCGGCCTGGAGGGGCTCGCAGCCCGCGGACGCCGCCGCCGCGCCGAGCGCGACGGAGTGGTGCGGGCCCTCGGGCACCGCTCGCACCAGCGCGTCCAGCGCGGCCGACGGCCACATCCGGCGGGCGGTGCGCAGCAGAAGCCGCCCCTGGGTGCGGGAGGACTCGCGCTGCGCGGGCGATGCGGTCCTGGCGTCGGCCTCGGCGTCCAGCAGCCGCCACACCGCCGCCGGTTCGCCCGTGAGGCCGTCGGTGCCGCCGGTGCCGTCGGCGGAGCCTCCGGGCGGCCGGGCCGCGCGATCCCGTCCCCCCGAGGTCCCAGTGCCGGTCTCCGCGCCGGTCTCCGCGCCGGTCTCCGCGCCGGTATCCGTGCCCGTCTGCGTGCCCGTCTGGGTGCCGGTTTCCAGGACGAGCTCGGCGACGGCCAGTTCGCACGCGGCGGCGGCGAGCGCGGCGGCGACGAGGCCGGAGGTGGCGAGCCTGCCGCGCAGGAACCGCGCCAGGTCGCCGGTGCCGGTGATGGCGCCCCGCCGTACGGCCTCCTCCACGCCGCCCGAGTGGGCGTGCCCGCCCGCCGGCAGCCTGGAGTCGGCCAGCAGCAGCAGCGCCGCGTCCCCCTTCACGCCGGACATCAGAAGAGGAAGTAGCGCTGCGCCATCGGCAGCGACTCGGCCGGGGCGGGCTCGATCAGCTCGCCGTCCACGTGCACGGCGAAGGTGTCGGGATCCACCCTGATGTCCGGCAGCGCGTCGTTGAGCGGCATCGCGTCCTTGCGCCTGGCGCGGACGTCGGCCACCGGGGCCAGCCGCCTGCGGACGGCCAGGCGGTCGGCAAGGCCGTCCTCCAGCGCGAGCGGCGCCACGAAGTGCAGCGAGGTCGCGGCGGCGGTGACCGGGGCCGCGCCGAACATGGGACGGGGCAGCACGGGCTGCGGCGTCGGGATCGACGCGTTCGCGTCGCCCATCTGGGCGTAGGCGATGACGCCGCCCTTGACGACGAGGTCGGGCTTGACCCCGAAGAAGGCCGGGCTCCACAGCACGAGGTCGGCGAGCTTGCCGGGCTCCACCGAGCCGATCTCCGCGTCCAGGCCGTGGGCGATCGCCGGGTTGATCGTGTACTTGGCCACGTACCTGCGGGCGCGGAGGTTGTCCGCGGGACCGTCGCCCGGCAGCGCGCCGCGGCGGCGCTTCATCACGTGCGCCGTCTGCCACGTGCGGATCACGGTCTCGCCGACCCGGCCCATGGCCTGGGAGTCCGAGCCGATCATCGAGATCGCGCCCATGTCGTGCAGGACGTCCTCGGCCGCCATCGTCGTCGGCCTGATCCGCGACTCGGCGAAGGCCAGGTCCTCGGGGATGGAGGGGTTGAGGTGGTGGCACACCATGAGCATGTCCAGGTGCTCGTGGTGGGTGTTGACGGTGTGCGGCCTGGTCGGGTTCGTGGACGAGGGCAGCACGTTGGCGTGGGAGGCCACCGTGATGATGTCGGGGGCGTGACCGCCTCCCGCGCCCTCGGTGTGGTAGGCGTGGATGGCCCTGCCGCCGATGGCCCGCAGGGTCGACTCCACGAAGCCGGCCTCGTTCAGCGTGTCGGTGTGGATGGCGACCTGCACCCCGGTGGCGTCGCAGACCCGCAGGCAGGCGTCGATCGCGGCGGGGGTGGTGCCCCAGTCCTCGTGCAGCTTGAAGCCGGAGGCCCCGGCCCTGAGCTGTTCGAGCAACCCTTCCTCGCTGACCGTGTTGCCCTTGCCGAGCAGGGCCACGTTCACCGGGTAGGAGTCCAGGGACTCCAGCATCCGGCCGAGGTACCAGGTCCCGGTCACGGTGGTGGCCTTCGTGCCCTCGGCGGGGCCGGTGCCGCCGCCGATGACGGTGGTCACGCCGGAGGCGAGCGCCTCGTCGAGGATCTGCGGGCAGATCAGGTGCACGTGGGAGTCGACCGCGCCCGCGGTGACGATCTTGCCGTTGGCTGCGAGGATCTCGGTGGACGGGCCGATGACGAGGTCGGGGTGGACGCCGTCCATGGTGTCGGGGTTGCCGGCCTTGCCGATGGCGGCGATCCGGCCGTCGCGGACGCCGATGTCGGCCTTGACCACGCCCCAGTGGTCGAGGATCACCGCGCCGGTGATGACCAGGTCGGCCGCGCCCTCGGCCCGCGTGGTGCGCGCCTGTCCCATCGACTCGCGGATGACCTTGCCGCCGCCGAACACCGCCTCGTCGCCCGCTCCCGCGGGTCCCATCGACAGGTCCTCGGTCACCTCGACGTACAGGTCGGTGTCGGCCAGGCGCACCCGGTCGCCTGTGGTGGGGCCGTACAGCGCGGCGTAGCGGGCGCGCTCGACGCTAGACATCGGTCCTCCCGTCGAGGGGCCCGGCCCATTCGGGGCGCAGTCCGGGTACGACACGGTTCCCCGCGAGCGGGACCAGCGTGACGTCACGCTCAACTCCGGGCTCGAACCTGATCGCGGTGCCCGCCGGGATGTCGAGGCGGGTGCCCCAGGCCGCCTCCCGGTCGAACTCCAGGCCGGGGTTGGCGGCGGCGAAGTGGTAGTGCGACCCGACCTGCACCGGCCGGTCGGCGGTGTTGACGACTCTCAGGGTGATCCGCTCTCTGCCGGGGTTCAGCGGCACGTCGCCTTCGCCGCACAGGATCTCGCCCGGCACGCCCGCGCCGGTCATGTGATCGGGTTGTGGACGGTGACGAGCTTGGTGCCGTCGGGAAAGGTGGCCTCGATCTGGACCGACTCCAGCATCTCGGGCACGCCCTCCATGACGTCCGCGCGCCGCAGGACCTTGCGGCCGGCGTCCATCAGGTCGGCGACGCTCCGGCCGTCACGGGCGCCCTCCAGGAGGAAGGACGCGATGAGAGCCGTCGCCTCCGGATGGTTGAGGCGAAGGCCGCGCTCCTTGCGCTCGCGGGCCACGCCCGCGGCGACGTGGATGAGGAGCCGTTCCTGTTCGTGTGGAGTGAGCCGCATGGCGGGACGATAAGTACCCGGCGTTTCCCCGGCGTTACCCAGGGATTTCGTACGCGTATCCCACCGGCGGTGAGCCCTCGCTAATGAGTTGTTAACGCACGGGATTTCGGCGGGAAATACCGCGCGCCCACCTTGACGGCAGACGGATCGGCGCGGGGGCCGTAGTGGCAAGGAGAGATAATTGCGGAACTCATTATGGCGTGCCGGAGCGGCGTTCGCTCTGGCGACCGCGACGCTCACGGCATGTGGCGGACAATCCTCGACAACTGGAACATCCGAAGCATCTGGTGGCTCGGACACCATCAAGGTCGGGCTCCTGCATTCCCTCAGCGGCACGATGGCCATCAGCGAGGTCACGGTCAGGGACGCGGAACTGCTCGCGATCGAGGAGATCAACGCGGCCGGCGGCGTGCTCGGCAAGAAACTGGAGCCCGTCGTCGAGGACGGCGCGTCCGACTGGCCGACGTTCGCGGAGAAGGCCACCAAGCTCATCGCCCAGGACAAGGTCGCGACCGTCTTCGGCGGCTGGACGTCGGCGAGCCGCAAGGCGATGCTCCCCGTCTTCGAGAAGCGCAAGGCGCTGCTGTGGTATCCGGTCCAGTACGAGGGCCTGGAAAGCTCGCCGTACATCTTCTACACGGGCGCGACGACCAACCAGCAGATCGTCCCCGGCCTCGACTACCTCAAGGAACAGGGAAAGAAGAAGCTTTTCCTCGTCGGCAGCGACTACGTCTTCCCCCGGACCGCGAACAAAATCATCAAGGCGTACGCCGCGGCGAACGGAATGGAGGTGCTCGGCGAGGAGTACACCCCGCTCGGGCACACCGAGTACAGCACGCTGGTCAACAAGGTCGTCGAGGCGAAGCCGGACGCGGTGTTCAACACGCTGAACGGCGACAGCAACGTCGCGTTCTTCAAGCAGCTCAAGAGCGCGGGGATCGGCGCCGACAAGATGCCGGTCATGTCGGTCTCCGTGGCCGAGGAGGAGGTCAAGGGCATCGGGATCGACAACGTCGCCGGGCACCTCGTGGCCTGGAACTACTACCAGACGACCGAGACCCCGGAGAACGAGAAGTTCGTCGCCGCGTTCAAGGCGAAGTATGGCGCGGACAAGGTGACCTCCGACCCGATGGAGGCCGGCTACAACGCCGTCCACCTGTGGGCCGAGGCCGTGAAGAAGGCCGGGAGCACCGACGTGGAGGCCGTCAAGAAGGCCGCGGGCGGAGTGTCCTTGGACCGCCCCGAGGGCAAGGTCACCATCGACGGCGAGAACCAGCACGTCTACAAGACCGCGCGCATCGGGGTCATCCAGCCGGACGGTCAGATCAAGGAGGTCTGGAACTCCGGTGAGCCGATCAAGCCGGATCCCTACCTCAAGACGTACGCCTGGGCCGGCGGCCTGGTCTGACGGGCCGAAATGGAGGGAATGGTCAACCAGCTGCCGATCGGGCTGTCGATCGGAGCGGTCCTGCTGCTCATCGCCCTCGGGCTGACGTTCACCTTCGGGCAGATGGGCGTGATCAACATGGCCCACGGCGAGTTCATCATGGCGGGGGCCTACACCGCCTATCTGCTCCAGGGCGTGGGCTTCCTGGTCGCCCTCCCGGTCGCCTTCGTGGTGGCCGGGGTCATGGGCCTCATCCTGGAGCGCACCCTGATCAGGCGCTTCTACGGCCGCCCGCTGGACACGCTGCTGCTCACCTGGGGTGTCAGCCTCATCCTCCAGCAACTGGCCCGTGACCTGTTCGGGGCGCCCAACGTGCAGGTCGCCTCGCCCGAGTGGCTGCGCGGCGGCCTCGGGATCCTGCCCTACAACCGGCTGTTCATCATGGGACTCGCCGCGGCGTCGGTGGTCGGGATCTGGGCGTACATGAACAGGACAGGACAGGGACGGCGGATGCGGGCGGTGATGCAGAACAGGAGGCTCGCGGCCACGAGCGGCATCGACACCGGACGGGTCGACCAGCGGACGTTCTTCATCGGCTCCGGCCTCGCCGGAGTCGCGGGGGTCGCGCTCACGCTGATCGGGCCGGTCGGCCCGACGCTCGGGACGTACTACATCGTGGACGCGTTCCTCGTGGTCGTCGCGGGCGGCCTCGGCCAGTTGCGCGGCGCGGTGCTGGCCGCGATCGGCCTCGGCCTGCTGAACTCCTACGCCGAGTTCTGGAGCGACGCCAGCCTCGCCAAGGTGGCGGTGCTCGTGGCGATCATCGGCTTCCTGCAGATCCGGCCGCAGGGGCTGTTCTTCGTCCGATCGCGGGCACTCACATGACCGCCCTCCCGGTCTCGCGCCGGGTCCTGTCCGGACGGTGGCAGGGCCCGGCGGCCTTCACGGCGGTGGCGGTGCTCGCCCTCGTGGTGGCGCCGCTGCTCCTGGAGCCGTTCCGCCTCGGCCTGCTGGCCAAGTATCTCTGCTACGCGATCGTCGCGCTGGGCATCGGCCTCGCGTGGGGGCAGGGCGGCATGCTCACGCTCGGGCAGGGGGTGTTCTTCGGCCTCGGCGGCTACGCGATGGGCATGTATCTCAAGCTCAACGACGCCGGGGGAGACCTGCCCGACTTCATGGTCTGGAGCGGGGTCGAGAAGCTGCCCGCGCTGTGGAAGCCGTTCGGCAACCCCGTCTTCGCGCTCGCCATGGTCGTCGTCCTGCCGGTCGCGGTCGCGCTGCTGCTCGGCGTGCTGGTGTTCCGCCAGCGCGTACGGGGGGCGTACTTCGCGATCCTCACCCAGGCGCTCGCGGCGGCGCTGGTGATCCTGCTGGTCGGGCAGCAGGGGCTGACCGGCGGCACGAACGGCCTGACCAACTTCTTCGACTTCTTCGGCCGCGACGTGGCGGCCGACGAGACCCAGCGGGGCCTCTACCTGCTGGTGGCGGTCGTCCTCGGGGCGCTCTACCTGGGCGCCAGGCAACTCGTCCGCAGCCGGTTCGGGCGGTTGCTGCTCGCCGTCAGGGACGGCGAGGACCGGGTGCGCTTCCTCGGGTACGACCCCGCCACCGTGAAGACGCTGACCTTCGCCGTCTCGGCGGGCATGGCCGGCATCGCGGGGGCGCTGTTCGTGCCCGTGGTCGGCATCATCTCGCCGGCCCTGCTCGGGGTCGTGCCCTCGCTCGAACTCGTCGTCGCGGTGGCCGTCGGCGGCCGGTTCGCGCTGGCCGGCGCGGTGCTCGGCGCGGTGGTGATGGGCTACGCGCGCACCTACTTCAGCGAGGAGCTCCCCGACGCCTGGCTGTACCTGCAGGGCGCGCTGTTCGTGCTGGTCATGACGCTGGCGCCCAAGGGCATCGCGGGCCTTGCCGCCGCCGTCGTACGCAGAAGGGAGGCGAGGGCGTGACCGAGCCGCTCTTGGAGATCCGCGGGCTGGAGGTCGCCTTCGGCGGCTTCCGGGCGCTCGACGGGGTGGACCTGTCCGTCGGCCGGGGCGAACTGCGCTTCCTGATCGGGCCGAACGGCGCGGGGAAGACCACGCTCATCGACGTGATCACGGGCCTGACGAAGCCAACCGCGGGCACGGTGCGGTTCGAGGGGCAGGACCTCGCGGGCCGCAGGGAGCACGAGATCGTCCGGCTCGGCGTGGGCCGGACCTTCCAGACCTCGGTGGTCTTCGAGGAGCTCACCGTGCTGGAGAACCTGGACCTCGCGGCGTCGTTCCGCCGCCCCCTGTGGTCGCTGCTGCGGCGCAGGCGCGGGGTGTCGGAGGAGGTGGCGGCGGCGCTGGAGACCACCGGCCTCGACGCGCTGGCCGGCAGCAGGGCCGGGGTGCTCTCCCACGGGCAGCGGCAGTGGCTGGAGATCGGCATGCTGATCGTCCAGCGGCCGCGGCTGCTGCTGCTCGACGAGCCGGTCGCCGGGATGTCGTCCGGCGAGCGTGAGCGCACCGGCGAGCTGCTCACCGAGGTCGCCCGCGACCACACCGTGGTCGTGGTGGAGCACGACATGGACTTCCTGCGCCGTTACGCCTCCCAGGTCACCGTCCTGCACGAGGGCAAGGTGCTGACGGAGGGCTCGGTGGAGCAGGTGCGGGCCGACCCGCGCGTGCAGGAGATCTACTTGGGACGGGCGCGGGAGGATGCCGAGGATGTTGTCGGTTGAGGGACTGGAGTCGGGGTACGGCCGGGCCCGGGTGCTCTTCGGCGTCTCGCTGGAGGTGCCCGCCGGGAGCCTCGTCTGCGTGATGGGCCGCAACGGGGTCGGCAAGACGACCCTGCTCGACACCGTGATGGGCGTGCTGCCCGCGACCGGCGGGACGGTGCGGTTCGAGGACAAGGACGTCACCCGGCTGCGCCCTGACCAGCGCGTACGGCTCGGCATGGGCTACGTGCCGCAGGGGCACGACACCTTCCCCCAGCTCACCGTGATGGACAACCTCCTGGTCACGCTGGAGGCGTCCGCGCATCGTGAGCACGCGGCGCTGGAGGAGGCCCTGGAGGTCTTCCCCCGGCTCAAGCCGCTGCTTAAACGCCCGGCGGGCTTCCTGTCCGGCGGTCAGCAGCAGCAGCTCGCGATCGCCCGCGCCCTCGTCACCCGGCCGAAGCTGCTGATCCTGGACGAGCCGACCGAGGGCATCCAGCCCTCGATCATCCTGGAGATCGAGGAGGCGATCGAACGGCTGCACGCGACCGGTCTCGCGATCCTGCTGGTGGAGCAGTATCTCGACCTCGCGCTGCGACTGGCCGACGGGTTCGTGATCCTCGACGCCGGGCGGGTGGTCAGGTCGGGCCCCGCGCGGGAGCTTCAGGACGAGGAGGTCCACCGGCTGTTGTCGGTCTGAGCCCGGAGCTTACGCTGGAGGGGAGGAAGCGATCGCACGTGTGAACGCCTTCGGCCGTGCCGGAGGCTCCGCACCGCCCACGCGGTGAGGGCCCGTCCGGACCCGGCATTGCGCACGGCCCGACCGCTTCCTCCGCTGTCTCCCGCCTCGCATGTCCGAGGCGCCGGTCACCCACCGAGGCCGGTTTCGGTCCGGGCACGCCGGAGATGGCCGAGTATCACCCTGACGACCAGTTCGGGCCGGTCCCTGTGGATCTGATGCCCCGCATGCTCCGCGACGACGTGCTCGGCGTTCGAGGACAGGCGGGCCAGGTCGGCCTGGAGCGGAGACCAGACGGAATAGAAGCGGCGCTGTTCCGCGATCGCCCCGATGTCGGCTCCCGGCGGTTCGTCGGGACTGGAAGAGATGACCGTGAGCGGGATCGACCCCAAGCTCGGCGCTCGGCGGCGTACTTGCCAGGGATTGACGGTGATCGCGGCCGCCGCCTCACACAGCTCCGCGCGGCGTTGCCGGTCGCCGAGGTCGAAGGCGATCCTGGTGGAGAGGAGCTTCGACGGCAGGCGCCGGGCTTCGGCTTCGCGGCGGACGCGGTTGCTCCATCCCACGTCGAAGGCCAGGCGTCGAAGCCCCAGTGGCGTCAGGCGTGAGCGCACCATTTCTCGGGTGATGGCGCCTCTCGTCCCGTGCAGCAGGCGGATCTGCTCAGGATGGCTGGAATCGACAAGGACGACCGCTGCCACGACACCGGGCCTTTCGGCCGCGAACAGCCGGACGACGTTGCCCCCGGCCGAATGCCCTACCAGAACGTACGGCGGAGCGATCCCCGCCTCGTCCAGTGCGCGTCGCAGGTCGCGAGCGGCTCCCAGCGCCGTTCCCGCACACGGAGACGGGTCGCTCCACCCGAGACCGGCGCGGTCGTAGAGGACGACCGACGACTCCGCCGCCAGTTCGGGTAACAGGGCGGCCCAGTTCAAACCCGGCTCCCCCAGTCCCGGCACGATGACGACGGTCGGCGAGCCCGTGCCCGCGGTCCACAGATGGATCCGGCGGCCGCCGACGTCGACCGTCCGTCCTGGGGGAGGAAACCGGCGCCGATCACGCCGGGCTCCGTAAGCCTGGTACACGGCGCTCAGGGCGGCACCGGCGATCGCTCCCGCGACGAGCCCGGTCAGGGTCTTGACGATGATCCCCCTGCTGCCGACTCGGCAGGGGCCTCGGCGCCGGTCAGGTGTTGGCAGCGCAGATCTCATCGCCGGCCCGCGCCCGTGGTCAGATGTCGAGCTGCCACTGGTGCCAGGTGTCGAAGACCTCGAACCCCAGCGCCTCGTTGATCGCGAGCATGTGCGGGTTCTCCACCGAGTTCCACGTGATCACCCGCTCGATCGACGACTCGCAGGCGCGGAACCAGGTGAGGTTGGCGAGCTTCAGCACCAGCCCGAGCCGGCGGCCGCGGTGCGGGGCGAGGACCGTGGTCGCGCCCTGGCGGGCCCATCCCTCCGGGCGCTCCGCGTCCACCACCAGCTGGGTGAACCCCGCGGGCTCCCCACTGGCGGTGTGCCGTGCGATCACGGTGTAGGTCCGCTGGCCCGCCCGCCCGAGCATCTCCTCGCGTGCGCGCACGCGCTCGGGGGTCCACCGCTCGTCCTCCATCGCGAGGTCGCCCAGCGGATGGTCGTTCATGCCCTCCGTCAGGCGGGCCATGTCGCCGAGCAGGTCGTCGGGGGTCGGCCCGGCCCACCGTTCGAGTGAGTAGCCCGTGGCGTGCCGTGTGGCCCGGCCACGGAGGAGTTCGAGGCCCGACCAGTCGGCCGTGCGCAGGTCGAGCACCAGCCGGGTCTCGGTGGAGGCCGGGGAGAAGCCGCGGGCCTTGGCGAAGGCCGTGCCCGGTCCGTCCGACGGCGCCTCGGCGATCAGCACGCTTCTGCCCAGGTCGCGCACCCGGCCGATCGCGTGGTCCAGCAGCGCGCCGCCGACCCCCGCACGCCGCCGCGAAGGATGCGTCATCAGCCGGAGCATGGCCAGGTGGGTGTTGTCGTCCTGCGGAAGGTGGAGGATGTGGCCGCCGACGACCCGGTCGCCGTCGCGCGCCGCCCACGCCTCGGCCCGCTCGCCGCCGGATCCGCTTCGTACGCTCGCCGCGAAGTGCCGCCACGACATCGCGGGCCCCGCGTCGTCGCAGGCCCGCGACACGGCGTAAAGACCGGCCAGAAGTGAGTGACCGTCCGGATCGTCTTCCTCCTGCGCCGTGGGGGCGACGCGCGTCATCTGCATGCCGACAAGAATTCCCTACATCCTGTCAGGACGCGACCGATTTTTCACATCGTGGAACAGTGGGAGTGAGGGCCTACTGGACGTAGTTCTCGACCTCGTCGGCCGGCCGGGGGGACGCGTGGTCGGGGTCCTCGCCCGCGTCGCGCCGGGCCCGGCGCTGGCGCAGCAGGTCCCAGCAGCGGTCGAGTTGCTCCTCCAGCGAGGCGATCCTGCCGTGCTCCTCCTCGGAGGTCACCTCGCCGGCGACCAGTCGTTCGCGCAGCGAGTGCTCCTCGTCGACCAGTTCGCTGATCCGCCTGAGGATGTCGTTGTCCTTCATGCGGCCTCCTTCACGTCACGGCTCACCCTAACCCGCCGGCTCGTCTCGCAATGTGATCGGGTGTCTCTCGCGGTGGAGGGCGTCTGCTAGTCTGCTTGGCATGCTGCGCGGACTCCTTCTTATCCGCCGCGGCGAGGGCCTGTAAGAGGCCGGCTCCCTCGCCGCGGTGCGAGAGTCATGCGCGTCGGCCGCCCTGGTTTTCTTCCAACGGCGCCCCCTTTTCCCAGTGAGACGACGGCAACGTCGTGCCCGGGGCTCGCCGTGCGCCCGACAATGCGCGCCCGACAAGGAGCATCCAATGAATGAGCAGCAGCCCAGCCCGATGCCGTTCCATCGCTACACGCCGTTCGAGCCCGTACGGCTGGCCGACCGCACCTGGCCCGGCAAGGTCATCACCAAGGCTCCCCGCTGGTGCGCGGTGGACCTGCGCGACGGCAACCAGGCGCTGATCGACCCGATGGACGCCGACCGCAAGCTGAAGATGTTCGACCAGCTGGTCCGGATGGGCTACAAGGAGATCGAGGTCGGCTTCCCCGCCGCGTCGCAGACCGACTACGACTTCGTCCGCCAGATCATCGAAGAGGAGCGCATCCCCTCCGACGTGGTCATCCAGGTGCTGACGCAGGCCAGGCCCGAGCTGATCGAGCGGACCTTCGAGTCGCTGCGCGGCGCCCGTCAGGCGATCGTCCACCTGTACAACTCCACCTCCACCCTGCAGCGCCGGGTCGTGTTCGGCCAGGACAGGGACGGCATCACCGCCATCGCCGTCGAGGGCGCCAAGCTGTGCAAGAAGCTGGCGGCCGAGATCGAGGGCACGGAGATCTACTTCCAGTACTCGCCCGAGTCCTTCACCGGCACCGAGCTGGAGTACGCCGTCGAGGTGTGCAACGCCGTCAACGACGTGTGGCAGCCCACCCCCGACCGCAAGGTGATCCTCAACCTGCCGGCGACGGTCGAGATGGCCACCCCGAACGTGTACGCCGACCAGATCGAGTGGATGCACCGCAACCTGGCGTACCGGGACTCGGTCGTGCTGTCCCTGCACCCGCACAACGACCGCGGCACCGCCGTCGCCGCCGCCGAGCTGGGCTACATGGCGGGCGCCGACCGCATCGAGGGCTGCCTGTTCGGCAACGGCGAGCGGACCGGCAACGTCTGCCTGGTGACGCTGGGCATGAACCTGTTCTCCCAGGGCGTCGACCCGGAGATCGACTTCTCCGACATGGACGAGATCCGGCGCGTGGTCGAGCACTGCAACCAGCTGCCCGTGCACCCCCGCCACCCGTGGGGCGGCGAGCTGGTCTACACGGCCTTCTCCGGCTCCCACCAGGACGCCATCAAGAAGGGCCTGGAGCACCTGGAGCGCGACGCGGAGGCCGCGGGCGTGCCGGTCGACGAGTTCACCTGGGCCGTGCCGTACCTGCCGATCGACCCCAAGGACATCGGCCGCACGTACGAGGCCGTGATCCGCGTGAACAGCCAGTCGGGCAAGGGCGGCGTCGCCTACATCATGAAGGCCGACCACCAGCTCGACCTGCCGCGCCGGCTGCAGATCGAGTTCTCCCGCGTCATCCAGGCGCGTACGGACGCCGAGGGCGGCGAGGTGACCGCCGCCGAGATGTGGGAGCGGTTCTCCGACGAGTACCTGCCCAGCGCGGCGAGCCCCTGGGGGCGGCTGGGCCTGCTGGCCCACCGGCACAGTTCCGCGGTGGACGACAAGGACGCGATCAGCGCCGACGTGCGGATCGACGGCCAGATCCGGGAGATCCACGGCGTCGGCAACGGCCCCATCTCGGCCTTCTGCGACGCGCTGGAGAGCGTCGGAGTGCCGGTGCGGGTCCTCGACTACACCGAGCACGCGATGAGCGCGGGCGCCGACGCCAAGGCCGCGTCGTACGTGGAGTGCGAGGTCGGCGGGCCGGAGGGCACGAAGGTCCTGTGGGGCGTGGGCATCGACGCCAACACGACGACCGCCTCGCTCAAGGCCATCATCTCGGCCGTCAACCGCGCCACCCGCCCCTGACGCCCCCCCACACCCAACCCCCCGTGATCTTGTAGTTTGTCGCAGTGATGTGGCATGACCTGCGCCTTCACTGTTCGTGATCTTGCAGAAAATCGCAAGACTACGCCCTGACCTGCCCAAAAGGCATCCGTGATCATGCGATAGGCGGCACCCGGGAGATCCCCGTCTGCCGCCTTTCGCATGTCCTGAGGTTTCCGGCCGGGCGTACATCGCCGCATGAGGTCCCCATGCCGCTGGGATGGTACGCATGCGGTTCGCTTGTGTACCGCCGGCTTCCTTCGTGGACCTGGTTCGGTTAGCCTGTGTACGTGGAGGATGAGGTCGTCAGCGTCGGCGTCCGGGAGTTGCGTGACCGGCTCGCGCACTATCTGGAGCTGGTCCAGGCGGGCAACACGGTCGAGATCACGGAGAGGGGCCGACCTGTGGCGCAGCTCACCGCACTGCCGCACGATCGTGTCGTCACCGAGAGGCTCGTGGCGGAGGGCCGCATGACGCTGCCCGAGGTGGAGATCGACTGGACCGCCTGGCACGCGATGCCCGCGGAACCCGGACAGCCGCTGCCCAGCGAGGTGCTGGCGGAGCTCAGAGCGGACGAGCGTTGATCTATTTGGACTCTTCCGCGCTGGTCAAGCTGGTCGTCAGGGAAGAGGAGACGGCGGCGCTCGAAGGGTGGCTGGCGGCACAGGCCAGGCCGGTCGCCACCTGTGAGCTGGCCAGGACCGAGGTGGTCCGGGCGGTGCGGTCCGCCGGACCCGAGGCGGTCACACGGGCGAGAGCGTTGCTGTCGCGGCTGAGAACGCTGCCCGTGGACACACGGCTTCTCGACACGGCCGCCGAGATCGGGCCCTCCGGGCTGCGGACTCTCGACGCGCTGCACCTGTCCGCCGCGGGAGTGCTGGAGCGGGCTCTCGACTGGTTCGTGGCCTACGACAAGCGGTTGCTCGCGGCGGCCGGGGAGGCGGGCCTTCCCACCGCAGCCCCCGGTTCGGACTGGTCCGGCTCATGACGGCGAAGCCTGGCGTGACCGGCGGAGCATAGTGCCGGGCGGTGAGCGACGCGGAGGTGGGGGCCGCGGCGGCGAGCCGTGACCCGGGCGAGAGGCGGCGCCCCCGTCACTCCCCGGTTGCCGCCTCTCACCCGTCCTCAGCGCGTCACGCCCGGCATGTTCTACTTCCGGTAGCTCTTGCCGAGTGCCTCACCCGGGATCGGCCTGGCGATGAGGGCCACCGGGATGAAGAAGCAGATCTGGCCGATCGCGATCGTGAGCGTCCACAGGGCCTTCTCGTCGTAGTGCGCGGCGGCTCTGGCGTACAGCTCGTCGGGCACCCGCTCTCCGTACGGGTTCGGGGTGAGCACCGCCTCCACGAGCTCCAGCGCGACCCGTTCCGCGTCGGTGAAGTAGGGGGCGTCCCGCCAGGTCGCGACGGCGGTGATGCGCTCCTCGGTCTCCCCGGCCTTGCGGAGCTCGCCCGTCTGCCGGATGGCGTGGTAGGTGCTGCCGGCGATCTGCCCGGCGCGAAGTTGCACCAGGCCGATGGTGGTCCTCGGGATCGCGCCGTTCAGGGTGGCCTTGAGCATGGCTCCGGCGAGCGCGGCCACCTCTTCGGGAAAGAACTGGCCGGGGTCGGGCAGCCGCGACTGGAGGCTGTCTTGCCGGGTCGCTGTGGAAGAAGGCATGGTGGGGTCTTCCCTCCTGGGTTCCAGCGGTTTCCGGAGGCCCGGCGCGGATGGCCTGCCTCGGGGGACGGCGCGGGTTCCGCCCGTACGCCGTTCCTGTCGTCCGACGACGTGGCCGCCCGGAATGTGAGGCGCCGCTGCCAAGGTGCCCCGCCTCACACGCGCCCCGGCCTCACATTCGGGGTGGTCGCCTCGTCGTACCGGTGAGGGCGGACGAGACCGAGGGAGCCGGCGAGACCATGACCACCGAGTCCGAGCCAGTGGACGGCCCGGTCGATCCGGGGCTGAGCGCGATCATGAGCGAGCGGCGGCAGCTCATCAACCTGGCGTACCGGCTCCTCGGCTCCCTGGCCGAGGCGGAGGACGTCGTGCAGGAGACGTACGCCCGCTGGTACGCCATGTCCCCCTCGCGGCGGGAGGCCGTCGAGTCTCCCGGCGGCTGGCTGACGAGGGTGGCCGGCCGCATCTGCCTGGACCTGCTGGGCTCGGCGCGGGCACGGCGGGAGCGCTACGTGGGCGAGTGGATCCCAGAGCCGCTGCCCGACCGCACGGAGTGGGCGGCCGGGCAGGGGGCCGATCCGGCCGACCGGGTCACTCTCGACGAGTCGGTCGGCATGGCCTTCCTTGTCGTGCTCGAATCGATGACCCCGGCCGAGCGCGTCGCGTTCGTCCTGCACGACGTGTTCCGCTACTCCTTCGCGGAAGTGGCCGAGATCGTCGGCCGTACGCCGGGGGCGTGCCGCCAGTTGGCCTCCTCGGCCCGGCGCCGCGTCCGCGCGTCACGGCCCGCCGCGGCGGCGACGGCCCGGCAGGCCCGTGTCGTCAGGGACTTCAAGCGGGCATGGGAGGCCGGGGACATCGGCGCGCTCATCGGCGTCCTCGACCCCGGCGTCACCGTGACCGCCGACGGCGGCGGGGTGGTCGACGCGCTGCCGCACCCGCTCGAGGGTGCGGAGGAGGTCGCGCGTTACGCGGTCGCCCTCATCGCGAGGACGGCCGGGCTGACGTTCCTGGAGCGTACGGTCAACGGCCAGCCGGGCCTGGTGGGGCAGCGGGACGGCGTCACGGAGGTCGTGATGGCGTTCGACGTGGTGGACGACCGGATCAGGCGCGTCTGGGCGGTTCGCAACCCCGAGAAGCTCCAGCCGTGGAGGGCGGGCTCGCCGTCCTGACGGCCGGGGAACCGTGGCCCGAGGGGAGCGCGTCAGCCAGGCAGGCCGAGGAGGCGGCCCAGGCTGGTCATGTTGTGGTCGAACAACTCGGCCCGATGGGTGATCGTGTTGTTGAACTGGCCGAAGAGCTCGAAGCTGACCATCCCGAACAGGCCGGTCCACGCGACTATCGCCCGGGTGACCCCGTCGTCCGGCACGTCCGGCATCAGCGACCGTACGACCTCGGCGTCCTGCGACAGGACCGCGGGCGGCGGCGGGCAGCCAGGGGGAGGGGTGAGCCTGCCCGCGCGGTGGGCGTCGGAGACGATCCGTCCGAACACGGCCGTGTCCCGCGTCGCCGGCGCGATCGTGTCCTGCGGAGCGGCGTAGCCCGGCACGGGTGAGCCGTACAGCAGGGCGTACTCGTGCGGATGGGCCAGGGCCCACGCGCGTACGGCGCGGCAGACGGCGAGCCAGCGCCCGGTGAAGTCGTCGCGCGCGCAGGCGGCGTCGGCGCGCTCGACGGCCTCTCCGAGGGCGTTGTACCCGTCGATGATCAAAGTGGTCAGCAGGTCGTCGCGGCTGGGGAAGTAGCGGTAGATCGCGGAGGAGACCATCCCCATCTCGCGGGCCACCGCCCGCAGGGACAGGCCCGCCGCCCCCTCGGTCGCCAGCTGACGCCGGGCGATGTCCGTGATCTCTCTGATCAGCTCCGCTCTGACCCGCTCCCGGGCGGTACGGCTCGCGTTCATGCGGCCAGGCTAGCAGAGCACCTGAGTGATTCAAGAGCAGTGCTCTTGACGCAGGCATCCACGTGAGAGAGCATTGCTCTCATAACGGATCGATGACCTCAAAGGAGTACCCATGCTCACCGTGATCAAAGGAACCGCCGCCGCGGTGATGTTCTTCCTGGAGCTGGGCGTGCTGATCTCGCTGGCCTACTGGGGGTTCACGCGGGAGGCGCATCTCCTGGTCCGGATCCTCCTTGGGCTGGGCACGCCCGCGGTGTTCGCGACGCTCTGGGGGTTGTTCATGGCGGGCGGCAAGGCGCCGCACCAGTTGCACGGGCTCGCCAGGGCCGCCTTCGAGGTCGTGTGGTTCGGGGCGGGGGCCGCCGCCCTGGCCGCCTCCGGACTGATCACGGCGGGCGTCGTGTTCGCGGTCGTGTACGTCGTGGACGGCGTGGCCCGGCTGCTGACGAATCAGGTTTGAGGGGAGAGGGCCGCGAGAGGCGCCGGAGGGACGGCGATAGTCTCCGGGGCATGAGAGTGGGGATCATCGGTCTGGGCGACATCGCGGAGAAGGCGTACCTGCCGGTGCTGGCGGCGACGCCGGGCGTCGAGCCGCTGCTGTGCACCCGCGACCGTGCGACGCTCGACCGGCTCGGCGACGCGTACCGGATCGGCGCCCGCTTCCCCTCCGTGGACGCCCTCGTCGAGGCCGGGATCGACGCGGCCTTCGTGCACGCGGCCACCACCGCGCACGTCCCGATCGTGACGACGCTGCTCGACGCGGGCGTGCACGTCTACGTGGACAAGCCGCTCGCCTACGACGCCGCCGCCTCCGCCGGGCTCGTACGGCTGGCCGCCGAGCGGAACAGGTCGCTGATGGTCGGGTTCAACCGCAGGCACGCCCCGGCGTACGCGGCCCTGCGCGACCTGCCGCGCGACGTGGTCGTGATGCAGAAGAACCGGCGTGACCTGCCCGGAGACCCGCGTGCCGTGGTCTTCGACGACTTCATCCACGTGGCCGACACGCTGCGCTTCCTCGCCCCAGGGCCGATCACCGCCACCTCGGTCAGGACCAGGGTGCGGGACGGCCTGCTCGACCACGTCGTGCTCACGCTCGGCGGCGACGGTTTCACCGCCGTCGGCGTGATGAGCCGCACCAGCGGCGCGGCCGAGGAGACCTGCGAGGTCATGGGCGAGGGCGGGAAGCGGCGGGTGGTCAACCTCGGCGACCTGGTCGACTACGCCGGGGGCGAGACCGTGACGCGGCGGGGCGACTGGGTCCCGGCGCACCGGCAGCGCGGCATCGAGCAGATCTGCGGGGAGTTCCTCGCGGCGGTGCGGGAGGGCCGGATCCTCACGGCCGGCGACGCACTGCTGACCCACGAGCTGTGCGAGGAGATCGTCCAGGCCGCCGGCCCCACAGCCGGCCGGACCGGGGCCCTGACGGCCTGACCGCCGGCGGCACCCTGGCCCTGACGGCCTGACCGCCTCCCGGAAGCCGCATATTCCCGGGAGGCGGCCGTCAGCGCCGTCTTCGATGGCCCGCCCGTCAGGGGTAGAGGCCGCGCATCCTGTGCGCCTCGGCCACGCGCTCCACCCCGATCGCGTGGGCGGCCTGGCGGAGCGTGAGGTCGCGCCCGCCGGCCAGTTCCGCGACCGCCCGGTAGGCGTTCTCCATGAGGTCGCGGAGCCGCATCTCGACCTCGCCCGCGCTCCACGAGTACGCCTGGGTGTTCTGCACCCACTCCAGGTAGGACACGATCACGCCGCCGGCGTTGGCCAGGATGTCGGGGACCACCATGACCCCGTTGTCCGCCAGGATCAGGTCGGCCTCGGGCGTGGTGGGCCCGTTGGCGCCCTCCACGACCAGGCGGGCCCGTACGCGCGGGGCGTTGTCCGCCGTGATCACGCCTTCGAGCGCGGCGGGGACCAGCACGTCCACGTCGAGTTCCAGCAGGTCGCCGTGGGAGAGCGGGTCGGCGTCGCGGTAGCCGTGGACGGATCCGGTCTCGGCCGCGTGGGCGCGCAGCGCGGCGACGTCGAGCCCGGTGTGCCGGACGACGGCGCCGCCCACGTCGGAGACGGCCACGACACGGCAGCCGGCGTCGGCGAGATACTGCGCGGCGAGCGCGCCGACCTTGCCGAAGCCCTGCACGGCCACGGTCGCGCCTTCGGGGGAGCGCGACCCGTTCATCGCGGCAAATGCCTCCAGTGCGGCGATCTGCACCCCGCGCGAGGTCGCGCCCGCGCGGCCCAGCGAGCCGCCGAGCGCGGTGGGCTTGCCGGTCACCACACCGGGAACCGAGTAGCCCGCGTTCGCGCTGTAGGTGTCCATGATCCAGGCCATGGTCTGCTCGTCGGTGCCCACGTCGGGCGCGGGGATGTCCTTCTCCGGGCCGATGAGCGGCAGGATCTCGTTGACGTAGCGCCGGGTGACGCGTTCGAGTTCGCGGGTGGTCAGCGTGGCCGGGTCCACCGCGACGCCGCCCTTGGCCCCGCCGTACGGGATGCCGACGAGCGCGCACTTCCACGTCATCCACATGGCGAGGGCGGTGACCTCGGCGAGGTCGGTGGCGGGGTGGAAGCGGATGCCGCCCTTGGCCGGGCCGCGCGACAGGTTGTGCTGCACGCGGTGGCCCTGCACCACCTCCAGGCGGCCGTCCTCGCGGCGCACGGGCACCGAGACGGTCAGCGAGCGGCGGGGCGTGGCGAGCATGCGGTGCATGCCGTCGTCGAGACCGAGGAATCGGGCCGCCTCGGCGAGCTGGAAACGGGCGGCGGCGAGCGCGTGCTCGCCCTGGGTCTGCCGATGGGGGATCGGTGACCGAACCCCCGACGCCGTTGTCGGGAAGTCCGTGATGGTCATTCTGTTGTTCTCCTGTTCGGAAGAGAGGCCGTCCCCCTGGGCCCCCGCGGTCGTCGACGTTGACGACCGTGTACGTCGGGCCTGAGAGGAGCGACACCAGGATCAAATCGCGAGCCGTGGTGATCGCGATATAGGCCAATAAGGAGATCGTCAGGCGCGGTTTCGCCGTTCTGGTGAACTTTGTGGACGCTTGGCGCGCCTTTTGCTATAGGCGGGGTTTGGCAGTAGACAGGGTGGATGCCGGAACTTGTGCTTGGCCCGCTGCTGCGTCACGTGGACGCCGCCGCCGCGACCGTCTGGGTGGAGACGTCCGAGCCGTGCACCGTCCGCGTACGGGCGGGCGACGCGTGCTCTGAGGAGCGCACCTTCACCGTCCACGGTCACCACTACGCCCTGCTCGACGTCGGCCTCGACGGGCCGGTGGCCTACGAGGTGGAACTCGACGGCCGGCGGGTGTGGCCGGAGGAGGACCTGCCGCCGAGCGTGATCCGCCCGCTCACCCGCCTCGACCGGCTGATCTTCGGCTCCTGCCGCACCAGCGTCCCGCACGACGAGCCGTACGTGCGCACGCACGGCCCGGACGTCCTTCGGGCGTACGGCCTGCGCCTGATGGAGTCGCCGGAGGAGCGGCCCGACCTGATCCTGCTGCTGGGCGACCAGGTGTACGCCGACGAGCTCACCCCGGACATGAAGGAGTTCATCGCCGGGCGCAGGGAGGAGGGCCCGCAGGAGGTCGTCGACTTCGAGGAGTACGCCGAGCTGTACCGCCAGGCGTGGTCGGACCCCCCGGTGCGCTGGCTGCTGGCCACCGTCCCGACCGCGATGATCTTCGACGACCACGACGTCAGGGACGACTGGAACACCTCGGCGGCGTGGCGCGAGCAGATGGCCGAGGTGGCCTGGTGGGACCGGCGCATCGTCTCGGCGCTCGGCTCCTACTACGTCTACCAGCACCTGGGAAACCTGCCCCCGGAGGAGCGGGCGGCCGATCCCGTGCTCGCCGCGCTGCGCGCGGGCGGGGGAGAGGAGGCGCTCGACTCCTTCGCCAGGCGGGCCGACCGGGAGCCCGACTCGGTGCGCTGGAGCTACCACAGGGACCTGGGCCACGCCCGGCTGATCGTGCTCGACAGCCGCAGCGCCCGGGTGCTGGAGCCGGGCCGCCGGCGGATGCTCGACCCCGCCGAGTGGGACTGGTTCGACAAGCACGCCACCGGCGACTTCGACCACCTGCTCGTCGGGTCCTCGCTGCCGATCCTGCTGCCCACGGGCATCCACCACGTCGAGAGCTGGAACGAGGCGGTCTGCGACGGCATCTGGGGCCGCGCCGCCGCGCGGTGGGGCGAGCGGGTGCGGCAGTTCCTCGACCTGGAGCACTGGGGCGCCTTCCGCCGGTCCTTCGAGGACCTCGCACGGGTGGTGCTCGAGGTCGCCTCCGGCCGGCGGGGGGAGCCGCCCGCGAGCGTCCTGCTCCTGTCGGGCGACGTCCACTACTCCTACATGGCGTCCGTACGGCGCCTGGGCGGCGGGCGGGTCCACCAGATCGTCTGCTCGCCGATCCGCAACCCGCTCAGCCGCACCCTGCGCTTCGCCAACATCGTGGCGTCGTTCGGGCTGGCGGGCGTGCTCGGCGGGGTGCTGGCCAGGGCGGGCGGCCTTCCCCGGGCGCCGTTGAAGTGGCGGATCAGCAAGGGCCCCTGGTTCCCCAACATGATGACCGCCGTCGACCTCGCGCCCGGAGAGGCCAAGGTGACGTGGTTCACCGACACCGGCGACCACGACACCGTGACGATCAGGCCCGAGCCTCCCGCAGCACCGCGCTGAACTGGTCCATCGCCCACTCCAGGTCGTCCCTGGAGACGACGAGGGGCGGCGCGAGGCGGATCGTCGAGCCGTGCGTGTCCTTGGCGAGCACGCCGCGGCGCATGAGCGCCTCGCTGATCTGACGGCCCGTGCCGAGCGAGGGGTCGATGTCGATGCCCGCCCACAGTCCGCGGCCGCGCACCGCCACCACGCCGGGGCCGAGGCCGGCCAGCCGCTCGTGCAGGACCGCGCCCATCTCGCGGGCCTTGGCCTGGTACTCGCCGGTCCTCAGCAGCCCGACGACCGCGTCGCCGACGGCGCACGCGAGCGGGTTGCCGCCGAAGGTGGAGCCGTGCTGACCGGGCCGGATCACGCCCATGACGTCGGCGTTCGCGACGACCGCGGAGACCGGGACCACCCCGCCGCCGAGCGCCTTGCCCAGGACGTACAGGTCCGGGACGACCCGCTCGTGGTCGCAGGCGAACGTGTCGCCGGTGCGGCCGAGGCCCGACTGGATCTCGTCGGCCACGAGCAGCACGTTGTTGTCGGTGCAGATCTCCCGCACCGCGGCCAGGTAGCCGTCCGGCGGGACCAGCACGCCCGCCTCGCCCTGGATGGGTTCGAGCAGCACGGCCACCGTGTTCTCGTCGATGGCCTCCCTGACCGCCTCGGCGGAGCCGTACTTGACGACCCGGAACCCGGGCGTGAACGGGCCGAACCCGTCGCGCGACTCGGGGTCGGTGGAGAAGCCCACGATCGTCGTCGTACGGCCGTGGAAGTTGTCCTCCATCACGACGATGTTGGCCTGGCCGGGGGCGACGCCCTTGACCTCATAGCCCCACTTGCGGGCGACCTTGACGGCCGTCTCCACGGCCTCCGCGCCGGTGTTCATCGGCAGGACCATGTCCTTGCCGCACAGCTCGGAAAGGCCCGTCACGAACGACGCGAACCGGTCGTGGTAGAACGCCCGGCTGGTCAGCGTCAGCCGGTCGAGCTGCTCGCGCGCGGCATCGAGGATCGCGGGGTTGCCGTGGCCGAAGTTCAGCGACGAGTAGCCGGCCAGGCAGTCGAGATAGCGCTTGCCCTCCACGTCGGTGACCCACGCGCCCTCGGCGGAGCTGATCACGACCGGCAGCGGGTGGTAGTTGTGCGCGCTGTGGCTCTCGCTGAGCTTGATGAACTGCTCGGTCCTCATCGGGTCTCCCTGCTCGGCCGGATCTCGAGGGTGCAGCACTTGGGGCCGCCGCCGGACTTGCGCAGCTCGCTGAGGTCGACCGTGACGACCTCGAAGCCGCGCCGCTTCAGCTCCAGGACCAGCCCGGTCGCCTCGGCGTTGACGACGACGTTGCGGCCGTCGCTCACCGCGTTGAGGCCCAGCACCTCCGCGTCCGCGGACGTGGCGATCACGGCGTCGGGGAACAGCCGCCGCAGCACCCTCCTGCTGCCCTCGCTGAACGCCTCAGGGTAGTACGCCACGTTGTGGCCGTTCAGCGGGAACAGGGCGGTGTCGAGGTGGTAGAACCTCGGGTCGACCAGGCGCAGCGTGACGACCGGGCGGCCGAGGAACTCCTGGGCCTCCATGTGCGCCGCCACGTCGGTGCGGAAGCCCGTCCCGGCCAGGATCAGGTCGTCGAGCGTCAGGTAGTCGCCCTCGCCCTCGTTGGTGAAGGACGCCTCCAGTGTCTCGTATCCCCTCTCATCGAACCACCGCAGGTAGGCGGGGCCCTCGGCGGCACGCTCCGGGTGGGCGAACCTCGCGCCGTAGACCCGACCGTCGACCACGAGCGCGCCGTTGGCGGCGAACACCATGTCGGGCAGGCCCGGGATCGGGTCGATCAGGCTGACGGTGTGACCCAGGCTCTCGTACGCCTGCCGGAGGCTCTCCCACTGCCGCAGCGCCCGTGCGGTGTCGGTCTCCTTCTCCGGGTGCATCCACGGGTTGATGGAATACGAGACCGTGAAGAATTCGGGCCGGCACATCAGGAAATGCCGGACCGTACCCGAGCGGCCACTCAGCGTGGTCTCGGTGGCTGGCGCGAGCGTCATCGTCGACTCCAAGCGGGAATAGGGTGAACGAGTCCTCAGCCTAGGAACTGGGAGACGACTAGCCAACGCGCCCGCGTTGCGATCACCTGCGGATTGATTGCGTCCTTCACCCGTTTTGCGGCGATCCGTTAATCAGCCTGGACAGCACGATGGCGCTCTTGGTACGGACCACGAACGGCTCGGCCGCCAGGCGCTCTATCACCCGCTCCACGTGCCGTACGTCGGTCGCGCGGATGTGCAGCAACGCGTCCGCCTCGCCGGTGACCGTGCAGGCCGAGACGACCTCCGGATGCCGGGACACGGCCATGCCGATGTCCGTCGGGGAGGTCTTGCCCCGGCAGTACAGCTCGACGTACGCCTCGGTGGTCCAGCCGAGGGCCGAGGGCGCCACCCGGGCGCTGAACCCGGTGATCGCGCCACTGGCGACGAGCCGGTCCACCCGCCTCTTCACGGCCGGAGCCGACAGGCCCACCTGACCGCCTATCTCGGCGTACGTCGCTCGGGCGTCCTCGACGAGGGCCCGGATGATGGCGCGATCGAGCTCGTCCAACTTCACGTGGACCTGTATACCGCCGCCGCCGCCCGGCCGCCGCGTCCGGCATGCTCCCGCGCCCGGCATGCCACCCCGTCCGCGGCAGCGACGACGGCGGCGTTCTGTGCCTTGGAGCGGGTGCTTGGGTCAGGCGGCGGCGCGCTTGAGGATGTCCTCGTACACGCTCGGATCGTCGGATGAGACGACCGGCCAGCCGATCCCGTACGCGCCGGCCCAGCCGACCTCGATTCCGGGGTTGGCGTGGTCGGTGCCGTCCGGCAGGAACAGGTGCGGGCTGCAGTTCACCCGGTCGGTCGCCGCGACGGCGGCCTGCTCGGACAGCGTCGCGCGTGCCCGGCCGTCGTCGAGCGCGGCCGCCAGTGCGGCCACGTCCACCACGCCGGTGGACGCGGCGGCGTCCAGGATGACCTTGCGGTGGCTGATGCACCGCGACTCGGCCCAAAAGGCCCTCCGCAGCGCCAGGTCGAGCTGTTCCGAGGCGGTGAGTCCCTGCTCCTTGGCCGCCTGGACGGCCTCCAGCGCGGGCAATGTGGTGGACGGGTACAGCCAGTCCTTCGCCTGCCACAGCTGCCACCCCGCGCCGGGCTCGAGCGAGGCCATCCGGGCCACCTCGCTGTCGGTTCCCGGCCGGGGGCTGGGCGCCTCGTTGAGCAGTTCCAGAGGGAAGGCGTGATGGTCGAACCGGACCCGGCCGGTCAGGCCGAGCCGTTCCCGGGTCTTGTGGAGCCGGTGCACCGCGATGTGCGCGAAGGAGCACCAGATGTCGGAGAAGATGATGATGGTGCCGGGCTCCGGGGGCGGTGCCGTCGTCATCGGCGTTCTCCTTGTGTCGTCTCTTGTCCTGCGACGGTTCGTGCGAACTGAGGATGTGCCGGGACGCCGGGCGGACCAGGTCGTCCGGGGGGTGTCGAATCCGGCCGGGTCGACCAGGTCGGTCAGGTCGGCCGGGGCGTCTCCGCGGTGACTTCGCTCAGGTGAGCTGGACGAGCGCCGACCCGGCGACGAGCAGGGCGAGACCGGACAGGCGCGGCGCGGTGAGCGGGCGGCGGGGCAGCCGCAGGAGGCCGCGGCCGTCGATCACGGCGGACGCGAGCTGCTGACCTGTCACGGTCAGCGCCACGGTGGTGGCGGCGCCGATCGCGGGGATGAGCGTGAAGGTGGCGCTGACATAGGCCGCGGCGCAGGCGCCGCCGAGCCAGCCCCACCACGGCATCGCGGGCAGCCCGCCGAGTCGAGGCGCGGGGGTGCGGCGTGTCGCCAGCAGGGCGATCAGCACCACGGCGATGGTGACCGTGGCCACGATGAAGCTGATCATCGCGGTCGTCACCGGCTCGTGTATGTCCGCGCGGAGCGCGGCGTTGACCGCGCCCTGCACGGGCAGGACCGCGCCCGCGACGATGCCCAGCAGGATCCAGCCGCCCCGGCCGCCCGCCCGGCGTACGCCTGTGACGGCCGGGGAGGTGAGTGTCGCGGTCCGCGCCCCGCCTGCGGGTCCTTCCTGGGCCTTCGGCGCAGGTCCAGGGGTGGGCGGCGCCGTGCGCTGCTCGCGGACGACCACGGTGATGCCGGCCAGGACCGCGAGCGCGCCGAGGGCCATGCCGATGCTCGGCGGCCGGCGCGCGACGCCGAGCAGGCCGAACAGGTCGAGCCCCAGCGACGCGAACATCTGGCCGGTCACGAACAGCCCGGCCGCCGCGAGAGCGCCCAGGCGGGGGAAGAGCAGGATCCCGCTGGTGATGTAGAGCGGGCTGGCGAGACCCCCGAGCAGGTGCCAGACCGGGATGCCCGGCACGAGGCGGACCGCGCCGATCGCGCCGGCGGCGACCGCGAGGAGCGCCAGCAGGGCGGCCGCCACGCTCAACTGCAGCGTCGAGGCGCCGTACGGCGTGCCGACGGCCTTGTTGAGCTGGAGATTCGCCGACGCCTGCACGGCCAGGAGGCAGCCGGCCAGCAGCGCCGAGGCGAGGAACAGGGCATGCATGGCAATCCTCCACGACATAAGTGGACGCGGTGTCCGGATGAGCGTAAGCGAGAACCGGACACCGTGTCCACATGGTTGAGGCGAAGGGCTACCATGTCCTCATGACCAACGGGTTGAGGGATCCCGGCGGGAACCGGGCGAACGGCCGCGTTCCCGCGGGACGGGAGATCCCGGCCGGCGCGGGCCGCGAACTGCCCGTGCTGGACCTCGAACCGGGCCGGCCGGTGCGGGAGCGGGCGGACGCCGCGCGCAACCGCATGCGGGTGCTGAAAGCGGCGGAGGAACTGTTCGCGACGAGGGACGCCAGGCACGTCACGATGGACGAGATCGCCAAGGCGGCGGGGGTGGGCCGGGCCACGCTCTACCGGCGCTATCCGGACCCGGCGTCGATCGCGACGGCCCTGCTCGACGAGCACGAGCGGCGGGTGCAGGAGCACATCCTGAGCGGCCCCCCGCCGCTCGGGCCGGGGGCCGCGCCCGCCGACCGGCTCGCCGCCTTTCACCTCGCCATGACCGACCTGCTGGAGCGCCACCTCCACCTCGTCCTGGGGGCCGAGACGGGAAGCGCGCGGTTCGCCACCGGCGCGTACCGCTTCTGGCGCCTGCATGTGCGGATGCTGCTGACCGAGGCGGGGGTGCCCGACCCGGACGCGGCGGCGGACGCCGTGCTGGCGCCGCTCGCGCCCGAGGTCTACCAGTTCCAGCGGCACACCCTCGGGCTGTCGCAGGCCCGCGTCACCGAGGCGCTGGTGTGGAGCGCCCGTCGGCTCACGGGAGGCTGAGCGCCCCGGGCGCGGGGCGCGCGCAGTAGTCGCCGATCCCGCGTTCCAGCAGGTCGAAGGCGCGCTCGGCGTGCCGCCCGATGTCGGCCCTGATTCGCGCGGGGTCCTCGCCCGCCATCTGCCGGATGGCGAAGTGGCGGGTCAGCGCGTTCACGACGGCGCAGATCTGCGCCGACACCAGCCAGGGGTCCGGGTCGTCGTGGTCCGCGTCCGACTCCTCGGCGAGCGTGCGGGCCAGCCGTTCCTCGCGCTGGACGTCGAGCATCCGCACTCGCGACTGCAGGGCGACGCTCTCCCTGACCCGCTGCGCGAACAGGTCCATGCCCTCGCTCATCCCGTAGCGCCAGTCGCCGGACTCGAGCGACTCGAAGAAGTCCCGCCGCACGGCTCCGACCGCGGTCTCGCCCTCGCGGCGCTCGCGTACGGCGCGGGCCAGCAGGTCCTCGGTCTCCTCGCCGCGGTCGAGGAACAGGTCCTCCTTCGTGCGGAAGTAGTTGAAGACGGTGTTGACCGACACGTCGGCGGCTTTGGCCACCTCGGCCACCGTCACGTTGTCGAAGCCCCGTCGCAGGAACAGCCCCATCGCGATGTCGGCGATGCGCTGCCTGGTCTCCCGCTTCTTGCGCTCCCGCAGTCCCTCTTCCATGCCTCGATTGTAAGGGTGAACACAATATTTAAGTGACTCCAAATTTGGTGCTACTCTAACCAGCATGATTCACACCAGAGGGCTCACCAAGACGTACGGCCAGGTCGAGGCCGTCCGCGGGATCGACCTCGACGTCTCCGCGGGGGAGATCGTCGGTTTCCTCGGACCGAACGGCGCGGGCAAGACCACCACGCTGCGCATGCTGACCACGCTGCTGCGTCCGACGTCCGGCACCGCCACGGTCGCGGGCGTCGACCTGTTCGCCGACCCCGCGGGCGTGCGCCGCCGCATCGGCTACGTCGCCCAGGGCGGCGCGTTCGCCCCGTTCTCGCCGGTCGGGGAGGAGCTCGTGCTCCAGGCCCGCCTGTACGGCCTGACCAGGGAGGAGGCCCGCGAGCGGGTGACCGCCCTGCTCGCCGGGCTGGACCTGCCCGGGGTCGAGGAGCGTACGACGGCCACGATGTCGGGCGGCCAGAAGCGCCGGCTGGACATCGCGATGGGCCTGCTCCACCGGCCCGAGGTGCTCTTCCTCGACGAGCCGACGACCGGGCTCGACCCGCAGAGCCGCGCCGGCCTGTGGGACCACGTGCGGCGGCTGCGCGACCGGGACGGCCTGACGGTCTTCCTCACGACCCACTACCTGGAGGAGGCCGACGCGCTCTGCGACCGCGTTCTGATCGTCGACCACGGCCGGATCGTCGCCGCGGGCACTCCGGAGGAGCTGAAGTCCGCGCACGGCGCGCGCACGCTCGACGACGTCTTCCTGGCCGTAACCGGCCGTGAGCCGCGTGAGGGGGCCGCCGCGTGACCGCCCTCGCCGCCCTCACCGGCCACTACCTGCGCGCCTCGTTCGGGAACAAGTTCACCCTGGCCTTCGGCGCGCTGCAGCCGTTCCTCTACCTCGTGCTCTTCGGCCCGTTGTTCGCCAACAGCGGGGTGGGCTCGTGGGCCGTCCTCGTGCCCGGCCTGCTGGTGCAGCTCGCGCTGACCAGCGCGGGCATGGCGGGCTTCACCATCGTCTTCGACCATCGGTTCGGCGTGCTGGAGCGGCTGCGCGTCACCCCGGTGAGCCGGGTGACGCTGCTGCTCGGCCGGGTGCTCAGGGACGCCGTGGTGCTGCTGATCCAGGCCGTGACCATCATCGTGGCGGCCTGGGCGCTGGGGTTGCGGGCCCCGCTCGCCGGAGTGCTCGCCGCCCTGCTGCTGGTCACCGTGCTGTCCGTCGGCATGGCGTCGCTGTCGTACGCGGCGGCGCTCACGATGCGGCAGGAGCTGTTCGCGCCCGTGATGTCCACCGTCGTCATCCCGCTGATGCTGCTGTCGGGCGCGCTGCTGCCGATGTCGCTCGCCCCGGCCTGGCTGGACGTGGTGTCGAGGCTCACGCCGTTCCGGTACGCGGTCGAGGGACTGCGCGCGCTCTTCGCCGGTTCGTACGCGTCGTCCGCCCTGGTGTGGGGGGTCGTGGTGTCCCTGGTCTTCGCCGTTGTGGGCGTCGCCGTGGGCACCGGTCGCTTCCAAAGGGAAAACGCCTGATCAGGGCCAGGGAAAGGCATTCGAAGTTCATACCGCTTTGCGGGCGCCGCCGGGCGCGGGGGCGGTCACAATGGGGGACGTGGCGGACGCCAACTTCACCCTCGTCCAGCTGCGTTACTTCGTAACCGCGGCCGAGCTCGGCAGCATGACCGCGGCCAGCAGGGAACTCATGGTGGCCCAGTCGGCGATCTCGGCCGCGATCGCCCAGGTGGAGCGCGAGCTGGGGGTCCAGCTCCTGATCCGCCATCACGCTCGCGGCCTGTCGCTGACCCGCGCCGGCGAGCGCTTCCTCGTGGAGGCGCGGGAGTTCCTGTCCCACGCCGCGGCGCTCGCCCAGTCGGCCCGGGGCCTGGCGGGCTCGCTGACCGGTGAGCTCGTCGTCGGCTGCCTGACCACGCTCGCGCCGTTCTACCTGTCCCGGTTGCTGCGCGAGTTCGCCGGGCGGTATCCGGGAGTGCGGGTCAGCGTCGCGGAGGGCGAGCTCTCCAGCATGGAGTCCGCCCTGCTCGACGGGAGATGCGAGGTCGCCCTCGTCTACGCCATCGACCTCGCCCTCGACCTCGACATCCGGCCGCTCACCCGGGCCAGGCCGTACGCGCTGCTGCCGCCGGAGCATCCGCTCGCGGGGGCGGAGGCGGTGTCGCTGGCGGAGCTGGCGGCCGAGCCGATGATCCTGCTGGACCTGCCGCGCAGCCGTGACTACTTCCGGACCATCTATCCGACCGAGCCGCGCGTGCGGTTCCGCACGTCGAGCTACGAGACGGCGCGCTCGCTCGTGGCCGGCGGGCACGGCTACTCGATACTGAACCAGCGGGCGGAGAGCGACCTGACCTACGACGGCGGCCGGGTCGCGTGCGTTCCCATCAGCGACGACGTGCCATCGCTCGACGTCGTGCTGGCCTCGGTGCGCGGGGTGCGGCCCACCGCGCGCGCCGTCGCCTTCGCCGAGACCTGCCAGGCGTTCTTCTCCGGCAGGTAGCTCACCCGAGGTCCGCGAGCAGCTCCTGCAGGAACGCGCCGGTGTGCGAGGCGGGCCTGGCGTCCACGCACACCGCGTTCAGCACATGCGTGTACGCCTCGGTGTCCTCGGCCTTGTCCAGGTAGAGGGCGCTGGTGAGCTGTTCCAGGTAGACGACGTCGGGCAGTTCCGGCGCGTCGAAGCGCAGGATCGTGAAGGGCCCGCCGCACGCGGCGTGCCCGCCGTGGTCGAACGGCACGATCTGCAGCGTGATGTTCGGCTGCCTGGTCACCTCGATGAGGTGCTCCAGCTGGGCCCGCATGACCTTGCGGCCGCCGATCGGGCGGCGCAGCGCGCCCTCGTCCATCACGGCCCACAGGGTCGCGGCGTCCGGGCCCGTCAGCCGCTCCTGCCGGCGCATCCGCAGGTCGACGTGCCGGTCGACGTCGTCGGCCGACCGCCTCGACGCGCCGCGCAGGAGGAGGGCCCGCGCGTACTCGGGCGTCTGCAGCAGTCCGGGTACGTGCTGCAGCTCGTAGCAGCGGATGACGGACGCCGCCTCCTCGAGCCCGACGTAGAACTCGAACCAGCCGGGCAGCACGTCGCTGTACTTGTGCCACCAGCCGGGGATGTTCGCCTGCCTGGCGAGGTCGAGCAGCACGGCCCGGTCGTCGGGGTCGGTGATGCCGTAGAGGGTGAGCAGGTCGGCGACGTCCCGCTCCTTGAAGCCGACCCGGCCGAGCTCGAGCCTGCTGATCTTGGCGTGCGACGCGCGGATGGCGCCGGCCGCCTTCTCTGGGGTGATGCCGCTCTCCCGGCGCAGCCGCCTGAGCTGGGCCCCCAGCAGCAACCGCAGGGCGGTCGGGCCGCCGCGGGCGATCCCGGCAGGTGCGGCAGGTAAGGGGACGGTGCTGCCCGCCTGTCCGTTCACGTGGGGCTCCATACGCTCCGGGGAGAAATGCTGGTAAACCAACCGGACTGATCATCCTACCGGAGTGGGCTGCGCACGTCTTTCGGGGAAGTTCGACAGAAAGTCGGGGACCTCACGACATTTGCACGTGCACGCGTGCTTGCATCCGCAAGGCACAGGGCAAGATACACGACGGCAGGGAAATTCACATCATGTAATGGGTGAGACCTGAGGGATAGGCGATGACTGCAGACCTTGCGGGGCCGGGAGCCGCGACGGCGCCTACGTGGTTGACCTCGATGTTCGAGCAGGACGATGTCGCCGGCTTGTCCCTGCCTCCGTCGGCGACGTGCACCTTCCGCGGGCGCACCATGTCCGCCGCCGCCGCGCGTGACTTCACCGCCAGGACGCTGAGCGGCTGGGGAGTTCCCGAGCTCGTGCCCGACGCGCAGATCGTGGTGTCGGAGTTGGTGACGAACGCGCTGCGGCACGCTCCGGGCGACCCCGCCGACGCCCCGCCGATCCGGCTGAGCCTGGTGAAGCACCGGTTTCATATCGGCTGCGGGGTGAGCGACGCCAGCGCCCGCGTGCCCGCGGTCTCGCCCTGGAGCGACCTGTCGGAGTCGGGCCGCGGGCTGCACCTGGTCGGCGCGCTGACCGCGGCGTGGGGATGGATACTCACCCGCGGCGGCGGCAAGGTGGTCTGGGCCCTGTTCGACGCCTCGCCCGCCTCCTGACCGGCGCTTCCCGAGGCCGGCCCCTGACCGGTCCGGCCCCGGGGACGCCGCCGATCCCGGCGGGCCCCAGGGACGGGACTGGCGGGTCAGCCCTGCTCGGCGTCGCCGGTGACCTGCTCGGCGGCCTCCTCGGGAGACTGCTCCAGGTCCTGCTCGGCCTGGGCCTGCGCGGACGCGGATGCCTTGTCCAGCCGCACCCAGCTCGTGATGCTCTCGATCGCGAACAGCACGAGCAGGTACGCCGTGAGGACGACCGCCACGGGGGTCAGCCATCCGGCGGCGGCGCCCACGCCCAGGATCAGCAGGCGGACCTCCCAGCCGAGCCCGGCCTGGTACAGCCAGGCGGGGGGCCAGATGCCCTGCCGGGTGCGGTAGACGGTGTCGTACGTGTGGTAGCCGATCGCGTAGAGGAGCACGAACAGCAGCCACTTGGGCGTGTCCGCGGCCAGCCCGAGCAGGATGATCGTCGCGAACTCGGCCGCCCGCAACAGCGGGGGAGTGAGCCAGTCGAAGCGGCCCAGGTGGTCGCGGCCCGCGGTGGGGAGGACCAGCACGAGCAGCACGGCGACGGGCACCAGCAGGATCGGGCCGTCGGTGAGCGAGCCCGTGACGGCCAGCGCCACGATCGCGAGCAGCGCCACCACGGTCGCGGGCACGGGCGGCAGCAGCCGGCCCAGGGCGCCCTTCAGCGCGGTGGCGAGCGGGCCGTCGTCGCGGTAGGCGAGCAGGCGCGCGGTCTGGACGCGGCGGCGCTCCTCGTCCGGGTCCGGGAGCGGCGTGGTGGTCTGCGGCTGAGTGATCATGCGAGCGACCTCAGGAGACGTCCGGTGAGGGTGTAGGTGGCCGCGATGCCGCCCCAGACGATCAACGTCAGGAACGTCACCCGGGGGTCGAAGAACGCGGCGGTGATCGCGATCGCCGCGAAGCGCTCACCGATGGGGAACACGATCATCTTGCGGGCCCAGTGGACCGGGCGGAACTTGCCGGCCTTGGTCCAGAGCTTCAGGATTCCGCGCACGCCGGTGCTGCGGCTCGCCCTGCGCTCCTCAAGCGCCTCACGCAGCGGCCGGTCGTCGGCGACGGTCAGGTCCAGCGTGGGCAGCGGCACGGGCGCCTTGCGCCGGTTGGCCGCGCCGAACGAGAAGTCGAGCAGGTGCTTGACCGACTGGAGGGCCAGCGCGACCAGCGCCAGGGTCCAGATGCCCTCGCCATCGCCGAACTGCCCGGACACCGTCGCGCCGACCGCGAGGCCGACGAAGACGGCGTACTCCTTGAACCGGTCGAACGTGGCGTCCAGCCAGGCACCGAGCACGCCGAACTTGCGCGCGTACCGCGCGACCTGCCCGTCCACGCAGTCGAAGACGAACGCGAAGTAGATGAGCACGCCGCCGGCGATCGCCCCCCAGCGGGTGCCGGTCGCGAACGCGCCCGCCGCCAGCAGGCCGAGGGCGATCGAGATCAGCGTCACCTGGTTGGGGGTGAGCCCACGGCGGGCCGCCCAGCGGGCGATGAAGCGCGAGTAGGTGCTGACGAAGAACGTGGTGAAGAAGCCGTCGGCGCCCTTCACCGCGTTGTCGAGCCGGGCCCTGTCCTCGTCGAAACCGGCCATCTCGGCGAGCGCCTCGTCGGCCTCCGCCTGGCTGCGGACACGGCGGAAGAACAGGTCGCGCCGGCCGCGCCGGCCCACCGACACCCCGCGCCGGACGAGGCCGAGCACGAGAAGCTCGGTCACGTCGTCCTCGGGGCCGAACAGGTGGGCCATGTCCGCCAGTTCCCTGGCGACCTCGGCGAGGACCGGAAGGTGCCGCTGGTGGAGGTGGAGCGGCCCGAGCAGCGCCGCGTTCGGCCGGGTCACCGCGTGGTAGGCGGTGCCGACCGAGATGATCCGGCTGCGGCCGATGCGGGTGCGCTGGGGCAGGCCCTCGATGACCTTGTCGCCGATCTCGGGCGCCGCCTCCTCGATGGGCACGAGTTCGGGCGCGGACTCGTCCTCCAGTTCGTCGCGCTGCTCGCGGACGACCAGCGCGATGGCACCGCGCTTGGCCTTGGTGATCTGGTAGAGCAGCTCGTCGTGCACCAGCGAGTCGGCCGGCAGGATCAGCAGGTTCTCCTCGGCGCCCTCGACCACGTCGGCCAGCGCGCGCAGGTCTCCCGCGACGTCCGGGCTCTCCACCACCCGTCCGTACGGCCTGCGGTAGGCGGCGGCGTCCCCCGGCCGGGCGATCGTCGTCGGCTGGGGGTCCATGACGGCGGCCTGCGCGAGCAGCCTGTCGTACGCGGAGGGAGCCCCAGGCAGCGATTTGAGAGTGATGTCCGCGGGCAGGGCGGGCTGGCCGCCGGGCGGCGGGGGACTGATCGGGCCGGGCGGGGCGCCCAGCAGGACCACGCGGGTCATGGCAACCTTTCACGCAACGGGGGGAGATCAGGCCCGCAGGCTTGACCGGCGTGGGGAAGCCCGCCGGAAGCCAAAGCTTAGTGAGCTTTCAGTTGAGCCGATGCATCCCAGGTTTACCGTACGGCCCTGTGATGTACAGCTCGGGGATGGTTTGTCACCGGGCATTGTCGCCGGATCATTACCGAATTTTCACCGTTTGTGTGCATATGCGGGGTCAAGGTCCGCGCCGACGAATGTCCCCGCGGCGCGGTGGGCGCCCGGCCGCGCCCATACGATGGCGGGGTGAGTCTCTACCGGGACGAGGGCGTCGTGCTGCGCACCCAGAAGCTGGGCGAGGCGGACCGCATCATCACCATCCTCACCCGGCGCACGGGCAAGGTCCGCGGCGTGGCCAAGGGAGTGCGCAGGACCATGTCGCGCTTCGGCGCGCGGCTGGAGCCGTTCTCCCACGTCGACCTGCAACTCCACAGCGGCAGGTCGCTCGACGTGATCACCCAGGTCGAGACCCTCCACCCGTACGGCGAGGCGATCGTGGCCGACTACGCCAGGTACACCGCCGGCACCGCGATGCTGGAGACAGCCGACCGGCTGACGGTGGGGGAGAAGGAGCCCGCGCTGCGCCAGTTCCTGCTGCTGGTCGGCGGCCTGCGCACGCTCGCCCAGGACGGCCACGAGGCCCGGCTGGTGCTCGACGCGTTCTTCCTGCGCTCGCTGGCCGTGGCGGGGTACGCACCCGCGCTGTCGGAGTGCGCGCGGTGCGGCGCTGAGGCCGTGCGCGCCTTCGCGATCGTCGCGGGCGGCGTGGTGTGCGGCGCCTGCCGCCCGGCCGGCGCCGCGGTGCCCGCCGCGGAGACGATCGCGCTGATGATCGCCCTGCTGCGCGGCGACTGGGCGACCGCCGACGCCTCCGAGCCCAGGCACCGCGCGGAGTGCAGCGGCCTGGTGGCCGCCTACCTGCAGTGGCACCTTGAGCACGGCATCCGCTCGCTGCGCCACGTCGAGCGCGAATGGCCGGGTCAGCCGGCCCGCGGCGAGGCGAGGATCGTCTGACCCGCCCTCGGTGGCGCCTGCCACCCGGCCGGGCGGGGTCCGCACAGGACCCGCACAGCACTCGCACATGACCCGCACCTCCACCGCGTCTGAGGACAGGTCAGGACGCAATACCCTCGACACATGGTCCGTCCTGTCACTCCACACCCGTCCGGGGCCGTGCCGCCCGCCATCCCGCGCGACCTGCTGCCGCGACATGTGGCGATCGTCATGGACGGCAACGGCCGCTGGGCCAAGACACGCGGGCTGCCCAGGACCGAGGGACACAAGATGGGTGAGGCGTCGCTGTTCGACGTCATCGAGGGCGCCATCGAGCTCGGCATCCCCTACCTGTCGGCGTACGCCTTCTCCACGGAGAACTGGAAGCGCTCGCCCGACGAGGTGCGCTTCCTCATGGGGTTCAACCGCGACGTGATCCGCAGGCGGCGCGACCAGCTCCACGCGATGGGCGTGCGGGTCCGCTGGGCCGGGCGTCCCGGGCGGCTGTGGAAGAGCGTCATCAAGGAGCTCGAGGACGCCGAGCGGATGACGGCGGGCAACAGCACGCTGACCCTGCAGTTCTGCGTGAACTACGGCGGACGCGCGGAGATCGTGGACGCGGCGGTGCGGCTCGCCCGCGACGTCGCCGCCGGCCGGGTCAAGCCGGACAAGGTGACGGAGAAGATCTTCGCCCGCTATCTGGACGAGCCGGAGATCCCGGACGTCGACCTGTTCCTGCGCTCCTCCGGCGAGCAGCGCACCTCCAACTTCCTGCTCTGGCAGTCCGCGTACGCCGAGATGGTCTTCCTCAACCGGCTGTGGCCCGACTTCGACCGCCGGGACCTGTGGCACGCGTGCGAGATCTACGCCAAGCGCGACCGCAGGTACGGCGGCGCCCTGCCCAACGCCGTCTCCGGCGCCGGTGCCGCCGACGGGTACGGCGAGGCGTCCTGACTCAGGAGGCGTCGCGGCGGCGGGCCCGGTACGCCGCGACGTGCATGCGGTTCCCGCAGGTGCGGCTGTCGCAGTAGACCCGGGAGCGGTTCCGCGACTCGTCCACGAAGACATGCCCGCAGTCGGGGGCGGCGCAGGTGCGCAGGCGCTCCCGCTCGTTCTCGACGAGCACGTGGGCGAGCGCGACGCCGCAGTCGGCGGCCAGATGCTCGGCGAGCGACGCGTCCGGCGCGAAGTAGTGGACGTGGAGAGGGTGGCCGTCGTGCTCGGTCAGGCTCGGCGTGATGCGGGTGCGCCGCAGCAGCGTGTTGAGCAGTCCGACCGCCGTCGGCTGGTCCTCGGCGGTGAACACGGCGGTGAACTCCTCGCGCAGGGACCGGACCTCGGCGAGGTCGCGCCCGGTCAGCTCCCTGACTCCGCTGACCTCCCGCCTGCGGACGAACTCCTCCAGGTCGCCGAGTTCGGCCAGCCCGTCGCGCTCGCCGGTGGCGGTGTTGATCAGCTCCACCACCGTCGCCAGCGAATACACCATGTCATGGCTGAACGGCACGCCATCTCCCTCATGTCGCGGCGCAGGAAGCGTACCTCTCGAAAGGCCCGTGCGGGGCGGGTCAGCCCTTTCCCGGCGGCTCTCCGCAGGACTCCGCGCACGAGGAGCAGGTGCCGAAGACCTCCACGGTGTGCGTGACGTCGATGAAGCCGTGCTCGGCCCCGACGACCTCGGCCCAGCGCTCCACGTCGGGCCCGGCCACCTCGACCGTACGGCCGCAGACCCGGCACACCAGGTGGTGGTGGTGGGAGTCGGTCTGACAGGCGCGGTAGACCGACTCGCCCTCGTCGGTGCGCAGCACATCGACCCGGCCGGCGTCGGAGAGCGACTGGAGCGCCCGGTACACGGTCGTCAGGCCGATCTTCGAGCCGACCGAGCGCATCTCGGCGAACACGTCCTGTGCGCTGCGGAACCCCCGGCTCTGCCGGAGGATCTCGTGCACGGCGTCGCGGCTCTTCGTCATCAAGACTCCTGTGTACGGCTTCGCCCTACGACCTACAAGGTTAGGCCGGTTCGCGCTAAATCAGTCCGAAACGGGTGGCGGCGAGGAGGACCAGGAACGTCCCGACCACCACCCGCAGGAGCCGGCCCACCGGGCGCAGGGACGGCCATGACAGGTAGGCCAGCCAGACGATGAACGCGAGCACCGGCAGCACGGCCACGCCGCCCCGCCAGTCCGGCATCACCAGTCCGGCGATCAGGAGGACCACCAGCACCAGCGGGGCGAGCCAGCGGGGCTGCTGGAACAGGAAGACCAGCGGGGTGGCGCTCCGGCGCTCGATCTCCGCGCGCAGCCCGGTCGCGCCGGGCGTGTAGAACTGCTCGCCGGGCGGCAGCGGACGCCGAGCCCGGGAGGACGCCTGGTTCGTCCGGGCGGGGGTCTTCCTCGCCAGCGGATGCGCCGGCACCTCACGGCGCGGCGGTTCTGTTTCGCTTCCCACGCGTTCGAGCCTAGTCCCGCGACCGCCGAAGTTCGCCCGTCCCGTCGGGGTCGTCCGCCCGCGAGCGGACGGGCGCGTCGCCCCTCCCGGTGAGGCGCGGGGGCGGGGTGGCATGCTGGGCGGCATGCTCGCCGTGATCCGTTACTCGGTGCCGGGCGCCCGCGCCGACGAGTTCGCCGCACAGGCGCAGGCCATCCTCGATCTGCTGGCCGCGCAGCCGGGATACCTGCGCGGGCAGATCGGCAGGTCGGTGGACGAGCCGGCCCTGTGGGCCGTGGTCAGCGAGTGGGAGGGCGCGGGCTACTACCGCCGCGCCCTGTCGGCGGCGCGAATGGTCATGTATCCGCTGATGACTCTTATGATCAACGAGCCCAGCGCCTTCGAAGGCGTCTACGCGCTTCCTGACGAGGGGGCGAACGCGGGCGCACCGGGCAAGGCTTGAGCGCGAGGCCGCCGGATTCCCCTAAGCTTGAGCACAGATCCGGGCAGGTGGCCGGACATTCCGCCGCCGCCGGCAGGCGGCCGGCAGGCCCGCCCGCTCAGCGAGCACCGATCAGCGCATCGCTGAACCCGATCCCAACGCCGACACCCAGCCGGATGGAGTTCCACTGATGGCACGTCGCACCGACGTATTGGAAACGATTGTCAGCCTGGCCAAGCGCCGCGGGCTCGTCTTCCCGTCGAGCGAGATCTACGGAGGCCTGCGAGCGTCCTGGGACTACGGCCCCCTCGGTGTCGAGCTCAAGAACAACGTGAAGCGCGAGTGGTGGAAGGCCATGGTGCAGGGCCGCGACGACGTCGTCGGCCTCGACTCCTGCGTCATCCTCGCCCGCGAGGTCTGGCAGGCCAGCGGCCACGTCGACACCTTCACCGACCCGCTCACCGAGTGCCAGTCCTGTCACAAGCGCTACCGCGCCGACCACCTCATCGAGGCGTACGAGGCCAAGCACGGCAGCGAGCCGGCCGGCGGCCTGGCCGACCTCACCTGCCCCAACTGCGGCAACAAGGGCGCCTTCACCCAGCCGAGGCAGTTCAGCGGCCTGCTGAAGACGTTCCTCGGCCCGGTGGAGGACGAGTCCGGCCTGGCGTACCTGCGGCCGGAGACCGCCCAGGGCATCTTCATCAACTACCTGAACGTCCAGCAGTCGGCCCGCAGGAAGATCCCGTTCGGCATCGGCCAGATCGGCAAGTCGTTCCGCAACGAGATCACCCCGGGCAACTTCATCTTCCGCACCCGCGAGTTCGAGCAGATGGAGATGGAGTTCTTCGTCAAGCCGGGCACGGACGAGGAGTGGCACCAGTACTGGATCGACGAGCGCCTGCGCTGGTACGTCGACCTCGGTATCAACAAGGACAACCTCCGGCTCTACGAGCACCCGAAGGAGAAGCTGTCCCACTACTCGAAGCGGACCGTGGACATCGAATACCGCTTCAACTTCGCCGGCGGCGAGTGGGGTGAGCTGGAGGGCATCGCCAACCGCACCGACTTCGACCTCACCGCGCACGGCAAGGCGTCCGGCACCGACCTGTCGTTCTTCGAGCAGGAGTCGGGCGAGCGCTACGTGCCGTACGTCATCGAGCCGGCGGCGGGTGTGGACCGCGCGACGCTGACGTTCCTCGTCGACGCCTACACCGTGGACCAGGCGCCCAACGCCAAGGGCGTGATGGAGGAGCGGACCGTGATGCGCCTCGACCACCGCCTCGCCCCGGTCAAGGTCGCGGTGCTGCCGCTGTCGCGCAACGCCGACCTGTCGCCGAAGGCCCGCGACCTCGCCGCGCGGCTGCGCCGCCGGTGGAACGTCGACTTCGACGACGCGGGGGCCATCGGCCGCCGCTACCGCCGCCAGGACGAGATCGGCACGCCGTTCGCGATCACGGTGGACTTCGACACCCTTGAGGACCAGGCCGTGACGATCCGCGAGCGGGACTCCATGGCCCAGCAGCGGGTCGCGCTCGACCAGGTCGAGTCGTACCTGCGCCAGCACCTCAACGACTAGACGAGCAGGTCACAAGTCGCCCAGGGCGGCCGTCCAGGATCGGACGGCCGCCCAATCACCTTTTGTCGTCATCGGGGTTCCGGTGCCGCTCGGCGGTTCCGAGCAGCGTCGTCAGCTCCTCCACCTCGGGGTGGTTGTCGAGCTGCGCGAACAGCCGGCGGGCCGCGCTCCAGGCCGTACGGGCGCGGTCCGGGTCGGTGGCCGCGTGCAGGGCGCCGAGGAACTTGAGCGCCTGCGCCTCGTGGAAGGGGCTGGCGAGCTCGCGCCAGATCTCGACGGCGGCGACGGTGTGGGCGACGGCGAGGGCATGGTCGCCCTCGGCCTGTTCGAGCTCGCCGAGCGCGCCCAGCGACATGGCCTCCTGGAACCGCGCGCCCCACTGGCGGGCCAGCCGGATGCTCCTGGCGAGCACGTCCCTGCCCCGCGGGTCGCCCAGCTTGACGTAGGTCATGCCGAGGTGCGGCAGGATCGTGATCTCGCCGCTCATGCTGCGGAGCGAACGGGCGAGTGTCACGCCACGTGTGAAGTGCGCCTCCGCCTCGGCGAGACGGCCCTCCTCCCGCCGTACGATGCCGAGCAGGCTGTGGATCCGGCACAGCTGCGACGGGAGGGGCACGTCCTCGGCCAGCCGCAGACTCGCCTCCAGGTGGGCGGCGGCCCTCGTGGGATCTCCGAGGACCCGGTGGCCGTACCCGAGCTGCCACTCGGCCTCGACCTGACCGAGCACGTAACCCGCGTGCCGCGCCTTCGCCAGCGCCGCGTCGAGGTAGGCCACGGCCTTGCCAGGCTCTCCCCGGACCAGGAACGCGGTGCCGGCGAGGATCCGGGCGTCGACCTCGCCGAGGACGTCGCCCGCGCTCTCGAAGAGCCCGGCGGCGGTGAGCGCGTGCTCCAGCGCCTCGTCCTCGGCGTGCCAGGGCCCCATGCGCAGGCACTCGGTGAGGTCGCGCAGCATGAAGGCGCGGCCGCGGTCGTCCCCGGCGCGCTCGCAGGCGCGCAGCGCGATCCGGCTGGTCGACTCCCAGTCGTCGTAGTAGTCGTGCAGCTCGAAGAAGTTGACGGCCGCGTCGGCGAGTTGCCAGCAGAGCGTGTGCGCGCCGAGCGCGGCGGCCTGCTCGACCGCGGCCCGGAGCGCGCCTCTTTCCGCCTCGAACCAGGCGGAGGCGTCGGAGATCTCGACCTGCGGCTCGTACGGCGCGCCTTCGGCCGCGAGGGTGGGGAACACCCGGCCGGGCAGCCGGGTGTCGGCTCGCCTGGCGAGGACCAGCCACCCGCCGAGCGCACGGGTCACGGCCGCGTGGACCACGCCCGGGGCGGCTTCCGCGGCGGCGCGGTCGCGGGCGTGCAGCCGGATCAGGTCGTGGAAGCGGTAGCGGGACTGGCCGGCGGCGTCGGCGCCCGCGACGGCGAGGAGGTCGGCGCCGAGCAACTCGCCGAGAGGGCGCTCGGCCTCCTCGGGGGACGCGCCGAGCACGGCCGCGGCCACCCAGCCGGCGAAGTCCGGGGTGTGCAGCTCGCTGAGCAGGTAGTACAGCCGCCGGGCCGAGGGTGACAGCGCCGTGTAGCTCAACCCGAGCGAGGCCCGCACAGTGAGGTCCCCGACCGAAAGCTCGTCGAGGCGGCGTCGCTCGTCGCGCAGGAGGTCGGCGACGCGGGCGAGTGGCCAGTCGGGGCGGGAGGCCAGCCGCGCGCCCGCGGCCCGGACCGCGAGCGGCAGATGGTCGCAGAGCCGGACGATCTCGGTGGCCTCGCCCGGCGCGGCCCGCACCTGCTCCGGCCCCGTGATCCGGGCAAGCAGCTCGACCGCCTGGGCAGGCCGGAACACGTCCAGGCGCAGGTGCCGCACGCCCGCCAGGCCCGTCAGCCGGGGACGGCCGGTGATCAGCACGCCGCAGGCGCCCGATCCCGGCAGCAAGGGGCCGACCTGGGCTTCTCCGGCCACGTTGTCGATCACGACGAGCATCCGCCTGCCGGCGAGGAGCGACCGGTAGAGGGCCGTGCGGTCGCCGATCGACTCGGGGACGGCGGATCCGCCGACGCCGAGGGCGCGCAGCATCGACTCCAGGGCCCGGTTCACGGCGGCGCGGTCGTCGGTGGCGTGGTGGTCGGCGGCGTGATCGGCGGCGTGATCGGCGGCGGAGAAGCCGACGTAGAGCTGCCCGTCGGGGAACTCGCCCGCGACCAGATGCGCCACGCGCAGGGCGAGGGTGGTCTTGCCCACCCCGCCCATGCCGGAGATCGCGCAGATCGCCGGCGCCTGGCCGCCGCCGGGAGACAGCGCGTCCCTGAGCGTCGCGACCTCGTCGTCCCTGCCGGTGAAGTCGGCGATCGTGGGCGGGAGCTGGCGAGGGATCACGGCGCCTCCGGCCGGCCACTCACCCGCTCTCCCGGGCGGGTCGGTCCGCTCGTCGCCACGGAGGATCGCCTCGTGCGCGCGGCGCAGGACGGGGCTCGGCTCGAGCCCCAGCTCGTCGGCGAGCAGGCCGCGGACGGCGGCGTAGGTCTCCAGGGCCTCGGTCTGCCGGCCGGACCGGTAGAGGGCGAGCATGAGGTGCGCGTGCAGGCCCTCCTGGTAGGGGTGGGACTGCGCCACCGCGCGCAACTCGGCCACCGCCTCCGCGTGCCGGCCGAGGGCCAGCTCGGTCTCCGCCCACCGCTCGTAGACGGTGAGCCGGAGTTGTTCGAGGGACAGCGCCTCCTCCGCGAGCGGGCCGGAATCGAGGAACTCCCCGAACGCGGGCCCCCGCCACAGGTCCAGCGCACGCCGGAAACAGCGACCGGCGGATTCGTGGTCCCGCCTGTCGAGCGCCGCCGACCCCTCCGCCGCGAGCCCTCTGAACCGCGCCGCGTCCACCTCGCCGTGCGCGAGGAGCAGGTATCCGTCCGGCTTGCTCAGCAGTCGCTCCGCGCCCAGCTGGACGCGCAACTGATGGACGTACGACTGGAGGTTGCTGCGGGCAGAGACCGGCGGCCGGTCACCCCACAGCACCGTGGTCAGGAAGTCGCCGGAGACGGTCTGGTCGGCCCGCGCGACGAGACCGGCGAGCAGCGTGCGCAGCTTCCTGGCGCTGCCGACGAAGACGGGCCTGCCGTCGCGGATCACCTGGATCGGGCCCAGGACCTCGAACCGCATCCAGTGTCGCTCCGCCCCGCACAGCCACAGAGATCGCCGGGCCGTGGCGGGCCGCACGGTCATGCTCACTGAGCGGCGCGGCTCGGCGGGCCAGCGTGTTGATCTTAGGTCGTCGCCGCGGCAGGGCGCAAAAGGTCTCCGTTCTGCGCGACGTGACGACTACGTACGGCGATGTAGTGCGGCCATGGCGGCGGTTCGTATGTTTTTGGACATCCTGCGGAATGCATTTCCGAAAGCGCCAAACGCCAGGGAGGTGACCATGGAGAAGCAGAAGAGCGAGCCCAAGAAGCTGGAGCTCAAGGTTCGCAAGCTGGAGAAGATCGAGACGACCAAGCTCCGTGAGGGCAGCGGCTGACCTGGGCCGACGCGCCGGAGCCGATCGAGCGGCGATCGGCTCCGGCGTTTCACGTGACGAAAGAGTGCGCGCATGCGGAAACCTCGTGTCAAACGCGTTCATCTGCCGACCGTCCTCCCCGACGGCCGGATAAGGATCGGCCTCGGTCAATACGGCGTGGCCGCGGAACTGCAGGACGACGCCGAGGGGAACATCGCGCGGATCCTCACCCTCATGGACGGCACCCGCGACGTCGAGCGGATCTGCGCCGACTTCGTGGCGGACAGCCCGGAGTTCGACGGGGAGAACGTCCGCGAGATCGTCGAGGCGCTCGTCGCCGAGGGGTTCGTCGAGGACGCCGGGGCGGCGCCCCCCGCCAACCTCTCCGCACGGGAGCTGGAGAGGTACGAACCGGCCCGCCACTTCTTCTCCTGGGTCGACACCGTGCCCCGGGAGTCGCCGTACACCGTCCAGTCGCGGATCAAGCAGGCCAGGGTGACCGTGCTCGGGGTGGGCGGCACCGGGTCCGCCGTCGCGGCGGGGCTGGTGGCGAGCGGCATCGGCGCCCTGCACGTGGCGGACTTCGACGAGGTCCAGGAGTCCAACCTGACCCGGCAGCTCCTCTACACCGAGCAGGACGTCGGCGGGTCCAAGGTCGAGCGGGCCGTCGCCCGGCTGCGCGCGATGAACGGCCTGGTCACGGTGACGGGCAGCGACGTCAAGGCGACCGGGGCCGACGACGTGGCCGCGTTGATGGCCGGCTGCGACGTGTTCGTGCTCTGCGCGGACGAGCCCCAGCCGGACATCATGCTCTGGACGAACGAGGCGGCGCTGCGTACGGGAACTCCGTGGTTCGTCAGTTTCTACGCCGGGCCGATGGCGGTGGTGGGCTCATTCCACCCCGGCGAGACGGGATGCTGGCTCTGCATGCGCCGTGACGAGGACGCCAGGGAGGGCGCACTGGGGGAGCGCCCGCTCGTCGCCGGGCACGGCCGGCCGAACGCGGTGGTCGCCGCCAGCGCCAACATCAGCGGTCACCTGTGCGCCCTTGAGGTGACGTACCACCTCGGCGGCCTGCGGACCCAGGCGCGCGGACGGATCTTCCACTGGAACTTCGCGGTCTGGGACCACGTCTACGCCCTGGACGTGCCGCGCCACGACGACTGTCCCGCCTGCGGCTCGGTGCGCGGATGACGGTGCGCGGATGACGGAGCCCGTCGCGGTCGGCCCGGCCGGCACGCTCCTGCTGCGCCCGCTCAGCGTCCAGGCGGACGACGACCCGGACAGCGTCATCGTCGGGCGGCCGGAGCTCGGCGAGTTCGTCAGCCTGCCCGCGCTCTACGGCAGGGCGATCGAGCTGCTCGGAGACGGCCTCACAGTCGGCGAGGTCCAGCGCCGGATCGAGGACGAGCACGACGTCGAACTGGACGTCGTGGGGCTCGTGGAGGCGCTCGTCGGCCTCGGCTTCGTCGCACGGCTGGACGGCGCGGACCTGCCGGACCCGGCGGACGCGGCTCCGCCGCCCCACCTGCCCTGGCTGGCGGACCGGCACGTGAGGTGGCTCTTCGGCCGTCCCATGGCGGTGCTCTGCGCGGTCGTGGTCGTCGCGGCGCTCGTCACCCTGGTCGACCGGCCCGATCTGGTGCCCGTCTACCACGACTTCTTCTGGAGCGACTACATCGGGCTCACGACGCTGGTCAACACCGCGATGTTCTCGGTGGTGATCAGCCTGCACGAGCTGATGCACCTGGCGGCCGCGCGGTCTCTCGGCACTCCGGCGCGCATCGGGCTGGGCACCCGTCTGCACAACCTGGTCGTGCAGACGGACGTCACCGCGATCTGGTCGGTGCCGAGGCGCTCGCGTTACCGCGTCTACCTCGCCGGGACCTTCTGCGACCTCTTCCTCCTGGCGGCCCTGCTGCTCGTGCTCGCCCACGCGAACCCGCCGGAGGGGGTCGCTGCGCTCCTGCGGGCCCTCGCGCTGGTCACCATGCTGAGCATGCCGATGGAGCTGCACGTCTACATGCGGACCGACTTCTACTTCGTGCTCGCCGACCTCCTGCGCTGCCGCAACCTGTTCGGCGACGGGCTCGACTACGCGCGCTACCTGCTCCGCCGCGTGGTCGCAGTCGCGAGGCGGGCACGGCCTCCCGCCGACCCGAGCGCCGAACTGTCCGCCCACGAACGGCGGGCGGTGCGGATCTACGCGGTGCTGCTCGTCCCCGCCGCGACGGTCGCCCTCGGCATGTTCGCGATCTACACCCTGCCGATCGTCGCCGGCTCGCTGATCCTGGCGCTGGCCGCCGTCTGGGGCGGCCTGAACGGCGGCCCCGTGCTGCAGGGCGTCGACGGCGGCCTCTTCCTGCTCGTCGAGGGCGGGATCCACACGCTCTTCGTGGTCACCTTCGTCCGGTCGCATCCCCACTGGTTCCGCCGCCGGAGGCCCGGAGCGCCGGCCGTACGGTGACCGGCCGTGTACGCGCGTCGCCCGTGCTCAGTCGCAGCGGGTGCCCTTGGCCGGAACCGTCCCCTCCAGCAGGTACGCGTCGACCTTGTCGTTGATGCACTTGCTCTGGCCGTACGCGCCGTGGCCCTCGCCGTTCAGCGTCAGCAGCACGCCGGTGCGCAGTTGCTCGGTCAGCCGTGGCGCCCACTGGTAGGGCGTGGCCGGGTCGTTCGTGACGCCGACCACCAGGATGGGATTGGACCCGGTGGCGTCGATGTGCCTGGCGGCGTCGTCCCCGCGCACCGGCCAGACGCTGCACGACCCCGCGCTGATCGCGGTCGGCCCGAAGATCGGGGTCTGCTTCTCCAGCCGCCTGGCCAGTTCCTCGCCCTGGGCGACGGAGGGCCGGTCGGTGCTGTCGACGCACAGCACGGAGGGCAGCGAGAACTGCAGGGTCGAGTAGGTGCCGTCCGGCTGCCGCCCGGCGTACTGGTCGGCCAGCGCGAGCAGGCCGTCGAGCTTGCCCTTCCTGCCCTCGTCCAGGGCCTCGGTCAGCAGCGGCCAGGTGAACTTGCTGTAGAGCGCCTGGGTGATGCCGGCCCTGGCGACGTCCTCGGTGACCGGGCGCGAGCCCACCTTGCCCGGCGTGCGGGCGAGGGTGTCGAGGAGCTTCAGCACGGTGGCGTTGGCGGCGGCGGGGTCGGCGCCGAGCGGGCAACTCGTCGGCGTCTTGGCGCAGTCGGCCAGATAGTCCTCGTACGCCTTCTGGAAGCCGAGGGCCTGCGTCTTGGCCATTTCCAGCATGTCGATCGAGGGGTCGACGGCGGAGTCGAGCACCATCCGCCCCACCTTCTTCGGGAACTGCGTGGCGTACACCGCGCCGAGGTGGGTCCCGTAGGAGAAGCCGAGGTAGTTGAGGTTCGGCTCGCCGAGTGCCCCGCGCAGTAGCTCCAGATCGCGTGCCACGTTGACGGTGCCGACATAGGGCAGGATCCAGCCCGCGTTGCGCTCGCACCCCCGGGCGAACTCGGTCACGAGCTTGGTCTCGGTGGCGGTGTTCTCGCTGGGCTCCCTGGTCATGTACTGGTCCATCTGCGGCCCGCTGAGACAGCGGATGCCGCTGCTGCGCTCCACGCCGCGCGGGTCGAAGCTGACCAGGTCGTAGCGGGTGTTGAGGGTGGAGAACGCGTGGGCCGCGTTCATGAGCGTCGTGACGCCCGAGCCGCCCGGCCCGCCGAAGTTGAATACCAGGGAGCCGATCCGCCGGCTCTGGTCGGTGGCGCGCAGCCGGATCAGGGCGATGCCGATCTGCCTGCCCTCCGGCTTGGCGTAGTCGAGCGGCACCTGAAGCGTGGCGCACTCGAAGCCGGAGGAGGAGGCGGTCTCCTCGCACGCCTTCCACTGCAGGGACGGCGTAGCCGTGACGTACTCCTCCGGGACCACCCGCGCGCCGCCGCAGCCGGCGGTCGCCGCCAGCGCGCCGAGCCCCGCCACCGTCGCCGCCACGACCGGCCAGATCCTGCGGGCCGACACCCCTCGCGACACTGAAACCCCTCGTGTTGGACTGTATTCGGAGGGTGTCTCGTTTATATCGCAGACCGGTGCGGTGGTGACGCCGACGCACCGGAACTCCGCCTTACCGGACAATAGTCTAAACCATTTCCGCTCAGCAGGCGATGGGTCTACGCGGAACGCATGGAGACAAATTGGTTTATACCAGTCCGCACCCTCGCGAAGATTGGCCGATCTTTGATTGGATTAGACCTCTGACAGGCCTTCTACCTGCTTAGACGCCATATGTGGTGAAGGGTGATGTTTGGTGCTGCTTTTCCTAGGTACAGTCCCGGTTGCGGGCCGCGTCCGCGGTTTCTTTGAAGTCGGCGAAGGAGCGTCACATGCCCAAGTACGTTTGCGACTTCACCGAGGGCAACAAGGACCTCAAAGACCTCCTCGGTGGTAAGGGCGCCAATCTGGCGGAAATGACCAACATCGGCCTTCCTGTTCCTCCCGGCTTCACGATCACCACCGAGGCGTGCCGTCACTACCTCAGGCACGGCGGCATGCCCGATGGACTGGACGCGGAGATCGGCGAGCACCTCGCCGTCCTGGAGGCGCGGATGGGCAAGCGTCTCGGCCAGTCGGACGACCCGCTGCTCGTCAGCGTGCGTTCGGGGGCCAAGTTCTCGATGCCCGGCATGATGGAGACGGTCCTCAACATCGGCCTCAACGACGACTCGGTGCTCGGGCTGGCCAAGCAGTCGGGCAACGACCGCTTCGCGTGGGACTCCTACCGCCGGCTCATCCAGATGTTCGGCAAGACCGTCCTGGACATCGACGGCGAGCTGTTCGAGGACGCGATGGACGACCTCAAGGCCGGGCGGGAGGACACCGACCTCGACGCCTCCGACCTCCAGCGGCTGGTCGAGACCTTCAAGGACATCGTCCGCGACCGGACGGGCCGCGACTTCCCCGCCGACCCCCGCGAGCAGATGGACCTCGCCGTCAGGGCGGTCTTCGACTCCTGGAACGCCCCGCGCGCGGTCCTCTACCGCCGTCAGGAGCGCATCCCCGCGGACCTCGGCACGGCCGTCAACGTCGTCGCCATGGTGTTCGGCAACCTGGGCGCCGACTCCGGCACCGGTGTCGCCTTCACCCGCGACCCCGGCTCGGGACGCCAGGGCGTCTACGGCGACTACCTGCGCAACGCCCAGGGCGAGGACGTCGTCGCGGGCATCCGCAACACCGTCCCCCTCCAGGAGCTGGAGACCATCAACCCCGCGGCCTACCGCGAGCTCCTCGACATCATGGCGACGCTGGAGCGGCACTACCGCGACCTGTGCGACATCGAGTTCACGATCGAGCGCGGCAAGCTGTGGATGCTGCAGACCCGCGTCGGCAAGCGCACGGCCGAGGCCGCCTTCTGCATCGCGACCCAGCTCGTGGACGAGGGCCTGATCGACATGGACGAGGCCGTGACCCGGGTCACGGGCGACCAGCTCGCCCAGCTCATGTTCCCGCGCTTCGCCGCGACGGAGGGTGGTCGCAGGCTGGCCACCGGCATGAACGCGTCCCCCGGCGCGGCCGTCGGCAAGGCCGTCTTCAGCTCGGAGCGGGCCGTCGAGCTTGCCGGGCAGGGCGAGGCGGTCATCCTGGTGCGGCGGGAGACCAACCCCGACGACCTCGCCGGGATGATCGCGGCCAAGGGCGTGCTCACCTCCAGGGGCGGCAAGACCTCGCACGCCGCGGTGGTGGCGCGCGGCATGGGCAAGACCTGCGTGTGCGGGGCGGAGGAGCTTGAGGTGGACACGCGCGCCCGCCGCTTCACCGCGCCCTGCGGGACCGTCGTGAACGAGGGCGACGTGATCTCGATCGACGGCGGCACCGGCGCCGTCTACCTCGGCGAGGTCCCCGTCACCGCCTCGCCGGTCGCCAAGTACTTCGAGGGCGAGCCGTCCGAGGACGAGCTGGCCGAGGACGAGCTGGTACGGGCCGTCGACCGCATCATGACCCACGCCGACTCCGTGCGCAGGCTCGCCGTACGGGCCAACGCCGACACTCCCGAGGACGCCGCCCGCGCCCGCCGCTACGGCGCGCAGGGCATCGGGCTGTGCCGTACGGAGCACATGTTCCTGGGGGAGCGGCGGCGGCTCGTGGAGGACCTGATCCTGGCCACGACGCCGAAGGAGCGGCAGGTCGCGCTCGAGGCGCTCGAACCGCTTCAGACCGGCGACTTCACCGGCATCCTCACGGCCATGCGCGGGCTGCCGGTGACGATCCGGCTGATCGACCCGCCGCTGCACGAGTTCCTGCCCGACCTCACCGACCTCGCCGTGCGGGTAGCGCTGGCGGGGGACGAGGCGGTCGACAGGGACCGCAGGCTCCTGGAGGCGGTCAAGCGGCTGCACGAGCAGAACCCGATGCTGGGCCTGCGCGGCGTGCGGCTCGGCCTGACGATCCCCGGGCTGTTCGCGATGCAGGTGCGGGCCATCGCCGCCGCGGCCAAACTGGTCAAGGGCGCCCGGGCGGAGATCATGATCCCGCTGGTCGGCGCGGTGCAGGAGCTGGAGATCGTCCGGGAGGAGGCGGAGCGCATCCTCGCCGAGGCGGGCGTGGACGCGGCCATCGGCACGATGATCGAGGTGCCGAGGGCGGCGCTGACGGCCGGGCAGATCGCCGAGGCCGCGGAGTTCTTCTCGTTCGGCACCAACGACCTCACCCAGATGGCCTGGGGCTTCTCCCGCGACGACGTGGAGAGCGCCTTCTTCGGCAAATACCTCGACCTGGGCGTCTTCGGCGTCTCGCCGTTCGAGTCGATCGACCGTGAGGGCGTCGGACGCCTCATGCGGATCGCGGTAGAGGAGGGCAGGCGGACCCGGCCGGGCCTCAAGATCGGCATCTGCGGTGAGCACGGCGGCGACCCCGCCTCGATCCACTTCTGCCAGGAGATCGGGCTCGACTACGTCTCCTGCTCGCCGTTCCGGATCCCGGTGGCGCGGCTGGAGGCCGGCCGCGCGGCGCTGACCTGCGCGGAATCGGACACCCGATGAGTTGAAATTCCACAGAATATCCGGACTGGTTGTGGAATGACCAGGTCGGAGGACGGGTGTTTCACCGGGTCGCGCGACACGGCCCGGTGACCGTTGAAGCCGCCCGCCTGAGTGATCACTCTACGTACCTACCGCAAGGAAGGACGTGGAGTGAGAATACGTCGCCGCCCGCCGGCGCTCGCGATCGCCGCGGCGCTGTTGTGCATCCTGCCCGCGCTGCTCGCGGCCGCCCCCATGCCGTCGGCCGTACCACCGCTGACCCCGCGGGAGGCCGCCGGGCAGGCCCCGGCGGGCCGGGCGGACGAGCCTTCGTCGTCGAGGCAGTACCAGGTGGACGGCCCGGCCACCGTCGCGCAGCGCAACGCGGTGGCCCGCACGGGGGCCGCGATCGACGAGGTGCACGGCCGGAGCCTGGTCGTCACCGCGACGCTCCAGGAGGCCGACGCCATCCGCCGGCTCGGGTTCCGGATCACCGAACTGCCGCCCCCGGCCGAGACGGGCGGCCCGCAGACCTTCGACTTCCCCACGGGAGACTCCGGCTACCACAACCACGCCGAGCTCAGCGCGCTGGTGGACCAGGTCGTCGCCGCGCACCCCGCGATCGCCCGCAGGTTCAGCTACGGCCGCTCGTACGAGGGCCGCGACCTCATGGGCGTCAAGATCAGCGACAACGTCGCCACCGACGAGAACGAGCCGGAGGTGCTGTTCACCGCGCACCAGCACGCGCGCGAGCACCTCACCGTCGAGATGGCGATCTACCTGCTGCGCCTGTTCACCGACAACTACGGCGGCGACGCCCAGATCACCGATCTGGTGAACACGCGGGAGATCTGGATCCTGCCCGACCTCAACCCCGACGGCGGCGAGTACGACGTCGCCACCGGCTCCTACCGGTCCTGGCGCAAGAACCGCCAGCCCAACTCCGGGACCTCCAGCGTCGGCACCGACCTCAACCGCAACTGGGGTTACCGCTGGGGCTGCTGCGGCGGCTCGTCGAGCACGCCGTCCAGCGAGACCTACCGCGGCGCCGCCGCGGAATCGGCCCCGGAGGTGCGGGCGGTGGCCGACTTCGTACGCGGCCGGGTGGTCGGCGGCGTCCAGCAGATCAAGGCCGCCATCGACTGGCACACCTACAGCGAACTCGTCCTGTGGCCGTACGGGTACACGACGGCCGACACCGGCCCCGGCATGACGCAGGACGACAGGGACGCGCACGCCGCGCTCGGCCGGAGCATGGCGGCCACCAACGGCTACACCGCCGAGCAGTCGAGCGACCTCTATGTCACCGACGGCTCGATCGACGACTGGCTGTGGGGCACCTACAAGATCTTCACGTACACGTTCGAGATGTATCCCAAGGGGAGCAGCCCCGGCTTCTACCCGCCCGACGAGGTGATCGACAGGGAGACCTCGCGCAACCGGGTCGCCGCGCTGCTGCTCGTCCAGAACGCCGACTGCGTCTACCGCGTCATCGGCAAGGAGTCGGCGTACTGCGGCACCGGCACGCCGCCCACCGTCGTCTACTCCGACACCTTCGAGACCGCGACCGGCTGGACGGTGAACGCGGCGGGCACGGACACCGCCACCTCGGGCGCGTGGGAGCGCGCCGACCCCGCCGCGACCTCCTCCAGCGGGGCCAAGCAGCTCGGCACCACGGTCAGCGGGACCTACGACCTGGTCACCGGCGCCGCCGCCGGGACGAGCGCGGGGGACCGCGACGTCGACGGGGGAGTGACCACGGTCACGTCGCCGCCGATCACGCTGCCCGCCTCGGGGACGCTCACGCTGTCGTTGTCCTGGTATCTCGCCCACGGGTCCAACTCCTCCGCGGCCGACTATTTCCGGGTGAAGGTGATCGGCGGCACGACCGGCACGGTCTTCGAGCAACTCGGCGCGGCCACCGACAGGGACGCCGCGTGGAGCGTCGCCACCGCGTCGCTGACCGGGTTCGCCGGCCAGACCGTGCGGATCCAGTTCGAGGCGGCCGACCTCGCGACCGCAAGCCTCGTGGAGGCCGCCGTCGACGACGTGCGGATCACCAGGAGCTAGACCGGTCACCGGGAGCCGGACCGGGGTCAGGCCCACTCCCAGCGGATGCCGCGGACACCGGGCCGGGCCCCGGTGTCCACCACGTGGGCGGTCCCGAACGCGTCGACGCGCAGTTCGCCGGCGTCGCGGGGCCGCGCCGCCGGGTCCGGCGACCAGGTGTGGAAACACCGCACGGGCAGCCGCCCGTCAGTGAACCGCACCTGCACCAGATGCTGCTCGACCGGGTCCCGCAGGCGCCGGTCGTACCTGTCGGCCGCGGCGACGTCGGTCACGTACTCCACGACGTGGGTCTCGCCGGTCGCGAGCGGGTGCGGGAAGATCAGCTCGGTCAGGAGCCCGGAGCCGTCGTCTCCGCCCCTGCCCGGCCGGCACCCCCGGGTGCGCAGCAGCCGGGTGCCGGGCGGATGGGTGACCTCGTACCTGTCCACACCCGGCGCGGCGGCCCGCAGCACGACGCGGGCGCTCACGCGGTGCCGCAGGCCCGCGCTCACCACCGCCTGCTCGTGGTGGCTGAGCACGGTGAGCGTCTCCGGCCGCCGCCCACGCGGGCGGGGCGGCCCGAGCAGGCCGATCAGGGCGTACTCGGGCAGCGACAAGATGACCTCGAGCTCCCTGACCGCCGCCAGGGAGGCGGCGCGCTCGGGCCGGGACCGGCCGCGCTGCCAGTAGCTGAGGCTGGACATGCTGACCTCGAAGCCCCGCTCGCGCAGCCGCGAGTGCAGGCGGTCGAGGCTCAGGCCCCGCGTGCGGATGGCGGCCCGCAGGGCGCGCTCGAAGGGCCCGGACCTGAGGACCTCCGCGAGCTCGTCGTCCACCACCAGGGATCCTCCCCGGAAGCGCCAGAGCGGCAGAAGCCGAGTATCGCCCGCGGCCGTTCACCGGACAAGAGGGCAATCTCCCATCGGACAACCAGATCTGTCGTGAAACCCGACCTTCGCGGGTAGGCTCCATTCCCCGCCGCCACGGGGCTCGCCACAGGAAAGGAGGACGCATGGCCCGCTACGACGAGCACGACCAGGCGCGGTGGGTGCCGGAGCCCCCGGGCAACCCCGAGCGGAGCGCGTTCGAGCGCGACAGGGCACGCGTGCTCCACAGCGCCTCGCTGCGCAGGCTCGCCGCGAAGACGCAGGTGGTGGCCCCCGCCGACTGCACCGGCCTGCACAGCCCCCGTACGCGGCTCACCCACTCGCTGGAGTGCGCGCAGATCGGCAGGGAGATGGGCAAGGTCCTCGGCTGCGACCCCGACCTGGTGGAGACCGCCTGCCTCGCCCACGACCTCGGGCATCCCCCGTTCGGCCACAACGGGGAGGCCGCCCTCGACGAACTGGCGGCGCCGTGCGGCGGGTTCCAGGGCAACGCGCAGAACCTGCGCCTGCTCACCCGGCTGGAGGCCAAGGTGATCACCGAGGACGGCCGCAGCGCCGGGCTCAACCTCACCCGGGCGACGCTCGACTCGGTGTGCAAATATCCCTGGGCCGGGTCCTCCTGCCGGATCCCCGGCGTCCCGCTCGCCCGGGAGGGCCAGCCGTACTGCGTCTACCCCGACGACCTGCCGGTCTTCCAGTGGGTGCGGGAGGGCGCGCCCGACTACGCGGTCGGCTTCGAGGCGCAGGTCATGGACTGGGCCGACGACGTGGCGTACTCGGTGCACGACCTGGAGGACGCGCTGACGTGCGGTCACGTCACCATGGACGCGCTGCGCGATCCGGAGGAGCGGCTGGAGGTGTGCCGTCTGACCAAGGAGTGGTACGCGCCCGACGCCGCTATCGAGGAGCTGTCGGAGACCTTCGCCCGGCTGATCGCCGAGCCGCTGTGGCCGGCCGCCTATGACGCCGGGCCCGCCGACCTCGCCGCGCTCAAGCGGCTCACCAGCGCGCTCATCGGCAGGCTGTGCCGCTCGGCGCAGGACGCCACCCGCGAGGCGTACGGCTGCCGCCCCGCCCCGGCCGCACGCGGCGCCGCGCCCGGGCGGTACGGCGCGCATCTCGTGGTGCCGAGGCCGACCAGGCTGGAGTGCGCGCTGCTCAAGGGCGTGACGGCCTGCTACGTGATGTCGCGGGAGGACCACCACGCCGTCCAGGCCCGCCAGCGGGAGATCATCGCCGAGCTGGGCGACCTCATCCTGCGGGGCGCCCCGGCGACCCTGGAGCCCGCCCTGCGCCCGCAGTTCGAGCAGGCCGCCGACGACGCGGGACGGCTGCGCGCGGTGGTCGACCAGATCGCCTCGCTCACCGACGCCTCGGCCATGGGCTGGCACCGGCGCCTTTCCGCGGCCACGCACCGCCTCAGGGCCGGCTGACCCGCCGGGGCCGCCCTCAGGAGCCGGTTCGCGGGGCACTCTCGGGCTGACCCGTGTGGCAGCCTCGGGGGTGACTCGCGTGGCCGCCTCAGGGCCGGCCCGCTCGCCGCGCCACCTCCGCCGCCGTGCGCACGAAGGCGGCCAGCGCCCGCGACCGCGCGTCCTGTGGCCAGGCCAGGACCAGCGTCGTCGGCGGCGCGTCGGTCACGGGCACGCCGACGAGGTCGTGACGCAGGTTCCCCCGGATCGACTGGGGGACGACCGCCACGGCCCGGCCGAGCGCGACGAGATGCATGAGCTGGCCGCTCTCGGCGATCCGGAAGGAGCCCTCGGGGACGGCCCCGGGCCACCGCGGCAGCGGCTCGCCGTCGAGGTCCGCCATCGACAGCTCCGCGCGCCCGGCGAGCCGGTGTCCCCGGGGCAGCACCGCCACCTGGCTCTCCACCAGGAGCTCCTCGACCGCCAGACCGGTCAGATCCTCGCGCGGAGCGTGCAGCAGGGCGGCGTCGGCCCGGCCGTCCCGCACCATCGCGCCCCGCTCCAGGGCGTTGAAGACGATGTCGACGGGCACCGCGCCCGGCGTGGCCGCGTACGCCGCGAGGATCTCCGGCAGCAGGTCGGCGTCCCCGCCCGGTTTGGCGGCGAGCACGAGCGAGGGCGCGTGGCGGCCGGCCCGCCGGGTCCTGCGCACGGCCGCCGACACCGCGGCGAGCGCGGCCTGCCCCTCCCGCAGCAGCGTCTCGCCCGCTTCCGTCAGCTCCACCGTGCGGTGGTCGCGATCGAGCAGCCGCACCCCGAGGCGGCGTTCGAGCTGCTGGATCGCCCGCGACAGCGGCGGTTGCGCGATGCCGAGCCGCCGGGCCGCCCGCCCGAAGTGCAGCTCCTCGGCCACCGCCACGAAATAGGTCAGCTCACGCGTCTCCACGGTGTCGTCACCGGGTGTCATACCGCCAAGGTATCGCCCGTGACCGAGACGGTGTTGGGCACCGAGGAGGCTGAGGTGATGGGCTGACATCCATGAACGACACCGACACCATCGCCCTGGTCACGGGCGCGAACAAGGGAATCGGCCTTGAGGTCGCCAGGCGGCTCGGCGAGCTCGGCATGACCGTGCTGCTCGGGGCGCGCGACCCGGGGCGCGGGGACGAGGCGGTCGCCAAGCTCCGGACGGAGGGGCTGGAGGTCCACCCGCTGACGATCGACGTCACCGGTGAGGAGAGCGTGCGGGCGGCGGCGGAACAGGTGGGGGAGCGGTTCGGCCGCCTCGACGTGCTCGTCAACAACGCCGGCATCTCGGGCGGCACGCGCCAGACACCCGGCTCGGTCGACCTCGGCGTCGTGCGCGCGGTGTTCGAGACCAATGTGTTCGGCGTCATCCGGGTGACCGACGCGATGCTGCCGCTGCTGCGGCGGTCCCCGGCCGGGCGGATCGTCAACGTGTCCAGCGGCACGGCGTCGATGACGCACATGACCGACCCCGGCCACTACTTCTCCCGCAGGCCGGGCGTCGCGGGCTACCCGCCGTCGAAGGCCGCGCTGAACCTGCTCACGATCCAGTACGCCAAGGAGCTGAGGCCGCTCGGCATCCTGGTCAACGCCATCGCCCCCGGGCCGTGCGACACCGACTTCGCCAGGGACCTCGGCATGTCCCTGCCGCGTACGGCGGCGCAGGGCGCGGCGGTCGCGGTCAGGCTCGCGACGCTCGGCGCCGAAGGACCGTCGGGCGGGTTCTTCGACGAGGAAGGACCGGTGCCCTGGTGACCGTCACCCTGGTGACCGTGCTCGCCTAGAGCGGGATGACCACCGTGTCGTCGTCCTTGTCGTTCTTCTTCGGCGGCCTGGTCTCCTCGACCGGGGTGGGCGTCGTCGGCTGCTGCCGGCTGGTGGGCGTCGAGCACAGTTGCGTGCAGGGCGGGGTGGCGCCCATCCGCTTGCGCAGCGTGAGCATCTCCTTGCGCGGGGAGACCGTGCGGTTGCCGTCGTCCCAGGCGTCCAGGTAGGGCCACGGCGGCACGATGCCACGGCGGACCCACCAATACTGGGGCTCGACCGGCCAGGAGATGGCGAAGTAGAGGTTGCTCGCGGTGTCGCGGGCGTTGCCCGTGTTGCCCACCCGGCCGAGCAACTGCCCGGCCTTGACCTTGGTGCCGGGCGTGACGTCCTCCTCGACGGAGTCGAGGTGGCCGCCGAGGTACAGCACGCCGTCCTCGCCCTTGACCGTGACGAACCGGCCCTCCCGGTCGGGGCCGCGGTCGGTCGAGGGCGTCCAGAGGTTCCGGAGGTTGACCTCCTGGACCACCCCGTCGACCGGCGAGACGAACGCGCATCCCTTGGCGGCCCAGATGGTGGTCTTGGGGAGCACGAGCAGTTTGCGGGAGTACGACACCTTGCAGCCCTTGACGGGGAAGGCGTACGTGTAGGGGGACATCTTCGGCGGCGGCACCAGCACCGGCTCGTCCCCGGGTGGGGGCGCGAGGGGGCCGGGCTCGGAGTCGACGGTCGCGGCCGTGATGCCGTTTCCCTGCGGCGGCGTGGGCGGCAGCGTGCTCACTCCCGCGACCCCGGCGGGCGCGCCGCAGGACGCCGCGACGAACGCGGCGCCGACGAGGGCGGCCATTCTCCCCGAACGCATGATCTCCACCTGGTCGACGTTACCGAACCTTTCCTTTGTAACGGACCTAGCCGTACATCACGACCTGTTCCGGAAAGTCGTGACATGTCCGTCCTCGACGTGGGCGGAGGGACGCCCGGGCTGTCGGGGGCAGGCTCTAGACTCGCCAGCGTGGCAGGGCGAAGCGGTCGGATCAGTGACGAGGACATCGCGCTCGTGCGGGAGCGCTCGCCGATCGCCGACGTCGTCGGCGAGCACATCCAGCTCCGCAACGCGGGCGGGGGCAACCTGAAGGGGCTGTGCCCGTTCCACGAGGAGAAGTCGCCCTCCTTCAACGTCACCCCGGCCAGGGGCTACTACTACTGCTTCGGCTGCGCCGAGGGCGGCGACGTCATCACGTTCGTCCGCAAGATCGAGAACCTGACGTTCGCCGAGGCGGTCGAGCGGCTCGCGCAGCGCGCCGGAGTCCAGCTCCGCTACGAGCAGGGCGGCTACGTGCCGGGGCGCGAGCAGGGCGAGCGGCTGCGGCTGATCGAGGCGCACCGCGCCGCCGCGGAGTTCTACGCGGAGCGGCTGTCCGCCCCGGACGCGGCGCCCGGGCGGCGCTTCCTGTCCGAGCGCGGCTTCGAGCGGGCCGACGCCGAGCACTTCGGGGTCGGCTACGCGCCGGACGAGTGGGAGGCGCTGGCGCGGCACCTGATGGCCCGCGGGTTCACCGCGCAGGAGCTGATAAAGGGCGGCCTGGCCCGCGAGGGCAGGCGCGGCCCGGTCGACCGGTTCCGCGGCCGCCTCGTCTGGCCGATCCGCGACATCACCGGCGACGTCATCGGGTTCGGCGCGCGCAAACTGCTCGACTCCGACGACGGCCCCAAATACCTGAACACCCCCGAGAGCCCGATCTACCACAAGAGCTCGGTGCTGTACGGCGTGGACCTCGCCAAGCGGGAGATCGCCAAGCGGTCCCAGGCCGTGATCGTCGAGGGCTACACCGACGTCATGGCCTGCCATCTGGCCGGCGTGCCGACCGCGGTGGCCACCTGCGGCACCTCGTTCGGCGAGGAGCACATCAAGGTCCTGCGCCGGCTGCTGCTCGACCAGGCGGAGTTCCGGAGCGAGGTGATCTTCACCTTCGACGGCGACTCCGCGGGGCAGAAGGCCGCCCTGCGGGCGTTCCAGGACGAGCAGAAGTTCGTCACGCAGACCTTCGTCGCCGTGCAGCCCGAGGGCCTCGACCCCTGCGACCTTCGGGTCAAGCAGGGCGACGCGGCCGTGCGCGACCTGATCGCCAGCCGCGAGCCGCTGTTCGCCTTCGCGATCCGCAGCACGCTGTCCCGCTACGACCTCAACACCAACGAGGGCCGTCTGGCCGCGCTCGACGCCGCCGCGCCGATCGTGGCCTCGATCAAGGACCCGGGGCTGCGCAAGACCTACGTGGTGGACCTCGACCGCTGGCTGGGCTTCATCGACGAGGGCTTCGTCATCCAGCGCGTCCAGCAGGTCGTGGGGCGGACGCAGGACGGCGGGCACGCTCCCGGGCGCCGGCAGCAGGGCCGCGCGGCGGCGGCGCCTCCGCGGCCCGCGCCCGCGCGGCAGGAGCCGATCGATCCCGCCGTCCGCCTGGAGGCGGAGGCGCTCAAGCTCGCCGTGCAGCGGCCCGCGCTGCTCGGTCCGGAGTTCGACGCGCTCGGCGCGGCGACGTTCACCCTGCCCGAGCACGTCGCCCTCTACGAGCTCGTCATGGCGGCGGGGGGCACCGCCGCGGGAGGGCCGGGCGGGCGTGAGTGGGTCGACCGGCTGCTTGAGCAGGCCGGCGAGGGGACGCAGGGCGGGACGGGCCTCGACCTGAAGTCGCTCGTCACCCGGTTCGCGGTCGAGGCCGTGCGCGCCGACGTCAACGTGGAGGAGCGGTATGGCGCGGCCGTCCTGGCCAAGATCCAGGAGATCGCGGTGGGCCGGGCCGTCGCCCAGGTGAAGTCGCGGCTGCAGCGCCTCAACCCGGTTGAGGAGCAGCAGGAGTACAACCGGCTGTTCGGCGAACTCGTGGCGCTGGAACAGCAGCGGCGGGTGTTGCGAGAACGCGCGAGTGGGGCCTGAATAAACGTCCCTTTCCAGTTCTCACAGCGGCCAAACGTATTGTTTGATCTCGATTCGGTATTGACTTCCGCCTTACCTTGGGTGACAAAAATAGGCCTGCCATTCAGTGGTGCCTTTACTGCACACTGTGTTGCGTGGGTGCATCGGTGCTGCCAAGCAGGCCGCCATCGGTAGACCAGGTGGCGGACCTCGTCGCGAAGGGAAGGGAACGCGGGAGCGTCACGGTTGACGACGTGGCCGCCGCGCTCGACCGATCCGAGTTGCCCGCCGACGCGCTGGAACGCGTCGTGCGGATGCTCGCCGAGAACGGAGTTGAGGTCCTCGAGCCGCAAGGCGACGAGGAACCCGGCAAGCCGGACGAGGAGGATATCGGCAAACGCGCTCCGACCAGCGACCTGGTCAGGATCTACCTCCGGGAGATCGGCAGGGTTCCGCTCCTCACCGCCGAAGAGGAGGTGGAACTGGCCAAGGCCATCGAAGCGGGCCTGTTCGCGGAGGACAAGCTGTGCGAGAGCCACGCCGCCAGGTTCGCCCAGCCGGAGCTGGAGGACCTCGTCTGGGAGGGCGTCCGCGCCAAGCAGCGGCTCATCGAGGCCAACCTCAGGCTCGTGGTCTCCATCGCCAAGCGCTATGTGGGCCGCGGAATGCTGTTCCTGGATCTCATTCAGGAGGGCAATCTCGGACTGATCCGCGCGGTCGAGAAATTCGACTACACCAAGGGATACAAGTTCTCGACGTACGCGACATGGTGGATTCGCCAGGCGATCACCCGGGCGATCGCGGACCAGGCGAGAACGATCAGGATTCCCGTGCACATGGTCGAGACGATCAATAAATTGGTCCGGGTGCAGCGGCAGCTTCACCAGGATCTCGGCCGGGAGCCCGCCCCCGAGGAGATCGCCGCCGAGATGGACCTGCCCATCGACCGCGTGATCGAGATCCAGCGCATCGCGCAGGAGCCGGTCTCGCTCCAGGCGCCGATCGGCGAGGAGGACTCCGACCTCGGCGACTTCATCGAGGACGCCGACGCGGTGGTGCCGATGGAGGCCGCGGCCTTCATCATGCTGCAGGACCAGCTCGACGACATCCTGGCCACGCTGTCGGAGCGCGAGCAGCGGATCATCCAGCTCAGGTTCGGCCTCTCCGACGGGCACCCCCGCACGCTGGAGGAGGTCGGCAGGGAGTTCGGCGTGACGCGCGAGCGCATCCGCCAGATCGAGTCGAAGACGCTGGCCAAGCTGCGCCACCCCACCCGGGCCCAGACGCTCCGGGACTACCTGGACTGACCTCCCCTTTCCCCTGACGCGGACGAGCGCCTCCCACTCCCGGGAGGCGCTCGTCCGCGTCTGCGGGCCTCCCGGTGTGTCCCGGTGTGTCCCGGTGCGTCCAGGTGCGCCGCCCGGGTCCCACGGCTCCGTATGACGGGGAGGACCGGGCCGCCGGATAGCCTCGGGGGTGTAACGGTCGTCGTACGCTGGCGGTGCCTCTTGACTCCTCCCAAGCCCTCGTTGTCCCGCCTGTTCGGCTCCCGGCTTCCCCGGGAGGTCCGGACGGCTCTCGCGCTGGAGAGCGGCGAGCGGCCGATCAGCCACGCGCCGGCGCCGGACGGCGGCCACGTCGTCGCCACCACCCGTGCGCTGCACCTGCCGGACGGGCCGCGCCTGCCCTGGCACCTGATGGACAAGGCGGTGTGGGACGAGGAGGGCGTGACGGTCACGATGACGGACGGATCCGTCCACCGGGCTCTCCTGCCCGAGCCGGGCAGGCTGCCGGAGACCATCCGCGAGCGGGTGACGTCGACCATCGTCGCGAGCCGTCACGTGGCCATCGACGGACGTGGGGGAGTGCGCCTCGTCGCCCGCCGGATCCCCGGCTACGACACCCCGCGCTGGGAGTTCATCTTCGACCCCGGCCTCGACGCGAAGGACCCGGGGCTGCGCGCGCACGCCGAGCAGGCGCTCGAGGAGGTGCGGCGCAGCCTCGGCGTGTGAGGCCGGCGAGCCCGGGCCCTGGCCGGAACCGTGACGACGGCTCCGTTCCGGTCCGGCCGCTGTGCGGGGGCGTCATGTGTGGTTGAGCTCCGCGACGCGCGGGACGCCGCCGTCCGTCCGGCGCCGCTGGCACAGCAGGAGGTAGACGATCCCCGCCGCCGCGGCCGAGGCGGCGGCCAGCAGCACGGTGACCCCCCACGGGCTGTGGAGCAGCGCGGACGGCGCCTGCTGGGCCAGCACGAACCCACCCATGACGAGGACGAACCAGCCGAATCCCCTGCGCAGGCGGTCGGCGTCGACGCGCCCGGCGAGCAGGCCCCCGGCGAGACCGCCGGCGACCGCCATCGCCGTGACGGGCAGGGCCATCGACCAGTCGACATCGACGGCCTGCAGGTAGCCGGCGAGCCCGGCGAACGACTTCATCGCGATCACCACCAGCGACGTGGCGACGGCCGTGCCCATCGGGATGCCGCCGAGCAGCACCAGCGCGGGGACGACGAGGAACCCGCCGCCGGCCCCGACCAGTCCGGTGACGAGGCCGACGACGACGCCTTCGGCGACGGCGTGCGGGATCGGCACGTCCCTGTGGGCCGCCGCGGGCCTGGACGACCCGCGGCCGCAGATCATGGCGACGGCGGTGGCCGCCATCATCAGCGCGAATCCTGCCAGCAGCGCCGCCGTGGGCAGGCGCGGCCCGAGCAGGCCACCGCCGTACGCGCCGGCCATCCCGGCCAGGCCGAAGATCAGGCCGGTCCGCCACCGGATGCGGCCGGCGCGTGCGTGGCCGACGGCGCCGACCACGCTGGTCACGCCGACGACGAACAGGGACATGGCGATCGCGGACGCGGCCGGGACGCCCGCGACGTAGACGAGCAGAGGGACGGTGAGGATCGATCCTCCGCCGCCGAACAGGCCCAGGGTCAGCCCGACGACGACGGCGCCGGCAAGGGTGAGAGCGGTCATGGCGTCGCCTCGATCCGTCAGGCCGCGCTGCGACCGGGGCGGCGGATACAGGCGAGGGCGGCGTCCACGTCCGCGCCCGCGCCGCGGTTGTACGGCAGGCGGGCGAGCAGCATGCCCATGGCGCAGGTGTCGGTCAGCCCGGCGAAGACCAGGCCCGCGCCGACGAACGCGCCGACGAAGCGGGCCCCGGGCAGCCACAGATCGGCCACGATCGAGGCGAGCACGATGCCGCCCGCGACCAGACGGACCTGGCGTTCCAAGCTCCACCGCTGCCTGCCGCGCACCACGGGGGCGCCGGAGGAGATCCAGGCGTTCATCCCACCGGCGAGCACGGCGACATCGCTCAGGCCCGCGTCGCTGAGCTTCTTGTGCGCCTGGGCCGCCCGGCCACCGGACTGGCAGATGAGCAGCAACCGTCCGCCGGCGTCGGCGACGATCCGCCGCAGATGGGCGTCGACCTGGTCGAGCGGCAGGTTGATCGCGCCGCCGATGTGCGCGGTCTCGAACTCGGCGGGGGTCCGCACGTCCACGACCAGCACGTCCGGGTTGGCGGCGATCAGCGCGCGGGCCGTCGCGGTGTCGATGTTCGCGGAATCGGTGTTCATGGCTTCTTCCTCGTGGTTCTTGTCGTTGTCGCAGGTGGGAGTCAGGCGGCGTGGCGGGCCGAGAGCGTGGCGACCACGTCGGGCACGCCGGCGCCGTCGAGCGCGACCGGTGCGTATCCCAAGGTCGTGAGGAGCGTGGCGGCGATGGCCGCGCGCCGGCCCGATCCGCAGGCCACGAGCACCGGACGGTCCCGGTCCAGCTCGGCGGGGACGCCCTCGGTCACCAGGTCGGGGAGGAAGCGCTCGACCGCTCCCTCCAAGCGCAAGGCCCGGCGCTCGTTCGGCATGCGCACGTCCAGCACCTGGGCGCCGGGCTGGGCCGTCCGCGCCGTGAAGGCCGCGAGGTCCAGCCGCTCGAACGTCGTGGTCGCGGCCGTGCCGAGGTCGCGCACGACGCCGCGCACGGTGTCGATGCCGATCCGCGCCAGCTGGGTCACCGCCTCGGCCACGTCCTGGCCGGGGTCGGCCACGAGCACGACCGGCGACCCGTACGGCAGCAGCCACCCGGCCCAGCTGCCGAAGTCCGCGCCCAGCTCGATGCCGACCGACCCGGGCAGGAAGCCGCCGGCCTGCGTCGCGCGGGGCCGGATGTCGACCACCCGCGCGTCCGCCGGCAGGTCGGTGACGGCCAGTTCGGGAGGCGTGGTCGAGGGCATCGGCGGCACGCCGAGCGTGTTGGCGGGGCCCATGTGCCGGTAGAAGGCCGGGATCGGCATGGGCGCGGCGAGCAGTTCGTCGGCCAGACCTTCGGCGTCCTCGACGGCGAGCAGCGGGTTGGACCTGATCTCCGCGCCGATCGTCGAGGTGTAGCGGCCGGCCCCGCTCGCGCTGCAGAACGACCCCTCGCCGTGGGTGGGGAACAGCCCGACCTCGGGCGGCAGCGCCGCCAGCCGGCGCAGCGAGCCGTGCTGGAGCCGGGCCAGGGTGCGTGCCCTGGCCGGGCCGAGCAGGTCGGGCCGGCCCGCCGAGGCCACCAGGAGGCTGCCGCCGGAGAACACCGCGACCGGCTCGCCCTCGATGAGCACCAGATAGCTGGTGTGCTCGGGAGTGTGCCCCGGGGTGTGGATCGGCCGCAGGGACAGGCCGCCGCCGCCCTCGATGTCCTCCAGGTGGAAGGCCGGGGTGTGCGGGTAGGCGGGCGCGGCAGCGGCCGGCAGGACCAGCTCGGCTCCGGTCCGCAGAGCCGCCTGCTCGCCGCCGGACACGTAGTCGTTGTGCAGGTGGGTCTCCAGCACGAACCGCAGCTCCACGTCGCGCTCGGCCGCCGCCCGCAGGAACCTGTCGATGTCGCGCTGCGGGTCGACGAGCACTCCCTTGCCCGCGTGGGTCAGCAGGTAGGTCTGGTCACCGAGACCCGGAGTGCGGAAGGACACGATTTCCATAGGTGACACCTCACTTCTGTATACCCCTGGGGGTATATGACGAGCCTGGAAAAGCCGAGGCGGGCCACTCGGGCACGCCTCGTTTGTGCGGGATTTGGGCTACTTCGGGCGCATACCCCGGGGGGTATGTACCGGACGTACGGAAGGGGCGAAGGGTCGCGTGTGGCGGGTCCGCCGGTGGAGCCGGGTCGGTGCCGACGAATCAAACCCTGCCATGTGTGGCCCAGGCGGAGCCTCGCCGCGTCGTCGCCGATGGCGCTGTCATCGGCTTGTTCTCCGCCTTGCGACGCACCGGCGTGGAGCCGCCCTCGCGACGGGCGGCGTCCGCCGGGCGCGCACTAGGCGAGGGCCAGGAACAGCTTCTCGAGCTCGGCCACGCTCATCGGAGCCTCCTCGCCCCGCTCCTGCGCGGCGTGGCAGTGCCGCAGGCCGCTGGCCACGAGCTTGAATCCGGCCCGGTCGATCGCCTTGGAGACCGCGGCCAGCTGGGTCAGCACCTTGGTGCAGTCCTCGCCCGCCTCGATCATCGCGATCACTCCGGCGAGCTGGCCGTGTGCCCGCCGCAACCGCGTCACCGCGTCGCCGACCATCGCCTCGTTCATCTGCATGTCCCATTTATACCCCCGGGGGTACCTGACGTGCAAATAAAGCAGCGACCCCCGGCGTCGAGCCGGGGGCCGCTACCTGCTTCTCCGGGCCGTCCGGCCGGCGGTCGAGGCGTGATCAGCCGGGGGATCGGCTCAGGGGATCTGGTCGGCGCCGCTGGGCCAGCCGGTGGCCGTGCCGACCCTGTCGGTTCTGTCGGACTCCCAGCTCTCCGTCTTCTTCAGGAACGGCACCCGGTCGCCAGCGAGGTCCTTGGCCTTGCCCGCCACCTTCGAGGCCTGGGCGCCGACCAGCCCCGCCGCCTCCTGGACAGTGGGGCTGTCCGCGAACCGCTGCGCGAAGCGCTTGATCTGCTCGTAGCGCTCACGCCCCGCCCGCGTGCCGAGGACGTAGCCGACGGCCAGCCCGGTGGCGAACATCGCCTTGTATCGCATCTTCCACCTCCGCGCTCGTGTTCCTCGCCCCCCTACCCTGAGAGCCTGTCTCTATCCAACAGCAGCCGTCCAGACCCCGCCCGGGCGGGCTTCCTGGCCGCCCGGGTGCTCTTTGCCATTTGCCGATCAAGACCCGGCGACGCGCGGACGGAATCGATGTGACAGGGACCCCCCGGAGTGCGCTAATCTAGTTCCGCGCCGCAAGGAAAGCCGAAGGGCCGGAACGAGCGGAGCAGAGCACGATCCCGTGTAGCTCAATCGGCAGAGCAGCCGGCTGTTAACCGGCAGGTTATAGGTTCGAGTCCTATCGCGGGAGCTCATCACTCCGGAGGCCGGTGATCCCAGATCACCGGCCTCGGTCGTTTCCCGGGCACGCACGGTTGTTTTCGGGCACGCGCGTTTCTGGCGCCGCGGTTTGTTTTCCGGGCTCTCATGGTCGGCCCCTCGCGTCCACGGCGCGGCGGCCGTACAGCGAGTGCCCCCGGGTGGCCGGGGGCGGGGCTCACCGGACGTCACCCGCTCGCCCGCTCAGTCACCTGAGACCTCGCGGGCGAGCGGTCTTCCGGGCATTCCGGCCGCGCGGTCTTCCGGCGTCGTTCCCCGAGATCACCGGAGCCGTGCGCTCCGCGGTGGACAGTGGGGGTGGGGCGTCATGGCAGGAGTTCGGGCTCGTGCGCCTCGACGAGGTCCCTCGGCGCGGTGAGCAGCCACGCCTCGGTGACGAGTTCGAAGAGCTCGTCCGCTTCGATCTTGTCGAGCTTCACGACGACCCAGCCGAAGCGGCCCGCGGTGAACTGCACCTCGAAGACCTCGGGGCGCTCGGACACCAGCGCGATCTGTTCCTCGATCGGCTGTTTGAGCCCGACGGTCCGGGTCTTCTCCCACATATATCCGAAGCCCTTGCCGTCCACCTTCAGCGAGACCCACTCGCCGCCGAAGCTCTGCTCGACCTCGGGCAGCCTGGCCAGCAAGGTCAGGAACTCATCCACGCTCACGCCCATGACTCACCTTCTACCAGCCGCCTCCGACAATTCGCGTCACCAGTCCTCCTGCGTCCCACCCCGAAGTCGACCGGATCATGGTCCGCCTGCTACCCGGGCCCGGCGTGCGCGTCCACGACCCGTGCTCCGGCCGACACCTGGAAGGCATCGGCCGGGAGTGTCGATCCCATGCGGCCGTACGAGCCGGGGCGCACCTCCTTCGCCGAGGTGATCCGCCGAAGACGAGGACTACACCGCCGTGGAAAACCGATTGAACCCTCCTCGCGCGTCCGCCTAGGGTGACCGCGACCCCGTCGTAGTGAGGACAGAGGACACAAGCGCGTGACGCCGCCCGCTCTTCAGACCTGACATCTTCTTCCGCTCACCTTCACGCCGGCCCACGCGCCGGCTCTTCCGGGCTGCCCGTGCGCGCCCGGTCATGTGGCGTCTGAGGCCGCGCGCGATCGGCCTCGTGTCAGGTCTAGAGAGATCATGTCTTCACAACCTCATACTGTGCTGCCCTGGGTCGTCCGCCGGATCGGATTGCCCCTGTTGTCCCTGCGGTGCCCCGACTGCCGGTCGGAGTCGGCCACCACCGGCGAGGGCAGGTTCCGGGTCAACGCCAACGGCAAGCTGCTGGACGTGTGGCTGCTGGTCTGCTGCGTGTCCTGCGGCCGTACGAGCAAGCTCACCGTGCACGAACGGGCGCCGGTCAGAACCTTCGATCCCGCCGAGCTCGACGGCTACCTCGCCAACGATCCGGAGCTGGTGGCGTCCGTGCTGCTGGATCCGCTGCTCGCCCGGCGCAACCGGTTCACCCTGGACTGGACGGGGGCCTGGCGGCTGGACATCCCGCCGGAGTCCCTCGACGGGGCGTGGCCGGTCCGGGTGGAGGTCGTCTTCGAGGATCCCGTGCCCGTGCGCCCCGAGCGGCTCATCGCGCGGGGGCTCGGCCTCAGCAGGGGCGAGGTGCTGCGCCGGATCAAATGCGACGTCCCGCTGCGCCGTACGACGAGTGCCGGGTTCACCTTCATCGTGATGCCGGCGGACTGACGGGGGCGCGGCCGCGGCGTGATCCCCTGACGCGTCCGGGCTGGCCACGTCTCGCCCCGGGGGTGGGTCCAGGTTGTCCTGATCCGCCCCCGGTGGGCCCCCCGTACGCGCGGCGCCGGAGATCCACGGGTCGCCGGTGTGTGGATTTGGCGGACAAATCCAGGGACTTCGCGGAAAATGTGGAGCGCTGCGGCCGTACCGGTCGCGGCTGCCGCGGATCACGGACGGCGCAGTGGGGTGAGGGCCACTGCGGGAGGGTGTCGCCGCCGGCCCGGAACCGGCGCGGGGCGCCCGTGAGCGCGAAGTGTGTGGCGGTCGTGCTGACTTGGCGTAAATCGAGGAAGACCCCCGAGCCCGTACGGGACCGCGGGGAGGAGGTCGACAGGCGGGAGGCGGAGGACTTCGTCCGGCTCCACCACGCGGAGAACCCGGCGGCGGGCCCGGTGGAGCAGCGGCTCCGGGAGGTCTTCGCGGAGATCGAGCAGACGGGGACGTACACGCACACCACGGGCGAACTGACGTTCGGCGCGCGGGTGGCGTGGCGCAACAGCAACAGGTGCATCGGACGCCTCTACTGGCGGTCGCTGCAGGTCCGTGACCGGCGGCACGTGGACACCGCCGACGGCGTGGCCGAGGAGTGCGTCGAGCACCTCAGGGCGGCCACAGGAGGGGGCAGGATTCGCCCCACCATCACGGTGTGCGCTCCCGACCGGGCGGGGGAGCGGGCGCCCCGCATCCTGAACGACCAGCTCATCCGGTATGCCGGGTATGTCCGCGAGGACGGCACCGTCCTCGGCGACCCGGCCAACGCCGATATCACCAAGCGCGCCCTGCGCATGGGCTGGCGCGGGGACGGCACGAGGTTCGACGTCCTGCCGCTGATCGTGGAGGCCAAGGGCGCCCTGGTCCTGCGGGAGGTGCCGCGCGACGCGGTTTTGGAGGTGCCGCTCAGGCACCCGGCCTTCCCGTGGTTCGCCGACCTGGGACTCCGATGGCACGCCGTCCCGGCGATCTCGAACATGTCGCTGGAGATAGGCGGAGTCGTCTACCCGTGCGCGCCGTTCAACGGCTGGTACATGGGCACCGAGATCGGCGCGCGCAACCTCGCCGACCGGGACCGCTACGACCAGCTCGCGGTGGTGGCCGAGCGGCTCGGCCTCGACACCTCCCACGAACGGACGCTCTGGCGCGACCAGGCGCTGGTGGAGCTCAACGTCGCCGTGCTGCACTCCTTCGCGGAGGACGGCGTCACGGTCACCGACCACCACACGGAGGCACGGCGGTTCCTTACCCATCTGGAGCGGGAGGAACGAAGCGGGCGCGTCTGTCCCGCGGACTGGTCCTGGATCGTGCCGCCCCTGTCCGGCGCCGCGACGCCCGTCTTCCACCGCTACTACGAGGACGTACGGCTCACGCCCGCCTACGTGCACCGCCCTCCATTGGTGTAGAACTTAATTCGGGTGAAGGAGGGTGTTGCGATGGTGGTGCTGTCCGAGGACGACGGCGGTGTGCGGATCCTGACGTTCAACCGGCCCGAAAGGCTGAACGCCTGGACCGCCGAGATGGGACGGCGCTACTTCGACCTGCTGGAGGAGGCCGACCACGACCCGTCCGTACGGGCGGTCGTGGTGACCGGCGCGGGCAAGGGCTTCTGCGCCGGGGCCGACTTCGCGGACCTGACGGCACTGCACGCGGGCACCTACTCCGACAAGCAGGACCCCCGGCCCAACACCTTCCCCACCACCCTGCGGACGCCCGTCGTCGCCGCGGTCAACGGCGCCTGCGCCGGGCTCGGGATGGTCCACGCGCTCGTGTGCGACGTCGTCCTCACCGCCGACGACGCCAAGTGGACGACCGCGTTCTCCCGGCGTGGCCTCATCGCCGAGTACGGCCTCGGCTGGATCCTGCCCCGGCTGGCCGGCCAGGCGCGGGCGACTGACCTGCTGCTGTCCGGCCGGGTCTTCACCGGCGCGGAGGCGTGCGCGATTGGCCTTGCCGTACGCGCGGTGCCGGGGGAGCGGCTGCTCGCCGAGGCCGTCGCGTACGCGAAGGAACTGGCCACCCAGTGCTCGCCCGCCTCCATGGCCGTGATCAAGCGGCAGATCTGGGGCGGCTGGCAGACAGGGCTCGACGAGGCCAGGGACGAGGCCGTACGCCTGATGATGGAGTCGTTCCAGCGGCCGGACTTCGCCGAGGGAGTGGCGAGCTTCCTCGAACGCCGGCCGCCGGAGTTCCCGCCTCTGGGGTAGGACTCGGCGGACTTCCAGCGGACTTCTAGCGGACTTCTAACGGACGCGGTGCGCGCCCGCGGCGGGGGTGGCGAGCAGGAACGCCGGTGCGGCCCAGCCGCGCTCGGCGTAGGCCTGCTCCACGGTGGCGCGGACCTGGTCCACCCGGTCGTCGGCGACGAGCGCGATGGCCGAACCGCCGAAGCCGCCGCCGGTCATCCGCGCCCCCCGCGCGCCGCCCCGCACCGCGGCCTCGACCGCCACGTCCAGCTCAGGGCACGAGACCTGGTACTGGTCCCGCAGGGACAGGTGCGAGGCGTTCAGCAGGGCGCCGATCTCCGGCACGGCTTTCGCCCGCAGCAGCCCGATGACGGCCTCCACCCGGTGGTTCTCCGTGACGACGTGCTGGGTGCGGGCCCGCTCGTCGCCGCTGAGCCTCGACAGGGCCCCGGCGAGGTCGGTGACGTCCCGCAGCGAGGGGACGCCGAGGCGCTTGGCCGCGTTCTCGCAGTCCTGGCGCCGCCTGGCGTACTGCCCGTCGGCCAGTTCGTGGTGGACGCCGGTGTCGATGACGAGGATCCGCAGGCCGTACGCCGGGAGGTCGAACGGGACGGCGCGGCCGGCCAGCGAGCGGCAGTCGAGGAACAGCGCGTGGCCCTCCTTGCCCAGCGCCGAGGCCGCCTGGTCCATGATCCCGCACGGCATGCCGACGAAGTCGTTCTCGGCCTTCTGGCACAGCCGGGCCAGTTCCATCGGCTCCAGGCCCAGGCCGTACAGGTCGTTCAGGGCGAGCCCGACCGAGACCTCCAGCGCGGCGCTGGACGACAGCCCCGCCCCCTTGGGCACGTCGCCGTCGACCACGATGTCCGCGCCGCGCACCGGGAGCCCGGCGTCGCGCATCACGGCGACGACCCCGGCGGGGTAGCGGGCCCATCCCTCGGCCCGGCCGAGGTCCTCAAGCACCTGCTCCTCGCCGGGCGCCTGGAGGGAGGCGATCCGCACGGTCAGGTCCTCGCGGGGGCTGACGGCGGCCGTCACGCCCCACGGCACGGCGAACGGCAGGACGAAGCCGTCGTTGTAGTCGGTGTGCTCGCCGATGAGGTTGACCCTCCCGGGCGCGTGCCAGACCCCGGCGGGTTCGCCGCCGTACGCCTGCCGGAAAGCGTCAACAACGCGCATAGTCGCACACTCCTCAACATCACAGCCTCTCCGTAGGGTAGCGAGTCAACCGCCGAACCCGTCACCCAAGAGAACCCCCACCCCCCACCCCCGCCGTGATCTTGTAGTTTGTCGCACTCATCCTCGCCGACCTGCGCCGATATGGTTCGTGATCTTGCAGTTTTACTGTGGAAAGGCCCCTGAACTGCCCGTACGCTATCCGTGATCTTGCAGTTGCAAGATCGCGGAGCGCCTATCCCCAGGTCGCAGTGCCTGCAGCCGAGCTTCTGCAAGATCATTTAGGTGCCCGGGCTGGTCATGGGGCTGTGTGCGACAAACTGCAAGATCACGAGGGGTGTACCGCCAGGTCCGCGGGGTGACGTGCAACAAAGTGCAAGATCACGGAGGGTGTACGGCGAGGTCAGCGGGGTTGTGTGCGACAAACTACAAGATCACGGGGGGTTTGGGTGGGGTCCGGCCTGGGGGGTGGGCCGGACCCTGGTCTCACCCTGCGATCTCACACTGCGATCTCACACTGCGATCTCACACTGCGATCTCACATGGCGGGTGTGGTGGCCCGCTCGTTGGGGACGCAGTGCGTCATCTTGAGGCCCGACACGTCGCGCGGGCCGTTCTTGCCGAGGTTGGCCAGGCGCTCCCTGTCCTCTTCCGTCAGGTCCTGGCTCGCCAGCGGCTCCAGGTGCTTGACGTCGTCGGGCGTGATGCCGAGCCCTTCGCCCACGCGCAGCCCGAGGTCGTCCTCGACCAGCAGCAGGTGCCAGACCATCCGCTCCTGGACGGGCCGGACGCACTGCGACAGCATGGTGGTCATGTTCTCCACCAGGTCGTCGCGCTCCCACTGCTCCATGAGCAGGTAGCGCTGGCCTGCCTGCTTGTAGTCGTTGGTCCTCGGGATCCGCTTCCTGGTGAGCCTGCCGACGATCTCCGGGCCCTGCTCGTCGTGCGTCGGGAACTGCCCTTCCCGCAGCCCGCCGGTGATCGACGGCTCGTAGTTGACGTGCGGGTTCTCGCCGGACTGGTCCTGGTGATAGGTCATGAGGCCGTCGCGCTGGTTGGTGCGCACCTCGGCGTTCTTGGCCTGGTTCACCGGGAGCTGCAGGTAGTTCGGCCCGACGCGGTAGCGCTGGGTGTCGCTGTAGGAGAACGTCCTGCCGACGAGCATCTTGTCGTCGGAGAAGTCCAGCCCGTCGACGAGTACGCCGGTGCCGAACGAGATCTGCTCGTTCTCCGCGAAGTTGTTGCCGACGGTCCGGTCGAGGACCATCCGCCCCACCGGCTTGGCCGGGAAGAGCTCCTCGGGCCAGACCTTGGTGTCGTCCAGCGGGTCGAAGTCCAGCTCGGGGTGCTCTTCGTCGCTCATCATCTGGACGAGCAGCTCCCACTCCGGGTGGTCGCCGCGCTGGATGGCCTCGTACAGGTCCTTGGTCGCGTGCCCCAGCTCGTGGGCCTGGATGCGCGCGGCGTCCTCGGCCGTCATGCTCCTGACGCCCTGCTTGGGCATCCAGTGGTACTTCACGAGCATGGTGTCGCCCTGCGCGTTGACCCACTTGTACGTGTTCACCCCGAAGCCCTGCATGTGCCGGTAGTCGGCCGGGATGCCGCGCGGGCTGAACAGGTTGACGAGCATGTGCATGCTCTCCGGCGTCTGCGACATGAAGTCGAAGATCCGGTTCGGCTCCTGCCGGAACGTGACCGGGTCCGGCTTGAGCGCGTGGATCACGTCGGGGAACTTGATGGCGTCGCGGATGAAGAACACGGCGAGGTTGTTCCCGACGAGGTCCCAGTTGCCGTCCTCGGTGTAGAACTTCACGGCGAAGCCGCGCGGGTCGCGGGCGCACTCGGACGAGTCGCGCCCCCCGATCACCGTCGAGAACCGGATGGCCAGGTCGGTGCGCTTGCCGGCCTCCTGGAAGAGCTTCGCCCTGGTGAACCGGGCGATCGGCTCGTCACCCCATTTGCCGTACGCCTCGAAGTAGCCGTACGCGGTCGTGCCGCGCGCGTGGACCACCCGCTCGGGAATGCGTTCCCGGTCGAAGTGGCTGATCTTCTCCAGGAACTGGTAGTTCTCGAGGGTGGCCGGGCCGCGCGCACCGACCGTGCGCTGGTTCTGGTTGTCGTAGACCGGGTGCCCTTGACGGTTGGTCAGCACCGGACGCTCGTCCCCGGGCTCCGGTCCCCTGCTCGACACGTCCGTCATGGGACGGCTCCTCTCGCTATTTGATCTCGTTTGAACTCTTAGTCCACTTCAAGACCTCCCTATCCGGTTTCCGGCGGGGTATGCGTCTCCAGCGCCACGCAGGATCCCGGCGGTGGGCGCGCCGAGACCCCGCCCAGGCCCATGCACAGGAAGCCCAGGCCGCCGCACCGCCGGAACCGCGGCGAGATGCCCTATCTCACCCTGTTACGCCGCCCTTGCGCGGCTCACCCCGGTACGTGCCGAACGACCAGAGGTTGTCCTCGGGATCGCGGACGACGAACTCGCGGGAGCCGTAGTCCGTGTCGTACGGCTCCATGACGACCCGCGCCCCCGCGGCGGTCGCCCTGGCGAACAACGTGTCCGGGTCGTCGGTCACGGCGTAGGCGCCGAACGTGCCCGGGGGCAGGTTCCACTTGTCGTCCGGTGCGTCGCGGACGCTGCCCATCATGATCCCGCCACCGGCGGGCCAGGAGAGCTGGGCCTGGTCGACGCGGTCGCCCTCGCCGTACACGGCGGTCTCCTCGAAGCCGAACGCCTCGACGTAGAAGGCGATCAGCGCGCGGGCGTTCGAGGCCCGCAGCGTGGGCCATACCTGAGGTGCTGGTGTGGTGTCGGTCATGCCACCGAGTCTGGCGAGCCGTCCTCCGGCCCGGCTTGTACGTTTCGGAACAGCTCGGCTCCGTGGCGGCTCTCCTCCGCCAGCCAGCGGCTGGGCGAGCACCCGGCGAGCGCGCCGAACTCGCGGGCGAGGTGCGCCTGGTCGTAGAACCCGCACTCGGCCGCCGCGTCCGCGAGCGTGAGCCGCCGCCCTGACGCCGCCGCGCCCTGGAGCAGGTGGCGGGCCCGGTCGAACCGGACGACCCGCGCGGCCTCCTTGGGGGACAGGCCGATCTCCTCGCGGAAGCGGCCGTTGAGGTGCCTGGTGCTCCAACCCACCTCGCGGGCGAGGGCGGACACGGTGACCCGCCCGCCGGTGGCCAGCGTCCGGCGCCACGCCCGCGACACCTCGGCCGGGTGCGCCCGCGTGGGGCGCGCGCGCCGGGACAGGACCGTGTCGAGGACCGCGAATCGCTCGTCCCAGCCGGGCGCCTCCAGCAGGCGTTCGCGGAGCTCGCCCGCCGGCCGGCCGAGCACCTCGGCGCCGTCCAGGTCGAGACCGGACAGCTCCCCGGCGGGCAGCCCGAGCAGGGCCCGCGCGCCGAGCGGCGTCAGCGCGAGCTGGACGCCCGACTGCCGGCCGTCGTGCGTGATCAGCGCGGGGGTGGTGTGCAACCCGCCGACCAGCGTGTCGTACGACCCTGGCGGGGTGCGCGGGTCGGGGTGCGCCGCGACGACGAGCGGGTCGTCGAGCGTGACGATCATCGTCAGGTACGGCGAAGGCAGGCCGCGGTGCGTGGCCGGCGGGACTCCGGCCTCGCGGTAGGCGCTGTACCACGCGACCAGTGAACGCAGCGCGGGAGCGGGCCGCCGGTGGAAGAACGTGGTCTCCTCGTGCTCGTCCGCGTCCGCCATCGGCTGGTCCTCCTTCCCGCGGTCCCAGTCTCCACGAAGGAGAGCGCGGCGGCCATCGCCGCGCGCGACGACGGCCGCGGGAGTGCGGCGAGGCCGGACCGAGCGGGCAGGTGCGGCGGGCGGGGGCCGGGGGTGCGACGACGCGCGCGGGTGTCCTCAGCCGCCGGTCAGGCGGCCCCCTCGGCCCCCTCGGCGTCGAGGTCGCGGGACAGCAGGTCCGCGAGGGCGGCGAGGGCCTCCTCCGCCCCCGGGCCTTCGGCCTCCAGGGTGACCTCGGTGCCGTGCCCGGCCCCGAGGGTCAGCACGCCCAGCATGCTGTTGGCGGGGACGGCCTTCCCACCGCCCACGCGGATGCGCACGGGCGCCGCCTGCCGCGCCGCCGCCTCGACGAAGATCTTGGCAGGGCGGGCGTGCAGCCCGGAACGCGAGGCGACCGCCACTGTCTTTTCCGGCATCGCTGTACCTCTCCGATCTCAGGGCTCGATGGTGACCTTGATGGCGGCGCCGCGGGCGACGACGTCGATGGCGTCCATGACCTCGTCCAGGCCGAGGCGATGGGTGATCAGGTCGGCGACCGGCACCGCGCCGTCGGCGATGAGCCGCAGGGCGCGGGCGTTGTGGGCCGGGCTCGATCCGTTGGCGCCGACGATGGTCAGCTCCCGGTAGTGCACCAGGTTGGAATCGCAGGCGATGATCGGGTCGTCCTTCGGCAAGCCGCCGAAGAAGCTGATCCGGCCCTGCCGCGCGGCCATCTGCAACGCCTGCTGCTGGGCCGCCCCGGAGGCCGCCGCCGTGATCACCACGTCGGCGCCCCGGCCTCCGGTCAGCTTGAGCACCTCGTCCACGAGGTCGGTCTCGCCCGAGCAGATCGCCGCGTCGGGCCGTACGAGGTCGGCGGCCATCGTGAGGCGCTCGGCGTTGAGGTCGGCGAGGAACACCCGGGCCGCGCCGCGCGAGCGGGCCAGCCGCACGTGCAGGCAGCCGATCGGGCCCGAGCCGACGACGACCACGTCGTCGCCCTCGCCGACGCGGGCCAGCTCCTGCCCGTTGAGCACGCAGGCGAGCGGCTCGGCGAGGGACGCCTCGGCGAACCCCACCCCGTCGGGGATGCGGTTGAGCCCGTCCACGGCGAGCACTTTGGCAGGCACGACCATGTACTGCGCGAAGCCGCCGTCGTAGTGGTAGCCCATCGACTCCTGGTTGGGGCAGACCGTGAGGTGGCCCCGGCGGCACTCCTCGCACTGGCCGCACGGGATCGCGGCGATCACCTGCACCCGGTCGCCGGGGCTCCAGCCGGTGACGCGCTCGCCGAGCTCCACGATCTCCCCGGCGATCTCGTGGCCCATCACGCGAGGCGGCCTGATGTGGTGGTGCCCGAACCGGTGGATCTTCACGTCCGTGCCGCACGTGGAGCAGTTGCGTACGCGGATCTTGACCTCGCCGGGGCGGGCGACGGGCTCGGGCACCTCCTCCAGGCGGATGTCTCCGGTAGCGTGGAAACGGGCGACTTTCACTCGGAGTCTTCCTCTCCGTCCGGTTGCAGCAGTTGGATGACCTCGTCGACCTCGGTGGCCGCGCGCAGAGCCGCGGCGCGGTCCGGATCGAGCAGGATCTGGGCGAGCTCCGACAGCAGTCGCAGGTGGCCGTCCCCGCGGGCCGCGATGCCGACGCACACCGTCACCCGCTCGCCGTGCCAGTCGACGCCGTCAGGGAAGCGCAGCACGCAGACGGCGTCGTGGCGGACCGCCTCCTTCGAGGTCAGCGTGCCGTGGGGGATGGCGACGCCCTCGCCGACGTACGTGGAGATCGACCGCTCGCGTTCGAGCATGGCATCGGTGTAGCTCCCGTCCACCGCGCCGACCTCCTGGAGGACCGCTCCGCACTGCCGGACGGCGTCCTCGACGTCCCCGGCGGTCGCGGCCGTCCGCACGGCGCGGGGGTCGAGGGGGAGCGGGGCCGTGCCGGCCCGGTCAGCCATCGATCGTGCCCCCGTTCTTGATGGCGGTGACGACCCGCGTCACAGCCGGGTCGCCGATGAAGACCTGGAACGGCACGAGCACGACGCCGGGGGCGCTCGCCCTGGCCCGCTCGGCCAGCCCGGTGTGGCAGACGATCACGTCGGCGTCCCCGGGGATCGAGTTGACCGGGGTGTGCTCCACGCTGACCGCGGTGCCCTTGAGTTGCTTGCGCAGCGTGCTCGCCAGCATGACGCTGCTGCCCATGCCCGCGTCGCAGGCCACGATGAGCTTGCGGACGTCCTTGCCCTCGATGCTGGCCACGGTTCTACGCCTCCTTGGTGGCGGGCACGCTCTCGGCCGCCGTCTCGCCGGTTGTGTCGCGGTTGTCGTCGCTGGTGTCGGTGGTGCCGTTCCGGATGGCGTCCTGCGCCGGGTCGTCCGCCTGGTCGCCGTTGGCGCGTCCGAAGCCCAGCAGCGCGGCGGCGACGGCGAAGGAGACGGCCGTCGCGACCACGATCCCGGCGATCACGCCGAACCAGCCGCCCTTCGGGGTCACCGCCATGTAGGCGAAGATGCTGCCCGGCGACGGCGTCGCGACCAGGCCCGCCCCGGTGACCAGGAAGGTGAGCACGCCCGAGGCGCCGCCGGCGATCACCGCGAGGATCAGGCGCGGCTTCATCAGCACGTACGGGAAGTAGATCTCGTGGATGCCGCCGAAGAAGTGGATGATCATGGCGGCGGGGGTGCTGGGACGCAGGGACCTCGGGCCGAACAGCAGGTAGGCGATCAGCAGGCCGAGGCCCGGCCCGGGGTTGGACTCCAGCATGAACAGGATCGACTTGCCGTGCTTGACCGACTCGGCGACGCCCAGCGGCCCGAGCACCCCGTGGTTGATCGCGTTGTTGAGGAACAGCACCTTGGCCGGCTCGATGATGACCGACGCGATCGGCAGGAGCGAGTGGGTGATGAGCCACTCGACGCCGCTGCCCGCGACCTCGGTGACCTTCTCCACGACGGGGCCGATGGCGAGGACGCCGGCGATCGCCATGACCGCGCCGACGATGCCTGCGGTGAAGTTGTCGACCAGCATCTCGAAGCCGGCCCTGGTCCGCTCGGAGGTGAACCGGTCGACGTACTTGAGGATCAGCGCGGCCAGCGGACCGATGATCATCGCGCCGAGGAACATCGGGACGTCCGCCCCGACGACCACGCCCATCGTGGCGACGGCGCCGACGACCGCGCCGCGCTGGGCGTGGACCATCCGGCCGCCGGTGTAGCCGATGAGCACGGGGAGGAGGGTGCTGATTATCGGGCCGACGAGCTCGGCGAGTGTCTTGTTCGGCAGCCACCCGGTCGGGATGAACAGGGCCGTGATGAGGCCCCAGGCGATGAAGGCGCCGATGTTGGGCATGATCATCCCGGCGAGATGGCCGCCGAAGCGCTGGATCGTGGCCCGCACACCGGTGCCGTGGACGGTGGGGGTATAGGGCGTGGCCATTGACGTGCTCCTTCCGGGGCGACCGGCCTGGCGGGCCGGTTGGTGGGGGGTGGCGCTCATCCCCCGGGTATGAGCGAGCGAAGCGAGTGAATCAGTAGGGACGGTACGTCGTGCTCAGGCGCCCCCGAGCCCTGGGCGAGGGGGTGGCGTGAGCGGCCGGGCCGGGTCGGGGGGACCGATCCGGACGTGTGTGCGATCGATGTCGGCCGGGCCGGGCATCCGGCTGCCGGGCAGCCTCACGGCCGCCCCGGCCCAGGCCAGGCCCTCGGCGAGGGCCGTCCCTCCGCGGGCCCCCGCGGCGAGGAAGCCCGCCAGCAGGGCGTCGCCCGCGCCCACGCTGCTGCGCGGCTCCTCGACGGCGCATTCGCCGTACCAGACCTGTTCGTCGTCCTCGACCAGCAGCGCGCCGTCCGCACCGAGGCTGGTCAGGACCGACCGTGCGCCCATGGCGCGCAGCTTGCCGACCGCATCGAGCGCGTCACCGACACGGGCGATCGACGTGCCGGTGGCCTCGGCGAGCTCGTCGCGGTTCGGCTTGACCAGCGCGGGACCGGCGTTCACCGCGGACACGAGGGCGGGGCCGCTCGTGTCGACCGCGAGGTTGATGCCGGCGCCGGCGAACCGGCGGCACAGCCCGGCGTAGACGTCCACCGGCACACCGGGCGGGAGGCTGCCCGAGGCGACCACCCAGTCGGCCGACCGGGCGGCGTCGAGCACGGCGGCCGCCAGCGTGTCCAGTTCGGCGGGGGTCAGCGCGGTGCCCGGCTCGTTCACCTTGGTGACGGTGCCGTCCGGTTCGGCGATCGCGACGTTGGACCTGGTGGGGCCCTCGACCGGCACGGGGATCATGTCGATGCCCTCCGCCGACAGCAGGTCGAGGAGCCGGCGCCCCTCGCTGCCGCCGTACGGGATGACCGCGCACGACCGGACGTCGTTGGCCAGCAGGGCCCGCGACACGTTGACGCCCTTGCCGCCGGGGTCGAGGTGGGTGGCGGCCGCCCGGATGACGGCCCCGCGGGTGAGCGCGCCGACCTCGATCGTGCGGTCGAGGCTGGGGTTGAGAGTCAGCGTGAGGATCATGCGCGGACGACCTCGGGTCCTGCGGCGGCAAGCGCGGCGGCCTGGTCGGGGTCGAGCCCGGTGTCGGTGATGACGACGTCGATCTCGCCGAGCGTCGCGAAGCGCGCCAGGTAGGTGCCGGAGAACTTGGTGTGGTCGGCCAGCAGGACGGCGCGGTCGGCGCAGGCGATCATCGCCCGCTTGATCGCCGCCTCGGCCGGGTCGGGGGTGGTCAGGCCCTTGGCCACCGAGCAGCCGTTGGTGGCCATGAAGGCCACGTCCACGTTGAGCTGCGACAACTGCTGGATGGCCCAGTCCTCCACGGTCGCCAGCGTCCGGCCGCGCACCCGGCCGCCCAGCATGAGCACGGTCAGGTTGGGGCGGGACGCCAGCACCGTGGCCAGCGGAGGCGAGTTCACGACGACGGTGAGCTCGCGGTCCGGCGGCAGCGCCTGCACGAGCCGGCTCGTCGTGGAGCCCGCGTCGATGACCACGGCGCCGTCCTGCGGGAGCTCGGCCAGGGCGGCCTTGGCGATGCGCTCCTTCTCGGCCGTCAGCACCTCGTCCCTGGCGGCCAGGGCGGGCTCGAACCCCAGGCGCTCGACCGGGATGGCGCCGCCGTGCACGCGCCGCAGGACGCTTGCACGCTCCAGGGCGGTCAGGTCGCGGCGGATCGTCTCCGTCGTGACGCCGAACCGCTCGGCCAGCGTCACCACGTCGACCCGGCCGGCGTCGCGTGCCGCCCGCAGGATCTCCTGCTGCCGCTCCTCGGCGTACATCGTGTTGGTTCACCGCCGTTTCGATGTTGTTTCGTATGTGTTTATACCCGTCCGTGTTGGATGGTCAAGGGTGGTGAAGGTAACGAAACGGGCGCGCCCTATGTCACTGGATCAAGCCGCGCCTCCTCGTTGAGCGTCCTGGGGTGCCCGTGGGGCAGGCCGGTCGGTTCTCCGGGGCATCCGGCAGGGCGGGTGGTGCCGGGCTTGGGCGGCTACGGGTCGCTCAGGTACGCCGAGGGAGGGGTCTGGGAGAAGGCGGCGGCCGAGGCCGCGCGGACTCTCCGCGTCCCCATCGAGACGCACGTCGTCGGTGGCGGGCCGGAGCTCGGCGACCCGGACGGCCGGTTCCCCGCCGCGTACGGGATCACCTCGGCCGGAGCCGTGCTCGTGCGGCCGGACGGGATCATCGCCTGGCGGTCACCCGGCGAAGCCGGCCTCGCGGAGCTGGAAGGCGCGCTGCGTACGTACGGTCCTCGGCTGAGCGGCCGGTGTGCTGGAATCGTGAGATCGAGTGGGGAGGTGCGGATGCGACCGTCGGGACCGGAATGGGCGAGGCGCGGCGACGCCTCGACGGGCACCGGCACGAACTGGCCATGGCGGCGGACCGGCTCTATCCCAGACCGGCTCTATCCCGGACCGGCCAGGGCCGGATCGACCCGTCTGCTCACCAGGGACGGCTGGACTGCGACCCCATGGACCCTGGCCACGCCGCTCGACCTGCGCGAGGTGCGGCTTGGCTGGGTGGAGGACGTTCCCGCCCCCGCCGTCACGGGCCGGGAACCGGAGGCGGCGGCCCTGCTGCCGGATGGAGCCGGCGCCTACCCGGACGCGCTGGGGGCTCTCGCCCGCCCCCGGCTCTTCGAGGACCGCACCTGCTACCGGCTGCTGGAGGTCGCCTGGCCGGAGTTGACCTTCACCCGCGTGCGCCGACCCGGCCAGGGTGGCGCACGGCGGGGGCTCTTCCAGGTCATGCCGGTCGGGGTGTTCCAGCCCGCGCACGAGTCCCCCGGCGAACAGCGAGGGCCGGGTCGTCGGCCGCGTCCCGTTCGACGCGGAGACCGTGCGGCGGTACGTCCGCGACGAGCCGATGCAGGCGGCGGGTGCGGCCGTGCTGGACCTCGCATGGCGGCACCGCGAGGCTCTGCTCTAGTCACTCGCGCGCCGTCCCCGCCGGCCGAGGAGGCCGACGGGGACGACGGGGTACCGGTGTGCGTCGCGGAGGACGGTCAGCCGGCGGAGGTGAGCGCGCCGGCGCCGCCCACGATCGGCAGCGTCACCGTGCTCTTCGTCGTGTCGAGGAACAGCTGCGCGCCGGGGGCGGGCCGGATGGTGTACTCGTAGTCGCTCGACAGCAGCACGACCCCGAGCCGGTGCCCGGCCTGGAAGATGTAGTCGTGCGGCTGCATGTCGAAGTCGAGGCGGTAGGGCGTGCCCGGCTTGACCGGCTCGGTCTTCGAGATCGACTTGCGGTTCTGCGGGTCGGTCCAGCCCCGGGTGATGATCTTCGCCTTGCCGTTCTCGTCGTAGTCGACGAGCAGCGCGGTGACGTTCGCCGCCGGCTGGCCGAAGGACATCCGCAGCGACACCCGCGGGGTGCCGCTGAGCCTGGCCGGCGTGGTCAGCGCCTGCGACAGGTACGCCAGCCGGTTGGGCGAGGTGGTGGCGTCGGCGAGGGTCTGCGCCCGCTTGGTGGCGTCGTCGATGATCGTCTCGGTCACCGGCTTGCCCACCCGGGTCCTGTCGGTGGTGAGGACGCCGGCCGCGCCGCCGGTGCCGGGGGCCAGGTTGAGCTCGGTGTCGACGGCGGCGAGGTCGGGCCACTCGGCGTACTGCACCAGCGTCCTGTCCTCGCGCTGGACCAGCGCGCGGGGGTCGCTCTCCACGCCGTTCTCGTAACCCCACAGGTAGCGGGTGAACCAGCGGTTGAGCACGTCGACGCTGGGGGAGCCGCCGTGCCCGCCCTGGTGCAGGTAGATCTTGTGCGGCACCCCGCGCGCCTTCAGCGCCTCGTACCACTGGGCGGCGTGCTTGGTCTTGACGTTCCAGTCGTTGAGGCCGTGCGCGACCAGCACCGCGGCGTGGACCTTGTCCACGTCGTTCATGTAGTTGCGCTCGTCCCAGAAGGCGTTGTAGTCGCCGGTGACGCGGTCCTGCTCCTTGGCGAGCTCCTCGATGACGCTCCGGCAGACGTCCCTGTCCGCGCGCGTGTAGACGTACTCGGCGAGCACGTCGGTGTCCTCGCCCTGGTAGCCGCCGGCGGCGACGACGGCGCCGTTCGCGCGGTAGTAGTCGTACCAGCTGGAGATCGCGGAGATCGGCACGATGGCCTCCAGGCCCGCGACACCGGTGCTCGCGACCGCGTTGGGCAGCGTGCCGTTGTACGAGGTGCCGATCATGCCGACCTTGCCGGTCGTCCACGTCGCCTTGACCTCGTTCCCGGAGGCGTCGTACGCCTTCGCCCGGCCGTTCAGCCAGTCGACGACCGACTTGGCGCCGATGGTCTCGTTGCGCCCGCCGGTGGTCGGGCAGCCTTCCGACAGGCCGCTGCCGAGCGACTCGGCGTGGACCACCGCGAAGCCGCGCGGCAGCCAGTTGGACTCGTGGCTGGTGCTGATGACCGGCTGCGGGCCGCCCACCGCGTCCGCGGCGGCGGCGGCCGGGGCGCCGGAGTCGTCGGCGGCCGCCGCGGCGAGGCGCTCGTCGGCCGTCGGGTCGAGCAGCCTGCCGCCGCGGTTCTGCCATCCCTTGCCCGGGCGCACCGCCTCGTGGAGCTCGTGGTCCACATCGTGGTTGGCGACGTCGTTGCCACCGGCGTAGTAGGGGCTCACCTCGTAGACCACGGGGGACTTCAGGCCGGCCGTCTCGGTCTCGCGCAGGCGGGTGACCTCGGCGTGAACCCGGTCGCCCCGTCCGTCGCCGTCGCTGTCGACGGGGGTCTCGATCCACACCTCCTCGCGGATCCAGTCGTTGCGGTTCGTGGAGAACACCGGCTGGGCCATGCCGTTCTGGAACACGGGCCCGACGGGAACGGCCGCGCCCGCGGGGGGCGTGCTCAGGGTGATCCCGGTGACCGTGGTGGTGACGGCGAGGCCCAGCGCCGCGGCGCCCCGGCGTGCGGCTCCCGTACGGCGTGACGTGGTGGGCGGGACGAGGCCAGGCGTCTCCTGGCGGGATGAGGACATCGGTTGCCTCTCAAATGCGTTCGGGGGGAGCAGGGCCGGGGAGAATCGGCCCGCAGGCGGCGATGCTAGGGGCGAGTCGTACGGAATGTCGTTAGACATCCGTTCTGTCTTGATCGCGATAAAGTTGAACAGATGTCCAAATCTGCAATGGGGTGTCAGTAGCCGTAGCGGCTCTTCACGCTCCGCCACACATCGCGCAGCATCCACGCGTCGAACTCGGTGATCGAGGTGGCCGAGCCCGCCTTCATGAGGAAGCAGCACTGGCCGGACGGGGTCCAGTCGTAGAAGTCGTCCAGGCCGAAGCTGTGCCCGATCTCGTGGAGGAGGATGTGGATGTCGTCGCTGCCGAGGTTGCCGGTCAGATATTCGGTGCCGACGCGCTGCCCCCAGTCGCCTCCCATGCCGCCCGCCATGCCGTCCGTGAGCCACAGCGACATGTCGTAGTGGTGGGAGGCGCCGCCGGGACAGCCGGGGTAGGCGTCCGGCTCGCCGGACAGGCGGGCGCACGGCTCGGCGCACTGCGGCGCGTCCTCGCTCATGTCGCCGACGTACACGTCGACCGAGTCGTCGCTCCACTGCAGGAGCGCGCGGTCGCGCACGGCCCAGCCGACCACCTTGACGGGCACCTCGGCGTACGGCCAGCCGTTGTGACCGGCCATGACGTCCGTCCACTTCTTGAACGAGCGGGCCAGCGCGGCGTGGATCCCGTCGCGCAGTTCCGCCGACACCGGGGCGGTGGAGTCCCAGCGGACGCAGTAGTTGACGCTGCCGCCGTTGGCCAGGATCTTGTCCCAGGCAAGGTCTCGGGCGCCGTACGGGTCGGCGCTCGCGGCCTCGGCGTGCCGCCTGACCTCGTCGAGCGGCGCGACCAGGGCGGCGGGCGGGCTCCAGTCGCTCGGCCGCACCGCGGTGTCGGCGAGCGCCCTGATCTCCAGCAGGCCGACCGAGGCCTGGCCGCTGCGCAGGACGACACGCAGCCGGCTGGTGGTGACGGCGGGGAACGTGACCGTGTTGTAGGTGTCGGCGGCGGTCGGATAGGTGGCGGGGATGTCCACGTAGGCGCCGCCGTCCCAGCTCTGGAGGCGCCACGAGGCCGGCAGCCGCACGCCGCCCCCGTCGTCGAAGAAGTAGACCTGCACCGAGGAGATCGTCTGGGCGGACGGCCAGGTCAGCAGGGCCCACTGCTCGCCGGCGTTGGGCCAGGTGCCCCAGCGGCGGTTCTTCCTGTCGGCGGACCGGTCCGGGGCGACGCCGTCGTTGATCGCGGCCACGCTCTCCCAGGGAGAGGTGTAGGAGGCGGAGGCGGTGGCCGAGGGGGCCACGTTCGCGACGGCGGCGTCGGTGCCCGCGGGCACCAGGAGGAAGCCCGCGACCAGCGCGAATACGGCGAACAGTCGCCTCATTCTGTCTCCTTCGCGGCGCGGTGGAGCCTTCCCGGCCGCACGGTGGGGGGTGTCGTGCTGTGAAGCGAGTTTTTTACTGTCACAAATGGGGTGTCAAGCCCTCAAATAAGGACGACGTGTTCAATGAGACGTGGACGCGGGGCGAGCCGCGGTGTCCAAGGCGACCCGGTGCCGATGCGATGAGCGGATCATCCTAGGATGACCCGGTGGTCGTGAGGACGAAGCCGCAGGGCCGCGCCCGGTCCACCACCTGGGCACGCCGCATGGCGGTCGCCGCCCTGGTGCTGGCCGCGCTCAACCTCCGGCCCGTCGTCACCAGCCTCGGTCCCGTGCTCGAAGAGGCCCGCGCCGCCCTCGGGATGAGCGCGACAGTCGCGGGGCTGCTCACGTCGGTGCCCGCGGTGTGCTTCGCGCTGGTGGGCACGGCCGCACCCCGCCTGGCCGGCCGTCACGGACCGGACGGCGTCGTCCTCGCCGGACTGGCGGCCGTCGCGGCCGGGCTCGCGCTGCGCCCGTTCGTCGCGAGCACGCCTGTCTTCCTCGCGCTGAGCGGTCTCGCGCTGGCTGGGATCGCGGTCGCCAACGTGCTGCTGCCGGTCGTGGTGAAGCAGCGCTTCCCGGACCGGGTCGGCATGATGACCGGCCTCTACTCCATGGCGCTCAACGTCGGCGCCTCGACCGCCGCGGCCGTCACCGTCCCGCTCGCCGGCGCGTTCGGCGGCGACTGGCGTGCCGGGCTCGGCGCCTGGGCCGTGCTCGCCGCCGTCGCACTGCCGCCGTGGCTCGCCCTCGCCCGTGACGGCCGACGGCAGGCTCGGCGGCGGGCGGACGGGGACGCCGCCGGGGGAGCGGAGACGCGCGTGCGGGTCTCCCGCGAGCCGACGGCCTGGGCGCTCGCCGTCTACTTCGGTCTGCAGGCCACCTCCGCGTACGTCATCATGGGCTGGCTGCCGCAGATCTTCCGCGACTCCGGGCTGTCCGCGCAGGCCGCCGGTCTGCTGTTCGCCCTCACCTCGGTGCTCGGTGTGCCGCTGTCCTTCGTACTGGCCGCCGTCGCGGGACGGCTGCGTGACCAGAAGGGCGTCGCCGTCCTGCTCGGCGTGTTCGGCCTGGCCGGGTACGCCGGACTGTGGGCCGCTCCCGCCGCCGTGCCCTGGCTGTGGGCGGTGCTGCTCGGCGTGGCCAACTGCTCCTTCCCGCTGGCTCTCACGATGATCGCGATGCGCGGCCGGGACGGTGGGACGGTGATCCGGTTGTCCGCCTTCGCGCAGAGTGTCGGGTATCTGCTGTCGATCCCCGGACCCATCGTGGTCGGGGCGCTCTACCAGCACACCGGTGGCTGGCGGGCGCCGCTGGCCCTCGCGGCGTGCCTCATGCTGCCGCAGATCGCGGCCGGGTTCCTCGCCGGCCGCGACCGGCGGATCTGATCGACTGACGACCCGCTGCCCCCCTTGAGGTGGTCCTCCCCGGCCATGGCCCGTCCGACGTCCGCCGCATGCCCCGCGCGGCGAGCGCCGGAACGGGATTCAGCGCAGGCCTCTCACCTGCTGCTTCACCTGTTGCCTCAACTGGGCTTCCACGCGGGGTCGCGGCCGGTGAGCCCGAGCAGCCGGTCCAGCGGCGCGGCGTCGCCCGGCACCGGCACCGGCGGCCCGAACAGGCCGGGGCTGCCCTGCGGATGCTCGGCGACGATGGCGCCGACCCACTGGGACACCCGGTGCACCGCATTGGCGAGCGCGGGATCGTCGGCGGGGTAGGCGGAGCCGGTGGCCACGGCGAGATCCCAGCCGTGCACGAGGATCTCGTCGAGCGCGGACGTCCCGGCGACCTCGGCAGGCAGCACCCCGCCGCCGATCTCGGCCGTGCCGGTCCACGCGGACGGATCCCGCCACGCCTCCGCCAGTTCCGCGAGGCGGGCCGGGATGCGGTCGCGCCAGTCCTCGCCCAGCCTGGACGCGTCCGGCACCGGCGGACGGCCACCACCCTCCAGCGGAATCTTCCGCGCGGCCGAGGCGAAGGCGAGGGAGAGGCCGTCGATGTGATCGAGCAGCTCACCGACCGTCATGCCCTCGCACGGCGTCGGTTCGCCGAGCTGGTCGTCGGACACGTCACGGATGACCGCCGCGAGTCTGTCCGCCGCGGGCCCCAGGTCGGCCGTCACCGGGTCACCGCCACGGTGAGCCGGTCGAGCCGCCGCCGCGGGACGTCCGGATCCGGCAGGGCGAGGCGGACGGGATGCGGGGGTGCGGCCGACGGCGGCTCGCGCCGTACGGCGGGGCGGGTCGCGGATCTGGCGATCATGACGCCTCCTCGGATGGGCGGGCGGGGGATGGCCGAGGACCTGCCGCGGCATATGCGCGTGACGCGCCACACGTCGTGAGCCAGAGAGCGGGCACCTCGCAGGACGCCGCATGATCCTCGATCACATGCTTGACGTTAAGGCCGCAATAACGGACGCGCAGCCAGATGAGTGAACTTTCCGGGCGCGGAAACTCGGTGGACGCATCCCGGAGCCCGGGGTGATCGTTGGGGCATGCGCCAGGAGGAGATCTGGGACGCCGACGCCGCTCGGCGCTACGACACGCCGGGGACGGGGATGTTCGCCCCCGAGGTTCTCGGGCCGGCCGTCGACCGCCTCGCCGAACTCGCGGGCGGCGGACGGGCGCTGGAGTTCGCGATCGGAACCGGGCGCGTGGCCGTGCCGCTCGCCGGACGCGGAGTGCCCGTCACCGGCATCGAACTGTCCCGGCCGATGATCGACCGGCTGCGCGCGAAGGTGGACGAGGCGACGATCCCGGTCTTCGCCGGCGACATGGCGACCGCCGTCGCCCCCGGGGAGTACGCGCTCGTCTACCTCGTCTACAACACGATCTCCAACCTGCTCACCCAGGCCGAGCAGGTGGCGTGCTTCCGCAACGCCGCAAGGCATCTGACACCCGGGGGCCACTTCGTGATCGAGCTCTGGGTGCCCGAACTGCGCAAGCTCCCGCCGGGACAGCAGGCCGTGGTGTGGCATGGCGAACCCGGCTATATCGGGCTCGACACCTTTGACGTGCTGCGGCAACAGATCGTGTCGCACCATTTCCACTTCGACGAGAGCGGGCAGGCCCGGCTGTTCCGCAGTCCTCATCGCTATATCTGGCCTGCCGAGCTCGACCTCATGGCCCAGCTCGCCGGGTTCGAGCTGGAGTCCAGGCACGCGGACTGGACGGGAGGCGAATTCACCGCCGAGTCGCGCTCGCACGTGTCCGTCTACCGCAGAACGTCATCGCCGGTCGTCTGACAAATCACGGAAGAAAAGGCCGGGAAGACCTCGGAGAAAAGGGGAGAGCCCCGCGAGGCTACTCCCTCGTGGGGCAGGCGGGTCCAGCCGGTTCGACGTACGGTTATCCGGTCCTTGCTGCTCTTGCTGCCTCACTCTCCCCGCTTGCTGATACCGCTACCGCGGCAGGCGTCCGCGCTCCATGCGACCGCGTTCTTCGATGCGTCCGCGTTCCATGCGTCCGCGCTCTTCGAACCGTCCGCGCTCCATGCGCTCGCGGTTTTCCATGCGTCCGCGCTCTTCGAACCGTCCGCGTTCACGGCCGCGTTCTTCCATGCGCCCGCGCTCCCGCTCCCTCTGCCGTTCACGTTGGCCGTACTGGCCGTACTGACCGTGATGGCGGTGGCGCTCCCTGCCCCGGCACCTGCCGCCGGGGCAGGGCTGTGCCGGAGTCTGCGTGACTCGTACGGTGTCGCCGGCGGCATTGACCGGCTGCGCCTGCATCGTCACCGGGACGATGAGGGCCGACGCTGTGATCGCGCCAGCGGCGAGTGCTTCCTTGAGCATGAGTATCACTCCGTCAACTCCGATACAGCCCAGGGAAACGCCCGGACGCACGGAGCGTGAATCGCTTCATCGAACCTTCGATCCAGACCCTGATTCTCACGCTAGAGGTAACGAAAGGCGCAGTCACCCAGCAATGCGCAAAGGACCGTTTTCCGCACCAGAAAACGCATCACACTCGAAATCATGCCGAGCGATTTCCCGGCGTCGACCATGCCTTTGCGCCGGTCGGCGAATTCCTGACGCATCATTGAGGCGCATTGGTTGCCATCGCACACGCTCGCTTGGAGCCGGTCTCCGGCCCTTCCGGGGCATTACAGGGAGTTACTGACGGAACCCGTGCGGGTTCTCGGGCTTGCCATGACCGCCACCGAGCCCGGGATGGAGGACGGGCGCCGCCTCCGTCCGCGATGCCGTGACCGGTTAGAGCGGGAAGCGACCGATCCGCCAGCGCCAGTGGCGGCCCGCCTTCAGGTGATCGACGATCGCGCGCTGAAGCACGGTGCGGCGCGGCAGGCGGTCGAGCGGCGTGGTCAGCGTGCGGAACACGAAGCGGAGCACCTCGACGTCGGCGTCGATCCCTTCCTGCTCCTCGTAGGGCGCCAGCTCGAACCTCTGCTGGAACCTGGCGATGTTGGAGTCCTCGGGCAGGTACTCCAGCAACTGCGGGTCGAGCAGCCACGAACCGCAGGAGAACGCCGTGTAGCGCTCGCCGGGAAAGTGGCGCGGGAAGAACGCGCGGGCCTCGTCGAGCGACGCATCGACCGCTTCCGGGGTCAGCGGCCCCGAGTCGGGGACGTGCAGGCCGATGGCGTCGTCGCCGCGATGGTGCTGCAGCCGGCCCAGCTCGTAGACACCGCCGCGCGCGTGCAGCGTCAGCCAGCTCTGCATGACCGGCCAGCCCTCACCGCGCATCCGCCGGTCGACCGCGAGGTTGCGCCCCAGGTCGGCGAGGGTCTTCCACGACACGGCGTCGGCGATGCCGTGGTCGCGGTGGTAGCCCCTGACGACGTCGACCAGGGCCAGGTAGGCGTACACGTATAGATGCCGCCAGGCGGGGCCGCGATCGCGCGGCAACTCCGGACCGGGCGACAGCCAGCCATGGCCGCCGAGGTCGGCGCGGACCAGGGCGATCGAGCGGTCGAGCAGCCAGCGCAGTTCGGGAGTCCACAGAGTAGATCCGGGATCGGGCCAGCCGGCCATGATCTCGGCGGCGTCGTCAGGCGGCACCGCGAGCCGGTCGAGGATCGCGGGCGCGTCGTCCTTGGCGGGCAGCGGAGCCGACGGCCCATCGCCGGCGAGCAGATGCACACGGTGGATTTCCCCGACTGGTACCCCGAGCCGGGCGGCGGTCTCGTCAAGATCCACGCGGCCGACCCTACCTGCCGACGGCCGTCCCCGACAGCCCGTGGCGCCGCCGGCACGGGAGAACCCGGCCCGGGGATACCGCCGGATGCAGGGTGAACCGACCCGATTCGGCGTGTGCCGTGCCCGCAGTAGGAGGGGGTACGCGACGCGATGTATGCGGGAATGCCCGCATATTGGAGCGAGTGCGACAACCCGGCGGTTGTTACGCGGTCAGATGCCGATCAGCCGTACGCGGTTGCCGCACAAACGGATCATGTCGTCGACGTCGGAGGTCAGCACCACCACCGGGCCTGGCTGGCGCAATGCCATCTCGGCGATCGTCGCGTCGATCGCGTACTTGTGACCGTGCAGGCCTGTGGCCTTGAGCAGTTCGGCGGACCTCTTCGCCGTGCTCTCGGTCACCGGCTCGATCTTCACGCGGGAGAGCACCCATCGCAGCCGCGACATGTCCACTCGCGGGTGGCTGACTTCCACGATCGTGTTGGCGCCGATGACGAAATCGGCACCCAGAGAATGAAACACCTGGAACATGGCGAGGACCTTGCGGTCCTGCGCGACCCAGGCGGAGACTCCTTGCGAGTCGAGGACGACGGTTTCGACGTGCTCGATCACGCAGCGCTCGCCGAACCGCCGGAATCCGCCGACCCGAAGATACGTGCGCGGGCCTCGGCGAGTTCCTCGTCGGTGAACGCTCCGTGCTCCTCCTGGTGACGCAGCAGGTCGGTGGCCAGGAGTTGATGCCGTAGCTGGCGTGCCACCGCCTCGGCGACATAACCCGAGACGTTGTCGGTGAGCTTCTTGAGCTCGGCGACCTGGTCGTTCGGCAATGTCACCGTGATGCGTGTCGTGTCGGCCATACGTCAATCATATCGCGGTATGCGCCTGTCGCGTCGTGAAACGCTCGACCCTCATCAGCACCGCGTCGACACCCATGATCACAGCCTAGGTGTGCCGATCAAGACTGAATCCTCCTGTTGACGTGTGCGATCCGCCAGCCGTCCCGGGTGGCGGTCAGCCGGGTGGTGGACAGGGGAGCCAGGTCGAAACGGGCGGCGCCGAACGGGCCGAGCCCGAGTGCGTGGGCGAGCGCCGCCCGGATGGTGCCGACGCCGCAGACCGCGACTCCTTCGGGCGCCTCTCGTACGCTGTCGAGCCAGCGCGCCACCCTGGCGGCGTGCGCGGTCAGCGGTTCGCCGCCGTGCGGTGCGACGTCGGGGTCGGCCAGCCACAGAGCGAGCGCGTCGGGTTCCTCCCTCGCGATCCGCTCGTAGGGCAGTCCGCGCCACCGGCCGCAGTCCGCCTCCCCGAGCGCGGCGGTCTCGTACGCCGCCAGCCCCAGCGCGGCGGCGGTCTGCCGCGCGGCCCGTACGGGGGCGGTCCAGGCCGTCGTGACGCCGGTGAACCCCATCGGTCCCGGCATGGCGTCCGCAGTGCCGGCGGTTTCCCGGGCCGGGGTGCGGGCGGCCAGAGCGAGTGCGGTGGCTCTGGCCAGGCTCGCCGCGTCGGCGTCCTCGTCGGCGGGGAATCGGGCGGCCCGCGTCCCCGGCGTGGTGGCGTGCCGTACGAACAGCACCTCAGCTCGGCGCGGCGGCACTCATGGGAGCCGCGGCGCTTCGTGCCGCCCGGTCGCAGGCCCAGCCGAACAGCGCGCCGAAGACCGTCCAGAAGACGAACTGCGTGCCGAGCGAGGCGAGCCTGAACTCCCACAGAAGCGTGGCGGGGAAGCCGTCGGGCACCTCGTCGACCGTGGGCAGCAGCAGCCACGCGGCGACCACCGGCACAAGGAACGCGGCCGCCACGGCGACCCACCGGGGCCACGCGCCCGCGTGGACGTGGCGGGCCGTCGCAACCGCGATCGCCACCGCGGCCAGCCCGACGAGCACCATCACCACGTACAGCGCGGTACGGCTGTTGATCGTGGCCGGATCGCCCACCGCAGGTGGATTGGCCGGATATTTCAAGAAGGGGACGAGGATTACCGCGACGAACGCAGTCCCCGCGGCCGCCAGTGCCAGGCACCCGTCCGACCGCGGCTCGACCCGCCCGCGCAGCCCGGCGAACACGAGCGCGAAGACGCCGCCCACGGCCAGCCCGTAGAGCCCGGTGGCGAGGAACAGCCCGGCCTTCTGCACCGGCCTGCCGACCTCGGCCTCCGCGCCGTGACTGTGCCCGTGTCCGTCCGCCGCGGCGGGCGCCGGCGCCGCGGCCTCCTCCAGCGCGATCGCCGCGTCCACCTGGGGTTCCCCGACGGCGAAGGCGAACCCGCCCGCGATCAACCCGGCCAGGAGCCCCAGGAGCAGGCCCCTGACCACGAGGGTCCGTACCACGCCGCCGCCTAGTGGCAGGGCACGCCGAGCAGGTGCCGCCCGTCGTGCATCAGTTCGTGCAGGAGGGTGCCCGTCTGCGAAACGGCGCCGTTGTCCATCAGGACGAGGTACGCCAGGAGCAACAGCACCGGCACGGCGAGCAGCCAGAGGCGAAGGTGCGGAAAGGGAACGGCCGAAGGGGTGGTGGACAGCCCGCTCATAGATCCTCCTCAGGGGTGACGCGTCCCATGTAACGAGGTCACGGCGGCCAAGCGACCTGGCTCCCGGGATCTGCGTCCCGGATACAGTGGCGCGTCCGCACCGGCATCTCACCGGATTTCCCTTGGACGACCGTGAAGTCCACCGGAACGTATCCGCTCCTTTCGTTCGCGTCAATGCGGTGACCCCCTCGCCTGCCATGCCGTTCTCCCCTTCCTGAGGGCGGCTGTTCGCCGAGGCGGGCCCGCGATACGCTTCGGAGGCCAGTCGTACTCCATCACGTGGAGTCAGGGAATCCGGTGGAATTCCGGAGCTGACGCGCAGCGGTGAGGGGACGGGAAGGACATGCCGGCAACGGCGGCCACTGGACCTGCGGGTCTGGGAAGGTGTCCTCTCCCGGGTGATCCGAGTCCGAAGACCTGCTGGTGCTGACGGCACCCGTCGTCGGGTCATGGTGGGTTTCGCGTATGGACCCGGACTCTGAACAAGGTGAATGACTCCGGATGAACCGGTTTCGACCAGACCGCTGCCCGGGCGTACTGCGTCCCTGGCCCGCCGCCGACGGGCTGCTGGTGCGGTTGCGTCTCCCCGGCGGCAGGGTCTCTGCCAAGTCGCTGCACGCCCTCGCCGAGGTGGCGGAGCGGTACGGGGACGGGCGTGTTCATGTGACCACCCGCGCCAACCTGCAGGTTCGTGCCATGCCCGCCGTTCCCGGCGCCGAACGCCTGCCCGACGAGGTGCTCACCGCCCTGGAGGCGACCGGCCTGCTGCCCAGCCGGGCCCACGACCTGTCGCGCAACGTGATGGCGTCCCCGCAGACCGGGCTGGCCGGTGGCCGGGCCGACCTGCGTCCCGTGGTGGACGCCCTGGACACCGCGCTGTGCGGCGATCCCGGGCTGGGGCGGCTGCCCGGACGGTTCCTCTTCGTCCTCGACGACGGTCGCGGAGACCTGCTGGATCGCTCGTGCGACCTGGGCCTGGTGGCGCTCGATGGCGGGTCGGCCCAGCTCCGGATCGGCGACGCGTGGGGCGCTGTCGTGCCGCTGCGGGACGCGCACGCGCACCTCGCCGGTCTCGCCAGGCTCTTCCTCGGCGCGCGCGGTGCGGGGCCGGACGCTCCCTGGCACGTCGTCGAACTGCCAGAACCGCTGGTCGCACCGGTGCCCCGGTCCCGTGGCGTCCCCGCCGCCGCCCCGCCGCTGGCCTTCGGCCCCGTGCCCGGAGGCGTCCACCGGCCGGTGCCTGCGCGAGGGCTGGACCGCGCCGCCGTTGAACGGCTGTGCGCCGCCGCCCCCGAACTCCTCGTCACCCCCTGGCATGGCGTCCTGATCCCCGAGGGAACCCGATGAACCCGATGTCCGGCACCCGGCCGCGCCGGCCGCGCCGGCCGAGCCGCCGCTACGCGTACGCCGACCGCGCGGCCGAGATCTACCTCGACTCGTTCGCGATGATCCGGCGTGAGGCCGATCTGTCCATGGTGCCGGCCAACGCCGAGAAGCTGGCAGTCCGGATGATCCACGGCAGCGGCCAGGTCGACCTGACCGACGACCTCGTCGTCGACCCGCGTCTGGTGCCCGCCGCCCGCGCCGCGCTGGAGGCGGGAGCGCCGATCCTCTGCGACGCCACCATGGTCGTGCGGGGCGTGACCCGCAGCCGTCTGCCCGCCGGCAACGAGGTGATCTGCACTCTCGGCGATCCGCGGGTGCCCGGCCTCGCCGAGGAGTGGGGGACCACGCGCACCGCCGCGGCCGTCTCTTTGTGGGAGCCGCGCCTGGAGGGCGCCGTGGTCGCGATCGGCAACGCTCCGACCGCCCTGTTCCATCTCCTGGAGATGCTGGCCGACGGGGCGCCACGCCCGGCCGCGGTCGTGGGCTGCCCGGTCGGCTTCGTCGGCGCCGCCGAGTCGAAGCAGGCGTTGCGGGATTTCGCGTCGGACCACGGGATCGACATCCCGTTCGTCACCGTGCGGGGCCGTCGTGGCGGTTCTGCGATGACGTCGTCCGCGCTCAACGCCATCGCCCAGGAGGCGGAATGAGCACCGTGACGGCCCCGGGCAGTTTCGCCGGGGTGGGCGTCGGCCCAGGAGATCCCGAACTGCTCACCCTCAAGGCCGCACGGCTGATCGGGCGGGCCGACGTGATCGCCTACCACTCGGCCCGCGGCAGGAGGTCCAACGCACGGAGGATCGCCGCCGATCTGTTCCCCGCCGGAGTGGTCGAGGAGCGGTTGGTCTACCCGGTGACCACGGGCGCCACCGACCACCCCGGCGGTTACACCGGAGTGCTGGCGGAGTTCTACGAGGAGTCCGCGGCACGACTCGCCGCGCACCTCGACGAGGGAAGGAACGTGGTTCTGCTCGCGGAGGGCGACCCGCTGTTCTACGGGTCGTACATGTACATGCACGACCGTCTCTCGGAGAGATATCCGACCGAGATCGTGCCGGGGGTGCCCGCGTTCCTCGCCGCGACGGCCATGACCGCGAGCCCGTTGGTGCGCCAGACCGACGTGCTGACCATCCTGCCCGGCACCCTGCCCGAGCCCGAACTCGCCCGCCGTCTCGCCGACACGGACGGCGCGATCATCATGAAACTGGGCCGCACCTTCCCCGCCGTACGCCGTGCCCTGGCCGCGGCCGGTCGCCTCGACCACGCGCTCTACGTCGAGCGGGCCTCCATGCCCGAGCAGCGGTGGCAGCCGGTGGCCGACGTGGACGAGACGAAGGTGCCGTACTTCTCGCTGATCGTCGTCACCGGGGACAGCCTCAACGGCCGGCGCTCCCGGGACGCCGCCGAGCCGGCCGAGGCCCGGGCACCCTCCGCCGGAGCGGCCGAACTGCTCGTCGTCGGGCTCGGTCCAGGTCCCGGCGGCTGGCTCACCCCCGAGGCCGCCGCCGCGCTCGCCGAGGTCGGCCACGTGGTCGGCTATGGCCCGTACGTCAACCGGGTGCCGCAGCGTCCCGGCCTGACCCGGCACGCGTCGGGCAACACCGTCGAGGTGGACCGGGCCAGGTTCGCCCTCGAACTCGCGCGACGCGGCGAGAAGGTCGCGGTGGTCTCCGGCGGCGACGCCGGGATCTTCGGGATGGCGGCCGCGGTCTTCGAGGCGGCCGAGGACCCGGCCTTCGCCGAGGTATCCGTGCGTGTCCTGCCCGGCGTCAGCGCGGTCCAGGCGGTGGCGGCCCGCGCCGGAGCTCCGATCGGCGCCGACTTCGCGGTGCTGAGCCTGTCGGACCGGCTCAAGCCGTGGGAGGTCATCGAGCGGAGACTGCGCGCCGTCGCCGAGGCCGACCTGGTCCTAGCGGTCTACAACCCGGCCTCGCGCAGCCGGACCGGGCAGGTCGCGACCGCTCGTGACGTGCTGTTGCGGCATCGGAGCCCTGACACCGTCGTCGTGGTCGGGCGTGACGTGGGCCGCGCCGGGGAGTCGTTGACCGTGACCACGCTCGGTGAGCTGGACCCTGCGGCCATCGACATGAAGTGCCTGCTGATCGTGGGCGCCTCGTCGACCCGCGTCTCCTCCACCGGAGTCTGGACCCCGAGGTACGTCAGGTGACCGTCCACTTCGTCGGCGCCGGGCCGGGCGCGGCCGACCTGCTGACTGTACGAGCCGCGCGGCTGCTCGCCGAGGCCGACGTCGTCCTCTTCCCCGGCACCTATCTCGACCCCGGCGTGCTGGCGCACTGCGGCCCGGACGCGGTGCTCGTGGACACCCAGGACCTGAACCTGGACGAGATCACCTCTGTCCTCGTGGACGGGGCGAGGGCGGGCCGGCGGGTCGTGAGGCTGACGTCGGGCGACCCGTCGCTGTATTCGGCGCTGCACGAGCAGACCCGCCGCCTGGACGCGGCGGGGGTCGCCTGGCAGGTCACGCCCGGCGTTCCCGCGTACGCCGCGGCCGCCGCGCGGGTGGGCCACGAGCTGACGGTGCCGCTCGTCGCCCAGTCGGTGGTGCTGACCCGGACCCGCGCCCGCTCCACCCCGATGGGGCAGGGCGAGTCGTTGACCGGCTTCGCCGCGACCGGGGCGACCCTCGTGCTTCACCTCGCGGTCACTCGGACCCGCGAGCTGATGGCGGAACTGGAGCCGGTGGTCGGCGCCGACTGCCCGGTGGTCGTCGTGTACCGCGCCAGCCAGCCGGAGGAGCTGGTGCTGCGCGGGACGGTCGGCATGGTGGCGGACCTGGTCGAGGAGGCCGGGCTCCGGCAGGCGGCGGTGATCATGGTCGGACGGGCGCTCGCCGGCGCGGACCGGCGAGGGGGAGGGGAGTCCCACCTCTACAGCGCGGGAAGAGACCGGCCGGCGAAGCACAGGAACACGTGACAGGGCCTTCGGTCTCAGAGGCCGAGACTCCACTGGGTCACGGTGCGCGCAGGCGTCCACCCGGTGAAGGCCCCCACGGGGCGGGCGGTCTCCACCGCGATCCGGGTCAGCTCCCCGCCGTGGGTGCGGAACGCGTCCGCGAGCACCTGCTCGGTCTCCAGGGTGACGCCGTGCGCCACCAGCCGCCCGCCCGGCCGCAGGGCCGAGAGGCAGGCGTCGAGCACGCCGGGCCTGCTCGCCCCGCCCCCGACGAAGACCGCGTCGGGCGCGTCGAGGTCCGCGAGCGCTCCGGGCGCCCGCCCCTCGACGACGCGGAGGTCCGGCACGCCCAGCCGTACGGCGTTGCGTGCGATCCGGGCGGCGCGCGCCGGGTCGGCCTCGACGGCCGTCGTACGGCACGCGGGGTGCGCCCGAAGCCATTCGATGCCGACGGATCCCGCTCCCGCCCCGACGTCCCACAGGTGCTGGCCGGGCGCGGGGCGGAGACGGGCCAGCGCCGAGGCGCGCAGGTCGCGTCTGGTGAGCTGGCCGTCGTTCTCGAAGACGTCGTCGGGCAGGCCCGCGACCCAGGACGAGGTCCAGCCGGTGCTCGTCGCCGGGATCTCGACGGCCAGCACGTGCAGGGCGGGGACCTCGTCAGATGGCGTGTCCGCCCACTCGCGGGCCGTCCGGGTCACGCGGGACTCGCCCGGGCTCCCCAGGTCGCCCAGCAGCGTGATGGCCGCGTCCGGGTTGCCGGTCTCCACCAGCAGTCCGGCGACGATCGCCGGTGTCTCGGGACCGGAGGTCAGCAGGAGCAGCCGCCGCCCGGGGGCGACCTCGCGCAGCAGCCGGGCCTCGTGGCGGCCCACCAGGGTCACCACCACCGACTCCTCGGCGGACCAGCCCATGCGCGCCCTGGCCAGAGCGGGCGAGGAGACCGCCGGGAGGATGCGTACGCCGTCGGCGCCCAGGATCCGGACCAGGGTCGTGCCGACACCCGACAGCAGCGGGTCGCCGGAAGCCAGGGCCACGACGCGGCGCCCGCGCACCTCGTCCAGCATCGCCGGCAGTCCCTCGGCCAGCGGCGAAGGCCACGGGAGACGCGTCTGACCGGCCACTTCGGGGACGGCCGCCAGGTGGCGACGGCCTCCGAGCAGCACCTCCGCGTCGCGGACAAGCGCGGCGGCGGTCTCGTCGAGACGCCCGTCCGCGCCGACGCCGATGACGGTCAGCCGGGGCCGATGGAGAGGGCCTGTCGAGTCGGGCACGTCAAGGGAGGCTACCGTGGTGGTCAACGCGAGGTGCCCCCGCGCCCAGCCATCGGAAACGGTGGGGAAGGTCAACGGGGAGAATCTGGGAAGCCGGTGAGATTCCGGCACAGGCCCGCTGCGGTGTGTCGAGCACTCCTCGTGAGCGACTCGACAAGTCCGAAGACCGGCCTCGCGTCGCCACTGACGTATGGCCTACGAGCGGGAGCCTCACACGTGCCTACGAAATACCCCTTTTCTGCCATTGTCGGCTGCGAGTACGACCCCACGACGGTCTCCGGCCTCGGCGACATGGGCCTCGCCCTCGTGCTCACGGCGATCAGTCCGGAAATCGGCGGCGTCCTCGTCCGCGGGGAGAAGGGGACCGCGAAATCGACCACCGTCCGCGGCCTCGCCGACGTCCTCCCGTGGATCGAGGTGTACGACGGCGACCGCTTCTCCGCCGACCCGCACGATCCGGCCGAGCCGTCGCCGGACGGCCCTTTCGGCTCCGGCGCCCGGGTGATCGGCAGGCCGGTGCGGCTTGTCGAGTTGCCCGTCGGAGCGACCGAGGACAGGGTGCTCGGGTCGCTGCATCTGGAGAAGGCGCTCACCACGGGAGCCGTCGAGTTCGAGCCGGGGCTCCTGGCCCGTGCGCACCGCGGAGTCCTCTACGTGGACGAGGTCAACCTGCTCCACGATCACCTGGTGGATCTCCTGCTGGACGCCGCCGCGACCGGCCGGGTCACCGTCGAGCGCGACGGGGTGTCGCTGAGCCACGCGGCCCGCTTCGTACTGATCGGCACGATGAATCCCGAGGAGGGGGAGCTCCGCCCCCAGTTGCTCGACAGGTTCGGTCTGACCGTCGAGGCGGCCGCCCCGCGCGACCCGGGGCAGCGCGTCGAGATCATGCGCAGGCGCCTCGCGTACGACCGCGATCCCGCGGCCTTCGCGGCCCGCTACGTCGGCCGCCAGGAGGACCTGACCCGCCGGATCGCCGACGCCCGCGCCCGGCTCGACGGCGTCATTCTGGGCGACGCCGCGATGTTCAAGATCGCCGAGGTCTGCGCGGCGTTCGAGGTGGACGGCCTGCGCGCCGACATCGTCACGGCCCGCACGGCCGTCGCGCACGCCGCCTGGGCGGGCCGCCGCCATGTGACCCGGGGCGACATCCGGGCGGCGGCCCTGCTGGCTCTGCCGCACCGCCGCCGCCGGAACCCGTTCGACGCCCCCGGGATCGACGAGGACCTGCTCGACCGGGTGCTCGGCGACGACGAACTGCCGGAACCCCCAGAGCCCCCGGAGCCCACGGAGCCGCGGGGCGGTGACGCACCCGGAGAGGAGCAGGCCGAGCACCGGACGGAGGCGCCCGGCGACCAGTCCGGCGACCAGCCCGCCGGCACGCCCCCCGAGACGGATTCCGAATCGGCGCGGGAACCCGAGCCGGCCGACCAGGACGCCCCCCGACGGCCCGCGCCGCCCGCTCCCAAAGCCCCGGGCGGCGAGACCACCGACCGGGCCCGTACGGCGTACCGCCCCCGGCTCCTCACCGTCGACGGCGTCGGCCAGGGCAGGCCCGGCCGTCGCAGCCGGGCCCTGGGCTCCAGCGGACGCAGGGTCGGCAGCGGCACGGGCACCGGCTCGCTCCACCTGGTCGAGACGCTGCGGGCCGCCGCGGGCCGCCACGCCGTCCAGGGCACGGCCGCCGTCGGCGACAGGACCGGCCGGCGTGTCGTGCTGCTCCCCGCCGACCTGCGCGTCGCCGTGCGGGAGGGCCGGGAGGCCAACCTGCTGCTCTTCTGCGTGGACGCCTCGGGGTCGATGGCGGCACGCCGCCGCATGGTCCAGGTGAAGACCGCGATCCTCTCCCTGCTCACCGACGCCTACCGCCGCCGCGACAAGGTCGCGCTGATCAGCTTTCGCGGTGCCTGCGCCGACCTCACCCTGCCGCCGACCGGGTCGGTCGAGGTGGCCGCCGCCCTCCTCGACGAACTGCCCGCCGGAGGACGCACGCCGCTGGCCGAGGCCCTCGTGGAGGCCCGGCGGGTATTGACCCGGGAACGGCTGCGCGACCCGCGCACGCGTCCGCTGCTGGTCCTCGTCACGGACGGCCGCGCCACCTCCGGAGCCGACGCGGTGGCCCGCTCGCGGCGGGCCGCCGACGGCCTCGCCGCCCTCGGGGTGCCGGGCGTCGTCGTCGACTGCGAGGACGGCCCGCTCAAGCTGGGGCTCGCCGAGGTTCTGGCCGGTCACCTGCGCGCGGAACACGTGCCGATGGCCCGGGTCAGCGCCGACGGGCTCGTGGACGTCGTCACCCGCCGGGTCGCCTGATGGGCCCGCTCGAATCCCCGCGTACGAAGAGGAGACCCGCTGATGCCCCAGGGGCAGCCGCTCACCGTGCCCGACGACGGTCTCACCACCCGGCAACGCCGCAACAGGCCGCTGCTGATGGTGCACACCGGGGATGGAAAAGGGAAGTCCACCGCGGCCTTCGGGCTCGCCCTGCGCGGGTGGAACCAGGGGTGGAACATCGGGGTCTTCCAGTTCGTGAAGTCCGCCAAGTGGAGCGTCGGTGAGCAGACCGTGCTCGAACGCCTCGGAAAGCTGCACGACGCGACGGGCGAGGGCGGGCCGGTCGAATGGCACAAGATGGGCTCCGGCTGGTCGTGGGCCAAGAAACAGGGCGACGACGATGACCACGCCCTGGCCGCCGCCGAAGGATGGCAGGAGATCAAGCGCCGTCTCGCCGCCGAGGCCCACGACCTGTACGTGCTCGACGAGTTCACCTACCCGATCGTGTGGGGATGGGTCGACCTCGACGACGTCGTCACCACGCTGCGCGGCCGCCCCGGCCGCCAGCATGTCGTCATCACGGGCCGCCGGGCGGCGCCCGAACTGCTGGAGGCCGCCGACCTCGTCACCGAGATGACCAAGGTGAAACACCCCATGGACGCGGGGCAGAAGGGGCAGAGGGGCATCGAATGGTGACCCTGCCGCGCCTGGTGATCGCCGCCCCCTCCACCGGACAGGGCAAGACCACCGTGGCGACCGGCCTGATGGCCGCGCTGCGCGATCGCGGACTGCGGGTCTCCGGTCACAAGGTCGGCCCGGACTACATCGACCCCGGCTATCACGCCCTGGCCACCGGCCGGCCCGGTCGCAACCTCGATCCGCACCTGGTCGGGGAGGAACGGATCGCCCCCCTGCTGCTGCACGGGGCCCGTGGCACGGACGTGGCCGTGATCGAGGGCGTGATGGGCCTGCACGACGGGCGGCTCGGCACCGACGGGTTCTCCTCCACCGCGCACGTCGCGCGCCTGACCCGTACGCCGGTGGTGCTGGTCGCCGACATCTCCCGGATGTCGCGCTCGGCCGGCGCGGTGGTCGCCGGCATGGCGGCGTACGACCCGGCGGTGGACGTGGCCGGCGTGATCCTCAACCGGGCGGGGTCCGCGCGCAACGTCGCCGAGGTCGAGCGCTCCCTGCGCCTGCCGGTGCTCGGCGTCGTCCCGCGCGACGACTCGATCTCCTCGCCGTCCCGCCACCTCGGCCTGGTGCCGGCGGCCGAGCGCGACGGGTCAGCGGCCGCGGTGGCCCGGCTGGGCGAATGGATCGCCCGCCACGTCGATCTCGACGCTGTGCTGGAGACGGCCCGCACGGCGCCCGGCCTGGACGCCGTGCCGTGGGACCCGGACGCCGAGGTGCTTCCCGTCGCCGGTGAGGCGCCCGTGGTCGCGGTCGCGGCGGGCCGGGCGTTCACGTTCGCGTACACCGAGACGGAGGAACTCCTCACCGCCGCCGGGTGCCGCGTCGTGCCCTTCGACCCCCTGACCGACGGGTCGCTGCCGGCCGGCACCCGCGCGCTCCTGCTCGGCGGCGGCTTCCCCGAGGTGTACGTCCGGCGGCTCGCCCGCAATGTCCCGCTGCTGACGCAGGTGCGCGACGCGGTCATGGCGGGGCTGCCGACGGTGGCCGAGTGCGCCGGTCTGCTCTACCTGCTCGAAGCCCTCGACGGCACTCCCATGGCAGGGGTGATCGGCGCCCGCGCCACGATGACCGACCGCCTGACCCTGCGCTACCCGGTGGCCAAGGCCGTGGGCGACAACCTGCTGTCGCGAGCAGGGGAGGAGGTGCCCGGCCACGAGTTCCACCGCACCGCGCTGACCCGCCCGGCGGCCGGCTGGGCACCGGCGTGGGATATCGACGGCGAACTCGTCGGCGTCGCCTCGCCCACCCTGCACGCCTCCTACCTGCACCTGCACTGGGCGGGCCGGCCGTACATGGCCCAGCGGTTCGCCGAGGCGGCGGCCACGGCCAGCCCGGTGGCCGCGTCGCCGGTGGCCGTCTCCCCGGTGGTCGCGCCCCCGGTGGCAGTGTCGCAGTTGGCCGTGTCGGCGCGCATCGGCGACACGGCGCACGAGCCGGTTCCCGCCAAGCCCCTTCACCACCACGGCGACCGGGAGACCGGGCCGGGGCTGGTCGACTTCGCCGTCAACGTCCACCCGGGGCCACGACCGGCCTGGCTCACCTCCGCGCTGCTCGAAGGGGTGCGCGACTCGGTCTCCTACCCGGACCCGGCGCCCGCGCGCGAGGCGATCGCCGAGCTGTACCGGCGTCGTACGGACGAGGTCCTGGTCACCGCGGGCGCGGCCGAGGCGTTCGAACTGGTCGCCCGGTGGAAGCAGTGGCGCCATGCCGTGGTGGTGCACCCGCAGTTCACCGAGCCGCACGCGGCCCTTGAACGCGCCGGGCACCGGGTCACCGTGGTCCAGTGCCGCCCGGAGGACGGCTACCGGCTGGACCCGGCCGCGGTGCCCGGCGACGCCGACCTCGTGGTGCTCGGCAACCCCACGAACCCGACAGGAGTCCTGCACCCGGCAGAGGACATCCTGCGGCTGCGCCGTCCCAAGCGGGTGGTGGTCGTGGACGAGGCGTTCATGGACACGGTCGAGGGGGAGACGGAGTCGCTCGCCGGTCACCGCCGCCGCGGGCTGCTGGTCGTCCGCAGCCTCACGAAGCACTGGTCGATCCCCGGGATACGCGCCGGATACGTGCTGGGCAGCGACCGCAGCATCGCCGGTCTGGCGGCCAGGCAGGTCCCGTGGTCGGTGTCGACCCCGGCGATCGCGGCCGCCGTCGCGTGCACCTCCCCGGAGGCGGTCGCCGAGGCGGCACGTCGCGCCCGGCAGATCGCCGGATGGAGGGAGTCCCTGGTCACCGGCCTCGGCTCGCGCGGGATCGCGGTGCTGCCCTCGCGCGCCTCGTTCGTCCTGGCCCGCTTCGGCCGCGGCGTCCGCGAGGCGTTGCGGGAGCGCGGCGTCGCCGTGCGCAGGGCGGACACCTTTCCGGGGCTCGACGCCGAGTGGGTGAGCGTCGCGGTGCGTCCTCCCGAGACCTGCGCCCGGTTGTTCGCCGAACTCGACGCGCTCGAAACGCCCGGATGGCCTGCCGCCGGTACGGACCTTCCCGGTGGGCCGGCGACAGCGAACGCCGTGGAAGCCGGTGGGAATCCGGCCTAGTCGCGCCGCTGCGACACCACCTCAGCGGTGCGACAGCACCCAGTCGAGGGCCGGGCCCACGGCGTCGACCACCGATGCCCGGGGGTCCGGCTCCGGCCGGGCGACCACCACGACCGGGAGGCCGAGCACGGCCGCGGCCTCCATCTTGGGCCACGTGTACGATCCGCCGGAATCCTTCGTGACCAGCACGTCCGAGCCGTGCCCGCGCATCACTTCGAGGTCGCCGTCCAGCGTGTACGGGCCGCGGCTGGTGATGACCCGCCAGTTCGGAGGCAGGTCGATGCCGGGGGAGTCGACCACCCGGGCCAGCACGGCGAGCCCGCCAAGGCACGGCACGAACCGGGCCAGCTCCTGCCGTCCGACGGTGAGGAAGGGGCGTTCTCCGAGCGAGGAGGCGAGCGCGGCGGCCTCGTCGTGGGTGGCGGCGTACCGCCAGGCCGGGTCGGGCTCCCAGCCCGGCCGCTCCAACCGGAGCAGCGGAACCCGCTCCGCGGCACAGGCCTCCAGCGCGTTGGCGCTCATCCCGCGGGCGAACGGGTGGGTGGCGTCGACGACGAGGTCGTAGTCCGCGAGGGCCGCGCGCAGGCCGTCCACGCCGCCGAAGCCGCCGACGCGCACCCGGCCCACCGGCAGCCGGGGGCGAGCCACCCGCCCGGCGAGCGACGAGGTGACGTCGACGTCCGCGTCGACCAGGAGACGGGCGAGCTCACGCGCTTCGGCGGTGCCGCCCAGCAGCAGGACCTTCATCGCGCGACTCCCACGGTCAGGGTGGGAAGGCCGGAGGGCGCTCCCGTACGGGCCAGCGCGAGCAGGGCGTCGACGTCGAGGTGCTCCTCGACGAGGTCGGCCAGCAGTTCCAGCCGGCGTTCACGAGCCGCAGGGAAACCGGCCCCCGAGGGCTCCAGCCCGGCGACCTCGGCGAGGAAGGCGGCCCGGAACTCGTCGCCCTCCAGGGCGCCGTGCCACATCGTGCCAAAGACGCGGCCGACCCGGGCGCCGCCGAGGAACTCGTCGACATCGTGGGCGCGCGTGATCCGCCCGTGGTGGATCTCGTATCCGGCGGCGACGGCCCCCAGCGCTTCGCCGCGCGACAGGCGCAGCACCTTGCCGGGGCGGAACTCGGTCGTCACGGGAAGCAGCCCGAGCCCCGGAGCCCGCGCGCCCGCCGGGCCCTCCACGCCCTCGGGGTCGTGGATCTCGGTGCCGAGCATCTGGAAGCCGCCGCAGATTCCGAGCAGCGGCCGGCCCGCCCGCGCATGCGCCTCGATCGCGGCGTCCAGGCCGCGTGAGCGCAGCCACGCCAGGTCGGAGAGCGTGGCCCGGGTTCCCGGCAGCACCACCACGTCGGCGTCGGCCAGGTCGCGGGCGGAGGAGACGAAGACGACGTCGAGGCCGGGCTCCAGGCCGAGGGCGTCGACGTCGGTGAAGTTGCTGATCCGCGGCAGGCGGACGACCGCAGTCCGCACGCGGGCGCCGTCCCGGCCGCGCCGGCCTTCGAGGTCGAGAGCGTCCTCGGAGTCGAGCCACAGATCGGGGTGCCACGGCAGCACGCCGTGGACCGGACGTCCGGTCAGGGACTCCAGCTGTTCCAGGCCGGGGCGCAGGAGGGAGCGGTCGCCTCGGAACTTGTTGACGACGAAGCCCGCGATCAGCGCCTGGTCGGCGGGCTCCAGCAGCGCGAGGGTGCCGTACAGGGAGGCGAACAGGCCGCCGCGGTCGATGTCGCCGACCACGACGACGGGAAGGCCGGCATGCCGGGCGAGTCCCATGTTCACGTAGTCGCCGGCCCGCAGGTTGATCTCAGCGGGACTGCCCGCTCCCTCGGCCACGATCACGTCGAAACGGGCGGCCAGGTCGTCGTACGCGGCGTGCGCGGCCCGCGCGAGGTGGCGGCGGCCGGTGACGAAGTCGTTCGCCGCCACCTCGCCCGCCGGCCGGCCCATCACCACGACATGGCTTCTGCGGTCGGAGCCGGGCTTGAGCAGCACCGGGTTCATCGCGGGCTCCGGCGCCACCCGGGCGGCCAGAGCCTGCACCCACTGGGCGCGCCCGATCTCGGCGGCCGAGCCGTCGCGGTCGTGGCAGACCATCGAGTTGTTGGACATGTTCTGCGCCTTGTACGGCGCCACCGACACCCCACGGCGGGCGAACGCCCGGCACAGCCCGGTGGTGACGACCGACTTCCCGGCGTCGGAGGCGGTGCCGGCGACGAGCAGACCACTCACGGCGCGGACGTCCTTTCCGAGGCGCGCAGCAGGCATGCCTCCATCACCCAGCCGGCCGCCTCACGCGCGGCCTCCCTGGCCGAGCGGAGGTCGGACAGCACGTCGCCCACCCGCCCGGCGACCAATCGCTCACCGGCCGCGCCGAGGTTGGCACCCCACCAGATCCGCCAGTCCCGCAACTCCTGGAGGCTGCCCAGGTTCCGCTCGGAGCCGAGCATCACCACGATGTTGCGCTGCCCGTCCGCGACCGCCTCGGGCAGCCGGCGAGCCGTGGTGATATGCACGGGCCGGCCCACCTCGTGCAGCACGATCCTGTGCCGCGCGGCCAGCACCTGCGGGGCGCTGATTCCCGGGATCACGTCCCAGGTCAGGTCCATCCGCTCACCGAGCCGGTCGAGGACGCGCAACGTCGAGTCGTAGAGCGAGGGATCTCCCCAGACCAGGAACGCCGCGGTTCCGCCGCGTGCCGCCAGCTCCCCGGCGTACGCGTCCACACGTGCGGCGTGCCACGCCTTCACCGCGCCGGGATAGTCGGCCGGGTCGTCGCGGTCGCGTTCGGGATCGGCGACCTCGACGAGTTCGAGGCCGTGCTCGGCGCAGATGCGGCGGCGCACCTCCAGCAGTTCGTCGTCGTCGCCCTTGCGTACGGCGAGCGCGTAGCCGGCCGCCGCCAGGGCCTTCGCGCCCTCACCCGTCAGATGGTGCGGGCCCATGCCGAAGCCCACCACGTGCACGTGCGTCACCGTCGTTCCCCGATCATCACGCGCCGTCCTCGAGGTCACCCTCGACCTCCAGGTAGACCTTCCGCAGTGCCCGCAGGGTCTCGTCGTCCGGCTCCGCCCACAGGCCGCGCTCGGCGGCCTCATGCAGGCGCTCGACGATGCCGCGCAGCGCCCACGGGTTCGACCCGCGCAGGAACTCCTGGGTGGTCTCGTCGAGAACGTACGACCTCGCCAAGGACTCGTACATCCAGTCGTGGACGACACCGGCGGTGGCGTCGAAACCGAACAGGTAGTCGACCGTCGCGGCCAGTTCGAACGCGCCCTTGTAACCGTGGCGCCGCATCGCGCCGATCCACCGGGGGTTGACCACGCGCGCGCGGAAGACCCGGTTGGTCTCCTCCTGAAGCGTGCGGGTGCGCACCGCGTCGGGCGAGGTCGAGTCGCCGACGTAGGCCTTCGGGTCGGATCCGGTCAGCGCGCGCACGGTGGCGATCATGCCGCCGTGGTACTGGAAGTAGTCGTCGGAGTCCGCGATGTCGTGCTCGGTGCTGTCGACGTTCTTCGCGGCGACCTTGATCCGCCGGTACGCGGCGCGCATGTCGTCCGCGGCGGGGACGCCGTCGAGGCCGCGTCCGTACGCGAAACCGCCCCACACCGTGTAGACCTCGGCCAGGTCGTCGTCGTCGCGCCACGTGCCCGACTCGACGGCCTGCAGGATCCCGGCGCCGTAGGAGCCCGGCTTGGAGCCGAAGATCCGGGTGGTCGCCCGGCGCTCGTCGCCGTGCTCGGCCAGATGGGCGCGGACGTGCGCGCGGACGAAGTTCATCTCGTCGGGCTCGTCCAGCTCGGCCACAAGCTTCACAGCGTCGTCCAGCATCGCCACGACGTGCGGGAACGCGTCGCGGAAGAAGCCGGAGATGCGGACGGTGACGTCGATGCGCGGGCGGCCCAGCTCGGCGAGGTCGATGACCTTGAGGTCGCTGACCCGTCGCGACATGTCATCCCATTCGGGGCGCACACCCAGCAGGGCCAGCACCTCGGCGATGTCGTCGCCGGAGGTGCGCATCGCGCTGGTGCCCCACACCGACAGACCCACCGAGGCCGGGTGCTCACCCGTCTCGTCGAGGTAGCGCCGCACCAGCGACTCGGCCATCGCCTGGCCGGTCTGCCACGCCAGCCGGGACGGAATGGCACGCGGGTCGACGGTGTAGAAGTTGCGGCCGGTGGGCAGCACGTTGACCAGGCCGCGCAGCGGTGATCCCGACGGGCCCGCCGCGACGTAGCCGCCGTTCAGGGCGTGCAGCAGCGCGTCCATCTCGCCGGTGGTGCGGGCCAGGCGCGGCACCACCTCGGTGGCGGCGAAGGCCAGCACCTGACGGACCACCGGGTCGTCGTGCAGGTCGTCCACGGCCGAGACGTCCCAGCCGGCCGCCTCCATCGCCGTGACCAGGGAGCGGGCCTGCTCCTCGTACGCGTCCACGGTCGCCGTCGAGGCGTCTTCTGGCAGGCCGAGGGCGGCGCGCAGGCCGGGTATCGCGTTGCCCACGCCGCCCCACTCCTGGGACGCGCGCAGGATCGCGAGCACCAGGTTGACCCGGGCCTCACCGGTGGGCGCCTGGCCGAGCACGTGCAGGCCGTCGCGGATCTGCACGTCCTTGATCTCGCAGAGCCAGCCGTCGATGTGCAGCACGAAGTCGTCGAACTCGTCGTCCTCTGGGCGGTCCTCCATGCCGAGATCGCGGTGCATCTCCGCCGCCCGCATCAGGGACCAGATCTCGCCGCGTATCGCCGGCAGCTTCGCCGGGTCCATCGTGGCGATGTTGCCGTACTCGTCGAGCAACTGCTCCAGGCGGGCGATGTCGCCGTACGACTCGGCGCGTGCCATCGGCGGGACGAGGTGGTCGACGATGGTCGCGTGGGCCCGGCGCTTGGCCTGGGCGCCCTCGCCGGGGTCGTTGACGAGGAACGGGTAGAAGAGGGGCAGGCTTCCCAGCACCGCGTCGGTGCCGCATTCGGCGGAGAGCGCGGCGTTCTTGCCGGGCAGCCACTCCAGCGAACCGTGCTTCCCGACGTGGACCACCGCGTGTGCGCCGAAGCCGCCTTCGGTCTCCGGCGCCTCCAGCCAGCGGTAGGCGGCCAGGTAGTGGTGGGTCGGAGGCAGGCCGGGGTCGTGGTAGATCGCGACGGGGTTCTCGCCGAAGCCTCGGGGCGGCTGGATGAGCAGCGTCACGTTCCCGGCGACGAGCGTGGCCAGGACGATCTCGCCCGCGTCGTTGACGAACAGGCCGCCGGGCGCCTCACCCCACGCCCCGGCCATCCTCGCGCGCAGTGCGGCGGGGAGATCCGCGGTCCAGCGGGCGTACCGCTCGGCGCTGATCCGCACATGGGCGTCGGTGAGGTGCCCCGAGGTCAGCCATTCCTCGTCCTGGCCGCCCGCCGCGATCATCGCGTGGATCAGCGCGTTCCCGGCCTCGGTGTCGTCGTCGAGGTCCAGGCCAGGCACCGCGCCCGGCGCCCCCAGGTCGTAGCCGGCGTCGCGCAGCCGGCGCAGGAGGCGGATCGTGGAGACCGGGGTGTCGAGGCCGACCGCGTTGCCGATCCGCGAGTGCTTGGTCGGGTACGCCGAGAGGACCAGCGCGACCTTCTTCTCACTGTTGGGCACATGACGCAGGCGGGCGTGGTTGACCGCGATCGCGGCGACACGGCGGCAGCGCTCCGGGTCGGCGACGTAGCGCGGGAGACCGTCGGCGTCGATCTCCTTGAAGGAGAACGGGGCGGTGATGATGCGCCCGTCGAACTCCGGGATCGCGATCTGGTTGGCGGAGTCGAGCGGGGTGACGCCGTCGTCGTTCGCCTCCCACTCCGCCCGGCCGCTGGTCAGGCAGAGGCCCTGCAGCACCGGGATGTCGAGGGCGGCGATCCGCTCCACGTCCCAGGTCTCGTCGTCACCGCCCGCGCCCGCCGAGGCGGGAACGCTGCCCCCCGCGGCGAGCACGGTGACGACCAGGGCGTCGAGGGTCCCGAGCGCCTCGAAGAGGTCGCCGGGCGCGCTGCGCAGCGAACCGGCGAAGATCGGCAACCCGACGGCCTCGCCGGTCGCGTCGACGGCGTCAGCCAGGGCGTGGGCGAAGGCCGTGTTGCCGCTGGCCTGGTGGGCTCGGTAGTAGAGGATGCCGATCCGTGGCAGGGCGGCGTCGACCGGCGCGGTGCGCTCGGCGAAGCCCCAGGAGGGGATCGCCGTGGGCGGCTCGAAGCCTTCGCCGGTCAGGAGCACCGTGTCCGAGAGGAAGGCGTGCAACTGGGCCAGGTTGACCGGGCCGCCCTCGGCCAGGTAGCGGTGGGCCTCGGCCGCGACCCCGATGGGGACGCTGGAGAGCTCCATAAGTTCGGCGTTCGGCTGCTGCTCCCCGCCGAGCACGACGACCGGCGTCCCGGCGGCGCGGACGGCCGCCAGCCCCGGCCACAGGTCGTTCGGCGAACCGAGCAGACGTACGACGACGAGGTCGGCGCCCGCCACGCAGGCCTCAAGGTCGGCATCGCCGTCTCGCGCTGGATTGGCGAGTGCGTACGCGGCCCCGCTGGCCCGCGCGGAGAGCAGATCGGTGTCGGACGTCGACAACAGACATAAACGTGCGGACGTGGCCATGGCCGGGCTCCTCCTCCGGGGTTCTCGCCCCGTACAGCGGTCGGATCACCCTCGGCCAGTATCTGGCTGCAGCCCCTCGCGGGCCTGATCACAGTGGCGGAACCGCCCCGGAATCTCACCGGGTTCCTGCACCGAAGGCGTCCTGGCAGCCTACGGGAGAACGCCCGCCACACGTGATCCGGTCCATCCCGTCCTCCATGGGAACGGCAAGGGTCTCAGCCTCGAATCCGTCTTCCCGCCCGACCAGATCCCCGTCGCGACCCGGGAGCCGCTGGATGTCCCTGCCGGGTTTAGACATGTCCAGGTGTGCGGCATGGCGCCGAGGACGACGAGGATCGGCTGGTCGGAATCGATCAGGTGGTGCGAGTCGGTTCGGCCGAACGGCCGTCGATTTCGCGCGGCTCTGCCTCCGCGACCGCCGAGCAGCAAATGGTGATCAAAATGAATGCCGCCCTGTGCCTCGGTGTGCCGAGTGAAGTGGCGCGGCAGCTGGAGGCGGACGGCCGGGGCCTCGGAGATGACCGGGTGGTAGTTGAGGGACGACGCCGATGGGTTCGAGAGCGATAGAGAATGTTGCTCGAGCGTTGCTGTCCTGCATGAAGGCACCTGCTCGTCCCATACTGCGGGACAGATTCCGACCGGACTTCAACCGGCGAGCGACGATGAGCTACGAACCTCCAGATCAGCCGCTACATCGCAGCATCACCTCCGCTCTACCGGGCGCACGAGTCATCGAGGTTAATGCTGTTACCCGTGTTCGGACGTGGCTCAGCGCCTGTGAAACCACCGTCACCGAAGCGAGGTGGCAGCTACGCTGAAGATCGCAGCCCGCGTAGCGGGGAAGCAGGCCCATGTAGGGAGTATCAGCTGGTGAAACGCTGGTATGCGCGAATGGCCGATGTTCAAGGCATTGGTTTCGCCGGAAGCCCTGGCGTCAACAGAGATCATTTGCCGGGAACCCGGATCCGCCCGCGCGAGGAGTACGGCTCGCTCTTGTGGCCAACCGCCAGTGGCACCACCTCCGCCTCTCCAGCCCACAACCGGGCATTCGGCGATATGCGCACCCCGGATACCGACACCCTCATCCGCTGGGTATGGGAAGGGCTGGAATTGCCGGGCAGTGCATCGGACTACCATTTCTTGCTGCAGAACGCGGTCGAGCAGTTCTGGTCACGCCGCCGTACCGCTCCTGCTGGGCTGCACTTCGTGGAAGTCTTCGCTCACCTGGATCTTCTCTTGATCGAGGCAGTGCCTCAGACCGTACTGATCAATGAGAAAAAACCCTCGCTCGGCTTTGTCCGCATTTCCAGCATCGCGACGTGGATCAACCTGCTGCACGCAGAAGGCGCGCTGCGTGACGCGCTTTCTGTTAGCAAGCGGATTCAGCGCTTCGGTGACAACTACCTCGATGAAAGGCTGGAGGCGAAGGTAGCCGCGTTGGATGAGGAGTCCGCATGAGCGGCACCCGGCTCGTTGACAAGGTGTCCAGTACGTCATATCTGGAAAGCGCCTTCGTCAAGTGGGTGCTGAGCGCCGCTGCTGGCGTAGGGATCTCCCGCCATGTGGCCGGGCAGTACCCGGTCGTGGTCGAGGACCGCACTTACCGGCTGGACTATCTGTTGATCGGATCGAGCCTTCGGGTGGTGGTTGAGCTCGACGGTTTCGAGTTTCACAGCAGCAGGACCGCCTTCGTTCATGATCGGATCCGGCAGAACGACCTCGTTGGCCTGAATTATGTCGTCCTTCGATTTTCCTATGCCGCGATTCGTGAGCACACTGCCCGTTGCGTGGCGCAGCTGCAAAGGGTGCTACTGCAAGATCCGGTCCTGGCCGCGTACGTCATCCCCGATCCCATCGTCCCTGTCCCCGACGATATGGATCCCAACCCGTTTGGTCTGGTCACACCACCTCCGCCCCAGCCCGCGAACGACAGAGACTATTTCGATCGCGCTCGTAAGTGCATTGACCTGGGTCCGCTGCGTACATGCCAGCGAGATGCGTTGATCGCGCTGGCGAACTACTATCGCCGCGGCGAGGTCAACGCCGCATGCGTGATGTCAGTGGGAGCAGGCAAGACCGCGCTGGGGGTCGCTGCCGCGCTCGCCTTCACGCGGCGCCGCGCGTTGATTGTGACACCTGGCCGTGTCATTCGCGGAACGTTCGACACAGCGCTCGACCCATCGTTGGCTGGCAACGTCCTATACACGCTTCGCGGAGGTCCGCTGATCGCCGGCTTGCGCGCCCCCGCTACCCAGGTACTCGACGGCGAAGACGGCGCGATCAGGGCGGTGAGCCGCGAGGCGCTGCTGAGCACCGATATAATCGTGACGAACTTCCACTCGCTCGGCAACGCCGCGACAAACGATGGGCTGCTAGCCAAGCTCGAGCCCGACGATATCGATTTCATCGTGATCGACGAGGCGCACATCGCTGCCGCAGACTCCTACCAGCGGCTATTCGCGCGTTTCCCGAGTGCGCGACGCTTGTTGATGTCAGCCTGTTTCAGCCGCGCCGACGGTAGGTCTGTAGCTGCGGACGTGGTCTACCGGTATAGGCTCATCGACTCGATCACTGATGGCCACGCCAAGCACTTGCGAGCGCACCGGTTCAGCCCGGACGTCGAGCAGACCGAATATGAAATCGCCTGGCCGGACGGCATCCGTGAGTCGATCGTCGGCAAAGACGCCCTGCTGGCGGTGCTCGAGGATGAGCGCAAGGTCGCGCGAATCACCGCCACCTCCGAAGAGCCGATTCGAAGAATCATGACGATCGTGCGCGACCGCCTCGCGATACAAACCAACTCATTGGCACCGGTAAGGCCGCGCGTGCTGTTCGCCGCGCTTGGGCAACTCCATGCCGAACAGATCTCGCGTATCGCCAACGAGTACGGCATCGCCAGCGCGACTCTGCACCATTCGATGACCGACTCCGACATCGCTGCCACACGCAAGAGATTCGAAGCGGACTCGGGCAACCTTCAGGCGATCGTCCAGCTGAAGATGCTTGGCCAGGGCTATGACCTGCCTGCGATCACCGTCGTGGTGCCGATGCGGCCCTTCGGCACTTTTGGGGAGTTCTACCAGCTTGTGGGCCGAGGCATCCGCGTCGTCCACCATCCTCAGCTCAACGCCCGCCAAGAACAGCATCTGGACCTCGTCTACCACGGCGAACTGGGCCTCGACTCTCACCTAGAGACGCTCCGTGTCGAAAACGACATGGATCCACACCCCGCGGACGCTGACGCCTTCGGGGACGCCCCACTCCCCGACCGGGCGACCAGACCCGGTACGCGGTCGAGTGTGCCAATGCCCAGCGTGAGCGTCCTTGCCGAACAGGGCGACACCCGTCAGCAGTTCCTGCACACCCTCGACCAGGTTCAGGCACGTCGGCAGGAGCGAGAACTGCACGCTTTGGCCAACAGTTATGCCAGATACGCAGCCACGACCCCCAACCCCAAACCATTCGAGGAGTTCGTCGCCGTGATCAGGAGCACCCATGGGTGAGTACGGTCTGGCCGACGCGCTCGCCGTCGCCGACCCCGACCAATTCCTGCGCCTGGAACGAGACGCAGGCCGCAACGGACGCTTCGCCTGGATCGACCAACTGGCTGCGAACCTGCTCACCATGGCCCTGTCCGGCCGGAATCTGGTGGACATAACACCAGGAGAACGCGGCCAGAAGAACCGCGACATCATCACGGTGACCTTCCTGACCCCGCAAGATCGCGCTCTCGTCGGCGAGACATTCTCCTTGTCGGCTCAGCAAGCCCGAGGCGCCTGGTTCCTGCCCGAACAGGCCACACTCAAAGCCGGCACACTCAACCTGTCCGCCCACGCTCGCCACTACCCGTGGCAGGCCGTCACTATCGCGGGCGAAGACGTCGCCCGCGTCCACATGGGCTCGACGGCAGATGCCTTGCTAGCGTGGTCTTTGCTCATCCCGCTGTTTGATGCGCTGATGGCACCGATCACGATCCGGGCGTCCGGATCGGCGCAGTCAGCCGATGAGCAGCACAAAGCGTGGACGGCGATCCTGCAGTCATACACCGATTTGGGCATCGCGCCCACCCCCGAGGTGATGGTCTTCGCCTACCGCGGCGGGTGGAGCCAACTCGATCGCGCCGGTCAAGTGCAAGCGAGAATCGCACTGCTGGACTTGCTGGCCCGTCACGATCTCCTCCAGATCGCGGCGCGCTTTCGCGCCTCGCGCCTGCAGAAACTGATCGCCGCGACGATGAAGAAGACGGGCCAAGGCTCGCCTCTCGCCCGCCGAGTGCTCACCAAGGTGCTGCAGCCGACTCTCAGCGCATATTTCGCCGGCGACTGGCTGGCGTTCCTGGACCACATTGAGGTGCCGCCGAACTCAGGCGAAGAGCTCGTTACGGCACTACCGGAGCCCAAACTCTATGTCGGTGGATCGGCCAAGGCCGAGTCCGCAGCCGCCCAGCACGGCCTCAACCCAGATGACGTCCACGCGATGCTGGCGGCCTTTCTCGGTCAGGACAGCTCCGTCTCACCCGTTGAGCAACGCGTCGATGTCCTGAAACGCTGGTGGCAGCAGTTCGATGCGATTCACGCCCGGCAGACGGCAAACATGCCGTCCTTGTGGGGACTGGTGGAAGAAGGGTTCTACTCGATCGGCTACGGGGAAGGGCCACAACGACAGCTCTACCGCACTCTCCTTAGCACGGACCTCGTCGAGGACGTCAACCGGCTCTGGGACGGAACCACGCTGGCCCGCTGGCCGCAGGTCATCGTCAGTGAGCCCTACCCGCACAGGCTCATGGCCGAGACCCTCGGTCCGGCCGTCACCTTCTGGCACAGCGTCGCCCTGACCACCTGGTACGTCTGTGAGGGCCCCACCTCACGGACCTCGCTGACCGGGCTGCGCGCGTACCACAAAGCGCACCTCACCCAACTCGCCGACGCCGAGACCCCCATTCATCCGAGCCTTTTCGACGAGCTGGAGAATGCCGAGCGTTACCTCGGGCCGCCTCAAGAACTGCCCTCGTATGAGCACCAATTGAAGTTGGCCGACGGACACATCGGTTTCCGCGTCACTGGAGGAGGCCAGCGCCGCGACGGATTCGCAATTCTGCGTGACATCGTCACACGCCACCGGCAGGGGTGGACCCAGCGCTACCTGACGCACTATCTCCAGCATCGATGGACGAGCGAACTTACCCACGTTGCGCGTGAACTCCACAAGTTCATCGCGGTCAACGGCAAAAGCCCAACATTTCGCCAGTTCGCCCGCGTGGCCGCCACCGCCGCCAACCATTGGTTCAACGGTGACCTGGCCGGCCTCTACACCGCCATCGGCGAGAAGGCTCCAGCCACACCTCGGCGCGTCGACCTCCTTCCCATCGCCGCGCACGACTTCGTCGACGCTGTCTACGCCCGTCTCGGAGGGCGGCCCTATGAGGAGCTTCTGCGCGTCACGAACTTCCCACTGGCCGACGAGTACCGGCAGAAAGCCAGGTTGGCGGCCGCCAGTGTGCTCTACCTGCAGATAGCCGAGGCTCTCGGCCGCGCCCCCGACCCCAAGGAGTTCGGTGCAGCCCGCCACGAATGGTCTTGGGCGGGAAGCGTTGATGAGGGATGGCTCATCTATCAGAAAGCCATCGACGAAGTACTGGCACACAGCCAGCACCGGTGAGGTACGGCGATCTCGGCTTGTCAGGGGAGCAATGCTTGAGCCCAATAAGGTCGCATGGCACCGAATGGCTCCTAAGAAACTGGTCCAGTTCTTGACATTGTGGGTGTTCAAATTTCGGCCGTTGGTGCTGAAATGGGGTCTGGGATTCAGGTCTGGCGGGGTGATCGCTGTCATGGCGTTGCGGCTGGTTTTATATAATCTTTGCCCGGATTGCGGCTTGGATGGTGCTTCTGGGTCGTTCGCAGCGGTCGAAGAACGCGGACATTCTGGTCCTGCGCCATCGGATCGCGGTGTTACGTCGACAGGCGGCAAGACCTCAGCCCTGGGCAGGCTGCCGACCTTGTCCCGCCGTCCGACCGGGACGAGCTGATCGCGTATGGGCCGCTGCTCTCCGACGACGGCACCACCTGGCTGGGCACGGCGCTGCTGGCTCGGGCGCCGGACCCAGATGCGGCAGGCGCCGTTCTGACCCTGGACCGGTACGCCGACATCGAGGTCCACAACTAGGAGTTCGGCGGGCGCCGGTAACAAGCACTTGGTCGTCGCCAGCTAGGGCCAGAACTACCCGCGTCGGAGATCGACCAGTGAGGGCCGGGTGAGGCAGGCTGCAACCGATCCAGTCGAAGGACCCCGGGACAACTCTTGGGGTCCTTCGGGCGTATAGGCGTGGAATCGTTCCGCGAGGCGCCAAATCGCCGGGATCACCTGGAGAAACGAGGCCGCGAGCATTCCGCGTATGTTCCGCGACCGGTGGCATACGACTGCTTCCGGCGGCTGTCGGCTGCATGTCCGGACAAGCATGATCGACCACGAAGCCGCAGGTGAGACCGCGGATGGCTGGTCGTACGTGGTAGGGCGGGTGGGACTTGAACCCACGACCCACGGATTATGAGTCCGATGCTCTGACCGGCTGAGCTACCGCCCCGCAATGGTGGAGTCTCTCACAACTTGGCCGCCGAGGGGATCGGGGATCCGCGGCCTTCGGCCCTGGGCGTAATCTCCGCCGATCATGGTGTCCTGATCGTCCTCGCTGGTCAGCGCTGTCCCTGCTGGGAGTTATGCGGCTTATGTCAGGGTATGTGACTAGTGAGGTGAGATCGCTCCACAAGACGGCTCTGCGAAACGTGGCTACGCAACGACTCGGGGGTGTCCGGTGGGGAGACGACTGGCGGGCGTCTGGGTGCTGCTTCTGATGTCCCTTCCCGCCTGCGGCCCGGGTGGGCAGGAGCGGGGAGCGGAGCTCGGAGCGGTCGGAGACGCGCGGGACGGCTTCACCGTCGGCCTGCTGCTCCCCGGAGACGGACCGGACCGGCTTCTGTTCACCCGGTCACTGGCCTCCCTCTGCCCGAGCTGCGACGTCCGGTACGCGAACGCCGCAGGCGACCAGGCCAGGCAGGGGCGGCAGGTTGGGCAGATGCTCGCCGACGGTGTGCGGGTGCTGGTGCTCGGCCCGGTGGATCCCGGGGCCGCCGCTCCCTTGGTGGCCAGGGCCAAGCTGGCCGGGGCGAAGGTGGTCGCGTACGACCGGCTGGCCAACGGACCGGTGGACGCCTACGTGGCGACGGATCCGGCGCGCGTCGGACGGGCGCAGGCGCTGGCCCTGCTCGACGCCATGAAGGTGGCGGGCCCGGTGCTGCTCGTCAACGGGCCTGCCGCGGATCCGTACGCGGCGGCGGTGAAGCGGGGTCTGCACGCCGTGCTCGACGGCCGGGTGACGATCGGCTGGGAGCGGGATCTGACGCGGCCAGGCGATGTCCGGGGCGAGGTGGCTGCGGCCGTCGCCGCGCTCGGCGGGGCGGCGGCGAAGGTGGCGGGCGTGTGCTCCACGAGTGAGGGGACGGCGGAGTACGTCGCGGCCGAGATGGCGAAGGCGGGGTTGGCGGGGGTGCCGCTGATCGGCTACGAGGCCCGTCCGGGACGCGCCGGGCCGCGGACCGTGACCGTGCGCACCGACGTCGCGGCTCAGGCGGCGGCCGCCGCGAGGCTGGCGGTGGAGGTCGCGGGCGGCAGGACCGTGTACGGCACGGCCGTCGTGTCCAACGGGACCACGGTCTCGATCCCGGCGGTGCTGGTCCCGCCCGCCGTGGTCACGAGGCCGGAGGCCGCCGGGCCCCCCGCCCCCACTCCTCCCGGAACGGCCCCCCGCCAGGGCGTACGACCGCACTGACGACAGCGCTGAAGAAGTCGCTACGGCCGGTCCGCTCGCCAGGACGAGCCCGCCTGCGGTGCGGCCGGTACGGCGTGGCGGGGCAACCGGACCTCGACGCGGGTGCCGGTGCCCGCATGGGGGTCGGTGACACGGAGGGATCCGCCGTGGAGGAGCACGTGCTGGCGGACGACGGTGAGGCCGAGTCCGGAGCCTGGGCTGCCCACGCGCCGGTGGAAGCGGGCGAATACGGATTCGCGGTCGGCGGGCGGGATGCCGGGCCCGGAGTCCCGCACGGTGAGGAGAGCGGCGGCGCCGTCCTCGCGCACGCCCACCGAGATCTCGCAGGCGCCCCCGCCGTCCGTGCCGTGGACGGCGGCGTTGTCGAGCAGGTTGTCGAGGATTCCCCGCACACCCTCGGCCCAGCCCGTCAGCACCAGGCGATCCGGGAGCGAGACGGTGATCGCGGCGTGTGGGTGGCGCCTCCTGGCGTCCTCGACGGCGTCGCCGACGATCTCCACCACGTCGATCTCGGTGAAAGCCTCCTGGCCGAGGAGTTCGCCGCGCGCGAGTTGCCGCAGGGCCGTGATGAGCCGCTGCATCCGCCCCTGCTCGGCCCTCAGGTCGGCGAGGATCTCGGCCCGTTCCGTGGCGTCCACGTCCGGATGGTCGAGCAGCCCGAGGTTGGCGGTCATGCTGGTGAGAGGGGTGCGCAGTTCGTGAGCGGCGGTCGCGGCGAAGGCGCGGGCCGTCTCCAGCGCCTCGCCGGTGCGGGCCACCGCCGCGTCCCGCCGGTCGAGCGACGTGTTGAGCATGCCGGCGAGTTCGTCGATCTCGCTGACCCCCGACGTGGTCGCCAGCCGGGCGCCGGGCCGGGAGGGCGCGCCGATCAGCCTGGCCTGCCGGTGGAGGACCTCGAGCGGCCGTACGGCGAACCGGCCGAGGGCGAGACCCGCCAGGGCGCCGACCCCCGCCGAGACGAGCGCGGTGAGCCCGACCCGGCGGCGGAGCAGGCCGAGTTGCGCGTCGAGACGCGTCTGGGGGTCGAAGACCCACAGGCGGGCGTGGTTCTCGCGGGCACCGAGGTCTTCGGCCACGAACCGCCACGTGCGCCCTGCCTCGGCGAGGTCGGCGAGGTCTACGAAGTCGGCGGGGCCGGCCGTGCCGGCCGGTGGCAGGGTGTGCGGCACGTCTCCGATCACGAGGGGTTCGGCCCCGGCGATCTCGAGGTACATGCCGCCCGCGCCGCCGTCGCCCGCCGTGGCCTCCGACAGCCGCCGCTGGAGGAAGTCCGGCGGGATCCCGGGCGTCGCCCGCGCTCGCCAGGCGTACACCGAGGCCATGGGCGCGAGCGCGCGCAGCCGTACGGTCAGCTGCCTGTCCCTTTCCGTACGCAGGTCGTGGGACACCAGAGCGTGCACGAGCAGTCCGGCGAGCAGGACGAGGAGCGGCACGGCGACGGCGAGGCAGATCGCGAAACGGGTGGACAGCCTCATGGGGCGGCCTGCGGAGCACTCACTGGGCCGTCTCCCTGAGCACGAATCCCACTCCGCGTACGGTGTGCAGGAGGCGCGGCTCGCCCCCTGCCTCGAGCTTGCGCCTGAGGTAGCCGACGAACGTGTCCACGGCGTTGCCGGTCACCTCGAAGTCGTATCCCCAGACGCGTTCGAGCAGCACGTCTCGGGTCAGCACGATCCCGGCGTTGTGGGCGAGCACCTCCAGCAGGTCGAACTCCCGCCGGCTCAGCTCGACCGGCCGGCCGTCGATCGTGACCCGCCGCCCGGCCGGGTCCACGGTGAGGCGGCCGACCCGGACGACGGTGCCCGGAGGACGGCCCGCCCGGCGCAGCAGGGCGTGCAACCGCAGGACCACCTCGCGCAGTTCGAACGGCTTCACTACGTAGTCGTCGGCCCCGGCGGCGAGGCCGGCGACCCGGTCGGACACCTCGTCCATGGCCGACAGCATCAGCACCGGAACCTCCGGCCGGTCCGACCGCAGGCGCTCGCACACCTCGATCCCCGACAGGCCGGGCATCGACACGTCGAGGACGACCGCGTCGGGTGCGGCGCGGTGGACGAGTTCCAGTGCCTCGCGTCCCGAGGCGGTCACGTCCACGTCGAATCCCTCCACGCGCAGACCACGTCGCAACGCGCGCAGGATGGCCGGATCGTCGTCGACGACGAGAACCCGGAATCTCGTCATGGCAGGGCTCCCGCTGCTTTCGAGGGCGACCGGCAGGAGGGTGACCGCCCGCCTTCGTGATCTTCTCGGAGGTCGGGAGCGGGCGGGGGCGGACCAGGCGCCGACGGTGGAAGTCGATCTCCAATCTACGGCACGGCTCGCCCACTGGGACCTCGCGCGCGGCAGAGACCGGTCGCGGGGCCCATCGCCCAGAGCCTGGCGCCCAGAGCCCATCACCCGGAGCCATCGGTGACGACTAGCGACGGCTTGCCAGAGATATGCCAGAAATCTTCGCCATCATCCCCGCCGAACGGCCCGCGTCCGGCGTGGCCGTCTCCGGTATCCCGAGATCAGTGCGGAGAAACTCGATGCGATCACGATTCCTCCCGGTCGCCGCGGCGGCGGCCCTGGCGACTCTGGCGGCGGGCACGACCCCCGCGCAGGCCACGGCCAGGACCGGGGGCCCGCCCACCGGCTCCACGGCCGTCGCGGCTCCATCCCCCTCCACGGCCCCCTCCCCGGCCCCTTCCACGGCGTCGAAGCTCGACCCGAAGTCGTTCGCCGTGGTGCGCCCGTCCGCCCGGCCCGTCCCGCTGCGGAGCGCTCCGCGCTCCCTGTCGGTGACGTACACGTTCCAGGGCAAGAAGTACACGCTCGACGACTACCTCGCCAGGTCGAAGGCGAACGGCTTCGTCGTGCTCGACGGCCAGAAGATCGTGTACGAGCGCTACCGCGCCGCCGGGCCGAACACCCGCTTCCAGTCCTGGTCCATGGCGAAGTCCTTCACCTCGGCGGCGGTCGGCATCGCCCTGCACGAGGGCCGCATCCGCTCCATCGACGACCCGGTGACGCGGTACCTCCCCGAACTGCGCTCCTCCGGCTACGACGGCGTCTCCATCCGGAACCTGCTGCGGATGTCGTCAGGGATCGACTGGGACGAGAAGTCCGACGTGCCGAAGACGCAACTGGCCGCCCATCGCGGTTTCCCGGTCGAACGGCTCGCGCGGCGGCAGGTACGTGGCTGGGAGCCGGGCAGCAGGTTCGAGTACACCAGCATGAACTCGTTCGTCCTCGCCCGGCTGGTGAGCGAGGTGACGGGCATGCCCTACCACCGCTACGTCGAGGAGAAGATCTGGAAGCCGGCCGGCATGGCCTCCACGGCCCGCATCGGCGGCGACTCCCACGACGACCTCGGCTATTGCTGCTACTACGCGACCGACCGCGACTACGCGCGGTTCGGCCTGCTGTACCTCGACAAGGGCCGCGCCGGCGGACGCCAGGTGGTGCCGCGGGCGTGGGTGGAGGAGTCCACCAGGCCCTCCGCCTCCTTCAACGCCGATTACGGCCTGCACTGGTGGCTGGGTGGCGGGGGCGACTTCATGGCCGCGGGATTCGGCGGCCAGTACATCTACGTCTCACCCGAGCACCGGGTCGTGATCGTCAAGTCGGCCGTCTCCTCCTCGCAGGACCGCGAAGAGGCGCTGTCCGCCTTCCGCGCGGTGGCGGCCGAGGTGGCGAGAACGCGCTGACGGGGGCCCGGCTCCCCGTCGTGGGCGGGGCGGCGACCACCCGATGACGCTCAGGCGGGCGGTGGCGGAGACACTCCGCGCCGTCCGCCCGGCGCGATGCCGTGCACCATCACGGCTCACCGCGTTGTCGGGGACGCCGGTCCACCGCGGCGGGCGAGGGCGGGCTCACTCCTCGTCGGAGGGGGCGGGGGAGTCGGACGGGCGCAGCCGCTCCCACAGCAGGAAGGCGGCCCCGATGACCAGCATCCCGATGCCCGTCCACAGGTTGATGCGGATGCCCTCCGCCTTCTGGATCTCCTGGGCGCTGTCGAACAGCCCGGTGACCGCGAGGATCAGTCCGTACGCCAGGAACAGGCCGCCGATCACGCGGCGGATGTCGAAGAGCCGTTGCGGGGCCGCCATGGGAACCTCCTACAGGAAGGGCAGGTAGAACGCCGCGGCGAGGGCCACCGCCCCGGCGCCGAGGATCACGGGGGAGCGGTACCACGCGCGGTCTCCCGCCAGCGCGTCGTCGGCGACGGACGCGTCGCTGAGGCCGTACACGAGCCCGCGCAGTTCGCTCTCCGGCTTGGGGGTGGTGACGAGCGTGACCACGACGGAGACGATCGCGTCGACCACGAAGGCGATGCCGGCGCCCCAGAAGCTCGCGTTCAGTTCGGTGCCGAAGTCGACCACGCCCGCCTTGTAGAGCATGTACGAGCCGAAGGCGCACACGGTGCCGCTCAGCAGGCCCCAGAAGCCCGCCCAGGCGGTCATCCTGCGCCAGAACAGACCGATGATGAACGTCGCGAAAAGCGGGGCGTTGAAGAACGAGAACAGCGACTGAAGGTAGTTCATGATGTTCCCGAACCCGGCGGCGATGAAGGCGGTGCCGATTCCGGCGACGACGCCGACGACGGTGGAGATGCGGCCGAGCCGCACGTACCACTCGTCGGGGTGGTCGCCGTTGATGTGCGCCTTCCAGATGTCCTGGGTGAAGACCGTGTTGAAGCCGCTGATGTTGGCGGCCATGCCGGCCATGAACGAGGCGAGCAGGCCTGTCACCGCGACGCCGAGCACGCCGTTGGGCAGGAACTCGTCCATGAGCAGCGGGATCGCCTCGTTGTACGTCGGTCCGCCGTCCTTGCCGAGGTCGCCGAACAGCACGACCGCGACGAGACCGGGGATCACGGTGACGATCGGGATCACGAGCTTCGGGTAGGCCGCGATGATCGGGGTCAGCCGGGCCGCGGTGGTGTTGCGGGCCGACAGCGCGCGCTGCACCTCGGCGAAGTTCGTGGTCCAGTAGCCGAAGGACAGCACGAAGCCGAGGCCGAACACCAGGCCGATCCAGTTGGCGTTGAGCGGGTTGCCGGTGCCCGCGGTGTGCGCCCAGGTGTGCAGGCCGCCCTCGCCGAGCACGCTCTGCTTGACCTTCTCGCCGAGGCCGGAGAAGCCGCCGACCCGGGTCAGGCCGATGATCACCACGGGCACGAGCCCGGCGACGATCACGAAGAACTGCATGACCTCGTTGTAGATCGCCGAGGACAGGCCGCCGAGGGTGATGTACGCCAGCACGATCGCGGCCGACACGAGGATGGACAGCCACAGCGGCCAGCCGAGCATGGCGTCCATGATGAGCGCCAGCGCGTACAGGTTGATGCCGGCGATGAGGATCTGCGCGACGGCGAAGGTCCCTGCGTTGAGCAACTGGGTCGCGCCGTTGAAGCGGCGGCGCATGAACTCCGGGACGCTGTGCACCTTGGACCGGTAGTAGAACGGCATCATCACCAGGCCGAGGAACACCATGGCCGGGACCGCGCCGATCCAGTAGTAGTGCAGGGTCATCGCGCCGTACTGCGCGCCGTTCGCCGCCATGCCGAGGACTTCGGTGGCGCCGAGGTTGGCGGACATGAAGGCCAGGCCGGTGATCCAGGCGGGGAGCGCGCGGCCCGAGAGGAAGAAGTCCAGACTCGTCCGTACGGTCCGCCTGGCGGCGAAGCCGATTCCAAGGACCACGAGGAAGTACAGGGCGAGGATCGCGTAATCCAGGACGTTGACGTCGAGCCGCAGATCCTGTGCGGCCATTAATTGGGCATCAGGCACGCAACGCCAGCTACCCCCGCGCCCCCTCGTTTCACCAACCAGGCCGGGCTATACTCAATCGTGACAAAACCCGAGGTCACGGGCGTGTCACGCGCGGTTTGGGGCGCGCTCCCGGAGGCCAGGAGCGCGCCATCCGACGCCGATCGGCCCGTGCGGGGAGGGTCAGGACCAGACGGCGGCGACGGGCTCCGCGAGGGTGGCGGCCTGGTCGAGCCCCGCCCTGAACGCCGGTCCCCACAGGCGGGGGTCGAGGACGTTCTCGCCGAACACCGCGACCGACGCCGTGTCGGGGTGGACGACGTACGAGGTCGCCGGGCCCGCCTTCGCCATCTCGGCGTCGAGGACGGCCCGGGGAGTGAGGTTGCCGAGCGGTTCGAGCACCACGAGGGCGCGGGCGCCCGCCGCGAGGTCGGCGTTGGTCGCCGAGCGGACCCCGCCGTCCACGTACCTGCGGCCGTTGATCTCCACGGGCGGGAAGACCATGGGCACGGCGCAACTCGACGCGACGGCGAGCACCAGCGGCGCGCCCGAGGAGCGGTCCCACACGACGAACTCGCCGGTGGCCGCGTCGACGCTGGTGATGAGCAGGTCGCGCTCCGGCCACTCCTTCACGGGCAGTCGCGCGCCGACCGCGGCGAGCCGTTCCGCCGCGTGGTCCACGTTGGCCCCCAGGGCCATCTGGCCGACCCTGCGCCTGGCCTCCCGAGGGTCCAGGTCCGGGTCGGCCATGACGGCGAACGCCCGCATGACCTCGTTCAGGTCGACGGCGGGGGGCGGGCCGGTGTCGGCCTTGACCTGGTGGGCGACGGCCTCCTCCAGGTCGGCGCCCGTGGCCACGAGCGTGCCGACGACCGAGCCGGCCGAGGTGCCGATGATCCGGTCCGCCGTCCCGAGGTCGACGCCGAGGCGGCGCAGGCCGGTGACGATCCCCGCCTCCCACGCGATGCCCGCGACTCCTCCGCCGCCGAGCACGAGAGCAGTAGTCATGCCCAGAATTATGTTCCACGGAGCCGGATGATCCGGCCGCGATCGAGCCTGTGGCGATTTTGTCTGGACGCCAAACTATTGACGACACTGCGTGGATTGTGTGAATCTTCGTTCCAGATTTTCCATGCACGTGGGAGAAGGACGGTCAGGGTCCCCGCCTGGTCGTGCATGGCCGGTTGTCCGTGCTCGGAGGGAAACCGTCCATGCGAAGATTCGCATCCATGCTCGTGGTCGCCGCCGTGGCCCTGGTCACGGCCGTGATCAGAATGTCCCCGGTGTCGGCCGTCGCCACCGACCCCTACACGTTCAAGAACGTGCAGATCGCCGGGGGCGGCTTCGTCCCCGGCATCGTGTTCAGCCAGGCCCAGAAGGACCTGATCTACGCCCGCACCGACATCGGCGGCGCCTACCGGTGGAACCAGTCGTCCCAGACCTGGACGCCGCTGCTCGACTGGGTCGGCTGGTCCAACTGGGGTTACAACGGCGTCGCCAGCATCGCAGCCGACCCGGTGGACGCCAACAAGGTGTACGCCGCGGTGGGTATGTACACCAACAGCTGGGATCCCAACAACGGCGCGATCCTGCGCTCGTCCAACAAGGGCGACACCTGGCAGGTGTCCCCGCTGCCGTTCAAGCTGGGCGGGAACATGCCGGGCCGCGGCATGGGCGAGCGCCTCGCCGTGGACCCGAACAAGAACAGCGTCCTCTACTTCGGCGCGCCCAGCGGCAACGGCCTGTGGCGGAGCACCGACTCCGGCGCGACCTGGGCCAAGGTGACCAACTTCCCCAACGTCGGCAACTACGTCGCCAGCCCAGGAGACGCGTACAACGGTGACATCCAGGGCGTCGTCTGGGTGACCTTCGACAAGCGGACCGGCACGTCGGGCAACGCCACCCAGACCATCTACGTCGGCGTGGCGGACAAGAACAACACCGTCTACCGCACCACCAACGGCGGCACCTCGTGGGAGCGGGTCGCCGGGCAGCCCACCGGCTACATCGCGCACAAGGGCGTGCTCGACACGGCGAACGGCTACCTCTACATCGCCACCAGCGACACCGGCGGCCCCTACGACGGCGGCAAGGGCGACGTGTGGCGCTACGCCACCGCCACCGGCGCCTGGACCCAGATCAGCCCGATCCCGTCCAGCAGCGGCGACGACTACTTCGGCTACAGCGGCCTGACCATCGACAGGCAGAACCCGAAGACGATCATGGTCGCCACCCAGGTCTCCTGGTGGCCCGACGCGATCTTCTTCAGGAGCACCGACAGCGGCGCGACCTGGACCCGCATCTGGGACTGGACGTCCTACCCGAACCGTAGCTTCCGCTACAAGATGGACATCTCCGCCGCGCCTTGGCTGACGTTCGGGACCAACCCCCAGCCGCCGGAGGTCACGCCCAAGCTCGGCTGGATGAACGAGTCGGTGGAGATCGACCCGTTCGACTCCGACCGGATGATGTACGGCACCGGCGCGACGATCTACGGCACCACCGACCTCACGAAGTGGGACTCCGGCGGCCAGTTCACCATCAAGCCGATGGTGAAGGGCCTGGAGGAGACCGCCGTACTCGACCTGATCAGCCCGCCGAGCGGAGCGCCGCTGATCAGCGGGCTGGGTGACATCGGCGGCTTCCGGCACACCAACCTCGACGCCGTGCCGTCCATGATGTTCACCCAGCCCGTCTTCACCACGACCACCTCGCTCGACTACGCGGAGACGAACCCGAGCGTGATGGTGCGGGCCGGTGACTTCACCGACTCCGACCGGCCGAACGACAGCCACGTCGCCTTCTCCACCGACGGCGGGGCCAACTGGTTCCAGGGCACGGAGCCGGGCGGGGTGAACAAGGGCGGCACGGTCGCCGCGGCGGCGGACGGCAGCCGGTTCGTGTGGTCGCCGGGAGACCCCGGCCAGCAGGTCGTCTACTCCGTCGGTTACGGCAACAGCTGGAGCGCCTCCAGCGGCGTCCCCGCCAACGCGATCGTCGAGTCCGACCGGGTCAACGCGCAGAAGTTCTACGCCTACTCCGGCGGCAGGTTCTACGTCAGCACCAACGGCGGCGCGAGCTTCAGCGCGACCGTGGCGACCGGCCTGCCGACCACCGACGTCCACTTCAAGGCGCTGCCCGGCAAGGAGGGCGACATCTGGCTCGCCGGGGACGGCGGCCTGTGGCACTCGACCAACTCGGGCGCCTCGTTCACCAAGCTGTCGAACGTCAGCGACTCGATCAACGTCGGTTTCGGTAAGGCGGCGCCCGGCAAGACGTACCAGGCCCTCTACCTCATGGGCACGGTGGACGGCGTCCAGGGCCTGTTCCGGTCCGACGACACCGGCGCGAACTGGGTGCGCATCAACGACGACCAGCACCAGTACGGCAACGCCGGCGAGGCCCTGACCGGCGACCCGCGGATCTACGGCCGGGTCTATCTCGGCACCAACGGCCGGGGTGTCATCTACGGCGACCGCAACGGCGGGACCTCGCCGTCCCCCTCGCCGTCGGCGTCCCCGTCCGCCTCTCCGTCCGCGTCTCCGTCGGCGTCGCCCAGCGCGTCTCCCTCGGCGAGCCCGAGCCCGAGCCCGAGCCCGTCGCCTTCGCCTTCGCCTTCGCCGAGCCCGAGTCCGTCTCCCTCGCCTTCGCCCAGCCCGTCGGGCGGCGGCGGCAAGGCATGCTCGGCGACGTACAAGATCGTGAACCAGTGGCCGGGCGGCTTCCAGGGCGAGGTCTCGGTGAAGAACACCGGCACCATCACGACCAGCGGCTGGAGCGTCAAGTGGGCCTTCGCGAACGGCCAGGCGGTCACCCAGGTCTGGAACGGCACGCTCGACCAGTCCGGGCCGAACGTCACCGTCACGAACGTGAGCTACAACGGCTCGATCGGCGCCGGGGCGTCCATGGTGTTCGGGTTCCAGGCGACCTGGAACGGCACCAACGCCGTTCCCGCGCCGGTGACCTGCACCGCCTCCTGAGATAGCACGACAGCGGCCGTACGGACGCGCCACCTCGGCGGCGCGTCCGTACGGCATCTTCCCTCTCTCTGCGACAATGGCTTCGCTCTCCGCCGGGGTCCCGTCCCGTCCTCCGATTCATGACGCGGACACCAGGAGGTCAACGTAAAGTAACGGTTCATGTGCAGCGAGTCACGTGCGTATGTGGACGAGTCCATGCGTCTCGAAGAGGGTCTTTACGTGCTGGCCGCTGTCGCCGTCCCTGTCGATCGTGCCGCTGAATACCGCACGGTTCTGCGTGGCCTCCTGCTGACCAAGCAGCCGCGGCTCCACTGGCGAGACGAAGGCCAGAAGCGGCGCCTGGCGATCGCGCGTGCCGTCGCGGCGCTGGCGCCGACCTTGAGCATCGTGATCGGCGCCGGGCTCCTGCCTGCGAAACAGAGGCGCGCTCGGCGTAAGTGTCTGGAGCGGCTGCTGTGGCAATTGGCGTCCAATGACATACGGCACGTGGTCATGGAACGTAGGAACGCCGCAGGCGACAAAGAGGACCTTGACCTGGTCAACGCCCTTCGCGCTCGGCAAGCGCTACCGCACGACATGCATGTTCAGTGGGGCGATCCTCTCGCCGAAGAACTCCTCTGGCTGCCCGATGTGGTCGCGGGAATAGTCGCCAGAGCGGAGGCGGGGGATGACTCCTTGTGGCGTCTGCTGTGCGGCGAGCGCATGGCCGAGCGCGTGATCTGCGAATGATCGCGCATAACCGGGAATGATCCCGAGGACGCGAAGCCCGGGTTCCCGTCAATTCCGGCGGTAAGCCCGGGCTCACTTCCTCTCCCCCTCGCAGGGGGCGGCATCTGGAAGCATACCTGGGAAGACGGCTCCGCGCATCACCGTAAGTGACGTTCGCATGACCTGACGCAATGATCGAACCATCCGCGAGCGCCCCGGCCGTTCTCAGCGCGAAATTCGCGTGCGCCCCGAGGGCGGCCGGGTGTTGCATGAATCCGGTGATCGACGAACCGCTGGAACGGCTGCGCGCCGCCGCCCGGCGCACGCGTGAACTCGCCCTCAAGCGGGCGGGCACCGGCCTGGGCCACGAGGACGCCGACGCCGACGCCGACGACGACGTCGGCACGATCGGCACGGACGGCGCCCTCGGATTCGACCCGTTTCCCGTGCTCGAAGCCCTCCACCGCCATGGCGTCCGGGCCGTGGTGATCGGGCAGGTCGCCGGCATCATGCACGGATCCGCCGAGCTGACCGGCGATCTGGATCTGCTCTGGGACGGCGAACCGGTCCACGCCCCGGCCCTGGCGGCCGCCTTCACGTCCGTCAACGCCCGGCTCTCCGGCGAGACGGGCACCCCCATGGCGACTCATCCGGATGCTCTGCTCCGCCCCAAAGTGCAGTTCACCGCGCCCGGAGCGAGCGGCGACTGCTGCACCCCCGCGCTCCCTTGGGGCGACCTGCGGCTCCGGGAGATCCTCGACAGGGCGGTCACGGCACACGGCCCGGGCGGCCTGGAAGTCCACTACGTGTCCCGGGAGGACCTCATCCGGATGCGGCGGGCCATGGGCCGTCCCAAGGACCTCCGGCGAGCAGCCGAGCTCGACGGTTTCGCGTGAGCGAGGTGAGACAGCATGACTGATCACGCCGGTCGTCCGCTGCTCTTCCTCGACGTCGACGGACCGCTTCTTCCCTTCGGCGAGGATCCGCAACGCGCAGCGCCGGGTGCTTCACCAGGCTCGCGCCTGGCGCTGCTCACCTCCGAGGTGGGGAGCCGGCTGGCAGCGCTGCGCTGCGAACTCGTCTGGGCGACCACCTGGGAAGAGGAGGCGAATGCCGAGATAGCGCCCCGGATCGGGTTGCCACGGCTGCCTGTGGTGAGCTGGCCGGAGCCGACCGACCACCACACACGTGAGGACCAGTGGTTCGGGCTCTGCTGGAAAGACCGGACCCTGGTGAACTGGGCGGGCGGACGCCCGTTCGCCTGGGTAGACGACGAGATCACCGACGCCGACAGGGACTGGGTCTCCGCGCGCCATAGCGGTCGGGCTCTCCTTCGCCGCGTGGAGTCATACAGGGGGCTCACCGACGAAGACTTCGCAGCCCTCGATCGATGGCTTCGAGACTTGCGAATCGCCCGGGATGCGTTCGTTCCACCTGTCCGCGCCCGGCCCCGAAACCAGGGCCGGAAAAGGGTTGGGCTGGGGAGGCACGCAGGTGATCTATTGGAGCGGTGACGGCACTGTCGGATGAGTGGGGCGGGGCGGGATGGGACAGCCAGGCGCGGTTGGTCCGGGGGCGATGGGTGGAACGCCGTCCCAGGAGGCCGGAGGTGGCTGCGCGGCTGCTCATGGAGACCCGCCTTATGCCGTGGCTCGCGCAGCGGCTGCCGCTGCCCGTCCCGATCCCTCATGTCCTGCGGCAGGAGCCCTTGGTCGTACGGCACGAGATGGTCGCAGGTGAGCCGCTCGGGACTTTCGAAGCCACGGGCGGCCGGACGCTGGGCGCGTTCCTGCGCGCCCTGCACGCGGTAGATCCCGCGGAAGCCGCACGGCGCGGTGCGCCGCCGCCGCGGGACGTGCTGAGGGAGCGGGCGGCGACGGTGAAGGACTTCGGCACCCGCGTCATACCGCTCCTGCCGGACGATCGGCGAGACGTCGCTTCGACGTTGCTGGACGCCGTGGCCGCGCTGCCCGCCCACGCTCTGGTCCATGGCGACCTGGGGCCCGAGCATGTGCTGATGCTGGACGGCGCGGTGAGCGGCGTCATCGACTTCAGCGACGCGCACGTCGGTGACCCGGCGCTCGACCTGGCATGGGCGCTCCACTGCGCCTCGCCGGCGTTCGCCCGGGCCGTGGCGGCGGAGTACGGTGCCGCCCCGGAGCTCGCAGAACGGGCACTGCTGTGGCACCGGCTCGGCCCGTGGCACGAGGTCACGCACGGCCTCGACACCGGCGACCCGGACACGGTGCGCAGCGGTCTGGAGGGCGTCCTCGCCCGCCTCCCGGCCTGAGCAGGCGGGCCGTGGGCACTCGCGCGCCTTGGGATGGTGCGACCGGTGGGAAAAGGCCCTACGGATGTGACGTTCGACTGGTATCTCCGTACGACCGTTCGCGTAGCCTTTCTGGGGCGGGCCGTCGGGCCGCGCCTGGACAGGGGTGACTGCGCGATGGCGATCGGGGTTTACGTCGCGGCCGGCGACGCGAGGAGCAGCAAGGGCGCGATCGCCCTCGGCATGATCGAACTGCTGACCCGCCAGGTGGGCACGGTGGGGGTGTTCCGCCCGGTCGTCCGGTCAGGCCGCGAGGACAGCCTCGTCAACGCCGCGCGCAGCCGTTTCGCGATCAACCTGCCCTACGCGATGTGCACGGGCGTCACCTACGAGGAGGTGCACGCCGACGAGGAGCGCGCGGCCGGGGAGATCCTGGCCCGCTACCGGGCGCTCGCCGGGCGGTGCGACGCCGTCGTAGTGATCGGCACCGACTACACCGACGTGGGCGCCCCCACCGAGTTCGTGTTCAACGCCGAACTCGCCGCCAACCTCGGCACGCCGGTGATGAACGTGGTGACCGGGCTCGACCGCACCTCGGACGAGATCGCCGCGGCCGTCGAGATGTCGCGCAAGGAGCTGGCCGAGCGGCACGTCACCGAGCTGGCCACCGTCGTCACCCGGGTCGCGCCCGACCTGGTGGACGAGGTCGCGGCCCGCGTGCCCGCGTACGTCCTGCCGGAGGTGCGGCGCCTGTCCGCGCCCACGGTCAGCGACCTCATGGCCGCCTGCGACGGCGAGCTGTTCATGGGCGACGCCGACCAGCTCGGCCGGGAGACGGGCGGGCTGATGATCGGCGCGATGTCGCTGCCGAACATCCTGGAGCGCCTCACCGAGGGCCTGGCGGTCGTCGTCCCCGCCGACCGGGCCGCCGCGCTGGTGCCGGGGCTGCTGGCCGCGCACAAGGCCCCCACGTTCCCGGCCCTGTCGGCGATCATCCTCAACGGCGGTCTTGAGCTGCCCGACGCGGTCGTCCGCCTGCTCGAGGGCATGGACATCCGGCTGCCGATCATCACGACCGGCGGCGGCACGTTCGAGACCGCGACCAAGCTGTCGAGGGCGGAGGGCCGGTTCAGCCCGGACGCCAAGGGCAAGATCGACACCGCGCTCGGGGTCTTCGCCGAGCACGTCGACGCGGGGGCGCTGCTGCGCAGCCTGCGGGTCACCAAGGCCGCCGCGATCACGCCGCTCATGTTCGAGTACGACCTGCTTGACCGGGCCCGCGCCGACCGCAGGCACATCGTGCTGCCGGAGGGCGCAGAGCCGAGGATCCTGCGCGCGGCCGACAGCCTGCTGCGCCGGGGCGTCGCCGAGCTGACCCTGCTGGGCGACGAGCGCGAGATCCGGCTGGCGGCGGCCACGATGGGCCTGGCCGTCGACGACGCCCGCGTGGTCAGCCCGTTCGACCCGGAGCTGCGCGAGCTGTTCGCCGAAGAGTACGCCCGGCTGCGCGCGCACAAGGGCGTGACCGTCGGGCAGGCCCGCGACATCGTCAGCGACGTCTCCTACTTCGGCACGATGATGGTCCATCTCGGGCTGGCGGACGGCATGGTCTCGGGCGCCGCCCACACCACCGCCCACACGATCAGGCCGTCGTTCGAGGTGATCAAGACCTCGCCGGGCGTCGGCGTCGTGTCCAGCGTCTTCTTCATGTGCCTGGCCGACCGCGTGCTCGTCTACGGCGACTGCGCCGTCGTGCCCGACCCCACGGCCGCCCAGCTCGCCGACATCGCGATCTCCTCGGCCGCCACGGCCGCGAGGTTCGGGGTCGAGCCGCGTGTGGCCATGCTGTCGTACTCGACCGGTGAGTCCGGCGCGGGGCCCGAGGTGGACAAGGTGCGCGAGGCCACCGCGCGGGTCCGCGAGCTGCGGCCGGACCTGCCGGTCGAGGGACCCATCCAGTACGACGCGGCGGCCGAGCCGAGCGTGGCGCGGACCAAGATGCCCGGCAGCGCGGTGGCGGGGCGGGCGACGGTGTTCGTGGTGCCCGACCTCAACACGGGCAACAACCTCTACAAGGCCGTGCAGCGCAGCGCGGGCGCGGTCGCGATCGGGCCGGTCCTGCAGGGGCTGCGCAAGCCGGTCAACGACCTGTCCCGCGGCGCGACCGTGGGCGACATCGTGAACACGGTCGCGATCACGGCCATCCAGGCGCAGGCGCGGGAAGACGGACAGTGAGCGCGCGGGCGCGGGAGGAGTCGTAGTGAGCGGCCAGGTCCTCGTACTGAACACGGGGTCGTCGTCCATCAAGTACCGCCTCATCGACATGGGGACGCGCCGGGCGGTGGCCGGCGGGCTGGTCGAGCGCATCGGCGAGGACGAGAGCGTGCTCATCCACGACGGCGTGCGGACCGAGCGCCGCGTGGCCGACCACGAGGAGGGGCTGAAGGCGGTGCTCGCGGCCTTCGCCGACTACGGGCCGCCGCTCGACGGCGTGACGGCCGTGGGCCACCGGGTCGTGCACGGCGGCAGCCGGTTCGTCACGCCCGTGGTGATCGACGACGCGGTCGAGCTGGCCATCCAGGAGATGGCGCCCCTGGCGCCGCTGCACAACCCGGCCAACCTGGAGGGCATCCGGGTCGCCCGGCGGGCCTTCCCGACGCTGCCGCACGTCGCCGTCTTCGACACCGCCTTCCACAGCACGATCCCGCCGCACGCGCACACCTACGCCGTCCCCCGGGAGTGGACCCGCGAGCTCGGCGTGCGCCGCTACGGCTTCCACGGCACGTCCACGGCGTACGTCTCCCGCCGGGCGGCCGCTCTGCTTGGCCGGCCGTACGACGAGGTGAACTCGATCGTGCTCCACCTCGGCAACGGCGCGAGCGCGACGGCGGTGCGGGCCGGGCGCAGCGTGGACACCTCGATGGGCATCACCCCGCTCGCCGGGCTGGTGATGGGCACCAGGTCAGGGGACGTCGACCCCGCTCTCGGCGCCTATCTCGGCCGGGTCGCGGGCATGGACCTCGCCGGCGTCGACGCGGCGCTGAACAAGCGGAGCGGCCTGCTCGGCATGTGCGGGGTCAACGACATGCGCGAGGTCTGGCGGCTGGCCGACGCGGGGGACGCGGACGCGAGGCTCGCCCTCGATGTGTACGGCTACCGCATCCGCGCTTACATCGGCGCCTACTACGCGGCGCTCGGCCACGTGGACGCACTCGTCTTCACCGGCGGCGTGGGGCAGAACAGCCCCCGTGTCCGCGCGCTGGCGACGGCCGGGCTCACCCGGCTCGGCATCGGGGTCGACCCCGTCCGCAACGAGGCGGAGTCGGCGGAGGCGCGGGTGGTCTCCCCGGAGGGCGCCGAGGTGACGGTGCTGGTGGTGCCCACCGACGAGGAGCTGGAGATCGCCGAGCAGACCGCCGCGTGCCTCGGCGACGCGTGAACGCCCAGAGCGCCGTCTGCGTCCTCACCTGGCTATTGTGGGCACCGAATGGGGGTGAGCCGTGTGGCGACGGCTGAGGACAGTCGTTTCGGCGGAGAGCGCAGGGCATCCGGCCCGCGGGGCCTGCTCGACCGGATCCGTGCGACTCCGGCGGGCCGGCTGACGCTGCGGATCGTCATCGGGGTGATCGGCACCGCGCTCGTCATCACCGGCCTGATCATGGTGCCCTTCCCGGGGCCCGGCTGGCTGGTGGTCTTCGCCGGGCTCGCCGTGCTGGCGACCGAGTTCACTTGGGCGTCCAGGCTCCTGGAGTTCGCCAAGGACAAGGTCAGGGCGGCGACCGACTGGCTCAAGCGGCAGAACTGGTTCGTCCGCATCGTCGCGAGCGCGCTCACCCTGCTCTGCGCGGGCGCCATCGTCTGGGTGTCGGTCCGGCTGACGCTCGGCGTCGACCTGATCCAGGAGGCCCGCGAACTGCTGAGCTGACCGTCAGGCGGGTGACCGTCAGGCGAGTGCCAGCCTGCGGATCGCCAGTTCGGTCAGCAGCGTCGCGCCGTCGGACAGGATGGCGTCGTCGAACTCCGCCTCGGCCGAGTGGTTGGCCGGGGCCGTGGCGGCGTCCCGGCCGGGCGGGCAGGCGCCGACCACGAGGAACGCCCCTGGCACCCGCTCCAGCACGTACGAGAAGTCCTCGGAGCCGGTCGCCGGGGTGGGCAGCGGGAAGTAGCGGTCCTCGCCGAGGGCCTCCCGCACCGTGCGGGCGGCGAACTCCGCCTCGGCGTCGTCGTTCACCGTGACGGGATAGCCGAGGCCGAACGCGCAGTCGACGGTGAGTCCGTGCGCCTCCCCGATGCCGCGGGCGAGCCGGACCAGGCCCTCCCTGATGCGGTCGCGCGAGCCGGCCGAGAACGTGCGCACGGTGGCTTCGAAGACGGCCTCGTCCGGGATCACGTTGTCGGTGGTGCCGGAGTGGAAGCTGCCGACGGTCACCACGACGGGGTCGAACACGTCGTACCCGCGGGTGACGTGGGTCTGCAGGGCCGTCACGATCTCGCAGGCCGCGGGGATCGGGTCGAGGGCGCGGTGCGGGGACGACCCGTGGCCGCCCCTGCCGCGCACGGTCACGGTCAGCGTGTCGCACGCGGCCAGCACGGGCCCGCCCCTGGTCAGGAACAGCCCGCGCGGGATCGTCGTCGAGAAGACGTGCATGCCGTACGCCGCGACGGCCCTCGCGCCCGCGGCGTCGAGCACGCCCTCCTCGATCATCAGCCGGGCGCCCTCCTGGCCCTCCTCGCCGGGCTGGAACATCAGCACCACGTCTCCGGCGAGGTCGGCGCGCCGCTCGCTGAGCAGGCGGGCGGCTCCCACCAGCATGGCGGTGTGCAGGTCGTGGCCGCAGGCGTGCATGCGGCCGTCGAAGCGCGACCGGTAGGACACGCCGGTCTTCTCGTGCACCGGCAGCGCGTCCATGTCGGCGCGCAGCAGCACGGCGGGGCCCGGGCGGCCGCCGCGCAGCACGGCGGTCACCGACGACAGGCGCTCGCCGGTGGCGATCTCCAGGGGGAGGCCGTCGAGCGCTGCGAGCACCTTCTCCTGCGTGCGGGGCAGGTCGAGGCCGATCTCGGGCTCCCGGTGCAGCGCGCGGCGCAACTCGACGAGGTCGTCCTGGAGGGTCATGGTCCACCTTCGCCGCGAGGTCGGGAGGCCGGGAGGTTCAGAGGTAGAGGCCGGTGCCGTGATCGGTCTGCTGCGTCGCCACGGCGTGCAGGTCGCGCTCGCGCAGCACCAGGTAGAGCTGGCCCTGGACCTCCACCTCGTACTGGTCGTCGGGGTTGAACAGGACCTTGTCGCCGGGCTTGACCGACCTGGCGTTGGCGCCGGCGCCGCTGACCTCGCCCCAGACGAGCCGGTTGGCCATCTTGACCGTGGCCGGGATGACGATGCCCGCGCTGCTGCGCCGTTCCTCAAGCTCCCGCTCGACCTTGACCATCACGCGATCATGGAGCATCTGGATCTCGAACTTCGGGTCAGCCACGTTCGAAGTGTACGCGGAGCGGCCCCGGGCGCCGTCATCGGGAGTTTCGGCGGCGGCGCCGTCTCAGCGGCGGCCCATGGCCAGGTCGTAGCCCGTGCCCGAGCGGCGGAAGACGCGGCCCTTGCCCCACTCCAGCACCTCGAACCGCACGCGGACGGTGTTGGAGGCGACGCCCGTCAGGTCGGCCATCATCTTCTCGGACAGGTCCACGATCGCCGGGACGGCGTGCTGGGCCACGGCCCACTCGGCCGGGCCGAAGTCGTCCACGACGCCGATCGCGCTCTTCCCCTTGTGGGTGATCCGCACCTTGGTGCCGAGCGGCCAGTAGGGGCTGGCGAGCGTCCGGTAGCGCATCGGCTTGCCGGACGCCGTCTGGGCGTCCCAGAAGGACGTCGCGGTGGCGACGCCGGAGGGCAGGGACTTGGCCTTCTTCATGTCCTTGTACGCCGTGCGCAGCGCCGCGTGGAACGCCTCGACTAGGGAGGCGAGGTCAGGGGAGGCGGACTCGGCAGGGGCCGGACGACCGGCGGGCGCCTCAGGGGAGAGAGGTGCGGAGGAGAGCGGTGCGGAGGAGAGCGTCGCTGAGGGAGCCGGCGGGACCGCGGAGGCCTGTGCGGAGGTGCTCGCGCCGGTGACGAGCGTGGTGGCGGCCAGCGCCATGGTGATCGCCTGACGGGCTCGTTTCTGCATGGGCTTCCTTTCATCTCACTCGCGCAGGGCGCCCTGCGGGGGAGCGGGGCCCGGGTCGGCGAGGAGTCCTGGCTGGCGGGGCGTCCTTACGCGCCCGCGGGGGACGGGCGCGCGATGCCCGGCTGGGGCTGGGGATGCTCCCGATGCCGGAGGGGACGCGATGCTTCGTACGGACGTAGGGGACGACTGGGAATAAAAGCGATGTGAGGCACGAGTATATGAAAAGAGGGAGTAAAGCGGACAAACTACGGCAAACAGGAGGTAGATCGTCCTTGACGGAAGGCTCCTGAAAGCGCTCTCATGGCACGATCGGTCAAAGCGGAGGCAAGGAGGCGGCATGACGCTCGAGGGCTTCACGTGGGTGAACGAGCCCGCGGAATGGGCGCCCACCGGGGACGGCCTGCGGGCCGTCGCGGGCGCCCAGACCGACCTGTGGCAGCGGACGCACTACGGCTACTCCTACGACACCGCGCACATGTTCGGCCGCCAGGTCGCCGGTGACGCCCGGCTGACCGTGACGTTCGAGGCCGGCTACGCCGAGCAGTACGACCAGGCCGGGGCGGTGCTGCGGATCGACGAGGAGAACTGGATCAAGGCGGGAGTCGAGTTCGTCGACGGCGGCCACCAGCTCAGCGTCGTCGTCACCCGGGGCTTCTCCGACTGGTCCGTCACGCCCGCCCCCGGCGGCCTCGTCTCGGCGACCTTCGACCTCGAACGGGCCGGCGACTCCGTGACCGTCCGCTACGGCGCGAACGGCGCGGAGCCCGAGCACCTGCTGCGCCTGGCCTACTTCCCGCCCGGAGCGCCCGCCCTCGCCGGGGTGATGTGCGCCGCCCCGGTGGGCAAGGGCTTCGAGACCCGCTTCACCCGCGTGTCGCTGACTTCGGATCGTGTCTGACCCTGGCCGCATGCCAGCCCTACCGGGACGAGATCTTCCTGATCGTCAATGAAACTGGCGAGAACGTCGTGGTCACCTGGAGCGGTGGCGTGTACGCCTGACTTCCTCCCGGCGGATCCATCGAGAAGATTCCGCCGCCAAACCGCTGCCGGGTCACTCCACTGCCCGACGACCGGTTCACGGCGACGACCGAGACCGGAAAGCGCTACACCTACGGGCGGCCCATGTGCCCCGGAGAGACGTGGCACATCCGCAAGCCTCTTCCATCCTGAAATTTCAGCTCACAGCCGGTGAGCCCAGCGATCGTCATGGCCTGGTCGCGCCGACGGCAAGCAGTTCGTTACCTCTTGCGATGCTGGAGTCATGACCGATCTCGAGCCCGTGGATCCGGAGTTACTCGCTGGGTTCGCCGCGAAGATTGATCCGTTCATGCAGGGCGTCCTCGTCAGCGGGGATGTGGAGCAGATACGCGGCTTCCTCCTCGAAGCAGCGTGGAACTGTACGGAGCGGCCGTACTTCGAGCAAATGTGGGGGGTAGGCGGGCTCTACCGAGGCCTCCGGCTGAGTTGCTGCGCTTCCGGTGACATAGTCACCCGAGGTAGTCTGTCGGTGACGCCGGGAACCGCGGGTTCCTGGAAGCCGTGAGGCCAGGTGACCTGGGGCATGACCGGGAGCCTGGCCTGGCGCGTTTCAGGGTTCGGATCAGAGCACCCTCACGGGGAAGTCGATCACCCTGTCGCCGAGAATCTCCCGGTAGCGAGGGTCGCCCAGCTTCTCGGCGCGGACGGCGCCGGCCACGATGTCGGCGACCCACAGCAGGGCCTCGCCCGCGCCGGGCAGATGATCGACACGGAAGCGGGTGCCCTTGGGCAGGGTGTATCGAGCGTGCTTCACAGTGGTGACGTCTCGAGTGTTGAGCGTTGGCTGGCGGGCCTCCATGAACAGTTGCTCGACTCCGAACCCGTGCAGCTCGAGCACCAGCTGGTGAAGGCAGTAGGCGCGGGCGCGCTCTTGTCTGCGCTGGTGGACGGGGGACCCAACCGCAACGACATGCAACCCCTCGATCTCGGCCACCGTGTAGGCCAGCTCCAACCGCTCCTTGTCATCGCGGGCGACCCAGTGCAGCTTGGCCGGGGCGTGCCGGGCCTGCGCCTGCAGCATCTGCGCACGGGCCGACTCCTGCGCGGAAGTAGGAATGATCACGGCAGCGATGATGTAGAAGCCGGTCGTGTCGTGCTCCTGGAAGGACTCATCCGCCCAAGCGACGCTCGCCCTCACGCGGCATCGTCCCCCGGGGACCTCCTCGGGATCAGGCCCGTAGCCGCCTTGTAGTCGGCGCTAGCCAGGAACGCCGCGTGGCAGACCCCGATTACCACCCGCGGCATCTTCACCATCGGCTCCCAGCCGCGGTTGCCGTGCAACAGGTCCGTGCCATGCAACTGCGCCGGCGGGACACCACGTACGCCTTCCCGGCCCCGGCCACGACCTCGCCCAGGGTGCGCGTCAGGGAGATCGCCTGGACGTGCGAGACCAGCAGCGCAACCAAGGAGTAACGGTCGCGGGTGTAGCTCTCGTTCACGTACGCCAACAGCACGTCACACAGCGTGACAGAATGCCGACGGCCTCGGGCGGAATCCAGCGGTCACTCGGCGAACACACCTCGGCGTGATCTGGGATGAAACGGCCACGATCACTGCGAACCGGACTGGGATTGCGGACCACCCGGATCCGGTGACGCGGCCGTCGACGACCTCGAACGAGGCCACGGTCGTGACAACGCCGCCATGCTCGGCCACCAGGCCCGGCACCCCGTTGACCGAGCGCTCCAGGAGTTCGAGCCCCGGAGTCTTGCCGACGATGGCGACCATGTACTGGGCGATGCGCGCGCCGCCCTCGATCGGGTGCAGGACCGTGCCGACCGTGCCGCCGCCGTCGGCGGTCATCACTCGCCCCGGCCGTCTGGCACGCGTCCGGATTCCTCGTCCTCGCCTCCGTCCAGGTCGTACTCGGCATCGCACACGTACCGTCGGTCCATCTTCCCCCTGTGGGTCCTGATGTTCGGGCTGAGCGTGCTGGCGTTGGCGCGGCGCTGAAGTCCGATACGGGGCACAGTGGGATCAGCCGGAAGGCGCGGCGGAGGGCAGGACCAGCTCGGCGAAGATCGCCCGGTGGTCGGTCGCGGGCAGCCGGTGGACGCCGAACCCGCGGACGGCGACGCGCGGGTCCACCAGGATGTGGTCGATCGTGACGGGCGGCACCGGCAGGCCCCCGAAGTCCGACGACCTCCGGTAAGGCCAGGTGCCGGCCAGGCCGTTGCCGGTCGCGTCGGCCGCGTCCCGGTAGCCCGCGTCGAGCAGGCGGCGCACCCTGGCGTGGTCGAGCGTCGCGTTGAAGTCCCCGGACAGGATCCGCACCCGCTCGCCGGGGCCCGGCAGCGCGGCGAGCGACCTCGACCAGCATCTGAACCGGAACGCGTAGCGCGGCGCGCACGGGTGCACGGACACGACGGCGACGGGCCCCGCGCCGGGGACCTCGACGATGCCCGCCGCCTGCCTGCGGCCGTCGAAGGCCTGGAGGTCCTCCGGCCGGATGGGGAACCGGGTGAACAGCCCGGAACCGCTCGAACCCTCCTGGGCCCGGTCGTCCGCGTACGGCAGGAACGTGGCCAGGCCGGCCGCGCGCAGGCCGTCCGAGGCCCGCGGGGTCAGTTCCTGCAGCGTCAGGACGTCGGGGCGCAGCCGCCGCACCAGATCCACCAGCGCGGCGGGCGGCACGGAGCCGTAGAGCAGGTTGACCGACAGGACCCGCAGGGCCGGGCCGGCGTCGCCGGCCGCCCGCACGCCGGGGCCGGCCGAGGCGCTCGGGGACCCGTCGGACAGCGCGCGCGGCAGCACGCAGGCCGCCAGCGTCACGGTGACCGCCAGCCCCGCCGCCAGCGCCGCCCGCCGCCGCACGAGCAGCGCGACCAGCGGCGCGACGACCGAGGCGAGGGCGACGTACGGCGTGAAGGCGACCAGTTGCACCCACCGGAAGTGGACGTCGCCGGGCACCAGCCGCAGCAGCGCCCACAGCGCGAAAGGGGCGACCGCCGGCCACGCGAGCAGCCCGCGCCAGATTCCCGGGCGGCCCACCCAGCCCGCCGTCAGTCTCGCCATCATCGGACTCCCTCGTGAGAGATCCACCGTACGACGGAATGCACGTGCATTCCGGGGCTCCACGCCGGTCGGGGGCAGGCCGTACAGTCTCCGGCATGGATGTCGAAGCGAGAGTCCTGGACGCCCTCGACGAGGCGGGGACCGTGAACCTGCTGGCCGATCTGGTCCGGGTGCCGAGCGTCACGGGCACCGACGCGGAGTCGGACCTGCAGGACAGGTGCGCCCGCATGCTCACCGAATGGGACCTCGACGTCGACATGTGGAAGCTCGACCTCGACGACCTGCGCTCGCGCGAGGGGTTCCCCGGCACGGAGGCGGAGCGCGCCGAGGGATACGGCGTCGTCGGTGTCACCGAGGGCGAGGGCACGCCCGCGCTGATCCTCCAGGGACACGCGGACGTCGTGCCGATCGGCGACCCCGGCAAGTGGGAGGGGCAGGACCCCTTCGGCGCCCGCGTCACCGCGACCACCCTGTTCGGCAGGGGCGCCTGCGACATGAAGGCCGGCCTCGCCGCCAACCTCGCCGTCGTGCGGGCGCTGCGCACGGCCGGCGTACGGCTGGCGCGGCCCCTGGCGGTGCACTGCGTGGTCAGCGAGGAGGACGGCGGGCTCGGCGCGTTCGCCACCCTGGTCAGGGGCCACACCGGGGAGGCGGCCGTGATCACCGAGCCGACGAGCGGCAGGCTGATCACCGCCAACGCCGGTGCGCTGACCTTCCGCCTGGAGGTCGCCGGCCGGGCCGCGCACGGCGCCACCCGCTACGAGGGGGTCAACGCCGTCGAGGTGTTCATGCCGGTGCTCCAGGCCGTCCGGCGGCTCGAAGGCGAGCGCAACGCCGCCCCCGGCCCGCTCTTCGAGGGCAACCCGATGCCGTACCCGATCGAGATCGGCACCGTGCGGGCGGGCGACTGGGCGAGCACCGTGCCCGACCTGCTCGTGGCCGAGGGGCGGCTCGGCGTGCGGCTCGGCGAGGACCCGGCCGACGCCCGCGCCGCGCTGGAGAACGCACTCGCCGGGCTCGACGACCCCTGGCTGCGGGACAACCCGGTGCGCGTCACCTGGCCGGGCGGGCAGTTCGCCAGCGGACGTCTGCCCGAGGGGCACCCGCTGGCGGAGGAGGCGGCCCGGGCCGTGGCCGACGTGACCGGCGCCCGGCCGGGCCGCGCCGCCGCGCCGTACGGGAGCGACCTGCGCCTCTACGCGGCGGCGGGCGTGCCGACCCTGCACTACGGCCCCGGCGACGTCCGCTTCGCCCACGCCCCGCGCGAGCAGGTCGATCTGCGGGAGGTCCGCGATGTCACCCGGGCCCTGGCCCTGCTCGTCCTGCGCCGCTGCGGCGTCCGCTGAGACCGCTGAGGCGTCCCCTTGAGGAGCGTCAGCAGTCGGCGGTGACCGAGGCGATCTCGTTGAGCGGGAACTCCAGGTAGTCGCCGGCCTCCTCGCACCAGGCGTCCAGTACGCCGCTGCGCAGTTCGCCGTGGCTGACCGTCGCGGTGACCCCGTCGGCCAGCGTGATCATCGCGCGGACGTCGCGGTCCACGACGAAGCCCAGCAGCGACTGCTGCGCCACGGGGAGCCTGGTCGCCATGCGCCCGATGACGGCCCACGTCTGGCGGGGCTGCGCCGCGGCGGCCACCGGCCCGCCGCTGACCAGCAGCCGCCGGGCGTGCTCGCGCGGGTCAGGCGGGGGCTCCAGCAGCGGGCCTGGGGGTTCGAGCTCGGCCACCCGCCCGCCGGGCAGGAGGATCAGCCGGCCGCCCTGCGGCTCGCGCCGGATGGTGATCTCCCCGGTGTCGTCCACCGGCACCGGGGCGTAGCCCGCCTCCCTGAGGGCCGCCAGCGTCGTCGTGGCGGGAGCCGCGCCGGCGAGCACGGTCGGCGCCAGCAGCCGTAGGCCCAGCTTGGCCAGTTTCCGGTGCGCGGCGATCTCGGCGAGCAGCGCGGGGTCCGAGCCCTGCACGATGCAGCCGACCGACGACACCGTGACCTCGCCGTGCCGCCGCGCCACGTCCCTGATCAGGTAGGTCAGCGGCTGGGGGAGCGTGCCCGCCTCCGACAGGTCGGCGACGAGCGTGTCGGCCGTGTCCCCGCCGTCCAGGGCCCGCCGTACGCTCGCGGGGCTGAACCGCCACACCGACGCCGCGCCCTGCGACTCGCGGTCGGCGGCGCGGTCCAGGAGCGCGGCGAGCTCGACCGACGGCGGGCCGGTCACCACCGCGGTGAGGTCGGCGCCGAACAGGGCCGTGCGCCGCGCGCTCGCCATGGCGTGCGTGGTGGCCTTCGCCAGCGCGGGGTCGTGCTCGATCTCGGGCACGCACTCGCGGCTCTCGTCCCCGGCCGCGCCCGACAGCGGGGCGAGCGCCCGGCCGAGGCCGGTGAGCGCGTCGCAGGCCACGAGCCCGAGCAGGCGGGCCTCCTCCAGCACGGCCGCCGCGCAGCCGTCCAGCAGTTCTGGGTCGAGCAGGGGGGCGCGCCAGCGCACCCGCTGCACCAGCTCGGGCAGTGTCGCGAAGCCCCTGTCCTCGGGGATCTCGGCGAGCGCGGCGAACAGTGCCCACCGGATCCTGGCGATCGTCTCGCCTGCCGGGTCGTCGCCGAGCGCGGCGGGGTGGCGGCCCTCCACCCGCCGCAGCGACGAGCGCTCCATGCGCCACCACGCGGCCAGCAGGACGCGCAGCCGCATGGGCGCCTCCTCCAGCCGCCAGGCGTCGTACCGGCCCGCTGGGATGAGCCCGCCGGCCTCCTCGTGGATCGCGATCAGCCGGGCGACCGCGCAGATCTCCAGCAGCAGCCGGATCTCGTCCTCCGTGCAGCCGGTCTCCCTGGCCAGCCGCTTGACCTCCCGCACCCCGACCCCGCCGTTCTTGAGCAACGGCAGCGGCGCCTTGTCGAGGTTCTCAAGCAGCGCCGTGGCCCGGTCGAGCACGTGCGGCGCGGCCAGGGACATCGCGTGCTCGGCGGCGTCGGGGTCCACCGCCTTCGTGGCGAGGTCGGGGGGATAGGGCGTGAAAGGCCCGCGGTAGTCGGGGCCGCGCAGCGCCAGCGCGACCTCGCGGGGCATCTCGGCCAGGTCCCACTGGCTGCGGAAGAGCAGGCCGCGGTCGAGGGCCCACTTCTCCGGCGTCCCCGGCGTGACGAAGCGGTTGCCGTCCACGCTGCGGACCGGGCCGTCCCACGCGAAGTCGTCGAGCATGCCGAGCGTGCCGTCGGGGGCGTCGTCGAGCAGCGTCCCGAGGCGCTCGCAGTCGCCGAGCAGCGCGGTGATCCTGGCGACCACCTGCCGCCTGCCGCCGCTGGAGGGCAGGTCGAGCACGTGGCACATCCGGCGCAGCGCCTCCGTGCTGAGCTTCCAGGAGTCGAGGTACGCGCCGAGCGGCTCGCCCAGGCCGCAGGGCGCGGTCCACCAGCGGGCGACGGCCTCGGTCACCGTGATCCTGCCGTCGCGGCAGGGCCAGGCGACGGCGTGCTCGTAGAGGTGGTCGAGCCAGGGGATCACCGCGGAGGTGCTCACGCCCAGGAAGCGGGCCAGCTCGTCCTCCGTCGGACGGCCGCCCATGACCAGGCACGCCTGCAGGAGTTCCAGCGGAGGGAGGGGGAGGCCGCGCATGACCTCCATGACGGCGAACGTGTCGGTGAGCCGCTGGGCCAGGGCGTCAAGGCGCCGGGGCCACGGCGCGGCGATCGCGTCCGGCCTGTTGGCCAGCACGCGGGCCAGCCTGTCTTCGTCGAGTCCGGTGAGCCAGCCGATTAGGTGATCGTCCATCGCGGGTCTCTCGGGAGTCCAAGGAAGCCACCGTAGTGCGGTTCGGAGTCTCGGCGGCGTCCGTGGGCGGACAGGGAGCGCAAAGTCACGGATCCCGAGATCACGATATTTCTCCGCCGATCGTTGGGGAACGAGCACGCCGCCGGGCCGGCACGGCCCGATCTCAGCACATCATCGCCTGTCCGGCCCGCATTCGGGGGGTGTTCCGGGGAATCCGGGCCGCCGCCCGGAGGACGCCCCCCTGCAGTCCGGGCTGCAGGGGGGCGCCCTCCGGCCGGTGGCCCGTGATCGGGGACAGGAAGATCTGGCGATCGGGTTAGGTTTTCCGGCAGCGCCGACGGGAGAACGGCCGTCCCCTCGCGGAGGCGGGGCGGGATCCCGGCGAAGCGCGTGGCCCCGCCGTCCGCCCGCCGGGCGGTGCTCAGGCCGCCAGTACGGCCCACACCGCCTTGCCCTGCGGGACGAGCGGGCACCATCCCCATCGCACGCTCAGTGACTCCACGATGTGCAGTCCGAGGCCGCCCGGCTCGAAGGGGCTGGGGTCCCGCAGCACCGGCGCGCACGTCCCGGGGTCGGTGACCGCGCAGGTCACGTGGGCGCCACGCCGGATCAGAGACAGCCGCATGGCCTCCCGCGCGCGGCTGTCGGCGAGCGTCATGCCGTGCCGCAGGGCGTTGGTGACCAGTTCCGAGACGACCAGTTCCATCCCGTCGAGCAGGTCCGCAAGGCGCCAGCCCGCGAGCGTCCCCGCGGCGAACGCGCGCGCCGAGTGGACCGACTCCGCGCGGGGCGACAGGACGTAGGTGGCGCTGGCTGAGGCAGACCCGGCGTCGAAGAGATCGCGGGCGGGTTCCGGCCACCAGCCGTTCGGCGGCCACCAATCGAGCGCCGACCACTGGTTCTGGCCACGAGTCAGGTTCGTGGACTGCACGAGATCATGATGAGGGACACTCCTGTGCATGTGCAAGAGCGAATGCACGTGCAAGCGTCTTGTGCACGCGCTACGGTTACCCCCGACACCACTGGGACGAAGGGGGCGATCTTTGACAGACTGTGAACCAGTCCACAAAGCGGAGGAATAGCACGTGTCCATAGATCCGCCCGGATCCGGTTCCACCGTTCGGCGCATCATGCTCGGCGCGAGTCTTCGCCGGCTGCGCGAGCTGCGGGGTCTGACCCGCGAGGTCGCCGGATTCCACATCCGGGCCTCTGAGTCGAAGATCAGCCGGATGGAGCTCGGCCGGGTCGGGTTCAAGACACGTGACGTCGAAGACCTCCTCACGCTGTACGGCGTCCACGACGACGACGCGCGGCGTGGCCTGCTGGAGATGGTCCGCGAGGCGAACACGCCCGGGTGGTGGCACAAGTTCGGCGAGGTGCTGCCGAACTGGTTCGTCACCTACGTCGGGCTGGAGGAGGCCGCCAGCGTGATCCGCACCTACGAGGTGCAGTTCGTGCCCGGCCTGCTGCAGACGGCGCGGTACGCCCGGTCGGTGATCAGCCTCGGTCATCCGGACGCGTCGGAGGACGAGCTCGAACAGCGCGTCCATCTGCGGATGCAGCGGCAGGAACGGCTCACACGCAAGGACGGTCCCCGGTTGTGGGCCGTCATCGACGAGGCCGCGCTCCAGCGGCCCATCGGAGGGAGTGCGACGATGCGCGAACAGCTCCAGCACCTGCTGGAGGTGTCCACGCTGCCCAACATCACCCTGCAGGTGATGCCCCTTCGCTACGGGATGCACGCGGCCGAGGGAGGCGCGTTCACCATCCTCCGCTTCCCGGAGTCCGACCTTTCGGACGTGGTCTACGTCGAGCAGCTCTGGGGTGCGCTCTACCTGGACAAACGTGAGGACATCGATCCCTACCTCACGGCCATGGAGCAGCTGTGCGTGGAGAGCACCACGCCCGGCGGCACTGCCGAGATCCTCGGCGAACTTCTCAGAGAGACATGAATGCAGACATATAACGGGATGCCCGCTACCGAGATCGCCGGGGTGACCTGGCGCAAGAGTGCCTACAGCAACTCGACCGGCAACTGCGTGGAGCTGGCCGAGCTCCCCGACGGCAGCGTGGCAGTCAGGAACTCCCGATATCCCGACGGGCCGGCGCTCATCTACACCCGCGACGAGATCCGGGCCCTGGTGCTCGGCGTCAAGGACGGCGAGTTCGACGGCCTCCTGGTGTGAACGAACCTCCGGTGTGAGCGGACCTCTCGTCTGAGCGGAGGGGTTCGACCGGGCATGGGCCGTTCTCCGGCGCGACCGTGTTCACCTCTGTCTCACGGGCGTAACACCGCGACGCGGGAGGCGTAACACGGATACGGCACAGTGAGTCCCAGCGAAGCTCATGAGGGGGACCCGTGCTCGACCAGATGACTCTCTACCCCGTGGCCGACGACGAGTTGTTCGCGCCGGGAGGCCGAGTGGTGATCCGCACCTACGGCGTCGCCTCGCCGGTGGACCCGGCGGACGGGCGGCCAAGGGCGGTGGCGTACCGGACGTGGGTCACCGGGGTGCGGGAGCAGCCCAGGTACTGGCGGTGGGGGCATTTCGAGGACGCCCGGCGCGGCCACCGCAAGGTCCTGGAGTGGCTGACCGGCCGAGGGCCGCAACCCCAGCCGGTCGCCCAGGCGTGAGACCCCGGCCTGATCGCTCGGGCGTGATCGTTCAGGCAGGGGGGTGTTCAGGCGGGGGCGTTCCAGCGCAGCAGCACGGGCTCGTCGCCGTGTTCGTATCCGAGTACGGAGTACGTCCCGGTGTCCAGGCGGAAGTACCTGCCGTGGGCGGCGGGCAGTCCCAGCCAGCGGGCCGCGAGCACGCGCAGCATGTGGGCGTGCGCGACGACCAGGACGTCCCCGTCCGCCGAGCGGATCCTGGCGAGGACCTTGTCGGCCCGCCGTCCCACGTCTTCGACGGTCTCACCCGGGTGCGGCTCGTCCCCCGGGACGATCCCGTCCCGCCAGGCGTACCAGCCGGGCCGTGACCGCTGGATCTCGGCGGTCTTGAGGCCCTCGTAGCCGCCGTAGTCCCACTCCCACAGGTCCGCGTCCACCTCGTAGCGCCCCGCGCCGGCCAGCTCCGCCGTACGGCGGGCGCGCTCCGCGGGACTGACGAGGACCAGCGCGAACGGCCGGTCGGCCACCAGGCGGGACAGGGCGCGCGCCTGGTCCTCGCCGTGCGGGGTCAGCGGCAGGTCGGTGCGGCCCGTGTGCCGCCTCGCCCTGCTCCATTCGGTCTCGCCGTGCCTCAGCAGGATGACGTCCATAGGGGCTCCATCTTGCCCGTGCGGCGGTTCTCACGCGTGCCGGGTCCCCTTGACCTCGTGTCCGCGGCCTGCAGTAGGGTCCCCCGCGGAGAGGGGGCCGTATGGAGCCGGTGCGGGTGGGACTCGTCGGTGCGGGGCCGTGGGCGGAGATGGTCCACGCGCCCGCCCTCGCGGCGGGGCCGCACACGACGCTCGCCGGGGTGTGGGCGCGAAGGCCCGCGGCGGCGCGAGAGCTGGCGGGCGCCCACGGCGCGCCCTCCTTCGAGCGGCTGGAGGACCTGTTCGCGGCGTCGGAGGCGGTCGCCTTCTGCGTGCCGCCCGCCGTGCAGGCCGAGCTGGGCGTGCTCGCGGCCAGGGCGGGCAGGGCGCTGCTGCTGGAGAAGCCGCTCGCGGCCGACCTCGACGGCGCCCGGAGGCTCGCCGGGGCGATCGAGGACGCGGGAGTGGCGTCCCAGATGCTCTTCACGTTCCGCTACTCGGCGGCGACCGTCGACTTCCTGGACCGCGCCCGCCTCGTCGAGCCCTTCGGCGGGCACGCCGCCAACATCTCCGGCAGCCTGCGGGGCGGCCCTTTCGCCACTCCCTGGCGGCTGGAGCGCGGGGCGGTGCTCGACGTGGGACCGCACACGATCGACCTGCTCGACGCCGCGCTCGGCCGGGTGGTCGCGGTGCGGGCGCACGGCGACCCGCTCGGGTGGGTCGGCCTGCTGCTGGAGCACGAGGGGGGCGCGGTCAGCGAGGCGTCGCTGTGCATGGCCGCCGAGGGCGAGACGCCGCCCAGCCGGATCGAGGTGTACGGCCGGCGCGGCAGCGCCTCGCTGCTCGGCTCCGAGATCGGCGACGTCGTCCCCGAGGTGGTCAGGCAGTTCGCGCAGACGGTGCGCGACGGCGGCGGGCATCCGCTCGACGCCCGCCACGGCCTGCGCCTGCAGGAGATCATCGACGACGTTGAGCGGCAGTTGAGGGCCGGCTGACCAGGGCGAGACCCGCGACCAGGGCGGCGGAGGCGGCCACCGGCGCGGGGCCGGGCGCGAAGCCGGTGATCGTGAGGGTGAGCAGCGCGCCGCCGACGAGCGGGGCGGCCAGGGCCACGTGCCGGGGGGCGGCGGCCCCCATGGGCTCCTCGAACCTGCCGAGCAGCGTGGTCAGCGCCACCAGGACCAGCGCCAGGGCGGCCAGCCAGAGGGGCACGACGCTCCACCAGGACGCCGAGCCCGCGCTGGGGGCCCGCAGCCCGAGCCCGACGACGGCCGTGCCCGCGACGGCGGCGAGCGCGGTCATGTGCCACAGGTAGACGGTCATCATGCGCGGCGCGAGCGCGGTGAGCACCGCCGCGGCCCTCCGCCGCGCGGCCAGCGCGTTCAGCGCGGGGCGCAGCAGCATCGCCAGGCCGAGCTGGCCGGCGAACAGCGCGAGCAGGCAGGCGCTTGGCGGCGCCATGTTCGAGACCGTCCCGGGCATCCCGATCATGCTCGTGGGGTAGGGCCCGGTCGCCACGAGCGCGGCCAGCATGGCGAACCCGGCCACCGAGAGAGCGGCGGCCCGCCGCCCGGTGAGCCACTCCAGGCCGCCTTCGGCGTACCGGAACCCCACCTGGTGGACCGCCAGCCAGACGAACGCGACGTTGAGGTAGCCGGCGGCCTCCAGGCCGGAGAACCGGACCACGTCCGTCAGCACCGCGCCGCCCGCGAGCACCGGCAGGGCAACGCCCGCCCGCACCCGCAGCAGGTGCGGCGTGGCCACCACCGCCAGCAGGTAGACCGCCAGGAACCAGAGCAACTGGCCGACCGTCCGCGCGGCCACCTCCACCGGCTGCGCGGGCATCCCGAGCGCCACCAGGAGATGGGGGAGCGGCAGCCACACGACCACCAGCGGCGCCACCGGCCAGGCCAGGCGGCGCACCCGCCGTGCCGTCCACGTCCGCGCCACGTCCGACCACGCCTCAGGACGCCCCGCGCGGCGCGTCGCGGACCGGTAGCTGATGGCGTTGGCCGCGCCCCCGGCGAAGAAGACCAGCGGCATGACCTGCGAGATCCAGGTGACGTACGGCACCGCCGCCAGGGCGTTGCCCGTGGTGAGCCGTCCCTGGGCGTACGACAGGACGGGCATCGTCCAGTGCTGGACGACCACGAGGACCATTCCGAACACGCGCAGGACGTCGATGAAGCGGTCCCGGGGCGCGGGCGCGGCCGGGGCCCTCCCGGGTGCGGGGGGAAGCATGGTCAGGGACATGGGGGACGCCTTCGCTGTGTCGGGCCGCCGTGCGAGGTGCGTCCGCGGGCGGCGGGGGGTCGAGCACGTCAAGCGTCCCGCCGCGGCCCCGCCCGGCGCAGCGACGCGGTCCCTACTCCCGATCATGGGCGACCCCCTACCGCCGGGGTAGGGCCTGCCCTACCATCCCCGCGAACGCCCAGGTGGACGGAGCGCGCGACCGGCCACCCGGGCCCGGCAGCACGCCCCGGCCCTCCCGTCGTTTATGGCGCACCTCGCCTTCTCGCAGCATGAATGGCAGGTTCGCTTTACGGGGTCATACGTCGGCCGGAGGCGCGATCGCCGCGAATGCGCAATTCGGTCGCCCGTCGAAATCCTCTGATATCCCGAGATGGTTATGGGGTGCGCGATCTCGATTGGTGGATTAGTCTGACCTGGTTTCCGGCGCTTCGCCGTTCGAGCATCATCCGAGGCAGGCGGGTCAATCGAAACGGGCGACAGCGAGGAAAGAATGGATGTCGAACCGCTCGCGAGCGCGACGACGCGATCCGGTATCCGGCCAGCGGATCCTTTTGCGCGAATGACCCTCGGTAACAGCTTTTCGGTCATTTTCGGCACGACCCGCTGCCTTTATCGGCACCTGCTGACGATATGCGCCATGACCCTCGTCCCGGGCCTTGTGGCGCCGTTGGCTGTGCTCGTCGCCGCGGGCGATCGGGTCGCGGTCGTCGGCGGAATCCCGCGGTTCGTCGAGTTCCCACGGGTCTTCGGCGTGGTCCTCGCCGTGTCCGCGGTGACCGCGATCGCGTCGGGCCTCGCCGCCCTGGCCGGCGGCGCCCGTCTCGCGCTGGACTTCACCGACGGCCGTCCGTTGTCGGCCCGGCTCGCGGTGACGGCCGTCCTGCGCCGGGCGCCGACGTTCGCCATGCTCGTCGTCCTGTTCGTGCCGGCCGTCCTCGTGGTGGCGGCCATCGGTGCGGCGCTGGCGGCCTCGGCGCAGTCCGTCGTCCCGGCGGTGATCGTGGTGACGGTGGTCGGCGTCACGACGCTGCCGCTGATGATCGCATGGGCCGCGCTGGCCGACGGGGCTCCTCCGCTGCGCACGACGTGGCGGCTGATCTCCCGTGGCTACGGCCGGGCCATCTGGATTCTGGCGCCGGGATACCTCGCCGTTCCCGTCCTGCTCCAACTGGGCCTGTTCGCACTGGGCGGGCTGCTTCCCGACCCCACCGACGGGCTGTTCCGCGACGCGGCGCGGCCGGCCGCGGCCGTCTTGCAGACGCCGCTCCAGGCCGTCGCCGTCGGCTGCTGCTACGCCTACCTGCGCCGGCTGGGGCCGGCCACCGTCGATGACCTCGACCGGGAGAAGGGCCAAGAGCGCGGCCGTGAGCGCGCCGGATGGCGGTGGCCGCCGATCATCGCGTGGCCGGCCGTACTGCTGGTCACCATGCTGCCCGGCCTGCTGTACGGCGGGTACGCGGCCGAACCGCTCTCCTGGGCCCGCATGGTCGACAACGAGATCGGCGTCAAGGAAAGGGACGTGTTTTACCCGTCGCGCACCGAGATCATGCTCGGCCCCGGCGGGAAGCCCGTCGTCTTCCGCGACGAGCACCGCCCGGTGATGGTGTTCTGCGACGACGACACGTGTGGCGAGCATGTCAGCGTCACGCTGGACCAGTACTTCTCCACCCATCCGGCGACGGCGGTCGCGCCCGACGGCTCGCTGGTCGTCGCGGGCTGGACGCGTGAGATCGGTGCCTCCCAGATGGAGCTGGTCATGTTCTCCTGCCGGCCCGGCGGCTGCGTCCGGCGGCCGGGCAAGCCGCTGAAGGCCACCAAGGAGACGTCGGACGCGCGGGCCGCCGCCGTGACGACACCGCACGGCCTCGCCATCGCCTGGAGCGTCCGCCTTCCCGGCCATGACAAGAAGCCCCTCTCCCGCGTCGAGCTCGCGCTGTGCGACGACGTCGCCTGTGCCCGGCGTCGCGTCGTCCCGGTGGGCGACATCGTCGACAGCTTCACGATCCATGACATGGACGCCCGTGTCCTGGCCGTCGCCGTCTCACCGGACGGGCGGCCGGTCGTCGCCTACACCGACCGGGGCACCCACAAGCTCACCGTGGCGAGCTGCGAGTCCGCGTCGTGCGCACACCCGTCGATCCATGCGTTCGACCTGCCCGCGCTGACGAGGTACACCTGGCTGACCAGCACCCTGCGCACACAGGTGGCGGTGCGGCCGGACGGGCGGCCGGTCATCGTGTACAGCGACCCCGGCGACGGCCACACCTCGACGATCCTGCTCTGCTCCGATCCGGCCTGTTCGGGCCCGCCTCGTTTCGTGCCGGTGCCCGAGGTCGTCGCGGTGAGCGCGCCCGGCCTCGCCCTGGACGCCCATGGCCTCCCTCTGCTGGCCGGTTACCGCTGGAAGGGCGCGCTGATCGATCTGGTCGCGTGCGGGGACCAGAACTGCGCCCGCCGCTCCGCCTCCCCTCTGCTGCCCGCCGGCGGGGTCGGGCAGTTCGACCTCGTCATCGGCTCCGACCAGCGGCCGCGCATTCTGTGGTACGGCACGGCCGATCCGGCCGGTGGCAACGCATATCACCTGCTCACCTGCGCCGACCCGCACTGCGCCCCATGAGGAACGGGGACCGGGGCGCTGATCTGCCCGCGGCCCGTCTTCGCGCGACCGGGCCGCCACCACGAGGGGGGAAATGAGTCGCGAATCGTCCACCAGCCCGGCGGCCCGATCGGAAGCGTGGTCGCGGGATACGCTCGCCCAGGTGTGGGGCGAGCGCGACCTCGAGATCGTGTACGGCACCGCGCGCCGCCTCTACCGGCCACTGCTGGCCGTGTGCGCCATGACGATCGTGCCGGCCCTCGTGGCGACGGCGGCCGTGGTCGTGGCCCTGGGCGACCGGATCGCCATCGTCAACGGGGCCCCGCTGCTCCTGACCTCGTCGCCGGGCGTCCTGTGGGCGTACGCCGGGGTGCTGCCATCATGATCATCGCCGAGCTCGCCTGTTCGGCCGCGGGCAGCCGCCTCGTCGTCGATCACATCGACGGCCGCCCGTCGTCGCCGGCGCGTGTCGTCCTGGCCGTCCTGCGCCGCCCGCACGCCTTCCTGCTGCTCGCCGCCGAGTTCACGCTGGCGGCCGGAGCGCTGATCGTCCTGGTCGTCGTCGTGGCGGAGCTGGTGGAGTCGATAGTCATGGCGCTGATCCTGGTCGCGGTGGCCGGCCTCTTCACGCTGCCCGCCCTGCTCGGCTCCGGGCCCCCGCGGTCCGTGACGGTGTCCGAGATCGCCGTGAGGAGCGCCCCCGGCCTGGCCCTTGACGCCGCCGGCCGTCCGATCCTGGCCGGCTACGACACGGAGGACCTCCGGGTGACCGTCCTGGCGTGCGAGGACGTCGGCTGCGCCCGCCGCCCGCGCATCGTCTGGTACGGCACGCCCGATCGCGGGGGGACGCCCACGTATCACGTCCTCACCTGCGCCGACCCGTACTGCCGGAAGTCCTAGACGAAGCGCCCGGACATCCCGAGGAGGGACATGAGTCTCGGAACGCCGGTGAGCGCGGCGGGGTCGCCCGCCGCCTGGCCGGATGACGCGTTCGACCAGTTGAAGGGCCTTCGCGGCCTGCGCATCATGTACGGCACGGCGGTCCGTCTCTACCGGGACCTGCTGGCGGTGTGCGCCCTGGTCCTCGTTCCGCCGTTCGTGGCGCCGGTGGCCGTGCTGGTGGCGCTGAGCCACCGGGTTTCCTTTGTCAACGGAGCTCCTGTGCTCCTCGTGCCCTCGCCGGCCGTCCTTTGGACCTTCGCCGGACTCGCGCTGACGGCCGTCGTGGCAGGATTCGCCTGCCTGGCCGCGGGCAGTCACCTCGTGGTGGGCCACATCGAGGGCCGCCCCCTGTCGGCGGGGCGTGCCGTCCTGGCCGTTCTCCGGCGCCCGCACGCCGTGCTGCTGCTCACCGTCAATCTCGTGTTGATCATCGCCGTGCAGGCAGGGGTCATCGCCGTGGTGGCCCATGCGACGGGATCGATCGTCGCGGTGGTGATCCTGGGCGTGCTGCTCGTCCTCCTGACGCTCCCGGCCGTACTCGCCTGGGCGGCGCTGCCCGAGCGAATTCCGCCGCTGACGGCGGCGTACCACCTGGTGGCCTACGACTACTGGTGGACGATCCGGACGATCGTGGTGGCCTTGGCCGCCGTTCCGGTCCTGGCGCAGCTCGGTCTGCGCCTCCTCTGCGCGGCCCTCCCCGTCCCGGCCGGCGTGCGGATCGGAGACGTCCTGGGGATGACGGTGGCCGTCCTGCTGGTGCCCTTCCAGGCCGCGGTGCTCGGCTGCTGCTACGCGCGGCTCCATCGGGAGAACCAGGCGCGCTGGGGAGCCCTGGTGATCCGGGGAGACAAGGGCGGGCGTGGACGGGCCGCGACCGCGACCGGCGGCGCACCCGGCGGGCGGCGCACCCGCTGGTGGCCGGTCGGGCTGGTGCTTCTGCCCGGCCTGCTGTACGGCGGCTACGCGGTGGCCGGTCCGCTCAGCGACGTGATCGACAACGAGATCGCGGGCGAGGATCGCGGTGATCTGGGCTGGAATCGCGGCGAGGACGGTCCAGGACCGGTCCAGATCGCCTTGAGCCCTCGCGGGTTCCCGATCGTCATCCGCGACCGGGGGTTCCACGAGGTGACGTTCTGCGGCGACGACACCTGTGGCGCGCAGACCACCGTCATCCTGGACGCCTCCATCGAGGAGCAGGCCGGGGCGGCGGTCACCCTCGACGGCTCGGTGGTGCTCGCGGGCTGGGTGAGGGGGGACGATGAGATCGAACGGCGGGAGCTCCAGCTGTTCTCCTGCCGGCCCGACGGCTGCACGTGGCGTACCGGCCCGCCGTTGCGGACGGTGCCCGGCGACGTGCTCCGGCTGGACGTGGCCCCGGTGAACGCCACCGCGGTCGCGACGCGAGACGGGATCGCCGTCGCCTCGATCGCCCCCGTCTCCGCGGACCGGCACCCGGCTCGCGCACGTGTGACACTGACGCGGTGCCCGGACGTCGCCTGCGCCCACCCCCGGACGATCACGGTGGGAGACCTCACCGTCGCGGACTTCTTCGAGTACCGGAAGCCCAGCAATCTCGCCGTCGCGGCGTCTCCGGACGGGCGCCCGGTGATCGCGTACGCGGACCTGATCACGCGGAAGGCCACCATCGTGATCTGCGACACCGTGGCGTGCGGGCATCCGGCCACTCGCACGTTCGACATGCGCGACAGGTCGTCGCCGCGGTACGACCCCAGGAGGTCGTCCGGCGGCCTGCGACTCCAGGTCGCCGTCAGGCCGGACGGCAGACCGGTGATCGTCCACAACGGCGGCGGCACCGGGGACACATCGATCCTGCTCTGCCGCGATCCGTCCTGCTCCGGGACCCCGCGGACGGTGTCGGCGTCCGGACTGGTCACGCGGAGCGCCCCCGGCCTGGCCCTGGATCCGGCCGGCCGTCCTGTTCTGGCCGGATACGACCCCGTCGACCCACCGGTAGCCGTCATGTTCTGCCGCGACGACGGCTGCGTGGGGAGAGACGTCACCCACCTGGTCCCCACGTCCCACGTGGGCGAGGTGGACGTCGCCATCGGTCCCGACCGGCGCCCGCGCATCGTCTGGTACGGCACGCTCGACGGCAGGAGACCTCCCACCTATCACCTGCTCACCTGCGCCGACGCCTGGTGCGGCAGGCGGCCGTCGCCGTCCTGACGGGCGGCCGTCGCAGACGGACGGAGCCCGGCGGGGGCGGGGGCTGGACGCCGGGTGAGGGATTGGTACCGTTGCGTCCGACGCGCGCCGTGCAGCGAAATCCGGTGAGAATCCGGTGCTGTCCCGCAACTGTGGTTCCCCGCCCCCGGGGACGAGCCAGGTCGCCTGCGCTGCGCGCCGACGTCATCGACCCTCGTGGAAAAGGGTGATCCGTCGCTTTCCAGCGGGTCTCTCGATTCCCGGCATGCCCCCTGATGGAGGACCCTCGTGAGGCCCGTACGCACGGCCGTCGCGGGCGTGATGCTGGGTGTGCTCGGACTGGCCGGCTGCGGCCAGACCGGCGGCTCCGCCACGTCCGCCACCCCCACTCCCGCCGCATCGGACACCGCCACCACCAGCGAGGGGCAGGGCACCTTCCCTGTGACCGTGCAGGCGGGCAACGGCGCGGTGACCCTCTCCCAGCGCCCCGAGCGCATCGTGTCGCTCTCGCCCACCGCCACCGAGATCCTCTTCGCGATCGGCGCGGGCGCGCAGGTGACGGCGGTGGACGACCAGTCGGACTACCCGCCGGAGGCGCCGAAGACCGCGCTGTCGGGGTTCAAGCCCAACGTCGAGGCGATCGTGGCCGCCAAGCCCGACCTCGTCGTGGTCGCCAACGACCTGGAAGGCGTCGTGGCCGGTCTGGGCAAGGTCGGCGTGCCGGTGCTGCTCGAACCCGCCGCGACCAAGCTGGACGACACCTACGACCAGATCAGGGACCTCGGCGCGGCCACCGGCAACACGGCCAAGGCCGAGGAGGTGGCCAACGACGTCGAGCGGAAGCTCGACGCGCTCGCGGCGGCGGCGCCGAAGGGCAAGGGCCTGACGTACTACCACGAGCTGGACAGCACGCCCTACGCGGCGACGTCGACCACCTTCCTCGGGCAGGTCTACAACCTGTTCGGGCTGAAGAACATCGCCGACGAGGCGCCCGACGCGGCCGGCGGCTACCCCAAGCTGTCGGCGGAGTTCATCGCCGAGGCCGACCCCGACCTGATCTTCCTGGGCGACACCAAGTGCTGCGGCCAGAACGCCGCCACGCTGGCGAAGCGGCCCGGCTGGTCCGGCCTGTCCGCCCTGAAGAAGGACCATGTGGTGGAACTGGACGACGACATCGCCTCCCGCTGGGGGCCGCGGGTCGTCGATCTCGCCCAGGCCGTCGCCGACGCCGTCCAGAAGGCCGCGGGCTGACCCGCGTCGTGGTGAGAGGCGTGGCGTGGTGACAGGTGTGGTGACGCCGTGACGGCGGCCAGGCGCGGACGGGCGCTGCTCGTCGCGTCCGCCGTGCTGGCGGCCTGCCTCGCCGTCGGCCTGATGGCGGGCGCGGCGGGCATCTCGCCCCGCGCCATCGCGCTCGCGTTGCTCGACCGGCTGCCGATGGTGTCTGTGCACTCGGGGCTCGCGCCGGTCGAGGAGGGACTGCTGTTCCAGCTCCGGGTGCCGCGGGTGCTGCTCGCCGCCGTCGTGGGCGGGCTGCTCGCCACGGCGGGCGCGGGCTACCAGGGCGTGTTCCGCAACCCGCTTGCCGATCCCTACCTGCTCGGCGCGGCGGCCGGCGCCGGCCTCACGGTCACGCTCGTCGTGGTCTTCATGGGCGGCGAAGCCGGGGTGACCCTGGTGCCGGTCGCCGCCTTCGCCGGGGCCGTCGGCGGGGTGTTCCTCGCGTACGCGCTGGGCCACACGGCGGGCCGGGGCGGCGGCACCTCGACGCTCGTGCTCGCAGGCGTGGCGGTGGCCTCGTTTCTCACCGCCATCCAGACCTTCGTGCAGCAGTTGAAGGTGGAGGAGCTGCAGCGGATCTACTCCTGGATCCTCGGCGACGTCGGCGGCGGCTGGGACCAGCTCGGCATGATCGCGCCGTACGCCGTGGTGTCGACCGTCGTCATGCTGCTGCACGGGCGGCTGCTCGACGTGCTGTCGGTCGGCGACGAGGAGGCGGTGAGCCTGGGCCTGCGCGCGGCGCGGGTGCGCTTCGCCGTGCTGCTGGCCGCCTCGCTCGCGACCGCCGCGGCGGTGGCGGTCAGCGGCCTGATCGCGTTCGTCGGGATCGTCGTGCCGCACGTGGTCAGGCGGCTCGCCGGCTGGTCGTACCGGATCGTGCTGCCGGTGTCGTTCCTCGGCGGCGCGGCGTTCCTGGTGCTGGCCGACACGATCGCGCGTACGGTGCTCGCGCCGGCCGAACTGCCCATCGGGGTGGTCACGGCGTTCGTCGGCGCGCCCTTCTTCGTCACCGTCCTGCGCGTGACCCGGCGGGTGGAGACGTGAACGGCGACGGGCACCCGGCGATCGAGGCGCGCGGCGTGGGCGTCACCCTCGGGGGCCGGCGGGTGCTCACGGATGTCACGTTGTCGGCCGCCCGTGGCGGGTGGCTGGCCGTCATCGGGCCGAACGGCGCGGGCAAGTCCACGCTCCTGCGGGCCGTCGGCGGGCTGGTCCCGAGGGAGGGCGAGGTGCTCGTCGGCGGGACCGCCGTGGACGACCTGCGCCCGCGCAAACGGGCCCGGCTGATCGCCTACGCCCCGCAGAACCCCGCGCTGCCCCCGGACATGAAGGTGTACGACTACGCGCTGCTCGGCCGCACGCCGTACATCTCCTATCTCGGCAGCGAGAGCGCGCGGGACCGGCAGGTGACGCGGTCGGTGCTGGAACGGCTCGACCTGGACGGCCTGGCGTCCCGGCCGCTCGGGCACCTGTCGGGCGGCGAGCGGCAGCGGGTCGTGCTCGCCAGGGCGCTGGTGCAGCAGGCTCCCGTGCTCCTGCTCGACGAGCCGACGACGGCGCTCGACCTGGGCCACCAGCAGCAGGTGCTCGAACTCGTCGACCGGCTGCGCCTGGCCGACGGGCTCACCGTCGTGACGACGCTGCACGACCTCAGCCTCGCCGGGCAGTACGCCGACGCGCTCGTGCTGCTCGCCGCCGGGCGCGCGGTCGCGGCGGGGCCGCCGGAGCGGGTGCTGGCCGAGCCGCTGCTGGCCGAGCACTTCGGCGCCAGCGTGCGGGTGGAGCCGGGCCCCGACGGGCGCCCGATCGTCCACCTGGTCCGGCCACTGGCCTCCCGGATGACTCCCGCGGAGGAGACGTGACGGGCCTGCCGCGGCCGACCCTGACCTACCGCGAGGAGGACGGCCTGCGGCTCGGCACGCTGCTGTGGCGGTTCGGGCCCGGGTGGCGGATGATCTCCTCCGGGATGCTGGGCGGCGGCGTCGGCCGTCGTGAGTGGGTGCTGAACGCGCAGGTGGCGGCCGGCTACTCGCGCATGGACCCGGTGGAGCACATGGAGGCGCTCGGCCCCGGCGGCCCGGGGGTCGGCATGATGACGGCGGCGCTGGTTGAGCGCTACACCGTCGCGGCGGACGGGGGAGCGGAGGCCGTCGCCACGGTGGGCCTCGGCGTGCCGACCTGGGCGGCCAGGCCCGAGGGCGTGCCCGACCCCGGGGCGCCGGCCGTGCCGGAACCCGCGCGGGAACCTGCAGGGGAGGCGGTCGCACCGCGCCCAGGGACGATCAACATCCTGGTGGCCGTGCCGGTCGCGCTCTCCGACCCGGCGCTGGTCAACGCCGTCATGACGGTGACGGAAGCGAAGACGCAGGCGCTGCTGGAGGCGGGTTTCCCCTGCACGGGCACCGCGTCGGACGCCGTCTGCGTCGCCGTACGGGAGGACGGCCCGGTGGAGGCGTTCGGCGGCCCGCGCTCCGTCTGGGGCGCGCGGATCGCCCGTGCCGTCCACCGGGCCGTCCTCGACGGCGCGCGGGACTGGCGAGCCTGGCGGGCCACCGGGGTCGGCTCACAGCGCTCCGGCCTCTGAGCCGACGAGTCCTCCAGGCCGAAAAGTCCCATTCCTCGCAACCCTCGGGCGCCTCGATCCGGGCGGGCCTACACTCCTCCCGTGTTGGGACACCTGTTGGAGCACCCCCTCCTCGCGCTGGTCCCCATCGGCGTGGTCCTCACCCTGACAGGGGTAGGGGGCATGATCAGTGCCCGGAACTTCCAGAGACGGGGGCAGCGCACCCAGGGCCAGGTCGTACGCCTGCGGCAGGGCAGGCGCACGCGCACCAGCGGCATTGTCCTTCACTACCCGATCGTCCGCTTCACCACCGCGCACGGCCGGGAGGTCGAGGCCGAGACCCCTTTCGGCAGCTACCCGCCGCCCGCACTGCGCGGCGCGCTGGTGCCCCTGCTGTACGACCCGGCCAGGCCCACCCGGGTCCGCATCGACGACGCGGTGGGACGGGGAACGGTGCGCGGCCTGATCTGGCTCATGGTCGGCATCGTCGTCCTCGCCATCGGAGCCGGGGTCGCCGTCACGCAGGTGCTGTGAACGCCGCTACGACGTGAACGTGATCGTGTTCACCATGTGGTCGATGAGCGCGCGGTCGCACCGGCCGGCCGGGCAGAAGAACGTGATCAGGACGGTCGTGCCGGCGTCCCCCTGACGGACGACGTAGGCGGAGAAGTCGAGGCGCCCGGTCTGCTGCGGGTCGCTGAGCACGCCCTCGATCCGGAAGGCGGGCTTGGCCCCGACCGTGGTGGGAGAGGCAACGCCGTAGTAGGTGGCCACGCCGGGAAGCGCGGGCCCCAGGCTCTCCTGCAGCTCCAACGGCGAGTCCGAGGTGCTCAGGGTGTTGCTGACCTGGGCGAACACCCCTGTGGCCCGGTCCGGCTGGGTCGTGATGATGGGGTTCACCTTCGACCAGTCGGTGTTGCCCGGCACGGCGAACAACGCGTTGAACTCGTCCGCGGCCGGTGAGGCGATCATCCATTGGTCGGCGTTGGTCCTGGCCTCGCCCCAGGTCGCGGGGTAGGCCATGGTGAACGGCGCCGCGGTGCTGCCCGGATAGGTCTTCCACGTCGCGGCGGAGTCGCCGCCACGGGTGAGCAGCAGCACGGCGGCGACGGCGATGGACACCAGGACCGCCAGGCCGCCGATCAGCGGCCCGAGCGGCAGCCCCCGCCGGCGGTCCTGCCTGGCCGCCGTCGCGACGGTGGTCCGCGCGTGCGCGGATCCCGGGGGGTACGACCCGTGCCCCTGGGCGTGTGCCCGGCCGGCGGGCCCGGCGGCCGACGGGTGGCTCACGGGCGGGTGGGACGACGGGTACGGCGGCACCGAGCCCTGAGGGTGGGAGACGGGCGGCCTGCTGCCGGGCGAGAACGAGGACGGGTGGGATCCGGCGGGCGCCGGGGGCACCGTGGGTCCGGAGGCCGGAGCGCCCGGGGGATGGGTGGGGACGGCCGGGGGATAGGACGGGGAGGCGGCTCCCGCCGCGTCGCCGCTGATCGCGTCGCGCAGCGCGAACACGAACGCCTGGCAGGTCGGGAACCGCTCGGCGGGCGACTTGGCCAGCGCCCGGCTGAGCACGGCGTTCGCCGCGTGCGGCAGGTCCGGCCGGTACGGCGTGAGCGGCGGCGGCTCGTGGGAGACGTGCGCGTAGAGCAGCGCGAGCTCGGTGTCCCGCTGGAACGGCGGCTGCCCGGCGAGCGCCTCGTACACCACGCAGGCGAAGGCGTACAGGTCGCTGCGGCCGTCGACCGGCAGGCCCCGGATCTGCTCGGGGGCGACGTAGCGCGGGGTGCCCATGAAGTGGCCGTGGCTCGTCAGCCCCGCCTCGGCTGCGGAGCTCTTGGTCAGCCCGAAGTCGGTCAGGTAGACGTGGTCGGACCGGGTGATGAGGATGTTGGCCGGCTTCACGTCGCGGTGCACCAGGCCGTGGGCGTGCGCGGCGTCGAGGGCGGAGGCGATCTGCGTGAACAGCAGGTTGGCCCGCCCGACCGGCAGCGGGCCCTCCGACTGCACCAGCTTGCGCATGTCGCTGCCCTCGACGTAGCGCATGGCGATGAACAGCAGTTCGTCGCGCTCGCTCGCCTCGTACACCGGGATGATGTTGGGGTGGTCGATGCTCGCCACCATCCGGGACTCACGCACGAACCGGTCACGGAACCGGTCGTCGTGCGCGAGTTGCGGTGCGAGCACCTTCAGCGCCACGGCCCGCCCGAGCCGCTGGTCGCGCGCCCGGTAGACCGTCGCCATGCCACCCCGTCCGACGACCGCCTCGATGGTGTAGTCGCCGAGCCGCCGCCCGACGAGCGGCGGCATCACCGGCCCCTCTGTCATGCGGCATCATCCCCCTTGAACGTCCTGTGGCTACGAGCCAATGATCACGAATCCGTCGGGTTCCCGCAAAAGCCGCAGAACCGGTGTCCCTGCCCCAGGCGCATGCCGCACTGCGTGCAGAACTTCAGCTGCGCCTGTCCCTGCGGCGGCGACGGGTTCGGCGGGTAAGAAGGCCCGCGCGGCGGTGCGGGATCGCCCGGATACGCGTGCCCGTGCGGCGGCGACAGGTCCGCGGGGTACGACTGCCCGCCGGGCGGGGACGGGTCGGCGGACGCCGCCCCGGCGGGCACGGGAGTCGCCGGAGCGGGCGCCATGACCTCCGGGGACCGGGCGGCATCGGCGCCGAAGACCCGCGTGACGGCGTACGGCGGCCAGGAGGTCTCCCCGGAGTGCGCGGCCGGCGCCTCGCCCGCCCCCGGGTCGGGGTGGACGCCGCCGAGGTAGACGTCACCGGCCTGGCCGTCGCCGTCCTGCGGTCCCGCCGCGTTCCTGCGGCGCAGCAGCACGACGCCCCCGGCCAGCAGGGCGAGGAGCACGACGCCGCCCGCCACCCACACGTACGGCGGCACCGGGGACTCCTGCCGCTCCGCGGGCGCGGGGCTGGCCGCGGGCCGTCCGCCCGCGTCGGCGGCCGTGCCGGCCTTGGCCCGGGAGTCCCGCAGGTGGCCGGCCGCGACCACGTGGTCGGGCCGCAGGTTGAGCACCTGCTGCAGCGCGGGGATCGCGCCGGTGTAGAGCTTGTTGTGGTAGGACGCGAGCGCGTTCTCGTACACGACGTCGACGGGGCCGCGGCGCGGGGTGACGCCGGCGGCGACCAGCGCGCTGCGGATCTCGTCGGCGGGGGTGATGGTCATGGGCTCGGCACCGCCGCCGGAGATGAACCCGATCACCTCGCTCTTGGCGTCGTCGACGATGGCCGCGCCGGACGCGCCGTCGTCGAGCAGTTTGCGCACCTTGTCGCGTTCCTTGAACGTCCGGCTGCCCGGGGGGTCGAGGTGCGCGGTGTCGAGCTTGGGCCCCTGCTTCGCGGAGGGCCTGCCGGTCAGCGTCATGACGTCGACCGACTCGACGGCGCCGCCGATCACGGTGCCCAGCGGGACCGTGGGCAGCGTCTGCTTCTCGCCGCCCTTGGTCACCTTCAGGACGGCCGGGGAGGCGGGGGACGCCCCGGTGGTCAGGATCTGCGCGGGCAGCCCCCCGGGCGGCGGCGGGTCGAGGTAGGGGTGCACGGTGACGTTCGTCGTGACGTCCGCGAGGCAGGTCGAGTCCGTCTGCCTCGGGGGATAGCACGCCTTGAGCCGCCGGTCGAGGTCGGGGTCGTCGAGCGAGTGCCGCTTGAAGTCGGCGGGGATCTTCACCTTGAAGTACTCGGCGAAGATCCGGTTGGCGGCGTACACCCTGGGGTCCTCGGCGGCCTGCACGATCTGGGTCGCGGTGACGACCACGCCGTCGGGCGTCACCGTGAAGCCGCTGCCCTTCGCCAGGTCGACGTCGTAGTCCCTGGCCATCTGCTTGATCACGCCGCGGTCGTCCAGCAGCGTGATGCGGACGTGCGAGGACGACTCCACGCGTACGCCGCCGGGAGTGACGCGGTCGGTGGAACCGCTCGGGTGCGGGTGGAGCATGGATGGCGCGAGCGCGGCGAACACGCCGAGCCCCGCGATGAGGGAGTGCAGGCGGGGCATCTGCGTCTCCTAGGCCTGTTCGGATCGCTTCAAGCGTCTCAGTGCGGTCAGTGCTCGACAAGATGAGTACCGTGACCGACACCCACTTGATACAGGGTGATGATCGCGTAGCCGCTTGACGCTGACTTGCAGGCCAGTTGCGGGGCGTCTGTTACCTGCTGCGCTCTGTGCCGGATACGGGTTACTCTGCGCGTCATGCACGTATCCCCCCTCCGCTCGGTGCCCCGCGTCGACCTCCTGATCGGGCTGGCCATCATGGGGCTGGGCGCCCTCGAGGCGTTCACGGTCGCCACGCGGTACGGCGCGGCCCAGAACCCGCAGCTGTGGTGGGTGGGGCAGGCGCTGGTCACCGGAGTCCTGGTGTGGTACCGCCGCAGGGCGCCGGTGGTGGTGTTCATCCTGATGATCCTCGCGCAGTACGCCTGGCACCGCCAGGGCCACGAGCAGTGCCCGGTCTGGCAGCTCGCCGCGCTGCTCATCGTCTTCCACACGATCGGCGCCCACCTGCCCGTGAGAAACGGCGGCACCTGGGCGCTCGCGGGCATCCTCGTCTTCGACTCGGGGGCGGTCGACCACCGGTTCCTGCCGTTCGAAGAGGTCATCTTCCTCACGGTCATGTTCGGCTCGGCGTACGCCACGGGACTGGCCCTGCGCGGCTACCTGCTGCGCGCGCACCGGATGAGCGAACGGGCGGCGCGGCTGGAGATGGAACGGGAACGCCGGGCCGCCGAGGCCGTCGCCGCGGAACGCAACCGCATCGCCAGGGAACTGCACGACGTGGTGGCACACAGCGTGAGCATGATGGTCATGCAGGCGGGCGCGCTGCGCCGCCGGATGGGCGCGTCCCAGGACGGCGGGGACTCCCCGGACGCCGCGATTCTGTCCGGCATCGAGCAGGCGGGCAGGGACGCGGTCGACGAGCTGCGGATCATGCTCGGCGCCCTGCGGATGCCGCAGGACGAGGCGCTGCCCCAGCCGGGGCTCGACATGGTGCCCAACCTCATCTCCACGGTCAGGTCCTCGGGGCTGCGCGTCACGCTGGAGACGGAGGGCGAGCCCGTTCACCTCGCGCCCGGCCTCGACCTGTCGGCCTACCGGATCGTGCAGGAGGCCCTGACCAACGCGGTGAAGTACGCGGGGGAGGCCGACGTGCGGATCCGGCTCGTCTACCGCCCCGACCGTCTGGAGCTGGAGGTCTCCGACAACGGCGGTGGCGCGGCGTACGCGCTGTCCACCGGCAACGGGCTCATCGGCATGCGCGAGCGGGCCGAGCTGTTCGGCGGCTCCCTCGACGCGGGACCGCTGCCGGAGGGTGGCTTCCGCGTCCGCGCGACGCTGCCGATCTCCCAGGGAGCGCCGATGAGCGAGGCGACGAGTTGACGATCCGCATCGTCCTCGCGGACGACCAGGCGATGATCCGTGCCGGTCTGCGCATGGTGGTCGAGAGCGAGCAGGGCATGGAGATCGTCGGTGAGGCCGCCGACGGCGTGGAGGCGGTCGCCGTGGCCCGCAGGGTCCGGCCCGACGTCGTGCTGATGGACATCTCGATGCCGCGCATGGACGGCCTCGCCGCGGCCAGGCAGCTGCTCGACGCGCCGCACCCGCCGAAGATCGTCATGCTGACGACGTTCGACACCGACGAGAACCTGTACGCCGCGCTGCGCGCGGGCACCAGCGGCTTCCTGCTGAAGGTGTCGCCGCCCGAGCAGCTCGTGGAGGCGATCAGGGTGGTCGCGGCGGGTGACGGCCTGCTCGACCCCGCCGTCACCACGCGGGTGATCGCGTCCTTCGCGGGCCGGCACGAGCCGGTGCGGCCGCCGCAGCTCGCGGAGCTCACGCCGCGCGAGCTCGAAGTGCTGCGGATGCTCGCCCGTGGCCGCACCAACGCCGAGATCGCCAAGGAGCTCTTCGTCGGCGAGGCCACGGTCAAGACCCACGTCGCCCGCGTGCTCATGAAGCTGAACCTGCGCGACCGCGCTCAGGCGGTCGTGTTCGCGTACGAGTCGGGCGTGGTGACGCCGGGGTCGGCGCCCGGGTAGTACGACGCCCACTCGGCGTCGCTCATCTTGAGCACCTTGAGGCCGAGGTAGCCCATGGCGATGACGGGGGCGCCCCAGAAGGGGATCGTCGCCGGGCTGTAGGGCACCGCGGACGCGCCCAGGTAGCCGGCGGCGACGACGGCCGGCACCCACCAGTGGACGAAGCCGGCGCGGGAGACGGCCAGCAGGAGCAGCGGCAGGCCGGCCAGACCGAGGTAGATCCACGGCAGCGTGAAGCCCCACAGGACGCCGGGGATCTCGAACACCTCCATGGACAGCTTCTGGCCCTGCTCGACCGGATAGTTCTGCCCGAACCACCACTCCACCGGGTCCATCAGGAGCAGCGCCGACAGGCTGATGTAGCCGACGATCGTCATGCCGCCCGCGATGTGCCCGAGGACGACGGACTTCCGGCGCACCAGGTGGAGCAGGCCGAATGCCGCGATGGGGAGGAGCAGCCAGCTCCAGTGGTAGAGCGCGGACTGCAACTGGGCCAGGGCAGGGTTGTCGCCGTAGCTGACCATCTCGCGTTCGTCGCCCCAGGTGCCGGGGTCGACGAGGAGCGCGACGAACTGCAGCAGCGGCGCGAGGAACAGCAGGACTCCGGTGACGCTCCGCCGGAAGGCCACGGAGTCGGACAGTTTGAACATCGATCTCCCCTTCGGGGTCTGTATCCCTACGGCGCGTGACCGTAGGTGAGCGACTCCGGGGGACTCGTCCGCCGCTCGGGTGATGCCTCCTCATCCGCTAGAGCTACTTATCGCTTCATCGGGCGTTATGTGTATATTTTTCGGAAGATGGCTCACACTACGGGAGATTTTTCATGAAGGCGTTCCCGGCGGTCCTGTTCGACGAGGCGCACAGCGAGGCGTGGACGATCCGGCGAGAGGTCGCCGAGGCCATGAATCCCGCCCACCCCGACGACAACAGCTACGCGGAGGCGGCCGGGGCGCTGCGCCGGCTCGGTCACGTCGTGCGCGCGCACACCGAGGGGCCGGTCACGCCGGACGTGCTGGCCGGGTGTGACGTCTTCGTGGTCGCCCATCCCTCGGCCGGGCGCTGGGAGCGCACCACCGGGGTCGGCAGCCCCCTCTTCACCGCCGAGGAGATCGACGCCGTCGAGGCGTACGTCGCCGGCGGCGGCGGGCTCGTCGTGCTGGCCGAGCACGAGCAGGAGAAGTACGGCAGCAACCTGGGCGACCTGCTCGCCAGGTTCGGGGTGAAGGTCGAGCACACGACCGTGCAGGACCCCGGGAACAGCCACAACGGCGTCGCCACCTGGATCCTCGGCGCCCCCTCCGCGCAGGCCGTGACCGAGCGGGGCGGCGTGGCCCAGGACCTGCTCGCCGAGGTCCGGCGGGCCTGCTTCTACCGCGCGGGCACGCTCGGCGTGCCGGCCGGCGCGAGCGTCCTGTTCGAGACCTCCGCGTCCGCCGACCCCGCGTCGGCCCCGCTCGTCGCCGCCGTGCCGCACGGCCGGGGGCGCGTTGTCGTCCTGGCCGACTCCGACCTGTTCGGCGACGACTCGATCCGCGACTACGACCACGAGAAGCTGTGGGGCAACCTGGTCACCTGGGCCGCCCGCGTGCCCGACGCGTCCGGCGGCGCCCACGGGGGCCGCCCCGAGGTGGCGGAGGAGTTCGCCCGGCTGAAGGCCGCCGTGGAGCGGCTGCGCCCGCTCCAGGCCAAGGACGGCTCGGTCACCGGCGACCGCGACGAGGCCGTCGCGTGTATCAGCGAGATCGTCGACGGTGTCGCCCGGCTCGCGCCGCACTTCCCGCACGACGCCGAGTATCTCGACGCGGTGACGAAGGACTTCCGCGCGTGGGTGGCGGCCGGGCTCGGCAAGCCCGACTTCCTCGACTCCCTGAACCTCTTCCACCCCGACGCCCAGCGGGTCGACGGCCTTGAGCACCTGGTCGTCTTCCCGATGTACACCCAGAACGGCAACCTCAACCGCAACGTCGAGGCGGTCTGGATCCGGGTCGTGTGGCCCGAGTGGCTCGCGGAGCTGGAGCGGAACGGCTACGACAACCCGATGTTCGTGCCGATCACGTTCGTCGACTTCACCTCCGGCTACGACACCAACTCGGCCGTGCTGTTCCCCGAGACGGTGGTCGTGCGCGAGACCCCGCCGCGCTTCACCTGGGGCGGCATCTTCTGCGACCGCGAGGCGGCCAGGTTCCGCCGGGTCAGCGAGGCCGCCGCGGCCACGCTGAAGCTGGAGCTCCCGCCGGACGCCGCCCGGCTGCTGGCCTCCCAGGACCTCGCCCAGGACACGTTCGTGCTGTGGGACCTCGTCCACGACCGCACGCACAGCCACGGCGACCTGCCGTTCGACCCGTTCATGATCAAGCAGCGCATGCCGTACTGGCTCTACAGCCTGGAGGAGCTCCGCTGCGACCTCACGGCGTACGGCGAGGCCGTGAAGCTGGAGGCGGCGGGCGTGCCGCACGCGCGGTACGTGCAGTACGCCATCCTGTTCGACCGGCTGTTCCGCTTCCCGATCACCGGTGACCGGGTGCGCAACTACGACGGCCTCGGCGGCCAGCTGCTGTTCGCCTACCTGCACAGGCAGGGCATCGTGCGGTGGACCGACAACCGGCTCACGATCGACTGGTCGCGGGTCGCCGACGGCGTCGCCGACCTGCGCGCCGAGGTGGAGAAGCTCTACCGCGACGGCATCGACCGGTCCAAGCGCGCGCACTGGCTCGCCGCGCACGAGCTGGTCGCGGCGTACGTCGAGCCCGACCCGGCCTCGGTGTGGAAGCAGGGCGTCCACGCGCTGCCCACCGAGCAGAAGGCCATGGTCGACGCCGTGCTGCCCGACGAGTTCCCCCTGAGCATGTTCTACGAGGCGCTGCGCCGTAAGCTCACCGAGGTGGTGGAGTCGACCCGGGGCATCCGGGCGTGAGCGCGGACCGCGTGGTGATCGGGAGGGGCGTGCGATGAGCAGGGTGATCGTGGTCACGGGGGCGGGCGGCCCGGCAGGCCGCGCCGTCGTCGGGAGGTTCACCGAGCTGGGGGACACGGTCATCGGCGTGGACAAGTCCGGCGCGGCGGGCTGCCTGGCCGTCGACCTGCTCGACAGGGACGCCGTACGCGGCCTCGCCGAGCGGGTGCGGGCCGAGCACGGCCGGGTGGACGGGGTCGTCCACCTGGTCGGCGGCTGGCGCGGGTCGAAGACCTTCGCCGACACCTCGCTCGACGACTGGGACCTGCTGCACGACCTGCTGATCCGGACCCTGCAGAACGTGTCGCTGGAGTTCGAGCCGCTGCTGCGGGCGAGCGACGACGGCCGCTTCGTGATCGTCTCGGCCCGGGCGGCGAGCAAGCCCACCCAGGGCGGCGCCGCGTACGCCGCCGCCAAGGCCGCCGCCGAGGCGTGGACGCTGGCGCTCGCGGACGCGTTGAAGGACACTTCCGCCGCCGCGGTGGTCCTGGTGGTCAACGCGTTGGTGCACGATGAGATGCGGGCCGCGAACCCGGACAAGCCGTATCGGACCTTCACCGACGTGAAGGACCTGGCGGCGACGGTCGCGGCCCTGTGGGACGAGGAGGCCGCGGCGGTCAACGGCCGCAGGATCGACCTCACGCCCTGATCTGACGCTGCTGACCCGGACCCGTGGGCCGGCCGGGAGGGCCGGCCCACGGGCCGAACCGCGATGGGGGAGACATCTCGTGACAACCGATGCCGTGCGGCGGCATGACCCGGCGATCCGGACGTTCGCCAGCGACAACTACGCGGGGGCGCACCCCGAGGTCCTCGAGGCGATCGCCCTCGCCAACGGGGGACACCAGGTCTCCTACGGCGACGACGTCTACACCGAGGCGGTCCGCGGCGTCTTCCGCGGGCACTTCGGCGAGCAGGCCGAGATCTTCCCCGTGTTCAACGGCACCGCGGCCAACGTCCTGTCGCTGCGCTCGATGTGCGCGCACTGGGAGGCCGTGATCTGCCCGGAGACCGCGCACATCAACACCGACGAGGGCGGCGCCCCCGAGGTCACCGGCGGCCTGAAGCTGCTGCCGGTCGCCACCCCCGACGGCAAGCTCACGCCGGACCTGATCGACCGGCAGGCCTGGGGGTTCGGCGACGTGCACCGGGCCCAGCCCCGAGTCGTGTCGATCTCCAACGCGACCGAGCTCGGCACGCTGTACACGCCGGCCGAGATCAAGGCGATCTGCGACCACGCCCACGAGCTGGGGATGTTCGTCCACCTCGACGGCTCGCGGATCACCAACGCCGCCGCCGCGCTCGACGTGCCGCTGCGCGCGCTGACCACGGACGCCGGGGTCGACGTGCTGTCGTTCGGCGGCACCAAGATCGGTCTGCTGCTGGGCGAGGCCGTCGTCGTGCTCAACCCCGAGGCGTCGCGCGGCCTGCCGTACCTGCGCAAGACGAGCATGCAGCTCGCCTCCAAGATGCGCTTCGTGTCGGTGCAGTTCGAGGCCCTGCTCGGGGGCGACCTGTGGCTGCGCAACGCCCGCCAGGCCAACGCCATGGCGCGGCGGCTCGCGGACGCCGTACGGGACCTGCCCGGGGTGAGCGTGCCGCGCCCGGTCGAGGCCAACGCCGTCTTCGCGGTCCTGCCCGCCGACGTGGCCGACCGGCTGCGCAAGCGCTTCCGGTTCTACAACTGGAACGAGCAGGTCGGCGGGGGCATGGTCGAGGTGCGGTGGATGTGCGCCTTCGACACCACGGAGGCCGACGTGGACGCGTTCGCCGCGGCGCTGGCCGAGGAACTGCGTCCCTAGCCCCCAGCCGTGACCCGCGGCCGACGGGCGACCGGCCGGCGCGGGTCACAGTGCGGGTAACGGTGCGGGTCAGGGCGCGGGTCAGGGCGCGGGGAGCGGCTGGGCTCCCCGCTGGGCCAGCAGGTCCTTCATCATGCGGATCTCGGCGTTCTGGCCGTCCACGATGTGCTGGGCGAGCGCGCGCACCTCGTCGCGGTCCGACAGCTTGAGCAGGCCCTCGGCCATGTCCACGCCGCCCTCGTGGTGGCGGATCATGAGCTGGAGGAAGAGGACCTCGGCGTCCCTGCCCGTGGCCTGACGGAGCCGGTTCATCTCCTCCTCCGTCGCCATGCCGGGCATCGTCCCGGGCGGCGCGGCGGCGGAGGAGGCCGCCCCGCCGTGCCCGTGCCCGGACATCCAGGCCATCGCGGGACGGTCGGAACTCTGGTCCAGACCCCACTGCTGGAGCCAGCCCATGAAAATTCCACGCTGCGTGCCCTGCGTCGTGATGATGTCGTACGCCAGGCTGCGCAACACCTGGTCGGAGGTCTTGTCCCTGATGACGAAGGACATCTCCACCGCCTGGGCGTGATGGACTCCCATGTCCCTGGCGAAACCGGCCTCGGGGGAGGCGTCGGTCGGGGTCCCGGACCTGGTGAAGAACACCACGAGAGCCGCCGCCGCGAGGAGGACGGCGACCAGACCGAGGACGGGAAGGGGGCGCCGGGCCGGGACGGTGGTCTCGGCGGGAGCGTCGATCTCAGTGCTCATCGCCCACAGGCTACTCGCCGCAGTGTCCGCCCTGCCCGAACCGATACCTTTAGCCACTATTCTCCATACGCAACGGGGGTGTTGTGATCTGTGGATGGAGGAGCGATGACCAAGGAGAAGACGCAGGCGAGGCGTGAGCACCTCGCCCGCATGCGCGCCGATCAGAAGCGCAAGGAGCGGCGCGCCGCGCTTCTCATGTGGGGCATAGGCGGCCTCGTGATCGTCGTCATCGTCGCGCTGGTCGCCGTGTATGTGGTGAAGGACCGCTCGGCCAAGTCGCTCGACGCGGTGAAGTCCTTCACCTACAAGGGCTCTGACCATTCGTGGACGAAGGTGTCGTACAAGGAGAGCCCGCCTGTCGGTGGCACGCACAACTACTACTGGCAGAACTGCGGCATCTACGACAAGCCCATCCACAGCGAGCATGCCGTCCACTCCTTGGAGCACGGCGCGGTGTGGATCACCTACAGCCCCGACCTGCCCCAGGCCGAGGTGGACAAGTTGAAGACCATCGCGTCCGCCGACTACATGCTGCTGAGCCCGTACCCCGGCCTGCCGTCCAAGATCGCCGCCAGCTCCTGGAACCACCAGGTCCTGCTGAACTCCGCGGACGACCCCCGTCTGACGCAGTTCGTGAAGAAGTACAAGCAGAACCCGACCACCACCCCCGAGTACGGCGCCTCCTGCACGGGCGGTGTCGGCACGACCTCGGACCAGCCGCTGCCGCCGCCGTCGAACGGGTCGGAGCAGCCGCACGAGGAGGCGCAGAACTAGGCGCCCGCCTCCTGACCGGGGAGGCCGTCCTCCCTGACGTCAGGGAACGAGCACGCGGTCCACGGGCAGGGATTCCAGCCCGTGGGCCTCGGCCACCGGACGGCTCGTGAGGTGCCCCTGGTGGGTGCTCAGCCCGAGGGCGAGCGCGCCGTCGGCGATCAGCGCCTCGCGCCAGCCCAGGTCCGCGATCGCCAGCGCGTACGGCAGGGTGACGTTGGTGAGCGCGTACGTGGAGGTGTGCGGCACCGCCCCCGGCATGTTGGCCACGCAGTAGAACACCGACCCGTGCACGCGGTAGACCGGGTCGGCGTGCGTGGTCGGCCGTGTGTCCTGGAAACAGCCGCCCTGGTCGACGGAGATGTCCACGAGCACCGACCCCGGCTTCATCCGGGAGACGAGTTCGTTGCTCACCAGGGTCGGCGCCTTGGCGCCCGGCACGAGCACCGCGCCGATCACCATGTCCGCGTCCACCACCGCCCGCTCGATCTCGTACGCGTTGGACGCCACGGTCTGGCAGGCGCCCCCGTAGACGAGGTCGGCGTTGCGCAGCCGGTCGACGTCGCGGTCCAGCAGCAGCACCTGGGCCCGCATGCCGATGGCGACGGCGGCGGCGTTCATGCCGGACACGCCGGCGCCGATCACGGCCACCTTGGCCGGGTAGGTGCCGGGGACGCCGCTCATCAGCACCCCGCGACCGCCGCCCTGGCGCATGAGATGGTAGGCCCCCACCTGCGGCGCCAGCCGTCCGGCGACCTCCGACATGGGCGCGAGCAGCGGCAGCGTGCGGTCGGGTTTCTGCACCGTCTCGTACGCGATGCCGGTCACGCCGGACTCCAGCATGGCCCGGGTGCACGGCTCAGAGGCCGCCAGGTGGAGATAGGTGAACAGCACCTGGCCCTTGCGCATCCGGTGGTACTCCTCCGCCACCGGTTCCTTGACCTTCATGATCAGGTCGCCCTCGGCCCACACCTCGTCCGCCGTGCCGAGGATGACGGCCCCGGCGGCGGCGAAGTCCTCGTCGAAGATCGCCGAGCCCTGTCCCGCGTCCTTCTCGACGAAGACCCGGTGACCCTTGCGGACGAACTCGTTGACCCCGGCGGGTGTCAGCGCGACCCGGTATTCGTGTGTCTTGATCTCTCGGGGAACTCCCACCTTCATGTCTTCACTGTCTGCTCTCCGCCTTCCGCATGGCATCCGGCAACGGACAACCATTTGGCAGTTATTCATGACAAATTGTCAGCAAGGGGGCGAGTAGACCGTTCCATGGTCGGCCGGTTACCCGAGCTTGGCAGACCTCGGTAGGCTCTGCGAGCGGTGTAAGGGATCGAGGTGGGAATGCGCAACGCGCCCGTGCCGGGGAACGAGGAGCCCGGCCCGTGGCCCGGCGGCCTGACGTCGGGAGCCGAGACGGCGCCCATACCGAAGGCGGTGGGCCCCGATGACCGCGGCGCCGTGCCCGGCGAGTACGACTGGTTCGGCGGCAGCGGCGGCGGCGGCGAAGGCGGGGTCGACGAGGAGACGTCCGTCCTGCCCCGCGCCGGGGACCCTGCGACGGGCGACCCGGCGGCGGATCCCAGTGCTGTGCCGGGCGAGCAGGGTGCCGTGCCGGGCGAGCGTGGTGGCGTGCCGTACGAGCGTGATGGCGACGGCCGGTTCGACGACCCGCTCGGCGTGCCGGACGGATCCCGCGTGCCGGGCAGACCAGACGGGCCGGACGGACTGGTCGGGCCGGATGGATTCGGTGCGCCCGGTGGGCTCGGTGGCGTTGCCGCCGGCCCTGCCGTGCCCGTCCCCGCCGTCGAGCCGGTGGAGCCTGTCCTATCCGACGTACCCGACGTGGTCGTCGTCCCCGACGCCCCGGGAGGGACGGAAGGGCCGGGCGATGGTCCGCCGCCCGCCCCCGCGGGACCCACGGAGCCGAGAGCGGCCAGGGGCACCACGATCGCCCTCGTCGTCGCCCTCGTGCTGGTGGTCGTCATGTCCGGGGTCCTCGGCGCCGTCGCCGTGGTGATGACCCGCAACCCGGACGCGCCGCCGCTCAAGCAGACCGCCGTGCGCACCCTGCTGACGTCCGTGCACTTCGCCCCGGTCACCGGGGTGGGGCCGGCGCCGTGCACGGGGACGGACGCGATCCCCGACGACAAGGGCACCTCCTGCTACCAGCTCGATCCGGGGGTCACGGTCACGACGGTGCAGAAGATCGAGGAGGTGCCGGAGAGCGACGGCACCTATTCGATCCGGCTCGTGCTGTCCCCCTCAAGCCAGGAGCAGATCGCCGAGCTCACCCGCGAGACGGTCAAGCAGCAACTCGCCGTCGTGGTGGGGGAGAAGGTGGTGGCCGCCCCGCGGGTCGCCCAGGAGATCACCCAGGACAGCCTCGGCATCGCGGGCTTCGACAAGGCGCAGGCCGACGCGATCATGGCGCTGCTGACCGGTTCCGCCCCTCCGGGGCAGCCGCAGAATCCTGCCGCCTCGCCCCCGGCCGACACCGGGCAGCCGGGCGGGACCCAGCCGGGTGGCACTCAGCCCGGTGGGACCCAGCCGGACGGGACGCAGCCCGGCGGCACCCAGCCCGGTGGCACTCAACCCGGTGGCACTCAGCCGGACGGGACGCAGCCCGGCGGCACCCAGCCCGGTGGCACTCAACCCGGTGGGACCCAGCCGGGCGGGACGCAGCCCGGCGGGACCCAACCCGGTGGCACCCAGCCCACCATCGAACAGTTCCAGTGAGTTCCCCGGGAAGCGCGGCCGGGCCGGGACGCGAGCGGCGAGCCGGCGGGGAGAACGCGTGCAAGCCGAGGGCAACCCGGGTGCAAGGGGATTCCCCTAACGTACGGCCTGTGTCAGCACGATGGTTGCGAGGCGCGGCCGCCACGGCCGTGACCGCCGCGTTCCTGCTCCCCGCCGCCCTGCTCTCCGCGGGCCCCGCGCTCGCGCACGCCGCGGAGGCCCCGCAGGCCCCGGCGAAGGGCCTCACGCAGGCCCCCACCCGGGCCAAGCCCGCGCCGTCGACGGTCGCGAAGCGGCTGCTCCGCGCCTGGCTGCGCGGCGACCGCCACGCGGCCTCCCGGGTCGCCACCCCCGGCGCGGTCTCCGCGATCTTCTCCTACCCCTATCGGGCCCCGGACGAGTTCGCCGGCTGCTCGGGCAACTCCTGCCGGTTCGTCCACACCAGCGTGCGCGTGCCGGGCGGGCTCGACGGCCTCCTGATGGTCGTCTCCGGTGCGAAGGTCACGAAGGTGTACCAGTCGCGCCACCTCGTGAAGCCGTCCGCCGCCGCCCGGCACCTGTTCGACGCCTGGCGTGCGCACGACCGCAACCGGGGCCTGGAGATCGCCTCGGCCACGGCCGTCAGGACGCTGTTCCGCACGAAGTACGACCCGAGGGGCGTGAAGCACTACTTCCAGGGCTGCGAGCCGGAGCCCAAGGGCTACAGCTGCGCCTACTCCTACGAGGGCGGCGCCATGTTCATGCACGTGCGCGGTTCCAAGAGCCGCGGCTACGAGGTGACCTCCATCGGTTACATCGCCGACTGAGCGCCTGCCGCGGGCGCGAGCGCGACGTCCTCGGGCCTGATCGGGACTCGGGGCAGATCCAGCCCGGTCGCGGCCCTGACCGCCGCGGCCACGGCGGGGGTCGACGAGAGCGTGGGCGGCTCGCCCGCGCCCCGCAGGCCGTACGGCGCGTGGGGGTCGGGGTTCTCCAACACCGACAGCCGCATCGGCGGCATGTCGAGAATGGTGGGGATCAGATAGTCGGTGAAGGAGGGGTTGAGCACCCGCCCCTCCCTCACCTGGATCTCCTCCATCAGGGCCAGGCCCAGGCCCTGCGCGGAGCCGCCGTGGATCTGCCCCTCCAGGGCCAGGGGGTTGAGGATCTTCCCGACGTCCTGCACGGCGGCCAGCTCGACGACCTTGACCAGGCCCAGCTCGACGTCGACGTCGACCACCGCCCGGTGCACGCACAACGCGAGCTGCGTGTGGGAGTCGCCCTGGCCCGTGACGGGGTCCATCGGGAACGTCGGCCGGTGCCGGAACTCCCGCGTCTCCTCGACAGGACCGAAGCGATCGAGCACCTCCTCCAGGGACAGGTCCGGATGGGCCGCCCGCAGCGCGTCGAGACGTGCCCGCACCGCCTCGCACGCCGTCTTGACCGCCCCTCCGGTGACGTACGACTGGCGGGACGCCGACGAGGACCCCGCGGAGCCGACGGCGGTGTCGGCAGGGGCGACCGTGACCCTGTCGAACCCGAGCTCCGTACGCGCGATCTGGGCCTGGACGGTGACGAGCCCCTGGCCCACCTCGGCGGCGGCGGTGTGCACGAGCACGTGCGGCTCGGTCCCGGCGAGCTCGATGCGGACCCGTGCCGTCGAGTAGTCGTCGAAGCCCTCGGAGAAGCAGATGTTCTTGATGCCGACGCCGTAGCCGACGCCGCGCCGCACCCCCTCGCCGTGCGTCGTCTGCGCGACGCCGCCCGGTAGCAGGCGCAGGTCGGGCTCGCCATGCGGATCAGGGGGCAGCGGCATCGCGGCCAGTTCCGCGAGCATGTCCGCCAGCGGCGCCGGGCTGTCGACGACCTGCCCGGTGGCCAGGCGCGACCCCTGCGACACCGCGTTGCGCACGCGGATCTCGACCGGCGACAGCCCGCAGGCCGCCGCCAGGCGGTCCATCTGGGACTCGTAGGCGTAGCAGGCCTGGACCGCCCCGAACCCGCGCATCGCGCCGCAGGGCGGGTTGTTCGTGTAGACGCCGTACGCGTCGATCCACACGTTGCCCACCTCGTAAGGACCGACGCCCAGCGAGGCGGCGTTGCCGACCACGGCGGGGGTGGACGAGCAGTACGCGCCGCCGTCGAGCAGGATCTCGGCCTTCACGTAGACGAGCCGCCCGTCGGCCGTCGCGCCGTGCTCGTAGCGCATGCGGGCCGGATGCCGGTGGACGTGGCCGAAGAACGACTCCTCGCGGCCGTACACCATCTTGACCGGGCGGCCCGTCCGCAGCGCCAGCATGGCGGCGTGGATCTGCATCGACAGATCCTCCCTGGCGCCGAAAGCGCCGCCGACGCCGGCGAGGGTCAGCCGCACCTTGTCCTCGGGCAGGCCCAGGCACGGCGCCATCTGGTCCCGGTCGACGTGCAGCCACTGGGTGGCGACGAACAGGTCCACCCCGCCGTCCTCCGCCGGCACGGCCAGGCCAGACTCCGGCCCGAGGAACGCCTGGTCCTGCATGCCGACCTCGTACTCGCCGGTGACGACCACCTCGGCCTCGAAGGTGCCGCCCACCCTGACGGGTTGGTGCCGTACGAGGTTGCCGCCCGGGTGCACGAGGGGGCAGGAGGGGTCGAAGGCGGCGCGGCGGGGGTCGGTCACCGCCTCGCGCGCCTCGTAGTCCACGACGATCGCGGCGGCGGCGCGGCGCGCGGTCTCCGGATGGTCGGCGGCCACGATCGCCACGGGCTCGCCCTGGTAGCGGACCTCGCCGACGGCGAGCACCGGCTGGTCGCGGACGTCCAGCCCGTAGAACTTCTCGCCTGGCACGTCCTCGTGGGTCAGCACGGCGAGGACGCCGGGCATCGCGAGCGCGGGGCCGATGTCGATCGAGCGGATCCACGCGGACGGGTGCGGGCTGCGCAGCGTGGCGCCCCAGAGCATGCCGTCCAGCCACAGGTCGGAGGAGTAGGCGAACTCCCCGGTCACCTTCAGCGTGCCGTCGGGCCGGGGCGCGCTCTCGCCGAGGCCCGGAAGCCGCCCGCTCCCCGCCGCCGTCTCAGTCGTCGTACGCCGCTCCATTGCCGTAGTACAGCAACCGGGCACGGGCGGGGCCTATCGGCGCGGCCATGAAACCCGGCGACGGGAGGGGTCGATGCTTGTACATATCTCCAAATACCCTGCTGTCGTGCTGTTGCGAGATCTGCTCGCCGCCCAGGAACTGCGGCTTGTCCTGCTCACCGGTGACGATCGGCTGGACCGCGAGGTCACGTGCGCGCTCGTCACCGACCTGCCCGATCCCCGGCGTTACCTGTCGGGCGGCGAGCTGGTGCTGACCGGCCTGATGTGGCGCGGGTCGCCCGCCGACTCCGCCCGGTTCGTGAAGGCCCTGGCCGAGGCGGGCGTGGCCGCGCTCGGCGCCGGTGACGCGCGGCTCGGCATGGTGCCCGACGACCTCGTGGACGCCTGCCGGGCGCACGGGCTGCCGCTGTTCGAAGTGCCGGTCGAGGTGTCGTTCGGGGCGGTCACCGAGCTCGTCGGCAGGCGCGTCGCGGCCGCGCAGGCCGGCGACCTGCGCGGCGCGCTCGGCCGGCACCGCAGGATCGTGGCGGCCGTGGCCGAGGGTGTCGGGCTCCGCGAGCTGTTCGCCCTGGTCGAGGCCGAGCTCGGCGTCACCGCCGCCGTCGTGTCCGCCTGCGGCACGGTCGTCGCGGGCGCGCTGCCCGAGGACCGGGCCGTACGGCTGGCGCGCGACTACCTGGCCGCCGTCCGCCTGCCCGTCGTCGTGGACCGCGGCGGGCCGTACACGGTGTTCGCCGTGGACCGCTCGCACCGGGCCGCGGGCTGGGCCCTGGTCTGCCGGGGCGAGGTGGACGCGGAGATCGGCTACGAGCTCGCGGCGTGCGTCGCGATGGCGCGGACGCGGGCCGAGGAGGGCCGCCGGGTAGAGCGCAGGCTGGCCGAGCAGCTCATCGCGCTGGCGTGCGCGGGCGGCGACATCGCCGAGCTGTCGGCCCGGCTGCGGACCTGCGGCATCGACCCGGCCGAGCCGTACGCCGTGGTGACGGTCACGGCGAGCAGGCGCGGGGCGACGGACGGCCCCGACCCCGCCCTGCTGGGCGGGCAGGTGACGGAGGAACTGCTGGACCGCCGCGTGGTGGCCGCCGCGGGCGCCGACGCGTCGGTGGCGCTGGTCCCGCTGCGCGCCGGCACCCCCTGGAGCGACCGTGACACGCTCGCGGCGCTGCTGCGCGCCCGTACGGCGGTGCTCGCGCGCGGGCTGGCCGGGATCCGGGTGTCGGCCGGGCTGAGCGGCGCGCTGACCGGGCCGCAGGCCATCCGGGGCGGGGTGGAGGAGGCGGGCCACGCCCGGCGGATGGCCGAGGCGCGCGGCGGGGGAGTGGTCACCGGCGACGAGATCTACACGCACGCGCTGCTGCTGGCGACCGTGCCCGGCGACGTCCGCTCGTCGTTCGCCGGGCGGCTGCTCGGGCCGCTGTTCGACTACGACCGGCGGCACGGCGCGGAACTGGTGCGCACGCTCGGCGAGTTCCTCGACTGCACCGGGTCGTGGAACGTCTGCGCGGAACGGCTGCACGTCCACGTCAACACCGTGCGCTACCGGATCAGGCGGGTCGAGGAGCTGACCGGCAGGGACCTGTCGTCCATGGCCGACCGGGTCGACCTGTTCCTCGCCCTGCGCGCCGGCTAGCCGCCCCGGGCGATGCGGTCGCCCGCGGCCGGCCGGCCGTCTCCGGCGGCGTGCCCGCCGTCGAGCAGGGCCAGCTCCTCGCGTGCGAAGCCCGCCCAGTGCGCCGCGCCGTGTCTCTCCGCGGCGGCCAGGGTCTCGCCGAGGTAGGCGCGTGCCCTGTCGAAGGAGCCGATGAGCCGTTCCGCGCGCCCCAGCCGGCCCAGGCACTCCACGTCCATGCCGCGGTTGTGCCCTTCCCGGCTCAGGGCGAGTGCCTTCCGGTAGACGACCGCCGCGGACCAGGGGTCGTCCTGCTTCTCGTGCACCTGGGCCAGGCCGAGCAGCGCGTCCACCATGTGCGTATGGTCTCCAGCCTGCTTGGCGAGCCTGCCGACTTCGCGCCACGCCGCCCTGGCCTCCGCGACGCGGCCGAGCCCGAGCCGGGCCTCGCCGATGCCGAGGAGGGCGTGCCGTTCGCCCACCGCCGACGCGATGTTCCTGGCGATGTGGAGTTGCTCGTAGCCGGATGCCAGGGCTTCCTCGTGCCGGTGCAGCGCGTTGAGCGTCACGGTGAGGTTGCCCAGCGCCCGCATGCGCGCGAAGGACTCCCCCGCGGTGCGGCGGAGGTGCACCTCGGCGCGCTGGTGCCCGAGCGCCTCCTCGTAGCGCCCCGCGTTGCCGAGGCCCAGGGCGAGGTATCCGCTCGCGAGGGCGGAGATCTCGCGGTCGCCGAGCCGGGCGCCCACCTCCAGCGCCTGACGGCCGAGGGTCACGACGTCCTCGTGGTGTCCGATGAACGTGAAGGGCCATTGGCAGGAGAAGCCGAGGTGCGCGCCCGAGCGTGCGAGGGAGTGGTTGTGCGACGCCATCGCCTGGGCCGCCACGGCGAGGATGTTGCGGTGTTCGCGCTCCAGCCACGCGGACGCGCTCTCGGCGTCCGCCAGGGCGAACGGTTCGCGGTCCGCGAACTCGTGGGGTGGATGCACCCGATGCGGGTCGAGCAGCCGCATGGCCAGGCGGACGCTCGACCCGTACAGGCCGAGCACGCGGTCGAGCGCGTCGTCGCGGTCGCGCTCGTCCAGGTGCCGCCCGGCCAGCTCCACGGCGAAGAGCCTGACCAGGTCGTGGAGGCGGAACCGGTCCTGCTCGCCCGGTTCGGCCAGATTCGCCCGGATCAGGCGGGCCACGGCTCGCTCGGCCACGTCCAGGGGCAGGTCGACGAGCGCCGCCACGACAACGGGGGTCGCGTCCGGCACCCGCAGGACGCCCAGATGACACAGGGCCGCGGCCGCCTGCCGGTCGAGCTCGTGCCCGCCTTCCGCCAGCGAGTCGTGGCTGAGCTGGAGGCTGGCCCGCACCGCGAGGTCACCCGACTCGAGCTCGTGCAGCGCCCGCCGTTCGTCGCGCAGCCGGGAGTTGAGATCGGACACAGGTGTGCGGCGGTTCTCCGACAGCCGCGCCGCCGCGAGGCGGAGGGCGAGGGGCAGCCCTCCGCAGAGGTCCACGAGCTCGGCGGCGGCGGCCGGATCGGCGGCGACCCGCTCGGCGCCGACGAGTTTCGCCAGCATGGTCGTCGCCTCCGACCGTTGCATCCTGGGCAGGACGAGCTGGACGCAGTCGTCGGCCGCCGCGAACGACTCCCGGCTCGTGACGAGCAGGGCGTTGCCCGCCGGCAGGCCCAGCAGAGGGCGGACCTGTTCCGGGCCGGCCGCGTCGTCCAGCACGATCAGCGTCTGCCGGCCCGCCAGGCGGTCCCTGAGCATCGCCGCGGCCTCGTCCGGGTCGGACGGGACCGCCTCCGGGCGCGTGCCGAGGCCGCGAAGCAGCCTCCCGAGCAGGTCGAGCGGGTTCAGCCGCCGCACTCCTGGCGTCGCCCCGAGCAGGTTCAGGAACAGCTGGCCGTCGGGGTAGTGATCGCTCACCATGTGGGCGGCGCGTACGGCGAGGGTCGACTTCCCCGCTCCCGGCGTGCCGGTGACGGCCACCATCGCCGGCGGGTCGCCTCCGTCCCAGGGCGCGAGCAGCGCGCGCAGGCGCACCAGCGGGTCCGTACGCCCCACGAAGACCCGCGGATCGCGCGGGAGCTGACGCGGCCGGTGGACCTCGTCGGGCGCGGAGACCGTCGCGGGGGACGGCGACGCGTCGAGAGAGGGGTCCGCGCACAGGATGAGCTCGTACGCCTTCCGCAGGGGCTCGCCGGGATCGACGCCGAGCTGTTCCGCGAGCCGGCGCCTGGCGTCGTGGAAGACCTCCAGCGCCTCCGCCTGCCGTCCGCGGCGGTAGAGCGCGAGCATCAGCAACTCCCGGGCCCGCTCCCGCAGCGGGGCCTCCGCGGTCAGCCCGACGAGCACGTCGAGCGGCTCCTGGCTCCGGCCCAGCCGCAGCAGCGCGTCGGCCTGGTCCTCCCGCGCCGTCAGCCGCATGCCCTCCAGCCGGGCCCGTTCCGCTTCGCAGAAGGGGCCGGGAACGCCGCCGAGGGCGGTGCCCGCCCACAGTCCCAGCGCGGCCTCCAGTTCGCGCAGCCAGCCGCCGAGATCCTCCTTGGCCTGGTAGCGGCGAGCCTCCGCGAGGCGCCGCTCGAACTCCTCCGCGTCGGTCAGGCACGCGTCCCGTGCCAGGCTGTAGCCGCTCGCGGAGTGGGTGAGCAGCCTGAACGGCCCCCGCCTGCCCTGATCCGGTTCGAGCAGCCGTCGCAGCCCGGCCACATAGGTGTAGACACTCTGCTCGGCCGTCCTCGGGGCGGCGCCGCCCCACAGATCGCCGATCAGCCGTTCCTTGGGGACGATCCTGCCGACTTTGGCGGCGAGCACGCACAGGGTCGCGCGCTGGAGCGGAGGTCCGAGGTCGACGCTCCGCCCGTCGCGCCACGCCGCCAGAGGCCCGAGCATCCGCAGACGGCAGGGCGAGTACGCGGACGTTTCAGGCTCATTCGCGCTATCCATGCCTCTGAACTCCACGTGGTAACGGCGTAGACGCAATCCGTGGGTCATCGCGTTCGAGGAGAATTCCACTCCCGTGCCCGATGCGTGCCGTGAGCTGCCGCGCTCGTCGCAACTGCACCCCGGCGGTTCCCCCCATAAACTGCGGCTTCGCGATGGCGTCCCGTGTTCGTCCGGCATCGGGCATGCCGTCGGGCGTGTTCCGGCAGAGCATGAAATATGCCATGTCCCATCTAGATATTGTCTAGACGCATCGGGTAACGGCCCGTTCCTGTCGGGCCGGAATTTCCTACTTGTCGGTAAGCCTTCCTGACGCATCGTTTGACCTGCCCGAACACCCCTGGTGTCCGGAGGGTCGCGGGTCGCGCCGCGGGAGACCGGGCGCCGGGGCGCGCGGTGGCATCGGCCGGCGCGTCCCAGCCGGAGAGCGCTCCCACCGCGCCGCTCGCCTCGGTAAGGCGTTGATGACCTGCACGGTTGCCGGCCGGCCTGTCGTTTGCCGAGGTAGCGGCCTCGGGGATGGGCGTCGCCGGCCCGAGGGGTGTGGGCGGTCGGGCGGCCAACGCGGTCCATGACCGATCCGCCGGACGGTCCCGTCCGCCCGATGCCCGCGCGCGAGGGCGGATCCGCGCCGGCCGCGTCGAAGCCGTGCCCGCGGCCGTCTCCGGATAGTTCGCCGGAGGCGGCGTCCCGGGGAGGCGGTCTTCTGAGGACGGTGTTCTCGTGGGACGCGGTTCTTGTGGGGCGCGGTTCTTGTGGGCGCGGTTCTCCTGAGCCCGCGGCGGCGAATCGGGACACGGCGGGGCGGCTCGCTCTCTGTGCGACCGGGCGTGTCTTCGGGGCCGCTTTTCTCGCTCGCGCGATTTCCATGCGGCCTTTCGTGCTATCCGGCCGGGCGGCTCGCGGACGGGTTGTTCGAATTTCCGCTCGGCTCGCCATATTCGCCTTTTTCGATTATTCGAGAATGCGGCCGGCCGGTCCGCCTTTCGCGGCGGAAAGATGCGATGTCGTTTTTGGGGGTGTTCCCGCGCCGCCTCCTGCCGGAGATCACGGCCCGGGACGGCAGCCCGGACGCGAGCGGAGCCCGGCGAGGACCCCCGCCGATCCTGGTCCGTCGCCGTCCCAGGCCGGCTGAGTGGACACTCCGTCCCCGGTGGCGTCGTGACCTCCGGGGACGGACTGTCCCGCTCTCACCAGCGCGTACTCGTTCAGCAGCAGCCGTTGTCGAACGAGAAGAGCTGCACTGAAGACGACGGGGCGGCACTGTTGGACGTGGCACTGTTGGCCGTAGCATTGCCACCAACGGTCACAAGGGCCAAAATCAGGGCGGTAAGAAGATACGAGGCTGGGCGGCGCACGGTGGATCTCCCATCAACTCGGACTGCCAGGCCTCCAATATTTCAGGAGTTGCCAATGACTGCGCAAGATCTGGTGGGACAGCGCATCAAGTCGATACGGCGGCAGCGCGGGCTCTCACAGGCGCAGTTGGCGCATCCTGAACTTTCCGACAGTTACGTATCACTGATCGAGAGCGGCAAGAGGACACCGACACCGGCAGTTCTCGAACTCCTCGCCCAGAAGCTCGACTGCTCGCTCACCTACCTCGTCAACGGCGTGACGGCCGAGCAGATGGAGGACCTGGAGGTCGGCCTCAGCTTCGCGTGGATGGCCATCGAGAACGGCGAGGTCGCCGAGGCCCGCCGCAGGTACGCCGAACTCCTCGCGGACAGCAACCTGCAGGGCCTCGCCACGCTGCGGGTGGAGGCCCGTTACGGGTACGCCCTGGCTCTGGAGGCCTGCGGCGAGCTCGACGAGGCGATCTCGGTGCTCGACGAGCTCAACGGCTCCGAGGCCGAGGCGATGCCGCAGGAGCGCAAGATCGCCGTGGCGCTGGCGCTGTGCCGGTGCCACCGTGAGCGGGGCGACTTCTCCGCCGCCGTGCGCGTGGGCGAGCGGGCGCTCGCCACCTACGCGCGCAACGGCTGGACCGACGAGCTGGTCGAGCTCGGCGCCACCCTGCTCACCGCGTACATGGTGCGCGGCGACCTGCTGCGCGCGGGCCACTTCGCGAACGAACTGCTGGCGGCCGCCGAGACCCTCGCCACGTCCCGGGCGACGGTGGCGTCGTCCTGGAACGCGGCACAGGTGCTGGAGAAGAGCGGCAGGGGCGAGGAGGGCATGGCGCTCCTCGAACGAGCGCTCGCCTTCCAGTCCGAGAACGGCGAACCGCGCAACCTCGCGCGGCTGCGCCAGGCCTACGCCTCGATGCTGCTGCGGGTGCGCCCCGAGGAGGCCGAGCGGGCACGCGACCTGCTCCTGCGGGCGCAGCGGGAGCACGAGGCCTCCGCCACCAGCGCCTTCGACCGGGCGCGGACCGCCTGCGTCCTCGCCTGGGCCGAGCTCGTCCTCGACCGCCCGGACAAGGCCGTCGACTATCTCAGGGACGCGCTGGCGCAGGTCGAGCACACCGGGAGCGGGCTCCTCGCCGGCGCCAACCTCCTGATCGGCCAGGCGTACTTCCTGCTCCACCAGGACGGGGACGCGGCTGCGGCGCTCGACCTGGTCACCGGCTGGCTGGAGGACGCGCCGCGGACCCTGAAGGCCGCCGAGGACTGGATGAACGTGGCGGAGATGCGGCGGCGCCTCGGCGACGACGAGCAGAGCGTCACGGCCTACCAGCGCGCGCTCGCCTGCGCCGGGCTGTAGTCGCGAGGGCGCCCGCCCCGCGACCGGAGCGGGCGGGCGCCACCGGCACCCGCCCGCGGCCCCGGGCTTCCCTTGATCCGTGATCGTGCGGTACCCGTGGTCTGGGGTACGGACCGGAGCCCGGCGTCGGTAGCCTGGGAGTGCCATGAAGAGACCCTTCCTCGCCGCCTTCGCCGCGCTCGTGGCGGCTCTCCTGCTGTGTGCCGCGCCGGTTCTGCCCGCCCAGGCGCACACCTCGCTCAAGAGCAGCGATCCGCAGAAGAACGCCCAGCTGGAGACCTTGCGCAAGGTCACGCTCGAATTCGCGGAGTCCGTTAAGTTCCCGGTCGTGGTCGTCCGCGGTGAGGACGGCACGCGCTACGAGAACGGCGCGCCGGCCGTGGACGGGCCCAAGGTCAGCCAGGCGGTGACCGAGCCGGTGCCGCCGGGCCGCTACACGGTCGCCTGGCGGGTGGTCTCGCCCGACGGGCACCCGCTGGAGGGGGAGATCCCGTTCACGGTGACCGGCGGCCAGTCCCTGGGCACGGCGACGTCGGCCGCCGCCGCAGGGGAGTCCACCTCAGAGGAGCCGGCCGCGGGGGAGTCGGCATCGGCTGAGTCCGCGGCGGCCTCGCCGGTCGCGACGGAGCAGGCCGCGCAGGCGGCGCAGGCCGAGGAGGCCGACAGCGCCGGACGGCGGGGCGTGCCCGGCTGGATGTGGGCCGTGATCTTCGGGATCGCCGGCGTCGGCATCGGGATGTTCCTGAGCCTGCGGAAGAAGCCGTGAACAGGGCGGTGCGCCTGACCGCCGCGGCGCTCTGCGCGGCCGTCGGCGCACTCGTCGTCGCCATGGTGCTCGGTGGCGCCGCGACGCCGCGGATCATCCCCGGCCTGCCCGACGAGGGCACCCTCACCCGCTGGATGCTCCCGCTGTCGAAGCTCGCGATGGACGTCTCCGGCGTCCTGACCGTCGGGCTGCTCGCCGCGGCCTCGGCGTTCCTGCCCAGCGACAAGGGCCTGCTCGGCAAACCCGCGCAGGGTTACGTGAAGGCCGCCTCGTGGTCCGCGCTGGTCTGGGCGGTGGCCGCGGCGGTCGCGCTGGTCTTCAGCCTGTCGGAGACGCTCGGCATGCCGGTGGGGCAGGTACTCGCGGGCAACGAGCTCACCAGCTACGCCAGTCAGGTGCCGCAGGGCATCGCGCTGACCCTGGTCGTGCTGTTCGCCGTCGCCATCGCGTTGTTCGCCCGCGGCGCGATCACCGTGGGCGCCGCGGCCGGCCTGCTGGTCTTCGCGCTCGTGACGCTGCTGCCGCCCGCGCTCACCGGGCACTCCTCCTCCTCGCCCAACCACGGGCTGGCCACCACCTCGGTCGCCATGCACCTGCTCTTCCTGGCGCTGTGGGTGGGCGGACTCGGGATGATCTGCTTCCACGCGCTGCGCGGGCAGCCGCTCCTGGACGTCGCCGCCGCGCGCTTCTCCCGGATGGCGCTGTGGTGCTTCGTGGGGGTCGGCGTCTCCGGGCTCGCCGCCACCGCCTCGCGTCTCACCTCGGTCGGCGAGCTGTTCACCTCGAACTACGGCCTGCTCCTGCTGGCCAAGATCATCGCTTTCGTGGTGCTCGGGTTCTTCGGCTGGCGCCACCGCGGCCGTACGCTGCCTCGGCTGTCGGCGGGGGAGCCGCACGCCTTCCTCCGCCTCGCCCTCGGCGAGGTCGTGCTGATGGGGGCGACGATCGGCCTCGCCGTGGCGCTGTCCCGGACCGCCCCGCCGCCCGTCGACACCCCGGTGGACCGTGCGTTCGAGCTGCTCGGCTATCTCCTGCCGCCGCCGATCTCGCTCGTCAACCTGGTGACGTTGTGGTGGTTCGACCTGTTCTTCGCCGTGCTCGCCGCCGCCCTGGCCGGTCTGTACGGCGCGGGGGTCGTCCGGATGGCCCGCAGGGGAGACCGGTGGCCCGCCGGCCGCACGGTGAGCTGGTTCCTCGGCGTGGTCATCCTCGTGCTCAGCACGCAGACCGGTGTGGCGCGCTACGCGCCGGTGCTGTTCAGCGTGCACATGACCGAGCACATGGTCCTGTCGATGCTGGTCCCGATCTTCCTGGTGCTCGGCGCGCCGGTGACGCTGGCGCTGCGCGCGCTCAAGCCCGCCGTCCGCAGGGGCGACCGGGGGCCACGCGAGTGGATCATGGTGATTCTGCACAGCAGGGTCGTGAGGTTCGTCAGCCACCCCGCGATCGCGACGGCGATCTTCGTGGTGTCGACGTTCGCCCTGTACTTCACCCCGCTGTTCGCCGCCGCGATGGAGGAGCACCTCGGTCACATCGCGATGACCGTGCACTTCCTGCTCAGCGGCTCCCTGTTCTTCTGGGTGATCATCGGGGTGGACCCCGCGCCGTACAAGCTGCCCTACTACGGGCGGTTGCTGCTGCTGATGGTGACCATGCCGTTCCACGCGTTCTTCGGGCTCGCCCTGATGAGCATGGGCACCGTGCTGGCGTCGTCCTACTACGACCAGCTCGGGCGCACCTGGGGCGCGTCCTCCCTGGCCGACCAGCAGTCCGGCGGCGCGATCGCCTGGGCGTTCGGTGAGATCCCCACGCTGATCGTGCTGCTCGCTCTGGGGTTCCAGTGGTGGCGGGACGACGAGCGGGTCGCGCGCCGGGCGGACCGCCGCGCCGACGCCGCCGCGGCCAGGTCCGGCGGCACCGGGGACGCGGAGCTCGACGCCTACAACGACTATCTGGCGAAGCTCAACAAGCGGGACACGGCCGCCGAGTAGCCCGCGGGAGCAATCCCGGGTCGCGGCATCCGGGTCGCGGCGCCCGCCCGCTACGGCAGGGTCAGGATCTCGCGCCCCGTCTCGGTCACCACGATTGTGTGCTCGAACTGCGCGGTCCGCTTGCGGTCCCTGGTCACCGCGGTCCACCTGTCCGGCCAGATCTCGTAGTCGATCGTGCCGAGCGTGAGCATGGGCTCGATCGTGAACGTCATCCCGGGCACGAGGGTCACCGACAGCGAGGGATCGTCGTAGTGGGGCACGATGAGCCCGGAGTGGAACGATGCCCCGATGCCGTGGCCGGTGAAGTCGCGGACGACGCCGTAGCCGAAGCGCTTGGCGTACGCCTCGATGACCCGGCCCACGATGTTGAGCTGGCGGCCGGGCGCGACCGCCTTGATCGCCCGCATCATCGCCTCGTGGGTCCGCTCGACCAGCAGCCGCGACTCCTCGTCGACCTCCCCGACCAGGAAGGTGGCGTCGGTGTCGCCGTGCACGCCGCCGATGTAGGCGGTGATGTCCACGTTGACGATGTCACCGTCGCGCAGCACGGTGTCGTCCGGGATGCCGTGGCAGATCACCTCGTTGATCGAGGTGCACAGCGACTTCGGGTAGCCCCGGTAGCCGAGCGTCGAGGGGTAGGCGCCGTGGTCGCAGAGGAACTCGTGGCCGATCCGGTCGAGTTCGTCGGTCGTCACGCCGGGGGCGACGTGCCTGCCGACCTCCTCCAGCGCCTGGGCGGCGATCCGGCCCGCGATCCGCATCCTCTCGATGGTCTCGGGGGTCTGGACGTCGCTGTCGCCCTTCTTGGGCTCGGCCTTCCCCACGTATTCGGGACGCGGGATGCCGGCGGGGACCTTACGGGTGGGCGAGATCCGCCCGGGGCGGAGCAGCGTGGTCATGTCGCCAAGTCTAGTTGCGCGCCGAGGGGGCACGATTATGGCGTGAGCGATCAATGGTGGTTCTGCCTGAAGCACATGACCGTCGAGCCCGAGAAGGGCTGCCCCAACAAGGACCGGCTAGGCCCCTACGACTCCCGCGAGACCGCCGCCCAGGCCCTGCAGACGGCGGCGGAGCGCAACAAGCGCTGGAGCGAGCAGGACAAGGAATGGGACGACTGATTCCCTGACCTCCGTGGACCGCCCGGGGGTCGCCGGCCGCGCCCTCGGGCCGCTGCGGGCTGCCGCCGGTGCCGTCGGGGGGTCTTCACCGCCCGGGGGCCGGCTCGGCCGTGTGACGGCGCGCCGCCGCGCGGCGGGCGACGAACCGGCCGAGGGTCCACACGCCGATGCCGCTCCACACGAGGTTGAGGATCGCGGAGGGCCAGGCCGAGTGGTACGCGCTGTTGATCATCAGGGTGACCGCGCCGCCGAAGTTGAGCAGCTGGTAGGGCAGGCCGTTCCCGGACATCCTGCCGGACGACACCATGGCGTACGCGAGCAGGAGGATGACGGCGCCGGCGGTGCCGATGATCGTGATGAACGTGGACATCAGGACGGCTCGCCGTCCCGGGAAATGGTCATGGTGCGATGATCCTGCCCCGGCAGTGTGAAGAGCAAGTGAAGGTTTCTTAATCCACCCATAAGATCCGCTGTATGGATATCGACCCGCGACGGCTGCGGATCCTGCATGAGGTGTCCCGCAGGGGCGGCGTCATGAAGGCCGCCCAGGCGCTGCACCTCACGCCCTCGGCCGTCTCCCAGCAGCTCGCCCAGCTCGAACGGGAGGTCGGCCTCGCGCTGTTCGACCGGTCGCAGCGCAGGGTCTCGCTGACCCCCGCGGGCCGCGTGCTGGCGGCGTACGCCGAGCGGATCGAGGAGCAGCTCGCCGAGGCCAGGCACGAGCTCAACCGCTTCGCCGAGCGGCTGTCGGGGCCGGTCACGATCGCGGCGTTCCCGACCGTGATCCGGCATCTGCTCGTGCCCGCCCTGCGCGAGCTGGCCGTACGGCACCCGCGGATCACTCCCGTCATCCACGAGCTGTTCGGGCCCGGCGCGGTGCAGGAACTGCGCCTCGGCGGCGTGGACCTGGTGGTGACGGAACGGGACATGAGCCAGCCCGCCGCCTCCCTGCAGTCGATGTCCAGGCACCGCCTGCACGACGACGAGTACCGCATCGTCGCCCCGCCGTCGTGGGACACGGTGCCCGCCACCGTCGCCGACCTCGTCGACCTGCCGTGGGTCGCGGGCGTGCCCGACCAGGCGTGCGGGCAGGCGCTCGAACGGCTCGCCCAGCTTCACGGGTTCGCGCCGCGCCGGGTGCACCTGATCGCGGAGTTCCCGCCCGTGCTCGGGCTGGTGTCGGCGGGGCACGGCGTGGCGATCGTGCCGTCGCTTGCGCTGCTCGACGTGCCGCCGGGCGAGGTGGTCGTCACCGGCATCCGCGGCGTCGGCAGCCGCAGGCTCGAGGCGCTGACCAGGGTGAGCCGTACGACGTCGGGGGAGCCCGACCCCATGCAGGCCGTGGTGATCGAGGTGCTGAGTGAGGCGGTCGAGGCGGTGGAACGCCGGGTGGGCGAGCTCAGCCGCGCCTCTTCAGGCTCGTCCGTGTCCTGACCCGTCGCGCCTCAGTCGGTGATCCGGGGGCCGGTGATCCGGTCGGCCAGGCGGGCGAGGCGCTCGCGCAGGCCGAGCCGCCGCACCTCCCCGGCCGCGCTGCTCACCAGGTGCTGCGCGGCGTCGAAGCTCAGGACTGCCCCCTCGCTCGGCACGGCGATCGCGTCGTGGGCGAGGGACTCCAGCTCGGGGTCGCCGCCGTCGACGGCGAGGATGGTGGCGCCGCTGCGGCGGGCGTCGTCCACACGCTCCAGCAGGGGCACGGGCGCCCGTCGCTCGGCGACCACGAAGAGCGTCTCGCCCCTGCCGGTGTCGCGCAGGCGCTCCATCCCGACCCGCAGGTGGGCGGGCGCGCCGGGCGGCGGCGCCCAGCGGACGAGCGTGGGGGACAGCTGGGCGAGTCCCGACAGCCGGGCCTCGTCGGCCAGATGGGCGGTGACGTGCCACGGCTCGTCCTCGGGTGCGCCGACGACGAGGAGCCCCCCGGCCGACCTGGTCGCCCGCAGGGCAAGGCCGAGCTCCCGGGTGCGTTCGACCCATCCGGTGGAGGCGAGCACCTCGCGCAACAGGTTCACCGACGCGGCGTCCATGAACGTCATGGTGCCTGACACGAGCCCCCGAAGTCCCGCCAATCGGCCGCTTGACGCGAAGCGTCGGCACGTCCGGCGTCCACGCGTACGTGGCGGTCCGGTCGCGGGGACACGTCGTGGGCCCCTTGACCAGGGCGGCGCACCCGGCGGGGACGACCCGGCGAGTGCCCGTCGAAGGCCTGCTGGCATCATCTGTGCCATGGCTGAGCACAACACCGTAGATCTCCCCGACGTCTCCGCACTTACCATCGGCATCCTTGGCGGCACCGGCGACCAGGGCAAAGGACTGGCACGCCGGTTCTCCCTGGCCGGTCACACCGTGCTGATCGGCTCGCGCAGCGCCGAACGCGCCCAGGAGGCGGCGAGTGAGATCGGTGTGCGCGGTGCCGCGAACGCCGAGGTGGCGGCCGAGGCGGACATCGTGATCGTCGCGGTGCCCTGGGACGGGCACAAGGCCCTGCTGGAGTCCCTGCGCGAGCCGCTCACCGGCAAGATCGTGATCGACTGCGTCAACCCGCTCGGCTTCGACAAGCAGGGCGCGTACGCGCTGCCCGTGGAGGAGGGGAGCGCGGCGCAGCAGGCGGCGGCGGTGCTGACCGGCAGCCGGGTGGTCGGAGCGTTCCACCACGTGTCGGCGGTGCTGCTGCTCGACCCCTCGGTGGCGGAGATCGATCTCGACGTGCTCGTGCTCGGCGACGACCGCGAGGCCACGGACGTCGTGCGCGCGCTCGCCGGGCGCATCCCCGGAGTGCGCGGCATCTACGCGGGCCGGCTGCGCAACGCCCACCAGGTCGAGGCGTTCACGGCGAACCTGATCTCGGTCAACCGCCGCTACAAGGCCCACGCCGGCATCCGGGTCACCGACGTCTGAGCCCCACACGTCTGAGCCCCACACGTCTGCGCCTCACATGTCTGAACCTCACACGGCGGTGGCGACGAGCCAGTCGGCCACCGCCTCGGGGGCGACGAGTTGGTGCAGATGCTCTCCGGGGATGCGGGCGACCGGCCAGCCGCGCTCCCCGGCCTCCGCGGCGAGGGCGGCGTACGTGTCGGCGAACCACAGGTAGCCGCTCCTGAGGTGGTCCCAGCGGGCCGGCACCGGGATCTCCTCCTCGTAGTACGCGAGGGGCAGCCGCGCCTGCTCGGCCACGACCACCTGGCGGACCTGTGGGTCGGGGAGCAGGGCGGCGACGACGTCCTGCGGCCACCAGTCGGTCCAGCGGGGCAGGACGCCCGCGTCGTCGGCGAGGGAGCGCAGGAAGGCGAGGTGCTCCGGCTCCGCCGCCCGGCACCCGCCCCTGCGCGGGGGCAGGGCGGCGTCGACGAACAGGCACGCGGCGACCTGCCCGGCGAGGGCCTGCGCGATCAGCGGCACGAACAGCCCGGCGTTGCTGTGCGCCACGACGGCCAGCGGTCCGCGCGGCGCGCTCGCCGCCACCTCGCTCACCACCCTCGGCCAGTACGGCGGCGGGCCCGTCGTCACGTCGGTCAGCGGGGGCACCACGGCGGTGTGCCCGCGCGCCCGCAGGGTCTCGGCGACGGGGGCCCAGGTCGAGGGGCCGACGGAGGGACTGTGCACGAGGAGGAAGCTGACATCCACCCCCTCATCCTCACCGGGCGCGGCGGTGATGGAACCCTCCTCCGCTCGCCGCGTAACCGGTCGTCGAGGGGGCCAATCTGACAAGAGCTACTTCTCTGGGTAATTCTGGACGGCATGAGCTCCCTGCATCCCGAAACGCGCGTCGTCCACCTGCCCCGGCCCATGCCGGAGGACAGCAGGCCGATCGCCATGCCGATCTACCAGACCTCGGGGTTCGTCTTCGACGACCCGGCCGTGTTCGCCGACGGCATGGGGCGGCCCGACGGGGCGTACGTGTACGGCCGGCTCTCCAATCCCACCGTCCGCGCCCTGGAGGAGGCGGTCGCCGGGCTGGAGGGCGGCGTGGCCGCCGTGGCGACAGGCTCGGGCATGGGTGCGATCAACGCCGTGCTGCTCGGCCTGCTGGGGTCGGGCGACCACGTCATCGCCCAGTCGGCGCTGTACGGCGCCACCGCGCAGGCCCTGAACGGTCTCGCTGAGCGCTTCGGCGTCGAGATCACCCATGTGCCGCACGACGACCCCGCCGCCGTACGGGCCGCCGTGCGGCCCACGACGAAGCTGCTGTATCTGGAGACCATCGCCAACCCGATGACGCAGGTGGCCGACCTGCCGGGGATGTGCGCGGCGGCGCGCGAGGCCGGGATCCTCACTGTGGTCGACAACACCTTCGCCTCGCCCGTCCTGTGCCGCCCGATCGAGCACGGCGCGGACATCGTGGTGCACTCGGTGACCAAGTATCTGTCCGGGCACACCGACGTCGTCGGCGGCATCGCCGTGTTCGCCTCGGACGACCTGTACCGCAAGGTGTGGTCGTACGCGGTGGAGCTCGGCGCGACGGCCGACCCGTTCGCCGCGTGGCTGACCCTGCGGGGGATGCAGACGCTGCCGCTGCGGATGGAGCGTCACTGCGCCAACGCCCGGGTGCTCGCGACGCGGCTCGCCGGGCACCCCGCCGTGGCCGCGGTCCACTGGCCGGGCCTGCCGTCGCACCCGTCGCACGAGCTGGCCGCCAAGCTCCTGCCCGACTTCGGCGGCGTGTTCTCCTTCGACCTGGCGGGAGGACGTACGGCGGGCGAGGCGTTCATGCGCAACGTCAGGCTCGCGCTGCTCGCGCCCTCGCTCGGCGGCGTGGAGACGCTGATCCTGCACCCGGCCACGACGTCGCACCGCTCGGTGAGCGCGGCGGGCCTGGCCGCCGCGGGCATCGGCGAGGGGACGGTCCGGGTGGCCGTGGGCATCGAGCACGCCGAGGACCTGTGGGCCGACTTCGCCCAGGCGCTCGACGCGATCTGAGGCGCCCGCATGGGAAGGGCGGCCGCGGCGTGTGCCGCGGCCGCCCCGCGGGGCGTCAGCGGTAGCTGTGCTCGGGCCTGGGGAAGACGCCGGAGACGACCTCGTCGGCGTACGCCCGGATCGCCCGGTCCATCTCCCCGGCCAGGTCGAAGTACTTCTTCACGAACTTGGCGGGCTGCGGGGTCAGGCCCATCAGGTCCTGCCAGACGAGGACCTGCGCGTCGGTGTGAGGGCCCGCGCCGATGCCGATCGTGGGGATGCTCAGCGACGTGGTGACCCGCTGGGCGAGGTCGGCGGGGACGCATTCGAGCACGACGGCGAAGGCGCCCGCGTGCTCGAGCGCCTTGGCGTCGGCCATGAGCTCGTCGCCCGCCTGGCCGCGGCCCTGCACCCTGTAGCCGCCGAAGGCGTTGACCGACTGGGGGGTCAGGCCGAGGTGGGCCATGACCGGGATCCCGGCCGACACGAGCATCTCCACCTGCGGGAGGACCCGGTGGCCGCCCTCCAGCTTGACGGCGTGCGCGCCGGCCTCCTTCATGAAGCGGGCCGCGGTCTCCAGGGCCTGCTGGGGTGAGGCCTGGTAGGAGCCGAACGGCAGGTCGGCCACGACCATCGCCCGCGACGAGCCGCGTACGACCGCGGCGGTGAGCGGGAGGAGGTCGTCGACCGTGACGGGCAGCGTCGAGTCGTAGCCGTAGACGACCATGGCGGCCGAGTCGCCCACGAGCATCACCGGAATGCCCGCCTCGTCGAACACCCTCGCGGTCATCGCGTCGTACGCCGTCACCATCGGCCACTTCTCGTGGCGCTCCTTGGCCGCCGCGATGTCGCGGACGGTGACCCTGCGACCCGCGGCTCCGCCGTAGAGGGCGGATGTGGACATGGCGGAAACAGAGGACATGGCTACCTCCAGGCCTCGTGGCGCCCCTGTGGCGTCCCCGGACAGTCAGATCATTGCATGTCGCCATGGCTTGGAACACCCCGGGCCGACGGCGTAATCCGGGGCGATGAACCCCTGTGATTAATGGGGCAAAAGGGGCAACCCGGCGGCGAAGACGCCGACGCCGCCCGGCACAATGCCGTGCGGAGGTAAGGATCCATAATGGCTTTTGATCGTTACCGGCGGGTGCTCGCCCTGCCGGGCGTGCGGGCGTTGCTCGTTGTCGGCATGATCGCGCGAATCCCCCTGACCGGCACCGGGATGACCCTGACCCTGCACGTGGTGAACACCCAGCATTTGGGTTTCCTCCAGGCGGGCCTGGTCGGCGCCGCGTCCATGGTGGGCGCCGCGGTCGGGTCGCCGCTCGTCGGCCGCTTCGTCGACCGCCGCGGGCTGCGCCCGGTGATGGCCGTGACGACCCTCGTGCAACTGTGCCTGTGGTGCACCGCGCCGTCGCTGCCGTACGCCGTGCTGCTGCCGGGGGCGCTGATCGGAGGGCTGTTCAGCCAGCCCGTGTTCGGGGCCATCCGGCAGTGCGTGGCCGCGATGGTGCCGGTGGAGAACCACCAGACGGGCTTCGCCCTCGACTCGATGGGCGTGGAGCTGTCGTACATGGTGGGGCCCGCCCTCGCGGTCGCGAGCGTGACGGCGTTCGGCAGCACCGCGACGATGTACGGCGTGGCCGCCGGTCTGGTCGGCTCGGGGGTGGCGCTGTATCTGCTCGACCCGCCCACCCGCTCGGCCGAGGAGAAGGCGCAGAACCAGGGCGCCGTCCCCCGGCGGCAGTGGCTGCGGCCCCGCCTGCTCGCCCTGTTCCTCCTGGTGTCCGGGCTGACCTTCGTGCTCACCACGACCGAGCTGGGCATCGTGGCGATGCTCAAGGCCGACGGCGCGACCGCCTGGACGGGGCTGGTCCTCGCCCTGTGGTGTGGATTCTCGCTCGTGGGCGGGTTCGTGTACGGCGCGCTGCCCCGGGGGCTGTCGCCCGCGCTGCTCGCGGGAGGCCTGTGCCTGCTGACCGCGCCGGTGGGCCTGATCGGCGGGGGCCTGGGCTGGCTGTGCCTGGCGCTGGTGCCGGGGGGCCTGCTGTGCGCGCCGGCGCTGTCGTCCACCGTGGACGCCGTCAACCGGAGTGTCCCCGCGGCGGCGCGGGGGGAGGCGATGGGCCTGCACGGCACCTCGCTGACGATAGGAGGCGCACTGGCGGGGCCGCTCGCCGGCTGGCTGCTGGACTCGCACGACCCCGCGTGGGCCTTCGCCGCGGCCGGAGCGGTCGGCGTCGCGCTGGCCCTGCTCGCCGGGTACGTATGGCGGCAGGCTCCGGCGGGTGCCGGCGCAAAGGTCGGTGCCGGTGCCGGTACGGGTGCGGGTGCGGGTGCGGGTGCGGGTGTGAAGGTCGCGGCCGGTGGCGGAGCCGGGGTGGGTGCCGGGGTGGGCGCCGCTGCCTCTGTCCCGCAGGCCCCCGGGCCCGCCCGCGTCGGGGAGTAGAACCTCCCTCGCGCAGGCATCGCCCGAGGTCGGCGGCGGCCCGGGAATGGAACGGGCCGCCGCGTGGATATACAGGGTGCGGCGCCGCGGCCCGCGCCACCCCGTGAGGTCAGGGACCCGGGTGAGGGCGAGTGCGGAGGACAGGCGGCGGCCGTGATTATGAAACGGTCCTGTTGCGTATCGGAATCGGTTAGCGCTACGCTCTCGTTGCGAAACACGGTCGTATCGAAATCATGGGGGATTCGTGGAAGCGCATACCGGTCATCCACGCCGCTGGCAGGTCCTCGGCGTGATGGTGTTCAGCCTGCTGGCGGTCGTCCTGGACAACACCATCCTCAACGTGGCGATCAAGACGATCGCCGATCCCGTCCACGGCCTGGGCACGACGCAGAGCCAGCTCGAATGGGCGATGAACTCCTACACGCTGGTGTTCGCCGGCCTGCTGTTCACCTTCGGGGTGCTGGGGGACCGCTACGGCCGTAAGCGGATGCTCATGACCGGCATGGTCCTGTTCGGGCTGGCCTCGCTCGCCAGCGCCTACGCCCAGGACCCGGCGCAGCTCATCGCGGCGAGGGCCCTGATGGGCCTTGGGGGCGCCGCCATCATGCCGGCGACACTGGCGATCATCTCGAACGTCTTCCCGATCCACGAGCGGGGCAAGGCGATCGGCATCTGGGCCGGTGGTGTCGGCATCGCCGTGGCGATCGGCCCGATCACGGGGGGCGTGCTGCTGGAGCACTTCTGGTGGGGCTCGGTCTTCCTCGTCAACGTGCCCATCGTGCTGATCGGCCTCGCGCTGATCGCGACGCTCGTGCCCGACTCGAAGGACCCCAACAAGGCCGGTCTCGACCCGATCGGCGTGCTGCTGTCCATCATCGGCCTGGTCAGCCTCGTCTACGGCATCGTCAGGATCAGCGACCTCGGCACCCTCGCCGACGTCTCGGTCATCGTGCCCACGCTGCTGGGTCTCGCGATCCTCGCCGCGTTCGTCTGGTACGAGAGCCGGATCGACCACCCCGCCTTCGACGTGCGCCACTTCCGCAACGCGGGTTTCTCCACCGCGATCGCCGCCGTCGGCCTCGTGTTCTTCGCGGCCATGGGCGTGATGTTCTTCCTGGCCTTCTACTGGCAGATCGTCCGGGGCTACTCGCCGCTGCAGTCGGGTGCGCTCGTGCTGCCGTTCGCGGCCGCTCAGCTGATCTTCGCGCCGCAGAGCGCGCGCATGGTCCAGAAGTACGGAGCGCGGGCCGTCGGCACGGTCGCGATGCTCGTCATCACGCTGGCCCTCGCGGCGTACGCCCTGGTGGACGTGGACACGCCGATCTGGATCCTGCTGGCCCTCGGCTTCGTCCAGGGCGCGGCGATGGCCAACATCATGCCCCCGGCGACCACGGCCATCATGAACGCGCTGCCGCGTGAGAAGGCCGGTGTCGGCTCCTCGATGAGCAACGTCGTCCGGCAGGTCGGCGGCACGCTGGGCATCGCCATCCTGGGCGCGATCCTGTCCGCCAGCTACCGCAACGACATGGAGGGCAAGGTCGCCGCTCTGCCGGAACAGCTCCACCACGTCGTGACCGAGTCCATCTCCGGCGCGGCCGGCGTCGCCGCCGGGCTGGGCGAACGGGGCGCGAGCCTGCTCGACGCCGCGAACGCCGCGTTCGTCACCGGTGTCCACTGGGCCGCCCTCGGATCGGCCTTCGTCGCACTCATCGGCACGCTCGTGGTGGCACGCTGGATGCCGGGCAAGGCGTCGGTCGAGACCGTGATCACCCCGGCTGAGACCGAGAAGGCGGCGGAGGTAGTGTGAGCTCGACATGAAGACGCAGCAGACGGCTGAAGGGGGGGCCCGCCCGGCGGGCCGCCCGCGCAGCGAGAAGGCGGAACGGTCGATCATCGAGGCCACTCTCGAACTGCTCGGTGAGGGCATCGGGGTCTCGGAGCTGTCCATCGAGTCGATCGCCGGCCGCGCCGGTGTCGGGAAGACGACGATCTACCGCAGATGGTCCAACAAAGAGGACCTGGTGGTGGACGCTCTGGCGACGCTCAAGCCGCCGATCCCGCTGCCGCAGGGCGGAACGGTGCGAGACGACCTGGTGACCTACCTCCGGGTGATCCAGGAGGAGTCCCGCCACCACCGCACCCGCTGCATCATGAACATCGCCATGAGCGACTCCGAGCGGCATCCCCGGCTGACGGAACGGTTCCGTGAGCTGGCCGTGGAGCCGCGCAGGGCGGTGGTGGCAGCCGTGCTGCACCGTGGCATGAAGACCGGCGAACTGCGCGCGGACCTCGACGTCGACATGGCGCTGGCGCTGCTCAGCGGGGCCATGATCTGGCTCACCAAGTGGTCCCACTCCGGCGACTACCAGCCCGACCTTCCCGAGCGGATCGTCGACGAGGCGCTCAAGGGCTTCCGCCCCCGCCCAGTCACGGCCGAGGCGTGAGCCGCGCCCGCACCTTCCGGCGGGCGCCCCTCGCTGACGCCGGCGCCCGCCGCTGGAGTTCTCGCCGCTGACGCCGCGACCGGGAGCCGGCGCCGCCCCGGTCGCTGACAGCGCGATCGGGGCTGAGGCCGCCGAGACTGACGCCGCTACCTGCTGACGTCGCTACCGGGCTGACGCCGCGCCGATCGGGGCCGGCTTCCGCGGACCGGAGGCTTTACCCGGTCCGGTCCCCGGTCCCCGGTCCCCGGCAGCGGTGTCGCGGAGACCCGCTACAGGCGCTCGCGCCACCGGGTCGTGATGGGAAGGCGGCGATCACGGCCGAAGTTCTTCGGCGTGATCTTCGGGCCCGGCGGATACTGGCGGCGCTTGTACTCGGCGAGGTCCACCAGGCGGATGATCTTCGTGACCAGCTCGGGGTCGTGGCCCTCGGCGACCAGCTCGTCCCGGCCCATGTCCCGCTCCACGTAGTCGCGCAGCAGCCGGTCGAGCACGTCGTACGGCGGGAGGGAGTCGGTGTCGCGCTGGTCGGGCCGCAGCTCAGCGCTCGGCTCCTTGGTGATGGAGTTCTCCGGGATCGGGGGCTGCCCCGGTTGGGTGTTGCGCCACTCCGCGAGCTTCCAGACCACGCTCTTGAGTACGTCCTTGATGGGGGCGAAGCCGCCCGCCGAGTCGCCGTACAGCGTGGAGTAGCCGGTGGCGAGCTCGCTCTTGTTGCCGGTGGTCAGCACCAGGTGGCCGTGCTCGTTCGACAGGCTCATCAGCAGCATGCCGCGCACGCGGGCCTGGAGGTTCTCGGCCGCCAGGCCGTGCAGCTCGATCTCCTTCTCGAAGGCCGAGACGATGTCGGCGATCGGGACGATCCGCGAGTGCACCCCCTGGCGGCGCACCAGCTCCTCCGCGTCGGTGATGGAGTGGTCCGAGGAGTAGCGCGACGGCATCAGCACCACATGGACCCGCTCGGGCCCGACGGCGTCGGCGGCGATCGTGGCGACGAGGGCGGAGTCGATGCCGCCGGACAGGCCGAGGATGACCGACTGGAAGCCGTTCTTGCGCACGTAGTCGCGCACGCCGGTCACGAGCGCCTGGTAGATCTCGGCCAGGTCGTCCAGCCGCTCGGCGACGACCGGCGCCTCCGGCTCGTACGGCTCGACCGGCGCGGACGACAGCAGCACCCGCTCGACCGTGATGACCGTGCCGTCGTGCGCGTCGTGGGCCGACTCCCCGAGCGCGCCCGTGCCCTCCGGGAGCTCCAGATCGGTGACGAGCAGGTCCTCCTCGAACTGCGGCGCGCGGGCCACCAGGTTCCCCGCGGCGTCCACGACGAGCGAGTCGCCGTCGAAGACCAGTTCGTCCTGGCCGCCGACCATGTTCACGTACGCGAGCGCGCAGCCCGCCTCGCGGGCCCGCCGCGCGCACAGCTCCAGCCGCACGTCGTCCTTGTTCGTCTCGTACGGCGAGCCGTTGGGCACGACGAGCAGGCCTGCGCCGGCCTCGGCGACCACGGAGACCGGGCCGCCGTCCTGCCACAGGTCCTCGCACACGGCGACGGCGACGTCCACGCCGTGCAGACGGAAGATCGGCAGGCGGTCGCCGCGCACGAAGTAGCGGTATTCGTCGAACACCCCGTAGTTCGGCAGGTGGTGCTTGGCCGACTTCGTCACCACCCGGCCGCCGTGGAGCAGGGCGACCGCGTCGAGCGGCGCGCCCTTGGGCTGGCCGACGCGGGGGGCGAGGTCGGCGCGGTCGAGGTAGCCCACCACGACGAGGATGTCCCCGAGTCCCTCGTCGGCGAGCCGCATGGCCGTCTTCGACAGCGCGGTGATCGACGCCTCCGCGAACGAGGACCGGAGCACCAGGTCCTCGGCCGGGTAGCCGGTCAGGAACATCTCGGGGAAGACCACGAGGTGCGCGCCGCGGCCGGCGGCCCTGCGGGTCCACTCGACGAGCATGCCGGCGTTGCCGGCGATGTCCCCGACGACCGGATTGGTCTGGGCGAGAGCGATACGCAGTTGAGCCACGTGCCCACCCTAAGCCGTCCGATTGCTTGTCGTCAAAGCGACGATAAGGGTCAGGCGCCCGGGGACCCGGGGCTGACCAGCCCTCTTTCGTACGCCAGGACCACGAGCTGGGCGCGGTCGACCAGGCCGAGACCGCGCAGCAGGGCCGCGACCTCGTCGGCGACCTCCCGTTCCGGCACGGCCAGCGTCATCGCGATCTGCCGGTTGGTGAAGCCCCGGGCGACGAGCTTGATCAGGTCGATGTCGGAGTCGGAGAGGCCCTCGGGCGCGGCCGGATCGTGCCGGCCGGCGAAGGCCGCGATGAGGTGCGTCGTGACCGCCGGGTCGAGCAGGGCGTCGCCTCCGACGGCGGCCCGGATCGCCGCGATGAGCTGCTCGGGAGCAGAGGTCTTCAGCACGAAGCCGCTCACGCCCGCCCGCAGCGCCGCGTACAAATTCTCGTCGGTGCCGAACGTGGTCATCATGATCACCTTCGGCGGCGCCTCGGTCGCGAGGATGCGCCGGGCCGCCGCCAGCCCGTCCAGGCGTGGCATCTGGATGTCCATCAGCACCACGTCGGGCCGCGCCGACTGGGCGAGCGAGATCGCCTGCTCGCCGTTCTCCGCCTCCCCGACGAGGTCGAGGCCGGGCTCGCTGTCGAGGATGACCTTGAGACCGGTGCGCACCAGCGCCTGGTCGTCGGCGATCAGCACACGCAGGGCCGGCGCGCCCGCCGGCGGGGCGGGTGGGGGGACCTCCGCGGCATGTCCGCCCGCGTCCGAGGGGGCGTCCAGGTGCTCCGCCTGGAGGAGGATGTCCTGCTCCAGGCGCTGCAGGGTTGGGCCTAGGTCGAGCCCGAGTTCGTCGCGCAGCGCCTCCCTGGCCCGCCGCAGCGCGCCGAGCGCGTCACCCTGCCGTCCGGCGCGGTAGAGCGCGAGGGCCAGAAGCCGCCAGGCCTCCTCGCGCAACGGGTACGCCGAGGCGTGCGCCTCCAGGTCGGGGATCATCGGGCCCGTACGGCCCAGCCGCAGCGCGGCGTCCGCCCGGCGCTCCACGGCGAGCAGGCGGAGCTCCTCCAGCCGCGTGGCCTCGGCCTGCGCCCAGGTGAGCTCCTGGAACCCGGCGAGAGCGGGCCCGCGCCACAGGGCGAGGGCGGTCTGCATCCGTTCCAGCGTCGCGGCCGGGCCGTCGTCGTCGCACTTGACCAGGTGCTCGAAGTGCCAGGCGTCCACGTCCTCGATCTTCGCCCGCAGCGCGTAGCCGGGCGGGGCCGACACCAGCACGCCGGCCTCCTCGCGCGGCGCGCGGCCGGGTTCGAGCGCCCGCCGCAAGCGGGAGACGTACCCCTGGATCGTGGACAGCGCCTGGGCGGGGGGCGCGCCCGGCCACAGCTCGTCGATCAGCACGGTCACCGGTACGGCGCGCCCTCCGGCCACGAGCAACCGGGCGAGCACGGCCTGTTGACGCTGTCCGCCCAGGTCGAGCGGCTCGCCGTCGGCAATCGCCTCGAACGGCCCAAGAGCACGAAAAGTCACCATCGCACGGTAAGCGTAAGGGCACGGACCACCCCGGATGCGCCTGCCGTCTCTCGGTTGGGTCACGAGGTGCGGCGGCCGGTCCACGACCACCCGCTACCGGGCTGTCATCGGGCCGTCGGGGGGTCGCTGCAGGGCTGCCGTGCGGCCTGTTGTCGCCCGGCCCCGGGCGTCACGCGCCCGCCCGCGAGCCGGGACGGCCCGCCGAGTCAGGCGACGAGGGGGAACCTGGCCTCGACCACGGTGCCACCGGTCTCCGGCGAGGTGATCACGCAGCTTCCGCCCAGCTCGGCCGCGCGCTCACGCATGGACGACACGCCCACGCCCGCGCGCGGGCGGGCGGGAGCGCCGATGCCGTCGTCCACGATCCGCACCCGCAGTTCGCCGCCGCCGTCCCTGGCCGGGGTCCGTGTGACGACCACCCTGATCCGGGCGGCGCGGGCGTGGCGGCGCACGTTGTTCAGCGCCTCCTGCACGATGCGGTACACCGCGACCTCCACGGCGGCCGGCAGCCCGGTGAGATCGCCCTCCACCCGCACGGAGACGTCCTCGACGCCGTCCGTCCCCCTGGGCAGGGTCTCCTCCGCCAGCGCGCGTACGGCTCCCGCCAGCCCCAGGTCGTCGAGGGCCGGGGGCCGCAGGCCGTACACGAGCTCGCGGATGTCGCCGGCCACCGCGTCCATGCCGGTCCGCAGCTCCCGCAGCAGGTCGTCGGCCGTGGCAGGGGACTTGGCCAGGCTGACCCTGGCCATGTTGATCGTCATCGCCATCGCGCCGAGCGTCTGGCCGAGCCCGTCGTGCAGGTCGCGGCGCAGCCGCCGGCGCTCCTCCTCGCGGGCGGCGAGAATGCGCTCGCGTGAGCGCTGGAGGTCGGCGGCCATCCGTACGGCGTGGGCGACGTCGGCCACGTAGGGCAGCAGCGCGCCGAGCACCCGATCGTCGTGGGCGGCGGCGAACCGGCGGACCCCCGGCGGCCCCAGGAGCAGCTGGCCCACCGGCTCGCCGTGCCAGACCAGCGGCACCTCGCGCGGCGACGGCCCCACATGGCCGCTCTCCACGTAGCGGGGCCTGCCTTCGGCGATCTCCACGGCGACGCCCTCGACCGCGAGGCCCTCGCGCACGACCGTCACCACCGACGCCAGCGCGTCGGCGGGGTCGGCCCGCCGCACCTCCTGCGTCAGCCGCTCGGCGAGCAGGGCGGGATCGCCCACCGGGCCGTACAACGCGCGGTCGGCCACGCGCAGCAGGGCGCGGCGCAGGGGCTGGAAGAACGCGCCCGCGAACAGCGCCGCCGCGAGGCCGGCCACCTGGTGGTATCCGGAGACGACCAGGCTGGAGACCGCCCCCGCGCCGAAGTAGACGGCGCCGATCACGATCAGGAGCCCGGCGGTGACGAATGTCCGGCTGATCACCGTGTCGATGCCGTACAGCCGGTAGCGCAGCGCCGCGAAGAGGATCGCGAACGGGATGAACGCCGCCCAGAGCGTCGCGGGCAGCCACATCACCGGGCCGATCAGGTACAGCACCACGTACACGGCGAAGACGGACAGCGGCCAGGCGATCTGGCGTCGCGTCACCGGGTCGGCGCCGCGCAATCGGAGTACGAGCGAGGCCAGCGCCGCCACCACGCAGGCCTGGATCGCGTACTGCAGTACGTCCCACAAGGTGCTGTAGTAGGGGAGGAGCGCTCTGACCTGCAGCGGGTTGTGGATCACCGTCGGCCAGCGGTAGCCGGCGGGGTCGGGGTCGGGGCGCAGCAGGCCGAGGACGACCTCCGCGAGAGTGGCGACGGCGCCGATGACGACGACCATGCGCCAGCCGCGGGAGGGCAGCCTGCCGGTGGGCGAGTAGAGCGGAACCAGGACCGCCAGCAGCAGGCCCGACACCGCCCAGCAGATCAGCTCGACGGCCCGGGCCACGCCCGCCGCCCCCATGTCGCCCTGCGAGGCCCAATGGAACATCAGCGCCGTGAAGGCGACGTTGCCCGAGCCCAGGAGGCCGCCCACGCAGATGAACCAGGCGATGACGAGCCGGGGCCGCTGGGACACCAGGAACGCTCCCGTGAACGGGAACGTGAGCGCGACGCCGACATCCGGGGTCAGGATGGGGTGCGGCTGCCACCGCGCGGGGAGCCGGATCTGGACCAGCACCCCCACGAGGGTCAGGACCAGTGCCACGGCCGCCATCGCCCAGGCCACCGCCCGCGCGGGAGAGGCAGGGGGGTTATCGTCCATTCTGCGATGGATTATGGCCCGTCGCATTCTCCCCCCGCCAGCATTCCCCACCCCTCCCCCACCCTTTCCCCGTGATCTTGTAGTTTGTCGCAGACGGGGCGTCCCACCTGCGACTTCTCCTTTCGTGATCTTGCAAATTTTCTCGCGCGGCGGCCCTGGCCTCGGCGAACTCGATTCGTGATCTTGCAAATGCAAGATCACGAATGGCAGGCTCGCAGGTCGGCCACGCTCTGTGCGAAAAACTGCATGATCACCGACGATGTACGTGCACGTCAGCGGGATCCGTGCGACAAACTACAAGATCACGGTGGTGGGGGTGGTGGGGGTGGTGGGGAGGCGGGCTGTGACGGTGGTGCCTCGGCCGGGTTCCGAGGTGACGGCGCAGGTGCCGCCCAGCTCGGCCGCCCGCTCGGACATCGAGCTCATCCCCACGCCCGACCTGCGGTCCGGCGGCAGCCCCACGCCGTCGTCGGCCACGGTCACCCGAAGCTCGCCGTTCCTGTGCAGGACGACCCGCACGCGCCGGGCCCGCGCGTGCTTGCGCACGTTGTTCAGCGCCTCCTGCACGATCCGGTAGGCCGCCACCTCCACGGCGGCGGGCAGCCCGGCCATGTCCCCGGTCACCTCGACCTCGGCCACCGACTCCTCGCCGGCCGCGAGGCCCGGACGCGCGTCCTCCGCCAGGTCCCGTACGGCTCCCGCCAGCCCGAGATCGTCGAGGGCGGGGGGACGCAGGCCGTACACGAGCTGGCGGACGTCGGCGGTGACGCCGTTCATGCCCTCGCGCAGGTCCCGCAGCAGGGCGTCGGCCGTGTCGGGGGACCGTTCCAGGGTGCGACGGGCCATGTTGATCGTCATCGCCATCGAGGCCAGCGTCTGCCCGAGCCCGTCGTGCAGGTCGCGGCGCAGCCGCCGCCGCTCCTCCTCCCGCGCGGTCAAGATGCGTTCGCGGGAGCGCTGCAGCGCGGTGGTGAGCGACACGGTGTGCGCGGCGTCGGCGACGTACGGCGCGAGCACCGCGATCACGCGTTCGTCGTGGGCGGCGGGGAAGCGGCGCCCGCCCGGCGGGCCGATCAGCAGCCGGCCGACCGGCTCGCCGTGCCAGACCAGCGGCATCTCCCGCGCCACCGGCTCCGGCCGGCCGCACGTCGTGACCGTCCCGTCGATCTCCACCGCGATGCCCGTGACGGAAAGGCCCTCGCGGAGCACTTCCAGGGCGGCCAGCAGGGCGTGGGCGGGGTCGGCGTGCTGCAGCCGGCGCCGCAGCCCGGCGGCGAGCGCGAGCGGGTCGCCGCCCGCGCCGTACAGCGCCCGGTCGACGAGGCGCTGCAGCCCGTTGCGGATGGGATGGAAGAACGCCCCGGCGAACAGGGCCGCGGCCAGGCCGGCGAACCGGTCGACGCCGGAGATGATCAGGCTGGAGCCCGCCCCGACGAGCACGTAGACGGCGGCGACGACACCGGCCAGGCCGGCGCCGACCAGGGTCCTGCTGATCAGCGTGTCGATGCCGTACAGCCGGTAGCGCAGCACGGCGACCGCGATCGCGGCCGGCACCAGGGGGAGGGTGAGCGAGGCCGTCCACCAGACCGGGACGCCGATCACCCAGGGGACCACCACCCCGGCCATGGCCACGAGCGGCCACAGGATCTGGCGGCGCTCGATCCCGTCCGCCCGGTTGAACCGGACGACGAGCGAGGAGAACGCCAGCGCCATGCCCACCGCGACGACCGTGTGCAGCACCTGCCGCGTGCCCTGGTAGTACGGCGCGAAGGCGGCCACCTCCAGCGCGTTGTATCCGGTGCGCACGCTCGACGGGGCGATCAGCGAGCACAGCCAGTCGAGCGCGAGGGCCGCCGCGGTGACGCCGCCCGGCACGCACCACCGCTTGGACAGGATCCGCCCCGTGGGATACAGCAGCGGCAGCAGCACCCCGAGCGCGTACGTCGTGAGGTTCCACACGCCGTCGGCGAAGACCCACAGCGGGTGGACCAGCGGATGACCGCCATTGTGGACGAGCAGGGTCGCCAGGTTGGCGGCGAGGATGTTGGCGGCCGACCCCAGGCCGCCCAGGCACAGCAGCCAGCCGAGCAGCAGCCGGGGCCGCGAGATCACCAGCAGCGCGCCGAAGATGGGGAACGTGCTGCCCGCCACGTCCTCGGGCGCGAACGGCAGCGGGGAATGGGGGTTGTCGGGCAGTTGGGCCGTCACCCAGATGCAGGCCAGTTCCAGGCAGATCGCCACGCCGGCGATGGACACCGCGACGGCGGGGCCGAGCGCCCGCACCCGGCCGGGCCAGTCGAGAGCGCGCAGCCGCCGCAGCCGCTCGAACGGCGCCGCGTCCGCCTCGGTCTCCGGCACCGCCTCGATCTCCACCACCGGCTCGCCGACGGGGGACCAGGGAGCCTCGGCCGAGGAGCCGGGCCGGGACTCCACGGTGTCGAGCGGAGGTGGTGCCACGGACGGGGGCTCCTTCGGGTTCTGCACCGGCATACCCGGGAGGGTAGGGCGCGGAGGTCGACACTCGATCAACGCCTGATCAACAGAAACGACGAGCGTGCCGCGGGTTTGGTTCGGTGTGATCCGAGTCACGTCGCGCCCGTGCCGTCCCCCGTACGGGCGGCCGCCACCGCCGTGGTGATCGGCAGGACGGTCGGCTCACACCTCCTCGTAACCCCTGTGAAACACTGACGGGGCAGACTGGTAGGCGACCAGACCTGTCACTCCGTGAGGTACGCCTTGGACCGCCAGCAGGAATTCGTCCTCCGCACGCTCGAAGAGCGAGACATCCGGTTCATCCGGTTGTGGTTCACCGACGTGCTCGGCTTCCTGAAGTCGGTGGCCATAGCGCCCGCCGAGTTGGAGGGCGCCTTCGCCGAGGGGATCGGCTTCGACGGCTCGGCGATCGAGGGCTTCTCCCGGGTCTACGAGTCGGACATGCTGGCCAAGCCCGACCCGTCGACGTTCCAGATACTGCCGTGGCGCAGTGAGACGCCCGGCGCCGCCCGCATGTTCTGCGACATCCTGATGCCGGACGGCTCGCCGTCGCACGCCGACCCGCGCTTCGTGCTCAAGCGGACGCTCGCCAAGGCGGCCGACATGGGCTTCACGTTCTACACCCACCCCGAGGTGGAGTTCTTCCTGCTGCGCAACCGGCCGGAGAAGGGCCAGCGGCCCGAGCCGATAGACGAGGGCGGCTACTTCGACCACACGCCGCACAGCGCGGGCCACGACTTCCGCCGCAACGCGATCATGATGCTGGAGTCGATGGGCATCTCGGTGGAGTTCAGCCACCACGAGGGCGCGCCGGGTCAGCAGGAGATCGACCTGCGCTACGCGGACGCGCTGACCACGGCCGACAACATCATGACGTTCCGCCTGGTGATGAAGGAGGTGGCGCTGGAGCAGGGCGTGTGGGCCTCGTTCATGCCCAAGCCGTTCACCGACTTCCCCGGGTCGGGCATGCACACCCACATGTCGCTGTTCGAGGGCGACCGCAACGCCTTCTACGAGCCCGGCGCCGACTACCAGCTCTCCAAGATCGGCCGGTCGTTCATCGGCGGCCTGCTCAAGCACGCCGCGGAGATCACCGCGGTCTGCAACCAGTGGGTCAACTCCTACAAGCGGCTGTGGGGCGGCGCGGAGGCCATCGCCGGCGCCGGCGGCGAAGCCCCGTCGTACGTCTGCTGGGGGCACAACAACCGCTCCGCGCTCGTGCGCGTGCCGATGTACAAGCCGCACAAGAGCGGCTCGACCCGCATCGAGTTCCGGTCGCTCGACTCCTCCTGCAACCCTTATCTCGCCTTCGCCGTCATCCTGGCCGCGGGGCTGAAGGGCATCGAGGAAGGGTACGAGATGCCGCCCGGCGCCGAGGACGACGTGTGGGCGCTGACCAGCGCGGAGCGGCGGGCGCTCGGCATACAGCCGCTGCCGCAGTCGCTGGACGACGCGATCACGGCCATGGAGCGCAGCGAACTGGTCGCCGAGACGCTTGGCGAGCACGTCTTCGACTACTTCCTGCGCAACAAGCGCTCGGAGTGGCAGGAGTACCGCCGCCAGGTGACCGAGTACGAGCTCGGCCGCTACCTGCCCGTGCTCTGAACCCGGAGATTGGTCACGGCGTCGTTACAGACTGCAAATCTTCCTGACACTCGCCCCTGTTTAGCTGGCCTCTGTACCGGAACAGTAAAATCGGCTCACTTGTTACGACCCATACGGGTGAGCCGTATCTGGCGTGACTCAGGGAGGGCGTGGGCCATATGACGGCGGCTGCGGGGCTGCAGACCGTTCTGACCGTACCGAAGCGTTTCCGGGGACCCGAGGGCACCGCCAACGGCGGATGGATCGCGGGCACTCTGGCGGGCACGCTGACAGGTGGCGGTCACGACTCTCCGGTGGAGGTCACCCTTCGCCGGCCGGTTCCGCTGGAGGCCGCTCTGCCGGTCGAACACGTCGGCAACGCCGTCGTCCTCAGCGAGAGCGAGGACGGCAGGCATCTCGTCGACGCGATCCCCGTCGCCGAGACGCTGACGCCGCCGCCGTTCGTGCGGTTCACCGACGCGGCCCGCGCCGAGGCGGGCTTCCCCGGCAGGAACGGCCACGCCATCGCCGGCTGCTTCGCCTGCGGGCTGCGCGAACCGGGCGACGGGCTGCGAATCTTCCCCGGCCCCGTGGAGGATGCGGCGGACGGCGAGCTCGTGGCCGCCGGCTGGCGGGTGCCGTTCAACGTGACCGACGAGCAGGGCGTGGTGCCCGACTCGATCGTCTGGGCGGCGCTGGACTGCGCCACCGCGTGGGCCAACTACCGCAGTTTCCCGGACCGGGAGCCCCCGCTGCTCGGGCGGCTGACCGGGCAGGTCTTCCGCCGGGTCTACCCCATGGGGTCCTACTCGGTCGTGGCCCGCGCCGAGGGCCGCGACGGCCGCAAGCTGTTCGGCACCAGCGCGGTCTACGAGGTGGACGGCACGCTCGTCGCCGCCGCCAGGGCCACCTGGATCCTGCCCCGCCAGTGACCCCGGGCGCCGAGACTTTCCGTACCCTCCGTCCCTTCTGTCCCGACAGATGTCTCTAAGCTCTGCCTCATGGGTGAACGTCTGATCGTCGTCGAGCACGAGGCAGAGGCCGGCCTGGGGTCCTTCTCGGGCTGGCTGGAGGCCGCGGGCGTCGAGATCGAGGTCGTCCGGCCGTACAAGGGAGAGCCGGTGCCCGGGCGCGCGCCCGGCGGGCTGCTGGTCCTCGGCGGCGCCGCGGCGGCCTGGGACGACGAGGGGTACGGCTGGCTGCCCGCCACCAGGGACCTGCTCGCGCGCGCGGTGGACGAGGGCGTGCCGACGCTGGGCGTCTGCCTCGGCGCCCAGCTCATGACGTTGGCCTGCGGCGGCACGGTCGAGCACGGCGCCGCGGGCCTGGAGATCGGGCTCGGGGAGATCGAGCCGCTGCCCGAGGCCGCCGCCGACCCGCTGCTGTCCGCGCTGCCCACGCTCTCCGCATCAGACGCGCTGCCCTCGCCGGACGCGCTGCCCGTACCGGGCTTGCCGTCCGGCGGCCGGGTCAGGGCGGTCCAGTACCACCAGGACGCCATGACCACCCTGCCCGAGGGCGCCGTACGGCTGGCCACCGGCGCGATGTACCCCAACCAGGCGTACCGGATCGGCGACCGCGCCTGGGCCGTGCAGTTCCATCCCGAGGCCACGCCCGCGATCTTCGCCTCCTGGACGGCCGGAGGAGAGCTGCCCCCGGAGCGGGCCGCGGAGCTGAACGCGCAGGTCGCAGCGGCCGAGGACGAGCTGGCGCGCACCTGGAGGCCGTTCGCGGAGGCGTTCGCGGCCCAGCTCACCCGGTCCTGACCTTCTCTTCCCCGAGTCGCGGGTGCGCGGCCAAAACGCGTGATGAGACGATTACGCAGAGAAACCGCTAAGGACGCGCACAAGGCGGAGGGTTAGCGTGTGCGCTGAGCCCGGCACGCGCCGGGCCGCGACAAGCCAAGGTCGGATCCCCGGAGGGGCCGATCTCTGCGAGGAGGCTTCCATCCCATGTGTACCGTTACTGGGAAGGTTTGTCTCGGGGGGCCGACGTGATCGACGTCGGGGTGGAGGAAGGAACGGTGAACGCCGCGCCTCGGATACAGACGACGGCAGGGCGCCTGGCGGCGCTCGGATTCGCCGACGGCGCGCGTGCCGAGAGACTGCTCGACGAACTCGGCCCCGAGGCGGTCGGCGACTTCGCGCTGCTCGACGACCTCGTCAGGGCCGCCGACCCCGATCTGGCGCTCACCACGCTGAGCCGCCTGGTCGAACGGGACCCGAGCGTGCTCGGGGCGTTTCGCGCGGACCCCGACCTGCGGGGCAGGCTGCTCGGCGTGTTCGGGCTCAGCGCGGCGCTCGGCGAGCACGTCGTGCGGCACCCGGAGTGCCTGCCCTGGACGCGGTGGACGCGGTGGCCCGCGATCGGCGAACTGCGCGAGGAGATGCTGCTCGCGGTCGGAGCCGACCCGGACGACGCCGAGCCGGTGGCCGCGGGCGTGACCGGGGGATCCACGGTCACCGAGCCGGCCCCCGTGCTGGCGGCGCTGCGTGTCGCCTACCGCACCCGCCTGCTGCACCTGGCCACCCGTGACGTGACCGGCGAGTGCACGCTCGCCGAGGCCGCCGCCGCGCTGGCCGACCTGGCCTCGGCCGCGCTCGAGGCCGCCCTCGCCGTCGCGAGGGCGGAGGTGGCCGACGCGGGCGACGTACGGCTGGCCGTGATCGGCATGGGCAAGTGCGGCGCCCGCGAGCTGAACTACATCTCCGACGTCGACGTCGTCTTCGTGGCCGAGCCCAAGGAGGGCGTCGACGAGACCAAGGCGCTGCAGACCGCCACGCGCCTGGCGCAGGGCATGATGCGGGCCTGCTCGGCGAGCACCCCCGAGGGCGCGCTGTGGGAGGTGGACGCCAACCTGCGCCCCGAGGGCAAGATGGGCCCGCTCGTGCGCAGCATGGAGAGCCACCTGACCTACTACCGGCGGTGGGCCAAGACCTGGGAGTTCCAGGCGCTGCTCAAGGCGCGCCCGGTCGCCGGCGACCTGGAGCTCGGCCAGCAGTACGTCGCGGCGGTCAACGAGCTGGTGTGGCAGGCGGCGGCCCGGCCCAACTTCGTTGAGGACGTGCAGTCCATGCGCCGCCGCGTCGAGGCGCACGTGCCCGCGGGCGAGGCGGACCGGCAGATCAAGCTCGGGCCCGGCGGGCTGCGGGACATCGAATTCGCCGTACAGCTCCTGCAGCTCGTGCACGGCAGGTCGGACCCGCTGCTGCGCCGCAGGGCCACGCTGTCGGCGCTCGCCGCGCTGTCCAGAGGCGGCTACGTCGGCCGCGACGACGCCAAGTCGCTCGCCGAGGCATACACGTTCCTGCGCCAGGTCGAGCACATGCTCCAGCTCCACCGGCTGCGCCGCACCCACGTGGTGCCGGCGGACACCGCCGACCTGCGGCGGCTCGGCCGAGGGCTGGGGATGACGACCGACCCGGTGGGGGAGTTCACCACCACATGGAGGCGGCACGCGCTGGAGGTGCGGAGGCTGCACGAGAAGCTCTTCTACCGGCCGCTGCTGCAGGCCGTCGCCCGGCTGCCGGAGACTGAGGCCCGCCTGTCCCCGGCCGCCGCCACCGCGCGGCTGCAGGCGCTCGGCTACGCCGACCCAGAAGGCGCGCTGCGCCACATCGCCGTGCTCACCAGCGGCGTCTCCCGCCGGGCGGCCATCCAGCGGACGCTGCTGCCGGTCATGCTCGCGTGGTTCGCCGACGCCCCTGACCCCGACGCCGGCCTGCTCGGCTTCCGCCAGGTGAGCGAGAAGCTAGGCACCACGCCCTGGTATCTGCGCCTGCTGCGCGACGAGACCGCCGTGGCGGAGCGGCTCGCCCACCTGCTCGGCACCAGCCGCTACGTCACCGGGCTGCTGCTGCACGCCCCCGAGGCCGTGGCGATGCTCGGCTCGCCCGCCGAACTGGCCGTACGGCCCGCCGGGACGCTCGCCGGGGAGGCCGCCGCGGCGGTGGCCCGCCACGCGGAGAGCGCGGAGAACGCCGTCGCCGCCGTCCGGGCGCTGCGCCGTAGGGAACTGCTCCGTACGGCCTGCGCCGACCTGTCCGGGCTGATCGACATCGAGGAGGTCGGCCAGGCGCTCTCGTCGCTCAACGACGTCACGATCCAGGCGGCGCTGGACACGGCGATCAACAAGGTCACGCTGGAGCGGCGGACCACGTTCCCGACCAGGATCGCCGTGATCGCGATGGGCCGCCTGGGCGGTCTGGAGAGCTCCTACGCCAGCGACGCCGACGTCATGTTCGTGCACGCGCCGCTGCCGGGGATGGCCGAGCGCGACGCGACCGCCGCCGCGCACGCGGTCGCCGAGGAGACGCGCAGGCTGCTCGCCCTGCCCGCGCCCGACCCGCCGCTGCAGATCGACACGAGCCTGCGGCCGGAGGGGCGGCAGGGACCGCTCGTGCGCACGATCGCCTCCTACCGGGCCTACTACGACCGCTGGGCCTCGCACTGGGAGGCCCAGGCGCTGCTGCGGGCCCGGTTCTGCGCGGGCGACGCCGAGCTCGGCCGCGAGTTCGTCACGCTGGTCGACCCGCTGCGCTACCCGGCCGGGGGCATCTCCGCCGACGCCGTACGCGAGATCCGCAAGCTCAAGGCGCGGATGGAGGCCGAGCGGCTGCCGCGCGGCGCCGACCCGGCCCTGCACACCAAGCTCGGCAGGGGCGGGCTGAGCGACGTGGAGTGGGTGGCCCAGCTGATCCAGCTGCGGCACGCGGGAGCCGTACCGGCGCTGCGCACCACGCGCACGCTGGACACGCTGCGCGCGGCGGCGGGGGAGGGCCTGCTCGACCCGGCCGACGAGAGGGTGCTGGCGGAGGCGTGGCTGTTCGCCTCGCGCATCCGCGACGCCCTCATGCTGGTGCGTGGACGGGCGGCCGACAGCATTCCCACCCCGGTCAAGGAGCGCATGCTGCTCGCGCGGGCCCTCGGCTACCCGCCGGAGGGCACCGAGGACTTCATCGAGGACTACCGGCGTGCCACCCGGCGGGCCAGGACCGTCGTCGAGCGCGTCTTCTACGAGGGCTGAGCCCTCCGGCCTGGCGGGCACGCCGGCCGGGGGGAGCGGTCAGAGCTTCCTGCCCACGGCTCCGTACCCGCCGTGCACGCGCTCGGTCGGGAAGGGGGCATCGTCCGGGTCCGGGCGCCACTCGCTGAGGGCCACCATGCCGGGCTCGACGAGTTCGAAGCCGTCGAAGAACCGGCTGATCTCGGCGCCGGTGCGCAGGGTGAGCGGCACCGGCCCGGTGTTGTACGCCTCGGCGAAGGCCTCCAGGCTGTCGCGGGCGAAGTCGCCGGTGACGTGGGTGACGGCGAGGTAACTGCCGGGCACGACCGCGTCGGTGTAGCGCTTGACGACGCCGAACGGGTCGTCCTCGTCCTTGATGAACATCAACGTGCCCACGATCACCACGGCGATCGGCCGGGCGAAGTCGAGCGTGGCGAGCGTGTCCGGATGCCGGAGTATGGCGTCCGGGTCGCGCAGATCGGCCTCGACGTAGGCGGTGGCGCCCTCCGGGGCGCCGCGCAGCAGCGCACGGGCGTGGGCCATCACGATGGGGTCGTTGTCGACGTAGACGACCCTGGCGGACGGATTCACGGCCTGGGCGACCTCGTGGGTGTTGCCCTGGGTCGGAATGCCGGTGCCGATGTCCAGAAACTGGTCGATCCCCTGTTCGGCGAGGAATCGCACGGCTCTGCCCAGGAACGCGCGGTTGTCCCTGACACCCTGCACAACACCGGGGAGGCGGCGATGACCGCTTCCGCGACCTGCCGGTCGGCCTCGAAGTTGTCCTTGCCGCCCAGCCAGTAGTCGTACACCCGGGCGGGATGCGGCACGAGGGTGTTGAGCTTCGGGGGAGCGGAATTCTCGTCAGTCATCGCCGTACTCCAAAGGGGGTTAGTTTTCCTGATCGTAGCGATTTGTCCCCTCGGGCCGGGGGCGTTTGATCAATACTGAGGATCGCGAAAACGTTGCCCTCGTCGAGGGCAAGGCTGTATCAACAGTGCGGGTGATCTCTTTGATCTCGTATTACGCCGATCTGGCTATCGGGCTGGTCCTCGCTTTCCTGTTGCTGTCGCTTCTCGTCAGCGGCATCAACGAGGGCATCGTCAGGCTGCTCGGAATCCGCAGCAAATTCCTCTGGGCGTACCTCCGCGACACTCTCGACGGCGCGGAGACGGCGGACGGAACCACCAAGGTGGACCGCGCGCTCGACGCGCTGCAGCGGGTGGGCCGCGAGCCGACGCGGGAGGGCCCCCTGGAGGAGGGCCGCTCGCGCCTGCCGGCCGGCCTGATGGGGGTGTTCGCGCGGCTGCCGTTCGGCCGGGACCCGAGGCCCGCCTTCAGCCGCCAGCCGCCGCCCGTGGAGAGCCCGCCGCTCGCCGCGGCCGCCGACTCCGTCGCCGCCGAGCGGATGACGGCGGACTCGACGGCGAACCCGTCGAGCTCCCCGGTGGACCCCGCGCACGGGGCGGAGCAGGCGGATCCCGGCGAGGCGGTCGTCCTCACCTCGGACACCTCGGCCGTGCTGCCGCCCGACCAGGGCAAGTCGATGGCCGAACTGCTCCACGAGCGCCTCCAGGAGATCGACCACGCCAAGCGCGGGCGGACGAGCATCGCCGACATCCCGCCCGCGCGCTTCGCCGTCGCCGTCCTGGAGATCGCCACCCAGCACGGCGGCGTGGAGCGGCTCATGCGGGACCTCGACGCGCTCAAGAGCCCCTTCTACCGGCCGCTGCAGGCCGTGTGGGACAGGGCGAGCCACGACCTCGAGGCGTTCCGGCGTGGGGTGGAGGACTGGTTCGACGGTGAGATGGAGCGGCTCAGCCTGCTCTACCGGCGCTACGTCCGCTGGGTCCTCGTCGCGCTCGGGCTCGTCGTGACGATGGTCTTCAGCATGGACTCCCTGGAGTACGGCAAGAGCCTGCTGCGCGACAACGCCTACCGCAGCGCGGTGACCGCCTTCGGCCAGTCGGGCCCCCAGGCGCTGGAACCCCTGCGCGAGCAGTGCGAGCCGGGCCAGGACCCCTACGCGTGCGTCACCGACGTGCTGAGCACGCCGGCGTTCGTGAAGATCTTCTCGCACGCCCCGGTGAACGTCACCATGGACGCCTCCGGAGGTCCTGACTGGGCCTGGCGCGGCGGGGACTGGTGGGAGCGCCTCATATCGCCGGGCCACTGGCCGGGCTACCTCGTCACCGTGCTGGCGCTGCTGTTCGGCGCGCCGTTCTGGTGGGACATCCTGCGCCGGGTGAGCGGCCTGCGTACCCGGACCTTCGGCTCGACCCCCTCCTGACCGGCGGGCGGCGCGGCGCCCATCCGCCGGGTCGTACGCCGTGGACTGGTGGAGGTCTCCGGTGCCGCCGGCGTCAGGGCTCGAGGTCGGTCACTCCCCGGCCGCTCGCCATGTCGAGCGGCACGGAGGCCTGGTCGTGCGCGATCAGCCAGTCGCCGCCGGTCTTCCGGAAGCAGAAAGTGCCCCGCACCCACATGCCGCTCGTCGCCGTCCCGTTCCTCAGCGTGCCGCTGAGCCGGCCGAAGCAGTGACCGAACGCCACGTCATCGCCCACGGTGAGGGTCAGGTCGCGAACCTCGTAATCCACCTGCTGGAAGAGCGCGAACACGTTCGCCCAGTTCTTCAACTTCGCGTCGATCCCCACGTGCTGCAGCGGCGGCTCGACGTCGAAGGACACGACGTCCGCCGCGTAGAGCCGCCTCAGGCCTTCGAGATCCCCGGCCCGGATTCCGTCGGCGATCCTGCCGATCTGCCGCCTGATCGCGGCTTCGTCTTCCTCGCGTCGCGTGGGCATCGCCACCCGTCCCTTCGACTCGATGTGCACTCCGGCTTCTCACCGGTATGACGGGACAGCGCCGCGAGATGTCAGGTCACGCGACGGGCCGGCGATCGAGCCGCGCCGGCTGACCGGGGCCGGTCAGCCGGCGCCGCCACGTCACGTCACGTCACCTTCGAGGACGGGGCGGTCCAGGTGTTGCAGGAGCCGGGGTCGCCGGACCGGAACCCGGCGTCGGCCCAGTAGGTGATCGACTTCCTGCTGCCGCCGGCCTTGCTCGCCCAGCCGCGCAGGTAGTAGAGCAGGTCGTCCCAGTCCTCAGAGCTGCGGTGGAGGGACTTCCAGACGCTGCGGATGAAGGCTCCGCCGAAGCAGTAGGCCTGCAGGTTGTAGCGCCGGTTCTGCTCGGAGAACTCGGCCTTGTTCCGGGAGTCGAGGTTCATCCAGGCCCGGTAGATGCCGGCGCCGTTCTGCACGTGCTCTCCGTAGTACGTCGCCACCAGGTTGAACAGGAAGAGGTCCCCCGGAGCCTCCAGGAGATCCTTCGTGAGCACGATCAGGAGCGTATGGGTTTCGTCACAGTAGTAGGCGTTGAAATCGTCCTTGCGCCACTTCAGGCCGCAGAACTTCGCCGGCACTTTGTCGGCGTAGACGAGTTTCATCCCGGACCGCTTCAGGCCCGCCTTACGTAATTGGGCGGTCCAGGAGCGGTCGGCACATCTGAGCACACCGGCCAGATAGCTCTTGGCCGACGCCGCGTTGTTCTTCTTCACCGGTCTCTCCGGGCAGGAGGTGGTCGGCAGAGGCCCCACGTCGTACAGGCGGTTGCCGGTGAGGGTCGTGTTCTTGATGGGGTGGGCGGCGGCCGGGGAGGAGACGGCAGGGACCAGCCCCAGCGTCACAGAACCGGCGAGCGCGATCATGGCGATTTTCACGAACGACGAGATTAAACCAGAGGAAAGTGGGCGCAAAGGCGTTTAGCGATAACCGTTAGACCTTCGCGTACGATGCGGCGCATTATGGAGCCTCGTCCGGCCGTGCCGCGAGGCGTATCACCCGATCCCGGGACCGGTGCCGGAACCGGATAAGGAGCGTGCATGGTCGTCAGACGTGCCGAAACGGGGGACGCCGGGGCGATCGCCGCCGTCCACGTCCGGTCGTGGCAGGCCGCCTATCCGGGGCTGATGCCACAGGCCCATCTCGACGGCCTCACTCCGGCCATGCGCCTGCCCGTGTGGGAGCGGCTGCTCGGGGAGTCCCCGCGGCGTACGGAGGTGCTGGTGGCGGAGGCGGACGGCTCGGTCGCCGGATTCGCCGCGTTCGGCCCCGGCCGGGACGAGGACGTCGATCCCGCCTCGGTGGGGGAGGTCTCGGCGATCTACCTGAGGCCCGAGGTGTGGGGCGCCGGGGTCGGCGCGCGGCTCATGTCGGCCGCGCTGGACGGCCTCGCCGCCGCCGGGTTCGAGCAGGCCGTCCTCTGGGTGGTCGACGGGAACACCCGGGCCCGGCGGTTCTACGAGCGCGGCGGCTGGCGCCCCGACGGGGCCGTGCAGCGGGACGAGTCGGACGGCTTCCCGCTGACCGAGGTCCGCTACCGGCGGCCCGTGCGTCGTTGACGCGCCGGGCGGCTCGGTGATAGATCCTTCACCAGCGTCGCGGTGCACCCGGCAAGGAGACCGCCGAGGGCATGGAGGCGCCGGTACAAGGGACGACCTTGACGACATCGCATGGACGCCTGAGGGCGTTCGGCAACCAGTTGATCGACGTGCACATCCGGCTCCGTGAGGAGCTCGCGGCGCTGCGGGATGACTTCGACGCCCACCTCGCCGGAGGCGACCGCCCCCGGGATCTGCGGGCCCACTGCCTCGCCTTCTGCTCCGCGCTGAACCGCCACCACACCGGTGAGGACGACGGGGCGTTTCCCGAGCTCGCCCGGCGGTTCCCCGAGCTGCGGCCGGTGCTGGAGGAACTGCGCCGCGACCACCGCCTGGTGGAGGACTGCCTGCGCCGGCTTCAGGACCTCGCCGGCGGGCTGGACCGGGGCGCCGACCCCGTGGCGGCACGCCGCGAGCTGGACACCCTGGCCGCGCTCATCGAGACGCACTTCGTCTACGAGGAGAAACGGATCGTCTCCGCGCTCAACGCGCTGGACGTGCCGGGCTGGGACCGCTCCCGGCCCGAGTTCCTGCGCGCCGGCGAGGAGCGTTCCTAGGGCTTCGTCCACATCGGGAGTGCCCAGCCGGAGCGCGGCACGGAGTCTCGCGCGGAGCGGTCAGCGCCGGGCGGCCGTGACGAAGTCGCGGAAGCGTACGGCGGGGGCGGCCAGGGCTTGGTCGGTGCGCCACGTGAGGCCGATGGTGCGCTTGGCGGCCTCCGCCGCGATGCGGACGCCGACGGTGCCTGACTGGCCCGCGAAGGGCTCGGGGACGACGGCCACGCCGAGCCCGGCCGCGACCAGGCCCTCGATGGTCGCGAGGTCCTGGCTCTCGAAGGAGACCGCGGGGGACACCCCGGCGTCGCGCAGCAGCGCGTCCACCAGGGCCCGGTAGCCGAAGCCGACCGGCGTGGTGACGAGCTCCTCGTCCGCCAGCTCCCGCAACTCCACCTCCCTCCGGCCGCGGAGCCGGTGGCTCGGCGGCACGACGAGCACCAGCCGCTCCTCCTGCAGGGGGTGCCAGCCGAAGTCGCCGGGCGGGCGCGGGGACACGATCGCGAGATCGGCGGCGCCCGTGCGCAGGTCCCGCACGATCTCGTGCGCCGGCTCCTGACGCAGCAGGATCCGCATCCGGGGCGCGTGCTCGTGGAAGGAGCGCAGCAGCCGGGGGACCAGAGAGGTGGCGATGGAGTCGAGGAAGGCCAGGCGCACCACACCGGTGTCCGGGTCGAGCAGGCTGCGGAGCTCGGCGAGGAGCTGCTCGTAGCGTGCGCTGAGGTCGCGCGCCGCCGCCACCACTACCGCCCCGTTGGGCGTCAGGTGCACGCCGTCCGGCGCGCGTTCGAACAGGCGGGCGCCGAGCTCGGCCTCGACCCGGGCGAGGGCGCGCGAGAGCGTGGGTTGGCTGGTGCGCAGAACGGCGGCGGTGTCGGTCACATGCTGGTGGTCGGCGAGGGCGACCAGCCAGGACAGGTCCCGGAGCAGCATGCCCGCCATCATACGCATCACGCATCACAACTGGCCTTTCTCCGCATTAGACGCATAGTGCCAGAAAGTGCACAGTCGTCGGAGTGACCGCTGTTCTCGATGCCAATGCCGTGGAAGGCCACCTGCCGGGGACCGCCGGATACCGGCGCGTCGTCGTGGCGCTGTTCGCCGCCGGGGTGGCGACCTTCGCGCTGGTCTACAGCACGCAGGCGATCCTGCCCGAACTCGCCGCGCAGTTCGGGGTGTCCACCGCGGAGAGCACGCTGAGCGTGTCGCTCACCACGCTCGGGCTCGGCGTCGCGCTGCTGGTGGCCGGTCCGCTGTCCGACGTCGCCGGACGCACCCGGCTGATCCACCTGTCCCTGACGGCGTCCGCCGTCGTCGCCGTGGCGTGCGCCCTGGCGCCCGGCTGGCCGGCGCTCATGGTCCTGCGGCTGCTCCAGGGCGTCACGCTGGCCGGGCTCCCCGCCGTCGCCACCGCATACCTGCGCGAGGAACTGCATCCGTCCACGCACGCCCGCGCCGCCGGTCTGTACGTCGGAGGCACGGCGCTGGGCGGGATGGCGGGCCGCCTCCTGACCGGCGGGGTCGCCCAGGCCGCCGGCTGGCGCTGGGCCCTGGCCGCGGCCGCCGTGCTCGGCCTCCTGTGCGCCCTGACCGTACGCCTGCTGCTTCCGGACTCCCGGCGCTTCGTCGCGGCCCCGCCGGGCGTCCGAGCGCTCCTGCGGGGGAGCCTGCGGGCGCTTTCCGACCGCGGGCTGCTGGCGTTGTACGGCATCGGCGGGTGCTCGATGGGCGCCCTGGTCGCGGTCTTCAACGCCCTGGGCTTCCGGCTCGCGGGCGCGCCGTTCGACCTGGGTGTCGGCGCCGCGGGCCTGGTGTTCCTCGTCTATCCCGTCGGCTCCGTCAGCTCCGTGGTCTTCGGCAGGCTGGCCGACGCGCGCGGACGCCGGTCCGTGACGCCGCTGGCGTGCCTGCTGGCCGTGGCCGGCGCACTGGTCACGCTGTCGTCCTCGCTGCCGGTCGTGGTCGCCGGGCTCGCGCTGTTCACCGCCGGGTTCTTCGCGGTCCACGGGGTGGCGAGCGGATGGGTCCCGGCCCGGGCGTACGCGGGCGGCGTGTCCACGGGTCAGGCCGCGTCGCTCTACCTGTTCACCTACTACCTCGGGTCGTCCGTCTTCGGCAGCCTCGCGGGCCGCGCCTGGACGGACGCCGGGTGGCCGGGCGTGGTCGCGCTCGCCGTGCTCCTGCTCGCCGCGACCGGCGCACTCACGCTCCTGCTGCGCAGGACCCCCGCCCTGGGAGAGGGGCACTCCCGACGTCGCGGGGAGCGGTGACCCAGGCCAAGGTCCGGGGTCTGTCGGTGGCGCTGGCTACGCTCCGCTCAACAGGAACGGCTGTCATCGCGACCCTGCCGCCGAAGACGATCTGCCGGATCCTGCGCGTGTCGAGCAGGAACAGCACGTCGCCGTCGTGCTCGACGATCAGCCGGTCTCCTCGCGCAGGCGCGTCTCCGCAGGTCAAGACCGCAGGTCAGGGGCCAGCGGGCAGTGACGCGCGATTCAGACAGGGAAACGGTCCACGCGCAGCACAGCGACCTCACCCTGCCGATCGAGCAGGACATAGGTCACGGAGATGTCTTTGTAGTCCCAGACATACATGTTGCCGGTCGGGCTGAGCTTGCGGCCATGACAGGGAGTCAGCTGGAGGACTTCGTAGATCTCCAGTAGGACATTGATCTCGGAGCCAGACAGGTCGTCGATCTGGGCTTCGGCAACGTCGCTGCCCATCCGGATGGTGTACACCTACCGCTGGACTCCGCGGCGGGCGAGTACCTCGGCCAGTGTCGGGCCTGCCGTACGCGCACCAGACCGCAGTTGCTCGGCCTCTCGGTGCATCCGGTGCCAGTCGGACGGATCAGCGGTGGCACGGGTGGCGATGCGCCACCACGAGGACAGGAAGTCATCCAGCGCCGCCAGGTTGACGACGGGCGCGTGGGTGATCTCTTCGAGCTCGGCGTCGAACGCGGCGACGTTGGCCGAGGGCAGGGCCGCGCGCACGGCGGTGAAGGTTCGCTCGATCGGCGGATGGGGACTGTCGTGCCGCTGGACGGTCATGACGACGCCTTACCTCCTGCCCGGCCACCTTGTGCCATCTCAGCTTATCGAGCGGGCCGGGCAGAACGCGGCACTCCCAGGATGCCTGTTCCACTTCCTTGGAAGTGGAACGTCTCCCGGAGTCGGCGGCCCCAGCCCGCACAGGGTCCGTGGACAAGGGCCCCGGCGGATATGCCGAAACTCCGGCCCAGTCCGCCGGCCTCATCCAGGTATGACCCCTACCTGCGGATCTGGCCGGGGCGACGACCGATCCACCCGAGCGCTTTCTCGACCCGGAGGAGTCCTAGCGGAGCGACACCCGCCGGGGGCGCGATGCTCAGCCGGAACCGACGCCGCGGTCCTCACGCCGCATGTCCCCGGCGCCGGGGACACCCGCGCCGAGGCCGTAACGAAGGAGCACGGCGCCTTTGGGCGAGGTGACGGGTGGTTCGAGGAGCACCAGGTTGGCGGGCACCGTGCCGCCGTCGAACACCTTCTTGCCGACACCGAGCACGAGAGGGAAGATCCACAGATCGAGCCGGTCGAAGAGGCGCTCGCGCAGGAGGGTCTGCACCAGGTTCAGGCTGCCGATCACGTGGATGTGCTCGTGCCTGTCACGCAGTTCGCGCACCGCGCTCACCAGGTCGGGTCCCAGGTGCGTCGAGCCTGCCCAGGTGAGGTTCGGGGTGCCTCGCGAGGCGACGTACTTCGGGACGCCGTTGAGCAGTGCGGCGATCTCGCCGTCGGCGCCGTCGGCCTGGTCCGGCCAGAACGCGGCGAAGATGTCGTACGTCTTGCGGCCCAGGAGGAGGGCGTCCATGTTCTGCATCCCGGCGCCGACGTGCCGGTCGACCGTCTCGTCCCACACGGGCGCCTGCCATCCCCCGAACGGAAAGCCGTCAGGGTCCTCCTCGGGATCACCCGGCGCCTGGCCGACGAGGTCGAGCGTCGCGAACAGGTCGATGTGGATGGTGCCCATGATCCTCCTCATGGTCTTCCGGAGCGCCGGCGACGAGCACGGACCACCGTCCGGGCGCGAACCCTCCGAATGATCGTCGAGGACCGCGGCCCCTGTCCACCCACTCCAGCAGCCTGTGAGCCCGTGTTCGGACGACCGGCGGGCGCATGCGAAAGGCCATCGACCGGCCTTGGGTGTGGTGCCGGTCGATGGCCTTTCTGTGGACGCGCGTCCCTGGACGTGCCCTGGACGGAGGCTCCCGTCCAGGGCGACCGCTCAGCGGATCACACGTCGTAGTAGAGCTCGAACTCGTGCGGGTGCGGGCGGAGACGGATCGGGTCGACCTCGTTCTCGCGCTTGTAGGAGATCCACGTCTCGATGAGGTCCGGCGTGAAGACGCCGCCCTCAAGCAGGTAGTCGTGGTCGGCCTCGAGAGCGTCGAGCACCTTCTCCAGCGAGCCCGGCACCTGCGGGATGTTGCGGGCCTCCTCCGGCGGGAGCTCGTACAGGTCCTTGTCGACCGGCTCCGGCGGCTCGATCTTGTTGCGGATGCCGTCGATGCCGGCCATGAGCATGGCGGCGAAGGCGAAGTACGGGTTGCAGGACGGGTCCGGCACGCGGAACTCGATGCGCTTGGCCTTCGGGTTCGAGCCCGTGATCGGGATGCGTACGCAGGCCGAGCGGTTGCGCTGGGAGTAGACCAGGTTGACCGGAGCCTCGTAGCCGGGCACCAGGCGGTGGTAGGAGTTCACCGTCGGGTTGGTGAAGGCCAGCAGCGACGGGGCGTGCTTGAGCAGGCCGCCGATGTAGTAGCGCGCGGTGTCCGACAGACCGGCGTAGCCGACCTCGTCGTAGAACAGCGGCTCGCCGTCCTTCCAGAGGGACTGGTGGCAGTGCATGCCGGAGCCGTTGTCACCGAAGATCGGCTTGGGCATGAACGTGACCGTACGGCCCGCCTGGATGGCCGTGCTCTTGATGATGTACTTGTACAGCATCAGCTTGTCGGCCGTCTGGAGCAGCGTGCCGAACCGGAAGTCGATCTCGGCCTGGCCGGCGGTGCCCACCTCGTGGTGCTGCATCTCGGTCTCGATGCCGGCCTCGATGAGGTTGCGGACCATCTCGGAGCGCAGGTCGGTGAAGTGGTCCATCGGCGGGACCGGGAAGTAGCCGCCCTTGTAGCGGGGCTTGTAACCCAGGTTGCCGCCCTCGGAGGCCTTGCCGGTGTTCCAGGCGCCCTCGATGGAGTCGATGTAGTAGTAGCCGGCGTTCTGCCGCGTCTCGAAGCGGACGTCGTCGAAGATGTAGAACTCGGCCTCGGGACCGAAGTAGACGGTGTCCGCGATGCCGGTGCCCTTCAGGTACTCCTCGGCCTTGCGGGCGACGTTGCGCGGGTCACGGCTGTAGGCCTCGCCGGTCAGCGGGTCGTGCACGAAGAAGTTGATGTTCAGCGTCTTGTGCTGACGGAACGGGTCGAGCACGGCCGTCGTGGGGTCGGGCAGCAGCAGCATGTCCGACTCGTGGATGGCCTGGAAACCACGGATCGACGATCCGTCGAACATCAGGCCGTCGGTGAAGACATTCGAACCGAAGTTCTCAGACGGGAAGGTGAAGTGGTGCGTCGTCCCAGGCAGGTCCGTGAACCTGACGTCAACGAACTGCACACCCTCGTCCCGGATGAAATTAAGGACGTCATCGGCGGAGTTGAACACTCTCGAACCTCCCAGGGGCATGGGCTAGCGCAACCCGAAAATAGGCCGATGCCGTTTCCGCCCCATGTCTCGATTGTTTCGCGCGTGTTAAGGGAAAGCGCTGCCCAGGCGGTCGCGCTGACAACCCCGGTTGACCGTTCCCCACCCCCATGGTACGGCTTTGTCGCAGGTCAGGTGCCTAACGCGGCCGGACAGCGCAGCCTGCCGGAAACTCTGGAGAACGCCGAGACCGGTGAGGCGGCGGAGACGCGGTCGTACGGATCGACGGGCTCGCCGGACGGACGCGCTCCCTGCGGATCGCCGGGAAATCGCGGATGAACAAAACCGTCGTCCATCTCACAATTAGCACCAAATAGGGTCGAATCGACCGCACTCAGCCAGACGACGATCTCGCCGTCCTCCCGGTAGGCGGAGAATTCGCGCCTGTCGTGCTCGACGACCCTCGTCATGTCGGAGGGCGCGCCGGGGCGGCTCACCGGGTGGACGAACAGATAGTCCGTCGTGATCGTGACGCCTCCGCCGGTCCTCTTGGCGAGCGCCGTCTCGCCGGAGACCTTCACGACGTCCCCGACCGGCTCGGCCGCGTCGGGTGCGAGGCTGAACAGCCAGGACCTGGTGCCGGCGGGACCGCCGTCGTCCAGGTGCCGCAGGAACGCCTCGCGCTGCCGCGGGTGCAGCAGACGCGCGAACGCCTCGGGTCGCTCGCCCCGCACTGTGGCCGGGTCGAGGTGCGCGGCCGACAGCAGGCGCCGTACGCGCCGCAGGGCCTGGCCGACCTCGTCCTCGGTGAGCCCGCCCAGCGTGCGCGCCGCGGGCATGACCAGTCCCTGCTCGCCGTCCGCGTACGCGGCGGCGGGGGTGCCGGCGAAGGGGGACAGCGCGGGGACGGGCGCGTGGTCGAACAGGCCCTCCTCGCCGTCCGGAATCGGGGTGAGCACTGGCCCGGGCCGGGCGACCACCGGGCCGGAGACGACCACGTCCTCGCCTCCCGAGGCGGACGGACGGACGACGCCGAGCCTCTCCAGGACGTCGGGCCGCAGGACCACGACGAGTCCCAGGAACACGACCAGGCCCGCGACCGCCGCCGCCACGACCGGGCGGCGCCGCCGTGCCGGGGGGAGAGGGGACGTCCGGGCCGCGGCGGTCATCCGCCGGATCTCGTCCTCGTCGAACTGCGCGACCAGCGCCTCGAAGCGCGCGTCGATGTCATCGGGGTCCGCGGGCCGCACGGTTCCCTCCAAGGCGCTCAGGTCGGTAACGATTTACCATACAGGGCATTTCTGCCACGGGCCTGCTCATGATGTCCGGCTTCGCGGCCGGGCGCCAGACCGGTGACCCTCCCCGATACGCTGGGAAACCATGAGTGACCGGCAGCCGCGTTGGACGCAGACCTGGATCGGGGGCCAGCGGGCCGCCGGGGTGGACCTGGGCTACCCCGGGGAGCGCCTCGGCCTGCCGGAGCAGGGGCGAGGGGCCGTCGCCGGGTGGGGCCGCAGGATCGGCGCCGTCCTCGTCGACTGGCTGCTGTGCACCTGGGCCGTCGCGGGCGGCCTGCTGCGCGTCCAGGGCAACGATCTCGGCACGGTCGGCCTCGCGGTCTTCGCCGCCGAGTACGTCCTCCTCGTCGGCACGATCGGCATGACGCTGGGCATGCGCCTGTTCGGCATCCGCGTGGCCGCGCTCGACGGCGGGCGGCCACGCTTCCTCGGCGTGCTGGTCCGCACGCTGCTGCTCTGCCTCGCCGTGCCCGCGCTCATCTGGGACCGCGACCGGCGCGGCCTGCACGACCGCGCGGCCGGCACGGTCGTGGTCAACCTCTGACGACACCTCTGGCCGGCCTCTGACACGGCGGGAGGCCGCGGTCAGGGTTCGACGAGGCCGGCGCGGATGGCGTAACGGGTCAGCTCCAGCCGGTCGCGCATCCCCAGCTTCTGCAGGATGTTCGCGCGGTGCCTGTCCACGGTCTTCACGCTGATGAAGAGCGTCTCCGCGATCTCTTTGGCCGAGTTCCCCTCGGCGATGAGCTTGACGATCTCCTCCTCCCGGGGCGTGAGGATGCTTTCCGGCATGCGCTCGCCCTGCCGGGCGCGCTGGAGGTAGTCGCGGATGAGGGCGGTCACCGCGCCCGGGTAGAGGAAGGGCTCCCCGCGCATCGCCGCGCGGCAGGCCTCGAGGAGGTCCTGGTCGGCGACCGACTTGAGCACGTAGCCGGATGCGCCGGCCTTCAGCGCCTCGAAGAAGTACTGCTCGTTGTCGTACATCGACAGGATCAGGATCCGGACGTGGGGCGCGCTCCGTGAGATCTCGCGGGCCGCCTGGATCCCGGTCATGCGGGGCATGGCGATGTCGAGGATGGCGAGGTCGACCTCTTCGGACCGGGCGGCCTCGACCGCCTCGGCGCCGTCGGCGGCCTCGGCGACCACCATGAGATCGGGCTCCGCGTCGAGGATCAGCCGCAGCCCGCGCCGGACCAGGGCGTGGTCGTCCGCGAGCAGGATGCGGGTTCTTCGGCTCTCCACGGATCAGTTCTCCTTCACCGCGTGTGGGGGTACGACCAGACGCACGTCCGTGCCGCCGCCTGGTGGGGACTCGATCGTCAGCCGGGCGCCGATGAGCAGGGCTCGCTCGCGCATGCCGCGGATCCCCGCGCCCTCCTTCTGCACGCCCCCGCACCCGTCGTCGGCGATGCGGAGCGTGAGCTGTCCCCTCTTGTGGGTGAGCGACAGTTGCACACGTCGGGCTTGCGAGTGCCTGGCCACGTTCGTCAGTCCCTCCTGCGCGATCCGGTAGAGGACGAGCTCGACCTCGTCGCTGAGAGCGGGCAGGGCTGGATCGACCTCACGAGTGATGGCGATCTCGCTCGCCTGCGAGAAGTCGCTGCTCAGCGCGCTCAGCGCACTGTGCAGACCGAGGTCCTCCAGGACCCCGGGCCGCAGCCGTCTGGCGACCTGCCGCACCTCGTCCAGGCTGGCGCGGACCGTCTCCTGGGCGGAGCACAGCTCCTCCTTGAGATCCTCGGGGGCCCGGTCGACGACGCGTTTGAGCGACAGCAGGGCGACGGTGAGGCTCTGGCCGATCTCGTCGTGCAGTTCGCGCGCGATCCGCCGTCTCTCCCCCTCCTGCGCGGCCAGCGCGTACGCGCTGCTGGCGCTGCGCTCGGCTTCGAGACGTTCGAGCATCTCGTTGAACGTGCCGATCACCTGGTCGAGGTCGCCGTTGCCGCTCTCCGTGACCCGGTCGCCCGTCCTGAGCAGGTCGACCCGCCGCATGAGAGTGGTGAGCGTGTCCAGCGGGGCCAGGCTCTTGCGGATCAGCAGCGCGTTGGCCGCGATGATCAGGGCGAGTCCCACGATCAGGACCGGTATCTCGGTGAGCAGGACCGGCGAGGACACGGTGGCGGGGGAGAGCGCGAGCACCAGCGTCCCGACGGTGAAGACCAGTCCGTTGATCACGAACAGCCGCCAGAACAGGGCGCGGGCCGGTCGCCGGAACCGGACCGCCGCTCCTCGGCCGGTTCGCGGGTCGGTGCGCTCGTTCACGGCCCCCAGCCTGCTCGTTCTCGTGCCCGGGTGTCCATGCGGGCTGTCTCCCATCGTCTGGGTCTCACTACATGTCATACCTCTCCGGATATGGGTGCCGCACCCAATGGTGGCGGCGGGCCCGATTCCGAAGACTGGACCATGCGAGACGAAGCACGGAAGGGGGACGCGATGACGCCGGCAGACCACGGTTCCCAGCCGCCGCCGCTCGGCGCGTGGGCGGCGACGGCCGGAGCGCCGCCGGTCGTGCCGGCCGTCGCCGTGCTCCGCGTCGTCAAGGAGGGAGATCGACTGGTGGTGTTCCCATCAGGCCGCCGCACCAAGGTGAAGGAGCCCGGTGTCGCCGCCGCGCTGCCGGGCGCCGGCCGCGTCGTACGCGTTCCGCCGGGCCCGGCCTTCCTCGACCTGCTGTGGCTCGACGCCGTGACCGCGGACGGCGTCGCGGTGACCCTGAACGGCACCGCGCTGGCGTCCGTGCCGGATCCGGCCGCGTACGCGTCGGATCCCGGCGTCTCGGAGTCGGCCACCCTGAGGGCCACCGAGGCGGAGATCCGCGCCCACGTCGCGGAACGCGACCTGGTGGAGGTGGCCCAGCCGACCGGGGAGAGCCTGCGCGACCTGTCGGAGCGGGTCAGCCGCCGCACCCGCGAGTGGGGTGTCGAGGTGACCGTCGTCGACCTGCACCGCGTCGAGAGGCGGCGCAAGGCCGACCTCGCCCGCTGGGCCAAGGGCCACTCGGCCCGCGCGGAGGAGGCGTGTACGAGGTGCTGACCCAGGCCCTGCCACCGATCGGAGGTACTTGAGATGGACGTGACTCGAGCCACTCTGCCCGGCGTCTCGACCGTGGTGCACCAGTTCGTCACGCGCGACGGACAGCGCTTCGGCGTGCTCGTGGAGAAGGCCGGCGGCCGTCGGATTCTCGTCTACGACTCCGCCGACCCCGACACGCCGCTCCAGACGATCACCCTGGACCAGGGCGAGGCCGACGAGCTCGCGGACATCCTGCACAGCAGGCCCGTCCTCGACCGGATCGCCTACCTGGAACGCCGCTTCGCCGAGTTCGTGGAGGCGGCTCGGTGACCAGAACCGGAATCGACTGCCTCCCCGATCGATGTGATGACCTGATGCAAGCACGCGATGTCGTTGTGAACCTGCCGACAGTGACCCTCCACGATTCCGTCGCCCGGGCCGTACGGATCATGGCGTTGAACCGGATGCCCGGACTGATCGTGGTCGACGACAGAAGACGGCCGGGATGGGTGCTTCCCGGCACGCAGGTTCTGCGTCTCATGGTGCCCGGGGCCTTCCAGGAGGACCCGGCGCTCGCCCGGGCGATCGACGAGGCCCACGCCGACCGCTTCTGGCAGGAACTGGCCGGCATAACGGTGGGCGACTGTCTGCCGCCCCAGCCGCCCAAGCCGGTGACGGTGCGCCTCGACGCGACCCTGCTCGAGGTGGCCGCCCTCATGTCGCGGGTCCGCAGCCCCATCGCCGCGGTCGTCGAGAGCGACGGCACCCTGGCCGGGGCGATCACCCTGGAACGGCTTCTCACCAGCCTGGTGCTCGTCCCGCCGGGGGAGTGACCACCCCGCGTGCGCCGCGGGTCACCCCGCACCCTTGCCGGCCGCGGAGGCGTCGCGTCCTTTCGCGCCGCGTCCTGCGGCATTTTCATGATCCGGAGGTTCCACCATTCACCGCTTCACCATGCCGTCGCCACGGCGCCGTCCCACAGGGGCGCCGTGGCTGAACTCCGCCCGCCGTAGGCTCATCGCCGGACCCCCGGGGCGCCGGACGTGAGCGCGGTCGTCTCATTCACGATCTTCCTGGTGGCCTTCATCTTCATCGCCTCGGAGAAGGTCCACAAGGTCAAGGTGGTCCTCATCGCCGCGGGGGCGATGGCCGTCCTTGGGCTGATCCCCGGCGACGAGGTGTTCTTCTCGGAGACCGCCGGGATCGACTGGAACGTCATCTTTCTGCTGTTCGGCATGATGATCATCGTCGGCATCGTCAAACAGACAGGAGTCTTCGACTATCTCGCCATCTGGGCGGCGAAGAAATCGCAGGGCCGGCCGTACCGGCTGATGGTCATGCTGATGGTGATCACCGCGGTCGCCTCGCCGTTCCTCGACAACGTCACGACGATCATGCTCGTCGCGCCGGTCACCGTGGTGGTCTGCGACCGGCTCCGCGTCCCCGCCCAGCCGTACCTGATCGCCGAGGTCCTCGCGTCCAACATCGGCGGGGCGGCGACCCTCATCGGCGACCCGCCCAACATCATCATCGGCAGCCGCGCCGGGTTGACGTTCGTCGACTTCCTGGTCCACATGGCGCCGATCGTGGTCGTCATCTTCGTGGTGTTCGTGCTGCTCACCCGGGTGCTCTTCCGCAAGTCCTTCCGCTACGAACCCGAAAGGGTCGCGGCGGTGATGGCGCTGCAGGAGCGGCGGGCGATCACCGACCCGCGCCTGCTCGTGCGGTGCATGATCGTGCTCGCCGGGGTCGTCGCGGGGTTCTGCCTGCACGCCGTGGTGCACGTGGAGCCGTCCATCGTCGCCCTGGTGGGCGCCGGGGTGATGCTGCTGGTGTCCCGCACCGACGTGTCCGACGTCCTGCGTGAGGTCGAGTGGGGCACCCTGGTCTTCTTCATGGGCCTGTTCGTGATGGTCGCCGGCCTGGTGAACACCGGTGTCATCTCGACGATCGGCGGCTGGGCCGTCGGCGCCGTCGGCGAGAACTACTTCCTCGCGGCCACGGCGCTGCTGTTCGGCTCCGGCGTGCTCGGCGCGTTCTTCGACAACATCCCCTACGTCGCCACGATGGTGCCGGTCGTCGAGGAGATGGTCGCCCAGGCCCCGAACCCGCAGACGGGGCAGGCGCTGTGGTGGTCCTTCGCCCTGGGGGCCGACTTCAGCGGCAACGGCACCGCGGTGGCGGCGAGCGCCAACGTCGTCGCCATCGGCATCGCCGCGCGCACCGGCCACCGCATCGGCTTCTGGCAGTTCACCAAGTACGGCGCCCTCGTCACCGCGCTGAGCATCGCGATGGCCTGGGTGTACGTCTGGCTGCGTTACTTCCTCTGACGCAGAATGCCGGGACCTACGACGCGGGCCTGGCGCACTGGAAGATCGCCGTGCCCGGCAGCAGCCGGCCGCGCAGCGGGCTCCAGCCGCCCCAGGCCCGGTCGTGGTCCAGCGGCCATTCCGGCTCGGTCAGCCCGGTCAGGACGAGCCCGGAAGAGGAGATCAGGCCGACCCAGTCGCCCATCGTCCTGTGGTGCTCCACGTACGACGGCTCGCCGTCCTCGTCGAACTCCACGTACGGCGACCGGTCGAAGTAGGGGCGGTCGGCGGTCAGGCCGCGCGGGCCGGGATCGTCGGGAAAGGCCCACCGGACGGGGTGGCTGACGGAGAAGACGAACCGGCCGCCCGGCCGCAGCACGCGGCGCACCTCGGACAGCACCGCCCCGGCGTCCGCGACGAACGGCAGCGCGCCGTAGGCCGAGCACACGAGGTCGAACGACCGGTCCGCGAACGGCAGCGTCTCGGCGTCGGCCTGGACGACGGGCAGCGACACCCCCGCGTGCGTGTCGATCCGCTGGGAGTGGCGCAACTGCCGGTGGGAGAGGTCGACCCCGGCGACCGTGGCGCCCCGCGTCAGCAGCCACCTGCCGCACTGCCCGGCGCCGCAGCCGATCTCCAGGACCCGGCGGCCCGCCACGTCGCCCAGCAGGCCCGCGTCGGCCTCGTCGAGCCCTTCTGGACACCACACGAAGCCGTCGTCGCGCAGGAAGCCGCCGTGCTCCGCCTGGTACTCGTCGGCCGCGCCGTCCCACCAGGCCCGGTTGGCCCGGGAGGTCTGCGACCGGGAGATCGGCCGCCTGCCCACGCGGTCCACGTCGTCAGCGCATCTTGGGGCCGCGCGGCATCCGGGCGCCCTTGGGGATGGGGCCCTTCGGCATCGGGACGGCGGGGGTGAGGGCGCGCATCCGGTTGTTGACCTCGGACACCGCGCCCTTCTTCAGGTTGCGCGGCAGCTTCATCATGTGCCGCTGCAGCTTGGCCAGGGGCACCTGGCCCTCCGCGTCACCGCACTGCACGTCGTACACGGGCACGTCGACCGCGACCCTCTGCACGCGCTTCTTCTCCGCGATGAGCATGCGCTGCACCCGGTTGGGCGGGCCCTCGGAGACCAGGATGACCCCCGGGTATCCGACGATCCGGAAGACGAGGTCCTGGTCGCGGTTGACCGCGACCGGCTTCTCCTCGACGTACCAGTTGCCGCGCATGCTCTGCAGGATCGCGTACGTCGCCCCCGGCTGTCCGTGCAGCAGCGTGTACTGCGACTTCTGCGCCATGCGGCTGAAGATGATCATCCCGACCAGTACGGCCGCGAAGAGGCCGAACACGATCCATGTCCAGCTGAAGATCACACCCAGCACGACGAACAGGACGAGCGTGCCCAGAGCCGACGCGTAGACGATCGGCATGCCCTTGGGGTTCGCCTGCTGAATGATCTTCGCGACCATCCGGAGCTGCTTGAGGCGTCCCGGAGACGCTGCGTCTTTCGCCATGGTGTGAAGGATACAAACGCCGAGCTGACTTAATGAAAACGAGACTCGCCAACGCGGGCGGCGACGGCCTGCTGGTACAGGCGGCCGGCCCGGTAGGACGAGCGCACCAGCGGGCCGGACATGACACCGGAGAAGCCGATCTCCTCGGCCTCCCGCTGGAGCTCCACGAACTCCTCGGGCTTCACCCAGCGGTCCACGGGGTGGTGACGCTGGCTGGGACGCAGATACTGGGTGATCGTCACCAGGTCGCAGCCGGCCTCGTGGAGGTCGCGCAGCGCCTGGGTGATCTCCTCGCGCTCCTCGCCCATGCCGAGGATGAGGTTCGACTTGGTGACGAGCCCCGCCGCGCGGGCCATGGAGATGACCGCGAGCGAGCGCTCGTAGCGGAACGCTGGGCGGATCCGCTTGAAGATCCGGGGCACGGTCTCGATGTTGTGCGCGAAGACCTCGGGCCTGCTGGAGAAGACATCCTCGAGCTGGCCGCGGTCGCCGTTGAAGTCCGGCACCAGCAGTTCGACGCCGCAGCCGGGCACCATCTCGTGGATCTGCCGGGCGGTCTCCGCGTACAGCCAGGAGCCGCCGTCGGGCAGGTCGTCACGGGCGACGCCGGTCACCGTGGCGTAGCGCAGGCCCATCTGGCGGACGGACTCGGCGACGCGGCGCGGCTCGTCCCTGTCGTACTCGGCGGGCTTGCCCGTGTCGATCTGGCAGAAGTCGCAGCGCCGCGTGCACTGGTCGCCGCCGATGAGGAAGGTCGCCTCGCGGTCCTCCCAGCATTCGGAGATGTTGGGACAGCCCGCCTCCTGGCACACCGTGTGCAGCCCCGCGCCCTTCACCAACGACTTGATCTCGTTGAAGTTGGGGCCGTTGCGCAGCCGCGTCTTGATCCACGGCGGCTTCTTCTCGATGGGGGTCTGGCTGTTGCGCACCTCCAGGCGGAGGAGCTTTCGGCCTTCAGGAGCGACGGTCATGCGACATCCTTCGCAGCACTCCGCGGCAGCGGTCCGCGGGCCCGGGGTCCGAGCGGGGGCACGGGGCCCGGCGTCGTACGCGGGCCTGCGTGCCTGTCGGAACGCTCGTTCACGAACCCAGCTTATTACCTGCCTTCAGGTGATCCGGGACAGCTCCCGGACCGTGCGGGCGAGGTGACGGGACAGCTCGGCGTCGATCCGGCCGGACTCGCCGGAGCCGAGGCCCACCGAGCCCTCGCCGACGCCGGCCGATTCGAGGAGCACGGCCCGCAGCGCCGTCGGTGGCTCCGCCTGCCAGGCGGTCTGTCCGGCGGTGGCCTCCTCCGCGCCGTCCGGCAGCCGGCCGTCCCAAAATGAAATTGATTGCAAGTTTGCAGTAGGGTACAGAAATGGCCGAAGGACTGCGGGAGCGCAAGAAGCGGCAGACCCGGCAGCGCATCACCGAGGTGGCGCTCGGGCTGTTCGTGGAGCGCGGATTCGACAACGTCACGATGGCCGAGGTCGCGCAGGCCGCCGAGGTGTCGGTGAACACCGTCTACAACTACTTCCAGGCCAAAGAGGACCTCGTGCTCCCGCCCGAGGAGGCCTCACCCCGGAGGCTGGCCGACATCGTGCGGGAGCGTCCGCCGGGCCAGTCGGCGGCCGTCGCGGTGCTGGAGCGCCTGCGCGGGGAGATACACGGTCGCGAACGCGCGGTCGGGCTGAGCGCGGGATTCGGACGTGTGCTGGAGATGATGCGCGCCGCCCCCACGCTGACCGCCCGGCTGGAGGACCTCGGCCGCCGGATGACCGACGCCCTGGCGGTCACGCTGGCCGAGGAGACCGGCGCGGACGCCGGCGATCCGCTGCCGCGCGTGGTCGCCTGGCACATCGGCTGCCTCCACTCGCTGGTGTACGCCGAGATCGGGCGGCGTACGACGGCGGGGGAGAGCCCGGACACCATCGCGGCCGCCGTGCTGGAGTTGCTCGACGTCGCCGAGAGCCTCCTGGGCGAGCAGGTCCGCGCCTATGCCGTACGAGAGGGACGACCGTGTTCAGAGTGACGATCAGAGGGAAGTTCAAGGGCCTCGACGACGTCGGCCGGGCCGCCGTGACGGCGGTGGGCGGCGCGGCCTACACCGAAGGCGGCTCGTTCACCCACGACGCGAGCGTGTCCGCCTTCACCTTCCGCTGCCAGGTGCCCGCGGGGCCGGACGACGGCGAGGACGAGGCCGCGCTGGGAGCGATGGCCGCGCTGGACGCGCACGGGCACCCGTACGAGATTCTGCACGTGGCGGTGACCGACATGCGCCAGATCAAGATCCGCCGGAAGGGCCGCGGCGCGTAGCCGTCAGGTGATGTCTTCCTCGTACAGGTCGTACGGCTCCTGGCCGAGAGCCTCGGCCAGGAGCTTGCCGGCGAACGGGATGACCTCGTCGACCGTGATCCGCCGGCCGGTCTCGGCCGACAGCGATGTGACGCCCGCGTCGTCGTCCCCGGTGATGCGGGTGTACCAGCTCAGGTCGTTGACGCAGTTGAGCGCGAACCCGTGCATGGTGACCCCGCCGGAGACCCGGATGCCGATCATGCCGAGCATGCGGTCAGGCAGCCCAAGCGCGGGATCGCCGGGCACCCACACCCCGCCGCGGCCCTCCACCCTGCGCGCGGTCAGCCCGAAGTCGGCGCAGACCTGGATGAGGACCTCCTCCAGCACCCGGACGTAGGAGACCACGTCGTCGATGCGGATGATCGGATAGCAGACGAGCTGCCCGGGACCATGCCAGGTGATCTTCCCGCCCCGGTCCACGTCGATGACGGGCGTGCCGTCGGCCGGCCGCTCGTGCGGCAGCGTCCGCTTGCCCGCGGTGTAGACGGGGGCGTGCTCCAGCACGAGACACAGGTCGGAGATCTCGCCGGCCACCCGCCGGGCGTGCAGCCGCCGCTGCAGGGTCCAGGCCTGCTCGTACGGCACGTCGACACCCAGGCGGACGATGGCCACGCCCTTCCCGTTCCCATCGTCCTTCACGTTCACAGCGTAGAGGTGAGCAGCCGGGGCTCGATACGCAGCTCCTTGACCGCGGCGCCGTCCCGCTCGATGCGGTAGGCGTAGCCCGCCGGGTCGATGGTCACGGCCTGGATGAACTCGGTGCCCACGTAGTGCAGCGCCACGCCCTCGTCGGCGGCGTACCCCTCGGGCAGCTCGCCCGAGGCGACCGACTCGTGCAGCAGCGCCCGCCGCTGGGGGTCGGAGTTGTAGTGGACGCCGCAGGAGTAAGGAAGCAGACCGAGGCCCTCTGCCCAGGGCCGCAGCCGCGGCCCGAACGAGTCGGTGTTGCCGCCCACGTGCCAGCACAGCGCGCCCGCGCTCTGCCCGGAAAGCACGATCCCCGACCGCCACGCCTCGGAGAACGCCTCGTCCAGGCCGTGCAGCCGCCACAGCGCGGCGAGGTTGGCGACGCTGCCGCCGCTCACGTAGATCGCGTCCTGCTCCAGGATCCACTCGCGGGGGTCCTCGACGTTCGGCATCGGGAAGACCGTGAGGTGGCTCACCTCCACGTCCCAGCGGGCGAACGCGCCGTACATCTTGAGCAGCCACTCGGCGTCGTCGCCCGTGGCGGTGGCGAGCAGGCCGAGCTTGGGCCGGTCCTGCCCGGTCAGGTCGAGGACGTAACGCAGCAGCGCGGTCGGCTCGATGAAGCCGTACCGCTCGGTCTGCCGGAACGACCCGCCCCCGATGGCGACGATGTGCGACTGCCCGATGCGGCTCATGCCCACCACTCCCGTTCCCGGATCGAATGACTCCTTAGAGTACGGCGGACAGCGCCTCGCCGATGGTGGGATGGGCGAACCTGTGGCCCGCGTCGAGCAGCCGGCGGGGGAGCACCCGCTGCCCGGCGAGCAGGGCCTCCTCCGCGAACTCCCCGAGCGCCAGGCGCAGCGCGAAGCGCGGGGCGGGGACCGGCATCGTCGGGCGCCGCAGCGCCTTCGCCAGCGCGGCCGTGTATTCGGCGTTGGTCACCGGCTCGGGAGCCGTCAGGTTCACCGGCCCGTCGAGGTCGTGCGCCAGCAGGAAGCGGGCCGCGTCCACCCAGTCGGGCAGCGAGATCCACGAGACGTACTGCCTGCCGTCGCCGAGCACCGCGCCCGCGCCCATCTTGAAGAGCGGCAGCATCCGGGCGAGCGCGCCGCCCCGGCCGCTGAGCACGACGCCTGACCGCATCAGCGACACCCGCAGGCCCGCCTCCGCGGCGGGCGCCGTCGCGGCCTCCCATTCGCGCACGAGACCGGCCAGGAAGCCCGTGCCCGACGGCGCGGACTCGTCCACGGCCCGGTCGCCGGTGTCGCCGTAGAAGCCGATCGCGGAGGAGGACAGCAGCACCCGCGGTCCCCGCTCGGCGCGGGCCAGCGCCTCCGCGAGGGTGCGGGTGCCGCTGACGCGGCTGTCCACCAGCTCCCGCTTGTACGCCTCCGACCACCGGCGGTCGCCGATCCCGGCGCCGGCCAGGTGGACGACGGCGTCCGCGCCCTCCAGGGCCCCGGGGTCGAGCACCCCGTTCGCCGGGTCCCAGAAGCGCTCGTCAGGCCCGGAGGGAGGGCGTCGCACCAGCCGGCGCACCTCGTGCCCGTCGGCCCGCAGCGCGTCGGCCAGGGCCGTTCCGAGCAGTCCCGAGGAGCCCGTCACCACTGTCGTCATCGTGTTCACGTATGGATCATTACCCGCGGAAGGAGCGGTCGCGCGGCGCGCGGGCCCTTCGGGGGCCGCCGCACCCGCACCCCGGCCCGGGCCGGAGACGGCGAGGGCCGCCCCGCGAAAGCGCGGGACGGCCCCGTGGCGTCCGGGCGTACGGCTCGCGCCGCGGCCCTGGTGCGGCTACGCCAGGCCGAGCTGGGCCTCGAAGCGGCCCTCCTCCAGACGGTGCTTGATCGTCGTGAGGAAGCGGGCGGCGTCGGCCCCGTCGACCAGGCGGTGGTCGTAGCTGAGCGCGAGGTACACCATCGAGCGGACCGCGATGACCTCGCCCTCCGGGGTGTCCACGACGACCGGGCGCTTGACGACCGCGCCGGTGCCCAGCATGCCGACCTGCGGCTGGTTGAGGATCGGCGTGTCGAACAGCGCGCCCCGGCTGCCGGTGTTGGTCAGCGTGAACGTGCCGCCGGTGATCTCGTCCGGGCTCACCTTGTTGGTGCGGGTGCGCTCGGCCAGGTCGGCGATCTTGCGGGCGAGCCCGGCGATGTTGAGGTCGCCCGCGTTCTTGATCACCGGGACGAGCAGGCCGCGCTCGGTGTCGGTCGCGAAGCCGAGGTGCTCGACGTCGAAGTAGGTGACCTCGTTGGTCTCGCTGTTGATCGTCGCGTTCAGCTTCGGGTGCTGCTTGAGCGCCTCCACCGCGGCGATCGCGAAGAACGGCATGAACGACAGCTTGACGCCCTCGCGCCGCAGGAACTCGCCCTTGGCCCGGTCGCGCAGGCGCGCGATGCGGGTGACGTCGACCTCGACGACCGTGGTGAGCTGGGCCGAGACCTGCAGCGACTCCACCATGCGCTTGGCGATGGTCTGCCGCAGGCGCGACATCTTCTCCGTACGGCCGCGCAGCGTGGTGTCCACCCGCACCTCCGACGCGGCGGGCGCCGCGGCGGCGGGGGCGGCGGGCGCCTGGGCGGGAGCGGGCGCGGCCTGGGGAGCGGCCGCCGGAGCGGCGGCAGCGGCGGCCTGCTCGCGCTGGACGCGGGCGGCCTCGATCACGTCCTGCTTGCGGATCCGGCCGCCGACGCCGGTGCCGGTCAGCGCGTCGAGGTCGACGCCGTGCTCCGCCGCGAGCTTGCGGACCAGCGGCGTGACGTACGGGCTCTCACCGGACGACGGCAGCGGGGTCGGCTCGCTCGGCTGCGCGGCCGGGGCGGGCGCCTGCGGCTGCGGAGCGGGGGCCTGCTGGGCCGGGGCGGGCGCCGGCGGCGGCGTCACCACGGCGGGCGCGGGCTGCGGGATCGACGAGATCGGCGCCGCGGGCTGGGCGGGCGCGGGCTCGGGCGCCGCCGCCTGCGCGGGGGCCGGGGCGGGCTCGGGCTCGGGCTGCGGGGCGGGAGCCGGAGCGGCGGGCTCCGGGGCGGCCGGAGCGGCGCCGGCCTCGGAGTCGATCAGGGCGAGCTCCGCGCCGACCTCGACCGTCTCGTCCTCGGCCACAATGATCTTGGTCAGGTAGCCCGCGGACGGCGAAGGGATCTCGGTGTCGACCTTGTCGGTCGACACCTCGAGGAGCGGCTCGTCGGCCTCGACGCGGTCGCCTTCGTTCTTCAGCCAGCGGGTGACGGTGCCCTCGGTAACGCTCTCGCCGAGCTGGGGCATGGTTACGGAGACCGGCATGGTGTTGTCTTCTCTCGCGTTCGCTAGGAGGGCTTCAGTTGTGGACGTGCAGCGGCTTGCCGGCCAGGGCCAGCATCGCCTCGCCGAGGGCCTCGGACTGGGTCGGGTGCGGGTGGATCAGCTGGGCGACGTCGGTGGCCGTGGCCTCCCAGTTGAAGATCAGCTGGGCCTCGGCGATCAGTTCGCCCACCCGGCTGCCCACCATGTGGACGCCGAGCACCCGGCCGTCGCGCTCGGCGACGACCTTGACCTCGCCCTGGGTCTGCAGGATCTTGCTCCTGCCGTTGCCCGCGAGGTTGTAGCTCAGCTCGACGACGTCGTGACCGCGCTCGCGGGCGACCGACGTGGCGACGCCCACCGAAGCGACCTCGGGCTCCGAGTAGGTGATGCGCGGCACCCCGTCGTAGTCGATCGGCACCGGGTTGAGCCCCGCGATGTGCTCGGCGACCAGGATGCCCTCGGCGAAGCCGACGTGGGCGAGCTGCAGCGTGGGGATGAGGTCGCCCACGGCGTAGACGCCGGGGACGCTCGTCTGGCAGAACTCGTTGACGAGGACGTAGCCGCGCTCCATGGAGACGCCGTTCTCCTCGAAGCCGAGGCCGGCCGAGACCGGCCCGCGTCCGACGGCGACGAGCATGATCTCGGCGTCGAGGGTCTTGCCGTTCTCCAGCGAGACGACGACCCCGGTGTCGGTGGTCTTGACGCTCTCGAACCGGGTGCCCAGCTCGTACTTGATCCCGCGGCGGCGGAAGGCGCGCTCCAGCAGCTTGGAGCTGGACTCGTCCTCAAGCGGCAGCAGGTGCGGCAGCGCCTCGACGATCGTCACCTCGGCGCCGAACGAGCGCCACACGCTGGCGAACTCGACGCCGATGACGCCGCCGCCCAGGATGACGACAGAGGACGGGATCCGGTCGAGGACCAGCGCGTGGTCGCTGCTGATCACCTTCTCGCCGTCGATGTCCAGGCCGGGCAGCGACTTCGGCACCGAGCCGGTCGCCAGCACGACGTTGCGGCCCTCGTACACCTGGTCGCCGACCACGACGCGGTTGGGGCCGGCCAGGCGGCCCTCACCCTCGACCACAGTGATCTTCTTGCTCTTGATCAGCCCTGCCAGGCCCTTGTAGAGGCCGCCGATCACCTTGTCCTTGTACGAGTGGACGGCGGGGACGTCGATGCCCTCCAGACGGGTCCGGACGCCGAACGACTCGCTCTCACGGGCCTGGTCCGCCAGTTCGGCCGCGTGCAGCAGCGCCTTGGTGGGAATGCAGCCGCGGTGCAGACAGGTGCCCCCGACCTTGTCCTTCTCGATGAGGACGACGTTCATGCCGAGTTCGGCCGCCCGCAGGGCACAGGCGTACCCACCGCTACCGCCACCTAGGACGACGATGTCATAGGGGCCGCTGCCATCAGCCACTGGAATGCTCCTTGGTCGTTTTCGCACCGCCGGAAGGATCCGGCAGCATCCTTTCACTTGTCCCGGAAGATCGTGGCCCCGGGCCCGGGCCCGGTGGGCGCGGCGACACGGGGCCGTCCTCCGTTAAACAGTCCGCGTGGACGCGCCGTTCCCCGCGTAGTGCTCCGCGACCGCCACGAGCGTGCGGGTGATCGCGCCGGTGCCGCCCTTGGGGGTGTAGCCGTGCGGCTCGCCCTTGTTGAACGCCGGGCCCGCCATGTCGATGTGCGCCCACCGGACGCCCTCGGGCACGAACTCGCGCAGGAAGATGCCCGCGGCGAGCATGCTGCCCCACCGCTCGGGCTGGAGGTTGGCGATGTCGGCGACCGCGGAGTCGAGCCCCTTGCGCAGTTCGGCGGGCAGTGGCATGCCCCAGGCGCCCTCGCCCTGCTCGCCGGCGATGCGGACGACCTCCTCGCGCAGGGCGTCGTCGTTGGACATCACACCGGCCGTACGCCAGCCGAGCGCGACGATCTGGGCCCCTGTCAGGGTGGCCACGTCGATGATCACGTCGGGCTCGTCCTGTATGGCGCGGGCGATGCCGTCGACCAGCACCAGGCGGCCCTCGGCGTCGGTGTCGAGCACCTCGACCGTCTTGCCGCTGTAGGTGCGCAGGACGTCGGAGGGGCGCTGGGCGCTTCCCGAGGGCATGTTCTCCGCCAGGCAGAGATAGCCGACCGCGTTCACGGGCAGGCCCAGCCGGGCGATCGCGACGAGCGCGCCGAACACGGCTCCCGCGCCGCCCATGTCGGACTTCATCCAGTCCATGGAGGCGGCAGGCTTGAGCGACAGGCCGCCGGAGTCGAACGTGATGCCCTTGCCGACGAAGGCGACCTTCTTGGTGGCCTCGGGATGGCTGTAGGCGACGCGCACCAGGCGCGGCGGATTCACGGAGCCCTGGCCGACGCCGACGATGCCGCCGTAGCCGTCCTCCTTGAGCGCGACCTCGTCCAGCACCTCCACGGAAAGGCCCGTCCCGCCGCCGGTCTCCTGGACGATCTCGGCGAAGCGCGCCGGCCACAGGTCGGACGGAGGCGTGTTCACCAGGTCGCGCACGAGGGTGACGGCGTCGGCGAGCGTCGCCGCGCGGGCGACGGCCTCCTCGGCCCCGGCCGCGCCGGACAGGACGGCCAGCTCGCCGACCGGTTCCTTGCGGTCGCCGGTGGTGCGGTACCGCGTGAAGCCGTAGGCGCCGAGCAGGCCGCCCAGCGCGACGGCCTCCGCCTCGGCGGCGGTACGCGCGGGCAGGGCGAGCGCGGCGGACGCGGTGCCCGCGAGGGAGCGGACGGCGGCTCCGGCCGCGCGGCGCAGGGTCTCGGGATCGTAGTCGCCTTCGGGCGCGTCACCGAGCCCCACCACGACGGCGACGGGCGCGGGCAGCGCACCGAAGGTCGGGATCTTGGCGACTTCTTCGGGCTTGCCGGCGAACCCCATCGTGGTGAGGATCGCGGCGAGTCGTCCGTCCAGTGCCTGGTCGAGGCCTTCGCCGCCGGGGGCGGGACGGGGACCTTCCGGGGTCGTGTGGACGCCGATTATGAGAGCTGCGGTCTCGACGGAGACCGCGTCAGATGCGTTGATGCGCACTGTGGTCACGTGAGCCGATGCTAGCTGGGCTTACTCGGCTACGCATAAACGAGGGTCATCCTACCTATCGGCGGTCCGGATGGTGCCAATGAAGCTAGCACCATAGCCACATATCGGATAAATGGTGCTAATGTGAATAGCATCATGTTGCTCACGCTCGATCTCAACGATCCGCGGCCCCTGCACGAACAGGTGGCCGCCGCCGTCAGGCGCGCGATCGGGGCGGGGGACATCGCCCCCGGCGACCGGCTGCCGCCGGCCCGCGATCTGGCCGACGCGCTGGGCGTGAACGCGAACACGGTGCTGCGCTCGCTGCGCGACCTGCGTGACGAAGGGCTGCTGGAGTTCCGCCGAGGGCGCGGCGTGTCCGTGCTGCGCAGGCCGGACGGCCGTGAGGCGCTCAGGGCGCGGGTGCGGGACCTGCTCGACGAGGCCGCCGGATTCGGCCTCACCGCGGACGACGTCGTCGCCCTCGTCAGGGAACTCGTCGGGGACGGCATCGAGGACGGCATCGAGGACCTCGGCGGGGAGCCCCGCGAAGACCCCCGCGAAGACCTCGGCAAAGACCTTGGCAAGGACGCCAGCAAGGAGACGGCATGACCGACCGGCACGACAACCCCACAAGCGGCTTCACCGGCTTCCGCACCCGGCTCGTGGCGGCTGTCGCGGCATGGGCCGTACTGGTCGCCGCCGTGCTGGTGGCCGTGCCGCTGGCGTTCGCGGACCGCCTCCCCGACCCGCTGGCCACCCACTGGGGGACCTCGGGACGGCCCGACGGCTCCATGCCGTTCGCCGCCATGGTGCTCCTCGCCGTGGTGTGGGCCGTCGTCGCGGTGATCTGCCTCGGCGTCGCCGCGCGCGGCGCCACCCTGGTCCGCCGGGTGGCGCGCGCCTGGTTCTGCGCCGGGATCGCCTGGGCGGGCGGGTTCATGATCACCGCGCAGGCCGTGACGATCACCGCCAACCTCGACCGCGGTGACTGGACCCGTGCGGCGGGCCTGAGCTGGCAGGTCGTGGTGGTCGTCGCCGCGCCGGTCGCGTTCGGGGCGCTGGGCTGGCTCGCCGGACGGCGCGGCCCGGATGTTTCCACCCCGCCGCCGGCGGTGGGACCGCTGATCGACCTCGAACCGGGCAAGCGGCCGGTGTGGGTCTCCACCACCGCCGCCCCCTGGGCGGCCTGGCTCGCACTCGTCGCCGTCGCCGCCGCGGTTGTCGTCGCGGGCGTGGCACTGTCCGGCCGGTTCCCCGGCGGCTGGGGCGCCGTGACGGCACTCGCCCTCGTGGGCCTGATCGGGACGGTGCTGTCGTCGGTCTCGGTGCGGGTCGTCCCCGAAGCGCTGACCGTGTCCGTCGGCCCGCTGCGGTGGCCCTCGCGCCGGGTGCCGATCGAGCGCGTGGAACGGGCGTGGGTGGAGGAGCGGTATCCGGCCCAGGTGGGCGGATGGGGCTACCGCGGGCTCCCTGGCCGGGCCACGATCATGATCCGCGGCGGCGAGTGCCTCGTCGTCCGCTACACCTCGGGCGGTGAATTGGGCATCACCGTGGACGACGCCGCCGCGGGCGCCGCTCTCGTCAACGCCCTCGTCGCCCGCCGGCGCGCCTCCACGGAGAGGTGAGGACCGTGGGACGGCGGCACGCCGACGTCTGGCTGTTTCTCCTCGTCGCGTCGCGCTGACCGGCGCGTCCACTACCCCTCACACCAGCAGGGCGGCGACCAGCAGCGTGACAGTCGTGGCCGTCTCCACCAGGGCGCCGAGCACGTCGCCGGTGACGCCGCCCAGTCGCCGTACGGCCCGGCGGCGCAGCAGCGCGGCGGCCCCCAGCCCGGCGGCCATCGCCAGCAGCAGCCCGGCCACCGTGATCAGGTGCGGATCGTCCGACAGGCGGTGCAGCAATCCGGCGGGCCGCAGGCCCGCGTCGGCAGTGCCCTCGTAGAGGTTTCCTGGGGGCAGGTCCCGGACGGAATAGCTGGTGTAGCCGAAGGTGACCGCCGAATCGAACGGCCAGCAGTAGTCCAGCAGCGACGGGCCGGCGGCCGCCACGAGGGCGAGCACCGCCACGACGGCGGCCGTCGCGAGGGTGGCCCCGATCGCGGCGCCCCGCCGTACGGTGCCGGCGACGAGCGCGCCGAGGCCGGTGGGCCGGGCGGCGGGCACGCCCTCGCGGCAGGCCCAGGTGACGGCCAGCCTGCCGGTCGCCGCGGCCGCCACCAGCGCGACCCAGGCGACCACGTCGTCCCGCGACAGCACGGCCACCTGCACGAGCAGGGCGACCACGAGGGTGACGACCCCGAACGGCCCGATGTCGGAGCGCTTCATCACGTCGAGCGCGCCGTCGGCCGGCTTGCCGCTGCCGAGCCCGTCGGCAAGGTCCGCGAGGCCGTCCAGATGCAGGGCCCGCGTCAGCCACGCCAGCGTGCCGACCGCGAGGACGGCGCCGAGCAGCGGCGAGCCCGACACCGCGCCCGCGACCACGAGCACCACGGCGGCGACCACGCCGAGCAGCAGGCCGGCGAACGGCGCCAGCGACATCGCGCGTCCCGCCACGGCGCGATCGACCTCGACCGGCCGTACGGGGAAGACCGTGAAGATCCCGACGGCGAACCGCCAGGCCGCGGCCGGTCCGTTCATGCGGCCTTCCCGGCTGCCCGCGCCGGGTCCCGCCGTGCCTGCGGCGCGCGGGCGCGCACCGCGCCGTGATCAGTGATTCGCTCGCTCGTTCGGGGTTCGTCGGACACGAGCGCACAGCGTAGTTCTCACAGGGGCAACGGGACGACCCGCCCGGCGATCACGAGGGCGACGTCCTCGGACTCGCGGGCCAGGGCCTGGTTGAGGCGGCCGAGCGCGTCGCGGAACAGCCGGCCGGCGGGGGTGGCGGGGATCACTCCGAGGCCGACCTCGTCGCTCACCGCGACCACGCGGGCGCGGGTGCCGCGCCAGGCGGCCACCAGCGCGTCGCACCGCCGCGCCACGCGGCCTAGCGCCGCGCCGTGGTCGTCCGCGCGGTCGCCCTCCGGCCAGGCCGCGCACTCGTCGAACACGGCCGCGAGCCAGGTGCCGAGGCCGTCGACGAGGTACGTCCCCGTAGCGCCGGAAAGGACGGCCTCCAGGTCGGTGGTCTCCACGGTCCGCCAGTGCGCGGGGCGCCGCTCCCGGTGGGCCCGTACGCGGCCGAGCCACGCGGGGTCGTCGCCGCCGGATGGCCCGGTGGCGACGTAGGTCACCTCGGGTTCGGCGGCCAGGCGGAGCTCGGCCTCCTCGGACTTGCCGGACCGCGACCCGCCCAGCAGCAGCGTGCGGCGCGGCAGCGCGCCACCTCGCAGCGCCCCGGGCGTAGCCCCCTGACCGGCCGTGTCCGCCGAGCCGGCCGTGTCCACGACGGTCCCGTCGGGGACGACCGCCGCGCCCCAGAACCCGAGGCGGCGGGCCAGTTCGTCCTCGGTCGCGACACGGTGGTCGAGGCTCACCGCGATGATCCGCGTCGCGGGCGTGATCCGCCCGCGGCGGCGCAGGTCGCCCAGCCGCTCCGGCCGGTCGGGCAGGTCCATGAGCACCACGTCGAAGGGTGTGTCCGCGTCCCGCGCCCCCGCCGGCGGTCCCACCGAGCAGAGCAGCCGTCCGCCGTCCGGTCCGGTGACCTCGCAGCCGTCGGCGGTGTGGCGGATCAGGTAGCCGTCGGGCGGGCGGGCGTCGGTGAGCCGTACGCGGCCGTCGACCAGGACGGACAGCGGGCGGCGGTGGCCGGGGGCGAGCCGGCCGCAGGACGCGCACGGGCACGCGGGGTCGGGCCAGCCCTCCGGGCCCCCGGTTCCCTCCAGGCGGACCTCCATGCGTTCCTCCCCGGCGTCCTCGGCGATCGGCGGGCCCGACCCTAGCCGCGCCGGCGCGGGAGGTGGAGGCCGGGGCCGAGAGGATAGGGTCCGGCTGCACGGCCTTTGTGTCGTACCGGTCCCGGCGCGGGGACGGCGAGGAGTCGAAGGAGCGGGTGCGGATGATTTGGCGGTGGCGTTACGAGGACGCGAACGGCGGCGAGGTCACGGACCGGCCGCTGCCGAGGGAGATCTTCTCCAGCCAGTCCGACGCCGAGTCGTGGCTGGGGGAGAGCTGGCGCGAGCTGCTCGAGGCCGGTGTCGAGCAGGTGACGCTCATGGAGGACGAGCGGGTGGAGTACTCGGGGATGTCCCTGCGCGCCGAGTGAGCCCGGCGGAGGCAGGGACCGCGCGGCGGGCGCGGTCCCTGCCTACGTCACGACGCCGCCCGGTGGGCGGGAGCCGGGCGTCAGGGACGCGCGGCCGGGCTGACGGTCTTGCCCGGGTCGCGCTCGACGACCGTCCCGAGCACGTCGTCGATCTTCTTGAGCACCTCGGCGTCGAGCTTCACGCCCGCGGCCTTGACGTTGTCACGCACCTGCTCGGGCCGGGTGGCCCCGACGATGGCCGACGACACGTTGGGGTTCTGCAGCACCCACGCCACGGCGAGCTGGGCCATCGTCAGGCCCAGGTCGGCCGCGATCGGCTTGAGGTCCTGCACCCGGCTCAGCACGTCGTCCTGCATCAGCCGGCTGATGAAGCCCGAGCCCGCGGGGTCGGTCGCCCGGGACCCGGCCGGCGGCGGCTGGCCGGGCAGATACTTGCCGGTCAGCACACCCTGCGCGATCGGCGAGAAGACGATCTGGCCCAGGCCCTCCTTCTCGCACAGCGGCACGACCTCGGCCTCGATGACCCGCCAGAGCATCGAGTACTGCGGCTGGTTGGACACCAGCCGGTCGAAGCCCATCTCGTCGGCGATCTTCAGCGCCCGGGCGATCTGGTCGGCCGTCCACTCGCTGACGCCGACGTACAGCACCTTGCCCTGGCGTACGAGATCGTCGAAGGCCCGCAGGGTCTCCTCGAGCGGCGTCTCCACGTCGTAGCGGTGTGCCTGGTAGAGGTCGACGTAGTCGGTCTGGAGCCGGCGGAGCGACCCGTTGACCGACTCCACGATGTGCTTGCGGGAGAGTCCCCGGTCGTTCTTGCCCTCGCCGGTGGGCCAGTAGACCTTGGTGAAGATCTCCAGCGACTCGCGGCGCACGCCCTTCAGCGCGCGGCCGAGGACCTCCTCGGCCCTGGTCCCCGCGTAGACGTCGGCGGTGTCGAAGGTCGTGACGCCCTCGTCGAGAGCGGCGCGGACGCACTCGACGGCGGCGTCCTCCTCCACCTGCGATCCATGGGTGATCCAGTTGCCGTAGCTGATCTCGCTGACCATGAGGCCGCTGCGGCCAAGATGACGGTATTCCATGGTTCTGACCCTAGGTCATCCCGCCGGACAACCCTCCCGGGTGGTTCGCGGTAAAGTGCCGGGCGTGCGCCGGTTGATCATTTCCCGCCCCGTACGGCTGGCTCTGGCCGCCGCGCTGGTCGCCGGTGCCGCCGGGCTGGTGGTCGTCGTCGCACGCCGCCGTCGCGCCGCCGTGCCGGCGTCGTACCAGGTCCCGCGTCAGGTCCCGCGTCAGGTCCTGCGGGGGGGGCGCGGCGGACCGGGCAGGGCGCGGGCCGGAGCCGGTGCTCGGATGGCCCACGGCGAGCGACTTCGAGAGGTACGACCGGCCGGAGGGCGGCTCGCCGGTCGCCCGTCTCCTCGCCGGGTTTCCCCGGATCGGGTGGCCGCGCGGGGCGCGGACGCGCCGGTTGACGGCCGCGCTCGTGGCGCTCGGCCTGCTGGCCCTCGGCGCGCAACTGCTCGACGACGCCGTGTTCGGCCCGCGGACCGGGATATCGGCCGCGTTCCGGGTGGAAGCGGACGGCGGGCCGGGCCCCGTGCCGCCGTCCGCCTGGGCCGTCGCCGACGCGCCCCCAGCGGAGCCGGCTGGGCCGGTGGAGCCTGTCGGGCTGCCGTCCCGCGACCCCGTGTGCGCGCTCGGGCAGCCGGGGTCCACGACCCCCGTCGTACGGCCGATCTCCCGCCGCGTGACGACGGCGGTGAACCGGCAGTGGCGGCGGATAGAGAGATGGCTGCGGGCGCACGCGCCCAGGACGTACGCCTCGCTGAACGGGCCCGCCGCTCCACGGCTGGTGGCGAAGGCCGAGGCGCGCCTGGGGATGCCGATCCCCGACTCGCTGCGGGCCTCGCTGCTGCGTCACGACGGCGCGCGGGGGCCTGCGGCGTTCCGGCTCCCGCCGTCCCACCGGATCCTGGGCGCGCGGGGACTGGTCGCGTCCCGGCCGGAGGCCTGCGCGATGGGCGGAGGCCTCCCTGTCGCCCGCGGCTCGGGCGGCGACTACCTCGTGACCGGCCACACCACGGGCGGCGTGGGCTTCACCGGCCGGTCCGAGGACGAGTGGTCGTCGTACTACGCGCTGCTGAAGACCACGGCGGACGCACTCGCGGGCGACCACCCCATGGACGGCCCGGTCCCGGTGGTCCGGGAGGGCGTCCTGGGGTGGAAGTGAGGGCCCGGGTCGGATCGCCGCGTCAGATCGCCGCGGGCGTCGTCACCTCTTCGCGCCGGCCGTGTCCTTGAGGGCGACTGGGAGGCCGCCGGGCAGGACCGTGGGCTTGGGGAAACGCAGCCTGCGCATCTGGGACGAGCGCATCGCCGCGTAGAAGCCCACGCCCTTGAGGCTCTCGCCCGGGAACCGTGCCGCGGCCTCCTTCTTCACCCTGGCGGACACCCAGAAGGAGCTCGCGAGCACGAGCACCATCACGACCGGCAGGGACAGCGTGTAGACCGTGAGGACGACCGACCGCACCGGAATCGGGAACGGCACCATCGACATCAGCATGATGATGAAAACGACGGGCAGGAAGTACTGTCCGGGCAACCGCCGCGCGTCCACCCAGTCGCGGGCGAACTTGCGCACCGGGCCGCGGTCGCGGACCGGCAGCGCTCGCTCGTCGCCGCGCAGCATGGCTTCGCGTTGCTTGGCGCGTAGCGCCCTGTCGCGCTCGCGGGCGAGACGGTAGGCCTCCTTGCGGTTGGCCGGAGCGGTCACCGGGGAGCGGCGGCGGCCCTGCGCCTCGCTCCGCTTCGGGGTGGGACGGCCCTTCCCCGGGGTGCCGTGGGGCTTAGGATCCTCAACAGGGACGGGGGAGTCCTCCGGGGAGGTCTGGCTGCGACGTCGGAACACGTCGCTCAGCCTACCCGGAGTGCAACTTAGTGACGCCCTCGCGCGTTATGCGTAGGGTGAACCCAGGCGGTTACACCGCCTGACAAGGGGCTTGAGACGGCTGGGGTCACCCATGCACAACCTTGGAGAAGGGGACGGCCGACGCGCATGAGCGTGATGAAGAGACTTTCCATGATCTTCAAGTCCAAGGCGAACAAGGCCCTGGACAAGATGGAGGATCCGCGGGAGACGCTTGATTATTCCTACCAGCGTCAGCTTGAGCTGCTGCAGAAGGTCCGCAGGGGCGTGGCCGACGTGGCCACCAGCCGCAAGCGGGTAGAGCTGCAGATCAACCAGCTCGAGGGGCAGGCGTCGAAGCTCGAGAACCAGAGCAGGCAGGCTCTGGGGGCGGGGCGCGAGGACCTGGCCCGCGAGGCGCTGACGCGCCGCAACGGCCTCAACGCGCAGATCGCCGACCTGCGCATCCAGTACGCCAACCTCCAGGGTGAGGAGGAGAAGCTCACTCTCGCGAGTCAGCGGCTCCAGGCCAAGGTCGACTCCTTCCGTACGAAGAAGGAGACCATCAAGGCCACGTACACGGCGGCCGAGGCGCAGACGCGGATCAACGAGGCGTTCTCCGGCATCTCCGAGGAAATGGGTGACGTCGGCCTGGCGATACAGCGCGCCGAGGACAAGACGGCGCAGATGCAGGCCCGCGCGGGTGCGATCGACGAGCTGCTGGCCAGCGGCGCGCTCGACGACTTCACCGGGAAGCGTGACGACATCCAGGCGGAGCTCGACCGCATGGGCGGCGGCTCCGACGTGGAGCTCGAACTCGCCAAGATGAAGGCCGAGCTCGGCCAGGGCCCGGCGCCGAGGAGCGCGATCGAGCCCGGTCAGCCGGGTCAGGGCCAGGCCGCCCCGTCCAGCCAGCAGCACACACAGCAGCTGCGTCAGCCGGGGGAGGGACTGTGATCGTCAGAATCATGGGTGAGGGACAGGTCGAGATCGGCGCCGCCGACATCGACGTCCTGAACGAGCTCGACAGCGAGCTGGAGGCCGCGATCGAGTCCGGCGACGAGACCGACTTCCGCGCCAAGCTGCACGCGCTGCTCGACAAGGTGCGTCACGTGGGCAAGGCACTGCCGGACGACTCGCTTGAGCCGTCCGAGCTGATCCTGCCGCCGGCCGACGCCTCGATCGAGGAAGTGCGGGAGATGCTCGGGGACACCGGGCTCATCCCCGGCTGATGCCCCCCACGCGGTTCGCCCCTGATCGCGGGCTCACCGTCCGGATGACCGTGACGATGTTCCTGCTCGGGCTGCTCTACGTCGCGTTCGTGACCGTACTGGTCGTCGTGGGCGTACGCGCGGTCACCGTGCTCGTGATCGCCGGGGGTCTCCTGCTGGCGCAGTACTTCCTGTCCGACAAGATCGCGCTTTTCGCGATGGGCGGACGGGAGGTCTCCCCGCAGGAGGCCCCCGAGCTGCACGGGATCGTCGACCGGCTGAGCGCGATGTCGGGGACGCCGAAGCCGCGGGTGGCGATCGCGGACTCGGACATCCCGAACGCGTTCGCCACGGGGCGCAACCAGAAGAACTCGGTGGTCTGCGTGACGACCGGCATCCTGCGCAGGCTCGACGCGCGGGAGCTGGAAGGCGTGCTCGCCCACGAGATGTCCCACGTGGCCCACCGGGACGTGGCGGTGATGACCATCGCCTCGTTCCTGGGCATCGTGGCCGGCCTGATGACGCGCTTCGCGCTCTACACGGGCCTGGGCGGCCGGAGGAACGGCAACGGCCCCCCGATCGGCCTGATCATCTTCGCGGTCTCCGGCCTGGTCTACGGCGTCAGCTTCCTGCTGACGCGGGCGCTGTCGCGCTACCGCGAACTGGCCGCCGACCGCGCGGGCGCGCTGCTGACGCAGCAGCCGAGCGCGCTGGCCAGCGCCCTGGTGAAGATCAGTGGCGACATCGGCAGGATCCCGACGAGGGACCTGCGCGAGGCGCAGCCGTTCAACGCCTTCTTCTTCGCGCCGGCCGTCTCGGGCCAGAGCATCGCGTCGCTGCTGTCGACCCACCCGCCGCTGGAGCGCCGCCTGGAGGAGCTGTCCAGGATCTCCGCCGAACTCGGACGCGGGTGAGGGGGCGCTGATGGGCTGGTTCGACGCGCTGCTCGGCCGGTCCAAGCCCGCCAAGCCCGATCTGGACGCGCTGTTCGCGCTGCCGTCGGCCGCCGTCACGTTGCAGGCCGCCACCGGTTTCGCCCCCACGGGCACCGGCTCCGTGTGCTTCCGCGCGGCGGAGGGCGGCGCCTTCGCCCGGCTGGAGCAGGACATCGAGGCCCTGATGGGCAGGGTCGAGATCTCCAGGGACTCCTACGGCTACACCTGGCTCCTGGTGCGGAACCCCGACGTGGCCGGGCTCGTCACCGACCTGCACGCCGCCAACTCGTCCCTCGAGTCCGCCGGGTTCGGCCCTTCGCTGCTGTGCTCGCTCGTCGCGTTCTCCGGCCCCTCGCACCGGAAACTGGCGGTCGTGTACCTCTACAAGCGCGGCACCTTCTACCCCTTCGCCCCCGATGGCGGCTCCCGCCGTGACAACGCGCTCGAACTCCAGGTGCGCGGCGTCCTGGAGCGCGAGCTGAAAATCGAACCAGACCTGGCGAGCTGGTTCCCCGTCTGGGGCGCTCCTGGCCTTTGACCGTTTCTGGGAGTCTTCATGACCGAGTGGACCCACCTGCGGTACACCGAGGCGGCCGCCTCTGAGATCGACCGCATGGCAGGGGCCGTACGGGGCCGGGACGGAACCGTCCCCGTCCCCACCTGCCCTGGATGGGATCTGCGCGCAATGACGGAACACACGGGGTCGGTCCACCGGTGGGCGGCCGCCATGGTGCGTGACGCGGCGCCGCGCCGGTACGACCGCGAGGCCATGGACCACGGCTTCCCCGAGGACTTCGCCGAGGCCGCCGGCTGGCTGGAGGCGGGCGGCGTCCTGCTGACGGAGGCGCTGAAGAGCCGCGACCCGGAGACCGAAATGTGGGGCTGGGCGGGGGAGCGGAACGCCCGGTTCTGGTCGAGGCGGCAACTGCACGAGACCGTCGTCCACCGCGCGGACGCCGAGATCGCGCTTGGCGTCACCCCCCGGATCGACGAGGACGTCGCGGCCGACGGCGTGGACGAGTTCTTCGACGTGCTGCCGTACGCCCGGTGGCAGCCACGCGTCGCCGAGCTCAGAAGCGACGGGGAGGCGATCGCCTGGCGGACCGGCACGGGCCTGGCCTGGCTTGTCAGGCTGACCCGCACGGGGTTCGCCCACGAGAGGTCGGAAGGTCCTGCCGACGTCACCGTGACCGTGCCCACGGCGGGAGACCTGATGCTGACGCTGTGGAACCGGCGCGAGCCCGACGAGGTCCGTGGCGACGACGAGCTGCTGCGGTTCTGGCGCGAGCGCGCCCGGATCACCTGAGCCGCTCACCCCGGCCTCGCGGGGCGGCCACCCGGCTCCGCCGGACGGCCGCCCGCGCGGAGGTCACGGCAGGGCGAGCATGCGGTCGAGGGCGACCTTGGCCCAGTGGGTGGTGTCCGCGTCGACCGTGATCCGGTTGACGACCTCGCCGTCGGCCAGCGACTCCAGCGCCCAGACCAGGTGCGGCAGGTCGATGCGGTTCATGGTGGAGCAGTAGCACACGGTCCGGTCGAGGAATGTGATCGTCTTGTCCTGGAACCGGTTCGCCAGGCGGCGCACCAGGTTCAGCTCGGTGCCGACCGCCCAGGAGGACCCGGCGGGGGCCTCCTCCAGCTTCCGGATGATGTACTCGGTCGAGCCGACGAAGTCGGCCTTGTTCACGACCTCGTGACGGCACTCGGGGTGGACGAGCACGTTCACCCCGGGGATGCGGGCCCGCACCTCGTCCACGCACGCGGCGGAGAAGCGCCCGTGGACCGAGCAGTGGCCCTTCCACAGGATCATCTTCGCGTTCTCCAGCTGCTCCTGGGTCAGGCCGCCGTTCGGGCGGTGCGGGTTGTAGACCACGCAGTCGTCCAGGGACAGCCCCATCTCCAGCACCGCGGTGTTGCGGCCCAGGTGCTGGTCCGGCAGGAACAGCACCTTCTCGCCCCGCTCGAAGGCCCAGGTCAGGGCGCGCCGGGCGTTGGAGGAGGTGCACACGGCGCCACCGTGGCGCCCGCAGAACGCCTTGATGTCCGCGCTCGAGTTCATGTAGGTGATCGGCACCACGCGGTCGGCGACGCCGGCGTCCTCCAGGGCGTCCCAGCAGTCCTCCACCTGGGTGAAGGTCGCCATGTCGGCCATCGAACAGCCGGCGGCGAGGTCGGGGAGCACGACCGCCTGGTTGTCGCCCGTCAGGATGTCGGCCGACTCGGCCATGAAGTGGACGCCGCAGAACACGACGTACTCCGCCTCGGGCCGGGCGGCGGCCTCGCGGGCCAGCTTGAACGAGTCGCCGGTCACGTCGGCGAACTGGATGACCTCGTCGCGCTGGTAGTGGTGACCGAGCACGAACAGCCGGTCGCCCAGCCGCTCCTTGGCCACGCGTGCGCGCTCCACGAGCGTCGGGTCGGACGCGGGAGGCAGCTCGCCCGGGCAGTCGACGCCGCGTTCGCTGTGCGGGTCGGTGCCCTGGCCGAGGATGAAGAGCGGAAGGCCGGTCTCGGTGATCGTCACGACCACACCCCCTCGGGGACTTATCGTCTAACTGACGACTAATCATTACATATCGCTTCGGCTGGTTCGCCGGGGGTCGCCCGTGGCGTACGTGGAATGTGTAGGGCTGCACGGGTGTTGGTAGCGTCTAGGTAGGACGTCGGAACCAATCGACCGCCCGGAGGGCGGTTGGCGCAGACGCGGGAGTCAGCACATGACGGTTGAGAGCAGCGAGACCACTCAGCAGGGCCTGATCCTGACTGACGCGGCCGCCGCCAAGGTCAAGAGCCTGCTCGAGCAGCAGGGCGAGGAAGGGCTGCAGCTCCGGGTGGCCGTCCAGCCGGGTGGCTGTTCCGGTCTCCGTTACCAGCTCTTCTTCGACGACCGGTCGATGGACGGCGACGTGGTCTCCACCTTCGGCGGCGTCAACGTCGTCACCGACCGGATGAGCGCGCCGTACCTCATCGGCGCCACGGTCGACTTCGTGGACACCATCGAGAAGCAGGGCTTCACCATCGACAACCCCAACGCGACGGGGTCGTGCGCCTGCGGCGACTCGTTCAACTGACGGCGAGCGCGCGCCTCACGGCGGGCGTGGTGTGACATGTCAGCGCCCCGCGCGGATTGATCCGTGCGGGGCGTCGTCATGCGCCGAGACGGTACGCTCAGGAGGTTCTGCGGGATCCACGTCCCGCCCCCGTCTCCTGATGCTGACAACGAGGAGAATGACCCCGTGCGCATCGCAGTCACCGGCTCCATCGCCACCGACCATCTGATGACGTTCCCCGGCCGCTTCGGCGACCAGCTCATCGCCGAGCAGCTCGACCGGGTGTCGTTGTCGTTCCTCGTCGACGATCTGCAGATCCGCCGTGGCGGATGCGCGGCCAACATCGCCTTCGGCATGGGCTGTCTCGGCCTCACCCCGATCCTCGTCGGCGCCGTCGGCACCGACTTCGCCGACTACCGCTCCTGGCTTGAGCGTCACGGCGTCGACTGCGCGTCGGTCCACGTGTCCGAGCTGCACCACACCGCGCGTTTCCTGTGCACCACGGACGAGGACCACAACCAGATCGCCTCGTTCTACACCGGCGCGATGGCGGAGGCGAGGGAGATCGAGCTCGGGCCGGTCGCCGAGCGTCTCGGCGGGCTCGACCTCGTCCTGATCAGCCCCAACGACCCGGCGGCGATGGTGCGGCACACCGACGAGGCGCGCCAGCGGGGCATCCCGTTCGCCGCCGACCCGTCGCAGCAGCTCGCCCGCATGCCCGGTGACGAGATCCGCCAGCTCGTCGAGGGCGCGGCGTACCTGTTCAGCAACGATTACGAGCTGGGCCTGATCGAGCAGAAGACCGGCTGGTCGGACGGGGAGATCCTGGACCGGGTCGGCGTACGGGTGACGACCCTCGGCCCCAAGGGCGCCAGGATCGACAGGAAGGGCGAGCCGTCGCTGCACATCCCGCCGGCGCCCGAGCTGGGCAAGGCCGACCCGACCGGCGTCGGGGACGCGTTCCGTGCCGGGTTCCTCGCCGGCCTGGCCTGGGACCTGTCGCTGGAGCGCTGCGGTCAGATCGGCAACCTCACCGCCACTCACGTGCTCGAGCGGGTCGGCTGCCAGGAGTACGAGCTCAGCCAGCGGGTCTTCCTCGAGCGGTTCGCCGCGGCGTACGGAGCCGACGCCGCTAGTGAAGTGGCCGCCCACGCCCGCTGCCACCACGCGTGATCTTGTAGTTTGTCGCAGAGACGGCGGCCCACCTGGGCCTGCGTACTCCGTGATCATGCAGTCAAAGCGGCCATAGCGGGCTCACCTGCGGATTCGTTGTCCGTGATCTTGCACATGCAAGATCACGGACGGCGTTTCCGCTGGTCGGTCGGGGCGTGGCGGCGACTAGTGCAAGATCATGCACGTCATATGCGCAGGTCAGGGGTGGTCCGTGCGACAAACTACAAGATCACGTCAGTAGTTGCGGCGGACGTGGATGGACCAGCCGCCCTGCGGCAACTCGTAGCTCCCCACGTGCTCGTGTGACTTCAGCCTGCACCAGGCGGGAACGTCGGTGAACGCGGCGGGGTCGTCGGCCAGTACGGCGACCACGCCGCCCGTCGCCACCTGGTTGATCCGCTCGGCCAGCATGATGATCGGGATCGGGCACTTGCGGCCCAGGGCGTCGATCGTCAGCGCGGGCGGCTCCGCCGGCCTGGCCGGCGCGGCGGGCTCCGCTTCCCGGGCCGCCTCGGGAGACCGCCGGGCGCCGCCGCCCGTCCGTCTGCGCCACATCAGTGCACCCCCAAGCTCGACCGGATCCGCCGCACGATGTCCGGGAGCACCGCGAGGAACCGATCGACGTCGTCCTCGGGCACGCCACGGGGCAGCGATACCCGCACATTCCCATGCGTAAGCACGCCCATTGCCTCCAGGACGTGCGATGGACGAAGCGTACTCGCCGTGCAGGAGCTTCCGGACGAGACGGCGAAACCGGCCTTGTCGAGTTCTGTCAGCAGCGCCTCGCCCTCGACGTACAGGCAGGAGAACGTCACGAGGTGGGGCAGCCGCAGGTCCGGGTCGCCGACGACCTCCACGTCGGGCACCAGGCGGGGCACCTCGGCACGGATCCGCTCGACCAGGGCCGACAGCCGCCTGCCCTCGGCCTCCGCCTCCTCGGCCCGGGCGCGCAGCGCCGCGGCGGCGGCCACGATCGCCGGCACGTTCTCGAACCCGGGCACCCGCCGCCGCTCCCGCTCGTCCTCGGGCAGCGGGGAGCGCCAGCGCACGCCCTTGCGCACCGCGAGCACGCCCACCCCGGCGGGGCCGCCCCACTTGTGCGCGCTCGCGGTGAGGACCGACCAGGCCCCGGGGAGCGGCACGCGGCCCGCCGACTGCGCGGCGTCGACCAGCAGCGGCACGCCGGCCTCCCGGCAGGCGAGCGCGGCCTCCTCGACCGGCTGGAGCGTCCCCACCTCGTGGTTGGCCGTCTGCAGGCACGCCAGGGCCGTGCCGGGCCGCGCGACGGCCTCGGCGAACCGCCCGGCGTCCACCCGGCCCGTACGGCTCACGCCCACGAGCTCGACCTCGCCGCCCGCCCGTTCGTGGACCTCGCCCGCGTGCAGCACGCTGGAGTGCTCGACGGCGCTCGCCACAAGGCGGGTCCCGGCCCTGCGGCGGCCGGCCAGGGTGCCCAGCACTCCGAGGTGTACGGCCTGCGTCCCCGAGGTGGTGAACGACACCTCGTCGGGCCGGGCGCCGAGCAGTTCGGCTACCTCCGCCCTCGCTCGCTCCAGTAACATCTGGGCGCGGCGCGCCGTGCCGTACAGGCGGGCGGGATCGGCCCAGCCGGCGTCGATCGCCGTCAGCAGGGCGTCACGGGCCGCGGGGTGAAGAGGTTCGGTCGAAGCCGCGTCCAGGTAGGCCACAGTTAGGACATTAACGGGGGCTGGTCAGGGGGGCGGCGCCGGTCCGCGCTAATGTGTCCCCCAGCGTGAACTCAACCAAGTAAAGGGCAGACCGGCCAGAACGTTCGCGCCGGTCTCACCTCAGGGTCAATTGGAAAAACCGCCCATGAGAGGAACTCTTGGGCTTCATCTGTGGGGTAGGCGATCCGTGAGTCCGACCCGCCGTACGACACGGCGACCGTGGGCACGCCGCCGGTTGCCCGGAGCCGCCGCCGTGGCGCTGCTGGTGGCGTCCGGCACGGCGTGTAGCAACCAGGCCATCGATCAGTGGTCCCGTGGGGGCATGCCGGAAGGTGTCACCAAGCAGGCCGGCATCATCCAGACGCTCTGGAACGGGAGCTGGATCGCGGCTCTCGCCACCGGCGTGGTCGTCTGGGGGCTGATCCTCTGGGCGTGCATCTTCCACCGCAAGAAGAAGAACAGCCCCGACCAGCTGCCCCCGCAGGTGCGGTACAACCTGCCGATCGAGATCCTCTACACGGTGGTCCCGGTCATCATGGTCGCGGTCTTCTTCTACTTCACGGCCCGTGACGAGACCGAGATCATGCGGATGGACGCCAACGCCCCGGTCAAGGTGGCCGTCGAGGGCTACCAGTGGAGCTGGCGCTTCACCACGGAGTACCAGGGTCAGAAGGCCGTGGTCGAGGGCGTGCCCGTCGACCTCAGCAAGCAGAGCACGGAGACCCCGCAGGGTCCGCAGCTCGTGCTGCCGGTCAACACCCAGGTGGAGTTCGACCTGCACTCGCCCGACGTCATCCACTCGTTCTGGGTGCCGGCGTTCCTGTTCAAGCAGGACGTCTTCCCGGGCAACGTGCGCAACCACTTCCAGATCACGACGCTCGACAAGACGGGCGTCTTCGTCGGCCGGTGCGCCGAGCTCTGCGGTAGCGACCACAGCAAGATGCTGTTCTCCGTGAAGCTCGTCCCGCAGGCCGAGTTCGACCAGTACATCAAGAGCCAGGCGGGGAGTGCGCAGTGACCGCCATTCAGGAACCGGTCGGCGTCGCCCCGCGGCCCTACACCAAGGGCACGGTCATCGCCAAGTGGCTGTCCTCGACCGACCACAAGGTGATCGGGCACCTCTACCTGATCACGTCGTTCATCTTCTTCCTCATCGGCGGCCTCATGGCGCTGGTGATGCGGGCGGAGCTCGCGCAGCCCGGGCTGCAGGTCGTCAGCAACGAGCAGTTCAACCAGCTGTTCACGATGCACGGCACGATCATGCTGCTCATGTTCGCGACGCCGCTGTTCGCGGGCTTCGCCAACGAGCTGATGCCGCTGCAGATCGGCGCCCCCGACGTGGCGTTCCCGCGGCTGAACATGGTGAGCTACTGGCTCTACCTGTTCGGCAGCACGATCGCCGTCGCCGGCTTCTTCACCCCCGGTGGCTCCGCGTCGTTCGGCTGGACCGCGTACGCGCCGCTGTCGAACGCGGTGACCTCGCCCGGCCTCGGCAGCGACCTGTGGATCATGGGTCTGGCGCTGTCCGGCCTCGGCACCATCCTCGGCGCGGTGAACTTCATCACCACGATCCTCACGATGCGTGCCCCCGGCATGACGATGTTCCGGATGCCGATCTTCACCTGGAACATCCTGCTGACCAGCATCCTGGTGCTGCTCGCCTTCCCGGTGCTGGCCGCCGCGCTGCTCGCCCTGGAGGCGGACCGGAAGCTGGGCGCGCACATCTTCGACTCGCCCACCGGCGGGCCGATGCTGTGGCAGCACCTGTTCTGGTTCTTCGGCCACCCCGAGGTCTACATCATCGCGCTGCCGTTCTTCGGCATCATCACCGAGGTCCTGCCGGTCTTCAGCCGTAAGCCGATCTTCGGGTACGTCGGCCTGGTGGGCGCCACCATCGCCATCGCGGGTCTGTCCGTCACCGTGTGGGCCCACCACATGTTCGTGACAGGCCAGGTGCTGCTGCCGTTCTTCTCCTTCATGACGTTCCTCATCGCGGTGCCGACCGGGGTGAAGTTCTTCAACTGGATCGGCACGATGTGGCGAGGGCATCTGTCATTCGAGTCGCCGATGCTGTTCGCGGTCGGCTTCCTGGTGACCTTCCTCTTCGGTGGTCTGACCGGTGTCATCCTCGCGTCGCCTCCGCTGGACTTCCACGTGAGCGACACCTACTTCGTCGTCGCGCACTTCCACTACGTGATCTTCGGCACCGTGGTGTTCGCGATGTTCGCGGGCTTCTACTTCTGGTGGCCGAAGTTCACCGGCAAGATGCTGAACGACAAGATCGGCAAGCTGCACTTCTGGCTGCTGTTCTTCGGCTTCCACCTGACCTTCCTGGTGCAGCACTGGCTGGGTGTCATCGGCTTCCCCCGGCGGTACGCCGACTACTCGGCCACCGACGGCTTCACCGACCTGAACATGATCTCCTCCGTCGGTGCGCTCCTGCTGGGCCTGTCCACCCTGCCGTTCTTCTACAACGTCTGGGTGACGTGGCGGAAGGCGCCCAAGGTCACCGTGGACGACCCGTGGGGCTTCTGCGGCTCGCTCGAGTGGGCGACCTCCTGCCCGCCGCCGCGGCACAACTTCACGTCGCTGCCGCGGATCCGGTCCGAGCGCCCGGCGTTCGACCTCAAGTACCCGCACATCACCGCCAAGCCTGAGCTGGTGGAGGAGTCCCGATGAAGATCCAGGGATGGATGTTCCTGCTCTGCGGCGTCTTCTTCGCCGCCGCGGACGTGGTCTACTGGTTCTGGTCGAAGGAGCCGACCGGCACCACCGCCATGGCGATCTCCGTCGGCCTGGCCCTCATGATCGGCTACTACCTGCTGTTCACGGCGCGCCGCATCGGCGACCAGCCGGAGGACAACAAGGAAGCCGAGATCAGCGACGGCGCGGGCGAGATCGGCTTCTACAGCCCGCACAGCTGGTGGCCGCTGTTCGTCTGCCTTTCGGCCGCGCTGACGTTCTTCGGCTTCGCGGTCGGCTGGTGGCTGTTCTTCATCGGCGTGTTCTGCACGCTCATGAGCATGATCGGCTTCGTTTTCCAGTACTACCGGGGCAACTTCTCGCACTGATCCCGTGAACCACACCGGACGGCCGGTCGGCGATCTCGCCGACCGGCCGTCCGTGTTCTTTGCCCGCGTGCGGTGCGCGGACAGCCCGAGCGGTACGCCAATGGGGGTATAACCCCCGGAAAGCGACGCTAGGGGGACGGACGTGCGTGCTGGTGCGGGGGCGCTGGCCCTTCTCGTGGTGGTAACCGGGTGCTCCACGTCGAATAAGAAAGACGAGGACCAAGGCGCCAAGACGGCGATCAGCATCAGTCCTCTCGACGGTGCCGCCGGCCTGCCGCCCGAGCTTCCGATCCTGATCGGCGCGGCGGGCGGAAAGCTCACCCATGTGAACGTGCAGGCCGCTGGACGGCCCGTAGCGGGCGTGTTCAGCCCTGACCGCACCCAGTGGCGCAGCGAGCGTCCCATGGCCCCAGGAACCGCCTACAGCGTCCAGGCGACGGCCGCGGGCTCCGCGGGCTCGGCGACCAGGAGCGTACGCTTCGCCACGAAGCAGGCCGCCAAGACCTTCGGCATCTCCACCCTGCTGCCCAACAAGCAGGACACCGGTCTCACGGTCGGCATCGGCATGCCGATCATCATCACCTTCGACAAGCCGATCACCGACCGCGTGTCCGTCGAGCGGAATCTGGTGGTGCGGGCTTCCAAGCCCATCGAAGGCGCCTGGCACTGGCTCGACGACAAGAACGTGGTCTTCCGTCCGGAGAAGTACTGGCCGACGTACACCAAGGTCCGCGTGACCGCCCGCCTGGCCGGCATCAGGGGCGGCGAGGGCATGTACGGCAAGCAGGACTACGTCAGGGACTTCGAGATCGGCCGATCGCAGATCAGCGTGGCCGACACCCAGACCCACCACATGAAGATCGAGCGCGACGGCAAGCAGATCAAGAACATGCCGATCAGCGCGGGCATGGGCGGCGCCCTGCGCCATCACACGACCACCGGCATCCACGTGGCGATGTCCAGGGAGGACGTCACGGTCATGACGTCCCCCGACGCGGGACCCGGGCAGGCCGGCTACTACCAGACGACCGTGTACAACAGCGTCCGCATCTCCAACAGCGGCGAGTACGTCCACGGAGCTCCGTGGTCGGTCGGCGACCAGGGCAACTCCAACGTCAGCCACGGCTGCGTGAACATCAGCCCCGAGAACGCCAAGTGGTTCAAGAACAACACCCTGATCGGCGACCCGATCATCGTGACCGGCACGCCGCGCAGGCTGGAGGCCACCAACGGCTGGAGCTACTGGCAGGACTCCTGGCCGGCCTGGCTCAAGCGCAGCCGTCTGCGCGCCGCTCCCGTCGACGAGCTCTGAGCTACCTCGCCCGCGCCGCTCCTCCGCGATGGTGAAGCGGGAAACGCCGAGCGAGCCGGAGGGGCGCGCCGCCGGTCTGGACTGAGGAGCGCGCGGAGCGAGGAACGAGCGAGCGCGTGACGAGGGCCGTGATTCCGGCGTGCCTCCGGCATGACCCGGCGGGTGTGAGCGCCCCGACGAGCGACGCGGGAAACACAACGGCCCGGCGGGGGAGTGTCCCCCCGCCGGGCCGCCGCGTTTTGCTTGGCCGGTCAGGCGCCCGTCAGTGAAGCTCCTTGCGGTCGCCGGTGCCGACGCCCGCGTGCTCCTCCTCGTGGTGGCCGTCGTGGTGGCCGTCCGTGAGCGGGACGTGGTCGGTGCCGTACGCCTCGCTCATCTTGGTGCGGAGCCGGCCGAGGGCCGTACGGGCGCTCTTGGGCGGGATGCCCTCGCCGTCCTCGGCGCTCGTGAGCACCGGGATCTCCTTCTTGCCGCGGATGTGCTCGGCGATGTCCTCCGCCGGCGGCGTGTGGATCTCGATGTACTGGCCGTTCGGCATCCGCTTGATGACGCCGGACTCCACTCCGTGGGACAGCACCTCGGCGTCCTTGCGCTGGAGGCCGATGCAGATCCGGTAGGTGATCCAGTACGCGATGGCCGGGCCGACGAAGACGGCGATCCGCCCGAACCAGGTCGTCGTGTACAGGTCGATGTGGAAGTTCGCCGAGATCTCGTCGTTGGCGCCCAGCAGCCACAGGATGCCGTAGAAGGTGATGCCGGCGATGCCGATGGACGTGCGGTGCGGGTTGTTGCGCGGCCGGTCGGCGATGTGGTGCTCGCGACGGTCGCCCGTGACCCACTGTTCCAGGAACGGATACAGCGCCAGACCCGTCATGACGATGCCCAGCGGCACCAGTGCCGGGATCAGCACGCTCAGCGTCACGGTGTGGCCGAGGAAGTTGATCTCCCAGGCCGGCATGATGCGGAGCGCTCCCTCCAGGAAGCCCATGTACCAGTCGGGCTGCGAACCCGCCGAGATGTCCGCCGGCGTGTACGGCCCGAACAGCCAGATCGGGTTGATCTGGGCGAAGGTGCCGAGCAGCGCGATGATCCCGAAGGTGAACAGGAAGAACGCGCCCGACTTGATCATGAACGCGGGGTAGAACGGCGCGCCCACGACGTTCTTCTCGGTCCGGCTCTTGCCCGGCATCTGCGTGTGCTTCTGCACCCACATCAGGATCATGTGGGCCGTGATGAGCGCGAGCAGGATGCCCGGGATCAGCAGGATGTGGAGCGTGTAGAACCGCGAGATGATGTCGTGGCCCGGATACTCGCCCCCGAACAGGAAGAACGAGACGTACGTGCCCACGATCGGGATCGACTGGGCCACGCCCTGCGTGATCCGCAGACCGGCGCCGGACAGCAGGTCGTCGGGGAGGGAGTAGCCGGTGAGGCCCTCGATCAGCGCCAGCGACAGCAGCAGGATGCCGATGATCCAGTTGAGCTCACGCGGCTTGCGGTACGCACCGGTGAAGAAGACCCGCAGCATGTGCACGGTCATGCCGGCCACGAACAGCAACGCCGCCCAGTGGTGGATCTGCCGCATGAGCAGGCCACCCCGGACGTCGAAGCTGATGTGCAGCGTCGAGGCGTAGGCCTCCGACATGTGCACGCCGTACAGCGGGGCGTAGCTGCCCGTGTACGGGACCTCGCCCATGCTCGGCTTGAACCAGAACGTCAGGAACGTACCGGTCAGCAGCAGGATGATGAACGAGTAGAGCGCGATCTCCCCCAGGAGGAACGACCAGTGGTCCGGGAAGATCTTCCTCATGTTGCGCTTGAGGAAGTTCCCCGCGCCGATGCGGTCGTCGACGAAGGTCGACACGCCTGCGATGGCCTTGGGGGGAGCGTTCATGATGCGTTCTCCCTAACTTCGGCTTCCGCGTCGCCACGCTCCCAGAAGCTGGGACCGACGGGGACCTTGAAGTCGGATTTCGCGACGAGGTAACCCTCCTCGTCGATGCCGATGGGAAGCTGCGGCAGCGGCCGGGCCGCGGGGCCGAAGATGACCTTCGCCCCGTCCGCCGCGTCGAAGGTCGACTGGTGGCACGGGCAGAGGATGTGATGCGTGGTCTGCTCGTACAGAGCCGCGGGGCAGCCCACGTGGGTGCAGATCTTGGAGTAGGCGACGATGCCGTCGTGGGTCCAGTTCAGGTTCGTCCCGGACTTGAGCTCCTCCGGGCGGAACTTGAGCAGGATCAGCGTCGCCTTGGCCAGCGCGTTCAGGTCCTTCTCGTAGCCCTCGGGGACCACGGAGAGGATGCCGCCGGGCGAGTTGAAGTCGGCCGCCCGGATCGGCTGGCCGGTGCCCTCGACCACGAGGCGGCGCGGCTTGCCGTCCTTGGTGGGCTCGCCCCAGACGGTGTGCCTGAGCGCGGTCCCGGGGAGCGGGCCGAGGTCCTTCAGCAGCACCAGCGGGGCCAGGCCCAGCGGAGCGGCGGCCAGCAGCAGCGTGCGGCGCAGCAGCCGGTGCTTGACGAACCCGCTCTCCTCGGCGCCCTGGAGGAAGGTCTCCTTGACGTACCCGCGCGCCTCGTCGTCGGAGCGCATCTCGTGGCGCTCCTGGATGAGGTTGTACTTCGGCATGATCTGCCGGACCCACACCGTGAGGCCCGCGCCCAGCGCGAGCAGGGCGAGGGCCAGGGTGCCGCCGAGCGCGAGGTTCGACGTCGCCGTCCTGTCGATCGTGCCGACCTGGAAGATCACGTACGACGCGACGAAACCGGCGCCGGACAGGAAGGTCACCAGGAACAGCAGCGCGACGAGGCGCTCGGCCTTGCGGGCTTTGTCGGGGTCCGGCGGGATCACGCCGGCGACGCCCTCGGGCGCGCGGATCGGGTCGGTGTCCGCGATCGGCGCGTCGGCGGGCGGCGTGCCGATGACGCGGCTCGGCACCCGTCCGCTCTCGGGGTACTCGTTCTGCTCTGTCATGCCGCCCGTCGCTTCTTGGCTGTGATCCAGATAGATGCCAGGACCAGGAGGCTGATACCCACGACCCACGCTACAAGGCCCTCGGTGACGGGTCCGATACGGCCCAGCCCGGAGCCGCCGGGGTCGACCTGCGACCGCACGTGGGTGATGTAGGCGATCATGTCACGCTTCTGCTCCGGCGTGATCGTGGAGTCGTTGAACACCGGCATCGCCTGCGGGCCGGTGATCATCGCCTCGTAGATCTGCGTCGGCGTCGAAGGGTTCAGCGACGGCGCGTACTTGCCGTAGGTCAGCGCGCCGCCGGCGCCCACGAAGTTGTGGCACTGGATGCAGTTGGCGCGGAAGAGCTCGCCGCCCTTGGCCGGGTCGCCCTTGGCCGGGTCGACCTGTTCGGCGCTGGGCACCGTTGGGCCGCCGCCCAGCGACTGGACGTACGCCGAGAGCTGGTTGACGGCCTCGTCGGTGGCCCACTCGGGGCGCGGCTTGCGCGGAGCCTGGGGACCCGCGTCGGCGGCCGGCATGCGGCCGCTGCTCACCTGGAAGTCCACGGAGGCGGCTCCGACGCCGATGAGCGTCGGAGCCCTCTTGGTGCCCTCGGCGTTCATGCCGTGGCAGCTCGCGCAGTGCGCCACGAACAGGCTCTTGCCCTGCGCCACGTCGTCGGCCTTGCCGGACGCGATCGCGGCGTCCGCGGTGCTGCCGTTCGGCGCCGCGAGCGCGTAGCCGCCGCCGAGCAGGCCCAGCGCGAGTGCCACGACGGCGACACGCGCGAGGGGATGGCGCCGTCGGGCGGTGATGGAGTTCACCGAAATCCCCGTTCCGATCATTTGATGATGTAGATGGTCGCGAAAAGGCCGATCCAGACCACGTCGACGAAGTGCCAGTAGTAGGACACGACGATCGCGCTGGTCTGCTGCTCATACGTCAAGCGCTTCGCGGCGTACGTGCGTCCCAGGATGAACAGGAACGCGATCAGACCACCCGTGACGTGCAAGCCGTGGAAGCCCGTGGTCAGGTAGAACACCGAGTCGTACGGGGTGTGCGAGAGGACGTGGCCCTCGCGCGCGAGGTTGGCGTACTCGTAGATCTGTCCGCCCACGAAGAAGGCGCCCATCAGGAAGCTTACGACATACCAGAATCGCAGCTTCTTGACATCGCCTCGTTCAACCGCCCACACGCCCAGCTGGCACGTGACACTCGACAGGACCAGAACGGTCGTGTTGAAGGTCGCGAACGGGACTTCGAGGTGCGCCTCGGGCCAGGGCGTGTCCTGTCCGAGGCTGACCGACCGGATGGTGAAGTACATCGCGAACAGCGCCGCGAAGAACATGAGCTCAGAGGACAACCACACGATGGTGCCGACCTGAACCAGGTTCGGCCGGCTGGACCCGTGCGGTCTCGTCGTCGTAGTAATTGCGGATGCTGTCGCCACGCCCAGCATTATTGCGGCTCCCCAGGTCGGGTCGCCCCACGACCCCCCGCTAGGGTCCACACGCGCTCGCGAAACGGGCATGTCATGGCAATCGCCCCGGGGCTGCGAGCCCTGCCACCGCGCCGGTAGCATCACGATGACCATACCCAGCGATTCGACAGTGAGCGTGCAATGAGGGTTCTCGTCTACAGCGACGACGCAGGCACCCGGGAGAAGGTGCGGCTGGCCATCGGGCGGCGCCCCGCGGCGGACGTCCCTCTCGTCGAGATCGTCGAGTGTGCGACCCAGCCGGCCGTGATCCGGCATCTCGACTCCGGCGACATCGACGTCGCCGTCCTCGACGGCGAGGCGCAGCCGGCGGGCGGCATGGGAGTCAGCAGGCAGGCCAAGGACGAGGTGCACAACTGCCCGCCGATCCTCCTGCTGATCGCCCGCAGGGACGACCGCTGGCTGGCCAACTGGTCCCGCGCCGACGCCGTCGTCGCGCAGCCCATCGACCCGGTCGTCCTCGCCGAGGCCGTGGCCGACCTGATGCGCCGCCGCCTCAGCCTCACCCAGGCGCACTGAGCCGGGGCGTCCGGAGCCGGTCCCACCGGTGACGGCCGCGTGCCTGTCCCGGCCCGCGGCGCCGGGCGCGCCCCCCACCAGGACCGCGCACCAGGGCACCGCACAAGGACACCGTGAGCCAGGGCCACCGGGCACCCGGGCACCGGGCACCAGGGCATCAGGGCATCAGGGCGCTATGACGCGGGCGACCACGTCACAGGGCGGACGCCGGGCGCGCGTCGGGTCCACCGTGCCCAGTCCACCGAGCCCAGTCCACCGGGCCCAGACCACCGGGCTCAGGCCCGCTGCTCCCTGCGTGATCACAAAACGGGCGCGGAAGCGTCCTCGCCCCCAGCACCACCCGCCGACCCGACCGCAGCAGATCCCGAACCCCGCGGAGCCCACCATGGACACGCGCACCACCTGGCCCTCGACGCTGAACGCCCTGCTCGCGGGCGAGAACCTGACGGCCGACGAGACCGCCTGGGTAATGGGAGAGATCATGTCGGGGGCGGCGACCCCGGCGCAGATCGCCGCGTTCGCCGTCGCCCTGCGGGCCAAGGGCGAGACCGTCGCCGAGGTGACGGGCCTCGTCCGCACCATGTTCGAGCGCGCCACCCCCCTCACGGTCGAGGGGCCCGTGGTCGACATCGTCGGCACCGGCGGCGACCGGGCGCACACCGTCAACGTGTCGACGATGGCGGCGATCGTCGCGGCGGCGGCCGGTGCCAGGGTCGTCAAGCACGGCAACCGGGCCGCCTCCTCGCTGTGCGGCGCGGCCGACGTGCTCGAGCACCTCGGCGTCGCCCTAGACCTCTCGCCGCAGGCCACGGCGCGGGTCGCGGTGGAGGCGGGCATCGCCTTCTGCTTCGCGCCCGTCTACCACCCCGCGCTGCGCTTCACCGGCCCGCCGCGCAAGGAGATCGGCGTGCCGACGGTGTTCAACTTCGTCGGGCCGCTGGCCAACCCCGCGCGCCCCGCCGCCCAGGCCATCGGCGTGTTCGACGCGCGCATGCTGCCGGTCATGGCCGGCGTCTTCGCCGAGCGCGGCGTGTCGGCGCTCGTCTTCCGCGGCGACGACGGCCTGGACGAACTGTCCACCGCGGCCCCGTCGACGGTCTTCGTCGTCCGGGACGGCACCGCCACCCAGACGACCCTCGACCCGGCCGACCTCGGCATCCCCCGCTCCCAGCCGGGCGACCTGCGCGGCGGCGACGTCGCGTTCAACGCGGCGGCGGTCCGCGACCTGCTGGACGGCAGGGCGGGGCCGGTGCGCGACGCGGTGCTGCTGAACGCGGCGGCCGGACTGGTCGCCTACGACGGCCCCGGCGATGACCTGGTCGGCGAACTGCGCGCGGCCTACGCGCGGGCGGCGGACGCGGTCGACTCGGGCAGGGCGGCGCGGACCCTGGAGCGCTGGGTCGAGATCAGCCGCGCGCACGGCGGCACGGCCTGATCAACCCCACGACCGGCTTCGCCTCCACCCCTGGATGGATCACGCGTCCACCGTGATGGGGACGTGCCGGGTTCAGCTCGGGCCGTACCTTTTCGGCCATGATGCGCCTGTCCGCCCTCCGCGTCGTCCGCCGCTGGGCCGCGTTCGCCCGCGCCGGGATGGCCCTGTTCCCCGCCGGTTCCCGCGGCGCACCCACCGCCGGCTCAGGACCCGGCTCAGGACCCGGTTCAGGACCCGGCGCGGTCTCCGGGGGACCGGACCGCGGCAGGGGCGGTCGGCCGTTCCCTTCGGCGGGCGGGACGGGCGCGCGGCGAGGGCGGGCCGGTGACGGCGAGGACGACCTCGCCAGGGAACGCCTGCGGATCGCCTCGGAACTGCACGACCTGGTGGCCCACGACCTGAGCGTGATGACGCTGGGCGTGGGAGCGGGCCGCCTGATCATGGACAAGGACCCGGAACGCGCCAGGCGGACCTTCCGCGAGGCCGAGGAGTCCGGCCGCCGGGTGCTGTCCGACCTGCGCAGGATGATGGGCCTGCTGCGGGCGGACCGGCAGCGGCGCGGCCCTCAGCCGGGCCTGGGGGACCTGCCCGGGCTGCTCGACGACTTCCGCGCGAGCGGTCTAGCGGTCTCCCTCAAGGAGGCCGGCGTCCGGGGAGGGGGCCCGGCCCTTGAGCTGTCGGCCTACCGCATCGTGGAGGAGGCGCTGGGCGACGCGCTCTGGTACGGCATGGCCCGCACGGCGACCGTCACGCTGCGGTGGCTGCCCGCCATCCTGGAGGTCGCCGTCCACGACGACGGACAGCCCCGCGACCGGCTCGTCAGCACCTGGGAGTGGGCGGCGTTGTTCGGCGGATCGGTCGCCGCGCACCCGCTTCCCGGCGGGTTCGAACTCCGCGTCCGGCTGCTGCGCCCCACTTGACCGGGCCCCACCTGACCGGCCGTGCCGCGCCCGGTCGGGCGGGCCGCCGGGACCGGGCTGCAAGGGCCGTGCTGCAGGGGCCGGGCCGCCGGGGGCGGGCCGGATCAGTCCGCGTCGGCGAGGCCGATGGAGAAGGCCGCCTCCAGGTCGTGGCGGGAGTAGGTGCGGAAGGCGATGTGCGTCTCGGTGTGACGCACGCCGGGCACCTTGTTGACGCGGCCGGGCACGACCTCGGCCACCTCGTCGTACCGGACGACCCTGACCATGGCCAGCAGGTCGAACTCGCCCGTGATCGAGTACACCTCGCTGACGCCTTCGATCCCGGCGATGGCCTCGGCGACCTCGGGGATCCGGTCGACATCCGCCTTGATGTGGACGATCGCGGTGACCATGGAGGCTCTCCTGCTGTTCCCGGCTTCGGCTTGTCGCCCCAGAGACTAGCGTCACCGCAGCGGCCGTCCCTCACGGCGGTCGCTCCGCTGGTGGCGGTAGGCGCGCTCGATGCGCTCGACCAGCCGCCCCGCGCCGTACGCGGGAAGGCTCCAGGCGCCGTCGACCTGCACGAGGCGCACGCCGGGGGAGTCGAGCCAGCGCAGCACGCACTCGGTCTCCTCGGCGCTCGCGGCCGGCGTGGGGCCGGGACCGGGGGCGACCGTCTCCGCGGTGGCGACCAGCGCGTCCACGTAGGGGGTGGGGTGGGCGCCCCTGGGCATCACCCCGGCCGCGGTGAGCCTGCCGTACCGGATGACGTGGATGTCCCAGCCGCCGTCGAAGGCGGGGGAGGCCGCGACCATCTGCGGGATGCCGGTCAGCGAGCGCAGTCGCTGCATGCGCGCGGCGGTCCTGACGTAGGCCGCGAGCCGGTCGCGGTCGGCGGCCGCCTCCTCGTAGCGCTGCTCGGCGGAAAGGCGCCGCATACGCGCCTCCATGGCCGAGAAGACGGTCTCGGCGTCCTGCTCCATGGCCTCCCGGGCGCGGTGCACGTGCCGGGCGTAGCTCTCCTCGCTCTCACGGCCCTCGCAGGGCGCGCCGCAGCGGCCGATCTCGGCGAGCGTGCAGGCGGGGCGCCGCACGCGGGCCGACAGCCGTTCTGTGCACTGGCGCAGCGGCAGCGCCTCGTGCATGGCGGTCCGTGCGTCGTCGGCCGTGCGGCTGCTGCCGAAAGGGCCGAGGTAGGCCGCGCCGTCATCCTTCACCTCGCGCACGACGCTGAGCCGGGGGAACGCCTCGTCGGTCAGCTTGAGCCAGACCGCCCGCTCGGGGAAGCGGGACCGCCTGTTGTAGCGGGGCTTGGTGGCCCCGATCATCCGCAGTTCGCGGATCTCCGCCTCCAGCGCGGTGGCGCAGACGATCGTCCTGACCCGCTCGGCGATGCCGACCATCTCGCGGACGCGGGAGCGGGTCTCGCTCGCGGTGAAGTAGCTGCGCACCCGGTTGCGCAGGTTGGAGCTCTTCCCGATGTAGAGCGCCTCGCCCCGGGCGTCCTCGAAGACGTAGACGCCCGGCGCGCCCGGCACCCCGTCGGCGAGGTGGCGCTTGCGCCGCTGCTCGGGGGTGGGGGCGCGGACGAAACCGCGCAGGTCCTCGAGCGTGTGGACGCCGAGCGAGCCGACCCGCCCGATGAGGCCGTGCAGCACGTCGACCGTGGCCCTCGCGTCGGCCAGCGCCCGGTGGCAGGGCTCGGTGGAGCTGCGGAAGATCCGGGCGAGCGTGGCGAGCTTGCAGTTGGGGGTCTCGTCGCGGGTCAGCACCCGGCGCGCGAGGTCGGCCGTGTCCACGACGGGATTGGCCGGCGGCGGGTAGCCGTTGGCCTGGCAGGCCGCCTTCAGGAACGACATGTCGAACGGCGCGTTGTGCGCCACCAGCGCCGTCCCCGCCACGAACTCCAGGAAGCTCGGCAGAACCTCGGAGAACTTCGGCGCGGCCACGACCATCGCGTCGGTGATGCCGGTCAGCACGGAGATGAACGGGGGGATCGGGCCGCCCGGGTCGATCAGGGTGGCGAACTCGCCGATCACCTCGCCGCCCCGGACCTTCACGGCGCCGATCTCGGTGATGGCGTGTTCCGCCGACGAGCCGCCGGTGGTCTCCAGGTCGAAGACGACGAACGTCACCTCCCGCAGGGGAGTGCCGAGCTCGTCCAGCGTGCCCTGTACCGCGTCCACGCCCATGACCATAGAGACGCCGACCGACAATCACCGCACCGGCCCCAAGCGACGGTAAAGGAACGGCCAGGTGAGGGGCTTACGCGGCGGCCGCGCCCGCGTGCCATTCGCGAGCCAGCATCGCGTAGACCAGCTCGTCGCTCCACGCGCCGGCGAAGAACTCGTTCTCCACCAGGTGGGCCTCCTTGCGCATGCCGAGCCGCTCCATCAGGCGGGCGGAGGCGGTGTTGCGCGCGTCGCAGTTGCCGTGGACGCGGTGCAGCCCGAGACCCTCGAACCCGATGCGCAGGAGCTCGCGGGCCGCCTCGGCGGCCAGCCCACGGCCCTGGTACGCCGGGTTGAAGACGAAGCCGATCTCACCCTGGCGGTGCTCCCTGCTGCGCAGGAACAGGGTGAGATCGCCGATCACGGGCCCTCCGTCCGGCAGGGCGGCGGCCACGCTGAGCACGTCGCCGTCCTCCCCGAGCGAGGAGCAGGCGATCTTCCGGTCGAGCGCGGCCTTCGTCTCCTCCCGCGTACGGGCGTCCCAGTACAGGTACCTGGTCACCTCCGGCAGGGAGTGGAAGGCGTACAGGTCGTCGAGGTCGGCCTCGGTGAAGGGGCGCAGAACCAACCGGGAGGTCGTGATCGGGTATGCGGGGGTGAACACCCGCACAGCGTACGGACTCAGGCCGGGCGGCCGGCCGTCCCGCGCCGCGCTCTCCCGCCCGTGCCGCCCGCGTCGCCGCGCCGGGCCGGGGGCGGCCGGTCACAGATCATGAACGCGGCATGGACACGGTGCGACGGTCGTACCCTTGTAAGGGACAAGAACAAGGGAGTGTCTCGCAGATCTTGCCGTGCGAGGGCCGCCCGTGGGGGTGCCGCGCGTCTCGCGGGCGGCGGGCGGAGGGGACGTTCTCGCACTCGGGGGCGACAGCGCCGCGAGGCGCCGCCGGCGACCGCGGTGGGCAGAAGCTTTGTAGGACACGGCCGAGGAGCGACGAGATGAGTTCAGCCGGAGAAGGCCTGTCTCGTCCGTTGCCCGAGCAGGTTCGCTTACACGTGGTGGAGGTCGCGGCGCAGGTGCTGGGCTCGATGCCCGCCGCCGCGGTGCCGCCGCCGTTGCGCAACATCGCCAGGTTCGACCCGCGCAAGCGCGCCCGCCTGGGCAGCGCGCCGATCGCGGCCCAGCTGGAGAACGACAAGGAGTTCCGCGAGCGGGTGGCCGAGACCCTGGAGGCGGCCTGGCCCGAGCTGGTGACGAGCCTGGCCGAGGGCACGGTGCCCCCCGCGGCGGAGCCGGTGCTGGTCGCGGCGGCGGCCTACCTGACCCGTCCGCCCGGCTGGCCGGACCTGGTCGAGCAGGCGCGGGCCGATCTGGAGCAGGCCGCCGCGGCGGGCAGCCAGCGCGAACAGGCGGAGACGCGGCTGCGCGAGCAGCTCGCCGCGCAGCGGGCCGCCGCCAAGGAGGAGATCGACCGGGTGCGCGAGCAGCTCAAGGCGGCCCGCGCGGAGAACTCCGACCTGCGGCGCAAGCTGCACGACGCCCGGGAGCGGGTCAGGGCCGCGGAGGCCAGGGCGGACGAGCTGGAGGCCGAGACGGCCGAGGCGAGAGTCAGGGCGGCGAGCGCCAACGGCGCAGCGGAGACCGAGCTACGCCGGCTCAAGGAGCGCCTGGCGGACGCCGAGCGCCAGCTGGAGGCCAGCCGCAGGGCCATCCGTGAGGGCCGCAGCATCGAGGACACCCGGGTGCGGGTGCTGCTGGACGCGCTGCAGGACGCCGCCGGAGGGCTGCGCAAGGAGCTCGGCCTGCCCACGACGATCAGCAGGCCCGCCGACTACGTGACCGCCGTCGTGCCGGGCGAGCCGGGCGTGACGGCCGTGCCCGCGCGGGCGCTGGCCAACGACGACCCGCAGTTGCTCGACCAGCTCCTGGCCATCCCCCACCTGCACCTGATCGTCGACGGCTACAACGTGACCAAGACCGGCTATCCCTCGCTGACCCTCGCCGACCAGCGGGCCAGGCTGCTCACCGGGCTCGGCGGGCTCGCCGTCCAGACGCGGGCGGAGGTGACGTGCGTCTTCGACGGCGCGGAGCTGAACGGGCCCGTCCCGGTGTCCGCGCCGCGCGGGGTCCGGGTGATGTTCAGCGCGCCCGGGGAGATCGCCGACGACCTCATCCGCACGCTCGTGCGGGCGGAGCCGCCCGGGCGGCAGATCGCGGTCGTCTCCTCCGACCGTGAGGTGGCCGAGTCGGTGCGCCGCATGGGCGCCCGCCCGGTGCCCTCGCTCCTGTTGCTGCGCCGGCTCGGCCGCGGCTGAGCCCGCGTACGCACGCTCGGGACCCGCGTCGTCGCCCTGGGTGACGACCAGCGCGAATACCTGCGAATAGGTTGAAGCTACAAGATCGCCTAGATAGAGTCGCGCCGCAGGTTTCGTAGATCTAAAGGGGGCCTCAGTGCGAGGGCGTGTGCCGGTGGCCGCCGTTCTGGCCGCCGTGGTCCTGCTGACGCCGATGGCGGGCGCGCAGGCGGATCCGAAGCCCACAGTCGCTCAGGCCAAGGCGAAGCTGAACAAGCTCAACGAGCAGGCCGACAAGCTCGTGGACCGCTACAACGCGGCCAACGAGAAGTGGAAGAAGGCGAGAAAGAAGTACCTCGCCATCAGCGAGGACTACAAGAAGCAGAGCGTCCGCGTGGAGGAGCTACGCTCCGGGCTGGTCACGATGGCCGTCAACAGCTACCAGGTCGGCGACATGGGGTCGTGGGGCGGCGTCTTCTACAGCTCGAACCCCGAGTCCATGCTGAGCGGCCTGGCCACGCTCAACCACATCTCGGCCGAGCGCGCCGGGCGGTTGCGGGAGTACGAGAGCGCCATCCAGGGCCTCAAGGACCGCCGTGACCAGAGCAAGGACCTCTACAAGGAGGCGGCCGACGTCAGGAGCGAGCTCGCCGGCGAGAAGGAGAAGGTCGACAAGCTCGTCAGGGAGCAGATGAAGCTGCTGCGCTCGCTCGGGACGTACAACCCTGGCAACCCCAACAGCGCCGGCGTCGCCTACACGGGACCGGCGTCGGGCAATGCGCTGGCGGCCCTCCAGTTCGCCTACAAGCAGGTCGGCAAGCCGTACCGCTACGGAGGCACGGGACCGGACGCCTGGGACTGCTCAGGGCTCGTGCAGGCCGCCTGGTCGGCGGCGGGGGTGTCCCTGCCCAGGACGAGCTACGAGCAGTGGGCCTGGGGGGCGAGCCGCAGGGTCTCCCTGGACGAGCTCCAGGCGGGCGATCTGCTCTGGCACGCCGGGTACGGCCACGTCGGCATCTACGCCGGTGACGGCAAGGTCGTGCACGCTCCCCAGACCGGGGATGTTGTGAAGATTGTCACACTCTCGGAGTACCGCGCGATCGGCGCCGTCCGTCCGTGACGCCCGTCGGGCGTCCATGATCGATGTGTCTGCTGTGGCGTTTTTCGGGGCCTGTGGCGGCAATGTGAGCAGAGTCACATTTAGCCGATCTCTGCGTTGGGTAAGCTGCGCCTTCTCCTCTGCGCCCTTCGTTATCTGATCTTTATCCGGCGGGGAGCGCTTTGCCGAACGCGCCGGGTCCTCGGTAGCTTCTGGGCCGCGGCGGGCACACCCCGCCGCGGCCAACCGGCCAGGAGTGCCGGTAGCGAACCATCCACTGTCATCGGCGCCCCCATCACCCTCCCCCCGTGGGAATCCCCGGCGCCGGTGGCGTGCCGAGTCCGTGCAGTCAGGAGGCACGGAGCCGGGGAACCAACGACCTTCACGCGAAGGTCCGGGGTGAATCGGCGCAGTGCGCGCCGTAGGGCGACTTCCCCGCCCGAACCCGTCAGCTAACCCGGTAGGCGTGAGCGGAAGATCCGAGGAGAGATCCTGTCTACCACCCCCGCTAGTCTGTCCCGTCTTGCCCGAATTGCCCTGGGAGGTGCCGCTCTGACGGCATCAGTAGGGGTCGCCGGTGCGCAGCCGGCGGCGGCGGACCCGGTGACGGTCGAGATCGTCAAGACGGCCCCCGAGACGAAGACAGCGACCAAGACGGCCGGAACGACGGCCGCGAAGACCGGTGCGAGCGCCGCCGCGCGCGAGGCCGCGGCGAAGAAGAAGGCAGCGCAGAAGAAGGCCGCACTGAAGAAGGCAGCAGTGCGGAAGGTCAGCAGGGCCGCGCTCCAGCGGGCCAAGGCCCTGCGCGCGGTGCGGATCGCCAGGCAGCAGATCGGCGACCCCTACCGCTACGGGGCCACGGGACCGGGCGCGTTCGACTGCTCGGGCCTGGTCCAGTACGCCTGGCGCAAGGCGGGCGTACGGCTGCCGCGTACGACGTGGTCCATCAAGAGCGCGGTCAGGAAGAAGGTGTCCTGGGGGAGTTTCAAGCCCGGTGACCTGATCTTCACGAGCGGCGGCGGCCACGTCGGCATGTACGTCGGCGACGGCAAGATGGTCCACGCTCCGCGCACCGGCACCCGCGTGCGGATCGACAAGCTGGACGCCTACCGGAGGAGCAGTTTCGTCGGCGCCGTCCGTCCCGGCGCCTGAGGGCGCCGGTCACCGGCACCCCCCGACCGGCACCCCCCGACCGGCACCCCCCGACCGGCGCGGCCCGGACACTGCCCCACCAGGGACACGGCCCCGCCCACCTCGTAGCGAGGTGGGCGGGGCCGTGGCGTCTGGCCCATTAGCATGCACGGCGTGGGTGCCACGAACGGCGCGCCGGCGGGTGCGCCGGGCACGCGGGCCGAGGCGGACGGGCGCGGCGCGCAGGCCCCGCCCCGCTCCGCTACGCCGCCGCGCGCGGGCTCCCGCCGGCGGACGGCGGCCGTGGCCGTCGCGCTGGCCGCGCTGCTGGCCGGGCCCGGGGCCGCGGCTCCGCCCGATCCGCTGCTCGCCGCGCGGCTCGACGCCCGCGCCGCCGTGCGTGAGCATCCGGGGATGTGGACCGGCGCGTCCGTCGCCCGCGGCGGGCGCGCCGTCGTCGTCGGCTCGCCGCGGACGCTGGTCGCCGACATCGCCGAACTGGCCGACCGCGCGGACCGCACGGTGCGCGGGCTCTGGGGCGGGTACGGCGGCGCGGTGGTCCTCGTGCCGCGTGACGAGGAGCAGGCCGCCGCGCTGGGCGCGCCCGCGGAGGTGGACGGCCTGGCGGCCGTCGCCATCGGCGGCCGGGTCATCGTGCGGCCGGCCGCGTTCGCCCGCCTGTCCGCGACCGGCCGCCTGATCGTCGTCACCCACGAGCTGACGCACGTCGCGACCGCCGGCCCCCGGGACGTCCCGATGTGGCTCATGGAGGGCTTCGCCGACTACGCCGGCTATCTGGACAGCGGGCTGCCGGTCCGCACGGTGGCCGCAGAACTGGCGGCCGACGTGGCCGCGGGCAGGCCGGCGCTGCGCGACCTGCCGGGGCCCGCCGACTTCGCCGCCAGGCCCGCCCAGGCGTACGAGGAGGCTTGGCTGGCCTGCCGCTACATCGCGGCGCGGTTCGGCGAGCGGAAGCTGGTCGCCCTCTATCGCGCCGCGCGGGGCGAGGAGTTCGGCGACGCCCTGCGGAGGGTGCTCGGGCTGACCACCGCCGACCTGACCCGCGGCTGGCGGGCGTACGCGCGGGAGCGGCTCGCCCGGCCCTGATCGGCGTGCGGCGGCTGCTGAGACAATGCCCTCTCGGGCGGCGCACGGACGGACCGCGCGGCACATTCCGGGGGTGAGGATGACCAAGCGGACGCTGATCGTCACGAACGACTTCCCGCCCAGACCGGGTGGCATCCAGGCGTTCGTGCACGGCCTCGCCTCCCGCAGGCCGCCCGGCTCCGTGGTCGTGTACGCCCCGCGCTGGAAGGGGTGTGAGGACTTCGACGCCCGCCAGCCGTACGAGGTGGTCCGGCACGCCTCCTCGCTGATGCTGCCGACGCGCTCGGTGGCGAGGCGGGCGGCGGCGCTGGTCGAGGACGGCGCCACCGTGGTGTTCGGCGCGGCGGCGCCGCTGGGGCTGCTCGCCCCCGCCCTGCGCGCCGCCGGCGCGGGCCGCGTCCTCATGCTCACCCACGGGCACGAGGCGTCCTGGGCCAGCCTGCCCGGCGCGCGCGCCCTGCTGGGCCGCATCGGCGCGGGGGCCGACGTGGTGACCTACCTCGGCGAGTACACCCGCCGCCGGATCGCGCGGGCCGTCCCCGCCTCCCGGCTCGTACGGCTCGCGCCGGGCGTGGACACCGCGGTCTTCCGCCCTGGGGCGGGCGGCGACCGGGTCAGGGCATCCCTCGGCCTCGGCGACCGGCCGGTGGTCGTATGCGTCTCGCGGCTGGTGCCGCGCAAGGGCCAGGACGTGCTGGTGCGGGCCTGGCCGCTCGTCCTGCGGCGCGTTCCCGGCGCGGTCCTGCTGCTGGTCGGCGGCGGCCCCGCACGGCGGTCGCTGGAGCGTGCGGCGGCGCGGGAGGGGCTGCGCGGCTCGGTGGTCGTCACCGGGTCCGTCCCCTGGGCGGGCCTCCCGGCCTACTACGACGCGGGCGACGTGTTCGCCATGCCCTGCCGGAGCAGGTTCGGGGGCCTGGACGTCGAGGGCCTCGGCATCGTCTACCTGGAGGCGTCGGCCACCGGGCTGCCGGTGGTCGCCGGGTGCTCGGGCGGCGCCCCCGACGCCGTACGGCAGGGCGAGACGGGCCTGGTGGTCGACGGCACGTCGCACACGGCGGTCGCCCGCGCGCTGTGCGACCTGCTGACCGACCCGGCCCGGGCCCGCGCGATGGGCGAGCGGGGCCGGGCCTGGATCGAGGAGGAGTGGCGCTGGGACCTGGTCGCGGCCCGGTTCGCCGCGCTGCTGTGACGCCGCGCTGCTGTGACGCCGCGCTGCTGTGACGCCGCGCTGCTGTGACGCCGCGCTGCTGTGACGCCGCGCTGCTGTGACGCGGCGACCGGGCGGGCGGCGGGGTCAGCCGCCGTACAGTTCGTCGATCTGCTTGGCGAAGTCGCGCATGACGAGGTTGCGCTTGACCTTCAGCGACGGGGTGAGGTGCCCGCTGTCCTCGGTGAGGTCGCCGTCGAGAATCGTGAACTTCTTGATCTGCTCGGCCTTGGAGACCATGCGGTTGGCGGCGTCCACGGCCTGCTGCACCTCGGCCACGACCTCGGGGTCGGACGGCGAGTACGCGGTCTTGCCGTTGTCGCGCATCCACTGGTCCATGGCCTCGGGGTCGAGCGTCACCAGCGCGCCGATGAAGGGCTTGTCGTCGCCGACCACCATCACCTGGCTGACCAGGCGGTGCGCGCGGATGGCGTCCTCGAGCGGCGCGGGCGCCACGTTCTTGCCGCCGGCGGTGACGAGGATCTCCTTCTTGCGCCCGGTGATGCGCAGGTAGCCGTCGTCGTCGAGGCTGCCGACGTCCCCGGTGTGGAACCAGCCCTCGGGGTCGACGACCTCCTTCGTCGCGCGCTCGTTGTTCCAGTAGCCGCCGAAGACGTGCCGGCCCTTCACCAGGATCTCGCCGTCGTCGGCGATGCGGATGGTCACGCCGGGGAACGGCTTGCCGACCGTGCCGATCTTGTTGGCGCCGGGGATGTTCACGGTCGAGGGCGCGCTGGTCTCGGTCAGCCCCCAGCCCTCGAACACCTCGATGCCCACGCCACGGAAGAAGTGGCCGAGCCGCTCCCCGAGGGCGGAGCCGCCGGAGACCGCGGCCGTCAGCGAGCCGCCGGTGGCCGCCCGCAGCTTGCCGTACACGAGCTTGTCGAAGGCCGCGTGCTTGAGACGCAGGCCGAGACCGGCCCCACCGGAGCTCTCGGCCTTGCTCCACTCGATCGCGGTCCTGGCGGCGGTGTGGAAGATCTTGCCCTTGCCCTCGGCGCCGGCCTTCTGCTCCGCGGCGTTGTAGACCTTCTCGAACACGCGGGGCACGCCCAGCAGGAAGGTGGGCTTGAAATCCCGCAGGTCGGGCGCCACGTTCTTCATGTTCGGGCTGTGCGCGAGCACCGTCTTCGTCTCGACCAGGACGACCTGGATGATCCGGGCGAAGCTGTGCGCGAGCGGGAGGAAGAGGAGCGCGGCCCTGCCGTCCATGTCGAACAGCGACTCCAGCGGCCCCCTGGAGACGTTGCGGGCGGTGAACAGCAGGTTGTCGTGGGTGAGGCGGCAGCCCTTCGGCATGCCCGTCGTGCCGGAGGTGTAGACGATGGTGGCGAGGTCGGGGCCGCCGCGGCTCGCCCTGCGCTCGGCGAGCGTGTCGTTGCCCACCTCGGCGCCGAGCCGTTCCAGCTCGGCGAAGCCGCCCTCGTCGATCCGCCACAGCAGCGACAGGCCGGGCACGGCCTCGCTTACGGTCTCGGCGTGCGCGGCCGTCTCCACGATGACGGCCTTGGCGCCGCTGTCGGTCAGGATCCACTTCACCTGGTCCGCGGAGGACGTCTCGTAGACCGGCACCCCGACCGCGCCCGCCGCCCAGATGGCGTAGTCGGCGACCGTCCACTCGTACCGGGTGCGGGACATGAGCCCGACCCGGTCGCCGGGCTCGACCCCGGCGGCGATCAGTCCCTTGGCGACCGCCGCCACCTGGTCCCTGAACTGCCCGGCGGTGACCGGCGTCCACGGAGCGTCCGGATCCGCGCCCTCCTTGCGGCTGATGACGACGGTGTCGGGTTCGTCCACGCCTCGCTGGAACACCACGTCGGTGCAGTTCGCGGATGCGGGCACGTCCACCAGCACGGGAACGCTGAACTCGCGCACGGGCCACTCCTTCGCGCACGGCCGCGCGGTCTCCGGAACGCCGTGCCGGGACCGCGTTGCGCGGCATCACTCTATGTGTCTCACCGGACGCTACCGTGCGATGTTACGCGGCGGTAGATCCGTCACCCAGGCGTTATCCAGGGACAAATCGACGCTACCAGTGTCCCCATCGGGGATCGGCGCGACACCTTTCCGTTACCCAAGCGGGTGCTAGGTAAAGCGGTCGTTACGATGTGCGCATGCGCATACACGTGGTCAGTGACGTCCACGGCCGGGCCGACGCGCTCGCCCGCGCGGGCGACGGGGCCGACGCCCTGATCTGCCTCGGCGACCTGCTCCTCTTCATCGACTACGCCGACCACTCGCAGGGCATCTTCCCCGAGCTGTTCGGCGCGGAGAAGGCGAGCGAGTTCGTGGGCCTGCGCACGGCGGGCCGCTTCGGCGAGGCCAGGGAGCTGTCGGCCGGTCTGTGGGCCTCCCTGGACGGGGATCCCCGCGACCTCATCGAGGCGGCGGCCAGGCGCCAGTACGAGCAGATCTTCTCCGCCATGCCGACGCCCGCCTACCTCACGTACGGCAACGTGGACATGCCGCGGCTGTGGGCGGAGCACCTGCGGCCCGGGCAGCGGATCCTGGACGGCGAGGTGGTGGAGATCGGCGGGCTCACCTTCGGGTTCGTCGGCGGCGGCCTGCGCACGAAGTACCGCACCCCGAACGAGATCGACGACGAGGAGTACGCGGCCAAGGTCGAGGCGGTCGGCGAGGTGGACGTGCTGTGCTGCCACATCCCGCCCGCCATCCCCGACCTGCTGTACGACGTGGTGGCCCGGCGGTTCGAGCGGGGGAGCGAGGCCACGCTGGAGGCGATCAGGAGGACGCAGCCCCGCTTCGCGCTGTTCGGCCACGTCCACCAGCCCCTGGTCGGCCGGACGCGGGTGGGGCGCACGGAATGCGTCAACGTCGGCCACTTCCGCGGCCGTGGCACGCCTTTCGCCCTGGAATGGTGAAGTACGGTGGGCGCATGGCTGATCGCACTTCGTCGAGCATCACGATCGGCGCCGGCCGGTCGACAATCATGGCCGTCATCGCCGACTTCCCCGCCTACCCGGAGTGGGCCGGCCAGGTGAAGAAGGCCGAGGTCCTGGAGACGGACGCGGAGGGCCGCGCCACCCGGGTCCGGTTCGTCCTCGACGCCGGCGTGATCAGCGACGAGTACGTCCTCGGCTACGACTGGGACGACGACGACGGCGTGCACTGGCGGATGACCGACGCCGGGCGGATGCTCTCCGGCCTGACCGGCAGCTACCGCCTGACGGGTGACGGCGACCGCACCGAGGTCACCTACGACCTCGCCGTGGACCTGAAGGTCCCGATGATCGGCATGATCAAGCGCAAGGCGGAGAAGGTCATCGTCGACACGGCGCTGAAGGGGCTCAAGCGGCGCGTCGAGGGCCGATGAGGGTCCTGCTCTTCACGGGGAAGGGCGGGGTCGGCAAGACCACGGCGGCCGCCGCGACCGCGACGCTCGCCGCGGAGCGGGGCAACAAGACGCTGGTCGTCTCCACCGACACCGCGCACTCGCTCGCCGACGCGCTCGGCGTGCCGCCCTCGGCCGAGCCGGTCGAGGCCGCCCCCGGTCTGCACCTGCAGCAGGTGGACACCCAGAAGTCGCTGGAGCGGCACTGGGGCGAGTTGCGCGACTACGCCGGCGGCGTGCTGGCGGAGCTCGGCCTCGACGAGGTCACCTCCGAGGAGATCACCGTCCTGCCGGGCGCGGAGGAGATCCTCGCGCTGCTCGAACTGCGCGAGCAGGCCCGCACCGGCCGCTGGGACGTGATCGTCGTCGACTGCGCGCCGACCGCGGAGACGCTGCGGCTGCTCGCCCTGCCGGAGGCGCTCGACTGGCACGTCAACCGTCTGCTCCCCGTGGGCAGGCGGATGCTGCGGGCGCTGTCGCCGGTCATCCGGCACGTCGCCAAGGTGAGCATGCCCGAGGGCGAGGTCGTGTCCGCGGGCGAGCGGCTGCACCGGGGCCTGCTGGAGGTGCGCGCGCTGCTCACCGGTGAGGACGCGTCCGTGCGGCTCGTGCTGACCCCCGAGGCCGTGGTCGTCGCCGAGGCCCGCCGCACGCTCACCTCGCTCAGCCTGTACGGCTACCGCGTCGACGCGGTGATCGCCAACCGGGTCTTCCCCGAGGAGGGCGCGGACGAGTGGCGGCTGGGCTGGGTGGAGGCCCAGGCCAGGCAGCTCGCCGCGGTGCACGAGTCGTTCGCGCCGTTGCCCGTGCTCACCGCTCCCTATCTTCCCGCGGAGCCGGTCGGGACCGCCGCCCTCGCTGACCTCGCCGCGCGGATGTACGCGGACCGCGATCCCTTCGCCCGCCCCGACGCCGAGCCGCCGCTGAGGTTCACCGCCGACGAGCTGTCGCTGTCGCTGCCGCTCGCCGACCGCGACGACGTCGACCTCGCCCGCAAGGGGGAGGAGATCATCGTCACAGCCGGGTCGTACCGCCGGGTCATCGCCCTGCCCGCCGCCCTCGCCCGCCGCCGGATCTCCTCGGCCGCGCTCCGGGACGGCCGGCTCCGGGTACGGTTCGAGGCAGGAGGGGCGACATGACGGAATCCAACGACACTGCTCCCCGCGGTCAAGACCCGCTCGGGTCCGCCGCGGAGGAGGCGATGAAGCTGCTCGACGCCGTACAGCGGCGGATGGGCCGCGAGTTCGGAAAGGGACTCGTCAGGGGCGGGGTGAGCGGCGTCGGGGCCGCCTTCGGCGGAGCCCGGCCGGGCGGCCGGAGCGACGACGTGTGGAGCGAGGCCGTCTCCGAGGACCACGACGAGTACGTCTGCAGGGCCTGCCCGGTGTGCCGGGTCATCGCCGCGCGCCGCGAGTCCGGCGGCGACGTCACCGGCCATCTGGTCGCCGCGGGCGGAGAGCTCTTCGCGGCGTTCCGGCAGGCGGTCGACGCGTTGCAGCGCCCCCCGGCACGCCCTGCGGGGGAGCGGCGGCCCGGTGACTCCACCGTGGAGCACATCGATCTGGGATGACGGGCTCGTTGCGAGCGGATGACGGCGGGATTGCCACAACCCCGCTCCATCGGCTTCAATCGGCGCGGCGTGCCGGATCGGGCGGAAGGAAAACAGCATGGCGCTGACCATCGGCGTGGACGTGGGCGGTACCAAGATCGCGTACGGTGTCGTCGGCGAGGACGGTTCCATCATCGAGCGAGACCTTCGGCACAGCCCGGCGGGCAGCCCGGAGAAGATCGCGCTCACCATCGCCGACGCGGTGAACGAGCTCGCGGGGCGGCACGACGTCAAGGCGGTCGGCATCGGCGCGGCGGGCTTCGTCGACGAGACCCGCTCGGTCATCCGCTTCGCCCCCAACCTCGCCTGGCGCGAGGAGCCGCTGCGCGAGAAGGTGGGCGAGCTGATCGACCTGCCCGTCGTCGTGGAGAACGACGGCAACGCCATGGCGTGGGGCGAGTACCGCTTCGGCGCGGGCCGGGGCGAGAGCCACGTGGTGTGCGTGACCGTGGGGACGGGCATCGGCGGCGGCATCGTGCTGGGCGGCGAGCTCTACCGCGGGCGGTGGGGGATGGGCGCCGAGCTCGGCCACATGCAGGTGGTGCCCGGCGGCCGTGACTGCGGCTGCGGCAACAGCGGCTGCTGGGAGCGTTACGCCAGCGGCAGCGCGCTGCTGATGGACGCCAGGAACAACGCGCAGGCCGACCCCGGCGGCGCCGAGCACCTGCTGCGGCTCGGCGGCTCGGTCGACGGGATCCAGGGCGAGCACGTGACCGAGGCGGCGCGCAGGGGCGACCGGGCGGCGGTGGCCGCCTTCGAGTCGCTCGCCGAGTGGCTCGCCCAGGGCCTGGCCGACATGGCCGCGGTCCTCGATCCCGGGTGTTTCGTCATCGGCGGCGGCGTCTCCGGCGCCGCCGACCAGTTCGTCGACCGGGTGCGCGAGGAGTTCGCCGCGCGGCTGACCGGCCGCGGCCACCGCCCGCCCGCCGAGATCAGGGTGGCGGAGATGGGCCCGGCGGCCGGGCTGGTGGGAGCCGCCGACCTCGCCAGGCTCCGCTGACCGCGTGCTGCGGGTCGCGACCTACAACGTCCGGGGGCTCAGGGACGACCGCGCGGCGCTGGTCCGGGTGATCCGGGCCCTGCGCCCCGACGTGCTGTGCCTCCAGGAGGCGCCGCGCCTGCCCGGCTGGCGGCGGCAGCGGCGGGCGCTGGCCCGCGCCGCCGGCCTGTCCGTGGCGGCAGGGGGCCGGGTGGGCGGGACCGCCGTCCTCACCGCCCCGGCCGTACGGCTCCTGCGGGGGCGCGGCCACCGCCTGCGGTGGTTCTCCGGGCTCGAATGGCGCTCCGTGGCGCTCGCCGTGGTGGAGAAGGACGGAGAGAGGTACGCCGTGTGCTCGGCCCACCTCGACCTCGTGGCGGCGGCGCGGCTGAGCCACGCGGCCCAGATCGTGCCGCTCCTGGAGCGCGCCGCCCGGGAGTTCCGGGCCACGCCGGTGCTCGCCGGCGACCTCAACGAGACTCCGGGAGCGCCGGTCTGGCGGCTTCTCGGCGGCCGTTACACCGACTGCTTCGCCGCAGCGCGGGGCGGCGCGGCGTGCGGGGACGACGGGATCGGTGCGACCTTCCCCGCGCGCGCTCCCCGCGTGCGGATCGACGCGATCTTCGCGGGCCCCGGCCTGACCGTCCTGTCGTACGGCGGCGCGGACGTCCCGCCCGCCGACCTGGCCGCCGCGAGCGACCACCGGCCGGTCGTCGCAGAGCTCGCGCCGGGGCCGTCCACCGTGGCCTGAGGGCCGGTGCGGGGTCGCGTCCGTGCCGTCCGGGTCGCCTGCCGTCAGTGAGCGGATTCACCGCCTGTGTGACGGGGAGGGCCCGGTCACCCGTACGATCGTTTCATGACCCGCCGCCTCATACGGCGTGCGGTGCCGTTGTGTGTGCTGTTCGCCGGCCTGCTGGCCGGGTTCCTCCCGCGCGCCACACCGGTCGCGCACGCGCACGCAGCGATCGTCCACGCCCAGGCGGAGCGCGGCCCCTCGGGGGACGAGCTCGCCCAGGACGCGGGCTCCTCCACCGGACGGCTCCAGGCCGACGGCTCCCTGTCCGACGTCGCCGGCCTGTCCGCCAAGGACATCTGGGCCGTGGGCCAGCAGAACGCCTGGGACTTCTGGCGCAACCAGGGAGTCATCACCCACTGGAACGGCTCCTCCTGGAAGGAGGTGCCGATCCGGGGCGACGCCACCGGCGCCGGGCACCTGCGATCGGTCGCCGCCGCCTCGGCCGCCCAGGTCTGGGTCGTCGGCGACGGCCACGACGGCCTGCCGTACGTGGCGAAGGGCACGCGCGACGGGTTCGACCGCGTCGGTGTGCCGCAGTTGCGCACGGGGGACTGGCTCGGCGGGGTCGCCGCGTCCTCCGGCCGGGTGGTCGCGGTCGGCAGCCGGGACGGAAAGGCGTTCCTGGTCAGCGGCAGCACCGCCAAGGGCGCGGCCTGGAAGACCGGCCAGGGCCCCGCGGGCGCGATGTACGGCGTGGCGCTCACGGGCCGCTCGGACGGCTGGGCGGTCGGCGACTCCGGCTCAGGGCCGCTGGCCATGCGCCTGACCGGCGCCGGGTGGAAGCAGGCCGAGCTGCCGAAGATCAAGGGTGGCTTCCTGCGGGACGTGTACGCGGACGGCCGCAAGCACGCCGTCGCGGTCGGGGGCGTGTACCGGAGCGGCGGCATCGCGCCGCTGGTCCTCGAATGGGACGGCAAGCGCTGGAAACGGCTGACGCCGCCGGGACGGCACGCCGAGTTGTACGGCGTCACGGGCAACGGCGACGGCGTGTACTGGATCTCCGGGTACGACCCGGGGCACGAGGCCGAGGGCTTCCTCATGCGGTTCGACGGATCGCACTGGACCAGGCTGCGCGGCCAGGAGACGACCGAGGACCGCACGGTGCGGCTGCAGGCGGTCGCGCACGTGGGCGACCTCACCATGGCGGTCGGCCACATGCTGGACGGCAAGGGCCGCTACACCGACCTCGTGGAGCGGTTCGGCCCGCCTCCCGCCGGGGACCGCACGGTGAAGGCGGCCCCGCCGGCCGACTGACACCCCGCCGGCCGACCGGTCCCCGCGCCGGGGTCAGACGACCGCGCCGTCGTCCCAGCCGGAGTCGGTCGGGGGCCCGTCGCCCATGCGCACGACGAGGATCACGAACCCCGCGATGAACGCCGACACCGCGGCGAACACGATCCAGCCGTCCATGGGCCACTCCAGCAGCGAGGCCAGGAGCAGGTAGGCAGGGCCGCCGAACAGCGCCAGCCAGGAGAGCCGGCTCAGCGTGTCACCCGGCGGCAGGGGCGGCGGGGGCGGGGGGATGTAGTGGTCGTCGTCCCCGGCTGTGGCGGGCGCGCGCGTCTCGCCCGTCTCGTCGGCCGTGTCCGCGTCCGCGTCGGCGAGGTCGACGCCCCCCGCGCCGTCCGCCGTGCTCGCGTTCCCGGGGAACCTGTCGCCCGGGGCGCCGTCGCCGGCGCCCGCGCCGGTCTCCTCGGCGACGTTCTCGCGGTCAGGCCATGGCTGTTCGGCCGAGGCGTCCTCGGCTGTCTTGTTGAACGAGGCGACGATCTGGCGCCAGACCTCGTCCTCGTCACTTTGCGGCGTCACGTCGATCCCGGGTCACAAGTCCTTCGTCAAGGGTACCGAGGCGTGGGAGCGGATGAACTCCAGGCTCCCCTCGAAGATCACAGGCGCGTCGTTGTCGAGGGTGGCGACATGATAGCTGTCCGTCAGCTCTCTGACCTCCAGATTGTTTCCCATCCTCGCCCGCAGGAACGCGACGCTGCCGGGCTTTACCACATGGTCGTCCCTGCTGTGGAACACCAGCACCGGCTGGGTCACCTTGGCGATGTCCGACTGGACGAGCCGCCACAGCCGGGGCAGCGTCGCGGCGGCCCTGACGGGGGTGCGCGCGTAGCCGAGCTCGGTCGCGCCCTCCTTCTTGATGTCGCCCGCCACCCCGGGGATCGAGCGCACGACCTGCTTGAGCACCGGGGCCAGCCGCAGCAGCGGCACGTCGTTGACCACGGAGGGGTTGACCACGACGACGCCGCTGACGGCGTCCCCGTGGACCTCGGCCAGGCGCAGGGCCATGCAACCGCCGAGCGACAGGCCCATCACGAACGCCTCCGCGCACCGGCCGCGCAGGTCGGCGAACGCCTTGTCCAGCTCGGCGTACCAGTCCTCCCAGCGGGTGCGGCTCATCTCCTGCCAGGTCGTGCCGTGGCCGGGCAGGCGCGGCAGGGACACCGTCAGCCCCGCTGCGGCCAGATGCTCGCCCCAGGGCCGCATGGACTGCGGCGAGCCGGTGAACCCGTGGCAGAGCAGAACGCCGATCTCACCGCCCTCATGGTGGTACGGCTCCGCGCCCGGCAGCACTGGCATGGGAGACCTCCGCGAAACGGTGGCGTGTTCCGCCCGATACTCGCACGTTGGTCAGCCTTAGTGCGAGAGGGCTGGGCGTGCGAAGATGACTGCACATCTGAGCCGAGGGGGTGCCCGCGTGTTTTACTGGGTGGTCAAGGCCATTATCTGGCCGGTCCTCCGCTTCGTGTTCCGCCCCTGGGCAGAAGGGGTCGAGAACGTGCCGAAGGAGGGCCCGGTCATCCTGGCCGGCAACCACCTGTCGTTCGCCGACCACTTCTTCGGCGCCGGTTTCCTGCCGCGCAAGGTCATCTCTTTGGGCAAGGCCGAATACTTCACCGGCCGCGGGCTCAAGGGGGTGGTGAGCCGCGCCTTCTTCTCCGGCGTCGGCACCGTGCCCATCGACCGCTCAGGCGGCAAGGCGAGCGAGGCGGCGCTCCGCACCGGCCTGCGCATCCTCAAGGAGAGGCAGGTGCTCGGCATCTACCCCGAGGGCACCCGCTCGCCCGACGGGCGCCTCTACAAGGGCAAGACGGGTGTGGCGCGGCTCGCCCTGGAGTCCCGCGCCCCGGTGATCCCGTGGGCGATGGTCAACACGTTCGAGATGATGCCTCCCGGTCGGCCCGTCCCCAAATTCGGCATCCGCCCCGGCGTCCGGTACGGCAAGCCGCTCGACTTCTCCCGCTACTACGGCATGGAAAACGACCGGCTGGTGCTGCGCGCCGTCACCGACGAGATCATGTACGCGCTGATGGAGCTGTCGGGCCAGGAGTACGTCGACAAGTACGCCGCGGCGGCCAAGACGGAAACGACCGGGGCGGCTAGCGAGAACTCCTAATACTTCCGGTCCGGACGGGTAACGTGGCGTTGTCCGCCGCGCATGTACATAACACGTCGTTCGGATCGGAAGGCGTACAGCATGCCAGCACGCAGGCACCGCACGTGGGCCCCGCCCGGCGCCGCAGGGCGCTCGCGCACGCCCCTGGGCAGCCGCCGGACTCCCGGCGCCCGTGAGCGCGCCGCATGAGCGTCCGGGAGGAGCGGCAGGCCGCTCCCGAGTATCTGCCGCACCGTCAGATCCTGGTCGTGCTCTCCGGAGTGGCCGCCGGGATGCTGCTCGCGGCTCTCGACCAGAGCATCGTCGGCACGGCCCTGCCGCGCATCGTCAGCGAGCTCGGCGGCCTCGACAAGCTGTCGTGGGTGGTCACCGCCTACCTGCTCACCTCGACCGCGGCGACCCCGCTGTGGGGCAAGATCTCCGACCTGTACGGCCGCCGGATCATCTTCCAGACGGCGATCGGCATCTTCCTGCTCGGCTCGGTGCTGGCCGGGCTGAGCCAGGACATCGCCCAGCTCATCGGCTTCCGGGCGCTCCAGGGCCTGGGCGGCGGTGGCCTGATGGCGCTGGCGTTCAGCATCATCGGCGACGTCATCCCGCCGCGTGAGCGTGGCCGTTACCAGGGCTACTTCGGGGCCGTCTGGGGCACCTCCAGCGTCGCGGGCCCGTTGCTCGGCGGTTTCTTCACCGACGGGCCCGGCTGGCGGTGGATCTTCTGGATCAACGTGCCGATCGGGGTGATCTCGCTCGTCGTGACCTCGATGGCGCTGCGGATCCCCTTCACCCGCCGCAGCCACCGCATCGACTACCTGGGCGCGGCGCTGATCGTGGCCGGCGTGTCGTGCTTCCTGCTCTACCTCGACTGGGCGGGGGGCGAACTCGGCTGGACCGCGCCCGGCTCGCTGGCCATGCTCAGCGGGTTCGTGGCGCTCGCGGCGCTGTTCGTGTTCGTCGAACTGCGGGCGCCCGAGCCGATCCTGCCGATGCGGCTGTTCCGCAACAAGATCTTCAGCGTGGGCAACGGCTTCAACTTCCTGGCGGGCCTGGCGATGTTCGGCGGCATGATCTTCCTGCCGGTCTATCTCCAGGCGGTCCAGGGCATGTCGCCGACCGTGTCCGGCCTGGCGTTGCTGCCCGCGGTCTTCGGCATCTTCTCCACGTCGATCACCTCCGGGCAGATGATGAGCCGCACGGGCCGATACAAGATCTTCCCGATCCTCGGCGGCGCGGTCCTCCTGGTGGCCATGTGGCTGCTGTCCACGATCAAGGTGGACACGCCGTACTGGCAGGTGGCGGTCTACGCCTATCTCTTCGGCGCCGGGCTCGGGTTCACCATGCAGACGGTCGTCACGGCGATCCAGAACGCCGTGGACCGCAGCGACATGGGCGTCGCGACGAGTTCGGCCACGTTCTTCCGCATGATGGGCGCGGCCATCGGCACGGCGATCATGGGAGCGGTCCTCACCAACCGGCTCGCCCACCACCTGGCGGCGGAGTTCGGCGGCAGGATGCCGCCGGGGCGCGTGGACGCCAACAACGTGCAGGCGATCCAGCGGCTGCCGCAACCGGTCAAGGACCACGTGCTGGTCGCGTTCACCAACGCGATCGACGACGTGTTCCTCGCCAGCCTGCCCTTCGTCGCCCTCGCGCTGGTCGTGGCCCTCTTCCTCAAGGAGATCCCGCTCGCCGCGCGGGGCGCGGGAAGCCCGCCCGCCGTGGGCTGACCACCCGCCCGGTGGCGCGGCGTCCGCGACCCGGGCGGGGTGGGTTCGTCTCGGGACGCGCTTCGTCTGGCGTCCTTCTGGGATGCCCAAGCGCGGCGTGACCGGGCGGCGTGGTCGGGCGAGGTGGTCAGGAGAGGCGCGCGCGGATCTCCCGGATGTGCGCCGGGGTGGTGCGGCAGCAGCCGCCCACGTAGCGGGCGCCGAGCGAGACCCACCCGGCGGCGGCCTCGCCGAACTCGACGGGATCGGCGAGGCCCAGCCAGCGCCGGTTCTGGGCGTCCCAGGTCTCGCCGGAGTTCGGGTAGACGATCGACGCTCCGTGCCTGATCAGATCGGGCACGAAGCGCGGCGCGGTGCAGTTGACGCCCACGGCGACCACCTGGGGGAGATCCGCGAAGACCGCGGCGCACTCCTCGAACGGTGTCCCGTCGCTGACGTGCTCGCCGTCCCGGCAGGAGAAGGTGACCCACGCCCGCACGGACGGCGTCTCGCGCAGGAGCCTCGCGAGCGCCCGCGCCTCGGCGCGTGAGGGGATCGTCTCGCACGCCAGCAGGTCGGCCCCGGCCTCGGCGAGGAGTTCGAACCGCTCCCTGTGCCAGCCGGTCAGGCCGTCCTCGTCCAGGTCGTAGTCACCGGTGTACTCCGCGCCATTGGCCAGGTAGGCGCCGTACGGTCCCACGCTCGCGGCGACGAGCCCGTGCCCGGCCTCGTCCCTCGCCTGCACCGCGAGCCGCACCGACAGCCGGATGAGATCGCGGGCCTCCTGGGGCGTGAGGCCGTGCTTGACGAACCCGGGAACACTCGCCTGGTAGCTCGCGGTGGTGGCGACGCCGGCCCCGGCCCGGAAGTAGTCGAGGTGCGCCTGACGGATGACGCCGGGGTCGTCGGCGAGCAGCCGTGCCGACCACAGGTCGTCGCTCAGGTCACAGCCGAGTGTCTCCAGGTGCGTGGCGAGACCGCCGTCAAGGACGATTGGGTTCATATCGGGCAAGATTACGTGTTCGGGCAGACCAGCCCGGCCCTCCGTCCTGCGGTCGCGTCGGGCGGAGCGCAGGCCGACGGCCGGGCTTGAGGCGGCAGGGCCGCGGGAAACCATCGGCGGTCCCCGGGCGTTGGCGGCATATGGGGCTGAAAAGGCTCGTCGATCGGTTGCTGCACCGCCGGTCTCGCGTCCCCGCAGGTGGACGCGACGATCGGCCCGACGCGGGAGGAGTGAGGGAGCCGCGGCGTCCCGCGCCCACCCCGCCGTCCGATGTCATTCGCCTACCCGAACCATCCTGAGGGCTTCGCCCGCGGCGAAACCCGAACGAGTGCGGCCGGAGCCGGCTTTCCCCGCCGGTCCCGGCCGCGCCGGTCTTCTCCCGCCGGGTCAGCCCGCCCGGCGCGGGATCATGATCGCTTCCAGAAGGGACGCCGGCCTTCGTCCGCGCCGGAGCCGGGAAGCCCGGAGCCCGGAGATCCCGAACGCGACGACCCGGGCCCTGCGGATCCGGCGCCGGGGGATCCTGGGCTCGGGGGCGTGGAGCCCGTGCCGCCGGTCAGCGCGGTCAGCAGTTCGGCCGCCCGCTGCCAGAGGCCGCCAAGGGAGACCTCGGCCCACTCGGCCCTGTCCAGGTCGGCGGCGAGCGCGTCGAGGTCCGCGTGCCCGCCTGTCATCTGAGCGACGACCCGCAGCCGGCTGGCGAGGTCCGCCAGATAGCGCCGCCGCTCGCGCTCGGGCAGCGACTCCGCCTGCCGTAGTTTCGTGAGCTCCTCGGCCAGCAGGGGCCGGATCCCCTCGAAGTCCGTGACCGGTGGGGTCCCGTCGCCCGGATGAGGAAGGAACCCGCCGAGGGAGAACCCACGCGAGCCGCCGAACGAGAACCCACGCGCCGCTCGTCTCGGCGGTCCGGCGGGGCGGTGCGCGGCGGGGTTGGGAGCGGCAGGGTTGGGAGCGGCAGGGTTGGGAGCGGCAGGGTGCGGCGGGGCGGGAGGAGCGCCGGGCGGCGGCGGGGCCGCGGCGACGGGCTGGCCCGCGGTGGAGCCGGATGCGGCCTCCGGCCCGGACGTGAAGGCGGCCAGCTTCGCCATCATCGGCGCGCCCGCGGCCATCATCGGCATCGCGGTCGGCATCTCCCAGCCGCTCGGCGGTTCGACCGGCTGGATCACGCGATGCTCAGGACCGCCCTCGCCGGTGACGCGGGTGTCGACGGCCACGAAGGCGGTGAACCGGCACAGCACGCCGAAACGCAGCGAGATGTCGACGATCCCTTCTTCGAGGGAGTGGTCACCTGTGGCGTACCGGTCCTCCAGACCGCGCAGGTGCGCCCGCGCCCACACGGCCCGGGCGGCGGGGTCGTGAGCGTGGTGGCCCTCGACCCGCTCCTCCCAGGGGCGGCCGTCGGCCGTGCGGCCGTGCACCGTGAGGGTTCCGGCGGCCCGCTCTCCCCGGTAACGCCCGCTCACCACCAGGGGCACGCCGGGGTAGAGGGAACCGGCATGCGTGACGGTGTCCGTCACGAGTTCCACGCCCTCCGCCCGCACCGTGAGGTCCGTCACCAGCGGTGAGCCGATGCGGCGGTGGATGTGCTCCATCGCCACATCGAGCCGGTCCTCCGACTCGACCAGTTCGCACCGGCCCGAGCCGAGCATCGCCAGCCGCCCGAGGAACCCCGCGTTCACCGCCCTGTCGATGCCCACGGTGTGCACGCGGATGCCGTTGAGCCGGGCGCCGACGCGTTCGAGGATCTGGTCCTCGTTGCCCACCTGGCCGTCGGTCACCAGGACGATCACCCGATCAGGCGCCTGCCCGCCGCTGGACCGGCCGCGGTCGCCGGAGCCCGTGCCGGGGGCGTGGCGCTGAGCGGGCGTGTCGTGCCCGTCGAGCAGCCACAGCGCTTCCTCCAGGGGCGCGAGCATCTCCGTGCCCCCGCGCGCGTCGAGCCTGGCCAGGTGCTCGACGGCCCGGAACCGGTTGCGGTCGCTCCCCTCAACCAGGCCGCGGGGGAAGGCGCGCTCCACCACGGAGTCGAACGACAGCACGGCGAACCGGTCGTGCCGGGTCAGCGTGTCGACGATCCGGGCCGCGGCCCGCCGGGCGGCCACCATCTTCCAGCCCGTCATGCTGCCGGAGCGGTCGAGCAGCAGGACGACGTCACGGGGCGCGCTGTGAGCGGCGTCCTGTGAAGGCGGCAGCAGGGTCAGCACGAAGGTCCCCTCGTCGCCCGCCGCGGATCCCTGGTCGTCGGCAGCCGCGCCCTCGCCGGCGGGAACGGGGTCCGCGGCGTCATCCGTGGCGGCGTCCTGCGTGACGGCGAGGGTGGCGTCGTCCGGTACGAGCGCGAGCGACGACGAGGCGTCGAACGCCAACCGCAGGATGAAGTCGCGGTCGAGTCGTTCGCCGGGCCGCAGACTGATCGTGTCGCCCTCCCGGTCGACCTCGTGCAGGCTGGAGCGGACCTCCCGCAGGTCGAGACCGGCGGGGTCGATCGTGGTCGTGAGCGAGAGCCGCACCGGATTGGGGAAGCCGGGAAGCAGGACGGGCGGCGTGATCCGGGACGCGTCGGGCACGGCGTCGGTGTCGGGAGACACGCCGTCGCCTGCCGAGGACCCCGGCAGCGGAGCTCCGGGTATGTAGCGGGGCGCCACGACCAGCGGGAAGCGGAACTCGGCCGCGCCGTCCTCGTAGGGGAGCGGCTGGCTCAGCGTCAGACGGACGACCACCCGCTCCCCGGGAACGATGTTGCCGACCCTGATCGTGAACACGTCGGGCCGGTCCTCCTCGGCGATGGCCGCACGCCTGCCCTCGGCGAGCGCGCGGTCGTAAACGGCCCGTGCCTGGCCGCGCTCCTTGAGCACGCCGTCGATCACCCGGTCGTCCGCCTCCATCCGGAAGGCGGTGACCGCGGCCCGCGGCGGCAGCGGAAAGACGTACGTCGCCTCAAGCGACACGTCGAAGGGGTTGCGGAAGGTCTGGACGACCTCGACGCCGGCCACGAGCCCGGTGACGTGGGCGGTGACGTCGACGCGCTCCAGCGGGAGGTTGCCCTTCTCGGTCTCCAGCGCGCCGAGCCCCGCGTCCGGTATGGGCCGGTACTCCTCCGGCCGCATAGGTGTGATGGGAACGGTCATGACGTCATCCCTCCAGCGCGTCGGATGCGTGCGGATCGAAGTCGGTGGAGTCGCCGGGGCCGTGGAACTGCCCGGCCAGGCCGAGAGCGGTGAGCGCCGCGAGGAGCGGCGCGGCGGCCCGGCGCAGCGCGGCCACCTCGTGCCCGTGAGGAGCCCGATGGGCGAGGTCGAGCAGGATCGTCACCCCGGGCGCGAGCCGTACGCCGTGCACGACGTCCGGTAGCGCGGAGTCCGGCAGCGTGACGTCGGGGAGCGTGACGTCGGAAACCGCGGTGCCGGTGTCCGCAGCCCTGGAATCCGCGGTGCCGAACTCCCGGGCATCGGTGTCCATGGTGACGGAGTGCCCGGACGCCGTAGGGACGGACGAGGACGGGTGCGCCCAGAAGCGTTCCCGCGCCGCCGGGCGTGCGATGTCCGGCGCAGGGGGGATCACGCCCGGCTCCGGCCGCGTCCCGCACCAGCCGGGCGCCGGCAGCGGAGTCGGCAGTGGCACCGGTGGTGGCGGTGGCGGTGAAGGCGGGACCGGCGATCCGGGCGGCGGCCCGGCAAGCCGGGCGGCACGCTGGAGCATGGCGTCGGTCGCACCCGTCAGCTCCGCCTGGATGGCGGCGATGGACAGGCCGTCCGCCTGGCGGCGCTTCACGGCCACAAGTTGGAGCAGGTGGCGGCGGCCGTAGAGGGCCACCCGGCCCCGTCTTCCCAGCGGGGGGTCGAGCAGCCCGATCGTCGTGTACCAGCGGATGAGCCGTTCGTTGGGCACCTCGCGGACCCTGCCGTTGCCGCGCGGCTCACTGCCGCTCGCCCCTTGCTCCCGGCCGCCGGCCCCTTGATCCTGGCCGCCCGCATCCTGCTCTCGACCGTCGGGCTCCGGCTCCTGGCCGTTGGTTCCCGGCGCCGCGCCGAGCAGGGCCGCCGCCCGCTCCGCCAGCTCGCCGATCGTCCAGGTCTCGCTCATGCGACCACCATGACACTGTCACGATGACACTGTCAACATTTTCTTCGTCTTCCCGGCGTCACGGTTTCCGAAGTGTTCGTCCGCGTGAGGCGTGCCGCTTCTCCCGCCGTTCACACGGGAGGGATCGACTGGCGACGCGCCCGCGCGGCGAACGGACGTGTGCGACCTGCGCGAACGGGACCCGTGCGAACGGGCCCGCGCACACGCGGACGTGCGCGAACGGCAGGGGACAACAAGCCGCGTCCCACGAGGACGTGGGACGGAAAGAGCCGGTCCTGGCGTTGTCGATGTGGGTAGGGGTGCGAGGCGGCCCCGCCCCCGGTCCGGGCGACGGCCGCGCGCGAAGAACGAGCGGCCCGCCAGGGGCGGACCGGCACGACCAAGGGGAAGGTCGAGGAGGCGGTCAGCGGTGCAGGGGACTTCCGTCCGGTCGGGGGAGCTCTCGGTGTTTCCGGGAGCGGTGTGGCGGGCGGCGTTCGCCCCTGACGAGGGGCACAAGCCCTCCGGATCGAGCGGGCCGCCCGGCCTGAGCGGGCCGCCTGATCCGAGCGAGCCACCCGACCCGAACGGCCCGTACGCCCAGGGGGACCCGGGCGGCCCTTTTCCGCCGGAGGTGCTCCAGGCCCTGCCGCCGGGCTTCACCGGCCGGATCGTGGCGCGGTCGGGGGAGCGGACCGGGGGAGTCGTCTGGCACGCCGCCCCCGACGGCGGCGGGTGCTTCCCTGACGGGGACGGCTGGATATACGTGTCGAACTGCTCGCTGCCGCTGCTCGGCGGTGTGACGGCGCTGCGCTTCGCCCCGGATGGGACGCTGCGCGACGGCTGCCGTGTCCTGTCCGGCGCCGATTGCAGCGGGGCAGGCGCCGCGACACCGTGGAACACGTGGTTGTCGGGCGAGCGGACGCCCTACGGACAAGTCTTCGAATGCGACCCGTACGGACTGCGCGCTCCCATGCCCAGGCTCGCGATGGGCCTGTTCTCCCACGGCGGCGTGGCCTGCGATCCCGACCGGGGTGTCGTCTACCTCACGGAGAGGGAGCCGGACGGATGTCTCTACCGGTTCCGGCCGGACGACTGGGGCGACCTCACCACAGGGGTCCTGGAGGTGATGACCGGCGCGCCCGGCGAGGAGGAGGTGGGCTGGGAGCGGGTGCCGGCCCCGGCCGGGGCGCAGGTGGTCTTCGGCGAGCACGCGCCCATCGCCGGGCACATGCCGCTGCGCGACCAGGTGAAAGCAGCCAGGAGGTTCACGGCCGGCGGTGAGTGCCACTGCCGCGACGGCCTGCTGTGGTTCGTCACCGAGGGGGACGGCCGGGTGTGGGCGTACGACGTCGTCCACGAGCGCCTGACGGTGGCGCACGACGCCGCCGACCGGCCGGGCGATCCGGCGGGCGGCGAGCAGGGCGGCCAGCAGGGCGCCGGGCAGGACGGTGGCCGGCGCAGCGAGCAGAACGGCGGGCAGGGCGGCGGGCAGGGCGGCGAGATCACCCTCGTCGCCGCGGACCGGATGGTGCCGTTCCTGCGGGTCACGGGCGGCTGGACCGTCTCAGGCCCCGCCATGTCACCGGCCGGCGACAGGCTCTACTTCTCCTGCCGTCCGCCGCGGTCCGCGGGGCCCGCCCCGGTCTCGGTGACCGTCGAGGTCTGCGGGCCCTTCCTGGACCTCGTCCGCGGCTGAGCCGGTCGCTCCCGCGCTCCGCCGCCCCGGTCACAGTGCTAAACCGTGCCGGGAGCCGCCCGGCGCGTCACAGGTCCCTGGCCCATATCTGCTCGTTCACGGAGATGCCCGACTCCTCGCCCGGGTGCTGCTCGACCAGTTCGAACCCCGCGGCCTGGTAGATCCGGCGGGCGCTCGCGAGGACGTCCCGGGTCCACAGCATGATCCGGCGGTAGCCGGCCTCCGTGGCGAAGCGCAGGCACTCCTCGACCAGCCGCCCGCCGATGCCCATGCCGCGCGCGGACGGCTCGACGAGCAGCAGGCGGAGCTGGGCCGTCGTGTCGTCCTTGCGCACGCAGAAGACGCACCCCGCGGGCTCGCCGCGCACCTCGGCGATCCAGCCCGCCTCCCGCGCGGGGTCGTGGTCCTCGCCGTACTCGGCCATGATCCGCGCGACCAGCGCCTCGAACCCGAGGCCCCAGCCGTACTCCTCGCGGTAGAGGACCCCGTGCCGCTGCACCACCCAGCCGAGGTCGCCCGCCCGCGGCGGCCTGATCACGTACGGCTCGCGCCGTTCGGCGGGCTCCAGCAGGCTCCGTACGGTGGACATCGCGGACACGAGTCGCCGGCGTTCTGTGTCGGTCAGCTTCGCGAGCAGGGTCTCGATCTCGGCGGCCGAGCGCCGGTCGAGCACGGCGAAGACGTCGCGGCCCTTTGGCGTGAGCCGTACGACCTGGCGTCTGGCGTCGTCGGCCGAGCGTTCCCTGGACACGAGCCAGTCGGTCTCGAACCTGGTGAGGATCCGGCTCAGATAACCGGCGTCGAGTCCGAGCGCGCTCCTGATGTCGGCGGTGTCTGCCACCTCCCGGGTGCCGAGTTCGAACAGCACCCGCGCCTCGGTCAGGGAGTAGGGGGTGTGGTGCATTCCCGCCCCGAGCACCCCGATGACGGAGGTGTAGAAGCGGTTGAAGGCACGGACTTCCGACACGAGCTCCATATCTTCCCTTGCCTGTCTCAAGGAAATGTTTGACGCAGTCAAAGATACGGCCGTTGTAGGCCCCACGGGAAGACGCCCTCTCACGAAGGCGCGGTCTCGCCGTGCGAGACTGAATTTGGTCCGGTCGGCCACGTGCCGTAGCCTCTTATTTTGGTCTAGACCATTGTGTGAGGCTGGGGCAGAATGCGGTGCGGTGGCGTGCCGGGTCTGCGTCGGGCCGGCCACGCCATTCCACGCGTCATCCCAGATGGAGGAATACCCGTCATGCGTATTGGAGTCCTCACCGGAGGCGGCGACTGCCCCGGACTGAACGCGGTCATCCGCGGCGTCGTCCGTAAGGGCGTCGGCGTGTACGGGCACGAGTTCGTCGGATTCCGGGACGGCTGGCGCGGCCCTCTGGAGGGCGACACCATGCCGCTCGACATCCAGGCGGTGCGCGGCATCCTGCCGCGCGGTGGCACGATCCTCGGCTCCTCCCGCACGAACCCGATCAAGATCGACGGCGGCGTCGAGCGCATCAAGGAGAACCTGGCGGCGACCGGTGTCGACGCGCTGATCGCCATCGGCGGCGAGGACACGCTGGGCGTGGCCAAGCAGCTGCACGACCGCGGCGTGAACGTCGTCGGCGTGCCCAAGACGATCGACAACGACCTCAACGCCACCGACTACACCTTCGGCTTCGACACCGCGGTCAACATCGCGATGGAGGCCATCGACCGGCTGCACACCACGGCGGAGTCGCACCACCGTGCGCTGATCTGCGAGGTCATGGGCCGCCACGCCGGCTGGATCGCGCTGCACGCAGGCATGGCCGCAGGCGCCAACGTCATCCTCATCCCGGAGAAGCCGTTCGACATCGAGAAGGTCTGCGCCTACGTCGAGTCGCGGTTCAAGACCCGGTACGCGCCGATCATCGTCGTCGCCGAGGGCGCCCACCCGCTCGAGGGCCAGATGGCGCTGCAGACCGGCGAGCTGGACTCGTTCGGCCACGTGCGCCTCGGCGGCATCGGCGAGATGCTCGCCAAGGAGATCGAGAAGCGCACCGGCAAGGAGGCCCGCACCACGGTCCTCGGCCACATCCAGCGCGGTGGCACGCCGACCGCCTACGACCGCGTGCTCGCGACCCGCTTCGGCCTCGGCGCCATCGACGCGGTGAACGAGGGCGACTACGGCAAGATGGTCGCCCTCCGCGGCACCGACATCGTGCGCGTCGAGCTCGCCGAGGCGACCGCCGAGCTCAAGACCGTTCCGGCCGCTCGTTACGAGGAGGCCGAGGTCTTCTTCGGCTGATCGGACGCGGGTCCGTCACCACGGCCCGCGCACGATCCGGTACGGCTCCCGCGACGCCCCGCGGGAGCCGTACGCATTCGTGGCACCAGGCGGCACGGGCCCCCGGCGACGGCGGCGTCCTCCGCCGGCCGGCCCGGGCCCTCACCGTCGCGATCCGGCGGAAGTCCGGGGCGGAGACGCGGCGGTTGCCCGAGTATGTGAGCGAAAGGGCCCGGCACGCCCGCCCGGCTCGGTCAGGAAAGGGCGCCGCGCGATGGGCATCGAGGGACCGTTCTGGCGGGCCATCGCGGTCTTCCGCCTGGCGTCGCTCGCGTACGCGGCGCTGCTCGTGCTCAGGGCAGGCGGCTACGCTCATCCGGCCGTGTCCTGGGCCGTCGTCGGCGTGATGACCGCCTGGACGGCCGTCACGCTCCTCCGCTATCCCGCCGCCCGGCGCGGGCCGCTGCTGGCGGCCGACCTCCTCGTCACGGTGGGCTGCCTGCTCGCCACGCCGTACGCGCAGAGCCACGGCGACGCGCTGGCCGGAGCGATGCCGATCACCGCGACCTGGGTGGCCGGGCCGGTCCTCGCGTACGGCGTGGCCGGGGGACGCCGCGCGGGCGCGGTCGCCGCCGCGGTCGTGTCGGCGGCCGACCTGTGGCTGCGCAGCGCCGGCGGGGTCGACCTCGCCTCCTTTCCGGTGAACGGCGCCGTGCTCATGTTCATGGCCGGGGTCCTCGTCGGGCACGTCGCCCGGCTCGCGCGGGAGGCCGAGGAGCGGATGCGGCGTGCCGAGCGGATCGAGGCCGCGGGCCGTGAGCGGGAGCGGCTGGCGAGGGGCATCCACGATTCGGTGCTCCAGGTGCTGGCGCTCGTGCAGCGCAGGGGCGCCGAGATCGGCGGCGAGGCGGCCGAACTGGGCAGGCTCGCGGGTGAGCAGGAGTCCGCGCTGCGGGCGCTGGTGCAGGCGCCGCCCGTCGCGCGGCCGCCGCACCCCGTCCCGCCGTCCCGGCTTCGCGGCCGGCTCAGGGCGCCGGCGCGGCCTTCCCGTCCTGCCCGCCGCGAGGGGACGTCGCAAGAGGGGGCGGCGAACCGCGAGGGGACGCCGTACCGCGTGGCGAACGCCGCGACGGCGGAGCCCGAGGCCGACCTGCGCGACCTGCTGCGGCCGTTCGGCACGGCGCGCGTGACCGTGTCCGCGCCCGCGACACCGCTGCCGCTGCCGCCCGAGAGCGCGCGGGAGGTGGCGGCGGCCGTCGGCGCGGCCATCGACAACGTCGTACGGCACTGCCCTGAGGGCACCCGCGCGTGGATACTCGCGGAGGAGGACGACGGCGCGGTCGTCGTCACCGTACGCGACGACGGGCCCGGCATCCCCGAGGGGCGGCTTGAGGCGGCGGCGCGCGAGGGACGCATGGGCGTGGCCCGGTCGATCCGGGGCCGCGTGGCCGACCTCGGCGGCACGGTCACGGTCACCTCGTCGAGCACGGGAACGGAGATCGAGCTGTCGGTTCCGGTGCGGACGTCGCCGCGCCCGGGCGAAGGAGGCGGGAGACGCTCGTGAAGGAAGAGGGACGGCCGTCGCCGGTGCGGGTCATGGTGGTGGACGACCATCCGATGTGGCGGGAGGCGGTCGCCCGCGATTTGGACGAGGCGGGGTACGACGTGGTCGCCACCAGCGGGGAGGGCCGTCAGGCGCTGCGCGTCGCGGCGGCCGTACGACCGGACGTGGTGGTGCTCGACCTGCGGCTGCCCGACCTGGCGGGCGTGGAGGTGGCCAGGGGCCTCGGCGCGTCGGCGGCCCCGCCGCGCGTGCTCGTCCTGTCGGCCAGCGCCGAGGAGGAGGACGTGCTGGAGGCGGTCAAGGCCGGCGCCTCCGGCTATCTGGTGAAGTCGGCGAGCCGGGAGGAGTTCCTCGACGCCGTACGGCGGACCGCCGCGGGCGACGCCGTGTTCACTCCCGGCCTGGCCGGGCTGGTGCTGGGGGAGTACCGCAGGCTGGCCCACCTGACGCCCGGCCCGCGCGGGGACGAGGAGCGGGACGGCCCCCGGCTGACCGAAAGGGAGACCGAGGTGCTGCGCATGGTGGCCAAGGGCCTGACGTACCGGCAGATCGCGGAACGGCTGGTGCTGTCGCATCGCACGGTGCAGAACCATGTGCAGAACACGCTGAGCAAGCTCCAACTCCACAACCGGGTGGAACTGGTCCGCTACGCGATAGAGAAGGGGCTGGTCGAGCTCGGCGGAGGATAGTCGGCGGCGGCGCGGCGGCGGCATTACAGTGGGGAAGCCCGCGCCGCGCCGGCGCGTTGTCCCTGGCGTATGTTTCCCCCGGCCGTGCCCTCCCGGTGTGACGGCCGTCCCTGTCCCTCCGGAGGTTTTCCACAGATGACGATGACCGCTCTCGGAGAGCCCTCGGTGCTGCTCAAGTTGGGCGAGGTGGTTCTGAAGGGCCGGAACCGCGAGATCTTCGAGATGCGCCTGCGGGCGAACATCAAGCACGCTCTCAAGGGCCACCGGGTCGACATCCGCCAGCGGCACGGGGTGATCGCCCTGTTCCTGCCCCCGGGAACCGAGGTGGAGGAGGCCGAGACCGTGGCGGCCCGCGTGGCCGACGTGCCCGGCATCGTGCTGGTCCATCTGGCGTGGCGGGTGCCGAAAGACGTGGACGCGATCACCAAGGCCGCCATCGAGCTGATCAGGGACAGCGACGAGGTGGCCCGCAAGGCGCGCTTCGCCGTGCGGTCCCGGCGTCGCGACAAGCGCTTCCCGCTGCGGTCCAACGAACTGGACCGCGTGGTCGGCGGGACGATCAACGACACCTTCGGGCTGCCGGTCGACCTGAGCAAGCCGGAGCTCACCGTGCACATCGAGGTGGACAAGGACGAGGCGTTCCTGTTCACCGGGGGCCGGCCGGGGCAGGGCGGGCTTCCCGTCGGCTCCAGCGGCCGGGCGCTGGCGCTGCTGTCCGGTGGCATCGACTCGCCCGTCGCGGCCTACCGCATGATGCGGCGTGGCCTTCGGGTGGACTTCCTGCACTTCTCCGGCATCCCGTTCACCACCTCGGAGTCGATCTACAAGGCGTACGCGCTGGTGCGCAACCTGGACAAGTTCCAGGGCAAGTCGCGGCTGTGGGTGGTGCCGTTCGGCAAGGCGCAGCAGTCGATCAGGAACTCCGGCCAGGACCGGCTCGCGGTGATCGCGCAGCGGCGGCTGATGCTCAAGACGGCCGAGGAGGTCGCCCACCGCATCCACGCCGAGGCGCTGGTCACCGGCGACAGCCTCGGTCAGGTCTCGTCGCAGACGCTGGCCAACATCACGGCCCAGGACCACGCTGTGGACCTGCCGATCCTGCGCCCGCTCATCGGCCTGGACAAGACCGAGATCATGGCCGAGGCCCGGAGGATCGGGACGCTGGAGATCTCCGAACTGCCCGACGAGGACTGCTGCACGTTGCTCGCGCCCCGGCAGGCCGAGACCCGCGCGAAGATCGAGGACCTGAAGCAGATCGAGAGGCGCCTCGACGCGGAGGACCTCGCCACGCAGTTGGCCGACTCCATCCAGCCGTACAAGCTCGACGTCTGAGCCCGCGCAGGCCATCGGCCCCCGGACGTGCCCGGGGGCCGGTGGTCCGGCGTGCGCGGCGGGTCAGGTGAGCGCGGGCGCCGCGACCTCGGTGGGCGCGGTGGTCGCGGTGCGGCCCAGCAGCGGCGGGAAGTCGCGCAGCACGGCCGCGAGCGCGTCCAGGTCACCTTCGACCAGGGCCTGCGGGCCGTCGCAGAGTGCCTGCTCGGGGTGCGGGTGCACGTCGATGATCAGACCGTCGGCCCCGGCCGCGACCGCGGCCCGCGACAGCGGCAGCACGAGGTCGCGCCGGCCGCCGGAGTGCGACGGGTCCACGATCACCGGCAGGTGCGACAGCCGCTGGACGACCGGGACCGCCGAGACGTCGAGCGTGTTGCGGGTGGCGGGCTCGTAGGTGCGGATGCCCCGCTCGCACAGCACGATGTCGAGGTTGCCGCGCTGGGCGATGTACTCGGCCGCCATCAGCCACTCCTCGATGGTCGCCGTCATGCCCCGCTTCAGCATGACCGGCTTGCCCGCAGCGCCCACGGCCTGCAGCAGCGCGAAGTTCTGCGCGTTGCGGGTGCCGACCTGCAGCATGTCGGCGTACGACGCCACCAGCGCCACGTCGTGGGCGTCGACAACCTCGGTGACGATCGGCATCCCGGTCTGCTCGCGCACGTCGGCCAGGATGCGCAGGCCCTCCTCGCCCAGCCCCTGGAAGGCGTACGGCGAGGTGCGCGGCTTGAAGGCGCCGCCGCGCAGCAGCGTCGCGCCCGCCGCCTTGGCCATCAGCGCCGCCTCCAGCGTCTGCCGCGGCGTCTCCACCGCGCACGGGCCCGCGATCAGGGTGACAGTGTCCGGCCCGATCGGCACGCCGCGCACGCTGACCGTGGAGCGCAGCGGATGGTTCTCCCTGCTCACGAGCTTGTACGGGGTGGAGACCCGCACGACGTCCGCGACGCCCGGCATGCCGCCCAGGTTCAGGGTGGCGAACTGTTCCACGTCGCCGATGAGCCCGATGATCGTGCGGTTCACGCCGCGGCTCGCGAACGCCTCCCCTCCGGCCGCGGCGACGAGGCCGACGATCGCCTCGATGTCTTCCTGGGTGGCTTCGGGGGTCATGACGATGACCATGGTGACTCCTGTCGCTGGAAACGGTGCGGGTCCGGAAACGACGAAGGCCCCGGGTCCGTGTGGACCCGGGGCCTTCGTTCGCCGTGGCTGTCAGCGCAGCGCATGGAGGCGATCGGTCCTCACGGGTCCGTCGCCATACCAAAACGACCAAGCGGTGCGCATGTGCCGCAATATAGCGCATGATTCGTTGATCGTGCCGGTCCGGCACGCAGGGGGCCCCTGTGGCGGTCCTCACGGCGGATGGCAGGATGGCCTGCGTGCCGGAGAAACCCGAGGAGGAAACGCGGCTGCCGCCGGGCCAGTACGTCCCCCGCGGGCAGCCCGTCGTCCACTACGGAAGGGTCCCCGCCTTCCGTCCGGAGACGTGGCGGTTCCAGGTGTTCGGCGCCACGGCCACGGGCCTGGCCCACGAGTTCTCGTGGGAGGAGTTCTCCTCCCTGCCCACGGTGACCGTCGTGGCGGACTTCCACTGCGTCACGAAGTTCTCCGTCATGGGCAACGAGTGGAGTGGTGTGCCCACGTCGGCGCTGCTCGAACGCGTCCCCCCGGCGCCGGGCGTGCGCCACGTCATGGTCTGGGCCGAGTACGGCTACAGCGCCAACCTGCGCCTGTCGGACTTCGACCGCCCGACCACGCTGCTGGCCACGCATCTCCACGAGAATCCGCTGGCCCCCGAGCGCGGCTACCCCGTACGGATCGTGGTGCCCCACCTGTACGCGTGGAAGAGCGTGAAGTGGGTGCGCGCGGTGGAGTACCTGACCGAGGACCGGCGCGGGTTCTGGGAGGACCGCGGCTACCACAACGTGGCCGACCCCTGGAAAGAGCAGCGCTACTCATACCAGGAGGACCCGGGCGACGGCCCGCCGTGAGGCCGCCGAGCGGCTACGGTGTCCGGCGTGTCTTCAGCCGTGTGGGTCACACTGTGCGCGCTCTGCGGGGTCTGCGGCGGCGCGGTGGGCCGTGCCCTCGCCCGCCGGGGGCCGTCTCCCGGTGATCCGCCGGGCGAGGCGACGTTCCTCGCCCTGCGCGTGGCGGGGCTCGCCGCGAACTCCCTGCGCGCCGGGCTCACCCGGAGCGCGGCCCGTCGTTCCGTACGGCATCTGCGGACGTTGCTCGGCTCCACGGGCCTGGCCGTCGCCACCGACGACCGGGTCCTGGCCAGGGACGGCACGGGGGTGCCCGCGGACGAGGCGGTGCTCGCCGACGTGAGCGCGGCCCTGGCGAGCGGCAGGCTGCGCATCGTCAGGCACGGCGTGGTGGTCCCGCTGACCGTGGAGGAGCGGACGGTCGGCGCGCTCGCGGCCTACGACGCGGAGGCCGGCGCCGCACTGGTGCGCACGGCGGCCGAGGTGGGCCGCTGGATGTCCGGCCAGCTCGAACTCGCCGAGCTCGACGCCTCCCGGAGGCGGACCCTGGAGGCGGAGGCGCGGGCGCTGCGGGCGCAGATCTCGCCGCACTTCGTGTACAACTCGCTGACCACGATCGCCTCGTTCGTACGGACCGAGCCCGAGCGGGCCCGCACGCTGCTGCTGGACTTCGCCGACTTCATCCGGTACGCGCTGCGCCGGGCGGCCGACTTCACCTCGCTCGCCGACGAACTCGGCTGCGTGGACCGCTACCTGCTGCTCGAGCAGGCGAGGTTCGGCGACCGGCTGCGCTTCACCGTGCAGGTCGCCCCCGAGGTGCTGAAGGTCGACGTGCCGTTCCTGTGCCTGCAACCCCTGGTGGAGAACGCCATCAAGCACGGCATGCCGGGGGAGGTCCGCGTCGTGATCAGGGACGCGGGGCCGGAGGCGCACATCTGGGTCGAGGACGACGGCATCGGCATGGACCAGGAGCAACTGCGGGCCGCGCTCGCGGAGGAGGGCGCCGGGATCGGGCTGAGCAACGTGGACCTGCGCATGCGCCACCTCTACGGCCAGGACTACGGGCTCATGGTCGACACGGCGCCCGGCAAGGGAACGCGCATCCGGCTGCGCATCCCCAAGACCCGTTCCCGCGTCGTCGCGACGGCCCGCCCCTGAGGCCGTCAGAAGCCGGGTGCGACAGGACGGCCGCAGCCGGTCAGCGGGTCAGGAGCGGAAGCCGCAGGACGAACCGCGCGCCGCGCGGGGAGTCCTCGACGCGCAGGCTGCCGTCGTGCGCCTTCGCGATCGCCCGGCACAGGGCCAGGCCGAGGCCGCTGCCCTCCGGATCCAGGCGGTGACCCGCCTCCAGCCGCGTGAAGGGTTCGAAGATCCGCTCCCGGTCCTCCTTCGCGACGCCGTCGCCGTCGTCCGTCACGACCAGCAGCGCGTGGGAGCCGTCGCGCTCGGCGCTGACGTCCACCTGGCCGACGGCGTGGCGCTGGGCGTTCACCAGCAGGTTCGTCACGACGCTGGCCAGCTGCACGCGGTTGCCGAGGACCCGCACCTCCGGCTCGGTCCTGGCGCGCACCGGCACGCCCCTGGCGCGCGCCGCCGTCTCGGCGCGTACGAGCGCGCCGAGGTCGACAGGCTCGGACAAGCGCGGCGCGTTGCGCAGCCGGGCGAAGGCGAGCAACTCGTCGATGATCTGCTGCATGCGGTCGGCGGTCGGCAGCGAGCAGGCGATCGCCCGCCGCGCGTCGACCTCCGGGTAGAGCAGCGCCTCCTCCAGCTTGGTGCGCAGGCCGGTGAGCGGCGACTTCAGCTCGTGGGACACGATGGCGGCGAACTCCCGCTGCCGGATGACCGCCGCCTCCAGGCGGCCGAGCGTCTGGTTCGCGGCGCGGGCCAGTTGCGCGATCTCGTCCTGGCCGGACGGCTGCGGCACCCGCAGGGAGAGGTCGTTGGCGTTAATCTCCGACATGCGCTGCCTGATCGCGTCGATGGGGCGCAGGATGCGGCCCGTCGCCCGCCAGGTCGTCCACGTCCACAGGCCCGCGAGCAGCACCCCGCCGGCGGCGACGAGCAGCTCCAGCCGTCGCCCGCGCAGGGCGGGCGGCTGGTCCGTGCCGACGTAGACGAAGTGGGGCTCTCCCCTCCACAGCTCCCAGGACTGCAGCGACGGGACCCGGGCGGCGGTCAGCATGACGCACCGCTCCTTCTCGGAGCACACGGTCAGGTCACGGAAGCGGTTCCCCTCGGGCGGCCTGACCGTGGTCATCGGCCGGTCGCCTGCCATGGGCCCGGCCAGCGTCACCCTGCCCCGCGAGTCGACGAGCTGGAGGAGCGGAGCCCGCGCCGTCGGTTTCGGCGCCGGCACCTGCCCGCGCCGCATCAGGCCGATCCACTCGGTGGCGACGCGGCGCGTCTCTATGAAGATCTCGCTCTCCACCCTGTGCCGGATAAGCAGGCACAGGCCGGCGCCGATCACCGCGGCGACGATCACGGACACCGCGGCGACGGTCAGCGTCACACGAGCGCGGATGGAGTGGGAGAGAGGAAGGAACGTGCCCGGCCTGATGTTCATCGAAGGTCCTCGTCTGGCCTGGTCTCCATGTCAACCGTAAGCAGCACTGATGGAAAAGCGCGCATTAGCGCTGGTAAAAGCCGGATGGCTCTACCGGAATTTGGCCCGCCGCTTACCCGGTGAGACGTCTTCTCGGTGGCGGAGCGTATCGGGAAAGTCACCTACCGCTCGGTCACCCCTTGCGCGGAGGGTGGTGGAGGCGGCACGGTTGACGCCATGCTGCGTGTCCTCGCGGTGGACGACGAGGTCCCCGCCCTGTCCGAGCTCGCCTTCCTGCTCCGCCAGGACGCCCGGGTGGAGCACGTGAGCACGGCGACCGACGGCGGGGCCGCGCTGCACGACATGGTCCAGATGATCGCCGACGGGGAGCGGCTGGACGGCGTCTTCCTCGACGTGCGCATGCCGGGACTCGACGGCCTGGACCTGGCGCGGCTGATCGGCGGGTTCCCGGAACCACCCCGCCTTGTCTTCGTCAGCGCCCACGACTGCGCCGTCCAGGCGTTCGAGCTGGAGGCCGTCGACTACCTGCTCAAACCCGTACGGCCGGAACGGCTGGCGGAGGCCGTACGCCGGCTCTCCGCCGCGGTGTCGCCGCCCGGCGCCGAGGAGGACCTGGAGACGATCCCGGTCGAGCTCGGGGGCCGCACCAAATTCGTGGCCCGTCAGGACGTGTGCTACGCCGAGGCCCACGGCGACTACGTCCGGCTGCACACGGCAGACGCCGCCTACCTCGTACGGATGTCCCTCGCGGCGCTGGAACGCCGCTGGGCGGGCGCGGGGTTCGTCCGGGCCCACCGCAGCACCCTGGTCAACGCCCGGCACGTGAGCGAACTGCGCTTCGACGCGGGCCGGGTGGTCCTTCAGGTTGGCGGCGAGACGGTGCCGGTCAGCAGGCGGCACACCCGTCAGGTGCGCGAGCAACTCGTCCGCCAGTTCCGCCCCTGACCCTCGCCTGCCGAGCCCCTACGACCCCATCAGAACGCCTCGCACGGCCGTGCGGACCCGCCCGGGTGCGGCGGGGCGGCGCGGCTCCTCAGGGACGGGCCTGGGGCACGACCATGCCGTTCTCGAAGGCGCGGGTCACGGCCGCGGCGACGCCGTGCCGGGGGAGCAGGCCCTTCTCCGCCGCCTCCCAGCCGGTGTAGGCGAGCGCCCACAGGACCTGCTGGATCCATTCCGCGCTGACAGCCGGGTCGAACACGCCCTCGGCCTGGCCGCGCTCGATCAGGCCGACAGTGGTCGGCAGCGACAGGTCCGGCTCGAAGCAGGCCGTGAACTCCTCCAGCACCCGGGGATCGCCGAACAGGAACGCCAGGCGGTCCCCCGCGTCCACCATGGCGGCGATCAGCCGGCGCATCGCCTCCAGCGGCGGGCCCTGGTCGATGGCGGCCTCGGCCGTCGACTTCTCCACCACGCGGAACGAGTCGACGACGGCGGCGTTCACGAGGTCCTGCCGGTCGGAGAAGTAGCGGTGCAGCGTGCTGCGGCCGATCTGCGCGGCTTCGGCGATGTCCGCGAGCGTCGCGCCGCGATCGCGGGCGAGGACCGAGGCCGCCGCGGCGAGGATGGCACGGCGCGTACGGCTGCGCGTGCCCGATTCCCGGGTGTCGGTCACGCTCGGAAGGCTAGCAGCGCGCCCACATAGAGACGATCGTGGTTGATAATGAGACATGTAAGTCTCATTATGAAGCAATGAACTCCTACTCAATCATCGCCGAAGGGCTGGGCAAGCACTACGGCGCCACTCGTGCCCTCGACGGGTTCGGACTGCGGGTCGCCGACGGGACCGTGTGCGCGGTTCTCGGCCCGAACGGCGCGGGCAAGACCACCGCCGTACGCGTGCTGTCCACGCTCACCCGGCCGGACTCCGGGCGCGCGCTCGTGGCCGGGTTCGACGTCGTCAGGCGGCCGGCCGAGGTGCGCCGCCGCATCGGCCTGGCCGGGCAGGAGGCCGCAGTGGACGAGATCCTCACCGGCCGGGAGAACCTGGAGATGTGGGGGCGGCTCCATCACCTCGGCTCCGCCGCGGCGCGCCGCCGCGCCGCCGAGCTCCTTGAGCGGTTCGGGCTGGCAGAGGCGGCCGACCGGCGGGTCAGGCACTACTCCGGCGGCATGCGGCGGCGTCTCGACCTGGCCGCCTCGTTCATCCGGGCCCCGCGCGTGCTCTTCCTGGACGAGCCGACGACCGGGCTCGACCCCCGCGGCCGCACCGAGGTCTGGCGCACCGTGCGCGCGCTCGCCGACGCGGGCAGCACCGTGCTCATGACGACGCAGTACCTGTTCGAGGCCGATCAGCTCGCCGGGCGGATCGCGGTGATCGACGGAGGCGCGGTGGTCGCGGACGACACCCCGGAGCGGCTCAAGTCGCTCATCGGCGGCGACCATCTCGACCTCGTCGTCCGCGACGCCGCGCGACTCGGCGACGCCGCCGCGATCCTCGCGGGCGCCGCAGGGACGCGGCCGGTGGCCGACCAGGACACCCGCCGCCTGACCGCTCCCGTACGCGACCGGGTCGGGGCGCTCACCACCGTCGTACGCGAACTGGAGCGGCGCGGGGTCGAGGTCGAGGACGTCTCCCTGCGCCGCCCGACGCTGGACGAGGTGTTCCTGAGCCTCACCGGGAAGGCGGGCTCGTGAGCGCCCTCGCCGCGCCGGACGCCGCGCCCCGGTTGGGGGAGCGGCTGCGCTGGACGCTGTCGGACGCCTCGGTCATCGCGCGCGCCAACCTCAAGCACTGGGTCCGCAACCCGGCCGCCGTACTCAATCTGACGCTGTATCCGATCGTCATGGTCGTGATCTTCGGTTACGTCCTCGGGAGCGCGATGAACGTCGCGGGCGGCGGCGACTACCGCGAGTTCCTGATGCCGGGCATGTTCGCCCAGACGATGGCGATGGGGGTGATGACCACGATGACGGTGGTCAGCCTGCAGACCGCCCGCGGGGTGACCGACCGCTACCGCTCGATGCCGATCTCGCGGCCCGGCGTGGTGCTCGGCCGCGCCATCGCCGACGTCGTCAACTCGGGGCTAGAACTGCTGATCCTGCTCGTGTGCGGCCTGGTCGCCGGATGGAGCTGGCATCGGGGGGCCGGCGACGCCCTGGCCGCCGTGGGACTGCTGCTCCTGCTGCGCTTCGCCCTCATCTGGGTGGGGATCTATCTCGGGCTGGCGCTGTCTCCCGAGGCGGCGAGCGCGGCCTGGCTCCCGCTGCTGCCGCTCACGATGCTGGCCAACACCTTCGTGTCCCCGGCTCTCCTGCCGGGCTGGCTCGGGGTGGTCGCGGAGTGGAACCCGCTGTCGGCGACGGTCGCCGCCTGCCGGATGCTGTTCGGCAATCCCGGGTGGCAGGGAGGTTCCTGGGCCGCCGAGCACGCCCTGGCGCTGGCGATCGGCTGGCCGGTGCTGATCACGCTCGTCTTCCTGCCCCTGTCCGCGCGCCGCTACCGCCGCCTCGGTGACTGAGCGGGGACTCGCGGGCGGGCCGAAAGCGTCTTCGCACGCCCCGATCTACCGCTCGTCGCCGCCACAGGCCCGCTCGTCGCGCCGGAGCGGGCCGCATGGCGCTAACTAGGGACCGCTCGTCCGAAGGGCCATCCCCCCGGCCGACTACACCTCGTAGTCTTTCGCACGTCGCAAGACACGCGGGGTAATCACAAAGTGAGCAAGTTATCACCGAATGGTTATCAAGCGGGGCCCTACTCGGGGGGGAAGGGCCCCGCGTGCGCGTATCGGGGGGTGCGCGGCGATCCGGCCATACGGGGGCCCGGATCGCCGCGGACGCCCGCTTCCCCGGGCAGGCCGGCGGCCACCCGGGAGGGCGCGCGAATCAGTCGCCGCGCAGCCGCTTGAGCAGCTCGATGTCCTCGCGGTGCTTGTCCGCCTTGCCCGGCGTCTCGATGCAGAGCGGCACCCCGGCCGCGGCGGGATGGCGCAGCAGCTCGCCGAACGCCTGGGCGCCGATCAGTCCCGCCCCGATGTTCTCGTGCCGGTCCCGCTTCGACCCGCAGGGGTCCTTCGAGTCGTTGGCGTGGATCAGCTTGAGGCGGCCGGAGGCCACCTCGTCGAGCGCGTCCATCATCTCCTTCACCCCGCCGGGCGCGGCCAGGTCGTGCCCGGCGGCGAATGCGTGGCAGGTGTCGAGGCACACGCCGGCCTTCGGGTGGTGGTCGAGGGCCTCCAGGTAGGGCCCGAGGTCCCGCACGGTAGCGCACAGCATCCGGCCCTGGCCCGCCATCGGTTCGAGCAGCAGGTCGGGGCCGTCGTCGGGCAGTTCGTCCAGCACCGGCAGCAGGCGCTCGTGGATCTGGCGCATCGCGTCCTCGCGCGACTGGCTCACGGCCGAGCCGGTGTGGACGACCACGCCGAGCGCGCCGGTCTCGACGCCCCTGCGCAGGGTGTGGCGGATGACCGCGATCGAGTTCTCCAGGGTCTCCGAGGTCGGTGAGCCGCAGTTCACGAGATAGGCGGCGTGCAGGAAGACCGGAATGCCCGACTCGCGCAGCTTGGCGTCCTCGGCGGGGTTCCCCTCGCTGAGCGCCCAGCCGCGCGGGTTGGTGACGAAGACCTGGACCATCTCGGCGCCGATGTCCGCCGCGTACTTCAGACCGCCCTTGGCCAGGCCGCCGGCGACGAAGACGTGCCCGCCGATGAGATTGGAAGGAGTCATGATGACCTCCAGGTTAGTGCCGCCCCCTTTGTCACAACGTACAAAGGCGTCCCCTGAGCGGGACGCGCGGTTCGGACGTCGCGCCGCTGGATCCCGGCGCGGCCCGGCGGTTGACTGACGGGCATGCGCGAACTCAGCCGGGAGGACCTGCGGTCCTGCTGCTCCTCCACCACGTGGGTGGAGAAGGTCGCCGCGCGCGGCCCGTACGAGGACCTCGACGGGCTCCGCCGCGTGAGCGGGTCGGTCTTCGCGGAGCTGGCCTGGGACGACGTGCTCGAGGCGCTGGCGGCGCATCCCCGCATCGGTGAGCGCCCCGGCGGCGCGGGACGCGAGGCCGCCTGGTCGCGCGCCGAGCAGTCCGGGACGGCGGACGCGGGCGGAGACGTGCTCGGCGCGCTCCGCGAGGGCAACGCCGCCTACGAGAGCCGCTTCGGCCACGTCTACCTGGTCCGCGCGACCGGACGGGACGCCGCCGAACTGCTGGCGCTGCTGCGCGAGCGGCTAGGCCACGACGAGGAGACCGAGCGCGGGGTGGTCCGCGAGGAGCTGTCGCAGATCGTCGAGCTGCGCCTGGCCAAGCTGTGGGAGGGCCGGTGAGCCTCTCGACCCACGTGCTCGACACCGCCGCGGGGCGGCCGGCCAAGGACGTGTTCGTACGGCTGTCGCGGCGCGCCGCGCACGGGTTCGTGCCGGTGGCGGAGGGCCGCACCGACGGCGACGGCCGGATCAGGGAGTGGACCCCGCTCGGCCGGGAGTGGGACCCGGCGGGGGACCCCAGGCCAGGGACCTACCGGCTCGTGTTCGACACCGGCGCCTACCTGGGGGACGAGGCGTTCTTCCCCGAGGTCAGCGTCGTGTTCGCCATCAGGGAGGCGGGCGAGCACTACCACGTGCCGCTGCTGCTGAGCCCGTTCGCCTATTCGACCTACCGGGGGAGCTGACGTGGCCGTTCTGGGGCCGAACAGGTACGGCAAGGCCGAGACGAGGGTCGTACGGGTGACCCGGCACGGCGACGCGCACCGGATCAAGGACCTCACCGTCGGCACGGCGCTGTCCGGCGACATGACCGAGGTCCACCTGAGCGGCGACAACTCCGCCGTCCTGCCCACCGACACGCAGAAGAACACGGTCTTCGCGTTCGCCAAGAAGCACGGCGTCGGGGCGATAGAGGACTTCGCGCTGCTGCTGGCGCGTCATTTCACGGACTCCCAGCCCGCGATCCACCACGCGAGGGTCGCGATCGAGGAGCACGCCTGGGAGCGCAACGGCGCGTTCGGGCACTCGTTCGTCCGCTCGGGCCCGGAGGTCCGCACCTGCGTGGCCCACTACGACGGGACGCGGTCGTGGGTGGTCTCCGGGCTGCGCGACCTCGTCGTGCTGAACACGACCAACTCCGAGTTCTGGGGCTTCGCCAAGGACGAGTACACGACGCTGGCGGAGACCCGCGACCGCGTCCTGGCCACCGCCGTGGACGCCTCCTGGCGGCACGCGGACGCCTCCCAGGACTGGGACAAGGCGTATGAGAACGCCCGCAACGCCCTGCTCGCGGCATTCGCCGACACCTACAGCCTGTCGCTGCAGCAGACGTTGTACGCGATGGGCACCCGGGTGCTGGCCGAGTGCCCGGGGGTCTGCGAGGTGCGGCTGTCGCTGCCGAACAAGCACCACTTCCCGGTGGACCTCACGCCCTTCGGACTGGACAACGACGGCGAGGTCTTCTTCGCCGCCGACCGGCCGTACGGGCTGATCGAGGGGACCGTGCTGCGCGAGGACGCCCCCGACGCCGGCCCGGCCTGGGAGTAACCGATGGATTTCCTGCGACCGCGGACCTGGGCGGAGGCCCTGGCGCTCAAGGCCGAGCGGCCCGAGGCGACGCCGATCCAGGGCGGCACCGACGTCATGGTGGAGATCAACCTCGACAAGGGCCGTCCGGCGGCCCTGCTCGACCTCACGCCGCTGCCGGAGCTGCGCGAGTGGACCGGCGAGGGCGAGATGATCCGCCTCGGCGCCGGCGTCACCTACTCCCGGCTGATCGCGGAACTGGGCGCCCGCCTGCCCGGCCTGGCCCAGGCGTCCCGTACGGTCGGGTCGCCGCAGATCCGCAACCGGGGCACGGTCGCGGGCAACCTCGGCGCGGCCTCGCCCGCGGGCGACAGCCATCCGCCGCTGCTGGCCTGCGGCGCGGTCGTGGAGGCCGAGTCGGTGCGCGGCGCCCGGCTGATCCCGATCGGGGAGTTCTACACCGGCGTGAAGCGCAACGCGCTCGCGCCCGACGAGCTGATCCGCGCCGTGCGCGTCCCGGCCGCCACAGGACCGCAGTACTTCTCCAAGGTCGGCACCAGGAACGCCATGGTGATCGCGGTGTGCTCGTTCGCGACGGCGCTGGAGCCGGGGGAGCGGCGGGTGGGCACCGGCATCGGCTCGGCCGCGCCGACCCCGCGCCGCGCCCCGGACGCCGAGGACTTCGCGTCCGGCGAGCTGGACTGGGACGGCCGCGGCCCGCTCGACCCCGGCGTGGCGCGCCGGTTCGGCGAACTCGTGGCCGCCGCCGCCGCGCCGATCGACGACGTGCGGGGCCGCGCCGCCTATCGCACGCACGCGCTGGCCGTGCTGGCACGCCGGGCGCTCGGCTGGGCATGGGACGACTACAGGGGGAACTCATGAGGGTGAGCCTCACGGTGAACGGCCGCCCGATGACGGCCGACGACGTGTGGGAGGGCGAGAGCCTGCTGTACGTCCTGCGCGAGCGGCTCGGCCTGCCGGGCGCCAAGAACGCCTGCGAGCAGGGCGAATGCGGGTCGTGCACGGTCTATCTCGACCGCACGCCGGTCTGCGCCTGCTTGGTCGCCGCCGGTCAGGCGGAGGGGAGCGAGGTGGTGACGGTCGAGGGCCTCACCGCCGGCGCCGAGCCGGACAGCGGGTTGCACGAGGTGCAGCGCGCGTTCGTGGACGCGGGGGCGGTGCAGTGCGGGTTCTGCACGCCCGGTCTCGTCGTGCAGGCCCACGCGCTGCTCGCGGACACGGACGGAGTGCCGCAGGACGCCGACATCAGGGAGGCCCTGGCCGGCAACCTGTGCCGCTGCACCGGGTACGAGAAGATCCTCGACGCGGTCCGCCTCGCCGCCACCCGCCGCCACCCCTCCCCCTCCCCTCCACCGTGATCTTGTAGTTTGTCGCACTCACCCCACGCCACCTGCGCCGGAACCCTCCGTGATCATGCAGAAAATCGTGCTCGCCCCACCTGACCAGGGAGTCTCCATTGCGTGATCTCGCACCACGAGGAGTGGTCATCGAGAACGCCCACGTCGTCCCGGTCGTGGGGGAGGAGATACCGTCCGGTCACATCGTCGTGGAGAACGGCCTGATCACGGCGGTCGGCCCCGGCCCGGCGGCGGCCGTACCCGAGGGGGCGGAACGCGTCGACGGCGCAGGCTGCCTGGCCACCCCCGGCCTGGTCAACACCCACCACCACCTCTACCAGTGGGCGTCCCAGGGGGTGACCCCGGACGGCACGCTGTTCGAGTGGCTGGTGGCGAGCTACCGGCTGTGGGCCCGGATGGACGCCGAGGTGGTGTCGGGCGCGGCGACGGCGGGGCTGGCCTGGCTGGCCCTGTCGGGCTGCACGACCTCCACCGACCACCACTACATCTTCCCGAAGGGCAGGGGAGACCTGTTCGAGGCGGAGATCGAGGCCGCGCGGCGGGTCGGGGTGCGCTTCCATCCCTGCCGGGGGTCGATGGACCGAGGCGCCTCGCGGGGCGGCCTGCCGCCGGACGAGGTGGTCGAGGACGTCGACGAGATCCTCCAGGCCACCGACGAAGCGATCAGGAAATATCACGATCCGTCGTTCGGGTCGATGCTCCGCGTCGCGGTCGCCCCCTGCTCGCCGTTCTCGGTCAGCGGCGAGCTCATGACCCGCTCCGCCGACCTCGCGCGCTCCCACGGCGTACGGCTGCACACGCACATGGCGGAGACGGCCGACGAGGACGAGCACTGCAGGCAGCAGTTCGGCGTGCTGCCGGGCGAATATCTCGACGACCTCGGCTGGCTCGGCCCCGACGTGTGGCTGGCGCACTGCGTGCACCTGACCGACAAGGACGTGCGGCGCTTCGGCGAGACCGGCACCGGCACCGCCCACTGCCCGTCCTCCAACGGCCGCCTCGGCGCCGGGATCGCCAGGATCGCCGACCTGCTGGCCGCGGGCGCGCCGGTCGGGCTCGGGGTCGACGGCGCAGCCTCCAGCGAGATGACCCCGCTGGCCGGGGAGATCCGGATGGCGATGCTCATCCAGCGGGCCCGGTACGGCCCCCGCGCGCTGACCGCCCGCCAGGCGCTGGAGATGGCCACGCTCGGCGGCGCCCGCTGCCTCGGACGGGAGGCCGAGATCGGCTCGCTGGAACCCGGCAAGCTCGCCGACATCGCCCTGTGGCGGCTCGGCGGTTTCCACGCCGCTGTCGACGACCCCGTCGTGGCGTTCGCGTACGGCGCCACGCCGCCGCTGGAACGGCTGCTCGTGGGCGGCCGGACGGTCGTGGCGGGCGGGGAACTGCGTACGGTCTCCGGCGAGGAGGCCGCGAGGGCCGGGGCCGGAGCCCATCTCCGCCTGACCACCGGAGATCATGTCTGAGACATCCCGGACGGATCGAGGGGCAGGCATGACAGGACACGTCGTCATCGCGGCGGACAAGTTTCGCGGGTCGCTCACCGCGCCCGAGGTGGCGGCGCACGTCGCCGCCGGTCTTGGCGGCGTACCCGTCGTCGCGCTGCCCGTGGCCGACGGGGGCGACGGCACCGTCGACGCGGTCGTGGCGAACGGCTTCACCCGGGTGGAGACGCAGGTCACCGGGCCGACCGGCGACCCGGTGACCGCGAGCTACGCCGTACGGGACGAGCCAGGGGCGCGGGTCGCCGTGATCGAACTGGCCGAGGCGTCGGGACTGCGCCGGCTGCCCGGCGACCTGGCGCCGCTGACCGCCACCAGCCGCGGCACCGGTGAGCTGATCGCCCACGCCGTACGGCACGGCGCGACGCGGATCGTGCTCGGCCTCGGCGGCAGCGCCTGCACCGACGGGGGCGCGGGGATGGCCCAGGCCCTCGGCGTACGGCTGCTGGACGCGGCGGGCGACGACCTGCCGTACGGCGGGGCCGCGCTGCGCGACCTCCACACCGTCGACGCCTCGGGACGGCTGCGCGGGTTCGAGGTGATCGTGGCGAGCGACGTGGACAACCCGCTGCTCGGGCCGTACGGCGCGGCGGCGGTGTACGGCCCGCAGAAGGGCGCGAGCCCGCAGGACGTCGCGGTGCTCGAGGCCGGGCTGGCCCGGCTGGCGGCCGTGACCGCGCACACCCACGGCCTGGCGGGCGCGGCCGAGCACGACGGCGTGGTCCGCGCGATGGGCGTGGCCGGGCGGCCGGGGGCCGGCGCCGCGGGCGGGGTGGGGTTCGGCGCGCTGACGTTCCTCGACGCGGAGATCAGGCCCGGCATCGGCTACCTGCTCGACCTCGTGGAGTTCGACCGGCACGTGGCGGGCGCGCGGCTGGTCATCACGGGCGAGGGCTCGATCGACGAGCAGACCCTGCGCGGCAAGGCCCCGGTGGGCGTCGCCGCGGCCGCGGCCGAGCATGGCGTGCCGGTCGTGGCGGTCTGCGGCAGGCGGTCGGTGGGCGATGACGAGTTGCGGGCGGCCGGCATAGAGGCGGCGTACGCGCTGACCGACATCGAGCCCGACGTGAGCCGCTGCGTGGCGGAGGCCGGGCCGCTGCTGGAGAAGCTCGCGGCGCGGATCGCCGCCGAGCGTCTGGTGCAAGATCACAAACGGGCGATGCCCAGGTCGTGAGGGGAGTGGCGAGTTTCGTGCATGATCACGGAGGTGATAACCGCAGGTCAGCGGCATCGTCTGCGACAAACTACAAGATCACGCCGGGTGGGGGGGTGTGGGATCTGGTGGTGCGATCACGGCGGACCGTGACCCCGGAGGGGGAGCGCCCTCTCTCGGTCGCCGTGCACGACGGTGTGATCGCCGCCCTGGCCCCCTACGACGAGCCGCCCGCGGCCGCGAGGCACGCAGACCTCGGCGACCTGCCGCTGCTGCCCGGGCTGGTCGACTCCCACGTGCACGTCAACGAGCCGGGCCGCACCCACTGGGAGGGCTTCGCGACCGCCACCAGGGCGGCGGCGGCCGGAGGCGTGACCACCATCGTGGACATGCCGCTCAACTCGCTGCCCCCGACCGTGGACGTGGCCGCGCTGGAGGTCAAGCGGAAGGCCGCCGAGGGGCGGTGCCACGTGGACGTCGCCTTCTGGGGCGGTGCGATCCCCGGCAACCTCGCCCACCTGCGCCCCCTGCACGAGGCCGGCGTGGCGGGCGTCAAGTGCTTCCTCTCGCCGTCGGGCGTGGACGAGTTCCCCGCGCTCGACCGCGAGGGGCTGCGGGCCGCGCTCGCGGAGGTGGCGGCCTTCGACGGCCTGCTGATCGCCCACGCCGAGGACCCCGGCCTGCTGTCGGACCCAGGCGGCCCCGCGTACGGCGACTTCCTCAGGTCGCGGCCCCAGGAGGCGGAGCGCGCGGCCGTCGAGACGGTGATTACGCTCGCGGCGGAGACGGGGGCGCGGGCGCACATCGTGCACGTGTCGGCCGCCGCCTGCGTGGAACCGCTGCGCGCGGCCCAGGCGGCGGGGGTGCGCGTCACCGCGGAGACCTGCCCCCACTACCTGACGCTGGCGGCCGAGCAGGTCACCGGGCCCGCCTACAAGTGCTGCCCGCCGATCAGGGAGGCGGCCAACCGCGACGCGCTGTGGCGGGCGCTCGCCGACGGCGTGCTCATTGGGGTCGTCTCCGACCACTCCCCGTCGACGCCCGACCTCAAGGTGCCCGACTTCGCCGCGGCCTGGGGCGGGATCTCCTCGCTCCAGGTCGGCCTGCCCGCCGTGTGGACGGCGGCCCGTGCCCGCGGCCACGACCTGGCCGACGTGGCGCGCTGGATGGCCGGGGGACCCGCCCGCCTGGCCGGTCTGCCGCGCAAGGGGGCGATCCGGGTGGGCAACGACGCGGACCTGGTCGCCTTCGACCCCGACGCCGAGTTCACCGTCGACGTCGCGGCGCTGCACCACCGCAACCCCGTCTCCCCCTATCACGGCGCGCGGCTCGCGGGCGTCGTGCGCACCACCTGGCTGCGCGGGGTGCCGGTCGACTTCGGCGTCCCGCGCGGACGACTGCTGACCCGAGGAGCGCGATGACCGGCTTCACCCGCCTGCCCGACCTCGCCCTGCGCACGTACGGCGGGTCGGTCGTGGCCGCCAACGACGAGTCGTTCGCCGAGCGGGAGGCGCTCATCAGGCCGGGAAGGGCCGAGTTCCGGCCGCACACCTTCGGCGCCAAGGGCCAGGTGTACGACGGCTGGGAGACGCGGCGAAGGCGTGAGCCCGGCCACGACTGGGCGATCGTCAGGCTCGGGCTGCCGGGCGTCATCAGGGGCGTGGTGGTGGACACCGCGTGGTTCCGCGGCAACTACCCGCCGTACGCGTCGGTGGAGGCGTGCGAGGCCGAGGGCCATCCCGCGCCGGACGAGCTGGACGGCTGGGTGGAGATCGTGCCGAAGAGCCCGCTGAAGGGCGACGCGGTCCACGAGTTCGCGGTGACCGACCCGCGCCGTTTCACGCACGTGCGGCTGAACATCTTCCCCGACGGCGGCGTGGCGCGGCTGCGGGTCCACGGCCGGGTGGTGCCCGACCGCGCGTTCCTCGACGGCCTCACCGTCGATCTCGCCGCGCTGGAGAACGGCGGCCTGGTCACTGCCTGCTCCGACGAGTTCTACTCCGCGCCGAACAACGTCCTCGCGCCCGGCCTGGCCCGCGACCAGTCCGAGGGCTGGGAGACCGCGCGCCGCCGAGACGGCGGCAACGACTGGCTCGTCGTCGCCCTGGCCGGGCCGGGCAGGGTGGCCGTCGCCGAGATCGACACGACGAACCTGATCTTCAACGCCCCCGGCGCGGCGTCGCTGACGGGCGCGGACGCGGACCGGGCGCCGCTGGAGGACCCGGAGTCCTGGTTCCCGCTGCTGCCGAGGACGCGCCTGCAGCCCGACACCCGCCACCGCTTCCGCCTCGACGACGACCGCAGGGTCACGCACGTCCGGCTCGACATCCACCCCGACGGCGGGCTCGCCCGCCTCCGGCTCCTCGGCGCGCTCATCCCCTGAACGGCCGGGCGGGGGCGTCAGTGCCAGATCGTGATGGTGGTGCCCGGCGGTTGCTGGCCTAGCGGCTTCTCCCCGACCACGCGGTCGGTGCCCACCACCTTGCGGACGTTGACCTTGAAACCGGCCCTCTTCAGCTCGTTCACCGCGTCGTTGACGGACTTGAACATCACGTTGGGCACCTCGACGACGGTGGGCGGGGGGCCGCCGTCGGGGTCGGCGGGGTCGGTCTCCCACGGCCAGCGGAAGCCCTGGTCGGGCCCGCGAGAGGCCGTAAGGCGCACGGTCGCCCCGGCCACCACCTCGGCGCCGCCTGAGGGGTCCTGGGCGATCACCGTGCCGGGCGGGGCGTCGTCGGTGGTCTCGTCGACCTGCACCTGGAAGCCCTTGTCGCGCAGGAACTTCTCCGCCTGGTCGCGCATCATCTGCGTGACGTCCGGCATCAGCAGCCCCGCGCTGACGACGAAGTTCACCGCGCCGCGCTTCTTGACCCGCTTGCCCACCGGCGGGTTGGTGCGGATGACCTGGTCACGGGGGACGGTGTCGCTCGCGCTCTTGCTGACCCTGCCGGGGGTCAGCCCGGCCTCGGCGATCTTCGCGCGGGCGTCCGCCAGGCTGAGGCCCTCCACCTTCGGCACGGGGATCGTCTCCGGGCCCGCCGACGGGATCAGGGTGAGGACGGAGCCCTTGACCACCTCGGCGCCCGCGCCGGGCTCGGTGTCGAGGATGATGTCCTTCGGCGCCTTGTCGTCGAACCTCGCCTTGCCGACCCGCACCTCGAAGCCGGCCTTCTGCGCCTCCTGCCTGGCGACCGTGAGGTTCTGACCGACCAGGTCGGGGACGGTCATGTAGCGCCCCTGGGAGAACCACCAGCCGGTGAAGGCGACGCCCGCGACCATGACGAGGGCGAGCGCGGCGACGAACCACACGGGCCTCACCCCGGCCCGGCGCCGCCGGCGCGGCGCGTCGGCCGGCAGTTCCGGGCGGGGCTGGATCATCGTCTGGCCGGCCTCGGGCCGCGCGTGCTGGCCCGAGCCGAACGGCGAGGCCCCGCCGGGCGGAGGGAGGGTCCTGTGGGCGCCCGTCCGCACGCCGCTGTGCGCCCCGCTGTCGTGGACTCCGTGGGGGGCGGCGTGCGCGCCGGTGTGCCCGGTCCGCGGCAGCGTGCGGTGGATCTCGACGGACGCGACGAGCATGGCGGTCGCGTCGGCCGGGCGCGCGGCCGGGTCCTTGTCGGTGGCGGCGGCGACGAGCGCGTCGATGGACGGCGGCACGTCGGGCACGATCGAGGACGGCATGGGGACGGTCTCGTGCACGTGCCGGTAGGCGACCGACATCGGCGTCTCGCCCGCGTACGGCTGCCGCCCGGTCAGCAACTCGAACAGCATGATCCCGGCGGCGTACACGTCGCTGCGGGCGTCGGCGTTGCCGGTCGTGACCTGCTCGGGCGACATGTAGCCGATCGTGCCGATCATCATGCCGGTCTTGGTCTGGTTGGTCGCCTCGATCGCGCGGGCCAGGCCGAAGTCCACGACCTTCACCCGGCCGTCGTCGGCGAGCAGGACGTTCTCCGGCTTGACGTCCCGGTGGACGAGCCCCGCCTGGTGGGCCGCGCCGAGGGCGGCGAGCACCGGGATGACCATCTCCAGCGCCTCGCGCGCGGGAAGGCGGCCGCGGGCGCGCAGCACGTCGCGCAGCGTCCTGCCGGGGACGTACTCCATCGACAGGTAGACGTTCGCCCCGTCCGTGCCCTGGTCGAAGACCTGCACGATGTTGGGGTGCGAGAGGCTCGCCACCGACTTGGCCTCGCCGATGAACCGCCGCACGAACTGCGGGTCCTCCGCGAGCGAGCGGTGCATCACCTTGACGGCCACCGTGCGGTCGAGCCGGACGTCCAGGGCCAGGTAGACGGAGGCCATGCCGCCCCGGGCGATCCGGGACTCGACGCGGTAGCGCCCGTCGAGCAACTGCCCCACGAGCGGGTCGGTCAGCGTCGTGTCCACTCGCCAGAGTTTACGGGTGATTTGCCGCTGGGCGTGTTCCCTAATCCCAAACCGAGACCTATTCGGCAGCCTTCCACGCCCTCAGAAAAGCCATGCCGAATCAGAAAGCCGCGCTTACCAGACGTGGACTCCGCGCCTGTGCGCCCACGGGCGCACAGGCGCGGACAAGACACTCGAAGGGGGCGGCGGCCGGTTCAGAATGGGCGGCCGGGGGAGGACGCCTCGGCGTGGCGGCGGCGGGGGATCCTGCCCGCCAGGCGGGCCTGCCGCCCGGCCGTGACCGCCTGCCGCATGGCCGAGGCCATCAGGTCAGGCCGGTGCGCCCGGGTCACGGCGCTGGCCAGCAGCACGGCGTCGCAGCCCAGCTCCATCGCCAGCGCGGCGTCGCTGGCCGTGCCGATGCCTGCGTCGAGGATCACCGGGACCGTGGCGGCCTCGACGATCAGCTCGATGCTGTGCGGGTTGCGGATGCCCAGCCCGGAGCCGATGGGAGCGCCGAGCGGCATCACCGCCGCGCACCCGGCGTCCTGCAGCCTGCGGGCCAGCGCCGGGTCGTCGCCGATGTACGGCAGCACGACGAAGCCGTCGGCGACCAGGCGCTCGGCGGCGTCGAAGGTCTCGATCGGATCGGGCAGCAGGGTCCGCTCGTCGGCGATGACCTCCAGCTTGACCCAGTCGGTCTCCAGCGCCTCGCGGGCCAGACGGGCGGTCAGCACCGCCTCGCCCGCCGTGAAGCACCCCGCGGTGTTCGGCAGCACCTTGATGCCGCGGGCGCGCAGCACGTCCAGCACGGAACCGCGCGCCGCCGGGTCCAGCCTGCGCATGGCGACGGTGGTCAGCTCGGTGCCGGACGCCTCCAGCGCCTGGTCTAGCACCTCCAGGGACGGCGCGCCGCCGGTGCCCATGATGAGCCGCGAGGCGAACTTCTCCCCGCCGAGCACGAAGACGTCGTCGGTCATGGTCATCCTCCCTGCACCGCCGTCAGCACCTCGACGTCGTCGCCGTCGGCCACCGGGGTGGAGTCCCAGGTGCTCCGGCTCACCACCTCGCCGTTCAGGGCCACCGCGACCCCGGACGCGAGGGACGTGAGGGTCCGTACGGCGTCGCCGACCGTGGCGCCGTCGGACAGCTCGGCCGCTCCTCCGTTGATCGTGACTTTCACTGGCTGAATCTCCCTGGATGACAGGATCCGATGACCTGGGGTGGCTCGTCTCCGGTGAGGAACGCCGCGACGGCGTCGGCGGTGATCGGGCACAGCAGCACGCCGTTGCGGCCGTGCCCGGTCGCCGCGAACACGCCCGGCGGTCCCGCGGGGCCGATGATCGGCAGGTTGTCGGGCGTGCCTGGCCGGAAGCCGACCGTGGTCTCGGCCAGTTCGAGCTCGGTGATGCCGGGCACCAGCTCCCGGGCGTCGCGCAGCAGCTCGTACACGCCGCCGGCGGTGACCCGCTCGTCGTGCCCGAGCTCCTGCACCGTGGCGCCCAGCGTGATCTCTCCGTCGCCCCTGGGCACCAGATAGGCGGGGGAGCCGTGCACCAGCCCCCGTACGCACCGCGTGAGGAACCCCTGGGGCCCGCGCAGCCGGAGGATCTCGCCCTTGACCGGGCGCACCGGCAGGCCGGGCAGGAGGGACGCCGACCACGACCCGGCCGCCACGACGACCTGGCCCGCCGGGACCGTGTCGCCGTTCGTCAGCCGTACGGACGGGCCACCGGTGCCGGAGGCGCCGATCTCGGCGACGTGCTCGGAGACCAGCACGCCGCCCGCCTTCTCGAACGCCGTGAGCAGGGCCCGCACGACCCTGCGGGGGTTGACCCAGGCGTCGTCGCGGGCCAGCAGCCCGCCGCGCACCGACGGGGCGAGCATCGGCTCGAAGGAGCGGCACTCGCGCCCGGTGAGCCGCTCGACCCGCAGGCCGAGCGTCCGCTCGAAGGCCGCCAGGTCGTCGAGGAAGGCCATGTCGTCCGCGCTCCTGGCGACCTCGAGCGTGCCGTCGGTGCGGTAGTCCAGCTCGATGCCGCTCTCGTCCTCCAGCGCGGCGCGGAACGCCGGCCAGGCCGCGAGCGACGCGAGGCCGAGCCGCAGCAGCGGCTCCTCGGTGTAGGTCACCTCGCTGACCGGTGCGAGCATCCCGGCCGAGGCGTGGGTGGCGCCGCCACCGGGCGTGGGGTCCGCCACCGCGACCGACAAGCCCCGGCGGGCCGCGCGCCAGGCCACGGCGAGGCCCGCCACGCCGCCGCCGGCGATCACAACGTCGTATGCGGGGGACAAACCGCGCTCCCTTCGCCGGCATTACCCGGATCAGGTCGGGGCGGTCGAGAGCCTCGCGCTCTCCTCTCAGCCCGGTCCGCCGGGCTCCCGCGCGTCGTACGCCCACAAGCGTAGTACGCCGCCCGTCGCGACCGATCGCCGGATCCGCGGCCGGTGTCAGGCGAGTCAAGGGGCCGCTTCACAACGCGGGCCCCCGCGGAAGTGCGCGCTACTTACCCAACTCGTTATGAGGGGCCCGTTGGCCAGGCCCCCCGCTGACAATCTATGGTCAAACTGTGGATCACGTCGTGGTGGTGGGTGCCGGCCTGGCCGGCGTGCGGAGCATCGAGGCGTTGAGGGCCTGTGGGTTCACCGGCCGCGTCACGCTCATCGGCGAGGAACACCATCGCCCCTATGACCGCCCGCCGCTGTCGAAGGCGGTGCTGCTCGGAGAGACCGACTCCACGGTGGTCGACTCGGACCTCGACGCCCTCGACGTACGGCTGTGCCTGGGCACGGCGGCCAAGGGACTGCGCGACGGCGTGCTGGAGACGACCGAGGGCGAGCTGGAGTACGACGGCCTGGTCATCGCCACCGGCGCCACCCCGATCCGGCTGCGCGGCGAGGGCCGCCAGCATGTGCTGCGGACCATAGAGGACGCGCTGGCGTTGCGCGAGCGGCTGGTCCCCGGGGCCCGGGTGGCCGTGGTGGGGGCCGGCTGGATCGGCGCCGAGGTCGCCACCGCCGCGGCCAGGGCCGGGTGCGCCGTGACCGTCGTGGAGGCGGGGGAGAGCCCGCTCGCCATGGCGCTCGGCCCGGAGGTCGGCAGCCACACCATCGGCTGGTACGCGCGGGCGGGCGTCGAGCTGCGTCTCGGCGCGATGGTCGGCACGGTGGACGCCGACGGCCTCACGCTCATGTCCGGCGCGCGGGTGCCGGCGGACGTGGTCGTCACCGGCGTCGGGGTGCGCCCGGCCGTCGACTGGCTGAAGGGCTCGGGCGTCCGGCTCGACGACGGGGTCGTGGTCGACGAGCACCTGCGCACGTCGTTGCCCGGCGTGGTCGCGGTGGGCGACTGCGCGAGCTGGTGGTCGCGCAGGTTCGGCACCCGGCTGCGGGTGGAGCACTGGGACACCGCGCTCCAGGCGCCGGACACGGCCGTCGCCACCCTCCTGGGCGAGGAGGCGGTCTACGACCCGGTGCCGTACTTCTGGTCGGAGCAGTTCGGTCACATGGTGCAGTTCGCCGGGCACCGTGAGGCCGGTGACCGGGTGCTGCGGCGCGGCGACCCGCGTACGGACGCGAAGTGGGCGGTGTGCTGGCTGACCGCCGACGACAGGCTCGCCGCGGTGCTCACCGTGGACCGGCCGCGCGACGTCGTGCAGGGCCGCCGGATCGTCGAGGGCGGCCAGCGGCTCGACCCGCGGAGGGTGGCGGATCCCGCCGTCCCGCTCCGCGACTGCATTATGGCGTAATCGAGGTGTTTCCTGGCGGCTCGCCTGTGGTAATGGTGGATCCGTGACGCTTACTGTTGCGCAGATCGACCGGAAGACCGACGAGCTCGTGGGGGAGTGGCTCCCCCTTTCGGACGCGGCCAAGAGGCTGGGGCTCAGCATCGGCCGCGCCAAGCAGCTCCTGAAGGACAAGAAGCTCGCCGGCGTCCGCAGGGGCGGCGGCGAGCCGCAGATCCCCGCGGTGTTCATCGCCGGGGGCGAGGTGCTCAAGGGCCTGCCCGGCACCCTGACACTCCTGGCGGACGCGGGGTACGACGAGGTGGAGTCGATCCGGTGGCTGTTCACCCCGGACGACTCGCTGCCCGGATCCCCGATCGACGCGATCCTCAAGGGCAGGCACACCGAGGTCAAGCGCAGGGCCCAGGCCCTGGGTTTCTGACCCTTCACGACCCCGTGGCATTGTGGTCGGGTGACTGACACCCGGCGGCAGCGGCTCGCGCAGGCCAGGCTCTACCTCTGCACCGACGGCAGGAGGGACCGCGGCGACCTGGAGAAATTCCTCGACGCGGTCCTGTCCGGCGGCGTGGACATCGTCCAGCTCAGGGAGAAGGGCCTGGAGGCCCGCGAGGAGCTGGAGCTGCTCCAGGTCTTCCGCGCGGCGTGTGACAGGCACGGCGCGCTGCTGGCCGTGAACGACCGGGCGGACGTCGCCTTCGCCGCCGGGCCCGACATCCTGCACCTCGGCCAGGACGACCTCCCGGTCCCGGTGGCCAGGGAGATCCTCGGTTCCGGCGTGCTCATCGGCAGGTCCACGCACTCGGCGGCCGAGGCGTCGGCCGCCGCCGTGGAGCCCGGGGTTGACTACTTCTGCTGCGGGCCGATCTGGCCCACGCCGACCAAGCCGGGCCGCCCCGCGCCGGGCCCCGTGCTGCTCGACCACGCCGCCCGGCTGGGGGACGGCCGGCCCTGGTTCGGCATCGGCGGCATCGACCTGGGCAACCTCGACGAGGTGATGGCGCACGGCGTGCGGCGGGCCGTGGTCGTCCGGGCCATCACCGAGGCCGACGACCCCGGCGCCGCCGCCGCCGCGCTCAAGGCCAGGCTGTCCACCGTCCCGCTCTGAGCCGGCCGGGCGCCGCCTCCGGTCAGGTGCGCCGGGCGGTGGCGGCGACGGCGAGGGCGGCCAGCGCCGCGCGGGCCTCCTCCTCGATCGGCGCGTGGTCGAGGGCGAGCAGCGCGTCGTCGAGATAGCGCTTGATCATGCCCTCGCACGCGGCGAGCGCGCCGGTGTCCTCGATCACCGCGCGCAGCCGCCCGACGCCGTCGGCGTCCAGCTCGGGGTCGCCGAGAAGGGACCGTACGACCCCCGCCTGGGCGGGAGTGGCGTCGGCGAGCGCGCGTGCGATCAGGACGGTCCGCTTGCCCTCGCGGAGATCGTCCCCGGCGGGCTTGCCGGTCTCCGCCGGGTCGCCGAACACGCCGAGGATGTCGTCGCGGAGCTGGAAGGCGATGCCCACCTGCTGGCCGTACTGCACGCAGAGCCGGTCGATCCACGAGTGCCTGGCCCGGGCGGCGAGGACGAGCCCGAGCCTGAGCGGCTGCTCGACCGAGTACTTCCCGCTCTTGTAGAGGGCCACCCGCAGCGCGCTGTCGTGGGTGCTCTCGCCCTGCGCCTGTTCGAGCAGGTCGAGGTACTGCCCGCACATCAGCTCGGTGAGCATGTGGTCGTGCACCGGCTGGGCGGCGGCGAGCGCCTCAGGCGCGAGGCCGCAGGTGCGCCACATCTCACCGGACCACACCAGCAGCAGGTTCCCCAGCAGCACGGCCGAGCCCTCGCCGAACTGCTCGGCCGAGCCGTGCCAGCCCGCCTCCGCGTGGATCCGTTCGAACCGGCGGTGCGCGGACGGCATGCCCCTGCGCACGTCGCTCGCGTCCATGACGTCGTCGTGGATGAGCGCGCTCGCCTGCAGCAGTTCCAGCGAGGCGGCGGCCGCGTTCAGCCCCGGATCGTGCGCGTCGCCGCCCCCGGCTCGCCACCCCCAGTGGCAGAAGGCGGGCCGCAGGCGTTTGCCCCCGGCCAGGAAGTCCTCCGCGGCGGTCAGGATGGCCGCCAGATGGGGGTCGCCGAAGTGTGGTCGCTGCCGGTCGATGAACTCCCGGAGCGCGCGGTCCACCTCCGTACGGATGGAATCGAGCGAAACGGCGGAAGCGGTCATGGTCTGAGACTAACCGGGGTTGATCCGGACACACAGCACCAGATACCCCCTCAAGGGGGTCAACTCGTCCCGCTTGCGAAAACGTCCACATAGCAAGACTGCGACCATTGGAAAAAGAGCGGCGCTGTAACCTCTGCTGTATGGCTCTCGGTCTGCCCTCGCGGCTTCCTGATCGCGTCCCGACGGTCCGCGAACTGCTGGCCGCGGGCGAGCGCTCGTTCTCGTTCGAGTTCTTCCCGCCGAAGACCGACGAGGGGGAGCGCCAGCTCTGGCGGGCCATCCGCGAGCTGGAGGCGCTGCGGCCGACGTTCGTCTCCGTGACCTACGGCGCCGGCGGTTCGACCCGCGACCGCACGGTCGACATCGTCGAGCGGCTCGCCCACGAGACGACGCTGACCCCCGTCGCCCACTTCACCGCGGTCGACCACTCGATCCGGGAGTTGCGCCACCTCGTCGGCAGGTTCGCCGACGCGGGCGTGCGCAACATCCTCGCCGTACGCGGCGACCCGCGCGGGGGCAACCCCCTGGACGAGTGGGTCAAGCACCCGGAGGGCGTCCTGTACGCCGAGGATCTGGTGCGGCTGATCCGCCAGGCGGGCGACTTCTGCGTGGGGGTGGCGGCCTTCCCGTACAAGCACCCCAGGTCGGCGACCATCGAGTCGGACACGAAGTATTTCGTGCAGAAGTGCCGGGCCGGCGCGGACTATGCGATCACGCAGATGTTCTTCAGGGCCGAGGACTACCTGCGGCTGCGCGACCGCGTGGCGGCCCACGGGTGCGACACCCCGATCATCCCGGGCATCATGCCCGTCACGCAGATGAGCACGATCGCCCGGTCGGAGCAGCTGTCCGGCGCGCCGTTCCCACGGGAGGTGGCCGAGCGGTTCGAAGCCGTCGCCGACGACCCGGCCGCGGTCCGCCGCGTCGGCATCGAGCACGCCGTCGAGCTGTGCCAAAAGCTCCTCGACGAGGGCGCGCCCGGCATCCACTTCATCACCTTCAACCGGTCGAGCGCGACCCGCGAGGTGTTCCAGGCGCTGCACAGCGTGCCCGCGGTCGCAGGCTGAGCCGCCTCCACGGGCGGGCGTTCAGTCGCGGCGGGCGTCTAGCTCGGGCAGCGGCAGGCGAACCCCGGCGATGACGTACTCCTCGTACCCGCCGGGGAAGACGAACCTGGTCATCAGGTCGGTGAACCCGACGTCGCGGTAGAGGTGCCTGGCCACTGTGGGGGCGTCGTGCGTCGACAGCACGGCCGTGCGCTCGGGGCGGCCCTCGCACAACGCGTGGATCAGGCGGCGGCCGACCCCCTGGCCCTGGTATTCGGGGCGCACGTGGATCTCGGCGATCTCCAGGGCGTCGCCGAACCAGTCCTCCGCCGCCACCGGCCCGGCCCGGTCCTGCAGCGCCCCGCGCACGACGTCGTGCCACCACTGCCCCCGGCCGCCGTGGAAGCCGTACGCGAAGCCGGCGACGCCGCCGGGCGCCTGCGCGTCCTCGGCCAGCAGGCAGTCGAACTCGGGGTAGGTGGAGTGGTTGCGCATGATCGCCAGACGCCCGGCGAGCTGGTCCGACGGCGGGCGCATGGCGACCGTGTAGATCTCCAGCACGGTGTCCAGCACCGCCCTGAACCGGTCGGGCCCCACCCGTCGCAGTTGGATCACTCGTCGCACATTAGCAAAACGTCGCCCGGCCGGTCCGGCAGGTGTCACGCCACGTCGGTGGCCGTGCCCCCGGTGATGCGCAGCAACTCCTCGTAGGAGGTGGGGAAGACCGTGTGGGGGTGCCCCGCGGCGGCCCACACCACGTCGTGCTTGCTCAGCCACGTGTCGACCAGCGTCCGTACGGGCGCGGGGTGCCCGACGGGGGCGACGCCGCCGATGGGCTGCCCGGTGTGCTCGCGGACGAACTCCGGCGTGGCCCGCCGCACCTTCGCCGCGCCGGCCACGCGGGCGATCAGGTCGGTGTCCACGCGGTGGGCGCCGCTGGTCAGCACCAGCAGCGGCGCGCCGTCCGCGTCGAAGATCAGGCTGTTGGCGATCGCGCCGACCTCGCAGCCCAGCCGGGCCGCCGCCGTCGCCGCCGTAGGGGCGGCCTCGTCCAGCACGACGACCTCGCCCGTCGCCTCCAGGGCCCGCAGGGCCTCCTGGACCCGGATGACGTTCGGATGCAACTTTTCTGCCACCCGCTCACTCTAAATGGATTGCCAGGACATACGTGGTCGCTTATGGCCTCCTATGATCTCGTGGCTCACAATCGGACCATACGGTGGGTCCTTTGATCGGGAATCCGGCTTATGAGGGGTGGGTCATGATGAGGGGTCGACGGCGGCTGGCCGCGGCCACGCTCGTCGCGGTAGGGGCCGTGGCGTTCGGGGCGACCGGCGTCACCGGCACGGCGCTGGCGCGCACCGCCGCGCCCACGGGCACGCTGACCACGGGCACGCTGACCACGGGCACGCTGACCACGGGCACGCTGACCACGGGGACCGTGCGGTCAGCGCTCCCGGCGCTCCCGGCGCTCCCGGCGCTCCCGGCGCTCCCGGCGAGGGGCGCCGTGCCCGCGAGCGCCGCCGCGTACCCGCCGTTCGCGGCGCCGGGCAAGACGCTGAAGCTCGGCGCCAAGGGTTCGGCCGTGAAGGCGCTGCAGTCGCGGCTCAAGGAGCTGGGGTACATGCCGGGCTCGGCCGACGGCCGGTACGGCGGGACCACGCAGGCGGCGGTCTGGGCGTTCCAGAAGGTGCAGGGGATCGCGCCGACCAGCACGATCGCCGCCAGGACCTGGAGGGCGCTGGAGAACCCCCGGGCGCCCAGGGTCCTGGTGCCCAGGGGCAGGCCGACCCGCGTAGAGGTGGACCTGACCAGGCAGGTGATGGTTCTGTACCGGGGCGGTGCGCCGGTGCTCATCAGCCACATCTCCAGCGGCAGTGGCATCCCCTACACCGAGTACGCCATCTGGAACGGCAAGCGGCAGCGCTTCTCCGGCAGCGCCCGCACGCCGACCGGCGACTACAGGACCACCTGGCGGGTCAAGGGCTGGCACCGGTCCTACCTGGGGCAGCTCTACAATCCGATTTTCTTCAACGGCGGCATCGCGCTCCACGGCGCGCTGTCGGTGCCGCTCTACCCGGCGTCGCACGGATGCGTGCGGCTGCCCATGAACGTGGCCGAGGTCCTGCCCGGCATGCTCGGCAAGGGCGTTCCCGTGCACGTCAGGGGCGCCTTCAGACGCTAGTGACGCCATCCCGGAGGGGTCCCGTGCGAGGTGGTCGCGCGGGACCCCTCCGGCGTCTCCTGCTCACTTTTGCGCCACACTCCTCGAACACGTATTCGCTGACAGCCTTGACAGGCGACATGATCGAATCTATGTTCGAAGGGGTGGGCGTGGGACTCGCGGCTCGCGCCCACTCCGTTGGATTCGTGCCTTCGTCGTCGGCGGAGACGGTTGCGGCACGGCCCGCGGCGTGGGCCGGACGGGGAGAGGGGAAGCTCCTCGTCCGGCCGCCCACGGGAGTCCGGGAAAGCGCCGGGCGATCTCGAGCGGTTCACGGGATCTCCCGGCCGGCGAAATTGTCGGTGCGATCTGCGACTGTGAGGTCACCGGCGACCTTCGCCGGAGTGCCACGACTCAAGGAGGCGGGCATGACTGAGCAGAATGACGACCAGAGGGGCGGCCCCCGGCTCTCGCAGGCGGTCCTGGCACACCTCGCGGACGCCAGGGCCTGCCTCGCGGACGCCACCGTCGGGCCCACTCCGGCGGACCGCTACGTGTCGGCCCATCTGGCGGCTCTCCGTGCCGCCGCCGGGATCCTCGCGGCGCGTCCGCGGCCGATGGACGGCCGCAGGCGGCGACTGCGCAGCGCCTGGGAGTTGCTCCCGGAGGCCGAGCCCAAGCTCGCGGACTGGGCGGCCTACTTCGCGGTGAGCGCGACCAAGCGCGCGGCGGCGGAGGCCGGGATGGTCCGGGCCGTCACGCAGCACGACGCCGAGGAGATCATAGCGGAGGCCGACAGGTTCGTCGGCGAGGTCGAGTCGATCCTCGGCCTGCCCGGCCGCCCCACCCTGCCCATGGCCGGCTGACCTCCGGCTCCTGCCGGGGTCCGAGCCGCTAAGGGCCGGCCCTGGCGTGATCCTGCCGGCTCGTCCTGCCGGTCCGTCCTGCCGGTCCGTCCTGCCGGCCCGTCCTGCCGGCCCGTCCGGTGGCCTCTCCGGTGGGCCCGCCCGGCGGGCGCGGCCGCCCCCGCGCGATTCGCGAGGCGCCGCCGCTCAGACGGGGTCGCGCTCCAGAGGGCAGCTCATGCACCGCGGCCCGCCGCGTCCACGGCCGAGTTCGCTGCCGCGGATCGGGATGACCTCGATTCCGTGCCTGCGCAGGTAGTTGTTGGTGGTGGTGTTGCGCTCGTAGGCGACGACCACGCCCGGCTCCAGCGCCAGCACGTTGCAGCCGTCGTCCCACTGCTCGCGTTCGGCCGCGTGCACGTCCTGCGTCGGCGTGAGGACCTTGATGTCGTCCAGGCCGAGGGCCCGCGCGATCGCCTTGTGCATGTCCTCGGGCGGATGATCGGTGACCTTCAGCTCCTTTTCCGTGTCGCCCGGCTCCACCGTGTAGGAGGGGAGCATGCCGAGCCCCGCGTACTTGGTGAAGACGCCGACGTCGACGTTGGTCATCACGGTGTCGAGGTGCATGAACGCGCGGGCCTTGGGCAGGTCGAGCGCCACGATGCGGGTCGCCGACCCCGCCCGGAACAGGTTGGTCGCCAGCATCTCGACCGCCTGCGGCTGGGTGCGCTCGCTCACGCCGACGAGCACGACGCCGCCGCCGAGCACGAGGACGTCGCCGCCCTCGATGGTGGCCGGGGCCATGCGCACGCCCTCGTACCAGACGTTGAACCCGCCGTCGTCCGGCTTGGCGTAGCCCGCGGCGAACAGCGGGTGCCAGCGGTAAACGGCCTCGTAGTTGACGGTCTCCCGCCTGCGGGCCTTCTTGCGCATGGCGTTGATCGACACCCCGTCGTACACCCAGCAGGAGGTGTCGCGGGCGAACAGGTGGTTGGGCAGCGGCGGGAGGACGAAGTCGTCGGTCCCGAGCGTGTGGAAGACGATGGAGCCCGGGTCGCAGCCCAGCTCCATGATCTCGCGTTTGGTGATCCCGCCGGTCAGCAGCGGCGCGAGCGCGTCGGCGTCGAGGGAGTCGAGCGTGTTGCGGATCGCGTCGGCGGCCAGCGGGCCGAACCAGTGCTCGTCGACGCTGCCGTCGAGGATGTGCTTGCGCGCGTCGGGGATCTCGATCACCTCGCGCAGGAGGTCGCCGAGACGGTGCACCGTGACGCCGTGTCCGGTCAGCACCTCGCACCACTCGCGGTGCTCCTCGAGCGCGCGGTGCACCCAGAGGACGTCGTCGAACAGCAGGCCGTCCTTGTTGCCCGGGGTGAGCCGCTTGAGGGCGAGTTCGGGTATGTCGACCAGAACCTGGCGGAGCCTGCCCACCTCGGAGCCCACGAAAAAGGTCATGTCCTGCACTATCCCCGAATGGCAGGAATCACTCGTACCCGCGGCTCCCCGGTGCGGCGGCGCCGTCCCGGGCCGCGAGGCGGGCCGGAGAAACAGGCGCCGTCGCGGGGAGCCGCGTACGAGTCGGGCGGGAGATCAGAAGGACTCGACGGCGCGGCGGGCCTCCGCGTCGAGCACGCCCCAGTGGATGAACTCCTCGGTCAGCTCGACCGGCGACTTGTCGTAGATGACCGCGAGCGAGCGCAGGTCCTCCTGCCGGATGGACAGCACCTTGCCGTTGTAGTCGCCGCGCTGGCTCTGGATCGTCGCGGCGTAGCGCGCCAGCGGGCCGGCCTTGTCCTTCGGCAGCTGGGACAGGCGCTCCAGGTCGATCACCAGCTTGGGCGCGGGCGCGAGCGGGCTGGGGGCGGCCCCGCCGGGAAGCAGCTCAGACACCGGCACTCCGTAGAAATCCGCGAGCTCGGCGAGCTTCTGGACGGTCACCGCGCGGTCGCCCCTCTCGTAGGAGCCCACGACGACGGCCTTCCACCGTCCGCGGGACTTCTCTTCCACACCATGCAGGGACAGCCCCTGCTGGGTCCGGATGGCGCGCAGGCGCGCGCCCAGCGACTTGGCGTAGTCAGACGGCATTGTGTGGCCCCCGGCTTTCTATGTCTCTTCTCACTTGATTGTGCGTCCTTGTCCTAAGCGTTCCGAACACCGGGGCTGGTACCCGTGACCGGCACCTTCGGTGACCGCTGCGTCGGGTTTTACCCAGGAAGGTCGCGTGTTGTGGTTACGGACAGTGACGGTAAAGCCGACTCTCCCAAAGGTCAAGCTGATTGGAAAAAAGAGCGTCAAAACAGTGCTCTCCCCGAAATCCCCGACACTCGGCACGATGCGGCTTCCGATCCCCGGCGTGTCACCGGTGTCCCCGGCGGGCACCCCGTCGCCTCCTCCCCACGCCGCCGGCGAGCGGTCCCCAGGCGCATCACCCCTGGCGGGAGGGGGGTTCGCGGACGGCCCTGATACTCTAAGCAGACCGAACACCCTTTAAGACCCGTCCCGTGAGGCGGGAAAGGTGGTGATTTTTTCATGTCTGATGCCCGAAATCCGGCCCGTGCCGTCCTGGAGGGGCCCGACATCCACCGGGCGCTGACCCGGATCGCGCACGAGATCCTCGAACGGACCAGGGGCGCGGAGAGCGTCGTACTGATCGGCATCCCCACCCGCGGCGCCACCCTCGCGCAGCGCATCGCCGAGCGCATCGCGCAGTTCGAGGGGATCAAGGTTCCCGTGGGCGCCATCGACGTCACGATGTACCGCGACGACCTCCGCCTGCGGCCCGCTCGGCCGCTCGGCCGCACCGAACTGCCCGCGGACGGCGTCGACGGCAGGACCGTCGTCCTCGTGGACGACGTCCTCTACTCCGGCCGCACCGTGCGCGCCGCGCTCGACGCGCTGAACGACGTGGGCCGGCCCAGGGCCGTCCAGCTCGCGACGCTCGTGGACCGCGGCCACCGGGAACTGCCGATCCGCGCCGACTACGTCGGCAAGAACCTGCCGACCTCCAAGAGCGAGAAGGTCAAGGTCTTCCTGGAGGAGACCGACGGGCGCGACGCGGTCGTGCTCATCAAGGAGGGCGACCGATGAAACGGCACCTGATCTCGACCGGCGACCTCACCCGCGACGACGCCCTCCTCATCCTCGACACGGCGGAGGAGCTGGCCCGGGTCTCGCAGCGGTCCATCAAGAAGCTGCCGACGCTGCGCGGCCGCACGGTGGTGAACCTCTTCTTCGAGGACTCCACCCGGACCCGCATCTCGTTCGAGGCCGCGGCCAAGCGCCTGTCGGCCGACGTCATCAACTTCTCGGCCAAGGGGTCGAGCGTGTCCAAGGGCGAGTCGCTGAAGGACACCGCGCTGACCCTGGAGGCCATGGGCGCCGACGCCGTGGTGATCCGGCACAGCGCCTCCGGCGCGCCGCACCGCCTGGCCTCCTGGGTGCGCGGCAGCGTGGTCAACGCCGGAGACGGCACCCACGAGCACCCCACCCAGGCGCTGCTCGACGCCTTCAGCATCCGCCGCCGGCTGGGCCGCCTGGAGGGCCTGAAGATCGCGATCGTGGGCGACGTGCTGCACAGCCGGGTCGCGAGGTCCAACGTGCTGCTGCTGCACACGCTCGGCGCGGAGGTGACGCTGGTCGCGCCGCCGACCCTGCTGCCCGTCGCGGTCGGCACGTGGCCCTGCCAGGTCTCCTACGACCTCGACGCCGTGCTGCCCAAGTCGGACGTCGTGATGATGCTGCGGGTCCAGCTTGAGCGGATGAACGCGGCCTACTTCCCCTCGGCGCGGGAGTACAGCCGCCGATACGGCCTCGACCGCGACCGCTTCGCCCGCCTGCACGACGACGCCATCGTCATGCACCCCGGCCCGATGAACCGCGGCATGGAGATCTCCGCGGAGGTCGCCGACTCGCCGCGCTCGACGATCGTCGAGCAGGTCGCCAACGGCGTGACCGTCCGGATGGCCGTTCTCTACCTGTTGCTCGGCGGATCCGAGCCCGCGATCGGAGGCGCCGAATGAACACGTACGACTTCCACGAGGGGACGGCTGTGAGCACCATCCTCATCAAAGGCGCCCGGATCCTGGGCGGCGCCCCGGCCGACATCCTGCTGCGCGACGGCGTCGTGGCGGAGACAGGCGACCTCGCGGGCGCGCGGGCCGGTCAGACGGTCGACGCCGACGGGCTGGTCGCCCTGCCCGGCCTGGTGGACCTGCACACCCACCTGCGAGAGCCGGGCAGGGAGGACGCCGAGACCGTCGAGACGGGCACCCAGGCCGCGGCGCGCGGCGGGTACACCGCCGTCCACGCGATGGCCAACACCTCCCCGGTGGCCGACACCGCCGGCGTGGTGGAGCAGGTCTGGCGGCTCGGCCAGGCGTGCGGCCACTGCGACGTGCAGCCCGTCGGCGCGGTGACCTCCGGCCTCGAAGGCCGCCAGCTCGCCGAGCTCGGCGCGATGGCCGACTCCGCGGCCCGCGTGCGGGTCTTCTCCGACGACGGCAAGTGCGTGTCGGACGCCGTGCTGATGCGCAGGGCGCTGGAGTACGTCAAGGCGTTCGACGGCGTCGTCGCCCAGCACGCCCAGGAGCCGAGGCTGACCGAGGGCGCCCAGCTCAACGAGGGCGAGGTGTCGGCCAGGCTCGGCCTGACCGGCTGGCCGGCGGTGGCGGAGGAGGCGATCATCGCGCGCGACTGCCTGCTCGCCGCGCACGTCGGCTCCCGGCTGCACGTCTGCCACGTCTCCACCGCCGGCTCCGTCGAGATCATCCGCTGGGCCAAGTCGAAGGGCTGGGACGTGACCGCCGAGGTCACCCCGCATCACCTGCTGCTGACCGACTCCTGCGCGGAGACCTCGCCGCTCGGCCCGTACAACCCCCTCTACAAGGTGAACCCGCCGCTGCGCACCGCCGACGACGTGCGGGCGCTGCGCGAGGCGCTGGCCGACGGCACGATCGACTGCGTGGCCACCGACCACGCGCCCCATCCGGTCGAGGACAAGGAGACCGAGTGGGGTGCGGCGGCCATGGGCATGATCGGGCTGGAGACCGCCCTGTCCGTGGTGCAGGAGGCCATGGTCGAGACCGGCCTGCTCGACTGGGCCGGCGTCGCCGACCGCATGTCGGTCAGGCCGGCCAGGATCGGCCGCCTGGCCGGGCACGGCCGCATGATCGAGCCCGGCGCCCCCGCCAACGTCACCCTGTACGACCCGTCGGTCCGGCAGCACGTGGACCCCTCCGCGATGGTGTCGAAGAGCCGCAACACCCCTTACGAGGGACTGACCCTGCCCGGCCGCGTCGTCGCGACGTTCCTGCGCGGCCGCCCCACCGTTCTCGAAGGGAAGCTCGTATGACAGCCCTGCTCGTACTCGAGGACGGACGCGTCTTCGAGGGGACGCCGTACGGCGCCGTGGGCGAGACGTTCGGCGAGATGGTCTTCAACACCGGGATGACCGGCTACCAGGAGACGCTCACCGACCCCTCCTACCACCGGCAGATCGTGGCGATGACCGCGCCGCACATCGGCAACACCGGTGTCAACGACCAGGACCCCGAGTCCCGCAGGGTCTGGGTCGCCGGCTACGTGGTGCGTGAGCCGTCGCGGATCCCGTCGAACTGGCGCTCCAGCGGGACGCTCGACGACTACCTGCGCGCCCAGGGCGTGGTCGGCATCGCGATGTCCGGCACCCGCGCCCTCACCCGCCACCTGCGCGAGCGCGGGGCGATGCGCGCGGGCATCTTCAGCGAGGGCGGCGACGTCGCCGACCTCGTCGACCGGGTGCGGCGTGCGCCCGGCATGGAGGGCGCCGACCTGGCCCGCGAGGTCAGCACGCCCGAGCCGTACGTCGTGCCCGCGATCGGCCGCAAGCGCTTCACCGTCGCCGCGGTCGATCTCGGCATCAAGGCGATGACGCCGCAGCGGATGGCCGAGCGGGGCTGCGAGGTGCACGTGCTGCCCGCGACCGCGAAGGCGGCCGACATCCTCGCCCTCGACCCCGACGGCGTCTTCTTCTCCAACGGCCCCGGCGACCCCGCCGCGGCCGGGTACGCGGTCGACTCCCTGCGCGAGGTGCTGGACCAGAGCGTGCCGTTCTTCGGCATCTGCTTCGGCAACCAGATCCTCGGCCGGGCGCTCGGCCTCGGCACCTACAAGCTGCGGTACGGCCACCGCGGGGTGAACCAGCCGGTGCAGGACCGCAGGACGGGCAAGGTCGAGATCTCCGCGCACAACCACGGCTTCGCCGTGCGCGCCCCGCTGGACGGGCCCTTCGAGACCCCGTACGGCGCGGCCGAGGTGAGCCACGTCAACCTCAACGACGACTGCGTCGAGGGGCTCCGCCTGCTGGACCGCCCGGCGTTCAGCGTGCAGTACCACCCCGAGGCGGCGGCGGGGCCGCACGACGCCGCCTACCTGTTCGACGAGTTCTGCGAGCTGATGGACGACAAGAAGGGGGCCGAGGGTGCCTAAGCGTACGGACATCAGGTCCGTCATGGTGATCGGCTCCGGCCCGATCGTCATCGGACAGGCGTGCGAGTTCGACTACTCGGGCACCCAGGCCTGCCGGGTCCTGCGCAGCGAGGGTTTCCGGGTCATCCTGGTCAACAGCAACCCCGCCACGATCATGACGGACCCGGAGTTCGCCGACGCCACCTACGTCGAGCCGATCACGCCGGACATCGTCGAGAAGATCATCGCCAAGGAGCGGCCCGACGCCCTGCTGCCCACGCTGGGCGGCCAGACCGCGCTCAACACGGCCGTGGCGCTGCACGAGGCCGGAGTGCTCGACAAGTACGGCGTCGAGCTGATCGGCGCCGACATCGACGCGATCCAGGCGGGGGAGAACCGCGAGCGGTTCAAGGAGATCGTCGCGAAGGTGGCCGCCGAGCACGGCCTCAACGCCGAGTCGGCGCGCAGCGCGATCTGCCACACCATGGACGAGTGCCTGCGCGCGGCGGACGAGCTCGGCTACCCCGTCGTCGTCCGCCCGAGCTTCACGATGGGCGGCGTGGGCTCCGGCTTCGCCCACGACGAGCGGGAGCTGCACCGCATCGCGGGCGCCGGCCTCGACGCCTCCCCGACCACCGAGGTGCTCCTGGAGGAGTCGATCCTCGGCTGGAAGGAGTACGAGCTGGAGGTCATGCGGGACCGCAACGACAACGTGGTCATCGTGTGCTCCATCGAGAACGTCGACCCGATGGGCGTCCACACCGGCGACAGCGTGACCGTGGCGCCCGCGCTGACCCTGACCGACCGCGAGTACCAGAACATGCGCGACGTCGCGATCGCGGTCATCCGCGAGGTCGGCGTCGACACCGGCGGCTGCAACATCCAGTTCGCGGTCGACCCGCGGACCGGCCGGATGATCGTCATCGAGATGAACCCGCGCGTGTCGCGCTCGTCGGCGCTGGCGTCCAAGGCCACCGGCTTCCCGATCGCCAAGATCGCCGCCAAGCTCGCCATCGGGTACACCCTCGACGAGATCCCCAACGACATCACCAAGGAGACCCCGGCGTCGTTCGAGCCGTCGCTCGACTACATCGTGGTCAAGGTGCCGAGGTTCGCGTTCGAGAAGTTCGCCGGGGCCGACGAGACGCTGACCACCCACATGAAGTCGGTCGGCGAGGCGATGGCGATCGGCAGGTCCTTCCCCGAGGCGCTGCAGAAGGCGCTGCGGTCGCTGGAGAAGAAGGGGTCGTCGTTCGGCTGGGCGGGCGAGCCCGGCGACCTGGACGAGCTCCTCGAGGCCTGCCGCAGGCCGCACGATGGGCGGCTGCGCACGATGCAGCAGGCCATCAGGGCGGGCGCGACCCCGGAGCAGGTCCACGAGGCCACGTCGGTCGACCCGTGGTTCGTCGACCAGCTCTTCGCGATCGACGAGGTCGCCCGGTCGATCACCACGCTCGACCGGCCCACCCTCGACCTGGCCAAGCGGCACGGCTTCAGCGACGCGCAGATCGCCGAGATCCTGGGCGTGGCGGAGCCCGAGGTGCGGGCCAGGCGCCACGAGCTCGGCGTGCGGCCCGTCTACAACACGGTGGACACCTGCGCCGCCGAGTTCGCCGCGCGCACGCCGTACCTCTACTCCACGTACGACGAGGAGACCGAGGTGCCGGTGGGCGACCGGCCCAAGGTGATCATCCTGGGCAGCGGACCGAACCGCATCGGCCAGGGCATCGAGTTCGACTACGCCTGCGTGCACGCGTCGTTCGAGCTGGCCAAGGCCGGCTACGAGACCGTGATGGTCAACTGCAACCCCGAGACCGTCTCGACCGACTACGACACCTCCGACCGGCTCTACTTCGAGCCGCTCACGCTGGAGGACGTGCTGGAGGTCGTGCACGCCGAGCTGGAGACCGGACCGGTCGCCGGGGTGATCGTCCAGCTGGGCGGCCAGACGCCGCTGGGCCTCGCGCAGGCGCTCAAGGACGCCGGTGTGCCGGTGGTCGGCACCTCGCCCGAGTCGATCCACCTCGCCGAGGACCGCGGGGCGTTCGGCCGGGTCCTGGCCGAGGCCGGGCTGACCGCCCCCAAGCACGGCACGGCGACGACCGTGGACGAGGCGAAGGCGGTCGCCGAGGAGATCGGCTACCCCGTGCTCGTACGGCCGTCGTACGTCCTCGGCGGGGCCGGCATGGCCATCGTGTACGACGAGGACACGCTCGCGACCTACATGGCCAGGGCGGCCTCCGAGCACCCGGTGCTGATCGACCGGTTCCTCGACGACGCCATCGAGATCGACGTGGACGCGCTGTTCGACGGTGAGGAGCTCTACCTCGGGGGCGTCATGGAGCACATCGAGGAGGCCGGCATCCACTCCGGCGACTCGGCGTGCGCGCTGCCCCCGATCACGCTGGGCGGCTTCGACATCAAGCGCATCCGCGCGGCCACCGAGGGCATCGCCCGCGGAGTGGGCGTACGCGGCCTGCTGAACGTCCAGTACGCGCTCGCCGCGAACGTGCTGTACGTCCTGGAGGCCAACCCCAGGGCCAGCCGTACTGTGCCGTTCGTGTCCAAGGCGACGGCGGTGCCGCTGGCCAAGGCGGCGGCGCGGCTGATGATGGGCGCGACCATCGCGGAACTGCGCGCGGAGGGCATGCTGCCGGCCGAGTATGACGGCGGCACGCTGCCGCTGGACGCGCCGGTCGCGGTCAAGGAGGCGGTGCTGCCGTTCAACCGGTTCCGCGGCGTGGACACCGTGCTCGGGCCGGAGATGCGCTCGACCGGCGAGGTCATGGGCATCGACGAGTTCTTCGGCGCGGCCTACGCCAAGTCGCAGTCGGCCGCCTACGGCGCGCTGCCGACCAAGGGCCGGGCGTTCGTCTCCGTCGCCAACAAGGACAAGCGGGCGGCGATCTTCCCCGTGAAGGCGCTCGCGGACCTCGGCTTCGAGATCCTGGCCACGGAGGGCACCGCGGAGGTGCTGCGCCGCAACGGCGTCCATGCCAAGATCGTGCGCAAGCACAGCGACGGCGCGGGGAGCGACGGCGAGCCGACCATCGTGCGGCGCATCCTCGACGGGGAGGTGGACCTCATCGTGAACACGCCGTTCGGCAGCCCGGGGCAGTCGGGGCCGCGCCTGGACGGGTACGAGATCCGCACCGCCGCGGTCAACCGCGGCATCGCCTGCATCACGACCGTCCAGGGCCTGGCCGCCGCCGTGCAGGGCATCCAGTACATCGTCAGGGGCGACATCGGCGTGTGTTCCCTGCAGGAACACGCCAGGAGGCTGCGAGACTAGCCCGGGACGGCCGAGTGCGCCATGAGCGCGGAGGGCGCGCCGGCGATCCGGACTGAGGAGCGAGGGGAGCGCGGTACGAGCGACCCGAAGCGACGAGGGGCGAGGTCGGCTTAGGCGCCCGGAGCCGCGCGAGCGCCATGAGCAGGGAGGAAGGGAGTGGCCGGCAGTCCGGTTCAGGTCACGGGAACGGTGCTGACGACGCGCAGGGTGGACGCCTACCACGCGCTCACCGTCGTCGCGCCGGGCATCGCCGACCGGTTCAGGCCCGGCCACTTCGTCACGGTCGCCGTCGGAGGCCGCGACTCCTCGATGCTCACCCGGCGGGCCTTCGCCGTCCACGACGTCAAGCCGGACTACGGTGGCACGGTGGAGCTCGTCTTCGGCGTGCGCGGCGCCGGGACGGCCTGGCTCGCCGACAGGAAAGCGCGCGACACGCTCGACCTCGTCGGACCGCTCGGCCGCCCCTTCCCCCTGCCTCGGGACCCCTGCACCTGCGTGCTGGTCGGCGACGAGCACGGCTCGGCGTCGCTGTTCGCGCTGGGCGACGCGCTGCAGCAGCGCGGCTGCCGCGTCGACTTCGTGCTGGGCGCGCCGTCGGCCGACCGGGTTTTCGGGGCGCTGCGCGCGCGCCGGATGGGCGAGACGACCACGCTCACGACCGAGGACGGCTCTCTAGGCATGCGCGGCACGGTGACCGACGTGCTGCCCGGGGTGATCGCCGACGCGCGGGCAGACGCGGTCTACGCGTGCGGGCCGATGGCGACGCTGCGCGGCGTCACGGCGGTCGCCGTCGAGTTCGGCATTCCCGCGCAGGTGGCGGTGGAGGAGTCCATGGCGTGCGGCATCGGCGTCTGCATGACGTGCGTCGTGCCGGTCATCGGCGACGACGGCCTGACCCGCATGCTCCGCGCCTGCACGGAGGGGCCGGTGTTCCGCGGCGAGCGGGTGCGGTTCGACGACGTCGGGACGATCCCGTTCGACGCGCTGGGCGCGCCGGGTGGGCGGCATGCCTGAACCGGGCCGGGGTGACCGGCGGTGACGGCCGACCTGCGGACCTACCTGGCGCACGTGGAGCTGCCCAACCCGGTCCTGACCGCCTCGGGCTGCGGCGGGACGGGCCGCGAGCTCGCCCACTTCTCCGACGTGCACCGGCTCGGCGCGTTCGTCACCCGGTCGATCACCATGGCCCCCCGCGCGGGACGGCCGACGCCGCGGATGGCCGAGACCCCCTCGGGGCTGCTGAACGCCGTGGGGCTGCAGGGCCCGGGAGTCGAGGCGTTCCTGGACCGCGAGCTGCCCTGGCTGGCCGAGCGCGGCGCCCGCACGGTGGTGTCCATCGGGGGAGGCACGGTGACCGAGTACACCGCGCTGGCGCGCCGCCTGGCCGGGGCGGAGGGCATCACTGCCGTGGAGATCAACCTGTCGTGCCCGAACGTCGAGGACCGCGGCAGGGTGTTCGCCCGCGACGGGTCGGCCGCGGCGGAGGTCGTGGCCTCGGTGCGCGCGGCCACGCCGTACGAGGTGCCGGTGATCGCCAAGCTGTCCCCGGACGTGGCCGACGTCGTCGCGGTCGCGCGGGCCTGCGTGGACGGCGGCGCCGACGCCCTCGCGATGATCAACACCCCGGTGGGGATGAGCATCGACGTGGACAGGATGCGCCCCGCGCTCGCGGCAGGCACCGGCGGCCTGTCAGGCCCCGCCGTACGGCCCCTGGCCGTGCGCTGCGTCTGGCAGGTCCACGCGGCGCTGCCCGGGGTGCCGATCGTGGGCATGGGCGGCGTGGCGACCGGCAGGGACGCCCTTGAGCTCGTCCTGGCGGGCGCCTGCGCCGTCGCGGTGGGGACGGCCCTGTTCCACGACCCCTACGCCTGCCCGCGCGTCCTGAGGGAGCTCGAGGAGCTTCTGCAGGAGCGCGGGTTCGACCGGCTCGCCGACGCGGTGGGCCTGGCCCACCGGCCGGTGGGCGCACAACCACGAACAAGAACCGATCTCGAGGAGACTTCGCTTTGACCACGCCCGCTCCCATCGCCGTAGCCCTGGACGCGCCCGACCTGGAGACAGCGGCTCGCTGGGCCGGTCTGGTGACCCCGCACGTCTCCACGGTGAAGGTTGGTCTGGAGCTCTACCTGCGGTACGGGCCCGACGTGATCGCCTCGGTGCGCGGCGCGAGCGGCGTGAGCGTCTTCCTCGACCTCAAGCTGCACGATATCCCGAACACGGTGGGCGCCGCCGCCAGGGCGGTCGCCCGGCTCAAGCCGACGTACCTCACCGTGCACGCCGCGGGAGGGGCCGCGATGGTCAGGGCGGCCGTCGAGGCGGCCCCCGGCACCCGCATCGCCGCCGTGACGCTCCTGACGTCGCTTTCCGCGGCCGATCTCGCCGAGATCGGCATCCAGGGACACCCCGAGGACCTCGTGCGCCGTATGGCCGCCGTGGCCGTCGGGGCGGGCGCCCAGGCTCTCGTGTGCTCGCCCAGGGAGGTCGCCGCCGTACGCGCGGAGGTCGGCCCGGACGTGACGCTCATCACCCCGGGCGTGCGGCCCGCCGGCGCCGACACCCAGGACCAGGCGCGGGTGGCCACCCCGGAGGAGGCGATCGCCAGGGGTGCCGACCTCCTCGTGATCGGGCGGCCCATCACCAGGGCCCCCGACCCCGGCGCCGCCGCCGCCGGGATCGCCGCCGCGCTGCGCCGCGTCAGCCTCTGACCCCTCGGCCGGCCGGAGCCGGAAGGCGCCCGGCGGGGCGCCTCATGGCGCCTGAAAGTCTCATTCCGCCCGTCACCATGCGTTATCCGGTTCCGGGCCTGCTGAGGCGGTTTTGATCTACCAGGAGTGACTTTTCGAATACCGCCGGTAGTAAAATCAATTTTGTCGTCGCAGAACCCGCCCTTGACGTTGCTGTTACGGCCAAGACCAGCTAGTTTCCCCCATCGTCCGAGTACATCGACATGAAATTCGAGGTGACCCGGCGTGGCTCTTCCTCCCCTGACCCCCGAGCAGCGCGCCGCGGCTCTTGAGAAGGCCGCCAAGGCACGCAAGGAGCGTGCCGAGGTCAAGAACCGACTCAAGCACGGCGCGGTTTCTCTGGCTGAGGTGCTGAAGGATGGGCAGACCGATGACGTCATCGGCAAGATGAAGGTCTCGGCTCTGCTGGAGTCGCTCCCTGGCGTCGGCAAGGTCCGCGCCAAGCAGCTCATGGAGCGCCTTGGTATCGCCGAATCCCGCCGCGTGCGGGGCCTCGGCGCCAACCAGCGCGCCTCCCTGGAGCGCGAGTTCGGCGGCGCCGAGAGCTGATCTCGGCGGCGTACGAACGAGTTTCACGGTTTCACGGGGGTATGGAGTGACCGACACGTCCCGGTCCGCTGGAGATCGGGCCCATGAGGCAGTCGCGACCAGCGGGCACAGGACACACGGCGGTGACTCCTTGCCCCGCCCGCGCCTGACGGTCCTTTCCGGTCCGTCGGGTGTGGGCAAGTCCACGGTCGTCGCCGAGCTCCGGCGGTCCCACCCAGAGGTGTGGCTGTCGGTCTCGGTGACAACCAGGAAGCCCCGTCCGGGGGAGCGGCACGGAGTGGAGTACTACTTCGCCGACGACGACGAGTTCGACAAGCTCGTCGCCTCCGGAGAGCTCCTGGAGTGGGCGGAGTTCGCCGGCAACCGGTACGGCACGCCGAGGCAGCCCGTGCTGGAGAGGCTGGCGGCAGGGGTCCCCACCCTGCTGGAGATCGACCTCCAGGGCGCCAGGCAGGTGCGCACGACGATGCCCGAGGCACTGCTCGTGTTCCTGGCCCCGCCGAGCTGGGAGGAGCTGGAGCGGCGGCTGCGCGGCCGCGGCACCGAGCCCTCCGACGTGATCGCCCGCCGGCTGGACGCGGGCAGGATCGAGATGGCGGCGGAGAAGGAGTTCGACCTCACGATCGTCAACACGTCCGTCAAGGATGTGTGCCATCGGCTGATAGCCTTGATGGGAAACTCACCTAGCTAGGGGATCACTGACGTGGCAAGCAGCTCCGCCTACGCGGAAGGCATCACCAACCCGCCGATCGACGCGCTTCTCGACATCGTCGACAGCAAGTACAGCCTTGTGATCATGGGTGCGAAGCGGGCGCGCCAGATCAACGCTTACTACTCCCAGCTCGGCGAGGGCCTGCTGGAGTACGTGGGACCCCTCGTGGAGACCCACGCCCAGGAGAAGCCGCTGTCCATCGCCCTGCGCGAGGTCTCCGAGGGCCTGCTCACCTCCGAGCCCATCGAGGGCTGAGCGTCCCCACGGGCCGATGACCTCCGTAGTACTGGGCGTGAGCGCCGGCATCGCGGTCTACAAGTCCTGCGAGCTGCTGCGCCTTTTCACCGAGTCGGGACACGACGTGCGTGTCGTGCCGACCAGGGACGCCCTGCGGTTCGTCGGCGAGCCGACCTGGGCCGCGCTGTCCGGCAATCCGGTGACCACCGAGGTGTGGGAGTCGGTGCACGAGGTGCCGCACGTGCGCATCGGGCAGTCGGCCGACCTGGTGATCGTGGCCCCTGCGACGGCGGACGTGCTGGCCAGGGCCGCGCACGGCATGGCCGACGACCTGCTTACCAACACTCTGCTCACCGCGCGCTGCCCGGTGGTGTTCGCGCCCGCGATGCACACGGAGATGTGGGAGAACCCGGCCACGCGGGCCAACGTGGCGACCCTGCGCGAGCGCGGCGCGATCGTGATCGAGCCCGCCGTAGGCAGGCTCACCGGCGCCGACACCGGCCGGGGGCGGCTGCCCGACCCCGCCGAGATCTTCGAGGTGTGCCGCCGCGTGCTGGCGGGCGGGCGTGACGACCTGGCCGGGCGGCACGTCGTGATCTCGGCAGGCGGCACCCGCGAGGCGATCGACCCCGTGCGCTTCATCGGCAACCGGTCCTCCGGCCTGCAGGGGTACGCGCTCGCCCGCACCGCCGTCGCGCGGGGCGCGGAGGTGACGCTCGTGGCGGCCAACGTGACGCTGCCCGATCCCGCGGGCGCGAAGGTCGTCCGGGTGGAGTCGGCGCGGCAGTTGCGCGACGCGGTCCTCCTGGCGGCGGAGCACGCCGACGCTGTCGTGATGGCCGCCGCGGTCGCGGACTTCCGGCCCGTACGGCAGAGCGACTCAAAGATCAAGAAGTCGTCCGCCGAGCCCGATCCCATCCATTTGACGAAAAATCCGGACATCCTGGCCGAGCTGGGTGAGATCCGCCGGGCCAGGCGGGAGGCGTACGCCGCGGGGGACGGACGGCACGGCACCCCGGTGGGCCGCGACGCCCCGGGGGAGGCCGCGCCCGGCGGGCCCCGGGTGATCGTGGGTTTCGCGGCCGAGACCGACGACGTCCTGGCCAACGGCCAGGCCAAGCTGCGGCGCAAGGGCTGCGACCTGCTCGTGGTGAACCAGGTCGGGGAGAACCTGGCGTTCGGCACTCCGGACAACGCGGCCGTCGTCCTCACGGCGGAGGGCGGCTCCGTGGAGATTCCGAGGGGTCCCAAAGAGGATCTCGCCGACGTAGTGTGGGACTTGGTGGCGCAGCGTCTCGCCTGACCTTCGCGTGGTGCCGGCGCGGGCGCCCGCTCCGCCCCCCGCAGGTAGTGCATCGAGGGAGCGATCGCCATGCCGGTGTCCGCCACGATCAGGGAGCGCTGCCGGGCGTTGCTCGGCCCCGGCGAGGACATTCGCTACGTCTTTCCCGCCGTGGCCCTGCCACCCCCCGCCACGCTCGGGTTCCTCGTCGTGGTGACGGACCGCTCGATCACCCTGCTGTCCACCAAGATGTTCAGCAGGGACGAGCCGTCAGGGGTGTGGGCCCGTTACCCACGCCGCACCCGTCTCGGGCCGATCGAGTTCGGGACGGGCCCCCGCATCGAGATGGGCGGGATGATCCTGGAGGTCGACGACGAGTACGCGGCCGTGGTCGCGGCGGCGGACGCGGAGGCCTTCTCACCCGGTGACCTGCCCAGAGATCCCTTACCCGACCTCTGAGACGTCGTCCGGGGGACCGGCGGGCCTTCTTGTGGACTGCTGACCTGCCGACCGTAACCCGGAGGGCTTCACCGCTCCGCAGTGCCTGGGGCTAGACTCGCGTGAGCATCGAGTGACCGCGGTGGGGCTGGGCTCTGCCGCCGGTCGCTCATGGACGTCAGCAGCCGCTGCATGAGGAGCCCTGAGTTGTCCCGTCGCCTGTTCACCTCCGAGTCGGTCACCGAGGGCCACCCGGACAAGATCGCCGACCAGATCAGTGACGCGATTCTCGACGCCATGCTCAAGGACGACCCGAAGAGCCGGGTCGCCGTCGAGACGCTGATCACCACTGGCCAGGTCCACGTCGCCGGCGAGGTGACGACGGAGACCTACGTCGACATCCCCGCCCTGATCCGCGAGAAGATCCTCGAGATCGGGTACGACGCCTCCCACAAGGGCTTCGACGGCGCCTCCTGTGGCGTGTCGGTGTCCATCGGCGCGCAGTCCCCGGACATCGCGCAGGGCGTCGACGACGCCTACGAGCACCGTGAGGGCGAGGGCGCCGACGACTTCGACCGCCAGGGCGCGGGCGACCAGGGCCTGATGTTCGGCTACGCCTGCCGCGAGACCCCCGAGCTGATGCCGCTGCCGATCACCCTCGCGCACCGGATGGCCCGGCGCCTGTCGGAGGTCCGCAAGAACGGCACGGTTCCCTACCTGCGCCCGGACGGCAAGACCCAGGTCACGATCGAGTACGACGGCGACCGCCCGGCCCGCCTCGACACCGTGGTCGTCTCCACCCAGCACGCCCCGGAGATCGACCTGCGGGAGATGCTGACCCCGGACATCCGCGAGCACGTGGTCGAGCCGATCCTGGCCGACCTGGAGATCGAGACCGAGGGCTACCGCCTGCTGGTCAACCCGACCGGCCGTTTCGAGATCGGCGGCCCCATGGGCGACGCCGGGCTCACCGGTCGTAAGATCATCATCGACACGTACGGCGGCATGGCCCGCCACGGCGGCGGCGCGTTCTCCGGCAAGGACCCGTCCAAGGTCGACCGCTCTGCCGCCTACGCCATGCGCTGGGTCGCCAAGAACGTCGTCGCGGCCGGTCTGGCCGACCGCTGCGAGGTCCAGGTCGCCTACGCCATCGGCAAGGCCCAGCCCGTCGGCCTGTTCGTCGAGACGTTCGGCACCGAGAAGGCGCCGGTCAACGTGATCCAGGACGCGGTGCTCGAGGTCTTCGACCTGCGGCCCGCCGCGATCATCCGCGACCTCGACCTGCTGCGCCCGATCTACTCCGAGACCGCCGCCTACGGCCACTTCGGCCGTGAGGGCTTCTCCTGGGAGTCCACCGACCGGGCCGACGCCCTGCGCACGGCCGCCGGTCTGTGATCCGCTCCTGACGAGCACGGCGACCATCGTCGCCACCGCGGCGCCCGCCCCGACGGCGGGCGCCGCTGTCGTGCGCGCCGCCGCCCGGCCGGCCTGTCCACAGCCGCGGGCGTCCCTGGGATCGCGGTGCGCCGGGTCTGGTAGGACGTAGGAGTGACCGAGCCGACCCGAGTCCCGCACCCGCAGGAGGCGCTCCTCCCGGTGCCCTCCGGCGCCCCTGAGCGGGCGAGCGCCGAGCGGCAGCGCGCGGGCAGGGTCGCGGGCAAGGCGCCGGTGAGGGGCGCGGCCAAGGGCGCGCGTGAGCCGGCGCGGGAGTCGCCCGTCGCCCGGGTCGTGGTGGACACGCCGCTGCCGCACCTCGATCGGCCTTTCGACTACCTCGTGCCCTCCTCCATGGACGCCGACGCGGTGCCCGGCTGCCGGGTGCGGGTCCGCTTCGCCGGTCAGCTCGCCGACGGCTATCTCCTCGAACGGCTCGCTGAGAGCGAGCACGGCGGCAGGTTGTCCTTCCTGGAGCGGGTGATCTCCCCGGAGCCCGTCCTCACCCCCGACATCGCCAGGCTGGCCCGAGCCGTGGCCGACCGGTACGCCGGGACCATGACGGACGTCTTGCGGCTGGCCGTTCCGCCGCGTCACGCGCGGGTCGAGTCCGAGGCGAGGGCACCCGCCCGCCGTGCGGCGTCCGACGGCGGGGAGACCCCCGCACCGGCCGGGCAGCGCGCACCCGGGACAGTCGGCACGGGCACGGAGCCCGGAGGCGCGGCGGGAGAGACGGGCGCGGGGCGGACGGCGGAGGCGTACGGCGACGCCTGGCGGGCCTACCCGGCGGGCGCGTCCTTCCTGGAGGCGCTGGCCGAGGGCAGGGCGCCGCGCGCCGTCTGGACGGCTCTGCCGGGCACGGACGACGGCGGGCCGACGTGGCCTGGGGCCGTCGCGGACGCCGCGCGCGCGACCCTGGACGGCGGCAGGGGCGTCGTCGTGGTGGTGCCCGACGGCAAGGACGTGGCGCTGGTGACCGCGGCCCTGGGCGAGACGCCGCACGTGGCGATCACCGCGGACCTCGGGCCCGCGGAGCGCTACCGGCGCTGGCTCAAGGCGCTGCGCGGCGAGATCGGGATCGTGGTGGGCAACCGCCCCGCGGCCTACGCGCCGGTGGCCCGGCTGGGGCTGGCGGTCGTCTGGGACGACGGCGACGACCTGCACGCCGAGCGGCACGCGCCCTACGCGCACACCAGGGAGGTGCTCGGACTGCGCGCCCACCAGGCGGGGGCGGGCCTGCTGGTCGGCGGCTACGCGCGTACGGCCGAGGCGGCGGCGCTCGTCGAGACGGGCTGGGCCGCCCCGCTCGTCCCGGACCGGGCGGTGGTCAGGGCCAGGGCGCCCAGGGTGCGTCCGGCGGGCGACGACGCGGAGCTGGCCCGTGACCAGGCGGCGAGGGCCGCGCGCCTGCCCAGCGTCGCCTGGCGGGCGCTGCGGGACGGTCTGGAGCACGGGCCGGTGCTCGTACAGGTGCCGCGCAGGGGTTACCTGCCCGCGCTGGCATGCCGGCACTGCCGGGCCCCCGCGCGCTGCTCCGGGCTGCCGGCGGCGCCTCCCGCCGCGGCGCTCCCAGCGACGCTCCCTGGGGCGGGACCCGCGGCGGGGTCGGCGTTCGCGGAGCACCCGGCCATGGGGCCTGTGTGCTCCGGCCCGCTCGCGCTGCGCGGCGGTCACGCGGTGCCCTACTGCCGCTGGTGCGGCCGGATCGCGGGCGACTGGCGCTGCCCGTCCTGCGGCGGGTCAGGCGTGCGGGCCGTCATCGTCGGCGCGCGGCGCACCGCGGAGGAGCTGGGCCGGGCCTTCCCCTCTGTCGCCGTGCGCACCAGCGGGCGCGACGGCGTGCTCGCGACGGTCGGCGGCGCCCCCGCGCTGGTCGTGGCGACGCCCGGGGCCGAGCCCGTGCCGGACGGCGGCTACGCGGCCGCGGTGCTGCTCGACGGCTGGGCGCTGCTTGGCCGCCCCGACCTGCGGGCGGCCGAGGAGGCGCTGCGGCGCTGGGCCAACGCCGCCGCCCTGCTGCGGCCGGCGGGGGAGCTGGTCGTCCTGGCCGACGCCGCGGTGCCCGCCGTACAGGCCCTTCTGCGCTGGGACCCGGTCACCTTCTCGGAACGCGAGCTCGACGAGCGGACCGAGCTGGGCTTCCCGCCCGCCGTGCGGATGGCGACCCTGACGGGGCCGGCCGCGGCCATCAGGGAGACGCTCGCGGAGGCCGTCCTGCCCGTGGGAGCGCAGGTGCTCGGGCCGGTGCCGGTGGAGGGCGGGCCCGATCGGGCCATGGTCCGGGTGCCGCGCCACCTCGGTTCCGCGCTGGCCCGCGCGCTCAAGGGCGCGTCCGGTGTGCGCTCCGCGCGCAAGGCGGCTGACGTGGTACGTGTGAACATCGATCCTCTCGATCTCATCTGACCGATTCGCCTCGCACAAAGCGAGCCGTTAGCGTGCCTGTGTGTCGATCGAATGGGTGAACCGGGCCATCGACGGCCTCCGCGCCTGGGGACGGGAGCGGACCGTCGAGGTCGACGTCGACGAGGTGCGTCTGCTGTGCGACTACGCCAGCGACTACCTGGAGGTGAACGAACTGGGTGATTTCCGGCCGGGAACCTTCGAGGAGCTCCTGCTGGAGATCTACCCGCGCAAGGTGATCGCGCCACCGGAGAGCGCGCCGGAGACGGTCGCAGCGGCGCGGACGCTGGTCGAGTTCCTGCTGGACACGGGGGAGATCGGCACGAAGACGGCCGCCAGGATGCGGGAGACCATCGACCGCATCGAGCCGGAGATGCCGCGAGCGCTCGCCGACACGTCCAAGTTCGGCATGGCCAAGAGCCTGTTCAGCGCCATCGGGCCCGACTCGCTGGAGATCGACGCGGCCCAGGGCGCGTCCGCGGAGAACGACGGCGACGACTGCGACTGCCCCGGCTGCGCGCCCCTGCCGCCCGTGCGGCTCGCGCCGCGCGATGAGGTGGCGCGCGCCGTACGCGAGGTGCCGCTGCTGCGCGACGCCCACCGGGTGGTGGCGTGGCTGGTCGAGGGCGGCCGTACGGTGACGACGCGCCGGTCCCTGCGGGTCAGGGACGCGCGCGAGTGCACCGCCGAACTCGGCGTCGCGCGTCCCGAGCCGGCCTGGCGCCTCGCGCTCGACCTGGGCCTCGCCCGGCTCGACGGCACGGCCGTCGTGACCGGGGAGGTGTTCGCGGACCTGAGCGCCCGCGAGGACGACGAGCTGCTCGGCCTGTGGCGGGGAGCGCTGGAGTTCCTCGTGGAAAGGGGCGGGCCGCTCACCGGGGAGGCGGTGGTGGACGAGGGGATGTCCCAGATCCACGACCTGCTCTACCGGCTGCAGTCGCCCATCCCGGTGGACGCGCTGGCCGACTACCTGCGCGAGGTGGCCGCCGGGCGGCCGGTCGGCAGGCTCGACGAGGCGCTGAGCGCCCTGACCTACATGGGAACGGTCCAGCCCACCGAGGACGGCCTGGCCCTGACCCCGCACGCGCTGTGGGGCCTGCGTGAGCTGTACGCCGGCATGGGCCTGGACGCGCCGCTCGCCCCGGCCCCGGCCGAGGGCGACGCGAGCGGGCTGATCGCCGGCCTCATCGGCGACGGCACGGCGGACGAGGCGGCAGAGCGGGACATCGCCGAGTGGCTGTCGCGGCGCACCCCCGAGCAGGCGGCGGCGGAGCTGCTGGCCGCCGTGGCCGGGGCCCCGGCGGAGGTGCGGGGGGTCGCGGTAACCATCGTGGACCGCCTGGGCCTCGAGGCGGCGGCGGTCGTGCGGTCCTACCTGGACGACGCAGAACTGCGCCCGCACGCCATCCACTGGCTGTCCTCGCGCGGTCTCGACGCGCCCGCGCTCACCCCCGAGGAGGTCCTGTGGATGAGCGTCGACATGCTGGCGCTGGCGCTGCCCGCCGCCGAGGCCGACCCCGAGGGCTTCGCGGAGAACATCGCGGCCTCGGGGCCGCCCGCGCACCTGATCGAGGACATGTGGCGGGTGGACCACCCCGACGTGGTCGAGGTTCTCGAGCTGCTGGGCAGTACGCTGCCGGACCAGGCGGCCGCCAAGGCCGCCCGGAAAGCGGCTTTCAAGGCTCGTTCCCGGGGCATCAGGTGACTGCTGTGCAGTAAGTTGCTGGAATGGCCGACAGCGACGTGCTCACCTTCCCGCCGGTCGAGATCGTCCCGGACGAGGAGCTCGTCCACGCGGTGCGGGAGGTTCCGCTCGTGCGGGACGCCCGCCGCCTCGCCGAGTGGGTCGCGGATCGCTGCGCGGCCTCTCCCCGGGGATTCTGCGAGGTGACCGAGCAGGGGATGCCGCACCCGGCCGAGGCCGAGGCGGCGGTCGCCGCGCTGGGCCTGGAGGCCGGCAGGCTGCGCCTGCTGTGGGTGGTCGCGGTCAACGGCCGTCTCATGGAGGTCACCCGGCAGGGGGCCCGCCCCGGGCCCGGCGTGCCCGACCCGATGGAGTTCTGGGACGGCGTGGTCATGGACGTGCTCGACCGTACAGAGGAGGGCCTGACCGGGTCCGCCGTCGTCGACGAGCACCTGACGGAGATCCTCGCGACGATCTACTCCGTGCGTGAGGGGATGCCGCTCGCGGCCCTGGCCGGCGGCATCCTCCAGGCCCACGAGGTGGGCTGCGAGGCGCGCCCGGCGGACCTGCGGCGGCTGCGGATGACCCTGCCGGGGGAGCTGGCGGCGGCGATGGCGCTGCTGGAGTACTGCGGGCTGATCGAGCTGACCGGCGAGCTGGTCAGGCTCACCCAGCCGGGCGTTTGGGCCGTCCGCCGCGACCTGCTCAGGGAGGGCCACGACGCGCCGTCGCTCGGGGAGGTGGCCGCGCTCGCGGAGCTGGGGGCCGCCGAGCTCATCGACGCCATGCTGACCGGCCGGGCCTCGGCCAGCGCCGCCACGCTCTGGCTGGAGCGCCGGGTGCCGGAGGACGCGGCGCGCGAGCTCATCAAGATCGCCGCGTCCGGCAACGCCGCCCAGCGGGGCACCGCGGGGACCGTGCTGGAGGAGCTGGGCCCGGAGGCGGAGCAGGCCGTGCGGGAGGCGCTCGACGAGCCGATGATGTGGCGCTACGCCGCGGCCTGGCTCGGCGTGCGCGACCTGGAGGCGCCCGCCCTCGGCGAGGGCGACGGCGCCTGGGTCGCGGTGGACACCCTCGCCGCCCTGCTCTACATCGGCGCCCCGGTCGACTCCGTGGCCCATTTCGACCTCCTCGGCGAGGACCTGCTCACGCTGGTGCCCGAGATGGGCAGGGCCGACCACCCCGACGCCCTCGCCGTACTGGAGATGCTCGGCAGGCACCACCCCGATCCGCTGATCGCGAAGACGGCCAGGAAGACGGCGATGAAGGTGCGCTCACGCCCGTAGACTGGGGTGATCCTCCTCATGTACGTGACGTGAACGGAGCCAACCCTTGGCCATTCAGCCGATCCGCCTGTTCGGCGACCCGGTGCTGCGCACCCCGGCCGAGCCGGTGGTCGACTTCGACAAGGAACTGCGCAAGCTCGTCAAGGACCTGACCGACACGATGATGGACGCGCCGGGCGCCGGTCTGGCGGCGCCGCAGATCGGCGTCGGCCTTCGCGTGTTCACCTACTACGTGGACGAGCAGCTCGGGCACCTCATCAACCCCGACCTGGACCTCGGCGGCGAGATCGACGAGGAGGGCGAGGAGGGCTGCCTGTCCTTCCCCGGCCTGGCGTTCCCGACACCGCGCGCGATCAGGGCGGTGGCCAAGGGCTTCAACATGTACGGCGAGCCGGTGACGCTCGAGGGCACCGACATCATGGCGCGCTGCTTCCAGCACGAGACCGACCACCTCGACGGGGTGCTGTTCATCGACCGGCTGGATCCCAAGCAGCGCAAGCTCGCCATGAAGGCGATCCGCGAGGCCGAGTGGAGCGGCCTGTCGGCGCCGGTGGTGAAGGTCTCGCCGCACGCCACGCAGGGAAGGGCGCTGTAGTGCGCCTGGTCTTCGCCGGCACTCCCGACACCGCGCTCCCGTCGCTGCGCGCGCTGCTCGACTCGCCGCGCCACGAGGTGGTGGCCGTGGTGACCCGCCCGGACGCCCAGTCGGGCCGGGGGCGCAAGGTCCACCCCAGCCCCGTGGCCCAGCTCGCCGAGGAGTCGGGGATCGAGGTGCTCAGGCCGGCCAAGGCCGGGGACCCGGAGTTCCTCGACCGCCTCAGGAAGATCGGGCCCGACTGCTGCCCGGTCGTCGCGTACGGCGCCCTGCTGCCGCAGGCGGCGCTCGACATCCCCCCGCAGGGGTGGATCAACCTGCATTTCTCGGTGCTGCCGGCCTGGCGCGGCGCGGCGCCCGTGCAGCACGCCGTGCTGCGCGGCGACGACGTCACCGGGGCCTCGACCTTCCGCATCGTCAAGGAGCTGGACGCGGGCCCGGTGTTCGGCGTGCTCACCGAGCAGATCCGCCCTGACGACACCAGCGGCGCGCTGCTGGCCCGGCTCGCGGAGGCCGGCGCGGGCCTGCTGCTGGCCACGCTCGACGGCGTCGAGGACGGCACGCTGGAGGGGCGTCCCCAGCCCGGGGAAGGCGTCAGCCTCGCCCCGAAGATCACGGTGGAGGACGCCAGGATCGACTGGGCCGCGCCCGCCATGCGGGTGGACCGGCTGGTGCGGGCCTGCACGCCGGCTCCCGGCGCGTGGGCCGAGTTCCGCGGCCAGCGGGTCAAGATCGGGCCCGTACGGCTCTCGCCTGACGCGGGCAAGCTCGCCCCCGGCGAGATCGCGGCCACGCGGAAGACCGTCCTCGTCGGGACCGGCACCCACCCGGTGGAGCTCGGCGAGGTGCAGCCGCAGGGAAAGCGGCAGATGACGGCGGCCGAGTGGGGCCGGGGCGTCCGGTTCGCGGATGGTGAGACCCTGGTCTGAAGGACCATCCCCGCCGGGCCGTGGCCGCGCGGGAGGACGTACGCGCCGCCGCGCGTGAGACGGCGGGCACGCCGGACGATCGGCACGTTGGCGGTGCCGAAAGCAGCATGTCTTAGCAGGGTCTGAGCAGGGTCGAAGGTGACACCGTGAAGCAGGGCAAGGGTCAGGGCGGCGGCGCGCGGCGCGGTCAGGGGAGCGGCCAGGGAGGTGCCCAAGGCGGCGGCCCCGGTGGTGGCCACGGAGGCGGCCCCGGTGGCAGCGCGGGGCAGGCCCGACCCGGGCACGGCGGGCCGTCCGCGCACGCCGCGAAGGCCGGGCAGCGGAGGCCAGGCCCCGGCCGTGGACGTCCGCCCCGTGACGAGGCGCGCAACGCCGCCTACGACCTGATGCGGGCCGTCGACGAGCGCGACGCGTACGCCAACCTGCTCATGCCGACGCTGCTGCGGCAGCGGCGCATCACCGGACGTGACGCGGCGCTCGCCACCGAGCTGGCGTACGGCACGCTGCGCGGTCTCGGGACCTACGACGAGGTCATCGCCGCGTGCAGCGACCGGCCGCCGGAGGAGGTGGACCCGCCGCTGCTCGACGCGGTGCGGCTCGGCGTGCACCAACTCCTGCGCACGAGGATCCCCCCGCACGCGGCGGTCAGCGCCACCATCGACCTCGTACGGCTGCGCGTGGGGGCGGGCCCGTCCCGCTACGCCAACGCCGTGCTGCGCAAGGTGGCGGGCCGCACACTGGAAGAGTGGCTGGAGATCGTCGCCCCGCCGCGCGCCCAGGATCCCGTCGGCAACCTGTCGGTCACCTTCAGCCACCCGCGCTGGATCGTCTCCGCCCTGCGGGACGCGGTGGGCGGGGACGTGGACGAGACGGCCGCGCTGCTCGACGCCGACAACGAGCGGCCCCGCGTGGCGCTCGTGGCGCGGCCGGGACGGGCCACGGTGGAGGAGCTGGTCGAGGCGGGGGCCGAGCGGGCCGCCTACTCGCCGTACGCCGCCTATCTGCCGGAGGGCGACCCGGGCGCCATCGCGGCCGTGGGGGAGGCGCGGGCCGCGGTGCAGGACGAGGCCAGCCAGCTCGTCGCGCTCGCGCTGACCCGGGTGCCGCTCGACCGCGACGCGACGTGGCTCGACATGTGCGCGGGCCCCGGCGGGAAGGCCGGGCTGCTCGACGCGGTGGCGGCGGGGCGGGGCGCCCGGCTGCTCGGCGCCGACCTGCAGTATCACCGTGCCCGGCTGGTGTGGGGCACCACGCGCGAGGCGAAGGTGATCACCGCCGACGGGACCAGGCCCGCGTGGCGGCCCGGCGCCTTCGACCGGGTGATGCTCGACGCCCCCTGCACCGGGCTCGGCGCGCTGCGCAGGCGGCCGGAGGCCCGGTGGCGGCGCGACCCCCGCAGCATCCCCGAGCTCACCGCGCTGCAGCGCCGGCTGCTCGACTCGGCGCTGGAGGCGGTGCGGCCGGGCGGCGTCGTGGCGTACGTCACCTGCTCGCCGCACCTGGCCGAGACCAGGGCGGTGGTGGAGGACGTACGCGACCGGGTCGAGGTGCTGGACGCGCGCGCGTACCTGCCGGAGGTGCCCGGCCTCGGCGACGGGCCGTACGCGCAGTTCTGGCCGCACCGGCACGGCACGGACGCGATGTTCCTCGCGCTGCTGCGCCGTCCCTAGGCGAGGAGCCGCGTGCGGCTCGGGTGCCGTGCGGGGCCGGTTTCGTGCGTCTCCGGTGTCGCTGCGTGGCCGGGGGAGAGGCGGGACGGGCGGCAGGGCGAAATAGACTGCAGGCACTATGGCCGTTCAGATTTCGCCCAGCATCCTGTCCGCAGACTTCGCCCGCCTCGCCGACGAGGCCGCACGGGTGGAGAACATCGCCGACTGGCTCCACGTCGACGTGATGGACTACCAGTTCGTGCCGAACCTGACGCTCGGCCTGCCGGTCGTCGAGTCTCTGCTGAAGACCACCTCGACGCCGATCGACTGCCACCTCATGATCCAGGACCCCGATCGGTGGGCGCCGGACTACGCCGAGGCGGGAGCGGCCAGCGTCACGATCCACGCGGAGGCCGCCAAGGCCGCCGTACGCACGTTGCGGGCGATCCGCGCCGCAGGGGCGAGGGCCGGTCTGGCGTTGAACCCGGCGACCGCCGTCGAGGGCTACGAGGACCTGCTGCCCGAGATCGACATGCTGCTCGTCATGACCGTCGAGCCGGGCTTCGGCGGGCAGCGCTTCCTCGACATCGTGCTGCCGAAGGTGTCGCGGGCGCGGGCGCTGATCGACAAGCACGGCGGCGAGGTGTGGCTCCAGGTCGACGGCGGCGTGTCCACCGAGACGATCGAGCGCTGCGCCGAGGCGGGAGCCGACGTGTTCGTGGCGGGCAACGCCGTCTACGGCGCGGACGACCCCGCTCGCGCCGTCGAGGAGCTCAGAAGCCTAGCCGAGCGCGCCACCCCACCCCGGTGGTGATCTTGTAGTTTGTCGCAGCGGTACGGCCTGACCTGCCGATCCACGCTTCGTGATCTTGCAGTGTTCCGCCGCTTCATGCCCTTGAACAGGGAGAACGCCGTCCGTGATCTTGCAGTGTGCCACCGAGTGCAAGATCACGGACGGTGAAGGCGCAGGTCGGCCGGGCGTACCGGACCCCTCTGCATGATCACGCCGAGTGTTCGCCCAGGTCAGGGGGGAAGCCTGCGACTAATTGCAAGATCACGGCGTATGGAGGCCGAGGTCGGAGGGTTTCCTGCGACAAACTCCAAGATCACGCTAGGGCGGGGTCGAGGACGACGTCTTCGCCTTGGGTGGTGGGCGCCTCGGGGAAGTGGCAGGCGGTGAGGTGACCCTCGCGGTTGCCGCTGAGCCGCACCAGGGGCGGCACCTCGGTGGCGCACTTGTCCTGCGCCTTCCAGCACCTCGTCCTGAACCGGCAGCCGGACGGCGGGTTGATCGGCGAGGGAACGTCGCCCGCCAGGCGGATGCGCTCGCGCGGCTCGCTCGACACGTCCGGGTCGGGTACGGCCGACAGCAGCGCGTGCGTGTACGGATGCCGGGGCCGCTCGTAGATCGACTGGCGGTCGCCGACCTCGACGATCTTGCCGAGGTACATGACCGCGACCCGCTGGGAGAAGTGCCGGACGATCGCGAGGTCGTGCGCGATGAACAGGAACGCGATGCCGAGCTCGCGCTGCAGTTCCTGCAGCAGGTTCACCACCTGCGCCTGGATGGAGACGTCGAGCGCCGACACCGGCTCGTCGGCGATGATGAGCTTGGGGTCGAGCGCCAGGGCGCGGGCGACCCCGATGCGCTGCCGCTGGCCGCCGGAGAACTCGTGCGGGAAGCGGTTGTAGTGCTCGGGGTTGAGGCCGACGATCTCCAGCAGCTCCTGGACCCGCTTCATGCGCCCGCCGGGCGGCTCGATGCCGTTGACCTCCATGGGCCCGCGGATGATCGTGCCCACGGTCTGGCGGGGGTTGAGGGAGCTGTAGGGGTCCTGGAAGATCATCTGGATCTCGGGCCGGATCGGCTTGAGCTGCCTGCGGGAGTGGTGGCTGATGTCCTGCCCCCGGTACAGGACCTGGCCGGAGGTGGGTTCGAGCAGGCGCGACGCCAGCCGGCCTGTCGTCGACTTGCCGCAGCCCGACTCGCCCACGAGCCCGACGGTCTCGCCCGCGCCGACCGCGAGGTCGATGCCGTCGACCGCGTGGACGGCCCCGACCTGGCGCCTGATCAGGGCGCCGCCGCGCACGGGGAAGTGCTTGACCAGTCCCTTGAGCTCCAGCAGTGTCTCGTTCATGCGTCGTCCCCGGTCTGCGTGGTGTCCTTGGCCTGCGCGCCCTCGCCGGCCCGCGCGGTGCGCAGCTCCCTCTTCTGGTCGAGGGTGAGGTAGCAGGCGTCCCCGTGCCCGGTCTCCGGGGACAGGGACGGCCGCTGGGTGAAGCACAACTCGGGCCCGGCGAGCCGCGGGTAGTCGCAGCGCGGGTGGAACGGGCAGCCGGACGGCGGGTTGAGCAGGCTCGGGGGAGTGCCGCGCACCGGCATCAGCGGCACGTCCACCGGCGAGTTCAGGCGCGGCATGGACGACAGCAGGCCCCACGTGTAGGGGTGCCGCGGTTCGCGCAGCACCTCGCGTACGGAGCCGCGCTCGGCCGCCCGCCCCGCGTACATGACCAGGACGTTGTCGGCGGTGTTGGCGACGACGCCGAGGTCGTGGGTGATCAGGATGATCGACGTGCCGAACTGCTGCTGCAGTTCCTTGAGCAGGTCGAGGATCTGCGCCTGCACGGTCACGTCGAGCGCGGTCGTCGGCTCGTCGGCGATGAGCAGCTCGGGGTCGCACACCAGCGCCATCGCGATCATCGCCCGCTGCCGCATGCCGCCGGAGAACTCGTGCGGGTAGCTGTCCACCCGCTGCTCCGGCTGGGGGATGCCCACGCGGCGGAGCATCTCGATCGCCCGCTCGCGTGCCTCCTTCTTGCTCGCGCCCTTGTGTTTGCGGTAGACCTCGCCGATCTGCCGGCCGATCGTGTGGAACGGCGACAGCGCGGTCAGCGGATCCTGGAAGATCATCGCGACGCGGTTGCCGCGGAGCTTCTCCATCGTGCCGGAGCCCGCGGAGACCAGCTCCTGGCCCTCCAGCCAGATCTCGCCGCCGATCTTCGTGTGGGCGGGGTCGTGCAGGCCGAGGATGGCGAGGTTGGTCACCGACTTGCCCGACCCGGACTCGCCGACGATGCCGAGAGTTGTGCCCTTCTCCAGATCGAAGGACAGGCCGTCGACGGCGTGGACGATGCCGTCCTCGGTGCTGAACTCGACGGTCAGGTCGCGGACGGACAGGAACGGCCCGGGGCCGCTCGAGGTCCCCGGCTCGCCGCTCCACGACACGGTGGTCACTTGCTGCTCCAGTTCCAGGTTCGACTCGGTGGGGCGGGGCTCAGCTCAGGCGGACCCGCGGATCGATGAACGCGTAGAGCACGTCCACCACGATGTTCAGCAGGACGATCGCCGCCGCGCCCACGATGGTCACGCCGAGCAGCATCGGCAGGTCGGTGTTCTGCACCGCGCGTACGGCCAGCTCGCCGATGCCGTGCAGGCTGAACGTCTGCTCGGTGATGATCGCGCCGCCCAGGAGCGTGGCCAGGTCGACGCCGAAGATCGTGACGATGGGGATCATCGCGCCGCGCCAGGCGAAGCGGAAGAAGACCGACCGGTTCGACATGCCCTTGGCGCGCGCCGTGCGCACGTAGTCCTCGGCGAGCTGCTCGACCATCTGGGACCGGGTCATGCGCGTGTAGTTGGCGGTGAAGATGATCGACAGGACCACCCAGGGCAGCATCAGGTGGGTGAACCACTCCACCGGGCTCTCGGTGATCGGCACGTAGGACGGGCGCGGGATCAGCCGCATGGTGTCCACGAGGTAGAACGCCAGCAGCGGCCCGACGAAGTAGATCTGCAGCGACGCCCCGATGACCGACGACGCACTGGCGATCTTGTCGAGCGGCTGCCCGACCTTCCACGCCGCGATCATTCCGGTGAGGATGCCGAACGCCAGGATGACCACGGACGCGCCGAGGGTGAGCGACAGCGTCACGGGGAAGCGGTCGACGATGGCGCCGAAGACGGGCTCCTGGGTGGCGAAGGAGTAGCCGAGGCACGGCGCGGGGCACTCGCCGAACTGGACGAACTCGCGGCCCGCGAAGATGCCCACGAGCCAGTGCCAGTACTGCACGAACAGCGGCTCGTCCATGCCGAGGTTGTGGCGGATCAGCGCCAGCGTCTCGGGCTGGCAGATCTTGCCGCAGAACGCCCGGGCGGGGTCACGCGGGATCGCGTAGAAGAGGTAGAACGTGATCGCGCTGATGATCAACAGGATCACGAGGGCGCCGGCGACGCGGCGTGCCAGAAAGCTGGTCATGATCTCGCACTTGCTCCTGCGGACGGGCCGGAGGCCCGCCGCCCCCCGTGAAGGGGGCGGCGGACCTGGTTGCTGCTACTTGACCCAGATGTCGAGCGCGGACTGCTCGCCCTCGATCGGGTCCATCTTGACCCCGCCGAGGCCCGAGCCGTACAGGCCGAAGTAGGTCTGGTAGTACTCGGGCACGATCGCGGCCTGCTCCATGATCATCTTGTCGATCGCGGCCCAGGCCTTGCCCGCCTCGGTGGCGTCGGTGATCTTGTTGGCCTTGTCGATGGCCTCGTTGATCTCCGGCACGTCGAGGTGCGTGTAGTTCGGCGCGTTGTCCGCGATCTGGCGGCCGTCGAACTGCGGCTGGATCGCGGTCGAGCCGGTCGGCCAGTCGGCCGCCCAGCCGCCCCAGTAGATGTCGAACTTGTTGTCCACCGGGCCGATCGCGTCGTAGTACGTCGTCGGGTTCAGCGGCTTGGCCACCACCTTGAAGCCGGCCTTGGTCAGCGCCTCCTTGACGGCGACGGTGATCTTCTCCTGGGTCGGCGTCTGGTTGTAGGCGTAGACGACGGTCGGGTTGGCGTTGCCCGACTGGGCGAGCAGCTGCTTGGCCGCCTCGGGGTCGCCCTCCGGCTTGGCCAGCTTGCCGTACAGGTCGAACGGCTCGTAGCCGAGGACGGTCGGGCTCAGCACGGTCGTGGCGATCTTGCCGGTGTTGACCTCGCCACCCTCGATCTGCTGGATCTGCTTGGCCGGCCAGGCGGTGATGATCGCCTTGCGGACGTTGACGTCGGTGATCCGCTTGGTGTTGATGTTGTAGAAGGTGGTGAACGGCGTGAGGCCCTGCACCGACCGCTTCATCAGCTCGGGGTCGCCCAGCACCTCCTGGACGCGCTCGGGCGCGACCGCGTTGTGGAAGGTGAACGCGGTCTTGTCGTTGCCGGTGTCGGCCATGAAGCGCTCGGTGGTCTGCTGTGCCTGGACCCCGAACTCCATGTGGAACTTGTCCGGGTAGGCGTGCCGGATCGGGTCGGTCTTCGGGTCCCAGTGCTCGTTGCGCTCCAGGTCCATCGACTTGTCCGTGATGTGGCTCACGATCTTGTACGGACCGGAGGAGAACGGCTGCCTGTCGTACTTCTGCTTGGTGTCGTGCGCCTTGGGTACGGCGCCGTAGCCGGTCATGGCCACGGTGAAGTTGAAGTCCGGGTGCTCCCCGTTGAGCTTGAAGATCACCGTCTTGTCGTCCGGAGTCTCGATCGTGTCGAGTTCCTTGCCGTCGTACGGGCCCTTGTACTGGTCGCGGAACGGCTTGTTCGGGTCGGGGACCAGCCAGGTCTCGGCGTAGTCGGGGCCCTCGGTGATGAAGTCGGCGAACAGGCGCTCGAAGCTGTACTTGATGTCACCGGCGGTGATCGGCGAGCCGTCCTGCCACTTCAGGCCGTCCTTGAGCGTGAACTTCCACGTCTTGCCGCCGTCGGTGGTGGTGCCGGTGTCGGTGGCGAGGTCGCCGACCAGCTTGATGTCGCCCGAGTCGTCGTGCTTGTACGCCGTCAGCGTCCGGGTGAACAGCTTGGACACCGAGGAGTTGTAGTTGACGTAGACGCGGCCCGGGTCCAGGTGGCTGAAGTCGTCACGGTCGATCATGTAGACGGTGCCGCCGGACTTGGCGCCCTGGATCTCCGGGGCGGGGCCCGCGGAGTCCTGGGCGGTGCCGACGGTGATCGCGCTGACCGCCTTGTTCTCGAGCGGCTTCTGGGAGGTGCTCGCCGCGCCCTGGGGCGCTCCGCCGCCGCCGCCCTGGGCGCAGCCGGCAAGGGCGAGCGCGCCGGCCGCGAGCACGGCCGTCATCGAGGCGAACCGCCTGCTTTGCGATCTCATGTGGTCCTTCCTATGGGGGAAAGCGCGTGTGGTCAGCGCTTGGTCTTGGGGTCGAAGGCGTCGCGGATAGAGTCCCCGAGCAGGTTGAAGGCGACGACGAAGATCAGCATCGACACACCCGGGAAGATCAGATACGTGACGTCGGAGTGGTAGACGTTCACCCCCACCTGGAACATCCGGCCCCAGTCGGGGGTGGGTTCCGTCATGCCGACGCCGAGGAATCCGAGGCCGGCCTCCGCGCCCACGAACAGCGGCAGCGCGAGAGTGGCCTGGATGATGATCGGCGTCCACAGGTTGGGCAGCAACTCCTTGAAGATGATGCGCCCGGGAGAGGCCCCGGTGACGCGGGCGGCCTCGATGAACTCGCGTGTCCGCAGCGACAGCACCTGGGCGCGCAGCAGGCGCGCGATCGTGGCCCAGCCGAGGACGGTCAGGACGATGCAGATCGACACGTATCGGAGCCAGACCGGCGTCTCCTCCTCGGGCAGCACGATCGCGGCCTCGACGACCGGGAGGAAGACGATCAGGAAGAGCTGCGAGGGGAAGGCCAGCAGTGTGTCGATCACCCGGCCGATCACGTAGTCGGTCTTGCCGCCGAGATAGCCCGAGGTGATGCCCATCACGACGCCGACGACGGTCGTGATCACCGTCACGATGACGGCGATGCTCAGCGACGTGCGGATGCCGTACACGAGCTGCATGAACACATCGCGGCCCAGGCCCGGCTCGAGGCCGAACCAGAACTCGCCGCTCATGCCGCCGTTGGGGGCGATGGGATAGCCGTACTCGTTGAGCAGGCCCGGCTGGTTCTGCCCGTACGTGGAGTACGGGTCCTTGCCGTACAGGGCGGAGATCACGGGTGCGAGAAGCGCGATCAGGAAGAACGCGAGCACGATGATCGCCGAGATCACGCCGGTCTTGTCGCGTCGGAACCGGCGCCACATGAGCTGGCCGGGTGAACGGCCGACGATGGCGGGATCTGACCCGGCCGGCGGCGTCGCGTCCACGGAGTCCGCGGCGTCGTCGGTCGTGGTCGAGGAGGGGAACGTCATGGTGCGGTGCTCCCGGATGGACCATTAACGATCGGAAGAGATCCGACTATAGGGAACCCTGGCAACGAATTTTGTGCGGGTCAATCAGTTGAGGCGCGCACTTCGCCACTTGCTTACTTTGTTGTGCAAAGTAAATCACCTTGTGTCCTACGACCGCATTGACCTGGGTATATGCGACGCGAGAGACTGCTTATTACATAAATGCTGTTGTGTCACAAATTTGTGACACAACTCGAACAAGCCTGAGACTGAACCGTCCGATATGTGTGTGCCGCAGATCACCGCAATCCCGCGCTAGGGCAACGAGCCGGGCATCGCTACACTGTCGGGTAGCAGAGCAGCGTGCTCCGGGGTCGGTGTAATTCCGAACCGGCGGTGACACCCCTGTCCCCAGGGGTGACAGTCCGCGACCCGGCCGAAGCCATCGGCCGGTGGACCTGGTGTGATTCCAGGACCGACGGTGAAAGTCCGGATGGGAGGAAGCGCGCGAACGGGTGGCCTCGCGCCGCCGGGCGGCCATGTGGGCGCACCGGCAGCGGCGCCGCCCGTGCGGGTGACGCCGAGACCGCGTCCCCGACCATCCCCGGGGCCCGCCGTAGACAACGGCGAGAGGAAGACCGGGGTGACCTCAGGGGACATCCTTCACATGCGGCGCGCCATCGCGCTCGCCGCCCGGGGCCTGGGCGGCACCAGCCCCAACCCAGTCGTCGGCTGCGTGATCCTCGACCCCGCGGGCGAGGTCGCGGGAGAGGGCTTCCACGCACGCGCCGGCGGCCCCCACGCCGAGGTCGTGGCGCTCCGCGAGGCGGGCGGGCGGGCCAGGGGCGGCACCGCCTACGTGACCCTGGAGCCCTGCGACCACACCGGCAGGACCGGCCCCTGCACCGCCGCGCTCCTGGAGGCGGGCGTGGCCCGCGTCGTGGTCGCCGTCTCCGACCCCAACCCCGAGGCCGCCGGCGGAGCCGCCACCCTGAGACGGCACGGCGTCGTGGTGGACGAGGGCGTGCTGGCCGCGGAGGCGGAGGAGGGCAACGCCGCCTGGCTGACCTTCGTGCGGGCCGGCAGGCCGTACGTGACCTGGAAGTTCGCCGCCACGGTGGACGGGCGTTCGGCGGCCGAGGACGGCACCAGCCAGTGGATCACCTCGCCCGAGGCGAGGGCCGACGTGCACCGCCTGCGCGCGGAGAGCGACGCCGTCGTCGCCGGCATCGGCACCGTGCTCGCCGACGACCCCCGGCTCACCGCCCGTGTCCCCGTCCCGCCGCGCGAGGCGCCCGTGCTGCGCGTGGTCGTGGACCCCGGCGCCCGCACCCCCGCCACGGCCCGCGTCCTCGACGGCGAGGCCCCCACCCTGGTCGCCGTGGCCGAGGACGCCGACATCCCCGCCCACCTGGCCCCGCACGCCGTACGGCTCCCGCGCGTCCCCGGCGGGGTCGACCTGCGCGCGCTGCTGGCAGAACTGCACGACAGGCGGATCGTGAGCGTGCTGGTGGAAGGCGGGCCCACCCTCGCGGGCGCGTTCCTCGGGGAGGGCCTGGTCGACCGGGTCGTCGGCTACCTCGCCCCGGCGCTGCTCGGCGCGGGGCCGGCCGCGCTCGGCCCCGCCGGAGTGTCGACGATCACCCAGATCCACCGGCTGGAGTTCGCCGAGGCGACCCCCGTCGGGCCGGACCTCAAGCTGGTCCTGCGTCCGAAGTCCCCCGGCCGCACGTTCCCCAAGGAGAGCTGAATGTTCACCGGAATCGTCGAGGAACTCGGCGAGGTCGTGGCCCTTGAGCCGCTGGGCGACTCCGCGCGCCTCACGGTGCGCGGCCCGGTCGTCACCGGCGACGCCCGGCACGGCGACTCGATCGCCGTCAACGGCGTCTGCCTCACGGTGGCGGAGGCCGAGGGCGACTCCTTCACCGCCGACGTCATGAGAGAGACCCTCGACCGGTCCTCGCTCGGGGCCCTGCTCCCCGGCGCGCGAGTCAACCTGGAGCGCGCCGTACGGGCCGACCAGCGGCTCGGAGGGCACATCGTGCAGGGCCACGTGGACGGGACGGGGGAGGTGCTGTCCCGCGAGCCGGGGGAGCACTGGGAGGTCGTACGGCTCTCGCTGCCGGCCGGCCTCGCCAGGTACGTCGTGGAGAAGGGCTCGATCGCGGTGGACGGCGTCAGCCTCACCGTGGCGGAGGTGGGGGAGGACTCCTTCGCCGTGAGCCTGATCCCCACCACCCTCGGCCTCACCACGCTGGGCCGTAAGCAGCCGGGCGAGCCGGTGAACCTCGAGGTGGACGTGATCGCCAAGTACGTCGAGAAGCTCACCGGGGGAGCGCGGGCATGAGCTGGGCGGACGCGGCGGCGTTCCACGTGTTCGGCAAGCCCGTGCTGTGGACCGACCTGGTGGGCAACGTGTGCGCGCTCGCCACGGTCTGGCTCGCGATCAGGAGGACGATCTGGACCTGGCCGGTGCAGCTGCTCGGGTCGGTGCTGCTGTTCGCGGCGTCGGTCAGCGCGCACATCACCGGCAACGCGCTCAAGCAGGTGCTGTTCGGCGTCCTCGCGGTCTACGGCTGGGTGAAGTGGTCGCGCGGCACCCGCGGCGGCGCCGAACTGCCGGTCCGCTCGGCGCGGGCGGGGGAGCGGGCGGTGCTCGTCGGCCTCATGGCCGGCGGGACGGTCGCGGTCGCCCTGCTGTTCACCTATCTGAACGCGCGGGGGCTGAACGTCTCCTGGGCGCCCTGGCCCGACGCGTACATCTTCGTCGGCAGCGCGGTCGCGACCTGGGCGCAGGGCAGGGCCCTGGTCGACTTCTGGATCGTCTGGGTGGCGGTGGACCTCGTCGGCGTGCCGCTGGCGTTCAGCTCCGGGCTGGTGGTCTCCGGCCTGGTCTACGGGGTGTTCTTCGTGATGGTCATGATCGGGTTCCGCGGCTGGCTGCGGCAGTCGCGCGAGTTGCGGGCGGTGGTGGCATGAGTGCTATAAGGATGGACCCGATCGAACGGGCCGTGAACGACATCAGGGACGGCAGGCCCGTCGTGGTCGTGGACAACGAGAACCGCGAGAACGAGGGCGACCTCATCTTCGCGGCGTCCAAGGCGACGCCGGAGCTGGTCGCCTTCATGATCCGCTACACCAGCGGCGTGATCTGCGTGGGGATGGAGGGCGCCACGCTCGACCGGCTCGGCCTGCCCCTGATGGTGCAGGACAACCGCGAGCGGCTGCGCACCGCGTACACGATCAGCGTGGACGCCAGGGACGGGGTGACGACGGGCATCTCCGCCGCCGACCGGGCCAAGACGATCAGGACGCTGTGCGACTCGGCCACCGAGCCGTACGAGCTGGTCCGGCCGGGGCACATCTTCCCGCTGCGGTACCGCGAGGGCGGCGTGCTGGTGCGGCCCGGGCACACCGAGGCGTCGGTGGACCTCGCCAGGCTCGCCGGGCTCTCCCCGGCCGGCGCGCTCGCCGAGATCGTCAACGACGACGGCACGATGGCCCGCCTGCCCCGCCTGCGCGAGTTCGCCGACGAGCACGACCTCGCGCTCGTGTCGATCGAGCAGCTCGTCGAGCACCGCCGCAGGTCCGAGCGGATGGTCACCCGGGTCGCGGAGACGCGCATCCCCAACCGGTACGGCGTCTGGCGCGCGTACGGCTACGCCAGCGCGCTCGACGGCGGCGAGCACGTCGCGCTGGTGTACGGCGACATCGAGGAGGGCGAGAACGTGCTCGTCCGGGCGCACTCGGAGTGCCTCACCGGCGATGTGCTCGGCTCGCTGCGCTGCGACTGCGGCGTCCAGCTCGACACCGCGATGCGCATGATCGCGGAGAACGGGCGCGGCGTGATCGTGTACCTGCGCGGCCACGAGGGGCGCGGCATCGGCCTGCTGGCCAAGCTACGCGCCTACAGCCTCCAGGACGACGGCAGCGACACGGTCGACGCGAACCTGGAGCTGGGGCTGCCGGTGGACGCCAGGGAGTTCTCCAACGCCGGGCAGATCCTCGCCGACCTCGGCGTCAGGTCGGTGCGGCTGCTCACCAACAACCCGGCGAAGGTGCGGGGGATGGACGGGTACGGCATCAAGGTCCTGGGCCGCGAGCCCATGCCGGTGGCGATGAACCCGTACAACGAGAGGTATCTGACGGCCAAGCGCGACCGGCTCGGCCACGAGATCTCCGGCGACGTCCCGCGCGACATCCACGGAGAGCACTTCGGCAAGGAGGCCCGATGAACGAGTGGACCCGGTCAGAGCCGTCAGGCGAGGGGGACGCATGAGCGGCGACGGACGTCCGGGCGCGGGAGCGGTGGACGCGGGCGGGCTGACCGTCGGCATCGTCGCCGCCCGGTGGCACGAGAAGATCACCGACCAGTTGCTGGCGCGGGCCGAGCGGGCGGCGCGGGACAGCGGCGCGGCCGTGGTCACCGCCCGGGTGGCCGGGTCGCTGGAGATCCCGGTGGTCGCGCAGGCGCTGGCCAGGCGGTGCGACGCCGTCGTCGCGCTCGGAGTGGTGGTCAGGGGAGAGACGGCCCACTTCGACTACGTGTGCGACTCGGTGACCGCCGGGCTGACCAGGGTCGCGCTCGACGAGTCGACCCCGGTGGGCAACGGGGTGCTCACCTGTGACACCCTTGATCAGGCAATCGAGCGGTCCGGCGTGCCGGGCAGCAAGGAGGACAAGGGATACGAGGCGACGGTCGCAGCCCTGGAGACCGCGCTCGTCCTGCGCGGCCTCGCCGGCTGACCCACCCGGCCCTCGTAGCCGCAGCCCTCGCATCCGCAGCGCCAAGCCGGGAAGACTTCACTGGTGATCACGCAGCATCCGCCCGCCGCCCCGCCGGCCGGGCACGCAGTACACCGTCGCACGGTGCCCGCCCCCGGGGGTGGCCATGCCTGAGCGCGTGCCGCCGCTGCCCGTCACCTGGAGGCCCCGCGCCACCACGGTCATCGCGTACGGCCTGGCGGCGGTGATGGTGATCGGCTCGATCGTGCTGGCCGTCGGCCTGCCGGAGCAGTTCAAGATGCCCGACCGGCTGGGCATGGTCGCCTTCGGCGTGGCGGTGGCCGCGGTGCTGCACCTGCTCGGCCGCCTGCGGGTGCGGGCGGACGAGCAGGGGCTCACGGTGGTGAACGCGCTGCGGGTGCACCGCTACGAGTGGGCCGAGGTGCTCGACGTCACGATGGCGGAGGGCGACCCCTGGCCCAGGCTGGACCTCGCGGACGGCAGCAGCCTGGGCGCGATGGGCATCCAGAGCACGGAGCGGGAACGCTCGCGCCGGGCGGTGGCCCAGCTCACCGCTCTGATCAGGGAACGCGGCGAGGCCCCCGACCGCATGTGAAGGCGGCGGGGGCCCCGCGTGCCGGTCAGGCGCTCAGCCGCACGGGCGCGGCGGCGTCCAGCAGGCCGCGCCGGCGCAGTTCAGGCAGCACGCCCTCGCCGAACCAGAAGGCCTCCTCCAGGTGCGGGTAACCCGACAGGACGAACTCCTCCACACCGAGTGAGGCGTACTCCTCGACCAGGTCGGCGACCTCCGCGTGGCTGCCGACGAGCGCGGTTCCCGCGCCGCCGCGCACCAGGCCGACCCCCGCCCACAGGCCGGGGTGGATCTCCAGGTCCCTGACCCCGCCGCGGGTGGCCCCGTCGCGGCCCGCGGCGAAGCCCTCGTGGAGCGCGAGCATCCGCTGCTGCCCGACGGACTCGCTGCGGGAAAGGACGGCCCGCGCCGACGCGACGTCCTCGGGGGAGATCTGGTCGAGCAGCCGCCTGGCCTCCGCCCACGCCTCCTTGGAGGTGTCCCTCGTGATCACGTGCAGGCGTACGCCGAAACGCAGCGTGCGGCCCTCCGCCGCGGCGAGTTCGCGCATCCAGTCGAGCTTGGCCGCGACCTGGGACGGCGGCTCGCCCCAGGTGAGGTAGACGTCGACGTGCCGGGCCGCCACCGGGCCCGCGGCGGCGGAGGAACCGCCGAAGTACAACTCTGGGACGGGGTCGGGCCGCTCGGCGACCGTCGCCCCCTCGACCTCGTAGTAGTTCCCCCTGAAGTCGAACGGGCCGTCCCACGCGCCGCGCACGATCGACAGGAACTCGGCGGTCCGCGCGTACCGCTCGTCCTTGCCCAGGTGGTCGCCGAACCGCCGCTGCTCGGCCGCCTCCCCGCCGGTCACCACGTTCAGCAGCAGCCGGCCGCCGGAGATCCGCTGGTAGGTGGCGGCCATCTGCGCCGCGAGCGTCGGGGACAGCGCCCCGGGCCGGAACGCGACCAGGAACTTCAGCCGGGTCGTCACCTGGGTCAGGGCGGCGGTGACCAGCCAGGAGTCCTCGCAGTAGGTGCCCGTGGGGGTGAGCACGGCCTCGAACCCGGCCTGCTCGGCCGCGCGGGCCACCTGGGCGAGGTAGTCGATGGTGGGCGGGCGGGACGCGGACGCCGCCGCCTGCCCGTGCCGGCGGGCCAGGCCGTGCCCGCCGCCGGTGATCGCCCTGCCGTCGCCCGAGGTGGGCAGGAACCAGTGGAATCTCATCGCTGCGCCTTTCCGACGACGTCGTTGAAGCGGTCGTCCACGAACTGCGAGAACACGACGGTGCCGGGGATGAGGCCCTCCGCGGTGAACGCGTCGGCGATCTCCTGCTGCGAGGAGACGACCGAGTCGTCGATCACGACGGGGGTGGCCACGGCGTTGGCGGCGGCCGCGTTCGTGACCTCGACCGGCAGGCCGGTCTCCCGCGCCCACACCTTCGCCCACTCGTCCAGGTGGGTCGCGGCCCAGATCCGCGCCTTGGCCAGGCGGGTCAGGTAGTCGCCGACGGCGGCGCGCTTGCCGGCGTCGTCGAGCGCGGCGGGGGCGGCGACCTGGAAGCCCAGGCCGTTGACGACGCCCTCGCCGTCGGCCAGCAGCCGGGCCTTGTGCTCGATCACGGCCTGGGAGGTGAAGGGGTCCCAGATGGCCCACGCGTCGACGGTGCCGGACGAGAAGGCCGCGAGGGCGTCGGCAGGCTGCAGATACTGCGGCTGGATGTCCGCGAAGGACAGGCCCTCCCTCTTCAGGACCGCGAGCAGGTGGTAGTGGGCGGAGCTGCCCTTGGCCACCGCGATCTTCCTGCCCTTGAGCTGGGCGGGCGAGGTGATCGCCGACCCGGGCGGGACGAGGATCGCGGACGCCTTCGCGCTCTGGCGGTGCGCCGCCACGATCTTGATCTTCGAGCCGGAGGCGGCCGCGAAGACGGGCGGCGTGTTGCCCACGCCGCCGATGTCCACGGCTCCGGCGTTGACCGCCTCCAGCAGCGGGGGGCCCGAGGTGAACTGCGCCCACGTGATCGCGTACGAGGTGCCGTCGAGCAGCCCGGCGGCCTTGAGCAGGGCCTGCGATCCGGCCTTCTGGTCGCCGACCCGCAGCGTGACACGGCCGGAGGCGGCTCCGTCCTGCCCGCCGGGCGCGCTCCGCTCCGGCGAGGCGCAGGCCGTGCCGGCCGTCAGGGCGATCAGCAGCGCGGCGATGAGTCTCCTGGTCATGCCGGTCCCTCCGGGGTGACGCCCAGGGCGGTCAGCAGCGCCGCGCGCAGGGTGAGCAGGCCGGGGTGGTCGCGGTGCCGGGGGCGCGGGGCGGCTACGGTCCACTCGTGCGCGACGCGCCCGTCGTCGAGGACCAGGACCCGGTCGGCCAGCAGCAGCGCCTCGTCCACGTCGTGGGTCACCAGCAGCACGGCCGGGCCGTGCGCCGCCCACAGGTCGAGCACCAGACGGTGCACGGTGATCCGGGTCAGCGCGTCGAGCGCGCTGAACGGCTCGTCGAGCAGCAGCAGTCCAGGCTCGCGGACGAGGGCGCGGGCCAGGCTCGCCCGCTGCGCCTCGCCGCCGGACAGCGTCAGCGGCCACGCGCCCGCCCGGTCGGTCAGGCCCACCTCGGCCAGCGCGGCCTCCGCCCTGCTGACCGGGTCAGGCGCGGTCAGGCCGAGCGTGAGGTTGTCGCGCACCCGCTTCCACGGCACCAGCCGGGGCTCCTGGAAGGCCACGGCCACCGAGCCGTCCACCTCAAGGCCGCCCTCGACCTCGTCGTCCAGGCCGGCGAGCGCGCGCAGCAGCGTGGACTTGCCCGAGCCGCTGCGGCCGAGGAGCGCGACGAACTCGCCGCGCCCGATCACCAGGTCGAGGCCGTCGAGCACCGCGCGGTCGCCGAAACGCCGGGTGAGCCCGCGTACGGCCGCGGCGGGCCGTACGGTCTGTGCGCCCGCGGGGCCGCTCACCCCGGCAGGAACTCGCGCCGCCATACCAGCGCCCTCCTTTCCAGGAGACGGACCAGGGCGTCGGTGAGCAGGCCGAGCGCGCTGTAGACCAGCAGGCCGACCACGATCACGTCGGTACGCAGGAACTCCCGGGCATCGTTGATCATGAAGCCGAGCCCCGCGTCGGCGTTCACCTGCTCGGCCACGATCAGCGCCAGCCAGGCCACCCCGAGGCTCTGCCGCAGCCCCACGAGCGTCTGGGGAAGCGCGCCCGGCAGCACGATATGCCGGACGAGCGCGGCCCTGCCGAGCCTGAGCGTCCGCGCGACCTCGGCGAGCTTGCCGTCCACGCCCCGGATCCCCGCGAACGTGTTGAGGTAGAGCGGGAAGGAGACGGCGAGCGCCACCAGCAGCACCTTGGGCGCCTCCCCGATCCCGAACCAGAGGATGAACAACGGGATCAGGCCGAAGAACGGCAGCGCCCGGAGCATCTGCATGATGGGGTCGACGGCGTTCTCGCCGGCCCGGCTCAGCCCGGCGACCAGCGCGAGGCCGATGCCGGTGAGCGCTCCTGCGGCGAAGCCGAGCAGCACCCGTTCGAGGGACACCGCGATCGCGGTGGGCAGCGTCCCCGTGCTCACCAGGTCGAGCGTGGTCGAAGCGATCTGCGAAGGGGCGGCGAGCAGCCGGGCCGGGAGCAGCCCGGACGCGCTGGCCGCCTGCCACAGCAGGACGAGGACGAGAGGGCTGACCCACCGGTGCCAGCCCTTGCGGTGGCGCCGGGAGGCGGCGGCACGGGGCCGCGGCCGGGGGTGCGGCCGGGGACCCGCCCGCACCGCGCTCCCCAGTTCGCCCCGGAGTTCGACGACGGACATTGACACCCCTTACAGATGACGACGGAGGATTCGTCATCAGGGTTGCCTACAATTCCTACCAAGTCAATAGGTTATGTGCGGGCTCGCTCTGACGAGAGCGGACGTGCGGCGGCTACCGGCCTCGACCCCCTCCGGGTGCGAACCACATGTTCTCGTTGACCTTGCAGGCGATCTTCCGCTTGCAGTATCCGGCCTGGACGGCGAACCACTTGGCGACGGAGGAGATGTGCTGCACCCCGACGTTGTTGGTGGGGCTGAAGACTCGCGGCTGGTTCTGGTTGTCGGAACCGTTGCCGGTGGACGCCAGGAGCCAGCGGGCGCCTCCGGTGGTGACCTGGCCCATGCCGCCGTCCCCACCGCCGGGGTTCCCGAAGCCGGGGGAGAGCGCCGCGTTCGCGCTGTCCGGCGGCGCGGCGGAGACCGCGATCGTGAGCGCGATCGCGAGCGGTGTCAGCCGCCACAAGGTCGGAACCACTTCTGCTACTCGCCTTTCGGATCGACGGCCGGCGATTCCGATCTTCCCGTGCCGGCGGATCTCCGCGTTCCTACCCGCCGGCCGGCCGGAAGCCACGTTCCTGGCGTTCCGGTACGCCCTGGATGGGTGGATCTTTGCCGCCGGGGACGAACGCGGACCGTGCGGTCAGCCCGCGCCGGGGACGGTGACGTTCCGCTCCTTGAACCCGTAGCCGGTCGAGGAGGCGTCGCGCTGCAGGCCGCTCATGGCGCTCTGGCCCGCGTCGACGTCGGCCTGCGTGGCGGTGCCCTGGTGCAGCTTGCCGGTCAGCGCGGTGAAGCGGGCGTTGACGCCCTCGACGGCCCTGCACAGGGACGGGTTGGCCACGGCGAAGCCCTTGGCGACCTTCAGCTCGTGCAGGGCGAATGCCCCGGCGATCGCGGCCTTCGCGATCGTGCGCTTGCGCTTCTCGGCTCCCGCCTTGAAGCCGCCGCTGCGCAGCGGCTTGTAGATGTAGCGGTGGAAGGCGCCCAGCGCGAGGCCCGCGTGCAGCGCGAACCGGGTCTTGGCGAACCGCTTGGCGTTGCCTCCGGGCGGGCACGGCGAGTTGTACTCGCCCCCGTCCGCGGTCGGCGTGACGAACACCGCCGGGCCGGCCGCGGCGGCGTGCTCGGGCGCCGGGGTGGTGGTGCCCCCGCAGCCGACGAGCAGCGCCATCGTCAGCATGACCGCCGCCGCGAGCGCGGTTAAGGATCGAACGGTTCGTGCGCTCATGGTTTCCCCCCGTGGAGCGTTCGGACGCGGCGAGTACGCGTCCTGGCCACGGTTGCCACCCTGATGCGGACTATGCGGGCTTTTGCCGGGTTGGGGCGTTTTTCATGCCATGGACGGACGGGGACTTGGGCGCCGCCTCACGATTCCCGGGAGGCGTGCCGTCGTTCACCGATCCACCTCCATGGCCGGATGGGGATTCGCACCGGATTCCTCCGATGGCGGCCGGCGGGCTGGACGCCCCCCGGAAGTAATTCGGACAATAGGGGATGAATAGCTCGATCCGCCGCATCGCGGCCCGATCGGAGGGGAGAAGGACCATGCGAGGTGGGCGACTCAGCGTGATCTTAGGTTCGGCGCTGCTCAGCACGATCGCGTTGTGGCCTGCGGCGGCGTCGGCGTCGGCGATCCCGGGCACCGGTGACGCGGCGGTCGCGCGGGCGGCGGCCGGCGGTTCGTACACGAAGCCGAAGCCGCCCAAGTGCACCTACCGATGCACGAACCACCGCAAGTACAAATGCTGTCCCAAGTGCACCCGAGTAAAGGGGAAGTGCTGAGGGGACTTCCGGCCATGGCGGTCCGCGGGGATTCACCGTGACCGCCATTCGCCGGCCGGCGACCGAATGTGACCGGCGCGGTGTTTCCGCCGGTCACATTCGCTTGCTTGTGTGAGAGGCGGGCGTCCCCTCCCACGGCGGCGCTCCTGGGACATGCACGCCGATCAGCGAAAGCGCCCTGGCCACGATGTGGTCCACCACGTCGTCCAGCGACTCGGGAGCGGAGTAGAAGGCCGGCATCGGGGGCGCGATGATGGCGCCGATCTCGGTCGCGGTGACCATCGCCCGCAGGTGACCGAGATGCAGTGGCGTCTCGCGCACGCACAGAACGAGCCGCCGGCGCTCCTTGAGCGTCACGTCGGCGGCCCGCACCAGCAGGTTCTCCGACACCCCCGCGGCGATGGCGCCCAGCGTCTTGACGCTGCACGGGATCACGATCATCGCGTCCACCGGGTAGGAGCCGGACGCGATGGACGCGCCGATGTCGCGGAAGTTGTGCACGACCTCGGCGTCGAACTCGGCCTCCGGCATCTCGTACGCGGCCGTGCGCCGGGCGGAGGGGCTGACGACGAGATGCCGCTCCACCCCCGCGGCGCCGAGCAGTTGCAGTGTCCGTACGGCCAGGGCCGTCCCGGTCGCGCCGGACACGCCCACGACGACCCGGCGCGGCGCGCCCTGGATGATAGGGGTGCTCAACGCGTACCTCCGGCGATCGACCTGTTCCAGGGTGCCAGTCGCCGCTCCAGCAGGCCGATCAGCCCGGTCAGGGCGACCGCGGCGGCCATCAGCACGACGACGGCGGCGAACATCCGGTCGGGCTGGAAGCTGTGCCCGGCGTCCACGATGACCCCGCCCAGCCCGCCGATGGCGGTGAAGAACTCGGCGATCACGATGCCGACCACGGCCTTGCCGATGCCGATGCGCAACCCGGTCATGATCGACGGGATGACGGACGGGAGCACGATCTGGCCGAGGATGCGCGGCTGGGAGGCGGAGAAGGCGGTGCCGACCTCGATGAGGGTGCGGGGCACGTTCTGCACGCCGTTCCAGGTGTTGATGGCGATGGCGAAGACCGTCATGGTCATCACCATCGCGGCCTTGACGGCGAAGCCCAGGCCGAACCAGAGCATGAAGACGGGGGTGAGGGCGATCATCGGCATGGCGTAGCCCGCGATGACCAGCCAGCCGATCGCCGCCTCGACCACCCGGAACCGGCCGATCAGCAGGCCGAGGGGCACCCCCGCGACGATGGCCAGCACGTAGCCGGCCAGGAAGGGCTGGGCGCTCTCCCACACCGCCGTGAGCAGCGTGCCGTCCCCGATCATGCCGATCAGGGCCTTGAGCACGGCGCTGGGCGGCGCGGCCAGGATGGGGTCGACCCGCCGGGCAGCGAGTTCCCAGACGACCAGCATGACGACCACGCCGGCGGCGGTGACGAGGCGGTCGCGGCCGCCGCGGCGCTGGGAACGGATCTTCCTGGACAGGGCGGTCTCGTCGTCGACGGTAGCCGCCTCGTCTATCAGAGCGGTCATGCGGAGACTCCATCCTGCTGCCGGATCTCGCGGCCGTGCACGAGTTGCAGCAGCTCGTGGCGGCGTCGGGCGAACTCCGCGGAGTCGCGGCGCTCGTCCAGGGACGTGGAGCGGCCGAAGGCGGTGTCGAGCACGGCATGCACCCGGCCGGGGTCGGGCACGAGGGTGACCACGCGGTCGGCGAGCAGCACGGACTCGTCGATGTCGTGACTGACGAAGACGATGGTCTTGCCGGTCCGCTCGTGGATCTCCAGCAGCTCGGCCTGCATCTTCTCCCTGGTCTGCGCGTCGAGCGCGGAGAAGGGCTCGTCCATGAGCAGCACGGCGGGGTCGATGGCGAGCGCGCGGGCGATGCCGACCCGCTGGCGCATGCCGCCGGACAGCTCGTGGGGCCGGCGGCCCGCGGCGTTCGTCAGCCCGACCAGCTCGATCGCCCGCTCGGCGGCCGCTCGCCGCTCCGCCTTGGGCAGGCCGCGGGCCTCCAGGCCGAACTCGACGTTGGCGAGCGCGGTGCGCCAGGGCAGCAGTTCCGCGTTCTGGAAGACGATGCCGCGGTCCGGCCCGCAGCCGCGCACCGGCTCGCCCTCCACCTTCACGGTGCCGGAGGTCGGGTGCTCCAGGCCCATGATGATCCGCAGCAGCGTGGTCTTGCCGCACCCGCTGCGCCCGGTGAGGGCCACGATCTCCGAGCGGCGCACCTGGAACGTCACGTCCCGCAGCGCCTGCACTTCGCGGCCCTTGTCGTCGACGAAGGTCTTGGACACGCCCCGTACGTCCACCGCCAGGTCGTCGCTCATCGGGCGTCTCCGTAGTAGTTCGAGGGAACCTCGCCGATCTCGCCGATGGCCTTCTGGCGGTAGCCGTCGTCCACCATCGGGTCCACCGGGATCGCCTTCTGGGTGATCCCGAGCTTCACCTGGAGGTCGGCGAGGTACTTGATCTGCTTGACCGGGATCTCGCCGTTCATGGCCAGGTAGCCGCCGTCGTGGAACTCCTTGTACGTCTCGGAGACCATGGGGTCGTCCGCCTTGACGTTGAGCGTCTTGGCGGCCAGCGCCTGCGCCTCGTCGGCGTGGCCGTCGGCGTACCGGATGCCCTCCACGAGGCCGGCGATGAGGCCGGTGACCGCGGCGCCCTTGCCCTGGAGCACGTCGTCCCTGGTGATCAGCGCGTACCTGGGGAAGTCGGGCACGACGTCCTTGGCCCGGCCGAGCAGCTTGACGCCGTCCTTGGCGGCCTGCGCCGTGTAGTCCAGCGGCGCGGAGGCGGCCTGGACCTGCCCGGAGACCACCGCCTTGTACCGGTCGGAGGAACCGCCCGAGTTGACGAGCTTCACCGAGGACGGATCGACGGACGACTGGAGCATCATGGCCTTGGCGACCACCGCCGGCAGACCCGTCGGGGTGGAGATGGCGAGCGTGGCGCCGGACAGGGCGGACAGGGAGGCCAGGTCGCTCTTGCCGTAGACGGCGTAGTTCTGGCCGGGCATGGTCGACCCGACGAACTTCAGCTTCGCGCCCTTCTGCGCCGCGAGCAGCGCCTCGCTCGGGTTGCCCTGGATCACGTCCACCTGCTTGGACAGCAGCGCGGGGAATGCCTGCTGGGCGCTCTTCAGCTGGACGACCTCGACCTTGACACCGTGCTTGGCGAAGAAGTCCTTCTCCTGGGCCATCAGCAGGTAGCCGGAGTCGGCGCCCGGCTCGTAGATGCCGTAGGTGATGGTGGCCCCGTCGCCGCCCGCGGAGGCGGCGGTGTCGTCACCGCCGCACGCGGTGACGCCGAGGGACAGGGAGGCGGTCACCGCGACGATGGCGGCCAGGCGCAGCCTGATCATTGTGCTTCCTCCGGTTGCTGCGTTCGGGGGGACGGGGAGCCGAGACGCGCCAGGACGTCGGCGAACTTGCTCGCGACCCGGTCGCGCAGTTCCGGGCTCGCCTCGGCGACGGGCGGGAAGTCCTTGAGGCGGTCGTACGGGCGGACGGCCGTGATGACGGCCCGCGAGTTGTGCGTCTGGCCGTGCGGGATGCGCGGGTCGAGCGGCCCGCTCCACGCCCTGCGGATGATCTCGATGTCGTCCGCGGGGTCGCAGCGGGTGGACATGGCCCACAGCACGTCGAACATGTCGGTCGGGTCGATGTCCTCGTCCACCACGACGACGAAGCGGCCGAGGTAGGAGCCGGACTGGCAGGACGCGGCGAGCAGCCCGGCCTGCTTGGCGTGGCCGTCGTAGGCCTGCTTGATCGAGATGACGTTGAACAGGCGGGCCGCTCCCGCCTCGTGGCACCAGACGCCCTGCACGCCCGAGAGCCCGGCCCGCTCGACCTCGTCCCAGATCATCCCCGACTTCATCACGCACTTGCTGTAGGAGAAGTTGGAGGGGGGCCTGATCGGGGAGGCGACCGTCACGATGGGGTCGTCGCGGTGGTAGATCCGGCGGATCCGCACCACCGGCTGGTCCGAGCGTCCGCCGGCGTAGTAGCCGGTGAACTCGCCGAAAGGACCCTCGGGCGCGACATCGCCCGGGTACATCTCACCCTCCAGGACCAGCTCGGCCCTGGCGGGCATCGGCAGCCCGTGAAGCTCGGAGGCCACCACCTCGAACGGCCGGCCGCGGTGCCCGCCCGCGTAGTCGTACTCGGAAAGGCCGTAACGCAGTTCGTTGCCCGACGCCAGGAAGAGCAGCGGATCGTGGCCGCAGGAGATCAGGACCGGGCAGGGCTCGCCGCGGGAGAAGTACTTCTCCCTGATCTGCCTGCCCTGCTTGCCGGGGGACATCCACAGGCCCACCCGGTCGGGGCCGTGCACCATGACCCGGTAGGTGCCGATGTTGACCCAGCCGTCGTCGGGGTCGCGCATGATGACGAGGTCGTCGGTGCCGATGTACCGGCCGCCGTCCCGCTCGTGCAGGAGGGGCGCGACCAGCGAGGTCACGTCCACCTCGTCGTCGCGCAGGATGTTCTCCACCACCGGGCCGTCGTCCACGGTGACCGGCGGGATGGGCTCGTGGGTCTTCATCCGGTCCCGGTACGCGCGCACGACGTCGAGGGGATGACCGGGCGCCGGGAGGCCGAGGGTGAGGGCGAGCCGCTCGGCGGAGTTGGTGGCGCCGGAGAAGGCGCGGTGGCCGGGCTTGGCGCCCACGAGGTCGTCGAACAGGACGGCGGGGCCGCCCTCGCCGCCGCGGTGGGCGATGAGCTCGATGAGGGTGCCGAGTTCGAGGTGCGGGTCGACCCCGCCGAGCCGCACCAGCTGACCCGACCGGTCGATCCGATCGATCAGCTCGCGCAGGTCGGCGTGCGGGCCGTCGTAGTCGTTGTAGCTCACCGGCGCCGCCCGCGCGAAGGCACGCCAAAGTGACCCCTTTTATGCTGAATCATGAGATTTACCCGTCTAATGGCACAGCGTCCGGATCGACCGGTTCGTTGCCAGAAGTTACGGCGGGTTTTCACAAAAGGGAATCACACGCACATAGATTCTTCACAGCAGAACAAACGGCGAGTGCCGCTGGGTGGTCAGGTGGTCACAGGTCCTGGCTGATGCCCTCGGCGGCGGCGCGCAGCATGGGGAGCATCATGTGCAGGTTGCCGTGGGTCATGCGCTGGTGGGGCAGGCTGACCGCGAGCGCGGCGAGCGCGCGGCCAAGGTGGTCGCGCACGCAGACGGCCACCGCGTCGAGCCCGGCCGCGCTCTCCTCGTGATTCACTCCGTAGCCCAGGTCGCGCACACTGCGCAACTCCGTGCGCAGGGCGTCGGGGTCGGTGATGGTGCGGTCGGTGACCCGGGTGAGGCCGTCGGGGAAGAGTGCGAGCACCTCCTCGTCGGGCAGTTCAGCGAGCAGGACCTTACCGCCCGACGTGCTGTGCGCGGGCAGCAGCGTGCCGGTGCGCGACGACACCCGCAGCGGCCGGTCGCCCTCCACCCCGTCGATGAACCGGGCGCCGTTGCCCTCCAGCACGATCAGGTTGACCGTCTCGCGCAACTCGGCCGCCAGCCACTCCATGTGCCGTCTGGCCTTGCGCCGCACGTCGAGTTCGCCCACCGCGGTCAGCCCTATCTCCACCACGACCCGGCCGGCGCGGTACGCCCTCGTGACGCGGTCCTGGGCGACGAACCCGCGGTGGGTCAGCGTGAGCAGCAGCCGGTGGGCCGTGGAGCGGGCGACGTCTAGCTCCTCGCTGACGTCGGTGACCCGCACCTCCCCCCGGTCTCTGATCATGAGCAGGATGAGCAGCGCTTTGTCCACCGACGCGATGGCGTATGGGGGGAGGGAGTCAGGCATGGTGTTCTGTATAGCAGAAAAATCAGGTCATATTCGTCTGTAGCAAGGAACACGATGGCACCATGTGCTCGGCGCCGGGACCAGGCGCCGCTGCCGGCGACGGCCCATCCCCCCTGACGGCCCAACAGCACAGAAGCCAGGAGTCCTCATGCCGCAACGGTTCCCCGATTCCGCCAGCCCTCCGGCCGAGGAACAGGTCCTCATCGTCGGCGCCGGCATCGCCGGGCTGGTGCTCGCGCTCGAACTGCACGACGCCGGAATCGGCTGCCGCGTCTACGAGGCCGTGCCCGATCTCGGCGCGCTGGGCGTGGGCATCAACCTGCTGCCCCACTCCACCCGCGTACTGCACCGGCTCGGCCTCGGCGACGCGCTGGCCGAGGCCGGCGTCGTCACCATGGAGTCGGTGTTCTTCAACCGCTTCGGCCAGCTCATCTACCGGGAGCCGTCCGGCAGGTACGCGGGGTACGAGCACCCGCAGTACTCCATCCACCGCGGCGACCTGCAGGCGGTCCTGCTCGCGGCGGTGCGGGAGCGGCTCGGCGCGGACGCCGTGGTGCTCGGTCACCGCTGCGTCGGAGCCGAGCAGGACGAGAACGGCGTGACCGCCCGCTTCACCGGCCCCGGCGGCGAGCCGCTGCCCTCCGTACGGGGACGGGTGCTGGTCGGCTGCGACGGCATCCACTCGGCGCTGCGCAAACAGCTCCACCCGGACGAGGGCGAGCCGCGTTACTCCGGCATCAACATGTGGCGGGGCGTCAGCGTGGGCCGTCCGTTCCTGTCCGGGGCCAGCATGGTGCGGGCCGGCTGGATCGACCGCGGCAAGCTGGTCGCCTATCCGATCAGGAACCTGCCCGGCGGCGACCAGCTCGTCAACTGGGTCGTCGAGATCCAGACCCCGCACCACCTGCGACGCGACTGGAACCGGCGCGGCGAGCTGGAGGACTTCATCGGGCACTTCGAGGACTGGCACTTCGACTGGCTCGACGCGCCGGCGATGATGCGGGCCTCCGAGACCGTCCTGGAGTACCCGATGGTCGACCAGGACCCCCTGGACCACTGGAGCGAGGGGCGGATCACCCTGCTCGGCGACGCCGCCCACCCGATGGTGCCGCGCGGCTCCAACGGCGCCGGCCAGGCGATCCTGGACGCCGAGGCGCTCCGCCACCACCTGAGCGGCACGGGGGACCCGGTGGCCGCGTTGCGCGCGTACGAGGCGGAACGGCTGCCGGCGACCGCGCGGGTGGTCCTCGCCAACCGGAGCGTGCCACCGGACGTGATCATCCGTGAGGTGTGGGAGCGGACCGGCGACCGGCCGTTCGAATCCATCGACGATGTGATCAAGGCGGAGGAGCTGGCCGCGATGTCCCAGAGGTACAAGGAGATCGCGGGCTACTCGGCCGAGGCCCTGCGCGGCGGCCGCTGAGCCGGGCGCCGCGGGTTATGCTCGCTCCCGGACACGGGAGGGGCGCATGGGGGTGCTGATCGACCGGCCGAACTGGCCGGGACCCCGCGGGCTGCTGTGGTCCCACCTGGTCAGCGACTCCTCGCTGGAGGAGCTGCACGAGTTCGCCCGCCTGCTCGGGGTGCCCGCGCGGGCCTTCGACCGGGACCACTACGACGTGCCGGAGACGGTCTACGGCCGGGCCGTGGCCCTAGGGGCGGAAGCCGTCGGCAGCCAGGAGCTGGTGCGCCGTCTGCGCGAGTCCGGCCTGCGCAGGCCGAAGACCCGTTCGAGATCTACATAGTAAAGGCGCTCGCTCGCGCGCCGCTCCGGAGGCGGGCCAGCTCCGCCGCGAGGTTCTCCCGCGCCCGCCGCTCCCACAGCTCGCGGCCCACGGGAGTGCCGAACAGGCGCGGTTTGCCGAGCAGCCCCCGCAGCACCGCGGCCCGCCCTGCCACGAAGGCGTCGTCGGGCACGTGCCGGTACTCCTCGCGCACGGCCCTCGTGTACGCCTCGTACGCGCCGGGCGGCGCCGCGAGGATCGCCAGGTCGGCGTCGCACAGGACGGCCGCGTTCGCGTCGCCGGGATCATAGGTGTGCCCCGCCGTCAGCCGCACCAGCCGGGCGACCTCCCGCACGCGTGCCGCGGGCAGGCCGCAGGCGGGCAGCCGGGCCTGGGCGAGCTGGGCGCCGCGCTCCTCGTCCCATCCAGGACGCCCGTCGTATACGGCGTCGTGGAACCACGCGGCGAGCCGTACGGCGTCGGCGTCCTCCGCCAGGGCGGCGAGCGGCTCGATCGCGGCCAGGACCGCACGCAGGTGAGCCGTCGTGTGGTAGCGCCGGTGCGGCTCCGCCCAGCGGGCGGCCAGTTCGGCGGCGAGGGCCCGCCCGCCGGGCGAGTCCGTGAGGCAACCGGGCCTGGGCAGGCTGCGGTCGTCAGGGCTGCGGTCGTCAAGGTTCCGGTCGTCAGGGCTCCGTTCGAAATGGCGCGCTTCGTCGGTCATGCGGCGAACCCTACGGGCCCCATGCCCCCAGGGAGGTGTTTGAGTAGCCTGTCCGTGTGCTGCGGCGGACGACCACGATCTCGGGCATCGACGCGCCGGCGACGCTGGCGGAGCTGCTCGACCACCACGACTACCTGGCCGACGACGGCGTGACGACGGCGGCCTATCTCGCGCTGAAGATGGGACGGCCGCTCTTCCTCGAGGGCGAGGCGGGCGTCGGCAAGACCGAGCTGGCCAAGACGCTCGCGGCGATCCTGGACGCGCCGCTGATCAGGCTGCAGTGCCACGAGGGCCTCGACGCCGCCCAGGCCATGTACGACTGGGACTTCCCGCGCCAGCTCCTGCACCTCAAGGCGGCGGAGGCGGCCGGCGCCGCCGACGTCGCGGCGCTGGAGGGCGAGATCTACGACCGGCGGTTCCTCATCGCCAGGCCTCTGCTGCGGGCCCTGGAGACGCAGCCCAGCGTGCTGCTCGTCGACGAGATCGACCGGGCCGACGACGAGTTCGAGGCGTTCCTGCTCGAGGTGCTGTCGGACTTCACGATCTCTGTGCCGGAGCTCGGGACGATCAGTGCGGCGACGCCGCCGGTCGTCGTCCTGACCTCCAACCGCACCCGCGAGGTGCACGACGCGCTCAAACGGCGCTGCCTCTACCACTGGCTTGAGCACCCCGGGTTCGACCGGGAGGTGACCATCCTGCGGCGGCGGCTGCCCGGGTGCGCCGAGCGGCTCGCGGCGGACGTGGCGCGGGCGGCGGGCCGGATGCGCGAGGCGGGCCTGCTCAAGCCGCCGGGCATCGCCGAGACCCTCGACTGGACCGAGGCGCTGCTCACACTCGGCGCGGTGGAGCTCGACCCCGCCCTGGCTGACGCCACGCTGGGCGCGGTGCTCAAACACCGGGAGGACCAGGAGACCGCGCGGGCCATGGGGCTGCTCACGCCGGGCGGCGGGCGTGGCTGACGGTCTCGCCGCGCTCGCCGGGTTCGCCCGGGCGTTGCGGGCGGCCGGGGTGGCGGCCGACCACTACCGCACCCGGAGCTTCCTCACCGCGCTCGGCCATCTCGACGCCGCCGACGGGCGGGACGTCTACTGGGCGGGACGTCTCACCCTGTGCGCCGGGCCCGACGACCTGCCCCGTTACGACCGCTGCTTCGCCGCCTACTTCTCCGCCGGCACTCCCGCCGCCCCGCGCCGCGTGCGCGCGACGACCGTGTCCGTGACCCGCCCGGTGGCCACGCCGTACGGCACGGGGGAGTCGCCGGGGACGGACGAGCCGGGCGCGCCCCCGGCCACCGCGAGCGAGACGGAGGTGCTGCGGCACCGGGACGTGGCGCGGATGAGCGAGGCGGAACGCCGGGAGGTGCACCGGCTGCTCGCGCTGCTGCGGGGCGCGCGGCAGCCGCGCAGGTCGCGGCGGTACCGCCCGTCGTCCCACCGCGGCGCGACCGACGCGCGGCGCACCGTCAGGGAGGTGCTGCGGCACGGCGGCGAGCCCGCCGGGCTGCGCAGGCGCGTGCGCGGGGAGCGGCCGCGGCGGGTCGTCATGGTCGTGGACGTCAGCGGCTCGATGGCCGCCTACGCCGACACGCTGCTGCGCTTCGCCCACGCGCTGGTCCGCGCGGAGCCGAGGGCGACCGAGGTGTTCAGCGCGGGGACCCGGCTCACCAGGGTCACCGCCGCGCTCCGCCACCGCGACCCCGGTCTCGCCATGGACGCGTGCTCGGCGGCCATCCCCGACTGGAGCGGCGGCACCCGGCTGGGGGAGGAGGTGCGGGCGCTGCTGCGCCTGCCCGATCCCCGCGGCGCCATCGTCGTGATCGCCTCCGACGGGTGGGAGCGCGGCCCGGCCCACCTGCTGGGCGCGCAGATGGCCCGGCTGTCCCGGCTGGCCCGCCGCGTCGTGTGGGTCAACCCGCACAAGGGCGACCCGGCGTACGTGCCGCTGACCGCGGGCATCCGCGCGGCGCTGCCGCACGTCGACGACTTCGTCGCCGGGCATAGCCTGGCCGCGTACGAGGAACTGGCCGCACTGCTGGCCGGTGAACGTCCCGTACGGACCGGTGAGCGTCCCGTACGGAGGGGAGAGGCCGATGCGTGACGTGCTGGACCAGATGCTGGGCTGGTGGGAGGAAGGGCGGCGGTTCGGCCTCGCCACCGTCGTCGGCACCTTCCGCAGCGCGCCGCGGCCGCCGGGCGCGGCCATGGCCGTCCTCGACGGCGAGGTGGTGGGCAGCGTCTCCGGCGGGTGCGTCGAGGGCGCGGTCTACGAGCTCGCCGCGCAGGTCATCGCCACGGGTACGCCCGTGCTGCAGCGGTACGGCGTGAGCGACGACGACGCCTTCGCGGTCGGCCTGACCTGCGGCGGGATCATCGACGTGTTCGTGGAGCCGGTCTCCGCGCGGGACTATCCGGAGCTGGGGGAGGTCGTCGCGGACGTCGCCGCGCGGCGTCCGGTGGCCGTGGCCACGATCGTCGAGGGCCCAGGCCGCGTGGGGGCGCGCCGCGTGGTCTGGCCGGACCGGGCGGCGGGCTCGCTCGGCTCGGCCAGGCTCGACGACGCGGTGGACGACGACGTGCGCGGCATGCTCGCGCAGGGCCTGACCGGCGTGCGGCGCTACGGCCCCGAGGGGGAGCGGCGGCTCGACGACCTGCGGGTGTTCGTGCGGTCGTTCGCGCCGTCGCCGCGCATGCTGGTCTTCGGCGCGATCGACTTCGCCGCCGCAGTCGCGAGGATCGGGCGCTTCCTCGGCTACCACGTGGTGGTGTGCGACGCGCGGCCGGTCTTCGCCACGGCCAAGCGGTTCCCCGAGGCCGACGAGGTCGTGGTGGCCTGGCCGCACGACTACCTGGCGGCGGCCGAGATCGACGAGCGCACCGCGATCTGCGTGCTCACCCACGACCCGAAGTTCGACGTGCCGCTGCTGGAGGTGGCCCTGCGCACCCCCGCGGCGTACGTCGGGGCGATGGGGTCGCGGCGCACGCACGGGGACCGGCTGGCGCGGCTGCGCGAGGCCGGCCTGTCGGAGGACGAGCTGGCCAGGCTGCGGTCGCCGATCGGGCTCGACCTGGGGGCGCGCACGCCGGAGGAGACGGCCGTGTCGATCGCGGCCGAGCTGATCCAGCTCCGCTGGGGCGGCAGCGGCAGGCCGCTGACCGAGACGTCGGGACGCATCCACGGCGACGGCCCGTGACCGGCGCGGCGGTCGCCGGGCTGCTGCTGGCCGCCGGGGGCGGCAGCAGGTTCGGCGGTCCGAAGGCGCTGGTGGAGTTCGAGGGGGAGCGGCTGGCCGACCGGGGCGTGCGGACGCTCGCCGAGGGCGGGTGCCGGCCGGTGCTGGTGGTGCTCGGCGCCGCCGACGTTCCGGTCGCGGGCGCGGTCGTCGTGCGCAACCCCGGCTGGGCGGCCGGGATGGGCTCGTCGCTGCGGGCCGGGCTGCGCGCGCTGCCGCCGGACGCCGCCGCGGTCGTCGTCGCGCTGGCCGACCAGCCGCTGGTGCGGCCGGAGGCGGTGCGCCGGCTGATCGCCGCGTTCTGGGCGGGCGCCCGCGTCGCGGTCGCGGCGTACGGCGGAGCGCCCCGCAACCCGGTGCTGATCGCGCGCGAGCATCTGGCGGAGGTGGCCGCGCTCGCCGAGGGCGACGTGGGCGCGCGTCCCTTCCTGCGCGCGCACCCGGAGCTGGTGACGCCCGTGCCCTGCGACGACGCGGGCGACCCGGTGGACGTCGACACCCCCGCCGACCTGCGGCGGCTCCACGAGCGGTGATCCGCCGCCGCTCGGCGGTGGTCACGGCCCCTCCACGTCGTTAGCCTTGGACAGCCGGATACGGAACATCATTCGGTTACTGGGCGGTTCAGGCGGAAGGACAAGCGGATGCGGATCGGGATGGCCCTCAACTACGCGGGGGGCTTCAAGGAGACCGTCGCCGAGCTGGCGGACTACGAGAAGGCCGGGCTCGACATCGTGTTCGTGGCCGAGGCCTACAGCTTCGACGCCGTCAGCCAGCTCGGTTACATCGCCGCGAGGACCGAGCGGCTGCAGATCGCCTCCGGAATCCTGCCGATCTACTCCCGCACCCCGGCCCTGCTGGCCATGACGGCCGCCGGTCTCGACTACGTCTCCGACGGGCGGTTCACGCTCGGCATCGGCGCCTCGGGGCCGCAGGTGATCGAGGGTTTCCACGGCGTGCCGTACACCGCCCCGCTGGGCCGCACCCGCGAGGTGATCGAGATCTGCCGCAAGGTCTGGCGGCGCGAGCGGCTGGAGTACTCGGGCAAGCACTACACGCTGCCCATGGAGGGCGGCACCGGCCTCGGCAAGCCGCTCAAGCTCATCAACCACCCCGTGCGCGAGCGCGTGCCGATCGTGGTGGCGGCCATCGGGCCGAAGAACGTGGAGCTCGCCGCCGAGCTGGCCGAGGGCTGGGAGCCGATCTTCTTCATGCCGGAGAAGGCCGGCGACGTGTGGGGCGAGTCCCTGGCCGCCGGGCGGGCGCGCAGGGATCCCGCGCTCGGCGAGCTGGACGTGATCGCGCAGGCGGTGCTCGCGATCGGCGACGACGTCGAAGGCGTGCTGGAGCTGGGCCGCTCCATGGCCGCCCTCTACATCGGCGGCATGGGCGCGAAGGGCAGGAACTTCTACAACGACCTCGCCCGGCGCTACGGGTACGAGAAGGAGGCCGAACAGATCCAGGAGCTCTACCTGGAGGGCAGGAAGAAGGAGGCCGAGGCGCTCGTGCCCAGGGAACTGCTTGAGCGCATGTCCCTGGTCGGCCCGGAGGGCCACGTCAGGGAGCGGCTGGCCGCGATGCGCGAGGCCGGGGTCACCACGCTCAACGTCGCCCCCATGGCCCGCACCCACGAGGAGCGCGTCGCGCTCATCGAGAAGATCAAGGACATGGCCGCCTGAGCGTCATGAGGGCCGCCGCGTGGGCGTAGAGTCCGGGGCGTGACGCACGCATATCGCCGCGCGCGGCTGGCCGCGGCACTCTCCGAGCACGACGCGGCGGCCGTCCTGGTCACCTGGCCGGTCAACATCCGTTACCTGACCGGCCTGACCAGCTCCAACGCCGCCGTGCTCGTCACCGCGGCGGGCGAGGCCGCGCTCGCCACCGACTCGCGCTACGTGGAGACGGCCCGGGCCGTGTGCGAGGGCGTGGAGGTGATCGAGGACCGCGACGTCGCGGGGGTCCTGCTCGGGCGCGTGCCGGACGGGGCGCGGGTCGCGGTGGAGGCCGACCACATGTCCATCGGGCAGTTCGGGCGGCTCGCCGCCGCCCGCACCGGTCTCCTTCCGGTGCCCGGCCTCGTGGAGGCCGTCAGAGCCGTGAAGGACGAGGAGGAGATCGCGGCGCTGCGCCGCGCCTGCGCGATCACCGACGAGGCGTTCTCCCTCGTGATCGAGCGCATCGTCCCCGGAGCCACCGAGAGACGGGTCGCCCGGTGGCTGGAGGCCGTCATGGTCGATCTCGGCGCGGACAAGCCGGCCTTCGACTCCATCGTGGCGAGCGGCCCCAACGGCTCGATCCCGCACCACTCGCCCTCCGACCGGCCGATCGAGCGGGGCGACCTGGTGACCATGGACTTCGGCGCCCGGTACGACGGCTATCACGCCGACATGACCCGCACGGTCGCCGTGGGCCCGCCCGCCCCGTGGCAGCGCGACCTCTACGAGCTCGTACGGCGGGCCCAGCGCGCGGGCAGGCACGCCGTACGGGCGGGGGCGTCCCCGCACGAGGTGGACGCCGCGGCCCGCACGGTGATAGCGGACGCGGGACACGCGGAGCGGTTCGGGCACGGCCTGGGCCACGGCGTGGGCCTGGAGATCCACGAGCTGCCGTTCCTGGGCCCCGGCAGGACCGGTAGACTAGAGGATCGAGTTCCGATCACCGTCGAGCCGGGGGTGTATCTCCCGGGCAGGGGCGGTGTGCGCATCGAGGACACGCTGGTCACGCGTGGTGACGGGCCGGAGCTTCTCACACTGACCACCAAGGAGCTGCTCGTCCTCTAGGGCAGCCGCACGCGGGAGACGCTACGTGGCGACGACGAACGACCTGAAGAACGGACTCGTGCTCAAGCTCGACGATGGGCAGCTGTGGACCGTTGTCGAGTTCCAGCACGTCAAGCCGGGTAAGGGCGGCGCGTTCGTCCGCACCAAGCTGAAGAACGTGCTGTCCGGGAAGGTCGTGGACAAGACCTTCAACGCCGGCGTGAAGGTCGACGTGGCGAACGTCGACAAGCGGGACATGCAGTACTCCTACCTCGACGGCGACGACTTCGTCTTCATGGACACCGAGACCTACGACATGGTCAACATCGCCAGGTCCGTGGTCGGCTCCGCCGCCAACTACATGCTGGAGAACATGACGGCGACCGTCGCCTTCAACGAGGGCAACCCGCTGTACGTCGACCTCCCGGCGGCCGTCGAGCTGACGATCGCGCAGACCGACCCGGGCCTGCAGGGCGACCGCTCCACCGGCGGCACCAAGCCCGCGACGCTGGAGACCGGCGCGGAGATCAAGGTCCCGCTCTTCATCACGACCGGTGAGAAGGTCAAGGTCGACACTCGCACCGGCGAGTACCTCGGTCGGGCCTGACGTGTCGGCCCGGGGGAAGGCCCGCCGCCGCGCGCTGGACATCCTCTTCGAGGCCGAGGCCCGGCAGGTGAGCCCGCTCAGCGTGCTCGCCGAGCGGGTGGAGCGGTCCGACCCACCCGTCAACGAGTACACCTCCTTCCTCGTCGAGGGCGTCTTCCGGCACCTGGAGCGCATCGACGAGCTGATCTCGACGTACGCCGAGGGCTGGACGCTCGAGCGCATGCCGGCCGTCGACCGCAACATCCTGCGCGCCGGGACGTACGAGATGCTCTGGTCGGAGGAGGTCCCGGAGGGCGTCGTCATCAGCGAGTGGGTGCATCTGGCCGCGGAGCTGTCGACCGACGAGTCGCCGCAGTTCGTCAACGGCCTGCTGGCCCGCTTCAAGCAGCTCAAGCCCTCGCTTTCGCTCTGAACCCGACCGCCTCGGCACCGGCCGGCGGACCGACAGCCCCGACAGGGAGGCCGCAAGTGCGTGACGCCACACGCCGCGCCGTCGTCTGGGAGGCGCTGCGCGCGCTCCTGGCCGGGCGGACGGCAGCCACCGGGCGCGACACGCTCCACATCGTGGACGCGGGCGGCGGCACCGGCGGCTTCGCCGTGCCGCTGGCCACGCTCGGGCACGTCGTCACCGTGGTCGACCCGACGCCCGACTCGCTGGCCGCGCTGGAGCGCCGCGCCGCCGAGACGGGTGTCGGCGTGAAGGGCCTGCAGGGCGACGCGGCCGATCTCGGCGACCTGATCGAGCCCGGCAGCGCCGACCTGGTGCTGTGCCACAGCGTGCTGGAGTACGTCGAGGACCCGGCCGGCGCGCTCGGCGCGGTCCACGGCGTCCTGCGGCCGGGCGGCGCGGTGAGCGTGCTCGCGGCCAACTCGGTCGCCGCGGCCCTGCACCGTTCACTGGCCGGCCACTTCGACGAGGCGCGCCGGGTGCTGTCGGACCCGGCGGGCCGCTGGGGCGACCGCGACCCCACGCCGCGCCGCTTCTCCAGGGAGACGCTGAGCGCGCTGCTTGAGGCGGCCGGGTTCTCCGTCGGAGACGTGCACGGCGTGCGGATCTTCGCCGACCTGGTCCCCGGCATGCTCGCCGAGAGCGACCCCGACGGCCTGGCCGCGCTGGAGCGGGCGGCGGCGACCCACCCCGTGCTCCGCGACGTCGCCACCCAGATCCACGTCATCGCACACCGAGAGTAGAAACGATGTTCGGGTAGCGCGGTGCTCGGGTAGGGTGACCTCATGTCCCGGAACCAGCTGCTGCCTCGGGATCCCTCGCCTCCGCCGGACGGGCCGGTCGACGACAGCGGCTGCCCGATCCTGCACGTGGACATGGACGCCTTCTACGCCAGCGTCGAACTGCTCGACCACCCGGAGCTGCGGGGCTCCCCGGTCATCGTCGGCGCCACGGGCGCCCGCGGCGTGGTGCTCAGCGCCACCTACGAGGCGCGCAGGTTCGGGGTCCACTCGGCGATGCCGATGACCCGGGCCCGGCGCGTCTGCCCGCAGGCCACCGTCATCCCGCCCCGCCACGCCAAGTACGCCGAGGTGTCCCGCGGCGTCATGGAGATCTTCCAGTCGATCACCCCAGAGGTGGAGCCGATCGCGTCCGACGAGGCGTTCCTCGACGTCGGGGGAGCCCGCCGCAGGCTGGGCGGCCCCGCGGCCATCGGTGCGATGATCCGCGCCCAGGTCGCGGAGCGGTACGGCATCACCTGCTCGGTGGGGGTGGCGAGCACGAAGTTCGTGGCCAAGCTCGCCTCGCGCCAGTGCAAGCCGGACGGCCTGCTCGTGGTCCCGGCGGACCGGGTCGTGGCGTTCCTGCACCCGCTGCCCGTGGCCGCCCTGTGGGGCGTGGGGGAGCGCACCGAGCAGGCCCTCGTACGGCTCGGCATCCGCACGGTGGGAGATCTGGCCCAGGTGCCGGTTTCGACGCTCCAGCGCGAGTTCGGCGCGCTCGGCGCGCACCTGGCGGCCCTGGCCTGGGGCCGCGACGAGCGCCGGGTGGTGCCGCACGCGCCCGACAAGAGCATCGGCAACGAGGAGACGTTCCCGCACGACGTCGACGACCCCGAGACGATCAGGCGCGAACTGCTGCGGCTGTCGGAGCGGGTCGCCGCCCGGTTGCGGGCCGGCGGGCACGTCGGCCGCACGGTCAGCGTGAAACTCCGCCGATCCGACTTCACGACCATCACCAGGTCGCGTACGCTGCGCGAGGCGACCGACGTCGCGAAGGAGATTTTCGACACATCATGCGAGCTCTACGAGGCCGCCGGGCTGGAGCGGGTACGGCTGCGGCTGGTCGGCGTGCGTGTGGAGAACCTGGTCCCGGCCGCCGCGGCGACCCACCAGATGGGCCTGGGCGAGCGGGAGACCGGCTGGCGGGAGGCCGAACGGGCCATGGACCGGGCGGCCCGCCGGTTCGGTCCTGGGGCCGTGAAGCCGGCGTCGCTTGTTCGCCGTCCGTTTGGTCCAATAGGTCTATGACGTCACCTCCGGTTTGGACCGCGTTGGACGTTTTCTTTCGCCTACGTCTGAGGCCTCGTATTCTGGGGATAACCGACCGCGAGGTTCGGACACCCCGTGTCGTCCGTTGCCGTCTTCCCCTGAATGGGGCCGTCCTTGGGAGGCGCCGTGCCGCTGTCTGAGCACGAGCAGCGCTTGCTCGACCAGATCGAGCAGGCCCTCTATGCCGAGGACCCGAAGTGGGCCAACACCGTACGGATCAGCAATCCGCGCAGCCACTACAAGCGCCGCCTGGTGAAGGCCTCCATAGGCTTCGCACTCGGCGTGGTCCTGCTGATGGTCGGCGTCGTCGCGGCTCAGATCTGGCTCGGTGCCGCCGGCTTCGTGGTCATGCTGGCGACCTGCCTGTGGGGCCTGTCGAGCTGGAAACGCATGAGCGGCTTCGGCGACTCCCCACCGGCAGCCAACGAGCGCGGCACCCGCCGCCCGCAGCGGCAGAGCTTCATGGAGCGCATGGAAGAGCGCTGGCGCCGCCGCCACGACGAGCACTGATCCCCTTGTGAGCCACCGCCGGTGGGTCCGCGAAGCGGGCCCACCGGTCGTATGCGCCAGGCGGTCTTCTCCCCATGCGGCCGGCACCGGGGTGCCGGCCGCGTCAGCGACGGGCGCCGCCGGTCATGACCCGGTCGTCCTCCGAGCCGGTGGGGCGCTCGAACCCCGTGGTGGTCCCGCCTGCCTGCGGCGTCTCCCCGCGGCCCCGCCGCCCGGCGGTCCAGAGCCGGGGCCGCAGTCCCTCCATCCGGTCGAACACGTCGAGCACGCCCTCGCCGGCCTTTCGCAGCCGCAGCAGGACGGACATCGGGACCAGCACGGCGCCCAGGCGCCGCCATCGTGAGGCATTCGACGCCAGATCGCGCCTGATGCGGCGCAGGTCCGCGGGGGCGGGCCCCGACGCCGAGGGCGCGGGAGCGTACCTGAGCCGTTCCTCCGAGGTGACGACGCGGGTGAGCGACTCGGCGGCCTGCGGCCCGAGTTCGTACCGCTCGGCGATGCGGCGGCCGAGCGCGCGCGGCGTCTCGCCCGGCTCCCCGGCCATGCCGAGGTCGGTGAGGATGTCGCGCAGTTCCGCCCAGGCGGCGTGGCCCCCCGCGGCCGGCCGCGTCAGCCGGGCCAGACGCCGGCGGCGCACCAGGAGCCGCGCGGCGGCGGGCAGCGACAGCAGCGCGAGCACGGCGAGGGCGCCGATCCCGAACGTGACGACCGCGGGCGTGCCCGGGTCGGCCGCGACGGCCGTGCCGTCGATGTCGCGGTCGAGCTGACGCGGGTTGGGCCGGGCCGGTCCCGCGCTCTGGCCGCTGTCGTCCTCCTCCGACGTCGGTCCCTCGGACGGGCCGGAGGTGGGCTCGGCCGTGGGCGTGATGGGCAGCGAGTACGACGGCACCCGGGCCGTGCCCTGGCCGCCCGCCCCCGCGGGGGTGGGCTCGAACCGCAGCCAGCCGATGCCGTCGAAGAACAGCTCGGGCCAGGCGTGCGCGTCGTGGGTGCGGACCGTCCACACGTCACCGATCTTGGTGCCGCCGGTGTAACCGATCGACACGCGCGCGGGGATGCCGAGCAGACGCGCCATCACGGCCATCGCCCCGGCGAACTGCTCGCAGTAGCCCCTGCGGTCGCGCAGCAGGAACCGGGACAGCGCCTGCGCGCCGGAACCGGACGCGCGCAGGTCGTAGGTGAACCGGCCGTCCCCGGTGAACCACTCCTGGAGCTCGATCGCAGCCTCGTACGGCGTGGCCGCGTCGGCGGAGACCCGGCGCGCGAGCCCCTCCACCCGGGGGTCGAGCCCTTCGGGCAGTTGCAGGTAGCGCTCGCTGTCGGGGAGCGTCACCGCCGTGCGCAGCTCGGTCGTGGTGGGCTCGGGCTCCTCGCTGATCACCCGATACTCCAGCCCGGCCGCCTCGTTCTCGGTGGAGAAGACCATCAGCGAGGACCGGTCGGCGCGCCAGTCGCCGTCCACGTCGACCTGCCGGGCCGGGTACGGCAGCGGCAGGAAGTTGAGCTTGTCGATGTCCTCGCTCATCGCGACCCGCATCTCGGCCCGCCGCACCGACACCCCGGGACGCAGCCCTGGGGTGGGCGGCAGCGGCCCCTCCGACACGCGGTCCTCCGGGCGCCCGCGCAGCGGGGCCAGCGTCCACTTCGTCCCGTCGAAGATGTCGAGGGAGTAGATCCTCAGGTAACGCGGCTCGTCGTCGCTGCTGGTGTAGGTGAGCACGGTGCCGTTGCTCTGCTGCCTGAGCTGGCCGCCGAGCTTGGCGACGGCGTCGGGGATGCCGATGTTGCCGCCGCCACCGCCGAGGCCGTTGCCCACGCCGAAGCCGAACAGCGGGTCGGGGGTCAGCGCCGGCAGCGTCGCGGGCACCAGGATCGCCAGCGCGATCGCGGTGACGCCGATGCGCTTGCCCGACAGGGCGAGGCGTTCTGTGTCGGGGGCGGCGCCGCGCGCCGCGCCGGCGGAACGGCGCACCACCACGGCCCGGCCCCAGTGGCTCAGGCGCTCCCGCCCGTCGGTGACGAGCAGGCCGATGTAGCCGAACGCGGCGATGACGAACGCGGGCCACCCGATCGGGTCGGCCATCACCGCGGCGGGCACGGTGAACAGGGCGAGCAGCGGCAGCCCGGCCAGCGCCGCGCGGCGCAGCCGTACCGCGAAGACGTCCACGATCAGGGCGATCAGCGCCACGCCCGCCGCGGTGAGCAGCGTGATGCCGGGGTGTGGCGGCACCGGGGCGGCGTACCGCTGGATGTCCTCGAACCCGGTGCCGAGCAGTTCGCCGAGTCGTACGACCGAGTCCTTGGTCGGGATGACCCGGAGCCACGACTCGTCCGGCGTGAAGACGGCCGTCAGGTAGAACAGGACCGTGAAGGGCATCACCGCGGGCGCCACCCACGGACGGGCGGCCAGGCGGGAGGCCACCACCCCGGTCAGGGTGGTGACGAGGACCGCCCCCAGGCACGACCAGAACCACGACCCGCCCTCGAAGAGGGGATAAAGCGTGATCGTGACGGCCGCCGTGGCCAGCCCCGCCGCAACCGGCAGTTTCATGATTTTCACCTTCCGTCCCGCCGGACCGGCCGGGTCAGGCCGCGCTCCGCTTGCTGCCGGCCTCCGGCCACACGCCGGCGAGCGACGCGCCGGCGGGCAGGTCGAGCACCCGCCACCCGCCACCCGCCAGCACCGACCGCGCGGTCCGCGCGTTCTCCGCGGCGACGCCGTCCCAGGAGGCGTTCCCCGAGGCCTGGTCCCAGGACGCGAGGTCGAGCAGGACCGCGACGGCGGTCACGCCGGGGTGCCTGAGCCGGGCGAGGGTCCTGGCCTCCTCCGGGTCGAGCGCGCCGAGGACGGCGATGATCAGCCCGTCCCCGCCGCCCTGGCGCAGGGCGCCGATGCCGTGCTCCAGCGACCGCGCCGTGCTCTGCCGGATCACGGCGAGCGTGTCGAGCAGTGACCACGACTGGCCGCTGTCGACCACGTGCCGCGCGCCCTGGTCGGTGACCAGGCGCAGGGCGAGGCCCTCCGCCGACAGGTGCACGCCGATGGACGCGGCGGCCGAGACCGCCACCTCGAACGACGAGCGCGGTCCGTCGCCCCGGTGCGCGTGCCTGCGGGTGTCCAGCAGCAGCGCGCCCCGGCTCTGCCACTCCTGCTCCTCGCGCCTGACCATCAGCTCGCCGCGCCGCGCGGTCGAGCGCCAGTGCACCCGGCGCAGGTCGTCGCCCTGGCGGTACTCCCGGGGCGCCACGTCGTCGTCGCCCGCCGCCGCGACCGACCGCGTACGGCTCTCGCCGCCGCCGCTGTACTCGCCCGTCAGGCGCACCGGCGGGAGCGGCACCACCTCGGGGGTGACCACGAGCGTGTCGGTGGCGGTGAACGAGCGGGTCAGCTCCACCAGCCCGAACGGGTCGGCGATCCGCAGGGACAGCGGCCCGATCGGGAACCGCCCGCGCAGGTCGGAGCCCACCTTGTAGTCGATCTCCCGGACGCCGCGCGGCTCCATCCGGTCGAGGACGAACCTGGGCCGCGTGCCCAGCGTGTACCGCAGCGTGTCCTCCACCAGCAGCAGCCCGGTGGGCAGCCGGGTGACGTTCTCCAGGCGCAGCGTGACCGTGCTCTCCTCGCCGGTCTGCACCCGTGCGGGGCTGAGCCGCCGGGTGCACGACAGCCGGTATCGCGTGCGGGTCACGACCAGCGACGCGAGCAGCGGCATCGCGATGATCAGCACGGCCACGCGGAGCAGGTCCTGCTCCCCGAGCACGAGCGCGCACAGCAGAGCCGCCACGCCGGACGCGAGGAACGACCGCCCCCGCGGGGTCAGAGCCTTCAGCCCGATCATGGGCCCTCCGTCATTCGCTCGCGTCCGCTACTTGGCGTCGGGCACGGGAACGCGCCGCACCAGCTCGCTGACGATCTCCTCCGTGCGCAGGCGCTGGCCCTGCGCCTCCAGGCTGGGCAGCAGGCGGTGCGCCAGCACGGGAACGGCCAGGTCCTGCAGGTCGTCGGGGATCACGTAGTCGCGGCCGGCCAGCGCGGCGTGGGCCCGCGCGCCGCGCACCAGGTGGAGGGTCGCCCGGGGGGAGGCGCCCAGCCGCAGCTCGGGGGAGTGCCTGGTCGCCGTCACCAGGTCGACCGCGTAGCGCTTGACCGGCTGGGAGACGTAGACCGAGCGGACGGCCCTGATCAGCGCGGACACCTCGGCCGTCGTCGCGACCGGCTCCATCTTGTCCAGCGGCTGGGCGGCGCCGTGCACGTCGAGCATCTCCAGCTCGGCGGCCGGCTCCGGGTACCCCATGGCGATCTTGGCGGTGAAGCGGTCGCGCTGCGCCTCGGGGAGGGGATAGGTGCCCTCCATCTCGATCGGGTTCTGCGTCGCGATGACCATGAAGGGCGACTCCAGCGCGTACGTCGCGCCGTCGACGGTGACCTGGTGCTCCTCCATGCACTCGAGGAGGGCGGACTGCGTCTTGGGGGATGCGCGGTTGATCTCGTCGCCCACGACGATGTTGGCGAAGACCGGTCCCGGCTTGAACTCGAACTCCCGGGTCTGCTGGTTGTACGCGCTGACACCGGTGATGTCGCTCGGCAGCAGGTCGGGCGTGAACTGGACGCGCTTGACGGGACAGTCGATCGAACGGGCCAGCGCCTTGGCGAGCATCGTCTTGCCCACGCCTGGCACGTCCTCGATCAGCAGGTGGCCCTCCGCCAGGAGCACGGTGAGAGTAAGGCGGACGACGTCGCTCTTGCCCTCGATCACTGAGTCGATCGTGTTGCGGATCCGGTGAGCGGTGTCGACCAGATCATCGAGCAGGGCTGCCGCATCGGTGACGTCGGGAGTTACTGCCACCAGGCCTCCATGAGGGTGCGTCCCCGAGAATGGGGCGTTAAACGTTCCTTTTCCATTCTGTGTACCGACCCTATGTCCCCTGTGGTTCTAGGGCGACTTTGTCCGGAAATCCGGGTGAACTGCTCATAGTGTTGTGGCCACTCTTCCTGGTCGCGTTCCGTGCTCGTCCGAATACCGTGACATCCCGCCGCGCGCTGTGACCCGGAGATCGCGGTCCGTCCCCGCCGCGCTCCACTTCACTCCACCGGCCCTTCCTCCCGCCACGGGAACGCCGTGCGCGCCGGGGTTTCCGCGACGCCGACACGCCCGCGCGGGGGGCGGGGGGCCCCGCCGCGCCCCACTCCGGACCACCCCATTTCACCTGCGGAAACGCCGCCGATTTTGAATGCGGACACGCTCAGAATCAGTTGACGGTGGGGAGAAGTGGAGTATGGTGGTGCGCAGTGGAGGGCAGGGGCTAAAGCGCTGAGCGCTCCACAAGGCGCAGGAGGTGGGTCCGGTGTTCCTCGGCACCCACCACCCACGCCTAGACGACAAAGGACGGCTGTTCCTGCCGGCGAAGTATCGCGAGGAGCTGGCGGAGGGTCTGGTGATCACCAAAGGCCAGGAGCGCTGCCTCTACGTCTTCCCCGTAGAGGAGTTCCAGCGCATCACCGAGGCCCTGCGTACCGCTCCGGTGACGGCGAAGGCGGTACGCGACTACAGCCGCGTCTTCTTCGCGAGCGCGTCCGACGAGGTGCCGGACAAGCAAGGACGCATCACGATTCCCCAGACGCTGCGGCGTTACGCCGGGCTGGAACGTGACTGCGTGGTGATCGGCGCCAACACGCGACTGGAGATCTGGGACGCCCAGGCGTGGGACACCTATCTGGAGACTCAGGAGCAGGCCTTCTCCGATCTGTCGGAGGAGGTGTTGCCGGGAATCCTGTAGACCGGTCCTTACTTTTCGATCGATCGACCCGTCGGTGACGTTCGGCGAGGTCTCCACCCGCTCCCATCTGGCAGCTGATGCACCTTCCCCGGTGTCAGACGCCACGGACGGCGACGCGGATGGGGACCTGGCCGGACGGGTCGGTTCCCAGGGAACCGGCATGTGTGGGGGCCCGTTGGGTAGTCACCGGCGGCACAGCCGCGAATCCGCGAGAACTGCGGCGTAATGGGGGTTGGAAGCGTTGTCGTACGAGCCCGGTCAGCCGGGTGGTCACATTCCGGTCATGCTCGATCGCGTCCTGGAGTTGCTCGCTCCGGCGCTGACCGGACCGGAGCCGGTGGCCGTGGACGCCAATCTCGGGCTCGGCGGGCACGCCGAGGCGCTGCTGGCCGCCCATCCCCGCCTCCACCTCGTCGGCATCGACCGCGACCCCACCGCCATCGAGCGTTCCACCGCCCGGCTCGCGCCGTACGCGGACCGGATCACTCTGGTGCGCGCCGTCTCCGACGAACTTCCCGACGTGCTCCGTGCCGCGGGACGCCCCCGAGTGGACGCCGCGCTCTTCGACCTCGGCGTGTCCTCCCCTCAGCTCGACGAGGCCGAGCGCGGTTTCGCCTACTCCTACGACGCCCCCCTCGACATGCGGATGGACCGCGAGCAGGAGCTCACCGCGGAGCGCGTGGTGAACACCTACTCCGCCGCGGACATCACCCGCGTCCTGCGCGACTACGGCGAGGAGCGTTTCGCGGCCCGCGTCGCGAGCTTCATCGTCAGGGAGCGCGCCAAAGACCCCATCACCAGCACGAAACGGCTCGCCGAACTGGTCCGCGCGGCCATCCCCGCCGCGACGAGGCGGACCGGAGGCAACCCGGCCAAGAGAACGTTCCAGGCGTTGCGCATCGAGGTGAACGGAGAGCTCTCGGCGCTCGAGCACGCGCTCCCCGCCGCGCTCGACGCGCTGGCGCTGGGCGGGCGCGTGGTCGTGCTCGCCTACCACTCCCTGGAGGACCGGCTCACCAAGCGGGTCCTCGCGGCGCGAACCAGGGACACCAGTCCACCCGGGCTGCCGGTCTACCTGGAGGCTCACCAGCCCAGGTTCCGCCTTCTGACGAGGGGAGCGGAGCTCCCGGACGACGACGAGGTGACCCGCAACCCGCGGGCGGCCTCGGCCCGCTTGCGGGCGGCAGAGAGGATCCGCGAGGGATGAGGACAGAGCAGGAGAGCAGGAGGGCGACCGGCCGCGCGGCCGTGCCGCCCCGTGTTCCGCCCCGTGTGCCGGGCAGGGCCGCCGCCACCCCCGAGGAGCGCCGCGTCCGTCCCGGCGCGCCCGCCACCGGCGACGATCGCCGGCGCAAGGGCGCCCAGGCCGCGGGGCAGGGCGGCGCGCCCGCCGGATCCGTCACGGCCCCGAAGCGTGACGGCTCCCGGACGCGTACGGCCGGCCGCGCCACCCCCGGCACCGCAGGGTCCCGCGAGGCCGTGTCCCGCGAGGCCGTATCCCGCACGGCCACCCGTCCCGCGCCGCCTGGTGACGGCCGCACCGAGGTCGCACCCGCGCCACGGCGCGTCCGGCGCGCGGGCGCGGAAACCCGGCCCGCGGCGTCCGCGCGTGCCACAATGGCGCGGCGGGCGTTCCAGAGGCCCCCGCGTGCGCCGTTCGTGCTGCTCGTCGTGGGCCTCATGTGCGGCGGCCTGGTGACCCTCCTGCTGCTGAACGTGGTCCTCTCGCAGGACTCGTTCAGGCTGGGCGACCTGCAGTCGAGCATCGACGAGCTGCACGAGCAGGCCGCGGAGCAGGAGAACCAGCTCCGCCGGTGGACGCAGCCGGACGTGGTGGACGAGCAGGCCAGGGCGCAGGGCCTCGAGGAGGACACCACCGCGCCGAAGTTCATCGACGCGGGCGCCGCGGCGGCGCGGGAGCAGGCCCAGAAGGAGGGCACGGACCGGTGACAGACAGCGGCCGGAACCCGGGTCCCGGCCGCGGGGGTCCCAGCGGGCGAGGCGGCGGCCAGGGCCCGGGCGGTGACAGGAGGAGCCCCGGCTCCCCGGGACGGCCGCCCCGCAAGGACGGTCCGCCGAGACCGGGCCGTCCCGGCCGGTCGTCCGATCCCGGGCTCGACGAGACGCCGGGCGGCCCGGCGCGCCGCGGCCGCGGCGGCGGCGCCCCGGAAGGCGGCGCGAGAAAGGGCGGCCCCGGACAGCGCGGCACCGGACAGAACAGCACCGGGCAGAGCAGCACCGGGCAGGGTGGCACCGGGCAGGGCGGCCCAGGCGGCGGCCCGCGCCGCGCCGGCGCGCAGCACCCCGGCGCGGGTGACGGACGTCCGCGTGACGCCGCCGCGCCAGGCGACGACAAGCGGCCCACGGGCTCGCCGGGAAGACCGGCGAACGGCGCGGGGCAGCCGCGGGCGGGCGCGCCCGTCACTCCTGCAAGGCCCGGCGCTTCAGGACGGCCCGGTGCTTCTGGACGGCCTAGTGCTTCTGGACGGCCTAGTGCTTCTGGAGGGCCCGGTGTTCCCGGGAAGTCCGGAGCCTCCGTGAACGGCGCTTCGGGGAAGGCCGGCGCCCCCGGGAGGGCGGGCGTGGGCCGCCCACGCCCCGGCGGCGCCCCGTCCGGTCCCCGGCGCCCGGGCCCGCAGCCCGCGCCGGGACCACAGCGCACCTCGGGACCACAGCGCGCCTCGGGGCAACAGCGCGCGTCGGGACCCCCCAGACCGCCGGGGCCGTCCAGGCCGTCGGGCCCGCCCAGGCCACCGGGACCCCCGGCTCCGCCGCGGCCGCCCGCCATGCTCCGGCTGGGCAACCCCGCCCGCCGGCTGAGGGCGGCGCTGGTGGTGATGGCGATCGTGCTGTCGCTGTTCGCGGGGCGCCTGGTCCAGCTGCAGGGCTTCGACTCGAAGGTGCTCCAGGCGAAGGCCGCCCAGCAGCGCGTGCAGCCGGAGACGCTGCCGGCGCGCCGCGGCTCGATCACCGACGCACGGGGTCACGACCTCGCCGTGACGGTCGAGGCCAGGGAGGTCTACGTCGACCCCAAGGACGTCGACCCGGCCAAGCGCGACCTGGTCGCCACCACGCTGGCGCGGGAGCTGAACAAGCCCAAGGAGCAGATCGCCGCCGCGCTGGCCAGGACCGAGCAGAGGTACATCCCGCTGGCCCGCGACGTCGAGCCGCCGCGCGCCAAGCGGATCATGGGCTTCGAGCTCAGGGGCGTCGGCGTGAAGGAGACCTACCGCCGTCTCTACCCCGGCAACTCGCTCGCGGCGGGACTGCTCGGCTTCGTCGGCGTCGACGGCAAGGGCCTGGAGGGCCTGGAGAGCGCGTACGACGACATCCTGGCGGGCAAGGACGGCAAGCAGAGCATCGAGCTCGGCGCGAACCGGCAGCGCATCCCCATGACGCGCAGCCAGCGCGAGGCGCCGGTGCCCGGGCGTGACGTGCGCCTGACCATCGACAGGGACATCCAGTGGGCCGCGGAGGAGTCGCTGGCCCGGCAGGTGCGTGCGACGGGGGCGCGCAGCGGCAGCGTGATCGTCATGGACGTGCGGACCGGCCAGATCCTGGCCATGGCGAACGCGCCCCAGGCGAACCTCAACGACTGGCAGTCCGCCCCGGCGGAGGACCGCGCCAACCGGTCGGCGTCGGAGATCTTCGAGCCGGGCAGCACGAACAAGGTCATCACCGCGGCGGCGGCGATGGAGGCCGGCGTGGTCACCCCGGAGACCGCCTTCCGCGTGCCCGACCACATCCAGTGCGCCGACCGGCAGCTCAGGGACTCCCACTCGCACGAGCCCGAAGTGATGACGTTCACCGGAATCCTCGCCGAGTCGAGCAACGTCGGCACGATCATGGTAGCGGACAAGATCTCCAGCCAGCGGCTGTACGACATGTTCCGGGCGTTCGGATTCGGGGCGCGCACCGGGGCGGGGGTCCCGGGTGAGCAGGCGGGCCTGCTGCCGCAGTGGCAGACGTGGTCGGGCAGCCAGCGCTGTACCATCGCCTACGGTCAGGGCGTCTCGGTCACCGCGCTGCAGATGGCCGGCGTCTACCAGACGATCGCCAACGGCGGGGTGCGGGTGACCCCCTCGATCGTGGCGGGCACCACCGACGCGCACGGGGCCTTCGTCCCGAGCCCCGCCGCCAAGAGCACGCGTGTGATCAGCGAGGCGACCGCCCGGCGGATCGCGCTGATGCTGGAGGCCGCGGTGGGCCACGAGGGCACGGGGAAGGAGGCCTCCATCGAGGGTTACCGGGTCGCGGGCAAGACGGGCACCGCCATGCGGTACGACGAGAAGTGCGCGGGATACTGCGGGTACACCGCCACGTTCGTCGGCTTCACCCCGGCGGACCAGCCCCGGCTGATGGCCCTGGCGGTCATCCAGGATCCGAAGAAGGGCCACTACGGCGGCGCCATCGCCGCCCCGGTGTTCAAGGACGTCATGACTTTCGCGTTGAAGAGCAGGAAGATCCCTCCGACCGGCACGAAGGCGCCGGAGATGGTCCTTCGCCCTGCGGAGTGACCGCGAAGTGACGGGAGCCGGAGTGGCCGGGACGAGCGACGGAGCGGGGTACGCTCTCGCCGTGCGTTCCCCGTCGTCCATGCGTCCAGAGGCCGTCCAGGCCCGCCCGCTGTCCGCGCTGGCGTCTCTGCTCGGCACGTCGTCGGCCGTCCCGTCGCCTGGCGCGCGGGCGGTGCGCGGCACGGTCACCGGAATCACCCTCGACTCGCGCCGGGTGCGGCGCGGCGACCTCTACGTGGCCGTGCCGGGCAACCTCAGGCACGGCGCGGAGTTCGCCGCCGACGCGCTGGCGGCGGGCGCGACGGCGATCCTGACCGATCCCGACGGCCGCGACCGCGCCGCCGCCACCGGGCTGCCGGTGCTGGTCGTGCCCGACCCGAGGGCGGTGCTCGGAGAGGTCGCCGCCTGGGTGTACGGCAGGCCGGCGGCCGGCATCATGCTCATCGGCGTCACCGGCACCAGCGGCAAGTCCACCACCTCGTTCCTGCTGGAGGCGGGACTGCGGGCGGCGGGCCACCGCACCGGCCTGGTCGGCGGTGTGGAGATCCGCGCCGGAGACCTGCGGTGCACCCCCGAGCTCACCACCCCGGAGGCGACCGACCTGCAGGGGCTGTTCGCGCTGATGCGCGAGCGGGGGGTGAGCGCCGCGGCCATGGAGGTCTCCAGCCACGCGCTGGCCCTCGGCCGGGTCGACGGCCTCCTCTACGACGTGTCGATCTTCACCAACCTGTCGCAGGACCACCTGGACTTCCACCGCGACCTGGACGACTACTTCGCGGCCAAGGCCCGCCTGTTCACCCCGGAGTTCAGCCGGGCGGGCGTCGTGAACGTCGACGACGCCCACGGGCGCGAGCTGGCCGCGACGGCCAAGATCCCGATCACCACGTTCTCCGCCACCGGGGCGGCGGAGGCCGACTGGCGCGCCGAGGACGTGCGTCTCGGCCCGGGGGGCAGCGGCTTCCGCCTGGTCGGCCCCGGCGGGGTCGAGGCCGAGGTGTCGGTGGCCCTGCCCGGCCCGTTCAACGTGGCCAACACCCTCGGCGCGCTGGTGGCCCTGGTCGAGGCGGGGGTCCCGCTGCAGGCGGCGGTGACCGGCGTCCGCGACTTCTCCGGCGTGCCCGGCCGGATGGAGCGGGTGCCCGGCGCGGAGGACGTGCAGGTGATCGTCGACTACGCGCACAAGCCGGGCGCGGTGGAGTCGGTCCTGCGCTCGCTGCGCGCGGTGCTCGGCGACGGGCCGGGAGGCCGACTGGTGATCGTGCTGGGCTGTGGCGGCGACCGCGACCGCGGCAAGCGCCCGATGATGGGCGAGGCCGCCGTCCGCCTCGCCGACGTGGCCGTGTTCACCAGCGACAACCCGCGTACGGAGGATCCGCTCGCGATCCTCGCCGCGATGCTGGAGGGCGCGTTGCGGGTACCCATCGAAGAGCGGGGCCACGTCGTGGTCGAGCCGGACCGGGCGGCGGCCATCCGCCTGGCGATCGCCGGTGCGGCGCCGGGAGATGTGGTAGTTGTGGCCGGCAAGGGACACGAGCAGGGGCAGTATGTCGGGGGCCGGGTCGTCCCCTTCGACGACCGCGAGGTGGCCGCCGCGGCCGTCGCGGAACGGAGGGGGGCCGCCGGTGCGTGAGCCGATGCGGGGCCGTGCCATGGCGGCCGAGTTAGCGACGCGAAAGAGAGCAGGAAAGAGACCATGATCCCGTTGCCGCTGGCCCGGGTCGCCGAGATCACGTCCGGGGCGCTGAACGCGCTCGCCGACCCCTCGGCCGTCGTCCGGGGACCCGTCGTGATCGACTCACGGGCGGCAGGACCGGGCTCGCTGTTCGTGGCGATCAAGGGAGAGCGGGCCGACGGGCACGACTTCGCCCGGCAGGCCCACGACGCCGGCGCCGTCGCCGTCCTCGCCACCCGGCCCGTCGAGGCGCCTGCCGTGATCGTCGACGATCCGCTCGCGGCCCTGGCCTCGCTGGCCGCCGCCGTGGTGGCGGAGTTGCCCGCCGCGACCGTGGTCGGCGTGACCGGGTCCGCCGGCAAGACCACGACCAAGGACCTGATGGCCGGTCTCACCGCCCGGCTCGGCCCCACCATCGCCCCCGTCGGCTCGTTCAACAACGAGATCGGCCACCCGCTGACCGTGCTGAAGGCCGACGAGGCCACCCGGTTCCTGGTCCTGGAGCTGAGCGCCCGCAACGTCGGCCACATCGCCTACCTCGCGAAGATCGCCCCGCCCCGCGTGGGCGTGGTGCTCAACGTCGGCGCCGCGCACCTCGGCGTGTTCGGCGGCAAGGAGGCGATCGCCCGCGCCAAGGGCGAGCTGGTCGAGGCGCTGCCCGCCGACGGGGTCGCCGTGCTCAACGCCGACGACCCGCTGGTGCGCGCGATGGCCGGTCGTACGCGCGCGCGGGTGACCTACTTCGGGCGCTCGCCGGAGGCGCAGGTGCGGGCGGAGGACGAGACGCTGGACGCGACGGGCCGCGCCTCGTTCACCCTGCGCACGCCGTCCGGCGCGGCGCCGGTGCGGCTGCGCCTGCACGGCGCGCACCTCGTGTCCAACGCGCTCGCCGCGGCGGCGGCGGCCCACGAACTGGGCCTGCCGACGGCGGACATCGCCGAGGAGCTGTCCGCGGCCGAGCCGCGCAGCCGGTGGCGCATGGAGGTCACCGAGCGGCCCGGCGGCGTGACCGTGATCAACGACGCGTACAACGCCAGCCCCGACTCCGTGCGGGCCGCCATCGCCAGCCTCGCGGTCATCGGCGAGGGGCGGCGGCGGTTCGCGGTCATCGCCGCGATGCGCGAGCTGGGCGAGGAGGGAGCGGCGCTGAACGAGGAGTTCGGGCGGCTCGCCGCCGGCGTCGGGCTGGAGGCGCTGGTCGTCGTGGGGGAGGACGCCGAGCCCGTGCTCGCGGGCGCTCCCGGCGCGATCTACGCGCCCGACGTCGCGACGGCGGCCGGGGTGCTGTCCGACCGGCTGGCGCCGGGCGACGTGGTGCTGGTGAAGGGGCCGCGTGCGGCCGGGCTCGAGCGGGTCGCCGAGGCGATCCTCGGAGGTGACGCCCGGTGAGGAACATCCTCATCGCGGGGGCGATCTCGCTGATTCTGTCCATGGTCGGCACGCCGCTGGCCATCCGGCTGTTCGCCCGCAGGGGCTACGGCCAGAACATCCGGGAGGAGGGGCCGTCGGGTCACTACGACAAGAAGGGCACTCCCACGATGGGCGGCACGGTGATCGTCATCGCGTCGCTGATCGGCTACTTCGTCGCCCACGGGGTGACCGTCTTCTCGGATGTCGCCGACCCCCCGACGGCCTCGGGACTGCTGGTGCTCTTCCTGATGACGGGCCTCGGCGCGGTCGGCTTCCTCGACGACTTCATCAAGATCTACAAGCAGCGGAGCCTGGGCCTGCGCAGCGGCGCCAAGGCGGCCGGGCAGCTCGTCATCGGCGCGATCTTCGCGGTGCTCGTCCTGCGGTTCCCCAACGCCTACGCCGTGACCCCCGCGGAGACGCGGGTGTCGTTCCTGCGGGACATCGGGCCGTCGATCGGGCTGATCGGGTTCATGATCTGGGTCGTGTTCTTCATCGTGGGCTTCTCGAACGCGGTGAACCTGACCGACGGCCTCGACGGCCTCGCCTCCGGCGCCACCTGCCTGGTGCTCGCGGCGTACGTGCTGATCGGGAACTGGCAGCTGCGCAACAGCTGCACGACGGTCGGCTTCGGCCCCAACTGCTACTGGGTGCGAGATCCGCTCGACCTGGCGGTGGTCGCGGCGGCGGTCCTAGGGGCCTGTCTGGGCTTCCTGTGGTGGAACGCCCCGCCCGCCAAGATCTTCATGGGTGACACGGGCTCGCTGGCGCTCGGCGGCGTCATCGCCGGCCTGGCCTTCACGACCAGGACCCAGCTCCTGCTCGTCATCCTGGGCGGCCTGTTCGCGATCATCACGATGTCAGTGATCATCCAGGTGGGGTCCTTCAAGCTGACCCGCAAACGGGTCTTCAGGATGGCGCCGCTCCAGCACCACTTCGAGCTGTCCGGCTGGGCCGAGACGACGATCGTGGTGCGGTTCTGGCTGATCGCCGCCCTGTGCGTCGCCGCCGGTCTCGGACTGTTCTACCTCGAATGGATGCCGAAACAGTGAACGTCGTCGTCGCCGGCCTCGGCGTGTCGGGCGCCGCCGCGGCGCGCGCGCTGGCCGCCCGCGGCGAGCGGGTGACCGTGCTGGAGGCCGCGGACGGCGAGCGGCAGCGCGCGACGGCCGCCGAGCTCGCCGCGCTCGGCGTGGAAGTGCGCTTCGGCGAGCCCGTCCTGCCCGCCGGGACCTCGCTCCTGGTCACCTCGCCGGGCTGGCGGCCCACCACCCCGCTGCTCGCCGCCGCCGCGGACGCGGGCGTCGAGGTCATCGGGGAGGTCGAGCTGGCCTGGCGGCTGCGGCGGGAGCCCGCGGCCCCGTGGCTCGCGCTGACCGGCACCAACGGCAAGACCACCGCGGTCCGCATGCTCGCCTCCATGCTGTCCGCCGCCGGGCACAAGACGCTGGCCGTGGGCAACGTCGGCGTCCCCATCGTGGAGGGCGTGGACGGGCCGTACGACGTGCTCGCCGTGGAGCTGTCGAGCTTCCAGCTCCACTGGTCCTCGACCCCGGCCCCGCTCGCGGCGGCCGTGCTCAACGTGGCGCCCGACCACATCGACTGGCACGGCTCGATGGAGGAGTACGCCGCGGCCAAGGCCCGCGTCTTCGCCCACGCGGGGACCGTGGTCTACAACGCCGACGACGCGTGGTCCTCCCGCCTGGCCGAGCCGTACGGCTCTCGGGTGGGCTTCACGCTCGCCGTGCCCAGGCCGGGGCAGCTGGGGGTCGTGGAGGACCTGCTCGTCGACCGGGCCTTCGTGGCCGATCCCGTGACCTCGGCGGAGGAGCTGGCCTGCCTCGCCGACGTGCGGCCGTTCGCGCCGCACAACGTGGCCAACGCGCTCGCGGCGGCCGCCCTGGCCCGCTCGTACGGCGTGCCGCCCGAGGCGGTGCGCCGCGGCCTGCGGGAGTTCACGCCCGACCCGCACAGGATCGAGCACGTGGCGAGGGTCGGCGAGGTCGACTACGTGGACGATTCCAAGGCGACCAACCCGCACGCGGCCGCCGCGTCGCTTGCCGCGTACGAGTCGGTCGTGTGGATCGCGGGCGGTCAGCTCAAGGGCGCCGACGTCGACGACCTCGTACGGCAGGCCGCGCCCAGGCTGCGCGGCGCGGTGCTGCTGGGGGCGGACCGGGATGTGATCCACCGCGCATTGGCGCGACACGCCGCGAATGTCCCCGTCGTGGACGTGCCGGAGCAAGACACTGGGGTCATGGACCGCGTCGTCGCCGAAGCCGCCCGGCTCGCCACTCCGGGCGACACCGTGCTGCTCGCCCCCGCCGGGGCCTCGCTGGACATGTTCGCCGGGTACGGAGCGCGTGGGGAGGCCTTCGCCCGAGCCGTGCGGCGGCTGGCGGCCCGGTGACGGGCCCCGCCGCGACCGGCCCGGCCGGCGCCGCGGCCCCGCGGAAGACCGATCGCCAGAGGGCCGATCGCGCTGAGGCCGACCGCAAAGAGGCCGACCGCAAAGAGGCCGATCGCCGGGGCCCGGAGCCTGTCGGCTGGGCCGCCGCCCAGCTCGCCGCGCTGCGTGAGCTGCTCGGCCGCCCGCTGACGTCCTACCATCTGGTGCTCGGCTGCAGCGCGCTGCTGCTGGCGCTCGGGCTGATGATGGTGCTGTCGGCGTCGAGCATCGAGGCGCTGCAGCGGACCGGCGACCCGTTCTACTGGTTCCTCAAGCAGGTCACGTCCGTGGCGATCGGGCTTCCCCTGATGTGGATCTGCGCCCGGCTGCCGCAGCGGTTCTTCCGCCTGGCCGGCTATCCGCTGATGGGCCTGTCGATCCTCGGCCTGCTGATGGTGATCTTCCTCGGCCAGGAGTTGCTGGGCGCGCAGCGGTGGATCGTCATCGGCCCGTTCTCCGTCCAGCCGTCGGAGCCGGCGAAGCTGGCCCTGGTGCTGTGGGGGGCGGACCTGCTCGCGACGCGGGCGCGGGGCGGCCGCATCGAGTGGCGTCAGCTGCTGATCCCGCTGATGCCGGGCGTGGCCCTGCTGGCCGTCCTGGTCATGCTGGGGCGCGACCTCGGCACGACGCTGGTGCTCATGCTGATCTTCCTGGCGCTGCTGTGGGTGGTCGGCGCGCCGGTGCGGCTGTTCGGCGGGATCCTCGCGCTGCTCGTGCTGGCGACCGCCACTATGATCATCGCCGAGCCGTACCGGCTCGACCGCCTGACCGGCTTCCTGCACCCGTGGGACACGGCGCAGGACGAGGGGTTCCAGTCTGTCCAGGGCCTGATGGCGATCGGGTCGGGCGGCTGGTTCGGCATCGGGCTGGGACAAAGCCGGCAGAAGTGGAACTACGTGCCCCACGCCGAGAGCGACTTCATCTTCTCCATCATCGGCGAGGAGCTCGGGCTGATGGGGACGCTCGTGGTGATCGCGCTGTTCGGCCTGCTCGGCTACGCGGGGCTGCGCATCGCCATGCGGACGAAGGACCCGTTCGTCCGCCTGTCCGCGACCGCCGCCACCGCCTGGGTCTGCGGCCAGGCCGTCGTCAACATCGGCGCGGTCATCGGGGTCTTCCCTGTCACCGGCATCCCGCTGCCCCTGGTGTCGTACGGCGGATCGGCGCTGCTGCCGACGCTGTCGGCGCTCGGCATGCTGCTGTCGTTCGCCAAGCAGGAGCCCGGGGCGGCCGAGGCCCTCGCCGCCCGTGGCCCGGGACCGGCCGCGCGGGCTCTAAGCTGGCTTGGCCTGAACGGCCGCGCCAGGCGGCGGCCCGCGGCCTCGCGGGCGCCCGTCCGGCAGCGGGCGGCACGCAGGGAACCACGCGGCGACATCCGCGACGGCATACGCGAGAACATCCGCGAGAACAGGGAGTGACATGAGGGTGGTCCTCGCCGGCGGCGGGACGGCCGGCCATATCGAGCCGGCGCTCGCGCTGGCCGACGCGCTTCGCCGGATCGACCCGAGGATCGGCATCACCTGCCTCGGCACCGAGCGCGGCCTGGAGACACGCCTGGTGCCCGCCCGGGGCTACGAGCTCGAACTCGTGCCCGCCGTGCCGCTGCCCCGCTCGCTCAGCCCCAAGCTCCTGACCGTGCCAGGCCGTCTCGCCGGGGCCATCGGCAGCGCCGCGGCCATCCTCGACAAGGTCGGCGCGGACGTCCTGGTCGGCTTCGGGGGATACGTCGCCACGCCCGGCTACCTCGGCGCCCGCAGGCGCGGGGTGCCGATCGTGATCCACGAGGCGAACCCGCGGCCCGGCCTGGCCAACCGGCTCGGCGCCCGTCTCACCGAGCACGTCTTCACCGGTCACCCGGAGGCCGCGCTCCCCAACGCCGAGTACATCGGCATCCCGCTGCGCCGCGAGATCAGCATGATGGACCGGCTGTCGATGGGCGACAAGGCGCGGTCGTACTTCGGGCTGGAGTCCGACCGGGTGACGCTGCTCGTGTTCGGCGGCTCGCAGGGCGCCCGCTCCATCAACCAGGCGGCGCTGGAGGCCGCGCCCTACCTGAGGGCCGCCGGAGTCCAGGTGCTGCACGTGATCGGGCCCAAGAACACGGTCGAGGTGGAGCCCCCGCCGGGCGACCCGCAGTACGTGATCCTGCCGTACGTCGACCGGATGGACCTCGCCTACGCCGCCGCCGACCTCGTGCTGTCCCGCGCGGGCGCCATGACCTGCGCGGAGCTCACCGCCGTGGGGCTGCCCGCGGCGTTCGTGCCGCTGCCGCACGGCAACGGCGAGCAGCGCCTCAACGCCGAGCCCATCGCGCGGGCCGGGGGCGGCCTGATCGTCGACGACGCGGAGCTGTCGGCCGCCTGGATCGTCGAGACGCTGCTGCCGATCCTGAACGACCCCGAGCGCGTGGTCGCGATGTCCGAGGCCGCGTCGCGGATGGGCCGCAAGGACGCCGACATGACACTCGCCCGCAAGGTGCTGGAGATCGCTCACCGATGAGTCTCGTCAAGCTCGTGGATCCCGTTCCCGCGGCCGACCTGGGACGGGTGCACTTCATCGGCATCGGTGGCGCCGGCATGTCCGGCATCGCCAGGATCCTGCTCAAGCGGGGCGTGCCGGTGTCGGGCAGCGACGCGCGGCCCTCTGAGCAGCTGACCGAGCTGCGCGAGCTGGGCGCGGTCATCCACGTCGGCCACGCCGCCTCCCACATCAAGGACGTGGACACGGTCGTGGTGTCCACCGCGATCCGCGACTCCAACCCCGAGCTGGGGGAGGCGCTGCGGCAGGACCTGCGGGTGATCCCCCGCGCCGCCGCGCTGGCGTCGGTCATGGCCGGCCGCACCGGCATCGCCGTCGCGGGCACCCACGGCAAGACCACGACCACCTCGATGCTCACGGTCGCGTTGCAGAAATGCGGGCAGGACCCGTCGTACTGCGTCGGCGGGCAGCTCGTGACGACCGGGCTCGGCGCCGACGACGGCGCGGGCGACGTGTTCGTGGCGGAGGCCGACGAGAGCGACGGCTCGTTCCTCATGCTCGCGCCCGGCATCGCCGTGGTCACCAACGTCGAGGCCGACCACCTCGACAACTACGGCGACCCCCAGGCCGTGCACGACAGCTTCGCCCGCTTCGTCGAGCGGATCGGGTCGCTGCTCGTGGTCTGCGCCGACGACCCGGGCGCCGCCGCCCTCGTGCCGATCGCGCGCGAGCGCGGCCTGACCGTCGTGACGTACGGCGAGAGCGAGGGAGCCGACCTGCGCGCGACCGGCGTCGTGCCGCGCGGCTTCGGCGTCGACTTCGCCGTGGAGCTCGGCCCCGGCGCGCCGGGGGGACCCGGACGCGGCGAGGTGCGTCTCGCCGTGCCGGGCAGGCACAACGCGCTCAACGCCACCGCGGTGATCGCCGTGGCCCTTCACCTCGGTCTGCGCTTCGACGATGTCAAGGAAGGGCTGGCCGCGTTCGGCGGGGCCAAGCGGCGGTTCGAGTCGAAGGGCGAGGCCGGGGGCGTGACGGTCTACGACAGCTACGCCCACCACCCGACCGAGCTGACCGCCGACCTGCGCGCCGCCCGCGACGTGGTGTCAGGCGACGGCCGGGTCATCGCGGTCTTCCAGCCGCACCTCTACTCGCGCACGCGCTTCTTCGCCGACGAGTTCGGCGCGGCGCTCGGCCTCGCCGACGAGGTGGTCGTGCTGGACGTGTACGGCGCCCGCGAGGATCCCGAGCCCGGGGTCTCCGGCGCGCTCGTCGCGGGGAAGGTCTCGCTCCCCGCCGGGCAAGTCGTCTACGCGCCCGACCGGCAGGCCGTGCCGGCGCTCGTCGCCGGCCTGGCCCGCGCCGGCGACATCGTGCTCACGATGGGCGCGGGAGACGTGACGGAGCTGGGCCCGAGGATCGTCGCGGAGCTGTCCGCGAGGTGAGCCGGAGCGTGGGGGACCGGAGCGTGGGGGACAGGTGAGGCGGGCGGTCCGGCGTTCGGCCCTCGCCACCCTGCTGACCGGCGGGGTGGTGGGCGTCGCCACGTGGGTCGTGTTCTTCTCGCCCGTACTCGGCGTGCGGGAGGTCGAGGTCACCGGCAACAGCCGCATTCCCGCCGAGCAGGTGCGTCAGGCGGCGGGGGTGCGGACGGGCACGCCGCTCGCCACGGTGGACCTGGCCGCCGTCGAACGTCGGCTCCGGGCCATGGTGACGGTCGAGTCCGCCTCCGTCGACCGCGGCTGGCCGGGGACGTTGCGCGTCAGCGTGGTCGAGCGCGTGCCCGCCGCCGCCGTGCCCCTGGGCGAGACGACGGCGGTGGTCGACCGCTACGGGGTCGTCCTGCAGCAGGTGACGGTGGCGCCGCCCCGGCTGCCGGTGCTGCGGGTCCAGCGGGCGGCCGCGGACGACCCCGCGACCAGGGCCGGGCTCACCGTGCTGCGGGCACTGCCGGAGAGCGTGCTGGAACGGCTGCGGGAGGTGCGCGTCCCCTCGCCCCGGTCGATAACGCTGAAGCTCACGGACGGCCGGACGGTCACCTGGGGTGACGCGGGGCGCTCGGCGCAGAAGGGACGCGTCCTGCTCGCCGCGCTCGCCAAGCCGGGAACCAGCTACGATGTCAGCTCGCCGCAGGTGGTGACGGTCAGGTGAGATTTCTCACGGACCGGGAACGCGTGATCGCAGTCCTTCGCAGGGCGGGGCATCGTGCGAATAGGACAGCCCGCGACACGCCGGACGGCCTTGCGGCGCGGTTAGTTGACCCTGGGGGACGCGCAACCCTACTGTCCGTATCAATCCTCAGGTTGACATAACTCTAAATCTCAACTTGAGGGTGAGAGTTCAGAAGACACGCGGGCCCTGCCCGCATGAAACGCAAACGAGCGGAAAGGCCCCTCGTCGTGGCAGCACCGCAAAACTACCTCGCGGTCATCAAGGTCGTCGGCATCGGCGGCGGCGGAGTGAACGCCGTCAACCGGATGATCGAGGAGGGACTCAAGGGCGTCGAGTTCATCGCCATCAACACTGACGCCCAGGCGCTGCTGATGAGTGACGCCGACGTGAAGCTCGACGTGGGGCGCGAGCTCACCCGGGGCCTCGGCGCGGGCGCCAACCCGGAGGTGGGCCGCAAGGCCGCCGAGGACCACCGCGAGGAGATCGAGGAGGTCCTCAAGGGCGCCGACATGGTCTTCGTGACCGCGGGCGAGGGAGGCGGCACCGGCACCGGTGGCGCGCCGGTCGTGGCCAGCATCGCCCGCTCGCTCGGCGCACTCACGATAGGAGTCGTCACCCGGCCCTTCAGCTTCGAGGGCAAGCGCCGGGCGATGCAGGCCGAGGCCGGCATAGAGACCCTCCGCGAGGAGGTCGACACGCTGATCGTCATTCCGAACGACCGGCTGCTGTCGATCTCCGACCGCCAGGTGAGCGTGCTCGACGCCTTCAAGGCCGCCGACCAGGTGCTGCTGTCCGGTGTGCAGGGCATCACCGACCTCATCACCACGCCCGGTCTGATCAACCTGGACTTCGCCGACGTGAAGTCGGTCATGTCGGGGGCGGGCTCCGCCCTCATGGGCATCGGCCACGCCAGGGGCGACGACCGGTCGGTCGCCGCCGCCGAGATGGCGGTCTCCAGCCCGCTGCTGGAGGCGAGCATCGACGGCGCCCACGGCGTGCTGCTGTCCATCGCGGGCGGCTCCGACCTCGGCCTCTTCGAGATCAACGAGGCGGCGCAGCTCGTCAGCAACGCCGCCGCGGTCGACGCCAACATCATCTTCGGCACGGTCATCGACGACGCGCTCGGCGACGAGGTGCGGGTCACGGTCATCGCGGCCGGCTTCGACGAGCCCGCCCCGGCCAAGCCGGTGGCCGCGCCGCTGTCGCGCCCGCAGCAGTCCGCCCGGCCCGCGCAGCCCGCGCCCGCCGCGCGTCCCGCGCCCGCCCCGGCCAAGCCGGAGCCGCGCGCGGAGACCGCGCAGCCGCCCGTGCGGCCGGCGACCGTGGCGCAGCCCGCTCCCGCCCAGCCCGCGAGCCCGGCGCAGCCGGTGACCCCGCTGCCGGTGAACGCGACGCCGGTGAACGCCGCCCCGCAGCAGGCCCAGCCCGCGAGCCAGCAGGTCGCGCCGCAGACGGCGTCCGCGCCGCAGGCCCAGCAGGCCGACCCGGTCACGCCGTTCCCGCGCGACGCGCAGGCCGACGGCGTACGCGACCAGGGCGCCACCGGGCCGCTGTCGATCCCGCGGCCCGCTCCCGAGCCGCCGACCCCGATCACCTCCAGGGCCTCGCAGCCGGGTCCCCGGCGCCCGGTGGTGTTCGAGGAGCAGGAGGAGGAGCTCGACGTGCCGGACTTCCTCAAGTGACGTCGCCGGCCCGCACCGCCGGGGGCGCGGTCCGTGCGTGACCGGCGCGAGGAACTGGCCGCGGCCCTGGCCGAGGTGGAGCGGCGCGTCGAGGACGCCTGCGCGGCCGCCGGCCGGTCGCGGTCGGAGATCACCCTGATCGCGGTGACCAAGACCTACCCGGCCTCCGACGTACGGCTGCTCGCCGAGCTGGGCGTGTCGAACGTCGGGGAGAACCGCGACCAGGAGGCGGCGGCCAAGGCCGCCGAGTGCGCCGGTCTCGGCCTCACCTGGCACTTCATCGGCCAGTTGCAGACCAACAAGGTGCGTTCCGTCGTCTCCTACGCCCGCATGATCCACTCGGTGGACCGCGCCCGCCTGGTGGACGCGCTGAGCCGCGAGGCCGTGCGCGCGGGGCGCGAGGTTGACTGCCTCATCCAGGTCGGACTGGGTGAGGGGGCGGGACGCGGCGGCGTCGCGCCCGAGGAGGCGCCGGCGCTCGCCGGGCTCCTCGCGAAGGCGGAGGGGCTGCGCCTGCGCGGGGTGATGGCGGTCGCCCCGCTGGGCGAGGACCCGGGCGCGGCGTTCGCCCGGCTGCGGGCCGTCGCCGAGCGGATCCGCGAGGAACATCCCGCCGCGGACGTCATATCGGCCGGAATGAGTGGAGACATCCCTCAGGCTGTGATGAACGGCGCGACACACCTGCGAGTCGGTACGGCGTTGCTCGGCCGCAGAAAGCCCTTCGTCAGGTAATGTCCCCCAAGTGGACCATGGTGTCCGCGCTCAGGCAGAGGTCGATCAGCGGTGAGCTCAAAGGGGGGTACGGCTACCGCCCTGGCCTTCCGAAGGGACCTTGAAGGCACCAGTAACGCGGAGGACGACGAGCGATGGCCGGCGCGATGCGCAAGATGGCGGTCTACCTCGGTCTCGTGGAGGACGACCGCTACGAAGACAGGTACGCGGCAGAGTACGGCTCCGACGAGGAGTACGGCGACGAGGACTACGAGTCGCCGCGGCGGGGCTTCGCCGGATCCTCGGGCACGCACGCCGGGCCTCTGGAGCGCGACGAGGACACCGAGACGGCCGTCCCCGCCCCCCGTCCCCCCACGACCGTGCTTGAGCGCCGCACGACGGATCTGGCGCGCATCACCACCCTGCACCCCCGGACGTACAACGAGGCGCGGACGATCGGAGAGCACTTCCGCGAGGGCACACCGGTCATCATGAATCTGACTGAGATGGTCGACAGCGACGCGAAACGCCTTGTCGATTTCGCGGCAGGTCTCGTCTTTGGCCTACACGGCAGCATCGAACGTGTTACCAACAAGGTGTTCCTGTTGTCCCCCGCCAACGTTGAGGTGACCGCCGAGGACAAGGCCAGAATCGCGGAACGCGGCTTCTTCAACCAGAGCTAGAGTTCCCTACATGAACAGTGACCGGCTGAACGGAGCCCGAGCGGCCCGAGGACGGCTGGACCGAGTGGAGGTGGGGCTCGACCGTGGGGATCATTAGCGAGATCTTGGTCATCGCCCTGACCCTCTTCCTGGTTCTGCTGATCGGCAGAATGATCATAGATACGGTGCAGGCGTTCGCCCGCGCCTGGCGGCCCACCGGGGTCGTCCTGGTGCTGGCGGAGGTCGTCTACACGGTGACCGACCCGCCTCTCAGGTTCCTCCGCCGTTTCATTCCGCCCCTCAGGTTGGGTACGGTGGCCTTTGACCTGAGCTTCACAGTGCTGTTCATTGTGGTTTTGGTCTTGATCCAAGTCGTGAACGCGCTTCGTTGATCGGGTACCGTCCGACCGGACAGACTCCAAGCGCGCCAAGGAGACCCAAATGCCGTTGACGCCCGCCGATGTGCGGAACAAGCAGTTCAGTACCACCCGGCTGAGGCCGGGGTACGACGAGGAGGAGGTCGACGCGTTCCTCGACGAGGTCGAGGCCGAGTTGGACCGACTCATCCAGGAGAACGAGGAGCTCCGCGCGAAGCTGGCCGAGTGCCTCCGGGGCAAGGTCCCCGGGGGCATGGGCATGCCCGGCGCCATGCAGATGGCGCCCGCCCCCGTGGCCGAGCCGAAGCCCGAGATGATGGCCCCCCAGCCGGAGCCGATCAAGCCTCCGGAGCCGGCCCGTCCCGAGCCGGTGCCGGTCGGCATGGGCCTGCCGCCCGCGGAAGACAACATGGACACCGCGGCCCGCGTGCTCGCGCTCGCACAGCAGACGGCGGACCAGGCGATCGCCGACGCCCGCCGCGAGGCGGACGAGACGGTGACCCGCGCCAGGCGTGAGGCCGACGACATCCTCGGCAAGGCCCGTCGCCAGGCCGAGCAGATCATCGGCGACGCCCGCGCCCGCGCGGAGACGCTCGAGCGCGACGCGCAGGAGCGGCACCGTCAGGCCATGGGCACCCTGGTGCAGACCCGCGACGAGCTGGAGCGCAAGGTCGAGGAGCTGCGCAGCTTCGAGCGTGAGTACCGCAGCCGCCTCAAGCTCTACCTGGAGAACCAGCTCGCCGAGCTGAACGTCGCCGGTGAGGGCAGCGGAGGCTTCCCGATCGTGGGCGCCGCCCCGGCCATGGCCCACGCCGTCGCCCCCGGTCCGCAGCAGATGGGCGCCGCCCCCAACCCCTTCGGTCAGGAGCCCTCGCAGCATTCCGGCGCCTTTCCCGGTCCCGACGGCCCCCACAACGACCGCCGGTAAGCAGTGGCGGGTCCCACAAGGACCCGGTAGCTCGGAGAACCCCCCGTGATCCTCATCAGTGCCGCACTGGTCCTCGCCGCAATCGTCCTGCTCATCGCGGGCGTCGTGCTGGGGACACCCCCTCTCGTGATGTGGTCGATCGTCGTCAGCGTGCTGTCGGCGGTCTGCCTGCTGATCGGGGCACTGCTGAGGCGCCATGAGCTGTTCCCGGCCGGCGGGCGTGCCGCCGAGGGAACGGCTCCCACCCCCCAGGGTTCGTCCGTGCCCCAGCTCGCGCACGTCGGTGCCGTGGGCGGGGCGTACGGCGGAGCCCTCGCAGGGGCGCCGGCGCATCCGGTGGCGACGCCCATGGTGGCGGCACCGCCGGTCGCGCATCAGGGGGCGCTGCCCCCGCAGACCTTCCCGTCCCCTCCACCCCAGCGGACGGGACCGATGGCGTGGCCACCCGCCGTCCCGGGGCGCGGCCTCGCCCCCGACGCGATCGTCCTCGTGATCCCCGGGCGCAAGCGCTTCCACCTGGCCACCTGCCGCCAGCTCGCCGGGCGAGAGACCGAGGAGCTGACCCACGAGGAGGCGCGCGAGGAGGGCTTCACCCCGTGCACCACCTGCCTCCCCGAGGCCTCCGCCCGTACGGCGGAGCCGGAGGAGGCGAGCCTGCGCGCGGAAGCCGCCCCCACGCCCACTCCGACGAGCACCACGTCCCCGACGCCCTCGACCATCACGCCCTCGACCACCACGCCCTCGACCACGACGCCTTCGGCCGGGACCCCCGGCACGACCGGCCAGGAACCGACCCGCTCCACGCCCGCTGATCCGGAGTCGCCCTTCGCGCGGCCTCCTCAGCCCGGCGTCCCGGGGCCGCGCCTGCCCGAGTCCGCCGACGAGCCGTCCGCCGACGAGCCGTCCGGAGAGGGAGACAAGCCAGTCGAGCCGTCCGGGGAGAGCGACAAGCAAGGACCGGTGGACTGGTTCGGCCGGTCCCCGGGTCCTGCGGGCGACGAGACGGACGAGTCGGCCACCGACACCGCGGAGCACGACTGGTTCAGGCCAGGCCGGGGATCCCGGCCGTGGGATCCCGCACGGTCCAAGGCCGCGGAGACGGCGAAGGACACACCGCCGTCCACGGACGGTGAGGAGGAGCCCGGCGACGCTCACAAGGACCGGCACGACCAGCAGGACCAGGGCGAGCCCGGCGCGGACGCCCCCACGCCCTCGCACGCGGGGGCCGCAGAGCCGGTGGAGCCGGCAGAGATCCGTGAATCCGGGCGCGCCGGATTGGCGGCCTCGGCCGGCTCCACCACCGGCTCCACGCCCGTGACACCGTCCGAGGACGGGGACACGCAGGTGCGGGTCATGGTCGGCACCCGGCGCTACCACGCCGCCGGCTGCCCACTGATCGCCGGTACGAACGACGCCGGCGTCGAGACCATGACACGGGCCGAGGCCGACGAGGCGGGCCTCACCCCCTGCTCGGTCTGCCGGAACGACTGACCGTCGTCCCGGGTCAGCCCTCCCCGAAGCGGACGCGTAGTTCCGCCATCTTGGACCGGAGCTCGCTCTCCGTGAACACGCCCTTGTCCATCAGCGCGTGCGCGACGGCCAGCGCGGAACGCGCGTGGACCGGGAAGCGGCGATAGACGGTCTCTCCGAGCCGGTCCTCGGTCTGCCGGCGTTCCAGGGTGTCCAGCGCGCCTCCCGAGGCCAGGCACTCGCAGGTGGACTGCATCCGGCGTTCCCACGGCGTGCGGACCCGGTCCAGTGACGGCAGGTCGGTGTCGCCGCGCTCCCCGATGGCGTCGAGCGTCTCCATGAGCACCGCGTAGGGCGTCTCACCGTTCACTCGCCACCTCCGGAGACCGCCGGAGCTGCGAGCCCGGACCGCGGGGGCGCCTCCGCGGCCGTCCAGCCCGGCTGTGGCAGAGCGACGCCGATCATCGTGTCCCGGGTGACGATGGCCGCGAGCTGCTCCTCGGTCCAGCCCTCGGTGCCCGCCGGGCGCATCGGCATGACCATGAACCGGGACTTCTGGTTGGAGTCGTGGACGCGTATCTCGACGTCGGCGGGGAGGAACAGCCCGAACTCCGCGAGCACCTGGCGCGGCTGGCGCACCAGCCGCCGCCGGTAGTTCGGGGTCCGATACCAGTCGGGTGACATGCCGAGCACCGGTCTCGGATAGCAGGAGCACAGCGTGCACACGATCACGTTGTGCACCTCCGGGGTGTTCTCCAGGACGTAGAAGTAGGTGTAGTCGCTCGGTGTGCCCGTCCCGGTCGGATCGAGCCAGTTCACCCCCACTTCCTTGGAAGCCTCCGTCCCGTCGGTGAGCAGGCGTTCTTTGAACGCCGGATCGAGCCAGGCCTTGGCCACCAGCTTCGATCCGTGCATGGGGGTGCGGCTTTCCGCCCACTCGGAGAAGCGGCGGTGGTCCTCCGCGGAGAAGATGCCCTTCTCGATCGCCAGTTCCCGTACGGCGAGCTCGAGGATCTCGAACTCGTCGGTCCCCTCGGGCTCCTGGATCGGGGCGTGCGGATGATCATGACTGTTGGTGCTCATGGGTGTCGTTCTCCCTCACCGGCCGGTTCCAGCCAGCGTTCCGAGAATTCCGATTCCAGGGTGTCGACGTCGGGGCCGGCGTAGTCCGGCCAGAGCTCCGTCTGATTGAAGCGGACGACGTAGAACGGCTCGTGCCGGCCCTCCTCGTCGCGGCCCCACGCCTCGTCCTCGGGGATGACCCAGGCGGGCCTGTCCTCGACCACGGTGCCGATCCGTCCGCGCATGTAGACCTGGCAGCGCGTGTGGAACAGCGTCGTCTCGTCGCGGATGACGACGCGATCTCCTACCTTGAACCGTCTCATGAGAGCACCTCCCCGCGACGGGCCCGGATCTCGTCGATCTTCCTTCCGAGCTCGTCGGTCGTGATGATCCCCTTCTCCACGAGCACCCGGGCGGCGGTCGTGGCCCACCGGGCGTAGTAGGGCAGCCCGTAGTACTGGGTGGCCCCGAGGTCGTTCTCCATGCGCCGCCGGATCTCGGCGTTCCACACGCCGCGCCAGGCGAGGCACTCGCACGTGACGTAGGTGTCCATCTCCCACTGCCGCTCGGCCTCGTGCCGGCCCTCGTACGGCACCTGGACGTCGGGCTGGCCGCCGACGTCGTGCAGCACATGGCGCAGGGCGGCATAAAGCTCATCGCCGATGTGGTAGGGAGAGTCCAGCGTTCGGCGGAAATCGGGTCGCAGCCTGTTAGTGTCACGGAGCAAACTGTCGTACGATCCCGTTCTTTCCTCTGCCATCTAATTCACCCCGTACTGCCCCATACCCCCGGGTTTGATCGCGACTCAAATATCTGGGGATTTTGCCGTAACGGGGGATAAGGAATCAGTCGACGGTGAAACGCTCGCCCAATTTGAACACTCGCCACACGAGTGCGGCGATGCCCCAGGACGCGACGAACAACCCGACGATGACGTATCCGAGGATCTCGAAATGGCCGGCGAGCGACGCGTAGGCCGCGACGGGCCCGCCCACGCCGGTCGCGTCGACGGTCAGCTTGGCCAGGTACACCGTCGCGACGAACGCCGCCACGAATACGGTCATGCCGGTCGTCGCGGCGTTGTAGTGGAGCCGTCGCGCCGGGTCGCGATAGGCCCATGAGTAGGCGCGCGACATGATCAGGCTGTCGGCCGTGTCGCAGGCGGTCATCCCGGCGGCGAACAGCAGCGGCAGCGTGAGCACGGCCGTCATCGGCAGCCGGCCCTGCGACGCCGTGCCCGCCGACAGCGCCAGCAGCGTCACCTCGCTGGCCGTCTCCAGCCCGAGCCCGAACAGCAGGCCGATCGGGTACATGTGCCACGACGAGCGGATCAGCCCTCGAACGCGGTCGCCCAGCAGGCGGTTCATCAGGCCGCGGTTCAGAAGCTGCAGCTCCAGTTCTCTCCGGTCGATCCGACCGTGGGCCATCCGCCGCCACAGTCCGATCAGGCCGGCGAGGACGAGGCCGTTGAGCACCGCGACGAGCAGCAGGAACGACATGGCGACGAGCTGGGAGACGAGCCCTCCCACCTGCCGGAAGCTCTCGACACCGTGCCCGGCCGCGCCGGCGGCGAGGGCCACGATCAGGGCCAGGAGCAGCACGACGGTGGAGTGGCCGAGGGCGAAGAAGAAGCCCACCCCGACCGGGCGGCGGCCGCGCTGCATCATCAGCCGCGTCGTGTCGTCGATCGCCGCGATGTGGTCGGCGTCGAAGGCGTGCCGGATGCCCAGGCTGTAGGCCAGTGTCCCGGCGCCCGCGAACCCCCCGGCCCCCGCCGGGCCGTCGACGTAGTACAGGTAGAGGGACCAGCCGGCCACATGGAGCAGGGCGACGAAGGTGACGATCCCTCCGACCCGTACGCGCTCCCTCGCCGTCCAGCGTACGGGGACTTGTACGGGCAGGCTCATTGTCGCGACCCTCCCCGCGTCGCTCCCCGCGCAACCCCGGCTCGCCGATGGGGTGGGTGTTTCTTGACCGGAGTAAGCAAGTAAGGCACATCGCCTCCCGCTTTTCTGGGGAAAATCACGCCCGTTTTCCCGATAGTCAGTCCCTCACGGGGGCGCTGTCAACGAGTGGTGATTTCCACAATTCGGCGGGTGGGCGGAGCGATTGGGTAAAAACCGCCACAAAAAGAATTGCCCGGGCGCCGGTCGGGTGACCGGAGCCCGGGCATTGTCAGCCTGGTCAGGCCTTGCGGAGGCGGAAGGACAGACCGAGATCGGTGTCCTCGTGCACCGGCAGGTCCTCCTCCGGGGCGCCCTCCTCGATCCGGGAGGCGAGCACCTCGTCGGCGACGGCGTCCGCGGAACCCCGCAGGGCCTCGGCCAGTTCGCCGCCGGCCGACCACCACAGGTCGATGCGGTCGCTGATGGACAGGCCGGTGGACTTGCGGGCCTCCTGGACGAGCCGGATCACGTCGCGGACCAGGCCGGCCCGGCGCAGTTCGTCGGTGATCGCCAGGTCGAGGGCCACGGTCTCGCCGGTGCCGGTGTCCACCGCGCCGGTCTCCACGGCCCAGCCCGACTTCGGCTGCTCGGTCACGATCACGTCGTCCTGGCCCAGCTCCACCGTGCCCAGTTCCCCGGCCTCGACCGTCGCGGTCCCGTCCGAGCGCAGGGCCCGGGCCAGCGCCGCGGGGTCGGCCGCCGACACGGCGGCGGCGGCGAGCTTGGTCTGCGAGCCGAACCTCCTGCCCAGGCTGCGGAAGTTGGGCTTGACCGTGAAGGTCACCAGGTCGGCGGAGAACCCGGACAGGTCCTCAAGCCGCTGCACGTTGAGCTCGTCGGCGATCAGCTCGCGCAGTTCGCCGGGCAGCGCGGCCCAGCCGGGGGCGCCGACCAGGGCCCGGCCGAGCGGCTGGCGCGTCTTGACCGACGAGGAGGCGCGGGCCGAACGGCCCAGCTCGACCAGGCGGCGCACCAGCGCCATCCGCTCCGACAGCTCGGGGTCGAGCAGCGCGGTGTTCACCTCGGGCCAGGCGGCCAGGTGCACCGAGGCCGGGGCGTCCGGGTCGCGCAGCACGTCCCACAGGTAGTCGGTGAGGAACGGCACCAGCGGTGCCATGAGCCGGGTGACGGTCTCCAGGCACTCGTGCAGCGTCGCGAAGGCCGAGGCCTCGCCGGACCAGAAGCGGCGGCGCGAGCGGCGGACGTACCAGTTGGACAGGTCGTCCAGGAACTCGGTGAGCCTGCGGCCGGCCCGGGCGGTGTCGAACTCCTCCATGGAGGCGGTGACATCGGCCACCGTGCGGTGCAGCTCCGCCAGCGCCCACCGGTCGATCAGCGGCCGGTCGGCGTACGCCGGGGCGTCGGCCACCCGGGAGGGTGACCACGACTCGGCGTTGGCGTAGAGCGTGAAGAACGACGCGGTGTTCCAGTAGGTCAGCAGGACCTTCCGGACGATCTCCTCCAGGGCGGCGTGGCCGATCCTGCGCGGCGCCCAGGGGGAGCCGGAGGTGGCCATGTACCAGCGCAGGGCGTCGGCGCCGTGCTGGTCCATCAGCGGCATCGGCCGCAGCACGTTGCCCAGGTGCTTGCTCATCTTGCGGCCGTCCTCGGCGAGGATCAGGCCGAGGCAGAGCACGTTCTCGTACGACGACCGGCCGAACACCAGCGTGCCGACGGTCATCATCGAGTAGAACCAGCCGCGGGTCTGGTCGATCGCCTCGCAGATGAACTGGCCGGGGAAGGAGCTCTCGAAGACCTCCTTGTTCACCAGCGGCGCGCCCCACTGGGCGAACGGCATGGCGCCCGAGTCGTACCAGACGTCGATCACGTCGGGCACGCGCCGCGCCTCGGCCCGGCACAGTGCCCCTGACGCGTCTCCGACACCATGGGGGCAGGGGAAGGTCACGTCGTCGACGTACGGGCGGTGCGGGTCGAGCGCGGTCAGGTCGCGGCCCGCCAGCTCGCCCAGCTCCTTCAGCGAGCCGACGCAGGTGACGTGGTCCTCGTTCTCCGAGCAGACCCACAGCGGCAGCGGGGTGCCCCAGTAGCGGGACCGCGACAGCGCCCAGTCGACGTTGCCCCGGAGCCACTCGCCGTACCGGCCGTTCTTGATCGTCTCGGGGAACCAGTTGGTGCGCTCGTTCTCCGCGAGGAGCTGGTCCTTGATCGCGGTGGTCCTGATGTACCAGGACGGGAGCGCGTAGTAGAGCAGCGGGGTGTGGCAGCGCCAGCAGTGCGGGTAGCTGTGCTCGAAGTGCTCGCCGCGGAACAGCAGGCCGCGCTCGCGCAGGTTTTCGGTCAGCGGCTCGTCGGCGTCCTTGAAGAACATGCCGCCCACGAACGGCACGTCCGGCAGGAAGCGCCCGTCAGGGCCGATCGGGTTCACCACCGGCAGGCCGTAGCGCTTGCAGACGGTCATGTCGTCGGCGCCGAAGGCGGGGGCCTGGTGGACCAGGCCGGTGCCGTCCTCGACCGTGACGTACGTGCCGAGCACGACGTAGTGGGCGTCCTCGATGTCCACGAGGTCGAAGGGGCGCCGGTAGGCGGTGTGCTCGAGCTCCGAGCCCTGGTAGGTGGCCAGCACCTCGGCGTCCTCGCCGAGGGCCCGCCGCAGCAGCGGCTCGGCCACCACGAGGACCTCCTCGCCGCGCCGGGCCGCGACGTACGTCACGTCGGGGTGGACGGCGACCGCGGTGTTGGACACCAGCGTCCAGGGGGTGGTGGTCCAGATCAGCAGCGAGGCGCCCAGCTCGGCCAGCGGGCCGGAGACGACGGGCATCCGCACGTACACCGACGGGCTGGAGACGGTCTCGTAGCCGCCGGGCTGGCCGAGTTCGTGGTCGGACAGGCCGGTGCCGCAGCGGGGGCAGTACGGCGTGATCCGGTGGTCGCGGAACAGCAGTTCCTTGTCCCAGACGACCTTGAGCGACCACCAGACGGCCTCGACGTACTGGGGGTCCATGGTGCGGTAGGCCTGGGACATGTCGACCCAGTAGCCCATCCGCTCGGTCATCTCCTCGAACGCGTCCACGTGCCGCAGCACCGACTCGCGGCAGCGCGCGTTGAACTCGGCGATGCCGTACGACTCGATCTCGGGCTTGCCCGACAGGCCGAGTTCCTTCTCGACGGCGACCTCGACGGGCAGGCCGTGGCAGTCCCAGCCGGCCTTGCGGGGAACGTGGTAGCCGCGCATCGACTTGTAGCGGGGGAAGACGTCCTTGAAGACGCGGGCCTCGACGTGGTGCACGCCGGGCATGCCGTTGGCGGTGGGCGGGCCCTCGTAGAACACCCAGGAGGGGCCGCCGGCGTTCTGCTCCAGCGAGCGCTCGAAGACCTTCCCGTCCCGCCAGCGCTCGAGGACCTCGTGCTCGAGGGCCGGCAGGTCGACCTGCGCGGGAAGTGAGCGGAAGTATGGGGAAGACATCGTCGGGCGGAACCTCCACGCGGTGGCTGTGACAGCACTGCTGACCTGGCGTGAAGGGACGAAGCCGTGGACGGCTCCGCGGTACCACCCTTCTTGACGCCCGGCCTGTGGCGGGCGCCCTCTCGTTTGTCTCCGCTGCCGGTTCTACTCGGCCGGTCCGGCCTTTCCTCCGGCGGCTCCGGGGTGATCTTCCCTCCACGGCCCGCCCCGGGCTCACACCGTCCCCGGGTCGCTGAGCGGGCGGATGCGGAGGTACTCGTCCCCATCGACGCCTTGCAGACTACGAAGATAACGCACCCCGGCCGCGGGGGCTTCCCGATTCGCGGGTGATGATTCTGGTGAGACCAGGGCTCCTCGGGGGAATACGTGGGGGACGCCCGGTGGGGGATCCAGGGGCGATCAGGAGGAACCGGCCGAACGTGCCATCCGGGTACGGGTGGGGTAAAAGCCTCGGAGGGTCCGTTGCCGATCCGTTATCGGCGGCTTATTCTGCCCGGACCGGCCCGATGCGCGCCCGGCCCCCGAGGGCACGGGCTCACAGGGTTCCTGGGCGAAGGGGAGGCCCGCAATGACGACGCGCACGGCGAGAACCGCCATCGGTGAGGACGTCTGGTCCGACCAGGAGCTCGCCGAGGTCCGCGAGCGGTTGCGGCACGAGATCGAGGAGCTGCGAGCCGACATCGCCAGGGCCGAGGAGCAGCTCGCGTCCGGTGACGTGAGCCAGGGCGCGGGGGACGATCCGGCCGATGCCGGGGCCAAGACGTATGAGCGTGAGCGTGAGATCGCCCTTACCCTGAATGCGCGCGACCTGCTCGCGCAGTACGAGCGGGCGATCGCCCGTGTCGACGCAGGGACTTACGGAGAGTGCGAATCGTGCCACAAGCCGATCGGCAAGGAGCGCCTGGGGGCATTCCCGAGAGCGACGCTGTGCGTAGCGTGCAAGCAGCGGGAGGAGCGCCGCTGAGCGGCGCCACCCCGGCTCGGCCCGACCGGGCGCGGAGGATAGCCGTCCTCGCGATCCTGGCCGCCGTCGTCTACGTTCTCGACCAGGTCAGCAAGTTCCTCGTCGTGGAGTTCCTGGAACGCCAGGAGCCGCTCACCGTCATTCCCGGCGCGCTCGTGCTGACCGTCATCCGCAACCCCGGTGCCGCCTTCAGCATCGGCACCGGCATGACGATCGTGTTCACGATCATCGCGCTGGGCGTCGTCGTGGCGATCGTGCGTACGGCGCGGCAGTTGCGCAGCCTGCCCTGGGCGATCACGCTCGGCCTGCTGCTCGGCGGCGCGGTCGGCAACCTGACCGACCGCGTCTTCCGGTCGCCCGCGCCGTTCCAGGGACACGTGGTCGACTTCGTCCAGGTGTTCCCCGCCACCCGGTTCCCCGTGTTCAACGTCGCGGACTCGGCCATCGTGTGCGGCGGCGTGCTCGCCGTGTTCCTCGCCTGGCGCGGCTACCAGATCGACGGCACCCGCGAGACCGGCGACCAGACCCCGGAGCAGACCCCGGAGCAGACCCCGGAACAGCCCGGCGGGACGGCGGGGGGGAAGTCCGATGGGTGACCAGCGCAGCCTGCCCGTCCCCGACGGCCTGGAGGGCGAGCGTCTCGACGCCGCCCTCGCCCGGCTGTTCGGCTTCTCCCGCACCCGCGCGGCCGAGCTGATCGCCTCGGGGGACGTGCTGGTCGACGGCGCCGTACCGGCGAAGTCCGACCGCGTCCACGCCGGCGCCTGGCTGGACGTCACGATCCCGCCGCCCCCGGCGACGCCGATGCCCGTGGCCGAGCCCGTCCCCGGCATGGGAATCCTGCACGAGGACGACGACATCGTCGTCGTGAGCAAGCCGATCGGCGTCGCGGCGCACCCGACCGTCGGCTGGACCGGCCCCACCGTGATCGGCGGGCTGCTCGGCGCGGGCCACCGGGTCTCCACGAGCGGCGCGGCCGAGCGCCAGGGCATCGTCCACCGGCTCGACGCCAACACCACAGGCGTGATGGTCGTCGCCAAGAGCGAGCGGGCCTACTCGCACCTCAAGCGGGCGTTCAAGGAACGCACCGTGGACAAGCGCTACCACGCGCTCGTCCAGGGGCACATGGACCCGCTGCGCGGCACCGTCGACGCTCCGATCGACCGGCACCCGGCGGGCGACGGGCGCTTCGCGGTGGTGGCCGGTGGCAAGGACTCGGTGACGCACTACGACACGGTCGAGGCGTTCCGCGCGGCGTCGCTGCTCGACATCAAGCTGGAGACCGGCAGGACCCACCAGATCCGGGTGCACATGGCCGCGCTCAGGCACCCGTGCGTGGGCGACCTGATGTACGGCGCGGACCCCACCCTCGCCGCCCGGCTCGGCGTGAGCCGGCAGTGGCTGCACGCGGTCTCGCTGTCGTTCGAGCACCCGGCGACGGGGGAGTGGATGACCTTCACCAGCGACTACCCGGACGATCTGGCCCGCGCGCTGGAGATCCTCGAAGACGAGGGCTGACGGGACCGGTCAGGCGCCCCAGCCCTGCTCCGGCTGGGTGTAGCCGTCTGGGATGTCACCGACGTCCGCGTCCGTGGCGGCCTTCGTGGCCTCGCCTTTTCCCTGGCCTCCACTCTTGCCCTGGGCCGGGCCGGCGGATCCGTTGCTCTTCCCGGACTCGGCCGCCCCGTTTCCCGGGGCTTTCGCCGGTCCCGGGCCCTTGGGCTTCTCCTTGGCCTTTCCCTCGGGCTTTCCCTCGGGCTTTCCTTGGGGGTTCTCCGCGGGCTTGCCGTTCGGCTTCGTCCTGGGCTTCGCCTTGGGCTTCCCCATGGGAGTGCCGGGGCCGGGCCCGCCCCCGGTGCCGTACGTGGCCCTCCCGGGGTTCGTCACCGGCTGGGTGGGCGTCTTCCGCTCCGACTGGCGGCTCTCGGTCCGCCTGTCGTTCTTGACGGCCTCGGCGGTCTTGGTCGCGAACACCGTCACCGTGGGAGTGCTCACCACGGTGGTCCCCCGCGGGTCGGCCGGCGTACGTGCGGTGGCGAAGGCGACGGCGCCCGCGGCGAGGCCGACCAGCGTGACGAGCGCCGCCGAGCCCGCCGCCAGCGCCCAGGGCCTGGAGCGTCCGTCCACCGGCGCGTGGGCAGGCACCGGGGTCGGCGCCGGAGTGATCCCGGGGAACGGCACCGGAGTGGGCGCCGGGGTCCGGGAGAGCAGGGGCGGCAGCCGGGGACGCGGCACGACCGGGTCGGTCACCTGGCCGGTGGCCACGGCGTGCAGGTGCTGGGCGGCGTAGTCCGCGCTCATCCTGCGGGCGGGGTCCTTGACCAGCAGGCCCTCGATGACCGGGGCCAGCGGGCCGGCGTTGCGCAGCGGACCCGGGTCCTCGTACATCACCGCGGCCAGCGTCGCCAGCGCGTGACCCCGGTGGAACGGCGAGCGCCCCTCGACGGCCAGGAACAGCGTCACCCCGAGCGACCACAGGTCGGACGCCCGCTGCGCCTGCCGTCCGGCCGCCCGCTCAGGGGCGATGAACGCCGGGGTGCCGATCAGCATGCCCGTGCGGGTGACCGGCGAGTCGTCCTCCATCGCGGCGATGCCGAAGTCCGTCAGCACGACCCGGCCGTCGTGGGCGAGCAGCACGTTGTCGGGCTTGACGTCCCGGTGCAGCACGCCGTTGGCATGGGCGAGGCGCAGCGCGGCCAGCACCCTCGACCCGATCTCCGCCACCCGCCGCGGCGGCAGCGGCCCCTCGTCGCGGATGACAGAGCCGAGCGTCCTGGACGGGATCAGCTCGAAGACGATCCAGGGGTAGCCGTTCTCCTCGAAGGCGTCGTACACCGCCGCCACGCTCGGATGGCTCAACCGTCCCGCGGCCCTGGCCTCGCGGAAGGTCCTGATGGTGAAGACCTCCCGCTCCGGGCCGGTGAGCGTGGCCGACGCCAGCAGTTCCTTGACGGCGACCTCGCGTTCGAGCACCTGGTCGACGGCCCGCCACACGGTGCCCATGCCGCCTCGCCCCAGTGGCTCGATCAGGCGATAGCGTCCTGCCACGACACGTTCGGAGGTTCGCGCTTCAGCCATGATTGCCGGGCTACCCCGCGTGGCGGAGCGCATGCGACGTCATTGCTCTCTTCCGGGCCGAAACCGCCGCTGACCCGGACGTCTTAATCAAATCGTTATTCTGGCTGGAAGGTCCGCTCGAAAATGCGGAAGTAGGACAAACCGGTAGTCCATCGGGAGTCGGCGGCCTGCCAATAGAGGGCGATGCAGCGGCCGTCCTCGGTCCTGAAGGCGCGGTCGAGCACCCGCACCCTGCCCGCGTCGGTCGTGTGGGTGAACTCCCAGTCCGCGGCGGGTACGTCGAGGTACGTCCCCCGCGTGATGCCGATGCGCTCGTAGCCGCGCAGGTATCCCATCTTCGTCGAGGCCGCCTCCACCTGGCGTAACGCCGCCACCGGATCGGTGGTGTCCCACGGGGTCAGGTCCACCTGCAGGTAGTCACGCCCGCTCGGGTGGCGGAAGCGCACCCGGGTGGCCTCCCTGCCGAACGGGACCCAGCCGGAGGGCAGGGCGATAGAGAAGCCGAGCCGGTCGCGGTGGAACTTCCACCCGGAGGGAAGCCCGGACGCCGTCGTCGTCGAGCGCCGGGGGGACGGCGCGTCCGAAGGGCTCGGCCGTGGGGCCTCGGCCGTGGGGTCGTGCTCCGCCGGTGTGGGCTCCTCGGCGGCGATCCCGCCCGCCTGCCTGCTGTAGCCGTACCAGCCGCCGACGGCGAGGACCACGACCAGCAGCAGCGGTAACAGGACGAACAGTGTCGTCCTGCCTGCGGATCCGCGCCTCGCGGCGGGCGGACCCGGTGCGGTCGGGGCAGCGTGGCCTCCCGGCGGGGCCGTGGGGGCGCTGTACTGCTGGGCGCTGTACTGCTGGGCGCTGTACTGCTGGGCGCTGTACTGCTGGGCGCTGTACTGCTGGGCTCCGTATGGCTGGCTACCGTACGTAGGGGCGCTGTACGGCTGGGGGCCGTACGGTGGCGGGGGGCCGGGGGGAACGGGCTCCCGCCCGGCCGACACGGCCGCGTCGAGCAGGGCGGCGGCCTCGGTCGCGCCGATGCGCCGGGCGGGGTCCTTGCGCAGCAGGCCTTCGAGCACGGGCGTCAGGGCGCCCGCCCGCCGGGGCGGGGCCGGATCGTCGTGCAGGACGGCCGCCATGGTGGCCACGGCGGAGTTGCGGTCGAACGGTGTCCTGCCCTCGACGGCCGCGTACAGCGTGGCGCCGAGGGACCACAGGTCGGACTCGGGGGTCGCGGGGTGGCCGTTCAGCCGCTCCGGGGGGATGAACGCGGGGGTGCCGGTGATGCCGCCGGTCATGGTGAGCCCGGTCTCCTCCGGCATCGTGGCGATGCCGAAGTCGGTGAGCACCACCCGGGTCTCTCCCTTGAGCAGCACGTTCTCCGGCTTGACGTCACGGTGGAGCACGCCCGCGGCGTGCGCGGTGCACAGCGCGTCGAGCACCTGCAGGCCGATCGCGGCGACCCGGGCGGGCGGGAGCGGGCCCTGCTCGCGCAGCACCTGGCCCAGCGACCGCGACTGCACGAGTTGCATCACGATCCAGGGACGGCCGTCCTCCTCGATCACGTCGTGGACGACGACGACGTTCGGGTGGTCGATGCGGCCGGCGGCCCGCGCCTCCCGGATGGTGCGCCGGTTGAAGGCCGCCCTGTCCTCTTCCGAGGTGGGGTGGTAGAGCACCTCTTTCACGGCCACCGTACGGTCGAGCAGGTCGTCGTGGGCGCGCCAGACGACGCCCATGCCGCCGCGGCCGATCGGCTCGAGCAGGTGGTATCTGCCCGCCAGCCGACGCTCCTCGTCCACCCTGTTCACCTCCGAATCTCCTGAATGGTCCCACAGGCCGGTACGTGGCGGTCTGTTCCGCGGCCGACGAGGCGGGGAGAAGCGGTGGGGCCCATGAGTGCGAACCCGATGCCCAGTCGTTATCGGACGTTATAAAAGGGCGATTCGGTCGTCCGTTAGGGCGATGACGTGCGGAGATGTGATCGCTCACACTTTACAACTCGGTGCGGTTAAATCTTGCACAGCTTGTCCGCTTTATTCCGTTCTAATACTGTCCGCAGTGACTTTGTCGTTTCCTGGACGGGCCTCCTCCGAGACATCCCCCGTCCTCCCCGCCTGGAGGCGAGATGCGGTTACGCACGACCTTGTGCGGAAGATCCCCCTATGGCATTGCACTAGGCGTCGCGGTCCTGGTGTCCGCCACGCTCACGCTGACACCGGCCTCCCCGGCGCAGGCCGACCCCGCCGGGGCCAAGAAGCCGCCCCAGCAGTGCGACGCGGATCCGAACGCCCACGTGGCCGCGGTGCCGGCCCCGGAGCAGTTCTTCGGCTTCCCGCTGGGCAAGGGGCAGTCCCGGGTGCTCACCACGGAAGAGATCAAGAAGTACGTGGACGCCGTCGGACGCGCCTCCGACCGGGTGGTCACCGGCACGGTGGCGCACAGCGTGACCGGCCAGGAGTTGCCGTACGCCATCGTGTCCGACTCGCACAACATGGTGCCCGGGCAGCTCAAGAAGATCGCCGACCAGATCCGCTCGCTGCGCGACCCGAGGTCGCTGAAGGCGGACAAGGCGGCGCGCATCGCCGACGACTCGCCCGCCGTCGTCTGGATCGCCGGCAACGTGCACGGCGGAGAGAAGAGCGGCGCCGACGCCGCGCTCAAGACGCTGTACGAACTCGCGGGCGGCCTGTCCTGCGACGTCGCCAAGCGCAACGACAACCTGGTCACGGTCATCATGCCGACCCAGAACCCGGACGGCCGCGACGCGAGCCGCAGGACCAACGAGTACGGCTTCGACCTCAACCGGGACTGGTTCGCCCGCACCCAGCCGGAGACCGACGGCAAGATCGAGATGCTCCGGCGGTTCCCCCCGCAGGTCTTCGTCGACGCGCACGAGATGGGCGGGCGGCAGTACTTCTTCCCGCCCAACGCCGACCCGATCCACCACGAGATCGCCGACCAGCCGGTGGACTGGATCAACCGCATCGGCGCGGCGAACGCCGCTGGCTTCGGCTACAACGGCGCCTGCGCCGGCGCCGTCACCACCGAGTGCTACTTCAACTACGCCACCTACGACCTGTTCTACATGGGTTACGGCGACACCGTCCCCTCGGCGGGCTTCGGCGCCGCGGGGATGACGTTCGAGAAGGGCAGCTCGTCCTCGGTCGAGGACCGGGTGCAGCAGCAGTTCAACACCCAGTGGGCGACGACGGGCTGGGCCGCCGACAACCGGCGCGAGATCCTGAACGGCTACTACTCGATCTGGCGCACCGCGCTCGCCGAGGGCGCCGCGGGCACGCTGGAGCCGAACGAGGTCGTCCAGCCGGCCAACACGGTCCGGTTCCCGGTGCCCGACATCAAGATCAGGTCGTACTTCCTGCTGCCCGACCGGCAGCTCGGCGACGTGCGCCGGCTGGTCGAACGGCTGCGCCGCATGGACGTCGAGGTCTACCGGGTGAAGAAGCCCGTGAAGGTGCCCTCCGCGCGGGTGTTCGGCGGCCGGACGGCCGATGACGTGACGGTGCCCGAGGGCGCGTACTGGATCCCGATGGACCAGCCCCAGAAGCACTGGATCCAGGCGATCATGGGTGAGGACCCGTACGTCCCCTTCCCCTACTTCTACGACGTCTCCTCCTGGAGCAACCCGCTGCTCGCCGGCGTGAACGCCATCTCCACCGGCGACGAGCTGTCGCCGAAGGCCGACCTCGTCAAGGACGTCGAAGGCGGCGTCGCCTCCGCCGCGCCCAAGGGCGGGTCGTACTCCTACCCGATGGACTCGGCCGCCGCCTCCGAGCTGACCTTCCGGCTGCTCGGCGCGGGCGTGCCTCTCACGCGTGACCTCGGCAGCGGGGCCGTCAGCCTGCCCGCCACGGCGATGAACCGCGGCGAGCTGGACAAGCTGGCCCGCTCCCTGGGCGTGACGGTCGAGGGCGGCGCGTCCCCCGCCTCCGGCGCCGCGCTGCGCACGCCCGACGCCGGCCTGTTCGCCGGCACCGGCGTGTCCACCACCTCCGGGTCGTACGGCGAGGCCCGCTACGTGCTCGGCGACCGCTGGGGTCTCGGGCTGACGCCGGTGACGACTGCGGACATCAACGACAACACCCCGGCCTTCACCGAGCGGACCGTCCTGCTCGTCCCCGACGGCAGCAGCTCGAACGGCGGGCTGACCGCTCAGGGCCTGGCCAACCTCAGGCAGTGGGTGGCCGCGGGCGGCACGTACGTCGGCCTGCGCAACGAGGGCACCCGGGTCGCCAGGGCGGCCGGCCTCACCTCCACGACCGAGAAGACCAAGCCGACCGGTTACCAGGTCATCGGCTCGCACTTCCGGGTGGACGTGGAGCAGGGCAGCCCGGTGTCGCTCGGCCGCCCCGCGGAGGACTTCCAGTTCAACAACGGCGACCCGATCCTCAACCCCAGCCAGACCGGGGTGAACGTGCTCACCTACCCCACGGACGACACGTTCTGGTCCAACGGCTACAGCGTGGGCGCCGAGGCGCTCAAGGGCACGGCCTCTCTCGTCGACGAGCCGACCGGCGCCGGACACGCCGTGCTGTTCGCGTACAACCCGCTGTTCAGGGCGTACAACGAGAACGGCATCCACCTGCTCGCCAACGCGCTGCTGTACCCGGCGGCCACGTCCCAGGCCAAGCAGCGGTCCGCCACAACCCCCGACCCGGCGCGCGTCGCCGCGGCGTCGGCGGAGGAGCCGCCGAACCTCGGCGGCCAGTGGCGGCCGATCGTCATCCAGGTGGCCGACGCCGACCTCGCCAGGACCCGCGCGGTGGTCGAGCGCTACACGGACACGGCCCTGACCGCGTCGGCGGACGGCTCGTCCTACGCCACCATCCCGAACCCCGACGGCCTGTCCGCCGACGAGCACCCGTTCGTCCGCGACCTGGTCCGCGACCTCGGCGCGGCGGGCATCCCGCTCCGCTCCGTCGTCGCCTGAGTCCCGACACGATCCTCGGAAGGAAACCCCTATGACATCGTCCCGTTCGCGCCGCGCGGCGCGGATCGGCGGCGCCGCGCTCGCGGCGGCGCTGCTCACCGCGACCCAGGCGACCGCGTCATTCGCGGCGCCCGGGAAGCCGGGGGAGCCGCGCTACTCCGCGGGCGCCCCCTCGCTCGGCGACCCGTACTTCCCCGACCAGGGCAACGGCGGCTACGACGTGCGGCACTACGACGTCACGTTCACGTACGACCCGGCCACCAAGGTCATGGACGCCACGACGGTGATCACCGCGGTCGCCACGCAGGACCTCGACCAGTTCGATCTGGACTTCCGCGGCCCGCAGATCACGTCGCTGACGGTGGGCAAGCACCCGGCCGACTACCGCAGGGACGGGCAGGAGCTCGTCGTGACCCCGCGGCCCAAGCTGAAGACCGGGGAGACGTTCACCGTCACGGTGTCGTACGCCGGGACGCCGCCGGTCGTCACCGACCCCGACGGCTCGATCGAGGGCTGGGTGCCGACCGACGACGGCGCCTTCGTGCCGGGCGAGCCGCAGGGCGCGCCGGCCTGGCTGCCTTCCAACGACAGCCCCGCGGACAAGGCGACGTTCACCTTCCGGGCGACCGTCCCCGAGGGCGTCACGGTGGTCGGCAACGGCCGCCTGGTGTCCAAGACGACCGCCAAGGGCAAGACGACGTTCGTGTGGGACTCGGCCGAGCCGATGGCGACCTACCTCGCCACGGTGACGCTGGGGAACTTCGTCGTGAACGAGACGACCACGCCGAGCGGCATCCCGGTCTACACGGCGGTGGACCCGCGCCTGACGACCCAGTCGGCCGCGGCCGTCGCCCAGATCCCCGCCATCGTGGAGTACTTCTCCTCGATCTTCGGGCCGTACCCCTTCAACACGGCTGGGGCGATCATCGACCGCGCGCCGGACGTCGGGTACGCCCTGGAGAGCCAGACCAAGCCGATCTTCTCCAGCGCGCCCAGCGTCGGCACGATGGCGCACGAGCTCGCCCACCAGTGGTACGGCGACAGCGTGAGCGTCGGCAAGTGGGCCGACATCTGGCTCAACGAGGGCTTCGCGACGTACGCGACCTGGCTGTGGACCGAGCACACCGGTGGCGCCACCGCCCAGGCGACGTTCGACAGCGCGAGCAACTACGGCAGGGCGGCTACCTCGTCGTTCTGGCAGACCGTCACGGCCGACCCCGGCCCTGAGGACATGTTCGGCAACGTGCCGTACAACCGTGGCGCGATGACGCTGCACGCGCTGCGCGGCAAGATCGGCGACACCGCCTTCTTCACGCTGGTCAAGGACTGGGCGACGCAGCACCGGTACGGAAACGCGAGCACCGCCGAGTTCGTCGAGGCGGCGGAGCGGGTCTCGGGCCAGGACCTCACGGCGTTCTTCGACGTGTGGCTGTTCCAGAAGGGCAAGCCCACCACCTGGTAAGCGGAATCCGGCGGCTCCTCATCGCGGGAGCCGCCGGATCAGTGACACGGATTACGGCCGGAGGTGCAGCGCGAGCTGGATGCGGTCGCGCAGGCCCAGCTTGCGCAGCACGCTGGACACGTGGTTCTTGACCGTGCCCTCGGTGATGAGCAGGTGCGCGGCGATCTCCCGGGTGGTGGCCCCGGCGGCGACCATCCGCGCCACCTCGACCTCGCGGGCCGACAGCAGTTCCTGCCCGCGGAACGCGACCGTGCCCACCGGCAGGTGCCGCAGCTCGGAGACCAGGCGCGCCGCCACCGGGCTGCCCAGCACGGTCTCCCCACGGCTCGCCCGGTGCACGGCCGAGACCAGTTCCTCGGGCGAGCAGTCCTTCAGCAGGTAGCCGGTCGCGCCGCCGCGCAGCGCGCCGAAGATGAACTCGTCCTCGTCGAAGGTGCTGAGCACGACGACCGCCACCTCAGGGCGCTCGGCGGCCAGGCGGGCGATCAGCTCCACGCCGTTCATGCCCGGCATGCGCATGTCCACGAGCGCCACATGGGGACGCCGGTCGCCGATCACCCGCAGGGCGTCGTGGCCGTCGGCCGCCTCGCCGACGACCTCGATGCCGTCCTCGACCTCCAGCAGCTTGCGCAGCCCCTGGCGCAGCAGCGCCTGGTCGTCCACGAGCACCACCCTGACCGGCCTCATGCCCGCACCTCCGACGACGGCAGCTCGGCGCGTAACTCGAACCCGCCGTCCGGCCTGTTGCCACTGGCCAGCGTGCCGCCGAGCGCCCTGGCCCGATCCGCCAGCGCCGTCAGCCCGAAGCCGCCGCGCGCCCGGGCGTCCCGGCCCGTCCCGTCGTCGCTGACCACGAGCGCCACCCGGTCGTCGCCGAACGTCAGCGTGCCCCGCACGCGCTCCGCCTTCGCGTGCCGCAGCGCGTTGGTGAGCCCTTCCTGCAGCACCCGGTAGAGGACGAGCTCGGTGTCGGCCGCGAGGCGCCGCTCCTCGCCCCGCACCTCGAAGCTCACGCTGATGCCGGTGCCGTCGAACGACGCCGCGAGCCGTTCGAGCGCGGCGCTGCCGACGCGGCCGTCCAGCGCGAGCGGCCGCAGCGCGCGCACCCAGCGCCGCGCGTCGGCCAGCGCCTCCGCGGTGAGCTCCTTGGCCTGGCGCACCTCCGCCCAGGCGGCCTCTGGGCGGCGGTCGCGGAAGCGCTCGGCGTTCTCCAGGCCCATCTTTATGACGGTCAGGTGGTGGCCGACCGAGTCGTGCATCTCCGCCGCCATCCTCGCCCGCTCCTCGGCGACGGCCAGTTCCCTGATGCGTTCGAGCAGTCCTCGCGCCTCCTCCCGGCTGCGCCGGGCCGCGAGCGTGGAGGAGGTCATGCCCAGCACGAACGCCGCGAGCACCGCGGCGAGGCCCGTCTCCTGCAGGCCGTCGAGCACGGTCTTGTGGAACAGCAGGGGGACCGCCGCGAACATCACCACCGCGAGGCAGGACAGGATGATCGTCGCGGTTCGCATGCTGTAGATGAAGGCCAGGTTGGCCACCGCGACGAGGATCAGGGGCAGATGGGTGCTGTGGGCGCCGCTGACGCCCAGCATGGTGGTCGCCACCAGGAACAGCGGGACCGCCCACCGGCGGCCGTCCGCCCGGTCCCAGGGCAGCATGGGCCACAGCGCCACGACCAGCCCCAGATTGGCGGAGAAGAGCACGTACTCCGGCACGCTGCCGGAGCCGAGCAGCACCGCCTGAGCGAGGCCCGCGGCCATGACCGCCGTCACCGCCCAGAAGACGAGGTTGAACAGGAAAGGCCGGTCGGGGTCACGAAGCCAGTCAAATCCCGCCATGCTCCGACGCTTTCACGGCTTTCACGGCGACAGCAAGAAGGCCAGGGCGTGTTCGAGCGCTTCGGGCGTCGCTACGGGCTCCGCCCAGGGGACCCGGATGAGATGCCCGGGCCCCGGCCGCAGGGTGGCGCCGTAGCGGTCCACCTCCCACAGCCAGACCTCCTGGGCCGGTTCCCCCGTCAGTCTCTCCGCCGTCTCCCTCAACTGCCTTCGGTGGGACTCGTTGACGTGGCGGACCATGCGTTCGGCCACCGCGAGCAGCGGGTCGGGCGCCGAGGCGAGGTAGGTCTCGGCGTCGAGGACGCCCGACTCCTGGCCGGTGAGGTAGATCACGTGGCAGACGTCGACGCGCAGCAGCGCCCGGCCGTCGCCCTCGACGGCCGCGAACAGGTCCTCGTCGGGGCACGTCTCCGCGATGGCCACGGCGGCGGCGCGCGCCTCCTCCACGGGCACGGGCCGCGTCCACCCGCGCACCTTCAGCAGCGCGCGAGCCCGCGCGGCCCCGCCGACCTCCCTGCTCGCTGAGAGGTCGACCGTCACCAGGGTCTCGGCGGGCGCGCCGTACAGGACCTCGCCCGGCTTCACCAGCAGGACCGGCCGGCCCCTGCCGTCCACGCCGCCGCGGGCGACGGCCGCGGGCACGTCCGACCCGGCGACCGAGACGTGCGTGGGCGCCGACAGCGCCGCGAGAGTGCGTACGCGTTCGGGGACCGGGGGAGCGGTAACGGGATGCCGCATGGGGAGCTCCTTCAATGTAGGTTAGGCTCACCTTAGTAAGGCTCACCTAACTTGGAAAGAGGCGTCATGCGTTACACGGGACCGAAGGTGCGGCTGTCGCGGCGGGCGGGCGTTCCGCTCACCCGCAAGGCGGTGAAGTACTTCGAGGCCCGGCCCTACCCGCCGGGGGAGCACGGCCGCAAGACGAGCCGGCGCAACACCGGCGACTACGGCATGCGGCTGCTGGAGAAGCAGAAGCTCCGCTGGTACTACGACGTGCCGGAACGCCAGCTCCGCCGCTACTGGGACCTCGCCGTCCGCCGTCCCGGCCGGTCAGGAGAGGAACTGGTCGCGCTCCTGGAGACCCGGCTCCCCTCCCTCGTCCTGCGGGCCGGCCTGGCGCCGTCGATCTACGCCGCCCGGCAGTACGTGAACCACGGGCACATCGCGGTCGACGGCCGCAAGGTGGACATCCCGAGCTACCAGGTCAAGCCGGGCCAGTCGGTGACCGTACGAGACCGGTCGGCCCGGATGCAGCCGTTCGTCGCCGCGGCCGAGGGCACGTACGCGGACGAGCGCACCGCCCCCTACCTGGACGTCGACCATCGCGGGCTGCGCTTCACCCTGCTGCGGCGCCCCGTACGCGAGGAGATCGCGGTCCCGGTCGACGAGCAGCTCGTGGTCGAGCACTACTCCCGCTGACGACCGCTACTTCGCCGGCTTGAAGGTGGCGGCCATGGTCTCGAACAGCTTTTTCTTCTTCTTCCAGTCCTTGTCCTGGGTCTTGTAGAGCAGCGCGTAGCCGTTGTTCTTGTCGGTGACGAACCCGCGGTCGATCACCCGGGAGCGGAACCGGCTGTCGCCGAAGGTGAACTCCCAGTCGGCCGCGGTCTTCCAGAAGTCCTTGACCTCACGGATCTCGACGAGTTCGTAGCCGGGGAAGTTACGGCTCATCCCCGGCACGTCGCGCCGCCACACCTTCAGCGCGTCCGACTCCGGACTGGAGGTGTGGTGCACCTCCAGGTAGGTGTGCGCGTCGCCGCGGAAGCGAACCTCGCCGTTGCCCCTGCCGTCGACGCTCCACCCCTTCGGCAGCGCGATGGAGAACCCGCTCGAGTGCTTGTACTCGTGCCAGCCGTCGGGGACGTCCCCGGGCCCGGGCTCCTCGCTCTCGGGGGAGGGCTCGGGGGAGGGCTGGGCGGACGGCTCGGCGGACGGCGATTCCGCCGGCTCGTCCGAGGAGGACGGGTCGGCGGAGGACGGCGCGACAGAGGAGGGCGCGGCGGCGGAGGGCTTCCCGGTGCTGGGGTCCGATCCGGCGGCGGGCGTGCCCCCCGTGTCGTTGCCGCCCGACTGCAGCCCGAAGTAGCCCGCGAGGCCCGCGACGACCAGCAGCGCGGGAATGAGGACCAGCGCGACCTTCAGCAGGCCGCCCCGCGCCTGCGGCTCGTGCCGCGGCCCGGCGTCCGGCACCGGGTCGTCCGCGCGTTGCCGGCTCTCCGCCGTGGGGGCGGCGATTCTGGGCGCCGTACGGACGGGCGGTGGGGCCTGTGCGCCGGTCTCCGGCATGGGCGGCGGGACGTCCTCCTCCGGAGGGGTCCGATGGTCGTCCCGGATGACGGGGATGGGCGAGGTGATCTCACCGGGACCCGTGGCCGCGTCGCCCGACTGTGAGGCCGACTGCGAAGCCGACTGTGACGACGGCTCCGGATCCGGTTGCGGGGACGGCTGCGGAGCCGGTTCCCGGGCGGGCGGCAGAGGGGACGGCGCCGTGGCCTCCGGCGCGGCGGCGGGCCGGGACGGCGGCGGGGCCTCCGGTGCGGCGGCGGGCTGAGACGGCGGCGGGGCAAGGTCGCGCGACGCCCGCTTGAGCTCGCGGGTCAGCTCCTCGTAACCCGGCCGGTCGGCGGGCTCCTTGGCGAGCATCCGCAGCAGCACGGGACCGAGCGCGCCCGCGCGCCGCGGCGCGGCAGGGTCCTCGTTCAGGACGGCGTGCATGGTGGCCATCGCCATGCCGCGGTCGTGCGGGGGCTTCCCCTCGACCGCCGTGTAGAGCGTGGCGCCCAGCGACCACAGGTCCGACTCGCGCTGGGCGGCCTCGCCGCGGAGGCGTTCCGGGGCGATGAAGGCGGGGGTGCCGACGAGGCCGGTGCGGGTCATGGTGGAGTCCGCTTCGAGCCGGGCGATGCCGAAGTCGGTGAGGACCACCCGGCTGTCGTCGGTGAGCAGCACGTTCTCCGGTTTGACGTCGCGGTGCAGCACGCCCTGCCGATGCGCGGCGCGCAGCGCGTCCAGGATCTGCAGCCCGATCTCAACGGTGCGCTCGGGGGAGAGCGGGCCGTCCTCCCTGATCACCTGCCCGAGCGAGCGGGAGGCGACGAGCTGCATGATGATCCAGGGCCGGTCGTCCTCCTCGATCACGTCGTGGACGACCACCACGTTCGGGTGGGTGAGGCGCCCGGCGGCCCGGGCCTCACGCATGGTCCTGCGGTTGAGGTCGCTGAGCTGGTCGCCCATGGCGCTGTCGTAGCGGACCTCCTTGACCGCGACCGCGCGGTCCAGCAATTCGTCGTGGGCGCGCCAGACGACGCCCATGCCACCCCGGCCGATCGGCTCCAACAACTGGTACCGGCCTCCGACGAGCCGGCCTTCCGCACGCGACACTCGAACCCCTTCCTGGACTTATGAATCGTCCCACGGATGGCAAAGGGATCAACCGCATCCATCGCCGACGATCCCGAAATCCGAGACAAATCGGTTCGAGCGGTGACCCGGCGCTGCTAAGGTCCTCGTTATGGGTACATTCAGCTCGTTTACGAGGCCGGCTCCGGGAGAGCCGGTCGCGTGAAGGTGAGCTAGCGACCATCCGGAGCCGGCCTGAGGCAGGGACGCCAGCGTCTCTGCCTTTTTTGTTGTCACCCGGCCGGTTCGCACGCGGCAATGGACACGCGGCAATGGAGGAGCCCACATGTCGAAGGCAGCCCAACTCGACCGAGACGCCGTACGGATCGGTGACCTGGTGATCGGCGACGGGCTACCCGTGGTGGTCGTCGGCGGTCAGGACGCCCGCTGGCTGCGCCTGCCCGCCGAGACCGCGACTGTCGAGACCGCGACCACCGAGACCGCGATCATCGAGGCACGGGCGAGCTGGGCGGGCCCCCTGCTGGTGGAGCCCGCCTCGGTCGCCTGCCTGCCCGCCGTGGCCAGGCACGCCGACGGAGTGGTGGTCGGGGCGGCCTGGGCGTGCGATTCCGGCCTCGTCCGCGCCGTGGCCCGGCTCGGACTGCCCGTCGTCCTCCAGCGGGGCGTCGTGGGCGGGCGGACGGCGACGCTGGAGGAGTGGCTGGCCGCCGTGGACGACTGCGCGGCCGAGGGCAACGAGGCGATCGTGCTCTGCGAGAGCGGCGGGCGGGCGGAGCCTGAGGACGCCGCGCCCGACCTCGGGCTCATGCGCGCGGCGCGGGAGCGCACCGGCCGCCCCGCGCTCGCCGGGCTCGGCGGCGACGGGGCACTGGCGGACGCGGCGGTGGCGGCGGGGGCGGACGGCCTGCTGGTCGGGCCCGGCGCGCCCGTGCGGGCTCTCGCGGCGGCGCACGAGGCGGCGACCGTCGTGGCGGCGGTCCTGCGGCCTGAGGCCCCCGACACCCTCGACGGCGCCCGGGGCGCGATCGACCGGGTCGACGCGGCCCTCGCCACGCTCCTCGAACGCCGGGCCGCGCTGGCCGGGCGGATCCAGCGGCTCAAGCCCGTCGGCGGTTTCCGGGGCAGGGACATGGAACGCGAGCGACGCCTCGTCGCCGCCATGGCCCGCCGCGCGCCGGCTCTCGGCGCCGGGCTGCTCGCCCCGATCATGAACGCCGTGATCGAGGCCGGACTGCGCCTGTCGGAGGAGACCAGGGACGCCGATCACGGCACCGGCTCAGCGACCGGCGGCTCCTGAGACGGGCGGCGAGGAAGCACGGGCCGCCGCGGCGTCCGCTCCGGGGTGCCCGCCCCCGGCCTCCCGCGCCTCGCGTTCCTCCTTCTTCCGCGCCTCCTCCTGCGCCTTCTTCTTCTCCTTCTTGCGCTGTTTCTCCAGCGCCTCCTTCAGGCCCGGCGTGAACCCGCCGCCGAAACGGGCCATGTCGGGCGGGGCGAAGCCGTACACGGGGGTGCCCCGCAGGGCCGCGCGCATCGAGTCCACCCAGATCGGGCCAGGCAGCGAGGCGCCCTGCACCGAGCCGTAGTAGCGGCCGCCGATGGTGACACCGGTGAGCGGATAACGGTAGGAGCCGCGGATGTCGCCCACGCTGACGGCGGCGGCGAGACCGGGTGTGTACCCGGCGAACCAGGCCGAGGTGTAACCGTTGTTGGTGCCCGTCTTGCCCGCGGCGGGCCGCCCGATGGACTGGCCGCGCATCGTGCCCTTGGTGAAGACCCCCGTGAGCACGTGGCTCACCGCGTCGGCGACCTCGGGCTCCAGCGCCGTCACACAGGCCGGCGGGATGTCGGTGCGGGTGCCGTCGTGCTCCACCACGGCGGTGATGGCCAGCGGCCGGCAGTAGCGGCCGCGGGCGGCGAACGCCGCGTACGCCGCCGCCACCGTGGTGGGGTCCATCTCGTTGGCCCCGAGTGTGAACGTCGGCACCTCGCGCAGCGCCGTGCCGTCCGCCCGCCCGATGCCCAGCGATTTGGCCGTCTGCACCACGTCGCACAGGCCGACCTCGCGCTCCAGCCGCATGTAGAAGATGTTCACCGACTGCCAGGTGCCCATCTCCAGGCTGTACGGCCCGCCGCCGCCCTCGCCACCGGCGTTGCGGATGACGGTGTGCGGGTCGTTGACGGCCCTGCCCGAGCAGTCGCGGTAGCCGTACGACGGGACGTACGCGCCGGGGATCGTGAAGCCGTCGCCGAACCGCATGCCCTGCTTGAGCGCGGTGGCCAGCGTGAACACCTTGAACGTGGAGCCCGCCTGCAGGCCGAGCCCGCCGCCGTGGGCGGTGTCGGCCGCCAGGTTGTAGGTGGTGGCGGGCCCGAGGTCGCGGTCGTGCGGGTTGCGCCCGTACCGCTTGCTCACCGCCATCGCGCGGATGTGCCCGGTGCCCGGCTCGATCATGGTCTCCGAGGCCACCTGGTGGTCGCGTGGCCTGACCCGCGCGGCGATGGCACGCTCCGCGGCCCGTTGCGCGGCCGGGTCGATGGTCGTCCAGATGGTCAGCCCGCCCCGCTGCAGGCGCCGCTCCCGGTCGGCCCTGGAGTATCCGAACGCGGGATTGCCGAGCACCTCGCGCTCCACGTACACGCAGAAGAAGGGGTGGGCGCTGCCGGCGCAGCCGCCGGGCTCCGGCCGCATGCGCAGCGCCAGCGGCTCCGCCGCGGCGGTGCGCGCCGCGCTCGCGTCGATCGCCCCGAGCTCGGCCATCCGGCGCAGGACCAGGTCACGCCGGGCCCGCAGCCGGTCCCTGTGCTCGTCGCCGAGGGTGGGGTCGGTGTCGTACGGCGTGCGCACGGCGCCGGCGAGCGTCGCCGCCTGCGGGAGCGTGAGATCGGCGGCGTCCACGCCGAAGAACCGCCTGGCCGCGGACTGCACGCCGAACGCCCCCGCGCCGAAGTAGGCGATGTTGAGGTAGCGCTCCAGGATCTGGTCCTTGGTGTATTTGCGTTCGAGCGCCAGCGCGTACCGCAGTTCGTCGAACTTGCGGCGGAACGAGCGCATGAGGGCCTGCGCCCGTTCGTCCTCCGACTCGGCCTGGTTCAGCATGATGTTCTTGACGAGCTGCTGGCTGATGGACGAGCCGCCCTGCCGGATGCCGCCGGCCCTGGTGTTGGTGACGAAGGCGCGGAGCGTGCCCTTGATGTCCAGGCCGCCGTGCTCGTAGAACCTGGCGTCCTCGATGGCCACGATGGCCCGGCGCATCACCGGGGCGACCGCGCTCAGCGGCACCGACTGCCGGTTCTGGTAATAGAACTGCGCGATCTGACGCCCGTTGCGGTCGAGCAGCCGCGTCACCTCGGGCAGCGGCTCCTCGCGCAGCGGCGCGGGCAGGCGGGTGAGCGTGGACGCGGCGCTCCTGGCCGCCAGGCCGGCTCCGCCCACGAGGGGCATCGCCAGCCCGGCGACGAGGGTGCCCCCGGCCGTGCCGCACAGGCCCAGCGCGAGGACGGTGCGCCCGAGAGTGACGCCGAGTAGACGAGAGGTCACGGGATATCAGTGCGACCTCTGGCGTTTGTCCAAACCCGGCCGCCGCAAAGCTTTACGTGATCCTGTTGATCTTCAACCCGAGGGAGGTGAACTGTTCGAAGGGTCTGTGGTAGCCGCGTTCGATGTGGTTGACGCCCCGCAGGGTCGAGGTGCCCTCGGCCACGGCGGCGGCCAGCACCGCGGAGAACCCGGCGCGGATGTCCGGCAGCGTCACGTCGGCCCCGCGCAGATTGGACACTCCGCGCACGACCGCCGAGTGCTTGGCGTTGGTGTCGTGATAGCGGCAGGCCGGGCCGCCCAGGCACTGGGCGAACACCTCGATCTCGCAGCCCATCTTCTGCAGCGCGGGCACGTACACGAGCCGGTTCTCGAACACCGTCTCGTGCAGCACCGACATGCCCTCAGCGCGGGTGAACAGCACCATCAGCGGCGTCTGCCAGTCCGTCATGAAACCCGGATGGGTGTCGGTCTGCACCGCCGCCGCCCGCAGGCCGTCCGGGGCGGAGGCGCACAGCCAGTCGTCGGTGATCTCGAACCGCGCGCCCATCCTCGCCAGCGTGGTGATGGCGGTGACGAGCCGGTCCTGGTGACAGCCGTGCACGCGCACCTCGCCGCCCGTGACGAGACCCGCCACCAGGTACGAGAACGCCTCGATGCGGTCGCCGGCCAGCCAGGTGGAGGCGCCGCGCAGCTTCTCGACGCCCTCGATGACGATGCGGCGGTCCGGGCTCAGCTCGATCATCGCGCCCATGCGCTGGAGGAACAGCGCCAGTTCGACCACCTCGGGCTCCATCGCCGCGCCCTTGATGACGGTCTTGCCCTCCGCGAGCACCGCCGTCATGAGGATCGTCTCGGTGGCGCCCACGCTGGGGTAGGGGAGCGTGATGCGGTTACCGCGCAAACGGGTCGCCTTCGCGGTGATGCCGTTGTCGCCGACCTCGATCTCCGCGCCCATCGACCGCAGCGCCTCGACGTGGAAGTTGACCGGGCGCCTGCCGATGGGGTCGCCGCCGACGAGGGGGACGAACGCCTCACCCGCCAGATGCAGCAGCGGGCCGAGCATGAGAATCGGGATGCGGTTGAGGCCGGTGTACTCCTCCGGCACGCGCGGCCGGATCTCGCTGCCGCGCTCGATGGCGACCTCACCCGGCGTGATCTCCACATGGATGCCGAGGGCTTCCAGCATGGCGGCGGTCAGCCCCACCTCGCCGACCTCGGGGGCGTTGTGCAGCGTGCTCGGACCGGTCCCGAGCATCGCCGCCACCATGTGTTTGGAGACCGCGTTCTTCGATCCCCGGACCTCCACGTCTCCCCGCAACGGGCCGGACGGGTCGATCTGCCATACCTCTTCGCTCACTCGGCCTCCTTGGCCAACACGATGCCGTGCGTCCCCTGCGCCCGGCTTAGCAAGAGTAACGGGGCCGGACCCGATTACCATGTGGGTACTATCGGGACGGTGCGGCATCTGAGGGGCAATCTGGCGACGGCCGTGGTGACCGTCGTCGTGCTCGCCGTTCTCGGCGTGGCCGCCGGATACGTGTGGTCGGCGCTCGCCCCCGCCACGCGGTACGTGCTGATCGACGGGGCGCCGCACCTGGCCGACCCCGAGACGCAGTCCCTCATCGAGGCCGACGGATGGTTCGCCGCCGTGACTGGCGCTTTCGGCCTTATCTGCGCGGTCGCCGGGTACCTGCTCGCGCGTGACCGGCCGGTCGGGATCCTCCTGGGACTCACGGCCGGAGGTCTGCTCGCCGGGTACGTCGCGATGCTGGTCGGGGGAAGGGCCAAGGGCGTGGTCCAGGCGGCGGGCGCGGGCGGCTACACCACCACGAGCTCCCTGGACCTGACCGCGCACGGCGTGCTGTTCGCCTGGCCGCTCGTCGCCACCACGGCCTTCTGGGTCGTCGAGTTCGCCGTGACCTACAACCAGCGCCGCTAGAGCTGGGGAGCGTCCAGGCCCGGCTCGGTCCGCCAGAGGCCGGTCGCCTGCTCGAAGGCGTGCCCGAGGCGCAGGACGTCCATGTCGGCCCACGGCCTGCCGACGATCTGCAGGCCGACGGGGAGACCCTCGGGGGTGAACCCGCACGGCACCGACATCGCGGGCGCGTGCAGCACGCTGACCCAGTAGCACGAGCGCATCCACGCCAGGTAGTCGGGCATCGGCACCCCCGCCACCTCCGTGACGTACGGCTGCCCGACCGGGAACGGCGGCACCTGGCTGACGGGCCCCACCAGGAAGTCGTACCGGCCGAAGAACTCCCGCATGCGATGGAACAGGCCGGTGCGCAGCCGCTCGGCCCGGGCGAGGTCGGCTCCGGTGACCCTCCGCCCCTGCTCCACGTTCCAGGCCACGTTGGGGCCGACCTCGGGGAGCTCGCCGAAGCTGAGCGCGTAGTACCACGACCGGTAGACGCGGAACGCCTCCTCGGCGTCGGACAGGTCCAGGTCGACCTGCTCGACCTTGGCGCCCAGCGCGGACAGCGTCTCGGCTGCCCGCGCCGTCGCCGCGGCCGTCCGCGGGTCGACAGGGAGGCCGCCCAGGTCCGGGCTGAAGGCCACGCGTACGCCGGTGACGTCCATGTCCAGCGATGACGCGAACACGCTGCCGTCCTCGCGGATGGAGAACGGGGAGACCGGGTCGAACCCGGCGATGGCCGACATGAACAGCGCCAGGTCGGCGGCGGTGCGGGCCATCGGGCCCGGCACGCTGAGGGTGAACCACGCCGCCGTCGCCGACCTCGCCGGCACCCGCCCGGGGGTGGGCCGCAGGCCCGCCACGTTGCAGAACGACGCCGGGTTGCGCAGCGACCCGCCCATGTCGGAGCCGTCGGCGAGCGGCACCATCCGGCACGCGAGCGCCGCCGCCGCGCCGCCGCTGCTGCCGCCCGCGCTCTTCGACAGGTCGTAGGGATTGAGCGTCGCTCCGAACACCTCGTTGACCGTGTGCGAGCCGGTGCCGAACTCCGGCGTGTTCGTCTTGCCGAGCGCGATCCCGCCCGCCTCGCGGATGCGCAGAACCAGCGGGTCGTCCTCAGCGGGCACGTGGTTCGCGAAGGCCGGCGAGCCGTACGTCGTCCGCACGCCCGCGGTGTCGGCGAGGTCCTTGTGCGCGACCGGGATGCCATGCAGCGCTCCGCGCACCTGGCCGCGCCGCAGTTCCTCGTCGGCGCGCGCGGCCTGGTCCAGCGCCCGCTCGGCCATCAGCGTCACGATGGCGTTGACCCGCGGGTTCGTCTCGTCGATTTGCCGCAGGCACGCCTCCGTCAGCTCGACCGCGCTCACCTCGCGGGCACCAAGGAGCGCGGCCATCTCGGTCGCGGTGAGGTTGACCAGCTCGTCCATGTCTCCCCGTAGGTTCAGGCCTTGGCGATGGGCGCGGTCACGGCCTGCGCGAGCCGGATGAGGTTGGCCGGAGCCGTCTCGATCTGCAGGCCACGCCGCCCCGCGGAGAAGTAGATCGTCTCGAAGCCGAGCGCCGACTCGTCCACCACGGTCGGCAGCCGCTTGCGCTGCCCGAGCGGGCTGATCCCTCCCACGACGTAGCCGGTGACCCGCTCCACCTTCGCCGAGTCGGCCATCGCCGCCCGCTTGCCCTTCAGCGCCGCGGCGAACGCCTTGAGGTCTAGCTTGCCCGCCACCGGCACGACCGCGACCGCCAGGCCCGTCTCGGTCTCCGCCACCAGCGTCTTGAAGATCCGCTCGTACGGCAGGCCGAGCGCGTCGGCCGCCTCCTCCCCGTACGCCTGGGCGTTCGGGTCATGGTCGTAGGGGTGAAGGGTGAACTCCGCCTTGGCCTGCGTGAGGGCGACGGTCGCCGGAGTGCCCTGGCCGCCCTTGCTCTTGGTCTTGCTCACGACGGCAAGCCTAGTGCGCCTCCCCCCGCACGCCAGGGTGCGTTCCGGGCAGAACGGAGCGCACCGCCTCGGGGGAGCGGGCCACCACGGCGCTGCCGTCGTCGGCGGTGATGATCGGCCGCTGGATCAGGATCGGATGAGCCGCCATGGCCTCGACCCACCGCCCCCGGGCCCCCTCGTCGCGCGGCCACGACCCGATGCCGAGCTCCGCCGCGACGGGCTCGCCGAGGCGGGCCACGTCCCAGGGTTCCAGTCCGAGGCGACGCAGGATCTCGGTGAGTTCCTCCGCGCTCGGCGGGTCCTCCAGGTAGTGCCGGATCGTGTACCCGGCGCCCTCGGCGTCCAGCAGCGACAAGGCCGACCGGCACTTCGAGCAGGCCGGATTGATCCAGATCTCCATGTGCTCATTCTCCCGCGCCGGGACATGAGTCAGGTCAGATTGCTCCCGCCTGACCCGGCCCGTTGTGGTGGCTGCGAACGAGGGGGAGGAAGAGCTCGTCGACGATCGATCGGATGCGGGGCGGCTTCAGGGGTTCGAGGTCCATGAGCAGGTCGTGGCGCACCAGGTCGAACGGCATGGCGAGCACCGCGGGAGGGATCCGTTCCAGGTCGATCTCACCACGGTCATGGGCACGCTGGTAGATGGCCCGAACGCGTGAGAGCCGCTGGTCGCCGATGATCCTGTCGCGTGCCTGGGCGGGGGTGAGCCCGGTGCTGGCCAGTAGCCCCGAGAAGGCGGTGGCCGCGGCGATGGCGGAGAAGGCGGCGCGGGCCTCGCCCATGGCGGTCAGCGCGGCGAGGAGGTCGCCGCGCAGCGTCCCGGTGTCGGGGAGGTCGACCGGATGGCTGTTCCGATAGTGCTCCAGCGCGGCGAGCACGAGCTGGTCCTTGTTGTCCCAGCGGCGGTAGAGCACGGCGATGCCGGTGCCGGCACGGGACGCGACGGACTCCATGGTCAGCTTCGCGAAGCCGACCTCGGCCAGCTCGTCCCAGGCTGCGTCCAGCAACGCGGCCTCGAGTTCGGGCCCGCGTCGGCGTTGGCGAGAGGGCTCGGCGCCGGCTGTGGTCACGACTCCAATCATAAGGAAGGTTTGCATTCCCTAGCAAAGCCGCCCTACTCTCCTAAGAGATGGATTCCACTCTTAATGTGCGGGCGGGGCGATGACAGAGACCACCGAGGCGAGGCTGTCGCCGCAGGTGAAGAACGCGCTGATCGCGCTGATCGTGGGCGGGATCGCGGCGATCCTCGACTCGACGATGGTCACGCTGGCGATCCACACGCTGGCGGTGAAGCTGCACTCGACCGCCGACACGATCCAGTGGGTCACCACCGGTTTCCTGCTGGCGATGGCCGTCGCGATCCCGGTCACCGGGTGGGCGGAGCGCCGCTGGGGCGGCAAGCGGGCCTGGATGGCCGCGCTGGTGCTGTTCGTGCTCGCCTCGGTGCTGTGCGCGGTGGCGTGGAACGACGCCGGCCTGATCGGGTTCCGGGCGCTGCAGGGCTTCGGTGCCGGGCTGATCTTCCCGTTGATGCAGACGCTCGCGGTGAGAGCCGCGGGCGGGCGTGTCAGCAGCCGGCTGATGGCGGCCGTCAGCCTGCCGATCGCGCTTGGTCCGATCCTCGGCCCGGTGATCGGCGGCGTGATACTCAACTGGCTGAGCTGGCGCTGGCTGTTCCTCGTCAACGTGCCGGTGATCGCCGCCGGGCTGCTGCTGGCGTGGCGGTTCCTGCCTGCCGACCGTCCCGGCTCCTCAGCCGGGCGCGGGCGCCTGGACTGGATCGGCCTGGTGCTGCTCGCGCCGGCGCTGACGGGGATCCTGCTCGGCCTCTCGCGGCTGTCGGAGCATGGCGGGATCGGCCACGCCGGGGTGCTGGTGCCGCTGTCGGCCGGGGTCGTCCTGCTGGGCGCGTTCATCGCCTGGGCGTCCCGGCCTGGCGAGCGCGAGCCGATCGTCGACGTGCGGCTGCTGCGCGTGCGCTCGCTTGGCAGTGCGTCCGCGGTCCTGTTCACCGCCGGCGCGGCGATGTACGCCGGCATGTTCCTGCTGCCGCTGTACTACCAGCAACTGCGCGGCGACAGCGTGCTGGGCGCCGGGCTGCTGATGATTCCGCAGGGCGTGGGCGCGCTCGCCTCGCGCTTCCTGATCGGCAAGGTGGTCGACCGGTTCGGGGCGCGAGCCGTGACGATCGCCGGCTTCCTGCTCGCCGCCGTCGCCACCGTCCCGTTCGCGCTCGCCGGGCCGGACACGAGCCTGTCGTGGCTGGGAGCCGTGCTGCTGGTTCGCGGTCTGGGGATCGGGGCGGTGCTGATCCCTCCGATGTCCCTCGCCTACCGGGACATCCAACCGGCAGGCATCCCGCACGCCACCATGAACACCCGCATCGTCCAGCAGGTGGGCGCCTCGTTCGGCACCGCGATCGTGGCCGTCGTCCTGCAGTCGCTCCTCGGCCACGGCGCCACCGGCGCGTTCCAGGGCGCGTTCTGGTGGGCGGCCGGCATCGCCGTCGCCGCGGTCATCCCCGCCATCGCTCTGCCGGCGGGCAAGCCGGCGAACCGCCGACCCGCCGCAGAGCCGGTGCGCAACGACGAGGCCGCGAGCAGCCGAGTGGCGGAGGCCTGAGCACAGCGGTGATGGGCATGACAGCCGCCCACAAGGCATCGAAGAACTCGGCAAGGCGGTCGAAGGCGTGCGCCGTCGGCATCCGGCCCGCGCCCTCCGCCGACCAGCCGCGCCACCTGCCTGCACCCGACAACCCCCCGGAGGACCGGTGCCCCTCGTCGCCGGGGTCGACTCGTCGGCCCAGTCGTGCAAAGTCGTCATCGGCGACGCCGAGACCGGGGAACCGGTGCGCGAAGGTCGCGCACCCCACCCCGTCGGCACCGCCGTGCCGCCGGCCGCGTGGGAGGCCGCGCTGTCCGACGCGGTCGCGCAGGCCGGCGGACTGGACGACGTGGCGTCCGCCTCGATCGCCGGGCAGCAGCGGGCAGCGGCCGCCGTCGTGGACGCTCGGGCAGGTCGAGACGCACGAGGCGGACGCCGTGCCGGCGATCCGCGAACAGTACGCCGTGGACCGCGAGAACGTTGTCGACCGCGCTGGCTGACGGCGGCGGTGCCGGTGCCCGGGGGTCGCCGGCGGTACCGGTGGCGGAATCACGGGCAGCGGGGCCCGCGGTCAGGCCAGCGAGATGGTGATCGCGCCGCCGCGCGGGTCCGCGGCGGACAGCAGGGACGACGGCACCCGGAACACCCGCCCGGGGGAGACCGGCCACGGCAGTGTGCGGCGGGCGATCTCGCGGCCGTCCTGAGTCACGACGACCCGGGCGATCGGACGGTGCTCGGTAGCCCACAGCAGGATCCGGCGGCGCGGCGGCGCGCCCGCGCCCGGCCGGACCAGGCCGGGGAAGACCCATCGGAACGGCGCCTCGGCCCGCAGCGGGATCGCATCCGCGAACGTGCCGCCGGTCTCGCGGCCTCCGGCGTTCCCGGACTCGTCGTCGCCGTGAGCACCGCCGGTGCCGGTCCCGGGACTCGTTCCGCTGCCGGAGGGACGTGCCGTGTAAGGGAAGTCCCTCGCGGCGGACCGGTCCACGGTGCGGGAGGCGGCGGGGGAACCCGCGGCGAGGTACGCCTGGACGTGGCGCACCACGTGACGGCCGTCGAGAGCCGCCACGTCGGCGGTGTCCACCGGGTGGACCAGGTTGCCGATGGCGAAGACCCCGGGACGGCTGGTGGCCAGGGTGTTGTCCACCACCGGGCCCCGGCTGCCGGGGTCCATCGCCAGCCCGGCCGCCCGGGCCAGCTCGTGGTCGGGGATCCAGCCGCCGGTGAACACCACCGTGTCGCAGGGCACCGTCCGGCGTTCGCCCGTGCGCAGGTCCTCGACCTCCACGGACTCGACGGCGTCGCGGCCGCTGATCCGCACGACCCTGGTGGCGGTGGCGACCGGCACCCGCAGCGCGGCCCGCCCCGGCACGCTGAACGCCGCGTACGACTCGGGCCTGGCGTGCTCGGTGGTCATCAGCACGGTGCGGCAGCCCGCCTCGCGCAGCGTGAGCACGGCCGACCAGCTCACCGGCTCGGCTCCGACGATCACGGCCCGCGTGCCCACCCTGCCGTGGTGGAGGTGGACCACATTCTGCAGCTGACCGGTCGTCAGCACGCCCGGAGGCCGGTCGCCCGGCACCATCCGGGCCGTACGCGGCCGTTCCCTGGCGCCGGTGGCGAGGACGACGGCGCCGGCGTCCACCCGCAGGCGTCCCTCCGGGGTGGTGACGTCGAGTAAGCGCTCCCCGGCCCAGCCGGTGACCATCGCCGAGGTGCGCACCAGGGCGCCCGCCTCCAGCGCGCGGTTGGCCAGCAGCCGGGCGTACGCCGGGCCGGTCATCAGCGTGCGCAGGTCCCGCAGGCCGTAGCCGGTGTGGTCGCTGTGCCGGGGGACGCCCCCGGCCTCGCGTTCCCGGTCGAGCACCAGCACGCGCAGCCCGGCGGCCGCGAGACCGGCGGCGGCGGTCAGCCCGGAGGGGCCGCCGCCCACGACGGCGACATCGGGGGTGGTGACGTTCATCGCGGCTCCTCCAGCGGTGCGAGGCGTTCGCCGATCTCGGCTCCGCAGAAGAAGCCCTGGCAGCGGCCCATCATGGCCCGGGTGCGGCGGCGCAGGCCGTCGAGGTCGGCAGGGGGGAGCGGGGAGGCCAGCGCGTCCCTGATCTCCCCGGCGGTGACCCGCTCGCAGAAGCAGACGACGGTCCCGTACGCCGGGTCCTCGCCGATGAGGTCGTCGCACGCGTACGGCCGGGGGAACGCCTCGCCGATGTTGGGCATCCGGGGCGGATCGGGCAGGTCGTCGCGTACGGAGGTGACGAGTCCCGTCTCGGCCAGCAGCCCGGCGGCGTGCTCGGCGAGGGCCATCGACGAGGTCAGCCCGGTGGACCGGATGCCGCCGAGCACGAGGTACCGCCGCGCGGCGTCGAGGTGGACCTGGTAGTCGCCGTGCTCGGTGGCCGCCCGCAGCCCCGCGTAGGAGGCCGTGACCTCTTCCTGCAGCAGCGCCGGCATGAGGGCGAGGCCCTTGTCGACCAGGAAGGCGAACCCCGCCTCAGAGGTGGAGGTGTCGGCGTGGTCGCGCAGGTCCTCCGCCGTGGGGCCGAGCATGACGTTGCCGTAGATGGTCGGGCTGATCAGCACGCCCTTGCCGCGCGAGCTGGGCACGGGCAGCACGATGCGGTCGGCCAGCGGCCTGGCCATCTTGTCGAAGACCAGCAGTTCGCCCCTGCGCGGCGTGACGGTGAACCGCTCGTGCCCGAAGAGGCGGTCGATGGCGCCGGACCCCAGCCCTGCGGCGTTGACGACCCAGCGGGCCCGCAGCGTGCCCCTGCTGGTCAGCAGAAGAGTCTCCTCGCCGGCGTCGTGCTCGACGCCCTTGACCCGCGCGTTGAGCACCACGTGGGCGCCGCGGGCCAGCGCGTCCAGGGAGAACGCGAGCGTGGTGGTCCACGGGCAGATGATCGCCTCGCCGGGCACGGTGAGCCCGCCGAGCACGCCAGGGCCGAGGGCCGGGACGAGCCGGTAGACCTCCTCGGCGCCCAGGGTCTCGCACTCCAGGTAGCCGTTCTTCGCCGCCTTGGCGGCCAGCCCGGGCAGCGCGGCGAGCTCCTCGGCGGTCCAGGCGACGAGCACCGCGCCGGTCCGCTCGACCGGGACGCCGGCGCGCCCGGCGTACTCGCCGAGCAGCTCGTATCCCCGCCGCACCAGCCGCGACTCCAGCGTGCCAGGCGTCGCGTCGAAGCCCGTGTGCAGGATCGCGGTGCTGGCCTTGCTGGTGCCGTCGCCGACGTCGGCCCTGGCCTCGACCAGGACCACGGACAGCGGGCGGCCGTCCGATTCGCGGCCCGCCAGCTCGCGGGCCACGGCGGCGCCGACGACGCCGCCGCCGATCACCGCCACGTCGGCCGTCCCGTCCGGCAGCGGCCCCGACCTGCTCACTCGCGGATTCACGTGTCTCCCCCCGTCTCGATCAGCGGACGGCCCGCTCGCCGGTGTTGGCGAGCAGGAACGCCCCGGTGCCGTACGTGCACTTGGCGTCGCCCGCCGACAGGCAGCCCTCCGCCGGCAGCGCGGTGCGGCGGATCCAGGTCATCTTGGACGCGGAGAAGTACGGGTCGAGCACGAGGCCTGTCAGCTCGGCGACCCTCTCCGCGTGCCCGGCGAGGCCGGCGCAGACCTCCTCGGCCCGCCGGCCCGCGGCCAGCACGGAGGCGAGCAGCTCGAAGGGGTCCTGCTCGACCCGCCCGCCGGGCAGGTACGCCGTGTGGACGGGCACCTCGGCCAGCGCGAGGACCGCGCCGTCTCCGTCCACCACGATCGCCTTCGTGCCCGAGGTGCCCTGGTCGATCGCCAGTACGGCCGGCGCGCTCACAGGAAATCCACCGGTTCGCCGGCCTGGTCCGCGGTCCCGATTCGATCACCGCGAGGCCGGCGCGTGGAGGGATGGGACATGGATCGTCTCCTCGCTGGAGCTGGGTGAGTCGCGACGGCCCGGGCCGGCGGCGTGGCCGCGCCGCCGGACCACCCTATGGTCTGATCACCTCCACATCCGCCGTGACCAGGGCGGATGCGAGCGGGGCAGGGGGTTCCCCGTCGGTGATGAGACCGGAAAGGCCGTCGAGGCCGCACACCCGGTAAGCGGCGACCCTGCCGTGCTTCGCGGTGTCGGCGAGCACGTACGTCCGTGCGGTGGTGGCGAGGATCACGCGTTTGGTCGCGACCTCGTCCAGGAAGTAGTCGGTGAGCCCGGCCTCCGCGTCCAGGCCGCCCGAGCCGAGGAAGGCCACGTCGGCGCGCAGGTCCTGGAAGAACCCGAGCGTGTGGGCGTTGGAGACGGCGAGGTCGCCCTGCCGCACGCGCCCGCCCGACACCAGCACCTCCACCCCGGGACGGCCCGCGAGTTCGGCCGCCACCAGCAGCGAGCAGGTGGCGACCACCCCGCGGAAGGACGGGGGGACGGCCCTGGCGACGTGGACGGCCGTGGTGCCCACGTCGATGATCACGGTCTGGCCCGGCCTCAGGAGGTGCGCGGCGAGTTCGCCGATCACGGCCTTCGCCTCGGACTGGCTCGTCGAGCGCTCCAGGTAGGACAGCTCCTCACCGGTGCCCGAGGGCGCCGAGGTCGCCCCGCCGTGGACGCGGACGAGCAGCGCCCGGCGCTCCAGGATCGCCAGGTCGCGCCGTACGGTCTCGTGGGAGACGCCGAGCAGCGCGGCCAGGTCCTCGGTGCGCACGGTCCCCTTCCGTCCGAGGGCTTCGATGATCCGCTGGTGACGCTGTGCGGGGAGCAAGAGACCGGCCTCCGGCTGACCGAATGTGACTGTTGATGGCCGAGAGTGTGGATCAATGCCCGAAAACCTGTCAAGCGGGCAGCCCGGAAATCGACGGGAACGACGACGTCCCAGCTCCGGCGGGGTGCGCCCTCGGCTGAAACACCTGTCCCGCATGCTGGACACACGCGGATCCGTCCCTGGTCATCCGTAGACTGGGACGGTGATTTCCCGTATCGACCTGCGCGGGTCCCTTCCCGCCGACCTGCGCGACGTGCTGCCCCGAGCCGAACTCGACGTCGAGGCCGCCCTGGAGAAGGTGCGGCCCATCTGCGAGGACGTGCGCCATCGCGGCGCGGCAGCCGTACGGGAGCTGACCGCGAGGTTCGACGGCGTCGAGATCGAGTCGGCCAGGGTGCCCGCCGAGGCGCTCGCCGGCGCCCTGCGGGAGCTCGACCCGGTCGTGCGCGCGGCGCTCGAGGAGTCGATCCGCCGCGCCCGCCTGGTCCACCGCGACCAGCGGCGCACCGACACCACCACCCAGGTCGTGCCCGGCGGCACGGTCACCGAGCGCTGGGTGCCGGTCGACCGCGTGGGGCTGTACGTCCCGGGCGGCCGGGCCGTCTACCCCTCCAGCGTGGTCATGAACGTGGTGCCCGCGCAGGAGGCGGGCGTGCCCTCGCTGGCCGTCACCTCGCCCGCGCAGAAGGAGTTCGGCGGGCTCCCGCACCCCACGATCCTCGCCGCCTGCGCGCTGCTCGGCGTCGACGAGGTGTACGCGGTCGGCGGCGCCCAGGCGGTCGCGATGTTCGCCTACGGCACCGAGGAGTGCCGCCCGGCCACGATGGTGACCGGCCCCGGCAACATCTGGGTCGCCGCGGCCAAGCGCCTGCTGAAGGGCCGCATCGGCATCGACTCCGAGGCGGGCCCGACCGAGATCGCGATCCTCGCGGACGAGACCGCCGACCCCGCGCACGTCGCCGCCGACCTGATCAGCCAGGCCGAGCACGACGTGATCGCGGCGGCCGTCCTGGTCACCACCAGCCCGGAGCTCGCAGACGCGGTGGAGAAGGAGCTGCCCGGCCAGGTGGCCGCGACGCGGCACTCCGGCCGCATCACCGAGGCGCTCGCCGGCCGCCAGTCGGGCATCGTGCTCGTCTCGGACGTCGAGGACGGCCTGAAGGTCGTGGACGCCTACGCCGCCGAGCACCTGGAGATCCAGACGGCCGACGCCCACGCGGTCGCCGCCCGGGTGCGCAACGCCGGCGCGATCTTCATCGGCCCCTACGCGCCGGTGTCCCTCGGCGACTACATGGCGGGCTCCAACCACGTGCTGCCGACCGGCGGCTGCGCCTGCCACTCCTCGGGGCTGTCGGTGCAGACCTTCCTGCGCGGCATCCACGTGGTGGACTACAGCCGCGAGGCGCTGGCCGGGGCCGCGGCGCACGTGTGCGCGCTCGCCGACGCGGAGGACCTGCCCGCCCACGGCGCGGCGATCCGCGCCCGCTTCGACTGGGAAGTGCCCGCATGACGACCCTCGACGACCTGCCGATCCGCGACGACCTGCGCGGCAGACACCCGTACGGCGCGCCGCAGCTCGACGTGCCGGTCCAGCTCAACACGAACGAGAACCCCTACCCGCCGTCGGCCGCGCTGGTCGACGACCTCGCCCACGCGGTGCGGCAGGGCGCGGCCACGCTCAACCGCTACCCGGACAGGGACGCCGTCGAGCTGCGCAAGGACCTCGCGGACTACCTCGGCCACGGGCTGACCGCACGCCAGACGTGGGCGGCCAACGGCTCCAACGAGATCATCCAGCAGATCCTCCAGGCGTTCGGCGGCCCCGGCCGCGCGGCCATGGGGTTCGAGCCGTCGTACTCGATGCACCCGATCATCGCGGGCGGCACGAACACGCGGTGGATCGAGGGGCTGCGGGGTGAGGACTTCTCGATCGAGCCCGGCGCCGCCGTGGCCGCGATCGAGGAGCACCGTCCCGACGTGGTGTTCCTGACCTCGCCGAACAACCCCACCGGCACGTCCCTGCCGCTGGAGGTGATCGAGCGGGTCCTCGCCGCCGCGCCCGGCATGGTCGTCGTGGACGAGGCGTACGCCGAGTTCGCCCGCACGGGCACGCCGTCGGCGCTGACCCTGCTGCCGGGGAACCCCCGCCTGATCGTGACGCGGACCATGTCCAAGGCGTTCGCGATGGCCGGCACCAGGCTCGGCTACCTCGCCGCCGACCCGGCGGTGGTGGACGCCCTGCTGCTGGTCCGCCTGCCCTACCACCTGTCCACGCTGACCCAGGCGGCGGCCCGGGTCGCGCTGGCGCACCGCGAGGAGCTGCTGGGCACGGTGGACGGGCTGCGCGCCGAGCGGGACGCCACGGTGGACTGGCTGCGGGGACGCGGCCTGTCGGTCGCCGACTCGGACGCCAACTTCGTGCTGTTCGGCAGGTTCGCCGACCGGCGGTCCGTGTGGGAGGGGCTGCTCGAACGCGGCGTACTGATCCGGGAGACCGGTCCCGCGGGCTGGCTGCGCGTGTCGATCGGCACGCCGGAAGAGATGGCGGCGTTCCGCGCCGCGCTGGAGGGAGTCCTCGCGTGAGTGAGTTTGCCGAGCGCCGCGGCCGGGTCGAGCGCACCACGAAGGAGACGTCGGTGCTGGTCGAGGTGTCCCTCGACGGCACAGGGACCGTCGACGTGTCGACCGGTGTCGGGTTCTACGACCACATGCTCGCCCAGCTGGGCAAGCACGGCCTGTTCGACCTGACCGTGAAGACCGAGGGCGACCTGCACATCGACGCCCACCACACGATCGAGGACACCTCGCTCGCGCTCGGCGCCGCGTTCCGCGAGGCCCTGGGCGACAAGTCGGGCATCCGGCGGTTCGGCAGCGCCTCGTGCCCGCTGGACGAGGCGCTCGCGCAGGTCACGGTGGACCTGTCCGGCCGGCCGTACCTCATCCACACCGAGCCCGAGGGCATGGCCCCGATGATCGGGCCCGACTACGACACCACGATGACCCGGCACATCCTGGAGTCGTTCGTCGCGCAGGCGGCGGTCTGCCTCCACGTGCACGTGCCGTACGGGCGCAACGCGCACCACATCGTGGAGGCGCAGTTCAAGGCGCTCGCGCGGGCGCTGCGCGAGGCGTCGGAGCGGGACCCGCGGGCGACAGGGGTGCCCAGCACCAAGGGCGTCCTCTGATGACCTTCGCGTCCGGAGGGATGATCTTCATTGGCCTCTTCCTGATCGGCGGGGTCATCTCGGGCATCCGGCAGGGCTCGAAGCCGCTGGCGGCGATCACCGGCGTCGGCGCGGTCCTGGCGCTCACCGCGGGGGTGATGTGGTGGCAGTGAGCAAGCGTGTGGTCGTGCTCGACTACGGCTCTGGCAACCTCCGCTCGGCCGAGAGGGCGCTGGCCCGGGTGGGGGCGGACGTCACCGTCACCGCCGACTTCGACGCGGCCGTCGAGGCGGACGGCCTCGTCGTCCCCGGGGTCGGGGCGTTCGCGGCGTGCATGGAGGGACTGAAGGCCGTGCGCGGCGACCAGATCATCGGCCGCCGCCTGTCCGGCGGGCGCCCGGTGCTCGGTATCTGCGTCGGCATGCAGATCCTTTTCGAGAAGGGCGTCGAGCACGGCGTCCACACGGAGGGCTGCGGCGAGTGGCCCGGCACGGTCGAGCGGCTCGACGCGCCCGTGCTGCCCCACATGGGGTGGAACACGGTGACCGCGCCCGAGGGCAGCGTGCTGTTCCGCGGCCTGGACGGGGACGCGCGCTTCTACTTCGTCCACTCCTACGGGGTGCGCGACTGGCTGCTGAAGGCCGGCGACGGCTTTCGCGAGCCGCTGGTCACGTGGGCCGAGCACGGCGTGCCGTTCGTGGCCGCCGCCGAGAACGGTCCCCTCTCGGCCACCCAGTTCCATCCGGAGAAGTCCGGGGACGCCGGGGCCGCGCTGCTGCACAACTGGCTGAGCACGGTGTGATCGCGACCGGCAGGCGAAATCCCGGGGCGCCGGTGCGACACTGGAGGTCGGCGGCGTGCGACGGTGTCCGTCCGCCGCCGGGGCCGCCGCGCGTGGTCCCGGCCACGCTGTCACCGGCCACGCTGTTATAGGCCAAGCTGTTACCGGCCACGCTGTGACCGGACCTGAGCGGGAGGCCCGATGAGCAAGGAACGGGCCCGCCGGAGGGCCGAGCGCGAAGCCGAGCGCGCACGCCTCGCGGCGGCCCGCGCCGAGCGCGAGGCCAAAGCCGCCAGGCGGCGCGAGATGCGCGACCGGCTCGTCCGGCCGGTCACGGGAGCCGTGGCGGCGGTGCTGCCGCGGCCCGCGAGACCGGTGCGGGTGGCCAGGCAGCGGGGGTATCTCGCCCGCCGCCGCCGCACGGAGAACGCCGTGGTCGCCGTGCTGTGGTTCCTCGTCCAGGTGCTCGCCTGGATCCTGCTCGACTCGTGGATGGCCCGCCTGGGCGTGTTCCTCGGTTCGATCCTGCTGCTCCCGGTGCTCGTCACCATCGTCTTCGACCGGAGGTCATGACCAAATGTCCCTCGTATTGCTCCCAGCCGTCGACGTCGCCGACGGCCAAGCCGTCCGCCTCGTGCAGGGCGAGGCGGGGACGGAGACCTCGTACGGGGATCCGCTCGCCGCCGCCCTCGCCTGGCAGAAGGCCGGCGCGGAGTGGATCCACCTGGTCGACCTCGACGCGGCGTTCGGCCGCGGGGACAACCGCGAACTGCTCGCCTCCGTCGTCGGCGCGCTGGACGTCAACGTGGAGTTGTCCGGCGGGATCCGCGACGACGCCTCGCTCGAGGCCGCGCTGGGCACCGGCTGCCGCCGGGTGAACATCGGCACCGCCGCGCTGGAGAACCCCGAGTGGTGCGCCAGGGCGATCGCCGAGTACGGCGACCGCATCGCCGTGGGGCTGGACGTGCGCGGCACCACGCTGGCCGCCCGCGGCTGGACCCAGGACGGCGGCGACCTGTGGGAGGTGCTCGACCGGCTGGAGTCGGAGGGCTGCCCCCGCTACGTCGTCACCGACGTCACCAAGGACGGCACGTTGCGCGGTCCCAACCTCGACCTGCTGCGCGAGGTCTGCGCGCGCACCGACCGCCCGGTCATCGCCAGCGGCGGGGTCTCCTCGCTCGACGACCTGCGGGCGATCGCGACGCTCGTGCCGGACGGCGTCGAAGGCGCCATCGTGGGCAAGGCGCTGTACGCCCAGGCGTTCACGCTGGAAGAGGCGCTCGCGGCGGTGAGCGCCGCATGAGCACCCCGATGCCAGAAGGGCGGATCTCCTCCGGCGGTCCATGGGAGGACCGCTACGGCTACGCCCGCGCGGTCGTGGCCGGGCCGCACGTGCTCGTGTCCGGCTGCACCGCGACCGTGGGCGGCGAGGTCCAGCACGTGGGCGACGCCTACCGGCAGACGCTCACCGCGTTCTCCATCGCGCTCGACGCCGTCGAGAAGGCCGGCATCACCCGGGCCGACGTGGTGCGCACCCGCCTCTACGTGGTGAACGCGGCCGACTTCGACGCCGTGGGCAAGGCGCACGGCGAGCTCTTCGGCGACGTGCGGCCCGCCTGCACCAGCGTGCAGATCGCCGGGCTGGTCGACGAGCGCATGCTGGTCGAGGTCGAGGTCGAGGCGTATCGGGCGGCGGATCGTGGCAACGGCGAGGGCTGAGCGATGACGGTGGCGGTGCGGGTGATCCCCTGCCTGGACGTGGACGCGGGCCGGGTCGTCAAGGGGGTCAACTTCGAGAACCTCAGGGACGCCGGCGACCCCGTCGAGCTGGCCGCCCGCTACGACGCCGAGGGGGCCGACGAGCTGACCTTCCTCGACATCACCGCCTCGTCGGGCGGGCGGGAGACCATGCTCGACGTGGTGCGGCGTACGGCCGAGCAGGTGTTCATCCCGCTGACCGTCGGCGGGGGAGTGCGGTCGGCCGACGACGTGGACCGGCTGCTGCGCGCAGGCGCCGACAAGGTGGGCGTCAACACCGCCGCCATCGCGAGGCCGGAGCTGCTGACCGAGGCCTCGCGCAGGTTCGGGTCGCAGTGCGTGGTGCTGTCGGTGGACGCCCGCCGGGTGGTCGACGGGCCGCCCACGCCCTCGGGGTTCGAGGTCACCACCCACGGCGGGCGCCGCGGGACCGGCATCGACGCGGTGGAGTGGGCCAGGCGCGGGGAGGAGCTCGGCGTCGGGGAGATCCTGCTCAACTCGATGGACGGCGACGGCACCAGGTCGGGGTTCGACCTGGAGATGCTGCGGGCCGTCCGGGCGGCGGTGAGCGTGCCGCTGATCGCCTCCGGCGGCGCGGGGCGGCTGGAGGACTTCCCGCCGGCGGTGGACGCGGGGGCGGACGCGGTGCTGGCCGCCTCGGTCTTCCACTTCGGCCAGCTCAAGATCCACGAGGTCAAGGACACGCTGCGCGCGGCCGGTCACCCGGTCCGCTGAGCACCGGCGGGGGGCCGGGGTCCCGGCCCCCGCTCGGGTGTCTCGGCCAGCGTTCCAGCCGGCGATCTCAGTCGATGTCGATGATCGCCGTGGGGTAGGCGTCCGGGCCCGTGCCGAGCGAGGAGTACCCCATCGACTGGTACTGCCACTGGTGGCCCTGGTAGTAGCCGGAGAAGGAGCATCCGTCGCCGTCCCAGCCGGTGGCGGCGGCGGACGCGTTGTGGGCCGGTTGGGCCGCCACGAGACCGACGGCCGCGAGGAACGCCAGGCCCAGCAGGCTCGGGAAACGCTTCGCACGCATAGCTGTCTCCTGTCCGTCGAGAGATCCTGCGGCGCTCCGGAGTCCGCCTACTCAATGGTCAGCAGATCGTGAGGGAAGCGTCCATACCAATCACCCCAAACGGGACGATAATGGACGAAAACCGGCATCCGCGATTGTGTGGCCTTTTACCGGCCATGCCTGGCCGACGTGCCCTAAGGTGGCGACTGATCATCGCCGACCACCGGAGGGAACACATGGCCGACCCCACCTCGCTCGACGAGGTCCGCCGCGGCATCGACGAGATCGACGCCCGGTTGACGACGCTGCTGGCCGAACGGCAGAGGCTCGTCCGCGCGGCGGCGGCGTTCAAGACCGACGAGCAGGCCGTACGGGCTCCCGACCGGGTGGAGCGCGTCGTGACGGCGGCGCGGGAGAGGGCGGAGCGCGAAGGGCTTTCTCCGGAGGTCGCCGAGGCCGTCTGGCGGGCGATGATCGGCGCGTTCATCGAGTTCGAGCTCGGCGAGCACCGGCGGGCGGGGTAGGCCGGCCGGGGGTCGCCGCGGAGTGGGAGGAGAGGCCGGCGGAGCGAGGCGGATGCCCTGCCGGCCCGGGCGCGTCAGCTCAGGACCACGTCAGCTCAGGTCATGTCAGCTCAGGACCGAGGTGAAGAAGGTCGCCAGCCGGCTGGCTCCGGTGTTGACAGTGTCGAACACGCCTCGCACGGCGCCTGCCGCCGCCTGCGGCTGGCTGTAGAGGTAGAAGACCACGAACGCGATGGCCGCGTACGTAAGAACCTTCTTCGCCTTCATCGGGGGGCCTCCTGCAGTCGGTATCCCGGTCGTTTGTACCCGGCGGCAGTTTTGATCATAACTAGCCGAGAGGACATGAGCCCGTTTCGCCCTCATCGTGAGACAAGGGCGCCCGATCAGCCGGCGAGGACCGAGGTGAAGAACGCGGACAGGCGTTCGGCCCCCGTGGCGAGGCCCCCGAACAGGGTCTTGACGGCACCGGCGGCGTTCGCGGGCTGCGTGAACAAATAGAAGATCACGAACGCGACGGCCAGGTAGGTCAGGACCTTCTTGAGGTTCATTCGGGGCTCCCCAGGTGTCCACACATCGTGGCTGGTCTCATGGTGCCCCATTGCCCGGCGTTTACGTTGGCAATTTCGGACAAGTCGCGAAATCGAACTTTATGGCCCCAATCGGGCATCCCGCAGCAGGGCGACCGCGGCGGCGTCCCCGTCGTACTCCACCCGGGCGTGCGCCTGCCGGCCGAAGGCGAACAGCAGCAGCTCCGACGGCTCGCCGGTCACCACCACGGCGGGCTCGGCCATGCGCCCCGCCGCCTTCGCCCCGTCGGGACGGCGCAGCACGACCCCCACGGGGGCCTTGCGCAGGAAGAGCCTGGCGCCGCTGCGCAGCCGGTGCCACAGCGTCTCCTGCAAATCCCTCGGGACGACGCGGGGCTCCCAGCCGTCCTGCGCCCGGCGCACGTCCTCGTGATGGACGAACAGCTCGACGGTGTTGACCAGCTCGTCCACGCGCGGGACCAGGCCGTACGGGGTCCAGCGCGGCGGCCCCTGCCGGACGAGCCCGACCAGCTCGGGGTAGGAGTGACGCCGCTTGAGGCGCTCCTGCACGGCGGCGGTGTACCCGGCGAGGAACGACAGCGAGATGCCGGGCGCCGCGTCGAGCCTGCGCTCACGCAGGACGAGGTGGGCCGCGAGGTCCCCTGTCGTCCATCCCGCGCACAGCGTGGGCGCTCCGGGGCCGAGGTGGTCGAGCAGGTCGCAGAGCGCCGCGCGCTCCGTCTGGGCGTGTGTCACGTGATCAGCCTATGCGCCGGTCGCGCGCGGCCCTCGAAGGGTCGAGCATGTCCGAGGAATAAACAGCTTGATCAGGATGATAGGGAGTATCTAGGACCAAGGGCTCGGGTGGCGTCGGTCCGGTGACGGATACGGCGGCGTCCCCGAGTGAGTAACGTCCCACTCCGGGGCGCTCGCAGGGAGCGGCCCCGGTGGTCCCCGATCGGAAGGAACGCACCGCGTGCCGACGAAGGAGCCTCCCGCGCGGCCCCGCAGCTCAGTCATGCTCCAGGGTCTCAAGGTCATCGGCGTGGCCATCAGGACCGAGCCGAGGATCTTCACCGGCGCGGTCCTCGCCAGCGCGCTGTACGGCGCGATGACCGTCGCCGCGTCCTGGGCGCTCGGGTGGGCGACCGACCACGCCGTGCTGCCCGCGTTCCGCGACGGCGAGGCGAGCACCGGGACACTGGTCACGGCGGCCCTGCTGATCGTGGGCGTGGCGGTGCTCAAGGCGGCGGGGATCATGGGCCGGCGCATCATGGCCGGCATCCACCAGTACCGCATGCAGGCGCACTCCCGCCGCGCGGTCACCCGGCAGTACCTCCGGCTGCCCCTCAGCTGGCACCACAGGCACCCGACAGGGCAGCTGTTGTCCAACGCCAACTCCGACGTCGAGGCGGCCTGGGGACCGCTCGCGCCACTGCCGATGGCGGTGGGCGTGGTCGTGATGCTGATGACGGCCGCGGGGGCGATCGTGCTGGTCGACCCGGTGCTCGCCGTCGTCGGGTTCCTGATCTTCCCGGCCGTGGCCGTGCTCAACCTGGTCTACCAGCGCAGGCTCTCGCCGCTGGCGATGCGGGCCCAGCAGCTGCGGGCCGAGGTGAGCGAGGTGGCGCACGAGAGCTTCGACGGCGCGCTCGTCGTCAAGACCCTGGGCCGTGAGGACGCCGAGACCGCGCGGTTCCAGGCGAAGGCCGACGCGCTGCGGGACGCCAACGTCGCCGTCGGCCGGGTCCGCGGGCTGTTCGACCCCATGCTGGAGGCGCTGCCCACGCTGGGCGTGCTGGCGGTGCTGCTCGTCGGGTCGCTGCGGCTGGAGTCGGGAGCCGTGGCGGCGGGCGACCTGATCCAGGTCGCCTACCTGTTCACCCTCCTCGCGTTCCCGATCAGGGCGCTCGGCTGGGTGCTTGCCGAGCTGCCGCGCAGCGTCGTCGGCTGGACGCGGGTCAGGGACGTCCTCGACGCCACCGGCTCCATGGAGTACGGCGCCGCCCGCCTGGACGGCTCTGGCCCGGCCCGGGTGGAGGCCGAGAACGCGGGCTACGCGTACGTGCCGGGGAGCCCGGTGCTGAAGGACGTGACGTTCACGGTCGCGCCGGGCCGCACGATCGCGCTTGTCGGGCCGACCGGCGCGGGCAAGTCGACGCTCACGCAGTTGCTGGCGCGGCTGATCGACCCCGACGAGGGCGTGGTCCGCGTCGACGGCGTCGACCTGCGCACGGTGGCCAGGGGTGGGGTCAGCGACGCGGTGGCGCTCGTGCCGCAGCAGACGTTCCTGTTCGACGACACCGTGCGCGGCAATCTCACGCTCGGCGCGGAGGTGCCGGACGAGCGGATCTGGGCCGCGCTGCGGCTCGCGCAGGCCGACGGCTTCGTCAGCGCGCTGCCGTCCGGCCTGGACACCAGGATCGGCGAACGCGGCGCGACGCTGTCCGGCGGGCAGCGGCAGCGCCTCGCGCTGGCCCGCGCGATCGTGCGCGAGCCGCGGCTGCTCATCCTCGACGATGCGACCTCCAGCGTCGACGCGCAGGTGGAGAAGCGCATCCTGTCCGGCCTGCGCGACGGCGCGGCCGAGGCCACGGTGATCGTGGTCGCCTACCGGATGGCGACGATCGCGCTGGCCGACGAGGTCGTGTACCTGGAGCAGGGCGTGGTCGCCGACCACGGCGCCCACGAGGAGCTGCTGGTCCGCTGCGCGGGCTACCGCGACCTCGTCACCGCCTACGAGCGCGAGGAGGCCGAACGGGCCGAGGCCGACGACCTCGGGGACGTTCCGGAGATCACCCGCGAGAACACCCGCGAGGACACCGACGAGAGGAGCGTGACGCGGTGACCGCCGTGACGGGCCCGGCGAGTGACACGGCGAGTGACACGGCGAGTGACACGGCGACCGGCACGACAGCGGGACGGACCTCGTCCCTGCGATCGGCGGACCGGGGCGCGCTCGCGACGCTCAGGCAGGGCCTGCGGCTGTCGCCGGAGTTCCGCCGCGGGCTCGCCGGGACGCTCGTGCTGGCCGTGCTGGCCACCCTGGGCAAGGTCGTCGTGCCGATCGCGGTGCAGCAGGTGATCGACAGGGGCCTGGGCTCGGGCGCGCCCGACCTGCCGTTCATCCGGAACGCGGTCGCGCTGTGCGCGCTCGCGGTGGTGCTGACCGCGCTCTGCGGCTACCTGATGAACGTCCGGCTCTACCGCTCCACCGAGTCGGGCCTGGCCGCCCTGCGCGGCAAGGGCTTCCGCCACGTGCACGACCTGTCGGTGCTGACGCAGAACACCGAGCGGCGCGGAGGCCTGGTCTCCCGGGTCACCGGCGACGTCGACCAGATCAGCACGTTCATGCAGTGGGGCGGGCTGATGGTCATCGTGTCGGCCGGCCAGCTGGTGGTGGCGACCGTGCTCATGGCCGTCTACTCCTGGCAGCTCACGCTGCTCGTGTGGGCCTGCTTCCTGCCGCTGGTGCTGGCCCTGCCCCGGTTCCAGCGCCTGGTGGCCAAGGCGTACACGCGGGTGCGCGAGCGGGCCGGCGACGTGCTCGCCGCCGTCAGCGAGTCGGTCGTCGGCAGCGCGGTGATCAGGGCGTACGGCTCCGAGGACCGCACCGCGGAGCGGATCGACACGGCGGTGGACGGGATGCGCGCGGCCCAGACCCGGGCCCAGAAGATCGTCGGGTTCACGTTCCCCGCCACCGAGCTGGTCGCGTCGATCACGGTGGCGCTGGTGGTCGTGGGCGGGGTGTGGCTGGGCGTCGCGGGGTCGATCACGCCGGGGCGGCTCATCGCGTTCCTGTTCCTGATCACGCTGTTCATCAGCCCGCTGCAGACCGCGACCGAGGTGCTGAACGAGGCGCAGAACGCGATCGCGGGATGGCGGCGCATCCTGGGCGTGCTCGACACCCCGGCCGACGTGGCCGACCCGGAGAACGGCGCGACGCTGCCGCGCGGCCCGATCTCGGTCCGCTTCGACGGCGTGGGCTTCGCCTATCCCGGCGGCCCGCCCGTGCTCCACGACGTGTCGGTGGACATCCCGCCGCGCACGCGGATCGCGGTGGTGGGGGAGACAGGCTCGGGCAAGACGACCTTCGCCAAGCTGCTCACCCGGCTCATGGACCCGACCTCGGGCCGGATCCTCGTGGACGGCACCGACCTGCGCGACGTCGGCTTCTCCTCGCTCAGGGAGCGGATCGTGATGGTCCCTCAGGACGGGTTCCTCTTCGACTCGACGCTGGAGGACAACATCCGCTTCGGGCGGCCATCGGCTACCAGGGAGGAGATCACCCGGGCGCTGACCGAGCTCGGCCTGGCCGACTGGCTCGACGGCCTGCCCGCCGGCCTGGACACCCCGGTGGGCCAGCGGGGCGAGTCCCTGTCGGCGGGGGAGCGGCAGCTCGTCGCCCTCGCCAGGGCCTATCTCGCCGATCCCGACCTGCTGCTGCTCGACGAGGCCACCTCGGCCGTGGACCCCGCCACCGAGGTGCGGCTCGCCCGCGCTCTCGACGGCGTCACCCGGGGCCGTACGGCGGTCTCGATCGCCCACCGCCTGTCGACGGCCCAGGCAGCCGACGAGATCCTGGTGTTCGAGCACGGCAGGATCGCCCAGCGCGGCCCGCACGCCGTCCTGGTCGAGCGGCCCGGCGTGTACGCGGACCTCTACGCCTCGTGGACGACCGCCACCACGACGCGGTGACGGCCGGGACCTGCGGCAGAATTGGCCTCATGGCCCTCGACCCGAAGATCGCCGACCGGCTCAAGCGCACGCCGGACGGCCTGGTGCCCGCGATCGTCCAGCAGCACGACACCGGCGAGGTGCTGATGCTCGCCTGGATGGACGACGAGGCGCTGCACCGCACGCTCACCACCGGCCGGGCGACCTACTGGTCCAGGAGCCGGGGGGAGTACTGGGTGAAGGGCGACACCTCCGGTCACGTGCAGTGGGTCAGGCACGTGGCGCTCGACTGCGACGGCGACACGGTCCTGCTCAAGGTCGACCAGGTGGGGGCGGCCTGCCACACCGGCGACCGCACCTGCTTCGACGCCGGCGTCCTCGACGTGAGCGGCGCGCCGTGACCGGTACGGCGCGGCGCTCCCTGCTCGCCTGGCTGGCCGCGTGCGCCGTGGGCGGCGGGCTCGCGCTGCTGGCCGCGGGCCGCGCCTGGGTCACGCTCGGCGCGGACGGGCGCCCCGTGGGAGCGGGCGGCGGCTCCCTCACGGGCGACGACCTGGTCGCGTGGCTGACCCCCGCGGCGCTGGCGGCGCTCGCCGCCGTGCTGGCCGTGCTGGCGACCCGGGGGGTCGCGCGGCGGGTGACGGCCGTGGTCGTGGCGCTCCTCGGCGCGGCGGTCGCGGCCGGGGCGTGGGACGGCACGCGCGGCGCCACCATCGCCGCCGCGGCGGCCACGGCCGCCGGGCACGTCTCCGTGGAGTCGCGTGCCTGGGTCTGGCCGGTGCTGGCCGCGGCAGGCGGGATCGTCCTGGCCGTGGCGGGCGTGGCGGCGGCGTTCCTCGGCGCGTCCTGGCCGGGGATGTCGAGCAGGTACGAGCGCGGGACCGGGCACGCGGGATCGGGCGGGACGGCCCGCGTGAAGGACCCCGACAGGGCGATGTGGGACGCCATCGACGAGGGCGACGACCCGACCGCCTGAGACCCCCGCCACACGGGCGTGCCGGACATATTGGACCGTTCCCAACTGTTTGATCACAACTTGCCCACAAAGCTGGGTTTTCGCTGGGAAGACCCGTCCTTCTCGCTAGGCTTCCCGCCGACCCGAAGGATCCGCGGGGGCTCCGACGGGGAACGCCCACACCTGGTCACCCGCCTTCCCCGGCGCGGGAGGCCATGTTCCGGGCCGGGCCGGCAGCGCCCTGATCGCGGGTCCTCCCGACGGACGAGAAGCGGCGGCCCGCAGGCCTGCTCCCGTGCTATCGAACTCTCTCCCCACAGACAACAGGAGCGACACATGAGCTACGACCCCGGCAACCCCGGCGGGTTCCCTCCGCCCCCGCCGCCCGGTGGCGCCTACGGCGCCCCGATGCCGCCCGGCGGCGCGCCCCCGAACAACCACCTCGTGATGGCGATCGTCACCACGATCCTCTGCTGTCTCCCCCTCGGCATCGTGTCGATCGTCTACGCGACCCAGGTCAACTCCAAGTGGTCGGTGGGCGACTACCAGGGCGCCTACGCCGCCTCGGAGTCGGCGAAGAAGTGGTGGCTGGCGTCGCTGATCACCGGCGTCGTGCTGGCCGTCCTCTACATCCTCCTCGTCGTCGTGCTCGGGGTCTTCAGCCTCAGCACCTCGACCACGTCATACTGAGGGTCATGACATCCACCGCCCCGGCGCGGCGCCCCGCGGACCGGTTCCGGTCCCTGCTGGCGCCGCTCGGCGTGGCGGCCGTCACGGCGGCGGCGGCCGCGTACGTCGCCGCCGTGGACCCCAACCAGCCCGGGCACTATCCGACCTGCCCGCTGCTGTTCCTCACCGGGCTCTACTGCCCGGGGTGCGGTTCGCTGCGCGCCGTCCACGCGCTGGGACACGCCGACGTGCTGACCGCCCTGCACCTCAACCCGCTCACCGTCGCGGCCGTCCCGTTCCTGTTGTGGCGGTGGGGCCTGTGGGCATTACGGTCATGGCAGGGACGGCCTGTGCGCACGAACCTCGCGCACCCCGCGTACCTGTGGGGACTGCTCGTCATTGTGATCGTTTTTTGGGTGATACGGAACACGCCATTCGGGCATTTCCTCGCACCCTGAATCGACCCGGTGGCGCTCCGACGCGAGACGGGCCGATACCATCGCAGGGCAAGGCGGGACACGCAGAGCAGCCGACCGGAGGGACCCTTCGCGTGAGCGAGCGAACAGGCAGATCGCGTGAGCTCCGAGCCGAAGGCGAGGAGGACGCGTGAGTGTTCTTGAGGACATCATCCTGGGCGTGCGGGAGGACCTCGAGGAGCGGCAGCGCGATGTGCCGATCGAGGAACTCAAGCGGCTCGCGGCCCGTGCGCCCGAGCCCAGGGACGCCTACGCCGCGCTCGGCGGCGACCGGGTGTCGGTCATCGCGGAGGTGAAGCGGTCGAGCCCCTCGAAGGGCGCGCTCGCCGCCATCGCCGACCCCGCCGCGCTCGCGGCGGACTACGAGGCGGGCGGCGCCCACGTCATCAGCGTGCTGACGGAGCGGCGCAGGTTCGGCGGCACCCTCGCCGACCTCGCGGCCGTGCGTGCGGCCGTGGACATCCCCGTCCTGCGCAAGGACTTCATCGTCACCGCCTACCAGCTGTGGGAGGCCAGGGCGCACGGCGCCGACCTCGCCCTGCTCATCGTGGCGGCCCTCGACCAGCAGGCGCTCGTCTCGCTGATCGAGCGGGCCGAGTCGATCGGGCTCGCCCCGCTCGTCGAGGTGCACACCGAGGAGGAGCTGGTCCGCGCGGTCGACGCCGGCGCGAAGATCATCGGGGTCAACGCCCGCAACCTCAAGACGCTCGAGGTGGACCGCGAGGTGTTCGCCAAGCTCGCGCCCAAGGTGCCGGACGGCATCATCAAGATCGCCGAGTCCGGGGTGCGCGGCCCGCACGACCTGCTCGCCTACGCGCGGGCGGGGGCGGACGCGGTGCTGGTCGGCGAGAGCCTGGTCACCGGCAAGGACCCGAAGGCCGCGGTCAACGACCTGGTGACCGCAGGCGCCCACCCGGCCTCGCGGCAGGACACCGGCTCCGAGAGGCACTCGTGAACGACAGCGCTGCAGAGGGAGGCCGCGTGACCCCGGCGGAAGAGCCCGTCATCACCCCCGCCGACCTGGCCGGGGGCGGCGTCCGCGGCGACGACCCGGACGCCCACGGCAAGTTCGGTAGGTTCGGCGGCAGGTACGTGCCCGAGGCGCTCATCCCGGCCCTCGACGAGGTCGCCGCGGAGTACGAGAAGGCCAAGACCGACCTCGGCTTCATCCGCGAGTTCGACCACCTGCTGCGCACGTACGCCGGCCGTCCCACGACGCTGACCGAGGTGCCGCGCTTCGCCGCGCACGCGGGCGGCGCGCGGATCCTGCTCAAGCGCGAGGACCTGACCCACACCGGCGCCCACAAGATCAACAACGTGCTCGGCCAGGCGCTGCTGACCAAGCGGCTCGGCAAGCGGCGCGTCATCGCGGAGACCGGGGCAGGGCAGCACGGCGTCGCCACCGCCACCGCCGCCGCGCTGATGGGCCTGGAGTGCGTCATCTACATGGGCGCCGTCGACTGCGAGCGCCAGGCGCTCAACGTGGCCAGGATGAAGCTCCTCGGCGCGACGGTCGTGCCGGTGACCAACGGCAGCCAGACCCTCAAGGACGCCATCAACGAGGCGTTCCGCGACTGGGTCACCAACGTCGACCACACCCACTACCTGTTCGGCACGGTCGCCGGGCCGCACCCGTTCCCGGAGATCGTCAGGGACTTCGCCCGGATCATCGGGGTGGAGGCGCGCCGTCAGGTCCTGGAGCTGACCGGCCGCCTGCCCGACGCCGTCTGCGCGGCCGTCGGCGGCGGGTCGAACGCCATCGGCGTCTTCCACGCCTTCATGGAGGACAGGGACGTCAAGCTGTACGGCTACGAGGCCGGCGGCCGGGGCCTGGAGACCGGCGAGCACGCGCTGACCCTGACCGAGGGCAGCGTCGGCGTGCTGCACGGCTCCCGCACCTACGTCCTGCAGGACGAGGAGGGCCAGACGATCGAGTCGCACTCGATCTCGGCCGGCCTCGACTACCCCGGCGTGGGCCCCGAGCACGCGTGGCTCAAGGACACCGGCCGCGCCGTCTACGAGGGCGTGACGGACGCGGAGGCCATGGAGGCCTTCGCCCTGCTCGCCCGCACCGAGGGCATCATCCCGGCCATCGAGTCCTCGCACGCGCTCGCCGGCGCGCTGCGGCTGGGCCGTGAGCTCGGTCCCGAGGCCGTGATCCTGGTGAACCTGTCGGGTCGCGGCGACAAGGACATGGGCACCGCGATGAACTACTTCAACCTCTGATCAGCGTCGACAGGACTTCCCGATGACGACACTCCAAGCGGTGTTCGACAAGGCCCGCGCCGAGGACAGGGCCGCGCTGGTCGGCTACCTGCCGGCCGGCTTCCCGACCAAGGACGGCGCGGTCGCCGCGGCGACCGCGATGGTCGAGGCGGGCTGCGACGTGATCGAGATCGGCCTGCCGTACTCCGATCCGCTCATGGACGGCCCCACCATCCAGGACGCGGTGCACCGGTCGCTGATCAACGGCACCCGCATCGCCGACGTGATGCGCACCGTCGAGGGCGTGGCGAAGTCGGGGGCCGCGACCCTGGTGATGACGTACTGGAACCCGATCGACCGTTACGGCGTCGAGCGCTTCGCCCGCGACCTCGCCAACGCGGGCGGCGTCGGGACGATCACGCCGGACCTGACGCCCGAGGAGTCCGAGCCCTGGCTCGCCGCGAGCAAGGAGGCCGGCATCGACACGGTCTTCCTCGTCGCGCCGAGCTCGCCGGACGAGCGCATCGTGCGGGTCGCCGCCTGCTGCACCGGCTTCGTGTACGCGGCCTCTCTGATGGGGGTGACCGGCGCGAGGGAGACCGTCGGCGCGGCGGCCGAGGGCCTGGTCAAGCGGACCAGGGCGCACACCGGGCTGCCCGTCTGCGTCGGCCTCGGCGTGGGCAACGGCGCCCAGGCGGCCGAGGTCGCGGCGTACGCCGACGGCGTCATCGTCGGGTCCGCCTTCATCCGGCGGCTGCTCGACGCCCCGGACGAGAAGTCCGGACTCGCGGCCGTACGCGAACTGGCGTCCGAACTCGCCCGAGGCGTCCGGCGCTGAGCCGTTCTGGGGTTTCCTCCCCCCAGGTGTGCCGCTACCAGCCGAGACAGGCGGCTTACCATGCTCTTATCCAGCACATGGTGAGGTTGAGTCCCGGTACTGTTCAGTCGGTGTTGCCTACTGGGCGAGGAGTCTCATGGTTCACTTGGCATCCGGCACCTCGGTGTCCGAGCGGTTACAGCCCGCGAAGCCGGCGCTCTCCTGGGTGACGACCGCCGCGCGGATCGTGCTCGCCGGTGTGCTGATCGTCGCCGGTGGCCTCAAGATCGGCGCGCCCGCGCTGTCCGTTCAGGCGGTGCGGGCCTACCAGCTCCTGCCCGACTCCCTCGCGCAGATCGTCGGGTACGGCCTGCCCGTCCTGGAGATCATCACGGGTCTGCTGCTGCTCGTCGGGCTGTTCACGCGGGCGGCGGCGGTCGCCGGCGGGGTGATGATGGTGGCCTTCGTCATCGGCATCGCGTCCGCCTGGGCCAGAGGGCTGCGCATCGACTGCGGCTGCTTCGGTGGTGACGGCACGCTGGCGGCGGGACAGGACCCCGAATACCTCTGGGAACTGCTGCGGGACCTCGGGCTGCTCGTCTGCGCGGCGTGGATCGTGGTCAGGCCGGCGAGCCGCCTTTCGCTGGACAGCGCGCTGGGCTTCACCGGAGAGCGGGAGACGACGGACGAGGACGACTCGGACGACGCTGAGGATGACGGCGCGTGACCGCGGACGGCCGGGTGACGTCGCCGTGAGAATAGCCAGGGGGGAAGTTTCGTGAGCAAGCGGACGAGTGAGGCGGCCAGGGCCCGCATCGCGGCCCAGCGGGAGGCCGTGCGCAAGCAGGAGAAGCGCAGACGCGTCACGATGATCGTGACCATCGCGGTGGTCGCCGTGATCGCGATCGCGTTCGCGGTGTGGTCGGTGCGCCTCGGAGCCTCGGAGAAGGTCGCCGGCGGCCTCGCTCCGGTGACCGTGGAGAAGAACGGCACGGTCGTGATGGCCCAGCCCGGTGTGACCGCGCCCGTGGTCGACGTGTTCGAGGACTTCCAGTGCCCGGCGTGCAAGCAGTTCGAGGAGACCAGCGGCTCCACGCTGAAGAACCTGGCAGCCGAGGGCAAGGCCAAGGTCGTGTACCACTCGCTCACGATCTTCAGGCAGGAGCCGACGATGGGCAACTCGCTCCGGGCGGCCTCCGCGGCCCGGTGCGTGACCGACGGTCAGCAGTGGCTGGCGTTCCACGACAAGCTCTACCAGAACCAGCCGAGTGAGACCGCGCCCGGCTTCACCGCCGACGAGCTGATCAAGTGGGGCAAGGAGGCCGGCGTCAACTCCGCCGACTTCGAGACCTGCGTGCGGGAGCAGCGCAACGCCGCCGCTCACCAGCAGCTCTCCGACAAGACGATGAGCGAGCAGAAGCTGACCGGCACGCCGACCGTCAAGCTCGACGGCAAGGACCTGGAGACCAACGTCGCCTTCGTGCCGAGCTCGCTGCGCGCCGCGGTGGAGGCCGCCGCCAAGTGACCTCTCCCGGGAACGGCCTCCCCGCGGCCGGACCCGCGGCGCGCCGGATCCACGCGGCGATGCTCGCCTTCGCGGCGGGCGACGCGCTCGGCGTGCCGTGGGAGGGCCGCCCGCCGGAGCGGGTGGACCCGGCCGAGGTCGTCCGGTTGCCGGCGCCTGACCGGGGCTGGCGGCGTGGCGCGACCTCCGACGACACGGCGCAGATGGTGCTGGTCGCGCGGTGCCTGGCCGACACGGCGGGGCGGCCCACGTCCCTGGACTTCCTCACCCGGCTTGCCGATGCGGCGCCCGCGGTGCGCGGCCTCGGGCCGACGACGCGGCGGGCGCTCGCGCGCTTCGCGGAGACGGGGGAGATCCCCGCGCCCGCGGCGGACGACCTGCCGACCAACGGCGCGGCCATGCGCGTCGCCCCGGCGGGCTGGGCCGTGCCGCCGCACCGGCCGGAACGCCGCCGCGACCTGTGCGAGGCGCTGTCCGTCGCGACGCACCGGGCGCCCGCGGCCGTGGCGGCGGCCTGCGTGATCGCGGCGATGGCGTCGCACGCGGTGGAGGGGGCGGGCGCGGCCGGCCTGCTGGACGCGGCGGCGGCCGAGGCCCGCTGGGCGGGTGAGCGCTACGGCCCGATGGACGCCGTGCTGGACGCCGCGCGCGGACGATGGTCGCCCCCGCCGGGGGGCGTCTCCCTGGACGCCGTGGAGACGGCCGCCGCGGTGGTCCACGTGATCCGCGAGACCCAGGACCCGGCCGCCGCCCTGCCGTACGCCGTGTCGCTGGGCGGGGACACCGACACGGTCGCGGCGCTCGCGGGAGGCGTGCTCGGCGCGTGCGACCCCGAAGGGGTGACCGCGCTCGGCTGGCTGGGGCTGGTGGACCTCGGCGAGTACCCCGGCCTGGCGGACCTCGCGGCACGCCTGGCCGCCCTCCGGGGGGCCTCAGCCGGGCTCTGAGCGGGGTTCCCTGCGCGGTCGGCGCAGGTCGGGGCGGCGATGCCCGTGCCTCGCTCCGAGGCCGCCCTGTCTTGCGGTAACGTCACGTTACATGCCCCTCCTCGCCTCGATTCCCAGCCCTTCGCAAGGGGTCTGGAATCTCGGACCGATCCCGATCCGCGCGTACGCGCTGTGCATCGTGCTCGGTGTCATCGTCGCCGTATGGATCGGCGAACGCCGCTGGCGCGCCCGTGGCGGCGCCCCCGGGACGATCACCGACCTCGCAGTCTGGGCCGTGCCGTTCGGCCTCGTCGGCGGGCGCCTCTACCACGTCATCACCGACTGGCAGATCTACTTCGGCCCGGACGCGCCGAAGCGGCCGATCGACGCCCTGTTCATCTGGGAGGGCGGCCTCGGCATCTGGGGCGCGATCGCCCTCGGCGCCCTCGGTGTGTGGATCGCCTGCCGCCGGAGCGGCATCTCCTTCACCGCCGTCGCCGACACCCTCGCCCCCGGTGTGGCCGTGGCCCAGGCCATCGGCCGGTGGGGCAACTACTTCAACCAGGAGCTGTTCGGCGGCCCCACCGACCTGCCGTGGGGCCTGGAGATCGAGCCGGGCCGCCCGGGCACCATCCCCGGCGAGACCACCTACCACCCGGCGTTCCTGTACGAGTCGCTGTGGGACCTCGCGCTCGCCGTGGTGCTGATCCTGGCCGCCCGCCGGTTCGCCCTGCGGCACGGCCGGGTGTTCGCGCTGTACGTGGCGGGCTACACGCTCGGCCGGTTCTGGATCGAAGGGCTGCGGGTGGACCCCGCCCACCACATCCTCGGCCTGCGGCTGAACCAGTGGACCTCGGTCGTCATCTTCCTGTGCGCGCTCGCGTACCTGTGGCTGGCCCGTAAGCGCACGGACGAGGAGCCGCTGAACGGGCCGGCGGGTGACGTGGGCGGGGGCGACGCCGACCCCGCGCACGGACGGGACCAGGCCGACGAGCCCGAGCTCCTGCGCGACGAGACGCGGGACGAGACACTGGACGGCGGCCCGCCGGACGGCAAGGAGACGGCCACCGCGGGCGCCGCGAGCGACGCGGGGACGGCGGAGGGGGAGGCCGACCGGCGATGACGGAGGCCACGACGGGGGCGCGGGCCGAGATCCACCACCAGCACCGGGACGTCAACGGCGGCTGGTTACGCCCGGCGGTCTTCGGCGCGATGGACGGTCTGGTCTCCAACTTCGCTTTGATCGCCGGGGTCGCCGGCGGCACCGCGGAGACCAAAATCATCGCGCTCGCGGGCATCGCCGGCCTGGCCGCCGGGGCGTTCTCCATGGCGGGCGGCGAGTACGTGTCGGTCGCCAGCCAGCGGGAGCTGGCGCAGGCCGAGATCGCCGTCGAGCGCCGGGAGCTGGAGCGGCATCCGGAGGCCGAGGAGGCCGAGCTCGCCCGGATGTACGAACGCCGGGGCGTGGACCCGGAGACCGCCAGGGAGGTGGCCAGGCAGATCTCCCGGAACCCCGAGGAGGCCCTGGCCGTCCACACGCGGGCGGAGCTCGGCGTGGAGCCCGGCGACCTGCCCTCGCCCGTGCTGGCCGCCGTGTCGTCGTTCGTGTCGTTCAGCCTGGGCGCGCTGATCCCGCTCCTGCCGTACCTGCTGGGCGTGCGGGGGCTGTGGGTCTCCGCCGTGGTGTCGATGGTGGCGCTGTTCGCCGCCGGCGCGGTCGTCTCCCGGGTGACGGCCCGCAGCTGGTGGTTCAGCGGCCTGCGCCAGCTCGTGGTGGGGGCCGTGGCGGCGGCGCTGACCTGGGGTCTGGGCTCGCTGATTGGAACAGGCGGTCTATGACGAGGCGCAAGCGCCGGTCGGGCCCGCCCGCCGAGGGCTGGACCGGGTCCACCCTCAGCGAGTTGGGGCTGGACGACCGGCAGCAGCGTGTGTTCGTGTGGTCCGTCGTCGCCGCGGGGGTCCTGGCGATCGCCCTGGTGCTGACGCTGACCGTCAACGCGATCGGCGCGCCGCCGCCGCAGCCGGCGCTGTCGGGTGGCGGCCTGGTCGGGGAGGGACTGCCCGGGTCCTTCGAGACCTGGCCGTCGCCGAAGGAGCTGGCACCGGTCGAGGACCGCAAGGCCGACGCCGCGCCGCTGACCGCACAGGAGGTGTTCGGGGCGCGGACGCTGACCGCGGGGAAGATCACCCTGCGCAGGCTCGCCAGCCGCCTGGACCAGTCCTGCGCCGGCGCGGTGTGGGGCGCCGACCTCGCCGACGCCCTGGCGGAGGCGGGATGCGTGCAGGCCGTACGCGGGCTGTACGCGACGGCCGACGGCGTGTACATCGCGCAGTACACCCTGTTCAACCTCGCGGACGTCGCGGCGGCGGACGCGCTGGCGAAGTCGCTCGCCTCGCTCTACCGGGGCGCCTGGGTGCAGCCGCTGGAGTCCTCCCGCGCGAAGTTCGGCGCCTACAGCGAGGCGAACGCCTACGTACTCGGCCACTACCTCGGGGTGGCCTGGGTCGGCAGGACCGACGGCGCGGAGCCGGGGGAACGGGACGACTTCATCATGCTCGGCCTGGCCGTGCGGGAGGCGGAGAAGTCGGTCTTCCGCCGCGTGGTCAAGGTCGCGGGCGTGCCGTCGGACCCCGCCCGTCCGCCCGGCCCGGCCGACACCGCCCAGCCCGCGGAGGAGCCGCCCACCGACCCCGGCGCGTCTGCGGCGGTCTCCGCCCCGCCGTCCCCGTCATCCGGCTGACGGAGGGCCGGACGTCGCGGCGGCCGGCGCCGGCATCCCGGCGAGGCGGTGGAGCGGAAGCTCCAGCGGGGTGGCGTCGAGGGCCCAGGGCGCGGCCTCCTCGACTGCCGCCCTGGCCTGCCGCTTGGTGAGGCCCGCCGTATCGGTCAGCGCCTCCCGCCAGGTGTTGGCGACCTTGCCGTGCGCGCTGTCCATGATCTTGCGTACCACCCGCTCGGGGCCGCTCGCGGGCGGCGCGAGCCGTACGGCGTCGAGCACGTGGCCCTCGGCGGTGAGGGTGTAGACGGGGGCCAGCAGCGCGGCCAGCGCGGGCAGGTCCGCGACCGGGGCCGCGGTGAGCACGCGCACGTGCCTGGCGCGGGTCGCGAGCAGCAGGCGGGGCAGCGCCGCCTCCAGCCCGGCGGGCACGGCGATCGCCACCCGATCGGGGTCGGTGGCGTACGGCTTGGCCAGCAGGGTGGCGAGCCGGGTGCGCGGCGCCTGCGGCAGCAGGCCGCGCGGCCAGTCGCCGGCGAGCAGGTCGGGGCCGAACGCGGTCACGGCCGCCTCGTCCGGCGGCGCCGCCGGGGCGGACTCGACGGACTGCGGGCCCTGCGTGTAGATGGCCGTGGCGAGGCGGTCGAGCCGGGCGGCGATCGCCGGCCACGTCTTCGTGGTGGGGCGCAGCACGTACAGGTCGGCCGCGCTGCCGATCGCCTCCGCGCCGTGATACCGGTTGAAGTGCGGGAAGATCGCCTCGCTCAGCAGGTTGAGGTCGAGCAGGGCCTTCTGCACCTTGAGCGCGAGCATCGGGGTGCGCTCAGAGGCGCCGTACGCCACGAGGATCCGTCCATGGTCGCGGTCGCGCAGGCCTTCGGCGGCGCGGGCGGCGAACAGCCCGATCCCCTCCGGGGTGTACGGCGGGTCGGTGATCGCGAGGTCGGCCCAGCCGCGCAGCGACGGCGGCAGGCCGAGGCGCAGGTCGGCCCAGCGGGTGCGCACCCCGAGGTCCTGGGTGTCGATGTACTCCAGGATGCGGTCGTCGACGTCGGCCACGGCGACCTCGGCCTCGGGGTGGATCATCCGCACGGCCAGTGAGGTGAGGTCGTGGTCGCCGACGCACAGCAGGCGGGCGCCGGGCAGCCAGAACCGCCGCCCGAGCAGGAGGGCGCGGCGCAGCACGGTCTCCGCGGTCGCGGAGACGTGGTCGAGCGCGTACCGTCCCCTGGGTGCCCCGGCGATCAGCGCCTCCAGGCGTTCGAGGGTGTCCTTGTGTGCCGTGACCATCCCGGAGACCGGATCCTGGAGACCGGAAATAGCCGTATCAATCCCGACGTTGTAGCGATTGACCTGATCGAGGGGAATACGGACGCGGTCGCCGCTGTGCTCAAGGGGGAGCGCCCGCAACAGCGACTCGATCGTCCGCCGTGACGTCGCGGTCTCCCTGACCAGGTCGGGCAAGGTCCACCAGCGGCCGCAGGACAGGAGCGCCAGCGCTCCGCGCAGTCGGAGACCGTCCACGCCGGCCTCCGCGAGCAGTTCGTCGATCGCCTCATGACCACCCATGCGCAAACCATATCCACGGCGCTGACCTGTGAAGGTTCGCGAAGCGGACCTGGGGGGCACTATTCCGGCAGCGTGTTGTAATCTCTAAAGCACTCAACCGCAGCAGGGCCAGCGTCGTCCCTCTGTTCCACGCAGATTGACGACGGGAGTGACTACATGCCTGCTGCCCGCCTTGGCCTTCCCGGAGGTCTCCCCGAGCCCCAGGGACTCTACGACCCCGGATTCGAGCACGACGCCTGTGGCGTAGCCATGGTGGCCGATGTCGCGGGCCGCCGCAGCTACGACATCGTCGCCAAGGCGCTGACCGCGCTCCGCAACCTCGACCACCGGGGTGCCAGCGGCAGCGAGCCGGACACCGGCGACGGTGCGGGCATCCTCACCCAGATCCCCGACGCGTTCTTCCGCGCCGTCGTGGCCGATCTCGGCTGGCACCAGGAGCTGCCGCCCGAGGGCGCGTACGCCGCGGGCACCGCCTTCCTGCCGCTGGACGAGCAGGCCAGGGGGATCGCGGTCGGCCTCATCGAGCAGATCGCCGCCGAGGAGGGCGTGACCGTCCTCGGCTGGCGCGACCTGCCGGTGGACCGCGACCTGCCCGGCGCCACCGCCCGCGCGGTCATGCCGCACTTCGCCCAGCTGTTCGTGACCTCGCCGGGCGGCGAGACCGGCGTCGACCTCGACCGGCTCGTGTTCGCGTTCCGCAAGAGGGCCGAGCACGAGGCGGACGTCTACTTCTCCTCGCTGTCCTCGCGGACGATCGTCTACAAGGGCATGCTGACCTCGCTGCAGGTCGAGCCGTTCTTCGCCGACCTCGCCGACCCGCGCTACGTCAGCGCCATCGCGCTGGTCCACTCGCGCTTCTCGACCAACACCTTCCCCTCCTGGCCGCTGGCCCACCCGTACCGGTACGTCGCGCACAACGGCGAGATCAACACCGTGCGCGGCAACCGCAACTGGATGCGCGCCCGCGAGGCCATGCTCGCCACCGGCCTCATCCCCGGTGACATGCGGCGGCTGTTCCCGATCTGCGACCCCGACGGCTCCGACACCGCCTCGTTCGACGAGACGCTTGAGCTGCTGCACCTCGGCGGCCGGTCGCTGCCGCACGCCGTGCTGATGATGATCCCTGAGGCGTGGGAGAACCACACGGAGATGGACCCGGCCCGCCGGGCCTTCTACGAGTTCCACTCCACCCTCATGGAGGCGTGGGACGGCCCCGCGTCCATCACCTTCTCCGACGGCACACTGGTCGGCGCGGTCCTCGACCGCAACGGCCTGCGTCCCGGCCGGTTCTGGGTGACCGACGACGGCCTGGTCGTGCTCGCCTCCGAGGCGGGCGTGCTGTCCGACATCCCGCAGGAGAAGGTCGTCCGCAAGGGCCGCCTGCAGCCGGGCCGCATGTTCCTGGTGGACACCGCGCGCGGCCGGATCATCGAGGACGACGAGATCAAGGCCGAGCTCGCCGCCGCCGAGCCGTACGGCGAGTGGCTGCACGCGGGCCTGGTCCGCTTCGAGGAGCTGCCCGAGCGCGAGCACGAGCACCCGACCCACGAGGCGCTGGTCAGGCGGCAGCAGACCTTCGGCTACACCGAGGAGGAGCTGCGGGTCATCCTCACGCCGATGGCCAGGAACGGCGCCGAGCCGATCGGCTCGATGGGCACCGACAGCCCGGTGGCGGTGCTGAGCGAGAAGCCGCGGCTGCTGTTCGACTACTTCAGCCAGCTGTTCGCGCAGGTCACCAACCCGCCGCTGGACGCCATCCGCGAGGAGCTCGTCACCTCGCTGCAGTCGACGATCGGCCCGGAGAGCAACCTGCTCGACCCCGGCCCCGCGTCCTGCCGCCGGCTCGTGCTGCCCTACCCGGTGATCGACAACGACGAGCTCGCCAAGATCGTCCACATCAACGACGAGGGCGCGCTGCCGGGCTTCCAGCCGTACGTCGTGTCCGGCCTGTTCGACGCGGCAGGCGGCGGCGAGGCGCTGGTGCGGCGGCTGGAGGAGATCCGCGCCGAGGTCTCCCGTGCCATCGAGGACGGCGCGCGGATCATCGTGCTGTCCGACCGCGGGTCCTCCCGCGAGCGGGCGCCGATCCCGTCGCTGCTGCTCACCGGAGCGGTGCACCACCACCTCATCAGGGAGAAGTCCCGCACCCGCGTCGGCCTCGTGATCGAGACCGGCGAGGCCCGCGAGTGCCACCACATGGCCCTGCTCATCGGGTACGGCGCGAGCGCGATCAACCCCTACCTCGCCCTTGAGACGGTCGAGGACATGATCGCGACCGGCGCGCTCGACCTGGACCCGCGCAAGGCCGTGCGCAACCTGATCAAGGCGTACGGCAAGGGCGTGCTGAAGGTCATGTCCAAGATGGGCGTGTCCACGGTCGCCTCCTACACCGGCGCGCAGATCTTCGAGGCGCTCGGCCTCGGCGCCGAGGTCATCGACCAGTGCTTCACCGGCACCACCTCGCGCCTCGGCGGCGTCGGCTTCGACGTGCTCGCCACGGAGGCGCTCGAGCGGCACGCGCGGGCCTACCCCCGCGCGGAGAACCCGCACCGGCGGCTGGAGGTCGGCGGCGAGTACCAGTGGCGCCGCGAGGGCGAGCCGCACCTGTTCAACCCGACCACCGTCTTCAAGCTGCAGCACTCCACCCGCACCCGGCGGTACGAGATCTTCAAGGAGTACACGTCCCTCGTGGACGGGCAGTCCGAGAAGCTCATGACGCTGCGCGGCCTGTTCCGGCTGCGCCCCGCCGGCGCGCCCGTGCCGATCGACGAGGTCGAGCCGGTCGAGTCGATCGTGAAGCGGTTCTCCACCGGCGCCATGTCGTACGGCTCCATCTCGATGGAGGCGCACGAGACGCTGGCCATCGCGATGAACCGGCTCGGCGCCAAGTCGAACACCGGCGAGGGCGGCGAGGACCCCGAGCGGCTGTACGACCCGGAGCGGCGCAGCGCGATCAAGCAGGTGGCCTCCGGCCGCTTCGGCGTGACCAGTGAGTATCTGGTCAACGCCGACGACCTGCAGATCAAGATGGCGCAGGGCGCCAAGCCCGGCGAGGGCGGCCAGCTGCCCGGCCACAAGGTGTACCCGTGGATCGCCAAGACCCGGCACTCCACGCCCGGCGTCGGCCTCATCTCGCCGCCGCCGCACCACGACATCTACTCGATCGAGGACCTGGCCCAGCTCATCCACGACCTGAAGAACTCCAACCCGCGCGCCCGCGTTCACGTGAAGCTGGTCGCGGAGGTCGGGGTCGGGACCGTGGCGGCGGGCGTCAGCAAGGCCCACGCCGACGTCGTGCTGATCTCCGGCCACGACGGCGGCACGGGCGCCTCCCCGCTGACCTCGATCAAGCACGCGGGCGCCCCCTGGGAGCTCGGCCTGGCCGAGACCCAGCAGACGCTGCTGCTCAACGGGCTGCGCGACCGCATCGTCGTGCAGGCCGACGGCCAGCTCAAGACCGGCCGCGACGTGATCATCGCGGCGCTGCTGGGCGCCGAGGAGTACGGCTTCGCCACCGCTCCGCTGGTGGTGTCCGGCTGCGTCATGATGCGGGTCTGCCACCTCGACACCTGCCCGGTGGGCGTGGCCACGCAGAACCCCGAGCTGCGCAAGCGGTTCACCGGCAAGCCCGAGTTCGTGGTGAACTTCTTCGAGTTCGTCGCCCAGGAGGTGCGCGAGTACCTCGCCGAGCTCGGCTACCGCTCGCTGGACGAGGTGATCGGGCGGGCCGACCTGCTCGACACGACCCAGGCGGTCGAGCACTGGAAGGCCGCCGGGCTCGACCTGTCGCCGATCCTGCACCGGCCGGAGCTGCCCGAGGGCACCCCGCGCCGCAAGGTCGTCGAGCAGGACCACGGGCTCGACAAGGCGCTGGACAACACCCTGATCCAGCTCGCCGAGGGCGCGCTGAACCTCGGTGAGCCGGTGACGCTCGAACTGCCCATCCGCAACGTCAACCGCACGGTCGGCACCATGCTGGGCCACGAGGTCACCAAGCGGTACGGCGGCGAGGGCCTGCCGGACAACACGATCGACGTGTCGTTCACCGGATCGGCCGGCAACTCGTTCGGCGCGTTCGTGCCGCGCGGCGTCACGCTGCGGCTGACCGGCGACGCCAACGACTACCTGGGCAAGGGCCTGTCGGGCGGCCGCCTCGTCGTCCGCCCGCATCCCGACGCCCCGTTCGAGGCCGAGACGCAGGTCATCTCCGGCAACGTCGGCCTGTACGGCGCGACGTCCGGCGAGGTCTTCGTCCGCGGCATCGTGGGCGAGCGGTTCTGCGTCCGCAACTCCGGCGCGACCGCCGTCGTCGAGGGCGTGGGCGACCACGGCTGCGAGTACATGACCGGCGGCCGGGTCGTCGTCCTCGGCTCGACCGGCCGCAACTTCGCCGCCGGCATGTCGGGCGGCGTCGCGTACGTGCTCGACCTGCGGCCGGAGCGGGTCAACCGCGAGATGGTCGAGCTGGAGGCGCTGGACGCCGAGGACGCCGAGCTCCTGCGGGAGATCGTCGACAGGCACTTCGCCGAGACCGGGTCGACCGTGGCGAAGGCGCTGATCGCCGACTGGGACGCCGCGCTCGGCCGGTTCTCGAAGGTCATGCCGTCGGACTACAAGCGGGTCCTGCTGGCGCGGGCCGCCGCCGAGGCCGAGGGCCGCGACATCGACGAGGCGGTCATGGCCGCCGCACACGGATAAGGGGGGTACACCGATGGCTGACCCGAAGGGGTTCCTGACACACGGGCGCGAGCTGCCGGCGCGCCGCCCGGTCGACGTCCGCATCCGCGACTGGCGCGAGGTCTACGAGGACTTCCCCAAGCCCGCGCTCACCAAGCAGGCGGCCCGCTGCATGGACTGCGGCATCCCGTTCTGCCACAACGGCTGCCCGCTCGGGAACCTCATCCCCGAGTGGAACGACCTCGTCTACCGCGACGACTGGCGTGAGGCGATCGAGCGGCTGCACGCGACCAACAACTTCCCCGAGTTCACCGGCCGCCTGTGCCCCGCGCCGTGCGAGTCGGCGTGCGTGCTCGGCATCAACTCCGACCCCGTCGCCATCAAGCGGGTCGAGGTCGAGATCGTCGACCGCGCCTTCGCCGAGGGCTGGGTCACGCCGCAGCCGCCCGCCGCCACGACGGGCCGCAAGGTCGCGGTCGTCGGATCGGGCCCGGCCGGCCTCGCCGCCGCGCAGCAGCTCACCCGGGCCGGGCACGACGTGGTCGTGTTCGAGCGGGCAGACCGGATCGGCGGGCTGCTCCGCTACGGCATTCCCGAGTTCAAGATGGAGAAGCGGCATATCGACCGCCGCCTCGCCCAGATGGCGGCCGAGGGCACCGAGTTCCGCACCGGCGTCGACGTCGGGGTGGACATCACGGTGGCGCAGCTGCGCGAGGAGTTCGACGCGGTCGTGCTGGCGGGCGGCGCCACGGCATGGCGCGACCTGCCGGTGCCCGGCCGTGACCTGAAGGGCGTCTACCAGGCGATGGAGTATCTCCCGCCGGCCAACAAGGCGCAGGAGGGCGACTACGCGGAGTCACCGATCTCGGCGAAGGGCAAGCACGTCGTCGTCATCGGCGGCGGTGACACCGGCGCCGACTGCATCGGCACGGCGATCCGGCAGGGCGCGCTTTCCGTCACCCAGCTGGAGATCATGCCGAGGCCGCCGGCGACCCGTCCCGGCAGCCAGCCGTGGCCGACGTACCCGATGCTGTTCAAGATGGAGAGCGCGCACGAGGAGCTGGAGGCGGGGGCGGGCGACCGCGTGTACGCGGTGTCCACCCGGGAGTTCGCCGGCGACGACGAGGGCAACGTGCGAGCGCTGCGGCTGGTCGAGGTCGAGGGGCCCGCGTCGGGCTTCCGGCCGATCCCCGGCACCGAGCGGGAGATCCCGGCCGACCTGGTCACGCTCGCGATGGGCTTCCTCGGCCCGGAGAAGGGCCCGCTGCTGAACGACCTCGCGGCGCTGTCCGGCGACCCGGAGTCGTTCTTCGACGCCCGGGGTAATGTGGCGAGGAACGCGTCGTACGAGACGTCGGTCGAGGGCGTGTTCGCGGCAGGGGACATGGGCCGGGGCCAGTCGCTGATCGTGTGGGCGATCGCCGAGGGCCGGTCGGCGGCCGCGGCGGTCGACCGCTTCCTGAGCGGGCGGACCGTCCTGCCCGTGGCCATCCCGCCGACGGCGCGGCCCCTGGTCTGAGACGCGATCCGGCAGCCGTGGTCCCAGGGGACCGGACCACGGCTGCCGGTTCCAGGCCGGGCCGGCCGATCACCGAGGGGATAAAACGGGCATATCCCAGTTCGGTGGCCGTGGTTTGCCAGAGCACGCGGCTGCCGGGAGGATGCTGAGCCCGGATCGAGGGGCCCCGGCGCCGGGGCCCGCTATCGAGGAGGATCGTTGCGCACACGGGGGCGGCTCGCCGGGGCCATCATGTCCATCACTCTGCTCGGCGGGCTGGCGGCCGCGGGCCTGCCGGGGACGGCGGCCGCGTCCGAGCCCTCGCAGGACTACCTGGTCTTCTACACCGACGGCGGCCGGGCCGCCGCGCAGCGGGCTGCCGAGGCGGCCGGGGGCGTCGTGCGGAGCGCGAACGACAAGCTCGGATATCTCGTCGTCCGCGCGTCCGACCCCGTGAAGCTCGGCGCGGACTCGTCGGTGGTCGGCGTCACGCTCGACCGTCCCGTCGGCAGGAGCGCGGGCGCGCCCGTGTCCGGCGGCGCGCCGGCCGCGATGCGGGCAGGGCGCGCGCCCGGCGGCGACCCGCTGTCGGCACGCCAGTGGGACATGAAGATGATCGGCGCCACGCCCACCGGGTCGTACGCCAAGGCCAGGGGCAGCCACAAGGTGCTCGTGGGCGTCATCGACACCGGCGTCGACGGCAAGCACCCCGACATCGCGCCCAACTTCAACCGGGCGCTGAGCCGCAACTTCGTGATCGACCAGCCCAACGACGACAACGGCAAGAAGCTCGACGGGCCCTGCGAGCACAAGACCTGCAAGGACCCGGCCGACGTCGACGACGACGGCCACGGCACCCACGTCGCGAGCACGATCGGCTCGCCGATCAACGGCATCGGCGTCAGCGGGGTCGCGCCCGACGTCTCGCTGGTCAACCTCCGCGCCGGCACCGACTCGGGCTTCTTCTTCCTCAAGCCCACCATGGACGCCCTGCAGTACGCCGCCGACGTCGGCGTCGACGTGGTCAACATGAGCTTCTACGTCGACCCCTGGACGTTCAACTGCGCGAACAACCCGAGCGACACGCCCAGGGAGCGGCTGGAGCAGCGGGGGATCCTGGAGGGGATGCGCAGGGCGGTCAAGTACGCACGGGCGCACGACGTCACGCTGGTCACGGCCATCGGCAACGCCGGCGGCGACCTCGGCAAGCCGAAGAACGACACCTCCAGCCCGGACTTCCCGCCGGGGGCGGAGAAGAAGCGGCCCATCGACAACAGCTGCCTCAACGTCCCCGCCGAGCTCGACGGCGTCATCTCGGTCTCCTCGGTCGGCCCGAGCGGGCGTAAGGCGGGCTACTCCGACTACGGCGTCGAGCAGACCGACATCGCCGCGCCGGGCGGCGACATGTTCGACGGCGGCACCGATCTCAAGGGAGTGGCCAGGGAGATCCTGGCCGCCGCCCCCGAGAACGCCCTGCGCGCCAAGGGCCTCCTCGACTCCTCGGGCAAGCCGAAGACGTCCTCGGTGATCCGCGACTGCCAGGGCGGGAAGTGCGCCTACTACCAGTACATGGAGGGCACGTCCATGGCCGCGCCGCACGTCACCGGCGTGGCGGCGCTGATCATCGGCCGGTTCGGCAAGCCGGGCAAGGGCGGCCTCCAGATGGACCCCGCGCAGGTGGAGCGCCTGCTGTACGCGACGGCGATCCCCAAGGGGTGCCCCTCGCCGCGGACCTTCAGCTACAGCACCGGCGACAGCCATGTATGCGAGGGGCCGTCGGCCAAGAACGGCTTCTTCGGCCACGGCCTGGTCGACGCCGCCCGGGCCGCCACCGTCGCGGGCTGAGCCCGGCTGAGTACGCGCCTGAGTAGCCCGCCGGATGTCCCGGCGGGCCTCGGCGGCCTACCCTCCTTCACGGAGGAGGGCAGACCATGATCTACCAGCTCGTCTGGCAGGCCACGATGGTGGCGCATTTCCTCGTCATCGCCTACATCGCCCTGGGCGGCCTCCTCGCGTGGTGGCGGCCCCGGCTGATCTGGCCGCACCTCGCGCTGTGCGCCTGGGGGGTGGTGCAGCTCGCCGGGCTCGTGGAGTGCCCGCTGACCGCGCTGGAGAACTGGGGGCGGGCGGCGGCGGGGGAGCGCGGCCTGCTGGCCGGCGGCTTCATCGACACCTACATCGAGGGCGTCGTCTACCCGCAGGCGTACGTCACGCACGTGCGGCTGGCCGTGATCGCCGTCGTGCTCGCCTCGTGGGCCGGTCTCGCCGTCAGGAGCCGCCGACGCCGCACACGTCCTGGGCGTACGACAGGAACGTCCGCTGCACCGCGTCCGGAGGCGTCGCGATGAGGTAGCGCCTCTCGCCGCCGCCGACGATCCCGTAGACGGGGAACAGGTAGGCCTTCTTGGCCTCGGCGAAGGCGTGCCAGTCGCAGCGCATCGGGGTGACCTCCACAGGGATCTCCAGCCGCGTGGCGTCCGCCGCGAGCACCGCCACCGGCCTGCGCTCGCCGGAGCGGGGGAACATCGTGTAGTGCGTGGTGGCGCCGAGGTCGTCGATCGTGACCGGCTCGGATCCGCCCTTCCTCGAGACGAGTAGGCTGCCGTGGAGCGCCCGGCCCACCCGCGTCCACTCGTCCCCGAACGTCACGTCCACCGACTGGCGCAGGATGTACGCCCCGCACTCGGCCTTGACCAGGCCCTCCAGCGTGGGATCGGGATGCCGGACCGGGAACTCCACCTTCCGCGGCGGCTCCTCGCCGACCTGGACGCGCGCGACCACCGTGGCCGGCTGGACCGGGGGGATCGTCGCCGGGTCGCAGCGCGCCTCGCCGTACGGGATCCGCAGGTCCGTGCGCGGCGTCCTGCCGAGGGTGGTGTCCATGGGGGTCGGCGGGAGCGTCGCGAACGAGCCGGTGACCAGCTGGACGTCCAGGAAGCGCACCCGCGTGTTGGTGTCGTTGCGCACCGAGACCTCCAGCGAGTGGGAGGCCTCGTCGCTGCGCCATTGGTTCAGCGATACCGAAACACCGGTCGGCGGGGTGGTCGATTCGGTACCCTGGCCTCCGCACGCGGCCAAGGTGAGCAGCGCCGTTATTGTGCCACAGGCCCGGGTACGTCCCATGGCTGCCAAGGCTAGGGCACGCGGATGATCTCGTGAAGTGTCTGAACATTTGGCGACAGCTGTGTGCGCCGTCATTGCAAGTGGTCTGTACCAATTAGGGTAGTGCTGTGAGTCGTCGAGCAAAGATCGTCTGTACCCTCGGGCCCGCCACCTCCTCGCCGGAGCGCCTACGCGAGCTCATCAAGGCGGGCATGAACGTGGCCCGCTTCAACCTCTCGCACGGTAGCCACGAGCTGCACAAGGAGGTGTTCGACCGGGTCAGAGCCGCCGCCGACGAGCTGGGCTGTGCCGTCGGCGTCCTCGCGGACCTGCAGGGCCCCAAGATCCGTGTCGGCCGTTTCGCCTCCGGTCCCGTGCGGCTCGGCTTCGGCGACGTCTTCACGATCACGACAGAGGACGTCCCCGGCGACCGGGACACCGTCTCCACCACGTACGAGGGCCTCCCGGGCGACGTCAAGCCCGGTGACACGATCCTCGTGGACGACGGCCGGCTGAACCTCGAGGTGACCGCGGTCGAAGGGCCGCGCGTCGTCACCCGCGTCGTCATCGGCGGCATGATCTCGGACAACAAGGGCCTGAACCTCCCCGGTGTCGCCGTCAGCGCGCCCGCGATGACGGAGAAGGACGAGGAGGACCTGCGCTGGGCGCTGCGCACCGGCTTCGACATGATCGCCCTGTCGTTCGTCCGGTCGCCCGACGACGCCGCGCTCGTCCACGCGATCATGGAGCAGGAGGGCGTCAGGCTCCCGCTCCTCGCCAAGATCGAGAAGCCGCAGGCCGTCGACTGCCTCGAGGAGATCGTGGACGCCTTCGACGGCGTCATGGTCGCCCGCGGCGACCTCGGCGTCGAGCTTCCGCTCGAGCAGGTGCCGATCGTCCAGCGCCGCATCATCGAGCTGTGCCGGGAGAAGGCCCACCCCGTCATCGTGGCCACCCAGATGCTCGACTCGATGATGAGCGCCCCCCGGCCCACCCGCGCCGAGGCGTCCGACGTGGCGTACGCGGTGATGGACGGCGCGGACGCGGTGATGCTGTCCGGCGAGACCTCGGTCGGCACCTACCCCATCGAGTCGGTCTCGACGATGCACCGCATCGCGGTCGCCGCGGAGGGCACCACCCTGCAGGCCACCCACACGCTGGACCGGCTGCCGGAGACCACCGGCGGCGCCATCGCCCGCGCCGCGGCCGAGGTCGGCGCGGTCGTCAACGCGAAGGCCCTGGTGGCGTTCACGATGTCCGGCGAGACCGCCAGGCGCCTGGCCCGCTACCGCTCGCCGATCCCGCTGCTGGCGTTCACCTCCAACCCGCTGGTGCGCGGCCAGCTCGCGCTGACGTGGGGCGTGGAGACGTTCGAGGTGCCGTTCGTCCACCACACCGACGACATGGTCCGCCAGGTGGAGGCCTCGCTGCTGTCGCTCGGCGTCTGCGAGAAGGGCGACAAGATCGTCATCGTGGCCGGCTCGCCCCCCGGCAACCACGGCTCCACCAACTCCCTGCGCGTCCACACCATCGGCTCGGCGGTGGCACACCCGCGCTGAGGCGGCTCCGCCGGGTTGTGACACCCGGCCGCGGGCGAAACCCCCTTGAAGGGCGGCGCCCTCCGACGGAGCATGGCAGGAGCGAGTCGTCCTGTCCTGTCAGACGCCGGAGGAGCGCTGCGCCCGTTGATGGACTCCCCACAGGAACAGGCACAGGAGCAGGCACAGGCTCGGGGGCCCGGTGCCCGCCGGTCCTCGTGGGGCTCGCTGTGGCGGTTGCGGTCCTATCTGCGGCCGTACGCGCGCAGCCTGGTGGTGTCCTGGGTCGCGGCGCTGTTCGGTATCGCGGCGGGCACGGTGATCCCGCTCGTCGGCAAGGAGATCATCGACGGTCCCGTCGCCCACGGGGACCGCGGCGGGCTGGTCCCGCTCGGGCTGCTGGCCCTCGGCCTCGGCGTCGCCGAGGCGGTCCTCACGTTCGTCCGCCGGTGGTCGCAGGCCGGGCCGGTGCTCGGCCTGGAGACCGCCATCCGCGACGACCTCTACCGGCACCTGCAGCGGCTGCCGATGAGCTTCCACGACCGGTGGCAGTCGGGCCAGCTCCTGTCCAGGGCGACGAGCGACCTGTCGACGATCCGCCGGTTCCTCGGCTTCGGCGTGCTGTTCCTGATCATGAACATCCTGCAGCTCACCGCGGTCACCGTGGTGCTCCTGCGGATGTACTGGCCGCTCGGCCTGCTCGTCGCCGGCTCCGCCGTCCCTGTCGTGGTCCTGTCGCTGCGGTTCGAGCGGCGCTACATCGTCATCTCCCGGCAGGTGCAGGACCAGCAGGGCGACCTCGCCACGCTGGTCGAGGAGTCGGCCGTGGGCATCCGCACGGTCAAGGCGTTCGGCCGGCGCGAGCACGTCTTCGCGAACTTCGCCTCCGCCGCGCGTGAGATCCGACGTACGTCGCTGGCGAAGGTGCGGCTTGCCTCGCGGTTCTTCACCTTCCTTGAGGTCGTGCCGAATGTCACGCTCGCCCTGGTGCTGCTGCTCGGCGCGATCGCGGTGGGCGCCGGCGCGCTGACGCTGGGCACGCTGGTCGCCTTCACCACGCTGGTCCTCCAGCTCGTCTGGCCCGTCGCCTCGCTCGGATACATCCTCGCCATGGGCCAGGAGGCGATGACCTCGGCCGACCGGGTGGTCGAGGTGCTCGACACCGTGCCCGAGATCAGCGGCGGCCCGGCCGTCATCGAGCGCCCGCGCGGTCACGTGCGCTTCGAGGGCGTGGAGTTCCGCTTCCCGGGGGCCGCCCGTCCGGTGCTGCGCGACGTGTGGCTGGAGGTGCGGCCGGGGGAGACCGTCGCCCTCGTGGGGGCGACAGGATCGGGGAAGACGACGCTGACCGCGCTCGTGCCCCGCCTGCTCGACGTCACCGCCGGGCGCGTCACGATCGACGGGTGCGACGTGCGGGACCTGTCGCTGGCGTCGCTGCGCTCCGTCGTCGCCACCGCGTTCGAGGAGCCCACGCTCTTCTCCATGAGCGTGCGCGAGAACGTCACGCTCGGCCACGGGCACGCCTCGGAGGAGGAGATCAGGCAGGCCCTGGAGATCGCGCAGGCGACGTTCGCCTACGACCTGCCGTGGGGCCTCGACACCCGGATAGGCGAGCAGGGCATGTCGCTGTCGGGTGGTCAGCGGCAGCGGCTCGCGCTGGCCAGGGCCGTGCTCGGCCGGCCGAGGGTGCTCGTGCTCGACGACACCCTGTCGGCGCTCGACGTGGAGACCGAGGCGCTGGTCGAGGAGGCGCTGCGCCGGGTGCTCGCGGAGGCCACCGGCATCGTCGTGGCGCACCGCGCCTCCACGGTGCTGCTCGCCGACCGGGTGGCGCTGCTGCGCGACGGCACCGTCACCCACGTCGGCCGCCACGGCGACCTGCTGTCCGGCGTGCCGGAGTATCGCGAACTGCTCGCCCAGGACGCCGACCTCGACCCCGAGGGATCGATGCGATGACCCGCGAGGCGGAGAACACGTGGCGGGGGGTGGCCGCGGAGGACAGGGACGAGATCTCCGAGCGCGTCTCCGTGCTGCTGCGCACCCGGTCGCGCCGGCTGCTCGCCGACCTGCTGCGCCCGCACCGCCGGGCGATCGCCGTGCTCACGGCGGTCATCGTGGCGTCCAACGCGGCCGGCCTGGCCCTGCCGTACCTGGTGAAGGAGGGCATCGACGACGGCATCCCGCCCATGCTGCGGGGGCAGGGCGCGGGCACGCTGCTCGCGATCGTCGGCGCGCTGCTGGCCGGCGCGCTCACGCAGGCCTTCACCCGGCAGGCGTTCCTGCAGATGTCGGGCAGGATCGGGCAGGACATCCTGCTGGAGCTGCGCCGCCGGGTCTTCGACCACTTCCAGCGGCTGTCGCTGCCGTTCCACGAGAAGTACACCTCGGGGCGGGTCATCTCCCGGCTCACCTCCGACGTGGACGCCATCGCGGAACTGCTCGACTCCGGTTTCGACGGCCTCGTCACCGCCGTGCTCACCCTGTGCGGCACCGCGGTCATGCTGCTCGTGCTCGACGTGCGCCTCGGTCTGGTGGCGCTGCTGCCGCTGCCCGTCCTGCTGCTGTTCACCCGGTGGTTCCGCCGCCAGTCGAGCGTGACCTACCGCCGTACGCGGGAGGCGGTCGCGCTGGTCATCGTCCACTTCGTGGAGTCGATGACCGGGATCCGCGCGGTGCAGGCGTTCCGGCGGGAGCAGCGCAACCAGGAGATCTTCGAGCGGCTCAACGCGGACTATCGCGCCGCCAACACGCGCGGCATGCGCCTGGTCGCCGTGTTCATGCCCGGCGTCAAGCTGATCGGCAACGTCACGGTCGCCGCCGTCCTGCTGTACGGCGGCCTGCTCGCGCTGCACGGCACGGTCACGGTCGGCGTGCTCGCCGCGTTCCTGCTCTACCTGCGCCAGTTCTACGAGCCGATGCAGGAGATTTCGCAGTTCTACAACGCCCTGCAGTCGGCCGGGGCGGCGCTGGAGAAGCTGTCGGGCGTGCTGGAGGAACGGCCGTCGGTGGCCGAGCCGCGCCGCCCGGCGCCGCTGCCGCGCGCCGCCGGGGCGTTGCGCTTCGAGGGCGTCAGGTTCGCCTACGGCGACGGCCCGCCGGTGCTGCCGCTGCTCGACCTGGAGATCCCCGCCGGGCAGACCGTGGCCGTCGTCGGCACCACGGGCGCGGGCAAGACCACCCTGGCCAAGCTCGTGGCCCGGTTCCACGACCCGGTCGCCGGGCGGGTGCTGCTCGACGGCGTCGACCTGCGCGACCTCGACGAGGACACCCTGCGCCGCCACGTGGTGATGGTCACCCAGGAGAATTACCTGTTCAGCGGGACGATCGCGGACAACGTGCGGTTCGGGCGGCCCGGCGCGCCGGACGCGGAGATCGAGCGGGCCGCGGAGGCGATCGGCGCGCACACGTTCGTTTCCGCGCTTCCCGGCCGGTTCGAGACGCAGGTCGGCAAGCGCGGCGGGCGGATGTCGGCGGGGCAGCGGCAGTTGGTGGCGTTCGCCCGGGCGTTCCTCGCCGACCCCGCCGTGCTGATCCTGGACGAGGCGACCTCCAGTCTCGACGTGCCGAGCGAGCGGCTCGTGCAGCGGGCGCTGCGGACGATCCTCGCCGACCGGACCGCGCTGATCATCGCGCACCGCCTGTCGACCGTGGAGATCGCCGACCGGGTGCTCGTCATGGAGCACGGCCGGATCGTCGAGGACGGCCCGCCCGGCCGCCTCATCGCCGGAGCCGGGAGGTTCGCCCGCCTCCACCACGCCTGGCTCAACAGCCTCACCCCGCCGTGATCTTGTAGTTTGTCGCACGCATACCCTTTGACCTGGGCCTCAGCGCTCCGTGATCTTGCAGTGATGTGTGGCATCCGCGCTGTGAGCAGGCCGTACGCCCTTCGTGATCTTGCACTTGCATGATCACGAAGGGCGTGGGCGCAGGTGGAGGCCGTCGGGTGGAAAAAATCGCATGATCACGAATGGAATCCGCGCAGTTCGAGGGGCATCCCTGCGACAAACTACAAGATCACGCCATCCCTATTCTTTCCCTCTCCCCTTCTCTCCATCTGCCCCGGTGGGGTCAGCTGGTGGGGATGGGGTAGTCCTTCGCGAGGGCGGAGACCTCTGGCTCTCTGAAGACGACCGCGCCGCCGAGTGCCGCCTTGTCGGGCTTGAGCACGTACGACGACCGGGAGGCGGGCCTGTCGAAGAACGTGAAGTCCATCGGTGTGCCGAAGTCGCCGCCGAAGCCCGACTGCGAGCGATGGGCGGTGAGGACGCCGTCCCGGCTGAGGTCCTTGGCCTCGCACGCCTTCCTCATCGCCTCGTCCACGATCATCGCGGCGCTCCAGCCGGTGGGCACGCCGCTGTCGAGCGTCTCGCCGGGATACTTCGCCTGGTAGTCGGCCACCAGCTTCTGCATCGCCGGGTTCTTCACGCTGACCGGCGTCCCCGCCGAGATGTAGTAGAAGTCCTTCAGCAGGGCGGGCCCGGCCGGCGTGCCGAGTAGTTGCGGGGAGTACGCCGAGTTGCTGCCGACGAACGGCACGTCCATGCCCTTGGCCAGCGACACGCCGACCAGGGAGGCGGTCTGCCGGGGACCCACCGAGACGAGCACGGCCTTCACCCCGGCCGCCTTGAACGCCGCCACCTGCGCGCTCATGTCCTGGTCGGTCGCCTTGATCTTCTGTTCGACGACCTGCAGGCCGAGCTTGTCGGCGGCGTACTTCGAGCCGTTCAGCGCGCTCTCGCCGTAGTCGCCCTCGAAGTACAGGTGCCCGATCTTGTCGCCGGGCTGGACGCCCTTCTCCTTCGTGAGGAACTCGACGCCGTTGATCATGTCGATGTCGTACGTCGTGCCGGTCACCTGGATGGCCCGGCTGCCGAGCAGCGTGGTCGCCCAGGCCATCGGGATGGTGAGCAGCTTGTCGCCGTCGATGCGCTGCTTCAACGCCGTGATCATCGGCGATCCGATGAACTGTGCGATCGCCGCCGACCTGGGCGCGACCTCGGTGTAGGCGGCCACCGCCTTCTGCGTGTCGTAGCCGTGGTCGCGCACGACCAGCTCGTATTTCCGGCCGCAGACCCCGCCGCTCGCGTTGACCTGGTCGAAGTACAGCTGCTGCGCCTGCGTCTGGCTCTTGCCGAACGACGCGTACGGGCCGGTCAGGTCGGTGAGCGCGCTCACGGTGATCGTGGTGGCGGCGACGCCGGGGCCGGTCCTGACCCCGTCGTCGCTCGCCGCCCCGGCGTCTCCGCCGCCGGTCGCCTTGCCGCTGGCGCACCCCGTGGCTGCGACGGCCAGGGACAGCAGGGCTAACGCCGCGATTCCGGCGCGGCTGCTGATTTCGCCCATTTGAGCTCCTTGAGTCGTACGCGGCCGAGCCGCGTGGCGAGCCCGGCGAGGCCACCGGGCAGGAACAGCACCACCGCGACGACGGCGGCGCCGTAGAGGATCCGCGCGGCCTCGGCCGGGGAGACCCCGCCGGACCCGGGCTCGGCCACCAGAGGCAGAGCGTCGCCGTAGCGCGTGAGCAGCTGGGGGAGCAGGGAGACGAAGGCGGCCCCCGCGACCGCGCCGCCGACCGAGCCAAGGCCGCCGATCACGATCATCGCGAGGTGGTCGAGCGACAGCAGGATGCCGAAGTGGTCCGGCACGACCCGCTGGAACACCAGGGCGACCAGCACCCCGGCGAGCCCGCCGTACATGGACGACAGGACGAACACGCCCGCGCGGTACCGCGCGACGGGGACGCCCATGACGCCCGCGGCGATCTCCTGGTCCCTGATCGCGATCAGCGCGAGGCCGGGACGGCCGCGCAGCACGCCCCGGGCGAACGCCGCCGCGCCCGCGAGCAGCGCGAGCCCAAGGAACCACAGCCGTTCGAGCGACCCGAACGGCACGTCCAGCACCACGAGTTCGGGGGTGTCGGCGAAGACGAACCCGAACAGCTCCATCGGCGGCACCGGCCGCCCGTTGAAGCCGCCGGTCACCGGCTCGGCGTTGAACAGGATGTGCTGACCGACGAAGATCAGGGCGAGCGTGGCGATGCCGAGGTAGGCGCCCTTGAGGCGGCCGGCGATAGGGCTGAACAGACCGCCGCACACGCCCGCGACCGCCACCGCCGCCAGGGCCGCGAGCGGGGTGGGCAGTCCGACGTCCGACGACAGGTAGACGTAGGAGTACGCCCCGGCCGCGAGGAAGAAGGCGTGCCCCAGGGACAGCTGCCCGGCCGCCCCGGTCAGCAGGTTGATCCCGATGGCGCCGATCGCCGCCGACATCGCGAACAGCCCCGCCTGCAGCCAGAACCCCTCCAGGTAGAACGGCACCACCACGGCCGCGGCGAGCACCGGGAGCCACAGCGCGGCCCGGAGTACGCCACGTCCGGGCGTCGCGGCCGAGGGCGTGGGGTCAGACACGGGCCTGCTCCTTCGTGCCGAACAGCCCGGAGGGCCGCAGCAGCAGGATCACGATCATCACGAGGAACGGCGCCGCGTCGCCGATGCCGCGGCCAAGGAACACGAGCTCGCTCTGGTAGCCGTTCATCAGCGTCTCCGTGACGCCCACGATCAGCCCTCCGGCCAGTGCCCCGCTGGTCGAGTCGAGCCCGCCGAGGATGGCGGCGGGGAACGCCTTCATCGCCACCGCGGCCGTGCCCCTGTCCAGACCCGGCGTCGGGAAGACGCACAGGAACAGCGCCGCGACCGCGGCGAGCGCCCCCGCGACGGCCCACGCGCTGAGCGAGACCCGGCCGAGGCGTACGCCCATGAGCGCGGCGGTCTCGGCGTCCTCGGCCGTGGCGCGCATGGCCACGCCCCAGCCGGTGAACGTGAAGGCGAGCAGGAACGCCGCGATCAGGGCGCCGGCGACCGCGAGGGCCACGACCCGGGTCTCGGCGACGGTTATGGGGCCAAGCCGCAGCACCCGGTCACCCCACGGGTCGCCCAGGGCGAGCACCTCGGTGCCGATCCTGCGAGTGAGCTCGGTCGTGAGCAGGATGTCCACGCCGATCGTGACGATGGCGAGCACGCCGCGCGAACCGACGTGCGCCCGGCGCAGGATCAGGAACTCCACCAGCGCCCCGACCAGCGCCGCCGCGACGATCCCGGCCGCCAGCGCCGCCCAGAACCCGATCAGCGGGTGCATCCGCGCGATCACGTAGCCGCCGGCCAGCAGCAGCGACGCGTGCGTGAAGTTGACCACCTCGGTCGCCTTGAAGATCACCACGAAGCCGAGCGCGATCAGCGCGTACACGGCCCCGACCGAGACCCCGTTGACGAGCAGCTCCAGGAAGACCGCCATCACGCATCCCCGCCGTCATCGCCGGAGCCGAAGTCGCCGAGGTAGGCGCGGACGACCTCGGGGTCGCGCTGGACCTCCTCGGGCGGGCCGTGCGCGATCCGCCTGCCGAAGTCGAGCACGGTCACCGTGTCGGCGATCCGCATGACCATGCTCATGTCGTGCTCGACCAGCAGGATCGAGATGCCGAGACTCTCGCGGGCCGACCGGATGAGGGCGGTCATCTCCCGCCGCTCGCCGCCGTTCATGCCCGCGACCGGCTCGTCCAGCAGGAGCAGCCGCGGCTCCATGCACAGCGCCCGGGCCAGCTCGACCCGCTTGCGCGCGCCGTACGGCAGCAGGCCCACGGGGACGGGCAGCGCCTCGCCGACGCCCGCGAACGCCGCGATCTCCTCGACCCGCGCGCCGTGCCGTACGGCCTCGCGCCTGGCCGGCGGCAGCCGCAGCCCGGCGGAGACGAACCCCGACCTGGTCAGACGGTGCCGGCCGAGCATCAGGTTGTCGCGGACCGTGAGGTGCGGGGACAGGGCGATGTTCTGGAAGGTCCGCGCGACGCCCAGCGCGGCCACCCGGTGCGGGCGCAGCGAGGTCAGCTCGACGCCGCCGAACCGTACGCTGCCCGAGGTGGCGCGGTAGACGCCCGACAGCACGTTGAAGCAGGTGGACTTGCCGGCGCCGTTCGGGCCGATCAGCGCGTGCACGCTGCCCGGGGCCACGGTGAAGCCGACACCGTCGAGCGCGGTGAGCCCGGCGAAGCGGACCGTCAGCTCGCTGACCACGAGCTCGGCCGGGCCGTCCCCACACTCCGTACCGACCGGTTGGTCTCCTGCGGGCGCGAGGAGGCGTGTCGCCGGGCGTGCGCCCGCTTCGCCGCGGTGGCGGGTCATGCCGTCCATCTCGCCAGACCGGTCCTCTCGTGCCCTTCGCCGGCGAAGCCGGGATCGGTACCGACCGGTCGGTCTGTATTGGGCGCGCCGATCCCCAGGTAGCGGCGGCGCACCTCGTCACCCGCCGCCAGTTCGGCCGACGGGCCCGACAGCGTCACCTCGCCCACCTCCAGCACGTACGCCCGCTCGGCCAGCGCGAGCGCCATCGCCGCGTTCTGCTCCACCAGCAGCACGGATGTGCCCTGGGCGTTGATCTGCCGTACGGCGCCGGCGATCTTGGCCGCCATCAGCGGCGCGAGCCCGAGCGTGGGCTCGTCGAGCAGCAGCAGCGAAGGGCCGGCCATGAGGGCCCGGCCGATCGCCAGCATCTGCTGCTCGCCGCCAGACAGGAGGCCCGCTCGCTGGCGCGCCCGCTCGGCCAGGACGGGGAACAGGTCCAGCACCCGCTCGCGGGCCGCCGCGGCGCGCCTGCGGGGCACACTCAGCGCCCCGGCGCGCAGGTTCTCCGCCACGGTCATCCGGGCGAACACCCGCCGTCCCTCCGGCGCCTGGACCACGCCGCGCCGCACCACGGCCGCCGCGTGCGCGCCGTCGAGGCGGGACCCGCGGAAGGAGACCGTCCCCGAGGTGATCGCGCCGTTGTGAAACCGCAGCGTCCCCGACACGGCGCGCAGCAGCGTGGTCTTGCCCGCGCCGTTCGCGCCGAGCACGGCGGCCACCGAGCCATCGGGCACGGCAAGGTGGACGTCGCGCAGCGCGCGCACGGGGCCGTACCGCACCTCCAGCCCGCTGATCTGCAGGCCCGGCCTCTCCGGACCGCCGCTCGCCGGCTCGCCGGCCGGCGGGTCCGCCTCACCAGACATCCGCGCCTCCTGTGACTTCGATGAAGGCACACCCAACCCAGCGTGGTCGAGGGCCGTCCAGCGCCGGGGGTCAAGTCGGGACCCCAGCCCATGTCCGCCGGGCCTGCGCTGTGCACCCGCACAATCCCGTATCACGAAACGAAAACCGAACCTTGTTCCGGAGGCCGCCGGCTGGCACATTCGGGTCATGAGGTCCAGGACGGACTCCGAGGTCAGGGAACTGCTGCGGACCTCCGCCGCGGGCCTGCTGGAACGGCTCCCTCAGCTCGCCGACGAGCTGGTGAGGCGCGGCAGGGACAGCGACGAGGCCTACCGCATGACGGTCCCCTACGAGGACCACTGGAAGAGCACCCATGAAGGGCTGCGGATCGGCATCACCGCGATCCTGCAGCCCCGGCACGAGCGGCGCGACGTCGCCTACGCCCAGACGGTCGGGCACAGGCGGGCCGAGTTCGGGCTGCCGCTGGACTCGCTCATGCGCAGCTACCGCCTGGCCGCGCAGGTCACCTGGAACGGTGTGATCGACATCGTCGGCGACCACGGTCAGGAGCGGCAGCCCGCCCTGCTGCGCAGCGCCACCCACGTGTGGCACGCCATCGACCGCCAGGCCGTGGCGGCGGCCGACGCCTACCGCCGCAGGGAGAACGAGCTGCTCGGCCGGACCAACCAGCGCGTCAACGCCATGCTCGACGCGCTCCTTGAGGGACGCGCCGACCCGGCGGTGGCCGGCCTGGCCGCCGACGCGCTCGGCCTGCCTGAGCACGGCAGGTATGCGGTCGTCACGACGCGGCTGCCCGCCCAGCCCGACCGCGTGCACCGCCCCGACGAGATCGGCGGGCTGCGCTTCCTGTGGCGCATGCGGCCGGACCTGGAGATGGCGGTCGTTTATCTCGGCGACAGGGAGCTGGACGACCTCGTGGCCGCCGTCGCCCCGGTCGTCTGCGCGAGCGCCGGCGTAAGCCCGGTGGTGGAAGGCCTCGCGAGTCTCGGCACGGCCCGTCGTCTCGCCGAGGTGGCCATGCGCACCTGCTCCGGGAGCGAGCCGGAGGTCGCGCGGCTCGACCGCAGGCTGCCGGCCGCGCTGGTGGTCTGCCAGCCGGAGCTGGCCGCGCACCTCGCGGGCGGCGTCCTCGGCCCGATCACCGCCTCGCCCGACGGCGGCGTGCTGCTGGCGACGCTGGAGGCGTGGCTGCGCTGCGAGGGGTCGGCGGTCCGCGCGGCGGCCGAGCTCTACTGCCACCGCAACACCGTCTTCAACCGCGTGCGCCGCATCGAGCAGCTCACCGGGCGGTCGCTGGCCCGGCCGCTGGACGTCGTGGAACTCTCCCTCGCCCTCGACGCCGTCCGCCTTGGCCCCGGCGGCGCTTGAGATCGCAGGGCTCGGAAATCTGAGAGATGCGGGGCGGGTGACGGTCTCAGGAAGGCGCATGGCCCGACCATGCCAGTCGTCACCGACAGTTTCGCGTTCGCCGCGTTGAGTGCCGGAAGCGGGATTCGAACCCGCACGCCCTTTCAGGCGGACGCTTTTGAGGCGTCTATGTCTGCCATTCCATCATTCCGGCGTTTATCAGGTTATATCCCGATATGTCCAAGTCGGGGGTGACCGCTGGCCAGTCGATCATCTTCCACCTGGCGTGGTTCTAATGTAGCGGACGTCGGTAACCTCTTGTGCGTGAGTACGCAGCGGCGAGTGGTGATCGCGGAAGACGAGGCCCTGATCCGTCTCGACCTCAAGGAGATGCTCGAAGAGGACGGTTACGCGGTGGTCGGCGAGGCCGGCGACGGTGAGTCGGCGGTCAAGCTCGCCATGGAGCTCCGCCCCGACCTGGTGATCCTCGACGTCAAGATGCCTGTGCTCGACGGGATCTCGGCGGCCGAGCGCATCGTCTCCGAACGGATCGCGCCATGCCTCATCCTCACCGCGTTCTCCCAGCGTGACCTGGTCGAACGCGCCAGGGACGCGGGTGCGATGGCCTACCTGGTAAAGCCGTTCACCAAGGCCGACCTGGTTCCCGCGATCGAGATGGCGGTCAGCCGGCACGATGAGATGGCCGCGCTGGAGAAGGAGGTCTCCACGCTGTCGGAGCGGCTGGAGACCAGGAAGCTGGTGGAGCGCGCGAAGGGCCTGCTCATGGCCCAGCACGGGTGGACGGAGCCGCAGGCCTTCCGGTGGATCCAGAAGGCGTCCATGGACCGGCGCATGAGCATGCGCCAGGTCGCGCAGATCGTGGTGAACGAGAGCGGCGGCGAGGCCCAGCCCTCCGCCTGAAGGTCGCCTGCCGGGCGCGGATCGAGAAGACTCCTGTTCAGGGGGTCGTCCCCGCTAAGTTGAGGAGTTATTACGACTCCGCATCCAAGTGTGGACAGTTCTGATGCATCCCTGGTGGGGCCGTGCCGAGCCTCTGTAGCTTTCAGCCATCGATCGGGACCAGTCGGCCGCGCCGGCGACTCCCGGGCCTGGATGAAGGAGATGCTTCATGATCCGCATTGCCCCCCTCGGGCGGGCGCTGGCCGTCGCCGCGGCCGCCAGCCTCGCGCTCACGGCCTGTGGCGGTGGCGAGGACAGCGCCGCGCCGGCCTCCTCGGCGCCGGCGGCAGAGTCCTCGGCGCCCGCCGCCGCCACGGCGCAGGGTGACGGCGTTCTCACCGTCGGAACGCTGCTGCCGCAGACCGGTTCGCTGGCTTTCCTCGGCCCGCCGGAGTTCGCGGGTGTCGGGCTGGCGGTGAAGGAGATCAACGACGCCGGTGGCGTGCTCGGCAAGCCGGTGGTGCAGATCGACACCGACTCGGGTGACACGTCCACCAACATTGCGTCCCAGTCTGTCGACAAGTTGCTGCAGCAGAAGGCCGACGTGATCGTGGGCGCCGCCTCGTCCTCGGTGTCGCTGTCGGTCATCGACAAGATCACTGGCGCGGGCGTCGTGCAGATCTCGCCGGCGAACACGTCCGACCAGTTCACCACCTACAACGACAAGGGCCTGTACTTCCGTACGGCTCCGCCGGACGTGCTGCAGGGCCGTGTCCTCGGCGACCTGATCCTCGCGGACGGCAACGACGCGGTCGGCATCCTGGCCCTCCAGGACGCGTACGGCACGGGCCTCGCGGACAACGTGCAGAAGGCGGTCGAGGGCGGCGGCGGCCAGGTCGTGGAGAAGGTCATCTACGACCCGAAGGCGGCCGACTACTCGGCGGACGTCGCCAAGATCAAGGAAGCCAACCCGAAGGCCATCGCGCTGATCGGCTTCGACGAGACCAAGAAGATCATTCCTGAGCTCGTCAAGCAGGGCCTGACCGCCAAGAAGGTGAAGTACTACTTCGTCGACGGCAACCTGTCCAACTACGGCACGGGCGCGGACGGCTTCCCCAAGGGCACGCTCGACGGAGCGAAGGGCACCCAGCCGGGCGCCCAGGTCTCCGACGACTTCAAGGCCAAGCTGATGACGATCGACCCGAACCTCAAGGACTTCAACTACGGTCCTGAGTCGTACGACGCGACGATCCTGAGCGCGCTCGCGGCCGTCGCGGCCAAGAGCGACGCGCCGGCGGACATCGCGGCCAAGCTGCAGGAGGTCTCCAGCGGCGGCGAGAAGTGCACGGACTTCAAGACCTGCAACGACCTGCTGTCGGCCGGCAAGGACATCGACTTCGACGGCGCGTCCGGCCCGATCGAGTTCAACGAGGCCGGTGACCCGGCCGAGGCGACGATCGGCATCTACGAGTACAGCGCCGACAACACCAACAAGAACGTGTCCTTCAACACCGGCAAGATCGCCGGCTGAACCACGGCACGTCGAATCCACAGTACGCGTTGGGCCCGCTCCCGGTGGAGCGGGCCCTTCCGCGTTCTCGGGGCGCCCGCGCGTGATATAGGAACGGCGCCGGGGTCAGGAACGGCCGCAGGCGGCCAGGACGGCGGCGGACGCCGCGCGATACCGGCGCACCAGGCCGGGACGCCGGGCGGCGGCCGTGGCCTCCAGGGACAGGGTCTGCGCGACGGCGTCGATGGCGGCGACGGCGTCCGCTGCGGACGCCGGCAGGCGGGGGCCGTACATCTCCAGGGTCCCGCGCAGATAACCGAACCGGCCGCGCACACCGCCGTCCCAGTGCTGGGCCTCCTCCTGCCCCGGCGGCAGCAGCGTCAGCCCCACGTAGCCGATGGCGGACACGACGCGGGCGCAGGGGTCGTCCCCCGCCTTCGCGCCGGTGACGTAGACAGCGCCGCCGGAGGCGGGCGACCCGGTGGGGGAGGCGGGCGGGGTCCGCGGCCCGGGGGACGGCGCCTGGCAGGCGGACAGGCCCGCCGCCAGTGCCGCGACGACCAGCGCCACCCGGAGGGGGGTTCGTGCCATGCCGCTCATTGTGACCCCGGCGGTCTCCGATCAGGTGCGGATGAGGTCACGGACGTACGACGAGGGCCCCCGGCGCGTCCCGCGCCGGGGGCCCTCGTGGGAAAGGCTCAGGCCCGGGCCAGAGTGCCCAGGTAGAGCTGGATGACCTTCGGGTCGTTGATCAGGTCGCGACCGCTGGCCATGTAGGCGTTGCGGCCCTGGTCGAGAACGTAGCCCCGGTGGCAGATCTGCAGGCAGCGGCGCGCGTTCTGCTCGACCATGATCACGGTTACGCCGGCCTTGTTGATCTGCTGGGCCTGGATGAAGACCAGGTCCTGCAGCTTGGGCGACAGGCCCGCGGAGGGCTCGTCCAGGAGCAGGACCGACGGCTCGGTCATGAGCGCGCGGCCCATGGCGACCATCTGCCGCTCACCGCCGGACAGCGAACCGGCGCGCTGCTTGCGGCGCTCGCGGAGCGCGGGGAAGATCTCGCAGACGAAGTCGAACCGCTCCTTGAACTTGGCGGGCACCTGGAAGGCGCCCATCTCCAGGTTCTCCTCGATGGTGAGGCTGGGGAAGACGTTGTTCGTCTGCGGGACGTAGCCGACGCCGCGGGCCACCAGGCTGTGCGCCTTGAGGTTGGTGATGTCCTCGCCGTCCAGGGTGACCGAGCCGGTGCGCACGGGCACGAGCCCGAACAGGGTCTTCAGCAGGGTCGACTTACCGGCGCCGTTCGGGCCGATGATGCCGATCAGCTCGCCCTTCTTCACGTACAGGTCGGCGCCGTTGAGGATGTTGACCCCGGGGACGTACCCGGCGTACAGCTCGTCGGCCCGCAGCAGCGCGTTCTCCGCTCCTGCGAGGTGGTCGGAGCGGTCGACGACGGCCGCCTGCGAGACCGCGTCTCCGGCGTTCTCCGGCCCGGAGGCGTTGTCCGGCCCGGAGACGTTGTCCGGCACGGCGTCCTTGTCCGGCGTGGGGGCGGTCATGCCTTCTCCTCGATCCCGGCCTCCAGCTCGGCCTCGGCCTCCTGCAACTGCTCTTCGAACTCCTCGGCGGACATCGGCGCGTCGTGGTGGGCGCCCAGGTAGGCGTCGACCACGCGCGCGTCGGACATGATCGTGTCCGGCGGGCCCTCGGCGATGACGGCGCCCTGGGCCATCACGACGACCCAGTCGCTGATGTCGCGGACCATGTCCATGTCGTGCTCCACGAAGAGCACCGTCATGCCCTCCTCGCGCAGGTCCTTCACGTGCCCGAGGAGCGACTGGGTCAGGGCCGGGTTCACGCCCGCCATGGGCTCGTCCAGCATGACCAGCTCGGGGCCGACCATGAGGGCGCGCGCCATCTCCAGCAGCTTGCGCTGGCCGCCCGACAGGGAGCCGGCGAAGTCGTCGCGCTTGGCGGCGAGCTTGAAGCGCTCGAGGAGCTCCTCGGCGCGTTCGGTGATCTCGTCCTCCTGACCGCGCCAGCTGCCCGGGATGAGCGCGCGGAAGAAGTTCTCGCCGCGCTGGTTCTGCGCGCCGAGCCGCATGTTCTCCATGACGGTGAGCTTCGACAGGGCCTTGGTGAGCTGGAACGTGCGGACCATGCCCGCGCGGGCCACCCGGTGGGCGGGCACGCCCTTCAGCTGCTTGCCGTTGAAGGCCCAGGACCCCTCGTCGGCGCTGTCGAAGCCGGTGAGCTGGTTGAAGAACGTCGTCTTGCCGGCGCCGTTCGGGCCGATGAGCGCGGTGATCGACCCTCGCTGGATCTCCACGTGGTCGACGTTGACGGCGGTGAGGCCGCCGAACCGGCGTACGACCTTGTCGACGACGAGGATCGGGTCGGGCTTGGCGACGCCGGGCTCGTGGTCGAGACCGGCGAACGCGGCCAGCGCCGCGGCCTTCCTTGACTGGGTGGTTTCAGCGTGCATCGAGCGCGATCTCCCTCTTGTCGCCGAAGATGCCCTGAGGCCGGAAGATGAGCAGGAGCATCAGGCCGAGGCCGACCAGCATGAAGCGGACCGCGCCGATGTTGTTCACGGTGAACAACGAGGGGAGCATCCCGGCGGAGACGGCCTCGCTGAGCGTGTTGCCGACGAAGACCAGCAGCACCCAGAAGATCGCGGCGCCGACGACGGGGCTGAAGACGCGGGCCGCGCCGCCGAGGATCACGATCGTGTACGCGTAGAAGGTGAACTCGGTGCTGAACAGGTCGGGCTGCACCGACGCCTGCCCGAGCGCGAACAGGAAGCCGCCGAGACAGCCGACGACGCCGCCGAGCACGAGGGCCTGCATCTTGTAGGAGAAGACGTTCTTGCCGAGGCTGCGCACGGCGTCCTCGTCCTCGCGGATGGCCTTGAGCACGCGGCCCCAGGGGCTCTTCATGAGCAGGTAGACCAGTCCGCAGGCGATCGCGATGAGCACCCAGCCGACGGTCAGCACCCAGGTGACCCGCTCGTTGAAGCTGATCGGGCCGATGCCGTACGTCCCGGGGGAGTAGGGGTTCATCGCGAAGAAGTCGCCGGAGAAGTTCTGCCGGCCGTCGGAACCGCCGAAGACGCTGCTGAACTTGACCGATCTGAAGACCAGCCGGACGATCTCGGCCGCCGCGATGGTCACGATGGCGAGATAGTCGGCGCGCAGCCGCAGGGTGGGGATGCCGAGCAGGAAGGCCAGCACGATGGTGGCCGCCAGGCCGATCAGGATGCCGAGCCAGAACGGCAGCTGGAAGGTGGCCACGGTGACGGCCATGCCGTACGCGGCGACGCCGAGGAAGGCCGCCTGGCCGAAGTTGAGCAGCCCGGCGTAGCCGAACTGGATGTTGATGCCGATCGCGGCGAGCGCGTAGACGACGGTCTCCAGGCCGATCGAGGCCTTGACCGTCGTGATGAGGATGGTGTTCCAGTCCACGTGTGGTCTCCGATCAGCCGATGCGCTCGCGCCGGCCGAGGATGCCCTGTGGCCGGAAGAGCATGACGAGGATGAGCACCAGCAGCGCGCCGACCGTCTTCAGTTCGGTCGGCACCACAACCGTGGACAGCTGGATGAACAGGCCGACGACGATGGAGCCGACCAGGGCGCCGAACGCGGTGCCGAGCCCGCCGAGGGTGACTCCCGCGAAGACGAGCAGCAGGATCTGGAATCCCATCTGGAAGCTGACGTTCTGCGACAGGCCGAGCATGACGCCCGCGAGGGACGCGATGGCGCCGCCGACGGTCCAGATGATCCGGATGACGCCGTCGACGTTGATGCCGGACGAGGCCGCCAGGGCGGGATTGTCGGCGACCGCCCGTGCGGCCTTGCCGACGCGGGTCTTGAGCAGCGCGATCCCGACGAAGACGAGCACGGCGAGCTCGATGCCCATCGAGATGAAGTTCTTCGGCGCGGCGGAGATCGGGCCCACCTGGATGCCGGGCTGGGCGTTGTACTCCGCGAACGGGGCTCCCTCGCCGCCGAAGAAGAAGAGGAAGACATAGCGGAGGAACAGGGCCAGGCCGATCGAGATGATCATCATCGCGACCAGGCTGCTGCCCCGTTTGCGCAGCACTCCCCAGAAGAACCGGTCCTGCGAGTATCCGAAGGCGCCGCCGATCACGACCGAGATCACCGCGGCCAGGATGAGCGGGACGCCCAGGATCACGTTGAAGAAGTAGGCGCACATCGCGCCGAACGTGAGCAACTCGCCGTGGGCGAAGTTGGTGAGCCCGGTGGTGCCGAACACCAGCGAAAGGCCCATGGCCGCGAGGGCGATGATGAGCCCGAGGTTGAAGCCCTCGAAGGTGAGCTGGGCGACCCGGTCCCAGAAGGAAGAGGAGGAGTCGGAGGACGCGGGGGCGGCCTCGCCCTGCTGGCCGGCGGGGGCGAGGGCGAACAGGACGTTGCGCTCGCTTCCCTCGTAGACCTGGACGTTCAGGGTGGCTCGGTCCTTGAGCTTCAGCGCGACCCCTTGAGGGAGCGTCGACTGGTCAAGCGTGACCTTGTAGGTGCCGGCCTCGGGTACCGGCACCTCCCATTTGCCGTCGGCACCCGTGGTGGCGTCGCCGACGGGTTTGCCGTCTTCCCCCGCCACGCTGATCTTCACGCCGTTCACCGGCTGGCCTTGGTTTTGGAGTGTGCCCTTCAGTGCCTCGCCGTCCGCCCAGGCGGGGGAGGCGAGGAGAAAGACGAGTCCACCCAGGAAGGCCGTGAACGCGATCACGGCTCTGCGCAATGGTGCTCCCTATGTTCAGGTCATGGCGGGGTCGTGCCCCCACTGCGGACGCGCAACATCGGTCAGGTTGCTGCGATGTTGTGGCCGGAGCATAAGCCTGAGACGCCCGTTTCGGGGTCGTTCGTCACCAATTGGTGACCATGGTGTGTCACTGACGTGAGAAAGGGTTCGCAGGTCAGGGCATGTAAGGAGTCATCGGGGAATCACTGCTGAGCGAAACCGGGAATCATGAGCCCGTGGGGAGGGGCCTTTGGGTCCGTACACAGCTTCCCCGGCTCCGCACGTTGTCTACTCGGTCTCCCCACGGGCTCTGGAGCCACAACGGTAGCGACCGGAGCGACCCCGGTGCAAAGAGAGTCGCAAGCCGTTCCGGTATGAGGCTCAATGCGTTGTAAGGGGCTTTTGCGGTGCTTGCCTGCCCGGCCCGCGAGGGAGCCGGGCCCGGGTGCCTCCCGGCCTCAGCGAGCGTCCCTGATCATGCAGGTGAGGCGGGCCGTGCAGACCGCCCTGCCCTCGTCGTCCGTGATCTCGATGGCGTACGTCGCGAGGGTACGGCCGCCGTGCACGCGGGTGGCGACGGCGGTGACGTGGCCGGAGGACGCGGAGCGGTGGTGGGTGGCGTTGATCTCGATGCCGACGACCACCCGCCCCTCTCCGGCGTGCAGGGTCGCGCCGGTCGAGCCGAGCGTCTCGGCGAGCACGCAGGAGGCGCCGCCGTGCAGCAGGCCGTGCGGCTGGGTGTTGCCCTCGACGGGCATGCGGCCGACCACCCGCTCGGCGCTCGCGTGCAGGATCGTGATGCCCATCCGCTGGTGCAGGTGGCCCCCCGGCTCGTTCATCGACGCCGCCAGTTCCTCGGGATCCGTCAAGGTCAAGGGGACGCCTCCTGTGGGAAGAGCACGGGTTTTCTGTCGTACAGGGAGACTAGGCTGCGGTTGTGCCGAAGAGTGAAGCGACCCCCACCCGTCCGTGTCTGCTGCTTCTGGACGGGCATTCTCTTGCTTACCGCGCGTTCTACGCGTTGAAGGACGCGAACCTCATGACCACCGACGGTCAGCACACCGAGGCGGTCTACGGCTTCACCTCGATGCTGGCCAACATCCTGCGTGATGAGCGGCCGAGCCACATCGCGGTGTGCTTCGACCGGAGCGAGCCCACCTTCAGGCACGAGGCGTACGACGGCTACAAGGCCAACAGGTCGGAGACCCCCGAGGACTTCCGCGGCCAGATGCAGCTCATCTTCGAACTGCTGGACGCGCTGCGGGTCCCGCACCTGTCGGTGCCCGGATTCGAGGCGGACGACCTCATCGCGACGCTGGCGACACGCGCCTCCGCCGAGGACATGAACGTGCTGGTCGTCACCGGCGACCGCGACGCGCTCCAGCTCGTCGACGAGAGGGTCACGGTGCTGATGACCAGGCGGGGCATCAGCGACATGACCCGCTTCACCCCCGATGCCGTCATGGAGAAGTACGGCCTCACCCCGGCGCAGTACCCCGACTTCGCGGCGCTGCGCGGCGATCCGAGCGACAACCTGCCGAGCATCCCGAGCGTGGGGGAGAAGACCGCCACCAAGTGGATCGTCGAGTACGGCTCGCTCGACGAGCTGGTCCGGCGGGCCGACGAGGTGAAGGGCAAGGTCGGCGACAAGCTGCGCGAGCACCTCGGCCAGGTGATCCACAACCGGATGCTGACCGAGCTGAAGCGCGACGCGCCGGTCGACGCCGAGGTGTCCGCGCTCACCATGGGCCTGTGGGACCGCGAGGAGGTCAACAAGCTCCTCGACGCGGTGCAGATCCGCGGCGAGCTGCGCGAGCGCCTGTTCAAGGTCCTCGGCACCACCGAGCCAGAGGCGGGCGAGGGCTTCGAGCTCGAGGTGACGGTGCTGGAGCCGGGCCAGGTGGCGGGCTGGCTGGCGGCCCTCCCCGAAGGCCGCGCCGGCCTCGCCTTCCAGGGCTCGTACGGCAGCGGGACCGGGCGGCTGGAGGGCGTCGCGATCGCAGGGCCGGACGGCGCCGCCCACCTCGACCCCACGCGGCTGACGCAGGAGGACGAGGCGGCGCTGGCCGCCTGGCTCGCCGACGAGAACCGGCCGAAGGCCGTGCACGACGCCAAGGGGCCGCTGCTCGCGCTGTGGGCGCACGGTCTCGACCTGCGCGGCCTCACCTGCGACACGGCGCTGGCGGCCTATCTGGCGATGCCGGGGCAGCGGTCGTTCCCGCTCGACGACCTGGTTTTGCGTTACCTCCATCGCGAGCTGCGGGCGGAGTCCGCGCCCGGCGGGCAGACCTCCCTGTTCGACGACGCCGACGAGGGGGTGGCCCGCGACCTGGCCCTGCGGGCCCAGGCCGTGCGGGACCTGGCGGAGGCGCTGGAGGCGCACCTGTCCCAGCGCGGCGGCACCCGGCTGGTGACCGAGGTCGAGCTTCCGCTGGTGCGCGTGCTGGCCGAGACGGAACGGGCCGGCATCGCCGCCGACCGGCAGTACTTCGCGGCCCTGGAGGCCGAGTTCGGCGCGGCCGTCAAGCAGGCGGTCGAGGCCGCCCACCAGGCGGTGGGGGAGCAGTTCAACCTCGGCTCGCCCAAGCAGCTGCAGGAGATCCTGTTCGGCAAGCTCGGCCTGCCCAAGACGAAGAAGATCAAGACGGGCTACACCACCGACGCCGACGCGCTCGCCTGGCTGGCCCAGCAGACCGACAACGAGCTGCCGGTGATCCTGCTGCGGCACCGCGACCAGACGAAGCTGCGCACCACGGTCGAGGGGCTGATCAAGGAGATCGCCGACGACGGGCGGATCCACACCACGTTCAACCAGATCGTGGCGGCCACCGGGCGGCTGTCGAGCGAGAAGCCCAACCTGCAGAACATCCCGATCCGCACCGTCGAGGGCCGGCGCATCCGCAAGGGCTTCGTGGTGGGGGAGGGCTACGCCACGCTGCTGACGGCCGACTACAGCCAGATCGAGCTGCGGATCATGGCGCATCTGTCCCGCGACGAGTCGCTCATCGCCGCCTTCGAGTCGGGCCACGACTTCCACAAGGCCACCGCGGCCCGCGTCTTCGACCTGCCGCCCGAACAGGTGGACGCCGAGCTCCGCGCCCGGATCAAGGCCATGAACTACGGCCTCGCCTACGGCCTGTCCGACTTCGGCCTGTCGGGGCAGCTCAACATCCCCGTCGCGGAGGCCAGGGCGCTCAAGGAGGAGTACTTCGAGGAGTTCGGCGGCGTCCGCGACTACCTGGACTCGGTCGTCGCCCAGGCCCGCAAGGACGGCTACACCGAGACCATCCTCGGCCGACGCCGTTACCTGCCCGACCTGACCAGCGACAACCGGCAACGCCGGGAGATGGCCGAGCGGATGGCGCTCAACGCGCCCATCCAGGGCTCGGCCGCCGACATCATCAAGGTCGCCATGCTGAACGTGCGGAAGGCGATCGAGGGCATGCGCTCCCGCATGCTGCTCCAGGTCCACGACGAGCTGGTGTTCGAGGTCGCGCCGGGCGAGCTGGAGGAGGTCACCGAGGTCGTGCGCACCCAGATGTGCCGGGCCTACGACCTGAGCGTGCCGCTGGAGGTCAGCGTGGGCGTCGGAACCACCTGGGAGGACGCCGGGCACTGATCCCGGCCGCGCCGGGAGGGGCCGGGAGCCGCGGGGGACCGCGGGATCGGGGTCAGGAGTGGCCGGTGGGGCGGGGGGCCCGGCCCGGGCCGTGCGCGGCCCGCCCCGCCTCCTCGACCTCCAGCAGGCTCGCCTCGCGCCGCTCCGACTCGTGCGCCGCCCGCCCGCCGCGCAGGCCGAACAGGCGCTTGCTCAGGGCGATGTACAGCACGGCCGCGATGTTGACCAGGAGGAGCCCGATCCGGAAGGCGCTCGCCCTCTCAGTGATCTCGTAGATCTCCACCGGGATGAACGCCGAGGTGACGATCACCGAGAAGTACTCGCCCCACCGCTTCAGCAGCCACAGGCCGATCCCCTCGGTCAGCATCAGGGCCGCGAGGGCGAGCAGGGCGAGGAAGATCCAGGTGAGCGTGGTCGTCCGCGCGGCCAGCGCGGTCCGCAGCGTGTGCACCACCCCCGACTGGTCGAGGTTCCAGCCGAACTGGTGCGCCAGTGGCCGCGCCAGCGGGAGGTCCTGCTCGAACGCCCGCCGTACGGCGTCGTGGCCGGTCCGGAACCGCCACACGCCGTACGCTCCGGCGAGCACGAGCACGGCCTTCGTCCAGCGGAAGACGGCGATCAGCCGCAGCACGGCGGCGTCCCGCAGGGCCCGCCCCCGCAGCACGACGGGCGCGTCGCGGGCCGGGCCGGCGGCGCGCGGCGGGCCGAGCGCGAAGTCGCCGCAGCGCAGGCAGCGCCATGCCTCGCCCATCGCGGTCTCGGCGCGCAGGCGGGTGCGCAGCGCCTCCTCTTCGGGGGCGTAGGTGACGTGCCCGTGCCGTCCGCAGGCCCGCAGACTCCAGTCCACAGGAAAATTGCAACACGTACGAATGCGGACACGCCGGGCAGTAAGGTCAAATAACTGTGCGCAATCTTGCCCGGATGACCGCAATCGCCAATGTCGTCGTTGTCGTGATCGGACTTGTCGCGCTTGTCCTGCTGCCCCGGTCCACGGCCGAGGACCGGTCGCCGGTGCGGGCACAGCCGCCAACGCCGTCGCCCAAGCCGAGCACGGCTCCGCCGAGGGCGACCGCCGCGTCGTCGAGGAAGGTCAAGGCGAACGAGGCCGGCCTGGTGCCCGTGATCATGTATCACCGCATCGTGCCCAAGCGGAGCGCGTCCATCGACCGGACCCCCGACCAGTTGCGCCAGGAGCTGGGCCGGCTCGCCAGGAGCGGCTACGTGCCGATCACCGCGGCCGAACTGGTGGCCGGGAAGATCGACATCCCGGCGGGAGCCCATCCGGTCGTGCTCACCTTCGACGACGGCCACCCCAGCCACTTCGCCATGGACCGGAACGGCATGCCGAAGAACGACACGGCCGTCGGCATCATCTACGAGATCGCGGCGAAGTATCCGGACTTCCGGCCCACGGCGACCTTCTGGGTCAACCGCGAGCCGTTCGGCCTCCGCGACCGCGAGAAGCAGCGGCAGGCGGTCAAGTGGCTGCTCGACCATGGTTTCGAGGTGGCCAACCACACCTATGCCCATCCCGATCTCCGCCGGCTGCCGAACCAGAAGGTCAGCGAGCAGATCGTCCGGCAGGAACGGCTGCTGGAGAAGATCGGCGCGCCTGCGTCGACCACCATGGCGCTGCCGTACGGGTCCCTGCCGAGGAAGCGGAGCAGGGCGCAGGCCGGGAAGTGGGACGGCACCGAGTACCGCTTCCGCGGCGTCTTCCTGGCCGGGGCGGAGCCCACGGTTTCGCCGTACGCGAAAAGCTTCCCGCGATATGCGATCCCGAGGATCCAGTCCAACGGAAAACGCGGTGAATGCCGGCGCTGGTGCACGACCTACTGGCTGGACTGGCTCGACGAACACCCAAGGGAGCGTTACACGTCGGACGGGGATCCAAGCCGCGTCTCGGTGCCGCGCAAACTCCGGGCCACGCTCTCGCCGGCCCGGGCCAAGTCGGTGATCACGTACTAGGGGCCCGTCTGGTTGCCTCGGATTGACCCGGCTCGCTCCGTCTCATATGCTGATCGCTGCGTTGTGGGCTCGCGCGCGTCACAGACGGAGAGGGCTCGCGCTCGGTCATTCGGTGGCTATCGGGAACGGCATCTTCCGATGAACGAGAAACGGCCCGCCACGTTCTGTCACAACGACATCTGTCCGGTTCGGAGCAATTCCACACATGACGAGCAGCACTGAGGCCACCTCGAGCACCCCGCAGGTAGCGGTCAACGACATCGGTTCCGAGGAGGCCTTCCTCGCCGCGATCGACGAGACCATCAAGTACTTCAACGACGGCGACATCGTTGAAGGCACCGTTGTCAAGGTCGATCGAGACGAGGTCTTGCTCGACATTGGCTACAAGACCGAGGGCGTCATCCCGTCGCGCGAGCTCTCGATCAAGCACGATGTCGACCCGGCCGACGTTGTCGAGGTCGGAGAGCATGTCGAGGCCCTGGTTCTCCAGAAGGAGGACAAGGAAGGGCGCCTCATCCTGTCCAAGAAGCGCGCCCAGTACGAGCGCGCCTGGGGCACGATCGAGAAGATCAAGGACGAGGACGGCATCGTCACCGGCACGGTCATCGAGGTCGTCAAGGGCGGCCTGATCCTCGACATCGGCCTGCGCGGCTTCCTGCCCGCCTCCCTGGTGGAGATGCGCCGTGTCCGCGACCTGCAGCCGTACGTCGGGCGCGAGCTCGAGGCCAAGATCATAGAGCTGGACAAGAACCGCAACAACGTGGTCCTGTCCCGCCGCGCCTGGCTGGAGCAGACCCAGTCCGAGGTTCGCCAGACGTTCCTCAACACCCTGCAGAAGGGCCAGGTCCGCAAGGGCGTCGTGTCCTCGATCGTCAACTTCGGTGCGTTCGTGGACCTCGGCGGCGTCGACGGTCTGGTGCACGTGTCGGAGCTGTCCTGGAAGCACATCGACCACCCGTCCGAGGTCGTCGAGGTGGGCCAGGAGGTCACCGTCGAGGTTCTCGACGTCGACATGGAGCGCGAGCGGGTCTCGCTGTCGCTCAAGGCGACGCAGGAGGACCCCTGGCAGCAGTTCGCCCGGACCCACCAGATCGGTCAGGTCGTGCCCGGCCGCGTCACCAAGCTGGTGCCGTTCGGTGCGTTCGTCCGCGTCGAGGAGGGCATCGAGGGCCTGGTCCACATCTCCGAGCTGGCCGAGCGCCACGTGGAGATTCCCGAGCAGGTCGTGCAGGTCGGCGACGAGATCTTCGTGAAGATCATCGACATCGACCTGGACCGTCGCCGGATCTCGCTGTCCCTCAAGCAGGCCAACGAGGGCGTCGGCGCCGAGGTCGAGTTCGACCCCACGCTGTACGGCATGGCGGCGACCTACGACGACCAGGGCAACTACATCTACCCCGAGGGCTTCGACGCCGAGACCGGCGAGTGGCTCGAGGGCTTCGACAAGCAGCGCGAGGAGTGGGAGCGGCAGTACGCCGAGGCCCAGGCCCGCTTCGAGGCGCACCGCTCGCAGATCGAGAAGGCCCGCCAGGAGGAGGCGGCGGCCAGCGAGGCCGCTCCGTCGTCCTACACCGGCGAGACCGCCGCCCCGCAGGCTTCCACCGGTGGCGCGCTCGCCTCGGACGAGGCCCTCGCCGCTCTGCGCGAGAAGCTGGCGGGCGGCCAGAGCTGACATCCGGTCCCCAGGGACCGGAGGCCACGGCCGATCACACAGCACCACGAAAGGCCCCGCTTCGGCGGGGCCTTTCCGCTGTCTCCGGTCCGTGCCCCACCGTGCTCACCGGGAGGCCGCCCCCATCGCTAAGGTGGCCCCGTGGTGGAGATCGCGAGGGCCGTGCCCGAGGACGCCGGGGAGATCCTGACCCTGCAACGGGCCGCGTACGTGACCGAGGCCCAGCTCTACGGGGACCCGTTCATCGCGCCGCTCGTGGAGTCGCTCGACCAGGTGCGTACGGTGATCGAGACGGCGACCGTGCTGAAGGCGACGGACGGCGGCCGGGTGGTCGGCGCGGTCCGGGGCCGGACGTCGGGCTCCACCTGCCTGGTGGGCCGTCTCGTGGTCGCGCCCGACCGGCAGGGGCAGGGGATCGGCAGCGCGCTGCTGGCCGCGATGCACGAGGCCGTGCCGGACGTGGCGGCGTTCGACCTGTTCACGGGGCATCTGTCGGAGGGAAACCTGCGGCTCTACCGCCGTCTCGGCTACCGGGAGACCCAGCGGGAGCGGGTGCAGGACCACCTGATGCTGGTCCACCTGCGCCGGGAGTCCCAGCCCGCCCGATAGGCTGCGGGACGTGTTGAAGGTTGGGCTCACGGGCGGCATAGGTTCGGGCAAGAGCGAGGTGTCGCGCCGGCTCGCGGCCCGCGGGGCCGTCGTCATCGACGCGGACAAGATAGCCAGAGAGGTCGTGGAGCCCGGCACCCCGGGGCTCGCGCAGATCATGGAGGCGTTCGGCGCGGACGTGCTCCGCCCCGACGGCACACTGGACCGGGAACGGCTCGGCGCGATCGTCTTCGCCGACGCGGAGAAGCTGCGGATTCTCAACGGGATCGTCCACCCCAAGGTGGGCGAGCGCAGCGAGCGGCTCCAGCGGGAGGCCCCGGACGACGCGATCGTCGTCTACGACGTGCCGCTGCTGGCCGAGAACGACCTGGCCCCCCTGTACGACGTGGTGATCGTCGTGGACACACCGGACGACGTACGGCTGGCGCGCCTGCTGCGGTTCCGCGGGATGCCGGAGGCGGACGCCCGCGCCCGGATCGCCGCCCAGGCTTCGCGCGAGGACCGGTTGAGGATCGCCGACATCGTGATCGGCAACGAGGGCTCCCTGGACGACCTGGACGCCCAGATCGACAAGGTCTGGCAGGACCTGATCGCCCGGGTCTCCGAGACGAGCTGAGAACTCCCCGGAACAGCCGGTTCGCGCGATTCCCTGATCTACAACGTAAAGCCGCCCTGGCGGCCGGGTTCGTGTTGACTCTGTTAGCTAATGGCATTAGCCTTAGGGCTATGAGAATGAGCCTGGAGGGCGACGTGACCCAGTTCCTGCAGATCGGCGATGGCCGGATCGCGTACGACGTGACGGGGGAGGGCCCGCTGGTCGTGATGGTCCCCGGCATGGGGGACAGCAGGCGCGCCTACCGCTTCCTCGCGCCGGCGCTGGTCGCCGCCGGGTATCGCGTGGCGACTGCGGACCTGCGCGGGCACGGCGAGTCGAGCCTCGGCTGGGACTCCTACACCCGCACCGACACGGCGGACGACATCATCGCCCTGATCGAGCACCTGGGCGGCCCCGCCGTCCTCGTCGGGCACTCGTTCGCCGGAGGCGCGGCCACGATCGCGGCCGCGCGGCGGCCCGACCTGGTCAGCGCGCTGGTGGAGATCGCGCCGTTCACCCGGGCGCAGAAGCCCGACCTGGGCGGCCTGCTGCGCGACGGCCACTACCGCAAGGGCATGACGCGGCTCATGGGCGTGGCGCTCCTGCGCAGCGCAGGGCTGTGGAAGAGCTACCTCGACCACGCCTACCCCGGCGTCAAGCCCGCCGACTGGGCGGACTACCTGACCGCCCTGGACGACGACCTGCGCAGGCCGGGCCGCATGGCCGTGATCAGCGCGATGGGCGCGTCGGCCCCGAAGGACGCGGGGGCGCACCTCGACCGCATCCGCTGCGCCGCCCTGGTCGTCATGGGCACCCGTGACCCCGACTGGGCCGACCCCCGCGCGGAGGCGGACGGCGTCGTCGCCGGGATGCCGGCGGGGCTCGGGCAGGTGACGATGATCGAAGGCGCCGGGCACTACCCGCACGCGCAGCACCCCGGCGAGGTCGCCGCCGCGATCCTCGCGTTCCTCCAGGTGGACGCGCGTGGCTAGGGCCGCCCTGTCCCCGGACGCCGTCGTCGGCCTCGCGCTGCGGATCGTGGACGAGGAGGGCCCGGACGCGCTCACCCTGGCCGCGGTCGCCGGGCGCGCGGGCGTCGCCACTCCCTCCCTCTACAAGCACGTACGCAACCTCGCCGAACTGCGGGCCCTGGTGTCCGAGCGGGTGATGGGCGAGCTGACCGAGATCGCGAGCGAGGCGGTGCTCGGGCGGTCGGGCGACGAGGCGCTGCGCGCCCTGATGGACGGCTGGCGCTCGTACGCCGCCCGGCATCCGCACCGCTACTCGGCGCTGATCCAGGCGCCTCGGCCGGAGACGGCCGAGGCGGGGGAGCGGCTCGTCGGCGTCATCCTCGCGGCGCTGCGGGCGTACGGGCTGGAGGGCTCGGCGGCGATCCACGCGGTCCGCTGCCTGCGCGCCGCGATGCACGGCTTCGCCGTCCTCGAGTCGGCGGGCGCGTTCCAGCTCGCCGAGGACCTCGGCGAGAGCTACGCCCTGCTGGCCCACATGGTCGTCTCCGGGCTCCGCACCCCCCGCGAGCCCTGACCCTCGACCGTCAGAAGGGCTCGTCCAGGGCCAGCCGCCTGACCTCGGGCAGATACTCGTCCAGTTCGCCCGGCTCGAACCGGCACATGCCGATCACGTACCAGAACTGGCCGGTCACGTCGCCTTCCAGCTTGTAAAGCCCGCCGGGCGAGAACGCGGCCCATCCCTCCGGCAGGCCGAGCAGCGTGGCGCGGCGTTCGCGGCGGGCCATGTCCCACAGGATCACCACGCCGTCGTCGCCGGCGCTGGCGAGCAGGTCCCCCGAAGGGTGGAAGGCGACCGACCAGACCCGGCGCCCGTGCCCAGCGAGGGACCCGGCGGGCGCGCCGGTGATGGGATCCCACAGCCGGACGGCGAGGTCGTCCCCGGCGGTGGCGAGCAGGTCGCCCGACGGGCTGAACGCCGCCGTCCACAGCCGGGCCCCGGTCTCCAGCACGCGCAGGCACTCGCCGGAGGCGGCGTCCCACAGACGGGCGGTGCCGTCGTTGCTCGCGCTCGCGAGCAGGTCCCCCGACGGGGAGAACGCCACCGCGTACACCCGGTCGTCGTGGCCGCTGAGCGTCGCCGCGGGCCGGCCGCCCGGCACGTCCCACAGCCTGACCTTGCGGTCGTCGCAGCCGGTGGCGACGAGCCGGCCGCCGGGGCTGAACGCGATCGACCTGACCCGTCCCCGGTGCCCGGCGAGGTTGGCGACCTGGCGCCCGGAGGGGCGGTACCACAACCGGACGCTGTCGTCGTCGTTCGCGGTGGCCAGCATCTCCCCGTCGGGGCTGAACGCCTCCGCCCACACGTGGTCGGTCTCCACGTTGAGCTCGCGCTCGTACGTGCCCGCGACCGGGTTCCACAGGTAGACGCCGCCGTCGTTGCTCGCGGTGGCGAGCAGCGGGCCCGCCGGGCTGAAGACGGCCGACACCAGCCGGTCGGCCGTCCCGGTGAGCGAGCGCAGGCGACGGCCGGTGACCGGGTCCCACAGCCGCACGTAGCCGTCGTTGCCGCAGGCGGCGAGCATGCCGCCGTCGGCGGAGAACCGCACGGACATGACGCGCCGGCCGTGGCCGCGCAGCGTCTGGACGCACTGGCCGGAGTGGGGGTCCCACAGGCGGGCGGTGCCGTCGTTGCTCCCGGTCGCGAGCTGGCGGCCGTCCGGGCGGAACGCGAACGGCCACACCGATCCCCGGTGCCCGGTCAGCTCGGCCCGCGACTGGCCGGTGCGGTGGTCCCAGAGCCGGACGACCCCGTCGCTGTCCCCGGTCGCCAGCAGGTCGCCGGTGGGATCGAACAGGACCTGGTAGACGGCGCCGCGGTGTCCCGGCAGGCTGCCGGCCGCCTCACCGGTGACCGGGTCCCACAGGCGTACGGCTCCCTCGGTGTCGCCGGAGGCGAGCAGCCGGCCCTCCGGATGGAAGGCGAGGGTGTAGACGCTTCCCGGATGACCGGTCAGCTCGTGCAGCGCGGCGCCGGTGCGGGGGTCCCAGACCCGCAGCACGCCCCGGCCGTCCCCGGCGGCCAGGCGGGTGCCGTCAGGGCTGAGGGCCAGACGGTAGACGGCCCCGCTGTGGCCGCGCAGGTGGTGACGCACCCGCCCGGTGGCGAGGTCCCACACGCGGATCGCCCCCGCGCTGTCGCCGGTCACCAGCAGCCCGGGCAGGAACACGGCCGTGTAGACCGGGGCGGTGTGGCCCGGCAGCTCCCACGCGAGCTCCCCGGAGGCCCAGACCCGCATGACCCCGTCCGCGCCGCCCGCCGCGACCAGGTCGCCCGAGGTCACCACCGGCCACACGCCGCCGGGGTGGCCGCGCAGGACGTGTGACAGCTCGCCGGTGGCGGGATCCCACACCCGGACGGTCCCGTCGCTCGCGCCGGTCACCAGGCCGGCCTCGCCGTACGCGACCTTGTAGACGCGGCCCCGGTGCCCCCGCAACGTGCGCAGGACGGATCCGGTGACGCTGTCGCAGATCAGGACGCCGCCGTCCTCCCCGCCCAGGGCGAGCATGCCGCCGTCGGGGTGGTAGGCGACCGGTTCAGGCAGGCGGCTGCTCTCGAAGTGGTAGCCGTACGGGACGCCGACGACGGCGGGGGCCGGCTCCGCGCTGACCCGCCCGCCGTCAGTGCCGGGCCCGCCGGGGGCGACGGCGGCGCCGCGCAGCTCCGGCGCTCCCCTGGGGACGCCGGTGACGTCGATGAGCGCGGCCCGCTCCCAGCGGCTGCCCTCGACGGAGGCGTCCCGCAGGTCGGCGCGGGCGAGCCGGGCCCGGGTGAAATCGGCCCCGCGCAGGTCGGCGCCCACCAGCACGGCCTCGTCCAGGCGCGCCCCGGCCAGCCGGGCGTCCCGCAGCACGGCATGGGACAGGTCGGCCCCGACGAGCCGGGCGTCGGTCAGGTCGGCGCCGGTGAGGTCCACGCCCCGCAGTTCCCGGTAAGACAGGTCCTCGCCGCTGAGCCGGGCGCCGCGCAGGTCGGTCCTGGCCGAGGTGCGCAGCCGGGTGGTCACCTTGATGGCGTTGGACCTGGCCACGTCGCCCGCGCCCGGGGAGGCGAGCGTGCGGGCCGCCCATGCCTGCAGCCGCGAGGCCTCGGCCAGGTCGCACAGGAAGTCGACGGTCAGCGCCGACAGTGGCCGCAGCCCCAGCCCGGTGGTGCGACCCGCGCCGAGCGACTCCGCGAGGTGCCGCGCCACCAGCCACTCCACGACCGAGGCGTGGATGAACCCGAACAGTCCCTCGTCCGTGCGCACCAGCAGGCTCCCGGCCCCGACGGCGTGCGCGGCCTGCTCGGGCGTCAGCCGCGCGGCCCCCTCGCCGCCCCCGGCAGCGTCCGGCCCGTACGGCAGGCCGGTCCGCGTCTCTCCGGCAAGGCCGGTGAGCGTGTCGGCGACCTCGGCCAGCTCAGCCGGCCGCAGGTAGGCCTCGCCGGTCTCCCACAGCCGCAGCGCGAGCGTGGTCGCGGCCCGCCACAGCTCACCGCGGGTGAGGCCGCCGGGAGCCCCCGCCACGCCGCGCACGCGTTCCTCCTCGAAGGCCAGCCACGTGTCGAGGATCTCCTGGTAGAGACCGGCGGCGCTGATCGCCTCCCCGGCCTGGGCGACGGCACGCAGCCGTTCCGCCGGCAGGTCGGCGATGAAGCTGAGCATGCGGGGGTTGTGCGCCAGGCCGAGCAGGTCGCCGATGCCCGTGAGCAGGGCCATCCGGTCGTCGGCCGTCTGCCGCGAGCCGTACCGGTTGACCAGGTAGGCGCGGATCTGCTCCTCGGTGAACTCCTCGATGTCGAGCACCCGCCGGTTCGGCAGCAGGCCGACCTTCTCCCCGAGGGCCGTCATCACCTGGCTGCGCGACTTGAAGTGCTGGGTGCGCCCGGCCACCACGATCTTGGCCTTGTCCTCGGCGGCGCGCAGCAGCGTGTCGAGGTGGTCGGCCGCCCGCTCGTACGTCACGCGGGTGACCAGCTCGTCGAAGCCGTCGAACAGCAGCACGATCCGGCCCTGGCGCAGCATGTAGTGGAACGCCTTGAGGTCGATCAGCTCCTCGCCGTGGTTGGCGAGGTGCGCCGCGACCAGCCCGGCGACCGAGTGCGCCTTGTCGAGGGCGCGCAGCTCGATCAGGATCGGCGTGAGGTGCGGCAGTTCGGCGGGCATGCGCCTGGCCACCTCGCGCAGCGAGAACGTCTTGCCGCGGCCGAAGTCGCCGAGCACGAGCGCGAACCGACCGTGGTCGGCCGCGAGCAGCCGCAGCAGCTCGCCGGTCAGGTCGTCGCGTATCTCGCCGCCGGTCCTGTCGAGCTCACGGAACCGCTGCGGCACGTACAGCTCGGGCGGGTAGCGGCGGTCGCCGCGCAGCCTGGCCGTCTGCCCCGCCACGTAGGACGACAGGTCGAGCAGGCCCTGGAACTCGGTGAAGCTGCGCAGCCGCAGCCCGCGCCGCAGGGCGTCGTCGCGTAACGCCCGGGGCGGCTGCGGCCCCTGGCAGACCAGCTCGGCGGCGTGCTCGAGCCCCGCCGCGTGGACGTGGCCGAGGAACGCCTCGACGTGCTCCTGCCTCAGCTCCCCGGTGTGCGCGCCGATCAGGACCTGGCGTACGAACCCGTCGTCGGGGTGGGTGACGAGCAGGCGCGGCGGGTCGCCCGCGACCCGGCGGATCTTGGCCCGTTCGAAGCGGGTCTCGCAGACCTCGGCGATCCGGTCCAGCAGCAGGTCGGCGGGGCTCGCGGGCTCCTCGGGCTCGGGCGCGGGCTCGGGCGCCGCCGCCGCGTGGGCCCGCGGCCGCCACCCGCGCCAGCCGTATGGCAGGACCTCGGGGTCGCGCAGGTCCGGGTGGTCCCTGGTCCACCGGCGCAGTCCCTCCGGGGTGACCTGGAGGATCTGGTGACGGCCCGGCGCGAGCGCGGGCACGCACGGCAGCCCGTCCAGCTCCCAGACCTCCTCCGGTCCGCCGCGCTGCGGGCCGCGCCCGTGGACCAGCAGGTCGAGCCGGGAGCCGAGCAGCCGTTCCAGGGTGGCGGCGTCGCGCAGGCCGGGACGCGGGGGATGGGCGACGGCGCCGATCCGCAGCCACCCGTCGAACGGCCGCAGCCGCTCGGCGAACCACGCGGCCTGGGCCTCGCCCACGAAACCGTGGTCGTCCTCCTCGCGGTGGCTCATCGCGATCGTGGAGTTGATCCCGGCGACGACGGCGCGCAGTTCGGGCAGCTCGAACAGCGTCCAGGGCTGGGCGCTGTCGAAGGCGGGGCCGTCGAGGCCCTGGTACAGCTCGCCGAAGAGCGTGGAGAAGTGCCGCCACTTCGGCCAGTACGGCGGCTGCGGGCGCACGTCGTCGGCCTCGCAGGTCGCGAAGTAGGCGCGGCAGGCGGCCTTGGTGACGTCGCGCGGCCCGGGGACGACGACCAGCCGTCCGGGCTCCAGCCCCAGCAGCACCCGCAGCCCGGTGAGGAACGCGAGGGCCTGCTCGCACTCGCGGATGCTGCCCGACTCGGTGAGGTCGCCGGTCACCATCAGGACGTCGGGCTTGGGAACCCCGGCGTCGGCCAGGCGGGTCAGGTCGGCCCACACGCTCGCCTGCAGTTCGCCCGCGTCGAGCGGCTCGTCCGCCTCCGCCAGCCCGCGGCCGAACCGCGGCCCTGCGACGTGCAGCACGGTCACGGAGGAGCCGCCGCCGGCGCGTTCGGCCGTCGGGAAGGACGGTTCCGCGGCGGGGGCGCGCCGGGCCCGCGGCACCCGTACGGCGGGCGGCGCGGGGTCGGCGGCGGGGTGGAGGGGCCGCCTGCCAGGCTCGGCGGGGAACCGGGGCGGCTCCGACGGCTTGGCCCGGCCTGCCAGCGCCTGCCTGATCCGGGTCAGCAGCAGCCGCCGCGCCTCGGCCGCGTCGGTCACGCCGAGGAGGTCCACCCAGGTGATCGTGGACAGCAGGCCGTCGAGCGGGCAGTCCTCCAGCCGGACCGTCACCAGCTTGTTGGACGGGTTGTCCGGATCGGCGCGCAGCGCCGCCTGCCATTCGAGCCTGCCGTACCGGGAACCCAGGTAGTTCCGGGTGAGGACCGCGACGACCAGGTCGGCCTCGCTGACCCCGCGGTCCATGAAGTCGATGAAGTTGGTGCCTGGCACGAAGTCCCACGCCTGCAGCATCGTGCGGTAGCCGGCGGCTTCGAGTTGCCAGGCGATCCACGTCGCCCACCGCTCGTCGGCGGGGGAGTAGCTGACGAAGATCTCGGTCCGCGCGTCCCCCCGCCCGCTGTGCGTCATGGGGCCCAGTATTCCCGCTGTCACCGACGGTTTGGAGGGGTTCGATCAGTCCGCGGCGGCCGATATAGGGTGTGCGCGTGGCGACCGGGCTGCGGCGACTGAGCGTTCTCGACTGGATCAGGTTCGGGCTGCTCGCGGTGGGCCTGGTCTTCGTGGCCACCGGCCTGCTGCCGGCCGCGTCGGCCAGGGAGAGCATCGAGCGCATCGCCCCCCTGCTGCTGTTCCTCGGCGCGGTGATCGTGCTGGCGGAGCTGACCAAGGAGGCACAGGTCTTCGACGTCATCGCGACCCGCATCGCGATCGTCGGCAGGGGCAGCTACGCCGCTCTCTTCCTGCTCTGCACGGCCTTCGCCTCGCTGGTCACGATCTTCCTCAACCTGGACACGACGGCCGTCCTGCTGACGCCGGTCATGCTGGCCCTGGCGCCGCGCGCCAAGATCGCGCCGCTGCCGCTCGTGATGACCACGGTCTGGCTGGCCAACACCGCGAGCCTGCTGCTGCCGGTCTCCAACCTCACCAACCTGCTCGCCATGAACAGGGTGGCGCTCACCACGCAGGAGTTCGCCGCGCGGATGTGGGCCCCGCAGGCCGCGTCGATCGCGGTGACGATGGCGTTCCTGTGGGCGTTCTTCTGGCGGCGCGGGGAGCGGGGCGAGGACCGCTACCAGCCGCCGCCCCCGGTGCCGGTGGCCGACCGGGTGCTGTTCTCCGTGGCGGGGGTGGCCTGCCTGCTGTTCATCGCCGCCATCCTGGCGGGCGTGGAGATCGGCGTCGCGGCCCTCGTCGCGGCGGTCGCGGTGGTCGCCGCCTTCGCCTGGCGCGACCGGGCCAAGCTCGTGTGGGCCCTGATCCCCTGGCGCCTGCTGGTCTTCGTCACCGGGCTGTTCCTCGTGGTCCCGACGCTCAGCCGGCTCGGCCTGGCGGACGTGATGCGCGCGCTCGTCGGCGCGGGCGGCGACGGGGACGGCGCCTACCGCGCCGCCGCCGCGGGAGCCGCGCTGTCCAACGTGGTCAACAACCTCCCCGCGTACGTCGCGGGCGAGCAGGTCATCCCCGCGGCCAACCACACGCAACTGCTGTCGCTGCTCGCAGGCACCAACCTGGGCCCGGTGATCACGCCATGGGGCTCGCTCGCGACGCTGCTGTGGTTCGAGTGGTGCCGGCGGGGGGACGTGCGGGTGCCGCTGGCCAAGTTCGTCGCCACCGGCGCGGGACTCGCCGTGGCCGGCCTCGCCGCGACCGTGACCGTCCTGGTCCTCACCGCCTGAGGCCCGGCCAGGGCCGGGTGACATAGTGGGCGTGGCACGCCCCCGGGCCGCGCGCCCAGCGGGCGGCTATGGTCTCCGCCGAGAACGACGCGGCCAAAAGTTGTGGGTTTCCTCATTCGCCGGATGCGGCGCCTTGGGATGGGATCGGTTCGTGACAGATGAACAGAGCACGCCGAAACGGAGCTTCCCCGCGGCGGACATCGCCAGAGTCAGCGTCTTCGCCGCACTGATCGCGGTGCTCGGTCTGCCGGGCGCGCTGAACGTCTTCGGCGACGCGGTCCCGATCACACTGCAGACGCTCGGCGTCATGCTCGCCGGGACCATCCTGGGCACCTGGCGGTCCGCCCTCGCCGTGATGGTCCTGCTCCTGCTCGTGGCCGCCGGGCTGCCCCTGCTGGCGGGCGGACGCGGCGGGCTCGGCGTCTTCACCGGTCCCACGGCCGGTTTCCTGCTCGGCTGGGTGCCCGGCGCGGCCGTCACCGGGTGGATCGTCGAACGCGGCGGACGCACGCCGTCCACGGCGCGGCTGGTGACCGCCTGCCTGGTCGGCGGCGTCGGCGTCGTCTACCTGTGCGGCATCCCCGTGCAGGCGCTGGTCACCGGGCTGTCCCTGGGCAAGACCGCGGTGCTCAGCGCCGTCTTCCTGCCCGGCGACCTGGCCAAGGCGGCGCTGGCGTCGCTGGTGGCGCGGGGCACCCAGCGGGCCTATCCCGACGCGGTCCCCGCGGTGCGCCGCGAGCGGCTGCGGGCCGGGGAGTGACCCGCGCATGCCGGTAGCCGAGCAGGTCATGCGGCACGCCGCCGTCCAGCCCCGGCGGATCGCGGTGTCCGGCCCCGGAGGCGACCTGACCTACGCCGAACTCGCGGCAAGGGCCGGCCGTGCCGCACGCCGCCTCGCCGGCGACGGGATCGCGCGCGGCGCGCTCGTCGCGACCGGCCAGGCGGACCCGGTGGCCCTGCTCGTCGCCGTGCTCGCCGCCGACCTGGCGGGGGTCACGCCGCTGCTGTGCGACCACGCGTGGAGCGAGGAACGGCGGGCGCAGGTCATGGCCGCGGTGCCGGTCGCCGCCCGCTTCGACGCCCCGCTGCCCGAGGCGGAAGGCCCGCCCGTACGGCACCGCCCCGCGCCCGGCGACCTCACGTGGGCCTGCTTCAGCTCCGGCAGCACCGGCAGGCCGCGAGCCGTGGTGCGAAGCCGGGCCTCCTGGACCGCGTCGTTCGCCCACGTGGACGCGCTGACCGGGATCGGCCCCGACGACGTCGTGCTGATCCCCGGCCCGCTGGTCTCCTCCCTGTACGGCTTCGCCGCCGTGCACACGCTGGCGGCGGGCGCGACGGCCGTGGTGCCCGGACGGTGGTCCCCGGCCGGGCCCGCGGAGTGGTCGCGGCGGGTCACCGCGGTCCACGTGGTGCCCCACCGCCTGCAGGCCGTGCTGGACGCCCTGGAGAAGGCCGACGGCGCGCTGCGCGCCGCCGTGGTCGGCGGGGCCGCCATGGACACCGCCGCCAGGACCCGGGCGATTGCTGCCGGAGTGCGTGTGGTGTCCTATTACGGTGCCACCGAGCTGTCGTTCGTCGCCGCGGACGCCGACGGCGCGGGGCTGCGGCCGTTCCCCGGCGTCGAGATCGACGTCCGCGTGCCGCGCGGGCACGACCTGGGCGAGGTGTGGGTGCGTTCCCCGTGGCTGTGCGAGGGCTACCTGGCCGGCGCGACCGGCCCCCTGCGGCGCGACGACGGCGGCTGGATGACGGTCGGCGACCTGGCGGAGCCGTACCGGCCCGGCGAGGTCCTGCGGCTGCGCGGCCGGGGCGACGGCGCCATCCAGACCGGTGGGGCGACGGTCGTGCCCGAGGACGTCGAGGAAGTGCTGAGGAAGGTGCCGGGAGTGGACGACGTGGTCGTGGTCGGCACGCCGCACGCCTACCTCGGCTTCGTGGTCACCGCGGTCGTCGAGGGCCGGGACGTGTCACGGGCGGCGCTGGAGGCGACGGCGCGCGCCGAACTCGACCCCGCGCAGCGGCCCCGCCGCTGGTACGCCGCCGACCCCCTGCCCAGGACCACGGCGGGGAAGCCGGCCCGCGGCCTCGTCGCGGCCCGTCTCGCCGCCTGTGTCGCCGACGGCGGCGCGCCCGGCCTGCGAAGGCTCGGCTGAGATGGACGAGCGAGCGGTCGTCGTCGCGGCCCGCCGCACCCCCATCGGCACCGCGGGCCACGCGTTCCGGGGCCTGCCGTCCGACCGGCTCGCCGCGCCCGTCGTCGGGGCGGTCGCCCGCGACGTGGCGCATCTCGGCGTCCCGGTGGACGACGTGGTGCTGGGCAACTGCACGGGCCCGGGGGGCAACCTGGCCCGGGTCTGCGCGCTGGCCGCGGGGCTGGGCCACGAGGTGCCCGGCGTCACCGTCGACCGGCAGTGCGGCAGCGGCCTCGCGGCGATCCTGCTGGCCGCCCAGGCCGTCCGCTCCGGCGACGCGGACCTGGTCGTCGCCGGGGGCGTCGAGAGCGCCTCGACCGCGCCGCTGCGGATCCGCCGGGGTGAGGGCGAGCCGGGCGTGCCGTACGAGCGGGCGCCGTTCGCCCCCGAGGGGCACCCGGACCCCGACATGGGCCCGGCGGCCGAGGCGCTCGCCGCGGCGCGCGGCGTGACCAGGGAACGCCAGGACGCGTACGCCCGCCGGAGCCACGCGCGGGCGCTGGCCGCGCGGGAGGCCGGACGCTTCGCGCGCGAGATCGTCCCCGTCTGCGGCCGCGCCGACGACCAGCGACCGCGTGTGCTGCGGCCGGAGTCGCTGGCCAGGCTGCCCGCCGCGTTCGTGCCGGGGGGCACGGTGACGGCCGGCAACTCATCCCCGGTGAGCGACGGCGCCGCGGCCGTCGCGGTCGTGCCGGAGCGGCTGCGCGCGGCGGCCGGCCTGCCCGGCCTGCGCCTGCTGGCGGGCGCGGTCGCCGGATGCGATCCGGCGCTGCCCGGGTGGGGGCCGGTGCCCGCCGTACGGCGGGTGCTGCGGCGGACCGGGACCGACCTGGAGAGCGTCGCGGCGGTGGAGATCGTGGAGGCGTTCGCGGCGCAGGTGCTCGCGGTCACCGACGCGCTCGGCCTCGATCCCCTCGGAGCGGACTCCGAGCGCGTGTGCGCCGACGGCGGCGCACTCGCCCTCGGCCACCCCTGGGGCGCGAGCGGGGCCGTGGTGGTGACCCGGCTGTTCAGCCGGTTGGCAGGGGCGCCGCGAGGGTCGCTTGGCCTGGCGGCGGTCGCGGTCGGCGGCGGTCTCGGGATCGCCGCCCTGTTCGAGGTGGTGTGAGTGATCCGGCTGGAGGACGTCCATGTGCGGCTCGGGCAGCGGGAGGTGCTGCGCGGCGTCACGGCCTCGCTGACCGAGCGCCGCGTGGGCGTGGTCGGGGCCAACGGCTCGGGCAAGAGCACGCTCGCCCGCCTGATCAACGGGTTGGTCCTGCCGTCCTCGGGCACTGTGACGGTGTCCGGGCTCGACACCCGTCGCCAGGCGGCCCGCATCAGGCGGTCCGTGGGGTTCCTGTTCACCGACCCCGACGCGCAGATCGTGATGCCGACGGTGGCCGAGGACGTGGCCTTCTCGCTGCGCCGCAAGGGGCTGGCGCGGGAGGAGGTCGAGCGCCGGGTGCGGGAGGTCCTGGAGAGGTACGGCCTGGCGGAGCACGCCGACCACCCCGCCCACCACCTGTCGGGCGGCCAGAAGCAGTTACTCGCCCTCTGCTCGGTCCTGGTGCTCGAACCGGAGATCCTGGTCATGGACGAGCCGACCACGCTGCTCGACCTGCGCCACTCGCGGCAGGTCGCGGCGCTGCTGCGGGACCTGCCGCAGCAGGTGGTCGTGGTCACCCACGACCTTCCGCTGCTCGAGGACTTCGACCGCGTGCTCGTGGTCGACGAGGGACGGATCGTCGCCGACGCCGATCCCGCCGCCGCGATCGGCCACTACAGGAAGACGATGGCGTGACCGGGCTCACCGGCGCCTACGTGCCGGGCGGATCGTTCCTGCACCGGCTGCCCGCCGGCGCTAAGCTCGCCGGGCTCGCCCTGTCCTGCACCGCGCTCCTGCTGCTGCGCTCGCCCGCCGCGCTGGCGGGCGCCGCGGCCGTCGTGGTGCTGCTGTACGCCGTCTCAGGGGTCGGCGTGGCGGCGGCCTGGGCGCAGGTGCGGCCCGTCCGCTGGTTCGCCGTGGCCCTGTTCTGCGTGCAACTGGTGTTCGCCGACCTGCCCGCGGCGGCGTCGTCCACGCTGCGCGTCGTGCTCGCCGTCGCCCTGGCCGGGCTGGTCACGCTCACGACGCGCACCAGCGCGCTCATGGCCTGCCTTGAGCGCTGCCTCGCCCCCGTCAGGTTCGCCGGGCTTGACCCGTTCCGCCTTTCGCTGCTGCTGTCGCTCACCCTGCGCAGCGTGCCGGTGATGGCGGACCTGGTCACCCGGGTGCGGGAGGCGCAGCGGGCCAGAGGGATCGAGCGCAGCGCCCGCGCCTTCGCCGTACCGCTGGTGGTGGGAGCGCTGCGGCACGCCGACGCGCTGGGCGAGGCGCTCGCCGCGCGCGGCCTCGACGACTGACTCGGATCGGCCACCGACTCGGGCCGGCGGCGGGTCACACCGGCGGCAGGGCGGGGGCCAGGCGGCGGGCCTCGGCGACCAGGCCGAGCAGCTCCCCGACCAGCGCGGGCGGCGCGGCGACGAAGCTGCGCTCCTCCGCAGGGCCTTCGGCGGACGCCTCGAAAGGCCCGCCGTCGAACCGCCGGATCTCCACCCCGGCCTCCAGCGCGATCAGGGCCCCGGCGGGCAGGTCGAGCCCCTCCGCTCGGTAGCCGATCATGCCGTCGATGTCGCCGCGGGCGAGCATCGCCCAGCACAGCAGCGGCGCCCAGAGCTGGAGCACCCGCCGGGCGCGGGCGTCCATCGTCATCTTCAGCGACCGCGCCGCGGGATCCCGCCGGGAGACCCCGTGGCCCTGCGTCCAGGCCAGCACCGGCCCGTGCGGGAGGTCCCGGCGCGGCGGCCCGGTGAGCGGCCCGCCCGGGCCACGGGCCCCGGACCCGGCGACGGCCGACCAGGTGCGGCCCGACAGCGGCTCGTGGACCACCCCGAGCACCGGGCGGCCGCCCGCGCACAGCGCCAGCCCCACGACGTACGCCGGGAGTCCGATCGCCACGTTGTTCGTGCCGTCGAGCGGGTCGACGAGCCAGGTCCATCCGCCGTCCGCCAGGTCGCCGTCGTGGACGCCCGACTCCTCGGCCACGATCCGGTGCGTGGGGAACTCGGCCCGGACGCGGTCGAGGATCAGCTTCTCCGCGGCGAGGTCGAGGTCGGTGACGACGTCGCCCGCCCCGCCCTTGGCGTGGACGGCGACCGATCCGGGCGCGCGCTCGCGCAGCACGGCCCCCGCGGCCAGGGCCGCCTCGACGGCTACCCGCCTGGCGTGTTCGAGGTCCACAGGCTCCTCCTGGCCAGCTCGGCGGCACGTGCGGTCTCGGCGGCGTCCAGGCGTTCCCGCCCGACGCGGTGGAGCGGGGTGCCGACCGGCCCGAGCGACAGATCGGCCAGGCCCGGCCTGCCGCGGCCGAGCGCCACGGTGGCGGCCTCGCCGTCCTCGGGGATGACGCTGCTGTGGAAGGCGCCGGCGGCGAGCGTGTAGGTGTCTCCCGCGCCGAACTGCTCGGCGCGCCCCGGGGCGTACGCGACGGTCCTCGCGGTGGGGCGGATGACGTCGCCCGACGGCGTGCTGACCACCTCGAAGACGCGGTGGGTGGGAGACCGGCCGGTGTCGGTCACGACCGCGTGGACGTTGCGGACCTGGCCGTACAGGACGTGGCTGACCAGGTCCCAGCTGTGGCAGTGGACCTGCGAGGTGGTGCTGCGGGCGCGCCGCGCGGCGGCGGTCCACAGGTGCACGCACACCCCGAGGCCGTCCTCGCGGACCAGCGGCAGGCAGAGGAACCCCAGCGGGTGCCGAACGCCCCGCACGTCCGGGCCGGGCGAGCCACCCTGCGCGATCTCGCCGAGCACGCCGAGCGCCCACTCGCGGGCGTTCCCGCCGGCGAGCGTGTCGAGCACGTCCCGGTATCTCATGACGCGTAGGGGTCCTTGGCGCGCAGCGCCTTGCGGGTGACCTCGACGACGTCGCGGTCGGTGAACGACTTGGGCAGCGGGAGGCCGACGCGGTCGAACAGCCTGCGGACCTCCTCGATGGTCGGCTCCTCGCTCAGCGGGACCGACCGGTAGCGGTCCATCGCCACGCGGCGGGCCTGCTCGAAGCTCGTGCGCAACTCGGTGCCGCAGCTCTCGTAGAAGAACGAGCCGCCGAAGGCGATGATGGCCCGGTTGGGGTCCTCGGACGTCATGATCAGGGCGCGGCCCGACATGTCCCAGCGGAAGGTCGTCATCACCGGCGACAACCCCACCGCGATGTCGAGCAGGCCGTACCGCTGGCGGTACCAGAACGCGGCCAGGACGGTCGCGTACGACTCCTTCCTCGCGCGGTCGGTCGTCCACACCTCACCGGTGCCGTCGGGCCGGTCCGACAGCGACCTGCGGTAGTGCGCGTAACTCTCGCACACCGCCTCGTCCGTCGGGTCGATGATCTCCAGCCGGACCGTGAGGTGCCGCTTCTCGCGCCGTGCGGCGGCCACGCACTCGGGCAGCGTCACGGCGCGCATGTAGGTGCCGGTGCCGCCCTTGAACGCCCAGCGGTCCGTGCCCCGCCGCGCGTCCGCGTGTGCCTGCGCGATCTCGTGCTGGCTGCCCAGGATGCGGATGACCGACATGTCCTCGATGGCCCGCCGGGTGCCCGCGACGAGGTCCTCCAGCTCGTCGAGGCGGTCGAGTCGTTCGGGAAGCCGCGCGAGGACGCCTGACGTGGCGTGCATGGCCTCCTCGACCGGCTCCTGCCTGACCCGGTCGCGCAGCAGCGCGGTCGCGACCAGGGCGAGGACGACCAGGGTGGTGCCGCTGACGAGCTGCGACTTGACCTTGTCGGAGATCACGTCGTCGGGCAGCACGCCCAGCACGCCGACTGCCACCGCCAGCACGAGGGCGATGGCGCCGTCGACGTTCTTGGCCGACCACGCGAGTGACCGGCCGACGGCATTCCGCAACCCCGCCATGGTCAGCCCCGCCATCCCGTCAGTGTCGGCCCCCGACTGGAATCGTAACGACAGCGTCATGGTCCGGCAAAGGGCCGGCCGCCGCCCGGCCGTACGCCTCGCGGGGGCGCGGCGGAGCCGGTATCGGCCCCGGAATTGTCGGTCGCCGCGCGTAGGTTATGGAGGAGAGCCGGAGCGGACGTCGCACGCCTGCGTGTGCCCCGCGCCGGTGGACGGGGCGAGTGAGGAGCTGAGCGGCCGATGACATCCATGATGGACCTGAAGCGGAGGGTCGCGCCCTTCCAGGTCGTCACCGACATGACGCCGTCCGGCGACCAGCCCACGGCGATCGCGGAGCTGGAGCGCCGGGTCACGGCGGGGGAGAAGGACAGCGTCCTGCTCGGCGCCACCGGCACCGGCAAGACGGCGACGGTCGCGTGGCTGATCGAGCGGGTGCAGCGCCCCACGCTGGTCATGCAGCCCAACAAGACGCTCGCCGCCCAGTTCGCCAACGAGCTGCGCGAGATGCTGCCGAACAACGCCGTCGAATACTTCGTGTCTTACTACGACTACTACCAGCCCGAGGCGTACGTCCCGCAGAGCGACACCTACATCGAGAAGGACTCCTCGATCAACGAGGAGGTGGAGCGGCTGCGCCACTCCGCGACCTGGTCGCTGGTGTCGCGCCGCGACGTGGTGGTGGTCGCCTCCGTCTCCTGCATCTACGGCTTGGGCACCCCGCAGGAGTACGTCGACCGGATGGTCGGGCTCAAGGTCGGCCAGCAGATCGAGCGCGACCAGCTGCTGCGGCGGCTGGTCGACATGCAGTACACCCGCAACGACCTGGCCTTCACCCGGGGCACGTTCCGGGTGCGTGGCGACACGGTCGAGGTCATCCCGGTCTACCAGGAGCTGGCCGTCCGCATCGAGATGTTCGGCGACGAGATCGAGAAGCTGGCGACGCTGCACCCGCTGACCGGCGAGGTCGTCGCCGAGGACGACGAGCTGCACATCTTCCCCGCCTCGCACTACGTGGCCGGCCCGGAGCGCATGGAGCGGGCCATCGCCGGCATCGAGGCGGAGCTCGCCGAGCGGCTCGCCGAGCTGGAGCGGCAGGGCAAGCTGCTGGAGGCCCAGCGGCTGCGCATGCGCACCACTTACGACATCGAGATGATGCGCCAGGTCGGCACCTGCGCCGGGATCGAGAACTACTCGCGGCACATCGACGGCCGCGAGGCGGGCACCGCGCCGCACACGCTCCTCGACTTCTTCCCCGACGACTTCCTGCTCGTGCTGGACGAGTCGCACCAGACCGTCCCCCAGATCGGCGCGATGTACGAGGGGGACGCCTCGCGCAAGCGGACGCTGGTCGACCACGGGTTCCGGCTGCCGTCGGCGATGGACAACCGCCCGCTCAAGTGGGAGGAGTTCCTGGAGCGCATCGGCCAGACCGTCTACCTGTCCGCGACGCCGGGGCCGTACGAGCTGGGCCGAAGCAAGGGCGAGGTGGTGGAGCAGGTCATCCGCCCCACCGGCCTGGTGGACCCCGAGGTGATCATCAAGCCCACCAAGGGCCAGATCGACGACCTCATGGAGGAGATCCGCGCCCGGGCCGAGCGGGACGAGCGGGTCCTGGTCACCACCCTGACCAAGAAGATGGCCGAGGACCTCACCGACTACCTGCTCGACAACGGCATCCGGGTCCGCTACCTGCACAGCGAGGTCGACACGCTGCGCCGCATCGAGTTGCTGCGCGAGCTGCGCATGGGTGAGTTCGACGTGCTCGTCGGCATCAACCTGCTACGTGAGGGCCTCGACCTGCCCGAGGTGTCGCTGGTGTCGATCCTCGACGCCGACAAGGAGGGCTTCCTGCGCTCGGAGACCTCGCTGATCCAGACGATCGGCCGCGCGGCCCGCAACGTGTCCGGCCAGGTCCACATGTACGCCGACAAGATCACGCCGAGCATGGAGCGGGCGATCGACGAGACCAACCGGCGCCGGGCCAAGCAGATCGCCTACAACGAGGCGCACGGCATCGACCCGCAGCCGCTGCGCAAGAAGATCGCCGACATCCTGGACAGCCTGGTCCGTGAGGACGCCGACACCGCGCAGCTCCTCGGCGGAGGCGGGCGTCAGCAGTCGCGCGGCAAGGCGCCGGTGCCCGGGCTCGCGTCCCGGGGCGCGGGCCAGCACGCGAAGGCGATCGCGGGGGAGATGCCCCGCGCCCAGCTCGAGTCGTTGATCGAGTCGCTGACCGAGCAGATGCACAGCGCCGCCGCCGATCTGCAGTTCGAGGTGGCGGCCCGGCTGCGCGACGAGATCAAGGAGCTCAAGCGGGAGGTCCGCGACATGCGCGAGGCCGGCGTGAAGTGACGGCGCCCGACCACGGGAACACGCGCCGACTTCGCCGGGCATTCGATTCTTTTACCTCGCCCGAATGAGCGAACGCCGCCGAATTGGCGGCAATCGCGGCTTATTCGCTCTTTGGCGAATGCGCGCCTGCGATTGAGCCCGCCGACCATGGGGAAGGCATTCGTCCGCGTGCGGATTCGCATCCGCGCGCTCGGGAAACGGTCGGCTTCGCGCCGTTCCCGACCGGTGAATCCAACCTGTGGTCTACGGGGAAATCATGCGTTCTACAAACACCGTGTCCATTTCCGCCGGCCGTATCGCGCTCGCCGCCGCCTCGATCGCCGTGCTCGTCTCCGCCTGCGGCGTGAGCCTGGCACGGCCGCTCGCCGCGGTGCCGGGCAGACCGCAGCCCTCGCCGGCGGCGTCTCCCAGCCCTTCGCCGACTCCTGGCGAGTCCGGTCTCGGCGCCTGCCGGGACGGCGACTGCGAGGCGCGGGTGCGCCAGGGCGATTCCATCGCGGTCGACGCGAGTTTCGGCGTGACCGAGATCGGCGTCGTGGGCATCAGGGGAAACGAGGCGCGGCTGTCCTTCACGGGCACCTCGACGGCCGTCGACGGCCGCAACGTCAGCATCAACCGGACGTGCTACAACGACGGCTGCCAGGTCAGGGGAGCGGTGACGATCGGCACCGGCACGCCGGGCCGCATCGGCGGGGTCGCCATACGGCTCGCGCGGGTCGAGGGCGACCAGATCGTGCTGGTGCTCGAGCCCGTCTCCCAGGACGGCTGATCCCGCGTACCCGGCCGTGGGCGGGATGGAGGTCGCGGGCGTTTCCGAGCCGGGCTCGTGGAAGTCATTTCGCGGGATTTCGTCGCGTTTGAAATGTGCGACGTGAAATGGGCGTGCTGCTTTCGTCTCCGGCAGGCCGCGGTCCGGATCATCCCGGAAAGTGGAATCACGCGAAACGGAAGTGGCGGTTCCTGGGCCATCGGCTCGTCAGTGGGGCGTTTTTGTCAGACCCGGCAGGCACGATGGTCACATGACCGAAGCGCCCCCCATCGACGCGATCCCCGACGAGACGGCCTACGCCGAGGCGGTCCAATTGGCGGCCGACGCGGCCGCGGCCTACTACGGTGACGGCACCTCCCCGCTGGACGACGACGCCTACGACCGGCTCGTCCGCGGCATCGCCGCCTACGAGAAGGCCAACCCCGAGCAGGTGCTTGAGGACTCGCCGACGGGCAGGGTCGCCGGAGTCGTGGGCGATGTCCCGCACACCGTGCCCATGCTCAGCCTGGACAACGTGTTCGGCCCCGAGGAGCTGGCCGCCTGGGCCGCCTCGCTGGAGCGCCGCCTCGGCCACCCGGTGACCGCGTGGTCCGTGGAGCCGAAGCTGGACGGGCTGGCGATCGCCGCCCGCTACCGTGACGGCCGCCTCGTCCAGCTGGTCACCCGCGGCGACGGGAGCGCGGGCGAGGACGTCTCCCACGCGATCGGCACGATCGCCGGTCTCCCCGGGCGGCTGGCCTCCCCGGTCACCGTCGAGCTGCGTGGCGAGGTGATGATGACCACCAGCCAGTTCGAGGAGGCGTGCGCGAAACGGCAGGCGCATGACGGGACCACGTTCGCCAACCCGCGCAGCGCCGCCGCGGGCACGCTGCGGGCGCAGGACCGGCCGTACGTGTGCGAGCTGACGTTCTTCGGGTACGGCGCGCTGCCGCTGCCCGACGACACCTCCGACTTCGCGACGTGGCTGCGGGAGTCGCCGCACAGCCAGGTGATGGAGTGGGTCGCCGGGCAGGGGGTGTGGACCACGGCCGGCACCCCGGTCGCCGGGGTCGTCGCGACGACCGTGGAGCAGGTGCGGCAACGGATCGAGGAGATCGCGGCCGCGCGGCCGGATCTGCCGTTCGGGATCGACGGCATCGTGGTCAAGGCGGACGACGCGGCGGATCAGGCGCTGGCCGGGTTCAGCTCGCGGGCGCCGCGGTGGGCGATCGCCTACAAGCTGCCCGCCACGCAGAAGATCACGAAGCTTCTCGCGGTGGAGTGGAACACCGGCAGGACCGGGGTGATCGCCCCGCGGGCGGTGCTGGAACCGGTGGAGCTGGACGGCTCCGTCGTGACGTACGCGACGCTGCACAACCCCGCCGACATCGGGCGTCGCGGGCTGATGGTGGGGGACAGCGTCGTCGTCTACAAGGCCGGCGACGTGATCCCTCGGGTGGAGTCGCCGGTGGTGCACCTGCGCACCGGAGACGAGCAGCCCATCGTGTTCCCCGAGGTGTGCCCGGTCTGCGGCGACGAGATCGACACCTCGCAGGAGCGGTGGAGATGCGTGCGCGGCCGGAACTGCCGCGCGATCGCCTCGATCCGCTACGCGGTCGGCCGCGACCAGCTGGACGTGGAGGGGCTGGCCGACAACCGCGTTCGGCAACTGCTGGACGCCGCCTTGATCGCCGACTTCGGCGACCTGTTCTTCCTCACCCGCGAGCAGCTACTCGGCCTGGAACGGATGGGGGAGGTGTCCACCGACAACCTCCTGTCCGCCATTGGCAGGGCCAGGACCCGGCCGCTGAGCCGGGTGTTCTGCGCGCTCGGGGTCAGGGGGACGGGGAGGTCGATGAGCCGCCGCATCGCCCGGCACTTCGGCACCATGGAGGCCATCCGCGCGGCCGACGCCGAGGCGTTCCAGCGGGTGGACGGCATCGGCCCGGAGAAGGCCCCCGTGATCGTCGCCGAGCTGGCGGAGCTGAGCGGCCTGATCGACAAGCTGGTCCGCGCCGGGGTGAACATGGCCGAGCCCGGTGTGGTGCCGGTGGCCGTTGACGAGGGCGGCACGATCGCCCCGGCGCCGGGCGCAGCTGAGCTGGGTGCAGATGGGCAGGGTGCAGATGGGCAGGGTGCCGATGGTCCGGGTGCTCTGCCGCTGACGGGGATGACGGTCGTGGTCACCGGCGCGATGAGCGGGCGGCTGGCGGCGTTGTCCCGCAACGAGATGAACGAGCTCGTCGAGCGGGCCGGAGGAAGGGCGTCGTCCAGCGTCTCGGCGAAGACCTCGCTGGTCGTCGCGGGAGACAACGCGGGGTCCAAGCGGGCCAAGGCCGAATCCCTCGGTGTGCGGGTCGTCTCCCCGGAGGAGTTCGCCGAGATGGTCGCGCGGCTGCTCTAGGAGACCACCGGGCCGAACATGGCACTCGGTCATGTTCGACGGCGTGCGGGGTGTCGTGAGCCCGCTGCGCGGTAGTGGACGGGGACACGCGGCCTGGGTTGTCCGTTGTGGGGAAGGCGGGACTCTCCCGCCGGCCGGAGGAGGTTGTGCATGTTCGCGGCGCTCACCGGGCTCGGCCTGTCGACCGCGGCCGGGCTCAACGCCTACATCCCGTTGCTGCTCGTCGGCGTGCTCGCGCGGCTCACCGACGCGGTGCGGCTGCCGCACGAGTACGCGTGGCTGTCCGACACCTGGGTCCTGGCGATCATCGCCGTGCTGCTGGTCGCCGAGTTCGTCCTCGACAAGGTGCCGGTGGTCGACCACGTCAACGACATGATCCAGACCGCGGTGCGCCCCGCGGCGGGCGGCGTGGTGTTCAGCGCCACGGCCGCGGCCGAGCGGCTGGACGAGTCGGCGTGGCTGGCGGAGCATCCGGCCGTCGGCTGGCTGCTGGGCATCGCGGTCGCCCTCGCCGTACACGTGATCAAGGCCTCGGCCCGGCCGGTGGTGAACGCCACGACCGCGGGTGTGGGGGCACCGGTCGTCAGCACGGCCGAGGACGTGGGCTCGCTCGGTATGAGCCTGATCGCGATCTTCCTGCCCGTCCTGGTGGTGGTGGCGCTGGCCGTGCTGGCGTTCACGGCCTGGCGGCTCGTCCGCAGGGTGCGCCGCTACCGGGCGGCCCGGCGCGGCGGGGCCGCCGCGCCGCCAGGCTGACCGCGGGACCGAACCGATCGGGAGAGCCCCGGTTCTCCCTGGGCGATCGCCGATCCCGCCGGTGGCCGAGGGCCGGAGCGCGGTCAGGCTGTCCGTGACTCGCGCTCGGCGCGGGCGCGGGGGTCGGCGGGGAGGGGAGAGGGACGGAGGGGGCCCGAGGGAGTGTGCCAGCCGAGGTCGGGGGAGTGCCGCCGGACGATCTTGGCAGGGACGCCGGCGATGACCGCGTGGTCGGGGAACTCGCCGCGGACCACGGCGCCGCCCGCGACCACCGACTGGCGGCCGATCCGGGTCCCCGGCAGGATGATCGCCCCCGTCCCGATCCAGGAGCCCGAGCCGATGGAGACCGGCTTGTTGCGCGGCCACTGCCGCCCGATGGGCGTCTCGGGGTCGTCGTACACGTGGTTCTGGTCGGTGATGTAGACGTAGGGACCGGTGAAGACGTCGTCGCCGATGTCGATGGACTGGTGGCCGACGATGTGGCTGCCTCTGCCGATCGAGCAGCCCCGGCCGATCCGCACGATCGAGGAGGGCCCGAGATCCACGCCAGGACCCATCCCCGCCGAGATCGACACCCGTTCGCCGACGAGCGTGTGGGGGCCGATCTCGATCCACTGCTCTCCGAAGATGGCCCCCTGGGGGAAGGACAGGCACGCCCCCTCACCCATGCTGCGGAACCGGTAACCGCCCGGCGCTCCCGGGCTGATCGCCGCGGCCTCCCGCACGTAGGCCCACCCCAGGTGGACCAGACGGCCGACGGCGCGCTTCACGAACGACATAACGCGAAAAGTTACCGCTAGGTCGGCTTGTCCGCCATGGCGGGTTAGTGCACGTGGCAAGGCCAATGTTGCCCCGAGGTTTGATATTCTGAGAGCCCGTGGGCATCGCGGCGTCCAAATCCGGACGGCCGGATCGACATCGACCACGGGAGCTCTCTTGCGCAGCGCCGCACAAACCAAGCATCTGTTCGTCACCGGCGGCGTAGCCTCCAGTCTCGGCAAGGGACTCACGGCCTCCAGCCTCGGTCGTCTCCTCAAGCTTCGCGGTCTCCGCGTCACGATGCAGAAGCTCGATCCCTACCTGAACGTCGACCCCGGCACGATGAACCCCTTCCAGCACGGCGAGGTGTTCGTCACCGACGACGGCGCTGAGACGGACCTCGACATCGGCCACTACGAGCGCTTCCTCGACACCGAACTGCACGGCTCGGCCAACGTGACGACCGGCCAGGTCTACTCGAACGTGATCGCGAAGGAACGCCGCGGCGAGTACCTGGGCGACACCGTCCAGGTGATCCCGCACATCACCAACGAGATCAAGGACCGCATCCGGGGCATGGCGGGCCCGGACGTCGACGTGGTCATCACCGAGGTCGGCGGCACCGTCGGCGACATCGAGTCGCTGCCGTTCCTGGAGGCCGTGCGGCAGGTCCGCCACGAGGTCGGCCGCGACAACGTCTTCTTCCTGCACGTCTCCCTCCTGCCGTACATCGGCCCGAGCGGGGAGCTGAAGACCAAGCCCACGCAGCACTCGGTGGCGGCCCTGCGCAGCATCGGCATCCAGCCCGACGCGATCGTCTGCCGCTCGGACCGGCCGATCACCACCTCGCTCAAGCGCAAGATCAGCCTGATGTGCGACGTGGACGAGGACGCCGTGGTCTCCGCCGTCGACGCCGCCTCGATCTACGACATCCCCAAGGTCCTGCACACCGAGGGGCTCGACGCGTACGTCGTGCGCAGGCTCGGCCTGCCGTTCCGCGACGTGGAGTGGACCGAGTGGGACCAGCTCCTTCGCCGGGTGCACCGCCCGGCCAAGGAGGTCACGATCGCGCTGGTGGGCAAGTACATCGACCTGCCCGACGCGTACCTGTCGGTCACCGAGGCGCTGCGCGCGGGCGGCTTCGCCAACGACGCGCGCGTCAACATCCGCTGGGTCAAGAGCGACGACTGCGAGACCCCCGAGGGCGCGGCCCGCGAGCTCGACGGCGTCGACGGCGTGCTGGTCCCCGGCGGCTTCGGCGTGCGCGGCATCGAGGGCAAGGTCGGCGCCGTACGGCACGCGCGCGAGCAGCGCATCCCCCTGCTCGGCATCTGCCTCGGCATGCAGTGCATGGTCATCGACGCGGCCCGCAACCTGGCCGGGATCGAGGACGCCGACAGCACCGAGTTCGACGCCGAGACGGTCAACCCGGTCATCTCGACCATGAGCGACCAGAAGGACGTCGTCGCGGGTGAGCGCGACATGGGCGGCACCATGCGGCTCGGCCTCTACCCGGCCAAGCTCGTGGAGGGCTCGCTGGCCCGCCGCCTGTACGGCAAGGCCAAGGTGGAGGAGCGCCACCGTCACCGCTACGAGGTGAACAACGCCTACCGGGAGCGGCTGGAGAAGGTCGGCCTGGTGTTCTCCGGCCTGTCGCCCGACGGCCGCCTCGTCGAGTACGCCGAGCTCGCCACCGACCAGCACCCCTTCTTCATCGGCACGCAGGCCCACCCGGAGTTCCGCTCCCGCCCGACCCGGTCGCACCCCCTGTTCAAGGGGCTGGTCCAGGCCGCCCTGGAGTACGCGGGCCGGCGTGAGAACGTGGCGAAGGCGGGACGGGCGAAGTGAGGGTGGAGGACAGCGAGGACTCCTGGAACGTCGTCGCCTCCGCCGAGCGCTTCGCCGGGCGGGTCATCACCGTGCGCACCGACACGGTGGAGATGCCCGGCGGGGTGACCGCCGACCGCGACTACGTCGTCCATCCCGGCTCGGTCGCGGTGCTCGCCCTCGACGACGAGGACCGGGTGCTGCTGATCCGCCAGTACCGGCATCCCGCCCGGCGGCTGATGTGGGAGCTGCCGGCCGGCATCCGCGACGTGCCGGACGAGCCGCTGGTGGACTGCGCGGCCCGCGAGCTCGCCGAGGAGGCCGCCTACCGGGCGCGCACGTGGCACACCCTGGTGGACCTGCGCACCTCCCCGGGCATGTCGGACGAGCGGATCCGGATCTTCCTTGCCCGCGACCTGGAGCCGATCCCCGACGAGGAGAACACGTACGTCCGCCACCACGAGGAGACCGACATGCCGGCGGTCTGGGTTCCGCTGGGCGCGGCGGTCGGCAAGGCCCTGAGCGGAATGATCCACAATTCTCCTGCGGTCGCCGGTATCCTCGCCGCGTACGCTGCTTCCGCCGACGGATTCAAGGGCCTCCGTCCCGCCGACGCGCCGGAGGCATGAGTCCGTAGGGGGACGTCCTGAGCGAGCCCGAGGCGGTGCTGTCCAGCTACCTCGCCCATCTGGCGGTGGAGCGGGGGCTGTCTGCCAACACGCTCGCGTCCTACCGCCGCGACCTGCGCCGATACGTCGAGCACCTGCGGGCGCGCGGGCTCGACACCTTCGGGCAGGTCGCCGAGGCGGACGTCGTCGCCTTCCTCGCCGCGCTGCGGGAGGGCGACGAGGAGCACCCGGCGCTGGTGGCGAGCTCCGCCGCCCGCGCCGTGTCCGCCGTACGCGGTCTGCACCGCTTCGCCCTGCGCGAGGGCGTGGCGGGCCACGACCCCGCGCACGAGGTGCGCCCGCCGCGCCAGTTGCGGCGGCTGCCCAAGGCGATCACCGTCGCGGAGGTCGAGCGGCTCATCGCCGCCTGCGGCCCGGAGGACTCGCCGCTCGCCCTGCGCAACCGCGCGCTGCTGGAGGTCCTGTACGGCACGGGCGCCCGGATCTCCGAGGCGGTCGGGCTCGCGGTGGACGACGTGCCCACGGACCCGGCGTACGACGCCGGTGGCCGCCACGACGGGGACCAGGACCAGGACCAGGTGCGGCTGCGCGGCAAGGGCGGCCGCACCAGGATCGTGCCCCTCGGCCGCTTCGCCCGCCAGGCCCTCGACGCGTACCTGGTCAGGGCCAGGCCGAGGCTGGCGGCGCACGGGCGGGGGACGCCCGCGCTGTTCCTCAACGCGCGGGGCGGGCGGCTGACGCGGCAGGGCGCCTGGGAGGTGCTGCAGGCGGCGGCGGAACGAGCCGGACTGTGCGGTGTATCGCCCCATATGTTGCGGCATTCGTTCGCAACCCACCTCCTGGACGGAGGCGCCGACGTTAGGGTTGTCCAGGAACTGCTCGGCCACGCCTCGGTGACCACCACCCAGGTGTACACGCTGGTGACGGTCGACAAGCTCCGGGAGGTCTACGCGGCGGCGCATCCCCGCGCCCTGCACTGAACGGGTGTGTCTCGGCGGCCATTGGCGCGCCGCCTTGCCGACCACGTGCCGACCCTTTAGATTCGATCAGGTTCGAGGGCCGTCAGGGAGGACCAACAGGTGACTGCGACCACAGAGGGGACGTGGGTGGGGGCTCCCAGCGCGATCGGGCCCACCGGCCGTCCCCGGCCGGTGTTCCCCGACCCCGTACCGCCGGAGTCCCATGGCCCCGCGCGCATCGTCGCGATGGTGAACCAGAAGGGCGGCGTCGGCAAGACCACGACCACGATCAACCTGGGCGCCGCGCTCGCCGAGGTCGGTCAGCGGGTGCTGCTCGTCGACTTCGACCCGCAGGGCGCGCTGTCGGTCGGTCTCGGCATCGATCCACGGCCGCTGGAGGCGACGGTCTACGAGCTCCTCATGGAGGAGCCCGACGTCACCGTCGAGGACGTCCTGCTCGACACCACCGTCGACGGGATGGCGCTGCTACCGAGCAACATCTTCCTGTCCGGCGCGGAGATCCGGCTCGTCAACGAGGTGGCCAGGGAGTACGCGCTCCAGCGGGTGCTGGAGCCCCTGCTGCCGCACTACGACATCTGCCTGATCGACTGCCAGCCGTCCCTCGGCCTGCTCACGGTCAACGCGCTGACCTGCGCGCACAGTGTGATCATCCCGCTGGAGTGCGAGTTCTTCGCGCTGCGCGGCGTCGCGCTGCTGATGGAGTCCATCGGCAAGGTCCAGGAGCGGCTCAACAAGAGCCTGGAGATCGACGGCCTGCTCGCCACCATGTACGACCCCCGCACGCTGCACGCCCGCGAGGTGCTGCAGACGATCATGCAGGGCTTCGGCGACAAGGTGTTCCACACCGTCATCAACCGAACGGTCCGCTTCCCCGACGCCACCCTCGCGGGGGAGCCCATCACCCAGTTCGACCCCGGCTCGATGGGCGCGACCGCCTACCGCGAGCTGGCGCGGGAGCTGCTGGCCAGGTGGCCCGCCCGCGTCTGACCCCGCGGGGCCGCGGCGGTAAGGGACAATGGCAGGCGTGACGACCGGCGAGGAGAACGACCAGGGGAGCGAGGACGGCGAGCCGGCCGGCTTCCAGGTGCACCTGGACGTCTTCGAAGGGCCGTTCGACCTGCTGCTCGGGCTGATCTCCAAGCACAAGCTGGACATCACCGAGGTGTCCCTGCACAAGGTCACCGACGAGTTCATCGCCTACATCCGGTCGCGCGGCCCGGAGTGGGACCTCGACCAGACCAGCCACTTCCTGCTCGTCGCGGCGACCCTGCTCGACCTCAAGGCGGCCAGGCTGCTGCCCACCGGAGAGGTGGAGGACGAGGAGGACCTCGCCCTGCTGGAGGCCCGCGACCTGCTGTTCGCGCGGCTGCTGCAGTATCGGGCGTACAAGGAGGTCGCGAAGATCTTCTCCGGCCGGATGGCCGAGGAGGCGCTGCGCTTCCCGCGCGAGGTGCCGATGGAGAAGCGCTTCGCCGACCTGCTGCCGGAACTCGTGCTCGGCATCGGCCCCGAGCAGCTCGCCAAGATCGCCGCACGGGCCTTCACGCCGAAGGCCCCGCCGTCGGTTTCGGTCACCCACATCTATCAACCGCTGGCCAGCGTCAGGGAGCAAGCCGCTATCCTTGTCGAGCGGCTGAGGCGGCTGCACACGGCGACCTTCCGCGCGCTGACCGCCGACTGCGCGGGGACGTTCGAGGTCGTCGCCCGCTTCCTGGCCGTCCTGGAACTGTTCCGGGAGTCCGCGGTCTCCTTCGAGCAGGTCGAACCGCTCGGCGATCTGTACGTCACCTGGACGGGCGCGGACGACGGCGACGTCACGGTCGGCGACGACTACGACGAGGGCCGGCCCGAGGAGCGGCCCGCCGAGGCGGCCGCGGCGCGGGACGAGTGAGGCGGGGCCGCCCCGCCCCACCCGCGAGCGGCGCCGGGCCGACGGCGTCGGCAGAGACGGAACCGTCGGCAGAGACGGAACCACCGCACGACGAGCGAGGAGCGATGGAAGCGAGCGACATCTCCCGTTCCGGCGACGACCCCGCCGCCGGTACGCCCGCCGGGCGGCGGGACCGGGAGCCCTCGTCCGTAGACCCCGGTGAGGGCGGGCCTGCGGAGGGGCCCTCGCTCACCGCGTCGCTCGAAGCGATCCTGATGGTGGTGGACGAGCCGGTCGCCGAGGTGACACTCGCCCAGGTGCTCGAACGCCCGACGGCGGAGATCACCGCGGCCCTTCGCGCGCTGTCCGGGGAATACACGGCCTCCGGCCGGGGTTTCGACCTGCGGGAGGTGGCCGGAGGCTGGCGCTTCTACACCCGCGCGGACTACGCCGCGGTGGTGGAGAGGTTCGTCAGGGACGGCCAGCAGGCGCGGCTGACACAGGCCGCGCTGGAGACCCTCGCCGTGGTCGCCTACCGGCAGCCGGTCAGCCGGGCCCGGGTGGCGGCGGTGCGCGGCGTGAGCAGCGACGGCGTCATGCGGACGCTGGTCGCACGCGGCCTCGTGGAAGAGGCCGGAACCGACCCGGAGAGCCAGGCCGTGCTCTACCGGACGACGAGTTACTTCCTGGAGAGACTGGGGCTGCGGAGCCTCGACGAGCTACCCGAACTCGCCCCGTTCCTCCCGGACGACGTGGAAATTCTTGAGGAGCAGAAGTAGTGGACAACAGGCGTGGCACCCCGTCCGGTGAGGGACGCGGTCGGAGCCGGAGCACCGGTCAGCAGGGCGCGAGCGCGCGTGGATCCCGCGGTGGATCCGGCGGCTTCCGTCCCCAGGGCGACCGGCGCGGCGGCTCCCGCGTCCCTGGTTCCCGGCCCGGGTACGGTTCCGACTCCAGGTCCGACAGGTCCGACAGGTTCAGCGCATCCGACAGGGCCGACAGACCCGGCGGGTTCGGCAGGTCCGACAGGCCCGACTCCAGGCGGTTCCGCGACGAGGACGCCCCGCGCGGCGGCCGGTTCGGCGAGCGCCGCGCCGGCGACAGCCGCGACGACCGTCCCCGCGGCCGTCAGGGCGACCCCGGCAGCCGGGGCGACACAGGTAGCAGGGGCTACACAGGCCGGCGCGACGACAGGCCCGGCGGCGAGCGCTATCGCGACGACCGCGCGCCCTTCAGGGCCGAGGGCGGTTCACGCGGCCGTTACGGCAGGCCGGAGGGCGGCCAGTCCGGTGGTCGCGGCTTCGGCCGCGAGGGTGATCGCGGGTTCGAGCGTGGTTTCGGGCGCGGCTCCGACGGCGAGCGTGGTTTCGGCCGCGAGGGCGGCCGTGGGTTCGAGCGTGGTTCCGAGCGCGGTTCCGAGCGCGGTTCCGAGCGTGGTTCCGAGCGCGGCTTCGACCGTGAGCGCGGCTCCGGCCGCGAGCGTGACACGCGGGACGGCTACTCCGCCGACCGGTCGTCGTACCGCACCGACGGGGCCGGTTCCCGCGGCCGTTACGGCAGGCCCGAGGGCGGCCGGGACCGGTCGCGCGACGGCGGCTACGGGGCGTCCCGCGAGGGGCGTCCGGCCGACCGGCCGGCGTTCCGCGACGAGGAGCGCGGCGGCAGGACCGGCGACCGCGACAGGTACGGCAGCGGCCGGAGCTTCGGCGGCGAGCGTGGTGACCGTGGTGACCGGGGCCCCCGCCGTGACGACCGCGCGGCGGGCGGCGACCGCGAGGCGCGCGGTGCGCGGACCGGGCGCGGCGACTTCCGCGCCGGGCGCGCCGCCGGCCGGGGCCGTTCGGGCCGCGACGAGGTGCAGACGATCGGCCGCCTGGGCGGCGACACGCGCGGCAGGTCCGGCGGCGCGGGCCCGCGGAGCGCGGCCCGGCCCACGGCAGGCGCCAAGCGGGCAGGCGCGGGCGCCCCGTCGGCCAACCCGTTCAAGACGGCACGACAGCCGCTGCGCGACCCGGACTTCTACGACGAGAACTACACCGACGAGCGTGACACGACCGAGGTGCCGGGCGGCGATCGGCTGCAGAAGGTGCTCGCCCAGGCCGGGGTGGCCAGCCGCCGCGCCTGCGAGGAGATGATCGGCGACGGCCGGGTCAGCGTGGACGGCCAGACGGTGCGCCGCTTCGGCGCCCGCGTCGACCCCGCCAAGCAGATCATCCGGGTCGACGGCAAGCGCATCCCGACGTCCGCCGAGACCGTCTACTACGCGATCAACAAGCCGATCGGCGTGGTCAGCACGATGGACGACCCCGAGGGCCGGCCCTGCCTGAACGACTACGTGCAGGATCTCGCGCCCCGGCTGTTCCACGTGGGGCGGCTCGACACCGAGACCGAGGGCCTGCTGCTGCTGACCAACGACGGCGAACTCGCCCACCGGCTGACCCACCCGAGCTACGGCGTGAAGAAGAAGTACTGGGCCAAGGTGCCCGGTCCCGTCGCGCGCGACCTGCACCGGGTGCTGCGCAAGGGCGTGGAGCTGGAGGACGGGCTCGCCAAGGTGGACGAGTTCCGCGTGGTGCAGGAGCACGGTCAGCAGGCGCTGGTCGAGATCGTCCTGCACGAGGGCCGCAAGCACATCGTCCGGCGGCTCATGGAGACGGTCGGGCACCGGGTGATCGACCTGGCCCGCATCGAGTTCGGCCCGGTCAAGCTCGGCCGGCTCAAGCCGGGGACCGTGCGCACGCTCACCGTGCAGGAGATCGGCGAGCTGTACGCCGCTGTCGGCCTGTAGCCTCCCCGCGCGGCGGCGAAAGCTGCAAGTCGGGCAGAATTGGCTAGAAGGCATGTAGACGGGCCGGGCTCGCCCCCCGAGGGAGAGGCCGGCCCGTCCCAGCGAGAGGGAACGACATGGTGCGGGCGGTTCGCGGAGCCATCCAGGTCGACGGCAACGATCGTGACGCGATCCTCGCCGGGACGACCGAGCTGGTGACCGAGGTGATGGGGCGCAACGCCCTCACGACCGACGACGTCATCAGCGTGATCTTCACGTGCACGCCCGACCTGACCGCCGAGTTCCCGGCGCTGGCCGCGCGCAAGCTCGGGTTCCACGACGTGCCACTGCTGTGCGCGACCGAGATCGACGTGCCGGGCGCGCTCCCGCGCGTGGTGCGGCTGATGGCCCACGTGCAGACCGACCGCCCCCGGCAGGAGATCCAGCACGTGTACCTGCGCGGCGCGATCGCGCTGCGCGTGGACATCGCCCAGTAGGCGTCCCCCTCAGGAGGACGCGGGAAGACGCAGGGAAGGCGCCGGGACGACGGGCCTCGGCGCCATCACCATCCACCCACGACACATCCGTCGCAGGGCATCGTGTGCGAGCACGGCGACGGCAGGAAGAGACGATGACTCCCATCGAGGACGCCGGGATCGGCAGTGTGGTCGTTGTCGGGACGGGCCTCATCGGCACGTCGATCGCACTGGCCCTGCGGCAGCGGGACGTGCGGGTCTTCCTGGCCGACCGGGACGCGGGAGCCGTACGGCTGGCGCGTGAGCTGGGCGCGGGGGAGGACTGGACCGGCGAGGAGCGGGCGGACCTCGCGGTCGTCGCGGTGCCGCCCCAGTTCGTCGCGCAGCAACTGCTGGACCTGCAGAAGCGCGACAGCGCCCGCTTCTACACCGACGTGGCCAGCGTGAAGGCGCTGCCGCTCGCCCAGGCCGCCCAGCTCGGCTGCGACCTGTCGTCGTACGTCGCCGGGCATCCGCTCGCGGGCCGTGAGAGGTCCGGCCCCGCGGCGGCCCGCGCGGACCTGTTCCTCGGCCGTCCCTGGGCGTACTGCCCGACGGGCGAGGCGTCTCCCCGGGCGGTGGCCACGGTGGAGCGACTGATCGCGTTGTGCGGCGGCAACGCCGTCCGGGTGGACGCCGCCGAGCACGACCGCGCCGTCGCGGTCGTCTCGCACGCCCCGCACGTGACGGCCGCCGCGGTGGCCGCCCGGCTGGCGGAGGCGTCGGAGACGGCGCTCGGGCTGTCCGGGCAGGGCGTGCGCGACGTGACCCGCATCGCCGCGAGCGACCCGTCGCTGTGGACCGGCATCCTCGCGGGCAACGCGCTGCCCGTCGCCGAGGTGCTGGAGGCGGTCGTGTCCGACCTGAGCGCCGCCGCCCGGTCGCTGCGCGCGCTGGCGGGCGACGGCGCGGCCATGGGGGAGGTCACCGACCTCCTGTCGCGGGGCGTGCTAGGGACCGGCAGGATCCCCGGCAAGCACGGCGGTCCCGCGCGGACGTACGCGGTGGTCCAGGTGCTCATCGGCGACCGTCCCGGCGAGCTGGCCCGGCTGGTCCAGGCGGCCGGCGAGACGGGCGTCAACATCGAGGACATCCGCCTTGAGCACGCCACCGGGCTTGAGCTCGGCGCGGCCGAGCTGTACGTCCAGCCGGAGGCGGCCGAGACGCTCACTGAAGGCCTGCGCGAGCGCGGCTGGCAGGTCCCGAGCTGACCCGGGCCCCCGCCGCTCCGGTCACCCTCCGGGTCTGCGGCGGCGGCGGGGCGGGAGCGAGGTGGCGCCGCAGCACGGGGACAGCCCAGACGATCGCCCCGACGGTGAGCACGGTGAGCAGCCCGCCTGCGAAGATCACGACGCACGGGCCGTACAGCGAGCCGGCCACACCGTGAAGCAGGTTCGCGATCTGCGGCCCTCCGACCAGCACGACGGTGAGCGCGCCCTGGACGCGCCCACGTACGGCGTCGGCGGTGTGCGTCTGGGTGATCGTGGTGCGGAAGGTGCTCAGCACGAAGTTCACCGCGCCGCCGAGCGCGAGCGCGGCCAGCGCGATCCACAACTCGGCTGCCAGGCCGACGACCATGACCGCGAGCCCCCACGCGATGGCGGCGCCCGCCACGAGGGCACCGTGGCGGCGGGCGCGGGTGAAGGAGCCCGACAGCAGTCCGGCCGCGAAGACCCCGGCGGGGTAGGCCGCGTAGAGCAGCCCGGTCTCCGGGCCGCCTCCGGCCGTGCCGCCGAACAGATGGCGGGCCAGTTCGGGGAACAGCGCCGACGGCATGCCGAAGACCATGGCCGCGAGGTCCACGGCCAGCACGGAGGCCAGCAGCCGGCTGCCCGCCAGACGGCGGAATCCGGCCAGCGCCCGGACGGAGCCCGAGGACGCAGAGCCACTGGGCTCGTCGTGGGTCCGGTCCGCGGCGGCGGGCGGGGGCAGCGGCGGCAGCGGGGGCAGCATAGCGACGGCCCACACCACCGCGAGCAGCGCGACGGCGTCGAACAGGTACAGCGTGCCGAGCCCGAGAACCGGGATCAGGACCCCGGCGAGCATCGGCCCCAGGATCGACCCTCCGTACCTGACCAGTGAGTTGAGGCTGTTCGCCGCGGGCAGGAGTTCTGGCGGGACGAGGCGCGGAACCGCCGCCCCGGCCGTCGTCAGGACCGTCCCGTACGCCAGCCCTTGAAAGGCCACCGCCGCCAGCAGGGCGGGGAGGGAGCGGCCGCCCAGGACCGCCTGCACCCACAGAGCCGCGTACGTCAGCGCCAGGCCGAGATCGGCGGCGAGCAGTATCGTCCGCCGGTCCATCACGTCGGCGAGCGCGCCGCCGCACACCGCCGCGGTGACGAGGGCGGCGAGCGACACCCCCGCCGCGGCTCCCACGGCCGCCGACGAGCCGGTCGTCGCGAACAGTTGCGTCGGCACCGCGACCACGCTGAACGACCCGCCCAGGGCGCAGATCACCGAGGCGGTCCACATCCGCCGGAACGCCGGGATCGCCAGCGGGCGCGGGTCGATCGTGAACGCGAGCGCGGAGGTCCTCGCGGAAGGACGGGACGGGCGATCCGCCGCGGCGCTCATCGCGCGCTCCCGGCGTCGCCGCCGGCCTCGGGGCCGTCCGCCGTGGTCACGTCGGCGACCGCGCAGGCGACGTTGTCGGGGGCGCTCGCCGCGTACGCCAGATCGATCAGCTCGTCGACCACCTGCCGCGGGCCGCCGGGACCGGCGAGCGTCTCGCGCAGCACGCGGTCCGGCACGACGGCAGGAAGCCCGTCCGAGCAGAGCAGGTACCGATCACCGGGAACGGCCTCGTGCAGCGACAGGTCGGGCGGGCAGGCCCCGGCGCCGGTCAGCGCGCGGACCAGAAGCGGGCGCCGCGGGTGCGTGGCGGCCTCCTCGGGGGTGAGCCGGCCCTCGTCGACCAGAGACTGCACATAGGTGTGGTCGTGGGTGAGCCGGAACAGCCCTCCGTCGCGGAAGAGGTAGGCCCGGCAGTCGCCGATGTGCGCCAGGGCGAACCGCGACCCCGACCACACGAGAGCGGTCAGCGTGGTGACCGTCTGTCCTGATGGGGTCGAGGCGGCGATGTCCCGGATCGCCCGCTCGGCGTCGCCGACGGCGTCGGCGATCGCGCCGAGCAGGTCCTCGGCGGGCGCTGGCAGGGTCTGCAGGCGCTTGAGCGCGTCGACGGCCGCCGCGCTCGCGCGGTCGCCGCCAGGGCCGCGCATCCCGTCGGCCACCGCGAGCAACCGCTCGCCGGCGTACGCGACGTCCTCGTTGCTCGTGCGCACCGCCCCCGGCTCCGACCGGGCGGCGTAACGGATCTCCGGCATGGTCGTGCTGGTCTCCACGGCGCCGTCCCTTCCCGTCAGGTGGCCGACGAGGAGGGCGGCGAGCCGGCCGCGGGCCGCGGTCTCGGCCGTGACCTGCCGCCAGTAGGCGGCCACCTCCTCGGCGGCATCCGGCGCGGGCAGGTCGCACACCTGCCGTACGCGCGCCAGCGGCATGCCGAGCCGCCGCAGTGAGGCGATCAGGCGGGCCCGCTCCAGCTGGTCGGGGCCGTAGTAGCGGTATCCCGACTCGCCGTCCACCGCGGCCGGCCGCAGCAGCCCGAGCTCGTCGTACAGACGCAGCGCCTTGGGCGACAACCGGGCGGCCCGCGCGAAGGCGCCGATGGTCAGCAGCTCACGCACCACTCCTCCTCGTCCCGGCCGTCCCGGCCGGTGCCGTCGATGCTGGGGCTTCACCCAGGGGCAAGGTCAACCCGCGAGGCCTGCGGCGCCTTCGCCCCGGCCGCCGATGCACGCTTTCCCGCGGTATCCCGGTAGCCTCGGGGACGACGATTCCGAAGGAGAAGGAGAGACCGGTGTCGGGTCTGGTCGTCGCGATGGACGGTCCCTCGGGGTCGGGCAAGTCGAGCGCGTCGCGGGGCGTCGCGCGGGCGCTCGGCCTGCGCTACCTCGACACGGGCGCCATGTACCGGGCGGTCACCTGGTGGATGCTCCAGCGGGGCGTCGACCTGGACGATCCGGCGGCGATCGCCGCGAGGTCGGCGGAGCCCGCGCTGACGATGACCACCGACCCGGACGCGCCGGGTGTCGCCGTCGACGGCGTCGACGTCAACGGGCCGATCCGCGGCGCGGAGGTCACCGGCGCGGTGTCGGCCGTGAGCGCGGTGCCCGAGGTGCGCCGCCGGCTCGTGGCCCTGCAGCGGGAGATCATCGCCGACTCCCTGCCCGGCGGGGGGATCGTGGTCGAGGGACGCGACATCGGCACCGTGGTCGCGCCGGACGCGCCGGTCAAGATCTACCTCACCGCCAGCGCGGAGGCCCGCGCGCTGCGCCGTACGGCGGAGCTGGAGGGGACGAGCGTGGAGGCGCAGCGGGCCGCGATGGCCCGCCGCGACACTCTCGACTCGACGCGCAAGGCCGACCCGCTGGCGATGGCCGCGGACGCGGTCGAACTGGACACGACGCCGCTGGACCTCGACGAAGTGATCGCCGAGGTGCTGCGGCTGGTCAAGGAGCGGGTCTGACGCCCGCCCGCATCGCCTGACCGCCTCCCGCGCCGCGTCTGCCGGGCCGGGTGGTCACGCGGTGCGACGTACGAACGAGCCCGGCTCCGCGAGCGGTACGCCGGGAGGCCTCATGGGAGGCCGGGGAGAACGGGAAGAGCAGCCGATGAGGCAGGGTATGGACGTGACGGGGGAGTACGACGAGGACGAGGGCGGCTGGATCGAGGCCGAGCTCGCCGAGCTTTCCGACGAGGAGGCGGAGGGCGAGCAGGACTCGGGCCCGCTGCCGGTCGTCGCCGTGGTGGGGCGCCCCAACGTCGGCAAGTCGACGCTGGTCAACCGCATCATCGGCCGTCGTGAGGCGGTCGTGGAGGATGTGCCGGGAGTGACCCGCGACCGGGTCACGTACGAGGCCACCTGGCGGGGCCGCCGGTTCACGCTGGTCGACACCGGCGGCTGGGACCCGGACGCGACCGGCATGGCCCTGCGCATCGCGGAGCAGGCGCAGATCGCGGCCGAACTGGCCGACGTGATCCTCTTCGTGGTGGACGCGAGCGTCGGGGTCACCGACTCCGACGAGGCCGTCGGCGCGGTCCTGCGCCGGGCGGGCAAGCCGGTTGTGCTGGCCGCCAACAAGGTCGACAACCAGCAGATGGAGCTGGAGGCGAGCGGGCTGTGGTCGCTCGGCCTGGGCGAGCCGCACCCCGTCTCTGCCCTGCACGGCCGGTCCAGCGGCGACCTGCTCGACGTGGTGCTCGACGCGCTGCCCGAGACGCCGCCGCAGACGTTCGGCACCCGGCGGGGCCCGCGCAGGATCGCGCTGCTGGGCAAGCCCAACGTGGGCAAGTCGTCGCTGCTGAACAAGCTCGCCGGCGAGGAGCGGGTGCTGGTCGACCCGATGGCCGGGACCACCCGCGACCCGGTGGACGAGCTGGTCGAGCTGGCCGGCACGACGTACCGGTTCATCGACACCGCGGGCATCCGGCGGCGTGACCGCGAGCTGAAGGGCGCCGACTTCTACGCGGCGATGCGCACCCGCGCCGCGCTGGAGCGGGCGGAGGTCGCGGTCGTGCTGATCGACGCCTCCGATGTGCTCACCGAGCAGGACCTGCGGATCATCGGCCTGGTCATCGAGTCGGGCCGGGCGATGGTGGTGGCGTTCAACAAGTGGGACCTGGTCGACGAGGACCGGCGTTACTACCTGGAGAAGGAGATCGACCGGCAGCTCGTCCGCACGCCCTGGGCGCTGCGGGTGAACATCTCGGCGAAGACCGGTCGCCACGTGGAGAAGCTCGCGCCGGCCATCGAGCGGGCGCTGGAGTCGTGGGGCACCCGGGTGCCGACGGCCCGGCTCAACCAGTTCTTCACCGAGCTGGTGCAGGCCACCCCGCCGCCGGTGCGCGGGGGGCGGCAGCCCAAGATCCTGTTCGCCACCCAGGCGTCCACGGAGCCGCCGAAGTTCGTGCTGTTCACCTCGGCGTTCCTGGAGGAGACCTACCGCCGCTTCCTGGAGCGGCGCATCCGGGAGGAGTTCGGCTTCGCGGGCTCCCCGATCGACGTGACGATGAAGATCCGCGAGAAGCGGAAGAAGAAGTAAACCCGGTCCCGGGGCTCATGGTAGGGAATGCCCTACCCCCGGGACTGCCGTCCGCCGGATCGATCCCCGGCGGGCGGCTCAATAGCGTTGAGGACATGCGCCGACTTCTCTCCCGCCTCGGCGGCGACACGGTATACATCCTCGTCGGGTTCCCTCTCGCGACGGTCACGTTCTGCCTCACGGTGGTCGGCCTCTCGGCCGGCGCCGGGCTGCTGGTCGTCTGGCTCGGTGTCCCCATCCTCGCCCTCACCCTCCTCCTGGCCAGGGGGATGGGGGACGTCGAACGGCTGCGCATGCGGCCGGTGCTGGGCCGGGAGCTGCCCCGGCCGCGTTATCCGCGCACGCCGGAGGGCGCCGGCGTCCTGCGCCGCACGGTCACCCCGCTCGCCGGGGGCCAGCCCTGGCTCGACGTGCTGCACGCCCTGCTGGCCTTCCCGGTCGCGATCGCCGCGTTCTGCGTGACCGTCACCTGGTGGGCCACGGCGGTCTTCGGGCTGACCTATCCGCTGTACGGATGGATCTTCTCGAACATCCCGGGCAACCACGGCCTTCCGGAACTGCTCGGGCTCGGCCGCGGCTACGTGGTGGACAGCGTCTTCTACCTGGCCCTCGGCGTGCTGTTCGCGCTCACGCTCTATCCGGTCGTCCGGTCCTGCGCGCTGATCAAGGCGTCGCTCGGCCGGTCGCTGCTGACCGGCGTCGCCGAGTTGCAGGAGCGCATCGACGACCTGACCGAGGGCCGCCAGGCCGCCGCCCACGCGGAGGCGAACGCGCTGCGCCGCCTGGAGCGCGACATCCACGACGGACCCCAGCAGCGCCTGGTCCACCTCGCGATGGAGCTGTCGCGGGCGCAGCGGGAGCTGAAGCGGGACGCGACCGCCGCCCACGACACGATCGGCAAGGCCATCAGCGCCACCCGCGAGACCCTGGACGAGCTGCGGGCGCTGTCGCGCGGCATCGCCCCGCCGATCCTCGCCGACCGGGGTCTCGCCCCGGCGCTGGCCGCCCTGGCCGGCCGCTGCACCGTCCCAGTGGAGTTGGACGTCCAGACGGCCGAGCGGTATCCCGCGCTCGTCGAGAACACGGTCTACTTCGTGACGGCCGAGGCGCTCACCAACGTGGCCAAGCACAGCAGGGCGACGTCCTGCTCGGTCGGGCTGACCAGGATCGGCGACACGCTCATCCTCACGATCGGGGATGATGGGGTCGGCGGCGCCCATGTCGCCAAGGGACACGGTCTGTCCGGCCTGGCGGACCGGCTGCGGGCGGTCGACGGAGAGCTGTCGGTGCGGTCGCCGGCCGGCGGGCCGACACTGATCACGGCGGAGGTTCCGTGCGCGTAGTGGTGGCCGACGATGCCGTCCTCATCCGGGAGGGGCTGGTCCGCCTGCTGGAGGAGTTCGGCTGCGAGGTCGTCCGGGCCGTGGGCACGGGAGAGGCCCTGGTCGAGGCCGTGGCCGACCTCCGGCCCGACGTGTCGGTGGTCGACGTGCGGATGCCGCCGACGTTCACCGACGAGGGCCTGCGCGCCGCCGTCGAGGCGCGGGAGAAGGTGCCGGGCGCGCCCATCCTGATCCTGTCGCAGTACGTCGAGGTGTCGTACGCCGACGATCTGCTGGCCGACGCTCGCGGCGCGGTCGGCTACCTGCTGAAGGACCGCGTGGTCGACGTCGAGGAGTTCATGGACGGTCTGCGGCGCGTCGCCGCGGGGGGCACCGTCTTCGACCCCCAGGTCGTCGCCCAGTTGATGGTGCGGCGGCGGCGGGACGACCCGCTGGCCTCGCTGACGCCGCGGGAGCGCGAGGTCCTCGGACTGATGGCCGAGGGCAGGTCGAACCCGGCGATCGCCCGCCGCCTCGTCGTCACAGAGGGCGCGGTGGAAAAGCACATCCGCGGCATCTTCGCCAAGCTCGGGCTGTACGCCGAGGACGGCGACCAGCACCGCCGCGTCCTCGCGGTGCTGGCCTACCTGCGCTCCTGATCGCACGCGCCGTGGGCGGGCGGACGGAGGGTCAGGCGATCCACGGCGGCACGCCGTGCACGGTGCCGTCGGGCAGGACGGCCTTGGCCCCGGCGGGCGCCGTGACGACGGCGGTGAAGCCCGCGCCGTCGCCCGCCGTGACGCGGCGCGGGGTCGAGGGCGGCATGACCACGGTGTCGCCGGTGGCGACCGCGAACGTCTCGCCGCCGAGTTCGACCGTGGCGCTCCCGGCGAGGAACGTCCAGATCTGTTCCGCGTCGAAGTCGTGCAGGGGCCCGCTCATTCCGGGGGTCGCGTCGACGCGCCACACGGCGCGTGAGGCGCCGCCGAGGGTGGGCGACGCGAAGGTGGTCATGACCCCGGCGGGGGTCTCGGATCTGCGGCACTGGGCATGACGGATGACAGGCATCGTCGGCGTCTCCTAAGATAGACAACGTCGTTGTCGTTAATAGTGAACCTGGTTGTCTATCTGTGTCAAACGACCCGCCCGGCTTCGAGCTGCCCCTGCGGCTCTTCCTGGGATTCCGCGTCCTGATCGACGAACTGCACGCCGAGCTCGCCCGCCAGGGGCACCCGCACGCCCGGCCCATGCACGGGTTCGTCCTGCAGGCGATCGGCGCCGAGGGCACGACCGCGGTTGACCTGGGCCGCACGCTCGGCGTCAGCAAGCAGGCGGCGGGCAAGACCATCGAGGCGCTCGAACGCCTCGGCTACGTGGAGCGGGCCCGCGACCCCCGGGACACCCGCCGCAAGATCGTACGGCTCACGCCGTCGGGGACGGACGTCCTGGCGCGCTCCGCCCGGATCTTCGACGAGCTGCGCGGGCGCTGGGCCGCCGTCATCGGGGACGAGCGGCTGGCGGAGCTGGAGGCCGACCTGCGGAAGGTCACGCCGCCCGACGTCTTCCGCCTCGACGTGCCCGGCTGGTTCGGCGCCTGACCCAGGCCCCCGGCGGGCGGATCAGGCGCGGCGGCCGGGCAGGGCGAGGGAGGCGGCGGCGCCGAGCGCGCAGAGCACGCAGGTGATCAGGAAGATCTCGGTGTACTCCGTGTGCAGCGCCGCCTGGACCTTCGCCGTGTAGTCCGCGATCCTGCGGGCGTACTCGGCCGCGTCCACCCCGAACGGCAGCGGCGTGTCCAGGTGCGCGGTGAGCGACTGGAACCGGTGGAAACCCCAGGCCGACAGCGCGGCCACGCCAAGCAGCATGCCCATCATCCTGGCCACCACGACCGCCGCCGACGCCACGCCGTGCTGCGCCGCCGGCACCAGGCGCAGCACCGCCGACGAGACGGGGGCGATCACCAGCCCGAGGCCGAGGCCGGCCACGACGAGGTCGACGTCCATCCGCACCCCGGCCGATGCCAAATCCACCGGCCACCGGGAGATCATCCAGTAGCCGGCGGCGGCCACCGCCATCCCCGCCACCGCCACCGCGCGCTCGCCGAACCGGCGCACCAGGATCCCGCCGAGGAAGGCCGCGACCGCCAGCGCGGCGAGGAACCGCGTGAGCACCAGGGCGCCGCCCACCGCGTCCCTGCCGAGCAGCGTCTGCGCGGCGAGTTGCACATCGACCAGCGTGACCAGCAGCGCCGCCCCCGCCAGCAGGCTCACCGCCAGCGTGGCGAGCAGCGGCCGCCTGCGCACGCCCGTCAGGTCGAGCAGCCGGACCGGCGAGCGGATCTCCCACAGTACGAACAGCACCCCAACGACCGCCCCCGCGACCACGCACGGCAGTCCCCACGGCGGCAGCACGGAGGCGCCGGGGGAGGGGTTGTAGAGTCCGGCGACCAGCAGGCCGAGCGCCAGCGCGAGCAGGGCGCCGCCGCCCATGTCCACCTTCGCCGCGCTCGCCTTCCCGGGGCCCACCCCGCCGGAGTCACGGCCGTACGGCTCCCGCCCGCCGGGCACGGCCATCTGCACGGCCACGGCGGCCAGCAGGGCGAGCGGCAGGTTGACCCAGAAGATGCCGCGCCAGCCCACGAGCGCGGCCAGCCCGGCGCCGTACAGCGGGCCGAGCACGCTGCCGAGCTCCTGCGCCGCGCCCACCGCGCCGAGCGCCAGCGGGCGGGCGCGCTCGTCCCACAGGTCGCTGATGAGGGCCATGGTGATCGGCAGCAGCGCGCCGCCCGCGACGCCCTGGAGCGCACGCCCCGCGACCAGCGCGGGGACGCCTCCCGCCAGGGCGGTGAGGAGCGAACCGGCGGCGAAGCCGGCCAGGCACGCGTGGATCAGCGCCCGCCTGCCGTACCGGTCGGACAGGCGGCCGAGCAGCGGCATCGCCGCGACGTAGCCGAGCAGGAACCCGGTCACGACGGGGGTCACCCGCTCCAGGCGGTTCAGCGGCACGCCGACGTCGGCGGCCACGTCCACGAGCACGGTGACGACGACGTACGCGTCGAGCGCGGCGAGCAGCACGGCGGCCCCGCCGACGCCGAGCGCGAGACGGCGGCGCCCCGTGGCTGGCCCGGCCGGCCGGGCCGTGCCGGTGGCGTCGGCGGCGTCGGCGGCGCCGGTCACGACGCGGGCGGGGCGACGGTCACGGGCGCGTCGTAGTCGCCCAGGGTCACGGCCACGGAGCCGCCGGTGAGCGGCAGGTCGAGCTTGAGCAGGCGGCCGGAGGCCTTGTCGATCCAGAGTGTGCCGGTGACGTTCTGCTGGACACCGGGGACCAGCTTGGCCAGCGCCTGCTGCGTCAGCGTGGCCGTCAGCCGGTAGGCGGTGGCGTCGCCGAGCTTCTCCTCAGCCTGCGGCTGGGCGTCCTGGGCGGTGGACAGCAGGCCGGGCACGCCGGTCAGCACGGCGGAGGGGTCGTAGAGCGCCACGAGCTGCTGCCGGGTCATCGTCTGGAAGCCGCCGGTGGGTCCCTTGAAGTAGACCTTGTCGCCGACGAGCACGAACTCGATCTCCTGCAGCCCCACGATCTCGATCTGCAGCGTGCCCTTGGCGTCGCCCGCCCTGGTGAGGCTGCCCTCGGCATGCCGGACCGGCACGGCGGGCTTGTCCTTGGTCTCGATCGTGAAGGCGACCGTTTTGACCGTCCCCATGGCCTCGGCCGAGCGCTTCAGCAACGCGGGACCGTCCGGCAGGGCCGTCTCGCTCTTCGCGCTGCAGGCGGTCACCAGCAGCAGGCAGGCCACGACGAGTCCGAGGATTGTTCGCACAGCCGGATCGTAGCGAGCGGGAGGAGACGGCACGCGCCCGCCGCGGAATCGGTTTGCCCCTGCCCGCCGGGGGAAGGCGGGACCGGTGCTCAGCCCCCGCCGTCCCGCCACCGCCGGCGTCCTCTCACCGGGCCCCGCGGACCGCCTGGAGATGGTCGATGATCGGGCTGTAGGTCCGCTCGAGGGCCGACACCTGCTCCGGGGTCATCAGGCCGATGAAGTGCCGCCGTACGCTCGCGACGTGGTCCGGCGCCACCCGCTGGATCGTCTCCCAGCCGTGGTCGGTCAGCACCGCGAACGTGCCGCGCCTGTCGTCCTCGCAGTCCTCGCGGGTCACGAGGCCGGCGGCCTCCATCCGGGAGATCTGGTGGGACAGCCGGCTGCGCGACTGGATGGTGGCGTCGGCCAGCTCACTCATGCGCATTCGGCGGCCGGGGCTCTCGGAGAGGTTCACGAGGATTTCGTAGTCGTTCAGAGACAGCCCGGTGTCCTGCAACTCCCGGTCGAGCTGGAGGAAGAGCAGGCGGTGGGCCGCCAGATGAGCCCGCCAGGCGCGTTGCTCCTGCGGGGTGAGCCATTGGGGGACGTCCATGACGACCAGCATAAGATCAATTGAACGGGCGGAGCGGTATGCCTGACAGCGAGAACGCGGAGAGCCTCGGCACCGTTGTGGTCGCGGGCGCGGCCAACCTGGCGATCGCGCTGGCCAAGCTGGTGGCCGGCCTGATCAGCTCCTCCTCGGCGATGCTGTCGGAGGCCGCCCACTCGGCGGCGGACACGGCCACCGAGGTCGTCCTTTTCGCCGCGATCAGGCACGGCGAACGGCCTCCGCACCCACGCCATCCCCTCGGTCACGGGCGGGCCGCCTACCTGTGGGCGATCGTCGCGGCCTGCTTCACGCTCGTCGTGGGAGCCGGGTTCTCCCTGACGCACGGCTGGCACACGATCGCGGAGGGGGAGAGCCTGGGCGACGTCCGCGTGTCGTACGCGGTGCTCGCGGTGTCCTTCGCGATCGAGTCGGTCTCCCTGTGGCGGGCCCTGCACCAGTTGCGCGGCGAGGCCCGCCGCTGGCGGGTGAGCCCCGGGCGGCTCTTCCGGCGCACCTCCGACACCGTGCTCAAGGCCGTCGTGCTGGAGGACGCCGCCGCGCTGATCGGCATCGCGACAGCCGCCCTCGGCCTGCTGCTTTCGCAGCTCACCGGCTCGGTCACCTGGGACGGCGTCGCGTCGATCGCCATCGGGCTGCTGCTGCTCGGCGTGGCGCTGACCCTGATCAGGACCAACGCCTCACTGCTGATCGGCGAGGCGGCGCCGCCCGGGCTGCAGGAGAAGATCCGCGGTGAATTGGCCGCGCAGCCCGAGGTCGAGGCCGTCGTCGAACTGGTCACCGTCATGATGGGCCCCGGTCAGGTCATGGTCGCCGCCAAGGTCGACTTCCGGGACGAGATGTCCGCGGAGCGGCTCGAACTCGCCTCCGACCAGGTGGAGCGCCGGCTCACCGAGCGGTTCCCGGAGATCCGCCAGGTCTTCCTCGACCCCACCCCGGGCCGGTCAGCCGCCGATGAGGCGTAGCTTCGCGGGCTCGTCGGTGACCGCGGAGGCGATGACCGTGCCTGCCGTCCACTCCAGGAAGTGGCGGCCCTGCCACTCCAGCGTGACCGACAGCCCGTCGTCGAGCGGCAGCGCCGACAGGTCGGCCTCGCGCAGCCGGTCGAGGGTGAGCTCTCCCCGCTTGACCAGCGCCTCCTTGCGCACCCACTGCCGGATCAGCCCGCGGTTGTCGTCGCCGACCAGCGTGGCCTCCGCGGGGGTCAGCGCGAGCGCCGCCAGCCTCTCGTCGGCGGGGCCTTCCGTGGCGTGCTCGGCGTCCACGCCCACCCGCCCGAGCCCGGCGACCGCGCAGACGTAGCCCGAGGTGTGCGCCAGGCTGATCGACACCTCGGGGGCCTCGGCGAGCCAGGGCCGTCCGTGTGCCTGGCCGCAGCCGTCGCAGCGCTGCACCACGGTCAGCATGCACGCGCGGGTGCCCAGCAGCTCCGCGGCGCAGTGCCGTACGAGCAGGTGGGCGGCGACGAAGTCGAGGCGGTCCTGCTTGCGCGTGAAGCGCTCGGCGCGCTCGCGCTCGGCCGCGCTCAGGCTGCCGCCGACCATCTCCAGCACGTCGTCGGTGTGGCCGGCCACGGCCAGTGGAGGGCGCACGAGACCACTGTAGGGAAGCGATGTGACGATCAAGTGAACTGTCCGTGCCGGTCCGGGCCGCGCGGCCCGGACCGGCACGGGGCGTGGTCAACCGGCCAGCGCGGCCATCCACGACTCGATCTCGTCAGGCCTGCGGGGCAGCGCGGCCGACATCAGCCGGGCGCCGTCGGCCGTGATCACGAGGTCGTCCTCGATGCGGACGCCGATCCCGCGCAGCTCCGGCGGCAGTGTCAGGTCGTCGGGCTGGAGGTAGAGCCCCGGCTCCACCGTCAGCACCTGACCCTCTTCGAGCACGCCGTCCAGGTAGGCATCCGCCCTGGCCCGGGCGCAGTCGTGCACGTCCAGGCCCAGCATGTGACCGCTGCTGCACAGTGTGTAGCGCCGGTGGAGGCCGGCGTCCGCCTGCGCCCGGGACAGCAGGCCCCACTCGCGCAGCCCATCGGAGATCACCCGCATCGCGGTCTCGTGGAACTCCCGGAAGCGCGCCCCCGGCCGCAGCACCGCGATCGCGGCCGTCTGCGCCTCGCAGACCAGCTCGTACACCTGCCGCTGGACCGGGCTGAACCGTCCCGACAGCGGGAGCGTGCGGGTCACGTCGGCCGTGTAGAGGTTGTCGCCCTCGACCCCGGCGTCCAGCAGCAGCATCTCGGCGGGGTCGAGCCGCCCGTCGTTGCGGATCCAGTGCAGCACGCACGCGTGCGCACCGGAGGCCACGATGGACTGGTAGCCCACCGCGTTGCCCTCCAGCCGGGAGCGCAGGCCGAAGACGCCCTCGACGTACCGCTCACCGCGCGGATGCGCGAGGGCCGCGGGCAGCGCGCGCGCGACGTCCTCGAACCCGCGCACGGTCGCGTCCACCGCCTGCTGCAGCTCCGCGATCTCCCACTCGTCCTTGACCAGCCGCAGCTCCGACAGAACCGTGGCCAACTCGGCGTCGCGGTCGTCGCCGGAGGGGGAGACGAGCGCGTCCACCGAGGCGTCCACCCCCCGCAGCACGCGCGCCGGTCCGCTCAGCGCCGCCGGCAGCGTCTCGATGTGCGCGCACTCGATCTGGTACGCCGACTCGGCCTCCGCGAGGTCGAGACGGCGGCCCACCCAGAACTCGCCGTACCGCCGGTCACGGTAGAACTCCTGCGACTCGGCACGGGACGGGCGGGGACGCAGGAACAGCCGCGCCTCACCCGACGGCTCGATCACCAGGACGTCGTCCGGCTGCTGGCCACCCGTCAGGTACGCGAACGCGCTGTGCGTGCGGAACCGGTGGTCGTCGTCGTTGCTGCGGGCCCGCAGCGTGCCCGAGGGGATGACGAGCCGCTCGCTCGGCAGGCGCTCCGCGAGCCGCGCCCGCCGCTTGGCCGCGTACGCCGCGACCGGCAGCGGCGCCACGTTCTCGCGGTCGCCGGCCCAGCCGCCGCGCATGAACTCCGCGAGCGCGTCGGAGATCGGGAGGTCGTGACTCCCGGTGTTGAGCTTCTCGGCCATCCAGTGCCCCCAGGGTGCGGTGATATTTCGACATCGTAGAGGTGAGGCACTTGACGGGGCAGGACGGCCGCTGTTGCCTGGGGAAACAGGATTGGCCGCTCCGGCCGCCGGCGGGAGCGGAAGCGGGGACGTGTCCCCCGGATGCCCCTGAGAGGCGGTGCCCATGCTCATCGGGACGATCTTGCAGAGTAAGGGAACAGGCGTGGCGACCGTTCCTCCGCACGCCACGGTGTCCGAGCTCCTCGCCCGGCTGGCCGAGCTCAACATCGGCGCGGTCGTGGTCTCGGAGGACGGTCTGTCCATCGCGGGCATCGTGTCGGAACGCGACGTCGTGCGGCGGCTGCACGAGGAAGGCGCCGCGCTGCTCGCCATGCCCGTCTCGTCGATCATGACGGCGGATGTGCGCACCTGCGGCCCCGACGCCAACGTCGACGACCTGCGCCGCACCATGACCAACCACCGCATCAGGCACGTGCCGGTGGTCCGTGACGGCCGCCTGGCCGGCATCGTCAGCATCGGCGACGTCGTCAAGACCTCCATCCAGGAACTGGAGAGCGAGAAGGAGGCCCTGGTCGGCTACATCAACGGCTGACGGGAGCGCCGACGCGGGCGCGGCCACCGCCGTGCCCCGCTCTGTGCGGCCTGTGTTCACGGCGGGCGGCGATTTAGACTCGCTGACGTGAAGCTGAAGCTGGACCTCCACGACATCTACAACAAGGGCAGCGAGATCGACAAGGCGCTGCACGGCATCATCCAGGAGGCCGTACGCAAGAAGGCGACGCAGGTGGAGATCATCCCTGGCAAGGGGTCCGGCCAGCTCAAGAAGAAGGTGCTGCGCTTCCTCGAACAGAAGGAGATCAAGGCGCTCTACCACCGGATCGACAAGGACTCCAAGAACCACGGCCGTCTGTTCGTCTACTTCCAGTGGAAGTAAGGGCACCGCGCGTCTACCAGGGTAAACGTCATATTGATCTTCCCGAGGGCACAACCAGGGCACTCGGCTCGGTTTGCTCTTGAGTGAAGAACGCGTCCATGGCCTTACGCGCCCGGTCGGCTGCGTTCGGCATGAGGTGGGTGTACGTCCGGAGCGTGAAACCAGGGTCGGAGTGACCTAGATACTCGGCGCGGTTCAAGTAAGACAGGACCGACGTCCGACACTCCGCCGGGCAGGATCAGTTCGCGCCGGGGAGTGCCGCTCTGCCGCAGTCTTGGCTCAAGCTATCGATCGGTGTTCGGTCTCGGTGCCCGCGTGACAGATCCGGCTCGGGAGGTGGGCGACACTCCGACTAGATGACCTATCGTCCTTCTTTCCCAGATGGAGATGATCGTGACGGAAGATGAGGTGGAGTCGCTCACCACTGCGTGGCGCGCGCGGTGGGGGAGAAACCCGATCGCCTATCAACTCCGCGGCTGGAATGCCGACCGCTGGGTCCGCTTCCACAGTCTTCCGGAGTCCAAGCGGTATGCCGAGACGGAAGACGAGTACCAGATCATCCTTGATCGTCATCACCGGGTGCTCACCGAGCTCGGGGCAGCAGAGGAGGGCCTCTATGTGATCGCCGTCTACTTCGAGGACGAGCAGGGGAGAATCTCATCCGATCCGCGTCATCCGGACGCCGTCCCATGGCTGACGATCGAGCCTGGCGACGACTCGCCATTCGAGGTCGCAGCGAGCCTCTATGTCAGCATGACCTCCTTCGACCGGCAGACCTTGGATCCGCTGCTGCGGGGCGCGGCCGACGAGGAACTGATCGACGTGATCATCGCTTCTTTGCATCTCCGGTGGCTCTACCACCCCTACGACGGCGGAGCCGACGTCATCGCGCCCACCGCCCACGACCGTGACGTCTTGAAGAACCGCCACGCAGACTGGCTGTCTACGCACCCAGCCGGACTGTAGAGGCAGGCAAGCTGCGCTCGCATTCACGATCCCGCAGCACCTCAGCACGCCTGGTGTGATCATCGCAGCCAAGCTGTCGTTCGGCCCTGTGAGAAGTTTCTGTACGTCTTCAAGGCGGCCCGAAGCCGGGCCGCACGCGCCGCCGTCACGGCAACGCCGCCGCCTCCCGCTGGCGCTCCCGGCGGCCGGCTAAGAGCACCGCCGGACGGCTGGCGCGGACGAGTCGAGGCGGGCCGCCGCGCGACAGTACAGGTCTGATCATGAGCGGCGGGCTGAGCTGGAACAGCCGCCAAGTGCCGCGCAGCGCGTGGTGGCGCCTCCGGCGGGGGGCGCTCCGGCTCCGGGATGGCCTCGAACGCACGTGCGGGTTGTGGGGTGGCTGAGGTGGGAGCCATCCCGCCCGCCATCGACCCCAGGCAAGCCCAGCAGCCCGCCTCCTCCGCCGCAAGCCCGGCTGTGACCGTTGGCATCCGACGACCGTGGAAGGTGCCCAGGCGAAGGGACACGTCAAGCCGGGCTTGCACCTCCGTCGCCGGCCCGCTGCCGCTCCGCGGTGGGGTCGACGGCAGACGGGATGGGCAAATGAGTGGTGCCGGACATCCGACGCGGGCCGATCCCCCCTGCCTAGTAGTACGGGTCGAGCTGCCCCCCAGTCACTCAGGCGTCGAGGGCTGCGCGGCCCGAACCTGGACCCTTAGCTAGTGCAAGCCGCTCGGCCAGCACTTTAGCTGGCGCGCCAGCCCCCAATATTTGCATAATCTGCACCAGATCGCTTACGCCCTGCTCGTGGCGAACAGGCACGGCTCTTGAGGCACGTTCAGCTAGTGCCGCCACCTGCTCATCGGCTCCTGCCCAATTCAAATCACGCAACAATTCGGCGACACTACGGGGGCTAATTACGTCGACGTCAGCGGCGATACTTTCAGCCATGGCCATGATCTGCGCCTTAGCTCCTATTTGTCGCAGGATATACACTAGCTTGACCATGACGTGCAGAAAGCTGACAGGGAGGTCGGGAACCTTCTTAATCACCATATCGATCTGTTCCTTCGCTCCCACCTTCTGAAGCGCCTCCAGCACCTCGACCGCTTCAGAGACGTCACGCAAAGGGAGATCAGGGATGCGCTTAACTACCGTCGCGATTTGCTCCTTAGCTCCTACCCGGCGAAGAGCATTCAGCATCCTAACTATCCCGTACCAGTGGTCAAGGGGGAACTCGGGTAGCTGTTTAGTCAGTATCGCGATTTGTTCCTGCGCTCCTACCCTACGAAGAGCGTCGAGCAGCTCAACTGCGCCGCTATGATCTTTCAGGTTGGGATAGAGGTCGGGGATACGCTCAACTAATACAGCAATCTGTTCCTTGGCCTCGGCACGCCTAAGGACATCTAGCAGCTTGGCCATGGTGTATGGGCTGCGAAGAGAGAGATCAGGAACACGCTCGGCCAATACCGTGATTTGCTCCTTAGCTCCTACCCTGCGAAGAGCGTCCAACAGTCCGGCAACGTCGTACGGGTCTCTTAGATCGAGAGGAAGGTCGGGGATGCGTTCAACCAACATCGCGATCTGCCCCTCGGCTCCGGCCCGCCGCAAAGAGTCCAACAGGCCGGCCACAGCTCTTGTGTCCTCGGGATTGATATCAGCGCCGAACTGTTCCTGAGCCGGTTGCTGCGTCTCCAACTGATCAAGGAGTTCTTCGAGTACCTGCACACGCTGTTCTGCTTGGCGAACCCGATCTCGAGCTAGTTCAAGTTGCTGGGTCAGATAGATGATTTCTTGCTCGTGTCGAACGCGGTCCTCATCCCAAGCGGCGCGGAGACGTTCGGCCTCACTTAGCAAATCCTGTAACACGCGAGTGCGTTCTGTCAGCTCTTGTTCGAGGGTCTGAGCGTAGCGCTCGGCCTCCTTCCAGCTAGTGACAGCTATCTCCAGTTGGTCACTGACTTTTCGTACTCGGTACTCATGCGGATGAGCAACCTTGAGAGCAGCCATCTGCAAGTTAACCAGGTGTGCGCGAACCTCATCAGTAACGGGAGTGCCAGCACTTACGCGTAGGGCCATAATTTGATCAAGAAACCACCGGTCGGCGGGCACACGTTTGCCGTTCAAGTACCGCGACACAGTGCCCTTATCGATGGGATGAAGCCGACAGAACAGGCTGATCGACATGCCTAGGGCGACGAACTGAGCCCGTAGCTCTGCCGCCCAGGCCATTACCTCTGGGCTGAGCTCCGGGCTCAATGGTGCCAACTCGACTGGACGACGGACGATCTCACTCACCTGCCCATCATCACCGTCCATGGCAGCTTTCCGCGAGGAACCGCAGCCCTTACGAGCGTTGCCAAATGTCTGCAACCCCCCACCTGTGGTCGTTGCAGTGCGGCGCAACCCCCTCGGGTTCTGGCTTTGTAGTACCGAGCAATCGCGCCTCGCCTCGCGACCGCGTGGCGATACCGGCATGAGAGAGGAATCCTGTGTCCCGCCCGGTTCACTCAACCTCCCCCCTTCTGACCGTTCGAGCTGCCTTGATCCTGGGGTTGTCCCTGATCTTCGGTGCCGTCGCCGGCGCCCTCACTTACTGGGCCACCCGCTCGGCCCCCGGGGCGATCCTGGGCGCTGGCGCTGCTACCGCTGGCGCAATCGGGCTGCTGAACCAGATCATCAGCAGCACGGTTGAGGACAACGCCGACTAATATCTCTAGATCATGCCGGTCCTCCGTGAAGCTCAATCAAGGTCGTCCGAAGCGAACTGGGCGATGGCCGAGGGCACAACGAGGGCACATGACATCAAGATCAGCCGTGAAACGTCGAGAACCACCGAGACAACCCTTGCAGGTCATCGAGGTGGTTCTCAGACTTACTGCAGGCCAGGACGGCGGCCGATCACTTCCAGTGGAAGTAAGGGCACTGCACGTCTACCAGGCCAAACGTCCTGTGAGGTGACGTGCGTTCCGCGTCGGCCGATCGACATCCGCTTCTCTGCGGTGGCGCTCTCCGGCATGGTCAACGCAACGTTGATCTTGACGCCCTGCTTCTCGGTCACGCCATGGGCGGTGTATTCGTACTCCACGACCTCGGTGGCCACGCGCAAGCTCCGCTCCATGCCGAGCGGCGATTCTGGCGGACCATCCACCGCGTTCATAGGATCGACTTTCATGGAACCGATACGGACCGTGGTCGTGTTCGACGCTGCTGACCTGCACGCCGAAAGTGCGTTCTGGGCAGGGATGCTAGGTGGGCATGCCTTTGAGGACGAGACGTTCCACAGCGTCATCGACGCGGCCGGTGAGTGGCGCATCGGCGTCCAGCTCGCGCCGAAGCATGTTCCTCCCGACTGGCCGGACGGCGCGCCTCAGCAGGTACACATGGACCTCCACGTTGAGGACCCCAGGCCGGCGCACGAACAGGCGATGAAGCTCGGTGCCCGATTGCTTCGAGCCGGTGATCTGGAAAGCGACGAGGGGCACCAGGTGTACGCCGACCCAGCCGGCCACCCGTTCTGCATCGGCTGGGGTCAACCGTCCCGAGAGGCGCTGGCAACGTTTGTCCGCGAGAGGTTGGGATAGGCGAACCTCGCCTCAGCGGCGCTCAATCGCTTCCAGTGGAAGTAAGGGCACCGCGCGTCTCCAGGCGCCTCATTCAGGCGGCTCGCAAAGCGTGAGGTCCGGCAGGCCCAGGACCCGAAGGGGTACCGGGGGCACTTCATTCACCAGCAGTGGGTCGGCAGACGGGCTCCTCGCCAGGCTCGGCGCCGTCGCAATAGTCAGCCGGATCGCCGGAGCGAGCATGGGCCCGCAGCGATGAGATAAGCCCGTGCCCGTAGATCATCAGCGAGTCCACCCTGCGCCACCCTTCGCATTGGGGATCACAACTACCCCAGCCGATCGTAATCACACAAACACAATCTGTCACCAGTGCATGTGTTCGCATCGTTCGGTCAGTAGGAGCAGCGGTGATGGTGGGATTGTGCGCGGGAATCCCGGCGCTGGTCGGCCCGGCCGTTCGACCGGCGTGCTGGGGAGGGTCACCGGGCGGGGGTCAGCCGGGACGACCACGCGCGGGCCTCCTCCTCGGAGAGCACGCGGTCGAGGGTGATCGACGGTCGCATCATCGGAAAGGTACGGCCGATGTTCCACGTCCGGCGGCACGACGGCCTGTCGAGGACCACCACACGATGCCCGTCGAGGAGCGGGATCTCGGCGGGGCGCCCGGCGCTGCGGATCAGCTCGCCCGTCGCGTCGCGTACGTCGAACCGATCCACGATCGGCCCCGCCTCGGGCTGGACAGGCCCGTCCGTGGCGGCCTCGGCCCACGAGGGATGGGGGATGGTCACCGGCACGTGCTCGCTGAGGATGTGCGACAGCAGCGTGGAGAGCTGGAAGTTGTCCCCGATGCCACCGATGGTCAGTGCGTACGCGCGCCCGGTCGGCCGGTGCAGGACGATCAGCGGCTCGTCGTCGAGTACCGCCAGGAGCCTCCGCAGGCACCACAGGTCGGGGCGGTCATTCTCCACCGCGGCGACCGCCGCGGTGAGACGCGGACGCCGGGAGAGGTCCGCGCGGATGGCCGCCGACCGCTGGAGCAGGGTGGTCGCGGCGGTGCTCCAGTCGTCGGCGGTCGACCAGCCGGCGGACAGATCGACGGCGCGGGGAAAAGGCAGGCGGCGGCCGAGCCGGAGCCGTCCGAGGAGGCCGAGGGGGCCTAGAGCACGCGGCAGGCCGGCCTGACCACGGGCGCGGTAATCGGTGTGGTGAACCGGCTCCGACGGGCGGGGTGCGCGCGCCGCCGACCCGACCCCGCCGACCCGACCCCGCAGACCGCCGCAGCGTCCGTCTACGAGCAGCCGGGCCTCGCGCCGATCCGCCGGGCCCGCGTGCGGAAACAGGCCTAGCCGGGCGTCCCGTCGCGCTCGCTCATCCCGGCGAGGCGCTGGGCCTGCCCGTTGTGCACATCGCTCACCCACTCCCAGCCGGGCTTGGCCGGCGGGCCGATCCGCGGGTCATCGGGAACACGGCCCTCACGCAAGGCGAGCGTGTACGCCCGATCCCGCTCGATTCGTGCGTGTGTCTGATCGGCTCCGCCGACTGAGCCGTGGCCGGGGACGAGGACGTCGGCGTCGCCCGCCACGCTCTCCAGCAGCCGCAGCGCCGCGAGGTAGTCCTCGACCGGGTCGGCGGCGTCAAGGTCGAGCATGGGAACCAAGACGTCGGAGAGCATGTCGCCGGCGACGAGAACCCCGCGTTCTTCGATCAACAGCGCCGCATGGCCCGGGGCGTGCGCCTGATGTTCGATGATCCGCACCTCGGGGCCGTCCCAGGGGATCCGCGCGGTTCCGGCGGGCAGGCTGGTGATGAGGCCGAGCAGGTCCAACGGCACCTGCCCGGCGATCTCCGTCCCCTCCAGGTGGGCGGCGACGCGGGCCTTGGCGTCCGCGTCCGGCAACTGATCCCGGACGGTGGCCGCGCAGCGCGCCGTGCCGTAGCGGGGCGCCTCGCCCAGCCGGTTGTGCCAGAGCAGGTGATCCCAGTCGGGATGCGTGGAGAAGCCCGCCACGACGGGCCGGCCCAATTCGCGAAGGTCGTCGGCGAGGCAGTCGATCTCGGAGCCGGTCACCCCGGGGTCGATGAGCAACACCCCGGCCCGGCCCCGCACCGCGACGGCGTTGCTCCGCACGAACTCGCTCTCGTGGACCCACACACCTTCTGCGACCTGTTTCAGCATGGCCCACCCCTACCGATCGTGGTTCGCAACCGCCTGCGGGGGACCGTAGTCCTTAGTGGTGGTAGTTTGCAACCACTTGGGCGGAGGCGCCGTCCGCGATCGGGCGGCGCGGGAGAAAGCGGGAGAAAGCGGCTTCCGGAGTCAGAGCTTGCGGACGTGCCACGCCTCCTCGGCCGCCGCCAGGACACCGTCGAGCGAGGCCCCGCCGCCCGCCGCGACGACCGCCGAGATGGCGCCCTCCACGAACGGCACGTCGGCGAGCACGACGGCGCCCGGGGACTCCAGCAGCCGGGCGGTGAGCACGGAACTGCCGAGGTCGGGGATCAGCACGACGCCGTCCCCCCGGTCCACCTCCTCGATGGCGGCGGCCACCCGGTCGGGGCTGGTGCCTACGCCGCCGTCCTCGGTGCCGCCCGCCGCCGCCAGCGGCACGTGCGCGCCGCCGATCTGCCTGGCCAGCGCGGCCACCTCGGCGGCCAGGCCGCTGCTGTGTGAGACAAGTACGATGCCGACCATTCGCCGTCCCTGTGACGTGTTCGCCACCCCCGTCATCGGGAGGCGGCGGCCTTCAACGCGCCGAGGACGAGCGCCGTCGAGGCGGCCCCCGGGTCCTCGTGCCCGATGCTGCGCGGCCCCAGGTAGCTGGCCCGCCCCTTGCGCGCCTGCAACGGGATCGTCGCCTCGGCCCCCTGCCCGGCCGCGGCGGCCGCCGCATCCAGCGCCTCCTCCGCCTTCAGCCCGTCCCGAACGGCCTGGGCCAGCGCCCGCGCGGCCGGGGCGAGGGCGTCGACCATGGTCTTGTCGCCTTCCGCGGCGCCGCCGAGGCGCCGTACGCCGGACAGGGCGGCGTCGAGGGCGGCGCTCAGCTCGGCCGGCGAGACCTCGGCGGCCTCGCCGAACGCCTTGCCCATCTCGCGGAAGGCGGTGCCGTACAGGGGGCCGGAGGCCCCGCCGACCTTGCGGATGAGCGTGGAGCCGACCAGGACGAGGAGCGCGCCGGGGGTCGGCGGGGAGGCGCCGGCCAGCGCCTCGCGCGCGGCGGTGAACCCGCGGTCGAGGTTGGCGCCGTGGTCGGCGTCGCCGATCGCGGCGTCCAGTTCTGTGAGGTGGTCGCGCCGCGCCCGCACGGTGGCGGCAATCTCGTCGATCCACGCGGCGAAGAACTCGGTGTTCACGGGTGGGCTCCAGATGTCAGGACGACGGTCAGCGGCCCCAGCGCAGCGCGGGCGTCTCCACGGGCGCGTCCCACAGGCGGGTGAGCTCCCCGGTCAGCGAGCACGTCGTCACCGAGAAGCCCTGCATGTCGAGGCTGGTCACATAGTTGCCGACGAGGCTGCGTACGGCCGTCGCGCCCTTCTCCCGCAGGTACGCCTCCACCTCGGCGAAGACGATGTAGAGCTCGATGAGCGGGGTCCCGCCCATGCCGTTGACCATGACGAGCGTCTCGCCGGACAGCGGCAGGTCGGCGTGGATCGCGTCCATGGCCGTACGGACGATCTCGCGGGCCTCGCGCATCGGGGCGCGGGTGCGGCCAGGCTCGCCGTGGATGCCGACGCCGAGCTCTATCTCGGCGTCGCTCAGCTCGAAGGTGGGTTTGCCCGCGGCGGGGACCGTGCAGGGGGTCAGCGCCACCCCGAAGGAGCGGCTGCGCTCGTTGACCTCCCGGGCGGCCCGCGCCACCTCGGCGAGGGGCGCGCCGGTCTCGGCCAGCGCTCCGGCGATCTTCTCCACGAACAGCGTGGCCCCGGTGCCGCGGCGGCCGGCCGTGAACAGCGAGTCGCGCACCGCCACGTCGTCGTCGACGAGCACGGTCGCCACCTCGACTCCCTCGTCGCCGGCGAGCTCCGCGGCCATCTCGAAGTTCAGCACGTCGCCGGTGTAGTTCTTCACGATCTGCAGCACGCCGGCGCCGCCGTCGACGCCCTTGGCGGCCTCGATGATCTGGTCGGGGACGGGAGAGGTGAAGACCTCGCCGGGGCAGGCAGCGTCGAGCATGCCGTACCCGACGAACCCGGCGTGCAGCGGTTCGTGGCCCGATCCGCCGCCGGAGACCAGGCCGACCTTGCCCGGGGTGGGGGCGTCCGCGCGGAAGACGACCCTGCCGGCGAGGTCCACACGGAGCGAGGGGTGCGCCGCGGCGATGCCGCGCAGCGCGTCGGTGACGATGGAGTCGGCGTCGTTGATGAGCTTCTTCACGATGCGTCCCTACTGCCGTTGTCGTGCTCTCCAGCTTGCCCGTTCCTCGCGAAGCCGCAAGGGTGCGGCTCACGGCCTCCCGGGGCGGCGTCGTCACGGCGATCCGTACGCGAGCGCATCGGGGCTCCCCGTATGGCGTTCCGGGGGGAGGGTGTAGGAGTATCGCAGGGATGTCCTGACTGTTGGAGGCGCTGTGTCGGTGTTGCGGGATTTGGTGGACGGCATCCGGAGCGGGGGGATCGAGGTGCTGGACCTCACCGCGCCGCTGAGCGACAAGACGCCGATCCTGTCGCTGCCGGAGCAGTTCGGGCAGACGGTGCCGTTCTCGCTGCAGGAGATCAGCCGGTACGACGACCGGGGCCCGGGCTGGTACTGGAACAACTTCACCACGGGCGAGCACACCGGCACGCACTTCGACGCCCCCAACCACTGGGTGACCGGGCGCGACGGCGAGGACGTGTCGCAGGTGCCCCCCGCCAAGCTCATCGCCCCCGCCGTGGTGCTCGACTTCAGCGCGCAGTCGGCCGAGAACCCCGACTTCCTGCTGGAGATCGACCACGTGAAGGCGTGGGAGGCCGAGCACGGGCCGCTGCCCGACGGAGGCTGGCTGCTCTACCGCACCGGCTGGGACGCGCGCGCCCACGACCAGGCGGAGTTCCTCAACGCCGACGAGACCGGTCCGCACACGCCCGGCATGTCGCCCGCCTGCGCCCGCTACCTGGCCGAGGAGACGCCGATCGCGGGCATCGGCGTGGAGACCGTGGGCACCGACGCGGGTGCCGCCCACTCCTTCGACCCCGCGTTCCCGTGCCACTCGTACCTGCTCGGCGCGGGAAAGTACGGCCTGACCCAGTTGCGCAACCTCGACCGGCTGCCGGTGACGGGAGCCGTGGTCGTCGCGGGGCCGCTGCCGATCGTCGGCGGCTCGGGCAGCCCGGTCCGCGTGCTGGCGCTGGTGGAGCGGTGAACGTCGCCGAGGCCGTGGGCGCGGCCCTCGCCGCCCTCGGCGTGCGGGCGGCCTTCGGCGTCGTCGGCAGCGGCAACTTCCACGTGACCAACGCGCTCGCCGAGCACGGCGTGCGGTACGTCGCGGCGCGGCACGAGGGCGGGGCCGCGACGATGGCGGACGCCTACGCCCGGATGAGCGGCACGGTCGCCGTGCTCACCGTCCACCAGGGGCCCGGCCTCACCAACGCGCTGACCGGGGTGACCGAGGCGGCCAAGAGCCGCACCCCGCTGCTCGTGCTCGCGCCGGAGGTGACCTCGCCCACCTCCAACTTCCGGGTCGACCAGGCCGCGCTCGCCGAGGCCGTGGGCGCGCACTGCGCCAGGGTCGGGTCGGCGGAGACGGCCGTGGACGACACGGTGATGGCCTTCCTCGCCGCGCTGCTCGGACGCCGGACCGTGGTGCTCAACCTGCCCCTGGACGTGCAGGCGGAGACGCTGCCCGAGGAGGCCGCCGAGGCCGTGCGCGAACTGCTGGCCGGACGCGGGCACCGTGACGTCGCGAGCCGCGTGCCGCCCGCGTGGGGGCTGACGTTCCCCGCCGATCGCGGCGAGGAGGAGGAGGGGCTCCCGGCGGAGCCGTCCGACGCGCTGACGCGGTTCGCGCGGATGCTGGCGGAGGCGGAGCGCCCGGTCTTCGTGGCGGGCAGGGGAGCCAGGGGCGCGCGGCGGGAGCTGGAGGCGCTCGGCGAGCGGGCGGGGGCGTTGTTCGCCACCTCGGCCGTGGCGAAGGGCCACTTCCACGGCAGCCCATGGGACCTCGACATAAGCGGCGGGTTCGCCACCCCGCTCGCCGCCGAGCTGATCCGCGGCGCCGACCTCGTCGTCGGCTGGGGCTGCTCGTTCACGATGTGGACCACCCGGCACGGCGCGCTGATCGGGCCGGAGACCAAGGTGGTCCAGGTGGACCTCGACTCCGACGCGCTCGGTGTGCACCGCGAGATCGACCTCGGCGTGGTCGGCGACGTACGCGAGACCGCGCGGGCGGTCGCCGCCCTGATAGGGGAGCCGGCGGGCGGCGGCGAGGCGGGCCCGCGCGGGTACCGCACCCCGCGGATCGCCGGGCGCATCGCCCGCGAGGGGCGCTGGCGCGACGTGCCGTACGAGGACCTGAGCGGCGGTGGCCGCATCGACCCCCGCACGCTGACCATCGGGCTCGACGACCTGCTGCCGCGGGAGCGGCAGGTGGCCGTGGACTCGGGGAACTTCATGGGATATCCGTCGATGTTCCTCACGGTCCCCGACGGCGGCGCGTTCTGCTTCACCCAGGCGTTCCAGTCGATCGGGCTCGGCCTGGCCACCGCGATCGGCGCGGCCGTCGCCCGGCCCGACCGGCTGACGGTCGCCGCGCTCGGCGACGGCGGGGCCCTGATGGGCGCCGCCGAACTGGAGACGGTCGTGCGGCTCGGCCTGCCGATGGTGGTCGTGGTCTACGACGACGACGGGTACGGCGCGGAGGTCCACCATTTCGGCCCCGGCGGGTTCCCGCTCGGCACGGTCACCTTCCCGCCCGCCGACATCGCGGCGATCGCCCGTGGCTTCGGCTTCGAGGCGGTGACCGTGCAGGGGGAGGAGGACCTGTCCGGGGTCGCCGCGTGGCTGAAGGGGCCGCGCGACAGGCCGCTGCTCGTCCACGCGAAGGTCACCGCCGACCGCCCGTCGTGGTGGCTCGAGGAGGCTTTCCGCGGCCACTGACGTCTCGGCGCGGGGAGGGAAGAGGACCTTCGGCCCCTGTATGTTACGGATGAGTAGGTTACGGTTTTCAGCATGGCTGAGATCGTGTATCCGCCGGTCCTGAGGACCGCGCTGACCGCCTTCAAACTGCTCGACCTGCGGTTCCACCTGGAGGGCACGGAGCGGATCCCCCGCGAGGGCGGCGCGGTGTTGGTGAGCAACCACGTCAGCTACCTCGACTTCATCTTCGCCGGCTTCGCCGCCCACCCCGCCGGGCGTCTGGTCCGATTCATGGCGAAGAAAGAGGTCTTCGACCACCCGGTGTCGGGCCCGCTGATGCGCGGCATGCACCACATCCCGGTGGACCGGTCGGCGGGCGCGGGGGCCTACGACGCCGCCGTACGCGCACTCAAGGACGGCGAGATCGTCGGCAACTTCGCCGAGGCGACGATCAGCAGGTCGTTCACGATCAAGGAGATCAAGAACGGCCCGATCCGGATGGCGGTCGAGGCGGGGGTGCCCGTGATCCCGGTCGCCCTGTGGGGCGGCCAGCGGCTGTGGACCAAGGGCCGTCCGCGCAGGCTGCTCCAGCGGCACGTCCCGATCACGATCCTGGTCGGCGAGCCCATGCGGCCGACGCCGGGCGACGACATCGCCGCGGTCACCGACGACCTGCGGCGGCGGATGACGGACCTGCTCGACGAGGCCCAGCGGACCTATCCCGACCAGCCGCGGGGCGTGTGGTGGCAGCCCCGCCACCTCGGCGGCACGGCGCCCACTCCTGAGGAGGCCGCCGCCCTCGACGCCGCCGACCGGTCCCGCCGCGCGGAGGAGCGGCCGGCCCGCTGACCGTCCGGGTGCGCACGAGACCACCGCGAGACCCGCCGCGAGACCCGCTGTGCTGCCGCCGCGAGCGGCGCCCGTGACGTCTGTCCGCTTCCGCAACACGGCCGTTACGCCGGAGGGTTGACCGCGGGTCAGGGGGCGGGGATAACTGACCCGGGGGCCCAGCAATTCCTCAGGTTGGAGCCGTGGATGAGCATCGTGCCCTCGCCCCCGCTGGTCGGCCGCGTCACCGAGCTGCGGACCCTCATCGACGCGGTGACCCGGCCGCCCGCGGTCGTGCTGGTGGAAGGCGAGGCGGGCATCGGCAAGACCCGGCTCGTCCGTGCCGCGCTCGACCGGCTGCCGTCCGGCCACCGGGCCGTCCTGCTCGGCTACTGCCACCAGATCCGCGAGCCGTTCCCGTACGGGCCGGTCATCGAGGCGCTGCGGGACATCAGGGGACGGCTCCCCGCGGTGCACCGGCTCAACCCGGTCACCGGTGCGTTGCGCGGCCACCTGCCCGAACTCGCCGACGCGCTGCCGCCGTCGCCCCCGCCGCTGGACGATCCCCGGGCCGAGCGCCACCGGGAGTTCCGCGCCATACGCGCGCTGCTGGCCGCCGTGGGACCGGCCGTGCTGGTCGTGGAGGACCTGCACTGGGCCGACGACGGCACGCTCGACCTGCTGCGTTTCCTCGCCGGTCAGCCGCCCCAGGGGCTGGCGGTGGTCGCGACCTGCCGGCGGGACGGCACGGCGGCTCCGCCGCTCGGCCGGGCCTACCGGCACCAGCCGGACACGGCCAACGTGCTGGTGCGGCTCGCGCCGCTGGACGTGCCGGACGTGGCCAGCCTCGCCGGGGCGCTGCTTGAGCGGGCCGACCTCGCTCCCGGGTTCGTCACGCGGCTGCACGAGCGCACGGCGGGCATCCCCTTCGTCGTGGAGGAGCTGGTACGGTCGCTGCCCCCCGGCCTGCCGGGCACCGACGACCCGGACTCGCTCGACCGTGCCGTCGACCGCGCCGGCGTCCCGCTGCTGCTGCGTGAGGCCACGGCCGAGCGGATGGCGGGGCTGTCCCAGGAGGCGGCGGGCGCGGTCCGGGCCGCGGCGGTGCTGCGGCTCCCCGCGGGCGAGCAGACGATCACCGCGGTCGCCGGGAGCTCCGCAGGGCTGGCCGAGGCGCTGCGCGCCGGGGTCCTGCACGAGCATCCAGGAGGAAGGTACGGCTTCCGCCACGCACTGGCCCAGCAGGCCGTCTACGACGCGGTCCCCGGCCCGGAACGCCGGTCGGCGCACGTCAGGGCGATGGCCGCGCTCGCGGAGACGGACGCGCCGCCGCTGGTGCAGCTGGCCTTCCACGCCCGGCGCGCGGGCGACATCGGCGCCTGGGTGCGCCACGGGACCGCCGCCGCCCGGCAGGCCGTCGCGCTCGGCGACACCGCCCTGGCCGTCGAGGTGATCGAGGGCATGCTCGACGATCCCGATCTCCCCGCGGCCGGCCGCGGCCCGCTCGTGCTGATGCTGAGCCGCCTCGCGGCGACGGGCCTGTCGCACCAGCGGGTGGTGCGGCTGCTGCGCCAGGTGCTGCGGGGCGACTTCCTGTCCAGGGACGTGCGCGGCGAGGTGCGGCTCAACCTGGGCGTCGTGCTGTCCAACCAGGCGGGCGACGCCGCCGCGGGCCGTCCGGAGATCCTGGCCGCCCTGGCCGAGCTGAGCGACCGGCCGACGCTGGCCGCCCGGGGCTGGGCCAGCATGGCGATGCCCGAATGGGGCACGGAGCCGCTGGCCGAGCACGCGGAGTGGATGGCCCGCGCCGAGGCGCTCGTCGCCACCGCGGACAACCCGGAGCTGTCGGCCGCCGTCCTGGCCAACCGGGCCTCCTTCGAGATGACGACGGGTTCTCCCGGCGCGTTCGAGGTCGCCGCCCGGCTTCCGGTCGCCGACCCGCGTCCGGGGGTGCGGCGTGAGGTCGCCAGGGCGTACTGCAACCTGCATGACTCGGCGACCACCGTGGGGCTCTACGCGGAGGCCGAGCGGTTCGCCAGGGAGGGCCGGCGGCTCGCCCTGGAGACCGGCGCGCAGTATCCCGCCTTCCTCCTCGACGCCTCCGTGATCCGCAGGGAGTGGCTGACGGGACGCTGGGACGGGCTCCGCGACCGGGCGGCGTTCCTGGGGGAGTCCGCCACGGAGACGCCGCTGATCGCGGTGGACCTCTGGCTGGTGCTCGGATCGCTCGCCCTGGCGAGGGGCGAGTGGGAGGAGGCGGTGAGGCAGCTCAACCGCGCGGGGCTGGACGCCCCGGACGCCCGCAACGTCCCGGTCGTGACGGCCGCCGCCGGAGGGCTCGTCGACCTGCACCTGGCCCGCGGCGCCGTGGACGAGGCGGCGGCGGAGGCCGCGCGGGCGGTCGCCCGGCTGCGCCGCAAGGGGGTGTGGGTGTGGGGGGCGAGCCTGGTCCCGTCCGCCGTCGCCGCGTTCACCCGGGCCGGCCGCGGCGCCGCGGCGGCCGAGCTCGCGGACGAGTACGCCGCGGGGATCGAGGGCCGGGTGGCCCCGGCGGCGCACGCCGCGCTCGACGCGGCCCGGGGCGTGCTCGCCACCGCCGACCTGCGGCACGCCGACGCCGTCGCCTGCTTCGCCCGGGCCCGCGAGGCGTACGCCGCGCTGCCCCAGCCGTACGCGGCGGCGCGGGCGGCCGAGGGTGAGGCGCGGGCCGGGCTCGCGCTCGGGGACGCGGCCGCGGCGGCGGGCCTGCGGGAGGCCGCCCAGTGGTACGGCAGGCTCGGCGCCACCCATGACGCCGCCCGGTGCCGGCGGGCGCTGCGCGACATCGGGGTGGACGTCCCGCTGACGCACGGCGGGCGGCGGGGCGCCGGCGCGCTGTCGCAGCGGGAGCGGGAGGTGGCCAGGCTCGTGGCGCTCGGCCGGACCAACCGGGAGATCGCCGCAGTGCTCTTCCTTTCCACGCGCACCGTCGAGACCCATGTCGCCACCGTGCTGCGCAAGCTCGGCGTGCGGTCGCGGACGCAGATCGCGCCGCCCTCCTGACCGGCTCCGGGCACGGGAGATCCCCGGGACCGCGTGGCCCCGGGGATCAGCGCCGCCGTCGCTCAGACCGTGATGGTCCACGAGTCGAGGTAGCCGGTGTCGAGGGTGTACTGGTCACGGACCTCCAGGGTCCAGGTGCCCGCCGCCGTCTGGGTGACGGGGACGGAGTAGGTCCTGGTGCCGAAGGCGCCGCAGCTTCCGCCGGCGGACTTGACCGTGTAGTAGGTGCCGTTCGGGCCCCTGAGCCTGATCCGCAGGTCACCGGCGCAGGTGTGCGAGATCGTGATGCTCAGCTGCACAGGGGAGACCGCGGTGCCCGTGGCGGTCGAGGTGATCGGGCTGTTGATCGTGCTCAGGTCGTTGATCGTGTAGTCGGTGCCGTTGGTGAACGTGCGCGTGCCCGAGGTGCCCGACACGGTCAGCGTGTACGCCGCGGTGTGGCCGCCCGACGATCCGCTGCCGGTGACGGTGACGGTGTAGGTGCCCGCGGGTGTCGACCCGCTGGTGGAGATGGTCAGGGTGGAGGAGCCGCCCGAGGTCACCGACGACGGGCTGAAGCTCGCGGTGGCGCCGGAGGGAAGCCCGGAGGCGCTGAGGCTCACCGTCTGCGCGCTACCCGAGGTCGTGGCCGTCGCGACGGTGGTGGTGGCCGAACCGCCCGGTGTCACCGTGCCCGAGGTGGGGCTGAGCGACAGCGAGAAGTCGCTGCTCGAGGAGCCGCAGCTCGCCTCGCCCGACTGCGCGGGCACGCCGACCCCGTTCCACGCCGCCTTGGTGGCCGCGCACTCGGCGCTGCTCGCGCCGTACAGCTCGACGGCCGCCGCCAGCGACGCGGTCCTGATGTTGACGTACTTCCACGACGAGGTCTTGCGCATCAGCGCGCCCATGTAGATCTTGCCGGCCTTCTGGATGCCGATGCCGCTCACGGAGGAGGGACCACCCGAGCAGATCGGGCTGCTCGGCTTGCCGCCGCCCGGCGCCGAGCCCTCGGCGAGCAGGTAGAACCAGTGGTTCAGCGGGCCGGCCGCGGCGTGCACCTCGGTGCTCGGGATCGAGCTGGAGTAGCAATTGGGGTCCCCGGCCAGGGACGGGTTGTACATGTAGCGGATGGGCCCGCCGCCGACCAGGTTGACCTCCTCGCCCACCTGGTAGTCCGGCGGGTCGTTGGGGTTGTTGGCGTACGCCTCGGTGAGCGCGCCGAAGATGTCGCCCGTGGCCTCGTTGATGCCGCCGTTCTCGTTGCCCGAGCCGGCGCCGCCCGGAGTGGTCTGGAAGATGGCGTGGCCGAACTCGTGCGCCACCACGTCCATCGGCGTGGCCTGGCGGGCGTTGTCCTGCGAGTGGCCGAAGTTGGTGTAGCTGCCGTTCCAGTACGCGTTGACGTCGTTGAGGCCCACCCGGGTGGGGAAGCCGCCGCCGCTGCCGTTGATGCCGTTGCGGCCGAGCCAGTCGCGCAGCATGTCCCACTCGCGCTGCACGCCGTACAGGGCGTCGACGCAGGCGGTCTCCAGGTTGGTGCCGCCGCCGTTGCCCCACGAGTCGTCGGTGCCGGTGTAGGCCGAGCCGTTCTGCCCGCCGCACCTGATGCCGCTGCGGGTGGAGTCGGTCATCGAGTAGGAGGTGCCGGAGCCGCTCGTGTTGATGGTGACCGTGCCGTAGTAGTAGCCGTTGCCGGTGCCGGCCTTCACCTGGTCGTAGGAGTCGGCTATCTCACCGGTCGTCGCGTCGACGAACACGTGCTGGATGCTGGGCTTGCCGCCGGCGATGCCGGAGACGACGGCCTCCCACGTCAGGCGCGGCTTCTGCCCCCAGGCCAGGATGACCAGGCGGGGGGCCGCGGTCTCGTCGACCCGGGACAGCACGGTCGACGCCGTCGCGGTGGCGGCCTCGGCGGTGACCGTCGGCGAGGTCGGCAGGCCCAGGGGGAGCGCGCCCGACGCGGCCTCGGTGTCGCGCACGCGCCCGTTCGTGTCGGTGACCACGACCGCGTCGCCGCCCATCATGGGCAGACCCTTGTACGCCCGCTCGTAGGTGACGTAGTACATGCCGCCGGTGCCCGTCACGCCGGTGCGCCGGTAGCTCTCGTTGGGGGACACGCGCAGGTCGTCCAGGCCGCTCGCGACGGCCTGGTCGGCGGAGGCCGCCGCCCGCTGCGCCGGGTCGTCGGCGAGGGACCTCACCGCGGCCTCGCTGCCCGGCGGGGGTTTCGCCGCGGCGGCGGTGGGGGAGACCACCACGCCGGTCACGGCCAGCGCGGCGGACGCCGCGAGCAGTGCTGTGCGCCTCATGGGCGTCTTCCTTTCTCTGCCTCCCACGGGGCGTCCCGCCTTGTGGGCGGGCGCGGCGGCCGGCCACCGGAGCCTGGGACCCCGGGCGGCGGACACGGTGGGAGTTGGGGGGTGATGAGAGAAATGGAGGTGCTTTCCGCTGTGGCGGGCACGAGCGGACGCGTCTCTCCCATGGCGGAGGACGGCTGGGGGAAAGAGGACAGTTCTACGTCACGGGTTCCTCGCTTCGCCGGTCCGGCCGGGGGGAAACCGGCCCGTGGGCGACGTTAGAACCACGATCAGGACGCGAACATCCGTAGCGGTATCCGTACATCTACGGAAAAGCGACTGCCGGGATGCGTAGGGCGTAAGACGGCCGTCCCTTGGGGGAGGGGCGGCTAGGTTCGAGTGCATGGAGAGGATGACCGAGGCGGAGTGGCGGGAGTTCGCGACGAGCGGCACCAAGACCGGCAAACTCGCCATAACCAGGGCGGACGGACGGCCGCACGTGACCCCGATCTGGTTCACCGTGGACGGGGACGACGTGGTCTTCACCACGGACGAGAACAGTGTGAAGGGCCGCGAACTGCGGCGTGACCCGCGCGCGACCCTGTGCGTCGACGACCAGCGGCCGCCGTACTCGTACGTGATGGTCGAGGGGGAGGCGGCCCTGTCGGACGACCCGGCGGAGCTGCGCCGCTGGGCGACGGTGCTCGGTGGCCGCTACATGGGGGAGCACAGGGCCGAGGAGTACGGCAGGCGCAACGGCGTCCCGGGAGAGCTCCTTGTGCGGCTGCGCGTCGGCAGGGTCGTCGCCTTCAAGGACGTCGCAGGCTGAGGATGCCGGAAATCGCCGCCGCGCAGGTCGGCGCGCAGGCCGGCCAGAGCACTAGCGGAGGTCAGCACAGCGCGGGCGCGCAGGTCAGCACAGCGCGGCCGCGCAGGTCAGCACAGCGCGGCCGCCTTGCGCAGCAGCACAGAGCGTTCCCGCTGGTTTGCGCACAGCCGGGCCGCCAGCTCAAGCTCGGCGCGCGCCTCAGGCCGTCGTCCGAGCCGGGCCAGCAGCTCACCGCGTACGGCCGGAACCAGGTGCGAACCGGGGAGCCGGTCCGTGGCGATCAGCTCGTCCACGATGGCCAGGGCCTGCGCAGGGCCCGAGGCCATGGCGACGGCGACGGCCCGGTTGAGCTCGACCACCGGCGAGGGCGCGATCCGGCCGAGCGCCTCGTAGAGCACCACGATCCGGTCCCAGTCGGTCTCCTCGACCGAGGGCGCGCAGGCGTGGGTGGCGGCGATCGCGGCCTGCAGGCCGTAGGGGCCGAGGCCGTGAGCCGATGCCCTGGTCAGCGCGGCCAGCCCGCGGCGGATCGCCGAGAAGTCCCACCGCCGCCGGTCCTGGTCCTCCAGCAGGATCGGCGAACCGTCCGGGCCGGTCCTCGCGGGGAAACGCGCGGCGGTCAGCTCGCACAACGCCAGCAGGCCGTGCGCCTCCGGCTCGTCCGGCTGCAGCGCGGCCAGCGTGCGGGCCAGCCGGATCGCCTCGTACGCGACCTCGGGGCGCAGCAGCCGGTCGCCCGACGTGGCCGTAGACCCCTCGGTGAAGATCACGTAGATGACGCTGAGCACGCCGCCCAGCCGCTCCCGGCGCTCGGCGGCCGAAGGGAGTTCGAACGGCACCCCGGCCGCCGCGATCGTCTTCTTGCCCCGGGTGATGCGGGCCCGCACGGTCGCCACGGGTATGAGGAACGCGCGGGCGATCTCCTCGCTGGACAGGCCGCCGACCACGCGCAGGGTCAGCGCCACCCGGGCCTCGGGGGAGAGCACCGGGTGGCAGCTGATGAACATCAACGCCAGGACATCGTCATCGATCCTGTCGGGATCGACTTCTGCCGAGTCGGTCGCCGAGTCGGTCGCCAGGTCGGCGGCCAGCAGGGCGTGCCGATCCCGGAGGGCGGCCCGGCGGCGGATCGCGTCGATCGCCCGCCGCCGGGCCGTGGCCATCAGCCAGCCGGCCGGATTGGCCGGAGGGGCGAGCGGCCACGACACCAGCGCCTCGGCCACCGCCTCCTGGGCCGCGTCCTCGGCCAGCCCGAAGTCTCCGGTGAACCGGGTCAGCGCGGCGACGATCCGCGCCGACTCGATCCGCCAGACGGCCTCGACGTCGGCCGTGCCCATCAGACCTGGCCGACGCTCTCGCGCCCGGCCCGCTCATCGAGGGACTCCGTCCCGCCCTGCGGCGTCTCGTCGTCTCCGGCCACCCGCCGGACCTCGATCTTGGATCCGGGGGCCGCCGGGACCCGCCTGGCCCACTCGACCGCCTCCTGCTTCGAGGCGACGTCGAGCAGGAAGTAGCCCCCGAACAGTTCCCTGGTCTCGCCGTACGGACCGTCCGTGACCACCGGGGCCTCACCGCTGAAGTCCACCACGACGCCCTGGTCCGGATGGTCCAGACCCTCCGCCGCGAGGAGGACGCCGGCCTTGACCGTCTCCTCGATGAACCGGTGGGTGGCGGCCATCATCTCGTCGATGTCGGCCATCAGGGCAGCATTCGACTCGTCGGTGCCCCGCATGATCAGCATGTACTTCGGCATCGTGTTCTCCTCCGGCCGGGCCGCCTCTCGGCCCTCGCACCCACACGTCGAACGAGCGGGCCGCGGATCGACACGGCCCCGGAAGAATTCTCCGCCGCGCCGTTCTCCGCCGCGGCGGATCCCGCCGACCGGGAGGAGGTGAAACGCCGCTACCCGTCCTTCCCGGACGCCTTGCCGGGTTCGGCCATACGCGTCGAGCGGCATCGGATAGGAGCTCGCCAGGCAGCTCGCGCAGCACGGCTTCGACGTGGTCGTCACGGCGGAGGACGACGAACTCGTCAGCCCGTCACGAGCGCCAGCGGCCGTTCCTTCGTCGTCATCCGTTCTCCTTCACGTCGTGTCGTGTGTGCTTTCCGCGCATGGCGCGGACCGCGAGCGCCAGCGTCGCGCCGTACACCACGTGCGCCGCGGCCATGACGACCGGGCGGCCGCGTGCGGGGTCACGCGAGGCGGGCGGCAGGATGTTCAGGGCGGGGACCCAGCCCTGGTAGGAGCCGAGCCAGATCAGCAGGGCGTAGCCGACGCCGGAGGGGACGCCGGCTCCGCGCCCGCGGGTGAGCAGCGAGAACGCCGCGCCGCTGGCGGCGCCGAAGCCCAGGTGCGCGGCGGCGCCGAGGACCTTCTCCCCGGGCTTCGGCCGGTGCTTGCGGCCCGGCAGGGTCGCTCTGACGATGTGCTTGGGAGGCTGGCCCGGCATCAGCCCGGTCTTCTGCCCGGCGAGCATCACCGCGCTCATCGCGACGGTGGACAGGGCGCCGGCGGCGGCGCCGCGTACGAGTTTTCTGATCAAGGTTCTCCCTTCACAAGGTTCCCTACAGACGCCGGGAGAGCTTCTCGGCGAGCGCCGCGGGGTCGGCGACCGTCACGGTCAGCCCGGAGTGACGCAGCAGCCCGAACGGCTCGCCGCCCCGGATCGGCTCGCGGAAGCGCACGCACAGGCCTCTGCGGGTGTTGGTGGCGAACGTCAGTCCCCGGTCGGCGAGCGACACGTGGACCCCGATCGCCCGCCACGGGGAGTAGGGGCCGGTCGTCTCCACGCCGGAGACGTTCGCCAGCGGGGTCTCCGTCACCCATGGCCCGAACCGGACCCGCAGGGTGCCGGGGCCGACCAGCACACCGGCGGTGTCCGGCCGGATGCCCAGGACCGACAGCAGCGGGGCGAATCGGGGATCGAAGTCGAACGCGTAGCGCTGCGGCTTTCCCGTGATGGTGTCGTCGGTCATCGCCACCCCTCCCGCGCCTCGGTTCGGGCCCGCGGGTCGAGGACGTGCGCCGCGGGCCTCGTCGTCGCGGCGCTGCCCCCGGTTCCCCGGTGGGCGGCGCGCCACAAGCCCGCCATACCCTCACGGCTGTGCTCAAACGGGACGTCCCTGCCGTCCGCGCGGCTCACTGGCTCCGCTCCTCGCCGGGACGGGCACTTCTCCACCGCACGAGCGACTCGCTGACTAGACGGGGCCGACTATTTCACTTTGGCCAGCAACTTTTGTTTGTAGCTAGCGAAAGTAGCTCGTGTCATTGACAAAGTTGCGTGGCGCACTTCACACTTCCGGAAGTCAACGCGTTATCCCCTGGATCATCACCTCACCTGCCGGCGCTCGTGGGGTCGGCGTCCGAGGCGCGATGCGCTTTCCGTCCCGACAAGAGGAGTGACATGCGATCCTCACGCACACGTACCGGGCTGCGGTCGCGATCGGCCCTTGCTTCCGCCGTGCTCGCGGTGCCGGCCTTGGTGCTCGGCTCCACCGGCCCGGCCGCCGCCGAGACGGGGGCCGCGCCCGTCCTCGACGTGGCCACGCTCTCGCCGGTAGCCGAGCCGAGCTACAACGGCGCGACGAACACCGCCTACACCCCGTCGACCACGACCGGGGCGGGGGGCTGGTTCACCAACGGAGACGTGACGTTGAACCTGTCCGCCACGGACGACGAAGCCGTCGCCTCGTTCCAGGTCACGGTGGGATCCGAGCCGGTCGTCGAGGTGCCGGCCGTGCGGAACGGCACCCGGGGCACGGCCACCTACGTCATCACGGGCGACCGCAACAGCACCGTCCGCTACAGCGCGGTCGACGCCGCGGGCAACGTCTCGGCCGCCAGGACGATCAGCGTGCGGATCGACACCAAGCCGCCGGTCGCGGCATGGCCGGGCATCGCGAACGGCAAGGTGCCGCACAGCGCGGCGGCCTCCTCCATCACGCCGACCCGGACCGACCCGTCCCCCGGCTCGGGCGGCGTCGCCGTGCGCGACATGTGGATCGACGGCAAGTGGACCTATCCGGTGCCGCTCGACCCCGCCACCCTGTCCGTCGGCGCGCACACGTGGGCGGTCACGCTCGGCGACGCCGCGGGCAACGGAGCCACCTACACCCTGACCTTCGAGATCACCACCTCGGTCGCGGACGTCCGCGCCCTGGTCCAGCGCTACGTCACCGCGGGCAAGGTCTCGGCCTCCAACGGCGACCGGCTTCTGGCGCTGCTCACCGAGGCCGACGCCGGTGGCGACGCCGCCGTGTCCGCGCTGACGCGCTTCGGCGCGCTGGCCGCCCAGGTCGTGCCCGAGGGCCACATGCGCGACTCCCTCGTGAAGGACGCCGCCCACCTGGTCGAGAAGCTCCAGGGGGTGCAGCACCCCGAGGTGGTCACCGGCGTCACCGTCAGCGCGGCGCGTGGCACCGAGCGCGCCCCGTTCCGGGTCCCCGGCGAGTCCGTGCGCAACAAGAAGCCGAAGTTCAAGGTGCTCGCCTTCGGCAACAAGCCCGGCGCCTTCCGGCACGAGCACATCCCGCTCACGATGGCCGTGATCCAGGACATGGGCCGGGCCAACAACTTCGACGTCGACGTGTACGACTACCTCAGCCCCGACGTCTCGGTCCCGAACCCCTTCGAGAGCATCGAGCGCCTGTCGCAGTACGACGTGATCATCGGCGTCTCCAGCGTCGGTAACGACACGTTCTCCACGGCCCGGCCCACCGAGGCCGACCCCAGCGTCACGGTGGACGAGCAGGCCGTTCTCAAGCAGTACATCAACAACGGCGGCGGCTTCGTCGCCCTGCACGGCGCCACCGACTCCATGCACCGGTGGGACTGGTACAAGGGCCTCGCCGGCGGCGAGTTCGACAACCACGGCTCCAACGGCAGCGGCATCCAGAGCACCTGTGGAGCCTGCAACATCGCCGAACTGGTGACCGAGGACCGCACCAACCCGGCCACGCGCCAGTTCCCCGAGAAGCTGAAGATCGTCGACGAGCTCTACAACTGGACCTTCCTGCCGCGTGACAAGGTCCACGTCCTGCAGACGCTGAACGAGGCCACGTACGTCGGCAGCATCGGCGCCGGCGCGGGCCGCGTCGAGGGCGCCGACCACCCGATCTCGTGGTGCCAGAACTACGACGGCGGGCGCTCGTTCACCCAGGCGCTGCTGCACAACTGGGCGAACTCGCTCGACCCGTTGTTCCAGAAGAACATCCTCGAGGGTGTCAAGTGGGCCGCCGGTCAGACCAAGGCGAACTGCGTCAGCCACGAGGAGCTGCGGACCCTCGTCGCCGCCGGTGTCGCGGACGGGTCGGTCGGCGCCGACCTGGCCGACCGCCTGAACCAGGCGCTCACCGCGTCGTACGACGCCTACCGGGTGAAGAACTACGCCGAGGCGCACGCGCAGGCGAAGGCGTTCCGCCAGGCGGCCGACTCCGGTCATCTGGGCGGACGCGCCCAGAGCACGATCCGGGACCGGGCCCACGAGCTCGTCGACTGGATGAAGGTGCTCGACGACAAGAGCCTCCACCTGCGGTTCACGTCCCAGCCCAAGGCGAAGCCCGCGCGGGCCGGTGAGGACGTGGTCATCTCCGCCACCGCCGAGGGCCGCAACGTCGCCTACCAGTGGCAGGTGAAGTCGCCGGGCTCGCCCGAGTGGACCGACGTGGCCGGCGAGACGTCGTTCGCGATCGTCGTCACGGCGACCCCGGAGCTGTCCGGCTCCGAGTACCGGGTCCGTGTGACCGACCCGAGCGGCGAGATCGTCTCCCGTCCGGCTCCGCTGAAGGTCAACGGGCGCTGACCCCGCCCCGGCCGCCCCGGCGCGCACCGCGCCGGGGCGGCCGGACCCCTCTCGCCGACACCAGGAGTGCACCGATGCGCCAGACCCTCACCCGGGTCGCACTCGCCGTGGCGTCGCTCGCGTTCTGCGCCGGCTGCGGCGGGGACACGTCCGCCGCCTCTGCCGCCCCGTCGTCCGACGCGGCGGCTTCCCCCGCGGCCCCGGGGTCCCCGGTGACCTGCGACCTGCGGCCGCGCACGCCGCCCGGCGAGGCCGCCTCCTGGACGCACCCCGCGCAGTCCTTCTACAGCCCGTCCGACCCGGACATCCCCACCGGGGCGAGCCTCGACCACCTGCTCGTCAAGGACGACGCGGTGGTCGTCGAGTACTCGACGCGGCTGCCCGCCGCGTCGGTGGACGCGCTGCGTGAGTGGACGTACCTGCAGACCGCGGCCGTGGCCGTGCCGGGGAAGGACGCACCCGCGCTGCGTGCCATGATCGCCTCCACCGAGCTGGTCTGCGACGGAGTGGACACGATGCAGCTCTCCGAACTGGCCCGCAGCAGGACGCTCGGCCAGTCGGCCGGGCACGGCGACGCGGGATGAGAGGCGCTCACGACGGGACCGGCCACGGCACGGCCGCGAGATGAGCCCCGAACGCGCGAACCCCGGCCGCGAGGGCCGGGGCTCGGAAACGACACGCCGGTAGGCGTCGGCGGTCAGTCGGTGCTGATCGCGTCCACGAGGTCGCCCACCGGGCGGTCGGGCAGGGCCCGCGCCACGTCGGCCAGCGCGACGATCCCCACCAGCTTCTGGCCGTCGATCACGGGCAGGCGGCGCCTGGCTCACACCCTGTCGGCGGCCGTCCTGCGGGACAGCAGGAAACCGAGGGTGATCATCCCGAGGCCCAGGAACAGGTGCGGCCAGTTGTCGGCGTTGTTGACCGGGACGAAGTTGGCGGCGCTGTTGCGGCCGTCTGGACGGGCGTACGCGCGGTGGTCCTCGTGGGACTGGTGACCATGACGCCTCCAGGGGGAGTAGGGGACTCCCGCCGCCTACCCCCGCGCGCGGCGCCTACACGACCAACCGGACTTCCCACTCCGAATCCCCGGCTGACCGCCCGCGTGGAGTAACACCCCTGCCACAATCGCCGGGAAACGCGGCGTTCACGCCATTTGGCGGGCACCCTGAGGTCAGGCGGTAACGGGAGCCGGAGAACGGGGGCGCGATGGCGTGGGCAGCCCGGGCGGCCGCTGTCGTCGCCGTGGTGTCCGCGATGCTCGTCGCCGCGGCACTGCTGATCCTCGCGGGGCTCCCGGCCCAGTGGCGGGTGCCGGGGATGGTCACGCCGCTGATGTCGGCGGGGGTGACCTTCCCCGTGGTCGGCGCGTTCCTCGTCGCCCACCGGCCCAGGCTCACGCTGGCGTGGCTGATGTGCGCGGGCGGGTTCGCCGCCGCCGTCCACGATGTCTGCCAGATGGCGATGCTGGCGTCGATGGCGCGCGGGAACGTCGCGCTCGCGGAGGTCCTCCGGTTTCCGGCCCAGGTCGGCTGGGCGGTGAGCGGCATCACGCTGGAGACGCTGCTGCCGCTGTACTCCCCGGACGGCAAACTGCCCTCCCGGCGCTGGCGGGTGGTGGTGCTGCTCGGTGTGGCGTCCGTCGGGACCGAGACGGCACGCCAGTTCGTGCGGCCCGACCCGCCCCTCGACGGTTACCCGCTCCCCGCGGTCGTCCCAAATCCGCTGCAGATCCCGGCCCTGGCGCCGTACATGCCGGTGATCGGGACGCTGGCCTGGACGGCGATCGGCGTGTCGCTGGCGTTGGCGGCGCTGTCACTGCTGGTGCGCTTCCGCCGGGCAGACCCGGCGGGCAGGCGGCAGATCGGCTGGCCGCTGTTCGCGTTCGCCGGATACGTGGTGTTCTCGCTCGTGGGCTTGGCCTCGCCCGAGCTGGTCTGGCTGTCGATCGTCTGGGCGGCGCTGGTCCCCGTGGCGATCGTGTTCTCGGTGACGCGCTACCGGCTGTACGGCATCGACACCGTCGTCAGCCGGACCTTCGTCGCCGCCGGGCTGCTCGTCGTGGTCGGCGGGGTCTACTTCGGTGTGGCCGCGCTGTCGAGCCTGGTCGTGTCGGGGTACGACCAGGTGGCCGGGCTCGCCGCCGCCCTGCTCACGGGCGCGTTCTTCCAGCCGTTGCGCCGGACGCTGCAACATGCCGTCGACCGCCTGCTGTACGGCCCGGTGGGCGATCCGCGGGTGCTGGCCGAGCGGCTGGTGCGGGAGGTGCGCCGGGCCGATCCGGCGCAGGCGCTGGAGCCGGTGATCGCCGTGCTGCGGGAGGGCCTGGCGGTGCGTGGCGTCGCGGTGGAGGTGACCGGCGGAGAATCGGGGCAGCGGGCCGAGTTGGCCACCGCGGTCGACGGTCAAGTCGGCGAGTCCCCGCGCGAGGTGCCGCTCGTCTGGCACGGCGAGCGGGTGGGACGGCTGCTGGTCGGCCCGCCCGCCCCTCGCCGTTTCCCCGCCGCGCACGACGAACGGGTGCTGGCCACGCTGGTCCCGTACGCGGCCGACGTGGCGCACGCGGTGCGCCTGGCGGCCGACCTGCAGCGCTCCCGGGAGCGCATCCTGGCCGCCCGGGAGGAGGAGCGGCGGAGGCTGCGCCGCGACCTGCACGACGGCCTAGGCCGGACGCTCGGCGAGATGGCCGCGGCAGTCAGCGTGGCCCGCGCCAGCCTGACCAGCTCCCCGGAGACGGCGGACAGGCTGCTGCGCGAGCTGCGCTCCGGCATGGACACGGTCACCCACGACGTCCGGCAGCTCGTGTACGGCCTGCGCCCGCCCGCCCTCGACGACCTGGGCCTGGCCGGCGCCGTGCGGGCGCTCGCCGGGCCCGGCGAGGCCGGCGGCCCGGCGATCGTGGTGAAAGCCGAGGGAGACCTGGCCGGTCTGCCCGCCGCCGTCGAGGTGGCCGCCTACCGGATCGCGCAGGAGGCGCTGACCAACGCCCGGCGCCACGCGCGCGCCACCCGGGTCCTGGCCGAGCTGCGCCGCGAACCCGCGGCGCTGCGCCTGCTGGTCACCGACGACGGCGTGGGCTTTCCGCCGGAGCGCCGCACCGGCCTCGGCCTGACCTCCATGCGCGAGCGCACGGCCGAGCTGGGCGGGATCTGCCTCATCAGGAGCGAGCAGGGGACGGGCACGACGATCGAGGTCACGATCCCCCTGGCGGCGAACGGAGCGCCGCAGGCCCGGAGCCACCCTGCCGATCCGCCCGCGGAGGCCGCCAGGCTGCCCGGCGGGGCGGCCGGCTTCCAGGTCTCCTGAAGCGGTCCGCCGCCCGGCTCGGACGGTCTAGTCGCGGCCACGACATCACGGGAAGGAGGGCCGGAGATGACGGCACAGGTGGTGCGGGTCAGGGACGCGAGGGCCGCGGCGGCCCGATGGGTCGCCGAGGAGGCGGCCGCCGCCCCGAACTTCGCCGGGGCCTTCCTGACCGGCTCCACCGCCTGGGCGGACCCCGGCGCGGTGCTGCCGCCCACCTCGGACGTGGACGTGGCCGTCGTGGTCTCCGACCCCGTCGCGCCGCCCAAGCTCGGCAAGATCCCATGGGACGGCGTGCTCGTCGAGGTCACGTACGTGTCCTGGGACCGGCTCGCCTCGGCGCGGGACGTGCTGGCCTCCTGTCACCTGGCCGGGGCCTTCCGCACCGACACCGTGATCGCCGACCCCACCGGGCGCCTGTCCCTGCTGCGGGCCGCCGTCGCGGCGGGCTTCGCGGAACGGCACTGGGTCCGCCTGCGCTGCGCGGACGCCGAGAGCCGCATCACCGGCGGTCTCGCGGCGCTCGACGCGCGGGCGCCCTTCCACGACCAGGTCACGGCCTGGCTGTTCCCCGCCGGGATCACGACCCATGTGCTCCTCACGGCGGGCCTGCGCAATCCCACCGTACGGCTGCGCTACCCGGCGGTCCGCGACCTCCTGCGCGCCTACGGCAGGATGGACGTCTACGAGGAGTTGCTCGGCCTGCTGGGCTGCGCGCACCTGTCCCGCGAACGGGTCGACGCCCACCTCGCCACGATGACGAGAGCGTTCGACGCGGCGGCCGCCGCGGCCCGCACCCCGTTCCCGTTCTCCTCCGACATCACCCGGGTGGCCCGGCCGGTGGCCGTCGACGGCGGCCACGACCTCGTCGCGGCGGGACTGCACCGCGAGGCCGTCTTCTGGATCGCCGCGACGTACGCCCGGTGCCTGAAGATCCTCGCCGCGGACGCGCCGGAGGAGACGGGCCACCGCGCCGGGTTCGCGGAACTCGCGGCCGATCTCGGCACCGGGTCGCCGGACGACCCGCCTCGGCGGGCGCGCGAGGTGAGCGCGTACCTGCCCCGCCTGCGCGCGGTCGCCGAGGAGATCATCGCCGCGAACCCCGAGATCCGGGGCGGGTCAGCCGCCGGTGGGTGACGGACTCGGCGAGACCGGCTGCGGCGGGCCGGGCGTCGTCGACGGAGAAGGGCTTGGCGAGACGGCCGGCGGCGGGCTGGGTGACGCGGCCGGCCAGGGGGAGTAGGTGCTCCGCCACTCCCCGGGCGGCAGGACCGGAACCTCGGCCCGGACCTGCCCCGCGTTCTGGAACCGGAACGTCACCGGGATCGTGCCGCCGCTGCCCAGCGGCCGGGTGAGACCGGCGAGCAGCACCTGGGGGAGGGCCGTTCCGCCGACGTACTTGCCGCCGGGGATCTCCAGGCCGCCCGCGGGCAGCCGGGCCTCCCGGAACAGGCCTCCCGTGTCCACCGAGACCAGACGGTCGGTGCGGCCGCTCTCGTTGAGCAGCATCATGTACATCGGCATGTCGCTTCCCGCCGGGGCGGGCTGCTGGGAGCCGATGACGAAGGCGTTGCGCAGCAGCAGGCCCGGCAGGTTCAGGTTCGCCCCCTCGTTCTGGGGCATCGTCTGCGTGTAGTAGTCCTGCTTGATGTCGCCGCAGGCGGCGGTGACGGCCGCGCCCGCGATGCAGAGAACCGCCAGGATCCTGCGCATGTCGACCTCGGTCCGCTCAGAAGGCGTCTTTGGGGCTCGGTACCCCCTCTCGCAGGCATCTACCGCCGGAGCGCCGGTCCCGGGCCTCCCCCTGGCCGTCGCCTTACGGATACAAACGGGGGTAGGGCCGCAGGGCGGTCCCCCACGACATCTCGCCGCGATCACATGAGGAGACGCCCGATGATTTTCATCACCGCGAAGTTCCGGGTGCTGCCGCAGTACGCCGACCAGTGGCCGGAGATCACGCGTGATTTCACCGAGGCGACCCGCGCCGAACCGGGCTGCCTGTGGTTCGACTGGTCGCGGAGCCTGGACGATCCGGCCGAGTACGTCCTCGTCGAGGCGTTCCGCGACGACGAGGCCGGAGCGGCCCACGTCGGCTCCGAGCACTTCCGCACGGCCCGGCGGACCCTGCCGCCCCACCTCGCGGAGACCCCGCGGATCGTCAACGTCACGGTCCCCCAGGACGACTGGTCCCTCCTCGGCGAGATGGCCGTACCCGCCGCCGAGGACTGAGACGCGCTCAGCGGGCGTCCAGAGGCCCCGCCCGTGACGCCGGAGGGACGCGCCGGGGCCGGCCGCGGCCGTCGTGGCGGGGGGTGGTGCCGAGCGTGCCGGCCCAGCCGGCGAGCAGGCGGAGTCTTTCCTCGGAGTCGCTGCCGGGTTCCGTGCCGTACGCGACCAGGGTCAGGTCGTCGGCGGTCAGTTCGAGGGACCCGCAGGTGAGGTGGAGGTCGCCGACGACGGGATGACGGAAGGGCCTGGCGCCGATGTGGTGCTGCCGGACGTCGTGGCGGGCCCACCGGGCGCGGAAGTCGTCGCTTCGGGTGGACAGCTCGCCGATGAGGTCGGCGAGGTCCTTGTCATAGGGGTCGCGGCCGGCCTGGGCGTGCAGGAGGGCGACGATGTCGTTGGCGGCGCGTTCCCAGTCGCCCCAGAACCGGTGGGAGCGGGGGTCGAGGAAGGTGAACCGGGAGTGGTTGGGGATGCCGCCGCGAGCCGCGTCGATCATGGGGGCGTACAGGGCGCGGCCGAGGGCGTTGGTGGCCAGCATGTCGCCGCGGCCGTTCATCACGAACGCGGGGGCCTCGGTAATGGCGTCCAGCAGCCGCTGCACAGTGGGCCGCACCTGCTGCGGGGTGGGGCGGCGACGGCGACGCCGGACGGGTCCCGCGGCCCGCGCGAGATCCTCCAGGTGCGTGCGTTCCGCGTCGTCGAGCCGCAGGGCGCGGGCCAGCGCGTCCAGGACTCTGTCGGACACGCCGGACAGGTCGCCGCGTTCCAGGCGGGAGTAGTACTCCACGCTGATCCCGGCCAGCTGCGCGACCTCGGCGCGGCGCAGGCCGGGCACCCGGCGGGCGCCGTAGGAGGGCAGTCCGGCCTGCTGCGGGCTGATCCTGGCCCGGCGGGAGGTCAGGAACTCACGGACCTCGGTGCGGCTGTCCACGTCTTCAGGCTAGGTAACCGTCCGCATCGCAGAGGTGCCCTGCCGGTACACCTTTCACCAGTACCTTCCTCCTCCTCTGACCAGCGCTTTCGATGGGTTCGCGACATCGCCCCGCCCAGCGGGCAGTTGGCGGGCGGGCCCTCACCGAAGGAGCGATCAGATCATGCGGGTTCATGCCTACGCCGCGCCGGCCGCCGCCGAGCCGCTCACGCCCACGATGATCGAACGGCGTGACGTCGGCCCCGGCGACGTGCTCATCGAGATCGAGTACGCGGGCATCTGTCACTCCGACATCCATACCGTCAAAGGCGAATGGGGACCCCAGCCCTATCCGCTGGTCCCCGGCCACGAGATCGTCGGCAGCGTCACCGAGTCCGGCGCCGCCGTCACCAGGCACCGGGTGGGCGACCGCGTAGGAGTGGGCTGCATGGTCGACTCCTGCGGTGAGTGCGTCAACTGCCGGAACGGCGACGAGCAGTACTGCCTGGACGGGATGGTGTCCACCTACGGCGGCCTGGACCGGGACGGCACCGTCACCCAGGGCGGCTACAGCACGCACGTCGTCGTCGACGCCGGTTTCGTCGTGTCGGTGCCCGAGGGCATCGACCCGGCGGCCGCGGCGCCGCTGCTGTGCGCCGGCATCACCACCTACTCGCCGCTGCGCCACTGGGCGGCCGGTCCCGGCAGGAAGGTCGCCGTCGTCGGACTCGGCGGCCTCGGGCACATGGCCGTGAAGATCGCCCATGCCATGGAGGCCGAGGTCACCGTGCTCTCGCAGTCCCTGAAGAAGCAGGAGGACGGCCTGCGGCTCGGAGCCGACCACTACCACGCCACCAGCGACCCCGACACCTTCGAGCGGCTCGCCGGCCGGTTCGACCTGATCGTGAACACGGTCAGCGCGGCCATCGACGTCGACGCCTACCTCGGCCTGCTGGCCGTCGACGGCACGCTGGTCAACGTCGGCGCTCCCCCCGAGCCGTTGAGCCTCAACGTGTTCTCCCTCATCAACGCCCGGCGCTCCTACGCCGGGTCGGTGATCGGCGGCATCGCAGAGACGCAGGAGATGCTGGACTTCTGCGCCGAGCACCGCATCGGCGCAGACATCGAGCTGATCTCGGCGGAGCAGATCAACGAGGCGTACGAGCGTGTCCTGGCCTCCGACGTCCGCTACCGGTTCGTCATCGACGCCGCCACCTTCCGCTGACGCGCACGCCCTCCGCCTCGCGCTCGGACGGTGTCCCCGGAACGCGCGCGCGTTCCGGGGGGCGCGGGGTTCCGGGGGATCCGTCAGGGTCGCCTGAGGTCGGGGCGGACGGCGTGCGGGAAGCTGCTGAGGACTGAAGCCGCTCAGAACCGGTAGGCATCCCGGCGGTGCTTGACCACCTGGATCGTGACGGCGTGCTTGTCCTCGTCGATGCGATAGGCCACGCGGTAGGTTCCGCGCCGGGCGACGTGCAGCCCTTGGTACGGCTCCTGGAGGGGCTTTCCCACCCGCCACGGCTCTCGGGCTATCGCGCCGGTGATGAGCTCCCAGGCGGCGGCGGCCACTTCCTCCGGCAGACCGCCGCTAAGGGCACGGCGTGCCGGCGGCGCGAGGAGGACGCTGTATCGGTCGCTCACGCACTTGCCTTACCGAGACGAGCGGCCATGATGGCGGCCATGTCGGCCTCTGTCGTCACATCTCCCCTCGCCTCGGCTGCGGCGGCCTCGACGAGATCAGCCCGCATTTCTGGATCGGCGAGTATTTCGAGGGTCTCCTGCAGAGATTCCCACTCCGCCACCGACACGATCATCGCGTGCGGGCGCCCGTTTCGCGTAAGAGTGAAGTGGTCGTGCTCACGGGCGGCCCGATCGGCCAACTCGGTCAGCCGGTCTTTGGCCTCACTGATCGGGATTATCTCCATAGGGCCATAGTAATTGAGTGGCCGGAATTCCGGCCAGAACACCGGCCAGAAGCCCCGGGCACGCTTTTGTCGCTCGCCGGCCCACCGCTCTATAGCGGGCAGGTGAGGGCCGGACGGGCGGTGCCCCCGGAACGCGCGCCGTTCCGGGAGCGCGGGGTTCCGGGGGCACCGGGTTCCAGGGATCCGTCAGTAGCCGAGGTCGCCGAGGTCGGGCTGCTGCCAGCCGCCCTGCGGCACGTCGCCCCGGTAGGGACCGCTCACGACCGGCGGCACGAAGGTCTCCTTGATCGTGCGGGCGTTGACCCAGCGGATCAGGTTGAAGATCGAGCCGGCCTTGTCGTTGGTGCCGGAGGCGCGGGCCCCGCCGAACGGCTGCTGCCCGACGACCGCGCCGGTGGGCTTGTCGTTGACGTAGAAGTTGCCCGCCGCGAAGCGCAGCCGCTCGGTGGCGTCGTCGATGACGTACCGGTCCTGCGCGATCACCGACCCGGTCAGGGCGTACGGCGAGACGCTCTCCATCTGGTCCAGCACGGTGTCGTACGCGGAGTCCTCGTAGACGTGGACGGCGAGGATCGGGCCGAAGTACTCCTTCACGAAGACCTCGTCCGCGGGGTCGCCGCACTCCAGCACGGTCGGCCGCACGAAGTAGCCGGCCGAGTCGTCGTAGGAGCCGGTGAGCACCTCGATCGAGTCCGCGGAACGCGCCCGGTCGATGGCGTCCCTGTGCTTGGCGAAGGCCCGCGCGTCGATGACCGCGCCCATGAACGTCGACAGGTCGCCCGAAACGTCGCCGACGGTGAGCGACTCGGCCGCGGAGACGAGGTCGTCGCGCATGCGGGTCCACAGCGATCGCGGCACGTACGCCCGCGAGGCGGCCGAGCACTTCTGGCCCTGGTATTCGAACGCGCCCCGGAGCAGCGCCGTCGTCAGCACCCCGGCGTCCGCGGACGGGTGGGCCAGGACGAAGTCCTTGCCGCCGGTCTCGCCGACGAGCCGCGGGTAGCCCCGGTAGCCGGAGATGTTCTCCCCGACGGTGCGCCACAGGTGCTGGAACGTGGCCGTGGAACCGGTGAAGTGGATCCCGGCCAGCTCCGGATGCGGCAGGGCGACCTCGGAGAGCGCGCCGCCGTTGCCCGTGACCATGTTGATCACACCGGGCGGCAGCCCGGCCGCCTCCAGCAGCCGCATGGTGAAGTGCGCGGAGAACTGCTGCGTCGGCGACGGCTTCCACACCACGACGTTGCCCATCAGCGCCGCGGACGCCGGCAGGTTGGCCGCGATGGAGGTGAAGTTGAACGGCGTGATCGCCAGGACGAAGCCCTCGAGCGGGCGATACTCCATGCGGTTCCACACGCCGGGCGACGACTGGGGCTGCTCGGCGAGCAGCCGCCGGGCGTAGGCGACGTTGAACCGGAAGAAGTCGATCAGCTCGCACGCGGCGTCGATCTCGGCCTGCTGCGCCGACTTCGACTGGCCGAGGATGGTGGCCGCGTTGAGCGTGGCCCGCCAGGGGCCGCTGAGCAGTTCGGCGGCCCGGAGGAACACGGCGGCGCGCTCCTCGAACGGCATGGCACGCCAGCGCGGCGCGGCCTCCAGCGCCGCGTCGATCGCGGCCCGGACGTCGGCCGTGGTCGCGTCGGCCGTACGGCCGAGCACGGCGGCGTGGTTGTGCGGCTGCACTACGTCGATCGGGGCGCCGCCGGCCATGCGCAGCTCGCCGCCGATCGTCATCGTCAGGTCGAGGGACGACCCGGCGAGTTCCTTGATCCGGGTCTCCAGGGCGGCGCGCTCGGCGCTGCCCGGCCCGTACCCGTGCACCGGCTCGTTCGCCGGCGCCGGCACCTCGGTGATCGAATCCATCATTTACCCCTCAGAGCGCGTAGGAAGAAGGCGACGTTGGCCGGGCGCTCGGCGAGGCGGCGCATGAAGTAGCCGTACCAGTCGTCGCCGTAGGGGACGTAGACCCGCACCCTCGACCCGGCATCGGCCAGCGCCGCCTGCCTGTCGGCCCGGATGCCGTAGAGCATCTGGAACTCGTAGTCCCCGGAGCCGCGCCCGGCGCTCACCGCGAGCGACTCGGCGATCGCGATCAGCCGGTCGTCGTGCGTGGCCACCATCGGATATCCGGTGCCGTTCATGAGCACGCGCAGGCACCGCACGTACGCGCGGTCGACCTCGGCCTTGCGCTGCCAGGCCACCGAGGCGGGCTCGGCGTAGGCGCCCTTGACCAGCCGCACCCGCGAGCCGGCGAGGTCGCGGCAGTCGGCCTCGCTGCGGAACAGGTACGCCTGGATGGCCACGCCCGTCTCGGGGAAGTCCTCCCGCAGCGCGCGCAGCACGCCGAGCGTCGCGTCGACGGTGGTGTGGTCCTCCATGTCCAGGGTGACCGTGGCGCCGGACTCCCGCGCCGCCGCGCAGATCTGCCGCGCGTTCTCCAGGGACAGGCCAGGGTCGAGGGCCTGGCCGACGGCCGACAGCTTGACCGACGCCTCGGCCCGGTCGCCGAGGCCGAGCGGCCGCAACGCCTCCAGCAGCGAGACGTACGCCTTGGCGGTCGCGACGGCGGCCCCGGGGTCCCGGACCTCCTCGCCCAGATGATCGATCGTGACGGACAGCCCGGAGCCGGTGAGGCGGCGCGTCGCGTCGACGGCGTCCGCGGCGGACTCGCCGGCCACGAAGCGGTCGACGACCTTGCGCGTGAGCGGGAGCCCCGACACGGCCCGGCGGGCGAGCGGGCTGCGTGAGCCCGCGAGAAGCAGGGAACCGAGCATGGCCCCAGGCTAAATCCGCACGTCACGGAAGTTCCACGGACATCCGCCACAGCATTCTTCGACATATGTACAAGAATGTCGGCATGCAAGACATCGTCGATGAGATCTCCCGCCTGCTGGACGCCTCCGTGACGCTGGAGGACCGCTCGTTCAACCTGCTCGCGTACGGCGCGCAGAGCGGGGACATCGACCGTGTGCGGCAGGAGTCGATCCTGCGCAGGCACGCGTCCGACGAGGTGCGGGCCCACTTCGAGGCGTACGGCATCGCCACCGCGACGGGCCCCGTGCGCATCCCCGGCCTGCCAGGACTGCTCGGCCGCGTGTGCGTGCCGCTGCGGCACGGCGGGGTGACCTACGGCTACCTGTGGGCGCTGGAGTCCGGCGCGCTCACCGACGAGCGCCTGGCGGCCGTCGCGCCGCTGGTCGGCCGGGCCGCCGCGCTGCTGGCCGGGCAGGCGAGGGGCAGGCACGCCCCGCTGCGCGAGTTCTTCTCCGCCGACCCCGCCGTCCGCGCCGCCGCGGGCGTCGCGATCGAGGGGCCGGTGACGGCCGTGGCCGTCCGTACGCCTGCGGAGGTGGCCGGGCCGCCGCGCACGCTGCCGCGCGGCGTGCTGGCCGACCCCGACGTGACCGAGGCGGCCGTCGACGCGCCGCTACTCGCGGTGCTGGCGCCCGCCGCGCAGGCCGCGCACGTCGCCGGTCTACTGCACGGCCTGTACGGCATGGCCGCCGGAGTGGGCGGCCCGCGCGACGACCCGGGGGAGGCCTGGCAGAGCTGGCGGGAGGCGCTGCTGGCGCTGCGGGTGGCCGAGCACGTCGAGCGGCACGCCCCGGTCGCCGACTGGAGCGCTCTCGGCGTCTACCGGCTGCTGGCCCGGCTGTCCCCGCGCGAACTCGCCGACCTCGCCGCGGAGTCGGCCGCGCTCACGCCCCGGATCGCCGGCAGCGTGGAGACCTACCTCGACCACGCCGGGCAGGTCCAGGAGACGGCGGCGGTGCTGGGCGTGCACCGGCAGACGCTGTACTACCGCCTGGGCAAGGCCGGGCAGCTCACCGGGCTCGACCTCGCCGACGGGGAGGACCGCCTGCTGCTCCACCTGTCGCTGAAGGCGGCGGCCCTCCTGTCCGGCCACGGGTGAATGCCCACGGGTGTGAACGTTGGCGGACAGCGCACTAGCGTCCCTGGACCGGGTAGACCCGCACCCGCTCGACGTGGACCACGCCGCCGGGGGCGCCGTTGCGCAGCACCAGGCCCATGCCCTGCGACCTCGGGACGTACGGGCCGGTGTAGTTCCACACCTGCCTGCCGTCCAGCCAGAAGATCACCCGGCCGGGCAGCCAGTCGACGGCGAACGTGTGCCACTGAGTGAAGTCGGCCGCCGTCTCGGCCCGCTCCAGGTCAGGGCCCCGCCGGACGGAGAACTCCGCGCGCGGCGCGCCGGCGTCGCCGATCCCCCGCACGCCGATCTCCGCGTCCTCAGTCCTCGAGTCCTCGGTCCTCGAGTCCTCGGTCCTCGCCTGCTCAGTTCCCGCGCCGTCCGCCCCGGCGAACTCCGGGACGTCGTACGGCGAGCCGCCGCGCCCGGCGAACCGCGCGTCACGGCGTCCGGGGCCGTCCGGCCCGGCGGAGCGCAGCAGCGCCTCGGGAAGCGCGCCGTCCTCGGCCCGCAGGCGGACCTCCCAGCGGCCGTACCGCTGGACCGAGGCCGCCGACAGGTCGAGTTCCGCGCCGTTCCCGTCGAGGCGCAGCGGCTGCCCGCCGAAGTCCTCCGTCAGGGCCGGTGCGCCCCAGCCCGTGGAGGCGCTCGAAGAGCGGGGGAGTGGCGTACGCGACGGCACGGAGGGTTGCCGCGCGGCCCCGCCCGCGCCTCCGGGGATCACCCGGGCGGGCGTGCGGTCCTCACGGGGCACGTCCTCCGGCTCGATGACGTCCACCACGACCGGCCGGTCGGCGGTGCGCACCGGCCGCGCGAGCCGCATCGGGGGCTCGGCCCCCGTGGTGGGAGCGGAGGTCGCCCGCGGGCTCGGGGCGGGTTTGGGGGAGGGCGGCGGCGACGGCGGGGCGGAGACCTCGCCGATCTTCTCGGCGACCTTGTCGCCGGTCTCGGCAGGGGCGACCGCGCCATTCCGGCCGGCGTCGTCCACGGCGGCGGCGGTGGCGGTCTGCGTCGCGCTCACTCCCGCCGCGTTCGCGTTTCCCGGCAGGGCGCCGGAGGAACCGGGGGCGGACGCGGATTCCTGCGTGGTGGACTCGCCCCCGGCGTTGAACACCTTCGTGGAGTCCCCGCTCGAACATGCGCTGGCGGCGGCGATGAGCATCGCCGCCGCCACCGCTAAACCAGGCCCATGAAGTGACATGAGCCGAGTTAATCACATGAATTCACTCAGATAACGGTCTTAATCCGGTAATACCGCTTGCCTTTACGCGCAGGTCTTCTCGTATACGCGAAGCAGTTCCATGCTGATTCGCTCGACCGAATAGCGGGAGCGGGCGCGGTCGGCCGCCGCGTAGCCGATGGCCGTACGCAGGGTGGCGTCGCCGAGCAGGCGGCGGATCCGGTGGGCGATCTCCAGCGGGCGGTCGGGCCGGGTCAGGAATCCGGTCACGCCGTCCACCACCGAGTCGAGGTGCGCCCCGGCGGCCGAGGCGATGACCGGGATCCCGCACGCCATGGCCTCCAGCGCCGCCGTGCCCGTGGGAACGGCGGACGGCAGCGACAGCACCAGGTCGGCGCTGCGCATGAGCTTGGGCATCGCGGTGTGCGGGACCATGCCGAGCATCTCCACGCGGTCGGCCACGCCGTGCTCCCCGGCGAGGGCGCGCAGCCGCTCGACGCTCTGCTCGTCGCCGCCGGCGATCACGAGTTCGGCCTCCGGGACGGCCCGCAGCGCGTGCACGGCGTAGTCGGCGCCCACGTGCCCCACGTGCAGAAGACGGGGGCGCTCGCCCCTCGGGAAGGCGGGGCCCTGACGGCGGAACCGCTCGATGTCCACGCCGTGCGGGACGACCGAGATGTTGCGGCGGGGCACGCCCATCCGGATCAGCTCGGACTCCTCGTCGGCGCAGGCGGCGATGACCGCCCTGGCGCGGCGTCCGATCGCGCACTCCAGCCGCCGTACGGGCGCCGTGGTCCGGTTGTCGTCGTAGTGGCTGTGGAAGGTCTGGGTCACCGGCACGCCCAGGCCCTCGGAGCCGGCGATGGCCGCGAGGCCGCTGGACCACGAGTAGGCGTGGATGATGTCCGGGCGGTGCTCCCGCCACCTGCGCCGCAGGCCCTCGCTGAAGTCCGGGATGTAGGGGAGGAGGTCGCTCTCCGACAGCTCCACGTCGGGGCCGGCGGGCACGTGCTCGACACCGTCCCCCTTGACCATCGACCGGGTGTAGACGGTCACCCGGTGGCCTCGCCCCAGCTCGCGGGCGATGGCGGGAGTGTCGGAAGTCAGCTCGTGCGCGGAGACGATCGCGATATCCATGGCACACCTCAAGACAGGAAGGCGTCTGAAAGGGTGTGCCTGCGTCCTAGGCACGCTCGATGTAGATGATGTTTACCTTACTCTGATTCGCGCTAAACACCTAATCGGGAAAATCATGCGCTCTCCCGGCAGCCAGGGCGCGGCACGCCCGCGGCCGTCGCCCGCGGCGTCTGCCCAGGTAAGAGCGAGGACGCGCCGCGCCGCCCCTGCGCGGGGGCGGCGCCGCGTCAGCGGGATCGGCGCAGCGTGAGGATGGTGATCTCGTCGACCACGTGGCTGCCGCAGAAAGCCCGGTGGTCCTCCTCGATGGCCTTGACGACCGCGCCCGGGGGCTGCCCGGCGCAGCGCGCGAGAGCCTCGGTGAGCCGCTGCTCGCCGTAGTTGTCCCCGGCGGGGCTCCGCGAGCCCACCAGGCCGTCGCTGTAGAGCACGAGGACCTCCCCGGACGACAGCGTGAGCTCCTCCGTCGCGGGAACCGAGCCTTCCTCGAAGCCCAGGGGGACGCCGCCGCCCTCGGTGAACCGCACGCCGCCGGCCGGCTGGATCAGCGCCGCGGGATGGTGTCCCGCCGAGGCGAGCCGCACCTTGCGGCCGCGGACGAAGCCGGCCGCGGCCATCACGAACAGACCCGTGTTCTGCGCGACGAGGGCGTCGCTGACCTTGCGCAGGGCTTGCCCAGGGTCGTCCTCCCAGACGCTCAGCACGCGCAGGCCGTTGCGGACGATGGCGGTGACGGCCGCAGCCTCCTCACCGCGCCCCGCCGTGCTGCCGATGACGAACCCCCACCCGTTCTTGACGGGGAACACGTCGTAGAACTCGCCGCCGATGGCCCGCATGCCGGAACCGGGGTGGTAGGCGGCCGCGATCTCGAAGCCGGGGATGCCGGCGAGGGTGCGGGGGAGCACGCCGGTCTGCAGGGTGTCGGCGGCCTGCGCCCGGCGCTGGAACCCCTGCTGGGCCCGCATCGCCAGGCCGAGGTGCAGGCCGATCTCCTCCATGAGGCCGAGGTCGGCCAGGCCGAACGGCGGCCGGTCGCGCAGCCGCACCAGCGTGAGCACGCCGCGCGTCTCGTCGTCGGCGCGGATCGGCACGCTGAGCAGCGAGCCCGCCCGCATCGCCTGGAGCACGCCACTGCCGAGCAGGGACTCGTCGGTCAGCATCTCGTGGACGACGCCGCTCTGCGTGGCCATCACCTGCTCAACCACCGGCGCCTGCGCCGGCGGGGCCTCCTCGACCGTCCGCTGCAGCCGCCCGACCGGCTGGTCGCTCGGCCCGATGACGACCGTCCTCGCCAGCCCGCCGTCGCCGGCGACGTCCGCTACCACCCAGTCGGCCGTCTCCCCGGCCAGCAGGCGGGCCGCCCGCAGCAGGGCGACCGGCTCGCGCAGGCTCTCCTCGTCCAGCAGCAGCGCGGTCAGCCGCGACAGCAGTTCGTGCCGCCTGGCCGCCGCCAGGAGAGCCGCCTCGTCGGGCGCGCCCGTCTGCACGCTCTGCACGGCGGGCTCCGGCAGCTGGACCTCGGTGGGCAGCACGACCCCCGCGATCATCTCCTGTGGCTCGCCCGGCATGCGCAGGCGGCTCAGCACCAGCCGTACGGTGTGGGCGCGGCCCTGGTGGGTCAGCCGGGTCTGGAACGAGGCGTTGTCCTCGCCGTGGAGTAGCGCGGCGAAGCGCTGCCGGAACGCGGCGCGGGCGGTCACGTCGACGAGCAGCGGGAAGGCGCGGCCGATGAGGTAACCGGCCGGACTGCCCAGCAGGCGGGTGGTCTCGTTGTTGATTCGGCGCACCGTGCCGCCCGTGTCCATGATGATCACGGGGATCGGCAGCGCGCGGAACACCTGGCGCAGCAGCTTCTGCTCGCGCTGGCTCCCGCCGTCTCTGCGCCTGCGGCCGCGCACCAGTTCGCTCAGGGCCTTGCGGAGCAGTTCCTCGGCGGCGTCCAGCTCCCGTAGCATCGCACCCGGATCGGGATCGTCCCTTAGGGTGGTGATGCGGTCGGCGAGTCCGCTCAACGCGCGCTCAAGCTCGGCGGTGTCGGGCAAGCTGCCTCCCTCTCTCGACGTAGACGCTACGCCAAAGCCCGGGGCTAATCGATCCAGCCCGGATTAACCCGGAAACAATGGGAATGGTCTTTCTACCATGGAGACGACATCCATCCTCGCGCGTGACCTCGCGGCTCTGGGCCGTGTTACAGAGGGCACGTCCGCCGAGAGTGTCCTGCGCGGCATCGCCGAGGCGGTGGCGCGGGGAGTGCCCGGCTGCGCGGGCGGCACCGCCGAGCTGTGGATGGAGGAGCGGGTGCTGCTGGCCGCATCCCACAGCGAGCTCACCGTCCTGATCGACAGGGAGCGCGACCTGCGCGAGGGCCCGTCGAGGGAGGCGCTGTCCACCGGGCGCCCGGTGGCGGTCCCCGACGTGATGCGCGAGTCCCGCTGGACCCGCTACGCCGCCACCGCCGTGCGGCAGGGGGTGCGCTCGGTCCTCGCCGTGCCGATCGCCGTGGACAACGCCGTCGTGATCATCGGCCTGTACGGCGTGCGCCCCGGCGTGTTCGCTCCCGGAGGGCCGCTCCTGGCGCTGCTGCGCGAGCAGGTGACCGTGGCGCTGGCGAACATCTGGGAGTTCGACGACGTGCTGACCGGCGCGGCGCAGATGCAGGAGGCCCTCGCCGGCCGTTCGGTGATCGACCAGGCCAAGGGCATCATCATGTCGAAGAGCGGCTGCTCCGCCGAGGAGGCGTTCGACGAGCTCAGGCGGGTGTCGCAGCACCACCAGGTCAAGGTGGCCGACCTGGCCAGGCTCCTGGTCACCGAGCACCAGCAGAAGCACGGGGGAGCGGCCCCCGACTGAGCCGGCGCGCGGGCGGCCCTGGAGGGCTCAGGGGCGGGCTCGGAGGAGCGTGCGGGGCCGGGACCGGCTGGGCTCAGGCGGCGAACGCGGCCAGCGCCTCGTCGAGGGTGTCGAACAGCGGCAGCCGCTCGGACAGGCCGGTCACCCACATGACCTTGGAGTTCGGGTACTGCACGGAGACCAGCGCGAAGTTGCCGCCGGCCGTGGTGGAGCGCTGCCAGTTGTGCACTATCAGCCCCAGGGCGCGGGAGTCCATGAAGGTAACGCCGCCCAGATCGAGGATCATGTCGGGGCCGTGGTCGTCCACCGTGGCGTCCAGATAGTCGGAGAACTGCTCACGAGTCGTGGCGTCGAGGACGCCGTTCACATGGACCACCACGATGTCCCCCGCCATGCTCGACGTCAGGGACAGCAGTTTGTTAGACACCTCGCGCCTCCTCTGCGGCAACATTACTGGTGCCGAAGGGGTGGTGATACTCCTGATTTTGAGGCAATATACTGAAGCAGAGGTCCAGCAGAGGGCCTCGTCTCGATACTGTAGCGAGGCGCGCCTTCTGCCAGGTAACCCTAGACGCGTAGGCGCCCTCGCGAGAAGAAAATACGAGGGGACTGCGCAGATGGCTGCCGAGGTCCGTGTAGAGACCGCCAGCAATCCGACCGCCGAAGAGCTCCTGGCCGAGCTGGCCGAGGACGGACTGTCCGAGGAGCGGCGGGAACGCCTCCGTGAGATGATCGTCGAAATGCACCGCCCGATGGCGAGGGACATCGCCCGGCGGTATCTCAACCGTGGCGAGCCGATGGAAGACCTCCTCCAGGCCGCGTACGTCGGCCTCATGAAGGCCATCAACGGCTTCGACCCCACCCTGGGGCACAGCTTCCGCGGCTACGCCATGGTCACGATGACGGGCGAGGTCAAGCGGCACTTCCGCGACCGCACCTGGGCCGTCCGGGTGCCCCGCCTCTACCAGGAGCGCCGGGCCGAGCTCAACCGGCACGTCGCCGACATGACCCAGGAGCTGGGCCGGTTCCCCACGGTGGCCGAGCTCGCCAAGAAGATGGGGCTGTCCGAGGAGGACATGCTCCTCACCATGGACGCCTCCGCCGCGTACAGCACCCTGTCCCTCGACGCGCCGATCGGCGCCGACGACGACGCCGCCGCGCTGGGCGACGTCATCCCCGAAGAGGACGACGCCCTCGACACCCTCGTGGACGCCGAGGCGCTGAAGCCTCTCATCGACCTTCTCCCCGAGCGGGAGAAGAACATCCTCCTGCTGCGTTTCTACGGCAACATGACCCAGGCCGAGATCGCGGCGGAGTTCGGCATATCGCAGATGCACGTCTCGCGGATCCTCCGCAAGACCCTCGATCAGCTCCGGGCGGAGCTTGTCGCGGGATGAGAGGATGCGACGATGCCCGGGACACCGCCTGTGCCGAGGCGGTGTCCCGGGGTATCTTCGTGCTGCCCACAGCCTATGGATCTACCCTGAGACAGTCAGACTTCCGGCAGGAGGCGTGTACCGGGTGAAAGATGACGGCGTTCCCGCGCACGTCACCGGAGCGGCAAGGGAGCGTGCCTTCTCCTTAGCCGATCTGCCCGATCTGCGGGAGTTCGCCGCCGCCGAGGCGCTGCGTCGCGGCATGCGGGAAGACGCGATCGGCGACTTCCTCGTCGCGCTCAACGAGGTCGCCACCAACGCGGTCACGCACGGGTCGACCAAGGCGCGGCTGGGCATGTGGCGGGAGGGGCGGGCCCTGGTGGTCGCCGTCCACGACGACGGCCGGGACTGGCGTCTCGAAGGTGAGCCCGGCCACGACCCGCCGCCCGAGAACGCCACCAGCGGCATGGGACTGTGGGTGGCGCGCATGCTGAGCAGCGATCTCGACGTCACCACCGGCCCCCGGGGGAGCAGGGTGACGATGCGTTTCCTCCTCGACTAGGGGTAGGGGACAGCCATGTCTGTCCCACGGATCCTGATCGTCGGCGGCGGGTACGTCGGCATGTACACAGCACTCCGCCTGCAGCGCAGGCTCCGCCGAGGCGAAGCGCTCGTGACCGTCGCGGACCTCGACTCCTACATGACCTACCAGCCTTTCCTGCCGGAGGCGGCCGCCGGGAACATCGAGGCGCGGCACGTCGTCGTCCCGCTCAGGCGGGTGCTCTCGCGGTGCCAGATCCTCAGCGGGCGGGTCAACCAGGTGCGGCTGGCCGACCGCAAAGCGGAGCTCAGTCCACACGAAGGGCCCGACCTCACCATCGACTACGACTATCTGGTCATGTCGCCGGGCTCGATCTCACGGCTGCTGCCGGTGCCGGGCCTGGCCGAGCACGGCATCGGCTTCAAGACCATCGAAGAGGCGATCGCCCTGCGCAACCACGTGCTCGGCCGCCTCGACGTCGCCGCGTCCACCCCCGACCCCGAGGTCCGGCGCAAGGCCCTGACGTTCGTTTTCGTCGGCGGCGGCTACGCCGGCGTGGAGGCGCTGGCCGAGCTGGAGGACATGGCCGCCGGCGCGCTCAAATACTTCGCCGGGCTCAGCCGCGAGGACATGCGCTGGGTGCTCGTGGAGGCCACCGACCGCATCCTGCCTGAGGTCGGGCCCGACATGGGCAGGTGGACGGTCCACCAGTTGCGCGAGCGGGGCATCGAGGTCCGCATGGGCACGATGCTGACGTCCGCGGAGGGCGACCACATCGTGCTGAGCGACGGCGAGGAGTTCGACGCGGACACCCTCGTCTGGACGGCGGGCGTCAAGCCGAACCCGCTGGTCTCCGCGGGTGACCTGCCTCTGGACAAGAAGGGCAGGATCAGGGTCGACCCCTATCTGCGTGTGCTCGGCACCGACTTCGCCTTCGCTGCGGGCGACTCCGCCGCCGTGCCCGACCTCACCCGCCCCGGCGAGTTCTGCCCGCCCAACGCCCAGCACGCCGTACGGCAGGCAAGGACGCTGGCCGACAACCTGCTGGCGGCGCTGCGCGGGCGGGCCCAGCGGCCCTACCGGCACAAGTCCGCGGGGTCGGTGGCGAGCCTGGGGCTCTACAAGGGGGTCGCCCAGATCTACGGGCGGCAGATGCGCGGCTTCCCCGCCTGGTTCATGCACCGCACCTACCACCTGACGCGGATGCCGACCTTCAACAAGAAGACCCGGATCCTCGTGGACTGGACGCTCGGGCTGCTCTTCCCCCGCGAGATCGTCTCGCTAGGGGCCATCGAGGAGCCGCGCAAGGAGTTCACCCTGTCAGCCCGTTCGTGAGCCCTTCTGCCGGGCGCCGCGCGATCCCGAGGTCGCGCGGCGCCCGTCACACCACTTCCGTGGGCGTGTCGTCCCCGGCGGACGCGCCGGCGAACTGGGCCCCCTCGACCTGGGCCCCCTCGACCTGGGCTCCCTCGAATTGAGCCCCCTCGAACTGTGCGGAGTACAGCCGGTGGTAGGCGCCACGGGCGGCGAGCAGTTCCTCATGCGTGCCCTGCTCGACGATGCTCCCCGCCTCCATCACGAGGATGAGATCCGCGTCGCGGATGGTGGACAGCCGGTGGGCGATGACGAAGCTCGTCCTGTCGCTGCGCAGCGCGGCCATCGCGTGCTGCACGAGGACCTCGGTGCGGGTGTCGACCGAGCTGGTCGCCTCGTCCAGGATGAGCAGGGACGGGTCGGCGAGGAAGGCACGGGCGATGGTGATCAGCTGCTTCTCGCCGGCGCTGACGTTGCCGCCCTCCTCGTCGATCACCGTGTCGTACCCGTCCGGCAGGGTGCGCACGAACCGGTCGACGTACGTCGCCCGCGCCGCGGCGAGGATGTCCTCGTCGGTCGCGCGCGGGTCGCCGTAGGCGATGTTGTCGCGGATCGTCCCGCCGAACAGCCAGGTGTCCTGGAGCACCATGCCGATCCGCGAGCGCAGGTCCTCGCGGCGCATCGCCGTGACGTCGACGCCGTCGAGGGTGATGCGGCCCGCGTCCAGCTCGTAGAAACGCATGATCAGGTTGACCAGCGTGGTCTTGCCCGCGCCGGTCGGGCCGACGATCGCGATCGTGTGCCCCGGCTCGGCGACCAGCGACAGGTTCTCGATGAGGGGCTGATCGGGGTCGTACCGGAAGGACACGTGCTCGAACTCGACGCGCCCCCGCCGGGTCGCGGGCAGCGCCGGGCGGGCGGGGTCGGGCTCCTGCTCCTCGGCGTCCAGCAGTTCGAAGACCCGCTCGGCGGAGGCCACCCCCGACTGCAGCAGGTTGGCCATCGAGGCGACCTGGGTCAGCGGCTGGGTGAACTGCCGGGAGTACTGGATGAACGCCTGGACGTCGCCCAGGCTCATCGATCCACTGGCCACCCGTACGGCGCCGACGACCGCGATGGCGACGTAGTTGAGGTTCCCGATGAACATCATCGCCGGCATGATGATCCCGGAGATGAACTGGGCGCCGAAGCTCGCCGCGTACAGGGCGTCGTTCCGCTCCCGGAAGACCTGCTCGACCTCGGGACCCCGGCCGAAGACCTTCACCAGTTCGTGACCGGTGAACGCCTCCTCGATGTGGGCGTTCAGCGTGCCGGTGTGTGCCCACTGCGCGACGAACTGCTTCTGCGAGCGCTTGGCGATCATCCCCGTCACGATCATCGTGACCGGGATCGTCACCAGCGCGATCGCCGCGAGCAGCGGCGAGATCACGAACATCATGACCAGCACGCCGACCACGGTGAGCAGCGAGCTCAGCAACTGGCTCAGCGTCTGCTGCAGGGTCTGGGACACGTTGTCGATGTCGTTGGTGACCCGGCTGAGCAGCTCGCCGCGCGGCTGGCCGTCGAAGAACCTCAGCGGCAGCCGGTTCAGCTTGTCCTCCACGTCCGCGCGCAGCCGGAAGACCGTGCGCTGCGTCACGTCGTTGAGGAGGTAGCCCTGCAGCCACATGAACAGCGACGCGGCGAGGTAGAGCGCGAGGACCCACGTGAGCACGGTGCCCAGTTCGCCGAAGTCGATGCCGCGCCCGGGGACGACGTCCATGCCCGCGACCATGTCGGCGAAGTCGCCGTGGCCAGAGGCGCGCAGCGCCTGCACGGCCTGCTCCTTGGTCGCGCCCGCCGGTAGCCGGCCGCCGACCACCCCGCTGAAGATCACGTCGGTCGCGCGGCCGAGCAGCTTCGGCCCGATGACGGAGAACGCCACGCTGAGCACGGCGAGGGCGACCACGGCCAGGATCCTCGGCCGTTCCGGGCTCAGCCGCCGCAGCAGCCGCCGGGCGGACGGGCCGAAGTCCATCGACTTCTCCGCAGGCATCTGACCGCCGAAGGGCCCGAAGCCGCCGCCGGGCCGCGGTCGTACCGGTGCCGGTGCCGTGGTCCGGTCGCTCATGCCGCACTCCCCGCGGTCAGTTGGGACTCGACGATCTCGACGTACGCGGGGCAGGAGCCGAGCAGTTCCTCATGGGTGCCGATCCCGGCGACGACGCCGTCGTCCAGGACGACGATCTGGTCGGCGTCCGCGATGGTGGACACCCGCTGGGCCACGATCACCACCGCCGCGCCGGCCGTGTGCGGGCGCAGCGCGGCGCGCAGCCGGGCGTCGGTGGTCAGGTCCAGGGCCGAGAACGAGTCGTCGAACAGGTAGATCTCGGGCTCCGCCACCAGCGCGCGGGCGATGGACAGGCGCTGGCGCTGCCCGCCGGAGACGTTCGTGCCGCCCTGGGCGATCGGCGCCTGCAGGCCCTCGGGCATCGCCTCGACGAAGTCGCGGGCCTGGGCGATCTCCAGTGCCCGCCACAGCTGCTCGTCCGTGGCGTCCGGGTTGCCGTACCGCAGGTTGCTCGCGACGGTGCCGGTGAACAGGTACGGCTTCTGCGGCACCAGGCCGATGCGCGTCCAGAGCATGGAAGGATCGAGGTCGCGTACGTCGACCCCGTCGATGAGCACAGCGCCGGACGTGGCGTCGAACAGCCGGGGGACCAGGGAGACCAGGGTCGTCTTCCCCGACCCGGTGCTGCCGATGACTGCGGTGGTCTGTCCCGCGGTCACCCGGAAGGAGACGCCGGACAACACCGGGGCCGCCGCGCCCGGATAGCGGAACCCGACGTCGCGCAACTCCAGGTCGGCCCGGCGGTCCACCTCGCGTACGGGGTGCTCGGGAGGGCGCACCGACGACTCGGTGTCCAGCACCTCGGCGACGCGCTCCGCGCAGACCGCGGCGCGCGGAATCATGATCGAGATGAAGGTGGCCATCATCATCGACATGAGGATCTGCACCAGGTACATGAGGAACGCGGTGAGCGCGCCCACCTGCATCTCGCCGCTGTCCACCCGGGCGGCGCCGAACCACAGCACGGCGACGGAGGAGGCGTTCATGATGAGCATCACGGTGGGGAAGATGAGCGCGGTCAGCCGCCCGACCCGCAGCGCCGTCCCGGTCAGCGCGTCGTTCGCGGCGGCGAACCTGCGGGTCTCCTCGCGCTCGCGGACGAAGGCCCGCACCACGCGGATGCCGGAGAGCTGCTCGCGCAGCACCTGGTTCACCTCGTCGATGCGGGTCTGCATGGCGCGGAACTGCGGAACCATGCGGAAGACGATCAGACCGATGGAGATGAGCAGCGCCGGGACGCAGACCAGCATGAGCCAGGACAGCCCGACGTCCTGACGCAGGGCCATGATGATGCCGCCGACCCCCATGATGGGCGCGGCGACCAGCATCGTGCAGGTCATGACCACGAGCATCTGGATCTGCTGCACGTCGTTGGTGTTGCGGGTGATCAGCGAGGGCGCCCCGAACTGGGAGACCTCCCGCGCGGAGAAGCCGCTCACCCGGTGGAAGACCGCAGACCGGACGTCGCGGCCGAAGCCCGCCGCCACCCGTGCGCCGTAGTAGACCGCCGCGATCGAGCAGGCGATCTGCACGAGGGACACGGTCAGCATCCAGCCGCCGGTGACCAGGATGTAGCCGGTGTCGCCGGTGGCGACCCCCTGGTCGATGATGTCGGCGTTCAGGCTCGGCAGGTACAGAGAAGCGATCGTGCCGACCAGCTGGAACAGCACCACCGCGGTGAGCGCCGGCGAGTAGGGCCGCAAAAATGTGCGGAGAAGCCGGCTCAGCACGGCCGTGGTCCAGGGCGACCGGCGCAACGTCGGAGGGGCCAGATCATGCGGAACACGGTATATGAGCAGCTAGCCGGCGCTCGCCTCGTTTTACGAGGATCGCGGTGCTTGCGCAGCCGTCCCAAGGCGCCCGTCGCGCGGGTCAGGGCAGGTCAGCGGCGCGGGCAGGGGCGGGGCGGGGTTCGGCGCGCGGAGCTGAGGTTTGGTACGGGGGTGGGTTCGGCGCGGAGGTGAGGTTCGGCGCGGGGGCGGGGTTCGGTGCGGGTCAGCGTGCGGCCGGAAGCGACACGGGCCGGATCGCGGGGAACGAGGCCGGTCCCCGGCGGGTCGTGCCGCCCGCAGCGATAGGAGACGGGAGATCGGCCGAGGCGACGACGCCGACCGGGTGCCCGTCCACCACCACGGGAAGCTGCCGCACGCCCAGCTCGCGCATCAACCGCGCGGCCTCGGCCACGTCCTGGTCCGGGCCGACGGTCACCACGTCACAGGTGCACAGCGTCGCCAGCGGAGTGGTGGCGAGGTCCCGGCCCTCCGCGACCGCGCGTACGACGATGTCCCTGTCGGTCACCAGACCGCGGAGCCGGCCGTCGCCGACAACCAGCACGTCGCCGATCCCGCGGTCGCGCATCAGTTTGGCGGCCTTCATCACCGAGGCCTCCTCCGGCAGAGTCACCGGATCGCGTGTCATGACCTCTTCGACCTTGCGCGGCATCAGGACCTCCTCAGGGCCCGGCGTACGGACCGGGTTCGCGGCGGGTCTCGCGGGAGAGGTTACTCCCGCGAGACCTTCGTACCCGTGGCCGGCCGCGACTCGGTAGGGGAGAAAGGCCGACGGCGAGGGGGCTTGGGTCGGGAGCGGCTCAGCGGCGGACACGCCCGCCGCGCCAGCCGCCGCGCCAGGAGTTCACTCCAGCGGTGCCGACGCCCGCCTGGTGCAGGGCGAGCAGGCACAGGCCGAGGGCGATCAGCGCCGTCATGCCGATGCCGATGCTCGCGTTGAGGAGATCGAGGAGGAAGGCGATCCCGAAGACGACCGCCGCTGCGATGGCGAGCATTGTTACCTCACTTCCTGGTCAACTGGGCTAGTAACGCGTGGTATTCGTGCAGGGCCTGGCGCAGCGCCTCGGTGTCGCCCCGCTCGTTGTCCTTCCACTGGTCGAGCAGCGCCTGGCGGCGGGTGGTGAAGGCCGACAGGGCCTCGTCCACGAGCGCGTCGGCCTGCTCGACGGAGTGGCGGGGATCGTCGACGAAGCCCGCCTTGATCTCGCGCCACCGGCCTTCCAGCGCCTCGTCGAGGACGGACGCCGCGCCGGAGGCGGCGGTCGTGGTCGTGGCGGGGTAGGCCACGGGGCCGTCCAGGGAGGGCCGGTCAGCGGTGGCGGGGGTTCCGGCGCCGCTGTAGGTGTCGCGGCGGGTGTCCGCGTCGCGGTTCGTGTCGAGGTCGGTGCCGGGGTTCGTGTCGGGGTTCGTGTCGGGGTCGGTGTCGAAGTCGCTTTCGTCCGCGCGGGAGCCGTACGCGCCGGTCTCCGCGCCGTAGGGCTGACCGCTCTCGGTGTCGTCGGCGGCACGGCCGCCCGCGACCAGGCGGTCGCCGTCGGCGGTGTGCCGGTCGCCGGTCCGGGGCGACGTGAGGACGTGGTCGCCCGTCTCGTCGTACGGCTCCCGGAAGCGGTGGTCGCCGTCCGCGTCCGCGTGGCTGTCGGCGTCCCGCCTCGTTGCGTCCGTGCGACCCGGGGCGTCCGTGTAGCCCGCGCTGGACGCGTCGCCGGCGGTGTCCGTGTCGCCGGTTTCGCCGCCGGGGGAGTAGACCGGGCCGGGGCCCTCGTGCTCGTCCCGTCCGGTGTCCGTGAGAACCCGCTCTCTGCGCGCCTCCTCCTCGAGGGGCTCAGAGGTCTCAGGGGTCGGCTGCCCGGCGACCTCGCCGCGCTCGTACTGCCTGTTCGTGCGCATCGTCATCGTCCTGCCTTCCGCATGTCCACGTGCCGGCCGTTCGCCGAGGCGTCTCCGTAGCCGCCGGTGGTGTACGCGGTGCTGCCGGAGTGGTCGTCGAGAGGAACGTCGGCGGCCCTGCTGTCGCTGTCGCTGTGGCTTTCGCTGTCGCTGTCGCCGAGGAGCTCCTGGAACAGCGCGCGGTAGTGGACCATCGCCTGACGGAGCTCTTCCGTCGTGGCCTCCTGCCGGGCGGCGCGGCTGCTGATGTCGTGGGCGTTGCGGTAGTGGTCGAGCGTGGCGGCGTGGGCGACCGACAGGTCGCTCAGGCGCTGCTCGAAATCGTCCGTCGGGTAGCCGCGCTCCGCCATCACGGCGGTGACCAGCGCGTCCGCCTCGGTCACGGCGAAGCCCGGAGCGTCGACGAACCGCTCCTGCACCTCGGTCCACTTCCTCGCGTACTGCTCCCGGGTCCGCGGGTCGAGCGGGCGGATGTCCAGCTTGGCGTGGCGTTCCTCGCGGGCGCGCAATTCCTGCTCGGCATCCCTACGGCTGTCGCTCTCCCGCACCGCCCGTTCGTACTCGGGCCCGAAACGGTCCCGCAGGTGGCGCCTGCGGTTGCCTGCCGACACGAGGTAGCCGACTGCCAGGATCACCAGCACGGCGACGATCACGACGGCCACCCATGCTACGGCGTTCATATGTGCCTCCAGGGGTGAGTGCGTTGTTCATCCGCACTGCCCGCGAATGCGGCCTTCACGCATTGCGTAATCGTGGATTCTGGGGGTAAAGGGCCGTTGACCAGCAGAGGAGGTAGCCATGGGCTTCGGGGCCAGTCTGGCGTTCATCGCGGTCGGCGCGGTTCTCGCGTTCGCCGTCAAATGGGACGTTCCTGGTATCGACCTTCAGATGATCGGCTGGATTCTCATGGCAGTGGGAGTCATCGGCATGGTGCTGACGACTCGCTACACGCGCCGTCCGCGGGCGACCGAGGAGACGGTGGAGACCATCGAGCCGGACACGATGTACACCGTGGACCCGGCGGCCGAGCCGCACGTCCACGTCCAGGAGCACGAGTCGCACACCACCGTCCACCCGGGCGAACGCCGCGTGCACGTACGTGAGGAGACGACGCCCCTGCCCCGTGACGGTGTGTGAGCGTAGGCGCAGCCGTTGGCGCGTTCACGGTCACGGCCTTTGCTGCGGTGACGCGTCGGGCGGGCCGGGCTGAGGAAGTGCCGGTGGCGTTGAGAACCCACCTACGAGTCGGCGCCCTGCGCCGCCGATCCGTCCGCAGCGTCGCGGGCCTCGGCGAGGACCCGGGCGATATGCGAGTCAGCCGCGGCGGGCACTTCGTGGAATCCCCGCTCGGGGTCGTAGGCGATGTCGAGCCCGTTGTCGACCAGCCGGCTCGCCCACCGCAGGGCGGTGTTGAGCTTGTCCACCGGGACCCGGCGACCCTGCGCCGCGGCGGAGAGGTTCCGGAGGTTGGTGGCGGGGCCGCTCTGGCTGTGCTCGCGCCGGAGCTTCCAGGGCAGGGCGCGGCTGTGGTCCGTCATCGGCTTGGACAGACCGGCCGCGCGCTTCGCCTGCAGGACGCCGGACTCCGTGACGCCGAAGTGCTCGGCCAGGCGGGCGTTGGTCCATCCCTCGCCGGCCAGCCGGACGAGTTCCTCCTGGTCGATGCGCGCCTTCCTGCCCATGATCGCCAGCCTATGGCCCACCGGCGCGGTTGGTGTACGCACGCGGGCGGAAACTGCGCTAAGGTTTGGATGTGCCCCGGGAGACCAGGGGCAACGGGACGTAGCGCAGTTTGGCAGCGCACTTGACTGGGGGTCAAGGGGTCGTGGGTTCAAATCCCGCCGTCCCGACGTAAAAGAAAGCCTGTTGGCCGGGTGTAAGCCCAGCTCAACAGGCTTTTTGGTTGCTCGTTGCTCATGCCGTAGATCGCTAGACCACCCTCAGCCGGGGACCATCTGGGGACCGTCTGACCGCCGGATGGGCGCTCAGTGCCGCTCCAGCCCCCGAGATCGACCGCATGCCGGGGTGGGGATCTCTCTGGGTCGTGGTCAGCGAGCCATGCCCGGCGATCTTCCGGAGGACGTGAACGGGAACGCTGGCGCACACATGCGCGGTTGTTCCGCGAACGCCCTGAAAAGAGCAGTGACGTGACCAGCTGTGAGTGAGACGACGGAGATTGAACAGCCAGGTTTGCACTGCTATGTGGCCCGTGCCCTGGAGTCTGGGCGGTTTTTGCGCGGACTCGCTGGTGCGACGGATTGGCGGTAGGTGCCGACTGGCAGGGAGCCGTAGCAGGCGATAGACGGCAGGCATAATCTTAAACTCGGGGTGTACTTAGTCCGCTGGTCGTTGTGACGACCTGCGACAGGGCAGACGGTCGGCATTGCGGAAGGTGATGAATGAGTCGCGTCTCGCAAGCAGAGGCGAAGGCCAACCGAGAGCGAGTGGTGGCCGCGGCCTCTCGGCTGTTCCGTGAGGAGGGTATGGCCAAGGTTGGCATCGCGGATGTGATGAAGTCGATCGGACTCACTCAGGGCGGCTTCTACAAGCAGTTCGCCTCTAAGGCCGCTCTCGTTGACGAAGCGGCTGCCAAGGCCTTCGCCGACAACTTGCACGACCTCGTGGCTCTGGACCACGAGGCCGGAGGGCATCAGGCGGCGTGGCAGTCGCTGCTCGACTCCTACTTCTCTGTCGAGCATCGCGACAACCCTGGCACGGGTTGTCCCGCAGCCGGTTTCGCGGGCGACGTTGCGCGTGAGCCCGAGCACAGGGAGACCTACGCCAAGGGCGTCCAGGAACTCGCTGGGTGGATCGCGCCCGGGGACGCCGGGTTGGCCGCCTATGCCACGCTCGTCGGCGGCATACTTCTTGCCCGTGCCACCGCAGGCACGCCTTTGTCGGAGCAGATCCTGCAGGCGGCACATGCGGCGGTGGCGAGGGCTGCCGACAGTGGTCAACCGGAAACCGGCTGACGTGTAGGCCACCTCGGTGTCCTGACCCGCTTGGTGCCCCGCAGGGCTGTGTGCGCGGCGCCGGTGTTGCGGGCGGTGGCCTCCGCGTTGGCTGGCTCCGCCGTCACCACAGCCGTTTCCCAAGCGGCGCGCGACGCCGGTGCGGAACACGTACTCCTCTTCACCGACCTCGCCAACCCGACGAGCAACAGCGTCTACCAGCGCATCGGATACCGCCCCGTCTCGGACTACCGGATCGTGGTGCCCGGTCCGGGTCATGATCGTTGTTGCTGCCACTTCGGCGCCTTGCGAGCCTGAACGCTGCTCCGGTGAGATCAGCTCGCTTCCCGCAACGGCTGGAACTGCACACTCAGCCGCATCTCCAAAGCCTCCGCGAGCCGCTCCAGCATCGGGATGATCGGCGTTCCTCCGGCTTCGAGCCGCGCTACCGCCGGCTGCTTGAATCCTGTGCGCTCGGCCAGCTCGGCCCAGGTCATCCCGAGCTGCTCACGCCGCCGCCGTACGGCCTCCGCTGCCCGTCGTGGGAGAGGCGTACCTCACCGCGATGCTGCCATGGGAATCATGGCGCAGTTGTGGGAGACGACTGGTCACGGCGGCGTGCATCAGCTCGATCAGGGCCTCGCGCAGCAGGTCGGGCATCGGCGGGTTCACCATCCGCGCCGCCGCGAGGGCCGTCTCTGCCGCCTACGCCCCGTGCGCCAGCCCAAGGCGTTCGGCGGTTCGCTTTACGCAGACACCCAGCTGGCATGACGGCCAGCCAAGCCAACTCCACAGAACCCGAGGCACATCACGGCCTCCACGAAAGTCGGAGTGGTTCGCGACCGACACCACCGTGCAGTCCCGACGGACTGCTGGATCGCCTTCTCCAGCATGGAGGGCAGTCAGACGGTGCTTTGGGAGCTTTGCCGGCTGCTGCGGGCGATCAGCGGTGTGATGAGGTCGGCGACCGTCGTCAATGCGACATCCAGGGCAGGGTGGGGATCCGTTGCTCCGCCGGAGCGCAGCCACTCGCGGAGCACCTGGTTGTGGGCGGCGACGAAGGACGCGGCCGCGACATGGGCCGCGAGGGCGGCCTCGGAGGTCTTCGGGAGCCTGCTCCGCAGGTAGTCACTGAGCACCCGCTCGTATCTCGCCACGCTGGCGACCTCCCGGTCGCGAAGAACCGCGACCTCGCGCGTCAGCCGATAGCGTGCGAGCGTCTGTTCCGGCGTCGCCACGAAGCTCTCGAAGATCAGCCTGGCGGCCTCGGCCACGGCGAAGACCGGCTCGGTGTTCGCCGAGGCGCCGAGGTACCAGCGCACGCGGTCCAGGACCGAGTCGTGATCGGGGAATATCACGTCTTCCTTGGAAGGGAAGTACCGGAAGAACGTGCGCCGGGAGACCCCCGCAGCCGCCGTGATGTCGTCGACGGTCGTGCCCTCGTATCCCTGGACCGTGAAGAGCTCGAAGGCGGCCCGCACGAGTCGATCCCGGATGGGCTCCCCTGCTGACGTAGTCGTCGACGGGAAGTCCGGGCACATGGTAGGGACAATATCATCGGAATCAGGTGACAGATCACAGGCATGAAGTGCTTGATGTCTGTCACTCAGTGCCACTATGGTTCCGCTTATGTCAGTGCTTCCGCAAAGCCGCCGGCAAACGGATCGAGGTTGTGCTGCCAGGTGGCCTGCCCTCGGCGCCGGAACCGCCAGGAAACGGGCGCCAAGCGCTCCGGCGGTGGCAAGCGGAGCGCGACTGTGTCCGGCGACGCGCTCACCGCGCCCATGCGGGGCACCATCGTCAAGATCGCGGCGGCGGAAGGCCAGACCGGCGAACCGGTCGCGGTGCTGGAGGCCATGACGATGGAGCGATCCATCAACGCCCACAAGCCCGTCACCGGCATCGTCGCCGCCGTCCCCTAGCGCACCGTCATCGTCGAGATCAGGGATCTTCCGAAGTGACGCGCACCACATGTCAGCGGTAAGAGCAGCTACAAGAGGGTCATCAAGGCGATGAAGATAGTGGTCCTTGTCAAGCAGGTGCCGGACTCCGGTGTGGAACGCCATCTCAATGGTGACGACAACACCACCGACCGCGTGTCGGCCGGCAACGTGATCAACGAGATGGACGAGTACGCGATCGAGGAGGCCCTGCAGGTTCAGCAGCGGCACGGCGGCGAGGTCATCGTGCTGACCATGGGCCCGGCGCACGCGACCGAGTCGATCCGCAAGGCGCTGTCCATGGGGCCGGACTCGGCCGTGCACGTCGTCGACGATGCCCTGCGCGGCTCGTGCGCCGTCGCGACCTCCAAGGTGCTGGCGGCCGCGATCGGTCAGATCGGCCCCGATCTGGTGCTCTGCGGCGCGGAGTCGACCGACGGCCGGGTCCAGGTGATGCCCCACATGATCGCCGAGTGGCTCGGCGTCGCCGCGCTCACCGGCGCCCGCAAGCTCACCGTCGAGGGGTCGGCGCTCACCATCGAGCGGCAGACCGACGAGGGCTATGAGGTGGTCACCGCCGCCACCCCGGCCGTGGTCAGCGTGTGGGACACCATCAACGAGCCGCGCTACCCGTCTTTCAAGGGGATCATGTCGGCCAAGAAGAAGCCGCTGGAGACCAGGTCGCTGGCCGACCTCGGGATCGACCCCGCCGAAGTCGGCTTCGACGGCGCGACCAGCGCGGTCGTCGAGCACAGCAAGCGCCCGCCGCGGCAGGCCGGCCACAAGGTCACCGACTCCGGTGACGGCGGCGTGCAGATGGTGGACTTCATGGCAGCCGAGAAGTTCGTCTGAGAAGGGCCGGCAAGATGGCAGAAGTACTCGTCGTTGTCGAGGCCACGCAGGCGTTCGGCGTCAAGAAGGTCACCCTTGAGTTGCTGACCGCCGCCCGTGAGCTGGGCGAGCCGTCGGCGGTCGTGCTCGGCGGCCCCGGCGCGGCCGCCGCCATGACCGACAAGCTCGCCGAGTACGGCGCGCGTAAGATCTACGCGGCCGAGGCCGAGGAGATCAACGGCTATCTGGTGGCGCCGAAGGCCGCCGTGCTGGCCAAGCTGGTGCAGTCGGTGGCGCCTGCGGCGGTGCTGCTCGCCTCCAGCCAGGAGGGCAAGGAGATCGCCGGGCGGCTGGCGGTCAAGCTCGGCAACGGCCTACTGACCGACGTGGTCGACTTGGACGCCTCCGGCGTGGCCACCCAGGTCGTCTTCGCGGACTCGATCATCGTCAAGTCCAAGGTCAGCAAGGGCATCCCGCTGGTCACCGTGCGACCCAACGCGGTCACGCCGGTCCCCGCCCCGGCCACGCCGATCAGGGAGGAGCTGACCGTCGAACTGTCGGAGGCCGACAAGCTCGCCAAGGTCGTCGATCGGGTGGCCGAGCAGAAGGGCGCTCGCCCGGAGCTCACCGAGGCCTCGATCGTCGTGGCCGGCGGTCGCGGCGTCGGCGACGCCGACAGTTTCAAGCTGGTCGAGGAGTTGGCCGACCTGCTCGGCGCCGCCGTCGGCGCGTCCCGCGCCGCGGTCGACTCCGGCTTCTACCCCCACCAGTTCCAGGTGGGCCAGACCGGCAAGACGGTGTCGCCGCAGCTGTACATCGCGCTCGGCATCTCCGGCGCCATTCAGCACCTGGCCGGTATGCAGACGTCGAAGACCATCATCACGGTCAACAAGGACGAAGAAGCGCCGATCTTCGGGCTGACGGACTTCGGCGTCGTCGGCGACCTGTTCAAGGTCGTGCCACAGGCGATCGAGGAGATCCGCCGGCGCAAGGGTTGACATTTCCGGCCGCCAGGGCCGGGGTGGGCGCGAACGTCCCCATCTCGGCCCTCGGCCGACAAGTACGGGCCAAGCTACTGGAACAGACGGCGAATCACGACGAGCGGCGATGAATCACGACGAGCGACTAGTTGACACATTCGTTGTCGGCGTTGCTGGACTCCACGATGCTGAAGGCGATCTGGAGCACCAGCTCAATCCGCGCGTCGCGTGGCATCGACCGCAACAGCGCGGGTTCGCCGGGAATAACGAACAGACCGCGCTGCACCACCGTCATGGCCGCGCTGGCGCGCGCCATCCTCTCGGCGTCGGCGTCGGGGCCCGCGAGAAGTTCGATCAGGCTCGCGACGTGCGCGGCGGTCCGCGGCGCGATCTCGGGGTGGGAACTGACGTTCACGTCCCTGCTGATGATGCCCACCACGCGCATGTCGGAGCGAAGAAGCGCGGCGTATCGGGTCATCAGCTGGCGCCGCGCGAGGTCGTCGTTGACCCCGGCCTCGGCGATCTCGGCCAGCAGTTCGTCGATGCGGTCGAGGAGGGGGGAGACAAGGGCGATCAGCAGATCGTCCTTGCTCGCGAAGTAGTAGTAGAGCGCGGCCTTGGTGATGCCCAGCCGCGACGCGATCTCGCTCATCGGCGCGCGGGTGAAGCCCATCTCGATGAAGAGCGAGATCGCCTCGTCGAGGACTCGGGCTCGCGTCGCGGGGCCACTGTGCACAGAGCTATGCGCCGCCATGTCTAACCCCGTCGTCGAGTTCTTCCGCCACTGATTCTTTCACTGCTGGTTCTCGTACTGCTGGTTCTCGTACTGACCGGTTTCTTTCGCTACCGGCCCTTCTCCTCGCCGCCGGCACGCGAAACGAGTGCTGACATCGTAACGGCAAGCGCGGCCTGCGACGCACCCAAGATGATCGAGGCGAGGGCGAGCCCCAGCAGGGAGGCCAGCCAGCCGAACAGGAGCGCGCCGACCGGAATCATGCCACCCCAGGCCAGCACGTGCAGACTCATGACCCGTCCGCGGGTGTGCTCGGCGACGACCGTCTGCAAGATCACGTTCAGGCCGGTCATGATCGAGAAGTTCAGGGTGGACACCAGGACCGCGAGCACGAGCACGGCCGGGTACCACGGTGTGTTCATCATCGCCGCGAGCAGCGCGCCCATCGCTGCCATCTGCATGGCGATCTTCTTGAGCTTGGGCACCGAGTTCCGCCAGCTCGTGAAGAGCGCGCCCGCCACGGCGCCGATGCCGGTGGTCACGATCAGCGCGGTGAACGTGGCGTCGCTGCCGCCGAGAAGGTCGTAGGCGAGGACCGGCAGCTGCGACGCGTACGCCGAGACGAGCACGGCGGTGCCGGCGACCATGATCAGTGTCTGGCTCGCGATCGGGCGGTCCCGCACGTGGGCGATGCCCTGGATGATGCGGCGCCAGGTGCTCTCCTCGCCGGTCAGCGGCGCCTGCCGGGGGAGCTTGAGGCGTGAGATCAGCCAGCCCGCGAGGCCGCTGACCGCGGCGTAGGCGGCGAAGACCGGGCCGGGGCCGACCATCACAAGCGCCGGGGTGACGATCCCCGGCCCGACCACGCGGGCGACATTCAGGCTCGCCGCCTGCAGGCCGATGGCGCTGGGGACGTCGGCGGGAGGGACGGTGCTCACCACGATGGCCTGGGCGGAGGGCGAGGCCAGCGCCATGAACATGCCGAGCCCGAACGCGAAGGCATAGATGACGAGCAGCCCGTCGCCGCCGCCGAACGCGAAGAGCAGCGCCATCGTGAGACTCGTCAGGCAGATCAGGATCTGACTGAGCGCGACGACCCTGGGGCGGGAGAAGCGGTCGGCGATGACGCCCGCCCAGGGCGACAAGACCATGAGCGGGATCAGGTTGAAGAAGTAGAGCAGGCCGAGCAGAAAAGGGTCGCTGCCGGTGATGCGCGCAGTGAACCACTGCAACGACACGTTGGCCATCCAGAACCCGAGCTGCGTCAGCGCGAACGACGTCCAGTAGACGCGGAACAGGGAGTGGCGCAGGCTGCGAAGCGGGCCTTGGGTCAGCGCCCAGGAGCCGAACCGGCCGGAGCCGAAGCGTCTGCCTGGTTCGGCGCCTTCAGTGGTCATTGCTTCGCTTCGTTCTCTGGCGCGGAAAGCCCGCGGGCCGCTTCGTTGAGCCTGGCCAGCAGGGTGGCGAGCAGGGCGATGTCGGCCGCTCGCCATTCGCGGGTGATGTCGTCCAGCGCCTCGATGCGCACCGACTGGAGGGTCGCCAGCGCGGTCCAGCCCGACGCGGAAAGGTTGACGGTGGAGCGCCGGCGGTCCCCGGCGTCCTCGGCGCGGTAGATGTATCCACGGCTTTCCATCCGGTCGACCAGGCGGCTGGCCGTCGATGAGTCGACGTGCAGGACGCGGGCCAGTTCACCGACCGCAAGGCCCCCGCCGGCGCGGTCCAGCGCGTTGAGAGCACGGAAGTGGTCGAACTCGATCGTGTTGTCGAGTCGCGCCCCAAGGAATCTGCGCACCTCTGGGAGCTTCCAGAGCTTGCGGGCGAGTAGGAGGGCATGGTCGAGGTCGGCCAAGCTGGCACGTCGAGACTGCGACATTGATGCATCGTACATCATTTTTACGTGCTATCTACACCGAATGTTGAGTTGGATCAGGTGCTCCTACGAGGATTCGGCTCACTTCCTTGACGGTCGGTAAGTGAGTGAATATATTGTGGCGATCATCACTGCAGCACCACAAGCGGAGAGATGAAGCCCATGAGCCAAGCCACTCTTGACGAACAGATCCAGGCGCGGATCGCGCCCCTCCTCGGCCAGACCGGCCCCACGCGATGGTCGGCGCGGCCGATCGAGCTGGCCCCCATCTGGAACTTCTGCGAAGCGGTCGAGGACGCCAACCCCGTCTACTGGGACGAGGAGGCGGGAGCCAACAGCCGGTTCGGCCGCCTGATCGCCCCTCCGCAGGCGCTGATGACCCTCACCATGGGGCCGTGGTGGCTCCCCCCGTTCCTGCGTGACCGGGCCGCCGAGCAGGAGGCCGCACTCGGCCCCTCGCCCTCGTCCCTCGCCTACGGCGTCGCGCGTGAGTTCGGGTTCACCACCGCCACGAACGTGACCCGCGACGAGGAGTACCTCCAGCCGTTCGGGCCAGGCGACGGTCGTATCGGTCAGAGCGACCGCCTCGTGCACGTCAGCCCTGTCAAGAAGACGCGGGTCGGGCCCGGACTCTTCCTGACGACCGAAGTCGACTTCGTGAGCGAGGCCAAGGGCGAGCTGATCGCCCGCGCGAAGAACGTCCTGCTGCTCTACAACGGCACCCAGCAAGGCTAGGACTAGGAGACACCACAGATGACGACCACCAGCGCTGTCTCAAAGGAGAACGTCGAAGTCGGCCTTGAGCTGCCGCCGCTCCACTTCGACGTCTCGCTCACCACGCTCGCCAAGGACGTCGCCGGCACCCGGGACATCTACGAGATTCACCACAATTCGGAGTTCGCCAAGGCCAACGGCGCCCGCGACATGTTCCTGAACACCATGTGGTACCAGGGCTTGCTCGGCCGCTACCTCACCGACTGGGCGGGCTCCAACTCCTTCGTCCGCAAAATCGGCTTCGACATGCGCGGCACGAACTGCCCCGGCGACCACCTCGTCGTGCGCGGCAAGGTGACGGGCGTGCGCAGCGAGGACGCGCGCACGCTCGTCGACCTCGACGTATCGATCGACAACCAGCTCCAGAAGGACACGGTGGTCGCTCGTGTCACCGTGGAACTGGGCTGAGACGCAAGGTCGACAGGTAGGAGACCACCCCCTATGTATCTCGCCCTAACCGACAAGCAACTCGCGCTCCGTGAGGAGATTCGCGACTACTTCAAGGACCTCATCACTCCTGAAGCCGAAGCGGAGATGTCGCAGGAAGGCGGCCACGGCGGCCCTGTGACGAACAAAATCCGCCGCCAGATGGGCGCGGACGGCTGGCTCGGCGTCGGCTGGCCGAAGGAGTACGGCGGCCGCGACATGACCGCCCTGGAGCAGTTCATCTTCTTCGACGAGGCCAACCGCGCGAAGGCCCCGCTGCCGTTCATCGCGCTCAACACGGTCGGCCCGACCCTGATGGTCTACGGCACCGACGAGCAGAAGGCGCGCTATCTCCCGAAGATCCTTTCGGGCGAGGAGGACTGGGCGATCGGCTACACCGAGCCCGGATCCGGCACCGACCTGGCGTCGCTGACCACGCGCGCGGTCCGTGACGGCGACTCGTACGTGATCAACGGGAACAAGGTGTTCACCAGTGGCGCGGACAAGGTCGACTACATCTGGCTCGCCGCGCGCACCGGGCGGCAGGAGGATCGGCACCGCGGCATTTCGGTGTTCATCGTCCCGACCGACACGCCCGGCTTCCGCGCCGTGCCGCTCTACACCGTGGGCGGTGGACACACGGCGTTCTCGTTCTACGAGGACGTCCGAGTGCCGGCCGAGAACCTCATCCTGGGCGAGAACCAGGGCTGGAAGCTGATCACCAGCCAGCTCAACCACGAGCGCGTGTCCCTCGCCGCCAACTCTGGACGCTGGTTCCGGGCCTTCGACGACACCCTGGCCTGGGCCCGCGAGACGAAGACCGCGGACGGTGCGACGGTGGCCGACCTCCCGTGGGTGCAGCTCCTGCTGGGGCGCGCCTACGCGATCACCGAGGCGGTCCGGCTGCTGAACTGGAAGATGGCCTCCGCGCTGAACGCGGGAACCCTCACCGGCGCGGACTCCTCGGGTGCCAAGGTCCTCGGCACCGAGGCGCACCAGGAGGTCGCACGCCTCCTGCTTGAGGTGGTCGGCCAGGCGGGCTACCTCTGCGAAGGGTCGCCCGGGGCCGTCCTGAAGGGTCGGCTTGAGCAGGAGTACCGCGGTGCGATCGTCGGCACCTTCGGTGGCGGAAACAACCAGATCCAGCGAGAAATCATGGCCTGGACCGGCCTGAAGATGCCGAGGGGGAGCCGGTGACGACAACAGCCAAGCCTCCGGTCGAGGAGCGTAAGCGCCCCTGGCCGGCGGTGAACGAGGACAACAGGTTCTTCTGGGATGGAATCGCCGTCGGCGAGCTGCGCATCCAGAAGTGCAACGAATGCGAGACGCTGATCCACCCGCCCCGGCCGCACTGCGCGGGCTGCGGCTCCTTCGACCCCGGTTACGTGGTCTCCAGCGGGATCGGCACGGTCTACAGCTACGTGGTCTTCCACGCTCCGCTCGCACCCCCGTTCGTCGAGCCCTACTCGATCGCGGTCGTCGAGCTCGCGGAAGGCACTCGCATCGTCTCGCAGATCATCGGCATCCCGCCGAGCGAGGTGCGGGTCGGCATGCCCGTGGCTCTCGAGTTCGTCGAGGTCGAGCCCGGTCTCACCCTGCCGCTTTTCAGGCCGACGGAAAGTTGACGGAACAAAGATGGACTTCACCCTGACGGAGGAGCAAGTCGCCGCGGCGTCCGTCGCGAGCGACATCTTCGGTCGCGTGTCCGCGAGCCGGGTCGACGCGCCGGCACCTCCGACCGGTAACGACTGGTTCGACAAGGACACCTGGAAGGCGCTCGCCGACAACAATCTGATCGGCCTCGCGATCGCCGAGGACGTCGGCGGCAACGATCTCGGCATCCTTGAGATCACAAGCACCCTGATCGAGCAGGGCAAGCACCTGGGCCGCGTCCCGCTCGCGGTCACCGCCGCCGTCGGCGGACCCGCGATCGACGCCTTCGCCGGCGCCGAGCGGCGCAAGGCGATCCTGCCCGGCGTCGTCGAGGGGCGCACCATCGTGTCGGTGGCGCTCGTCGAGCCCAACAGCTACGACCCCGCCACCGTCACGACCACGGCCGCCCAGACCGACGGCGGCTGGCGGCTCGACGGGGAGAAGGTGTGCGTCCCCTTCGGGCAGTTCGCCGACCTGATCCTGGTGCCCGCGAGCACCGGGCAGTCGTCGACCGAGGTCTTCATCGTGGACCCGAAGGCCGCCGGAGTGACGATCACCGAGCTCGCCACGACCAACGGCCAGCCCGAGGCGTCGGTCAAGCTCGACGGCGTCGTCGTCGGCGCGGACGACCAGCTGCACGGCGACGACGTGCTCGGCTGGCTCGTCGACCGGGCGACGCTGGCCAGCTGCGCCGTTCAGCTCGGCGTCGCGGAGCAGGCGCTGCAGATGACGGCGGCCTACACCTCCACGCGCGAGCAGTTCGGCAAGCCGATCGCGATGTTCCAGTCGGTGCAGATGGCCGCGGCGGACGCCCTGCTGTCCGTCGAGTGCATCCGCTCGACCCTCTGGCAGGCCGCCTGGCTGATCTCGGTGGACCGGCCGGTCGGCAACGCGGTCAGCGTCGCCAAGTTCTACGCCTCCGACGGCGGACAGAAGGTCACCGCGACAGCGCAGCAGCTGCACGGCGGCATGGGCGTCGACCTCGACTACCCGCTGCACCGCTACACCCTGTGGTCCAAGTACAACGAGCTATCGCTCGGCTCGGGACACGCACATCTCGCCCGCATCGGCGCAGCCCTCGCGGCACGGTAAAGGAGACCACAGCATGCACAGTGAACTCTCCGGCAAGGCCGCGATCGTCGGCATCGGGCAGACCGAGTTCTCCAAGAAGTCGGGCAGGAGCGAGCTGCGGCTCGCGGTCGAGGCGGTGAAGGCGGCGATCGCCGACGCCGGCCTCGAGCCTTCCGACATCGAAGGCCTGACGACGTTCTCGCTGGACACGAACCCGGAAATCGACGTCGCACGGGCTATGGGCATACCCGAGCTCAAGTTCATGTCCCGTATCCACTACGGCGGTGGCGCGGCCTGCGCCGTGGTCCACCAGGCGGCGATGGCCGTGCTGACGGGCACCGCCAAGTACGTCGTGGTCTACCGGGCCTTCAACGAGCGATCGGGGCGCCGGTTCGGCGCGGGGCAGCGCAACCAGCCGACCGCGGCGGACGCCGAGCAGGTCGCGATGAGCTGGCTGCTCCCGTTCGGCCTGGTGACGCCGGCCAGCTGGGTGGCGATGTTCGCACGCCGCTACATGCACCAGTTCGGCGCCACCAGCGAGGACTTCGGGCGTGTCAGCGTCGTCGCGCGCAAGCACGCCGCGAACAACCCGAACGCTTGGTTCTACGGCAAGCCGATCACGCTTGAGGACCACCAGAACTCGCCGTGGATCGTGGACCCGCTGCACCTGCTCGACTGCTGCCAGGAGAGTGACGGCGGCGTCGCCCTGGTGGTGACGACGGCCGAGCGGGCCAGGGACCTGCCGCAGCGGCCGGCGTACATCAGCGCGGCGGCGCAGGGCGCGGCCGAGGACCAGCACATGATGACCAGCTACTACCGGCCCGACGAGAAGGTGACGGCGCTGCCGGAGATGGGGCTGGTCGCGAAGCAGCTGTACGAGACCAGCGGGCTCACGCCCGATGACATCAACGCAGCGGTCATTTACGACCACTTCACGCCGTTCGTTCTTCCGCAGCTCGAGGCATTCGGGTTCTGCGGCAGGGGTGAGGCCAAGGACTTCATCCGGGACGGCAACCTCGAGATCGGCGGACGGTTGCCCCTCAACACCCATGGTGGGCAGCTCGGTGAGGCGTACATCCACGGAGTCAACGGCGTGCTCGAAGGGGTGCGCCAGGTCCGTGGGACGTCGTCGAACCAGGTCGATGGGCTCAGCAATATCCTGGTCACCGCCGGCACCGGAGTGCCGACGAGCGGATTGATCCTGAGCCGGCAGTGACAACTACGGCACCCGGCGTGGGACTGCGCACCCGCACCAACGCGATCCGCTGCCTCATCGCCTGCGCTCTTGGATCGGCTCTCGGGCAGACGATGGTCGTCCCCGCCCTCCCGTCGATCCAGGAGCGCACGGGTGCCAGCGAGGCCGGCGTCGCGGCCATCATGACCTGGTTTCTCCTGGTCGGAGCGGTCTCGACGCCGGTCGCGGCGCGGCTTGGCAGGAAGTACGGCGACCGCCGAATCGTGCTCGCCCTGATGGTGCTCTACGGTCTTGGTTCCCTCGTCGCGACGTTGGGGACCATGACCGGCAGCCTGCTGACCATAGTGATCGGGCGGGTGCTTCAGGGCGTCTCGGCCGGCGTGATACCGCTGTCCTTCTCGATCATCAGGAGGACCGCGGAGCCGAACCGGGTCGGCGCGAGCATCGTCATGATCGCCTCGATGCTCGCGCTCGGCGGCGCCATCAGCCTGCCGATCGGGGGCGTCATCATCGACCACCTCGGCGTCGAGTGGATCTTCTCGATCAGCGTGCTGACGGGGTTCGGCTCCGCGCTGGGCGTGGCCTTGATGGTGCCCCCATCGCCCTGCGAGCCCGACGTCCGCCTGGACATACCGGGCGCGTTGCTGCTGGGAATCGGGCTCGCCGCGCTGTTGCTCGGCCTCGCCGAGACGGCGGTCGTGGGCTGGATCGCGCCGACCGGCGGCGGTCTCATGCTCGTCTCGGTGGCGTTCCTGGCGGCCTGGGTTCTTTACGAACTCCGCGCCGCGTCGCCGCTGGTCAACCTCAGGACCTTCACGCAGAGCGTGGTACTGCGCACGAACGTCGTCACCTTCTTCGTCGGGTTCGCGGTTTTCGGCATGTTCTTCCTGCTGCCGTTGCTGCTGCAGATCCCGGCGGAGGGCGGCGGCGCCGGCCTGAGCGCCACCGAAGCCGCGCTCGTCGCGGTGCCCGTCGCTGTGGTCAACTTCGCGGTCTCCCCTATGCTCGGCCGCCTGGGCGTCCGACGCAATTTCCGGCTGCCCGTGGTCCTGGGCTGTGCCATCGGCACCTTGACGCTCGGCCTGATCGCCGTCGCGCCCAAGAACGTGCCGGTCGTGGCGGCGGCGGCGCTGATCTGGGGAGTGTCGTTCTCGGCCGGCATGGCCGCGATCAGCAATCTCCTCGTCCACGCGGTGGACGAACAGCAGACGGCCGAGGTGGCCGGAATGAACATCATCATCCGCAACGTGGGGTCCGCGGTGGGCACGCAAGTGGCCGCGACTGTGATGGGCTTTGTGATCGCGGGCGGCGGTCTTCCCGTCGATGGAGCGGCCGCGGCCTTCGGCATGGCGGGAATCGTCTGCCTGGTGGCGACCGCGGCCGCGTTGTTCATTCCGAAGGCGACGTTGATTCCGAAGGCGACTGCTCAGGACGCCTGACCAGGATGCAGATGGCGCTCGCGCCGGCGACCATGCGGTCCTGACCTGGCTCACGTTTCGAGATCGCCGCTGAGCGCGAGGCGCTGACCTCGTGGTTCCCGGTTCGGAACGGCGAAAAGTGCGCACTGAATCGATCATGTCTCTACCCTGGTGGCCGTGTCTCCGTACGTGCGTACGGTGAAGACGGCCTCAGGCGCCTGGGCAGTGCCCATCTTCTACTCCTCCCGCCAGGGGTCACGGGAGATCGAGCACATCGGGTCGGCGCACGACGACGCCGAGCTGGAGACGCTCAAGGCGGTGGCGCGTCAGTGTCTGGCCGCCGGTCAGCAAGAGCTGGACCTGGGCTGGACGACGGGCCGGCAGCGCGGCAGCGGGCGGGCCGCTGGAGATCGTCAGCTCGCGGATGGAACACTTGTGGGACGCGCTGTCACGCGCCTACCAGGCACTGGGATTTGCCGCCGAGGCTGGCGGAGATGAGGTGTTCCGGCGGCTGGTGCTCGCGCGGGTGATCGAACCGACGAGCAAACACGACAGCCTGCGCGTGCTCGCCGAGGCCGGGATCGATCCGGTGTCGTATGCCACGGTGAAACGCCGCCTGCCGGACTACGCCACACCGCAGTGGCGCCAGGCCCTGGCCGGTGCGTGCGCGGCCCACACCCGCCTCGGGCCGGCCAGCCTGGTCCTGTACGACGTGTCGACCTTGTACTTCGAGACCGACGCCGGTGACGGGTTCCGCGAGCCGGGCTTTTCCAAGGAACGCCGCCTGGACCCGCAGATCACGATCGGGCTGCTCACCGACTCCTCCGGGTTCCCGCTCATGGTGACCGCCTTCGAGGCCAACAAGGCCGAGACCCACACCATGCTCCCGGTGATCGAAGGGTTCATGGCCGCCCACCACCTGCCGGACGTCACGATCGTGGCCGACGCCGGGATGATCTCCGAAGCCAACAAGCAGGTCATCGAAAATGCGGGACTGTCGTTCATCCTCGGCATGAAGATCCCCGAGGTGCCGTATGCGGTCACGCAGTGGCGGCGCGAGCACCCCGGCACCCCGATCCCCGACGGGCACATCTTCATCCAGCCCTGGCCGTCGGGATCGAGCCGGCCCCGCCGCGACCAGATGATCTACTACCAGTACCGGGCGGAGCGGGCCCGGCGCACCCTGCGCGGCATCGACGAGCAGGTCGCCAAGGCCCAGCGCGCCGTCGACGGGCAGGCGCCGGTCAAGTGGCAACCGGCTCATCCGGCTGTCCGGCGCCACCGAAAGCGTCAACACCGAACTGGTGGACAAGGCCAAGGCCCTGGCCGGGCTCAACCGGCAACCACGCCCTGACCGCCGCCGACCCTCTGCCCATCGACCTACGCGACGCCCTCAGGCAGATCCGCAGCCCCGAAGGTGCGCATCAAATGCTCTTCATTCCGAAGGCGACGTTGATTCCGAAGGCGACTGCTCAGGACGCCTGACCAGGATGCAGATGGCGCTCGCGTCGGCGACCACGCGGTCGCCGACGCGAGCGCGTGCCCATACCTTCACCTTGCGGCCCTCGATCCCCAGCGTGCCGGCCTCGAAGTCGACCCGCTCGCCGGTCGGCACCGGTCCGAGCAGCTTGACCGTGATCGTGCCGGTCATGCCGATATGACCGGACGGGACCTGGCCGAAGGCGAGCACCTCGTCGAAGGCCGCCAGCAGCACTCCGCCGTGCACGTTGCCCGCCGGCCCTTCATATGTCGAGCGGAAGACGGCGTGGCAGCGCACGACCTCCCCGTCGACCCAGAAGCCCTCCAGCGGTGGGGCCAGCGCGTTGCTCCGGCCGCTGATCGGCCCGCGTTCGATCAAAGGACGGTCCGCCGTGGCCCCGTTCTGGGGGCCGCCGAGTTCGGACAGGCTCGGGAGGCCGGCCAGCGCCCGCTCGGCCGTCTCACACGCCGCGCGCACGCCGGCGAGCTGTTCCGCGGAGACGCGGCTGACGTCGATCAGGGCGACCTGGTCGACGATGCGCCGGACGGCGTCCGCGAGCGCGCGCTTGGACGCGCGCTCGGGAGCCACTTCCTCCGGCGACAGCCACGGATGCTCGATCGGTTGAGGATCGGCGACCGTGTTTGTCATCTCAGATTCCCTTCGGCACGGTTCCGATGATGCTCGCGTCGGCCAGCTCGGCGAGCTGCTCGGCGGTGAGGCCGAGCTCGCCTGCCAGGATCTCCTCGTTGTGCTCGCCGAGGAGCGGGGCGGCGAAGCGGTGCGGCGCCGGCGGGGACGGGTCGAACGAGTAGGTCATCGGGTAGCGCGGGAACAGCCGCGGGCCGGAAAGCGGATGCTCCAGTTCCTGGTAGAAGTCGCGGGCCACGAGCTGCGGATCCTCGTTGAACCGGTCCGGGGTCAGCGCCCTGGCCGCCGGCACGCCGACCGCCTGGAGCTGGGCGACCAGCTCGTCGCACGCCTGCCCGGCGAACCAGCCGCGCAGCAGATCGTCCAACTCGTCGAGCCGGTGCCGGCGCTCGTCGTGCGACCGCAAGGCGTCTTCCGCGAGCCCGGCCGGACGGCCGTCGAGGGAGACCAGGGCCTCCCAGTCACGGTCGTCCCTGACGCTGAGCGCGACCCAGCCGCCGTCCTCGCACGGGTAGACGCCTTGCGGCGCGAACACCGGATGCCGGTTGCCCTGGCGTCCTGGCACCCGGCCGTGGGTCGACCAGGCGATGACCGACTCCGCGGCCATCGACGCGCCGACCTCGATCTGCGGGACCTCGACGAGTTGGCCCTCGCCGGTGCGGTCGCGGTGCTCGAGCGCCGCGAGCAGGGCGACGGCCGCGTGCATGCCCACGGTCGGGTCGATGTAGCCGCCGGGGGTGAGGGGCCTGCCGTCGGCATAGCCGGTCACCCACGCCAGGCCCGCGAGCTGCTCGAAGGCGTTGCCCCAGCCGACGAAGTCGCGCCAGGGACCGGTGAGGCCGAATCCCGGCAGGCGCAGGACGATCATGCGTGGGTTCAGCTCAAGGAGGGTGTCCTGGTCGAAGCCGAACTGCTCGACGACCCGCGCCGCGTAGTTCTCCACGAACACGTCGCCGGTCTCGCACAGCCGGCGAAGGAGCTTCTTGCCCTCCTCCCTGCCGAGGTCTAGCGTGACGTTCCGTTTGTTGAGATTGGTCGCCTGCCACAGGAGGCTGCGGTCGAACCAGCGGTCGCCGAGTGCCGGGAGCGTCGAGGTGAATCGGAACCCGTCGGGCCGTTGCGTCGACTCGATCTTGACCACGTCGGCGCCGTACGCGCCGAGGTAGGCCGTCAAATACGGCGCGGCCCAGAAGCTGCCCAGGTCGACGACCCGGAGTCCGTTCAGAGGTAGCTCGCTCATCGCGCGTTCTCCACTTCAGTGAGCTCCGGCTCGTCCAGCACCGCGTGAGTCGCCTCGCCCGCGGGGTCGGCGTCGCGCCGCGGCACCGTCGGCGTCGCGTTCAGCCGCCACGGCGGGCCGGGGACGGTGAATGTCTCGCCGTTGTCGTTCAGTTCGCCGAAGAACGGGCGCTCGACCCACTGGGGCGAGGACGTGACCGTCCCGCCCGTCGCGACGGGGACCACGGGGATGCGCAGGGACTGCCCGAGATCGACGACCTCGTTGACGGTGCGGTCGCTGAGCCAGTCCAGCAGCAGGCGTTCGAAGGTCGCCGGGTCGCCCTCGCCCCTGATCAGCTCCTGCTGCTGGTCGATGAAGTCGGTGAGGCCGGTGAGCAGGCACGCGTCGACCCACTGCTGTCCGGTCAGGATGTTGATGCCCACCCAGCCGTCCTTGCACGGCCGGATCCCGAACGGCGTCCACGCGGAGCCCGTTGCCGTGAAACCGAGTTCGCGGTTGGTGTCGATCATGAGGCGGGCGTACGGGATGGTCGAGTGGATGCACTCGAACAGCGAGAAGTCGACCGTCGCGCCCGTGCCGTTCTTCTTGGTCCACGCCCGCGCGGTCATGATCGCCGCCGCGATGTACGACCCGGCGATCCACTCGTGCATCTGCCCGCCGACCTGCACGAGCGGAAGCCCCGGCTCCTGCCTGGTGGTCACCCAGCCGGCCGCCGCCTGAACGACTATCGGCGTGGCCGGCAGGTCGCGGTAGGGCCCGGTGTGGCCCCACGGCGACACGTGCGTCAGGACCGGAGTGTGTGCCAGGCCACGGATCTCGTCGTCCTCGACGCCGAGGGATCGAAGGACGCCGGGGCCCAGGCCCTCGATGACGACGTCGCAGGATTCGATCAGCCGGCGCAGGATCCCGGTGCCCTCGGGGGTGGCGAGGTCCACCACGACGCTGCGTTTGCCGGCGGCGAGGAAGGAGAACGTGCGACGCGCGACCAGCGGGTCGTCCTCGAAGCTGCCGCCCGACGAGCGCAGCGGATGGCCGCCGGGGGGCTCGACGAGGATGACCTCGGCCCCGAGGTCGGCCAGCAGGCGGCCGGCGTACGGCACGGAATAGCCGTCGCCACCGATTTCGAGGACACGCACGCCCCGCAGGGCGGTCTGGCTGCCGGTGCTCATACGCCCACCGGTTCGGCCGAGGTGCGCACCATGGGAGTCTCCTGGAGCGGGAAGTGACAGGCGACGTAGTGCCCGTCGGTGATCTTGTGGAACTGCGGCTCCTCGGCCGCGCACACTGCTTCCGCACGCGGGCAGCGGGTGCGGAATCTGCAGCCGCTCGGCGGGTTGAGCGGCGAGGGCACCTCGGCCGGCGCCTTCTGCTCGCTGCGCCGGCGGATCGAAGGGTCGGGCACCGGCACGGCGTTGATCAGTTCGCGGGTGTAGGGATGTGCCGGGCGTTTCGCGATCGTCTCGGCGTCCGCGATCTCACAGAGCTTGCCGAGATACATCACGGCGACGCGGTCGCTGATGTTCTTCACCACCGCCAGGTCGTGCGCGATGAACATCATGCTCAGGCCGTACTGCTCCTTCAGGTCCTCCAGGAGGTTGAGGATCTGGGCCTGCACCGAGACGTCGAGCGCCGACACGGGCTCGTCGCAGATCAGCAGAGCGGGCTCCATGATCAGCGCGCGCGCGATGGCGATCCGCTGGCACTGGCCGCCCGACAGTTCGCTCGGAAAGCGGTCGCCCACGACGGCGGCGTCGAGGCCGACCTGCTCGAGGACCTGATCGACCTTCTGGCGGCCGTCGCCCCGGTCCCGGCCCCAGATGGTGAGGGGCTCGCGAATGGAGTCTCGGATGCGCCGCCTCGGGTTCAGCGAGGACATCGGATCCTGGAAGATCATCTGGAGCCTGGTGCGCTCGCGCCGCATGTCGCGGGACGAGAGTTTCGTCAGGTCCTTGCCTTGGACCAGGACGGATCCCGCGGTCGGGCTCGGAAGCTGGAGGACCGCCCGCCCTGTCGTCGACTTCCCGCAGCCGGACTCGCCCACGAAGCCGAGCGTCTCGCCCTTCCTGATGTCGAAGGAGATCCCCGCGACCGCCTGGACCTTGAGCCCGGCTTTCGCCGGGTATTCGACCTGCAGGTGCTCGACCCGCAGGATCACGTCGTCGTCCGCGCGCAGATGCGCGGTTCCACTGCCTGCCATCACGCCCCCAGTACCGTCATCAACGACATGCTGGTCCCGGCCGCCGTCTGGCCGGCCGACAGATTCCGCTCGAGTGCCTCCTGGCCCGGCTTCGTGCCCACCGGGAACCAGCAGGCGAAGGAGTGGTCGGGCCGCTCCGGGGCCACGAGGGGTGGCTGCTCGGTGAGGCACTTCTCCTGCGCGTACGAGCAACGCGGCGCGAATCTGCAGCCTTTCGGCTCGCCGGTCAGCTGGGCGGGCCGCCCCGGGATCGTGAAGAGCCGGGTGTGGTTCGGCGCGTCCATGGTGGGGATGCTGCGCATCAGCGCCTCTGCGTAGGGGTGGCGCGTCTCCGTGAACAGCGTCTTCGTCGGCGCGATCTCGACGATCTTGCCGGCGTACATCACCGCGACCGTGTCCGTGCGGCCGGCGACCACGCCGAGGTCGTGCGTGACCAGGATCATCGTCATGTCGCGGGCGGACTGCTGCTCGTCGAGCAGGTCGAGGATCTGCGCCTGCACCGTCACGTCCAGGGCCGTCGTCGGCTCGTCGGCGAGCAGCAGCCGCGGGTTGCACGACAGCGCGATCGCGATCGTCACGCGCTGGCGCATGCCTCCCGACAACTGGTGCGGGAACTCGTCCGCGCGTTTCTTCGGCTCGGGAATGCCGACGCTCTCCAGGAGTTCGACCGCGCGGGCGCGCGCCAGGGCCTTCGACATGCCCAGGTGCAGGGTGAGCACCTCGGTCAGCTGCCGGCCGATCGTCAGCACGGGGTTGAGCGAGGTCATGGGGTTCTGGAACACCATGGCCATGTCCTTGCCCCAGTAGCGACGACGCTCCTTGGGGCTGAGCTTGTTGATCACGACGCCGTCGTAGGTGATCGTGCCGCCGGGCTCGACTTTGCGCCGGGAACGTACGAGGCCGAGAATCGATCGCGACAGAATCGTCTTGCCCGACCCGGACTCGCCCACCAGGCCGATGGTCGAGCCCGCGTCCACCCTGAGCGAGACGCCGTCGACGGCCCGCAGCAGACCGCCCGCCGTCTTGAAGTAGGTCTTCCAGTCGTCCACGACCAGAAGCGGCTCGCGGTCATTCGTGGTGTCGGGCGCGGCCGGCTGGGTCGTGGCTGTCATGCGTTACCACCCTTGTTGTCGTTCTCTTCACGAAGCCGGTCGCCGGCCAGGTTGAAGGACAGGACGGTCAGGAACATGAAGATGCCGGGGATGAAGGTGATCCAGGGCGTGGTGCGCAGGGAGTCCCGGCCCTCGGAGATCATGAGCCCCCAGCTGGAGGCGGGTGGCGGCACACCCACTCCGAGGAAGCTGAGCGATCCCTCGGCGACGATCAGCAGCGCGATCACGATGAACGCGTACGCGCCGACCGCCGGAATGAGATTGGGCACGATTTCGCGGACAAGAACTCTCCGGTTCAGGGCGCCGATCGATTTCGCCGCCGTCACGAATTCCCGTTGCGCGTAAACAAGGGTGCTCGCACGAGTGAGCCGGACGAACGCCGGAATTCCAAGGATTCCCAATCCGATAACCAGATTGCGGACGCTCGACCCCAGGGTCGCCATGAGGGCAAGCAGGAGGACAAGCGCCGGGAACGCCATCAGGGCATCGGTCGCCGCCATGATGACCTTCTCCAGCCAGCCCCGGTAGTAGCCGGCGAGCATGCCGAGCAGACCGCCGACGAGGATGCCGATCGCCACCGCGCTGAGAGTGACGATCATGGAGATCCTCGCGCCGAAGATCGCGCGGGAGAGAAGGTCGCGCCCCAGGCTGTCCGTGCCGAGGAGGTGACCGGGGGTCCCCGGCGGCACCGCCACCGCGTCATAGTTCTGTGCGGCGGGGTCCACCAGGGGAAGGAACGGTGCGAGGATCGCGGAGAGCCCCACCACAGCCAGCCAGCCGGCCGCCAGCCAGAAGAGCACGCCAAGGTTTTTCAGCTTGCTCCGGGACTTCCTCTTCGCGGGTACCGCGCCGCCATTGGGGCCGGCGCCGGCGGAGGATGGATCGGCCACGGACGCCGGGCCCTGCGGCTTTTCGCCCGCAAGCCTGCTCTGAGCCATCGAACGCACTCCTCTCTTACGCCGACCGGTGGCGGACGCGGGGGTCGATGAGGCCATAGGAGAGATCCACAAGTGCGTTGACGACGATGTAGGCAGTGGCGACGAAGATGACCGTGCCCTGGAGCATCACGAAGTCGCGCAGGAAGATCGACTGGATCATGAGCTGGCCGATGCCGGGGACGACGAAGAGCACTTCGACGATCACCGAGCCGCCGAGCAACCGCCCGGTGTTCACGCCGGCCAGCGTGATCAATGAGAAGGACGAAGGACGCAGCGCGTGCCGGAAGAGGATGTGCCCCGTGCTCAGCCCCTTGGACTGGGCCATGGTGACGAAGTCCTCCTGCAGCGTCGCCAGCATGTCGGTGCGAAGCAGTCGCTGGTAGACGGCGGCCACCGGAATCGCCATCGTCAGTGCGGGCAGGAACGCGTGGTGCAGGTTCTCCAGGGGAGACTCGCCGAACGCGACCCACCCCGTCGTCGGGAACCAGCCAAGGCCGAGCGTCAGGTAGTAGATCAGCACCAGACCGAGCACGAACTCGGGCACCGAGATCATCGCGAAGGCGCTGCCGGTGGTGAACCGGTCGAACACCGTCTTGGCCCGGTACGCCGCGAGCGTGCCCAGCGGGATCGCGACCGCGAGGGCCATCAGCTGAGCCAGCACCATCAGTTCGAATGTGACGGGCAGCCGGTCCAGAATCGTCTCCATCACCGGCGCCCCGCTCCGGTAGGAGGTGCCCAGGTCGAGCAGGAGGGCGTCGCCGAGCCAGGCGCCGTAACGGACCAGGAACGAGTCGTCCAGCCGCAGGTCGGCACGGACCGCCGCGATCGTCTCGGGGGTCGCCTGCTCGCCCAGAATCGCGACCGCGGGGTCGCCCGGCAGCAGCTCCTGGAGCGAGTAGACGGCGAGGGAGACGACGAACAGCGTCCCCAACGCCGTAGCCAGCTTGAGGGCGAACGCTCTTACCCTCGCAATCCAGCGCGCCCTGTGGGGCGGACGCGCCGCGGGGCGCGTCCCCTCCACAGTCTTGGTCGTTGACTTCACTTCTCAATCCACAGGTAGGCAGGGCTCCAGTCGGCGGGGCTGGTGGCGGTGTAGCCCTTGACGTTCGGCTGGGTGATGATCGAGAAGTTGTCTGCCCAGTGGAAGACCATCGGCAGGTCCTTGGAGAGGACCTCCTCGAAGTCGGCGTAGGCGGCCTTGCGCTCCTCGGGGTCGAGCGACTGGCGTCCGCGGGTCAGCGCCTCGTCGGCCGCCGGGTTGCAGTAGCCGAAGGAGTTCGACGTCGTCGGGCCCTTGCAGGTGAAGGTGGGGAACAGGATCAGGTCGGGGTCCGTGCTGTTCCTCGGCCAGCAGCCGATCTGGTAGTCCTTGGCGAAGACCGCTGCGACGTACTGGGCGACGTCGGGCGTGTCGAGCTTCACGTCCATGCCGACCTGAGACAGCATGTTCTGGATGAGCTCGATGTAGCGTCGGCGGTCGGGGGCGTTGTGGCAGCCGAGCGTGAAGGACAGCGGTCCCTTCTCAGCCTCGACCTCGGCCACGAGCTTCTTCGCCTCTTCCTGGTCGTAGCCCGGCCACTGCGCCTTGCCGGTGTACCAGAACGAGCCTTCACGGAACGGCCCCTTGATGTGGGGCATGCCGCCCTGGAAGAGCGCCTGGTCGAGCGCGTCGGTGTTCACGGCGAGCGCGGCCGCCCGCCGGACCCGGACGTCGTCGAACGGAGGCTTCTCCAGATTGAAGATCAGGCCGGTTCCGCCCACGCCGCCCTTCGGTTCGTGCAGCGTCGCCAGCGTCGGATTTTCCCGGGCCCACTTGATCTGGTTGGGCTCCTGGAACCACGCCGATTCGATGTTCTTGCCCTGGAAGGCGGCGAACCGCGACTGGGTGTCGCTCATCGGGATCTCGTGGAACTCGTCGAGATACGGGAGGCCCTGCTGCCAGTAGTCGGGGTTCTTCTTCATGACGGTGACCTGGTTGGGAACCCACTTGTCGAACTTGAACGCACCGGCGCCGACGGCGGACGTCCGGCCGTAGTCCTCACCGGCGGCCTTGATCGCCGTCGGCGAGGCGATCGCGCCTGCCGCGGTAGTAAGATTCGCGGGGAATGAGGCGATCGGGGAGGCGAGCGTGAAGACCACGGTCAGCGGGTCTTTCGCCTCGACTTTTTCGATGTCCGTCACGAATGAGCGGGCCGACGACGCGTTGTCCGGGTCCAGGTGGCGCTCGATGTTGAAGACCACGGCCTCGGCGTCGAACGCGGTGCCGTCATGGAACTTGACGTTCGGGCGCAGCTTGAGGGTCCACGTCTTGGCGTCGGTGCTCTCCAGCGACTCGGCGAGGTACGGTTCGACGGTGCCCTGGTCGTTGAAGCGCGTCAGGCTGTCGTAAATCGCGACCATCGAAGAGTCGAGGGCGCCGCGCTTCAGCGGGTCGTAGTTCGACTGGACGCCGACTGACGCGTGCCGGAAGATTCCTCCGCTTACGGGCTTGCCCTCACTGGAGGCATCGGCAGGGCGCGCGGCGTCCGGTTCCGAGGCGCTAGAAACGCATCCACTGATTAAGGTTGCACTGAGAAGCGCGGACACCGTAAGTGCGAACCGACGGCTCTGGCCTCGAAATTTGCGGACCTGCATACCAACGTCTCCTCGTCCATCACGTTGACCGACTCGGTCGGTGGCTGTGATTATGGACACGTACTAACCGGCCGGTCAATAACTAACCGCTACCTTTCGCAACCGTGACCAGGGCCCATGATCAGCAGTTCGTACAGGGCTCCGCCGGACGATGGCGGCAGCGTCACGGCGGCTCGGCCGGCGTGCCGGGCTCCCGGTCCGACGGGCGTCTGCCTGCTACTTCGAGCCCTTGCTGGCGTCAGCGATTGGCAATAGCGTGTGGGATGGTTCGCCGAGGAGCGTTCGATGGACAAGTGGCTTGCTGTGCGTGACCTGGCCGACGGGGCCGCGGGCGTCACCGGAGAGGAGTCCTCGCCGCCGGTTTTGGTCGTTGACCTGGGCGCCACCGATTGGTCCGATACCTCGATCATGAGCGCGGCCGTGCGGGCGCTCACCGAGCCGAGCGTGGTCGTGATCGGAGTGTCCGACACCGCGCTTCCAGCGGCGGCGGCCGACCTTCTCGAGCACCTCACGCTGACGTTCGCGCCGGGAGGACCGGGACGGTCGTGGGTCGCGGTGCCCGAGGTGGAGACGGCCGTGGCGGCGGTCGCAGCCACCGTCGTCGCGGTGCCGAGGGCGAGTGTGACCCTGGCCATGCTGCTGAGGTCCACCGCGCGGATTCCCGTGCGCGACGGTCTGCAGATGGAGTCGCTCGCCTTCTCGACGCTGCAGTCGGGACCGGAGTTCGCGGCGTGGCTGGGCTCGCGCCCCCGGCGCGAGGTCAAGCCTTCGGGTGACGTCGTCGGACTCGCCCGCGACGCCGGCGTCCTGACGATCACGCTCAACCGTCCGGAGCGCAGAAACGCCTTCGGACGCGAGATGCGGGACCGTCTCATCGACGCCCTTGAGCTCGCGGCGCTCGACCCTTCGGTCGAGCAGGTCGTGCTCCGCGGCGCGGGCCCCGCGTTCTGCTCCGGTGGCGATCTCGACGAGTTCGGCACCTTCGCGGATCCGGCGACCGCGCACATCCTGCGGACGGCACGGAACGCGGGCCGGGCCGTGCACGTCATCCGGGACCGCGTACGCGCCGTCCTGCACGGTCCGTGCATCGGCGCGGGCATCGAGGTCCCCGCCTTCGCCGGCCGGGTCGAGGCCGCGGACGACGCCTCGTTCCGGCTCCCCGAGCTGTCGATGGGGCTGATCCCCGGGGCGGGCGGGACGGTGAGCATCACCCGCAGGATCGGGCCGTGGCGCATGGCGTACCTCGCGCTGACGGGCACGCCGATCGACGTCGCCACCGCGATCGACTGGGGATTGGTGGATGCCGGAAAGTGACCTCGAGGCGCTGCGGGACTGGGCGGACTCCGGGGCGATGGCACTCACCGGACGACCCGGCGGACATCCCCTCGCTCCTCCCGGCCGTGCCGCCACGATCGTACGGCGCGGGCTTGAGCGGCTGCGCCTCGATCTGCCCCCTCTCCTCGCCGAGCGTGCGGCCCTCACCGGTTTCCGCCGCAACGGTCCCTGGTCGCCGGGCGGCAAGTTCCGCCTGTTGCGGGCCGCCGACGGCTGGATCGGTCTGAGTCTGGCCAGGAGCAGCGACATCGAGCTCATCCCTGCCCTGGTCGAGGCGCCGGTAGAGACGCCGTCGCCCGGAGACGACCTGTGGGCCACCTTGCGCGCGTGGGCGCTGGGAACGACGGCTCGGGCCGCCGACGACCGGATGACGCTTCTCGGGCTCCCGGGTGGCGCGGTGCCCTCGCCCGTCCCTCGGCGTCCAGGGGTGCGGCTGACGACGCTCGGGCGGCGCTCGCCGCGGGCGAACCCACTGATCGTCGACCTCACCAGCCTCTGGGCCGGGCCGCTGTGCGCACGGCTGCTGGGACTGCGCGGAGCACACGTGGTGCACGTCGAGAGCCATGCTCGCCCCGACGCCGGCCGGCGCGTGACGCCCGCGTTCTACGACCGGCTGCGCGCCGGGCACGAGCGGGTGACGCTGGACTTCCGCGCGGAGCTCGGAACACTCCGCGAACTGATCGCACGGGCGGATCTCGTGCTGGAGGCGTCGCGGCCGCGGGCGCTGCGGCACCTCGGCGTGCTGGCCGAGGAGGCGGTCGCGGCGGGGACGTCGTGGCTGTCCATCACCGCACGCGGGCGGCAGTCGAACGCGGTGGGCTTCGGTGACGACGTCGCGGCGAGCGCGGGTGTGGTCGTCGAGGACGCGGACGGGCTCCTGCCCGCGGCGGACGCCCTCGCAGACCCGCTCACCGGCGTTACCGCGGCACTGGCGGCCACCGACGTACTCGCCGGCGAGCACGCGTGCCTCATCGACGTCTCGATGCTCGACGTCGCCCGTGAGTCGCTCGACGGCTGGTCCGCTCACCCGCCGCACCGTGTGGTGCGGCGCGGCGAGGGGTGGTGGGTCGAGACCGCGACCGACGCCTTCCCGGTGCGCGAGCCTGGCGAGGGCGTACGGTCGTGAGGACGCTTATCCGCGATGCCGAGGTCGCGGGCCGCCGGGTGGACGTCCTCCTCGACGGAGAGCGGATCGCGACGCTGGGCGAGCCCTCGACGATCAGGCCGGCGGCGCGGGACGAGGTGATCGACGGGGCCGGCGGGGTGCTGATGCCTGGGCTGCACGACCACCATCTGCACGTGCTCGCGATCGCGGCGCGAAGCCGGAGCGTCGACCTCGGTGGTGACAAGGGCCTGGCCGCACTCCGCGACGCGGACGGCACCGGCTGGATCCGCGGCACCGGCTACGACGAGGATGCGCTCGGCAGTCTCGACCGGTACGTCCTGGACGCCTGGGTGCCCGACCGGCCGGTCAGGGTGCAGCACCGCAGCGGAGCGCTCTGGGTGCTCAACTCCGCCGCCCTGCGGATCGTCGGTCTCGACGGAACGGGCGGTGAGTCCGGTGACGTCGAGCGCGTGGGCGGCGAGCCCACGGGAAGGCTGTGGCGGTACGACGCGCGCCTGCGTCAGGCACTACCGGACGACAACCGCGTCACCCCGGAGGAGATCGCCGCAGTCGGCCGGAGACTGGCGTCCTACGGCATCACGGGCGTCACCGACGCGACTCCGGAACTGGACGCGGCGGCAGCCGCACTCATCGACCGGCTGCCCCAGCGTGTCACGCTGATGGGCCGCACTCCGGGGGCTCCCGTCAAGCTGCATCTCCGCGACCACGACCTGCCTTCGCTGGACGACCTCAAGCAACTGATCTCGGCCGCTCGCGAACGCGATCGCCCGGTCGCGGTCCACTGCGTGACCGCCGAGTCGTTGCTGCTCACGCTCAACGCGCTCCAGGAGGTCGGCGCCCGGCCCGGCGACCGGATCGAGCACGCCTCGGTGGTGCCGCCGGGAGTGGGGGAGTGGATGGCGCGGCTCGGCGTACGCGTGATCACGCAGCCCGACTTCCTCCGGACCCGCGGGGACGGCTACCTGCGGAACGTGGATCCCGTTGACCGGGGGCACCTCTACCCCTACGCAGGCCTCCAGGCCGCGGGCGTGCCCGTCTGCGCGTCGAGCGACGCGCCGTACGGCGAGCTCGACCCGTGGCGGGTGATCAAGAGCGCTTCGACGCGCGAGACGATCGAGGGGGACGTCGTCACCGCCGCCGAGCGCGTGACCGTCGGCCGTGCGCTGGACGGCTACCTGTCCCCGGTGGACCGGCCGGGTGGCGCGGCCCGCACCGTCCGCGGGGGAGCGCCCGCCGACCTGGTCCTCCTGCACGTGCCACTGGCGGAGGTCCTGGTCGACCCGCGATGCGACCTCGTCCGCGCCACCTGGATCGAGGGCAGGCTGGTCGGCGGGATGGCCGGCCGGAGCTAACTCGTCGCGGGCGGGAGCCGCCGCCAGACACCCCGCGCGCCGGGGACTTCCTCGACGAGTCCATGGAGAGCGAGACTCTTCAGGTGGGCGAGGGTCTCGTCGAGCGCGATGCGGACCCGCACCGCACCCATCTCCTGCCACGGCATCGACCACGGCATCGACTCCGCGATCTGCCAGAGGGAGGCCGAGCGCCCGTCCAAAGCCGCGAGCACCTCGGCGAAGCGGCCGTTGTGGTGCGCGACCAGGTCGAGGGCCCGCTCGCGTACGCCGACGAATCGGTACTCGTGCGCCGGATACGCGACGGACGGGTTGAGGTCCGCGACCTTGTTCAGCGACTCGATGAAGCGGGTGACCGAGTCGCCTTCGAAGCCCTGCACTCCGATGTGCGGGGTGATCCGCGGGAGTATGTGGTCGCCGGTGAGCAGCGCGTCCAGCGCGGGCAGCCGGTAGCACAGGTGGCCGGGCGTGTGACCGGGCGTCCAGACGGCGCGGATGTCCCACCCCGGCACGGGGATGAGGTCGCCGTCCTCGACGAGCCGGTCCGCCGTGGCGTACGAGCTCGCCGGGGTGGCTGGATAACGTGGCGGCAGGCCCAGTCGGGAGTCGCCGTCGGGCGCCCCGGCCACGCGCAGCGCGGTCGAGACGTCCTCGCGCGGTTCCCGCCGCATGGCCGTCACCATCGCGGCTTCGGCGGGATGCATCCCGATCCAGCAGCCGGAGGCCTCGCGGATGCGGGCGGCGAGACCGAAGTGGTCCGGGTGCGAGTGGGTGACCATGATGCCCCGCACTTCGCTCACCGAGCTTCCGATCGCGGCGAGCCCGGCCTCCAGGGCGGCGTGGCACTCGTCGTTGTCCCAGCCGGCGTCGACCAGGTACGGGCCTTGGCCGGATTCGAAGGCGTAGATGTAGACGTAGCGCAGGTCGGGGATGGGCAGTGGGAGTGGGATCACCCAGAGTCCGGGAGCGAGGAGCTCGACGGGCGGCATCGACCTGACGGGGTTGGGCTGCTTACTGGCCGACATCCCGCATCCCTTCACTAGAGGAAGTGGCAACTCCGCGCAGCAGCATTGACCGGGCGGTTAGTAAGTTATACCGTGACGTACGGCATAAGCCCATAGCAAGCGCTGTCCCCCCAGGTGACAGCCGTTTACTACTCCGCAGGGAGCCTCAATGAGCGATTCCCCCCGAATCGGCGCCAAGTTGAGTTGTGGGAGTTGCGGCGCAGAGATTGTCGTCGTGAAGTCCCCCCAGCAGGCGTTCACTTGCTGCGACCAGCCGATGACCTCCGTGACTGCCTCTGCCACCAGGAGCCGGACATGATGCAACTCGGTAAGCGTTACACCTGCGCGTCCTGCGGATCCGTCGCCTTGTGCTGCACGGCCGGTTCCGGTGAGGTGCACTGCTGCGAGCAGGCGATGGTGCCGATGGAGGCCAAGAGCCTTCCCTCGTCGGACTGAATGGGAAGCACATGGACTCGGCCAATATCATCACCATTCTCACGATGGCGGCGCAGGGGTTCGGTGACCGCGTCGCACTCGGCCCGGCCGGCTCCGGCACCACGTACGCCGACCTGCTCACCCTCTCCGGGCAGGTCGGCGACTGGCTCGCCGGGGCCGACGCCGACCAGTTCGTCCTTGTCGACGTGAACTCCGACCTGATGCCCGCGCTCCTGTTCGGAGCGGCGCTGGCCGGCAAGCCGTTCGTGCCGGTGAACTACCGCCTCGCGGACGACCGGCTGCGCCGGATCGTCGAGCGGACCAGTCCCAGCCTCGTCGTCGCAGAACCCTCCGCGGTGAAGCGGGTCGAGGGCATCGCCGGTGTGACGGTGGTGCCGCGCGACGCGGTGCCCGGTTTGATCGCTCAGACGACGCCGCGGCTCGAGCCGGTGGAGGGTTCGGACATCGCCGTGCTGCTCTTCACCAGTGGCACGACCGGCGAGCCGAAGGCGGCCGTGCTCCGGCACGACAACCTCTTCTCCTACATCGTCAGCACCGTGGACTTCCTGTCGGCCGACGCGGACGAGTGCGCTCTGATCAGCGTGCCTCCGTACCACATCGCGGGTGTCGCGGCGGTGCTCAGCTCGACGTTCGCCGGGCGCCGGATCTACTACCTCGAACAGTTCAACGCCGAGGAATGGGTGAAGGCCGCCGCGGAGCAGTCGGCCACCCACGCGATGGTCGTGCCCACCATGCTCGGGCGCATCATCGAGGTCCTCGAGCGAACCGGCGAGCGGCTCCCCGCGCTGCGTCATCTCTCCTACGGCGGTGGTCACATGCCGACGGCCACCATCGCCCACGCCCTCGAACTGCTCCCGCACGTCGATTTCACCAACGCCTACGGCCTCACCGAGACGAGTTCCACGATCGCCGTGCTCACGCCCGACGATCACCGGGTGGCGAACGCGAGCGCCGACCCCGCCGTCCGGATGCGGCTCGGGTCCGTCGGCCGTCCGATCCCGTCGATCGAGCTGTTCATCGCGGGGCCTGACGGCAAGCCCGTCGCCCAGGGTGAGTCCGGCGAGATCTGGGTGCGCGGCACCCAGGTGTCGGGGGAGTACCTCGGCGTCGGCAGCACACTCAAGGACGGCTGGTTCCGCACGCGCGACGCCGGCCGTCTGGACGCGGACGGCTACCTCTACGTCGAGGGCCGCCTCGACGACGTGATCGTCCGCGGCGGCGAGAACATGTCACCCGGCGAGATCGAGGACGTGCTCCGGCAGCACCCCGCCGTGCGCGAGGCGGCGGTCGTCGGCATCCCCGACTCGGAGTGGGGCGAGGCGATCGCCGCCATGGTCGTCTGCCACGAGGGTGAGTCCGTCAGCCAGGAGACCCTTCAGAAGTGGGTGCGGGCGAGTCTTCGCTCGTCCAGGGTTCCAGAGCTGGTCGTGTTCCGCGACGCCCTGCCGTACTCGGAGACCGGCAAGCTCCTGCGGCGCGAGATCCGCAGCGAGATCTCGCCCAGCGCCTAGTCACCACAGCCGGATTTCGTGATGTCGGAGCCAGTGATCTCCCGCCACAGCTGCGGCCGGGAGAAGGTGCCTTCCTCTGACCGCAATGTTGCTCAGATCCGTACGGAGGGAAGTTCCACGAAAGTCGGAGTGGTCCACAAAAGGGACTGTTGATCCGGTTCATGTCGTGAGTAATATGCGGGCCGGCAGTCCGAATATCGACGGCGGGAGACGGATTGGGCGAGCGCCGTGAGAGGGCCGATGCCGGCCGCAACCGCCGGGCGATCCTGTGGGCTGCCGAGGAACTCATCGCCGAGCACGGCTTGGACCACGTCTCGCTGGACAGGGTCGCCGCCGCGGCCGGGGTGGGAAAGGGGACGGTCTTCCGGCGGTTCGGCAGCCGCACCGGCCTCGTGACCGCGCTGCCGGAGGAACGCGCGGTGTCGATCGGCGAGGCGATCGGCACCGGGCCGCCTCCCGTGCGCGGGCTCACCGAGGTGGTCCTACACGCGCCCGCTCCCGAGAGGGCGTCCACGGAGGCCGCCCTTGTCTAGCGGACGGCTCTTCGCCATCAGCGACCTCCACATCGGCTACTCGGAGAACAGGGCGATCCTGGAAGGCCTGCGGCCGTCCTCGCCGGATGACTGGCTGCTGGTGGCCGGCGACGTGTGCGAGACCCTGGCCCACTTCGAGTGGGCGATGCGCCTGCTGTCCGAACGCTGGGCGAGGGTCGTGTGGGCGCCCGGTAACCACGAGTTGTGGACCCATCCCAGCGACCCGGTCACCTTGCGCGGGGACGCGCGCTACCGCCGCCTGGTAGAGGTGTGCCGCTCGCTTGGCGTGACGACCCCCGAGGACCCGTACCCCGTCTGGGAGGGCGCCGGCGGCCCCGTCGTCATCGCCCCGCTGTTCGTCCTGTATGACTACACCTTCCGCACCCCCGGTGCGCGGACCGCGGAGGAGGCGCTCGCCCTCGCGTACGAGACCGGGGTGGTGTGCAGCGACGAGATGTTCCTGCACCCCGACCCGTACCCGTCCCGGCAGGCGTGGTGCGCCGCGCGACTGGAGGAGACCGAGCGGCGACTGCGGGACCTGCCGGACGGCCTGCCGACGATCCTGGTCAACCACTACCCCCTGGTCCGCGAGCCGACCCGGATCCTGCGGTACCCGCAGTTCGCCATCTGGTGCGGCACCGAGGCCACCGCCGACTGGCACCTGCGCTTCCGCGCGGCCACGGTCGTGTACGGCCACCTGCACATCCCGAGGAGCACCCGGCACGACGGCGTCCGCTTCGAGGAGGTCTCCGTGGGATACCCGCGCGAGTGGAGGCTCCGGGAGACCGCTCCGGGCCGCCCGCGTCAGATCCTGCCGGTCCCGTGAGCGGGCGGATCCTGCCCGAAGGAGCGGCCGCGCGGAGGTGTTCGACGACCCGCCGGGGATGACGCTCCACCCGGAGGAGGCGGCGTACGGCGCCAAGGCGGTGGACAAGCGCCGCGGCGAGTTCGCCGCCGAGCGGCACCGCGCGGGATACCGCGCGGCCGTCTCGGCGCGGGCTCTGAGCGTGGGCATCGATGCCGAGCCGCACCTGCCGCTGCCCGACGGGTCCTCGACGCCGTCTCCCTGGAGGAGGAACGGCGAGACCGTCGCACGGCCCTCTTCCTGACGCGCCGCCTTCTCCCGCTTCCGGGTCGTGCTCATGTGCCCGAAATCTGGGGCTTAGGGCTGCTTTAGTGACCGCTCCTAGCGTTTGAGCGGTGATCAGCAGATCCGGGTCACCATCCCGGCCCGGCCCGCGCAGCGCGTGGGCGGCGCGGACGCGGCTCGTTGGAGGAGCGCATGGGGGACATACCGGTACGACTTCTGTCGGTGGGGACGGCGCTGCCCGGCCCGCCCGTCGATACCGCGGCCCTGGCCACGGCGTTCGGCATGAACCAGGTGTGGCGGCAGTGGGTCGACACGTTCATCGGGACCCGGACGCGTCATCTGGCGGTCGACCTGTCCACCGGCGAGCGGCGGGAGAGCCTGGCCGATCTCGGTGAGCGGGCCGCCGCCCAGGCGCTCGCCCGGGCCGGCGTGTCCGCCGAGGACGTCGACGTGGTGGTGTTCGGCACCGCCACTCCCGACACGCTGATGCCGGCCACCGTGAACGTCGTCGCCGACCGGCTCCGCATCGACGGCGTGCCGACGTTCCAGCTCCAGTCCGGCTGCTCCGGGGCGGTGCAGACCTTCGACGTCGCGGCCTCGCTGCTGTCCATCGGCCGTTATCGCACGGCGCTGGTGATCGGCGGAGACGTGATCGCCAAGCACTACGACGTCAAGGCGGACCTGACGGCGCTGCCGCCGGACGAACTGGTCAACTATGTGCTGTTCGGCGACGGCGCGGGCGCCGCCGTACTCGCCGTGGGCGACCATCCGGAGGCGCCGGTGCTCCGGTCGGTGCTCACCCGGCTGTCCGGCCTCGGCCGCGCGCCCGGCCAGACCCTGCGCTGGTACGGCCTGGCCGACCGCGACGGGGGCGAGGCGCCGGCCAGCGAGGACTACAAGGCCATCGAGGAGCACGTGCCGGTGCTCGCCGAGGAGACGGCCGACGAACTGCTGGACGACCTCGGCTGGGATCGCTCGGAGGTCGGCTACCTCCTGCCGCCGCAATTGTCCGTCGCGATGACCGCCAAGATCACCGAAAGGCTCGCCTTCCCGGCGGCCGAGGAGGTCTCCTGCGTCGCCGACACCGGCAACAACGGCAACGCCCTGCTGTTCTTCCAGCTCGACCGGCTGCTGCCCGCGATGGCGCGGCCCTCGCGGGCGATCGCGGTCGCGATCGAGTCGAGCAAGTGGATCAGGTCGGGTCTCGCCCTGGAGCGTGTGTGATGACGGCCGCGATCAGCCGGGACGAGTTCGTGGACCTGCTGCGGGACGAGATCGGCCTCGCCGTGGGCGCCGAGGACCTGGGCCGGACGTTCGACGAGGTGCCGGGCTGGGACTCGCTGCACCTGCTGACCATGCTCGTGCTGCTGGAGAAACAGGTCGGCAGGCCGCTGTCGCTGCCCGATTTCCTCGACGCCGCCAGCCTGGAGACGATCTACGAGCTGGTGAACCGATGACCGGGCAGCCGTTCCCTCCCCAGCGCAGGCACACCCTGTTCTTCCTCGACCAGATCCGCGACTTCTCGCCGGTCTTCCTCGACACGGAGGTGGACGCCACCGCGATCGTCGCGGCGCGCGAGCGGGCCCGCAGCGCGGGAGAACGCCGCTCGGTCGTCTCCTACGTCGTGCACGCGGCCGCCGGCGTCCTCGCCAAGCACCCGGAGGCCAACGCCGCCATCCACGGCGGGCTCGACCCGGTCGTCGCCTCCTACGACACCGTGGCGGCCAAGGTCACCCTCGACAAGACGTGGGAGAGCCGCCGGGTCGTGCTCGCGACCGTGATCCCCGGGCTGGAGTCGGCGTCGCTCGCCGACGTTCAGGCCCACCTGGACCGGGCGGCGGCGGCCGACCCAGGCACCGCCGAGGAGTTCGCCGGCATCCGCGCGTTGCGGCGGCTGCCCTGGCGGGAGGCGCTCGACCGGTTCCGCGAGGCGGCCGGGCTGCTCGACCGCCGACCCGCGATCACCGGCACGTTCAGCGTCACCTCGCTCGGCCACCGGGCGGTCGACGGCTTCCACTCGGTCGGCGGGACCACGATCACCCTCGGGGTGGGCCGGATCGCCGACCGCCCGGTGGCCAGAGGAGGGGCCGTGGTGATCGCGCCGGTCATGCGCCTGTCGCTGGCCTTCGACCATCGCGTCATCGACGGTGCGGAGGCCGCCGACGTGCTCACCGAGATCAAAGACGCGCTGGAGGCGTACGAGGAATGAACGACCTGACCGAACTCAAGCGGTTCGTCGTGGCGCACGCGATCTCGCAGGGCCTGCCCGCCGACCACTACGCGGCCCTGCTGGACCGCGTCACCACGGACGCGGGCGACGAGCCGGGCTCCTGGCCGTACGAGTGGATCCGCGCGGGCGACGAGTGGGACGCGGCGGGACAGACGGCCCTCGCCGCCCAGTACTACACGATGGGCAGGTTCCCGTACGTCGACGGTCCGGGCCGCAAGCGGGCGCTCGCCCGCGGCCTGGACGCGTTCGACCGGTGGCGGCGAAGCGTGCCGGGCCTGGAACCGGTCGTCGTGGAGGCCGGCGGTGTGCCGGTGCGGGTGTGGGCCGCGGGGCTGTCGGCCGAGCGGCCCCGGCCGCTGCTCGTGCTGACCGGCGGCATCGTGAGCCCCAAGGAGCAGTGGGCCGCGGCGCTGCCGCAGATCGCGTCCTTCGGCATGGCCGGCGTCGTGGCCGACCTGCCCGGCGTCGGCGAGAGCCCGCTCCGGTACGGCCCCGACGCCTGGACCCTGTTCCCGGCGATCCTCGACGCGCTGGAGGGCCGGGCCCGGGTGAGCGAGACGTACCTGCTCGCGCTGAGCTTCAGCGGCCACGCGGCGATCACCGCCGCGCTGCGCGACCCGCGGGTGCGCGGCGTGGTCGGCAACGGCCCGCCGATCCACGACTTCTTCACCGACGCCGGCTGGCAGGCCCGGGTGCCGAAGATCACCCGTGACACGCTCGCACACCTCACCGGAGTGCCGCCGGAGGCGGTGTTCACCCACGTGCGCGACTGGGCGCTCCGCGACGCCGACCTGGCCGCGCTCACCGTGCCGCTCGCCGCGGTGACCGCCAGGCGCGACGAGATCATCCCGCCCGGCGACGTCGGACGCCTGAAGCGGCACGTACGGGACCTGCGACTGGTCGAGCACGACGACGTGCACGGCGCCCCCTCCCACCTCGCCGAGACCCGGGTCTGGAGCCTGCTCGCCGTGCAGCGGATGCGGCCCGACGCCGATCCTGAGGTGGTCGCGGCGCTGACCGCGACACTGGAGGCCGCCCGCGCGGGAGCGGGCCGGTGACCGCCGCCGCCGGGCGGATCCGGGGCGACTGGCTGCGCGAGTACGCCCCCGCCGCGCCGGGCGCCCCATGCCTGGTGGCGTTCCCGCACGCCGGAGGCTCGGCGGGCTTCTTCGTCCCGCTCGCGCGGGCCCTGGCCCCGGCGGTGCGCGTGCTCGCCGTGCAGTACCCAGGACGCCTGGACCGGCGGCACGAGCCCGCCGTGGAGGACGTGCGCGCACTGGCCCGCCGGGTGGCCGAGGTGATCGCCGGGGAGCCGGACGGCCCCCGCACCGCCTTCTTCGGGCACAGCATGGGCTCCCTGGTGGCCTTCGAGACGGCGCTGCTGGCCGAGCGGGGTCTCGGCACGCCCCCGGAGCGGCTGTTCGTCTCCGGAGGGCGGGCCCCCGCCCTCACCCGGGTGGACCCGGCGATCCTGCGGGACGACCGGTCCCTGCTGGAGGAGGTGCTGTTCCTCGGCGGCACCTCCCGGCAGGTGCTGGAGAGCGACGACCTGCGCGAACTCGTGCTGCCCGCGCTGCGCGGAGACTACCGGGCGCTGCGCGCCTACCTGCCAGAGCCCGGCGCCCGGGTCCGCTGCCCGATCACGGCGCTGGTCGGTGACCGCGACCCGCGGGTGACGGTGGCCCAGGCCGACCGATGGCGGGAGCACACCACCGGCCCCTTCCGGCTCACCGTCCTGCCCGGAGACCACTTCTACCTGACCTGGCGGCTGGAGGACGTCGCGGAGACGGTTCGGCGAGGGCTCGCCGTACCCGTCTGATCCTCCCTCGCCGGCCGCCCGCACCACGACTGAGAGTGAGGCACGACGTGATCAGCCCCGACCAGCAGGTGTCCCGGCCCGTCGCGGTCGTCGGAGTGGCGTGCCGCCTGCCCGGCTCGTCCGGGCCCGGCGCGCTGTGGCGGCTGCTGGACGAGGGCCGCGCCGCCGTCCGCGAGGTGCCCGAGGGGCGGGCGCGGTCCTCGCTGCTGGACGACCTCGCCCGCGAGCACCCCGGCGTGCGGTACGGCGGCTACCTCGACGACATCGCCGGATTCGACGCGGAGTTCTTCGGGATCTCCCCGCGCGAGGCCGCGGCCATGGATCCCCAGCAGCGGCTCGTCCTGGAACTGGCCTGGGAGGCGCTGGAGGACGCGGGGGTGGTGCCCGCCACGCTGCGCGACACGCCGGCCGGCGTGTTCGTCGGCTCCATCGCCGACGAGTACGCGACGCTGTCGCGGGCCGCCGCGATCGGCCGCCACACCCTCACCGGCACCACCCGGGCCATCATCGCCAACCGAGTGTCGTACACGCTCGGACTGCGCGGGCCGAGCGTCGCGGTCGACACCGCGCAGTCGTCGTCGCTGGTCGCCGTCCACCTCGCGGCGGAGAGCGTGCGGGGAGGCGAGTCGCGCCTCGCGCTCGCGGGCGGCGTCAACCTGATCGTCGACCCGGCCGGTACGGCGGCGGTGGCCCGGTTCGGCGGGTTGTCGCCGGACGGCCGGTGCCACACCTTCGACCGCCGGGCCAACGGCTACGTCCGGGGCGAGGGCGCCGGACTGGTGCTGCTCAAGGCGCTGGACGCCGCCGTCGAGGACGGCGACCGGATCTACGCCGTGCTGCTCGGCGGCGCGGTCAACAACGACGGCGGCACCGACGGCCTCACCACGCCAAGCGCCCGCGCCCAGGCCGAGGTGCTCAGGCGGGCGTGGGCGGCCGCCGGCGTCGCGCCCTCTGCGCTGCAGTACGTCGAACTGCACGGCACCGGCACCCGGGTCGGCGACCCGGTGGAGGCGCGCGGCCTCGGCCTGACCCGCCTCGGTGAGGGGCCGGTCCTGCAGGTGGGGTCCATCAAGACGAACATCGGCCACCTGGAGGGCGCGGCGGGCGTCGCCGGGCTGATCAAGACCGTGCTGAGCGTCGACCGGCGGCGGCTGCCCGCGAGCCTGAACTTCGCCGAGCCGAATCCGGAGATCGACTTCGACGGCTGGGGCCTGTCCGTCCGCGGCGAGGGGGGAGCGTGGCCCCGGGAGAGTGAGCGGCTCGTCGCGGGCGTCAGTTCGTTCGGCATGGGCGGCACCAACTGCCACGTCGTGGTCGCAGAACCGCCCCGCCAGGACGAGGCGGTGCGCGCCGCGCGGCAGGCCGGACCATCGGACCGCGACTCCCGCGTGCGCACCCCCCTCGTCCTCAGCGCGCGCACCGGCGCGGCGCTGCGGGAGCAGGCGGCCCGGCTGCGCGACCTCCTGTCCGAGCACGACCTCCTCGGCGGGCCCGAGGCGCCCGGTGAGCACGTGCCGTCCGGCGGAGGGCTCGCCGCTGGCCTGGCACGGAGCCTCGCGACCACCCGGACCGCCTTCGACCACCGGGCGGCGATCACGGGCGACGTGCCGGCCGGGCTGGCGGCGCTGGCCGGTGGACGCCCGGCGGCCGGTCTCGTCACGGGCAGGGCCAGGACCGCGCCCGTCGCGGTGCTGTTCCCCGGGCAGGGCAGCCAGCGGCCCGGCATGGGCCGGCGGGCCCACCGCGACCACCCCGCCTTCCGGGCCGCGTTCGACGAGGTCGCGGCGGCGCTCGCCGAGCGGCTGCCCAGGCCGCTCCAGGAGGTCGCCTGGTCGGAGCCGGGCGGCGAGGAGGCCAGGCTCCTCGACCGCACGGCCTTCACCCAGCCCGCGATCTTCGCGGTAGAGGTGGCGACGTTCCGCCTGCTGGAGGCGTTCGGCGTCGAGCCGTCCTTCGTCGCCGGTCACTCCATCGGGGAGGTGGCCGCGGCGCACGTCGCGGGCGTGCTCGACCTGTCGTCCGCCGCCGAGCTGATCGCGGCCAGGGGGCGGCTGATGGACGAGTTGCCCTCCGGCGGCGGGATGCTCGCCGTCGGCGTCCCGGAGGACGAGGCGGCCGGGCTGCTCGCGGAGGCGGACGGCCTCGCGGTCGTCGCCGCCGTGAACGGACCGCGGTCGGTCGTCGTCGCGGGGGAGGACGCGGCACTGGACGCCGTCGCAGCCCTCGCCGTCGCACGCGGGCACCGCATCCGGCGGCTCCCGGTGAGCCACGCCTTCCACTCGCCGCTGATGGACCCCGCGCTCGGCGAGTTCCGCGCGGTGCTCGACGGGCTCACGTACGGCAGGGCCCGCATCCCGTTCGTGTCGACGGTGACCGGCGAACCGCTCGACCTGGCCGGCGCGGACGACTGGGCGGGCTACTGGGTGGAGCACGCCCGCCGTGCGGTCCGCTTCGCCGACGGCCTGACCCGGCTGCGCGCGCTGGGGGCCGGGATTTTCGTGGAGGCGGGACCCGGGACGGCGCTGAGCGCGGCCGGACGGGAGACCCTGGGGGCGGAGGCCGCGTTCGTGCCGGTCCTCGGCAAGGACGACGACGCCGAAGCCGCCGTCGGCAGGCTGTTCACCGCCGGGGTGAGCCTCGACTGGGACGCCGTCTTCCCGCCCGTAGGCCCCCGCGTCCCGCTGCCGACCTATCCCTTCCAGCGCGAGCGTCACTGGCTGCCCCCGGGTGAGGGCGTGCCGGCGGCGCCCGCCCCCGCTCCCGTCTCGGCCCCCGCCCCGGAGCCGGTTTCCGCGTCCGTTCCACCCGCCGGTACGGCGGCCGGGGAGCGCCGCGTCATCGAGGAAGTGGCGGCGGTGCTCGGCTTCGCCGACCCCGCGCGGGTCGACCCCGAGGCGACGTTCCGGGACCTCGGCCTCGACTCGCTGGGCCTGGTCGAGTTGCGCGACCGGCTGAACGACGCCTTCGGCGCCGACCTCCCGGCCGCCGCGCTGTTCGGCCACCCCACCCCCGCCGCCCTGGCCCGCCACCTGGCCGGCGGCCCCCGCGCGGACGCGCCCGTGGCGGCCGTCCGGGCGGCGGACGACGATCCGGTGGTGATCGTGGGGATGGGGTGCCGGTTCCCGGGCGGGGTCGCCTCGCCGGAGGACCTGTGGGAGCTGGTCGCCGACGGCGTGGACGCCATCGGCGAGTTTCCCGCCGACCGCGGCTGGGACCTCGCCGCCCTCTTCGACCCGGACGCCGGGCGGCCCGGCACCTCGTACACGCGGCACGGCGGGTTCCTGCGGGACGCCGCGGAGTTCGACGCGGGGTTCTTCGGGATGAGTCCGCGGGAGGCGCTGGCGACCGATCCGCAGCAGCGGTTGCTGTTGCAGGTGTCGTGGGAGGCGCTGGAGCGGGCGGGGATCGACCCGCTGTCGCTGAAGGAGAGCGACACCGGGGTCTTCGTCGGCGTGATGGCCTCCGACTACACGCCACGGCTCCACGAGGGAGGCGGGGGCGTGGACGGCTACCTCCTCACCGGGGGCAGCGTCAGCGTGGCGTCGGGGCGGATCGCGTATGTGCTGGGGTTGCGTGGTCCGGCGTTGACGGTGGACACGGCGTGTTCGTCGTCGTTGGTGGCGTTGGATCTGGCGGTTCGGGCGGTGCGGTCGGGGGAGTGTTCGCTGGCGTTGGCCGGTGGGGTGGCGGTGATGGCGTCGCCGGGGATGTTCGTGGAGTTCTCGCGGCAGCGGGGGTTGTCGGCCGATGGGCGGTGCCGGGCGTTTTCGGCGTCGGCGGATGGCACGGGGTGGGCCGAGGGCGCCGGGGTGGTGGTGGTGGAGCGGTTGTCGGCGGCGGTGCGTAACGGGCATCGGGTGCTGGCCGTGGTGGCGGGGTCGGCGGTGAATCAGGACGGGGCGAGCAACGGGCTGACGGCGCCGAATGGTCGGGCTCAGGAGCAGGTGATCGGGCGGGCGCTGGCGGAGGCGGGGCTGGGCCCTGGTGATGTGGATGTGGTGGAGGCGCATGGGACGGGGACCCGGTTGGGGGATCCGATCGAGGCGCAGGCGTTGATCGCGGCGTATGGGCGGGATCGGGGGGCGCCGTTGTGGGTGGGGTCGTTGAAGTCGAACATCGGGCATGCCCAGGCGGCGGCGGGGGTGGGCGGGGTCATCAAGATGGTGATGGCTTTGCGGCATGAGCGGTTGCCGGCGACGTTGCATGTGGATGAGCCGTCTCCGCATGTGGACTGGGACGGGTCGGGGGTGGCGTTGCTGACCCGTCCGGTTGAGTGGGACTGGCCGGGACGGCCGCGCCGGGCCGGGGTGTCGTCCTTCGGCATCAGCGGCACCAACGCCCATGTCATCCTCCAGCAACCCCCCACCGACGTCACTGACTCCTCACGCGACGGCGCCCACGGCCGGGACAGCGCGCACCACGACGCGGCGAGGCCCGAGGACGAGGCCGGGCCGCCGGAAGCGCCGCTGTTGCTGTCGGGGACCGACGCCGCCGCTCTGCGCAGGCAGGCCGCGGCGCTCGCCGATCACCTGACTGACCATCCGGAACTCGACCTGCGCGACGTGGCCGCCACGCTCGCGGCTCGCGCGCGGCTCGCGCACGGCGCCGCCGTACTGGACGACCATCAGGCCGCCCTGCGGGCGCTGGCCGGGGGAGAGATCCACGAAGCGGCGGTGACCGGCGAGCGGATCACCGGTCGTACGGTCTTCGTCTTCCCCGGGCAGGGGTCGCAGTGGCCCGAGATGGCCCGCGCGCTGCTGGCCGCCGACCCGGTCTTCCGCGCCGAGATCGACGCCTGTGCCGAGGCGTTCGCCCCCCACGTGGACTGGTCGTTGCACGCCGTGCTGCGCGGCGACCCCGGCGCCCCGTCGCTGGAGCGGGTCGACGTCGTGCAGCCGGTGCTGTTCGCGGTGATGGTGTCGCTGGCCGCGATGTGGCGCGCCGCCGGCGTCCGGCCGGACGCGGTGGCCGGGCACTCCCAGGGCGAGATCGCCGCCGCGTACGTCGCGGGCGCGCTGTCCCTGGCCGACGCGGCGCGGCTGGTCACACTGCGCAGCCGGGCCATCGCCCGCATCGCCGGAGACGGCGGCATGGTGTCGGTGGCGCTCGGCCCCGGGGAGGCGGCCGAGCTCGCGGCCCGCTGGGACGGGGCCGTCGAAGTCGCCGTGCACAACGGGCCGCGCTCCACCGTGGTCGCCGGGGACGTCGCCGCGCTCACCGAGTTGCTCGCCTGGTGCGAGGGTAACGGCGTGCGCGCCCGCCGGGTTCCGGTGGACTACGCCTCCCACACGCGGTACGTCGAGCCGCTGCGCGAGGAACTGCTGGAGACGTTCGCCGGGCTGACCCCGCGGCCGGCCGAGGTGGCGTTCCACTCGGCGGTGACCGGCGAGCCGGTCGACACGGCCACGCTCGACGCCGGCTACTGGTACCGCAACCTCCGTGACACCGTCCGCTTCGACGCCGTCGTCGCGGGGCTGGCCGGCACCGGCCACCGCAGGTTCATCGAGATCAGCCCGCACCCGGTGCTCACCGTCGCCGTGGAGGAGATCCTGGCCGCGCGAGGCGTGGGCGGTCTCGCCACGGGCACCCTCAGGCGGGGCGAGGGCGGCACGGACGCGTTCCGCCGGGCCCTCGCCGTGGCCCACCTCGCCGGGGCCTCCGTCACGTGGCCCGCCGGCCGTGCCGGTCACAGGGCGACGGTGGATCTGCCGACCTACCGGTTCGAGCGCGAACGCTACTGGCTGACGCCCTCGGCCGGGCCGGCCCAGGCGGCCAGGCTCGGCCTCGCCGCGGCCCGGCACCCGATCCTCGGCGCGATGGTCACCCTCGCGGACGGCGGCGCCGTCCTGACCGGGGAGATCGACCCGGCCGCGCAGGGCTGGCTCGCCGACCATCGGGTCCTGGGCACCGTGCTGCTGCCCGGGACGGCGTTCGCCGAACTGGCCGCGCACGCGGGCCGTCTCACCGGCGGCCTGGACGTCCGGGAGCTGACCGTCGAGGCCCCCCTCGTCCTGGACGCCGGCCGTACCGCGCGGGTGCAGGTGCTCGTCGGGGCGCCCGGCGCGGACGGGCGGCGCGGCATCGACGTGCACGCCAGGACCGGCGACGACGAGCCGTGGACCCGCCACGCCTCCGGCGTGCTCGCGGGGGCCGGCGAGACATCCGCGGCCCCGGCCTCCGCAGGGGAAGTCCCGGTCACGCGGGCCGGAGAGGACCTCCTGCCCTGGCCGCCCCCCGGGGCCGAGGCGGTGGACGTGTCGGACGTCTACGCCCACCTGTACCGGCTGGGGTACGACTACGGCCCGGCGTTCCAGGGCCTGACCGCCGCCTGGCGGGACGGCCGCACGGTGTACGCGGAACTGAACGTTCCCGGCGACGCGGACTCCCCGGCGAGGACGGACGACTTCGCGCCGCATCCGGCGCTGTTCGACGCGGCACTCCACCCCGTGGTGGCGGGTCTCGCCGGGCTCGCCGTCCCCGACGCGGGAGCGCCGCTGCTGCCGTTCGCGTTCGAGGGCCTGCGTTTCACCGGCGAGGCGGGGCGTACGCTGCGGGCCCGGATCGAGCCGCTCGGCGGCCACCGGTTCCGGTGCCTTCTCGCCGACGGGGCCGGACGGGTGGCAGGGGGAGTGGAGTCGCTGGCCTTCCGGCCCGCGACGCGCGCCGACCTCACCGGCGGCCGGGCCGTCGCGGAGGCGTACGCCGTCGCCTGGGAGCCCCTCGCCGACCCCGGCGAGGCGCCGGGCCGTGTCGCCGTGCTTGAGGGGTTCGGGCCGGTCACGGACCTGCTGGATCTTGGCGACGGCAGGGGCGTGGACGTCCTCGCCGATGTAGGAGCCGTCACCGAGGCCGTGGCCGGGGCCGGAACCGTGCTGGTTCCGGTCGGCGCCTCCACGTCCGCCTCGGGGGGGTCCGCTGGGCTGGTGGAGGAGGCGCACGCCAGGACCGCCGCCGTCCTGTCCCTGTTGCGGCGGTGGCTCGCCGATCCCGCGGCCGGCGATGCCCTGCTGACGGTCGTCGTCGCCGGAGGGGACCCGGCGTCCGGGGCGATCAGGGGCCTGGTCCGCACCGCCGCCGCGGAACACCCCGGCCGGTTCTCGCTCGCGGTCGTGGACGGCGCCGCGCCGGTGGCGCTGCTCGCCGCCGGCCACATGGAGCGCGAGGTGGCCGTACGCGACGGGGTCGTCCTGGTCCCGAGGCTCGTCGCGCAGGACCTCGGCCCGGCAGGTCCGGCGGCGGCCGGCAAGGCGGGGGAGCAGGGCGGGGACGGCGCGGCCCTGGTGGGCGAGACCGACGCATCCGATGAGGTGGACGCGGACCCGGGGACGGTGCTCATCACGGGTGGCACGGGGACGCTGGGGGCGCTCGTCGCCCGCAGGCTGGCCGGTTCGGCCCGGCCCCCGCACCTGCTGCTGGTGAGCCGCTCCGGACCGGACGCCCCGGGTGCGGACACGCTCGCCCGTGACCTGCGCGCCGCAGGGGCGGAGGTCACGGTGGCGGCCTGCGACGTCGCCGACCGGGACGCGCTGGCGGATCTGCTGGCCGCCGTTCCCTCCGGCCGTCCGCTCCGTGGCGTGGTGCACACGGCGGGCGTGCTCGCCGACGCCACCCTCACCGAGTTGACCCCGGACGCGCTGGCCGCCGTGCTGCGGCCGAAGGTCGACGCGGCCTGGCATCTGCACGAGCTGACCGCGAACCTGCCGCTGGACCGCTTCGTGCTGTTCTCCTCCGCAGTGGCCGCCTTCGGCGTGCCGGGACAGGCGAACTACGCCGCGGCCAACGCGTTCCTCGACGCGCTGGCCGAGCACCGCAGGGGTGCCGGCCTGCCCGCCACCTCCATCGCCTGGGGCGTCTGGGACGAGGCCAGCGCCATGACCGGCGGCTTGGACGACGCCGGCCTGGCCCGGCTCGCCCGGTACGGCGTCGGCACGCTCGCCACCGCCACGGCCCTGGAGGCCTTCGACCGGGCGCGCGAGCCGTACGTGGTGGTCTCGCCCCTCGACGACGCCGTGCTGCGGGAGGAGGCGGCCGCCGGCCGGCTGCCGGCCCTGTTCTCCCGCCTCGTGGCGTTCCCGCGCGGCGCCCGGCGCACGGCCGGGGGAGCCTGGGCGAGCCGGGTGCGGGCCGAGCGGCCGCACGAGCGCGTCCACCTCGTCACCCGGCTGGTCCGCGAGCAGGCCGCGGCCGTCCTCGGCCACGCGGATGCGGCGGAGGTGCCCGGCGACCGTCCGCTGAAGGAACTCGGCTTCGACTCGCTGACCGCGGTCGAGCTGCGCAACCGGCTCAACACGTTGACCGGGCTGACCCTGCCCGCCACCGTCGTCTTCGAGTTCCCCACGGTCACCGCGCTCGCCGGGCACCTGCTCGGGCTCCTCACCGCGGAGGACACGGCGACGTCGTCCGTGGCGGCCGTCCGGGCGGCGGACGACGATCCGGTGGTGATCGTGGGGATGGGGTGCCGGTTCCCGGGCGGGGTCGCCTCGCCGGAGGACCTGTGGGAGCTGGTCGCCGGCGGCGTGGACGCGACCGGGGACTTCCCGGACGACCGGGGCTGGGACCTGGAGCGCCTCTACCATCCCGACCCCGACCACCGGGGCACCGCCTACACCCGCAGGGGCGGCTTTCTCTACGACGCGGGCGAGTTCGACGCGGCGTTCTTCGGGATGAGCCCGCGGGAGGCGCTGGCGACCGATCCGCAGCAGCGGTTGCTGTTGCAGGTGTCGTGGGAGGCGCTGGAGCGGGCGGGGATCGATCCGCTGTCGCTGAAGGAGAGCGACACCGGGGTGTTCATCGGGGCCATGTACGACGACTACGCCGCTCGCCTGCGCACCGTGCCCGGGGAGCTGGAGGGCCTGCTCCTGGCCGGCAACGAGTCCAGCGTGGCGTCGGGGCGGATCGCGTATGTGCTGGGGTTGCGTGGTCCGGCGTTGACGGTGGACACGGCGTGTTCGTCGTCGTTGGTGGCGTTGGATCTGGCGGTTCGGGCGGTGCGGTCGGGGGAGTGTTCGCTGGCGTTGGCCGGTGGGGTGGCGGTGATGGCGTCGCCGGGGATGTTCGTGGAGTTCTCGCGGCAGCGGGGGTTGTCGGCCGATGGGCGGTGCCGGGCGTTTTCGGCGTCGGCGGATGGCACGGGGTGGGCCGAGGGCGCCGGGGTGGTGGTGGTGGAGCGGTTGTCGGCGGCGGTGCGTAACGGGCATCGGGTGCTGGCCGTGGTGGCGGGGTCGGCGGTGAATCAGGACGGGGCGAGCAACGGGCTGACGGCGCCGAATGGTCGGGCTCAGGAGCAGGTGATCGGGCGGGCGCTGGCGGAGGCGGGGCTGGGCCCTGGTGATGTGGATGTGGTGGAGGCGCATGGGACGGGGACCCGGTTGGGGGATCCGATCGAGGCGCAGGCGTTGATCGCGGCGTATGGGCGGGATCGGGGGGCGCCGTTGTGGGTGGGGTCGTTGAAGTCGAACATCGGGCATGCCCAGGCGGCGGCGGGGGTGGGCGGGGTCATCAAGATGGTGATGGCTTTGCGGCATGAGCGGTTGCCGGCGACGTTGCATGTGGATGAGCCGTCTCCGCATGTGGACTGGGACGGGTCGGGGGTGGCGTTGCTGACCCGTCCGGTTGAGTGGGACTGGCCGGGACGGCCGCGCCGGGCCGGGGTGTCGTCCTTCGGCATCAGCGGCACCAACGCCCATGTCATCCTCCAGCAACCCCCCACCGACGTCACTGACTCCTCACGCGACGGCGCCCACGGCCGGGACAGCGCGCACCACGACGCGGCGACGGCCGAGGACCCCGGCGGGAGCGTGCCGTTCGTGCTGTCGGCGAAGACGGAGACCGCGCTGCGCGCCCAGGCGGGCCTCGTGCACGACGTCCTAGCCGCGGGGTCCGCCGCGCCGCGCGACGTCGCGTACACACTCAGCCGCAGGCCGCGGCTGGAGCATCGGGCCGTCGTGGACGTCGGCGCGGCGGCGTACCCGGCTGAGGCGCTGGCGGCCCTCCGCGACGGCGGAAGCCACCCGGGGGTGACCATCGGGCGCGCGGCGCCGGACCAGCGGCTCGCCTTCCTCTTCTCCGGGCAGGGGGCGCAGCGGGCCGGCATGGGCGCCGGGCTGCTGGAGACGTCCGCGGTGTACGCCGCCGCGTTCGACGAGATCTCCGCGCTGCTCGAGCCGCACATCGGAGTCGCCCTGCGAGATCTGCTGGCCGACTCCGAGCGGCTCGGGCAGACGCGGTACGCCCAGCCGGCGCTGTTCGCGGTGGAGGTCGCGCTCCACCGCCTCGCCGAGTCGTACGGGCTGCGGCCCGACTTCCTGATCGGGCACTCGGTCGGCGAACTCGCCGCCGCGCACGTCGCGGGGGTGCTCGATCTCGCCTCCGCGTGCGCGCTGGTGGCCGCCCGCGGCCGGCTGATGCAGTCGGCCAGGCAGGGCGGCGCGATGGCCGCGTTCGCCGCCACCCCCCAGGAGGCGGCCGAACTGGCCGAGTCGGCGGACGGCGCCGTCGAGATCGCCGCGATCAACGGACCGGCGTCGGTGGTGCTGTCGGGCGACGCGGACGAGGTCGACCGGCTCGCCGGGCGATGGAAGGCCGCCGGCCGCAAGGCCACTCGGCTCAAGGTGAGTCACGCCTTCCACTCGGCCCACATGGACGACGTGCTGGAGGAGTTCCGCCAGGTGGTGGCGGGGCTGACGTTCGCCCCCGCCCAGGTGCCCGTCGTCTCCACGGCGACCGGGGAGCTCGCGGGCGAGCGGGAGATGGCGTCGCCGGACTACTGGGTGGCCCAGATGCGCGGGGCCGTGCGGTTCGCCGACGCGGTCCGCGCGGCGCGGGAGGCGGGCGTGACCCGGTTCGCCGAACTGGGCCCCGACGGGTCGCTCGCCGCGCTCGCCCAGGAGACCGATGACGCGGAGACCGACGACGTGGAGACCGCCGGCGGGGCGGTAGCGGTGCCGCTGCTCAGGCCCGGTCGTCCGGACGCGGAGGCGTTCCGGGCGGCGCTCGCCCGTTTGCACGTGGCGGGCGTGCCGGTCGAGTTCGGGCCGCTCCTGGCGGGCGGCCGGCTCACGGACCTGCCCACGTACCCGTTCGAGACCAGGCGTTACTGGCTGCTGCCGCCCGTGGACGACGACCGGCCGGCGGCGTACGGGCTGGACACGTCGCCGCATCCGCTGCTCGCCGGCGCGGTCGAGTTGCCGGACGGCGATCGGCTGTTCACCGGGGTGCTGTCCACCCGCCGCCGGCCGTGGCTGGCCGACCACCGGGTCGGCGGGCGGGTGCTTGTCCCCGCCACGGCCCTGGTCGAGCTGGCCCTCGCCGCAGGCGCGACGGCCGGCCGGCCGACCCTCGGCGAGTTCGTGATGCACGCCCCGATCGAGCTGGAGGGCGCGGCGGAGGTCCGTCTCCAGGTGACCGTATCCGCGAGCGGGAACCTCACGGTCCGCAGCAGCCGCGCCACGGGACCGGCCGAATGGGCCGTCAACGCCACGGCCACGCTCACCGAGGACGAGGTCCTCCCCGGCCGGCCGGTCGCGTCGGGTCCGGGCGCCCGCCTCGATCCGGGCACGCCGGAGGACACCTATCGGTTGCTCGCCGACCACGGCTACGAGTACGGCCCGGCGTTCCAGGGGCTCGTCTCCGCGTGGCGCGACGAGGGCGACCTGTTCGCGGAGGTGGCGCTGCCGCCGTCGCTCCGCGCCGAGGCCGCCGGATACGCCGCGCACCCGGCTCTGCTGGACGCCGCCCTGCACGCGCTCTCGCTGGACGGGCTCGGCGGCCCCCGGCGGGTTCCGTACGCGCTGAGCGGCGTCCGCGCGCATCCGGCGCCGGGGGCGGCCCGTACGCGACCTCCGGGAGCGAGTCCCACCCGTGTCCGTGCCAGGCTCACCCCGCTGGACACCGACGCCTACCGCGTGGACCTCATCGGCGACGACGGGCGGGAGGTGCTGACAGTGGAGCGGCTGCGGCTGCGCCCGCTCCCGGCCGTCGCCGCGCTGTACGGCCTGGCCTGGGAGGCGGCGCCGCCGCCCGAGCCGGCCGGGGACTTCGCCCTCGCCGACGCCCTACCCGTAGACCCGCCGCCGCTCGTGCTGCTCGACGGGCTCGACCGCGACGACGACCCGTACGCCGTGCTGGACGCGGCCCGCGAGGCGCTTCAGCGGTGGATCGCCGATCCCGCGGCCGCCGACGCCCGCCTGGTGGTGCTGACGCGTGGCCTCGCCGCGGACGGCGCCGAGGACGCCAGGCCGTCCACCAGCGCCCTTTGGGGCCTGGTCAGGTCGGCCAGGGCCGAGCATCCCGGCAGGTTCGCCCTGCTCGACATCGGCGCGGCAGACGCCGCGCAGGGAGACCTCGATCCGGGGCTGCTCGCGGCTGTCGGCGCGGAGTTCCCCGAGGCCGCGATCCGCGGGGGAGCGCCGCTGGTGCCGCGACTCGTCGCCGAGCCCGCCGCGCCGTCCTCCGGAACGCCGTCGCTGTGGCCGCGCAGCGCCGCGGGCGGCACGGTGCTCGTGACCGGCGGCCTCGGCGCGCTCGGCCGGCGGATCGCCGTCCACCTGGTCACCCGCCACGGCGTGCGGAACCTGCTCCTGGTCAGCCGCCGGGGCGAGCGCCACCCGGACGCCGCCGCGATCCGGGCGGAACTGACCGCGCTCGGCGCCGCCGTGGCCGTACGAGCCTGCGACCCGGCCGACCCGCGGGCCCTGGCCGCGCTGCTGGGCGGCCTCGACGGCCCGCTGACCGGCGTCGTCCACGCGGCGGGCGTCGCGGAGGACGGCGTCGTCGAAGGGCTGACCGCGCAGGCCCTGCGCCGGGTGCTCGACGCCAAGCTCGCGGCCGCCCGCAACCTCGACGAGGCCACCCGCGACGCGGACCTCGACGCGTTCGTGCTATTCGGCTCGGTGGCCGGTGTCCTCGGCACCGCCGGTCAGGGCGCGTACGCCGCCGCGAACGCCGCGCTGGAGGCGGTGACGCGGGGCAGACGGCGGTCCGGCCGCCCCGGGCTGACCGTGCACTGGGGCCTGTGGGACCTGGACGACGGAATGAGCGGAGGCCTGGTGGGGCGGGACGTCGCCCGGCTCGGGCGAGCCGGCATCCGGCCCATGGCCCCGGCCGACGGGCTCGGCCTGTTCGACCGCGCCCTGGGACTGGACGCCCCCGTCGTGGTGGCGGGCAGCCTCGACCTCCCCGCGACGCCGGGGCGGATCCACCCCGCCGCCGCACGACCCGACGCGGGAGTCTCCACGCGGCCCGACGCCCGGGACGGGGGTCCGGACACCGCGCGGCCGGTGCTCGACGCGGTGCTCGACGCGGTGCTCGACGCGGTGCTCGACGCGGTTGCCACCGTGCTGGGGCACGCCGACGGCTCGGAGATAGATCCGGACCGGGCGTTCACCGATCTCGGGTTCGACTCGCTGACCGCGGTCGAGTTGCGCAACCGGCTCGGCGGCGACCTCGGCGTCCGCCTGCCCGCCACGGTGGTGTTCGACCACCCGACCCCGGCCGCCCTGACCGCCCACCTGGACGGCCTTCTCGCCGACGGCCCCGGCACGCGCGGCGACGAGGACGAGGGGCCGCGGGAGCCCTATGGGCCGGACGACGACGCGGTCGCGATCGTCGGCATGGCCTGCCGGTTCCCCGGCGGCGTACGGACACCGGCTGAGCTGTGGGAACTGCTCGCCTCGGGCACCGACGCCATCACCGAGTTCCCCGCCGACCGAGGCTGGGACCCCGACCTGTTCGACCCCGACCCAGAGCATCCGGGCACGTCGATCACCCGGTATGGCGGGTTCCTGCACGACGCGGCCGAGTTCGACCCCGAGTTCTTCGGGGTCAGCCACCGTGAGGCCCTGGCCGTCGACCCGCAGCAGCGCCTGCTGCTGCAGACGGCCTGGGAGGCGGTCGAGGACGCGGGGATCGACCCGGCGACGCTGCGCGGCTCGCAGAGCGGGGTGTTCGTCGGCGTCATGTACTCCGACTACGGGGCGCGCGTTCACCAGCGCCGGGGCGCGGCCCGCGACCTGGAGGGCTACCTGGTCAGCGGCAGCGCGGGAAGCGTCGCGTCCGGCCGCATCTCCTACACCCTGGGCCTGGAGGGCCCGGCGGTGACCGTGGACACGGCCTGCTCCTCCTCGCTGGTCGCCGTCCACCAGGCCGCGCAGGCCCTCCGTCTCGGCGAGTGCGCCCTGGCCCTCGCCGGCGGTGCGACCGTGATGGCGAGCCCCGCCACGTTCGTCGAGTTCAGCCGCCAGCGCGGGCTGGCGCCCGACGGCCGCTGCAAGCCGTTCTCCGCCGACGCCGACGGCACGGCGTGGGGCGAGGGTGTGGGGCTGCTCGTGCTGGAGCGCCTCTCCGACGCGCGGCGCAACGGCCACCGCGTGCTCGCCCTGGTCCGCGGCTCCGCGGTCAACCAGGACGGCGCGAGCAACGGACTCACCGCGCCCAACGGCCCGGCGCAGGAGCGGGTCATCCGGGCCGCCCTGCGCGGCGCCGGCCTGCGGCCGTCGGACGTCGACGTGCTGGAGGCCCACGGCACCGGCACCCGGCTCGGGGACCCGATCGAGGCGGGCGCGGTCCTCGGCACGTACGGCCGGGACCGGGACGGCCGCGCGCCGCTGCTCATGGGCTCGGTCAAGTCGAACATCGGCCACACCCAGGCGGCGGCCGGGGTGGCCGGGATCATCAAGATGGTGCTGGCCATGCGGCACGGGCAGGTGCCCGCCACCCTGCACCTGGCCCGGCCCAGCGAGCACGTCGACTGGTCCGGCGGCGCGGTCACCGTGCCCGCCCGGCCGGTTCCCTGGCCCGACACCCCCGGGCCGCGCCGGGCCGCGGTCTCCTCGTTCGGCATCAGCGGCACCAACGCCCACGTCGTCCTCGAAATGGGTGACGAGCCCCCGGCGCCCGCCGCCGCGCCCGGCGAGGAGACGCCCGGGACGCGGGTCGTGCCATGGGTGCTCAGCGCCCGCACCGCCGAAGCGCTGCGCGAGCAGGCGGCCCGGCTCAGGCGGCACGTGCTCGCCGATCCCGGGACGCGGATCGCCGACGTCGCCCTGTCGCTCGCCACCACCCGGACCGCGTTCGACCATCGGGCCGTCGTGCTCGGCCGGGACCGCGCCGAACTGGTCGCCGGGCTCGGCCACCTCGTCTCGGGAACACGGCCGCCGGCCGACGGCTTCCCCGTCGTCGTCACCGGTACGGCGGTGCGCGGCCGGACCGCCGTGCTGTTCGCCGGCCAGGGAGGCCAGCGGACCGGCATGGGCGCCGAGCTGTACCGGACGTTCCCGGCGTACGCGCGGGCCTTCGACGAGGTGTGCGAGGAACTGCGCCGCATCGACGGCCTCGACGTGGCGGCCGTGATCGCCGGGGAGGGCGAGCCCGGGCTCATCGACCGGACCCGCTACACGCAGGCGTCGCTGTTCGCGCTGGAGGTCGCCATCTTCCGCCTACTGGAGTCGTGGGGCCTGCCGGCCGACGCCCTCGCGGGGCACTCGGTGGGCGAGATCGCCGCCGCGCACGTCGCCGGTGCGCTGACCCTGCCGGACGCGGCGGCGCTCGTGGCCGCGCGCGGGCGGCTCATGCAGGAACTGCCGGAAGGCGGGCTGATGGTGGCCGTGCAGGCCGACCCGGCGACGGTGGAACGGCTTGCGCGGGAGGCGGAGACGCCGGTGGACGTGGCCGCCGTCAACGCCCCCGGCTCGGTGGTGATCTCCGGAGACGCCGGGCCCGTGGAGAGGCTGGCCGGGATCCTGGCCGAGCGCGGCCACCGGACCAGACGGCTCACCGTGAGCCACGCATTCCACTCGGCCCTGATGGAGCCGATGCTGGCGCCCTTCCGCGCGGAGATCGCGGGCCTGGCCGCGTCGGCCCCGCACCGCACGCTCGTGTCGACGCTCACCGCCGAGGAGGCCGGCGCCGGCACTCTGGGGTCGCCGGACCACTGGGCCGACCAGGTGCGGGGGACGGTGCGCTTCGCCGACGCGGTCGCACGGCTGCGCGGCCTCGGCGCGGCCCGCTTCCTGGAGATCGGCCCGGACTCGGCGCTCACCGCGATGGTCCGCCAGTGCGACCTGGGCGAGGACGCCGTCGCGGCGGCCGCGCTCGGCCGCGGGACCGGGGAGGTGACCGCGCTGTGGACGTTCGTGGCCCGGGCCTTCGCGGCCGGGGTCGCCTGGGACTGGCGGGCGCTGCTGGGCGGCGGCGCCGTGGTCCCGCTGCCCACCTACCCCTTCCGCCGCGAGCGGCTGTGGCTGGCCGCCCCCGCGGCGGACGCGACCGCGGCCGGCGTCGGCGCGGACGAACCCGGCCATCCGCTGCTCATGGCCGCCGTAACCGTGCCCGGCGGCGGGCAGACCGTCTACACCGGGGTGCTGTCGGCCGGGCGGCAGCCCTGGCTGGCCGACCACGCGCTGGCGGGGGTCCCGGTGCTCCCGGCCGCCGCCCTCCTCGACGTGACGGCCTGGCTCGCGGCCCGGCACGGCGCCGCCGCGGTGCGGGAACTGGAACTGCGCTCCCCGGTGCCGATCCCCGCGGACGGGGAGGTCCACCTGCGGATCGCGGTCGACGGCGACCGGGTCCGCGTCCACGGCCGTCCCTCCGGCGGCGAGGAGTGGACCCTGCACGCCGAGGCGGCGCTCGGCGACGACGAGCCCGGGCCCGCCTGGTCCGGCGGCCGCCCGCCCGAGGCCGTGCCCGTGGACGTGACCGGCGCGTACGCCGATTTCGCCGCGCGCGGCTACGAGTACGGCCCCGCCTTCCAGGGCCTGCGCGCCCTGTGGCGGACCGAGGACGAGCTGTACGCCGAGGTCGAGAGCGAGATCGTCCCCGGGCTGCTCGACGCCGCCCTCCACCCGTGGATCGCCGGCGCGGGAGAGCCGCCTGAGGGACGCATTCCCGTTCCCTACGCCTTCCGCGGCGTGCGTCTCCACGCCGAGCCCGGGGGAATGTCGCTGGTGCGGATCCGGCTCACCGGTGAGGAGTCGTTCGCGCTCGACGTGGCCGACGCCGGGGGAGCCCCGGTGCTGTCGGTGGCGGAGGTCCGCGTACGCCCGGTCGAGGAACGCGCCCTGCTGAGCGCGGGCGGAGCCGGCCCGCGGCCGTACGAGGTCGTCTGGGACCCGGCCTCGCTCGACGGCCCGCCCGCGTCCGGGGGCCCCGCGGTCGTCCTGGCCCCCGAAGGGCTCCTCGCCGACGCGCCCTGCCCCGTCGTCACCTATCCGACCGGCTCGCACAGCGGCCACGGCGACGCCGCGTCCCCGGACGGCCCCGGCCCGGCGGTCCGGGCGGCCCTGGAGGCGGCACGCGCGGCCATCCTCGGGCTGCCCGGCGACGGCCACCTCGTGGTGGTGACTCGGGGAGCCACGGCAGCCGAGGGACCACTGGCCTCCGGCCCGGCGGTCTCCGGCGGTCCTGGCGACCTCGGCGGGCTGATCGGGGCGGCGTTGTGGGGGCTCGTCCGTGGGGCGGTCCAGGAGTTCCCCGGCAGGGTCGGCGTGATCGACGTCGACGGAAGTCCGGAGTCGCTGGCCGAACTGCCGCGCGCCCTGGCGGCCCGGCCCGGCCAGCTCGCCCTCCGCCTGGGCCGGGCCGTACGCCCCCGCCTGCGCGTCCTGACCGGCGCCCCGGGCGACGCTCCGGATCTGGGCTCGGGCACGGTCCTGGTCACCGGAGCCGGCGGCGCGCTCGGCGGCGAGGTCGTGCGGCACCTGGCCGCCCGCCACGGCGCCCGCAGGCTGCTGCTCGTCAGCCGGCGCGGCGACGCCGATCCCGCGCTGCGCGCCCTCGCCAGGGAACTGGCCGCGCTGGACGGTGCCGAGGTCCGTACGGCCGCCTGCGACGTGGCCGACCCGGCCGCGGCGGAGGCGCTGGTCGCCGGGGCGGCCGACCTCGTCGCGGTGGTCCACGCGGCGGGCGCGCTCGACGACGCCGTGCTGGAGAACACGACGCCCGAGCGGCTCGACCGGGTCCTGCGCCCGAAGGTGGACGCGGCCTGGAACCTCCACCGGCTCACCGCCCACCTGCCGCTGAGGGCGTTCGTGCTGTTCTCGTCCGTCGCCGGGGTGCTGGGCAACGCGGGGCAGACGGGTTACGCGGCGGCCAACGCGTTCCTGGACGCGCTCGCCCGGCACCGGCGGGCCGGCGGGCTGCCCGGTCTGTCGCTCGCCTGGGGCCTGTGGGACGCCGGCGGGGGCATGGCCGCCGAGCTGAGCGCGGCCGCACGGGCCCGGCTCGACCGGATGGGCGTCCGCCCGCTGGTGAGCGGGGAGGCGCTCGCCCTGCTCGACCACGCGCTGGCGGCGGGCCCCGCCGTGCTGGTTCCGGCGCGGTTCGACCGGGCCGCGCTCGCCCGGCGGCATGGCGAACTGCCCGAGGTGCTCGCCGATCTGGTGCCCCCCGCTCCCTTTTCCGCTCCCGCCGTACGGGCCGTGCCGCTGGCGCGGCGCCTCGACGGGCTGGACGAGGAGGCGGCCCGGACCCTGGTGCGCGGCGTCGTCGCGGGCCGGGTCGCGGAGGTGCTCGGCCTGCCCGGCGGGACGAGCCCGCCGGAGGATCGCGGGCTGTTCGACCTCGGCCTCGACTCGCTCACGGCGATCGAGCTGCGCAACCGGCTCGGAGAGGAGGCGGGCGAGCGGCTCCCGGCGACCGTGCTGTTCGACCACCCGACCGTACGGGAGCTGACCGCGTACCTGCTCGACCGGGTGCACGGGCCGCACGGTCACCACGGGGAGCGTCCGGTGTTCGACCCGGCGGCGCTGGACGTCTGGGTGTCGGCCGCCTCCGGTCTCACCGGCGGCGACCGGCAGCGGGCCGAGCTCGTACGGGCGCTGCGCGGCGCGCTGAGCGTCCTGGACCCCTCCGGGGGACGGCAGGCCGCGAACGGCGGCGACTCCCTGGCCGGAGTCGAGGCGGCCTCCGACGACGAGCTGTTCGGCCTGCTCGACCGCGAGCTGAGCGAGTGACCCCGCCGCACGCCCTTTCCCGCGTAACGACGGATCTTCAGGACGGAGAGCGGTTCATCCATGGCGAATGAGGACAAGCTTCGCGACTACCTCCGGCGGACCACGGCCGACCTGCTGCGCGCCCGCGCGGAGCTGGAGCGGCTCGAACAGGCCGAGCACGAGCCGCTGGCGATCGTCGCGATGGCCTGCCGCTACCCCGGCGGCGTGCGGACGCCCGAGGACCTGTGGCGGCTGGTCGAGTCGGGCACCGACGCGATCACCCCCTTCCCCCGGGACAGAGGGTGGCCCCTCGACGAGCTGTTCGACCCCGACCCGGACCGGGAGGGCACGAGCTACGCCACCGAGGGCGGGTTCCTGCACGACGCGGCGGACTTCGACGCGGAGCTGTTCGGCATCAGCCCGCGCGAGGCCCTGGCCGTCGACCCCCAGCAACGCCTGCTCCTCCAGGCCGCCTGGGAGGTGTTCGAACGGGCCGGGCTCGACCCGCGCGGGCTGTCGGGCGAGCGGATCGGGGTGTTCGTCGGGGTCATGTACTCCGACTACGGCTCCCGGCACGTGCGCGCCCCGGAGGGATTCGAGGGGTTCATCGGCACCGGCAGCGCGGGGAGCATCGCCTCCGGCCGTATCGCCTACGCCTTCGGCCTGCAGGGGCCGGCCGTCACCCTGGACACGGCGTGCTCGTCGTCGCTGGTCGCCCTCCACTACGCCGCGCAGGCCGTCCGCCGGGGGGACTGCGACCTGGCCGTGGCCGGAGGCGCGACCGTCATGGCGACCCCCGGCACCTTCGTCGAGTTCAGCCGCCAGCGCGGGCTCGCCCCCGACGGCCGGTGCAAGGCGTACGCCGCGGCGGCCGACGGCACCGGCTGGGCCGAGGGCGTCGGCCTGCTGCTCGTGGAGCGGCTGTCGGAGGCCCGGCGCAGGGGCCATCCGATCGTCGCGGTCCTGCGCGGCAGCGCGGTCAACTCCGACGGTGCGAGCAGCCGCCTGTCCGCGCCCAACGGCGCGGCGCAGCAGCGGGTAATCAGGGCCGCGCTCGCCGACGCCGGTCTCGGCCCGGAGGAGGTGGACGCGGTCGAGGGCCACGGCACCGGCACCGGGCTCGGCGACCCCATCGAGGCGAACGCGCTCATGGAGGTGTACGGCAGGGCCCACCCGGAGGGCGATCCGGTCTGGCTGGGCTCGCTCAAGTCGAACATCGGGCACACCCAGGCGGCCGCGGGCGTCGGCGGCGTCATCAAGATGGCGCTGGCCATGCGGCACGGCGTGCTCCCCGCGAGCCTGCACATCGACGAGCCCACCCCGCACGTCGACTGGGCCGCCGGCGGTCTCGCCCCGCTCACCGCCGCCCGTCCCTGGCCCGATCGGGACCGCGCCCGCCGGGCCGCGGTGTCCTCCTTCGGCATCAGCGGCACCAACGCCCACGTGATCGTCGAGCAGCCACCGGCCGAGACCGGGACGCCCTCCCCTCCGGGGGAGCCGGGCGAGGGGGAAGCCGGCGCGATGGACGCCCTCCCGGCGGCGGCCCTGTCCTCCGAGGAGGTCGCGTCCGGCCTGGAGGCGTCCGGCGGCGGGCTGCCGGTGGTGTGGACGGTCTCGGGGCACACCGAGGCGGCCCTGCGCGCCCAGCTCGGCCGGTTGCGGCAGTGGGCGGAGGACCACCCGGGAGCCGACCCCGCCGACGTCGCCCACACGCTGCGTACGGCGCGGGCCGATCTCGCGCACCGCGCGGCCGTGGTGGGGACGGACCTGCGAGGACTCACGGGAGGGCTGGCCGCGCTTGAGGAAGGTTTACCGTCCCCGCATGCCGTGGGAGGGGAGGCGAAGGCCCCGGCGCGGCCGGTGTTCGTCTTTCCCGGCCAGGGGTCCCAGTGGGCCGGGATGGCCCGTGAGCTGTTCGCCGCCTCGGAGCCGTTCCGGGAGGAGATGCTGCGCTGCGCCGCCGCCCTCGCCCCGCACGTCGACTGGGACCTCGTCGAGGTGGCGACCTCCCCCGAGGGCGCCGCCGCCGACCTGCTGAACAGGGTCGACGTGGTGCAGCCCGCACTGTTCGCGGTGATGGCGTCGCTGACCGCCGCGTGGCGCTCCCTCGGCGTGGAACCGGCCGCGGTGGTGGGCCACTCCCAGGGGGAGATCGCGGCGGCGTACGCGGCCGGGGTCCTGGACCTGGCCGACGCCGCGGCCCTGGTCGCTCGGCGCAGCCGCGCCATCGCGGACATCGCGGGCGGCGGGGCGATGGCGTCGGTCGAGCTTTCGGCCGGTGAGCTCCGCCGCCGCTTCGGCGACCTCGACGGCGTCGTGGTCGCGGCTCTGAACGGGCCCGTCTCCACCGTCGTGTCGGGCGAGGCGGGCGCGGTGCGCGAGCTTGTCGATCGGTGCGAGGCCGCGGGCGTACGGGCCCGGCTCGTGCCCGTGGACTACGCGTCCCATTCGCCCGCCGTGGAGCCGTTGCGCGACACCCTGCTCGCCCGCCTCTCGGGGATCCGCCCCCGGTCCGGCGGGACGCCCTTCTACTCGACGGTGGTGGCCGGTGAGCTGGACGGCGCCGCGCTCGACGCCGCGTACTGGTACGACAACCTGCGCGAGCCCGTGCGGCTCAGCGAGACCGTGGCCGCCCTGATCGCCGCGGGCCACCGGTGCTTCCTGGAGATCAGCCCGCATCCGGTGCTGGCGGCGCCGCTGCGGGACACGGCCGAGGAGACCGGCGTCGAGGCGGACGTCGTGGCCACGCTGCGCCGCGACGACGGAGGGCTCGACCGGCTGCTCACCTCGGCCGGATCGCTGTTCGCGGCCGGCGTCCCGGTGGAGTGGGGGCCCTTCACGGCCGGGCGGGTGCTCGACCTTCCCACGTACGCCTTCCAGGAGCGGCGGTACTGGCTGGACGCCGTGACCGCCGGGCCGTCCGGCCTCCCCCCGACGGGCCACCCCGTGCTCGGCGTCGCCGTCGAGGACGCCGCGGGGCGGCGGGTGCTGTTCTCGGGCGCGCTGCCGGCCGGGGGATGGGCGCGGCAACACCGGCTGGGGGAGCGCCCGCTGCTCCCCGGAAGCGCGCTGGTCGAACTGGCGCTGGCGGTGGGCGAGCGGGTCGGCCTGCCCGTCGTGGCGGACGTCACGCTCGTCGCCCCGGTGGAGACGGCGGGCCCGGTCCAGGTGCAGGTCCAGGTGCAGGCCGACGTGCAGGCAGAGGTGGAGGACGCGGTCGGCGGCGCGACCTTCACGGTCCACGCCAGGACGGGGGAGGGCGACGCCGCCGGCGCCTGGCGGCCGCACGCCTCCGGCTCTCTCAGCGCCGGGAGTCACCCCGAGGTCGCACGGCCGGACGGTTCTCCCGGCGAGTGGCCGCCCGAGGGCACGGAGCCGATCGACGTGGCGGCCGGGTACGACCGGCTGGCCCAGGCGGGGGCGCACTACGGCCCCGCCCTGCGCGCCGTGCGCGCCGCCTGGCGACGGGACGGCGAGGTGTTCGCCGAGCTGGCCGCCTCCGCTCCGCCGGCCTCGGCCCCCGCGTCCGGCAGCGCCGCCGCCTCCGCTCCGGCACGCCCGGCCGCCTCTGAAGGGGGCGCCCCGGCGCAGGCGGCGCGCGAGGAGGGTTTCGCGGTGCATCCCGCCGTGCTGGACGGCGCCGTGCAGGCCGCCTTCCTGGACCGCGTGACGCGGGACGACGGCCCGTCCGAGGTCGTCGTGCCCTTCGCCTGGAGCGGGGTGCGGGCGTACGCCCCGGCCGGCGGTCCCCTGCGGGCGCGGCTGGGCAGGACCGGTCCGGACACCTTCACCGTGCTTCTCACCGATCGCGACGGCAGGGTCGTGCTGACGGCCGACGAGGTGCGCGTACGAGCCGCACCGGCGCAGGCCCACAGCGAGGCGTCCCCGGCCGTCTCTCCGGTCCTGTCCCCGGCGCTGCGGCTGAAGCCCCTGGAGAGACGGACGGCCGCGGACGACGATTCTCCCGCGACGCCCGCCGGGGCGTACGCCGCCCTGGACGGCCTGAGCGCGCGGGAACGGGAGGATCGCCTGCTCGAACTGGTGTCCCGGGCGGTCGCCGGGATCCTCGGCTACGACTCGGCGGGGGAGGTGCGTCCCGACCGGCCCTTCCGCGACCTCGGGCTCGACTCCCTGACCGGCGTGCGACTCCGCGACCACCTGGGCCGCACCCTCGGCCTGCGCCTGCCGAGCACGCTCGTGTTCGACCATCCCACTCCGCGTGCCCTGGCCCGCCATCTGGGCGAGTCGCTGACCGAGGCCACCATCGCCGGGGCCCCGGCGGTCCCGGAGCGGCGCGGCGGCGAGGCGGCGGAGGAGCCCGTCGCGATCGTGTCCATGGCCTGCCGCTATCCCGGCGGCGTCACCACCCCCGAAGAGCTCTGGGCGCTGCTGGAGGCGGGCGGTGACGCGATCGGGCCGTTCCCCGCCGACCGCGGCTGGGACCTGGCGGGGCTGTTCGACGACGACCCCGACACCCCGGGCACGTCCTACGCCCGCCACGGCGGCTTCATCCACGACGCCGCCGACTTCGACGCCGGCTTCTTCGAGATGAACCCCCGGGAGGCGCGGGCCGCCGACCCGCAGCAGCGGCTGCTGCTGGAGACGTCGTGGGAGGCGTTCCAGCGCGCCGGCATCGACCCGGCCCGCCTGCGGGGCTCGCGCACCGGCGTCTACGTCGGCCTCATCTACACCGAGTACGGCGCACGGGCCCAGGACGACCCCCGCGAGCACGGCGGGTACCTCGGCACCGGCAGCGCCGGGAGCGTGGCGTCCGGCCGGATCGCCTACACCTACGGCCTGGAGGGTCCGGCGATCACGGTCGACACCGCGTGCTCGTCCTCCCTCGTCGCCCTCCACCTCGCCGTACGGGCGCTGCGGGACGGGGAGTGCGACCTCGCCCTGGTCGGCGGCGCGACGCTCATGGCCACGCCGGCGACGTTCGTCGAGTTCAGCCGCCAGCGCGGGTTGTCGCCCGACGGCCGGTGCCGGGCGTTCGCGGACGCGGCCGACGGGACGGGCTTCAGCGAGGGTGTCGGCCTGCTGCTCGTGGAGCGGCTGTCGGACGCGCGGCGCAACGGCCACCCGGTGCTCGCCGTCGTGAAGGGGACGGCCGTCAACCAGGACGGCGCGAGCAACGGCCTCACCGCCCCCAACGGCCCCGCCCAGGAGCGGGTGATCGAGGAGGCGCTGCGCGCGGCCGGGCTGTCCCCGGCCGACGTGGACGCGGTCGAGGCCCACGGCACCGGCACCACGCTCGGCGACCCGGTCGAGGCGCGGGCCCTGCTGCGCGCGTACGGCGCGGCCAGGGGCGACCGCCCGCCGCTGCGGCTGGGGTCGCTCAAGTCGAACATCGGCCACACCCAGGCCGCGGCCGGGGTCGGCGGCGTCATCAAGATGGTCCTCGCGCTGGAGCACCGGACGCTGCCGCGCACGTTGCACGTCGACGGCCCGTCGCGCCACGTGGACTGGGACGCGGGCGGGCTCGAACTGCTCACCGAGGCCGCGCCCTGGCCCGCCGGGGACCGCCCGCGGCGCTTCGGCGTCTCGGCCTTCGGCATGAGCGGCACCAACGCCCACGTGATCGTCGAGGAGCCGCCCGCCGCGGATGCCGTACCCGAGGCCCGGCCGGAGCCGGCGCCCGCGGCCGCGGTCCCGCTGGTCCTGTCGGCCAAGTCGCCGGGAGCGCTGCGCGGCGAGGCGCGCAAACTGGCCGAATACCTGGAACGCCACCCCGGCGTCCCGCTGGCCGACGTCGCGGCGGAACTGGTGCGCACGAGGGCCGAGTTCGGGCACCGCGCGGTCGTCGTGGCCTCGGACATCGGGGAGGCGGTCGAGGGGCTCGCCGCCGTCGCCGGGGGGACGCCCGCCGCGACCGCCGTCACCGGCCACGCCAGGCGGTCTCGGCGGCCCGTCTTCCTCTACCCCGGGCAGGGCGCGCAGTGGGACGGCATGGCCCGGGCGCTGACCGAGGAGTCGCCCGCCTTCGCCGCCCGCATCGCCGAATGCGCCGCCGCCCTCGACCCGGTCACCGGGTGGTCCCTGCGGGAGGCCCTGCTCGACGGCGCCGACCTGGGAAGGGTGGACGTCGTCCAGCCCGTCCTGTGGGCCACGATGACCGCCCTGACCGCGGTCTGGGAGTCCTTCGGCGTACGGCCCGCCGCGGTCGTGGGGCACTCCCAGGGTGAGATCGCCGCCGCGCTCACGGCCGGGGCCCTGTCGCTGGAGGAGTCGGCGGCGGTGGTGGCGCTGCGCAGCCGCGCGCTGCGGGCGCTGTCCGGCGGGGGAGCGATGCTGTCGGTGGCCGCTCCGGCGGACGTGGTCGACGAGGCGATCGAGGCGACCGACGGCGAGGTGGCCGGGATCGCGGTGGCCGCCATCAACGGGCCCGCCGCGACCGTCGTCGCGGGGGCCGCGGGAGCCGTGGACCGCCTGCGGCGCGAACTGCGGGAGCGGGGCGTGCGTGTCCGGCTCGTCGACGTGGACTACGCCTCGCACTCTCCCCAGGTGGAGCCGCTGGAGACGGAGCTGCTCGAGGTGCTGCCGGAGCCCGCGCCGCCGGCGTACACGGCCGACGTCTTCTCGACGGTGACCGGGGAGAGGGTCGATCCCGCCGGGGAGCCCGGCTTCGGACGGCCCGCGTACTGGTACCGCAACCTGCGCAGCCCGGTGCTGCTCCAACCGGCCGTGGAGGCGGCCCTCGCGGCAGGGCACGAAGTCTTCATCGAGGTCAGCCCGCACCCGGTGGTCGGCATGGGGGTCCAGGAGATCCTCGACGCGCACCCGGAGGCCCGCTCGCCCGCCGTCGTCGGCACCCTGCGGCGGGAGGACGGCGGGCTGCGCCGCGTGCTGGTCTCGGTGGCCGAGGCCTGGGTGAACGGCGTGCCGGTCGACTGGGGAGCCCACCTGTGCGCCGGGCCTTCGGGCCGCGCGCCGCGGCCGATCCCCACCCTGCCCACCTATGCCTTCGACCGGCGTCGTCACTGGCTGGACGCGCCGGTCCGGGCCGCGGCCGCGGCCGTGCCGGGGGCCCGCCGGGCCGCCCACCCGCTGCTGGACGCCGTGCTGCGGCCGGCCGGGGAGGACCGGGTGCTGCTGCTCGGCCGTCTCGGGCTCGGCGACCACCCCTGGCTGGCCGACCACGCCGTGGAGGGCACGGTGCTGGTGCCCGGCGCGGTGCTCGCGGAACTGGCCGCCTTCGCGGGAGAGACGGTGGGCGCGCCGCGCGTGGACGAGCTGACCCTGGTCCGGCCGCTCGTGCTGGAGCCGTCCGGCGCGGCGGAGATCCAGGTGACGGTGGGACCGGCCGATCCGGACGGGCGGCGCGAGGTCGGCCTGCACGCCCGGCCCGCCTCCGGCCCCGACGCCGCGGACGACCCTCTCGGCGCGCCGTGGACCATCCACGCCGCCGGCGTCCTCACCCCCGCCGCGCCCACGTCCGTGCCCGCGGGCCCGGACGTGGGCTCCCTCGCGGAGACGTGGCCACCCGCGGGGGCCGTCCCCCTGCCCGTCGACGGGCTGTACGAGGACCTGGAGGCGAAGGGCTACCGTTACGGCCCGGCCTTCCGGGGTCTGCGGGCGGCGTGGCGGACCGGGGAGGACGTCGTCGCGGAGGTGTCCCTGGACGCCCCGGCGGGGTTCCGCCTCGCCCCCACGGTGCTGGACGCCGCCCTGCACGCCCTCGCCCCCGCCCGCCTGTTCCCCGACGACGGCGCCGTACGGCTGCCCTTCACGTGGCGGGGCTTCACCCCGCACGGCCGGGCTCCGGAGACCGTCCGCGTGCGGCTGCGCCCGGCGGGCGACGACGCGGTGGTCGTCGAACTGGCCGCCGCGGACGGCACGCCGGTGGCGTCGGTGGACGCGGTGACGTTCCGCGCGGCCGACCCGGCCGACCTCGCCACGGCCTCCGGCGGAGACTCGCTGTACGAGCTCGTCTGGGAACCGGTGATCCCCGGCTCCGGCGTCCCGCGCGAGCATGCCTGGGTGCTCGGCGCCACGGACGCGGACTTCTCCGGCCTGGACGCGGCGCTCGCGGCCCTGGACGCCGGAACGCCCGCCCCCGGGGTGCTGGTGATCACCGCACCCTCCGCTCCACCTGACGGCTCCGTGCCGGAGGCGGTCAGGACCGCCCTGCTGGAGGTGCTCGGCACGCTGCGGCGCGGCCTCGCCGACGCCCGGCTCGCCGGGACGTTGTTCGCCGTACGCACCAGGGACGCGGTCGCCGCCGCTCCCGGCGACCCCGTGGACGCGCTCGGCGGCGCCGCCGTCTGGGGCCTCGTACGAAGCGCCCAGAGCGAGGAGCCGGGCCGGATCGTCCTCGTGGACGACGGCGGCGCTCCGCTCGCCGCGGTGCTCGACGCCGCCGCTGCCGGGGAGCCGCAGACCGCGCTCAGGGACGGCCGTCCGCTGGCGCCCCGGCTGGCCCCGCGCCGCCCCGGCCTCGTACGGCCGAGCGGCGGCTGGCGACTGGAGGCGGGGGAGGGCGGCGTCGCCGAGGACCTCGTGTGCCGGCCCGTGGAGGACCGGCCGCTCGGGCCCGGCGAGGTGCGGGTGGCCGTGCGGGCCGCGGGCCTCAACTTCCGCGACGCGATGCTGGTCCTCGGCATGTACCCCGGCGCCGCCGACCTCGGCACCGAGGGCGCGGGCGTCGTCCTGGAGGTCGGCGACGGCGTCACCGGCCTCGCGCCGGGAGACCGCGTGATGGGGCTCGTCGCCGGCGGCATCGGGCCGCGGGCCGTCACCGACCACCGTCTGCTCGCGCCGATCCCCACGGGGCTCACGTTCGCCCAGGCGGCGACCGTGCCCGCGGTGTTCCTCACCGCCTACTACGCATTGCGCGACCTCGCCGCCGCGCGGCCCGGTGAGCGGCTGCTCGTGCACTCGGCGGCGGGCGGCGTGGGCGGCGCGGCCGTCCAGCTCGCCCGTCACTGGGGGCTCACCGTGTTCGGCACCGCCAGCCCCGCCAAATGGCCGCACCTGGAACGGGCGGGGCTGCCGCCGGAGCGCGTCGCGAACTCGCGCGACCTGTCCTTTGCCGCGGCCGTCCGCGCCGCGACCGGTGGCCGGGGCGTGGACATCGTGCTCAACTCGCTGGCGCGCGAGTTCGTGGACGCCTCGCTGGGGCTGCTCGCGCCCGGCGGCCGCTTCGTCGAGATGGGCAAGACCGACGTGCGCGACCCCGGCGAGATCCGCGACCGGCACGGCGTCCTCTACCGGGCCTTCGACCTGGCCGAGGCCGGGCCGGACCGGATCGCCGCCATGCTCGCCGACATCGCGGGGCTCTTCGCCGAGGGCGTCCTCGCTCCGCTCCCGGTGACGGCCTGGGAGACCGGCCGGGCCCCCGAGGCCGTACGGCACCTCGGCCTCGGCCGCCACGTCGGCAAGGTGGCGCTGCGGATCCCCCGTCCACTCGACCCCGGGGGGACCGTCCTCGTCACGGGCGGCACGGGCGGCCTGGGACGCCTGGTCGCCGCGCACCTGGCCCGGCGGCACGGCGTAAGGAACCTGCTGCTGGTGAGCAGGCGGGGGGAGCGGGCGCCGGGAACCGAGGACCTGCGCGCGGAGCTGGACGGGCTCGGGGCGCGGCTGACGGTCGCCGCCGCCGACGTCGCTGACCGCGCCGCGCTGGCCCGCGTGCTCGGCGAGGTCCCCGCGGAGCGGCCGCTGACGGCCGTGGTGCACGCGGCCGGCGTCCTCGACGACGCCACGCTGGCCGGCCTCGACGCCGAGCGGCTCGACGCCGTGCTCCGGCCGAAGGCCGACGGCGCCTGGCACCTGCACGAGCTGACGCGCGACCTCGACCTCGCCGCGTTCGTGCTGTTCTCCAGCGCGGCCGGGATCGTCGGCAGCGCGGGGCAGGCGGCCTACGCGGCGGCCAACGTCTTCCTCGACGCACTGGCCGCCCTGCGGGCCCGCGAAGGGCTCCCGGCGACCTCCGTCGCGTGGGGCCTGTGGCGGTCCGACAGCGCCATGACGGGCGGGCTCTCGGCGGCCGGCCGGGCCAGGATGGCCCGCTCCGGCCTGCTGCCGATGGCGCCGGAGCACGCACTGGCGCTGCTCGACGCGGCGCTGGACGCGGCCACCCCGGCCCTGGCCGCCGTGCGGCTCGACCCGGCGCGGCTTGCGGCCGTGCCGGACCTCGCCGCGCCGCTGCGCGGGCTCGCCCGCGCGGTCGCACCTCGGGCCGGCGCTCCGGCGGGGACGGCCCCCGACCTGCCGGGCCTGCTCGCCGCGGCGGACCCCGCGCGGCGGCGCGCGCTGGTGTACGAGACGGTGCTGCGGTGCGTCGAGGCCGTGCTCGGCCGGGCGCCGGGGGACGACGCCGGCGAGCAGCGCAGCTTCCGGGAGCTCGGGCTCGACTCGCTGACCGCCGTCGAGCTGCGCAACCGGCTCGGCAAGGCGACGGGCCTGCGGCTGCCGGCCACCGTGGTCTTCGACCACCCGACCCCCGACGCACTGGCGGAGAACCTGCTCGGCCGCCTGGCCCCGGACGGCCCCGGCGGCCCGGACGACCAGGAGCCGCCGGTCCCGGCGCTCATGGCTCCCCCCGCCCCCGCGACCGGCGGGGAGATCCCGGCGACCGCGGCGGAGCTGTTCCGGTTCATCGACTCCGAGCTCCGATCCGAGGGACGGCGGCATGTCTGACGAGAAGCGACTGGTCGAGTACCTCCAGTGGACGACCACCGAGCTCACGCGGGTGAAGCGGGAACTGGCGGCCCTGACCGAGCCAGAGCCGGTGGCCGTGGTGGCGATGGCCTGCCGGTTCCCCGGCGGAGTCCGCTCGCCGGAGGACCTGTGGCGGGTGGTCGCCGAGGGTGCCGACGCGGTGGGAGAGCCGCCGGACGACCGCGGCTGGGACCCGGCGCTGCGCGAGCACACGAGAGCAGGGGGGTTCCTCGACGACGCGGCGGGCTTCGACGCCGCCTTCTTCGGGGTCGCGCCGCGCGAGGCCGCCGCGATGGACCCCCAGCACCGCCAGCTCCTGGAGGTGTCGTGGGAGGCCATGGAGCGGGCCGGCATCCTGCCCGCCTCGCTGCGCGGCAGCCGGACCGGCGTGTTCACCGGGGTCATCTACCAGGACTACGCCCCGCCCCTGGACGGCGTGCCGCCCGAGGCCGAGGGCTACCTGATGACCGGGAACGCCACCAGCATGGCCTCGGGCCGTCTGGCCTACACCTTCGGGTTCGAGGGGCCCGCCCTCACGGTGGACACGGCGTGCTCGTCCTCGCTCGTCGCGATCCACCTGGCCGTACGGTCGCTGCGGGCGTCCGAGTGCGACCTGGCGCTCGCCGGTGGGGCGACGGTCATGGCCACACCCCGGGTGTTCGTGGAGTTCGCCCTGCAGGGCGGGCTCGCCGCCGACGGCCGGTGCAAGGCGTTCTCCCGGTCGGCCGACGGCACCGGCTTCGGCGAGGGCGCGGGGATGCTGGTGCTGGAACGCCTCTCCGACGCCGTGCGCGCGGGCCACCCGGTCCTCGCCGTCATCCGCGGGTCGGCGATCAACTCCGACGGGGCGAGCAACGGCATCACCGCGCCGAGCGGCCCCGCCCAGCGCAAGGTGATCGAGGCGGCCCTGCGGGCGGCGGGACTGTCCCCGGCGGACGTGGACGCCGTCGAGGCGCACGGCACCGGGACGGCGCTCGGCGATCCCATCGAGGCGGGCGCCCTCATCTTGGCGTACGGCACGGCCCGGGGACGGCGGGAGCCCCTGTGGGTCGGCTCGGTGAAGTCGAACCTGGGACACACGCAGGCCGCCGCCGGGGTGGCCGGGGTCATCAAGATGATCCAGGCGCTGCGGCACGAGACGCTTCCGGCGACCCTGCACGCGGACGAGCCGTCCGCGCTGGTCGACTGGGACGAGGGCAGGGTGGCCCCGCTGACCCGGCCCCGGCCCTGGCCGAGGACCGACCGGCCCCGCAGGGCGGGTGTCTCCTCCTTCGGCATCAGCGGGACCAACGCCCACGTCGTCGTCGAGGAGCCCCCGGCCCCGAAGCGGGACGGAGAGGCCGCCGCGGGGCCGCCTTCCGGACCCGGCGAGCGGCCGCGGGCGGAACCGGGCGCGGAGCCGGTGGCGATCCCCTGGGTGCTGTCGGGCCGGTCTCCCGAGGCGGTCCGCGCCCAGGCCGCACGCCTGCGCGACCTGCTGCGCGCCGGAGGCGCGCTCGGGGAGCCCACGGCCGATCTCGCGGCGGTGGCGCGGACGCTGATCGGCGCCCGCTCGTCGTTCCGCCACCGGGCGGTGGCGACCGGCGCCGACGCCGCCGAGCTGTCCCGGGATCTGGCCGCGCTGGCCGCGCCCGTCGCGCCGGTCGGCACCGCCCGGCCGGCCCCCGCGGTGGCCTTCGTCTTCTCGGGTCAGGGCACCCAGCGCCCCGGCATGGGACGGGAGCTGCACCGGCGGTTCCCCGCGTACGCCGAGACGTTCGACGCCGCCTGTGCCGCGCTGGACCGCGCGCGCGGGCGGCGCGGCGCGGACGGTCCGGGCGTGGCCGAGGTGGTGTTCGCCCCGGAGGGCTCGCCGGCGGCCGCGCTGCTGCGGCGCACCGAGTTCGCCCAGCCGGCGCTGTTCGCCACCCAGCTCGCCATGTTCCGGCTGGCCGAAGACCTGGGCGTGACCGGCGGCGCGCTGCTCGGCCACTCGATCGGGGAGCTCACGGCGGCGCACGCCGCGGGGGCCCTGTCGCTCGACGACGCGGCGTCCCTGGTCGTCGCCCGCGCCCTGGCCATGCAGGCGGCCCCGGAAGGCGGGGCGATGGTGTCGCTGCGCGCGCCGGAGCCGGAGGTCACCGCCTCGCTGAAGGAGGTGGACGGCCTGGTCGCGGTGGCCGCGGTCAACGGCCCCCGCTCGACGGTGATCTCCGGGGACGCCGCCGCCGTCCGCAAGCTGGCGGCCGGGTGGCGGGCGCGAGGGGTGCGCGCCAAGCCCCTCGCGGTGAGCCAGGCGTTCCACTCGCCGCACATGGACCCCGCGCTGCCCGGCCTGGTGGAGGCCGCCCGTGCCCTGACCGTACGGGAGCCCGCCGCCGTGCTGGTCTCCACCCGCACCGGGAGGGCCGCGACGAGAGAGGAACTGACCGCGCCGGACCACTGGGCCGCCCAGGTGCGTGAGCCGGTCCGCTTCCACGACGGGGTGCGGGCGCTGCGCGCCCTCGGCGTGGACACCTTCGTGGAGATCGGCCCCGACGCCACGACGGCCGGCATGGTCGCCGACTGCCTCGCGGAGGAGGGCGCCGAGATCGCCGCGATCCCATTCGTGCGCGACCCGTCGGACGAGGCCCGCTCGGTGCTGCGCGCGCTCGCCCAGGCGTACGCGCGGGGCGTCGCGGTCGCGTGGCCGAAGGTGATCGGCGAGGGCCCGGCCGCCGACCCGGCCGCCGTCCCGACCTACCCCTTCCGGCACGAGCGCCACTGGATCACCCCCTCGTACGGCGTCCGGGGCGGCTCGCCGCGGGAGCGGGAGCTGTGGCGCGCCGTGGACGACCTCGACGCCGAGCGGTTCGCCGCCCTCGTCGGGGGCGTCGCCGCGCCTCCCGGCGTCCTGGGGGAGGTGGTGGCGGCGCTGCGGCGCTGGCGGTACGGCGTGCGCGGGCAGGAGCCCGCCGAGGTTCCGGCCCCGGCGTCGTCCCCGCTCGACGGGGTGCCCGCCGCGGAGCGGCACGGCGTGCTGCTGACCATGGTGCTCGCGGCCGTGGACGGCGCCCTCGGACACGCCGTGGGAGCGGCCGGCCCACACGACGACCTCACCCAGGCGGGCATCACCTCCTTCGGCGCGCTGGAGATCGCCGGGCGGATCTCCCGCGAGACCGGCGTGAACGTCCCGCCCGGCCTGGTGCTCGACCACCGCACGGCCCACGATCTGGCGGCCCGCCTGAACGAGCTGCTCGCCTCCCCGCCCGCCGAGAGCGCTTCGGCTTCCGATACCCCCTCGCCTGCCGGGATCGTCTCGCCTCATGAGGCCGCCGGACGATCCGAGCACGACGCCATGGAGCCCCGATGACCACTGACACCGCCGCCGCCCTCGCGCGGCTGCGCGGGCTGCACCGGGACGGGGCGCTCGCCGAGCGCTTCGACGAGGTGGGCCCGCTCCTCGCCGCGATGTCCGCCGAGGATGCCGCCCGCGCGGCGCGGCTGCTCGCCCGCGCCGACCTGGACGCCGCCCGTGAGCTCCACCCGCGGCTCCCGGCCGTGCGGGTGACCGTCACCGGGCATGGCACGCTGGAGGCGCTGCGCGTCGGGCTCGTCGGCGAGCTGGCCCGGCATGGATACGTGCCGTCCGTCCGGCTCACCGGCTTCGGCTCGTACGTCTTCGAGCTGGGCGACCCCGGCAGCGAGCTGTACGCCGAGCGGTCCGACCTCGTGGTCTGCGTGCTCGACCACGCGACCGTGTTCGACGAGGTGGGCGTGCCGTTCACGGCCGAGGACGTGGAACGCGTGCTCGCCGGGAAGCTGGCCCTGTGGCGGGGGCTGGCCGCGCGGTGGGGCGAGAGCGGCTCGGGGGCGCTCGTGCTCAACACGGTGCCGCTGCCCCGCCTGTGGCAGGCGCGGCTGCTCGACCACAGGTCGCGGGCCCGGCTGGGCGCGGCCTGGCGCCGGGCCAACGCCGAGCTGCTGGAGCTCGGCGCGTCCGCCGGCCGGGTGGTCGTCGTGGACGTCGACCCGCTGCTGTCGTCCGCGACGGAGCTGAGCGACCCCCGCTTCGAGACCTACGCCGGGGCGCACCTGTCCGACGGGCTGCTCGGCGCGTACGCGCGGGAGCTTGGCCACCTTGTCAGGGCGAGGACCGGGCGGGCCAGGAAGGTGCTCGCCCTCGACCTGGACGGAACGCTGTGGGGCGGGATCCTCGGCGACGACGGCGTGGAGGGCATCGAGGTCGGGAACGGCCCGCGCGGCGAGGCCTTCCGTCGTTTCCAGGGGGTGGCGAAGCAGCTCGCCTCCCAGGGCGTGCTGCTCGCCGCGGTCAGCAAGAACGACCGGGACACGGTGCTCGCCGCCCTGCGCGACCACCCCGGCATGCTGCTGCGCGAGGACGACTTCGTCCGGGTCCTGGCCGACTGGGGTCCTAAGCCGGTGAGCCTGCGCGCGTTGACGGAGGGCCTCAACCTGGGCGGCGACAGCGTCGTGTTCGCCGACGACAGCGTCCACGAGTGCGCCGCGGTCGCGGCCGAGCTCCCGGAGACCGTCGTGGTCCACCTGGGGGACGACCCGGCGCTGCACGCGACGACGCTGCTCGCCGACGGGTGGTTCACCACGACCGAGGTCACCGCGGAGGATCGGGCGCGGACCCGCCGCTACCAGGAGGAGACGGCGCGGTCGGAGTTCCTCGCCGCCGCAGGCTCGGCCGAGGAGTTCCTGGCCGGCCTGGACGTGTCCGTACGGCTGGCCCCCGCGGAGCCGGGGGAGGCCGCCCGGCTCTCCCAGATCACGCTGCGGACCAACCAGTTCAACCTCACCACCGAGCGCCTGCCGCCGGAGGAGGTGCGGGAGCGGGCGGAACGGCCGGGCTCCCGGGTGCTGGCGATCTCGGCGGCGGACCGCTTCGGGAGCAACGGCGTGGTCGGCGCGCTCTTCCTGCGCGCCCGGCCGGACGGCCTGGTGATCGACAACTTCCTGCTGAGCTGCCGGGTCTTCGCCCGCGGCATCGAGCAGGCGGTGCTGTCGGCGGTGCTCCACGCGGCCCGGGAGGCCGGCTTCGCCGCGGTCCACGGCCGCTACGTGCCGACCGCCAAGAACGGCAAGGTCCGCGATCTCTACCCGCACTACGGCTTCACCCGGCTGGAGGAGGGGTCGCGTTTCGTCCACGACCTCGTCGAGATCGTCGGCGTGCCCGCCCATCTCACGCTGCGCGCCGAGGGGCGCGTCGTCCCGGAGGCGTCCCCCGAGGCGTTGACAATCTGAGGCAACCTCAGGTTGACTGTGCCGCGACGTAACGTGAGGAAACCTCCGGATACGCCCCAGTTGCCCCCCTGCATCACCCCTTGCGAAGGAGAGGACGTTGGCCGAGGGAATCGCCGTCTCCGTGCACGACACCGCCCCCGTCTGGCGCGGCGGCACCGCGGGCGACGCGCTGCGCCGCTCCGTCGACCTGGCCCGGGCCGTCGAGGCCCTGGGATACCGCCGCTACTGGGTGGCCGAGCACCACAACACGCCCGCGCTCGCGACCTCCAGCCCCGCCGTGCTGGCGGGCTCCATCCTCGCGGCGACGACCACGATCCGGGCCGGCTCCGGCGCCGTGCTGCTGCCCAACCACTCGCCGTACGTGGTGGCCGAGCAGTTCGGCGTGCTGGCCGGGCTCTACCCGGGGCGGGTCGACCTCGGCCTCGGCCGCGCGCCCGGCGGCTCGGGGGAGGCCGCGGCCCGCCTCGGCGACCCGCGCCGGCTCGACTTCGGCGACGCGCTGCGCGAGTTGCACGAGTACTTCGCCGGCGGCAGCGGCGGCGTCCGCGCGATCCCCGAGCCGGGCACCCCGCCCGAGATCTGGCTGGTCGGGTCGAGCGCCTCCAGCGCCGCGAACGCCGGCCGGCTCGGCCTGCCGTACGTGTACGCGCACGCGATCGTGGGCGGCGGGGCGCCGGAGGCGCTGGACGCGTACCGGCAGGCGTTCCGGCCGTCGGCGGCCCTGGCCCGGCCGCACGCCTGCGTGGCCGTGATCGCGGTCGCGAACGACAGCGACGAGCGCGCGCACCGGCTCGCCGCCTCCTTCGTGTACGGCCAGATCCTGATGCGCACGGTCGACCCGGCCACCGTCCTGCCCACGGAGGAGGAGACGGCCGCCCACCGGTTCGGCCCCGCCGAGGAGCGGTTCCTGCGCGAGAAGATCGACCCCCAGTTCGTCGGCAGCCCCGAGCGCATCGCCCCCCGCCTCGGGGACCTCCTGCGCCGCACCCGCGCCGACGAGCTGTTCGTGCTCACGCAGGTGCCCGACCACCAGGCCCGGATCCGCTCCTACGAGCTGATCGCCAAGATCGTCTCGTCTCTGTAGCCGCCTGACGGCCGCGCCGCCGCCGGTTCAGCCCCGCTTTAGAACCGGCCACCACTGTGTGTACGGGCCGGAGATCCCTTCCGGCCGTGAGCGACGTGGCGAGGAATGAGACGAGCATGGGTGCTGCCAGGAGGCCCGTAACCACCAGGAGGAGCGGAGCCACCGGGAGGGCTGGAACCACCACCGCCCCCGCCGTGGCGGTGGGGGCCGCCATGCTGGTGCTGGCCCTCGCCGCCGGCTGTTCCTCCGGTGCGGACGGGCCGGCCCCCGCCGCCGGAGGCGCGGCGGGTGGCGGCGAGGCGGGCGCCGCGTCCCCCCGCGCCGGAGGGACCCTGCGGCTGGCGGTGGAGAAGGAACCCGAGTGCCTGGACCCCCACCAGAGCCCGACGGAGTCGGCCCGGCTGCTGACCCGGCCGCTCGTGGACTCGCTGGTCTACCAGGACCCGCGCGGCGGCCTGCACCCCTGGCTCGCCCGTGAGTGGACGGTCTCCGGCGACCGGCTCACCTACACTTTCCGGCTCCGCGAGGGCGTCACCTTCACCGACGGCCGGAAGTTCGACGCGGCGGCGGTGGTGGCCAACCTCGACCACGTGGTCGATCCGAAGACCAAGTCGCTGCTCGCCGCCAGCCTGATCGCGGCGTACGAGTCGGCCAAGGCCGTCGATCCGCTGACGGTCGAGGTGAAGCTGAAACGGCCCGACTCCGGCTTCCTGTCCGCGCTGGCCCAGCCCAACCTCGGGATCGAGTCCCCGGCCACCCTGAAGGGACCGGCCTCGAAGCTCTGCGCCGTCGTCGTCGGCACCGGGCCGTTCAGGAGCGACGGCGGATTCACCCCGCAGAAGGGCATCGACTACGTCAGGAACCCCGCGTACGCGTGGGCGCCCGAGGGAGCGGCCCGCGGCGGTCCCGGGTTGCTGGACCGCATCGAGGTCACGGTCGTGCCGGACAACTCGGCCCGCCTGGGGGCGCTCACCAGCGGCCAGGTCGACGCGGTCACCGGCCTCGCGCCGGCCGGCATAGGCACGCTGAAGAGCACGCCCGGATTCGCCCTGCACACGACACGGTTCCCCGGCGCCAACTACAGCTACTGGCCCAACACGGCGAAGGGCCCGCTGAGCGACGTCAACGTGCGCAAGGCCCTGCGGGCCGGCATCGACTGGCGGCGGATCGTGAAGAACGTCTACTTCGGCGTGTACGACGGCGCCGACGGGCCGCTGTCGGCCAGCACCCCGGGCTACGACCCCTCGGTCGCCGCGGCGTACGGCCACGACCCGGCAGAGGCGAACCGGCTGCTCGACCAGGCCGGATGGACGCAGCGGGACGCGCAGGGCTACCGGACGAAGGACGGCAGGAGGCTGACGCTGCGCCACATGTGGTCGGACCCGTCGGTCGGCAACCTCGCGGTGCAGATCCAGGCCGCGGCCAGGCAGATCGGCGTCGAACTCGTCGAGGAGAACCTCGACGGCGGCACCTTCGTCGACCGCCTGCTGGCCGGCGACTACGAGCTGATCGACACCAGCTTCTCCTCGCCGGGGCCCGACGTGCTGCGGGTGCTGTTCGGCGCCGACAACATCCCCACGCCCGAGCGCGGGATCAGCAACAACATGGCCAGGTACGACAACCCCGAGGTGGAGTCCGCGTTCAGGCGGGCGCTCGGCGCCAGGGACCAGGCCGAGCAGTTCGGCGTCTACGCCGAGGTGCAGCGGCGGATCACCGAGGACGCGGCGGTCCTGCCGATCTACTCGCCGCTGTCCACGCTGGCGGCCCGCGAGGGTGTCCGCGACGTGCGGTTCAACGTCGACGGCACCCCCGACCTGTCCGGCATATGGCTGGCGTCCTGAAGACGTCCCCGGCCGGGGTGGCGGAGGCGCGGAACCGCCGCCGCTCCGGCCAGGGCCGCCGGACGCTGGTGCGCCTCGTGCTGGTGCGCCTGGCCGCCTCGGCCGGCGTGCTCTGGGGCGCCGTGACGGTGACGTTCGTGCTGCTGCAGGTCATGCCGGGCAGCACCGCCGACGTCCTGCTCGCGCGCTCCTCGGTGAGCCCGGAGGTGCGGGCCGGGATCGTCGCACAGTACGGGCTCGACGACCCGCTCCCGGTGCAGTACCTCACCTATCTCGGCCGGATCGCCCGCGGCGAGTTCGGCGAGTCGTACGTCCTGCGCAGGCCGGTGTGGGACGAGATCGCCGCCCAGCTTCCCGGCACGCTGCTGCTGGTGGCGACCACCCTGCTGGCCACGGTCGTCGCCTCGGTCGTGCTCGGGGTGGTGAGCGCCAACCGCCGGGCGTGGGTGCGCTCGCTGTTCGCGTCGGCCGAGTCGCTGGTCGTGGCCCTGCCCCCCTTCTGGCTCGGGCTGCTGCTGCTGACCGTCTTCTCCTGCACGCTGCACTGGTTCCCGGCCATCGGGTCCTCCTCGCCGTCCGGGCTGGTCCTGCCGACGGCCGCTCTCGCAGCCGGGCCGGCGGCCGTGGTGGCCGGCGTGCTGCGGGAGGGCCTGCTGCGCGCGATGGACGAGCCGTTCGTGGTGACCGCGCGTGCCCGGGGCATCGGCGAGGCGGCCCTGCGCCTGCGCCACGTGCTCCGCCACGCCCTGCTCCCCGTCACCACGCTGCTCGGGTGGATCGCCGGCTCGTTGATCGGCGGCGCGGTGATCATCGAGATCGTCTTCTCCCGGCAGGGCATCGGGCGGCTGGCGCTGTCGGCCGTGGCGAACAAGGACATGCCCATGGTCATCGCGGTCGTCCTCGTGACGGCGGCCGCGTTCGTGCTGGTGACGATCGCGGTCGACATCCTCACCTGGGTGATCGACCCCCGGACGCGCGACGCGGGGAGGTAGCCGATGCCAAGGAGCCTGTGGCCGTGGGCGGCCGTGCTGCTGGTGCTGGCCGTCATGGCGGCGGCGCCGTCGCTGTTCACCGGGATCGACCCGGACGCGGCCGACCTGGACGCCCCGCTGCGCCCGCCGAGCGCCGAGCACTGGCTCGGCACCGACCAGAACGGCCGCGATCTGTACGCCCGGATCGTGTACGGCGCCCGGCCGTCCCTGCTCATCGGGACCGGCGCGGTCCTGCTGGCGCTCGCGGCGGGGGTTCTGATCGGGGTCGCCGCCGCCCAGCTCGGCCGTGTCGCCGACCAGGTGCTCAGCCGGTCGCTCGACGTGGTCATGTCGGTCCCCGGTCTTCTGCTGGTGTTCCTCGTCGTGGCCGTCCTCGGGCCGGGAGGCGGCACCGCCGCGATAGGGCTCGCCGTGGTCTCCATGCCGGGCTTCGCCCGGGTGGCGCGCGGCGAGGTGATCCGCCTGCGCTCGGCCCAGTACGTCGAGGCCGCCCACGGGTTCGGCTGGTCGCGCGCCCAGGTGGTGGCCAGGCACGTGCTGCCCAACGCGGCGGGCCCGGTCCTGGCGCTCGCCACCGTGAGCCTCGGCGCGATGATCGTCGCGAGTTCCTCGCTGAGCTTCGTGGGCCTCGGCCCGCGGCCGCCGACGGCCGAGTGGGGGGCCATGCTCTCCGAAAGCCGCGAGTTTCTCGCACTCGCCTGGTGGCCCGCCGTGTTCCCCGGGGTCGCCATCACGGTCGCGGTGCTGGCCGTCACGTTCGTCGGGCAGCACCTCAACCGCCGCGTCGAGGGGAGGCACTCGTGACGCCGGCCGGCCCTCTTGTCGCCGTACGGGACCTCACGGTGCGCTTCCCCGTCCGCCACGGAATGGTGGAGGCGGTGCGGGGCGTGTCGTTCCGCGTCGACCGCGGGCAGGTCGTCGCGATCGTCGGCGAGTCGGGGTCGGGCAAGAGCGTCACGGCCCGCAGCCTCGCCGGCCTCGCGGGGGACGGCGCACGGGTCGGCGCAGCCGAGTTGACGTTCGACGGAGTCGACCTCCGCGAGGTGCGGGGCCGGGCCTGGCGCGCGCTGCGCGGGCGCCGGGTGGGGTTCGTCCTGCAGGACGCGCTCGGCTCGCTCGACCCGCTGCGCCGCGTGGGCGCGGAGGTCGCCGAGCCGCTGCGGGCTCACCGGATCGTCCCGGGACGGCAGGTGGACGCCGAGGTCGTGCGGCTGCTCGGCGAGGCGGGGATCCCGGCTCCCGAGAGCCGGGCGCGGCAGTACCCCCACCAGCTCTCCGGAGGGCTGCGCCAGCGCGCGCTCATCGCCTCGGCGCTCGCCGCGCGGCCCGACCTGCTCATCGCCGACGAGCCGACGACGGCCCTGGACGCGACCGTGCAGCGTCAGGTGCTCGCGCTGCTGCGCGAGCGCGTCGGCGACGGCACCGCGGTGCTTCTCATCAGCCACGATCTCGGCGTGGTCGCCGAGATCGCCGACCACGTGTACGTGATGAAGGACGGGCTGTTCGTGGAGGACGGCCCGGCCGCCGCGGTGCTGGAGTCGCCGTCGCACCCGTACACGAGGACGCTCGTGGGCGCGGTCGCCGGGCATGGGCGCGGGGCGCGCCCGGCGGGCTCCGCCGAGCCCCGGAGCGCGGGGACGGCCCGCGAGGTGCTGCGGGCCGAGGGCCTGGTCAAGCGCTACACCCTGCCGGGGCGTGGCGAGTTCACGGCCGTGGAGGACGTGTCGGTCACGGTCGGAGCCGGGGAGACCCTGGGCGTCGTCGGCGAGTCCGGCTCGGGCAAGACCACCCTCGGCCGGCTGCTCATGGGCCTGCTGGAACCGGACGCCGGGCGCGTGCTGCTCGACGGGCGGCCATGGGACGGCCTGCGCGGCGCCGAACGGCGCGCGGCACGGCGCGGGGTACAGATGATCTACCAGCATCCGCTGTCGTCCTTCGATCCCCGCTACACGGCCCGGCAGATCCTGGAGGAGCCGCTGCGGGCGGACGGCACGCCGCGCGAGGAGCGCGACCGGCGGGTGGCGTCGCTGCTGGAGCACGTCGGCCTCGCCCCGGACGTGCTCGACCGGCGGGCCAGGGAGCTGTCCGGGGGGCAGCGGCAGCGCCTGGCCATCGCCCGCGCGCTCGCTCCCGCACCGCAGGTCATCGTCTGCGACGAGCCGGTCTCCGCGCTCGACGCGCCCATCCAGGCCCAGGTGCTCGACGTGCTCACCGACGTCCAGGAGCGGCTCGGCGTCGCGTACGTGTTCGTCTCCCACGACCTCGGCGTCATCCGGCGGCTGAGCCACCGGGTGGTGGTGATGAAAGACGGCCGGGTGGTGGAGAGCGGCGAATTGGAAAAGGTATTCGACCATCCCGAGCATCCGTACACGAAAGCGCTCATCGACGCGGTTCCCCGTTTCGCGTGGCGTTCCAGCGGAGTTTCCAGCGGAGGTTCGAAAAGGGGGGCGAGCGTGACCGGCGCATAAGCCATTCTGAAGCCCGGCTTAACCCGCCTTGTTCCTGAATTATCCGCCTGCTTAACATCGCGGCGTCGCTAAGGAACGAAACGACGTCCGGCCTCTCTCTCGCCGAAGGAAAAAGGGAAATGACGGAAGCTCCGCCGTACCCCCAGAAGCGCACCTGCCCCTACGAGCCGCCCGCCGGCTACCGCGAGATCGCGGAGCGGGGACCGGTGCTCAAGGTGACCCTCTTCGACGGTCGCGAGGCATGGATGGTGACGGGCTACCGGGAGTCCCGGGAGATCCTCACCCACCCGAACCTGTCCTCGCAGCGCACCCATCCCGGGTTCCCCATCGTGGCGCCCCGGTTCCGCTCGCAGATCGCCCGCACGCTGGCGCTCATCGCGATGGATCCGCCCGTCCACGACGTGTACCGCCGGTATCTCAACCCCCACTTCAGCCTCAAGTCGGTCCGCCGGATGCGGCCGGAGGTCGAGCGGATCGTCGCGGGCTTCGTCGACCGGATCGTCGAGCACGGCCCGCCGGCCGACCTGGTGCCGCTGCTCGCGGTGCCGCTGCCGTCCCTGGTCATCTGCCGCCACCTCGGTGTGCCGTACGAGGACCACGACTTCTTCCAGGACGCCAGCGGCAAGGTGATGCTCGGCACCGAGGAGGAGTCGGCGACGGCGGCGCAGGACCTGTTCGACTACATCGACCGGCTGGTGGCCGAGCAGATCAAGGACCCGTCCGACGGGCTGCTCGGCACGCTGGTCCGCGAGCGCGTCGTCACCGGCGACATCGGCCACGACGAGCTGGTGTCGATCGCGCTGGTGCTGCTCATCGCCGCGCACGAGACCACCTCCTCCTCGCTGGCCCTGGGCGTCATCACGCTGCTGGAGCACCCCGAGCAGCTCGCGCTGCTGCGCGAGGACCCCGAGCGGCTCCCCGGCGCGGTCGAGGAACTCCTGCGCTACATCGCCACCACCGACCTCGTCGCCACCCGGGTCGCGAAGGGCGACATCGAGATCGCCGGCCACCTCATCCGCGAGGGGGAGGGCGTGCTCGTCTCCGGGACGCTGGCCAACCGCGACGCGGCCGTGCATGAGCGCGCCGACGAGCTCGACGTCCTGCGCGAGGACAGCCACCACCTCACCTTCGGCTTCGGCATCCACCAGTGCCTCGGCCAGAACCTCGCCCGGATGGAGCTGGAGGTCGCTTTCCAGGAGCTGTTCACCCGGATCCCCGGGATCCGGCTGGCCGCCCCGGTCCCCGAACTGCCCATCCTCGGCGCGGGGACGGTGCAGCGGGTGCTCCGGCTCCCGGTCGCGTGGTGACGGCCGTGTGGGTGTCGGCCGACCAGGAGCGCTGCATCAGCGGCGGCCGCTGCATGGCCGCCACATCCGAGGTCTTCGACCAGGACGAGGAAGGCCTCGTCGTGGTCCTCACCCCGCAGGTCGCGCCGGAGCTGGAGGACCGGGTCCGGAAGGCGGCCTACCTCTGCCCGTCACGGGCGATCAGGATCGGCGACGGCCCCACCCAGGGCTGATGCCCATCCGCCGGGCCACACCGGAGCCATGGCTCACGCACAACAGGAACAGGCGGACGGAAATGACAGAAACGGCACGGGAAGCCTCTCCTCTTCCCTCGCTGACCGGAATGAGATTCGTCGCGGCGTTCCTCGTGTTCGTCTGCCACGCCTGCGTGCTGGGGTACTTCCACCAGGACGTCGCGGCCTCGCTCCAGACCTACGCCTTCACGTCCGGCTGGCTCGGCGTGGAGTTCTTCTTCGTGCTGAGCGGGTTCGTGCTGACCTGGTCGGTCCGGGAGGGCGAGGCGCGCACCCGCCTGTGGCGGCGGCGGCTCGTCAAGGTCTACCCCAACCACGTCGTCACCTGGCTCGCCGCCCTGGGGCTCGCCCTCTGGGCGGGCCAGTCCGTCGACCTGCTCACAGCCCTGCCGAGCCTGCTGCTCGTGCACACCTGGCTGCCCCGGGCCGAATTCATCCTCTCGATCAACGTGGTCACCTGGTCGCTCGCCTGCGACGTGCTGTTCTACCTGGCGTTCCCGTTCCTGTACCGGCTGGTCCGGCGCATCCCGGCCGCCCGGCTGTGGCCGGCGGCCTGCGCGGTCGTCGTGGTGATCGCCGTGCTGCCCGCGATCGCCCTCGCCGCCCTGCCGGGGACGCCGAAGCTGCCCGGCCAGGAGATGTCGCTCACCCAGAACTGGTTCCTCGTGTCGTTCCCGCCGACCAGGGCGCTGGACTTCGTCCTCGGCATCCTGATGGCCAGGATCGTGGTCGACGGCCGGTGGATCCGGCTGGGCTGGGCGCCGGCGCTGGCGATCCTCGCCGCCGCCTTCGGCCTGCAGATGTTCCTGTGGCCGACCGTCTACGGGCTCACCGCGCCCGTCGCGCTGCCGATCGCCCTGCTGATCGCCGCGGTCGCCGTCGCCGACCACCGGGGCCGCTTCAGCCCGTTCCGCTCCCGCCCCCTCGTCTGGCTCGGCGGCATCTCGTACGCCTCCTACCTCGTCCACTTCCTGGTCCTGACGTACTCCCACGTCGCACTCGGGGCCGACCGGACATGGGACGCGCCGTCCGCCCTGTTCCTCGTCACCGCCCTGTTCGGGGTGACGACGCTGCTGGCCTGGGGGCTGACGCGGTTCGTCGAGGAGCCGGCGATGCGGGCCTGGGCCGGCGTGCGGCCCGCCACCGGGAACGGAGCCGCGCCGCTGCCGGGGGCCCGCTCGCCCGAGCCCACCGCCTGACCGGACGCACCCTCACCCCCTTCGAGACCGGCTTCGAGACGGAAGGAACCGAGGTACCTCACGTGAACGCTCCGACGACTACCGCGAACGAGGATCTGTTCGCCTATCCGCAGGACCGGGCCTGCCCCTGGCAGCCGTCCCCGGGCTACCAGGACCTGGGGCGGCAGGGGCCGCTGCACCGGGTCCGGCTCTGGGACGGCAGGTGGATCTGGATGGTCACCGGCCACAGCCAGGCCCGCCGGCTGCTCGCCGACCCGCGTATGTCGGCCGACCGGTCCCGGGACGACTTCCCCGCCGTCCTTCCCCGGCTGGACGCGCCCATCTTCAAGCCCATCGCGATCATCGGGTTCGACCCGCCCGTCCACGACGTGCACCGCCGGCTGCTCGCCCCGGACTTCAGCCTCAAGCAGGTGCGCGCCATGCGCCCGCGCGTGGAGGACCTCGCCCGGCGGCTGGTGGCGGACATGCTCCAGGCGGGGCCGCCGGTGGACCTCGTCGAGGCGTACGCGCTGCCCATCCCCTCGATGGTGATCTCCGAACTGCTCGGCGTGCCGTACGACGACCACGAGTTCTTCGAGGCGAAGACGGTGGGGCTGCTGCAGGCCAAGTCGGCCGAGGACGCGGAGAGGGCGGGCCGGGAGCTGTGGGACTACCTCGACGGGCTGATCACTCGCAAGGAGCGCGAGCCCGGCGGCGCCGGCGTGCTGAGCCGCCTCGCGGGCGAGGTCGACGAGGACGGCGACCTCACCCGCGAGGACCTGCTGCGCATCGCGCTCGCGCTGCTCATCGGCGGGCACGACACGACCTCCCAGATGATCGCGCTGGGCGTCGTCACGCTGCTGGAGCATCCCGGCCAGCTCGCCGCGCTCCGCGCGGACCCGGACGTCCTGCCCGCCGCCGTCGACGAACTGCTGCGTCTGGTCTCCATCACCGACGTCTCCGGCGTCCGGGTGGCGACCGAGGACATCGAGATCGACGGGGAGGTGATCAGGGCCGGGGAGGGCGTCCTGGTCTCGTCCTCGATGACCAACCGCGACCCCGGCGTCTTCCCACGGCCGTACGAGTTCGACGTCCACCGCACCCGGGGCGGGAACGCGGCGTCGGGCCGCCAGCACCTCACGTTCGGGTTCGGCATCCACCAGTGCCTGGGGCAGAACCTCGCCCGCATGGAGCTGGAGGTCGCCTTCTCCGTCCTGTTCGAGGGGATACCGGGCCTGCGGCTCGGCGTTCCGCTGGAGGCACTGCCCTCGCGCAGCGGCGGCACGATGCAGGGCGTCCACACCCTGCCGGTCGAGTGGTGAGCCCCGCAGGGGAGAGGGAGGAGAAGCGATGAAGGTGACCGCCGACCGGAGCCGCTGCATGGCCGCCGGGCACTGCGCGATCAGCGCGCCGGACGTCTTCGACCACGGCGAGGACGGGCTGGTGGTGGTGCTGGACACGGAGCCGGGGGAGGAGCGGCGCCGGGAGGTGGAGCTGGCGGAGGACCTGTGCCCGTCCCGTGCCATCGCCATCCTCCGCACCGCCGCGGTGGCGGGCCCGCCCGACGCGGGCACCCCGGACACCCCGGACACCGCGTCCGCGGGCTGACGGGCGAAGCGGCCTCCGCCCCCGGCTGAGCGATCCCGCCTCCCGGCCCCGGCGGCACGGCGTCGCCGGGGCCGGGAGCGGTGTGGATCAGAGGTCGACGAAACGCATGCTCTGCTCGTTCCAGCGGGTTCCGTGGACCTCGTCCGCCGGCACGGCGGCCTCGGCCGCCGCCAGGTCGGCCCGGGTCAGGCTCAGGAACACCGCGTCGAGGTTCTCCTCCAGATGGGCCCTTCGCTTCGCGCCGGGGATCGGGACGACGTCCGCTCCCTGGTGGTGCAGCCAGGCCAGCGCGAGCTGGGCCGAAGTGATCCGCAACTCCTCGGCGAGCTCGCCCAGGCGGTCGGCGAGGGGCAGGTTGCGGGCGAGGTTCTCCGCCGAGAAGCGGGGCAGGCCGAAGCTCCGGAAGTCGCCGTCGTCCAACTGCGCGCGGGAGCGGACCGCGCCGGCGAGGAAGCCCCGGCCGAGCGGCGCGTACGGCACCACTGCGATCCCCAGTTCCCGGCACACGGGGAGGACGCGCCGCTCGATGTCCCTCGACCACAGCGACCACTCCGTCTGCAAGGCGGCGATCGGGGCCACGGCGTGGGCGCGCCTGATGGTCTCCGGCGCCGCCTCGCACAGCCCGATCTCGCGCACCTTCCCGGCGGCCACGAGCTCCGCCATCGCGCCGACCGTCTCCTCGACGCCGACCTCGGTGTCGACCCGGGTCAGGTAGAGCAGGTCGACGTGGTCGAGACCGAGCCGCCGCAGGGAGTCGTCGCACGCCCGCCGCACGTACGGCGCGTCTCCCCGAACCCCGGAGCCGACGCCGGGGCCGGGGCGCACGACGCCGAACTTGGTCGCCACCACCGCCGACTCGCGGCGCCCGGCCACGGCGCGGCCGACCAGTTCCTCGTTGGCGCCGTGGCCGTACACGTCGGCGGTGTCGAGCAGGGTCGCGCCGAGGTCGAGAGCGCGCCGGATGGTCGCGACCGCCTCGGCCTCCGAGACGGGACCGTAGAACTCGGACATGCCGAGACAGCCGAGTCCCTGCGCCCCGACCGTCAGGGAGCCGATCCTGCGGGCGGGCAGCCGGGTGAGAGTCATGGCGTCCCTCCGCTACCGGTAGACCACGATCGCGGACTCGTACGCGTCGTGGGCCTCCTTGACCAGCGGGCGGAACCAGCGGGCGCCCACCGCCCCGCGCAGCGGCCCGGCGACGACGACGGCCGGGAAGTACGCGGCCTCGCCTGCGGTGAGCCGCGCGTCGTCCACCAGGCCGCCGGAGCGGATGACGTTGCCGTCCCGCAGCCGGATCTCCTCGCCGAAGTACGCGATGAAGTGGCCGTCGTGCTCCTGCTTGTAGAGCATGCGGCCGGCGCCGGTCGTCTCGCCTAGCGGCTCTCCGCCGGGGCCGAAGATCTCCAGCCTGACGGTGGCGAAGTCGTTCTCGGTCGGGGTCGTGCCGGTGGGGTCGGCGTTGTTGGAGCGGTACTCCACGACCTTCTCGGTGAGGTCGCGCAGGATGAGCGACCGGCCGGGCCGGGCGAGGGCCCCCACCCGGTCCGAGGTGGTCTCCGGCGGCGCGGCCAGGAACGGCACCAGGAAGGAGGTCACCGCTTCGTGCACCGGCGCGATCCGGTCGGACAGCGCGCGCAGATCCATATTCGCCTCCCGGGGCGGAAACAACGTGTTCCGACACTAAAAGGAGGCGCTCAAGCGGCCCTAAAAGCGCGTCGCGTATTCCTGTCCTGCCGTCTTCCGCTGAATCGCCAGCGCGAGTTCCATGCGCGAGCTGACCCCGGTCTTGCGGTAGATGCGAGTCAGATGGACGTCGACCGTCCGCATGCTTATCGTGAGGCGGTCGGCGATGTCCCGCCGTTTCATCCCCGAGCAGATGAGCAACGCGATCTCGCGTTCCCGATGGGTCAGCCGGCCGAACACCTCCAGCCGGCCGAACATCTCCTGCCGCGCCCCGGGAGGCGGCGTGGGGGCCGCGGGTGGCCCGCCGGTCCGCCGGCCCAGCCAGTCGAGCAGGGTCACCGCCTCCGACCGCCGCGCGATCTCGGCGGCGAGCCGGATCGTGTGGGCCGCCTGCTCGGCGCGGCCCTGCTCGCCGAGCGCCCGCGCCGCCTGCCCGAGGGCGTAGCTCTGCTCCACCGGCATGCCGACCGAGGCGAACAGGTCGGCCGCCTCGCGGTAACACCGCTCCGCCTCGCCCGGAGATCCCTGCACGCGCAGCAGATGGCCGCGGGTCATGGCGGCGTACGCCAGGTTGGGCGGCACGGGCACCGCCCGGGCGTGCTCCTGGGCCCGGCGCGCCCAGTCGTCCAGGGGCATGCCGGCGTCCATCCCGGCGGCGCAGAGCGTCTCCCAGATCGTCAGGCGGCTGCCCGAAGGGATCACCCGCATGTCGGCGCCCCGGCCCTCGTTGAGCAGGAGCGTGACGCAGTGGGTCGGGTCGCCGTCCAGCCAGGCGCACTTGGCGAGCGTCAGCGCGGCGATCGACGCGCTGCCGTTGACGTGTGCGCCGGTCAGCGCCTGCTGCGCCAGCGCCTGCTGGGCGAGCGACTTGGCCCGCCCGCTGCCCGGGGGCTGCATCCACACCTCGGCGGCGGATTTCAGCGCCACCGCCTGAGCGTGGCGCAGCGGGTTGCCCGCATCCGACTCGACGATGGCCTCGTCGGCCGCGTCCCTGGCCTGCCTGAGCCGGCCGAGATGGCGCTCGGCCTCGCTGAGCAGAACCAGGAGCGTCGGCAGCAGGAACGGCCGCTGACGCCGCCGGGCGATCTCCACGCCGCGCCGGACCTGCCGCTGGGCGTCGGCGCCCCGGCCGAGGTAGATGTAGGCGAGCCCGGCCAGCAGCAGGCACTCGACGTGCCGCGCCATCAGGTGTTCGGGGGTGCGGTCCAGCGACTCGGCGGCGGCGTCGGCCTCGGCCAGGGCCCGGTCCACGTCCCCGGAGGCCACCGACGCGAGCGCGCGGAGCCCGAGGAGCCCCGCGGCGACCGGGTCGTCGCCCGCGGCCCGCGCCGCTCGCAGCGCCGGCTCCGTCTCGGCCCGGCCGGCCGTACGGCCCTGCATCGACACGCGGAAGCCGCGCGCGAGGACCAGGCGCGGCCAGACAGGGGAGTCGCGCAGGTCGGGCCGCCTGATGAGGTCGCCGAGCAGGTCGAGCGTCTGCACGTCCTGGCTGAGCACGCCCTCGACCACCGAGACGAACGCGACCCGCTCCGCCAGCGCCGCCGGGTCCATGGCCCCGCCCGACTCGTGCACCACGAACAGCAGGTCGCGGCTCTCGGCCAGCCGTCCCAGGCGGCCGAATGCCGTGCTGAGCGCCAGCCGGGCGCGCACTCCGATCTCGGTCGAGGGAGGCGCCTCGCCGAGCACCGGCGTGAGCCAGGAGACGCACTCGCTGACGTCGGTCTCCATGATCTCCTGGGACGCGTCCACGATCTGCGCCAGTTCGCTCGCCCGGGCCCTCGACAGTGAGCTGACCAGGTGGAAGCCGATCTGGGTGCCGGCCTGCCCGCGGGCCGACAGCCGGTGCAGCGCCCGCTGGTGGGCCAGCGCGGCCCAGCAGGGGTCGATCATCTGGCGCAGCAGCGTGCCGAAGACCTCGTCCCTGATCGAGAAGAGCGTCCCGATGGGCTCCACCCGCACCAGGTCCCGGCGGACGAGGCGGCGCAGCGCGGCGGACGCCACGAGCGGGTCGAGTTCGGCGACCTCGGCGAGCAGGTCCGCGTCGAACCGCGAGCGCAGGATCGCCGCCGCGTTCAGCGCGTACCGCTCGGTGAGCGCCAGGTCGCGCACCTCGCTCATGACGGCGAACTCGTACGGCGCCGGCGCGCCGTCGCCGCCCGAGCGGGCGCTGTGTTCCAGGGCCTGCAGCGCCCGGAGGTTGAAGGGGTTCCCGCCGCTGCGGTGGCGGAGCTCGTACGGCGCGGGGACGGGCGACATGGCGAGCATCTGCTCGTCGTCGAGTGGTCCCAGTTCGATTCGCACCGTGCGTCCGAAGGCCGCGGTCACGGACACCGCCTCGGCCAGCCGGCCGGGGGTCTGGCGCGGGCGCAGCGAGACGACCACGTCGACCAGGGGCACGGGGTCGCCCCCGGCGATGCCCACCAGTTCGCCGATCGTCTGGTCGTCGGCGAGGTGGGCGTCCTCGATGACCACGAGCTCGCGGTCGGGCCGGTGGCGCCGGCGGCCGAGGCCGACCACGGGGCGGTCGCCCGCCTCGTGGTCGCCGGCCCGGCGCGCCCGCCACAGCAGCTTCCTGACGGCGTTCATCGCCCGCTCCCGGTCGCCCGAGGAACATCGGTAGACGGTGGCGGGCAGGGCGGTCCACTGACGCTCCCGGACGAGCGCCGACAACAGGTGCGTCTTCCCGGACCCCGGCTCGCCGAGGACGGCGATGAGACGCCCCTCGGAGCCGGGCTCCTGGGTCAGGGACCGGAGCAGGTCGAACTCGGCCGTGCGCACAACCCTGGTCGATGCGGCGTCGGTCAGTCTGTCTTCGTACACGCTCATTGTCTGTGACGACCCCAGGCATTTGGTGACCGAAAAGAGCTTTCCGGCCCGAATCGCGCTCCTTACTCGCATCTGGGCCGAAACTTCCAGTGGGAGGGCGGAGGTTCGGGCGCCGGTCTCCATCGATCCGGCTGTGCGGAAGGGGATGCTTCTTACTCTACATTACCTAGCTGCTTTGTTGGTTTTTTCGCTGTGGCACGAAGGGCTGGGGTCGATTTTGTGAAAAGTCAGTCCCGCGTGGTGATGCCCTCCAGGGCCAGTTCCAGGAAGCGGGCGCTGCCGTCACGGTCTGGGGTGGCCTGTTCGCGCACCCAGGCGGCGCCGCTGAGGAGGTCGAACAGCTCGTCGGGGGTCAGGTCGGGCCGCACCCTGCCGGCGGCCTGGGCGGCGCGCAGCAGGTCCGCGCCGCTGCGGTGCATCGCGCTGCACATGGTGTGGGAGGGCGTGCCCTCGTCGTACATACTCTGCGCGAGGATGCCGACCAGGCCGCGGAAGGTGCTGAAGTGGACCACCGCCTCGCGCATCCAGGCGATCAGCGCGTCGAGCGGGTCGGGCCCGGCGGTCAGCCGCTCCGCGTGGGCGACGAGGTTCTCCAGGCCGTCCCGGGTCGCGGCCTCGACGAGCGAGGCCCGGGTGGGGAAGTGCCGGTACAGCGTGCCGATCGCCACGCCGGCCTGGCTCGCGATGTCCTCCAGGGAGGCGTCGGCCCCGGCGCTCTCGAACGCCTTACGGGCCGCGGCCAGGATCGCGTCGTAGTTGCGCCTGCCGTCGGCCCGCTTGGGGCGCTGGGCGATGTAGGGCTTGCCGTCCACCAGGTACCTCCCGCTTGACATCCTGAGGTTGCCTCAGGTTGAATTCTCCCACTTAACCTGAGACGACCTCAGTATAAATGCGCCCGATAACCTGAGGCATCCTCATGCTGTTGCCCCCTGTCAGCGGACCCGTGGAGGTTCCATGACCACCGAAAGCGTCCCAGGCGACGTCTCGTCCGACGCGCCCCGGGCCGACCGCGCCTGGGCCCTCGTGCTCGCGGCGATCGTCGGTGCGGAGTTCATGCTCCAGTTCGACGGCACGATCGTGAACGTCGCGCTCCCGACCCTCCAGTCCGACCTCCATCTGTCGGTGGCGGGAGGATCGTGGGTGCCGAACGGCTTCTTCCTCGCCTTCGGCGGCCTCCTGCTGTTCGCGGGCCGCCTCGGCGACGTGCTCGGGCACCGCAGGGTCTTCCTCTCGGGGATAGGACTGGTCGTGGCGGCCTCTCTGATCGCCGGGCTCGCGCCGAACCTGGAGGTGCTGCTCGCCGGCCGCGTCCTGCAGGGTGTCGGCGCGGCGATCGCCGGTCCGACCGGGCTGGCGCTGCTGGCGATCGTCTTCGAGGGGGAGCGGCAGCAGCGGGCCTTCGGCCTCTACTCCACGGTGACCGGTCTCGGCGCCTCAGCCGGCATGGTGCTCGGCGGCCTGCTCACGTGGGCGGGGGACTGGCGCTGGAGCCTGCTGGTGAACGTGCCCGTCGGGCTGGTCATCATCGCGATCGCCGCCCGCGCCCTCGGCCTGCGGGACGAGGCGACCCGGTCCCGCCCGCTCGGCCTGCCGAGCGCGCTGCTCAGCACCGCCACCCTCGCCGCCGCCGTGTACGGCCTCGTCCATGCCGCGGAGAAGAGCTGGGGCGACCGCTGGACGCTGACCGCCCTCGGCGCCGCGGTCGTGCTGGGCGCGGTACTTCTGCTGGTGGACAGGCGGGCCGCCGAGCCGCTGCTGCCCCTGGCCGTCTTCGCAGGCCGTGAGCGGGCCGGCGCCTTCCTCGCCCTGCTGCTGCTCGCGGCCGTGCTCACGAGTTTCCTGATCTACCTGGTCCAGTATCTCCAGGGCGTGCTGGGCCTCAACGCGCTGCAGAGCGGCCTGGCCATCCTGCCCTTCGGCCTGGCGCTGCTCGTCAGCACCCAGATCATCACCAAGTACATCGCCACGATCGGCCTGAAGACACGTGCCGTGGCCGGCCTGCTCGTGGTGCTGGCCGGGGTGGCCTGGCTGACCCGCCTCGACGGCGGCAGCACCTACGCCGGCGGCGTGCTCCCGGCCCTCATCGTCATGGGGCTCGGCGTCGGCGTGGCGATCATCCCGTTCAACATGATCGTCCTGACCACCGCGCCGCAGGAGTACGCCGGGGTCACCGCGGGCGTGCTGCAGACGGCGCTCACGATCGGCGGCTCGCTCGGCCTGGCCGCGATGCTGATCCCGCTCACGCGGGGCGCGGGTGGTCTCGCCGAGACCATCTCGTCGGTGTTCGTCTGGGCCTGCGGCGCCCTGGTGATCGCCCTGCTCGTCGCGCTGGTCTTCTGGTACCGCCCCGGCGCGCGGGGGGCCACACCCGCCGCCGGGGGCTGAGGGGGCCGACCCCCCGCGCCCCTTAGCGAGGGGCGAGCCGTCCGCAGCCGGCTCGCCCCTCGTGTCTCTTCCGGGCTCATCCCGCGATGGCGAGGTCGGCGTCGGCGGAGAGGATCGCGAACTGAAGCCGGCGCATGGTCAGGCGGGGGTCGAGCCCGAGTTCCTCCCGCAGCACCTGCCGGGCCGACTGGAAGACCTCCAGCGCCTCGGCCCGCCGCCCGGAGCGGTAGAGCGCCAGCATGAGCTGCTCGCGCAGGTTCTCGTTCAGCGGGTACTGCTCGACCCACCGCGACAGGTCGCCGATCACCTCGCGGTGCCGCCCGAGCCGCAGCGAGCACATCGCGATCGCCTCCAGGCACTCCAGCCGGACCTCCTCGGCCCAGCGGGCGAACGTGCCGACGATGAGCCCGTTGTCGATCCCGGCGAGCACCGGCCCGCGGAACAGGGCCGCGGCGGCGGCGAACGAATCCAGCGCCCGCTCCGGGTCGCGGTCCGCCTCGTCACGGCCCGCGGCGTGCAGCCTCTGCAGGCGGAACACGTCCACCGACTCGCGGTCCGTCTCCAGCAGGTAGCCCTGGGCATGCGTCCGGATGGCCGCCCCGTCCACCGCGGGCTGTACGTGGTTCTTGCGCAGATGCGAGATGTAGACGTGCAGGGCGGCGCGAGCGCGCTTCGGGGGCTCGTTCCCCCACAGCTCGCCGAGCAACTCGTCGGTCGACACCGGCTGGTTCGCCCGGATCAGCAGCGCGGCCAGCAGCGTCTCGACCTTGGGCGCGCTGATCGTGTGTGTCTCCTCGTTCACCAGGCGTAGTGGCCCGAGCAATTCGTATCTCATTCGTCTCCCCGCGCAGGGCTGCCTGAGTGCTCCTGAATCGGCGCATATCACCGCGATCACGACGATTCTTGCGAGCGCTCGCGTCCCTGGCATCAGCGGAAGTGCGTACGGCAGGCATATCGGTATGCGTACGCTCAAGGCGCTGCGCGTCATGAGACGGCTCCGCAAGCCGCTGCCGCTCGCCCACCACCCCCGACGATGGGTGGATTCGACCAGATGACCGCCCGCCTCGGCGGCCTGTGGGACTCCCTGCTCGGGGAGGGACGCCGCTGGTGGATCACCTCCGCCTCTGGCCGTGAGGAGCGTCGGTTAGAGGTCGCCCGTGGTGAGCATGATCTTGATCGACTCCCGGGAGGCCATCGCGGCATAGCCCTGCGCCACGTTCTCCAGCGGGAGGACGGTGTCGAACACCGGGCCGGGATCCAGCGTCCCAGCAGTGATGCGCGAGATCAGGTCGGGGAGATATCGGCGTACGGGGGCGATCCCGAGGTTCAGGCTCAGATTGTGGACGAGCGGCTGGAACAGCGGCAGCGTCGGCGCCGTGTGCGGCACGCCCACCGCGCCGATGGCACCGCCGTCCCGGGCCATGCCGACCGCCATGGCCCAGGACTCCGGCGTGCCGACCGCCTCGATCACGTGCCGCACCCCGAGGCCGCCGGTCCGCTCGCGTACCGCCGCGATGCCTTCCTCGCCCCGCTCGGCGATGACGTCGGTCGCTCCGAAGGACTTGCCGACAGCGGCGCGGTCCGCGTGGCGGCTCATGAGGAAGATCCGCTCGGCTCCGAGGACGGCCCTCGCCCCCAGCACCGCGCACAGCCCGACGGCTCCGTCGCCGATGACGGCCACCGTGGACCCCTCGCTGACACCCGCCATGACGGCTCCGTGCAGGCCGGTGCCCATCACGTCCGAGGCGGACAGCAGCGCGGGGTACACGGCCTCGTCGACACCGGCCGGACCGCCGGGCACCTTCACCAGCGTTCCGTCGGCCCATGGCACCCGCACCGCCTGGCCCTGTCCGCCTTCGGCGCCCGGCGCGCCGAAGGTGCCGCCCCTCTCGCACGAGGACTGGATTCCGTCCAGGCAGGCGGGGCAGGTGTTGTCGGACCACGTGAAGGGCGCGACGACCAGGTCGCCGGGGCGGACGGAGCCGACCTCGCCGCCGACCTCCTCCACGATGCCGATGAACTCGTGGCCCAGCCGGGACCGCTCCGCACGGGTGATGACGCCCCGGTAGGACCACAGGTCCGAGCCGCAGACGGCGGCGCGCAGAACACGCACGACGGCATCGGTCGGCTCGGACAACGCGGGGTCGGGCACGTCCTCGACGACGACGTGGCCGGCGGACATGTACAGGGCGGCGCGCAAGGGGATTCCCTTCGTGGGGGTCGGTTCGATCAGTTGAAGGCGGGCCTGCGGAGGTCCACGGCGAGCGTCGACTCGACGTGGGCGGCCACGGCCAGCAGTTCCATGTCGGTGCCAAGCGGGGACGACAGTTGGAGTCCGATCGGGAGGCCGTCGGAGCTCCAGCCGCAGGGCAGCACCAGCGCCGGGGCTCCGGTGAGGTTGTGGATGCCGGTGAACAGACCCTCCGCGGCCCCCTCCGGCGTGTCCACGGGAGGCGTCGTGACGGGCGCGACGAAGGGCGCGGCGGGGGTCAGCAGGACGTCGATCCCCGCGTAGACCTCGGTCGCGGCGGGCAGCAGCCGCTCCCGTACGGCGAGGGCCTTCCGGTAGTCGGCCTCGCTCACGCCGGAGCCGGAGCTCAGCAGCCGCAGGGTCTCCGGGCCGTAGTGGCCGGGATCCGCGCTCACCCGCTCCCCGTGCACCTGCCACGCCTCGTACAGCAGGATGTGGGGGAAGGCCGCGTCGAGTTCGTCGAAGACGGAGCCGTCCACCTCGACGACGGAGTCGCCGGCGTCGCGGAGGATGTCCAGCGCCGCCCTGACCGCGGCGGCCACGTCCGGCTGGACCTCGGCGCGCTCAAGCAGGCCGGGGAGCACTCCCACCCGGATGCCGGCACGGGCTCGCGTCACGGGACGGCCGCCGGTGAGAGCCGAGAAGACCGTGGTCGTGGTCGCGACGTCGCGGGCGAGCAGCCCCACGTGGTCGAGTGTGGGGGCGAGCGCCTCGACGCCGTCGACCGGCAGCGCGCCGTAGCTGGGCTTGAACCCGACCGTTGCGCAGTAGTGGGCCGGGATCCTGATGGAGCCGCCCGTGTCGGTGCCCAGCGCCGCCGGGCATACCCCGGCGCCGACCAGGGCGGCCGATCCGCCGCTGGAGCCGCCGGCCGTTCGCGCGGGGTTGTAGGGGTTCATCGCCTCCCGCACCTCGGGGTGGACCGCGCCGGCCGCGTACTCCAGCAGCGAGGCCGCCGCGAAGACGTCCGCGCCGGCCGCGCGCAGCGCCTGGACGACCGGGGCGTCGGCGGCGGCAGGCTCGGCGCGCATCGAGGAGGGATTGCCGTTGCCACGCGGGTGTCCGGCGATGTCGATCATGTCCTTGACGGCGACGGGAACGCCGTGCAGGGGTCCCTCCGGGGCGCGCAGCGGCGCGGGGAACAGCGTGACCACGGCGTCGAGCGGCCGGCCGAGCCGTTCTGCTCGTTCGTACGCCGCGAGCAGCCGCAGGTTCGCGACCTCGCAGGTGCGCTCGCCCCGCTCGATCGCCTTGATCAGCTGGCCGGTGTGGGTGGTCAGCGGCCCTGAGAGGTCGTGCAGCAGGTCGTCGACCTCGGTCTTGCGCCTGCGGACCATCAGGTCGCGGTAGATGCCGCTGTGGGACTTGGCGCTGTTGCGGTTGAACGTGACGAGCCGGTCGAGCGAGCCTTCGAGGTCGCCGGGGTCGAAGCCGTCGAACCCCTCGGGCTTCACCGGCGCCTGCGCGAGCACCTCCCTGGCGATGCCGAGCATGAGCGGCCGCCACTCGGGCGCCTCCAGGGAGTCGGCGATGGACAGGTCGGAGACCGCGCCCGCGTAGAGCATCGCACCGTAGGCCTCCTTGCCCCAGAGGAAGCCCATGATGTTGCCGGTGGCCTCGGCGTAGGGCAGGGCCTCGACGAGCTCGCGGACCCGCGGTGTGATCTCGCCGCCGGCCGGCTCGCCGACCCGGAAGGTGCCGATGTTGCCCTGCATGATCCGGCCAGGGCCCAGTACGTCCGCCCCGAAGTTCACGAAGCTCACGAGGAGCCGGTGGGCGCCGACGACGGCGGAGAGCCGGTCGGCGGTCAGGCCGTTCTGGAAGCTGACCAGGTATCCGTCGGGAGCGAGCCTGTCGCGCACGAGTTCCGCGGCCTGGTCGGTGTGATGGCTTTTGACCGCGATCGCGACACGGCTCAGGCGCTCCGGCAGGCCGTCGGGGGTGACCGCCCGCGCCCTCACCGTGAAGTTCTCGACCGGCCCCTCGATGGACAGGCCGTCGCGATTGATGGCCTCGACGTGCGCGGGGTCGGCGTCGCACAGGAGCACGTCGTGGCCCGCGCGGATCATGTGCGCACCGATCGTGCCGCCGATCGCGCCCGCGCCGATGATCGTCAGTTGCATGAGAAGCCGCCTGGTTTGGGAGTGATTGGGGGGCTTTGCCGTTGGACACTACCTGAACCGATATGAATGCTCTAGTCTGCATCTGCTGGTGAAGTCGGGACGGCGACCTTACGTATGACAGCTGATCGACGCGTAACCTTTACGAAACGTCGTGATGCTCCAATACTTCGTTGCGGGCCGGTCTGATCCTCCGTCGGACCCCTGGAGGCCGTTGCCGAGGCCCCTTTTTCGTCCATAGAGACCCCTGCGCACCACCGCGAAATCTCGTGAAGGATAGGCATGTCTGACCACAGCACTGACGCATCGACCCCATCGGCCTCACAGGTCTCCGCCGGCCTCAGGGTCCCCGACATCAGCCGGCGCCGGATGCTCCAACTCGGCGCGCTCGGCATCGGGGCGTTCGCGTCCGCGCCGCTGCTGGCAGCCTGCGGATCGTCATCCGACACCTCCACCGGCACCTCGTCCGGCGCGTCGTCCGGCGCCGCCAAGAAGGGGGGAGATCTGGTCCTCGTCCGTGACCACGACGCGGTGAACATGGACAAGACGATGGTGTTCAGCAACGCCTCGATCTGGACCTACGCGCAGATCTACGAGCCGCTGGTGGCCATGACGGAGGACGGCTTGGGGGTGAGGCCCTGGCTCGCGGAGAGCTACGAGATGTCGCCCGACAACCAGTCGTGCACGCTGAAGCTCAGGAAGGGCGTGAAGTTCCACAACGGCCAGCCGATGACCTCGGCCGACGTGAAGTTCTCCATCGACGAGTCGAGCAAGACCAAGGGCGGCTGGGAGTTCATCAACTCCGCCATCAAGGAGGTGACCACGCCGGACGACTACACCGTCGTCGTGACCACCAAGTATCCGTGGGCGCCGTTGCTGGCCGACCTGAGCTGCCCGAACAACGGGATCATCCCCAAGGACTACGCGGGCAAGACCAAGGACGAGTTCTACGCCGCCCCGATCGGGACCGGCCCGTTCGTGTGGGGCACCTGGCAGAAGGGCAGCGCCCTCACGCTGAAGAAGAACCCGTCGTACTGGCAGTCGGGCAAGCCGTACCTGGACTCGGTCACCTGGAAGGTGGTCGCGGACAGCAACGCCCGCGCGATCCAGTTGCAGGGCGGGCAGGCGCACATCAACGAGAGCCCGCCGTTCTCCAGCCTGGCGCAGCTCAAGAACACGCCGAACGTGAAGGTCGACCTGTTCCCGTCCACCAGGACGGACTACATCATGATGAACCAGCACAAGAAGCCGTACGACGACGTGCACGTGCGCCGCGCCATCTCCTATGCCATCGACCGGGAGGCGCTGGTCAAGACCATCCTGTTCGGCAACGGCACCCCGGCGAACTCGTTCCTGATGCCGTCCACGCCGTTCTACGACAAGAACTGCCCCGGCATCCAGTACGACATGAACAAGGCCCGGGAGGAGCTGCGGCAGTCGAGCGTGCCGAACGGCTTCACCACCACGTGGCTCGCCATGTCGGGCGACGCGGTGGACGCGGCGATCGCGCAGGTCCTGCAGGCGTCGCTGAAGGAGCTCGGCATCACGCTGAACATCCAGAACGTGGACCCGAGCGCGCAGCACGACATGACCGGCAAGCTGGACTACGAGATCGCGCACTCGTACTGGACGATGGACCTGGCCGACCCCGACGAGCTGGCGCAGTTCGCGCTCGATCCCACTTCCGGCGGGCACTCCTTCGACACCGGCTTCGACGACCCGTCGATCATCGATCTGGTCCACCAGGCGCAGAAGGAGTTCGACAAGACCAAGCGCCAGGCCCTGTACAGCGAGATCCAGGCCAAGGCCGCCGAGTCCGCGTTCCTCGCGTTCCTGTTCTACACGCCCTTCCCGTACGCGACGGCGAGCACCGTGAAGGGCTTCAAGGTCCTGCCGACCGGGTCCTACCACATGGAAGACGTCTCGCTCTGAGCAGGGCCGATGCGGACTGAGAACTTGGAGCGAGAGCAACGATGCGATATCTCGTCTACGTCCTGAAACGGGTGGTGTCGCTGATCCCGGTGCTGCTCGGGATCTCGTTCATCGTCTTCTTCCTGATCCGGCTGATCCCGGGAGACCCGGCGGCGACCCTGCTCGGCGTGCACGCCACCCCGGAGGCGATCAAGGAACTGCGCGACCAGATGGGGCTCGAGAAGCCGCTGCTGAGCCAGTATCTGACGTTCCTCGGCCACCTGCTGCAGGGCAACCTCGGATACTCCTACGTGTACAGCAGTTCGGTCCTGGAACTGATCACGACCAGCCTGCCGGTGACGATCTGGCTGCTGGTCTCGGGCACCTTCTTCACGCTGCTGATCGCCGTACCGCTGGCCGTCCTGGCCGCGGCGCGGCGCAACGGGGTCGCCGACAACATCATCCGGGCGGTGCCGGTCGTGGGCCTGGGCTTGCCGGCGTTCCTGCTGGGCATCGTGCTCATCCTGGTCTTCGGGCTGAAACTGGGCTGGTTCCCGGTCGGGGGGTACGGCCTCAGCCTGGCCGAGCACCTGCGCGGCATCGTGCTGCCGGGCGTCACGGTCGCGCTGACACTCGCGCCGATCGTGATCCGCAGCCTACGCGCCAGCATGATCGAGGTGCTGAGCAGCGACTACATCGTGACGGCGCACAGCAAGGGGATCAGCACCGCGCGGGTGGTGCTCGGACACGCCCTGCGCAACGCCGCCGTGTCGTCCGTCACCGTCCTGGGCGTCAACATCGCCTATCTCACGGGATCGACGCTGGTGGTCGAACGGGTCTTCTCGCTCCCCGGCATCGGACAGCAGATGATCAATTCGATTTTCGGAAGGGACTTCCCCACCGTGCAGGGAATCACTCTGGTCTTCGCGATCATGGTCGTCGTCGTGAACCTGTTGACCGACGTGGCGCACTCCGCCCTCGATCCCCGGGTCCAGCTCACATGAGCGCGATTGCCACCGCGGCCCCCGCCGTGCCGGCGGGTTCCGGCCGCCGCCGCCGGCGCGGACGGTGGAACGCGCCGCTCGTCGCCGGGCTGATCCTGTTCGGCCTGATCGTCGCCCTCGCGCTCTGCGCGCCCCTGCTGACGAGCCAGGACCCGATCAAGCAGAACCTCCAGGACGCCTTCCTCGACCCCGGCGCGAAGGGCCACCTGCTCGGCACCGACGCGCTCGGGCGCGACGTGCTGGCCCGGCTGCTCTACGGAGCCCGGGTCGACCTGCGGGTCGGCGTGGTGGCGGTCATCTCGCCGCTGATCATCGGCAGCCTGGTCGGGCTGGTCGCGGGCTGGTTCGGCGGATGGGTGGACGCCGTCATCGGCCGGATCGTGGACATGGTGATCGCGTTCCCGTTCCTGGTCCTGGTCATCGCGCTGGTCTTCGCGATGGGGCCGGGGACGACCAGCATCTACGTCGCGGTCACCCTGGTCGGGTGGGTGGCGTACTGCCGCATCGTCCGCGGTCAGGTCCTGGTCGCCAAGGAGCAGGAGTACGCCATGGCGGCGCGGGCCAGCGGCCTGCCGACGTGGCGGATCCTGCTCCGGCACCTGCTGCCGAACGTCGTCCTGCAGGCGGTCATCTTCTCGATGAGCGACATCGTGCTCACCCTGCTGGCGATCGTGACCCTCGGCTTCCTCGGCCTCGGCGTGCCGCCGCCGACCCCCGACTGGGGAACCATGATCCAGGAAGGCCAGCAGTTCATCTTGACCAAGTGGTACATGGCCACGATCCCCGGCCTGGCCGTCGTCATAACGGGACTCGCGCTGGCGCTGATCGCGGACGGCATCGTGGAGAAGGCGAACCAATGACCCCTCCGCTGCTCGAGGTGCACGACCTGCACGTCGACATCCCCATGCCGCACGCGCGGCTGCACGCGGTCCGCGGCGTGTCCCTCACGGTGGGCGCGGCCGAGTCGGTGGGGCTGGTCGGCGAGTCGGGCTCGGGCAAGAGCCTCACCCTGCGCGCCCTGCTCGGACTGCTGCCCCGCCCGGCGCGGATCGTCTCGGGCACCATCCTCATCGACGGCGAGGACGTCACCGGGCTGCCGGCCAAGCGGCTGCGGCGCCGGCTGGCCGACACGATGAGCATGATCTTCCAGGACTCGCTGACGGCGCTGAACCCGGTCATGCGGGTGGGCGACCAGATCGCCGAGGCGCCGCTGCGCAGGCTCGGCAAGTCGCGCGGCGAGGCCAGGGCGATCGCCGTCGACCTCATGAGAGAGGTCGGGATAGCCGATCCCGAGCGCCGGTACGAGCTGTATCCGCACCAGTTGTCCGGCGGGATGCGCCAGCGTGTCTGCATCGCGATCGCGCTGTCCACCAAGCCCAGGCTCATCCTCGCCGACGAGCCGACCACGGCCCTGGACGTGACGATCCAGGCCCAGGTCCTCGGTGTCCTGCGGCAGCTCAAGCAGGAGGAGCACGTCGGCCTGCTGCTGGTCAGCCACGACCTGGCCGTGGTCAGCCAGACCTGCTCGCGGCTGTACGTCATGTACGCAGGCAAGGTCGTCGAGTCCGGCGACCTGGTCGACCTGGTGAGCGAGCCCCGGCATCCGTACACCTTCTCGCTGCTCCGGTCGGTGCCCGACCCGGACCGGCGCGTGGCCCGGCTGCTGACCATCCACGGCCGGCCGCCCGACCTCACCCAGCCGCTGACCGGCTGCTCCTTCGCCCCCCGATGCCCGTTCGCCGAGGAGGCCTGCCGAGAGGGGGAGCCGGAACTGGTGCCGGCCGGAACGGGGAGACGGAGCGCCTGCCGGCGCGTGGACACGGCGGAGCGGTGGAGTGCGATGGCCGAGGAAGAAGCGGGGAGCGCGCGGTGACGGCGGCTGACGAGATTCTCTCGATCGAGGGCCTGGCCAGGCACTTCAGCCCTCCCGTGTCGGTGACCGACCGGCTCTTCGGGAAGAGGCCGGTGGTGAACCGCGCCGTCGACGGCGTGGACCTCGTGCTGCGCAAGGGGGAGACGCTGGGCCTCGTCGGCGAGTCGGGCTGCGGCAAGTCGACCCTCGCGCGCACCATCGTCGGCCTCTACCGCCCCACGGCGGGCACGATCACCTACGAGGGCGAGGTCCTGCCGGAGAGACGCACCCGGGCACAGCAGCGCGCGATCCAGATGGTCTTCCAGGACCCCTACAGCTCGCTGAACCCGCGGATGACGGTCGGGCAGATGCTCTCGGAGCTGCTCCGGTTCCACAAGCTGGTCCCGCGCAACAAGGTGGACGCGCGCAACCGCGAGCTGATGCACCTGGTCGGCCTGCCGGAAAGCGCCCTGGGCCAGCGGCCGCGGCAGTTCTCGGGCGGCCAGCGGCAGCGCGTCGGCATCGCGCGGGCGCTGGCGCTGGAGCCGGCCGTGCTGGTGGCGGACGAACCGGTGTCCGCTCTCGACGTGTCGGTCCAGGCCACCATCATCAACCTGCTGGCCGACCTCAAGGAGACGCTCCACCTGTCGGTCATCTTCGTCTCGCACAACATGGCGGTCGTGCGGCAGATCTGCGAACGCACCGCCGTGATGTACCGGGGCCGCATCGTCGAGACCGGGGCCACTCCCACACTGTTCGACGACCCGGCGCATCCGTACACCAGGCTGCTCATCGGCTCGGTCCCCCGCCTGGTCGGCGCGCGGGGCCCGGTGGAGGCGGAGGCGGAGCGGACCGGCGACCTCGGTCCCGTGCGGGAGGAGGTCGCGCGGTCCGCGGCGCGCGACGGGACCCACCCCTGCCGTTTCGCGGACCGGTGCCCGTCCGTCGTCGCCGCGTGCGCCGCCGAGCCGCCGCTGCTCGCCGATCCCCGCGACGCACACAGGCACGCCGCCTGCGTGCACATTTCCCACCACCCTGAAGGAGTGATCGCGTGAGCGGTCCGATCGTCATCGGCAGCGAGCGGAGCGAGGCCGGCCTGCCCGCCGCCATGGAGACGCTCGCCCGCGGCGGCTCCGCCCTGGACGCGGTCGAGGCCGGTCTGCGCAGGTGCGAGGACAACCTGGACGACCACTACGTGGGTACGGGCGGGCTGCCGAACGCCCAGGGTGTGGTGGAGCTCGACGCGTCGTTGATGGTCGGCTCGACGAGGGCCTTCGGCGCGGTCGGCGCGGTGAAGGGATTCCCCAACCCCGTCTCCATCGCCCGGGCCGTCCTGGAGCGGCTGCCCCAGCACAGCCTCCTCGTCGGCGAGGGCGCCGAGCTGTTCGCCGAGGAGAACGGGTTCGCCCGCGCGGATCTGCTGACCGAGGAGTCCAAGAAGCTGTTCCTGTCGGCACTCCAGCCCTCGGACGAGTCCGTCGAAGGCGAGCGGACCGCGGCGCAGGCCGGCGACGAGCTGTACCGCAGGACCGCGCTCGAACTCGTCGGCCGCTTCGCCCCGCACGACGGGCCCTGGGGGACCATCAACATCATCGCCCTCGACGCCTCCGGTGAGCTGGTCGTGGGCGTGTCCACCAGCGGCTACCCCTGGAAGTATCCGGGGCGCATCGGGGACTCCGCCGTTCCCGGCGCGGGAAACTACGCCGACGCGCGGTACGGAGGCGCCGCCTGCACGGGCCGGGGAGAGCTGAGCATGCGGGTCCTCGGCGCCCGGGGCATCGTCGCGGACATCGCGCGCGGGCTCGATCCCTCGGCGGCGTGCCTGGCGATGCTCGCCGACGCGGCCACCCTGCCCGACGAGTTCCGCGCCGAGCTGCGCTGTCTCGCCCTCACGCCGGACGGCCGGCACGGCGCGGCGGCGGGACAGGCCGGCTCGTACTACGCGGTGATGACCGAGAGCTCGACCGGACCGGAGTCCCACCCGAGGAGCGTGCTGTCGTGAAGATCTTCATCTCCTCCGACATGGAGGGGACCGCCGGCGTGGTGGACTGGGACCAGTGCGTCATCGGCGGGTCGCAGTACCCGTACTACACCGAGCTGCTGACGGGGGAGATCAACGCCGCCATCGAGGGCGCGATGCGGGCGGGCGCCACGGAGTTCCTGGTGAACGACGCGCACTCGAAGATGGCGACCCTGAAACCGGACGCCCTCGCCGGACGTGCCGGCTATCTGTCCGGCCGGTACAAGCCGATGTACATGATGCAGGGGCTCGACCCGAGCTTCGACGCGATCTTCCTGGTCTCCTATCACGGATCGATGGGCAGCAGGGGCTCGGTCCTGTCGCACACCTACTTCCCTTCGGCGTTCGCCGAGGTGCAGATCAACGGCGTCGTCGCCGGTGAGGCGGGCATCAACGCGCTCGTGGCGGCGGCGTACCAGGTGCCGATCGTGCTGGTCACCGGCGACGCGACGACCGCCGAGGAGACCGAGCGGTTCTGCCCGGGGATCAAGGCCGCGGTCGTGAAGCGGTCGGTGTCGCGGTTCTCCGCCGAGGCGCTGCACCCGGAGGCCGCGAGGGACCTGATCCGCGAGCGGGCACGCGAGGCCGTCGAGCACCTGCCGGGCGCGGCGCCGCCGTCCATCGGCCTCCCGGTCACGCTCGGCATGTCCTTCCGCAGCAGCGACTACTGCGAGCTGGCCGCCAGGATCGCCGGAGTCGAGCGGACCGGGGACCTGTCGGCGGTCATCGTCGGAGACGACCCGCTGTGGATCTATCAGACGTTCATCACGGTCGTGCTGCTGTGCCGGGGGCTGGTCGAATGAGGATAGTCAGCGTGCTCACGCAGCCGGTGCGCACCGGCTTCTTCGCCGACGACCAGGCGGCGATCAGGGCCGGTGCGGAGCACGACGGCTTCGCGTACGCGGGCGTTCCGATCACGCCCGGGTTCTCCGCCATCCGGCAGGCGGGCGAGGCGCTGTCGGTCATGCTGCTCCTCGAAGACGGCTCCGTGGCTCACGGCGACTGCGCGGCGGTGCAGTACAGCGGCGCCGGTGGACGCGACCCGCTCTTCAGCGCCGCGGCGGCCCGCCGGGACGTCGAGGAGCACCTCGTCCCGATGCTGACCGGCGCGGAGCTCGGCTCGTTCCGCGAGCTGGCCGGGCGGGTGGACGCATGCCGCACACCCTCCGGTCCGCTGCACACGGCCATCAGGTACGGCGTGACGCAGGCGGTGCTCGACGCCGTCGCGCGGAGCAGGCGGCTCACCATGGCCGAGGTCGTGCGCGACGAGTACGCGACCGGCGTCGATCTGGCACCGGTGCCGATGTTCGCGCAGACCGGCGACGACCGGTACGCCAACGCGGAGAAGATGATCCTGAAACAGGTGGACGTCCTCCCGCACGCCCTGATCAACAACGTCGACACCAAGCTGGGCCGGCGTGGCGAACTCCTCGAGGACTACCTGCGGTGGCTGGTGAAGAGGATCGGGGAGCTGCGCCCGGACAACGCGTACACGCCCAGGTTGCACGTCGACACCTACGGCACCGTGGGCCTCGCCTTCGACGGCGACGTCGACGCGGTCGCCGTCTACCTCGCCCGTCTCGGGGAGATCGCGGCCCCGTACGAGCTGGTGGTCGAGCACCCCGTCGACGCCGGGAGCCGGGAGGCCCAGATCGAGACGTACGTCCGGCTGCGGTCCGCCCTGCGGCGGATGGACGCCCGGGTGAAGATCGCCGTCGACGAGTGGTGCAACACCCTTGAGGACATCGAGATGTTCGTCGACCGGGGCGCGGCCGACGTGATCCACGTCAAGACACCGGACCTCGGCGGCATCGGCAACACGATCGAGGCGCTGCTGCTGGTGCGCGACCGCGGACTCGTCGCGTACTGCGGTGGCACGTGCAACGAGACGGACCGCTCGGCGCAGGTCACCGCCAACGTCGCCATGGCCTGCGGCGCGGGACAGGTGCTGGCCAAGCCAGGAATGGGAGTGGACGAGGGACTGATGATCGTGGGAAACGAGATGGCACGGGTGGCGGCGATCGCCGCGGCACGCCGGGAGCTGGTCCTGCCGTGATGCCGCTGGAGGATGTCAGGATCATCGCCATCGAGCAGTACGGCGCGGGGCCGTTCGGGAGCGTGCATCTGGCGGACCTGGGAGCCGAGGTCATCAAGATCGAGGACCCGTCGACCGGCGGTGACATCGGGAGGTACGTCGTTCCCGAGCAGCACGGCGAGGACAGCCTGTTCTTCGAGACGTTCAACCGCAACAAGCGCAGCCTCAGCCTCGACATCTCCACGCCCGAGGGCCGCGCCGTGTTCGAGGACCTGGTCAAGGTCAGCGACGTGGTGCACTCGAACCTGCGGGGGGACGTCCCGGCCAAGCTGAGGATCCGCTACGACGACCTCAAGCACCTCAACCCGGCGATCGTGTGCAGTTCGCTCAGCGGGTTCGGCATGACCGGGCCGCGCAGCGCCGAACCAGGGTACGACTACGTGCTGCAGGGCATGGCCGGCTGGATGGACCTCACCGGCGAGCCCGGCGGACCGCCCACCAAGTCCGGGCTGTCGCTCGTGGACTACTCGGGCGGGCTGGTGGCGGCGGCGTCGATCCTGGCCGCGCTGCACGCCGCGCGGCGCGACGGCGTCGGCGCCGACTGCGACGTCAGCCTGTTCGACACCGCGATCTCGATGCTGACCTACCCGGCCGCCTGGCAGCTCAACGGCGACTTCGAGCCCAGGCGCACCCACCACTCCGCCCATCCGTCGCTGGTGCCCTTCCAGGCGTTCCCGACGGGAGACGGCTGGCTGGTGGTCGCCTGCCCGAAGGAGAAGTTCTTCCGCAGGCTCGCCGGGGTCCTCGGACATCCGGAGTGGCCGGACGACCCCCGATACAGGGACTTCGCCGCCCGGCGGGAGAACGCCGAGGCTCTGCTGGCCGAGATCGAGGCGGTGTTCGCCACCGGCACGAGCGAGCACTGGCTGGGCCTGCTGCGGTCGGCCGGGGTGCCGTGCGGGCCGGTGAACACCGTGGCCCAGGCTCTGCGGGATCCGCACACCGTCGCCAGGGACATGGTCGTCGAGACAGAACATCCCTATTTCGGGACCGTGCGGCAGGTCGCGAGCCCGCTGAGGGTGGGGTCGGAGAAACGCCCCCACACGCGTGCTCCCCGGCGCGACGAGGACGCCGGCTACGTCCTCGGCGAGGTGCTCGGGTACGACGCGGAACGAATCGATCGGCTGCGCGCCGCCGCCGACAGCCGGTCGCGGCGCCAGGGTCTGCCAGGATGACCACGCCGCCACGAGGTCCGTGACCCGCCCCCGAAACGCTTCAGGCGCACGGACCTCGCACGATCCCCGGTGAGCTGGCCGGACCGCTCAGACCGGCTCACCGGACGGGGCCGAGAGCAACTCGGCCACCAGATTCTTCGGCTCTATCTCCACCAGGCTCAGCGCGGTCTCGGTGCGCTGCACGCCCTCGATCTGCCAGATGCAGTCCATGAGCAACTGCCGCAGGTGCTGGTGATCACGCACCCGGAGGCGGGCGAGCATGTCCATGGCGCCGGTGACGATGTCGAGCGCCTCCAGTTCCGGGATCAGGGCGAGCTTCTCGACGAGGTCCCGCTGCTGGTAGCCCTGGACGGCCGTGATGATCAGGTACACCGTCATCGGATAGCCCGCGGCGCTCCAGTCCAGGCGCACGCCGTACCCCTGGATCACGCCGAGACGTTCCAGACGCGCGATGCGTTCTCCGACCGCGGGGGCGGACATCCCGAGCTCACGGGCGAGCGCCCGCTGCGAGCGCCTCGAGTCCTGGCTGAGCAGGACGAGTATCTGCCGGTCGATGTCGTCCAGCGGCGCCGGTGGCGCCTGGACGGGCACGTCGGCGAGAGCACGCAGGGGGGCGGTCGAGGTATGCGAAGCAGAGGAACGGCGGCGAGGGGGCATGGCGGGAAGGCTACCCCGCCGGGGGCAGGGAAAGGGCCCTGCCGCCGAAGTCGCCCGTATGACAGGTGCCACATCTCGCTGCGCGGCCGACACTGCGGCGACAGGTGATCCCGATGCGTTTGCAGTCACCCACTGGTGTTTACGGGTCAAATGGTTAGTATGAGACGCGACTTCCCTTACAGTTGACCACTCTCAAGGTCGACATTGATTTCACTTCGCATCATCGAACGGAGTGTGAGGACCGGTGCGGGTCTTCGACAGCAACTGGATGCAGATCGCCGACTACCTCCGGCGCGACGATCGCATCGTGCTCCCGGTCGGGTCGACCGAGCAGCACGGGTATCTCTCGCTCGGGACTGACGCCTTACTGGCCGAGCGTGTGTCGGTGGAGGCGGCGGAGCCGCTCGGCGTGCCGGTCCTGCCGGTCCTGCCGTTCGGCATGGCGCCGTACTTCGTGGACTACCCGGGCAGCATGAGCCTGCGCATGAGCACCTACATCGAGGTGATCCGCGACCTGCTGGACTGCCTGGCCTCCCAGGGGTTCCGGCGGATCGCGGTGATCAACGGCCATGGCGGCAACGCTCCCGTCGCCGGCCTCATCCGCGAATGGGTGTGCCTGCCGCGCGACGAACGGGTGGAGGTGCTGTTCCACAGCTGGTACAACGCGCCGAAGACGGCGGAGGCCGCGTCCAGGTTCGACGACGACCAGTTCCACGGCTCCTGGCTGGAGAACTTCGCGTGGACCAGGGTCGACGGCGTCGAAATCCCCGGCGGCAGCGCGCCGGTCCTGCCGAGGTCGCTGGTGGAGAACGCGACCGCGCGCGAGATGAGGGAGCTGTCCCCGGACGGCAGCCTGGGCGGGGCCTACCAGCGCAGCGACGAGGACATGCGAATCGTGTGGGACGCCGGCGTGGCCGAGGTCCGCGAACTGCTCGAGAAGGGATGGCTCGACCAGTGACGGCCTCCAGGGACAGAGTCGCCGTCGTCACCGGCACGGCACACGGAATCGGGGCGGCCATCGCCGCCGCGCTCGAGGCGGACGGGGCCCGGGTGCACGGCGTCGACAAGGACACGGTGGACGTGACCGACTCGTCCGCGGTCGACGCCTTCTTCGCCGAGATCGGCGACGTCGACATCCTGGTCAACAACGCCGGCGGGGTGGTCGGCCAGGTCCACCAGCCGCTGGAGGAGATCAGCGACGAGGACTGGTCGGCCGTCGTCGCGGCCAACCTGACCAGCACCTTCCTGTGCACCAGGGCGGTGGTGCCGGCCATGAAGCGGCGCGGCTTCGGCCGCATCGTGAACATCTCGTCGGGCGCGGGCCGCAGCGTCAGCCTGACCGGCATCCAGGCCTACGCCAGCGCGAAGGCCGGGCAGATCGGCTTCACCCGTCAGATGGCTCATGAGCTGGGACGGTTCGGCATCACGGTCAACTGCATCGCGCCGGGGTTCGTCCTGTCCAATCCCACGACCGTCAAGCAGTGGGAGAGCTACGGCGAGGAGGGGCAGGCCGCGCTCGTCGAAGGCATCGCCGTACGCCGGCTCGGCCGGCCAGAGGACATCGCGCACGGCGTCCGTTTCTTCGTCTCGGAATCCTCATCCTGGATCACCGGTCAGACCCTCTCGATTGATGGTGGACATGCTCTCTTTTGATTCGACCGACGCCGCCTACCTCGACGAGCTCGCCGACTACGTCGCGGTGCCGAGCGTGAGCCGGGACGCCACCCCGGAGACCATGCGGACCGCGGCCCGATGGCTCGCGGCCCAGTTGTCCTTCGCCGGCGGACGGGTCGTCGAAACGGCGGGTCACCCCGTCGTCCGGGGCGAGTGGCTCGGGGCGCCCGGCGCTCCCACCATCCTGGTCTACGGCCACTACGACGTGCAGCCCACCGGCGATCTCGCCGAGTGGCGTACCCCGCCGTTCGAGCTGAGAGTCGACGGCGACGTGATCCGCGGGCGCGGGGTCACCGACGACAAGGGCCCGGTCTTCATCGTGCTCAAGGTGGCGCAGGCGTTCATCGAGCAGGAAGGCGCGCTGCCGCTGAACGTCAAGTTCCTCTTCGAGGGGGAGGAGGAGATCGGCAGCCCCCACCTTCCCGCATACCTGCGCGAGCACGCGGACGAACTCGCGGCCGACCTGGTCATCTCGGCCGACGGGGCGATGTGGCGGCCGAGCGAGCCCTCGCTGTCCGTCGCGTCCAAGGGCCTGGTGACGCTCGACATCGAGGTCTCCGGCGCCGCCACCGACCTGCACTCCGGGCGTTACGGTGGCACCGTCGCCAACCCCGTGCACGCCCTGAGCGAGATCCTGGCCGGCCTGCACGCGCCCGACGGCCGGGTCGCGGTCGACGGCTTCTACGACGGGATCCCCGAGCTGAGCGACGAGCGCCGCGCCGCCATCGCGGCGGTGCCGTTCGACGAGGACCGCTACCGCGACGACCTGGGTCTCGACGGCCTCTTCGGCGAGGCGGGCTACAGCACGCTGGAGCGGCTGTGGGAGCGTCCCACCCTCGAGATCAACGGCGTACTGGCCGGAGGCAAGTACACGGTGATCCCGCACGTCGCGACCGCCCACATCTCCTGCCGTCTCGTGCCTGGCCAGCGCCCGGAACGGGTGCTCCAGGCGATCACCGACCATGTGCTCGCCCAGAAGATCCCCGGGGTGCGCGTCGTCGTCCGCCCCGACGAGGGCGGGGTGCCCGCGTACACGATCCCCGCCGACCACCCGGCGATCCGCGCCGCCACCGAGGCGCTCGCGCACGTCTACCCGGGCCAGGACGTCCTGCTGGCCGTCATCGCGGGGACGCTGCCCGCGACGGCCCTGTTCGAGGAGGTCCTCGGCGCGAAGACCCTGTTCTTCTCCTTCTCCACCGCCGACGAGAACCTGCACGCGCCGAACGAGTTCATGCGGATCTCCCGGCTGCGCGAGGGGATGCGCGCCTGGGAGCGGCTGTGGCGGCTGCTCGCCGACGGGCCGCACCGGCTGGCGCCGGTTCGCGGGGACGGCACGCGGTGACCGCGGGCGCCTACGAGTCGTACGGCTACCTCACGCCCGGCGTCGACTTCCCGGCCATCGACCTGGCCCCCGAGTTCGGCCGCGTGCCGCCGTACGCCGGGGACCTGAGCGAGCGGGAGCGGGAACGGGCAGAGCGGCTGCTGCGGGACAACGTCGTGGTCAGCCTGCACGACCATCCCGTCCGGTTCCCCGCGGACATGCGGCGGACGCCGGAGTACAACAGGACAGGACGCCAGCACACCGCGTTCGCCGGGCTCCTCGCGTCGGGCATGACCGTGGTGTTCGACAACATGATGGACGGCACCGCCTGCGTCACCGGCAACGCCCCGTGGCGCTGGCTCGACATCATCACCGACCTAGGCATGCGCCAGGCCGACATCGCCCACCAGTCCGACGTGATCGTGATCAGGACGATGGACGACATCGAGCACGCGCACCGGTCGGGCAAGGTGGGGCTGCTCTTCGGCCTGGAGGCGGCGACGCCGATCGAGAACGAGATCGACCGGCTCGACGTCCTGTACGGCCTCGGCCTCCGGCAGATCGGCATCGCCTACTCCGATTCCAACGCCCTCGGCAGCGGCCTGAACGAGACCACCGACGGCGGGCTGACCGACTTCGGCAGGCGCGCGGTCGCCAGGATGAACAGGCTCGGCCTGGCCATCGACATCTCGCACTCCTCCGACCGGACCGGCCTGGACGTCTGCGCCGTGAGCGAGCGCCCGGTGTTCATGACCCACGCGGGAGCGCGTGCGGTCTGGGACACGCCGCGGATGAAGCCGGACGACGTCCTGCGCGCGGTCGCCGAGACCGGCGGAGTCATCGGGATGTCGGCGGCGCCCCACACGACGTTGTCGAAGGCCCATCCCCGGCACACCATCCTGTCGGTGATGGACCACTTCCGGTACTGCCTGGACTTGGTCGGCATCGAGCACGTCGCGTTCGGGCCCGACACCCTCTACGGCGACCACGTCGGCCTGCACACCGTCTTCGGGCACCTGCTCAAGGTGGGCGCCGCGGCGCCCGGCGGCCCCTCCTTCGAGAAGGTGGAGTACGTCGACGGGCTGGAGAACCCGACAGAGAACTTCCACAACATCTGCGGCCTGCTCGTGCGGGAGGGGTTCTCCGACAGCGAGATCACGGCCGTGCTCGGCGGCAACATCCTCCGGGCGCTCGAGCGGATCTGGGCCTAGCGCCACTCCCGCACCCCCCGCCAACAGGAAAGAGGACCAGTGGTTCCTGACGACCAGCCCCCGGCGAACGATCGGCTCGCCCGGCTCAGCGACGAGTTCTTCCAGGTGAAGCACACGGCCGACCCCTTCAGCGCCACGCTGCTCGGCGTCTCGGGCTTCGACGGACTGGTGCCCGACCCCAGCCGCTCCGGCTCCGCCGCCGACGCCGCGAAGATCGCGGACATCGAGCGGCGGCTGGCGGAGATCGACCCCGGTGGCCTGAACCCGGCCGACCGGATCAACCACGCGGTGCTCGGCCGCCTCGCCTGGGGCGTGCGGTCCGATCTGGAGCACGGGCTGTGGGAGACGGGGGCGTCCGCCGACGGCTACTCCTCGCCGCAGGCGATGATGTTCATGTCGGTCCCGGCCGCGCCCCTTTCCGACGCGGCGGCCGTCGACCAGTACCTCCGGCGGCTGACCGCCCTGCCCGCGTTCGTCGACGCGATCCTCGATCGCTACCGGGCGGCCAAGCGGGACGGGCGGATACCCACCCGGGTCGGCGTCGGCCAGGCCATCGACCAGCTCACCGGGCACCTGTCGCTGAGCCTGGCCGACGACACCCTGCTCGGCCTCCGGCTGCCGGCCGGCGTCGACGAGGGGAGCGTCAGGGCGCGCGCGTCCCGCATCGTCGAGGAGTCGGTCCGTCCCGCGCTCCGGCGCCTGCTCGCCGGCCTCCGGGACGAGTTGCTGCCCGTGGCCCGGTCCGACGAGTGGGTGGGCGTCCGCTTCGTCCCCGGTGGCGAGGAGGGCTACCGGGCCGCGGTGCGGCGCCACACCACAACGGACCTGTCTCCGGAGGAGATCCATCAGATAGGCCTCGACTGCCTCGCGGAGCTGAGACATGAATGGGCCGAGCTGGGCGGCCGGGTGCTCGGCACGAGCGACGTGGACGAGATCCTGGCTCGGCTGCGGGACGATCCCTCGTTGCGGTTCGGCTCGGCCGCCGAGATCGTCGACGTGGTGACCGACGCGCTGCGCCGCGCCGAGGAGGCCCGCGACGACTGGTTCCCCGCGTACGACATCGCCGACTGCGTCATCGAGGAGATCAACCCGATCGAGGCGGGCAACGCCGCGCTCGCCCACTACCGGCCGCCGGCGGGCGACGGGTCCAGGCCCGGCGCCCACTGCGTCCTCACGACCGATCCGAAGGAACGGTTCGTGTACGAGTACGAGGCGCTGGCCTTCCACGAGAGCACGCCCGGCCACCACCTGCAGATCGCCTCCGCGCAGACGTTGACGGACCTTCCTGCGTACCGGCGTTTCCTGGACGCCGAGGTGTGCGGCTACGTCGAGGGCTGGGGCCTGTACAGCGAACGGCTGGCCGACGAGATGGGGCTTTACACCTCGGACATCGCCCGGCTGGGGATGCTCTCGTTCGACGCGCTGCGCGCCTGCCGTCTGGTGGTGGACACGGGCATGCACCACTTCGGCTGGTCGCGGCGGCAGGCCATGGAATTCATGTGGGAGAACACCGCGACGACGCGGGCCAACGTCCGCAACGAGATCGACCGCTACATCGCATGGCCAGGGCAGGCGCTGGCGTACATGATCGGCCGTCGCGAGATCCGCCGCCTGCGGGCCGTGGCCGAGGCCCGGCTCGGATCCCGGTTCGACATCCGCGCCTTCCACGGGACGGTGCTCGGCAACGGCGCCGTCCCCTTGGGTGTGCTCGACCAGATCGTGGCCGCCTGGATCGACTCCGCGGCGTCCTGAGCCAGGGCGCCCGCGTTTCCTCAGCAAGGAGTGCACATGTTCGTAGAGATCAATGGTGCGCGGCTCAACGTCGAGGTCCTCGGCGAGGAGGGCGCCCCCGTGCTGATCGCCCATCACGGCGGCGGGGGCATCGGCTCGCTGGCGGAGCCGAAGGCGACCTTCGGCCCGCTGTCCGACCTGTTCCGCGTCGTGGTGTTCGACGCGCGCGGCTGCGGCCTGAGCGAGGGCGTCCCGCCCTACTCGCACGCCCAGTGGGCCGCCGACGTCGACGCGCTGCGCGAGTGGGCCGGCGCCGAGACGATCGTGGTCGCGGGCGGCTCCTACGGCGGGTTCATCGCCATGGAGTACGCGATCGCCTACCCGGACCGGGTGCGGGCGATGATCCTGCGGGACACCTCACCGGACCGGACCAACCTGGAACTCGCCCACGAGAACGCGCGCAAGCAGACCCGCGTGGAGCTCGACTGGGAGAACTACGAGCGCTACTGGAGCGGCAACATCCGCGACGACGCCGACCTGAAGGCCCGCTGGGCCGAACTGATCCCGCTGTACGACCACGAGTACGACCCCGCGAAGGCGGCCGCGCGGGTCGAGGCCGGCATCTACCGCCACGAGGCGCACAACTGGTGCTTCCAGCAGAACGCGCCGATCTACGACGTGAAGCCGCAGCTTCCGTCCGTGACCTGCCCCACCCTCGTCACCGTGGGCCGCCACGACTGGGTTACCCCCGTGTCGTCGTCGGAGACGATCGCCTCCCTCATCCCGGACTCCACGCTGGTCGTCTTCGAGAAGTCCGGGCACTCCCCGCAGATCGAGGAGGCGGATCTGTTCCAGCGGACGATGCGCGACTTCCTCGCCGAGGCGCTGCCGGACCTCGGGACGGCGGCGCGATGATCGAGCGGCGCACCCTCCGCGTCCCCGGCCTCGGCCCGGACGGGCTCGACATCCCGTACTTCGACATCCGGGGTCGCGGCGACGGGCCGCGGCTCACCGTGCTGTCCGGCGTGCACGGCGCCGAGTACGCCTCGATCGCGGCCGTCCGCGAGTTCGTGCGGAACATCGACGACGCCGCCGTCTCCGGGCGGATCGTCGTCGTCCCCGTGGTGAACGTGCCGGGATTCTGGGCCAGGACGCCGTTCGTCGTCCCGGTGGACGGCGAGAACCTGAACCGCAGCTTTCCCGGCGACCCTCACGGCTCGTTCACGGAGGTGCTCGCGCACCACGTCTTCACCGAGTTCATCCTCGGCTCCGACTACCTCGTCGACATGCACGCCGGCGACCTGCCCGAGTCGCTCGAACCGTTCACGATCTTCGAGGAGTCCCCGGTCGAGGCGGCCTCGCTGGATCTCGCCCTGGCGTACGGCGCCGGGCACGTCGTCAGGCAGGCCGCGCAGGCGCGAACCGTGGCGGGCAGCACGTGCGCGGCCGCGGCGGACGCCGGCATCCCGGCAGTCGTCGCGGAGTCAGGCCAGAACGGCCTGCTCGACCGGGCGGCGATCGACCGGCACCTGGCCGGGCTGACCAACATCGCCAGAACCGTCGGGGTGCTGGACGGTGAGCCGTGGCCGGTGCGCGAGGTCCGCGTGCACGAGGGGTGGCACTGGCTGCGCACGGACCGGGCGGGCTGGTGGGAGCCCGCCGTGACGGTGGGGGAGCCCGTGCCGGCCGACGGGCTGCTGGGCACGGTGAGCGACGTGTGGGGCGAGGTGTTCGCCGAGGTGCGGGCGCCCGAGGCGGGCACACCGTTGTTCCTGACGAGCAGCCCGGCGGTCTCGGCAGGCGGTCTGCTGCTGGGCCTGGCCCGCCACTGATCCCGCCAGGGGCGGCACCTACGTACAGACACCATCGACAAGGAGACCCCACGTGGACGAGAACGCAACCGCCTCCCCGGCGCCCCGAACCCCTTCGGTGAGCTGGGAGGGCCGTTACCTGGAGGACTTCGTCGCTGGCGACGTCTACCGGCACCCGCTGGGCCGCACGGTGACAGACGTGGACAACTCGTGGCTCACCCTGCTGACCCAGAACACGGCGGCCATCCACTTCGACCGGCACTACGCGGAGCGGACGCAGTGGGGCAGGCCGCTGGTCGACTCGACCTTCACCCTGGCCCTGGTCACCGGGCAGAGCGTGCACGACGTGTCCATGAACGTCATGGCGAACCTGGGCTGGGACCGGGTGCGCCTGCCCAATCCCGTCTTCGAGGGCGACACCATCTACTCCCAGTCGGAAGTGCTCTCGGTGCGCGAGTCGAAGTCCCGTTCCGACGTGGGCGTGGTGGAGGTGCGCACCATCGGGTTCAACCAGGACGGCGTGATCGTGATCAGCTTCGAGCGCACCCTTCTGGTCTACCGGCGGGGCCATGGTCCCGCCCGCGCCGCCGTCGAACCCCGGTGGGACGAGAGGTCTCTGAGGGCCGCCGGTCTCGACCCGCGTCCCGGCACACCGTGACCGAGCCGTACGGGACGACGGCGCGGACCCTGCTCTTCGTGCCGGGGACCCGTCCCGACCGCTTCGCGAAGGCCGCCGCCACCGGCGCGGACGCGATCATCATCGATCTCGAGGACGCCGTCGCCCCGCGGGACAAGGCCTACGCGCGGGCGGCCGCGGCCGGCCACGTCTCCGTCCACCCGGCACTGGTCAGGGTCAACGGGATCGGCACGCCGTGGCACGATGACGACCTGGCGGCGCTCGCCGGGGCCGAAGGGCTGGCCGGGGTCGTCCTCGCCAAGACCGAGGCGGCGGAGCACGTCGCGGCGGTGGCCGCCGTGCTCGGCCCGCGGGTGCCGGTCTTCGCGTTGCTCGAATCCGCCCGGGGCGTACGGGACGCGGATCTCATCGCACAGGCGCCGGGCGTGGCGCGGCTGCTGTTCGGAAACCTCGACTTCTGCCTCGACATGGGCATTCCCTCGCGGGGCGGCGACGAGCAGGGGTTGTTGTTCGCGCGCAGCAAGGTCGTCCTCGCGGCGAGGGCCGCCGGGTTGCCAGGGCCCGTCGACGGGGTCGAGCCCGAGATCGACGACGACGCGGCGACCCTGGGGGCCGCCCGCCGGGCGGTGGCCCTGGGGTTCACCGGCAAGCTGTGTCTGCACCCGCGTCAGGTCGCCCTCGTCCGCAGCGCGTTCGCGCCCTCTGACGCGGAGCTGGATTGGGCCCGGCGAGTGCTCGACGCGACGGCCGCAACCGCGGGCGCCGCCGTACGGGTCGACGGAGAGATGATCGACAGACCTCGTCTGGAGCTCGCCCGGCGCATCGTCGGCTCCGTGGAGGAGAAGCCGGTGTGAAGCGGCCGGCCCGTGTCTCGTGGGGCATCGCGGGGGTGACTCGGATCGCTTATGTGTCGTTGCCGGGTTTCGATCATCCGCTCACTTGGCGATGGGGAACGCGGTATTCGGCGACCGGTCTCCCCTCGCCCGGGTAGACCATCACCAGGAGATGCTGGGGAGTCCACGCCTTCCAGTCGGGGCTCCGGTAGTGCACCCGGATTCGGTAGTGACCCTTTCCTCGGAACGCGAGGTTCGGCACGTCGGTCAACCCGGATATGGGGTCCATCAGTTCGATGTGGCCGGTGGAGCTGTCGTAGCCGACCTCCACGACGTGGTCCCACCCTTTCAACTCCAGAGGGGGCCGGCGACGGTAGGTCTCCAGGGTCAGGCAGATGTCGTAGTCCGAGTGGCTGAGGATGATCACGTGTCCTGGGCCGGCGGCCACCAGCCCGTTCTTCTGGGCCTTGTCCAGCAGACCGTCTTCCCACGGACCCTCCGCGGTGTCCCCGGCGTACTCGAAGGACTCCAGCACGCCGTAGTCGGTGAAGGTGCGGTCGAGGGTCACCCGTACCGGTGTGATCCGCGGACGGTGCCGGGAGGAGTCGCACACCTTCTGGTTCCTGGTCTCCTCGGCCTGGAACTCGGCCTCATCGGCGTCGATGCTCGCCTGCACGCGGGTGGCGGCGGGAGGACAGATGGGCGCGATGGCGTAGGCGTCTTCGAGGCGCCCGGTGTAGGCGCGGCACGCGGCCTGTCCGTACGCCAGGAGGTCCCGGTCGGAGACGCCGGCGAAGGCTCCGCCCTGCCGCGACTGGCAGAGGAAGGCGCGTTCGCCGGTGAGGACCCGGGTGCCGTCGCCGGTGGGGCAGTGGTCGAGCGGGCCGATGGGGCCGTTCCTGAGGTCGGCGGCGGGCAGCAGCGCGAGCAGACCCAGCGCCGCCAGGATCACCGTGCCACGGCGGAACGGGCGGGAGGTGATCAGTCTGCGGACGCGGTGCCGGGGAGTTCGTACGGCCGCCAGCATGCACAGTGCGGCCAGCATGGGCGCGATGCCGCCCTGCACGAACAACACGACTCCCTCGGGTCCGCCCCACACGCCGAGGCAACTCCGGTCGACGCCGATGTCGACGGCGAGCGCGAGTGGGGCCGTGCTGAAGGCGATCAGCAGCAGTGCCGCCAGGACTCGCGAGACGACGCGGCCGATCCGCGGACGCCGGAGCCGGGTGGAGATCACACGGGCGAGGAACGCGACGACCACCGCGGGCAGGCCGCCGTACCAGACCAGCGGTGTCCAGGTGTGCAGCACCGACAGCGGTAGGGACGCCTCCATGTAGGCGTCCCACCCCGGGCACATGGCGGGGTAGTGGAACCCGCCGAAAAAGACGGAGAAGTTCCTCATCGAGAGGAGGTAGCCGGCCTCGGCCGCCGATGCCACCAGGGCGGCGGCCCACCACCAACGTGATCTCCACGACACGAGCCGACACCGTACCGGTGCCTACCGACAGAAAACCACCAGCAGGCCGGGGCTTGTCTCTGGAGCTTTTGACCCGCCCCGGCGGCCGGCGACTTATCGGCTACCCGTCCTGCGGGATCAGGCGCACGGGTTCTCGTTCATCCCTGATGCTCAGCGCCGGTAGCGAAGGACGGGAACGATGTCGTCGAAGGCCGTAGCGTCACCCGCGCGCCAGGCCTTGGCCCCGTTTGCCAACCGTGCCTTGTCGGTGGTCCGGATGCCCCGCAGGAGACGCCGGTAGCTCGCCTGGGCGCGGCAAATGCCGCAGCAACAGCAGCGGATCCCGGTCCAGCGGAACTCCCAGGTGCAGCGCGTGCGGGCGGCGGCGAGATCCTCCTTGAGGTTGGCGGGCAGGTCGCAAGCGGACTCGGCGCGGTGGTCGTGGCAGGCCTCACGGGTCAGGTCGCCATGCCAGAGCTGGATGATGAGCGGATCGGTCTTGTCGGTGTGGGACATGTGGTGCAACGCCTCCGGATGCCGGTCGGCGCGCCGTACCCGAAAACGGAGCACGGCTGACGCCGTTGGACGGTGGCATCACGTGGTCTCCGCACGCACATTCCCCTTACCAATCCAGGCTCGCGGTGTTCAGCATGCATCAGCGCACCGACATTGTCGCGGGTCCCCAGACTCCGGCGACGGCCTTGCGTCGCGCGGCGGATGACCTCGCGCGTAGTGCTGGAAGGACTGTCGTCCACGATGCATCGCCCGCCGTTCTGCTTGCGGAGTGAGGAACTCCGGGAACAGGGTCAGTGAGGTGTCGCCGGGGCCGAGCCGGCCCGGGGTGTTGGTCGTTCCTGTCACGGCTGTGGGGGCGCGTACTGGTAGGAACTGATGAGTGCGTCGTCCCTGACGATGGTGAAGCCGAGGTCCTTGAGGGCCTCCTCGATCTCGTCACGCCGCTCCGCCGGGTAGACGAACTCGGGTCCCTCCCACTCCTGTGAGGGCATCGCGTAGTAGCCGTCCTCGACTTCGCCGAACCGGTCCGCCACTTCGCTCGGCATCCAATCATCGGTGTCCAGATCGAGGTCCGCCTCGGGAGGATCGGCATAGTCGGAGGCGCTGGTGTCGAACGCCGGGTGGCCGTCCAGGGTGAACGGTTCGTCGTCATCGGGCAGGACGCGGTCCCACAGTTCGTCCGAGGTCAGATCGTCGAGATCCTCGTCCGGGTGTCGGCTCTCATGAAGCCCGCAGTAGTAGTCGAGGAGGTGGTCTCGGCTCGTGTCGTCGACCTGCGGGCCCCAGCCCGCCGACCGCACCTCACCATAGGTTCTGGCCGCCGCGAGGGCGGCCCGCTCCTTGGCTCCCTGCAGGGCCGTACGCAACGGGATGACAGCGAGCTTGCCTTGAACAGCGACGGAGGTGACGAGGGTGGGGTCATCACCGAGACGGGCGAGCAGCCGGGCCGCCGTCCAGCGGTTCAGGTCCATCTGCCTGAGCTCCTCAGCCTCCGCTACCGCCGGCGGGGGCGGCTGTGGTTCCACCCGCTCTGCCACTACGGCGGGTACGGCGCGGGCGCGGCGGGTGACGTTCCGCCTGGGCTTGAGTAGAACGGCGTCGTCGTCTCCCGCCCACCGGGGGCACAGCAGCAGGGGGCGGACCATTTCCGCAGACGCAACGTCCAGACATCGGGCGGCGACCGCGGTGACCGTCGCCTCCAACCAGGACGGGGTGGCGGCGGCGAGGGAGAGCAGATGCGCCGGCAGCACCAACCGGTACTCGCTCCCGCCATCCCCCGCGATCCAGTGTCCGGGTGCGGGCAGGCCCCGCTGCCTGTTGGTGCGGTTCAGATCGGCGAGGTGAATTCCCTGCTGGTGCGGCGACTCCCGGGCGGTGAGGCTCGGCTTAGCGGTCAGGCTCAGCCCCCAGCCGGTGCTTCTGCCGTAGTCGGCCGCGGCGAGGAGGCTCTCGCCGTTGGGGCCGGTCACCGTCGTCGCGCGCTTCCTGTGCCGGACGGTCCAACCGGGCGGGGATGTCGCCGCGATCGCGTCGCGCAGCAGGTTCAGCGCCGTGACGGCGTCGTCGCGGGAGCCGTGGATGCGGGGGGATCGTCGTACCAGCGGGTGGAGAGCGGACCGGCGCTCGCCGCCGACGAGCGTTACCGCCGTGAATCCGGGCAGGTCCTGCTGAGCGGCGATCGTCTCCCCGTCGTGGACCAGTTCCACGACGCACCCGCTCAGCAGGCGGGTCCCGGCGGTGCCGTAAGCGACGGGCAGGTCGGCGACGAGCGACAGGACCATGGTGTGCGGGTCGTGGACGAGGCGGCCGAGTGAGCGGGGGAGCACGAGTCGCTTGCCGTACAAGCTCCAGATGCCGTCACCGCTGTGGACGCCACGGGCCAGCCGTACCTCGACCCGAAGGTACGAACGATCCGGGCCGCCGGTCAGAGCCAGCCACGTGCCGAGCTCGCCGGCGACGAACCCGGCACCGCTGTCGTCTTCGACGGTCCATTCCGGCTCGATCGCCAGTTCGTCGAGGATCTTTCTCGGAATCATGCCTTCCTCGTTCTGATCAGTTTCGGGCGGCGGTAGGCGGGCTTCCGGCGGAGTCAGGGGTGCCACCGGTTGAGGAAGGCGCCGTCGTCCCCGAGGTGGCCTCGTATCACGGTGAACCCGAGATCGCGCAGCGCCTGCTCGAGCTCGTCCTGTCTGTCGACGGGATAGACGTACTCGGCGGGCCAGTAGTCGATTCCCCAGCCGCCGTCCGGGACGCCGAAGCGTTCGGTGATCTCGACCGGCATCCACTCGTCGGTGGCCAGGTGCAACGGGATACGGCGCTCGTCGCGCTGGTAGGCGTACCACTCCTCCTCGCCGAAGTCCTCCTCCAGGTCATCGGGGGCCGGGGGCGGAGGTTCGGTGAGCAGGCTGTCCTCCCACTCCTTCAACACCATGAACAGGTGCCCGCCGTAGTAACTGTTGTCGACGGTTACGGTGGCGGACGGCCAGATGGTAAGGACTTCAGCTGCGGTACGGCGGGGTGCGCCGGTCAGTTCAGGCATGTGCTCGCGTTCTTGCTACGGCTAGGATCAGTGGTTGAGCAGGGCCCGGATGCGTGCCGTCGTTTCGGACTCTTCGGGGTACGCCTGGAGCAGGGCGTCGAGAAAGCGGAGTCCTTCCTCGCTACGCGGTTCGAACCCGATGTCGGGGGCGTCGAAGTCGTAGTCCCGCTCTTCGTCGGAGCCATCGTCCTCGTCGCGGCCGGTCTCTGAGGAGTCCCCCTGGACACCGAGGAGTGAGTCGAGGATGCGACGGCCGAACTCGAGCCGCTCCAGGTGCTCAGCGGCGAAGGCAGCCAGGTCGCCGCAGGCCAGGGTCAGGGTCCGGTCCCACATCTCCTCCTTGAAGTCGCCCCAGGAGACGTTGAGACCGGGGCGGATCTCCCCGATGGTCTCGTGACCGGACCCACTGGAGTAGCCGCCGCCGTCGTAGCCGTAGCCGATCGACAGGAAGGTGCGGGTCAGCACCGGGGTGGGGAAGCTGTCAGCACGCACCGGGACGAGCGCCCATTCGCCGCCGACTTCCGCGGTGAAGTGGAGGAGGCCGTTGACGCGCAGCCGGAGGGGCACAAGGTTGTCGAAGTAGCTGACAAGCTCTTCTTCCTCACCGTCGAACAAGCCGAGATCGTCCTCGTACGCCAGGTGAATCATCTCGTCACGGTCCGGGGCGGTGCCGAGCCGCACGGCATCGGCCAGCGTGTGAGGGGAATCCGTGGTGATGTCCACCGCCGTGTGCGGGTCCAATGTGAGTAGGCTGGGTACGGCGTCCAGGGCGAGGGTCAGCGGATCGTCACCCGGACCGAGCCGGCCCAGGGAGGTGACGGTCTTGGTGCCGTCTTCCCCGATCCTGACCAGTTCCACGGTCTCGTTCCGGGTGCGCAGGCCGTACTCGCCGCTGCCGGAGACATGGACGGTGAGGAACGACTGCAGTGGCAGAGCGGACACCTGCTGCTTCCCGCTCTCGCCGAACAGCGCCGCGCCCCGATACGTCGCGACGAGCTTCCACTCCTTACCCCACGACGCTTCCATGATGTCCGGGGGCTCGGCGGGCAGCAGACGTGGTGCCGGGCCGCCGTAGTGCCGGCACACGAGCTCCCTCCGGCGGTCTTCTGTCCGGGCGTAGAACGCGAGGCCGTGGCCACGGTTCAGGAGCAGGTCGTAGAACGCGGGCTCGGTGTATCCGTTCGCGGAGGTCTTGAACGTGGTCAGCAGGAACTGTCGTGCGCGCCAGGTGTTGAGGGTCTGTACGGCGGGCCATGGGGTGACCGGAGGACGAGTGCGTGTCATCGCCGTCCTTGCGTGCGAGGGGATCCGGGGTGGTGGTCAGGAGCGGCGGTGATAGGCGCCGCCGACGATGTAGTCGCTGGTGATGCGGGGGAAGTCCAGGATGCCGGGGGTGGCGCGGTCCTCGTCGGTCAGCCGGGACTGCCACAGGGCCGGCGGGTCGGCGTTGCTGCCGCAAACCCGGCCGAGGGCGTCCTCGAAGTGACAGACGGCGTGCGGGTCCCGAGGCCGGGCTCCGTCGTTGTGCGGCTCCGCCGGGCGATCGCGTCGGCTTCGTCATCCCCGGGCCATTCCGGGGCGACCAGCACCCGTACGTTCTCGGCACGGTAGCGGAACCCGGCGTGGAACTGCTCGGCGGCCTGCCAGGCGAGCTGTTCCACAAACAGAGCAGCGACCTGCGGCGGAGCCGCGGCGAGCAGCGCGGCGGGGACGAACAACCGGTGCACGGCGTTGTCCCGGCCGCCGACGGTCCAGCACCCGGGAGCCACGCCACCACGGGTTGCGGCGTCCCGGTTGAGCGTAACCAGGGTGTGCGAATCGATGGCGAAAGCGGGGATGTCCGGCACCAGGCCATCGGCGATCATGCCCTTCCGCTTTGCCTCGGGCAGGAACGACGCACCGATCATGATTCCCCACCCCAGCTTGGGGTTCTCCACTGAGTTGACCGTCAACACCGTGCCGTAGCCGTGCCACAGCTCGATCCAGTCCACGGGAGCGGCAAACCATCGGGGCGCGGGATCTTCGGCAAGCCGTTCGGTCAGGCGCTCCCGCACCAGCTTGGCCACCGCCCGCACCGGCGCGGGATCGGCGCCCGCACGGCGAGCCTCGTTGAGGCCGTCCAGCAACGGGTGGGCCACGGTACGGCGCCGCCCGCGCAAGAGCGTCAGCGCCTTCCCGGCGCGCAGGTCCTTCTGTGGAATGGAGCGGTGCGCGGCGATCTCGGCGCGGCAGGCCAGCAGGGCGACGAACTCCGCGTACAGCCCGACCAACTCGGGTTCGCCCGGGACGGGAAGGTCGGCGACGAGGGCGACCACGCCGGAGGCCGGGTCGTGGACCCAGCGCCCGCCGAGGGAACCGAACAACGGCAGGTTGTTGAGGCGGTCGCAGAACTTCCAGGTGTGCGAGTCATCAGGGACATGCCTGGCCAGGCGCGCCTCCACACGCAGCACGGACGCCCAATCGTCGCCCTCTCCGACGGCCAGCAGGACGCCCATCTCACCGGTGACGAAACCGAGCAGGCAATCGTCCTGGACAGTCCACTCGGGCTCGATGCCGAGGATGCCTGCGATGCGCTGGGGCAGGTCGGTGATGATGCCGCTCTCGGGCATGACGGTGTTCCTCCGGAGTGATGGACCCCGGTAGTGCTGAACCCCGGTGATCCGCCGTTCTTCACGCACCCCGCGTGAAGCAGGTCGTCACCCGGGGCACCCGCGGCGAGCGGGATGCCGTCCAGTGAGCCGGGGCTTGTCACTGGAACTCATGACCCACTCCGAAGGCTAATAGTGAATCGACGTATATGTCAATAGCTCTGTGTGTCGAGTACACAAAGTTGCTCGAAGGTAGGACCGCCGCCTGATCGGATTGCGCCTGGGGATGAAGACCGCCACGCGCTGTTCCCGGATGGTTCAGGTCATCGTGAGATGTGCCGGCTCCGAAAGCACGGCAGCCGCTGCGGGGAGGTCTGCCAGACGGGTCGCGAGCGTCTCGACGGCGAGTTCGCGGGGCAGCAGGGCGCTGAACTTCAGGCCGTTCAGCGCCCTGTCGTCGATGTCGGGTCGGCTGAGCTCACGGGCGAGGTCCTGCCACCACCCGGTGCCCGTCAGGTCGTTCCTCAGCCTGACGTGCAGGTCGTCCACGCGCTGGGTCGGATCGGCGAGCGGGCCGAGCGTGGCTTTGATCGTGGCGTTGGCGCGGTATCCGGCCCAGGTCCACCACTGCATGTCGCCGTCGTTTCGCACGATGACGGTGCCGCCGGAGTGGACGAGGTCACGGCTGTCTTCCCGTATCCGCGCGAGTCCGTTCGCTGCGCGGCGAGTGAGCTTCACCGGAGGGTCGGCGCCCAGAACGACGTCCCGCATGGCTCGCGACAGGGCGAAGGATGCGCCGCCGGACATGGAGGTCGCCCAGCGTGCCTTGCCGCCGCCGCCTTCGACGGGCTGGACGAAGCACCGCCGCCGTTTCCAGTCGATCCAGTCCACGACCCAGGTACGGCCGGCCAGCAGCAGGAGGCGCGGCCCCGAGACGGCGGACGTCAGGAGACCGGGATCCGTCCGGCCGATCTCGGCGTTGCCGCGCAGGACGGTGAACTCCGGCGGGGCCGTGAACACCGCGGTGAGATCCATGAAGTTCCGGCGGCCGAAGCGCTGCTCGGCCTGAGGGCCGACGAGCAGAGCGCCGCCGTCTCGCTCGAGAAAGCCCTGCTCGATGAGATGGTCGAGCACCGGGCGCGCGTGCTGCTCACGGAAAGGGCCGAGTCCGTGCCACCAGTCCGGCCACAGGGCGTCGCCTATGCGGCCCTCCTGCAGGGTGAGCGCGAGGAGCTGCTGCGCGACGATGTGCCGAGGCGCGGGCGGCGGCTGCAGGGGTTCGACGAAACCCGTGCTCCACAGCAGCAGGAGCCCCGCTGAGGCGAGGAGATCCTCCGGCGTCAGGGCCAGGACGAGGCAGTTGCGCCTGACTCCCGAGCGCCTGCCCGTGCGTCCCAGGCGCTGGAGGAACGACGCGACCGACCACGGAGCGTTGATCTGGATGACCCTATCCAGGTCCCCGACGTCGATGCCCAGTTCCAGCGTGGAGGTCGAGACGATGACGCAGTCGCGAGACTGGGCGAAGGCCTCTTCCGCGCGCCGGCGCTCCTCAGCCGAGAGGGAGGAGTGGGAGAGGAACGTCGTGACGCCGTGGTCCCGCAGCAACTGACCGAGCTCTTCTACCATCCTGCGGGAGTCGCAGAAGACGAGCCGCTTCTCGCCCTGATGCAGTGCCGCGATGACGCGGGCGGCGTTGACGACGGACCCGACGTGGTCCAGTTCCACATCGGCGGCTCCGGGATCCGCTCCCGTCTCAGGGGCGATCACTTTCGCGGGCCGGGTCCCGGCGCCCGAACCCTGTAGCCAGGAGAGCAGTTCATGGGGATTGCCCACCGTCGCCGACAGGCCGATGCGCTGGAGTGGTCGTCCGGCCAGCCGGGTGAGGCGCTCCAGGACGGCGAGCAGGTGCCAGCCCCGATCGTCGCGGGCGAAGGCGTGCACCTCGTCGACCACGATCGCCCGCAGATCCGCCAGCAGGCGGCGGTGGTCCACCCCAAAGCTGATGAGCATGGCCTCCAGGGATTCCGGGGTGGTCAACAGGATGTCGGGCGGATCGCGCAGGATCGCCTGACGGCGGGAGCCGGACACGTCCCCGTGCCAGAGCTCGACCCGTCTGCCGAGCCAGCCCGCGTACGCCTGCAGGCGCGGCGCCAGGTTGTTGAGCAGGGCCTTCAGCGGGCAGACGTACAGCACCGACAGGCCGGTCCAGGTCTGTTCCTCCATCATGGACAGCAACGGGAACGTCGCCGCCTCGGTCTTGCCTCCGGCCGTAGGCGCGATCAACAGCGCGTCCTGCCCCTCGCCGATGGGGCCCAGCGCCTCCTGCTGCAGCGGCCGCAGCCGGGCCCAGCCGAGCGTGTTGGTGAGGTGGTACGCGATCGTCGGATGCAGTGCGAGTGTCGGCGAGGTCACGGCAGGTCGAGCTCCACATCGTCCGCGGAGACCGCCGGGCGGCCACGGCGGAACGCGTTGAGCTCGTCGTCGTTCAGCTCTCCCTCCGTGACCGTGACCTGCCGGTAGTCCCGCCGGGGGTCGAAATCCTCGTGATCGGAAACCCGGTACAGCACGTCGGCGACGAGCTTGCGGAGGAAGATCCGGGGCGCCACGCCGGCTCCCAGATGTCCGGCGACCGCGGTGGCCAGATCCTTGACGTACGCGTCGTCGACAAGGTCCCTGATCCGCTGCTCGGCCGGATCCCCCTGGGCGTACAGGTCGCGTACGGCGCAGCCCAGCTCGACCAGCTTGTCCCGGTCGAACCCGGTGAGCCGGATCTGCACCGCGCGGGCGGTGTCGAACCGCGCGTCGGTTTTGAAGTCGGAGTGCAGCCGCTGGGCCAGGGCCGGGGATCGTTGCACTCCCTGTTGACCGTCGTAGAAGGCGGGAGTGCCGGTGATGACGAGATAGAGGCCGGGGAAGCGGCCCTTGTCGATTTCGTCGATCAGCTGCCGAAGCGCATTGAGGCTCCGCTCGCGGTTGTCGCTGCGCATCCGCTGCAGGGTCTCGACCTCGTCGAGCACGACCAGCAGTCCCGGGTAACCGCAGTCGCGCAGCACCACGAGCAGGCCCTGCAGGAAATGCAGGGCCGAGGTCGAATCGACGTCCCCCTTGAGCCCGGCATAGCGGCGGATGCTCGACGCGACGTTCAGGTCACCGCCCACCCAGGCGAGCAGGCCGTCCGCGGTCGCGTTGTCGCCCGACAGCCGGGCGCGGCGGTAGAAACGGAGGGCGGTCGCGAACGCGGGGGCGTTCTTGGCGGTCTCGGCCAGCCGTGACTCGATGAGGTCCTCGACCGCCGTGCTCATCGCCCTGCGGTCGTCCTTCGCGACTCCGGCGTCGTCCTCCAGAGCGAGAAGCCATGTGTCGACGATGTCCCGCAACGCGCTCGGCGGCGAACTCGCGGTGCTCAGCCCACCGATCAACGACCGGTAGACGGTCTCCAGCCGGTGCAGGGGCGTGGTCCGGTCCGAGATCTGGATCTCGCTGGTCGCCATCTTCTTCCGCTTGGCCCTTTCGGCCAGCCAGCGGGCGAAGAACGTCTTGCCCGAGCCGTACTCGCCGCGGACCGCCTTGAATCCCGCGCTTCCGGCAGCGACCGCTGTCAGATCGTCGTCGAGCGCCTTCTCGAACCGCTCCATGCCGACCGCGAACAGGTCCAGGCCGTTGCGCGGGACAGTCCCACGGCCCAGAGCGTCGATGATCTGCCGCCGCCTTGCCCGGCTCACCTTCGCCGTCACGGCTCATCCTCCTCGAGGAACTGCTCTTCCAGCAGTCGCACGTTCAGTTCGACCGTACGGTCGCCGTCCTTGAGCATGATCACCTGGCTCTGCTCCACGTTGAGCAGGTTCTTCAGGGCCCGCATCAGCAGGACCGTCCTGTCTGCGGTGTCTGCGAGCAGCAGCGCGATGTTCGCCACCGACTCGCGTCCGGTGCCCGCGGCGAGGTGGTCGATGAGACGGGCCACCTCGACGTCATCGACGACGCCACCCCGGGGAGCCAGCCGCCGCTGCTCGGCATAGGTATCCGAGGCGACCACTCGTTGCCCCAACGACTGCTGGACTGGAGACGGGAGCTGCGCGGCCGGCGGCGGTGAGGGCCGTGGTGCCGGGGTGGGTGGTGCCGTAGCTGTTCCCGGCTGTGACTTCGGCGGCGGCGGCGCACACCTGGACTGCGACCCTGGCTGCAGAGGTGCCGGTGGTCGAGGCGCAGCCGGCTCGGCTGGCGGGCGTGGCGCTAAGACCACGGGAGGCTTGGAAACAGAGACGGGCATCCGCTGCCGCTCGGGAGACGTTGAAGCCGGCGGCTGCGACAGGGACGGCCGGCTTCCCGGTGCCGGCCGGCTCACGGGCACACTGACACGGCCCGAGCCCGGCAGGTGAATCGGGGCGGCAGGCCCGGTGTGCATGGACGCCTGTGGCCGAGGAGGGCGGGTCACCGCGATGCGCTTGCGGCCGGCGAGAGCCTGGACCCACTCGGCCGCGATCGGACGGGTGCCACGCGGGCCCTGCGCGCGGGTGAAGAGCTCCCTGACCGCGGTGACCACATGGTCCGGCAGGCCGGGAAGCAGCGCCGGCTCGTCACCGGGCCGCACGGACGGGGTCCGCGAGAGCACCCGGCCGATCAGCAGCGCGAGCTTGTAGCGGTCGGTGTCCAGTTCCGGCCCGCTGGAGGGCTGGTGGGGATCATTCCAGTCCGGCGTGTGCGCCTGCCGTAGCACCGGTTCCGCTCCGTGCCGGCGCAGGCCGTCGCAGTCGAGCATGAAGACCTTGTACGGCCGGCCTGGGCGCCACAGGAGGTTCCGGAAGGAAAGGTCCCCGACGATCCACCCATGAGTGTGCAGCAGGTCGATCAGCTTGGCGGCCAGCGTCGCGATCTCGAGGCGGCCGTCGATGTCCGGCTGGTGCAGGTCCTGCCACGCCCAGTTCGGTTCGTACAGCAGATACTGCAGCTCGACCAGCTTGGGCTTGCCGCCGATCGTGCTGTAGAAGTCCTTGGGCACGTGCGGCATGAGGAAGCCGGTCACCTGGCCTCCGTTCACCACCCTCGCGACGGGCCAGGCGCACTGGTCCAGCAGGGCGCGCACTTCCACGGCCGTCTGCCGATGCCCGAACTCGACGAGTTCCGCGAGAGCCGCGCCGTTCACCTGGCCGGCCTGCGGCATGTACTCCTTGTAGACGAGGTTCTCCGGTCCGAGCACACGGGTGACCACCCCCTGGCCGCCCTTGTCGAGGGGGACGGGTTCAAGGGGCAGCGTGGCACGGTGCCGGTCGAGCGGATGGGGCGTGAAGGCCATTCAGACCCTCCAGATGCACACGGCGGTCCGGTCGTCGTCGTGCGTTTTCGCCCGGAAGCTCATCTGCCAGAAGAACTCGGGCAGGGACGGCGGCCGGCTCCACCAGCTCGCCAACCGGGAGCTCACCTGCGGCCCCCGCATCGGCTTGCCCAGTCCGTCGGTGCACAGCAGCAGCATGTCGCCTGGGTACAAGTCGGCATAACTGACTTCCACATGCTCGATATCGCGGGGCAGCGCGTGGGTCGCCGAGGTCGAGACCCCCGTGTCGGCATCATCCTCGCCGAAGCACGATGTCCATACGCCCCGATGCAGGTGCCACGCCATGCAGTCGCCGACCCGGACCAGCACGGCGCGATGCACGGGCGCCTCGGGCGCCTCCTGGAGACTGGCGGCGAGGAACGTCGTGGACAGCTCGTCCGGTGGCATCCCGAGTTCATCCGCCCGGTTGCGGATCTCGCCGGCGATGCCGTCCACGAACTCCCGGACGTCCGTCACGTGGTCAGGGGCGATCAGCAGCGTGGAAAGATAAGCCTGCGCGACCTCGCAGGCCGTGGCCGCTCCGACATGCGAGCCCTCCTTGCTGCCGAGTCCGTCCGCCACGCAGGCCAGCAGTGTGCGGTCGCCGTCGTGCCAGAGCCCCATCGCGTCTTGACGTACGGTGCCGTAGTAACGGTGCGCGTCCCCTCGGATGGATGCGGCGCGCACCTCCAGCCCGGGCAGCGCGGCACCGTCGATTTCGGTATCCGGCCGCCGTACGGCCGGCAGCGGACCCGGCTGTGAGATCACTCGCGGCTCACGGCCGATGACGAGCGGCTGTGGAAACCCGGGCACCGTCTCCGCCGCCGCCGTCTCGTACTCCTGGACCTGTTCCATGTGCGGTTCCTCTTCCGGCTGCGGTTCGCGATCAGAGCGGGTCGGGGGCGAGGACCGTGTAGCCCGGCACCTGGTCGGGGATGATGAGCTGGGCCGTGCCCGAGGGATTGGAGGACGACGCGACGGCCGACTGGACGACGGAGTTGAGCAGCTGCCGGGCGAACTCGCGGAGAGCCTGTGTCGGCGACATGTCGCCGTTGGCGATGAACGCCCGGAACGTGGCCACCTGTTGCAGAGTCGCCGGATCCACGTCGCCGAAGCCGAACGCCAGGATGGTCGGATGAGCCCGAAAATCGCGGCTGACCAGGTCCTTGTGCTCCAAGTGCCAGTCGTCCGTCGGGAGCCCGTCGGTGAGGAAGAACACCGTGGGCCGGTACGGCGCGTGCCCGGCCAGCTTCAGGCCCGCGATGTCCTGCTCGATGGTGCGCTTGAGCAGGGAGAACGCGGCGCCGTAGCTGGTCGCGCCGCGCGGGGACAGCTGGGGGATGGAGTGCACGTCGTTGAGGTCGGCCAGCGGGAGCAGCACCTCGGCGGTGCTGCTGAACCCGATGATGCCGAGCCTGGCCCGGTCCGCCACGACCGGGTTGCTGGCGATCTCCTGGTAGATCAGGGGAAGTTCCTGGTTGATGGCATCGAGTGGCGGTCCCTGCATGGAGTACGACTCGTCGCAGACCAGGTAGAAGGGGAGTACCTGTTCGCTCATCAGGTGGTCCTCAGCTCTCAGTGGTGGGGGAGCAGCCGCCGGAGACGAAATAGATCTCCATGGAGATCGACCCGCTCGGGGCGGCGAGGTCATGGAAGTTACGGGTGGCCGCGGTCTGGAAGATGCCGGGGAACGCCTTGCCTGCGGCCGCGTTGACTCGCGTAGCCAGGTGCACGCCTTCCCCCGCGCCTCCATTGGCGCCGAAAGTCAGCACCATCCCGGCATGCCGTCCGGCCAGGCGCTTCCTGTGTTTGAGCAGCTCTCGCCTCACCGTGCCGAGCAGTTCGGCATCCGAGGCGCCGGAATTCACCCGGAAGGAGATCTTGGTGGGCTTGGCGGCCACTCCGGCGGCACGGGTGACGCAGGGCGATGGGGACGGGCTCGGCGAAGGCGACGCGGTTCCCTTACCCGCAAGGGGCTTGGCCGGGATGGGTGGCGGCGCCTGTGCGCCCAGCATGATGATCGTGAGCCCCAGCAGAAGGTCGGCGAACAGCCAGCCTGCGAGGAGCAACGATGGAGCCGAACCGCGATGGTTGATCACGGGCGCCATCCCTCGATCCCCTCGCCGCTTTTCTCAGCGAAGCCCGAGGTGTCGCCCGCATTGAGGGAGATCGGGCCATGCGGATCATTCGTGGGTCCGGCAGGGACCGAGGTGGGGGCAGGGACGGCCGGGGTGTCGGCGCCGGAGGATTCCCCGGCACCGGCGGCGAGGCCCGCGGTGACGGCCGCGGCGGCCTGTCGTACCGCCTCGTCCAGCCGGGCGATGGCGCCCTGCAGCGCGGCGATCTCGGGGCCGGTGACCTCACGGACGGCTGCCGGAACCTCCTGAAGAGACCGAGCCAGATCCGCGGGCAGCCGGTCCAGGGCGTCGCGCGTCTCCTCCAGCAGGCGTACGGTGCGACCGGCGGTGTCCGAGACCATCTCGATCCTGACGGCATGCGCGCTCGCGGTCCCGGCCCAGTCGTCGAGCGCCTCTCTGATGTCGGCTCCGGCGCCGCCGAGTACGGCGGCGAGGGTGCCGCTGCCGCTGGTGAGGGCATGGCTGATCCGGTCACCGCTCTCGGTGGCGGCGGTCTCCATCCGGCCCAGGGCGGAACCGATACCGGCCGTCGCGCTCACCAGTTCGCCGACCCGCGCGTCAAGGCTCACCGCCGTGTCGCGTACGGCCTGCTCGGTCGAGCTCGCGAGGTCGCGGACGACCTGGCCGGTCGAGTCCGCCAGGTCCCGCACGGCCTGGCCGGTCGAATCTCCCAGATCTCGCACTACCAGGCCTGTCGAGGCCGCGAGATCCTTCACGACCTGCCCCGCGGATGTCGTCAGATCCCGGACGACCTGTCCTGTGGACGACGTCATTTCGCGTACGGCCTGCTCGGTCAGCGTCGCCAGCTCGTCGACGGACTTCCGTACGCCGCTGGTCGAATCGAGGATGACGGTGCTGAGCCGGTCGCCGACGCGGTTCACCGCCACGTCTGTCTTCTCGCCGACCGAGTCGATCGCGTAGGCGGTGCGCTCGACCGAGTGCAGCAATGTCTCCGCGGCGGAGGAGACCGCGGCCATGTGCTTGTCGAGGGTCGCGATCGAGTCCCGCACCTCGGTGACGCCCGCCGTCAGCGCTTCCGTGGCCTGGCCGGTGGCCTCCAGCGCCTTCTCGAGTTCCTCCACCACCTGGGTGTGAACCTTGCTCATGGTCCTGCCGACCTTGTTCAGCTCGCTCGCGCTCTTGGTCAGCTCGGCCTGGAACCGGGCCGGCGAGGCCAGCTTCACCTGGCCGAGCAGCAGGGTCGCCCGGGTCAGCGCGGCCAGCAGGCGTGAGCGAAGGGCGAGAGCCTCTTCCTCGGCCTCCTGCTCGATCGAGCGGCGCAGGAGTCGCTCGCCGAGAGTGACGACGATGAGCACGCCGATCACCCCCAGGGTCATGAAGGCGACGCTGTCGAAGCGCAGCCAGTTCGAAAGCCTCCCATCGAAGCCCTGCTGCCACATCTCCAGGAACGGCCGGCGCGCCGTCTCGATGCCTCCAGCCGCCAGGGTCTCGCCGTACGCTGTCGTGGCCATCTTGAGCCCGAACCAGGTGGTGACGATGGGGAGGAAGACGAGTACAGGCTGCACTACGTCCATGAGCTTGAGCGCCCTGTGCCGCATACCCGCGCCAGATGCGAGTGACCGGACCGACTCTCCGGGAGGGAACGCGGCGAACAGGTTCACCTCGCACCATCGGTCGGCCTGAGCAGGCGTGACGACGGCCTCTGCCAGCTCACGAAGCTGCTCGGCGCGGGGCCTCAGGCTCGGGTGCTCGGAGAGCGCGCGAAGTTCGGCGGCAAGCTCGTGGTCCGTCACGGATGACCGACGTCCTCTCGTCAAATTGGGTTGAGCGTCAATGGAATTCCGGATGGACCGGTCCAGGCACAAGGAAATCGGCGCGATCTTCCCGATTTTGTGGTGCAAGTGTCAACTATTGGTCGTGCAAATGGTTAGAAATGCCTATGCGACCAATGGGGCTAAGGCTAATCCGGGTCGTCAGTTCCGGGTGAGAGTCCATGCGCCGTCGGCGTGGACGGTGACGAGCCGGGTGCCGACGGGCAGGAGGGCCTTGCCCTTGTACCTGCCGATCTTGTTGAAGAGCAGGTCGCCGTAGGAGCCGACGCGGGTGTGGGCGTGGACGATGAAGTTGGACTCACCGCTGTGCGCGGCGCGGACCGTGCGCAGGCCGCGGGTGGGGGAGAGCTTGAGGACCTGGTCGCCGGCGCCGCGGATCGTCGCCGAGCACCAGCAGCGTGCCTTGCTCAGGGGCAGGAACGTCGCGGTCCAGGAGCCGTCGGCCTTGATCTCCAGTCCGCTCGTGCCCTTAGCGCCGTAGTCGTTGTAGAGCACTGTCCCCTTGTAGGGCCCGATCTCGTTGACCAGGTACTCCGCGGTCCTTCCGCGGGGGTCGACCGTGTGGACGATGAAGTTGGACGCGCCGTTGTGGGTGAAGCGGATGAGGCCGGGCTTCTTGGTGGCGTGGATGCGGACGACGTCGTCACCTTCCCCGCGGTAGGTGGTGTCGGCGTGGGCGGAGGCCGGCGTGGTGAGGGCGGCGGCGGTCAGGGCCATTACGGCGAGCATGCGGCGGAACACGGGCGTTCTCCTCAGAGGGGGTAGCGGTCGGTCCAGTAGCTGTGTGAGGTGGGTTCTGCCAGAAGGTCGTAGGTGATCTTCACGATGGTCTGGCGGCCTTCCACCGTGTCGAGCCATTCGGCGGGCAGGAATCTGAACCCGTGCTGGGCGCCGAGGATGTTGCCGCAGATGGCGCCGGTGGAGTCGGAGTCGCCGGAGTGGTTGACCGCCAGGAGGAGGGCCTTTCTCGGGTCGGGTTCGGCCAGCGCGCAGTAGACGGCGATCGCGAGAGCCTCCTCCGCGACCCATCCGGCTCCGAGGGATTCGACCGCTTCGGCGGTCGGCTCCGTCCCGGCGGCCAGGTGGGCGGCGGCGCGCAGCGCGCTGACGGTCTCCTCATGTGCGGGGTAGCCGGTGAGGCGGTGGAGTGCCTGTCGTACGGCCTGCTCCAGGGAGTCGCCGCTGACCAGGTCGTGGATGATCGCGGCGAACGCGCCGGCGGACAGCGAGGCCGTGGGGTGCCCGTGGGTGAGGTAGGAGCAGCGGGCCGCCGTCTCGAACGGGTCGAACACCGACAGTCCGAAAGGCGCGGAACGCATCACGGACCCGCAGCCCTTGGAGAGCGGGTTGATCTCACCGATGGCGCCAGGGGCGGGGACGTTCACGTGCCGCTCGGCGGCGTACAGGCCTGACAGGCAGGCCATGCCGGGGGCCCGTCTCGCGTACAGCCAGCCCTCTCGCCTGAGCCACCCGTTGCGCGTGATGTCGTCCGCCGGCGGCGGTTCGGGGAACTGCTGGGTGTCGAGCCAGCGGAGATAGGCGTTCCGGACGGCCTCGACGGGGTCCATGCGGTGAAGGCGCGCGCGGATCAGCCCATCCGCGGTGAACAGGGTCATCTGCGTGTCGTCGGTGACCTCGGTCGAGACCATGTCGCACAGCCCCTCAGGACCGTGAGCGGTGCGGATCCGCTCCAGGGACATGAACTCGACGGGATTGCCCAACGCGTCTCCGATGGCGCCGCCGAGCATGCAGCCCATGACGCTGGAGTAGTAGCCCATGCCTCACCGGACCAGGGAGACGGCCACGCCGTCGGAGAAGATCGAGTCGTGTAGTTCGACCGCCTTGAGCTTGACGTCTTCGGGAACGTCGAACAGCAGGATGCCGTTGACCGCGTTCCCGGGGTTGATGGTGTTGAGGAACGCGTTGGAGTTCTTGAGCCCGAGCGCGGCGGCGCCGGAATCTGCGTCGAACGTGCGGTCCCTGGCGTCGATGAGCTTCTGGGCCGAGTCGCTGAACATCTGCGCCTCGTCGCCGATGTTCTTCACGGTCAGATGGATCAGGACGTACTGGCCCTGGGCCTTGGAGACCGTGAAGCCCTCGCCGACCTGGGACAGTCCCTTCTCGATCTTGGTGACCTTGAACGCGAACTTGCCGTCCTTGACCACGTCTCCCAGACCGGGAGCCTGAGGCTTCCTGGGCTTGGCGGTCTGGGTGGTGTGCTCGGGTTTCTCGGTCAGGCTCACGCGGGTGTCCTGTCCGCCGCCCTTGAGAACCGTGCCGAGGATGATCAGGCCCATGAGCACGGCGGCGCCGACCAGCAGGGCTTTCAGGCAGCCGCCGCCCTTCTTCTGGACAACGACGGTCTGGGGGTAGGGCGGCGGGTAGCCGTGCGGCGGCTGCTGGGGGGTCGAGTGCATGGGAGGCCTTCTTCGTCGTCGCCGGCCGGAAATTCGCGGCGGGGGTGTGAACGAGGACTGCCGCAAGTAGAGCACACTGTGAACCCAGCACACAAGTTGATACAGGGTTGCATCTGAATTCGCGCATGTGGCATGTTCCTCGGGGCGCACAGAGCGGTGATTCCGCTCGAACTGGCCGCGCCTCGTGACATCAGCACGGAGGGGTGCGTGCAGGCGCTGTTGACGGGCGATCCACACCGGATCGGCCCATACCTGGTGGTAGGCCGTCTCGGCGCGGGAGGCATGGGGGTCGTCTACGCGGCCGTGGACGGCTCTGGCCGGCGCGTCGCGGTCAAGCTCGTGCATGAGGCGCTGTCGGTCGACCTCGAGTTCCGCCGCCGGTTCAGCAGAGAGACCTCCGTACTGGCCGGAGTCGAGGGAGTCTGCCTCGCCCGCGTGATCGACTCCGATCCGGGGACCGAGCGCCCGTGGCTGGCCACGGAGTTCATCCCCGGGCCAACGCTGGAACAGCACGTGCAGGCCGAGGGGCCGCTGACGGGCGACGGCCTGTACGGCCTGGCCGCCGGGGTGGCGGAGGCGCTCGTCTCCATGCACGCCGCCGGGGTCGTGCACCGCGACCTCAAGCCGCCGAACGTGATCCTGTCGCCGCAGGGGCCCCGGCTCATCGACTTCGGCATCGCCAAGGTCCTCGACTCCACCTCGATGACGCACACCGGCACACTGATCGGCTCGCCCGGGTGGATCAGCCCCGAGGAGTACGGCGACGGCCAGGCGGGCACCCCGGCCGACGTCTACGGCTGGGGCCTGGTGGTGCTGTACGCGACCACGGGTGAGCCGCCGTACGGCACAGGCCGTCCCGAGGTGCTGGCTTACCGGGTGCGTGAGCAGACCCCGGACCTCCGGGCGGTGCCGGAGGGACTGCGCGGCATCGTGGGCCGGGCACTGGCCAAGGACCCCGCGGAGCGGCCCGCCGCTGCCGACGTCCTCGCGGCGGTGACCGGGATCTGGCAGAGCGCGGAGCCCGAGACGGAGCCTGAGACGGAGCCTGAGACGGAGCCTGAGACGGAGCCTGAGACGGAGCCTGGAGACGTCACCTCGTTCATCCAGCGGACCTGGGTGCTCTCGCCGCACGAGACGCCCGGCTGGCCCGAGGTTCGCGCCGTTCCCGATACGCCGGCCGGACTCCTGCGGTCAGAGGAGTCGGTGACGGACCCGGCGACGGTCGAGTCCGCTGCCGCATCGGGCGGTCCTGCGCCTGTTCACGGAGCCGACGGCACACCGGTGACGGTCGTCGGCCGGCGATCCGGAGCGTCCTGGATCCACGCCTATGTCGCGACGGCGGCCGCGGTCACCCTGATCGCTGTGACCGCCATCATCGCCACGTCCGCCTCGGAGCGTCCCGCCCCTGTCGTTGCGCGGACAGCGCCTGCTTCCCAGGCGCCGGTCCCCGTCACACCGGGCCCCGTCACGTTGGCCAGGGTCACCCCGACGCCGACGGAGAGCCCGAAGAAGAGGCCCGAATCCGCGCGCAGGAGAGTGTCCTTCAAGGGCGTCTCGATGACGCTTCCCAAGGGCTGGCGGATCACCACCGACGGCGACGACCGGGCCTGCGTGGAGTCTCCCCGGTCAGGGGGAGCCGACGGTCCCTGGGACTTCTTCTGCCGCCCCGATTCCATGGCGATCGAGCTCACGTCGACGAAGGACGACTGGCCGGGCTACGGCATCGAGGACGACGAATTCGGCTTCATGTGGGGGCAGCACGTGCCCTGCCTGACGGGAGGAGGCGTGCTCCGCGATCCGTATGGATCGATCTCGGAGGACGAGGGAGAGGCGGGGCTGTACTACGGCATCGATCCCTACGCCTCACGGCTCGTCCGCTCCGGGCTGGCGAAGATGCGTGACGGCAGGAAGGCGTACTACCGGCAGTGGCAGGTCGCCTGCGAGGTCAACCTCGGGTACACGATGATGATCTGGTATTTGCCGCAGTCGAAGGTCGCCTTCTACGTGCTGAGCGCACATCCGGAAGACGAGAAGGGCTACAAGGAGATCATCGCTTCGGCGGACCTCCGGGGTTACGAGCATGCGGCTAAACTGTGAACGGCGTACACGTTAACCCGGGCGAGCCCAGCAAGCCGGGGACGATAGAGGAGGCCGATGATGGCGGGGAACGAAGCGACCGTCACCGCGGCCGATATCGCCAGAATGGTCGGCGTCGGCCGCGCGGCTGTGAGCAACTGGCGGAGGCGATACGAGGACTTCCCTACGCCGGTCGGCGGCACCGCGACCAGCCCCACCTTCTCGCTGAAGGCGGTGGAGGAGTGGCTTCTCCACCAGGGCAAGGTCGAGGAGGTGCCGCTCAGGGAACGCGCCTGGCAGCAGATCAGGAACGCCGCCGACGACCTGCACCTGGGAGCGGTGGTCGCCGAGGCCACGGAACTCCTGCTGGGCCAGGGGAAACGCCGTCTCGTCGCCGCTCCCGCCTGGCGGCTGCTGCAGGAACTCGCCGAGGAACAGGGGAGTGCCGAAGCGGCCCGGTTCCTTCTCGACCGCTACGCCGACGTTCATTCCCGCCGCCTGTTCGAGACGCCGCCGGAGATCGCGGAGTTCATGGCGAGACTGGCCGGCCCAGAGGTCCGATCCGTCCTCGACCCGGCGTGCGGTCTAGGGACGCTGCTCACCACGCTCCGCCATCTGGACCACGCGTACGGTCAGGAGACGGACGACACCGTCGCACGCCTCGCCCGGACGCGGCTGGCCCTGGTGGGCATCGATGGATCGGTCGAGACCGGCGACTCCCTGCGCCGTGACTCCTGGCCCGATCTCACCGTGGACGCCGTGCTGTGCCACCCGCCGTTCAACGAGCGCAACTGGGGATACGACGATCTGGTCAGTGACCCCCGATGGGTGTACGGGCTGCCGCCCAAGACCGAATCGGAGCTCGCCTGGGTGCAACATGCCCTGGCACACCTGAGACCTGGCGGCATCGCCGTCATGCTGATGCCCGCCGTGGCGGCCAACCGCCGGTCCGGCCGGCGGATCAGGAGCAATCTCCTCCGGCAGGGGACAGTGCAGGCGGTCATCGGCCTGCCGTCGAGGATGGGCGTGGGAACGGGCCTTCCCCTGCACCTGTGGGTTCTCCGCAAGCCGGCCGACGGCGACCCGGTGCCATCCCACGTTCTCATGGCCGAGGCCGAGCCGGAGACCTTCGGCGAGATCGCCGACCGCTGGCAGGAGTTCCGTTCCGCCCCCGGGCAACGGGCGGAACACGCGGGGCCGGTGTGTGCCGTCCCCATCATCGAGTTGATGGACGAGAACGTCGACCTCACCCCCGGCCGGCACGTGATCATGGAAGATCAGGCGTCGGCGCAGCAGTTCCCGGCGGTCCGCGAGCAGTTGCTCCAACGCCTGGAGCGGTTGGCCACGATGGTCCCCGAAGCCGTTCCCGCTCCGGCCAAGACGATGCCCTCGGTCGATCTCGCCGAGGTTGAGCGGGCCGGGGCGATCAAAGTGTTCAGTTCAGGACGGTTCGACATATCCGGATCGGGCGACCCCGTCATCACCGACCAGGACCTGTTCTCGGGAAACACACCGCAGTCTCGCACCCAGCCGGACGACCGCATCGTCACAGAACCGGGTGACGTCGTCGTGTCCGCCAGGGCAGGCGAGCTCGCGGTGAGAGTCGTCACGGAGAAGGGGATCGTGCTCGGCCCGCGGCTGACCCTCCTGCGTCCCGACCTGCAACGGGTCGACGCGTACTTCCTCGCGGGCTTCCTGAAGGCGGCATCAGGAGCGTCGGGCGGCGGTTCCCAGTCCAGCATCAGCCGATTCGACCCGCGCCGGGTGCTGGTTCCGCGCATGTGCATCGAGGAGCAGCGACGGTACGGCGAGGCATTCCGGAAGGTCTTCGAGTTCGAAGAAGAGCTCCGGAACCTCGAAATTGCCGGCCGCGCCGCTGCCGCCGCCATCGTCAGAGGTTTCAGCACAGGCGAGCTCAGCCCGCCTTTGGGATAGGTCGCTGAGCTTGTTCCGCTTTGACGGACACCGTTGGTGTGGTAGTCAGGCTGCGGCAGTTTCTTCGTAGGCGGCGGGGCTAACGTAGCCGAGGCTGCTGTGGAGGCGGCGGAGGTTGTACCAGCTTTCGATGAATTCGAAGATCGCGCTGCGGACGGCGGCGCGGGGGGGGGGGGGGGCCAGCGGTGTTCGTCCAGCAGTTCGCCCTTGAGCGTGGCGAAGAACGACTCGGCCAGCGGGTTGTCCCAGCACTGACCCAGACGCCCGACCGACAACCGGACTCCGAGCCGCTAGGTTCCACGCGATTCACGGTGGACGCCGCCGATGCGTTCGCTCAACTGTTTGTCGCGGACAGCGCGGGGCCGGGTGTGGGTTGCGTCGGGCGTAGAAGCCGGCGCGGGAGACTTCCAGCAGTTCACACGCCCCTTTGACGTTGTGACCGCCCTGCTTCTCCGCCTCGATGAACGGGCCCACGCTCACCGGGTCTCCCGCACGAAGAAAGCCAGGGAAACTCGCCTAGCTAGTCGGTGCCCTCAGTCGTCACCCCACCGCCCGGTTGTCACGGGGTTGTGGCCCCGGACCTCCAGAACCTTGGCGAATTCCCGCTGGCGGTGGCGTAGGCCGTGAACAAGCATCACCTCGTGGGCTCCCACCTCGTTGGCGATGTCGAGGAGTCCTCGTCTGTCGGCGTGGGCGGACAAGCGCATCATCTCAACGCGGGCGCGCAGTGGGATTTCCTTCACCGCACCATGATCGTTGACGGACAGGTGTGATGCCTGCTCCTCGACGAGTCTGAGCAGTCTGGCGCCAGCAGACTCCTCGTCCTGGTAACCGGAGAGGAACAGCGCGCTGCGGGGCTCTGGCAGTATCCGGGCAGCCCACTGGACGGCGGGACCCCCGGTAAGCATGCCGGACGTCGTAATCACGACGCCAGAAGTGAACAGGTCCAGGTCACCGGGACGCTGCGCGCGGGCCACGCCGTCGCCGAAGATGCACAGAGGAGACGGCCGGTCGGCTGTGATGCGCTCGAACGACGACGTTACATCGGCTGCCATCCCGTCGAGCAGCACGGGTACGTGCGGAAGGTGCTTGCGCATGATCATGGCAAGTTCCTGCGCCCGCCCCAGTGCGAAGGCCGGGATGAGCACACGCCCGCCGGTCGTGTACACCTCCTCAATGGCCCGGACCAAGTCCCTGACGCGGGTCTCCCGGGAGTCGTGGTCCTCCGCGCAGCAGGTGGACTCCATGACGAGGAGATCCGCCTCGCGTGCCGAGTCCGGGACGGAGTAACCGTCCACGGTCTCTTGACGAAAGCCGGAGATATCACCGGTGATGACAACACGTTCGCCACCGGCCTGCACGACGACTCCCGCAGCACCGAGAATGTGGCCAGCCGGGAACAGCTCCACAGTGAGGTCGCCAATCCTGACTACGGTGCCAAAAGGGACTTCCTCACATCGTTGTACGGCCGCCTCGACCGCATCGCGCCGGTACAGGACTTCGCTGTCCGCGCCCCATCGGCGGTGGAGCCGCTCCCGCTCGCTCATGAGCTTGGTCGAGTCGGCCCACATTCGGGGCATCAACTCGGTCGTCTCCGGAGTGGCCATGATCCGCAGATTTGGAAGGCGTTCGACCAGGGCGGGGACGTAACCGCAGTGGTCGGTGTGGGCGTGCGTGACCACGACGGCATGAACCGGCCCTGTAAGAGCCTGGTCGATGTCGCGCGGCGGAAGCGCCGGATCGCCGGGCCGTAGTCCGGCGTCGATCAGCAGGCGGGTCGTACCTGCCTCGACAAGTACGCAGGAACCGCCGATCTCGTCAGCGCCCCCCAGCGGTTGAACGCGAAGGTGACGTTCTCCGCTGACGGTCACCCGAGGAGGCGCCGGCACTGGCTGTGGAGGCGTAACAATCGCCTGAAGCGCCGCTGCGAGAGCCTCCGGCGCGATACCAGCTGTCTGGGCCGCGAGAACAAGCGGAGGCTCTGACCGCGCCTTTGGTTCGGCGCGGAGGTTGCGTGGGTCCCGGGTCTCCGGTCCCCCGTCGACTGTGTCGGGAGTCTGCTGGAGGACCGCCAACAGGGTGGACGCCAGGATTCGGTGGTCGTGCAGTCGCCGCTGCAAGGCCGCTACCTGGGTGTCCAGCTCCTCCGCGCGCTTTTCCGCGTCGGCGAGCGCGCCCTTGGTATTTTGAAGGGCTTTGTCGGCGTGCTCGTGCCTCCCTCTGGCCACCTCAAGTCTGCCACGAAGATCATCAATCTTCTCCTGGTGGCGTTTGCGTAGAGTGCGGCGAGCGTCCTCCTGCCTGGACAACTGCTCAGCGAGGCGCAGGCCAGCGCGGACGATGTCGCTGTCAGGAGACAGGAGCAGGGTGGCGACCGCCCGCAGATTCGGCTGGTCGCGGTCGATCAGCAGGTCACGCCGGAGTCTCGCACGCAGAGCCGGAACCCGGACGAGTGCATCGATGATCACCTCGCGATGTTCGGTGGCGAAACATCCCGCGTCGTATTCTCTCCCGGCCAGAGCCGGCCGGGAAAGCATCACCTCCGCCGCCGCGTGGAGGATCGGCAGGAGAAGGTCCGTCATCGGGACAGCCCCATTCGCTGGGTGGCCTTCAGAAGAACGGGCTCCGGCCTCAGCGTCCCGTCGTCCTGAGGGACCAGCGCACCGAGAATCCGGAGCACCTCCACCAGGTCCGCCGTCGAGATAAAGCCCTCCTCCTGGAGATTGGCCTCCGACAGAGGGTGGTCGTCCCCGTCGCTCCCGATCGAAGCAAGGAGGTCGGAGAGCGTCTCGGGGCTCTCCGCCGTGTCGAGGATCTCCACCAGCGTCTGCCATGCGGAGCTGAGCGCCGAGCCGGAGAGCACACCGGTCGACCGGACGAACTCCTCCGGGACCTCCTCCAGGTGTCTCCGGCAGCGCTCCAGAGCGTGTTCGGGGTCAGGGTCGCCGACGGTGAGCGTCTGGACCACCTTGCTGATCAGCAGCGGCCAGCCACCGGTGGTGCGCAGCAGTGCGTCCTGGCTCGACCTGTCCTGGAAGCCGAGTCCGACCTCGTGCATCCACTGCCGGACAGCGGCATGGTTGAAGCGCTGGAGTTCAATCAACTCTGCGACGCCGGTCAGGCCGCCGAGGCTGTCGTCTTCCGGCTCGGCCCCGCGACCCGCCGAGAGCCATTCCGAGGCGTGCTCGGGCGGCGCGACCAGGGCGATGGATCGTGTCCCCTTGGTCGGGGCGGAGATCGCCTTGGCCGCCCTCCGCGCGATGGTGGCCGCCTTCCTGGGCTGCTGCCCCGTCAGGTCGACGATCACGATGTCGTGGCCGGAGCTCTGCTCGGCGCGCTGCAACGCCCCTTCCAGAGTGAGACCGTCCGCTCCGACCCGCAGTGTTCGGGCCTGCTTGTGCCGAGAGGCGGTCTCCTCCAGGGCGGCGGCCACCCGGTCAATCTGCAAGGCCGGTGAACCGGCGATCAGGTGCAGCACGTTGCGATGACCGAGCACCCTTGTCACCTGACTACCGGTCAGGGGGGACCGCTCGCCGTGCTCCTTGTAGGCGTCGCGGTAGGACTGTGCGTCGAACTCCTCGGGCCGCTCGAACGTCTCGGCCTGCCCGAGCACGGCCTCCACCTCGTCGGCGCCGCCGAGCAGGTTGAGGATGTGCGGAGTGCGCAGCCGGTAGCGTTCGCCGTCGGCGGCGAGGACACCGAGGTTGACACACTCTTCCAGCAGCCCACGGAATCCGTCGCTGGTCGAGTCCTTGAATCCGTGCGGCCACCACTCCTGGCAGTCCGCCCGCAGTTGGCTCGCTGTCAGCTCGCCGACCCCGCTCTCGTCGAGCGCGTGGAACGCGACGGTGTAGGCGATGACCTTGTATCGCTTGTCCAGGTTCAGGGTCCACTCGAAGCGGTCGCGGAAGCCACGCGCCAGTTTGCTGTCTCGCCAGACCGCGTCCACGTCCTCCCGCGTGATTTCGTACGGCAGCGCCATGTGCGTCGCTGAAATCCGGCGCAACCGGGTCAGCAGGGCGTCGGCGAACAGCTGAATGAGGGCCGGAGCGTTGTTCGCCTCCGCGATGACACGCGCCCCCAGGCGGGGGGAGAACCTGAAACCGAGCGCCTCCAGGGGCTTGGTCAGCAGATTGTAGGCGTCCTGCGGATCGAGCGGACCGACCGCGATGGGCGTTCCCAGATGGGCGAGAGGCTGGTTGGACAGGCTCTCGAACCGGGCAGTCTGGTGCAGGCCGGCGAAGACGACCTTGACGCGGCCGTCCGTCTCGTTCATCAGGTTGCGCAGCGCGATGACATTGCTGAAGGAGGCGTCCCTCGCGTCCGCGTTGAGGAACTCGTCGGCTTCGTCCAGCAGGATCAGCAGTTGCCGCGCGGGATCGGCCTCAACCCACTCCTTCACCCCCCGGCAGATCTCCTCCGGGTCGGCAGGGGGTGCCGATCGCTGCGGCAGAACCTCGGCCTGCGTGAGCCGGTCGGCGAGCGTCCGCCATAACGCGGCGACGGATTCGACCTTGCCGATGTTCTGGATGACCTCGGAGATGACCAACCGGTTCGGGTCGGTCTTGCGGATGTACCGCTCGGCCTTGCGCAGGAGGGCGGACTTGCCGAGCTGCCGCCCGCCGTACACGAAGGAAGATCCGGCCCGGCTAATCACCTCCTGCCACTGGTCCAAGCGCCCGTAGAACATCTCCTCTGGCACGTCTCCCGTGGGGGCGTACGGATTGGTGGCGGTGAACGGGGCCAGCAGATTCACCGTCGTGCTCCAGTCCGCGTCGGGCAGACAGGCGAGGTAACTGATCGCGGCGTCGTCGAGGAACGCCGCGATCGGTGTCGGACGCCTGCGGCTCACGGCGGCCAGTTGCCGGCGCTGCTCCATGGTGAGCACACCGAAGTAGAGGACGAGGACCGTCTGGTCCGCCGGCTGCTCCTTCAGCCACTCGATGACCTGCTGCGGTCCCGGCGGTCGCCATACCAGCAGGAGCTGGAGCCGGTCACCTGACGGGCTCATCCGGGAACCGAAGGCCGGCAGCTGCGGATCGACGATCGTGCGCACCTTGTCCAACGTGATCCAGAGCCGGTCTCGTTCTTCACGAGAGGCTCCCTGCTCGCCCTCCAGGCCGATAACCTGCAGAACCGCGGTAACGGCGGACCTAAGGTTGCCCGCCCCCTTCGGCCCCTGGGACAGGGCGTGCCACAGACGCAGGCCCTCTCCCGCCACGGCGCGCCGGGTGCGAGGAATGCCAGAGATCGACAGCCCGGTGCGGTGTAGGAGGAGACCCAGCTCAGGCTCGTCGATCTCCTGGCCGGTACGGAGCGCGTCCTTGAGCCGTTGCAACCACTCCGCCCCTTCCTGACCCTTCTGCCTGGCCGGCAGCCGAGCGGACATGGTTTCGAAGGCCTGCGGAAAGTGGGGGAAGAACCGCTTCAGGTGGTCGACCGTGTCCGATATCTCGGGCAGCCGCTTGCCGCTTTTCGCCTGCGCCATGAACTCACGGGCGGTGGTCAGGTCACCGTCCTCGATGTAGGTCCTGATGCGTTCTCGGACGTCGGCGACATCGGCGTTCTCGGCGCTCAGGGCGGCCAGTGCGGCCAGCTCCGCGGTGATCTGTTCGTCGCGGACGCGGGCGACCTCCCGCTCCAACGCGTCCAGCTCGCGCGTGATCAGGTCGAAGTCGTCCCGCTCGGTGTTACCGAGAGCCTGGAGCAGAGCGGAGAAGCGGGTGGCGGTCACCTCAGGGAGCACTCCCGCCCGGCGCCACTCCGCGATGCGGTCCTGAAGCTCGTCGATGCGATCGTCACGCTCGTGCCGGGCCTCGTTGACCAGCTTGTCCCTACGCTGGCGGAGCTCGGTGTGGAGTTTGTGGTCCTGCTGAGCCAGGACCGAGAGGAGGGCGCGTGTTCCCCGGTGGTCGCCGTTCCCGGCGCGTCCCTCGAAGGCCGTCCGCCAGTCACGGTCGCCGGTGGTGCAGAGGGGGAGCAGGTCTTCCAGCGTAGGCCGGGCCCGCGGCGCGACGGTGTCGGCGTCGAAGTCGATCGTGGGGGAGAGGAGTAGGTCGCCGTTGAGGAGGTGTGTGATCAAGGGCTCCGGCTGGGAGAGCGGCTCGCCGTCCAGCAGGCCCAGGGTGTCATGCACCAGCAGTGAGACACCGCTCGCCGCCGCGGCGACGAGCGGGTCGGAGGACATCGCCAAGGCAGCGATCTCCTCCTCGACCTGCGTCCGGTAGCCCTGCACGGTCGCGCGAAGTTCGTCCAGGTGCCGGACGACCCAGGAGACGCCGGACGCGTCCGTCTGCAGCGACTCCACCTCGCGTACCGCGGCCACCCAGTTCGCCACGAGGTCGAGAGACTTGTCGATTTTCTCGATCAGTTTGGCCCTGGCGCCGGAGTGAATGCGGTCGGCCCCTCTGCGGGAAGCGCGGGCCTTGGCCGTCTCGTCGATCAGCCGGTCGATCGCCTCTCCGGTCCGGAGCTTGTCGAGTTCCTGTTCGACCTCGCGTGCCAGGGACGCGTCGTCGCGGGCCGCGCTCGCCAGTAGCCTCCCCGGACCCGACGAGTCATCCTGGATCAGGGTCTTCCAGACATCCGTGGCCAGAGCGTACTTGATCTTCTGGGATGGGCCCTCGTCCAGGAACCTGGCTGCGGCGGCAGAGGCTTGCTCCCGGCTTCCGTCCGCCTGCGAGGCGTCGTGCATCCGCCCCGACAGTCCGGACACCAGATAGGCCCCGGCCTTCGCCATCCGGCCGAACGCCTCACCGTACGCCGTCAGACCAGGGTACGGCGCCAGCGCCGGCGACAGCTCGTCCAGCAGGCGAGTCGCCTCCGGGGTCGGGTGAACCAGGCCGCTGCGCAGCGCCGCTGCCCAGGCCAGCAACTGACCGGGCACGTCGTCGCCAAGGGCCTTCACGGTCACGTTCACAGCGGACTCCGTGAAGGCGGCCGACAGCCGCCCGGCGAACTCGCTCGTCTCGGCGGATATAGCGGCGCACCGCCGCGCGCTCACCTCCGCGGAGGGTCTATCCGCAGCCTCACGCAGCCACGCCGCCAACCCGAAGCGCCCAGCACGGAGCGCGGCCGCCTCTGCCTCGGCGGCGGAGCCGGTGAGGCCCACTCCACCGGTGAGCTCCGCGGCGCCGCTGGTCGCTAGGGAGCCGGTCGGCCGGGCCGGTTCCAACTCGGACCTGTCGTCCGCGCCCGCCTCATGCACTTCTGTGTCCGACGGCGGGACGCGTTCCTGCGACACGGCCGCACGCGCCTTCAGCGGACGCGTCGGCTTGTCCTTCACCGGCTGCGCCGCACTCTCGATGAAGGCGTCCAGGTCGGCGAGCTCGTCCAGGTCGGCGTGCCGGCTCACGTCCGCCGGAACGGGTGGAGCATCCGCGGCGGATGGTGAGGAGGGCGCCTGCGGCTCGTCCGTCCCAGGAGCGACACCCCCATCGTCCTCTCCTGCCGGATTCTCATCCACCGAGCCCCCGCCTGTGGAGCCGTCAAAAGATGCGTCATCCGACGGGATAGTCGCGCCGCCGTCATTCTCTGCAGGCATCCCGTCGTGCAGTGGAGCGGGCAGGGGCACGCCGACATCACCGGGAACTGTCAGCGAACCTCGAACCGCGGCCGCGCCCAGCTTGCGCCATCCGGGGGGTGCCTCCTGGCGGAATCGTTCCTGCAGCTCGTCGATCCTGTCAAGGGCGTCGGGGTCGTCAGCCAGGCTGATGAGTTCCGCCAGGATCTCCAGGACTGGGCTCTCTGCTGTGGCGGCCTCGCGGACCTCCTGGAGAAGGTCTTCGAGATTCGATGGGCCGTTGACGTGGGCCAGCGCGAGGATCCTGCTGCGCCGGTAGTCCTCGGACTCGAGCTGGACGATTTCGTGCTGGAGCGCCTCGGCGGTCGTGCCAGAGAGTGCGGAGCCGCGAACAACCTCGAGGCTGCCCCGGAGCCCGTCGAACTCTCGGACGCCCCGCAGGATCGCCTCGACATCCTCGTCAAAAGGCCGTCCTGCGTCCGCGAACGCCTGCCGTACCCGCTCGGCGGCGGTTGCCGCATCCTTAAGCGTCCGGCGCAGAAGGTCGAGTTCCGTACGCAGGGTCGATCTGGAGGGCCGCTGATCGTCATCAACGGGTTCCCGGGGGACCGAGGTCATCTCTTCCTCTCCAACATGAGACTCCTCGGTATAAGACGCTTGGAGCGATCCACTGGACGACAGGGATAGGGCGGCCTCCCGGAGCTCGGAGAATGTGATCGGCTCCTCCGGGAGCGTGGGATAACCGGTGCGGAGCTCCCGCCAGGCGGAGCGGACCGCGTGCGCAGCGGAGGCACCCATCCGCTCAGTGGAGCCCATGAGGAGCCCGAGCGCCACCGTGGACAGCGGCAGATCGTGCCAGTAGACGTGTGCGAGCACGAGGTCAACCATGCTCTCGGTAAGACCCTTGGCACTGGTCAGTGTCGCGGCGAGCATGGGGGCGTTGGAGAGAACGTCGGCGGCCTGACCGGAGTGGAGCAGGCGAGCGCACTCGTCCGCGGATAACTCGTCGTGGTTATCGAAGCCGGGAAGGAAGGGGGTGCTCAGGGCGCAGGAGAGGGAGGTCTGCAGCTTCCCGTCAGTTCCGTGGAGGATGCGGGTGAGACCGATGGCCGCCGACCGGGGTATCGAGCGTACGTCGCCGAGCTTGACATAGCTCAGGACCCTTCTGCGGACCGGTGGCGGATAGTGCCGGACCACCATCAGATCGTCCGGGGTCACACGGGCTGCCGCCTCCGCCACGATCAGGCCGACGTGTTCGAACGCGGCCAAGGCGCTGACTTCGCCCACTGGCGCCGGATGTCGGTCATGCGGGCCCTTCGCGATGCAGAGTTGCCGCACAGTGTCCCCCTTCTTCGTTGGTGGGGCGCGAACAGTCCGTACGCGGAGAAATGCCGATCAGGACCGTCGAGTCCGAGCAAGAGCGGCTGGGGCATGGGCCGCGCAGGGATGACCGGTCCTTCTTGGTGACGGGTGAGCGTGCCGGGCTTGTCGATGACGAACGGACCATATCCCAAGAGAAGCCGACTGACAACAGTGAAATCAGTTCACAGGAAACGCCATGTGAGGGTACAAATTGAATGCTTTGGGGCAGGCACGGTTGAAGCTCATGAATCCGGCGGTAGGGGATTCCAAGCGTCAGCATGGCGACAGCAATGCTGACTATCGAGCTGTTGCTTGGGTTCACAGTGTAGATCCTGTAGATCCCGCGATGTCAACCGGCTACTGTTGCGTGGCGCAGGCGAAATTGTCAGGCGTGATCTCCTTGAGACCGGAACGAGCATCTCAGAAGCCCGACCCGCATATCTTGAGGGCGGTGCGTTCCCCCCTACGTCGCCGTGGAGGCAGGTAAGCATGGACCCCCTGGACCGCTCCGACCCTCAGCGGATCGGCGGGATCACGCTACGCGGACGGCTCGGTTCCGGCGGAATGGGCCGGGTCTTCTACGGGATTACCGACGACTACGAGCAGGTGGCTGTAAAGATCATCAGGGAGGATCTGCTCGGCCATGCCGAGGCGCGCGCCCGGTTCGCCCGGGAGATCGACGCGTTACGCACCGTTCAGGGGCCGCACGTCGCCGCTCTGTTCGACGCCTCCGGCGAGGACGAGGAACCGCCCTGGCTCGCCGTGGAGTATGTGCGCGGCCTGAGCCTGAAGGAGTTCGTCGAGACCTACGGCCCGCTGAGCGGCGAGCATGCGGCGACGCTCGGTGTCCTGCTGGCGTCTGCCCTGGGGGACATCCACGAGGCCGGCCTGCTTCACCGTGACCTCAAGCCCGGCAACATTCTGCTCGGCAAGGATGGAGCGAAGGTCATCGACCTGGGCCTGGTCGCCCTCGTCGAGGGCCCGACCGACCTGACCACGACCACCTCGACGCTCGGCACGCCCGCCTGCATGTCGCCCGAGCAGGCCAACACCCCCAAGAAGGTCACCGCCGCCACTGACGTCTACTCTCTCGGTGCGACGCTGATGTTTGCGCTGGCCAAGCACTATCCGTACGACGGCAAGACGGTCGCGGCGCTGTTCATGAACATCATCAGCGCCGAGGTGCAGCCTGACCTCAGCGGCCTTCCCGCGGAGTTCGAGCCGCTCATCGCCGCGATGATCGCCCACAACCCTGAAGACCGCCCCACGGTGTCCGAGGCGTACGAGCGGCTGAAGGACCTGGCGACGGCAGAAGCAGGCACGCTGCCGGTGGCCGTGCGCAGACTCGCCGAAGTCACCTACGTCGAGCGGGAGACCGATCCCAAGGCCCCTGCCCCGTCCGTCCGGCCTCGCCCCCGTAACCTGTCCGAGGTCGTCGTCCCCGGCTCCGTGGTCGCGAAGCTCGCCGACCGTCTCCGCGGCGCGTACGCTGCCGGCGCCCGTTTCTAAAGGGAGAACCGTGACCGAGACCTCCTTCCCGCCCGGCGCCCGCATCGAGGTCCGGGACGCCGAGTGGATCGTCCGGACCTGCGCGCAACTCTCGACCGCCGGAGACCAGCCCAGATACAAGATCACGGCGGTGGGCGCGTCGGAGTTCGTCCGCGACGAGGACGCGGTCTTCTTCACCGATCTGGACACGGTGAGCCTGCTCAAGCCGGAGGAGACCGTGCTGGAGCAGGACATGACCCCGCGCTTCGCGCAGAGCCGCCTGTTCATCGAGGCCGTCCTGCGCCGGACGCCGCTCCCGCAGACGGAGAAGGGCCTCGCGCTCGCCGACCGGTTCCTCCTCGACCCGCTGCCGTACCAGCGGCGGCCGGCCGAGCTCGCGCTGAAGGGCCTGCGCCCGCGCATCCTCATCGCCGACGTGGTAGGTCTCGGCAAGACTCTGGAGATCGGCCTCATCCTCGCCGAGCTCATCCGGCGCGGCCGGGGCGAGCGCATTCTCGTCGTCACGCCGCAGCAGGTGCTGGAGCAGTTCCAGCACGAGTTGTGGACCCGGTTCGCCATCCCGCTGATCCGCCTCGACTCGGTCGGCATCGAGCGCATCCAGCGGGAGATCCCCGCCGGCCGCAACCCGTTCACCTACTACAAGCGCATCATCGTCTCCATCGACACCCTCAAGAACGAGGGCAAGTACGGCCAGCACCTGGAGAAGATGGACTGGGACGCGGTCGTCATCGACGAGTCGCACAACCTGATCGGCGAGGCCAGCCTGCGCAACAAGCTGGCCAGGCTGCTCGCCCGCCGTACGGACGCGTTGCTCCTGGCCAGCGCCACCCCGCACAACGGCAACAGCGAGTCGTTCGCCGAGCTGATCCGCATGCTCGACCCCGCCGCGATCGCCGACGACCGCAGCTACTCGGCCAAGGACATCGAGCACCTCTACATCCGCCGTACGAAGATCAGCCCCGAGGTGCGCGACCAGATGGGCGCGAAGTGGCCCGAGCGGGGTCCCTCCGTCCCGGTGCGCTGCGCCGCCACCCCCGCCGAGGAGAAGGTCTTCGAGGAGCTCACCCAGGTCTGGCTCGCGGGGGACCAGCGCGCCGGCGGCCCGGTGGTCGACGGCAAGAACCGGCTCTTCCCCTACACGCTGCTCAAGGCGTTCCTCTCCTCGCACAAGGCACTGGCCAAGACGGTCGGCAACCGGCTGAAGAACGCCAAGGAGCCCCGGGAGATCGACGCGCTGAAGACACTCGCGGACCTGACCACGCGGATCAACGACGCCGACTCGGCCAAGCTCGACGCCCTCGTCCGCCTGCTCCGCGACGAGATCGGCGTACGGCACGGCGGCGAGACACGGGCCGTGGTCTTCTCCGAGAGCGTCGAGACGGTCAGGTGGCTGGCCGAGGTCCTGCCCAAGCGGCTCGGCCTGACGGGCAAGGGCCAGGTCGAGATGATGCTCGGCAACGGCATGTCCGACCAGCAGCAGCAGGAGATCATCGAGCGGTTCGGGCTCTCCGACGCCCCGGTCCGCCTGCTGGTGACCACCGACGTGACCTCCGAGGGCGTCAACCTCCACCGGCAGTGCCATCACCTGGTCCACTACGACGTGCCGTGGAGCCTCATCCGGATCGAGCAGCGCAACGGCCGCATCGACCGGTATGGCCAGACGCGGCAGCCGCAGTTCCGGGCGCTCATCCTCACCTCCGAGGTCGAGGGCGCCAAAGACGACCGGGCCGTCGCCGAGAAGCTGCTGGAGAAGGAGGAGACGGCGCACCGCACTCTCGGCACGGCGGAAGCCGAGACCGGCGAGTATCGGGCCGAGAGTGAGGAGCGCCGCCTCATCCAGGACCTGCTGGCCGGCAAGACCGTGGAACAGTTCCTCACCGAGCGCAAGGCCGATGACCCCTTCGCCGACCTGTTCGGATCGATTGACGGCGGTGTCACGGACGCCGACCCGCTCCGCGCGGACGTGCCCCGGCTGTTCGATGGTTCCGAGGCGTTCGTGAAGGAGGCCGTCGACACGCTCGGGCTGCTCAAGGACCTGGAGGACGACGGCGTGATGCTCGCCTTCGAGCCGCCGCCGGACCTCGCCCACCGCCTGTCCGCGCTGCCCGCCGACTACCTGCGCACCCACGACGTCCGCAGGCGGATGAAGGTCACCTTCGACCGCAAGGAGGCCCAGCGGAAGCTCGACGAGGCACGCAGGACCAAGACGATGTGGCCGGAGATCGCCTACCTCTCCGACCTGCACCCGATGGTCGACTGGGTGACCGACAAGGTCCTCGTACGGCTCGGCCGCCAGAAGGCGCCGGTCGTCACCGCCCAGGTCGACGAGCCGACCTTCCTCATCCAGGGCATCTACTCCAACCGCCTCGGGCAGCCGACCGTCGTCGAGTGGATGGCCGTCACCCCCGTGGGAGTGCTGGACCGGAAGATGACCGACGTCCTCGCCGCGGCCGGCGTCGAGCCCAAGATGATCAACACCGGGCAGGTGATCGACCTCCGGCCGCTCCAGGAACGGGTGCCCCAGGCCGTCGCCACCGCCCGCGCGCACCTGGAGGAGCGCCGCTCGGCGTACGAGAAGCAGGTCGTGGAGCCGCTCGACCTCTACCGCGACCGGCTCGGTGAGTGGCAGCAGCTCACCCTCGACGGCGTGCACGCCTCCCAGCGGGGGCGCAAGGAGCAGCGCGTCCGCGAGACCGTCGAGCGGCAGCAGCGCCTGCTCGACTCTCTCAAGATCACAGGGGAGCCGCTGCTGCGGGTCCTCGCCGTACTCGTGCCTCATGACGGACACCAGACCGGACCCCAGGACGGACACCGATGAGCTTCGACTCGCTGGTCAACCGCGGCGACTACTTCTCGGCGCACTACCTGGCCGAGGTGCTGCCCAAGGACCTCAAGAAGTCCGGCGGTCTGTTCGCCCGCTGGAGCGAGGAGGAGAAGGCCGGGCGCACCACTCCGCGCAAGGGGCTGCGTGGGCTGTCCAAGCCCTACTTCGCCGGCCGGCCGTACTTCGCCGAGCTGGACGCGCGGCTGCGCGACGGCGAGACGCTGACGGCGGACGAGCGCGCCGAGTGGCGCAAGGAGCTGGGCGAGCTCCACGGCGACGTGCTGCGCGCCCTCGGCTACGTCGCGGCCCTCCGCGAGCTGACCGTCGAGCGGGCGGGCAAGGAGCACACCGTCGAGGTCGCCTACGCCGACCGGCATCTCGTTGCGATCGAGTGCGGCTGGGCCGCCGATGTGGACGCCGCCCTCGACGACGACCAGGCAGGGAGGCTGCTGGCTCCGGTCCGGCTCGACAACATCGAGGAGATCACCTCCGGCACCAAGCTCGCCACCTGGCTGCTGACCTCCGAGGAGCCGCCGCGTTACGTGCTCATCCTCGCCGGCGGCGTGGTCGTGCTCGCCGACCGCGCCGTCTGGGGCGAGGGCCGCTACCTCGCGGTCAGCCTCGACGTCGCGTTGGGCCGGGGCAACGAGGCCGAGCTGGGCACGATCGCCGCCCTGTTCGGCGCCGACTCCCTGCTCCCGCCCGAGGAGGGCGGCTCGGAACCGCTCGCCGAGCTGCTCGACCGGTCGCGCAGCCACGCCGTCGGGGTGTCCAAGGAGCTGCGCGACGGCCTGAAGGAGTCGGTCGAGCTCATCGCCAACGAGGTGCTCGCCCGCATCCGCGCCCAGGGCGTGCGGCCCGAGGACGTCATGGAGCCCGCCGCCCTGGCGAAGGAGCTGGGCCGCGAGTCGCTGCGCTACCTCTACCGGATCCTGTTCCTGCTGTACGCCGAGGCCCGCCCTGAGCTGGGCATCCTGCCGACCGACGACGAGGACTACGTCAAGGGCTACAGCCTGGCCCGCCTCGGCGATCTGGTCGTACGCGACCTGACGGGGGAGGAGGCCCGCAACTCCTTCCACCTGTACGAGTCGCTCGACCTGCTGTTCCGTATGGTCAACCAGGGGCACCGGCCGCGCATGGGCGCCGAGATCGAGGGTTCGGAGGGGGAGGGCCTGCGCTTCGAGCCGCTCCGCTCCGACCTGTTCGAGCCCGAGGCGATCAAGCTCATCGGCCGTGACGCGATCTCCCTGGACGAGGACGACCCGGACGCGCCGGGCATCGACACCCGGCTGCGCAACGAGACGCTCTACAAGGTGCTGCGCAAGCTCATGCTCACCAAGGGGCGCAAGAAGGAGCGCGGCGGGTTCATCTCGTACGCCCAGCTCGGCATCAACCAGCTCGGCGCGGTGTACGAGGGCCTGATGTCCTACACCGGGTTCATCGCCGCCGAGGAACTCTACGAGGTCGCCAAGGGAGGCGACCCGAAGGACGGCTCGTGGCTGATCCCGGCCTCGAAGGTGGACGACTACCCTTCGGAGGTCTTCGTCCACGCCGTCGACGAGGACGGGACCAGGCTCGACGAGTACAAGCGCTATCGCCAGGGCGCGTTCGTCTACCGCCTGGCCGGCCGCGACCGGGAGACCAGCGCCTCCTATTACACGCCCGAGTCGCTGACCCGGGTAACCGTCCAGCTCGCGCTCCAGCACCGCCTCGACCAGGACGACACGGTCACCCCTGCCAGGGAAATCCTGGAGTGGAAGATCTGTGAGCCCGCCCTGGGCTCCGGCGCGTTCCTCAACGAGGCCATCAACCAGGTCGCCGCCGAGTATCTGAAGCGCCGCCAGCAGGAGCTCGGCGTCTCGATCGACCCGGAGCGGTTCGAGGAGGAGCTGCAGAAGGTCAAGGCGTACGTCGCGCTGCACAACTCCTACGGCGTCGACCTCAACGAGACCGCCATCGAGCTGGCCGAGGTCTCGCTCTGGCTCAACGTCATGCACCCCGGCCTCCAGGCCCCCTGGTTCGGCCTCCACCTGCGCCGCGGCAACTCGCTCATCGGCGCGGCTCGCAGGGTGTACGGCGCCGCCTCGCTCACCAAGGGCACCTGGCTGAAGGAGGCCCCCGAGGACCTGCCGTTCTCGGCGGGGGAGTTGCCCTCGGGCAAGGTGCACCACTTCCTGCTTCCCGCCGAGGGCTGGGGCGCGGTCGCCGGTGCCAAGGAGGCCAAGGAGCTTGCTCCCGAGCAGGCGAACCGGCTCAAGGCCTGGCGCAAGCAGATCCAGAAGAGCGTTTCCGACAAGAAGAAGCAGGGCCAGAAGTTCACCCAGCTCCAGCGGTTGCAGGCGCTGTCGAAGCGGGCCGAATATCTGTGGGACCTGGTCCAGCAGCGCCTTGCCATCTCCGAGCGGGAGATCAGCCGCAAGATCGACGTCTGGGGCGCCGACTGGATCGAGCAGCCGGCCGACGCCGTGCCCAAGGAGAAGGTGTACGGCGACCTGACCGCGCCGGGCACGCCGTACTGGCGGCTCAAGAAGGTCATGGACGCCTGGTGCGCGCTGTGGTTCTGGCCGCTGGACAAGGCTGGGCTGCTCGACGGCTCCGACGAGGCCTACGCCCGCCGCGCCGCCGAGGCCGCTGAAGCCGACCCGGTACGGCCCGCGTCCCCGTCTGCGCCCGCAATCGAGAGCACCCCTGCCGACGAGTCGATCGGCTTCGGGGAGGTCTACGTCACCGATTCGCTGTTCAGCATGGGGGACAAGCAGCTCGACCTTGCCGCCTACGCCATGGACGCGAAGGCCACCAAGGCCGGCGGCCCGGCCAAGCCCGCCGCCCGCAAGCCCCGGCCTGCTCTGGAGCCGCTCCGCCCGGTGATCCCACTGGCCACCCTCGACGACTGGCTCGACTTCGCCGAAGCCCTGCTCGGCCGGGCGGGTGTTCCGGAAAACTCGCTGGTGGAAAGCTTCGCGTCGCTCGACGACCTGGAGGAATACGAGAACCAACTCCCGGCCTGGACGGGCATGGACTCTGAGTTCAAGCTCGCCGAGCGCTTCCCCTGGCTCGATGTGGTCGAGGACATCACCGACCAGCAAGGTTTCTTCCACTGGGAGCTCCAGTTCGCCCAGGTCTTCACCAAGGGCGGCTTCGACCTCCAAGTCGGCAATCCCCCCTGGGTTCGACCGGACTGGCAGGAGGACGCGGTTCTGGCCGAATTGGAGCCGTGGTTCAAGCTCGTGGAGAAGCCGAGCGCCACCGAGTGGCGTGATCGGAAGGCCATGGTGTTGGCAGAAGGGGCAGCGCGAACCTACTACCTGCGAGAATTGTTGGCCACCGCGGGCACGGTCGAGACCATTGGTTCCGGGATCGCCTATCCGTTGCTGGCCGGGACTCGGCCTGACCTCTATCGCGCCTTCATGTGCCGGATCTGGACCAATCTTGGCCTTGCCGGTACGGCCGGCCTGATCCATCCCGACACTCACTTCAGTGGCGTGAAGGAAGGACGATTGAGAGCGGCCTCATACCGACATCTGCGACTTCATGCCCACTTCACCAATGAATTGCGACTGTTTGAAATCGGGCACACCCGTCCTTTCGGCATTCATATTTACGGCCCCACCGGCAGTATCGGATTCGTCAACGCGAGCTGGCTCTTTCACCCAGTCACGCTGTTGGGCTCCTTGGAACACGATGGAAGCGGTAAGCTGCCGGGGATCAAGCACGAGGGCAAGTGGGAACTACGCCCACACCGAGAGCGGCTAATTCAGGTGGACGAGCCCTTGCTCGCTCGATGGCAACGGCTCACTGGCTCCACTAACATACCGGTGGCCCAGGCCCCATTGCTTTACCCGGTATCCACGGCCGAGGCGGGCGCGATTGAGGCACTAGCGGCTTACCAGCGCCGCCTGGGTGCCAGTGATCCGCGCATCAGTTCCGGCTATAACGAGAAGACCGCCAAAGACGACGGTTTGATCCGATGGAGGACCGGTAATCCTGAATCGCTGAATACCGTTATCTTGCAGGGGCCGCATCTCGCGCAGGCCACGCCATACAGTAAGCAGCCCAACATCCCATGTAAGACGCATCACGACTGGTCGACCTGGGACCTCACGATCCTGTCAGAGGACGCGGTACCGGTTACCAACTACGAGCGAGCCTGTGATGAGGAGACCTACCGCGCCGTTCAGGACCTTTGGTATACGGCCGATGGCGGCACCCGCAGATACACCGAGTTCTACCGGTTGGCCTGGCGAGTCTTGATTGATACAAAGAGCACCGAGCGGTCGCTGTTCGCCGCGCTGATCCCGCCGGGGCCAGCGCACGTGGACGCGGTAGGCACGCTGGCACTCGGCGACAACAAGAACACGGCCCTAGCCGTGGGGTTCTGGGCGGCGCTGCCGCTGGACTATTTGTTGCGGATAACCGGTCGGTCGCATCTTCGGAACGCCGAGGCTAACGCCATGCCCGCCGCCGATTCCGACCATCCGCTGGCTCCGGCGCTGCTGCTCCGCACTCTCCGTCTCAACTGTTTGACCAACGCCTACGCTCCGCTTTGGGCTGAGTTGTACGACCCGGTCTGGAATGGTGAGCAGTGGGCCGCTGACTGGCCGAGGCTCAAGCCGCTCGGGGACCCGGCCGCTGTCACCCCGGAGTGGGCCTATGCCACCCCGCTGCGTACCGAGCGGGAGCGACGGGCCGCGCTGGTCGAGCTGGACGCGCTGGTTGCGCTCTGGCTCGGTATGACCGCCGAGCAGCTCGTCGCGATCTACCGCTCCCGCTACCCGGTTCTGTCCGACTACGAGGCGCAAATCTGGTTCGACGCGAACGGGCGGAAGATCGCGGGCAACCACAACACCTACGGCTACAGCCAGACGAAGCAGCACTTTGAGCAGCTCATGGCGTATCTCGACCCGGAGATCAACGGGCCGGTGCCCGACGGGTACACCGCGCCCTTCTATAAGGCCGGCCGGGAGGCCGAGTACCGCCAGGCCCATGCCGTCTTCTCCGAGCGGCTCCGCCAGGCCGGCTGGGAACCGCCGACTGAAGTTGCCAGTGGCGGCGAGAACGCATCGTGACGATAACCGCTTGCCCGGTCACCCAGGGTGCGGCACCCTCAACAGTGCCGCACCCCCGGTGGGTGCCGGAAGCAGGGGCCGGGACGACCGATGGAATCGGGTGCCCGGCCCCCGCGCCCTGTCCGGCGCCCCGCGTCTCACGGTTGCTCTTCGGACTACGCCGCGGGGCTTTCCCTGCTTCCCTGGCCCTTTTGCCCCTCGGCCATGATCTGGCGGTAGCGGCCGGACAGCTCACTCTCCCCGCTCTCACCCAATCCAACCCAGGGGAAGCGCCGCCGCACGGCCTCGTAGTCGATGGGCTTGTCGTCGCTCATGTCTTCAGCGTAGATAGACGTCTTACTGTGAGTGATTTGGCGGATACGACTGGAAGCCGGTTTGCTGGCCTTAACCGCGCCATCGAACTCGCGTCGATGGTTGAAGGCCCCGCCCACCGGACGGGGCCTCGCCTCTTCTCTTGGGTCGGCCTCGCGCCCGTTGCTCTCAGTGAGTTGACGAGTGAGGAAGCGGACTGGTCTGCTGTTTTGGGCTGCACCATTCGTCTTGAAGGATGGCCCGAAGCCTCGTCCGCTGGGTGGGGCTCTATGTTTCAGTCATCACGGATAGCCGCTTGCTTGATCGCTTACAGTGAGGCAGGCTTAGTGATGCCGCACTCTCGGTGGGTGTCGGAAGTGAGGCCGGGCTCCCCGATGGAATCGGGTGTCCGGCCTTCGCGTTGCTGCGTAGCTTCTGGGTCGGGCCGGGCGCATCCGCGAGCTCCCCTGCTGAGTCAGGAGTCGGCGGAATCTGCTTGCCGGGTCACGCGGCGTACGTCATCCTCGGCTGTGCCGCACCCCTGGGAGTGTGGAAGTGAGGCCGGGGCTACCGAGGGACATCGGGTGCCCGGCCTTCGCGCTGTCTTCGTGCCCTTAGAGGGTGTTAAGTGTCTGGCCTTCGCGGTGCCCGCGGTCCGAGGCGGGGTCGGGAGTGCCCGAGTTACGCTGAGTGAGTTGACGAGCACAGAGGCGCTCTTGTTTGCTGTTCTCGACTGCACCACTCGTTTCGGTGGGTGGCTCGGAGCCCCGTTCAGCGGACGGGGCCCTATGTCGGGGTCGTCACTGAAAGCCGCTTGCCCGCTCACCCTTGGTGAGGCATACTTGGGGAAGCCGCACCCCCTGGGGTGCGGAAGTGAGGCCGGGCCTCCCGATGGAATCGGGCGTCCGGCCTTCGCGCTGTTCGGATCATTCAAGGCTGATCGCGCGGACTTGCTCGACGAGCAGGTTGTAATGGTGGGCGCGGTCATCCAGCCACCAGGTCGTAGCGCTGACAACTGCGTCCGCAGCCCAAAGAAGCGGTTCGCTGACGGAGGGCTGCCAGGTAACGGTCAGGCTCTTCGGCAGCATGCTTGCCATGCGCAGCCCGGTCAGCAGTCCCCGATCGAGGTGGTCCTGCTCGGGCGACCGGCTCTCGATGACCACCTTCGAGACTCCGGTCTGCTCGACTTCCATGAGCAGCCGCTCCAAACACCGTCGACGGGCTCGCTCCGTGCGGACTTCCTTGCCGTGGAGATACACCGTGACGATGCCTCGAATGGGCATGGTCGCAAGCCGCTGAGTGATCATGAGTTGTCGGGCGGGGGACTCGTCTCGCCAATGGAGGCGAGGGCTCTTGCCCAGCCGAAGAGATTCCAGATCCGCGCGGATGTTCGCGTGGTCGGCGGAATCTACGATCACGGCGGCCATCGCGTAGACGCTGTCGTCGTGAGGACGGCGACGGAGGCTCTCGTCGACATAAGCAGCAAGCACTGCGTAAAGATATCGTCACTGAGGGTAAGAATGCGTAGGGTTGGTCGAACGGGAGTGCGGGTGCGGAGCGGGTTCAGGTGCAGGCGGGCCGTACGGGTGCACAAGGAGGAGCGGTGAGGCCGACGCTGGCCGCGGACGAGTTGCGGCAGAGCCTGACGCAGTACCTCACCACCACCTTCGCGCTGGCCGACCCGCCCGTCCGCCAGGCACTGAAGCGGTTCCTTGAGCATCCCGAGCAGGGCATCTTCCGCGGGCCGTACCTGCGCATCCGTACGCCGTTCCGGACCGCGAAGGACGGCTGGCGCACCACGGTGGAGTGGGCGCCGGAGGGCTTCTCGCCGTACCGGCACCAGGCGGAAGCGTTCAAACGGCTCAGCACGCTCGGCGGCAAGAAGGCCGAGCCGACGCTGATTACGACGGGCACCGGCTCGGGCAAGACCGAGTCGTTCCTCATCCCCGTGCTCGACCACTGCCGCCGGGAGCGCGCCAAGGGGAAGGGCGGCGTCAAGGCCGTCCTGCTTTACCCGATGAACGCCCTGGCCACTGACCAGGCGCACCGCATCAACGGCTACCTGCAGCAGTCGGGGCTGCACGACGTGACCGCCGCCCTCTACATCGGAGACACGCCGGAGGTCGGCTACGCGAAGGTGATGACGCGGCGGTCGGAGATCCGGCACAACCCGCCGGACGTGCTCATCACCAACTACAAGATGCTCGACCTGCTGCTTCAGCGGCCCGACGACCTGCCGCTGTGGCAGGACGCCGAGATCGCGTACGTGGTGGTCGACGAGTTCCACACCTACGACGGCGCGCAGGGCACCGACGTGGCCATGCTGCTGCGCCGGCTGGCCGCCGCGACCGGGAACTCCAGGCCCGGCCGGCCGCTCGGCGACATCTGCCCGGTCGCCACCTCCGCCACCCTCGGAGAGAACACGGGTCAGGAGGGCGGCGGGCGAAGCATCAGTGAGGTCGCTGAGCAGGTCTTCGGCATGCCGTTCCCCGAGAAGTCCGTCGTCGGCGAGGACCGGCTCACGGTCGAGGAGTTCATCGGCGACATCGACGTCACGCTCCCGCTGCCCGGCCCCGAGGACCTGATCGCCTGCGGCGACCCGCTGCGCGACCCGACGGCGATGGACGAACTCGCCGCCGCCGTCACCGGGCGGACCGGGCTCGGTCCGCAGGATCTGGGGAAGGTGCTCCGCCGGCACATCCTCACGCAGGCCGTGCTCGACGTGCTCGGTGGCGAGCCGCGCACGTTCGACGAGATGCTCGACCTGTTGCCGCGGCGCGGCGCCTACAACTGGGGCGCCGCGATTCGCGCGAACCCGGATCGGGCGGCCACCGCGCTCGCCCGGTTCGTCGCCCTGCTGTCGTCCGCCCGCGACCCCGAGGACACCGAAGACCTCGGCAAGCGGTCGCGACGGCCGTTCCTGCTGGTCGAGACCCACATGTGGGTGCGCGCGGTCTCGCGGCTGCTCCGCCTGGCGCATCACACCCCGGCCTTCGCCTGGATCGGCGAACTGCCGGTGGTGGACGCCGACTCCACGTTCAGCGTGCTCGGCAAGGCCCTGCTTCCGGCCGTCTACTGCCGCCACTGCGGCCGCTCCGGCTGGGCCGCGTTCTCGCCCGAGCGCGACCCGGACCAACTGGTCACCACGCCAGAGCGGATCTACCGGGCGAACGTCGGCGCGGAGAAGAAGCGAGTCCGGCCGCTGATCCAGGCGACCAAGCGCGAGGTGGAGGCGGCCGTACGCAACCTCGCCGTTCTGGACGGGGAGCGGGTCCGGCCGTACGACCCGGCGCGTGACACCTACGGTGAGGGCGACATCGTCTTCGTGCTGACGGACCTGCGCACCACAAGGGAGGCGCTCTACGCCGCCGAGCAGGACCGCTGCCCGGCGTGCGAGATGGACGAGGGCATCCGCTTCCTCGGTTCCGGCCTGGCCTCGCTGGCATCGGTGGCGATCACGCAGTTGTTCGCCGGAGGCCAGTTGGAGCCGGAGCAGCGCAAGACGCTGCTGTTCAACGACTCGGTGCAGGACGCCGCGCACCGGGCCGGGTTCGTCGCCAACCGCTCCTACGCCTTCTCCCTGCGCCGGCTGCTCACCTCGCGGCTGGACCCCGAGGCGCCGATCCTGCTCAACGACCTCATCGGCGATCTCGCGGCGGCGGCCAGCGAGGCCGGGGTGCTGCCCGCGGTCGTCCCGCCCGACCTGCACGACCGCCCGGAGATCGACGCCATCCTCGCCGAGGAGACCGAGGGCGGACCCGACGCCTGGAACCTCATCGGGGAGCGGCTGGCCTTCGCCACCGTGATGGAGCTCGGCCTGCGTTCCAGGAACGGCCGCACACTGGAGCTCACCCGGACGGCCGCGGCCGAGGTCGTGCTCGCCGACCCGGCGAGGATCGCCGCGCTGGCGCGTGACGCGCACACCGCGACCTCCGGCATGGTCGAGTTGCAGGCCGGCGACCGCTACCTCGTCTACGTACGCGGCCTGCTGGAACGGCTCCGCTACCGGGGCGCGGTCAAGCACGCGTGGCTGGACAGGTGGATCGGCAACGCCGGAACCAGCCGTTACAACGCCATCTGGGGACGCCGCCCCGACGGCATGCCCGCGTTCCCGCGTGGGGTCAGCGCTCCGACGTTCCTGCTCGACCGGATGAAGACGAAGTCGGAGTTCGACCGGGTCGACGCCGAACAGGGCTGGTCGCGGGACTGGGCCACCCGCTGCCTCGGCCTGACCCGGGGCCAGGCCGACGAGTATCTGTCACGACTGCTGCCTCTGCTGGCAGCCGAGGGCGTCGTCGCCAAGCGCACCGCCGACGACGGCGCCACCGGCGTGTACGGCCTGCAGCCCGGCCATATCCAGGTGCACCTGCTCGAAGACGAGCACGTCGACGACGCGGGCATCGGCTGCGACCGATGCGCCTGGCAGCAGACGCTCCCGCCGCACCTCGTCAAGGACTGGTACGGCCAGCCGTGCCCCCGCTACCGCTGCGGAGGCTCCCTGACCGACCGCGGCACCCGCGACCACCGGAGCGACTACTACCGCCGTCTCTACCGGGGCGAAGGCGTCTTCCGGGTCGTCACCGCCGAGCACACCGGCGCGCTCACCCGCCGCCAGCGAGAGCAGACCGAGGAGCGCTTCCGCGAGGGCACCCGCTACAGCGACCCCAACGTGCTGTCATGCACGCCCACTCTGGAGCTGGGTATCGACATCGGCGAGCTGTCCGCGGTCATCCTCGCCTCGCTGCCGCCGGGACCGGCCAACTACGTGCAGCGGGTCGGCCGGGCCGGTCGCCGCACCGGCAACGCGTTCCTGGTCACGATGGTCGGCCGGTCTCCGCGTGACCTGTACTTCCTGGAAGAACCGCGCGACATGATCGCCGGTGAGATCGTCCCGCCCGGCAGCTATCTGTCGGCCGTGGAGATCCTGCGCCGGCAGTACGCGGCCCACCTGATCGACCTGTGCGCACGTGACAGGCTCTCCGGCGTACGGGCGCTGCCGCGGCGGGCGTCGGCGCTGTTCGGGGAGACCGGCTGGCTCGCCGGCTTCACCGCGGCCGCGCTGGCGTCCGGCGCGACGCTCGCGGAGGGTTTCCTGGAGTTGTTCGGTGACGCGGTGAGCGAGGCGGCGGCCGCCGAGCTGCGCGGCTTCGCCACGGGTCGGCTGAAGGAGACCGTGGAGGAAGCCGAGCAGGTGTGGAACCGGCGCCTGGACGACCTGCGCGAGCGGCTGAGGGTCATCGACGCGGCGTCCGAGACGCTGGTGGAATCCGACCCGAGCCAGCAGGCGATCAAGCGGTCGCTGGCGGCCGAGCGCCGGGCCGTGGCCCGGCTGATCAGTGAGATCGGCAGGGAGAACGCCCAGGGTACGCTGGTCGAGCTCGGCCTGCTGCCGAACTACTCCCTCATCGACGCCGCCACCACGCTGGAGGCGACGATCACCTGGGATGAGGAGGTCCCGGGCGGCAGGCGGTATCACAGCGAGGTCCGCGAGTACAAACGTCCCGCCAGGCTGGCCCTCACCGAACTGGCCCCGGGTAACTCCTTCTACATGCGCGGCTACCAGCACAGCATCAGCGGTCTGGACATCGGCACCTCGTCCCGCCCGGCCTGGGAGGAATGGCGGGTCTGCCCCGGCTGTGGTCATGTGCGGACCTTCCGGGCGGCCGAGGACACCTCGCCGTGTCCGCGCTGCGACAGCCGGCAGATCGGGGAGCTGGGCTCACTGCACAAGGTGCTGCGGCCCGCCCGCGTCACCGCCCATGACCGGCGGGACGACGCGCAGATCCGCGACGACAGCGACGACAGGCGGCGGCGCTACTACGAGACCGCCGTCGCGGTCGACGTCGACCCGGCCGACATCGCACCGGGAGCGTCCTGGCGGCACGCCACCGCCGTCTTCGGCGTCGACTTCACCCGGCAGGCCGTGATCCGGCGGTTCAACCTGGGCACCGCCCGCTATGACCGCCCGGCGGGCGACCGGTTCGCGGGCGAACTCGTCCGGCTCAACCCCTTCCACGCCTGCCCGTCCTGCGGCGGGACGACCGTGGACGGCCCGCCCGCCTCCAGCGAGTCCGACGGGCTGGTCGCCACCTCGTCGTTCGACCGGTCGCGCAGCCACCACCGGCCGTGGTGCCCATTCCGGCGGTCCGCCCTTGACGCCGAACACGTCAAGCTCATCCTCGCCCACGAACTGCACACCGAGGCGCTGCGTATCCTGCTCCCGGTCGCCACGCTGATGGTCGAGCAGCGCTCCGCCTCCTTCCAGGCGGCGCTGATGGCCGGGGTGGCGGCGCGGTACGGCGGCGACCCCGACCACCTCGACATCGTCACCGCCACCATGCCCGACCCTGCCACGGGCCGGGAACGACGCTTCCTCGTGCTGCACGACACCCTGCCAGGCGGCACCGGCTACCTGCACCGGCTCTCCTCGCCCGAAGGCTTTCGGGAGGTGCTCAGCGCCGCGTACCGGATCGTGGCCGAGTGTCGCTGCAAGGAGGAGCGCCAGAAGAAGGCCTGTCACCGCTGCCTGCTCGCCCACGTCCCCGGCAGCATGTACGACAAGGTCAGCCGGGTCGACGCCCTGGAGATGCTCGGCGAGTTGCTGGAGAAGTGGGAGGTCGCCCCGGTCACGACCACGGCCGACATCTCGCTGTGGGACCAGGTCGAAAGCGAACTGGAGGCACGCTTCCTGGACGGCCTGGAAGCATGGGCCCGCCGGTCCGACACGCGTGCCGCGCTCGCCCGTGGCGAGGTCGTCAACGGCAGGAAGACCGCCGACCTGCGCGTCGAGGGCCCCGACGGGGTGATCAGGCACTGGCGGATGACCCTGCAGAACACCATCAGGGGAACGCGGCCCGACGTGCTGTTCCGGCTGGTGGACGACGAACCCCAGGAGGTGGCCGTCTACCTCGACGGCTACGCCTACCACGCGACGGCGGAGATCAACCGGCTGGCCGACGACGCGGACAAACGGGCCCGGCTGCGCGCCCATGGCCGGGTCGTCTTCCAGCTGACATGGGAGAACCTCGACGAGTGGGAGGGGCGCGGCTTCGCCCCCGATGAGTCGGTCGAGCCGCTGCGCAAGCCGTACGAGGGCATCGCGCAGGAACAGGCCCGAAAGTTCTACGGGCGCTATGAACCGCACCGCGAGTCCGTCGATCTTGTGCGCACGATGTGGACCAACCCGGTCGAGACGCTGCTGGCCTACCTCCGCGAGCCCGACCGGCGGCTGTGGCTGCACCGCGCGGAGGCGGTGGTGGCGGGCACGGTCCGGAAACTCAACGGCATCAGCGTCTGCGACGCCGATGGGGTGGCGGAGCGGGTGACGGCATCGTTGCGCGGCGAGGACCTCCCGCCCGGCGCGGCGGGTCCTATCAGGGTCTGTTCCACAGACGATCTGGACGGCTGCCGGCTCACGGTCGTCGTGGACGGACGCGCCGGAGGCGCGTGGAGCGCCTTCACCGTGATCGACGACCGGAACGAGACGATCCTCGCCGACGACGCGGCGCACCGGCGCCACTGGGCGGGCTGGCTCTACTGGGGCAATCTCCTGCAGTTCCTCGACGCCGGTGCGGGCGACGGCGGTCAGCTCGTCTTCAGCGAGCTGGACCTGTTCGATCCGGGGCTGCTCGCCGCGGCGGGCGGCGACGGTCTGCTCACGGTGCTCAGCGGGCTCCCGCTCGACGACGGACTCGTGGGGGAGCTCTCCGAGGCCACGCCGTTCGTACCGCGCCCGCCGGACGAGGACGGCGAGTCGGGACGGCCACCTTCCGACGACACAGAGGCGACGGACAAGACGACGGATGACGTTGTCCCGCAGGACTGGGAGGAGGTGCTCGACCTTCTCGACCCCGAGGACGCCGCGCTGGCGCGCCTGGCGCACGCCCTCACCGAGCTGGGAGTGCCTGCCCCCGAGGCGGGCTACGAACTCGGCGAGCAGGCGTGGCAGGCCGAGCTGGCCTGGCCGCAGGCCAAGCTGGCGGTCATGCTCGCCGGGGACGACGACGAGGCGCGCAAACGCGACGCCGCCTACGCCCAGGCGGGCTGGGACGTACGGGTCGCGGAGGGCTGGACACCAGAGGAACTGGCTGAGCGGATCGGCGGACGGTGAGTGTGCGAGGCGAGGCGGACTCGACCCGGAGTAGCAAAGGGGACCCGGTGAACGGGCGGGGCAACCGGTACGGCGATGGCGTCCCAGTGAAGGAGGTCGCGTGAGCACGGTGACGTTACGGCTCCTCGACAAGGCCGACAAGGAGATCCTCAAGCTCCCGCGCGCGGTCAAGGGCGCCATCTACGACTTCCAGCACAAGTTCCGCCAGGACCCGGAGAGCCCCGGCCTGCGGTTCAAGCAGCTCAAGGGGCATCCGCGGTTGTACTCGGCGCGGGTGAACCTGGACTACCGGGCGCTGCTGCTGCACGCGGGCGGCGGCGACTACATCCTGGTCGCGGTCAAACCGCGCCAGGAGGTTTATGACAACCTGGACAAGTTCGCCTACCAGATCAACCCGGTGACGGGCGGCATCGAGTTCCTCGACCTGCTGACGATCGGGGGGAAGGTCGAGCCGGCAGCGCCCCCGGTGACTCCCGCTCCCGCAGCGGAGAACCCGCCGCCGGAGCCGCTCTTCGCGAAGTTCTCGGCCGAGACCCTGCTCGGCCTGGGCGTGGCGGAGCCGCTGCTTCCCCTGATCGCGAAGATCACTACTGAGGACGAACTGCTCGGCCTGACCACCTACGCGCCGCAGCTCACCGGTGAGGTGCTGCTCGCGCTGTACGACGGCAAGACGGTCGACGAGGTCATGGACCAGATCACCGCGCCGGTCGCGGTGGAGGAGACGGTCGACACCGACGACTACCAGGCGGCGCTCGCCCGTCCCGCGACGGTCGTGACCACCGAGGACACAGCCCTGCAGGAGGTGCTGGAGGACGGCGACTTCGGACGCTGGAAGGTCTTCCTGCACCCCACCCAGCAGAAGATCGTGGATCGCGTCTACAGCGGCCCCGCCCGCGTCACCGGCGGCCCGGGCACCGGCAAGACGATCGTGGCGCTGCACCGGGTCAAGCATCTGGTCGAGCGGCTCGGCCCGGGCGAGGGCAAGGACGTGCTGCTGACGACGTTCAACAAGAACCTCGCCGCCGACCTGCGGCGGCGGCTGCTCGACCTCGCCGGGCAGGAGGTCGTCAAGCGGGTCGAGATCGTCAACATCGACAAGCTGGCCAGCGACCTCGTCGCTCCCACTCAGAGCGGCACCGGGCGGCAGTGGATCGACGACACCAAAGCCGTCATCCAGTGGGAGGAGCTCCTCGACGAGTTGGGGGAGCGCCGGTGGGATGCCGAGTTCCTGCACGCCGAATGGTCGCAGGTCATCCTCGGCCAGGGTGTCGCTACCAGAGCCGACTACTTCCGCGCCCGGAGGGCCGGGCGGGGGCGCGCCATCAGCAGGCAGGACCGGGCGGAGATCTGGAAGCTCGTCGAACGCTACGTGATGCGCCTGGACGACAGGAAGCTGTGGACCTTCAGGCAGGTCGCCGAGAGGGCCGCGCGACTGGCCATCGAGCGGGCCAAGGCCATCGCCACCTACCAGGCCGCCCAGATCAGTTCGGTGAAGCTGCAGCACGAGTCAGGCATCTGGTACAAGCACCCCTACCGGCACATCGTCGTCGACGAGGCGCAGGACCTCGGCGCGGCGCACTGGCGGATGCTGCGCGCGATGGTGCCCGAAGGCCCGGACGACCTGTTCATCGCCGGCGACACCCACCAGCGGATCTATGCCAACCAGGTGTCTCTGGGCAGCCTTGGCATCAACATCCGGGGCCGGTCGTCGAAGCTGACTCTGAGCTACCGCACCACCCACGAGATCCTCGGCACCGCCTGTCGCCTTCTCGGTGAGGAGGAGTGGGACGACCTCGACGACGGCACCGACGACCTGACCGGCTACCGTTCGGTGCTGCGTGGGCCCGACCCGGTGCTCAGGCCGTACTCCACGTGGGCCGCCGAGCTCGACGGGATCGCCGAGCAGGTCAAGGAATGGGGAGGAGGCTCCATCGCGGTCTGCGTGCCGGAGCGGCGGATGGTGGCCGAGGTCGAGAACCGTCTGGGCAAGGCCGGCGTCATGGCCGCGTCCATCGGCCCCGACGGGCCGAAGTTCGTCGAGGCGCCCGTCCACGTGGGCACGATGCACCGGTTCAAGGGGCTGGAGTATCAGCGCATGATCATCGCCGGTGTCACGGAGGGCCGACTGCCCGGTGAGCGGCTTCTCGCGTTCGAGAAGGACGACCCCCTGCGCTTCCGCCGGGAGTTGCAGCGGGCCCGGTCGCTGCTCTTCGTCGCCGCCACCCGCGCGCGGGACAGCGTGGTGATCAGCTGGCACGGCACCAAGAGCAGGTTCCTGCCGTGAGGACCGTCGCCGACCGTTACCGGATCACCTCGCCTATCGGCCGGGGTGGCATGGGCGAGGTGTGGGAGGGCACCGACCTGCGGCTCAACCGGCCGGTCGCGATCAAGCTGATCAACTCCGCCGACCTCGCCTTGGAGAAGGAGGCACGGCGGCGCTTCAACCGTGAGGCCAGGATTACCGCGCGGCTCCGCCACCCGGGCGTTCCGGTCGTCTACGACTTCGGTGACGACGGCGATCTGTACATGGTCATGGAGGCGCTGCGGGGCGAGTCTGTCGGCAAGCTCAAGGACGAGGTGGGCAGCCTGCCCGTATCGTGGGCGGCGTTCGTCTGCGCTCAGGTGTGCGCCGTACTGGCCGCAGCGCACGAGGCCGGGCTGCTCCACCGCGACGTCAAGCCGGAGAACCTGCTGCTGTGCGGGGACGGGGCGGTGAAGGTCATTGACTTCGGCGTGGCCGCCTCGCTCGGCGCCAGCGAGTTCTCCCGGATCACCCAGAGCGGGCAGGTTCCGGGGACCGCTCGCTATATGGCACCCGAGCTCGTCGAGGGGGAGAACGCCAGCCGGGCAAGTGACCTCTACACCATCGGCTGCGTGCTGTATGAGCTGCTCACCGGCACGCGGCCGTTCGAGTCCCGTGACCTGCTACGGGAAATCGTCCGCAGCAAGGAGGAGGACCCACCGCCGATGGCGGGTGTGCCCGCAGAGTTGGAGGAGCTTACGCACCGGCTGCTGATCAAGGACCCGGCTCGTCGTCCCTCTGACGCGACCGAGGTATACCGGAGCCTCCTGCCGTGGGTGCGCGACCTTCCCCCCCTTCCCGGCTGGGTCGCCCAGGACCTGTCCACCGATCCTGTCCACATGTACTCGACAGTGATCGCGAGTCTGGGGTAATCCATGCATACCCGCGCCACAGTCGCAATGGCCGACATCGCGCAGCCGGCACGGGCCGGACCCGCCGGTGCCGGCAACTCGCGCCGCTGGTTCGACGACTTCCCGGCCCCCGTCGGCGGGCCGTCCACCAGGTTGTTCTCCTCACTGGAGGACGTGGCGGAGTGGCTTCGGCGCCGGGGCAAGCTTGGGCGGGATGCTCACCACGATTGGCTGTCGGGGCATCCCAATGGTCTCTGCGGTCCGTCTCGTCCCCGTGGTTGAGATCCAGCCGAAGGACGGCTTTCGGGCATGGCCGATCGACGCTGCTGTCGGCAGGCTCGCGCTGACCGGACGCCTCGCTCCCGCTCAGGTCGGCGCAGTTCTCGCCGCGCTGAGCGAGGCGAACCTGCATGACGAGGATGGGCCGGTCCTGGCTGGTGCGGAGGCCACCACGGTCATCGGTTGTTTGGTGAGTGGGCGCGTCTGTCGAGGTCCTGGATCCACTTGACCGCGACCGCCGCGACCTGGACGAGTTCGGCCCGCAGGCGGTCGGCGTCGTCCTCGGCGAACGCTTCGAGGACCTCTTCGTGCAGGATGTGCCGCCAGGTCAGCCGGCCTTCGGCCGCGGCGTCGGCCACCGCCTGCTTGGCGAGGTCGGCCTCGGGCGCGTACGCGGGCCCGGTGCCGTCGGGGTGGTCCCGCAGGCCCCACATCGCGTCCTGGGCGGCGCGTTCCGCTGCCACGTCGTTCAGCGCTCGGTGCAGCGACCCAGGCAGGCCGTAGTCCCCGGGGTGCGTCATGATGTCCTTTCCTTGGACGGCGATTCCGATGCCGCGCGGCAGAGTCCGCTTCAGCCCGATGAAGAGCCGATGTTTCCTCGTACGGCCTGCAGCGCCTCGTGTAGATCTTCCCAGGGGAAGGAAACCGCTCCTGGTGCGTCCGAATCCGGTGCGGGAAGACGGTCCCAATCGAGGATCACCCGTACGCCCCATTCTTCGAGCCGGGCCACGCTGCTGGGGAAGGCGGGATGCCTCGCGAGCGCGTGGTTGGGCCAGGGGACGGCGACGATCGGCAGGCCGAGCCCGATGGCTTCGTTCAGCAGGCCCAGCGCCAACGTGTCGCTGATCCCCTGGGCCCACTTGTTGGTGGTGTTGAAGGTCGCAGGGACGACCGCCATGGCGTCGGCCGGGGGCAGGACGTCCGGTTCCTCGGGCCGCTTGTAGTCGTGCCGTACGGGATAGCCGGTAAGTGTGCTGAGCCGCTCGGCGTCGACGAACTTCGTCGCTGACGGCGTCGCGATGACGCACACCGTCCAGCCGTCCGCCTGAAGGCGCTCGACGAAGGCGGGGAGGTCGCCCGCCGGCCGCCCTCCGCACGCGATCACATACAAAACCGGCGTGCCTTCTGCCATATCCCGCCCTTACCCCGCTTTCCTCTGTATCCGCTGACCCGCGGGCACGGCTGCCGTGGTCAGGCGAACACTACGTCTCCAACATGAGGTCGTGCCACGGCGACTGAGCACGTGGAAAGCGGAGAGCTGAACCGGCGCATCGCGCCGGGTCATCGTCGGCGCAGGCCGTCGACGATGATCGTGACCACGGTGCGCGCCCGGGTTTCCCATTGGGTTCGGGGCACTCGTGACAGGGCGCCGAGCAGCAGGATGACGTCGGCGGCGTCGACCCCTTCGCGTATCTCGCCCTCGGCCTGGCCTTTGGCGAGCAGTGCGGTGAGAGCGTTGTCGAGTTTGCTGTGGTTGTCCGCGTACAGGTCCTGCCACGCGGACGCTTCGACCGCGGCCATGACCCCGCGTTTGACGCGCGCGTATTCGACGAGCCGGTCCAGCCACCGGGTGAGCGCGTCCAGTGGCGTCAGCTGGGCGAGTAGCGCAGGCACGGCGGAGACCAGTTCGTCGATCTCCTGCCGGTACACCTCGGCCAGCAGGTGCTCGCGGGTCGGGAAGTTCCGATACAGGGTGCCCTGTCCGACGCCCGCGGACTTGGCGACCAGGTGCAGCGCCAAGTCCTCGTCCGCGCCGTTCAGTTCGGCCAGGGCCGCACGGGCGGCGGTGACGATGCGCTCGCGATTGAGCACCGCGTCCGAGCGGCGTGGCCGATCGGCCATCGCGGACCTCCCCATTAAGTGGACAATTGTCCGGTATGCTCGAGCTAAGCGGACAACTGTCAGCTTAGTTGGAGGTCACGATGAGCGGAGTCAGTGGCAAGGTTGTCGCCATCACCGGAGCGAGCAGTGGCATCGGTGAGGCGGCCGCACAGGAACTCGCCCGGCGCGGCGCCGCGGTGGTGATCGGCGCCCGGCGCGAGGATCGCCTGGACGCGCTGGCCGAACGGATCCGGACAGGTGGCGGGCAGGTCGAAGCGGTCGCTGTGGATGTGACCCGGCGTGCGGACCTGGAGCGACTGGTCTCGGTCGCGGTCGAGCGGTTCGGACGGCTCGACGTGCTCGTGAGCAACGCCGGTATCGCGAGGACCGGTCTGGTGAGCAACCTCGACGTCGAGGCCTGGGACGAGATGATCGACGTCAACGTGCGTGGGGTGCTGCACGGGATCGCGGCCGCGCTGCCGGCGTTCCGCCGCCAGGGCCGTGGGCACCTCGTCACGACCGTGTCGACCTCGGGTCTGAAGATCGTCCCGACGCAGGCCGTTTACGCCGGCACCAAGAACGCCGTCCGCACCCTGCTGGAGGCGCTGCGCCAGGAGTCCACCGACGGCGTCCTGCGCACGACCTCGATCTCACCGGGGTACGTGCACACCGGGCTCCTCGACTACATCGAGGATCCGGTGGCCCGGGCCGAGGCCCAGCGCCTCATGGCCAAGGGAATCAGCCCGGACGCCGTGGCTCGCGCCATCGCCTTCGCGATCGAGCAACCCGACGACGTCGAGATCGGGGAGCTCACGATCCGCCCGACCAGGCAGAACTGACCCCCCAGGTGGAGGTGGTCCGGCAGGCGGGTGTCGCGTGCGGATCATCCCGCACGTGGACGGCCTTGCCGACGGTGTTCCGTGAGTGGGCGCCGTGGCCGTGCGACAGAGTGCGGCATTTCCCTCGACGGCCGCCGCGCCTGCCCGCCGCCCGCCCGCCGCCGCCGCGCCCCGCGGGCCGCGCAAGAGCGCTCAGTCGGCCATCGCCGCTACGCGGGGCAGGCCAAGCTGGCTGCACAACTCCATTTGGTCGTAATACACCTGGTGAGTGATGACCTTGCCGTCCTCGACGCGAACCACGCAGCAACCGCGAACGGCGATGCGACGGCGGGACCCTTCCAGGTAACGCCCGCATGGGAGGAGAAACGGCCCCAGATGGGTGCCGGTGAGCATCCATTCCGTGACCGCGGGGTCGCTGCAGGTCGCCTTATACCAGGGTGTCAGGCGGGCATCGGGGAACGCCAAGAGTTGCTGTTCGTAGACGGTGACGATCTGCTCCAGTCCTTCCGCCATGCCCTCTGGCCCGACCCAGATCGCGCTCGCGCTGTAGTACAGGCCCAGTTGGCTCAGGTCGTGGTCGTTGAACACTCGGAACAGCTCGTCTCGGACGTCGTAAGCAGTGGACATGCCAACCGCCCCCTCGCCGCGCGATGCAGTGGCACCACGCGCTTGACACCCAGACTTGACAACTTCGACAAAGATAGCTTAAGTGGACCAAATAGTCCACTCTTGTCAGAGTAGCGGCTGTTCTGCCCGCCTTGCCGGTGGCCGGTCAGCGTCCCATGCGCAGACCCATCGCACGCCGGACCCACCGGGATGTCGGGGGCTACGCGGCCCGCAGGTGGTGCCCCCGCCCACGAGAGGGAGCGCGGCGGCCCCAAGAAAGAGAGCTCACATGGCTCGGAATCAGCCGGCGCCTGCGTGCGTCACCGATGGGCTGCGGAGCGCAGCCGTCGCACCAGTCGTCGAGAGCGCCGCGGCCGCGGGGCGGCGGTCGCTCGTACGTGGCCGGCCGCGCGGGAAGAGCGGTGAAACGATGCCGTCGCTGTCCTCCATCCAGGTGCGCACCACGACGTCGGTGGCGCTGCTCGTGCTGATGGTCTCTGTCGTGATCGGCGCGATCACGGACGTCGCCCTCCGTCGGAACATCCGGGACGAGGCGTTCCGCACGGTCGAGAAGACCACCCTCAGATGGAGCGCGTATGCGCGGAGCGGGCAACTGCCACAACCCATCCCCACCTCCGACAGCGTCGATCTGGTCCAGGTGGTGGACGCCCAGGGCAGGATCGTGACCTCGACCCCTCAGGCGGGCCGTACCCACCTCAGCATGTTCCGGCCAGAGCCCGGCGACCGCCTGCAGTGGTGGACCGAGTGCCTCCCCGATGAGCGGTGTGTCCTGCTCGTGGCCGACAGGATCTCGCCGAGCGCGGATTCTCCTGTCGTGTACGCCGGCGCGGCCGAGCCGTCGATTCTGGCGACCCACGACCTCGAATACGCCATCGCGGCGGGCGCGCTTGTGCTGACGGTGGTGTCGGCATGGCTGACGTGGCGGATGACGGGCCGGTTGCTGCGCCCGGTGGAGCGGCAGTGCCAACTGGCCTCCACCACTTCTCACGAACTCCGTAATCCGATCGCCAGCCTGCGGGTGCTGCTGGAGGAGGCGCTGATCTACCCCGATCGCGTCAATCCGCGTGACACGATTCAAGGAGCCCTGTCGGCCGCCGAGCGGCTCGAGGCGATCGTCGAGGACCTGCTGCTGCTGGCCCGGCTGCGCGGGCCTGAGCCGGCGCACCACGAGCCGATCAGCCTCGGCGCGCTGGTGACGGAGGAGGCGAGGAGGCACTCCGGCGCCATGCCGGTGGATGCTCAGGTCGCCGAGGATGTCTGGGTGCACGGTTCACGGATGCAGCTGATCAGGCTCGTGAGCAACCTGCTGAGCAACGCGCGGCGGCACGCCGCGACCGGCGTCACCGTATGCGTCACGTCCCATGGCGGCGAAGCGGTCGTGGCGGTGACCGATGACGGAGCCGGCATCGAACCCGCCGACCGAGAGCGCGTCTTCGAGCGGTTCGTACGTCTGGAAGACGGACGCCGCCGTGACGCCGGCGGCAGCGGACTGGGCCTTGCGATCTCCCGCGAGATCGCCCATTCCCACCGGGGAACCCTGCGCATCGAGGACTCGGCCTGCGGCGCCCGGTTCGTTCTCCGGCTCCCCCTGACCTCCGCTACTCGGCATCGAGGTCTCAGTTCGTAGGCGCAGAGTGTTGATCGACGGTGCGGCCACCTCGTCGAATCTGATCTATATAGTCCAATTGCCGTCGACGTCAACCGCTCGGCTTTCGTCGCCACTCGCACCGCGAGACGCGAACAGAAAGCGGTGACGTGAGGGACGGCGGTGATCTCGCCCCGCGACTTCGGCGCGTGTCCGGGGCCGTACGGCGACGAGCTCAGCGTTCGGACAGGTTCTCGATGTGCGCGAGCACCATGTCGATCGCCGTTGCCATCGGTGTGACGTCGCGCGCCGTCTGGGCCAGCATGTACCCGCCCTGGAGGGCGGCCATGAGCCCGGTCGCGAGCTGGTCCACCGACGCCTCGGGCGGAAGCGTGCCACCGTCCTGAAGCCGTCGCAGCACGTCCGCGAGGAGCCCCTGCCATTCGGTGAACAGCCGAGACAGGGCTTGACGTGCGAGAGCGTCGTGATCGGAGACCTCGGAGGCCAGCGAGCCGAGCGCGCAGCCGTAGGCGCCATGTCGAAGGGCGTTGTTCTGGACCAACGCGTCCCGCCAGCGTCGCAGGCCCCGGATCGTCGAGACACGGCCGAGGGCCTCGCGCTCGCGCTCGATGACGCGTTCTCCCACGTGGTCGATGACGGCCCGCACGAGCGCGTCCTTGCCGTCGAAGTGGTGGTACAACTGCGACTTGCTCACTCCGCTGGCCGCCAGCACGTCATCGAGCGTGGTGGCCCCGACACCTTTCACGTACATCAGGTCGGTCGCCGCGGCGACGATCCTTGCCCGCGTCTTCGCACCGCGCGCCGTGAGGCGTCTGCCGTCGCGCGAATCGGCGGTCGTCATCACGGCTTCATGGTACCGATCGGACCACTCGTCCCCGTCCTCGCGGGCTGTGGTCCGCGGCCTCCGTAGCGACGCGAGATCCGATAGATCGGACCAAGTAGTCCGGAAAAACTTTGGGTAGAGATGTGCCGTGGTTACGCCGGGATGGCGGATCGTTCCGATCTCGTGTTCCCGTACGAGACGCCCGGCAGGACGCGAAGCAGACCCTGATCCACGAGAAAGGCGGGGCCGCTCGCCGTGGTCCTCACGGACGGACGCGGATGACGGTCTTCCCTTTGCGCCGCTCGGTCGGGTTGAGGGCGGCGACTGCGCCGTCGAGGGTCGCGATGTCGCCGATGTTCGTCCGCAGCCGCCCGTCGCGCACCCTCCGCACGATCTCACCCAGCTGGGCGCGATGGGACTCGACGACGAAGTCGATCGCCAGGCCCTCGTCGGGCCGCGCCTCGGGCGGCCCGACGACGGACACCAGCGTTCCTCCGGCCCGGATCATGCGTGCGGACCGCCTCTGGATGTCACCGCCGATGGCGTCGAAGACCAGGTCGACTTCGCCGACGTCTTCCAGCGAGTCGTCGCCGAGGTCGACGAACTCCTGGGCGCCGAAGTCGAGCGTCTTCTGACGGTCGCCGGCGCGTCCGGTGCCGATGACGTACGCGCCGAACTCACGCGCGAGCTGCGTCGCCATCGTCCCCACCGCGCCGGCCGCGCCGTGCACGAGCACGCTCTGCCCCGCCCGAAGGCGGCCGTGGTCGAACAGCCCCTGCCAGGCGGTCAGCCCCGAGATCGGCAGGCTCGCGCCCACCGTGAAGTCGACGTCACCCGGGAGTGGCGCGAGGTTGCGCGCCTCGACGGCCACGTACTCCGCGAGGGTGCCGTCGCGATGCCAGTCCGTGAGGCCGAACACGCGCTGCCCCACCGACAGCCCCGTCGTGCCATAGCCGAGTGCGGTGACCACTCCGGCCAGCTCATGCCCGGGGATCGACGGGGTTCGGTCGCGGCCGCGGCGATCGGTCCACGTCGACGGCCACTGCAGCTCGGTCGGGACGAATCCCGACGCGTGCACCTCGACGACGACGTCGTTTATGGCCGCCGCCGGCTCGGGCCGCTCCATCAGCGTCATCCCGGCCGTCCCCGCGGTTTGGTCCGTCACCACGATCGCTTTCATGGAGGTCGTCTCCTCGATGGTCGTCACAGATGGTTCTTGTGGTGCGATTGGCTGACGACCAGCATACTGGACTACATAGTCCAGTTTTTCGGCGCTGCGGCTGTTCGCCGCGCCGATGGGAGCCCTCGCGATGTCCGAGGTGATCCGCAGGTCCTTGCCTCCGGCGTTCAGGCCGGGGAGCGCGTCAAGCGAGCAGTAGATACGCTCCTGCGGCTACGGCGGCGGCGACAGGCGGTGTGCACAACCATGCGATCAGAAGGTCGCGGACCGTCTTCTTGTTGAGCCTGGAGAGGTCGTTGGCGGCGATGCCTGAGATGGCTCCTGCCGACACCTGCGTGGTCGACATGGGCAAGCCCAGCACGGCGCCCAGCCCGACGAGGCTCGCGGTCGTGAGGTTGGCGGTGAAGCCTTCGACATGAGGAATCTTGATCACGGAGTACGCGAGCCGGTCGGCGATGCGCGAGCCCGCCAGAAGACCGCCGACGGCCATGGCCGCCGTGACGGCGAACAGCAGGCCCGTCGGGGTCATCCCGCCCACCAGCGCGAAGGAGCCGATGGCCACGATCTTGGGCGCGTCGTTGAGACCCCGGGCGAAGCTGGCCAGGCCGCTTGTCGCCCAGTGGGCGATGCCGATGGTGTGCTGCGCCTTGGTCGGCTCGGCCCGCGTCGTCAGGGTCGCGACCGGCGCCGCATCGCCGTCTGGAGCCGGAGCCTGGATCCTTTCCCTTCTCGCCGTACGGATCGTCACGACTTTCCGGGTGATGATGCCCAATACGGCTGAGATGGCGTAGGCGACCAGGATGCTCAGCAACAGCGGCTCCACGACCTTCCCCATCAGTCCGTTCCACTCGACCGCGGAGCCGGCGAACAGGCTGCCGGCGCCGAGAAGCGAGCCGACCAGGGCATGGGTGGTGGAGACGGGCAACTTCAGGATGGTGGCCAAGACGACCCAGAAGATGGTTCCGATCAGCACCGCGACCGTGAACGCCGGGGTGGGCTTGGCGGAGACGATGCCTTTGGAGAAGAGGTCGGTCATCTTCGAGGCCAGCGTCAAGGAGACGAGGCAGCCGAGGATGGTGGCCACGGTGCCCCATGCGAGGGCCGTGCGGATCTTCGTCACGCCCGCGCCGGCGAGCGTGGCGACACCCTTCGGCACGTCGTTCGCTCCGTTGGCGGCGGCCAGTAAGAGCACGAGCACGAGTACGAGCACTTCCATGGAATATGCCTCCGGGGGGTAGCGGTGCTCGTGGGGGAGCGCGCGCGACGAGAGGTATGGCCGGCCGGACCACATGTCCGCGGTGTCAGACCGAAGGGCGACTCTCGACGGCCGTGGTCGGCTTCCGGGCCGCATCGGAGACCCGCGATGCGGCGCTGTGGCGCTGTCGTACGGCCTGTTCGACGTTCAGCCCTACATCACCGGCCTCTGGATCGCAGGTTTCCTGCCCCCCGACGGCAATAGCCTCAGGACTGTCGGAGCTTTCGTCAAGACCTACCGAACGCGCAGCGGTTCGCGCGTGCGCACATCCACCGGCGTTCCCCGATATCGTCCCTGCTGGTGGGTTTTCTGCCCTTTTTGGGCTGTCCGGAAATGGGCCGTAATGGCGGGCTCTCGGCGCGGCGGTCAGGCGGGTTTCCCGGAAATCGGCGCTACCAAATCGAATTGATATCTCGCCCTGGTGGCCGGGCCGCACGGCCGGGATCCGGGGGCGGCGGCGACCGGACGTGTGGACGCCGCCCCCTGCCGGTCGATCGCGCGCTGTGATGTGTGGGATTGGCCGACGCGTCGTACGGCATTATCACGAAAAATATCGTAATAGTCGCGTAACGCAGGGATGTGTGCATGAATAGGCGGCCTTGTCAAGACTCTTGACCATTGGCGTCGACCCATCCTAATGTGCACTCGTCAGTCTGCATTGATAGATATCAATGCAGCTCACCTGGCCGAGATAGGGGGCGCTCTGTGGGAGGAAAGGGGCGCACCGCATCCTCCACCACAGCGCATCCGCCTCTGGCCATGGACGCCCCCGCCTGGCGCGGATCGTACGTCTGGGCCACGCTCATCGGCCTGGCCATCGGCGTGCTGCTCTGCGTCCTCAACGTGCTCGTCCTCTTCCGCACCGGCACGTCCTTCGGCGGGTCGGCGCTGGTGGCCGCGCTGGGCGCGGCGCTGCTCCGGGTGGCGGGAGCGCTCAGCTGGCAGGGTCTCTTCGTCGTCTTCTCCATCGCGTCCAGCGGATACATGGCCACGGCCGCGCTGGACACCGGCATCGGCGCCGTCGTCCTGCAAGCCGGTGAGCTGCCGGCCTGGGGCTTCCTGGTGGTGCTGGCGATGGCCGCGAACGCCGTGGGCATCCTCCTCGGCGGTCTCGTCGCGCGGACGCTGGTGGTCGCCGAGAGACTGCCCTACCCGACCCTGAAGCCGGCCATCACCCTGATGGCGTCGCTCAGCAGCCCCAGGGACGGGGACAGCGACCGGCTCGGCCGCATGCTTCCCATCGCCGCCGGCGTGGGCGCCGCGTCGGCCCTGGGGGTCGCCCTGTGGGGCCGCGACGTCACGCCGGAGCTCACGGGCACCCATCTCGCCCTTGCCCTCTCGCCGTTGCTGTACGGCGTCGGGTTCCTCATCGGCCCGCGCGCGTGCGCCTGGCTCGCGGTCGGCGCGGCGTACACCGTCGTCGTGTGGGCGATCCAGGACGGCGCGGCGGGCCGGCCCGTGGCGTACACCGACCACCTGTCCTATCCCTGGGTGCTCGCCGCCGGCGTCGGCCTCATCCTCGGCTACTCCCTCGCCGCGATCGCCCGGGTCCGCGGCCCGCTGGCGCGGTCGCTCAAGGACGGACGTCTGCTCCCTGGCCGTACGCGGTGGCTCGCCGGCGCCGTCCTCGTGGGTACGGCGCTCCTGGCGCTGGCGTACCCGTCCCTTCTGCGTTACCTCGGCTGGGGCCTGCTCGGCGTCGTGCTGCTCGCCGTGATGACCGTGTTCCTCACCCGGGCAGGCGGCGAGATCGGGCTGGTGCCGTTGTCCCCGGCGCTGTACTTCAGCGTCGTGGCCTTCGCCATCTCCGGCGCGGACCGGACGGCGGCGTTGCTGATGGCCTCGACCATCTGCTGCGCGGCCCTCGCCGCCGTGTACTTCACCTACTCGGTGAAGGTCGCCCACGACCGTCCCGAGGGCCTGGCCGAGCCGCCGAGGCGGCTGACGGGCTGGACGCAGTTGGCGGGCGGCCTGGCCGGCGCGGTGATCGGCGTCCTGGTGATCGCGGTGCTCAGCCGCGCGGGTGTGCTCGGAGGAGGTTCCTTCCCCGCCCCCGTGGCCACCGCCGTCCAGTTCGTGGACACCACCGTCCGGGGATCGGCCGAATACCCCGCCACCGTGGCCCTCGCGCTGGCCGTCTCGGGCCCGATAGGCCTGGGCCTGGCCTTCACCTCGGCCATGCCCACGATGATCGGCCTCGGGGTGCTGCTTCCCCCGGCCGGTTCGCTGACCCTCGCCGCCGGAGGCCTGACCCAGTGGCTGCTCACTCGCCGCAACCCCGGCCGGCGCAGCGCCACCGAGATCGTCGCCTCCGGGCTGATCATCGGCGAGGGCCTGATCACCGTCGCGGTGCTCATCGTGCGGGAGGTCCTGCGATGACCCGCCATCTGGGGCACGCGCCCCACCAACGACTCTCCCCGCCGCGTCGCGGCGGGGAGCGGGCCGGAGAGCGCGGCAGAGACCACAGCGGAGGAGGTGATACCTATGATCGCCATTTCCATGATCGAGAACGCCGAAGTGTCCGAGAAGCAGACCGACTGCTGCACCGCCATGCGCGGCCGGAAGAACCTCGACGTCGTGACCAGCATCATGGCCAACGACCCCGACGGCTGCGAGTGACCGTGGCCTGCGGACCGTACGACGCGGGTATCCCCTGCCGCGCCCTCCAACTCCCGGCCCACCCCCTGGCGGCACCACGGACACCGTTTCTGGGAGACACACCATGCTTGTGAGCCCGAACACCGTCACCTTCTCGGTGGAGCTCCCCGAGGGCACCCTGGACCCGGCCTATCTCGACGAGAGCGGCAAGGTGAGCGTCCTCGCCAACGCGGTGTCCGGATCGATGGACATCGTCACCCCCGCAGAGGTCGCCGTGCTGGAACGGGTCCGCGCGGGAGACCCCGCCGTCGACCGCGAGGCCGTGGCCGGCCTGCTGGAGCGCGGGTACGTCTGCACCGACCCGGTCGAGGAGGAGGCGCGTTACCGCGCCATCGTCGACGGCTACTTCCAGGCGATCCAGGAAGCGCCGTTCCAGTTCATGTTCATCCCGTCGTTCGTGTGCAACCTGGCGTGCCCTTACTGCTTCGAGGGCGAGCTGACCACCAAGAGCCCGCGCATGGACGAGGAGATGATCGAGGCCGCGTTCGACACCATCCCCGAGATCCAGGACAGGCACCAGAACTCCGGCCCGCCGTACATCACCCTGTTCGGCGGGGAACCGCTGCTGGACACGCCATACCACCGCGGGGCCGTCGAGCAGATCCTGCGCGGCTCCTACGACCGCGGCTACCCGGTCACCGCGATCACCAACGGCGTGGCGCTCGACGCGTACGTGCCGATGCTGCTCGAGTACGGCTGCGAGGAGGTCCAGGTCAGCCTGGACGGCACGCCGCGGACCCACGACACCCGGCGGGTTTTCCGCAACGGCAAGCCGACGTTCGAGCTCATCGAGCGCAGCATCGACGTGGCCGCGGACGCCGGGATCCGCGTGCTGATCCGGGTGCTCATCGACGACGACAGCGTGGACGACATGCCGCGCTTCGCGGAGTTCGCGCAGGCCAAGGGGTGGCTCGACCACCCGAAGATCCGCCTGTTCAACGGCTTCACCAAGGCCACCACGTTCCTGTACGTCACCCCCGACCACCCCGAGGAGAAGCGCAAGCGCATGGTCAGGGGGGACGTCAAGGCCGGGCTCCAGGAGGCGTTCTGGCGCATGGTCCAGCAGAACCCCCTGGTGGACCGCATGCTGCAGCCCGACCTGGCCCGCATCAGGTCGGCCGTCCTTGAGGGCGACCGCCTGCGGCCCAACCTCCAGGGGTGCAGCGCCGGCACGAGCGTCGTCGCCTTCGACCCCAACGGCAAGATCTACGGCTGCCCGGAGACCGTGGGCCGTCCCCAGCACGCCTGCGGGACGTTCTACCCCGAGTTCAGCTACGCGGCCGGCTACCGGGACCCCTGGCGGCACCGCCACGTGGACACCGTGCCCATGTGCCGCGACTGCAACGTGAAGTTGTTCTGCGGGGGCGGCGGCTGCCCCATCAAGGCGTGGGCGGCCAACGGCGGCGACTTCAACACCTGCTACTGCCCCAAGGTGTCCAGCATCACGACGCGTGTCGAGACCCAGCTGGCCTACCTGCTGCCCATGGCGCTGCGCCGGCAGCAGGAGCACGCGAACCGACCGGAAGGAGAAGAGGGAACGTGGGAGCAGATGACACGCGTGGGTTCGTTTCCCTGGATGAGCTGATCCGGCCGCGGACGGCGGCCGCGATCGTCGCGGAGCCGGACGGCTGCGGATGCGCACCGGCGACCGCGGACGAGGCGGCCGGCTGCTGCGCGGCTCCGGAAGCGGCCCCGGCCGGCCAGGGTCCCGTTCCCGTCGAGACGCACGTCAAGAAGCGCTACGACGCGCTGGCGGTGCAGGGCACCAGCACGCTGTGCTGCTCTCCCACGTCGGTGTACACCCCGGAGGAGCTCGCCGAGATCCCCGACTGGGTGCTGGAGCTGTCCAGCGGCTGCGGCTCGCCCATGAACGCGATCGGCCTGCGCCCCGGGCAGACCGTCGTGGACTTCGGCTGCGGCGCCGGGCTGGATCTGCTTATCGCCGCACGCCGGGTGGGTGAGACGGGCCGGGTCATCGGTGTCGACGCGTCGATGCAGATGGTCAGGACGGCCAGGCGCGCGGCCAAGGAGATGGGGCTCAAGAACATCGACGTGCGGGTCGGCGACATCCGGCGCCCGCCGGTGCGTGAGGCCAGCGTGGACGTGGTGATGAGCAACTGCGTCCTCGGCATGTTCCCCGACAAGAAGGAAGTGCTCCACGCGGTCGCGGCCGTCCTGCGCCCGGGAGGGGTGGCGGTGATCTCCGACGTCGTGTACTCCGACGACGGCCCGCCCCCGGCGGACGTGGCGGCCGGCGAGTCCGCCGGCGCGGAGGACTTCGCCCGGTGCGTGGTGGGCATGACCGAGAGCCAGTACCGGGACCTGGTGCTCGGCGCGGGCTTCGGCAGCGTGGAGATGCGCAGCGACGGGCTCGTCCCTTACCGCGACGGCGCGCAGGTCACCAGTGCCATGATCTTCGCCTACCGGGACGACAGCCCCGCCCAACCGTGCTGCTGACCGGCGGCTCGCCCGCGCTCTTCCGGGACGCGGGCCTGCGGGCGGACGACTACGCCGAGGTACGTCTCGAACGGGCCAGGACCGTCGACCTCGTGTGGCGCGGCGACGGCCTGGAAAGCAGCGTGACCAGCCGAGACGAGGGGTGCTGTGCCCGAGTGATCGGCCGGTCGGGGTCGGCGTTCGCGTCGGCCACCGGCATGGACGCCGGGCCGGTGCTGCGCAGGGCCGCACGGGACGCCGTCGAACTGGGGTGCGCGGCGGGACGTCTCGCCGCGCACCGCCCCTACCTGGACGACCGCCCAGGCGACACCGGCGAGCTCGCGGAGACGGTCGGCCTGGCGGAGAAGACGGAGCTGCTCGGCGCCTACCACGCGGCGGCGCTGGCCGCGCACACCGGCGTGACCGGGGCGCTCGTCTACTACCGCGAGTCGGTCGCGGACGTGGAGCTGTTCACCAGCGAGGGGACCGGCGTCGCGTACCGGCGCAGGGACCTGACGCTGCAGATCACCGTGTACGCCGACGGCGGCGCCGCGAGGACCGCAGGCTCGGTGTCGGCGGGCAGCGGCGGCGACTTCTCCGTGGTGCGGGGCCTGGCCCCGGATCTGGAGGCCGCCGTCGCGACCGCGGTGGACCTGCGCGCCGCCCCCGTGGTGGCGCCCGGGGAGTACGACGTGGTCTGCGACGGCCCGCTGGCCGGCATCTGGGCCCACGAGACGATCGGGCATCTCGCCGAGGCCGACCACCACCTCGGGGACGCGGCGCTGCAACGGTCTCTGGCCCCCGGGCGCCGTCTCGGCCCGTCCATGCTGACGATCACCGATCACCCCGGACGTCCCGGCGCGCGGGGATTCGTGCCGGTGGACGACGAGGGCACGGCGGGGTCCGCGGTGGAACTGCTGCGCGACGGTGTCGTCTCCCGGCCCCGGCTGCACGACCGCTCCACCGCGGCGGCCTTCCGTGAGGACCCCACAGGCAACGCCAGAGCCCTGAGTTTCCGCCACCCGCCGCTGCCCAGGCTGCGGACGATCGCGATCGCCCCCGGCGCCGCGTCCGAGGAGGAGATGATCGGCGGCGTGGCGCGCGGGCTGCTGGCCCGCGGCGTGCTCGGCGGGCAGACCGACCGCGCCGGATTCACCTTCCTGCCGGCGGAGTGCCGGGAGATCCGCGACGGCGAGGTCCGCGGACGGGTCAGAGGCGTCGTGCTGTCCGGTGACGTGCTCGGCGCCTTCGCGGCCATCGACGCGATCGGCCGTGAGCAGTGGCGCGGCGACACCTCGGCGAGCTGCGGCAAGCAGGGCCAGAACGCGCTGCCGGTCAGCTCCTGGGCCCCCATGCTGCGATTGCGAGGCGTACGTGTCACCTCTGGCTGACCGGCTGGACAAGGTCGGAGCGGAGGCCGCGGCCCGCGCCGACCACTGGGAGATCCTGGCCGTCGAACGCGACGACACCGTGGTGGAGGTCGGCTCTGGCGTGCCCGATCTGGTCAGGTCCGCGCACGAGACGGCGCTGTGCCTGCGGGTGCACCGCCACGGGCGGGTGGGCACGGCCACCACGACGTGCCTCGACGACGTCCGCGGCCTGGTCGGCGAGGCCGTGCGGAACGCGGCTCACGGGCCCCCCGCGTCACCCGGCCCGGTCGTCGGCGGGGCCGCCGCCGCCGGGCCCGCCGAGAGGCCCGCCGCGGACGAGGGCAGCCGGTCCGTACGGCTCCTGGCCGAGCGGCTGGGCGCGCTGCAGCGCTCGGCCGGGCTGACCGTGCACGGCACGGTGACCCGGACGCGGCAGGCGGTGCACCGCGCGGCCCCTGACGGGCGGACCACGACTTCGGACCGGTTCTTCCACGTCGCCGCGCTGGCGGAGGGGTCGGCCGTCCAGCTGCCCTGGACCGGCTGGACCCGGACTCCGGAACTGCCCGCCGCGCTCTCCGCGTGGCTGGAGGCCGCGGCGGGCTGGGACGGGCTGCCCGCCGCCGACGCGCCCTCCGGCGACCACGACGTGCTGCTCGCGCCGTCCGCGGTGCACACCCTGCTCACCCCGCTGGTCACCGCGCTGAACGGCACCGCCGTCACCGCGGGCCGCTCGTTCGTCGCCGGGCGTCTGGGCGAGCCGTTCCTGCACCCGTCGATCGGCCTGCGCGACCATCCCTCGGACCCGGCCGCGCCGGACGAGGAAGGCACCGGAGGGCTGGCCTGGCCGGGCAGCGACGACGACGGCGTGCCGTGCGCGCCCCTCACGCTGGTCGAGCGGGGCGTCCCCGTCCGGGCGTACCACAGCGTCCGTACGGCGGCCGCGTGCGGGACGGCGCCCACCGGGCACGGGTTCCGCGGCAACGCGCTGCGCCGCACGGTGCTCAAGCCCGCCACGCCGGTGCTCAACGGCGCGACGCTGTCGGCCGCACCGGCCGACGCCGGGTCGTTCGACGACCTGCTGGCCGGCGTCCGCGAGGGGGTGCTCGTCGAGTCGCTGATGGGCGGGCACCAGCGCGCCGGCCTCTCGCCGGTCGTCGAGGGCAGGCTGCGGCTCGGGTTCCTGATCAGGGACGGACGGGTGGCCGGGATACTCCGGCAGCGGCCGATCGCCCTGGACCTGCGTGAGGTGCTCGGCCGCCGCTTCCGCGCGGTCAGCGACCGCAGGTGGGCCGTCAGCAGGGTCTGGTCGGGCCGCCTGCCGTTCGTGCTGGCCGGTGGGACATGACGCGAGGAGCGGCCGATGTATGACGTGATCGTGGTGGGCGGCGGCGTCACCGGGGCCGCGAGCGCCGCACTGCTCGCGCGGGAGGGTCTGCGGGTCCTGGTGTGCGACCGCACCAGGCTGCCCGCCCCGGCCGTCTCCACCCACTTCTTCGGCCCCACGACGCTGTCCTTCCTGGACAGGCTCGGCGTGCTGGACGAGGTCCTCGCCACCGGCGCGCCACCGCTGCGGCGCTGGCACCTGGAGGTCGAGGGCGGGTACTACGGCGCGCCCATGCTGCCCCGCTCGCCGTACCACTACAACCTGTGCGTACGCCGCGAGACCCTCAGCGGGGTCCTGCTGCGCGCCGCGAGCAGGCACGGGGCCGAGATCAGGGAACGCAGCCCGGTGGGGTCCCTGCGCTGGGACGGTGACCAGGTCATCGGGATCGAGGGCGCGGGGTGGTCGGAGAAGGCCAGGATCGTCGTGGGCGCGGACGGGCGGGGATCCGCGATCGCCCGTCAGGCCGGCGCGGCCACGACCTTCGACGCCGGAGCCATGCGCTGCACGTTCCACGCCTACTGGGAGGACGTCGTCCCCCTGCCGGCGCCCGCGCTCGAACTGTGGCACGACGACGGCCACGTGCTCCAGGTCGGCCCGTGCGACGGCGGGCGGTGGGTGATCATGTTGTCGGCGCCCATGGGGGAGTACGCCGCCCTGCGGGGAGACGAGGGGTACGAGCGCCTGCTCCGGTCGATCCCCGCGATGGCGGACCGGTTGCGCACGGCACGGCGGGTCTCGCCCGTGTACGCGTCGAAGAGCCTGCGGAACTTCCACCGCGAGCCCGCGGGGCCGGGCTGGCGGCTGGCGGGCGACGCCTACTGCCACAAGGACCCGCTGTTCGGCGCGGGCATCACCGACGGCTGCGCGGCGGCGGAGGCGCTCGCCGCCACCGCGCCACTCGCGATGGACGGCGACACGCCGCAGGCCAGGGAGAGTTACGCGGCCACCCTGGACGAGCGCGTCGGGGGCAAGGTCCGCGCGGGTCTCGCGGGGCTGCGCATCGACCCGCCGGAGCCCGGCCAGCTCGCCTGGATCCGCGGCGTGCTCGCCCATCCCGGGCTGGCGCTGGAGATGACCCGCCGCTGCTCCGAACTGTTCGCCGGGCTCCCGGCGGACCGGCGCGACTTCTGGCAGCGGGTCGCCGACGGCGCCTCGGAGGTGCTCGGCCTGCCCCCGGCGGCCTCCGTGGACCCGCCGTGACCACCGTTCCCGGCTACCTGGCCGGGCACGCCGAGGATCTCGTGGCGCTGCAGGCCCGGGTCGCCCATGCCCGCTGGCTCGCCGCGACGGGGCAGAGCGAGGACCACCCGGCGCCGCCGGAGGGCGGCCTCACCTGGCTGACCGGCGGCGGGCTCGTGCATCTGGCGCTGGAGCACGGCGACCTGCACTACGCGGGGGAACTGGTCCTGTGGTACTTCCGCGTCCGGCTGACGGAGGCGACCGCGCGGCTGCGGTCGCTGCAGCGCACCGTCACCGCCGACGCCTGCGGCAGGACGCTCACCCACGGTGAGCTGGTCGCCCTCTCGCGGACCGTCACCGACGACCGGCGGCGCGCCGAGGTCCTGGCCGCCCTGGCGGACGTCGGCGAGCGGCTGCGCGAGGGCCGGCGGCGCTGGCTCGACGCGTACGCCGAGGCGCGGGCCGAGCTGGGATTCCCGGCACACGCCGCGCTGGTGCGGGCGCTGCACCCGGAGGTGGACCGGTTCGTGGCCCACGCCCGCGACTGGCTGGACGCCACGCGGGCCGGGTTCCTCAGGCGATGGGACGACTGGCGGGCACGCGACGCGATCTCCACGCCGTCCATGGGGGACGCCCGCCAGGTCGCCGCACGCGCCGTACTGCCCGAGGGCGCCCGCGGCGCGCTCGAGAGCGTCCGCTCCACCGTGCGCCAGTGGGGTTTCGGCCGATGCCTCGAACGCGTCCTCGTCGACGACGTCGCACGGCCCGGCAAGTCGGGCACGGCGTTCTGCTCGCCTGTCGCGCCGCCGGTCGACGTGCGGGTGTCCACCACCCCGGGCACGACGCTGGGGCACTACGCCACGCTGCTGCACGAGTTCGGGCACGCGCTGCACTTCACCGCGGGCACCCGGCACCCCGCCGACCTGTGGCGCACGCACCCGGCGCTGACCGAGGCGTTCGGCTTCACCCTGGAACGGGTCGTCAGGCGGCCGGACTGGCAGCGGCGCCACCTCGGCGTCACGGTGGACGCCGAGTCCGTGGAGCGCCTGGCCTTCGCGCGCGAGCACGTCCGGCGCCTGGTGGCGACCAGCCTCTGCTACGAGATGGCCGTGCACGACGGCCACCCGGACCCGGCCGCCGAGTACGTGCGCTCGTACGAGCGGGAGTTCGGCGTCGCGGTGGACCGGGGCGCCGCGTGGGACCGGATGCAGACGTACCTGGAGGGCAAGCCCTGCTACCCGCTGGTGTATCACCAGGCGTTCATGCTGCGCGAGACGCTGTGGGACCACCTGGCCGGGCGGGCGGGGGAGCGGTGGTACGCGGGCCGGGACGCCGGGCCGGCCATGCGGGAGGTCTTCCGCGGGTTCGCCGAGGGTGGCGGCGCGGAGGAATGGCTGTCACCCGGCGGCGTCCCGCTCTGACAGGTCCACGGCGAGGGCGAGCTCGGCCCTGGCGGCGCCGGTCAGCCTGACGAACCGGTCGTCGGACGGCAGACGGTCGATCAGGCGGTCGATCACTGTCAGCGTGTGTCGTGAGACCGCCCAGGAGGGGAACAACCGGACGGCGATCGTACGGGCAGGTTCCCGGTCTCCCGCGGCGGCCAGCAGCGGGGGGACGTCCCGCGCGTAACGCCCCGCGAACGGCGCGAGCAGGTGATGATGCGCGGGGTGGGCGAAGCCCTCGGCCAGCGCGCGCACCCGCGCGACGCTCTCGCTGCCCAGCATGGTCGTCCACGCCTGCTCCTTGGCCGCCGCGGTGGGCGCCGACGCCCTGAGCCCCTCGGCGAGCCGGTCTCCCACGGCGGTGAAGGCGCCCATGACGTCCTCCAGGGGCTCGCCGTGCGCGACCAGGCACCGGGCGAGCCTGCGGCGCGACGCGTCGTCCACGTCGAACGGCGCCGCTCCGTGGAACCACTCGCGCACCGTGCCGACGTGAACGGGCGTCAGCGCCGCGTCCGCGACGGCCCGCGCCGCCGCCAGCCTCTGGTCCGCGTCGCCGTCCGGGGTGTCGACGACGTCCAGCAGGTGGCCCACGTACGAGGGCCAGCCGTGGGCGCGGGCCCAGCCCTGCTCGGTGTAGGACGCGAGCACGGTGGCGGCCCGGACGAGGAGCCGCTGGAACACGCCGATCTGCGTCTCCGCCGTAAGTCCGTTGAGGACCATCGTCAGGAAACGTCGCGGCGGCAGCTCCCCGTGCCTGACCATGTCCCAGGCCGCCGTCCAGCAGAGCGAGCGGGCCATCGGATCGGCCAGCCGGCCGATCCGGTGGACGACCTCCTCCGTCGAGCGCGGGTCCAGCACGATCCGGCAGTACGTCAGGTCGCCGTCGTTGGGCAGCACCAGCGCGCCCGACCGGCCGCCGACGAGCGCGTCCACGCTCGTACGGGGGCTGTCGGCGTCGAGTTCGTGCCTCCGCACGAGGACCAGGTCGCCCTTGCGGTCATGCGCGTAGACGCCCACCGCGAGACGGTGCGGCCGGGGCGATCCGTCCTGGAGCAGGTCGAAGCGCGTGAAGCACCCGGTCTCGTCGACGTCGAAGTCGGCCCGCACCTCGGTGAGCCCGGCCGTCAGCAGCCAGGCGTCCGTCCAGGCGGTCAGGTCCCCGCCGCCCGCCTTCTCCAGGGCGGCGAGCATCTCCGCACGGCCGGCCGTGCCGTAGGAGTGGTGCGCGAAGTAGCGCCGCATGCCGTCCAGGAACCCGTCGAGCCCCAGGCGGGCCACGAGCTGGCGCAGCACGCTCGCGCCCTTGTGATAGGTCAGCGCGTCGAAGGCCGACCCGGCCGCGTCCACGTCGGGGACGCCGGTCACGACCGGGTGGGTGGAGGGCGACTGGTCGAGCAGGTACGCGTGCGCCTTCTTGCCCGCGGCGAAGTCGGCCCAGGCGCCGGCGTCCCCCGTGAGCCGGGTCAGCGCGTGGACGCCCGCCCAGGTGGCGAACGCCTCGCTCAGCCACAGGTCGTCCCACCAGCGCAGCGTGACGAGGTCGCCGAACCACTGGTGGGAGATCTCGTGAAAGATCATCTCGTCCCTGCGGCGGTGCGCGTACCTGGTCACCGCCCGGTCGAACACGAACGTCTCCGCGGCGAACACGCAGGCGGCGTTCTCCATGGCGCCGAAGTTGAACTCGGGGACGAAGCACAGGTCGAGCTTCCGGAACGGATAGGGCGTCGCGAACGCCTCGGCGAAGAACGCCACCCCCGCCCCGAGCCGCTCCAGCAGCACGGCCGGGTCGACGTGCGCCGCCAGGGAACGCCGGGCGTGCACCCCCAGGGGCACGGCGCCTTCCGGGTCCGCCGTCCACGACGCCCACGGGCCCGCCGCCACGGCCACCACGTACGTGCTGATCGGCGGGGTGGGCGCGAACCTGTGGACGCCGGTCGCGGGCGGGTCGCCGAGCGGGGCGTTGGACACCGCGGTCCATCCGTCCGGAGCGGTCACGCTGATCGTGAAGGGCGCCTTGAGGTCGGGCTGGTCGAAGCAGGCGAACACCCGGGGGGCGTGGCCGGGCTGCAGGTGGCTGTAGACGTACACCTGCCGATCGGCCGGGTCCGTGTACCGGTGCAGGCCCTCGCCGCCGGTGGAGAAGTCGTAGTCCGCTTCCACGGTCAGCTCGTTGCGGGCCGCCAGGCCGGGCAGGAGGATCCGTCCCGCGCCGTCGTACTCGACCGGCCGGCCGTTGAGCACGGCGGAACGCACCCGTCTCGGCAGCGCGTCCGCCCAGCTTGAGGCGCCCGGCCGGGCGCAGGTGAAGCGGATCGTGCTCCTGGAGCGGAACACCGGCTCCCCGGTCCGGCTCAGATCGACGTGCAGGTCGTACGACCGCACGCGCAGCAGGGCGCCGCGCTCCTTCGCCTCGGCGTGGGTCAGCGGGGGACGCGGAATGACGAGACCTCCTGCGCGGAAGGGTTGTCTAGACTCGTGGGTGATGCGGCCGGGTGATCCACGCCCGGGGCGCTTAGGGAGAGGACCCGATCGCCATGGCCGAGCACGCCGAGCCCGTGCTGCTGCCGCATGAGAACCTTCCCGCGGTCGAGCCCGGCGTGCCGCGCCCTGCGCGGGTGACGGAGCCGTTGACCAGGGAGCAGAGCATCGCGCTCGCCGCGGGCTTCAAGGCGCTCGGCGACCCCGTACGGCTGCGGCTGCTCTCGCTCGTCGCCTCTCACCTCGACGGCGAGGCGTGCGTGTGCGACCTCGTCGGGGCGTTCGACCTCACCCAGCCGACCATCAGCCATCACCTCAGGGTTCTCCGGGACGCCGGGCTCGTCACGTCGACCCGACGGGGCACGTGGGTCTACTACCGGGTCGTGCCCGAGGCGCTCACCGCACTGACGGGCATCATCGCCCTGCCTTCCGCCGTCGCGCGATAGGCGATCCGGCGGGCGCCGCTGCCGTCATTACGGAAATGACGCACGATTGATTTCAGGCACGAATAGATTCGTGTTAATTGTAGCATCTATATTGATTGTCATCAATACCCCTTTTTGGTGCGATCTCGCGGCATTGTTAATCATTTGTTGCCTGGCGTCAAGGATCTTGACCTCGGGGAACAGAGGTTGTTAGCTGGCTGCGGATGGCGGATCACCGACACCACTTCGAGACCCTGTGACGCGAATACTCACTCATGCCGTGCCATGCGGCGATATCTGTACGGAGCACCGTTACCAGAAGTGAGGCGAACGCCGGTTGATCACCTTCATGACCTTGAGCGGTTTTCTCGGGGCGGGCAAGACCACCACTCTGGTCGCGATCGCGAAACATCTCCAGTCGCAGGGCCGCAGGGTCGCGGTCATCACCAACGACCAGGGCACGGAACTGGTGGACACCCAGCTCGCCAGGTCCGAGATCGCGGAGGCCGGCGAGGTCACGGGCGGCTGTTTCTGCTGCCGGTTCGAGGACCTGCTGACCGTCGCGCAGCGCCTGGTCGACGGCCACCACGTCGACACGCTGCTCGCCGAGGCGGTGGGCAGTTGCACCGATCTGCAGGCCACCGTCATCCGGCCGCTCAGCGCTCACTACGGCGAACGTTTCAGGCCCGCCCCCCTCCTGGTCGTCGTCGAGCCGGACAGGCTCGCCGCCCTTCGTACGTCGCTGCCGCTGGACGACGCGGAGTCGGACATGTCCTACCTGTTCGGCAAGCAGTTACAGGAAGCCGACGTGATCGCGCTCAACAAGATCGATCTGCTCGGCGCGGCGGAGGCTGCCGCCGTCACCGCGGATCTGCGCGAGCGGTACCCCACGGCCACCGTGGTCGGCTACTCGGCGAAAACCGGCGAAGGGCTGGACCGGCTGGTGTCCCTGTGGCTGGGCGCGGAGCCCGCCGGGCGCGGCCTCGACATCGACTACGACCGCTACGCCAACGCCGAGGCCGCGCTGGCGTGGCTGAACCTCAGCCTGGACGTGACGGCGGCGGAGGGCTTCGACCCGGACACCTGGGCCCGTGCGCTGCTGGAGCACCTGTCCGCGACCGCCGCCGGCAACGGCTGGCTGATCGGCCACGTGAAGGTCAGCCTCGAGTCCGCCGGCGAGCTGAGCAAGGTGAGCGTGACCGCGGGCGGCGCCGAGCCGACCGTGGACGCCGTCGCGGGCAGGACGTTCACCGAGGCGCGGGCGCGGCTCAACGCCCGCGTCGCGTGCGAGCCCGCCGAACTCGACGCCGCGGTGGCCGAGGCGGTGAAGGCGGTGTGCGCCGCCACCGGCACATCGGCCGTGCAGAGCGCCGGCGTGCCGTCCTTCAAACCCGGCTACCCGCGTCCCACCTACCGGATCCCCGCCACGGCAGGATGAGGTGAAGTCGCGGGGGCGACCTGGGCTCGCCGCCGCACCCGTCCGCCCGTGAAGGAGGCCGCCGTGGCTCACGAGGAGATCGTCGACCGCTACTCCAGGTTCGCCAGGAACGCGATGACCGGCCGGCCCGCCCACGCCTCCTTCGGCGAGGGCTGCGCCGGCGCCGCCGGCTACGACGACGACACCGCCCTGCCCGACGGCGCCCTGCGCGCCAGCCTGGGCTGCGGCGACCCCGTCGCCGTCGCCGACCTGCACGAGGGCGACGTCGTGCTCGACCTCGGCTCCGGCGGCGGGATCGACGTCCTGCTGTCCGCCCGCCGCGTCGGCCCCACCGGCAGGGTCTACGGCCTCGACGCCAGCCCCGACATGCTGAAACTCGCCCGCGACAACGCCGCACAGGCCGGTGTGACCAACACCGAGTTCCTGCACGGCACCATCGAGCGCATCCCGCTGCCCGGCCGTACGGTCGACGTGGTCATCTCCAACTGCGTCATCAACCTGTCCGACGACAAGGCCGCCACCCTGGCGGAGGCGTTCCGGGTCCTGCGCCCCGGCGGCCGGTTCGGCGTCAGCGACGTCGTCACCGAGGACGGCGTCACGGATCAGGACCGGCGCCGCCGCACGGAGACCCGCATCGGTTGCACGGCGGGATCGCTGACCGTCGGCGAATACCGCACTCTGCTCACGAACGCCGGCTTCACCGGCGTCACCATCACCCCGACCACCGACCACGGCGACGGCGTCCACTCCGCCATCGTCAAGGCCGGCAAGCCTTCCGTCGCCCCCGGCTTCGAGATCCGTCCCATGCGGGACGCGGACGCCGCCCAGGTCCTGGAGGTCTACCAACTCGGCCTCGACACCGGCCACGCCAGCTTCGAGACCACCGCCCCGGCGTGGGAGACGTTCAGTTCCGCCCGCCTCGGCCACCTGCGCTACGTCGTCGCCGACACCCGTACGGACCGGGTGGTCGCCTGGGTGGCCGCCTCCCGCGTCTCCGCCCGTCCCGTCTACGCCGGCGTCGTCGAGCACAGCATCTACGTCCACCCCGATTACGGCTCCCGGGGCCTGGGCCGTGCCCTTCTGAACGCCTTCGTCGCCGCCAGCGAGGACGCCGGCGTCTGGACCATCCAATCCGGCGTGTTCCCCGAGAACACCGCCAGCCTCGCCCTGCACCAGGCGGCCGGCTTCCGCGTCCTCGGGACCCGGGAGCGCATCGGCCGTCATCACGGCGTCTGGCGCGACGTCCTCATGATCGAACGCCGCAGCACCGCCATCTGACTCCCCGCGGCGTGCATGCGGGCCGAAATCGGGTTGTCTGGATCGACGTCCGGCCTGTGCTCGCACGACAGTGCTGTCGCTCGCGCGGGACGTGGCGCCGGAGTTCAGGGGGCGAGGGAGAAGTAGTTCTCCTCTTCCTGGACGAAGTGCAGTCGCAGCACCGAGTGCAGCCCGTACAGACAGGCGCGCAGATCCTCCAGTTGCTCGGGCCGCAGTTGGCCGTCGGCGTCGGCGACTCTCACATGCGTGCCGATCCGGCGGGCCAGGCGATCGATCTCGCTGTGGGCCCTGCTCATGGTCGCGGTGGCCTCTCCTCCGCCGAGGGGACCGGCCAGCGCGGGATAGAGTTCGTGCTCCTCGGCGTACTCATGTGGCAGCAGGCGCTCGGTCAGCAACCGGTCGACCTCCCGCACGGCGCCCAGCACCCGCGGCCCGTCCCCTGCGGCCAGCAGGCCCGCGGCATCGCGTACGGCGTCCAGCACGTCGGCGAGATCGTCGTGCTCGGCGGCGAAGCGGCGGATCAGGTCCTCGGTGGCCGGCTCCAGCACCGGCCCGGCGCCGCGCCGGGGGAGCACGGCACGCAACGCGTTGAGGATGACCACCACGTCGATCCCCTCCTGCAGCAGCGCCCCGGCCGCGGGCGGGAGCCGGCCGAGCAGCGCGGCCACCATCGCCGCCAGCGACATGGCCATGCCGCCGACGGCCGACTGCACGGCGATCCGCCGGGTGCGCACCGCGATCTCCATGGCGTCGGCGAGCCGGTCGACCCGGTCGCTGACCAGCACCACGTCGGCGGCCTCCGAGGAGGCGGTGGACCCGCGCGCTCCCATCGCCACCCCGACGTCGGCCGCCGCCAGCGCCGGGGCGTCGTTAATCCCGTCGCCGACCATGACCGTGACCGCCCGCGCGGCCTCCTCCCTGACCGCGGCGACCTTGTCGACGGGCGACTGCTCGGCCCGCACCTCGTCCAGCCCGACCACCGCGGCCACCTCCCTGGCGGGCTCGGCGCGGTCGCCGGTCAGCATCAGCAGTCGGGTGATTCCCGCGGAACGCAACCGCCGCAGCGTGCGGGGAGCGTCGTGGCGCAACGGGTCGAGCAGCAGGATCGCACCGCGCAACGCGCCGTCGACGGTGAGCCAGGCGACGGCGGCGCCGTCCAGGGCGGCCCGGTTGTCGGCCGCGCGTGCCCAGCCGGGACGGGCGTCGAGCGGTATCGGCGTCTTGCCCACGGTCACCCGCCGCCCGTCCACCGTGCCGGCCACTCCGCGGCCGGGTTCCTCGGTGACCTCCTGGGGCGCTCGCAGCGCCAGCCCGCGGGCCCGCGCCTCCGCGACGATCGCCTCGGCGAGCACGTGAGGGGACATCTGGTCGAGCGACGCCGCCAGCCGCAGCACCTCCGACGGCGTACGGCCGGGAGCGGCGACGACCTGCAGAACCCGCGGACGGCCCGTCGTGAGGGTGCCTGTTTTGTCCAGCAGGAGCGTGCGGGCCCGCCCCAGCCGCTCCAGCGCCCCACCGTCCCGGACGATGACGCCCCGGCGGGCCGCCCGCGACAACCCCGACACGATCGCGACCGGCGCGGCCAGCAGCAGCGGGCACGGGGTCGCCACCACCAGAACCGCCACCGCCCGCACCGCGGACCCGCCGAGCCACCACGCGGCCCCGGCGACCCCCAGCGACAGCGGCAGGAACCAGGCGGCGTACCGCTCGGCCAGTCGCACCACCGGCGCCCGCCGCGCGCCCGCCTGCTCGGCCAGCCGGACGATCCGCGCGTAGGTGCTGTCCTCGGCGAGCGCTGTCGCCTCGATGTCGACCGCGCCGCCGGCGTTGACCACCCCGCTGCGGACCGCCTCGCCGGTGTCCCGTTCGACCAGGGCGGACTCCCCGGTGAGCGCGGCCTCGTCCAGCAGCGCCGGCCCGGCCGTGACCCGGCCGTCCACCGGCACCACCTCGCCCGTGCCGACCACCACCACGTCCCCCACCCGTACGTCCCGCAGGGGGACGACGGCCACGTCGTCACCGATACGGCGACGGGCGGAGCGCGGCGCGCGCTCCAGCAGCGCCCGCAGGTCACGCGACGCCCGGCGCTCCGCCGCCGCGTCCAGCGCCCGCCCGGTGGCCAGCATCAACGCGACCAGGGCCCCGGCCAGGTACTCCCCGACCGCCAGGGTCCCGGCCAGCGCCAGCGCCGCGATCAGGTCGACGCCCGCCCGCCCCTTCCGCAGGGCCGCGACCACCCACACCACCGAGGGCACGACGGCGATCGCGGTCCCCGCCATCCAGAACCCGTCGGCGACATCCGGGGCCCCGGCCAGCCAGGCCGCGCCGCCGCCGGCCAGCGCGGCCCCGGTCGCCGCCAGGAGCATCAGTTCGCGCCGCCGATCACTTACGGCACTGAGAGGACGCGGCATGTCGAGCCTCCACACGGGACGGACCATGAGCGTTCCGCCCTCCATACGACAACCCCCGCCGGGCCGGCCGATAGTGCCGAACGGCCCCCTGATGGTCGCTGCACGGCCGCGATATGACCTGTTCACTCTGTTTACCTGCGACCGCCGACGCCGCTCGCCGCCGGGCGGTCCAGGGGTTCGGGCGGCGTGTCGGGGTACCACCACGGTCAGGGGAGGTTCCGTACCGGCGTCGGCGGCTGCCCAGGGGCGCCGCCCTGCTCGTGCCGGACCGCACACATCGGGGGGTCACATGGAAACCCGAGGTCTCGTCTACTGGAAAACCTGTCTCACGGCCGCGGGCACGGTCGTCCTTCTGGCCGCGGGAGCGGGGAGCGCGATGGCGGCGTCCGCTCCGCGCTCGGACGACGTCGATCCGTCCACGCGTGCCAACGTCACCAAGTCGATGAAGGGCGAGGCGCTGGCGAACGTCACCTACCGCGCCTACGCGAAGCAGGCCGACAGGGAGAACCTCCCCGACGTCGCGGAGTTGTACCGGCGCACCGCGCACACCGAGTTACGCGAACACCTCACGGAGCAGGCGAAGGCGATCGGCCTGGTCGGCGACAACGCGGCGAACCTGCGCGACAGCATAGACGGCGAGACCTACGAGGCGACGAAGATGTACCGGAAGTTCGCCGAGCAGGCCAGGGCGGACGGCGAGAAGGAGGCCGCCAGGCTCTTCTCCGAGGTGGGCAAGGACGAGGCCAAGCACCGGGAGAAGTTCCTCCAGGCGCAGAAGGCCATCACCGACCCGTCGTCAGGGGAGAAGATCCCGACCGACGTACGGGCCAAGCCGGTGAAGATCGAGGCCGGCCCGCCCAAGGTCTCCAGCCCGAGGACCTTGAAGAACCTCCGGGCGGCGATGAAGGGCGAGGCGTTCGCGTACGCCAAGTACACCCTCTACGGAGACCGGGCACGGGAGACCGGGCAGCCCAGGCTCGCCAGACTCTTCCACCGCACCGCCGCAGTCGAGCGCACCGAGCATTTCGCCGAGCACGCCAACCTCGCCGGCGCCGTCCGCGACACCGGGACGAACCTGTGCGCGACGATCAAGGGGGAGACGCGCGAGGGCAAGCGGATGTACCCCGACTACGCCCGCCAGGCGTCGGCGGCCGGTGACAAGGAGGTGGCCAAGGTGCTCGACGACACCGGGAAAGACGAGCTGAAGCACGCGAAGGCCTTCTCCGGCGAGGTGTCCAAGCTCGGGAAGCGATGCCCCGCGTCGAGCTGACGCTCTCTTCGTGCACCCTCGCTCCGCCGATTGAAATCTACGTCGTAAAGGGCATCGCTACGCGACAGCCGTAAGAGACCGTACGTCGGCCTCGGCGGCGGAGACGGAAACGAAAAGGCGCGCCGAAGCCCGGCCATGGCCGGGCTTCGGTCGGGCTTAGGGCCGGGCGGAGCCATCGTGGATCCGCCCGGCCTTAGGGGATTACGGACAGTTGCCGATGTCGCTTTCCGCCGAGGCCAGGACGACGTCGGTCTTGGCCAGGCCGAGGGCGTCGACCTTGACGTGGACGGCGTTGACGGTCAGGCCCTTGTCGGGTGTGGTGAAGGCGATCTGCTCGTTGAGGACGAGCTTGACGACGCCGACGTTGACCGTGGTGTTGGGCTGGATGGTGGTGGGCTCCGAGATGACCACCGTGTTGCCGACCTTGAGGGAGGCGATGGTGGTGGCACCGGTGGAGCCGGCGCAGGTGGTGGTCGAACTGGACTTGATGGTCTTGACGGTGATCACCGGGATGCCGGTGATGCCGATGGTGGTGTCGTCGATGGAGGCGGTGGCCACGGATTTGCCGGGGAACTCGGTGGTGGCGACCTTGGCGCACAGGGCGTGCGCGCTGATCAGTCCGCTGAGAGTGGCGGTGCAGGGCACCGAGGTGGTGCCGGTCGACGTGGTGGAGACGGGGCCGGTGTCCGGGGTGCGTGCGATGTTGACCAGTTGGAGGCCGGCGAGGGAGGCGCTGGCGGTCAGGCCGTAGGCCCGGCCGGTCAGCCGCTGCGGCGTGACGGTGACCTGTTCCTCGCTGCACGGTGAGGTGACCGAGTTGTTGTCGTCGTCGCCGCTGTAGGTGGCGGTCCACCGGTAGACGCCGGCCGCGCCGATGGTCACGTCGCCGGACGCGGCGGCGCCGCTGTCGGACAGCGTGCCGGTGCGCGTGGCGATCGGCGTCCTACAGTCGGTGTCGCCGGGGCCGTACAGCTGGAACTTGACGCTGCCGGTGGGATGGAACCCGCCGGAGACGGCGGCGGCGTCGGACACGGCGCCACCGGCAGGCACGGACCCGGACGGGGTGGTGGTGATACCCGGGGTGGCCTTGACGACCTTCACCTCTTCATCGCCGCACGGCGACGTGACCGGGTTGTTGGCGTCGTCGCCGCTGTAGGAGGCCACCCACCGGTAGGTGCCCACCCCGCCCGCGGCGACGTTGCCCGACGCGGCCGTGCCACTGCCCGACACCGTTCCCGTGCGGGTCGCGATGGGCGTCTCGCAATCGGTGTCACCCGGCCCGAACAGCTGGAACGTGACGGTGCCCGTGGGGTGGTAGCCACCGGACAGGGTCGCCGTGTCCGAGACGTCCCCGCCCGCGGGCGCCTCGCCCGACGGCGTCGTGGAGATCGAGGGGGTCACCTTCGGAACGTGCTCTGTGATCGTCTCGGTGAAGCCGGGGGACAGGACGTCGTTGAGCAGGAAGTCCACCTTGCAGGTGAGGGTGCTGCCCGGTGCGGCCCCCGCGTCGACGGAGACGGTCTCTGTGAAGGTGGCGTCGTCGCCGCTGGTCACCTCACGGCTGCCCGGGGTCAGGGAGACCGTCAGCTTCGGGTCGCAGTCGCGCAGCTTGTGGGTGACCGTGACCGGCAGGTTGCGCAGGGCCGCGAGGATGGTGTCGCTGACCTCCGAGGCGTTGAGGCCGGAGAACAGCCGTCCGCCCGTGGCTTCGGTGATCGCCGTCGCCTGCCCGGTCGAGTCCAGCCCCGCGAGGTCGAACGCGAGCACGGTGATGCCGGCCGCCTGCAGGGCGCTGATCGCGTTGGCCAGCGTATGGCTGTTGCTGGGGTCGTGGCTGGGCGCGTCCCCGATCAGCAACACGATCCGGGAGCTGTTCGGCCGGAAGCCGACAGCCCCTGACGCGACCTGGAACAGTCCGTTGATGCCGTCCTCGGGGAAGTCGCCGCCGCCCGTCGCCGCCAGCGAGTTGAGACCGTTGGTGACGTCGGCCTGGTTCGCGGTGAGGTCCTGCGCCACCCTGAACGGGGTCGCGTCCGCTGCGTCCTTGTACTCGGCGACCGCGAACTGCGCGTCCGGCTGCGCCGAAGCGACGTTGGACAGGATGGTGTTCGCATTGGTCCGGACGTTCGCGATGACCCCGCCCATGCTCCCTGTCGTGTCGATCAGGAAAGCGATATCCGGCTTGGGCGGGATCGCCGGAGTGGACACGGTCTTGGCGATCGTCGTCGATCCGCCCGGAGCCAGTTTCAGCGTCACGTCGGCCGGGGTCACCCCGGGCGCGGCGGACGCCGTGCCCACCCCGGCCACCAGCATCGCACCGGCCGCGGAAAGGCATGCGGCGACCCGTAAACTTCGCGTCATTCTCACGGTGTCATTCCTTCCGGTGTGGCGTAAGGCCACATCGAATTCGGGATTTCTTGCCGTGCGGAATTCCTATGGGCACACCACTCCCCGGGACTTTTCTCTCTCCTCACGTGTCGGCGCGAGTGGATAGCGAATCGAATCGTTTGGCAGCGGCGATGACGTTTTCTACATCAGTCACTGATCAACGAGGGGGTGTTGCCACGGTCATATCGTGACCGGTCAATGAATAGATGTAAATAGGCCGCTTACGGCAAGTTCCTGGCTGGCCACAGTCGGCCACTTCTGGCCGATGGGGGAGGTGTACGCGAGTGGCGAATCTTTCTCGGATATGCCCGATAAAAGGCGCGATTGCCGATTTGTCGGTCAAAAGGAGCGGCCGTTTTCTGTTGTAAAGGCCGTCTGGATTGTCGTTTCCGCGGCGTTCCCGTGGGCATGCGGCACGCTCACGGCTGGAGGTGATCGGTTGTGCCGAGCCCGTCCGGGCCCACCCGAGTGCGCGTACTGGAACGTACTTGAGCCCGGCCCTGAGAAGGGCCGGGCTCACGCCGCCGCGACAAGGGAGGAATGCGGTCGAATTGCCACGAAAAGTCTGGAACGAGCGTCCCTAATCGCGAGTTGTCCCCTCGCGGCACCGTCAGCCGGTCCTGGCGCGGAGGCCCCGCGCCAGGATGGGGATCATCACCGCGGCGGGTACCAGGTGCAACCCGATGAGGGCCGTGGTGGTCCCGGCGTTCGCCCCGAAGAGGAAGGGCGGGACCAACGAGATCACGGTCAGCGCTATGGCCGTCCACACGAACCGCTCGGCGGGGCGAGCGCTCCACCGAAGAAGAGCGACGGCGATGACGACGCCCACGACCGAGAAGAAGCCGGTCACCACGGTGAACCCGGGCAACGGGATCGTCTCGTCACCGTCGAAGACCTCGAAGTCGACGCCGAGGGCCTGGGCGAGGGCGGCGGCGAGCGTGGTGGCCGCCATCGATGCGAGCGTGGCGACCAGGCCGATGCCGGCGAGCCCGACGAGCCGGTGGGCGCCGCCGGGCCGACCGCCCGCCGGGCCTGCGACGACCCCGGTGTCATCCGTACTGTTCATGTCATCCTCCATCGATCGGTGATGGGCGCAGGGGTGTGGTGACAGGCGTGACGATGCGCACCCTCGCCGTACGACGGCCGGGGTTGCGCAGGGCGCGGACGCCGGTGCCGCGGAGCCAGGACCGGCGTCGCGTCCGTGGGCGGGACCGGGCTCGCGGTCCCGCGGCTTCAGCCGCACCCGCCCGCGGGTGACGACGCCGAACGCGTCGCACCACTCGGTCGCGACCACCGCGACACGCGCGCCACCGCGTAGCCCGAGGGTCCGCACCGGGACTACTCCGTGCCCTCCGCCGGCAGGCGCTCCGGCAGCCCGAGCCGCGGGAACCGGTCGTCGTGGAACGTGATGATCTCGGTGATCGCCCCGCCGGTGACGCGCAGCACGTCGATCGTCAGCGGCAGGTACGCGCCTTCCTGCTTCCGCCAGTGGTAGAAGGCGGCGGCGGGCTGCCGGTTCACGGAAGTGAGGACGGCGCGCAGGTGCTTCATGCCCTCGAACCCGCTCTCGATCCAGTCGTTCACCACAGCTTCGCGGCCGACGTACAGGCCCGGCGTGGGCGGCATCGAGCAGCGGACGTCGTCCCGCAGCAGTGCGGCGAGCCCGTCGATGTCCGTGGCCACGCAGGCGTCGGTGTAGCGGCGCACCAGTTCGCGCGTCCCCGCGTCCTCCTCGCCGCCCGTCCAGTCCTGCCTCTCGGCGGGCAGGTGCTCCCGCATGCCGGCCCGGGCCCGCTGCAGCGCGCTGTTCACGGAATGTACGGAGTCACCGAGGAGTTCGGCGACCTCCTTGGCCGGCCAGCCGAGCACGTCCCGCAGGATCAGCACCGCCCGGGGGCGCGGCGCGAGGTGCTGGACCGCGACCAGGTATGCCAGCTCGATGGTCTCCCGCGCGACGGCGACGGTCTCCGGCTCGTCCGCGTCGCCCGCGGGCAGCTCGTCGAGCAGCCGGTCCGGGTACGGCTGCAGCCACGGCACCTCGCCGCCGGTCGCGGGCTCCGGGCGGCACTTGGCGAGCAGGTCCAGGCAGGCGTTGGTGGCGATCCGGTAGAGCCAGGCCCGGAACGTCGACCGCCCCTCGAAGGTCTCCCGCCGCCGCCAGGCACGCAGGAACGTCTCCTGCACGGTGTCCTCGGCGTCCTCGAACGACCCGAGCATCCGGTAGCAGTGCACGTGCAGCTCCCGCCGGTGCCGCTCCGCCAGCCCCGAGAACGCCGGCTCGTCGACCTCGCCCAGACGGCTCACGCCCAGCCCTTCCAGCCGTGTGTCCGCACTCATCACGTCATCCTTCCGCCTCGTCGTGTTCCGTCGTAGATGTGACGGACGGGGACCGCGCAACTCATCACCGGCGGCCGGTAGCGGCTGTGCCGGGTGATGTGGGCGGGGATGATGATCAGCCGGTGGCGCGGTGTGACCCCCACACGCGGCGTTCCGGGTCGCCGCGGCCGCGAGGTCGTCGAAGCGCTCCCCGGCGGTGGGTGAGACGGGAAATCGGCCGTCGTCTACGGGCGCCAGTCGTCCTGGTAGTCGGCGTGCCAGCTGTACGCGGATGCTTCCAGTTTCAGCAGGTGCTCTGCCTGGGCATGTTCTTCGAGCGCCAGGTAGAGCTCGTTGACGAGCACGGATTCGAGGTAATCCACACGGTTCCGCTTCGCGGCCAGGTCGCGCTCCGCTTGGCGCCAGTCGGGCTCCCCGGCCTCGGCGGTCTTGTGCGCCTGGTCCAAGCCCTCGTCGACGCGGGCACGCAGGAACGCGATCAACCCCTCCAACGCGGCTTCCGTGTGATGCGCGCGGGCCCTGCGCGCGTCGGCCACGATCTCGCGGTAGCGGGCGGCGAGGGCGGGCTCGTCCGTGCTCATGAGTTCCGGTCGAGGGAGTCGCCGCAGGAGCGCTCCTCCGCCGAGCGGCTCGTCCTCGTCGGCGGCCAAGGCGTCCCCGAGGAGTTCGGCCGCGAGCAGGGGGCGGTTGCGGACCAGCTCAAGGAGCGTCCCCCGATTGATCGTTGTCATGGTCGGCAGATTACCGTGAGTAGTGGGAGTGCGACCAATGGTGCGTGAGGTGCCCGGGGTTGCTGTCCATGCCCTCGGTAGAAGGTGTCTCAACCAGGGAGGGAATCAACCCCCCACCCCCACCCCAAAATGGGGGTGATCTTGTAGTTTGTCGCACGGACCCCCTGCCACCTGGTCACCTTGTCTTGGTGATCATGCAGTTATCCGGCGATGAGGGCTGTGGCCAGTCGCTTCATCCTTCGTGATCTCGCAATTGCATGATCACGAAGAGTGTTCGGCCTGGTCGGGCGGGCGGGAAGCCGAAAAGTGCATGATCACGGCGGTGAAAACCGCAGGTCAAAAGGCTTTCGTGCGACAAACTACAAGATCACGGCATGTGGGGGGTGGGGGTTAGGAGGTTTCGCCTACGTCGACTGAGGGGTCGGCCTTGATCTCGATTACGAAGGGGACGCCGGACGTCGCGTCCAGTCGCTTGACCGCGGCCTCCAGCTCGTCCATTGTGCGCACCGTGACCGCCTCGGCGCCGTACGCCCTGGCGACGGGGGCGAAGTCCGGCCAGTGGAGGAGCGAGGGCGCCGGGTCCACGCCCGCCTTCTCCAGGTGGTGATACTCCATGCCGTACGCGCCGTCGTTGCAGACGACCACGACGATGGGCAGTTTCCAGCGGACGGCGGTGATCAGCTCGGCCATCCCCATCATGCCGCCGCCGTCCCCGACGACGGCTACGGTGAGGCGTTCCGGCGCCACCGCCGCCGCGCCGATCGCGGTCGCGATGCCCAGGCCGATCGAGGCGAAGTTCAGCGTGTGCGCGAAGGCCGTGGGCTCGGGCACGTGCAGGTACCGCCAGGGCGCGTAGACGAACCGCCCGGTGTCGGTGACCACCGCGCGTTCGGCGGGCAGCAGCTCGTCCAGCCGGATCATGGCGCTCCGGAGGTCGAGCGTCGCCGGGCCGCCGCGGTCGGCGAACTCCGCGCGCGGGTCGTGGGCGGCGAGGGCGGCGGCGAGCTCCGCGCCGCGGAAGGAGCCGGGGCGGAGCCCGGCGTCGCGGAGCTGCTCGGTCATGGCGCGGGCGGTGACGCCGGCGTCGCCGAGCACTCCCGTGTGCGCGGGCCCGCCCCGGCTGAGGCGTTCGGGGTCGATGTCGATCCGCACCACCGCCTTGTCCCTGAGGAGCGAGTCCTCGGCGGTGGTGTATCTGTTCAACTCGGCCCCGAACGCGACCACGCAGTCCGCGGCGAGGATCGTGCCGGTCGAGAGCTCCGTGCCGAGAGTCCCGGCCACTCCGAGGTCGTACGGATGACCGCGGAAGAGATCCTTGGCGAGCAGCGTGGTGGCCAGCGGCGCGCCGATCAGGTCGGCGAGCTCGACGAGGTCGTCCCGTGCCCCGGCCAGTGCCGCGCCCCGCCCGGCGAGCACGACCGGCCGCCGGGAGCCGGCGATCACTCCCAGTGCCTGGTCGAGCTCGTCCGGGTCGGGGGCGAAGGCGTGCCCGGTGCGGGCGGGCCCGGCGGGATGCGGTTCGGGTACGTCGGCGTGGTGCAGGTCGACGGGGACGTCGAGCAGCACGGGCCGCCGGGTGGCGAGGACGCGCCGGATCACCGCCGCGACGTCGTCGGCGACGTCCTCGGGCCGCAGCACCCGGTGGTAGCCGGCCCCGGTCAGCCCGGCCACGGCGCGCAGGTCGAACCGTTGCAGGTGGCCGGGGCGCGAGGGGGTGTCGCCGGTCACGACGATCATCGTGCTCGACGCGCGCACGGCCTCGGTGAGCGCCGTGACGGTGTTGGCCACGCCCGGTCCGTGGGTGACCGACGCGACGCCGAGCCGGTTCCCCACCCGGGAGTAGCCGTCGGCCATGCTGACCGCGGCGCCCTCGTCCACGGCGCTGATGTAGCGTCCGCCCTCCCTTTCGGCGAAGTCGATGAGGAAGCGCATGTTGGCGTCGCCCATCAGGCCGAACACCGTGTCCGTGCCGAGCTGGCGCAGAGTCCTCGCGACGACGCCGTGGACCTTCATCGAACCGGCTCCTGTCTGTTCCTACTCGGAGGCGCCCACGAGCGCGACGGCGTTGCCGAAGACCTGCTCGCCGCGTCCCATCTCGGCGTGCGCCTTGGGCAGTTCGGCGAACGGCACGACCCGGCCGAGGCACGGGTCGATCTTCCCGGCGATCATCAGGTCGTTGTACGCCCTGGCCTGGGCGTCGTTGGTGCCGTGGCTGCCCTGGAAGCGCTTCTGGCGGGTCCAGTGGTAACGCAGGTCGACCACCGCGTCGAAGCCGGTGGTGCCGGCGCAGATGACGACCATGCCGCCGGTCTCGCAGACCATGATGCTGGTCGGCACGGTGGCGGCGCCGGGGTGCTCGAAGACGATCGCGGGGTCGCGCCGCTCACCGACGATCTCCCAGATCTTCTTGCCGAACGCGCGGGCCTGGCCCAGCCACTCCTTCTGGCCGGCCTTGTCGTCGACCCGCGGCGGGATCCCCCAGTGGGTGAAGTCGCCGCGGTTGATGTAGCCGATCGCGCCCTTGCTCACCGCGTACTCGCCGCGCGCGTCGTCGGAGACGACCGCGACCGGCCTGGCCCCGGCCAGCCGGGCGAGCTGGATCGCCTGGCTTCCCACGCCCCCGGAGCCGCCCCACACCAGGACCACGTCGTCCTCCTGGACGGTGTTCCCGGCGAAGCCGTGCAGCATCCGGTACGCCGTGGTGCCGACGAGGGTGGGAGCCGCCGCCTCGGCCCAGGACAGGTGCGGGGCCTTGGGCAGCACCTGGTGGGCCTGCGCCCGCGCGAACTGGGCGAAGGACCCGAAGTTGGTGTCGTAGCCCCAGATCCGGGCGGACGGCGCCGTCATCTGGTCGCGGCCGCGCAGGATCCACGGGTCGTTCTCGTCCCAGTAGCCCGGGTGCACGATGACCTCGTCGCCGACGGCCACGTTGGTCACGTCAGGTCCCACGGCGTAGACGATGCCGGACGCGTCGGAGCCGCCGACGTGGAAGTCGTACGGCTCGCCGGCGCGCTGCCGCATGCCGATGACGTCGACGGGGTAGCCCCGGGCCGCCCACACGTTGTTGTAGTTGACCCCGGCCGCCATGACGGCGATGAGGACCTCGCCCGGGCCGATCGGCGGCACCTCGACGTCCGTCTCGATCTGGAACGCCTTCTCCGGGTCGCCGTACCGGTCCTGGCGCACGACCAGCGCGGTCATCGTCCGCGGCACCTCGCCGACCGGCGGCAACTCTCCCAGCGGATACGTCGTGCCGGTCGTGCTGACAGGCTCACGCTTCATCTCGGACATGGGTCTCCCCTCTGTGTTTCTGCGACGGATGGTGAGGACGGCGGCCCGGGGCGCCGGCGGTCCTCAGGAGCGGTCCGCGGCCTCGTCGGCGAGGGTGAGCACCGAGTCGAGCACGCCGAGCGCGAAGTCGATCTCCTCGCTGTTGATCACGAGGGGCGGGGTCAGCCGGATCACGTTGTTGTTCGCGGCGAGATAGAGGCCGTGGCCCTTCGCGGCGGACACGACGGCCGTCATGGGCGCGGCGGCGGCGCCGACGGCGTTGAACGGCACCAGCGGCTCGCGGGTGCGGCGGTCCTTGACCAGTTCGAGCCCGTAGAACAGGCCGCGGCCGCGGATGTCGCCGATGCTCGGGTGCCGCTCGGCGAGCCGGGCGAGCCCCGCGCCGAGGCGCTCGCCCATCGCGCGGGCGTTGTCGACGATGCCCTCGTCCTGCATGGCCCTGATGGAGGCCACCGCGGAGGCGCAGGCCAGCGGGTGCCCGGCGTAGGTGAGGCCGCCCCAGAACTTGTTGGTCATGAGCCACTCGGAGACGCGCTCGTTCACGGTCATCGCGCCGAGCGGGACGTAGCCGGAGTTGAGGCCCTTGGCCGCGACCAGGATGTCGGGGGTGACGTCCCAGTGGTTGCAGGCGAACCATTCGCCGGTGCGGCCGAACCCCGCCATCACCTCGTCGAGGATGAGGAGGATGCCGTACTTGTCGCAGACCTCGCGGATGGAGCGGAGGTAGCCGTCGGGCGGGTAGATGAGCCCGTTCGTCCCGGTCACGGTCTCCAGGACGACGGCGGCGACCGTCTCCGGGTTCTCGTACTGGAGGATCTCCTCCAGGTGGGGGCCGCCCGAGCACACGGGGCACGGGTCGGGGTGCCCCACGGGGCACCGGTACGTGTAGGGGTCGAACATCCGCACGACGCCGAAGGAGTTCGGCTCGGCGTGCCACCGCCGCGGGTCGCCGGTGAGGGCGATCGCGCCGGCCGTCGCGCCGTGGTACGAGCGGTAGCGGGCGATGATCTTGTGGCGGCCGGTGACGTGCCGGGCGAGCCGGACGGCGTTCTCGTTGGCGGCGGCGCCGCCGGTGGTGAAGAACGTCATCCGCAGGTCGCCGGGGGTCAGCTCGGCCATCAGCTCCGCGAGCTCGGCGCGCGAGCGCTCGGCGTAGTTGGGACCGATGTAGCACAACCGGTCCGCCTGCTCCTTGATCGCCGCGACGATCCGCGGGTGCTGGTGGCCCAGGTTCATGTTGACCAGCTGCGACTGGAAGTCCAGGAAGCGGTTGCCCTCGTAGTCCCAGAACCAGCTTCCCTCGCCGCCGGCGATGGGGGTGGCCTTCACGCTTCCCTGGGTCGACCAGGAGTGGATGACGTACTCGCGGTCCGCTCGCGCGATGCGGTCAGCGGTCCACACGTCCTGTTCCACGTTGTTGTCGATGATGGTCATCTCCGCTCACTGCCCTGCGGTTTCCGCGCCGAAGACCGCGAGACGCGCGAGCGGACGGCCGGCGCTGGCGGCGACGCAGCCGACCAGGATCTCGCCGGGCAGGGGAGCGCCGGGCACCTGGATGGTGATCGTCTGGTGGTGGGAACGGGTCTTGGCGTCCGTCTTGTGCTTGAGCGGAACGTCGATGGGCGCGCCGGGCAGGCCGACCTTCTCGGCCGCGGGCAGCAGTTCCGTGCCGCCGGCGGCCTTGCGGAACACGTTGCCGAAGCGCAGGTTGTGGATGAGCGCGGAGCCGTGCTCCACCTCGCCGTCGATGCCGACCAGGGCGACCTTGCCGAACGCCTCGACCTCGGCTCCGAGCAGTTCGACGCAGGCCGGCCCGACCAGCTCGCCGATCTCCTCGCCGACCTCGTCGGCCAGCGTCACGAGGTCCTCGACGTATCCGCTGCCGTAGGGGTTCTCGATGACGATTCCCACGAAGGCCACCCGGTGGGCCGGCGAGACCTCGCGGCCGTTCTCCCGGTGGGTCTCCTCCAGATGCCGGACGACCTTCCGGACCTTGATGCTGCTCATGCTCTCTCCCTGGCTGGTTCGCTGATTGAACCATTGGTTCAGATATTGCCGACGATCTACCGAAGTGTCAAGAGCGCCGCTGGTGCTGTCGCGGCGTACGAGGCGTGCCCCGCGACGGCACGTCACGGGGCACGTCCCGGTCTACGGCCACGCGCGGGTCCTCAGGGCCGCCCGCCTCTGAGGACCCGCGCCAGGAGCGCCCGGGTGGTGTCAGGACACCTTCACGGCGCTCAGATCGAGCAGCTCCGACGTCGTCGTGTGGAAGCCTTGGACGCCCGAGCGGGCGGCGTAGAAGTTGGACATGTGGTAGATCGGCACCACCGCGACGTCCTTCTCGACGACGCGCCGCTGGATGTCCTGCATCAGCTGGTTGCGCTCCTCGCTGCCCACCTCGAGCGTCGACAGCGAGGCGATCTGCGCGTCGACGTCCTTCTGCGCGTACTGGGACATGTTGTTGACCGCGGTGGAGTGGAAGACGCGCAGCAGCATGTCGGCCGGGTCGCCGGAGCTCATTCCCCAGCCCAGCCAGTACATCTGCGTCTCGTGGTCGAGCAGCGACTGGTACCAGGTGCCGGGCTCCTGCACCTTGAGGTTCACCTTGATCCCGATCTCGGCGAGCTGCTGCTGGAGCACCTCGCCCATCTCCTTGTCCTTGAGATAGCGCTCCGTCGGCAGGACGAGGTCGATCGTGAGGTTCTGCGCCCCCGCCTCCGCGAGCAGGCGCCGCGACTCCTCCGGGTCGTACTTGAGGCCGATGGGCGGGTCGTTGTTGATGAACTCCGGCGGGACCAGCCCTTCCAGGGCCGGGCGGCCCACGCCTTCGAGCACGTTCTTGACCATCGCCTCCTTGTCGATGGCGTGCGCGATGGCCTTGCGCACCTTAACGTCGGGGACTTCCTTGAGGTTGAAGCCGACAAAGACCGGGCGGGCCTTCGACTCGATGATCGGGTACATGTCCTTGGACGCCTTGATGGTGGCGAGCTCGGACGGCGGCGGGTTCTCGATCACGTCGACGTCGCCCGACTGCAGGGCGCTGAAGCGGGTGCTCGCCTCGGGGATGGGCACGAACGTCACCGTGTCGAGCGCGGCCGGCTGCCCCCAGTAGCCCTCGTGCTTGTTCAGCACGATCGAGGTGTCGGGCACCCACTGGGAGAACTTGTACGGTCCGGTGCCCACCGGCTCGGTGGAGATCTTGTCGCCCTTGGCGGTGAGCGCCGCCGGGCTGATGATCGCCGCCACCGGGACGGTGAGGTTGTTGAGGATGCTGGAGAAGGGCTCGGACAGGACGAGGCGGGCCGTGAGCGGGTCAGGCGTCTCGACGGTCTTGATCATCTTCAGGAAGCCGCTGCCCTGTTTCTGCTGGGCGGCACGTTCCAAGCTCGTCTTCACCGCCGCCGAGTCGAAGGGGGTGCCGTCATGGAAGGTCACCCCCTCGCGCAGCTGGAACTCCCACACCGTGTCCGACACCTGCTTCCACGCAGTGGCGAGACCGGGCTCGAACTTGCCGTCGTTGGTGAGCTTCACCAGCGTCTCGTAGATCAGGGCAGTCCTGGCGAAGTCGCCGGCCAGCACGAAGTTCGGCGGGTCCAGGCTCTCCGCGTCGGACGACATGCCGATCGTGAGGACGGCCTTGGCGGCGGCCGTGCCCTCGGATGAGGAGTCCTCGGCTCCGGACAACCCGCAGCCCGCCAGGGCGAGCGACGCGGCCAGGGCCAGGCTGAGGGGCGCCAGGCGACGCCCGCTTCTCGTCCGTATCTTCATGAACCGTTCCTTTCGAGGGGGTGTTACGGCTAGGTCGAACGGGTGAGCGGATCAACCGAGTTTGATCACGGTGCTCTTGCTCTCGGTGTAGTGCTGCATGACGTCGTAGCCCATCTCGCGGCCCCAGCCGGATTCCTTGAAGCCGCCGAAGGGCAGGGCGGGGTCGAAGACGCCGTAGCAGTTGACCCACACGACTCCAGCGCGCAGCGCGCGGCTCATGGTGTGCGCCCGTGTGACGTCGCGGGTCCAGACCCCCGCCGCCAGTCCGTACGGCGAGTCGTTGGCGGCCGTCACGAGGTCGCCGACCTCACGGAACGGCGTGGCGACCACGACGGGGCCGAAGATCTCCTCGGCGACGATCCGCATGTCGGGGGTCACGTCGGTGAAGACGGTCGGCTGGAGGTAGAAACCGCGCTCGCCCACCCGCTCGCCGCCGCTCACCAGCGTCGCGCCCTGTTCGACGCCGGAGCGCAGATAGCCGGTGACCCGCGCCAGGTGCTCGTCGCTGACCAGCGGCCCGACCTCGGTCCGCGGGTCGAACCCGTCACCGATCCGCATGCCGGCGCCGATCGCCGCCACCCCGGCGACCACCTCGTCGAAGACCGACTCCTCGACGTACAGGCGGGAGCCGGCCACGCACTGCTCGCCCATGTTCGAGAAGATCGCGGCGGCGGCGCCCGCCGTCGCGGCCTCGATGTCGGCGTCGGCGAAGATGATGTTCGGGCTCTTTCCGCCGAGCTCCAGCGTGACGCGCTTGAAGTTGCCGAGCGACGCGGTGGCGATCGCCCGCCCCGTCGCGGTGGAGCCGGTGAAGGAGACCTTGTCCACCAGCGGATGCGCGGCCAGGGCGGCGCCGGCGGACGGGCCGTATCCGGGTACGACGTTGAGCACGCCCGGGGGCAGCCCGGCCTTCATCGCGAGCTCTGCGAGCCGCAGCGCCGTCAGGGGAGTGGCCTCGGCCGGCTTCAGCACGGCGGTGTTGCCGGCCGCCAGCGCCGGGCCGATCTTCCACGCGGCGTTCGACAGCGGGTAGTTCCACGGCACGATCAGGGCGCAGACGCCCAGCGGCTCACGCTGCGTGTAGGCGTGGTAGTCCCCGGGCGTCGAGAGCGGGATCGTCGCGCCGGTGACCTTCGTGGCCCACCCGGAGAAGTACTGGAACGCCTTGACCGATCCCCCCACGTCGATCCGCATCGACTGCGCGTACGGCTTGCCGTTCTCCAGCGTGGTCAGCCGGGCCAGCTCTTCCGCGTCACGCTCGATCAGCTCGGCCAGGCGCCACAGGATCCTGGCCCGCTCGTTGGGCTTCATCGCGGGCCACGGTCCGGAGTCGAACGCCCGGCGCGCGGCCGCGACGGCCAGGTCGACGTCGGCCTCGCGGGCCTCCGCGACCGAGACGAACACGTCGCCGGTCGCCGGGTTCACGACGGGGATCTCGCCGCCGTCTCTGGCGTCGGCCCACGCGCCGTCGATGAACAGCCGGGTGTGCTCGATCGGCTTGCTCTGCTCGGTGCCGCTGTCGAGGATCGCGGTCATCGGGGTGTTTCTCTCCTGAGGTGGTACGTCCGGGGCGGTGGCCGGAGGTCAGAGGTCGGTGGCCGGTGCTCGGGGGATCAGTGGTCGTGGAGGATGACGCCGCGGATGTTCACGCCCGCGTGCAGGTCGTCGTACGCCTCGTTGATCTGGTCGAGCCGGTAGGTGCGGGTCACCAGCTCGTCGAGCTTGAGCCGGCCCGCGGCGTGCATCCCGAGCAGGCGCGGCAGGTCCACCAGCGGGTTGCAGTTGCCGAACAGCGAGCCGGTCAGCGTCTTGGTGAGGTTGGAGAAGTCGCGCGGGTTGACCGCGACGAACTTGTCGGAGGAGCCGAGCGAGGCGACGACACAGGTCCCGGCCTTGCCCGTGAGCTCGAACGCCTGGCCGATGATGTCGCCGTTCACGCGTCCCACGGTGACGATCGAGACGTCGGCGTTGCGCCCACCGGTGATCTCCGCGATCCGCGGGCGTGCCTCGTCGAGCGAGGCGAAGGTGTCGGTCGCGCCAAAGGCCGGGGCCTGGGCGCGGGCGAACTCCGAGGGGTCGACGACGACGACGTGGTCGGCGCCCGCGTGCCTGGCGCCCTGCACCGCGTTCATGCCGACGCCGCCGGCGCCGAGGATCAGGACGGTGTCACCGGGTCGGACCCTGCCGGCGTTCACGGCGGCGCCCCACCCGGTCATCACGCCGCAGGACACCAGGCACGCCGCGGTGAAGTCGACCGAGTCCGGCACGGCGACGGTCTGGCTCTCGTGGCACACGAGGTAGTTGGCGAAGGTTCCGACGCGGCAGGTGGCGCCGGCGGCCGTGCCGTCGGACAGGTGGAACCGGGGGGTGCCGTCGAGCGCGAAGCCCGTGCTCATCCCGACCGCCATCTCGCACAGGTAGGACCTGCCCGCCGCGCAGGAGACGCAGGAGCCGCACGCCGGCATGAACAGGGTGGCCACGTGGTCGCCCGGCTTGACCCGCCGCACCCCTGGGCCGACCTTCTGCACGATCCCGGCGCCCTCGTGCCCGCCCACCTGGGGGAACCGCACACCGATGTCGCCGCGTACGACGTGGTCGTCGGAGTGGCACAGGCCCGTGGCCATGACCTTGATGAGGACCTCTCCCGGACCGGGGTCGCTGACGTCGATGTCCTCGACGCTCCACTTCTCGCCGACACCGTGGATCACCGCTCCGCGCGCCCTCACCATTGATTCGTCTCCTCCAGATCGCTAGTAGTGGTTCACTCAGCAAACCGATGTTTCGGAATAGTCCTCTGTGTCCGGTTGTGCTGTCAAGGGTCCGCAGAGGTGATGTGTGGTCCGACACGCGGAACGGCGCGTCCGCGGGGGGAGTGGGCGGAGCCCTGTCGGCGCGCCCCCGCGCTCGGGGACGTTTCGCCTGCGGGCGCACTCGCATGGCGGGCACGCCGGCATGGGGGGCGGAGCGCGCGAACACGTCGGCGTGCCCCGAGGCATGGGCGCACGCCGGGACAGGCCGGCGCGCACCCGGCCGCGTGGGGGGACACGGCGGGACGTGGGGACGGTGGGGGACGGCGTGGGGGGCACGCGCCAGGAGCGCAGGTCAGGGCGCGGACGCTCCCGGCGCCTCTAGTGCGCGGCGGCGGCCGCGGTCACGAGGACAGGCGCCCTCGTGACCGCGCCGCGGTAGCAGTAAGACGGCTCTTCTAGTGGAGCGGCAGGCCGTTCGTCAATTGCAGGTCGGTAATACTGAGCAGGTCGCTGAGGCGGCTGGAGGCCTGCAGCAGCGAATCCGCGGTCGAATCGATCCAGCTTTTGGTCAGACGAAAGGTCGGCCCGCCGATCCACACGGCGTACGGGAATTTGTCGCGCACCCGGACCGGTGCGGCCACCGACGAGGCGCCCGGCTCCAGTTCGTCGATGGTGTAGGCGTATCCACGGCTTCTGATGTCGTCCAGGCCCTGTATGAACGCGTCGAAACCGCCGAGGTGTTCCGGTGCGTGTTTCTCGAACTCCTCCGCGTAATCGTGGATGACAGACTGCCTGTCCAGCGCGGCGAGCAGCACCTTTCCCGTGGACGTCGCCCAGACGGGCTGGGTGCGCGGCACGGGTTTGAGTGTCTGCCCGATGATGCGCGGGCCGGGAACCTGGGCGACGACCATCACGTTCGGGGGAAGCAGGACGTCGAACCCACAGGTCTCCTGGGTCCGCGCGGCCAGCTCGGTCAGCACGCGGCGCATGTGACCGTACGCGCCGTCGCTGTCCAGCAGCCCGCCGACGATGGACAGGAGCCCCAGCGACACCCGGTAGCGCCGGGTGTCGGGGTCGAGAGACAGCCAGCTCTCGCGCTCCAGCACGTTCAGCACGCGGTAGCAAGTGGCCTTCGGGATGCCGGACTCCCGGGCGACCTCGCTGAGCCCGACCCCCTCGGGGTGTGCCGCGACGGCACGGAGCACCCAGATGGTGCGGCGTACCAGGCCTGACTCACTCGCCGCCATTTCTCCTCCGAAGAGATTCGCCCGGCCGCCGAACCGCAGCGGCAAAACCCGGGCAACGCAGAAGGCCCCTGATCGGGCAGAAAGCGGTCCTGCCCGGATCATGCTGATGCTAATGGATCCACGCTGACGCGTCGCCTGGAAAGGCGATGCGGAATTACCGCAGGCCAGCCCATATCCCAGAGGGAAAGCCGCCATAGTACCGCAGTGGTCATCTCTGATGAAGAGCCGGACCGGCCGCTGGAGTGCGACCCGCCGGAGGGTCTCTCGAATCGGAGAAAGTCCGTGGCGGTGCGGGGCCGCGCGATTCCCGCGCGTAACCGTCAGCGCAGAGTCGGGTCGAAAGTGTCACGGAATCCATCGCCCACCAGATTGAGCGACAATACGGTCGCCAGGATGGCCAGGCCGGGGAAGATGCTGACGTGCGGCGCCGAGGCGACGTACTGCCTGCCGTCCGCGAGCATCGCACCCCACTCCGGGCTCGGGGGCTGCGCCCCGAGGCCCAGGAAGCTGAGCGAGGAGACGCTCACGATGGCCAGCGCCAGGCCCACCGTCGTGATGACGATGATGGGGGCGCTGATGTTCGGCAGGATGTGCCGGATCGCGATGCGGAGCCCGCGCAGTCCTGACGCGTGCGCCGCTTCCACGTACTCCTTGCCCACCACCTCGAGCGTCGCGCCGCGGACGACCCGGGCGTACTGCGGGATGTAGGTGATCCCGACCGCGATGGCGGCGTTGCGCAGGCTCGGCCCGGCGACCGCCACGACCAGGATCGCGAGCAGGAAGTAGGGGAACGACAGCACCAGGTCCATGCTGCGCATCAGCAGGCTGTCGGCGATGCCGCCGCGGTAGGCGGCGACGATGCCGATGACCGTGCCGACGACGCCGCTCAGCAGCACGGCGCCGGCGGCGGCGAGCAGCGTGGCCCGGGCGCCGAGCATGATGCGGCTGAGGATGTCCCGTCCGAACGCGTCACGCCCGAGCCACGCGTCGGCGCTTGGCCCCTCCCTGCGCAGCGCGAGGTTCTGCGCGGTGGGATCGTGCGGGGCGATCCACGGCGCGAGCAGGGCGACCGCGGTGATCAGCACGAGGATGATCAGGCCGACGACCGCCGCGCGGTTGCGGGCGAACGTCGCCCATCCCTCCTGGAAGGCACTTCGCTCGACCGCGGCCTTGGGTGGCGCGGCTACGACTGCGCTCATGGTCAGACTCCTCGCTGCCGGGGGTCGACCCACTTGTAGAGCACGTCGACCAGCAGGTTGATCACGACGAAGACGACGGTGCCGAGGAGGACCGCGCCCCGTACGACGGGATAGTCGCGTCCCTCGATGGCGGTGACCATGAGGCGGCCCATCCCGGGGATGCCGAAGACCGTCTCGGTGAGCACGGCGCCGCCGATGAGGGCGCCGAACTGGAGACCGATCACCGTCATGACGGGCACCAGGGCGTTCTTCAGCGCGTACTTCATGACCACCGTGCGCTCGGGCAGTCCTGCCGCGCGCGCGGTGCGGATGTAGTCGCCGCCCAGCACCTCCAGCATGCTGGACCGCGTCAGCCGCGCGATCACGGCGAGCGGGTACGTGCTGAGCGCGATGGCGGGCAGCACCAGGTGCAGGTACGTGCCCCAGCCGAATGCGGGGAAGATCGGCCACTTCACCGAGAAGCCGATGATGAGCAGGATCGCCAGCCAGAACACGGGCAGCGACACCAGCGTGAGCACACCGACCCTGGTGACGGTGTCGATGATCGAGTACTGCTTGACCGCGGCGAGGATGCCCACCCCGACGCCGACGAGCACGGCGATGAGCATGCCCGTCGTGGCGAGGGTGGCGCTCACGCCCGCTGTGCGGGCGAGTTCGGCGACGACCTCGCGCCCGCTGCGGTAGGAGATCCCGAGGTCTCCCTGCACGGCGTTCGCCACGAAGGACAGGTACTGCACGACAAGCGGCCGGTCGAGTCCCAGCTTGGCCCGCAGGTCGGCGACCGCCTCGGGTGACGCGTTCTGCCCGAGGAGCAGCGTGACGGGGTCACCCGGGGTCATCTCCAGGGCCACGAACACGACGAACGAGATGATGAGCAGCAGCGGTATCAGCTGCAGGATCCGTCTGCCCGCGTAGGACAACATTTTCTGACACCTCCTCAATCAGGCCCGGAAGGGGTTCCCCGGGTGGCCCTCACTCGCGGTTACTTCTGCCGGACGGTGATCTTCGAGAGGTCCCACAGAGTCGATCTCCTGGTGTGGAATCCCTCGACACCCGCGCCGGTCGCGTAGAAGTTCGTCGAGTGGTAGACGGGGACCACCACGACGTCGTCCATCACGAGCCTGCGCTGGATCTTGTTCATCAGGTCCTCGCGCTCCTTGGTCTTCACCGGGAGCAGGGCGAGCCGGTCGATGTCCTCGTCGGAACCCGCGTAGCCGGACATGTTGTTGACGGCGCCGGAGCGGAAGACGCGGGTCAGCATGTCGGCGGGGTCGCCGGCGGTCATGCCCCAGCCCAGCCAGTACATCTGCGTCTTGTGCTCAAGGAGCGAGGTGAACCAGGTGCCGGACTCCTGCATCTTCAGGTTGGCGGTCACCCCGATCTCCTTCAGCTGCTCCTTCAGGACCTCGGCGACTTCCTTGTCCTTGAGGTAGTAGTCGGTGGGCACGACCAGGTCGAGCGTCACGTTCTTGGCCCCGGCCTCGGCCATCAGGCGCTTGGCGCCCTCGACGTCGTGCGGGATCGTGATCGGCTCGTCGGACGGGCTGATCAGCGCGGGGGGGATCAGGCCCTTGGTGGCGGGCTCGCCCACGCCCTCCAGGACGGTGGAGACGATGGCCTCCTTGTCGATCGCCATGGCGATCGCGCGGCGGACCTTGACGTCAGGGACCTGCTTGAGCTCGAAGCCGAGGAAGACCGGCTGCGCCTTGACCTCGATGACCTCGGTGAGGTCCTCGGAGGCGCGGATGGAGGCCAGCTCGGACGGCGGCGGGTTCTCGATGACGTGGACGTCGCCGGACTGCAGCGCGGCGTACCGGGTGCTGGCCTCGGGGATCGGCACGATCTCCAGGGTCTTCACCGGAGGCTTCTCGCCCCAGTAGTTCTCGTTGCGTTCGAGCACCATGAGCTCGTCGGGGTTCCACGTCTTGAGGACGTACGGCCCGGTGCCGACGGGACGGCTGGACAGGTCCTTCTCGCCCTCCGCGATCGCCTTCGCGCTGACGATGCCGGCGACGGGGACGGAGAGGTTGTTGAGCAGGCCGGAGAACGGCTTGGACAGCCGCACCTTGACCTGGTTGCCGGTGGCCTCGACGGATTCGATCACGCCCAGGTAGCCGCTGCCCTGCTTGGCCTTCGACGCCCGCTCGAGGTTGGTCTTGACCACCTCGGCGGTGAGGTCGGTGCCGTCGCTGAACTTGACGCCCTGGCGGATTTCGAAGGTCCACTCCGTGTCGGAGTCCTGCTTCCACGAGGTGGCGAGCCCCGGCTCGGGCGTGCCGTCGGGGGCCAGCGTGATCAGCTGGTCGTACAGCAGGTCGAGCCGGGTGAAGTCGGCGGTGAGGGAGAAGTTCGGCGGGTCGAGGCTCTGGGCGTCGGCGCTGGTGCCGATGCGCAGGGAGACGTCCTTGGACTCCGCGACGGGCGCGGCGGCCTCGCTGTCACCGCCGGCGCTGAGCCCGCAACCCGTCAGGGTGAGAGAGGTGAGGAGGGCGAGGGCCACGGCACCGCGGCGCGGCCACGCTCCCTTGATGTGGTTCATGAACTGGTTCTTCTTCCTGGCATCACGACGTCACGGAGCCGGCGCGCCCCGGAGCGGGGGCCGGTGCTCGTCCGCGACGCGCGTCCGGTGTGATCTGGTGCGTTGTGCCTAGTCGCGGTAGGGGGCGTCGCGCGCCACGAGGAACGCCTTGAGCCCTTCCTCAGCACGGATCTTGCGCAGCCGGTCGCGCTCGGGCACGCCGGTGGAGTCGAGGACCAGGGTGTCGCCGAACCGGTGACCGGCCTGGAGCCCGCGGAAGCCCTGCATGTCGTACATCATGCGAACCGACCGCTTGAGGGTCTGGAGCGTGAGCAGCGGGGCGTTGGCGATGCGGTGGGCCAGGCGCAGCGCCGCCGCGTCGACCGTGCCGTCGGGCACGACGGCGTTGACCAGGCCGAGGCGGTGGGCCTCCTGCGCGTCGACGCTGTCACCAGTGAGGTACATGTGGTTCATCAGCTTGAAGTGCGTGAGCCACGGCAGCAGCAGCAGCGGCGACAGGGTGCCGTGCCGGATCTCGGGCTCGCCGAACGACGCGGACTCACCGCAGACGGTCAGGTCGCCGATCAGGCCGAGGTTGCAGCCGGCGGCGAGGGCGACGCCCTTCACCGACGTGATCAGCACCTTGTCCATGTACCAGAGCTTCTCCAGCATCTTCGCGTTGCGCTGCGCGATGCGGTCGGTCTCCACCGTGTTCTCGGGCGACGGATCGTTGACGAGGTCGATGCCGGAGGAGAAGGCGCGGTCGCCCTCCGCTCCGAGCACGACCACCTTGATCTCCGGGTCCGCCTCGAGCTCGTCGATGATCGCGCTCAACTCGTTCACGGTCTGCGCACGCAGGGCGTTCAGGGCCTTCGGGCGGTTCAAGGTGACGATCGCGACCTGGCCGTCACGTTCCAGGCGCACGTCTTCGTAAGGCACTCGCAAACTCCATCCCAAGATTGCTTCGGTTCGTCAGATGAACCGGTGATCTGGATAGTGGACCCGTAGGGATGGCTCGTGTCAAGAGAGAAGCATGCAAGTTTTCCTGGTCGCAACATGCGCGTGACGACGGGACGGGCTCCCGATCCTCTGCGGGGGCGCGGATCCGGCGCGCCAGGGCTCGCCTCGCCCCAGGCATTGACAGGCGTATCCGCTTGCATCAAAAATGAACTACCAGTTCGCTCAGTGAACCGACATTGACCTGTCGCCCCCCGGCGCCCCCCACCCCCCGTGAAGGAAGGTCTTCGTGCATTTCGATCTTGTCGTGACGGGTGGGCTGCTCGTCGACCCCGACTGGGGCACGCTCCCCGGCAGCCTTGGAGTCAAGGACGGCCGCATCGCCGCGGTCGTCTCTCCGCACCAGGAGCTCACCGCGGACGAGACGGTCGACGCCACGGGCCTGGTGGTGATGCCGGGGGTGATCGACCCCCATACGCACCTCGGATACGCCCAGTCGTTCGATGCGGACCTGGTCACAGAGACCCGCTCGGCGGCGCTCGGCGGTGTCACCACCGTATTGAGCTTCTACAGACAGTACAAGGGCGCCCAGCCCGCTCCGTACGACGAGCTGCCCGAACTGGCCGCGGCCGTGAACAGGGCGTCCGTGGTCGACGTGGGTCTGCACTTCGGCATGCTCGCCGAGTCCCAGGTGCGCGAGATCCCCAAGTACGCGGCGGCCGGGGTGACCTCGCACAAGTTCTACATGGCCTACCGCGGCCCGGACGGCGCCACGGTCGGCATGGTCAACGAGTGCGACGACGGCCTCCTGCTCGAAGGGCTGCGCCTGCTCGGCAGGGAAGGCGGCGTGGCCTGCGTGCACGCCGAGAACACCGACATCGTCAACCGGTCCATGCGGCAGGTGCGCGAGTCGGGCGCGACCGGCCTGCGGGCCTGGTCCGACGCCCGTCCGGCGTTCGCGGAGGCGGAGAACATCCAGCGGGTGGCCTTCCTCGCCCGGCGGGCCGAGGCCCCCGTCTACCTGGTGCACATCGGCTCGCGCGAGTCGCTCGACGCGGCCAGGCGGGCGCGGGAGGAGGGCGCCACGGTGTGGGTGGAGACCTGCCCGCACTACCTGACCCACACCTACGACAGTCCGGCGGGGCCGCTCGCCAAAATCAACCCTCCGGTCCGCAGCGAGGACGACGTCGAGGCGATGTGGGAGGGACTGATCGACGGTACGGTCGACACCGTCGGCACCGACCACTGCGCCGTCCCCCTCGACCGCAAGGGCGCCGACATCTGGGCCGCCGCCGCGGGATTCCCCGGCATGGCGACGACGCTGCCGGTGCTGCTGTCCGAGGGCCACCACAAGCGCGGCATGAGCCTGACGCGGATCGCGCAGGTCCTCGCGCGCAACTCCGCGTCCATCTTCAACATCCCCGGCAAGGGGACGCTGCGGGTGGGCGCCGACGCCGACCTCGTGCTGTGCGACCTCGGCGCGGAGCGCGTCGTCGACCACCGGGCGCTCGGCAGCTCGTCCGCGTACAGCATCCTCGACGGCCAGACGTTGCGCGGCTGGCCGGTGCGCACCGTGCTGCGCGGGCGGACGGTGGCGGTGGACGGGCAGATCGTCGGCGAGCCGGGGGGCCGGTTCCTGGCCCGGTGAGCGCGGGCGCGCCACCACACACAAGCAACAGCGACCACAACGAACGCAGAAAGAACAGGAGAGCCGCGTTGAAGGCAAAGGTACTGCTCATCCAGAACGGCCCGGCGGGCACGGACACCGAGAAGAACGTCGAGGAGAACCTGGCCCTCGTCGCCGAGGCGACGAAGGACTACGCGCCGGACTTCGTGCTGTTCAGCGAGTTGTCCAACACGCAGTACTTCTGCGGCTACAACTCGCCCGAGCCCTTCGCGCTGGCCGAGCCGATCGACGGCCCGTCCGTCCGGCGGTTCCAGGAGCTCGCCAGGGAGCTCGGCAGCTACGTGCTCTTCCCCTTCTACGAGAAGGGCGAGGTGAAGGGTGAGTTCTACAACAGTGTGGCGGTCATCGGCCGCGACGGCGAGCTGATCCCGGGCGACCTGCCGGACGGACGCCAGGTGCGCGTCTACCGCAAGAACCACATCCCCGACCAGTGGAGCTACAGCCCCGGTCTCAACGAGCGTTACTACTTCAAGGAGGGCCCCGGCCTCGCGACGTTCAGGACCGAGTACGGCAAGATCTCCATCCTGATCTGCTACGAGCGCTCCTTCCCCGAGGCGTGGCGGGTGCACGCCCTGCAGGGTTCGAAGATCATGTTCGTCCCGGTGGCCGCGTGGGGCCCGAACCGTGCCGACTCCTGGGGCGGCGAGCTGCGCACCGCGGCCATCCAGAACGGCCTGTTCGTCGTCGCCTCCAACAAGGGCGGCCTGGAGATGACCGAGGGCCCGCGCCACTTCTTCGGCGCCAGCCGGATCATCAGCCCGCTGGGCGAGGAGCTCGCCGCGGCGCCGGCCGGAGAGGGCCCGCACATCCTCAAGGCGGAGCTCGACCTCGACGAGATCGACCAGCACGGGGTGCGCTACACGTTCTTCCGCGACCGCCGCCCCGAGCTCTACCGCTCGCTCAGCGACGACGTCGCCCGCGGCGTCCTCTAATCCGGCTCCACTCGCAGATAGGGACACGAGTAATGGATGTAGGCGTCTTCCTGGGCTCGCAGTACGCGCCCGACCAGGACATCTACGCGGCATTCCAAGGCCTGATCGAGCAGACGCGCCTGATCAGGGACAACGGTTACGACGCCATCTGGCTGGGCCAGCACTTCCTGAGCGCGCCCGACCAGTATCTCCAGACGACGCCGATGCTCGCCCGCCTGGCCGCGGAGGCGGGCGACATGAAGCTGGGCACGAACCTGCTGCTGCTGCCGCTCATGAACCCCGTCGACATCGCGGAGCAGTACGCGACGATGGACGTCATCAGTGGCGGCAAGCTGATCCTGGGCGTGGGGCTCGGCTACCGGGACGCGGAGTTCGAGGCGTTCCAGTTGCGCAAGAAGGATCGGGTCGGCCGCCTCGAGGAGGGCGTGGAGATCCTCAAGCGGCTGTGGACCGAGGAGAACGTCTCCTTCGAGGGCAAGCACTTCACGCTCGACAACGTGACGATCAGCCCGCGCCCGATCCAGAAGCCCCGCCCGCAGATCTGGTTCGGCGCCACCGCCGACCCGGCGATCAGGCGGGCCGCGGTCCAGGGCGACGCGTGGATCGCGACGTCGATGACCGAGTGGGGGGAGATGGAGCAGCAGGTCGCCCTCTACCACCAGACCCGCAAGGAGGCGGGCCTGCCGGAGAAGGTGGAGTTCGCCAAGTGCGTCGAGCTCTACGTCGGAGACGACAAGGAGAGCGCGGTCAAGGAGGCCGAGCCGTACATCGGCGCGAAGTACAAGGCCTACTACAGCTGGGGCATGGGCGACAACGTCCCCGGTAACAGCGGCGCCGGCATCAGCGACTTCGCCGAGCTCACCAGGAAACGCTTCATCATCGGCGGCGTCGACGACGTGATCGAGGATTGCCTCTACCATCGCGACACGCTCGGAGTCACCCACCTGATCGTCCGGCTGAACTTCCCCGGCATGCCGATGGAGCTCGTCCGGCGCAGCATCGAGCGGTTCGGCAGGGAGGTCATCCCGGCGATCCGCTGAGATCCCGGCCGTCCGCAGAAGGCGCGAGCAACGCCGTGATGTACGAGCACGCGCTCGACGTACGCGCAGGCCTTGATGCCGGAAGAGCCTCGCTCCCTGAGGGGAGCGAGGCTCTTCGCGATGCCGCGGGCTCGGCGCGGGCCCGGTCGCCAGGGCCCGCGCCGCGCCCGTCAGCCCGCCTGGTCGTTGATGAGCAGGCAGTCGACGGCGGTGACGCCCTGTCCCTCCGGCAGGACCAGCAGCGGGTTCATCTCGGCCGCGGCCAGGCCGGGCAGCGAGGCCGCCAGTGCGGAGAACCGCACGGCGACCTCGACCAGGGCGGCCCGGTCGAGGGCCGGTGCGCCCCGGTAGCCGGCCAGGAGCCTGCCGAGCACCCCGGCGTCGAGCAGTTCCTCCACGTCGGCTGCCGCGAGGGGGACCGGACGGGAGGGCGCGGGCCCCATCAGCTCGGCCAGGATGCCGCCTGGGGCGATGGACAGGACGAGCCCGACCTGCGGGTCGTCGACGACGCCCATCAGGCATTCGAGGGCCTCGCCCCGCACCATCCGCTGGACGAGGATGCCGGTGATCCGGGCGTCCGGCGCGTGGCCGCGTACGGATTCGAGCATCGCGGCGGCGGCGGCCTCGGCCTCCTCGGCGGTGGCGAGGCCCAGCCGGACGCCCCCGACCTCCGTCTTGTGCGCGATGTCCGGGGACTCGACCTTGAGCACCACCGGGAGGCCGACGCGCTCGACCACGGCGGCCACCTCGTCCACGCCCGAGGCGACGCCGAAGGGCGCCACCGGGACCCCGGCGGCCTCCAGGGCCTCCAGCGCGTCCGATCCGGAGGCGACCGCGTACGGCGAGGGCCACTTGCCCGCGGGCTCGACGGCGGGCCGGTCGGTGAGGGTGAAGCGCGGCCACTCGAGCCAGGACTTGAGCGCGAGGATGCCCGGGCGCAGCCCCATCACGACCGGCACTCCGGCCTGCTCCAGCGTGGCCTGGATGACCGGGTCGAGCGGGCCCGCGGTCATGGTCAGCAGCACCAGCGGCGTCTCGGTGCCGGCGGCGACCTCGGCCAGGATCTTCGCCTGCGCGCGGTAGAGCTCCTCCTGCCCGGGACCGGCGAGCCCGACGTTCATCGCGAACACCACCATGCCGATGCCGGGCTGCTCTGCGGTCACCTGGAGGGAGCGCAGGAGGATCGACGGGTCCTCCACGGCGGAGCCCGTCACGTCCAGCGGGTTGTTGACCCCGGCGAAGTCGGGAAGGATGCCGCTCAGCCGCTCCGTGGCGTCCCGGTCGAACGCGGGCAGCGACAGGCCGCAGGTCTCGGCGGCGTCGGCCACGAGCCCGCTCGCGCCACCCGAGATCGACAGCACTCCGACGCCCGTCTCGCCCACGCCGGTCCTGCGCAGGTGCGAGAACAGCAGGACCGTCTCGCGGAACTCGTCGAGGTCGTTGACGCGGATCGCGCCGACCGAGGCCAGCAGGCCGTCGAGGGCGGCGGCGGCCCCGGACACGGCGCCGGTGTGCGCCATGGCCGCCTGGCGGCCGAGGTCGGACCTGCCGCCGGAGACGACGACGACCGCCTTGCCCCGCGCGCGGGCCCGGCGGCACGCCTCCGCGAACTTGGGGGCGTCACGCAGGCCTTCGAGGAAGACCCCGATGACGTCGGTCGACTCGTCCTCGGCGTACCAGGCGACGTAGTCGGAGACGGTGGCCGACACCTCGTTGCCGGTCGTGATCAGCGCGGAGGCCCCGAGGCCGCGGCCCATCGCCGAGTCGGTGACCGCGTGGGACAGGGCGCCGGACTGCAGGACCAGCGCGACGTTCCCCTTGGGCAGGGGGTCGACGATCCGGCCGGAGTAGGCGGCGGCCCCCTCCGACAGGTCGGCCGTGCCGTAGCAGTTGGGGCCGCAGGCGACCATGTCGTACCGGTCGAGCAGGCGGCGGAGTTCGGCGGCGCGCTCGGATCCCGCGCTGCCCTCGCCGAATCCGCTGCCGATCAGCACGACCGCGCGCACGCCACGCTCGCCTGCGTCGCGCACGGCGGTCAGGGCGGCGTCGGCGCCGACGGCGACGACGACGAGGTCCACGCCGTCGGGAAGCGCGCTGACGGAGGGCACGCAGGGAGCGCCGAGCACCTCGTCGTACTTGGGGTTGACGGCGTGGATCTCTCCGCTGAAGCCGAACCTGCGCAGGTTCTCGATCACCCGGGTGCCCCGGTTGCGTCGTGGGGAGGCGCCCACGACCGCGATGGAACGCGGGCGCAGGAGCGGTCGCAGGTCACGGAATACAGGGTCAGACATGATCACCGTCCGGTCGTCGTCGAGGGAAGTTCGGCGCAGGTCCGTGACGGAGCTTCCGCCAGTACGGGGGGTTCGCGAGATTTCACAGGATCGTCATCGCGAGCCGACGCACCTGCCCTTGTATCAGTAGCACGAAGAAGCTACTTTGATCCAACGGTTTGCTAAGTGAACCACCAAAACAGTGACGGAGGCTACCAAAAAGTGCAGGAGGTGCCATGACCGTCAAAAGTGACGAAGGTGACGTCCTTCTCGATATCCGGAGTCTGCGTACTCGGATCGAGACCCTGCGGGGTGTCGTTCACCCCGTCAACGACGTGTCCCTGCAGTGCCGTGCCGGGCGTACGCTCGCGGTGGTCGGCGAGTCCGGGTCGGGCAAGAGCATGACCTTCCTGTCGGTGCTCGGCCTCCTGCCGGCCGGCGGGTCGATCGAGTCCGGATCGGTCACCTACCTCGGGCGGGAGATCTCCACCGCGAGCCCGAAGGAGATGCGACGGCTCCGCGGGAAGTCGATCGGGATGATCTTCCAGGACTCGCTGGCCGGTCTGAACCCCTCCTTCACGGTGGGGGAGCAGATCGGCGACGTGGTCCGCCACCACGAGAACGCGTCCCGGAGCCAGGCGAGGGAGCGTGCGATCGAGACCCTCGGGCTCGTCGGCCTCCCGAACCCCCGCGAGCGGGTGGACTACTACCCGCACCAGCTGTCCGGGGGCATGCGGCAGCGCGTGATGATCGCGATGGGCGTGGCGCTGCGGCCGCGGGTGCTCGTCGCCGACGAGCCGACCACCGCGCTCGACGTCACCGTGCAGGCCCAGATCATGGAACTGCTCGACGGCCTCCGCAGGGAGCTCGGCATGTCCCTCGTGGTCATCACGCACGACCTCGGCGTCGTCGCCCGGTACGCCGAGGACGTCGCGGTCATGTACGGCGGGCGTGTGGTCGAGCACGGCAGCGTCCGCCAGGTGCTCAAGAGCACGAACCACCCCTACACCGAGGCGCTGCTGCGTTCCAGTCCCCGGCCGGACGCCAGCGTCGCGGAGCTCGACCCGATCCCCGGTCAGCCGCCGAACCTTCTCGCGGTCCCGCCGGGATGCGGCTTCCATCCGCGCTGCCACCGTCGCGACGGCCGGGAGGACTGCACGGTCCAGATTCCCCAGTTGCGTGCGCTCAGCCCGACCAGCCAGTTGACCGCTTGCCATCACGCCGAGGAGATGGTCATGCAGGAGGTGAGCACGTGATGGCCGCCGAGACCGCCGAAGCCCCTGGCGCGCCCTTCGTCGCGGGGCAGGACGCAGTCCTGCGGGTCGAGAACCTGTCGAAGCACTTCCGGCAGCGGAAGCGGTTCGGCCGTCCCTCGCCCGTCGTCAGAGCGGTGGACGACGTCTCCTTCGACCTCGCCCGTGGTGAGACTCTGGGCCTCGTCGGCGAGTCCGGGTGCGGCAAGACGACGCTGAGCCGCATGATCCTGCGGCTGATCGAGCCCACCTCCGGGAAGGTGTTCCTCGACGGCGAGGACGTCACCCGCCTTGAGGGCCGCCACCTGCGCACGTTCCGCCAGAAGGTCCAGGTGGTGTTCCAGGACCCGTACGCGTCGCTGGACCCGCGGCAGAAGGTGGGCGCCAGCGTCGGGGAACCGCTGACCAACTCCGGCCTCTCCCGCGAGCGCAAGCTGGAGATCGTGCACGAGACCCTGGAGCGGATGGGACTGCAGCGCGGGCAGGCCCGGCTGTTCCCGCACCAGTTCTCCGGAGGGCAGCGCCAGCGCATCGGCATCGCGCGGGCGCTCTCGGTCACCCCCCAGGTCCTGCTGCTCGACGAGCCCGTCTCCGCCCTGGACGTCTCCATCCAGGCCCAGGTGCTCAAGCTGCTGCGCGACCTGCGCGAGGAGTACGGCCTCAGCTACATCCTCATCTCCCACGACCTGTCCGTCGTACGGCATGTGAGCGACCGGGTCATGGTGATGTACCTGGGCCGGATCGTCGAGATCGCGTCCAAGCACGACCTCTACACCGCTCCGCGGCACCCGTACACGGCCTCGCTGCTGTCGGCCGCGCCGGTGCCCGACCCGGACGTCGAGCGCGTCCGCGAGCGGATCCAGCTCGCCGGCGATCCGCCCAACCCCGTCAACCCGCCGCCGGGGTGCGCCTTCCACCAGCGCTGCTTCCACGCCTCGGCGCTGGCGGAGAAGCTGCCCGACGACGAGGTCGAGGTGCTGGCGGACGGCCGCCGGGTGCCGGGAGCGTGCGCCCGGCTGCAGCCCGCGCTCGCCCCCGGAGCGGCCGGCACGCGCTGGTCTGCGTGCCATTTCCCGCTGGAGAACGAGGAGACCGCGGCGATCACCGCCTGACGGTCTCGCACGGAGCACGTCGAGGACGCGCTCCGGCCGTGGGGCCGGAGCGCGTTCCCGCCTGTCCCGGGGCTTTCTCGTGGCCCCGGCGGCAACCTGAGTCCCAAGGATTGACACGAGCAGCAGTCGACCCATTGAATGAACCAGAGATTCACTCAGTGAACCGAGGAGTCATGAACGCAGAACAGCCGGCTCGCAGCAGGGTCGTCATCATCGGTGGCGGCATCGTGGGCACGAGCGTCGCCTACCACCTGGCCAAACTGGGCCTGTCGGACGTCGTCCTGCTGGAGCAGGGCAGCCTTTCGTGCGGCACCACCTGGCACGCGGCCGGCCTGGTCGGCCAACTCCGCGCGACGGACGCCATGACGCAGTTGATCAAGTACTCCACCGAGCTGTACGCCGAACTGGAGGAGGAGACCGGCCTCGGCACGGGCTGGATGCGCACCGGCAGCCTGTCGGTCGCCCGCACCCCCGAGCGGATGGCCTCGCTGCGGCGGACCGCCGCCACCGCCCAGGCGTTCGGCGTCGAGGCGCAGGTGATCAGCGCCGCGGAGGCCGGGGAGAAGTGGCCGCTGATGCGGACCGACGACCTGGTCGGCGCGGTCTGGCTGCCCGGCGACGGCAAGGCCAACCCCACCGACCTGACCCAGGCGCTCGCCCGCGGCGCGCGGAAGCGGGGCGCGAAGGTCCTGGAGAACACCAAGGTCATCGGCATCGACGTGGCCGACGGCCGGGTCACCGGCGTACGCACCGAGGCCGGCACGATCGAGTGCGAGATCCTGGTGAACTGCGCGGGCCAGTGGGCCGCCCAGGTCGGCGCGATGGCCGGGACGACCGTCCCCCTGCACTCGGTCGAGCACTTCTACGTCGTCACCGAATGGATGGAGGGCGTCACCCGGGACCTCCCGGTGATGCGCGACCAGGACGGCTACATCTACTTCAAGGAAGAGGTCGGCGGCCTGGTCATGGGCGGGTTCGAGCCCGACGCCAAGCCGTGGGTCGGCCCCTACGACATCCCCGACCCCTTCGTCTTCCAGTTGCTCGACGAGGACTGGAACCAGTTCGCCATCCTCATGGAGAACGCGATCACCCGGGTGCCCGCACTGGAGCGTACGGGGATCAAGAAGTTCTACAACGGCCCGGAGAGCTTCACGCCGGACAACCACTTCATCATGGGCGAGACGCCCGAGATCCCCAACATGTACGTGCTCGCGGGGTTCAACTCCACCGGCATCGCCTCGGCGGGCGGCGCGGGCCTGGCCCTGGCCGAGTGGATCATCGAGGGCGAGCCGACCCGTGACCTGTGGCCCGTCGACGTCCGGCGCTTCGCGAAGTTCAACGGCAACGAGGTGTGGCTGAGGGACAGGACCAAGGAGACCCTCGGCCTCCACTACGCCATCCCGTGGCCGAACCGCGAGCCGGAGACCGGCCGCCCCCTGCGCCGCTCGCCCGTCCACCACCTCCTCGACGCCGCGGGCGCGGTCATGGGCAGCAGGATGGGCTGGGAACGGCCCAACTGGTACGCCCCCGAGGGCGTCGACAAGGTCGTGGAGTACTCCTTCGGGCACCAGAACTGGCGCCCGTACGTCGACGCGGAGGTCGAGGGCACCAGGAACAGGGTCGCGCTGCTCGACCAGACGGCCTTCACGAAGTTCCTGATCAAGGGGCCGGACGCCGAGGAGGTGCTCCAGTACCTCTGCACGGCGGACGTGGCCGTCGCCCCCGGCGCGACCGTCTACACCGGCATGCTCAACGACCGCGGCGGCTACGAGTCCGACGTCACGATCACCCGCGTCTCCCGGGACGAGTACCTGCTCGTGACCGGCTCCGGGCAGAGCACCCGCGACCACCACTTCATCACCAGGAACCTCCCCGAGGGCTGCCGGACCCAGATCGTCGACGTGACCTCGTCGTACGCCGTCTTCGGGATCATGGGACCGAGGTCGCGCGACCTGCTCGGCAGGCTCACCAAGACGGATCTGTCGAACGAGCGCTTCCCCTTCTACACGAGCCAGGAGATCGAGCTCGGGCCGGTGCCGTGCCGCGCCACCCGCGTCAGCTACGTCGGCGAGCTGGGCTGGGAGCTCTACATCCCCACCGAGTACGCGGTCACCGGGTTCGAGTACCTCAACGAGGCGGGCGCCGAGTTCGGCCTCGTGCTCGCCGGCCACTACGCCATCGACGCGATGCGCGTCGAGAAGGGCTACCGGGCGTGGGGCCGTGAGCTCACCCCCGACCGCACCCCGGTCGAGGCGGGCACCTCGTTCGCCTGCAAGCTCGGCACGAACATCCCGTTCCGCGGCCGTGAGGCGGTCGAGAAGCAGAAGCAGTCGGGGGTGAACCGCAGGCTCGTCTCCCTAGTCGTGGACGACCGCGACGTCGCCCTCTGGGGAGGCGAGCTCGTCCTCCGCGACGGCGAGCCCGCCGGCTTCGTCAGCTCAGGGACGTACGGACCGACCCTCGGGAAGGGCGTCGCGATGGCGTACATCGAGCGTCCCCTCGACCTGGTCGACGCGGACTACATCAACTCCGGCACCTACCAGCTCGACGTCGCCGGCCGGCTCGTGGACGCGGCGGCGAGCCTGCGCGCCCCGTTCGACCCGTCCGGCTCGCGGCTGAAGGCGTGACCCCCGGCCGAAGGAACGAGTAGGAAGAGACACACGTGGAAACCGGCTCAAGGTCCATCGTCATCACGCTGTCGTGCACGGACCGGCCTGGCATCGTGCGCGCCGTCGCGGACTTCTTCTTCGACAGAGACTGCGACATCATCGAGAGCCACCAGTTCGGCGACCCTCACTCCGGTCTGTTCTTCATGCGCGTCCACCTGCGCGCGGGACAGGCCACCCCGCCGGTCGACGGCCTGCGGGCGGACTTCGCCTCCGTGGCCGACACGTTCAGGATGCAGTACGAGCTGCACGATCTCAGCGTCCGGCCACGGCTGCTGCTGATGGTGTCCAAGTTCGACCACTGCCTCAACGACCTGCTCTACCGGCGGCGGTCGGGGCAGCTCCCCGTCGACATCCCGGCGATCGTGTCGAACCATCCGGACCTCGCGCCGCTGGCCGAGTGGCACGGGATCCCGTTCCACCACGTGCCGGTGACGAAGGAGACCAAACCGGCCGCGGAGCGGCGGCTCCTCGAACTGGTCGATGAGCACCGGATCGACCTGGTGGTGCTCGCCCGCTACATGCAGATCCTGTCGGAGGATCTGTGCAAGGCCCTGGACGGCAAGGCGATCAACATCCACCACTCGTTCCTGCCGAGCTTCAAGGGCGCCAACCCGTACGGCCAGGCGCACGAGCGCGGGGTGAAGCTGATCGGCGCGACGGCGCACTACGTGACGTCCGACCTCGACGAGGGCCCGATCATCGAGCAGGACGTCGTGCGCGTGGACCACTCCACGGCCGTGCCGGACCTGGTGGCGCTCGGCCGGGACGTCGAGTGCCGCACGCTGGCCCGCGCGGTGCTCTGGCACGTGCAGCGGCGGGTGCTGCTCAACGGCCACCGCACGGTGGTCTTCGCCTGATCCCGGACGCCGGCCTTCGCGGAGGCCCGAGGCCGGAGCACCCGCTCCGCCACGGGCCTTCGCGGGACGGAGCGGCGAACGGTCATGTGCCGGACGCTAGCATCCCCTGTCGATCACTCGTCGGGCTCTTCCGGGGTGCGCGGCAGGGCTCAGCGCCCGCTCGCCGCGATGGTCCGCCATTCGCCCTCCAGCCCGGCCGCGGCACGCCGCGCGGTCCACGCGCGGCGTCCCGACCGCGCGAGGTGGCCGGCGGCCCACAGACCGCCGGCCGCGGCCGGTCCCGCGAGCAGGGCGACCACGACGACCAGTACGGGCGACGAGGGGCCAGGGGCCGGTTCCTCCCCGGCGTCGACCCAGATGTCCAGCCGGTCTCCGGGCCGGTGCCCCGAGGTCGTCACCTGTCTGCCCGTGTGCGGGCGGCCGTCCCTGCCGGTCCAGACGACCTCCACCACGCCGGCGGGCAACGGAGCGGACCGGCCCGCGGCGACGGGGATCCGGAGCACCCGTACGACCCGGGCGGTCACCGGCCGGTGGCCGTCGGCGTAGGCGTCCGCGCCGCGCGTCATCAGCGCGCTGACGCTCGCGCTGGTGGCGCAGCCGACGATCAGGAGCAGCGCGGCCGTCACGACGCGTACGGCCGGCGAGGCGTGCACGGTGTCGCCCGCGCCGCTCAGAGGCCGACGTCGCGGCGCAGCAGGTCGTCGAGGCCCTCGCGGCGTACGACGAGCCGTGCCTTGCCCCGGCTGACGGCGACGACCGGCGGACGCCCGGTCATGTTGTAGGTGGAGGCCATCGCGTGGTTGTAGGCGCCGGTGGCGGCGACGGCGAGCACGTCCCCCGGGTGGATGTCGCTGGGGAGCGCGACGGCCTCGGCGAGCGTGTCCCCGCTTTCGCAGTGGTGGCCGACCACGGTGAAGTCGCGCTCGCCCGCGTGCGCAGGCCGCCCGATCATGCGCATCTCGTACCGTGAGCCGTACATCGCGGGCCTGGGGTTGTCGCTCATGCCGCCGTCGACGGCGACGTACGTCCGGCGCAACCCCTTCTTGACGGTGATCACCCGATACAGCGTCACACCGGCGGGCCCGGCGACGGCCCGTCCGGGTTCGACGGTCAGCCGCGGCGCGGGCAGGCCGAACCCGGCGCAGCGCCGCTCGACGGTCGCGGCCAGCGCGGAGAGCCGGGCGGGAGCGAGCCCGGCCTGCCCTCTCGTGTACGCGATCGCGTGGCCGCCGCCGAGGTCGAGCTGGGGCAGCGTCACTCCGTGCGCGTCGCGGATCCGCGCGAGCTGTTCCACCAGGACGCGGGCGCTCCGCTCGTACGGCTCGGCGTCGGCGATCTGGGAGCCCAGGTGGCAGTGCAGGCCGACCAGTTCCAGGCGCGGCTGGCGCAGGATCCGGTTCACCGCCTCCCGCGCCGCGCCCGCCGCGATGGACAGGCCGAACTTGTGGTCCTCGCCGCCCGTGCGGATGGCGGCGTGCGCCCCGGCCGCGATGTCGGGAATCACCCGCACCAGCACCTTCTGCCGCATACCGGCGGGGACGAGCGCGGCGAGCCGGTTGATCTCGGCGAGGTCGTCGACGACGATGCGGCCGACACGCTCGTCCACCGCGGCACGCAGCTCCATGGGGGTCTTGGCGTTGCCGTGGAGGATGATCCGGTCCGCGGGGAAGCCCGCGGCCCTCGCCACGGCCAGCTCGCCGGCCGAGCACACGTCGAGGGAGAGCCCCTCGGACCGGACCCAGGCGGCCATGGCGCGGCACCAGAAGGCCTTGGCGGCGTAGGCGATCTCGGCGCGGGGCAGTGCGGCGCGGTAGGCGCGGCAGCGCAGGCGCACGTCCGTCTCGTCCATGACGTACGCCGGGGTGCCGAAGCGCGCGGCCACCTGCGTCAGGTCGACGCCGCCGACCGACGCGCTCCCGTCGGGCCGGAAACGGGCGGTGGCCGGCCAGGGGCCGTCGGCGGTCTCCATCGAACGCGCTGGTGTGACGAGGAGGCTCATTTCGTTCTCTTCTCCGCCAGGAGCGCCTGGCCGAGTCCGGTGACCGTACGGGTCACGATCTGAGTGCAGGTGGTTTCCGCGCCCGCGTCGCGGAGCGTCGCCACCGCCCGTTCGAGGTCGTGCATGCTCCGGCAGGCCACCCGCACCTCGATGTCGGCGTCGCCGAGCAGGACGAGCGCGCCCAGCACCGCGGGCATCTCGCGCAGCCGCCGCTCGTACGTCGCGCAGGTCACGCCGGCGCGCAGCCGCACGCGTACGACGGCCTGAATCGGACGGCCGAACGCCGCCGGGTCGACCTCGACGCGGACGGCGGCCAGTGCGCCGCTGTCGCGCAGCCTGCGCAGCCGGACGGAGACCGTGCTGTCGCCGAGCGCGAGGTCGCGGGCGAGGGTGCGCACCGGAGCGCGTCCGTCCCGCGCCAGTGCCTGGAGCAGCGACCGGTCGACGTCGTCGAGGGATCTCACCGCACACCGCCTCCCGCACGGCTCCGCGCGCTGAACGGGCGGACAACCCGAAACTTGGACACACGACACGCTATGCACGGCCCGGCCTCCGGACGGAGGATCCTGACGCGATCCCTACGGCGGGCCCGCCGAATCTGACGCCCGATTGACATCCGCCCCGCGGGGCCGTCTCCGCCGCCCGTCCCGGCGCGGCGGCCCGCCCTCGGCCGCCGTCAGCCCTTCGCCGGACCCCCGTCACCGTCGTCGCGCAGCGTGATCGGACGACTTCCGCTCTTGACGCCTTCTTGACGCCCTGACCTCGGTGTCCGCGGCGATTCCGCCAGTAGTGTGCATGCGTCCATTTACGTGTTCTTGATGCGGGAGGTGGCCGGGTTGGGGCGTTCTGTCGCCACGCCGGCGGGTCCGGTGCGCACCTGGCTGCTGGAAGGTCTGCAGACCGATCGCGAGGCGATCGAGCACGGTCCGCACGCGAAGCACCCGTGGTGGCGGGTGATGTGCCTGACCGGTGTGGACTACTTCTCCACGCTCGGCTACCAGCCGGGGATCGCCGCGCTCGCGGCCGGGTTCCTGTCTCCGCTCGCCACGGTGTTCCTGGTCGCGCTCACGCTGCTGGGCGCGCTGCCGGTCTACCGCCGGGTGGCCGCGGAGAGCCCGTACGGCCAGGGTTCGATCGCGATGCTGGAGAAGCTGGCGCCGCAGTGGTGGGGCAAGCTGTTCGTCCTGGCCCTGCTGGGTTTCGCGGCCACCGATTTCGTCATCACCATGACCCTGTCGGCGGCCGACGCCACCGCCCACCTCCTGGAGAACCCGTTCGCGCCGCACTGGCTCGCGGGGCAGCGGGTGCCGGTCACGCTGTTCCTGCTGGCCCTGCTCGGCGGGGTGTTCCTGATGGGCTTCACCGAGGCGATCGGCATCGCGGTGATCCTCGTCCTCGTCTATCTCGGGCTGAACGCCGTGGTCGTGGTCAGTTCGATCGCGCACGTGCTCCAGGCGCCGCACGTGGTCGTCGACTGGACGCACGCGCTGGACGCCGGCTACAGCAGCCCACTGGCGATGATCGGCCTGTCGCTGCTCGTCATGCCGAAGCTCGCGCTGGGCATGTCGGGGTTCGAGACCGGCGTCGCGGTGATGCCGGTCGTCAGGGGCGACGTACGGCAGCGGATCAAGGGGACCAAGCGGCTGCTGACCGTCGCCGCGCTCGTCATGAGCGTGTTCCTGATCTTCTCCAGCCTCGTTACGACCATGCTGATCCCGCACGCGGAGTTCGAGGAGGGCGGCCGGGCGAGCGGCCGCGCGCTGGCCTATCTGGCGCACGGGTTCCTCGGCGAGTGGTTCGGCAGCGTGTACGACATCTCCACGATCGCGATCCTGTGGTTCGCGGGCGCATCGGCGATGGCCGGCCTGATCAACCTGGTCCCGCGCTACCTTCCCCGGTACGGCATGGCGCCCGAGTGGACCGGCGCGGTGCGGCCCCTGGTGCTCGTCTTCTCGGGGATCGCGTTCGCCATCACGATCATCTTCGGAGCGGACGTGGACGCCCAGGGCGGCGCCTACGCCACAGGGGTGCTGGTGCTGATGCTGTCGGCGGCGGTCGCGGTGACGCTGTCGGCGTTCAGGAAGGGCCAGACGGTCGCCGCGGCCGGCTTCGGCGTGATCGCGGCGGTCCTCGCCTGCACGCTGGTCGACAACGTGGTCGAGCGGCCGGACGGCGTGAAGATCGCCTCCTTCTTCATCGCCGCGATCGTGGTCACCTCGGTGATCTCACGGGCCACCCGGTCCACGGAGTTGCGGGTCACCGAGGTCGGCCTCGACCCGCTGGCCGAGCAGTGGGTGAACGAGGCGGGCGGCCTGATCCACCTCATCGCCAACGAGCCGCACCAGCGGGACCAGGGCGAGTACAACGACAAGCTCCGCGAGCAGTGGATCAACCATCGGCTGCGCAGCGACGAGCCGGTGATGTTCGTCGAGGTGACCGTGCCGGACGCCTCGGAGTTCGAGACGGAGCTGCGGGTCAGGGGCGAGGAGCGCTACGGGCACAGGATCCTGCGCATCGAGAGCTCGGCTGTGCCGAACTCGCTGGCCGCGCTCCTGCTCCACCTCCGCGACCGCACCGGTGCGGTGCCGCACATCTACTTCCATTGGGCCGAGGGGAACCCGGTGCTCGCCATGCTGCGCTACCTGGTCTTCGGCGGCGGCGACGTGCCCCCGCTCACCCGCGAGGTGCTGCGCAAGGCGGAGCCGGACCTCGAGCGCAGGCCCCACGTCCACGTCGGCTAGCCGAAATAGACAGACATAGGCAAACTGGTTACGCTTCTTTCATATCATGAGCCATCGGTCGTCCGGCCGATCGGCGGGGCCGAGGTGAGGAGCGAGCCATGCGCGCGATCGAGTACGACCGGTTCGGCGGCTATGACGTGCTGGAGTTGCGGGAGAGGCGCCTGCCGGTGCCCACCGAGGGGCAGGTGCTCGTCAGGATGTCGGTGGCCGGGGTCAACCCACTGGACGAGACGGTGCGTTCGGGAAAACTCGCACCCGCCCTGCACAAGCCGCTGCCGATCCGGCCGGGTGGCTTCGGCGTGGGGCGGGTCGAGGAGCCCGGCGCCTCGGGACTGGCCGCAGGTGACCGTGTGGTGCTCAGCGGAGGACGGTACGGGGTGAGCGCCGACGGCTCGTGGGCCGACTACATCGCGGTCGACGCGGCCCATCTGGTGCCGATCCCGGACGGCGTCGACGACGAGACCGCCGCCGCGCTGACCACCGGCGCCGGTTACCTGACCGCCTACCTGGCGCTGACCGAGTTGGCGGGCTTCCGCGGCGGCCGGAGCGTGCTGGCGCCGGGCGTCGGCGGTGCGGTCGGTCAGGGCGGCGTGGAGGTCGCCCGTGTCCTGGGCGCGTCGCAGGCCATCACCACGGCCACCACCACCGAGAAGGCGGAGCAGGGCCGGGCCGCGGGGTATGAGGTCATCGACCTCACGCACGAGTCGCTGCGTGAAGGGGTCGCGCGGCTGACCGGCGGCAAGGGCGTGGATGTCGTGCTGGACGGCGTCGGGGGCTCCGTCACCGGGGAGGCGCTCGGCTCGCTGGCCGTGGACGGCACCCTCGTCAGCATCGGTTACGCGGCTGGAATGCGTGCCGAGATCAACGTGACCGACCTGATATGGAAGAACGCCCACATCCACGGATTCAGGTTCGCCTTGTTCACCCCCGAGCAGGTCAACGCCGCCAACGCGGCCCTGCTCGACCTGGTTGCGCGGGGTGAGCTCCACCCGACGGTGGCGCAGGTCCTCCCGCTGGAGAAGGCCGCCGAGGCGCAGCGCCTCCTGGCCGAGGGCGGGCCCTTCGGCCGCGTCCTGCTCGCGCTGTGACCCGGCGCGCCGCACCAGGGTGACACGGGGCGTATGCCCCAGCGCCAATGGAGGACCTGATGGGCACGTCGGCTGTGCGGACATGTCCGTTAGGATCCGCGGACACACCGTGTCGGTGCTACGCGACGCCAGGGGATGTCGCGTCCCCGGAGAAAGGACAACGCGATGACGTGGCCGGCCACGGAGCGCTACGGCTTGGAACCCGCTCCCGGCGGTCTCGCGTTCGTCCAGGACCTGCTCAACACCTCGCCCGCCGGCCGGCCGCGCCATGCCGACTGGCTCGACGACCCCACCACCGCGCAGACGTGGCTGAGCGAGGCGCTCGCCCGGTGGAGCGCGGCTTCCGGCCGGCCCGCTCCCGATGTGGACTTCACCGATCGTGACCGCGAGGCGCTGCGGGATCTGAGATGGGCTCTCCGCAGGCTTTTCGCCGAGCAGAGCGCCGGCGCCGAGGCCGTGTCCGCGCAGGTGCCGGCCGCCCTTCCGGCACTGTCCGTCTCGATGCGGGTCGACGAGCGTGGCACCGTCGTCGCGGAACCTTCGGGCACCGGATGGCGGAGGGTCGCATCGCTCGTGCTGATCGAATGCCTCCAGGCCCAGCAGACCGACCAGCGGCGGCGACTGAAGATATGCCGCAACGAGCGCTGCCAGTGTGCGTTCTACGACCGTTCACGCAACAACAGCGGCGTCTGGCACGACGTGCGGTTCTGCGGAAACGCCGCGAACCTGCGCGCCCACCGCGCCCGCAAGCGGGAACAGGCCGCCTCCGGCGAGTGACCCACGCGACACAGAACCGCACTGGAGCACTGGAGCACTGGGCACGGCGCGGCAGGCCCTGCCACGCGGTGTTCATCATGCCGTGTCGTCATGCCGTGTCGTCATGCCGTGTCATCTTCGCGCGGGGCGGATGGTGACGCTGCCGTAGGGGAGCTCGCCGGTGATCCGGACGTGCAGCGCGCCGGGACGTCGCCGGCCGGGCACCTTGCTCGTCACCCTGCCCCACTGCGTGTGCACGCCGTCGGCGTTCGCGCTCGCGCCGGCGGGCAGGATGAACGTCGCGCCGCCGTACTTGAGCCAGAGCTCGACGTCGATCACCGCGTACGGGACGTGGGCCTCGGACAGGTCGAGCCGCACGCTGCCGTACTCGGACTCGACGCGCAGCCGGCGCGGGACCTCCCAGTCGCCCTTGCGCGTGATGCGCCCGCCGGTGGATACGAGATCGACCACGTCGTCCGGCAGGTCGGCGACGACCGTGGCCAGTTCGTGGCGGGACGCGGCGGTGAGCGCCAGCCCGAGCCGCCGCTCCAGCTCGTCCTGGCCGAGCCGGCCGTCGGCGTACGCCTGCTGGACCAGCTCCACCACCCTGTCACGCTCCCCGTCAGGGAGGCGTCCCGTCGCGCCGCTCATCGGCTGACGGCTCTCTGGTACAGCCGCGTGGCCAGCGGCACGAACACGACCAGGAGCAGGACCGACCACAGCAGCGACACAGGCACCGCGTGCCGCAGCGGCCAGGCTGCCGGCGCGGGAAGAGCAGGCGTGGTGTTGCCGAACAGCTCGCGCGCGGCCTGGACGAGCGTGGAGACCGGGTTCCACTCGGCGATCGGCTGCAGCGGCCCGGGCAGCCGCGTGCTGTCGACGAAGGCGTTGGACAGGAAGACCAGCGGGAGCGACACGAGGGTGGCGATGTTGTTGAAGACCTCGGGCGTGCGCAGGGTCAGCGCGACCGTGGCCGTCACCCAGGAGAAGGCGTACGCGAACAGCAGCAGCATCAGGAAGCCAAGGAGGGCGTCGAGCGGCGAGGTGTGGATGCGCCAGCCGACGAGCAGCCCCACCAGCGTCATCGTGGCGATGCTGGTCACGTTCATGATCAGGTCGCTGAGGGTCTGGCCGGTCAGCACCGCCGAGGGCGACATCGGCAGGGTGCGGAACCGGTCGAAGACGCCCTTCTGCAGGTCCTGGGTGAGGGTGTAGCCGGTGATCTGCGCACTCGTCGTGATCGTCATGACGAAGATGCCGGGGAGCATGTACTCCGCGTACGACATCCCGGGCAGCGTGATCATGCTGCCGAAGACGTAGGTGAACAGCAGCACGAACACGATCGGCAGCATGACCACGCCACCAAGCAGGTCGGGCGCTCGGCGGATCTTCAGTGCGTTGCGCTTGGTGATCGTCACGCCGTCGGCGACGGCCATGCGGAGGGTGCTCATCGGACGGTCTCCCTCGCCTTGTCCGTGGTCCTGCCGGTGGGTTCGTGTCCCGTGAGGGTCAGGAACACGTCGTCCAGGGTCGGGCGGCGCAGCCCGGCGTCGCGCACGGTGATCCGCTCGGTGGCCAGCCGCCCGAGCGCGCCGGTCAGCACGGCGGCGCCGCCGGTGACCGGGACCGTCACCCGTAGGGCGGCGGTGTCGGTCCGCATGTCGCCGACGGCCAGCGGCGCCAGCGTCCGCCTGGCGGTCTCCAGGTCGGCCGCGCTCGTCACGGACAGCTCGATCCGGTCGCCGCCGACCTGGTCCTTGAGCTGGTCGGCGGTGCCCACAGCGATCACGCGTCCGTGGTCGACCACCGCGACACGGTCGGCGAGCCGGTCGGCCTCCTCCATGTACTGGGTGGTGAGCAGCACCGTCGTGCCGTCCGCGACGAGTTCGGCGATGACGTCCCACAGGGCCGCCCTGGCCCGCGGGTCGAGGCCGGTGGTGGGCTCGTCGAGGAACAGCACGGGCGGGGAGGCGACCAGCGCGCCGGCCAGGTCGAGCCGGCGGCGCATGCCGCCCGAGTAGCCCCGCACGGGCCGGTCGGCCGCGCCGGTCAGGTCGAAGCGCTCCAGCAGTTCGCGGGCGCGCTGCCTGGCGCGCCTGACGCCCAGGTGGTAGAGGCGGCCGACCATCTCCAGGTTCTCCGCGCCGGTGAGGTGGTCGTCGACGGCGGCGTACTGGCCGGAGGCGCCGATGCGGGCCCGTAATCGGCGGGCGTCACGGACGACGTCGAACCCTGCCACCGTCGCGCGGCCCGCGTCCGGTTCGAGCAGTGTGGTGAGGATGCGCACCGTCGTGGTCTTTCCCGCTCCGTTCGGGCCGAGCAGGCCGAGCACGGTGCCCTCGGGGACGGTCAGCTCCATCCCGTCGAGGGCGGCCACTTCGCCGTATCTCTTGACCAGGCCCTCGGCCACGATCGCGTCCGGCATGGGAACCTCCTTAGGTGTCAGGCGCGGTGGATGACGACGTCGCCGTAGGTGGTGTGGGTCCGCACCTCGACGACGCGGTCCGCACGGCCGGGGTCGTCGCCGGGATCGAGCGAGACGTCCACGACGCCGTAGGTGGAGCTCACGTCGAGCCAGGCGGCGGTGCCCTCCCTGATCCCGAGGTCCAGGCCGCCGCCGGTCGTCTCCATGACGATCGAGCCGGACACCGCCTCGCCGATCCGCAGGCCGGCGTACGCGGTCTTCGCGGCGACGCCGGCCAGGGCGCGGTCGACGGCGAGGTCGCCGTGGGCGCTGCTCAGCCGCAGTTCGCCGGTCACCTCGCGGATGCGGACGGAGCCGTGGGAGGTCTTCACCACGGCGGTGCCGTCGACCTCGCCGATGTGGATGCCGCCGTGGGTCGTGGTGACCTCGGCGTGCCCGGAAACGCGGATGACCGAGATGTCGCCGTGGGTGCTCCGCACCCGGAGCCGGGCGGCCTGCTCGATCCGGATGTCGCCGTAGGAGGTGGCGGCCGTCACCTCGCCGAGCGTTCCCCGGCACAGGACGACCCCCGCCGTCGTGGCGTCGAGGTGGGAGCCGGCGGGCAGGTCGATCGTCACCTCGGCCGAACCCCGGCCGAGCAGCAGCGAACGCGCCCAGTTGGAGGGCGACTCGACGAGCTTGCCGAGTGAAAGGCCCCAGCCGGATGCGGTGGCCGCCTGCTCCTTGGCCGTACGCACCAGGAGCCTGCCGTCGGCGTAGTCCACCTGGATGTGCCGGGCGGCCTGGACGTCGGCGTCGTTGGACTCGTCGCTCGGACGGATGTCGACGACGGTGTCGGCGCGGTCGCTCGCGTTGACCCGGACGGCGGCGGTCGCCACGTCGAGTACGGCGAGGATCGGGCGCGGTGTGTCGAAGGTCCGGGCTCCGGCCTGCCTGCCGCCGGTCATCAGCGCACCCAGCCGCGGTAGCGGTTGCCGGTCTCCGGCTCCGGGCGGCGGCCGGAGCGGCGTCCGGAGCCGGGGTCGAGCGCGACGCTGACGGCGCGGACCAGCCAGGCGTTGACCGACAGCCCCTCACGCGCCGCCGCCTCCTCGATGCGCGGCTTGAGGTGGTCGGGGACCCGGAGCGAGATCCGGGACGTCCCGCCGTCGTCGGTCTCGGGCGGCGGCGGGACGTGCGGTGTCTCGCTCTGCCCGCTCTCGCCCTGCTCGGGCAGGGAGCGCACGCTCTGCGGCGGGGGGGTCACGACGAAACCGGGGTCACGCCCGCGCAGCCGCACCTCGACGGAGCCGGGGGCGAGGTCCTGGGTGATCTCGTCGGCGGCGGCCGCCAGTGCTTCGAGCAGCGCGAGCCGGGTGGCCGATTCGAGTGTCGCGGCGAGGCGCTCGGCGAGTGCGCGGGCTTCCTCGCCGCCCACCGCGGCGACCATCGCGAGTTCGCGCCGGAGTTGGTCGACATGAGGCGCAAGGTCCATGACGCCATCATGACATCACAATGGCGTCACTGCAATCCGCATTGTCCTGGAGTCTGACGCCATGACGGCGTCACACAGTGGATGCTTCCACGTCGTGGGGGAGACGGCGGAGGTCCTCCTCCCCGTGGGGGAGCGGGTCCGGGGCGGCCGAGGGCTCCGCGGGCCGGTCGTCCTGGTCGGGGAGGTTCTGCTGGAGAACGCACATCACGCGGTCCTGGAGGTCGGCCGGCTCATCGTGCCGGTGGGGTCGATCACGAGGCCGATCGCGCCGAGGCCATTGGTCATGCCGCGCAGCGCGGGCTCGCTGAGCCGGATCCAGTCCTGGTCGCCGCCCAGCACCTTCGCCAGCCGGAGCGGCGAGGTGAAGGCCACCGCCGTCCGCTCGCCGGCGGCCGTACGGAACAGGCGAAGCGCCAGGGAGAACCCACTGCGGCGCACCGGCACGTATAACGGATCTTCGATCATGTCATGCCTTCCATAGGACTCTCGAAGGCGACATTAGATTCGGCGCGGCCACCGGGAGCGCCATCACTACGCGATCCCGACGCCCGGCCGCGGAAAGCTGACGCGGGATTGACGGAGCGCCGCCATCCGGCGCGCCGATCCGGTTCGCCCGCCCCCTGACACGGCGTACGCCCTGGGTCCGGCGGCCTGCGGGGGCGGGCGGGACCGATCACGTAGGGGCCGCGTCAAGGTTTCGAGTCGCGGCGTATGAGAGCCGTCAAGAACGTCAAAGCTCGTTAAATTCGGCGCTTTGCTGGCTTGTGGCCGTCTGTCCGGCGGCCGGGCAAGCTTACCGATTTGAGGAAGTGAGATGGCTGACGTCATCTTCGTCGCCCTGACGGTCGCGATATTCGCGATCTGCGGGCTCATGCTGAAGGCGGTGGAGCGCCTGTGAGCGCTGTAAACGCCGCTGGTCTGGTCGTCGCCGTCGGCCTGACGATCTTCATGATCGCGGCCCTGCTGTTCCCGGAGCGTTTCTGATGTCGCCGACCACGGCCGGGATCGTCTTCGTCGCATCCCTCGTCGTCGCCCTGGTGCTGACGCATCGGCCGCTCGGCGACTACATGTACCGCGTCTACACCGGCACGCGGCACCTGGCCTTCGAGCGGGTGATCTACCGTCTCATCGGGGTCCGGCCCGACACGGAGCAGCGGTGGAGCGTCTACGCCCGCAACGTGCTCGCCTTCTCGGCCGTCTCGATCCTGTTCCTCTACGCGTTCCAGCGCCTGCAGGACCGTCTGCTGCTGAGCCTCGGCTTCCCCGCGGTGACCGGCCACGTGGCGTGGAACACCGCGGTCAGCTTCGTCACCAACACGAACTGGCAGGCGTACTCGGGTGAGTCCACGATGGGCCACCTGGTGCAGATGGCCGGCCTCGCGGTGCAGAACTTCGTGTCCGCGGCGGTCGGCATGGCCGTGGCGGTCGCCCTGGTGCGCGGATTCGCCCGCAACAGGACCGAGACCCTGGGCAACTTCTGGGTGGACCTCGTCCGCGGCACGATCCGCGTCCTGCTGCCGATCGCGTTCGTCGGCGCGCTCATCCTGGTGGCCGGCGGCGTGATCCAGAACTTCTCCGGCGTGCACGAGGTCACCACGCTGGCCGGGGGCACGCAGGGCATCACCGGCGGGCCGGTGGCCAGCCAGGAGGTCATCAAGGAACTCGGCAACAACGGCGGCGGCTTCTACAACGCCAACTCCGCCCATCCCTTCGAGAACGCCGCCTCCTGGACGAACTGGCTGGAGATCTTCCTGATCCTCGTGCTGCCGTTCGCGCTGCCGCGCACGTTCGGCCGCATGGTGGGCGACCGGCGGCAGGGCTACGCGATCGTCGCGATCATGGGCGTGCTGGCCCTCGCCAGCGTCGCGCTGGTCACCGGGCTGGAGATCGCGCATCACGGCACCGTCCCGCAGGCGGTCGGCGCCGCGCTCGAAGGCAAGGAGATCAGGTTCGGCGTGCCGAACTCGGGGACCTTCGCCGCGGCGACGACGCTGACCTCGACCGGCGCCGTGGACTCCTTCCACGACTCGTTCACCGCGCTCGGCGGCATGATGACGATGTTCAACATGATGCTGGGCGAGGTGGCGCCCGGCGGGGTCGGCGCGGGCCTGTACGGCATGCTCGTGCTGGCGGTGATCACCGTCTTCGTCGCCGGTCTGATGGTGGGCCGCACACCGGAGTACCTGGGCAAGAAGATCGGCGCACGCGAGATCAAGCTGGCCTCGCTGTACTTCCTGACCACCCCGGCGCTCGTGCTCGTGGGCACCGCCCTGGCCATGGCCTCGCCCGAGCAGCGCGCGAGCATGCTCAACTCGGGGCCGCACGGCCTGTCGGAGGTGCTCTACGCGTTCACCAGCGCCTCCAACAACAACGGGTCGGCGTTCGCCGGCATCACCGTGAACACCCCGTGGTACGACACCGCGCTCGGACTGTGCATGGCCTTCGGCCGGTTCCTGCCGATCGTCTTCGTGCTCGGCCTCGCCGGGTCCCTGGCCAGACAGGCCCCCGTACCGGCCTCGGCGGGCACGCTCCCCACCCACCGGCCCCAGTTCGTCGGCATGGTCGTCGGCGTGACGATCATCGTGGTGGGGCTGACCTTCCTCCCCGCCCTGGCGCTCGGTCCGCTCGCAGAAGGAATCCAGTGATGACAGTGCTCCAGGAGCCGGAGGCTCCGCACCGCGCTACCGCTCCCGCGAAGGAAGGGAAGGTGGGCGGCGGCCTGCTCGACCCGGCGCAACTCCTCACCTCACTGCCCGACGCGCTGCGCAAGCTGAATCCCGTCACGCTGTGGCGCAACCCGGTGATGTTCATCGTCGAGGTCGGCGCGGCGTTCACCACCGTGCTGGCGATCACCGATCCTTCCTTCTTCGCCTGGGCCATCGTGGTGTGGCTGTGGCTGACGGTCGTGTTCGCCAACCTGGCCGAGGCCGTGGCGGAGGGCCGGGGTAAGGCCCAGGCCGCCACGTTGCGGGCGGCCAGGCGCGACACCACGGCGCGCCGTCTCAAGGACTGGCGGCCGGGACAGGCGGCGGTCGAGTGGGACACCGTGGGCGCGCCGGAACTCCGGCAGGGCGACGTCGTCGTCGTCGAGGCCGGCGAGATCGTCCCGGGCGACGGCGACGTGGTCGAGGGCATCGCCAGCGTTGACGAGTCGGCCATCACCGGCGAGTCGGCCCCCGTGATCCGCGAGTCGGGCGGCGACCGCTCGGCCGTCACGGGCGGCACCAAGGTGCTGTCGGACCGGATCATCGTACGGATCACCCAGAAGCCCGGCGAGAGCTTCATCGACCGGATGATCGCCCTCGTCGAGGGCGCCAACCGGCAGAAGACCCCCAACGAGATCGCCCTCAACATCCTGCTGGCCGCGCTGACGATCATCTTCCTGATCGCCACCGTCACCATGCAGCCGCTGGCGATCTTCTCCAAGGCCCAGAACCCCGGCATCCCCGACTCCCTGGCGCTGGACGGGCACGGCGTCACCGGCATCGTGCTGGTCTCGCTGCTGGTGTGCCTTATCCCGACCACGATCGGGGCGCTGCTGTCGGCCATCGGGATCGCCGGCATGGACCGCCTGGTGCAGCGCAACGTGCTGGCAATGAGCGGGCGGGCGGTGGAGGCGGCCGGCGACGTCGGCACGCTGCTGCTGGACAAGACCGGCACGATCACGCTGGGCAACCGGCAGGCGGCCGAGTTCCTCCCGGTGCCAGGGGTGCCGGCGATGGAACTGGCGCGGGCGGCGCAGCTGTCCAGCCTCGCCGACGAGACCCCCGAGGGCCGTTCGATCGTGGTCTACGCCAAGAACGCCTACGGCCTCCGCGAGCGGCGGCCCGGCGAGCTGGACCACGCCGACTGGGTTCCGTTCACCGCGCAGACCCGCATGTCCGGCGTCGACGTCGACGGGCGCCGGGTCCGCAAGGGCGCCGCGACCGCCGTGATGAAGTGGGTGCGCGACAACGGCGGACAGCCGGGCGGGCACGTCGGCCAGCTGGTCGACGGGATATCCGCCTCCGGCGGCACCCCGCTGGTGGTGGGTGAGATCGACGACCGCGGCACGGCCCGGGTGCTCGGGGTGATCCACCTCAAGGACGTCGTCAAGGCGGGCATGCGGGAGCGGTTCGACGAGATGCGCCGGATGGGCATCCGCACCATCATGATCACCGGCGACAACCCGCTGACCGCCAAGGCCATCGCCGACGAGGCGGGGGTGGACGACTTCCTGGCCGAGGCGACGCCGGAGGACAAGCTCGCGCTGATCCGCAAGGAGCAGGAGGGCGGGCGGCTGGTGGCGATGACCGGCGACGGCACCAACGACGCCCCGGCGCTGGCGCAGGCCGACGTGGGCGTGGCGATGAACACCGGCACCTCCGCCGCCAAGGAGGCCGGGAACATGGTCGACCTCGACTCCAACCCGACCAAGCTCATCGAGATCGTCGAGATCGGCAAGCAACTGCTGATCACGCGGGGGGCGCTGACCACGTTCTCGATCGCCAACGACATCGCCAAGTATTTCGCGATCATCCCGGCCATGTTCGCCGCGGTCTATCCGGGGCTGGACACGCTGAACGTCATGCGGTTGCACAGCCCGCAGTCGGCCATCCTGTCGGCGGTCGTCTTCAACGCCCTGGTGATCGTGGCCCTCATCCCCCTGGCCCTGCGCGGCGTGCGCTACCGGCCCTCCAGCGCCTCGAAGCTGCTCGGCCGCAACCTCTACGTCTACGGCCTCGGCGGGATCGTGGTCCCGTTCCTCGGCATCAAGCTCATCGACCTGATCATCATGTTCCTTCCTGGGATGTCATAAATGGAACGCCTGCCAAGCTGGATCCGCCAGCACCTCGCGGCGCTGCGCGCGCTTCTCGTGCTCACCCTGGTGACCGGCGCGATCTATCCGCTGCTCGTCACCGGCGTCGCCCAGGCCGTGCTGGGCGGCAACGCCAACGGCTCCCTCCTGCGCGAGGACGGCACGGACGTGGGCAGCGCCCTCATCGGCCAGAGCTTCACCGACGAGGACGGCGCCCCGATCAGGACGTACTTCCAGAGCCGTCCCTCGGCGGGCGGCTACGACCCGCTGGCCTCGGGCGCGAGCAACCTCGGCCCCGAGGACGTCCTCGACACCCTGCCGGTGCCTGGCGCGAAGGACGACGAGGGCAACCCCGACACCGGCAGGCAGAGCCTGCTCACCCAGGTGTGCGCCCGCTCGAAGGCGGTCGGCGAACTGGAGGGCGTCAGCGGGGCCAGGCCGTACTGCACGGCGGACGGCGTCGGCGCGGTGCTCAAGGTCTTCCCCGCAGCCGGCGCGCCCGCCCGGGTGGTCAGCGTCAACCAGGCCTGTCCCGCCGCGCCTTTCGTCGCCGCGTACCAGGGGGTGAAGGTCGAGTGCGGCAAGCCGGGAGAGGACTACTCGGCCGGCCGCACCGTGCCGGTGCGCGGAGACGCACGGGCGGTCGTCCCGCCGGACGCGGTCACCGCGAGCGGCAGCGGCCTCGACCCGCACATCTCCGTCGCGTACGCGGAACTGCAGGCGCCCAGGGTCGCCAGGGAGCGCGGTCTCGGACTGGACGCGGTGCGGGCCCTCATCGGGAGGCACACCACCGGCAGGGCGCTCGGGTTCATGGGCGAGCCCGCCGTGAACGTGCTGGAGCTCAACCTGGACCTGGACAGGCTGAAGGGATGAGCTAGATGGCACGCGGGCGGCTGCGCGTCTATCTCGGGGCGGCCCCCGGGGTCGGCAAGACCTACGCGATGCTCGGCGAGGGTCGCAGGGCGATGGAACGCGGGAAGGACGTGGTCGTGGGTCTCGTCGAGACCCACGACCGCCCGAGGACCGCCGGGCTCCTGGACGACATGGAGGTCCTCCCACGGCGGCGTGTCGTCTACCGGGGCGCGACCTTCAGCGAGCTGGACGTCGAGGCGGTCACCGCCCGCGCGCCGAGGATCGTCCTGGTCGACGAACTGGCGCACACCAACGTGCCCGGCTCGCGCAACGCCAAGCGCTGGCAGGACGTCGAGGAGATCCTCGACGCAGGCATCGACGTCGTCTCCACGGTCAACATCCAGCACCTGGAGTCGGTCAACGACGTCGTGCGGGAGATCACGGGTGTGCCGCAACGGGAGACCGTGCCGGACGAGGTCGTACGGCGGGCCGATCAGGTCGAGCTGGTCGACATGTCCCCGGAGGCGCTGCGCCGCCGGATGGCCCACGGCAACGTCTATCCACCGGAGAAGGTGGACGCCGCCCTGTCGAACTACTTCCGGATCGGCAACCTGACGGCGCTGCGCGAGCTGGCCCTGCTGTGGGTGGCGGACAAGGTGGACGAGCAGCTCGACCGCTACCGGGCCGAGCACGGCATCGCGGGCACCTGGGAGGCCAGGGAACGCGTCGTCGTCGCCCTGACCGGCGGGCCGGAGGGCGACACCCTCATAAGGCGGGCCGCCCGCATCGCCGCGAGGAGCAAGGGCGCCGACCTCCTCGCCGTACACGTGACCAGGGCCGACGGGCTGGCCGGCGGCGACCCGGCGTCGCTGGCGCGGCAGCGCACGCTGGTGGAGAGCATCGGCGGGACCTATCACCAGGTCGTCGGCGACGACATCCCGCGCGCGCTGCTCGCCTTCGCCGGCGGCGTCAACGCCACCCAGCTCGTGCTCGGCGCCTCCCGGCGCGGCCGGTTCGCCCAGCTCTTCTCCCGGGGCGTGGGGGTCGAGACGACGGCCCGCTCCGGCTCGATCGACGTCCACATGATCACCCATGAGCAGGTGAGCAAGGGCAGGCGCCCGTCGCGGCCCGGCGCCGCGCTCACCCGCGCGCGGCGCGTCGCGGGCTGGGCCGCGGCGATCCTCGGGCTTCCCCTCCTGGCGCTGGCGCTGCTGCCGTTCCGCCACGACCTGTCGCTGCCCAGCGAGATCCTGCTGTTCCTGCTGGCCGTCGTGGGCGTCGCCCTGATCGGCGGCAGGTGGCCCGCGGTGACCGCCGCGGTGGGCGGCTCGCTCCTGCTGAACTACTTCTTCACCCCGCCCGTCAACCGGTTCACCATCGCCGACCCGGAGAACCTGCTCGCCCTGACGATCTACGTACTGGTGGCGATCATGGTGAGCACCGTCGTCGACCTGGCCGCCAGGCGCACGCGGGAGGCCGCACGGGCCCAGGCCGACGCCGAGGTCCTGTCCACGCTGGCGGGGCACGTGCTGCGAGGCGAGCACGCGCTGCCCTCGCTGCTCGCCAGGCTGCGCGAGACCTTCGCGCTCACCTCGGTCACGCTGCTCGAACGCCGTCCGGAGGCGACGAGCCCCGAGGCGCAGTCGGCGCCAGGGGCGTGGCGCATCGTCGCCACAGCCGGGGGCGCCCCCTGCACCTGTCCTGGCGCCGCGGACACCGACGTGGCCGTCGACGACGACCTCGTGCTCGCCCTGCGCGGGCGGCTGCTCGACGCCGCCGACCGCCGGGTGCTCCAGGCGTTCGCCGCCGAGGCCGCCGTGGCCCTGCGGCAGGAGCGTCTGCGCGAGGAGGCCGAGAAGGCGAAACCGCTGGCGGAGGCGGACAGGATGCGCACCGCGCTGCTGGCCGCGGTCAGCCACGACCTGCGCACCCCTCTCGCGTCGGCGTGCGCGGCCGTGGAGAGCCTGCGCGCCACCGACGTCGACTGGTCTCCCGAGGATCGCGAGGAACTCCTCGCCACCGCGGACGAGTCGCTGTACAAGCTCGACCGGCTGGTCGCGAACCTCCTCGACATGAGCCGGCTCCAGGCCGGGGTGCTCGGGCTGGTGCTCCAGCCGGTGGCGATCGAGGAGGTCGTGCCCCGGTCGATCGACGACCTCGGGCCGCTCGGCGACCAGGTGGAAGGCGACGTCGCGCTCGACCTTCCCGAGATCGTGGCCGATCCCGCGCTGGTCGAACGCATCCTGGTCAACCTGATGACCAACGCCGTCCGCTACAGCCCGGCCGGCCGGAAGGTCCTGATCACCGCGAGCTGGCACGGCGACAACGTGGAGATCCGGGTCGTCGACCGCGGTCCCGGCATCCCGTCCGAGGCGTACGACCGCGTCTTCATGCCCTTCCAGCGCCTCGGCGACCGGGACAACCACACCGGCCTCGGCCTCGGCCTCGCGCTCTCGCGCGGCCTGGCGGAGGCCATGGGAGGCAGCCTCGTGCCCGAGGAGACGCCGGGCGGCGGCCTCACCATGGTCCTCGCCCTGCCCCTCGCCTCGCGAGCCCGCGTTCCGCAAGGGGGAACGACATGACCCGCATCCTCGTCGTCGACGACGAGCCGCAGATCCTCAGGGCGCTGCGCATCAACCTGGCGGCTCGCCGTTACGAGGTCGAAGTCGCGGGCGACGGCTCCTCCGCCCTGCGCGTCGCCGCCGACTGGCACCCCGATGTGGTTCTGCTCGACCTCGGCCTGCCCGACATGGACGGCGTGGACGTCATCCACGGACTGCGCGGCTGGTCCTCGACGCCGATCCTGGTCCTGTCAGGGCGCGCGGCCGTCACCGACAAGATCGCCGCCCTGGACGCCGGCGCCGACGACTACGTCACCAAGCCCTTCGGCATCGACGAGCTCCTCGCCCGCGTGCGAGCGGTGACGCGCAGGGCGCTCATCCAGGGGCAGGAGCTCGCGTCCGTCGAGATCGGCGACCACGTGGTGGACCTGACGAGCAAGACGATCTCCGGAGGGCTGCGGCTCACCCCTACCGAGTGGCACCTGCTGGAGATCCTCGTACGGAACCCGGGCAAGCTCATCAGCCAGCGGCACCTGCTCGCCGAAGTGTGGGGGAGGAGCCATGTCAAGGAGACGAACTATCTGCGCCAGTACATGGCGCAGCTCCGCAAGAAGCTCGAACGCGACCCGTCCCACCCCGTGCACCTGATCACCGAGCCGGGCATGGGCTACCGGTTCACGCCATGACCCATGGCGGCCACCGATGAGCGACCATGAGCGACCATTTCGGCGGGCGGGCTTCAGGCGGCGAAGAGGAGAAGCAGGCCGACCACCGTGTAGACCACCATCAGCATGAGCAGGGGAACCTGCCCGAGGACGGCGGTGCGCCGGGGGAACAGGGCCAGCGCCCGGTCGTGCGCCAGCACCGTGCCCAGCACGTGTCCGATGACGATGACCGTGACCTGGAGGGTGGCGACTCCCGCCGGGGTGGTGCCGAGCGCCTGGATGGTCCATCCCGCGGTGCCGAGCCAGTTCGCGCCGGTGTCCAGCGGGTCGGACAGCAGGGCGATGGTCCGCTGCCCCTCCAGTAGGAACAGGGTGTAGTAGTGCGCGACGACGTATCCGACGGCGATCGGGACGATCGAGTGGGCGATCTCTCCCGTCGTCGTGCCGGGCGGGGCGCCGCCCCACCGGCCGGCGAGCGAGGTCGCGGCACGGAACGCCACGAGCACCAGGGCGATGACGGCGACCAGGCCCGCGGTGCCCATGACCGGGGCGGGCACCGGACTCTCCTGTACGAAGCGCACCCACACCGGGGCGTTGGACAGGCTGTCGTACATGGTGGAGCCCAGGAGCACGACCACCAGCGCCGTCAGGCCCGGCGCCGGCCGCAGCCCGGCCATGCCGTCGAGGGAGTTGCGCCAGACCACGACGCCGTCGTCGCGTCTGTGCACGGGAGCGAGCCTGCCGACGAGGTCGCTGTAGGCCTCGAACGGATCCGCGTGGTCGAACCACCGGGACCCGAAGATCACCGCCCCGCCCAGCATGAGCACGGCGTAGACCGCGAGCCAGGCCCCGATGACCGGCAGGGTGGCCCGTTCCGGAGCGACGAGTTCCAGCCAGACGAAGGCGAACAGGCCGGCGCAGGCGGGCCAGCGCCCGACCCCCGCGGGCAGCGGCCGCAGGCCGCGCCCCGGGTCGCGTCCGAGCGCCGCGCAGGCCAGCAGGTGCAGCGTCCGCAGCGGGTTGAGGCCGCGCCACACCGGGCCGAGCAGCAGCGACAGCGGCACCAGGCCGACCCAGAACAGGACGTAGAACGCCCCGGCCGTGGGATTGTCGGCCCGATCCGGGCCGAAGACCAGCCCGACGCAGAAGTACGCCGCGGCGACGAGCCCGGCGATCCGCCAGACCCACCGCCAGGCCGGAGCGGTCACGGCCGTCTGGACGGCGGCGGGCAGCGCGCGGGCGGCGGAGAGGCCGCCGCCCAGCCGCGGTTCCTTCCACAGCGCGCCGAGCGCCACGAACGACACGAGCAACGCGAGGGCCGCGCCGGTCAGCGCGGCGGAGAACGGGATCGGCAGGTCCTGACGGCCGCCGACGCCGTGGGCCAGCAGCATGCCGCGCGCCTAACGCACGACCAGCTGGAACAGCTGAAGTCCGGAGTGATGGGTCTCCATCTCGAACAGCCCGGTCTCGTCGGCGACGAACTCGATGCTCGCGGGGGCGCCTGGCTTCAGGTCCGCGGCCTTGTCGTACCCGTGCAGGTGCGCCTCGTCGGCGGCGTCGCTGGTGATCGTGATCCGCACCGTCTCGCCCTTGGTCACCTCGATCCGTCCCGGCGGCGGCGTGACCTTCCGGCCGGAGACGGTGACGGCGATCTCCTTCACGGCCGGGGCGGCGGGGGCCTCCGAGGCCGGCTCCGCCGGGGCCGCGGCGGTGGTCTCGGCGGTCTCGGCGGTCGCGGGGGTCGCGGGAGCAGCCGCCTCCGCGGAGGCGGGGGCGGCCGGCTGTGCGGGGGTGGCGGCATTCGACCCACCACAGGCGGACGTGGCCGTCAGCAGGACCACGCCGAGTGGGAGCGCGGCGAGCAGCGGGCGCAGGCGCGCGGGGACGAACGTCATCGGGGGCTTCTCCTGGGGGGGTGGGGGATTCAGCGTCGCTTGGCGGATTTGGGGCGGTTCTGGGTGCGTGACGCCGGCCCGCGTGAGGGGGTTTTACTCCTTGAGTGGCCGGAGGAACGCCGGGCCGCCGGGGCGGCGGGCGCGGGGGTGGCGGGTGCGGGCCGCCGCCGCGCCGCCCGCGCCACCAGGACGCCCGCTCCCACGACGAGGACCGCGGGCACCAGCCACGCCGACAGACCAGAGCCGGAGTCGGCCGGCTGCGCGTTCCCCGCGGCGGCCGTGCCGGTGGGGGGAGCCGTGGTCTGACCATCGCCCGCCTGCGGCGCGGCGGGGCCCATGGTCACCGGGCCGCCGCTCTGCGGAGCAGGGTTCGGGGCGTCGCCGCCGTGCTCGGCCGAGGCGAGCAGACCGGGGTCGGGCTCGTTGTCCGGAGCGCGCCAGCCCTTCGGCGGTCCCGAGGTCTTGCCCTTGTAGGTGAACCGCAGTTCTCCCTGCACGGGCTCCCCGTCGGAGGCGATGGACAGGTAGCGGACGACGTACTCGCCCCGCTTCGGCCAGTAGGCGACAGGGATCTCCGCCGGGTAGCCGGTGTTGTACACGCTCGGCACCCAGGAGCCGTCGACCAGGTTGTACTCCTGCACCGGTTTGTCGAGGCGCTTCGGCCGGCCGTGCGCCCAGGGCTGGTCGACCCTGACGCCGCCGGGAGCGGTGACCGTGAAGTACGCGTTAGGGGCGGGCGCCTCGGTGAAGTAGAGCGCGAGGGACTCCAGCGGCTCGCGCACCGTGCCGTCCTTGGCCGGCGTCGACATCGCGAGCTGGCCGTGGGCGGAGGCGGGCGCCGCCAGGGCGGCCACCGCCACCACGCCGAAGACGACCGGCAGAAGCAACCGGCCCAGCCAGCGCGCCATCGTCACTTCAGCTCTCCACGAGGTACGGCCCCTGGTTGGGGAGTCAGGCTCGGGCCGGTGGGACCGATGCGTCGAGGTTAACGACTTTCACCCCGAATTAACAGAACTTGCCATGGTTTCGACAGAAGTCGCGGTACTTGGGGGTATTCGGCACCGAGAGTGCCGCGGACCCGGAGAGACGACGCGCTTGGTGAAGGGCCGCGGGCGCTCCCTACGGCGGTGCGCAGGGGAGGGGGGCGGTGGCCGCCGATAGCCTTGGTGCTCCCCTCTTCCCTGGAAGGGCACGCCGTGAGATACGCGCACATCGTCATCCGCCTGCTGGCGGCCGTCGCTGTCGTGGCCGCAGTGGTCGCCGGAGTGGCGGGTCCCGCGGCCGCGCACGCGGCGCTGAGGTCGTCGACGCCCAAGGACGGCGCGACGGTGAACAAGGCGCCCTCCGACGTCGAACTGGTCTTCACGGAGAACATCGCCCGCCAGTTCGTCACCGTCGTCGTGACCGGCCCGGACGGGCGGAAGGTCACCCGGGGCGGGCCGAGCACCAAAGGGCCCGTCGTCACCCAGCCGCTGACCGCCGGTCTGCCCAACGGCCGTTACGCGATCGCCTATCGCGTGGTGTCCTCCGACGGGCACCCCGTCAGCGGGGAACTGCACTTCACCCTGAAGGCTCCCGCGGCCGTGGCCACCCCGGCGGCCACCCCGGCGGCCACGAGCGCGGCTGCCGCAGGCCCTTCTCCGGCCGGCGCTGATCCGGCAGGGGTGGCGACCTCCCCGAGCGCCCCGGCGGCCGACGCGTCGCTGGCCGCGTCCTCGTCGCCGGGCGGCGGGCGGACCGTCGCGGTGGTCGCCGCGGTCGCGGTGGTGGCCGTGGCCGGGGGGATATTGGTCGTGAGCCGGCGGCGGCGCGCGGCAGGGTCGTGAGGCAGGGGCGTGAGGCAGGGCCGTGAGAAGCAGGGTCCGCGTTCCTGACACCCGGCGGCCGACCGGCGTCCCCGGGCGGTGTGGTTGGCTGGAGACGCAGGTGAGGAGGGGAGGCCGCATGCGTATCGCCAACGTTTACCGTCCCCTGGTGTTCGGCTGCCCGGCGAGCGAGAAGCTGCCCGGGGTGGCGCGACTGATGACGGAGAAGAACATCGGCGCGCTCGCCGTGCTCGACGCGGACCGGGTCACCGGAGTGATCACGGAGCGGGACCTCGTGACGGCGCTCGCCACATCCGCCGATCCCGGCGAGATGAACGCGGGGACGTGCGCGTCGTCGGACATCAAGACCGCGACACTGGACGAGGACACGCGCGAGGTGGCCCGCCGCATGCTCGACTACGGCATCCGGCACATCCCGGTGGACCAGGACGGCCGCCTGATCGGCATGGTGTCGATGCGCGATCTTCTCGCGGTGGAGACCCTCGCGCCGTAGCCCGCGCCCGGGATGGCCGCCGGCGGGAGGCCGGGGAGCGCGCGAAACAGGGCCTGCGCGAAACAGGGCCCGCGCGAACCAGGGCCTCCGCGAAACAGGGCCCGCGCGTCAGACGGGGCGGAGGATGGCGACCAGGAAGCCGGAGTCGTCCCTGAACGGGCGCAGGTCCCAGGTGGACAGCAGCAGGTCGGGTTCGAGCGCGGCGGCGGCCGCGTCCGCGAAGAACTCGCCGAACTCGTAGTCGCGCCCGGCGCCGAAGCCGATCACGGCCCGGCCGTCCGGCGCGAGGTGCGCGCGGAGCCGTCTCAGCACCTCACGCCGGGTGCTCGGCGCGAGGAACGTCATCACGTTCCCGGCGCAGACGACGGCGTCGAACGGCGTCGCGATGCCCCGTGCGGGAAGGTCGAGTTCGGCCAGGTCGCCGACCATCCAGAGCGGCCCGGGGTGGTCCTGCTCCGCGGCCTCGATCAGGGCCGGGTCGACGTCGACGCCGACGACGTCGTGCCCTGCCCGGGCCAGCACGCCGCCGACGCGGCCGGCTCCGCAGCCGGCGTCGAGGATGCGGGCGCGGCGCGGCACCATGGCGTCCACGAGGCGGGCTTCCCCGGCGATGTCCTCCCCGGCGCGCGCCATGGAGCGGAACCGCTCGATGAACCAGGTGGAGTGTTCGGGGTCGGCGGCGACCTTCCGCATCCAGATGCTCTGTTCAGCCATGCCTGCATTCTCCCGGGCGGGCGGAGACGATGGGCGAGGTGTCCCGGTTCACGGCTTCTCGCCGGTTTCTCCGGTGGGGCGAGGCCGCAGATGGCCCTGGATGGCTTCCATGACGGCCAGGGGAGAGGCCGAGCGGCTGAAGGTGGCGACGACGACGTCGTCGCGGCCGTCCTGGGGGCGCTCCAGGTGCCGGAAGGTCGCGATGACGTACCCCAGGGCCTGGTCGAGCGGGCCCGAGGGGTCGTACGTGCCGCCGGCGCGCAGCCAGCCGCGCAGGACCTGGTTGTGCGCCGCGACGACCGAGGCGGCCATGAGCTCGGCGCGCAGGTCGGCGTCGGGGGTCCCGGCCAGCCATTTGCCGATGAACTCGCGGAACAGCCGCTGGTAGCGGGCGACGCTGGCGTTCTCCCGGTCGCGGAGGGCGGGGACGCGGCCGACGAGGCGGTAGCGGCGCAGCGACACCTCGGCGTCCGCCACGTAGTGCGCCAGCACGATGCGGACCGCGTCGGACACCGCGACGATCGCGGTGTCCGCGGTCGAGGCGCGCAGACGGGCGTCCACCTGGGCGAGCAGCGTGTCGTGGTCGGGGAAGATGGCGTCTTCCTTGGACCGGTAGTAGCGGAAGAAGGTGCTGCGGCTCACCCCCGCGCGGGCGGCGATGTCGTCGACGGTGGTCTCGTCGTACCCGTTCTCGTCGAACAGGGCCACCGCCGCCTCGGCGAGGCGGTGGCTGATGGACGGTGTGGCCATGTGGCCATTGTCGCGGGTGCCGGGCTTGTCCACGCAAGCGAGACTGAGTATCGTCTCAGTGAAACTCAGTCCTATCCGCCGAATGGGTGATCGATGGAATCGCGTGGCACCGCGGCCAGCCTCAGCCGGCTCGAAGAGCGTCTGGACGAGGCGGTCCGCGCCGCCGAGAAGCGGGCGGCCGGCAAGCAGCACGCCAAGGGCAAGCTCACGGCCCGCGAGCGGATCGAGCGGTTGCTCGACCCCGGCTCATTCGTCGAGCTCGACGCCCTGGCCGTGCATCGCAGCACGTCGTTCGGCATGGAAGGCACCCGCGTGCCCGGTGACGGCGTGGTCACCGGCCACGGGACGGTCGACGGCCGCACCGTCTGCGTCTTCTCCCAGGACTTCACCGTGTTCGGCGGGAGCCTGGGTGAGGTGTACGGCGAGAAGATCTGCAAGGTCATGGACCTGGCCGTGAAGATCGGGGCGCCGATCGTCGGCATCAACGAGGGCGCGGGCGCCCGCATTCAGGAGGGCGTCGTCTCGCTCGGCCTGTACGGCGAGATCTTCCGCCGCAACGTGCACGCCTCCGGGGTGATCCCGCAGATCTCGCTGATCATGGGCGCCTGCGCCGGCGGGCACGTCTACTCGCCGGCACTCACCGACTTCACGATCATGGTGGACGAGGCGTCCCACATGTTCGTCACCGGGCCCGACGTCATCAAGACCGTGACCGGCGAGGACGTGACCTTCGAGGAGCTGGGCGGCGCCCGCGTGCACAACAGCCGCAGCGGCAACGCCCACTACTGCGCCGAGGACGAGGACGACGCGCTCGACTACGCCCGCGCGCTGCTGTCGTACCTGCCGCAGAACAACCTCGACGACACCGCGTCCTTCGAGGCCCCGGCGGACCTGGAGATCGGCGAGGACGACCGGGCGCTGGACACGCTGATCCCCGACTCGGCCAACCAGCCGTACGACATGCACGCGGTCATCGGGCACGTCCTCGACGACGGCGAGTTCCTCGAGGTGCAGGCGCTCTTCGCGCCGAACATCGTGGTCGGGTTCGGCCGGGTCGAGGGGCGTTCGGTGGGCGTCGTCGCGAACCAGCCGATGCGGTTCGCCGGCACGCTCGACATCGACGCGAGCGAGAAGGCCGCCCGGTTCGTCCGCACCTGCGACGCCTTCAACATCCCGGTGCTGACCTTCGTCGACGTGCCGGGCTTCCTGCCGGGCACCGATCAGGAGTGGAACGGCATCATCAGGCGCGGCGCCAAGCTGCTCTACGCCTACGCGGAGGCGACCGTGCCGCTGGTCACGGTCATCACCCGCAAGGCGTACGGCGGGGCGTACGACGTCATGGGGTCCAAGCACCTCGGCGCGGACGTCAACCTCGCCTGGCCCACCGCCCAGATCGCCGTGATGGGCGCGCAGGGCGCGGTCAACATCCTGCATCGCAGGACGCTGGCGGCATCGGACGCCCCGGAAGCACTGCGGGCCGAGCTGGTGCGTGAGTACGAGGACACCCTCGCCACGCCATACCTGGCGGCCGAACGCGGCTACGTCGACGCGGTGATCGCGCCGCGGGAGACCCGGCGCGAGATCGTCCGCGCGCTGCGGATGCTGCGCGGCAAGCGGGCCGCCCTGCCGCCGAAGAAGCACGGGAACGTGCCGCTGTGAGCGACATCCGTGTGACGAAGGGCGCTCCGCTGCCCGAGGAACTGGCCGCGCTGGCCGTGGCGCTGCTCACGGCGCGGCAGGCCGATCCGGTGCCGCCGCCGGCGCCGTCGGGCTGGGGGGTCCTGGCCCGGCGGCACGGGATGCGCCGCCCGCTCATGACAGGCCCGCAGGGGTGGCGGGAGTCGAGATGGAGTCTTGGAGGACGTCTGTGAGTAAGACCATCCGGAAGGTGCTGATCGCCAATCGGGGTGAGATCGCCGTACGGATCGCCCGGGCGTGCAGAGACGCGGGGCTGACCAGCGTCGCGATCTACGCCGACCAGGACCTGGACGCGCTGCACGTGCGGGTGGCCGACGAGGCCTACGCCCTGGGCGGGCAGAGCCCGGCCGAGACCTACCTGCACATCGACAAGATCCTCGACCTCGCCGCGCGGGCGGGCGCCGACGCCGTCCACCCCGGCTACGGGTTCCTGGCCGAGAACGCCGGCTTCGCCCAGGCCGTCATCGACGCCGGCCTGACCTGGATCGGCCCGCCCCCCGCGGCCATCACCGCCCTCGGCGACAAGGTCGCCGCCCGCCACATCGCCCAGCGGGTGGGCGCCCCCCTGGTCGCCGGCACCCCCGACCCCGTCTCCGGCGTGGAGGAGGTGACCGCCTTCGCCCAGACCCACGGCCTGCCCATCGCGATCAAAGCCGCCTTCGGCGGCGGCGGCCGCGGCCTGAAAGTCGCCCGCACCCTGGAAGAGATCCCCAGCCTGTACGAGTCGGCCGTCCGCGAGGCCGTCACCGCCTTCGGCCGCGGCGAATGCTTCGTCGAACGCTACCTGGACCGCCCCCGCCACGTGGAGACCCAGTGCCTGGCCGACGCCCACGGCACCGTCGTGGTCATCTCCACCCGCGACTGCTCCCTGCAACGCCGCCACCAAAAACTCGTCGAAGAGGCCCCCGCCCCGTTCCTGACCGACGACCAGATGCACCTGCTCTACTCCTCCTCCAAGGCGATCCTGCGCGAGGCCGGCTACATCGGCGCCGGCACCTGCGAGTTCCTGGTCGGCCAGGACGGCACCATCTCCTTCCTGGAGGTCAACACCCGCCTGCAGGTCGAACACCCCGTCAGCGAAGAGGTCACCGGCATCGACCTGGTCCGCGAGATGTTCCGCATCGCCGAAGGCCAGCCCCTCGGCTACGACGACCCCCCCGTGCGCGGCCACTCCATCGAGTTCCGCATCAACGCCGAGGACGCCGGCCGCGGCTTCCTGCCCGCCCCCGGCACGATCACCACCATGCGCGTGCCCTCCGGGCCCGGCGTCCGCCTGGACGGCGGCTACGAGACAGGGATGAGCGTCCCCCAAGCGTTCGACTCCCTGGTCGCCAAACTCATCGTCACCGGCGCCACCCGCACCCAGGCCCTGCAACGCGCCCGCCGCGCCCTGGCCGAATACGACATCACCGGCATGCCGACCGTGCTGCCCTTCCACCGCGCCGTGGTCGACGACCCCGCCTTCACCGGCGACCCGTTCACCGTCCACACCCGCTGGATCGAAACCGAGTTCACCACCACCATCCCCCCGCATGAGGGCGAGACCGGCACGACCGAGCAGGCCGAACGCGAACGCATCACCGTCGAGGTCGGCGGCAAACGCCTGGAAGTCGTCCTGCCCGCCGGCCTCGGCGCACCCGGCTCAGGCGCGCCCCAGGCGGCGAAGAAGGCCACACCCAGGCGGCCGGGCGGCAGCGGCACCAAGGCCGCCGCCAGCGGCGACTCCCTGGTCAGCCCGATGCAGGGCACGATCGTGAAGGTCGTCGCCGCCGACGGCGACACCGTCGAGCCCGGCGACACCATCGTCGTCCTGGAAGCGATGAAGATGGAACAACCCCTCACCGCCCACAAGGCCGGCACCGTGGTCGGCATGTCCGCGGACGTCGGCGCCACCGTGGCCGCGGGCGCGGTCATCTGCGAGATCAAGGACCTGAAATGAGCGGCACCGGGTTCCCGCCCGCCACCCGGGAGCAGTGGCGTGAACTGGCGCGGGAGGTCCTGCGCCGGTCGGGCAGCGAGACGGACTCGCCGGAGGAGGCGCTGGCGAGCACCACCTACGACGGCATCACCGTCGCCCCGCTGCACGACGCCTCCGACCTGCCGGAGACGCCGGGGCTGCCCGGGCTCGCGCCGTACGCGCCGGGAGGTCGCGGCCTCGGCGGCCCTTGGGAGGTGCGGCAGCGGCACGAGGTCGCGGATCGGGAGGCCGTGCTGACGGACCTGGAGAACGGCGTCGACTCGCTGTGGCTGGCCGTCGCCCCCCGGGAACTGCCCCGCGCGCTCGACGGCGTCCACCTGGACTGGATTTCGATCACCCTGGACGCGGGCGACAGGACGGGGGAGGCGGCGGACGCTCTGCTGTCCCTGGCCGCCGCGAACGGCGTCCCCGCCGCGTCGCTGCGGGGCTGCTTCGGGGCCGACCCCCTGAACCTGCCTGGCGGCGCCGCGTTCGGCCTCGCCGAGACGGCCGAGCTCGCCCGGCGCTGCGCCGACGGCCTGCCCGGGATGCGCGCGGTGGTCGCCGACGCCACGCCGTACCACGAGGCGGGCGGCGGCGACGCGGACGAGCTCGGGTGCTCGATCGCCACCGGCCTGGCCTACGTGCGGGCGCTCACCGATCACGGGCTCGGCGTCGACGAGGCGTTCGGCCAGGTGGAGTTCCGGTACGCCGCGAGCGCCGACCAGTTCGCGACGATCGCGAAGCTGCGCGCGGCCCGGGTGCTGTGGGCCCGGGTGGCGGAGGTCTGCGGCGGGCCGTCCGGTCAGTTCCAGCACGCGGTGACCTCGGCGGCGATGATGACGCGGCGGGACCCGTGGACGAACATGCTGCGGACGACGCTGGCCTGCTTCGCGGCGGGGGTCGGCGGCGCCGACGCGGTGACCGTCCGGCCGTTCGACGACGCGCTCGGCCTGCCCGACGGCTTCTCCCGCAGGATCGCCCGCAACACCTCGGCGCTGCTGGTCGAGGAGGGCCACGTGGCCAGGGTGACCGACCCCGCCGCCGGATCGTGGTACGTCGAGCGGCTCACCGCCGACCTCGCTGAGAAGGCCTGGCAGTGGTTCCAGGAGATCGAGGAGGCGGGCGGCATGGCCGCGGCGCTCGCCACGGGACTGGTGCGGTCGAGGATCGCCCGCACCAGGGAGAGCAGGTCACGCGACATCGCGCGCCGCAAGGCGCCGATCGTCGGCGTGAGCCAGTTCCCCGACCTGTCGGAGCCGGCGCCCGCGCTCAACTGCGTGCCACAACCACCCGCCGGAGCCCTGCCGAGAATCCGGCACGCCCAGGCGTTCGAGGACCTGCGCGACCGGGCGGAGGCCCTGCCCGCCCGCCCGGCGGTGTTCCTGGCGGCCGTCGGATCGGCGAGGGAGCACGCGGCGCGCGTGTCGTTCGCGGCGGGACTGTTCCAGGCCGGCGGCGTCGAGACGGTCACGTCGAGTCCGGCCGCCGACCCGGACGCGATCGCGAAGGAGTTCGCCGCGAGCGGCACCGCCGTGGCGTGCCTGTGCTCCAGCGACGAGGCGTACGCCGAGCACGCCTCCGCCGTCGCGGCGGCGCTGCGGAAGGCGGGCGCGGTCAGGATCTGGCTGGCCGGCCGGGGCCGGTACGACGGCGTGGACGGCAACCTGTACGCGGGGTGCGACGTGCTCGAGGTGCTGCGCACGACCCTCGCGGATCTGGAGGTGGACGAATGATCCCGGACTTCCGAGGCGTGGCCCTGACCGGATCAGCGCGACCCGGCTCGCCGCCTGAGACCGGCGGAGCCGCGTGGGACAGCCCCGAGGGCATCCCGATCGCGCCGTTCTACACGGCAGCCGACCTCCCGGACGGCCTGGGGACCTATCCGGGCATCGCGCCCTTCCTGCGCGGGCCGTACCCGACGATGTACGTGACCCGGCCGTGGACGATCCGGCAGTACGCGGGGTTCTCCACGGCGGAGGAGTCCAACGCGTTCTACCGGCGCAACCTGGCGGCGGGGCAGAAGGGGCTGTCGGTCGCCTTCGACCTCGCGACCCATCGGGGCTACGACTCCGACCATCCCCGCGTCGCCGGTGACGTGGGCATGGCGGGCGTGGCGATCGACTCCATCCATGACATGCGGATCCTCTTCGACGGGATCCCGCTGGACCGGATGAGCGTGTCGATGACGATGAACGGCGCGGTGCTGCCGATCCTGGCGCTGTACATCGTGGCGGCCGAGGAGCAGGGGGTGAAGCCGGAGCAGCTGGCGGGGACCATCCAGAACGACATCCTCAAGGAGTTCATGGTCCGCAACACCTACATCTATCCGCCGGGCCCGTCGATGCGGATCATCTCCGACATCTTCGCCTACACCTCGCAGCGGATGCCGAAGTTCAACTCGATCTCGATCTCGGGCTATCACATCCAGGAGGCGGGGGCGACCTGTGACCTGGAGTTGGCCTACACGCTGGCCGACGGGGTGGAGTATCTGCGGGCCGGGACCGCGGCCGGGCTCGACATCGACGCGTTCGCGCCGCGCCTGTCGTTCTTCTGGTGCATCGGCATGAACTTCTTCATGGAGGTCGCCAAGCTCCGGGCCGCCCGGCTGCTGTGGGCGGACCTGGTGAGCGGTTTCGCCCCGAAGGATTCGAAGTCGCTGGCCCTGCGCACCCACTCCCAGACCTCCGGCTGGTCGCTGACGGCCCAGGACGTCTACAACAACGTGGTGCGCACCTGCCTGGAGGCGATGGCGGCGACGCAGGGGCACACGCAGTCGCTGCACACCAACGCCCTTGACGAGGCGCTCGCGCTGCCGACGGACTTCTCGGCGCGGATCGCCCGCAACACCCAGTTGCTGCTCCAGCAGGAGTCGGGCACCACCCGGGTCATCGACCCGTGGGGCGGCTCCTACTACGTCGAGACCCTCACCCGGCAGATCGCGGCCAAGGCGCGGCAGCACATCGCCGAGGTGGAACAGGTGGGCGGCATGGCGCGGGCGATCGACCAGGGGCTGCCCAAGCTCCGCATCGAGGAGGCCGCCGCCCGCACCCAGGCCCGCATCGACTCGGGCGTCCAGCCGGTCATCGGTGTCAACAAGTACCGCACCGACGCCGAGCCCGAGGTGGAGGTGCTCAAGGTCGACAACACCGCCGTACGCGCCCGCCAGATCGAGCGGCTGCGCGCGCTGCGGGCCGAACGCGACCCCGAGGCCGTACGCGCCGCGCTGGACGCGCTCACCCGCGGGGCGGCCTCCGACGGCAACCTGCTGGCGCTGGCGGTGGACGCGGCGCGGGCGCACGCCACCGTGGGGGAGATCTCCGACGCGCTGGAGAATGTGTTCGGGAGGCATCAGGCGAACGTGCAGACCATCTCAGGGGTGTACCGGCAGGAGATGGGCTCGGGGGCCGAAGCCGTCCGCGAGGCCAGCGACCGCTTCGCCGAGGCGGAGGGCCGCCGCCCCAGGATCCTGGTGGCCAAGATGGGCCAGGACGGCCACGACCGGGGCCAGAAGGTGATCGCGAGCGGCTTCGCCGACCTCGGCTTCGACGTCGACGTCGGCCCGCTGTTCCAGACGCCGGAGGAGGTCGCCCGCCAGGCGGTCGAGGCCGACGTGCACATCGTGGGGGTCTCGTCCCAGGCCGCCGGGCACCTCACGCTGGTGCCCGCGCTGCGGCGGGCGCTGGCCGAGGCCGGAGGCGACGACATCATGATCGTGGTCGGCGGGGTCATCCCGCAGGGCGACGTCCCCGCGCTGCTGGACGCCGGTGTCGCGGCCGTCTTCCCGCCCGGCACCGCCGTCACCGACGCCGCCCTCGACCTCGTACGGGAACTGGCGGCGCGGCTGGGCCACGACCTGGCCGCGTGACGCGTGCCGGCACGCGGCGCCCGGGGACAGCGGGCGCCGCGTGCCGGCGGTGGCCGGCCGGTAGGCCGGGCTGTTGGGTCAGGCCGTCAGCTAGGTCAGGCTGTCAGCGCTGCAGCGTCAGCAGGCCGGGCCGGTAGGGCAGGAGGCCGTAGTCGCCGCCCGAGTTCGGGCTGCGGCCCTGGTAGAGCAGTTGCAGGTTGCAGGGGTCCACGGTCTTGGTCTGGTCGGGGTTGGTGCGGACCAGGTCGCCGTGGCTGATGTCGTTGGTCCAGGTGGCGCCGCTGTTGGCCTTGCCGGCGAACGGGTTGCTCTCGCTGGTGGCGTTCGGGGTCCAGGTCCCGTCCAGGCTGGTGGCCGTGAACGAGCGGAAGTAACGGCCCTGCGAGCCGATCGCCTCGACGAGCATCAGGTACCTGTTCTGGCCCTGGAGCTTGTAGACCTCGACGCCCTCGAACAGGTTGTTCGTCGAGTCGCTCATGATCGTCGTGTAGTTCGAGCCGAAGTTGCCGGGGAAGTTCCCGATCGGCATGCTGGACCGGTAGATCTTGCCGTTGTCCCCGGCGAAGAACAGGTACATGTTCTGGCCGTCACCGATGAGCGTCTGGTCGATCGGGCCGGTGCCCGAGCCGGTGATGCTCGCGGTGGACAGGGTCTGCTGCGCCGACCAGCCGTTGGGGTTGCTGGGGTCGGTGGAGGTCCGGTAGGAGAACGCGGTCCCGCCCCACTGGTAGGCCAGCACCCAGATGTTCTTGGGGGCGAAGTAGAACAGCGTGGGCGCGACGGCCGAGAAGTTCATCGTGTTCTGGCTGGCCGAGGCCATGTCGGACCAGTTGGAGAACAGGCCGAAGTTCATCGAGCCCCAGCTCGTGCCCGTGTTGTGCGTCGTCGCGTAGACGAGGTGCTTGCCGTTGTAGACGACGTTGGTGAAGTCCTTGAGCGAAACCCAGCCGGACTTCGGGGTCGCCAGCGAGCCCGTCGAGGTCCAGCGGTACGACGTCGGCAGGTTGCACGTCGGCGTCACCGACGGGGACGGAGAGGGGGACGGGGACGGAGAGGGGGACGGGCTCGGCGACGCGCTCGGTGAGACGCTCGGCGACGCGCTTGGCGACTGCGTCGGGGAGGGGCTCGGTGTCCCGGGGCTGCCGGTGCAGGGCACACCGTTCAGCGAGAACGAGGTGGGCACCTGGTTGGAGCCGTTCGAGGAGCCGTTGAACCCGAAGTTCGCGCTGCCGCCGCTGGGGATGCTGCCGTTGTAGGAGACGTTGGTGGCGGTGACCGTCGAGCCGGACTGGGTGTGGGTGGCGTTCCAGATCTGGGTGATCTGCTGGTCGCCGCCGAACGACCAGGTCAGCTGCCAGCCGTTGACCGCGTCACCGAGGTTGTTGATGATGATGTTGGTGTTGAAGCCGCCGGGCCAGCTCGAACTGATGGTGTAGTCGACGCGGCAGGCGACGGCGGCCTGGGCGGGCTGGGTGACCAGCAGGCCGCCGATTCCGGCCAGCAGGACCGGAATCGAGCCGATCGCTAGGCCGCGGCGGGAGAACCGCCGGGGCGGTGCCGCGGTCGCGGCGGCGGAGGGGCGCGGTGAGCGCGCTCGCCAGGGCAGACGCATCTGAGAATCTCCTCATCATCGGGTCCGGCCGCCGCCGGGGCTGGTGCGGGTAGCGGTCGGGGTGGCCGCGGTGCCGTTCCGGCGCACCGGACGGCGTGAAGTCGCCGGCGGAGACGGGACCGTTGTGTGAAAGCGGACATGCGGGGGTCGCCCGCGCGATCGACGCCGCGTTCCGCTGCCGAGGAACGCACACCACCAGGGCGTCGCGAACCGCGGTCCTCGCTGCGCACCACCACAGGGCAGGAGGAAGCCGCCTTGAGGACACAGTGTGAAAAACACGCCGAAACGTGTCAAGTCCCCTACGAAAGTTTCAGAGAAACGCGTTCGTCCTGGTCGGCGGCGACCCTGATAACGCCTGATGGGACGCGTACATGTTCGATGCGCGCCGGAGATGAGAGGCGTCGCCCTTGACGTCGCCTCCGCACCTCGTATTGGATCCGACCCGCCACCACCGCCCACCGGACAGAAGGGAACCACGACGCGGGAAACCGTATGTTAACGTTAACAATCGGCCGGTGTCACCACCCGGGCGACATCACGCGTCGGCCGGGCGGGTCGGCGGGGAGCAGGCGCGGACGCGCCCTGAAGGATCGATCCGCGAGGCCACACCATGGAAAACAAGTCGGCGCGCTGTCAACAAGCCCCGATTACCGGCTTGCCATAACGTGTACCTGATATGCCCCCGGAACCGCAGGCGCGGATGTCCGGACCCCGTGGGGCCGCTCACGCGTTCATGGAAGCGGACGCGCCGCTCTACGCGATCGCCGTCGTCACCGGCGCCGCTGACCCCATGACCGGGCTCCACCGGGCCAGAGGGCTCGCCTTCTTCGGCCACGTGCTCTCCGCTGGCGAGGTCCACGCCTGGGACCGCTCAACAGGTGGTGCCGCAGGGGGAGGCGTAGGCGCACGCGTACGCGTGGGCGCGCGAACTGCTGACCCTCGCCCCGTTCCCGCTGGCGCAGACCAAGGAGATGCTCGATCTCCCCGCCGCGACGGGCTTCCACGAGAGCGCGCCGCGGGAGGCGACCGCGCAGAACCTCAACGGGACCACCGAGGACACCCGCGAGGCGATCCGGGCCTTCGTCGAGAAGCGGGACCCCGTCTTCCGCAATCGCTGGGACGGTCGCGGCCCCCGACGATGGTGGGGCTAATGTGACGAATTGTCCTTGATGGAAGGAGTGCGGTGGCGACACCCATAGCGGGGGCCAGATCCGGTGTCGTCACCGGCGCGCTGGCGTTCAGCGGCATGATCGTCTCGATGATGTTCACCTTGGTGGTGCCCGTCATCCCCGACCTGCCCCGTCTGCTGTCGGTCCCGGCGGAGGACGCCTCCTGGGTCGTCACCGTCACGCTGCTGGCGTCCGCCGTGTTCACGCCGGTGAGCGGACGGCTCGGCGACATGTACGGCAAGCGCCGCATGGTGGTGATCAGCCTCACGCTGATGGTGGCGGGCTCGCTCGTCTGCGTGGCCGGCGACTCGCTGCCCGTCGTGGTGATCGGGCGGGCGCTGCAGGGCTGCGCCGTCGGCGTCATCCCGCTCGGCATCAGCATCATGCGCGACCTGCTGCCGCCCGAGCGGCTCGGGTCGGCCATGGCGCTGATGAGCGCCACCCTGGGCGCGGGCGGCGCGCTCGGGCTGCCGCTCGGCGCCCTCCTCGTGCAACTCGTCGACTGGCACATGCTCTTCCTGGCGGCGGCTTTGATGGGAGCGGTGGGTCTCGTCCTCACCCTCACGCTGGTGCCCGTCTCGCCGCTGCGGACCGGCGGGCGGTTCGACTTCCTCGGCGCCGCGGGTCTGTCGGCGGGCCTGGTGTGCCTGCTGCTGCCCGTGAGCAAGGGCGGCGGCTGGGGCTGGGACAGCCCCCTCACCCTGGGGCTGTTCGCCGCGTCGGCGGTGATCTTCCTCGCATGGGGGTTCGTGGAGCTGAGGGTGGCCGATCCGCTGGTCGACCTGCGGGCCACCGCCCGGCGGGAGGTGCTGATCACGAACATCGCGTCGATCGCCTTCGGATTCGCCATGTTCGGACCCAACCTGGTGTTCCCGCTGGTGCTCCAGGCCCCGGGCGTCACCGGCTACGGCCTGGAGCTGACCCTGGTCGAGGCCGGGCTGTGCATGGCCGTCGGCGGCGCGATGATGATGGTGCTCTCGCCCGTCTCTGCCCGTCTCACCAACACGTACGGGCCCCGGACGACGCTCATGATCGGCGCGGTGTGCACGGTCGCGGGCTACGCCGTCGCGCTGTTCCTCATGGACGAGGTATGGCACATCGTGCTCGCCTCGACCATCGCGTCCTCCGGAGCCGGCATCGGCTACGCCGCCATGCCCGCCTCGATCATGGGCGCGGTGCCCACCTCGGAGACCGCCGCCGCCAACGGCTTCAACTCGCTCATGCGCTCCATCGGCACGGCCTCGGCCAGCGCGGTGATCAGCGCCGTCCTCGCGGCCCACGTCGTGTCCACCGGGGCCTTCTCGCTGCCGTCCCGGGAAGGGCTCGAGCTCGCGCTGGTCACGACCACCATCGCGGCGGTGGCCGCGCTCGTCATCGCCGCGCTCCTGCCGAGGGGACGCGGGCGCGCCGGACGGCGGGAGAGCGGGCGCCGGAATGTGTTCAGCCGGAGCGGGCGAGATCGGCCTCCACGGCGCTCGCCACACGGAAAAGGGCGTCGACCAGTGCCGGCAGCCGATGCTTGTCGTAGCGCGCGCTCGGCATCGACACCGACAGACCGGCGAGGGCGGTCCCGTCCGAGTCCCTGACCGAAACGCCGAGCGCCACCACGCCGCGCTCCGAGCGGCCCTGGTTGAGCGCGAAACCATTGCGCCGCACCTGGGCCAGCTCGGCACGCAGCCGGTCCATGTCGGGGCGCGCGGTGAGCCGCTCCTCCGACTCGTCGGCGTACCGATCGGCCGGGTAGACCGCCTCGAGCTCATCGTCGGTCAGCTCAGCCAGCAGCAGCAGCCCCGCCGTGGTGTCGTGGGCCGGGAACACCATGCCCTCGCGGGAGCCCACCCGCAGGGTCTGGAAGCACTCGGCGCTGGCGATGAACCTGACCGTGTCCCCGGTGCGGACCGCCAGGTTGGCGGACTCGTCGAACATGCCGACCAGCCGGTGCAGGTGCGGCAGGGCCGCCGCGCGCAGGCGGGACGCGGCCGACGGCGAGTGGGCCGCGAGCTCCAGGACCGGCCCGGCACGGTAGAGGCGCCGCTCGTCCTGGACCGCGAAGTCGCGGTAGACCAGCATCGCGAGCAGCCGGTGCGCGGTGGAGCGGGCGACGCCGAGCCGCTCGGCGGCGTCCGAGACCGTCAGCTCGCCTTCGAGCTGAAGGATCGCGGCGAGCCGCAGAGCGTGGTCCACGCTGTTGATCAGGTAGGTCGGCGGGTTCTTCAGCGGCTTGCCCACGATGCCCCCGATTCTGCAACGCAGAATTTCGCGTTCTTCAAGGTGCTGCCGCAGCAACATTAGCCGCATGAGCACTGCTGCTACCACGCCTAACTCCCCGGTGCGGCTCCGTGCGATCGACGCGCCGGACCAGCCCGACGTCACCCCCGCGCTCGAAGAGCTCTACCGCGGTTTCGAGCAGGAGCTCCTCGTGCCGCTGTGGACGGAGATCGGCGACCTGATGCCCGCGAGTCCCCGCTCGCGCGCGGTGCCGCACCTGTGGCGGTGGGAGAACCTGCGGCGGCTCGCCGCGCAGGCCGGCGACCTGGTCCCGGTCGGCCGCGGGGGAGAGCGGCGGGCGATCGCGCTGGCCAACCCCGCACTGGGCGGACGGCCCTTCGCCACGCCCACGCTCTGGGCCGCGATCCAGTACCTGATGCCAGGGGAGGACGCTCCCGAGCACCGCCACACGCAGCACGCCTTCCGCTTCGTCGTCGAGGGAGAGGGCGTGTGGACGGTCGTCGGCGGCGACGCGGTCCCGATGCGCCGCGGTGACTTCCTCCCGCAGGCCGGCTGGAACTGGCACGCCCACCACAACGCGACGCGCGAGCCGATGGCCTGGATCGACGGCCTCGACATCCCCTTCCAGTACGTCACCGAGGCGCAGTTCTTCGAGTTCGGCCGCGACGAGATCAGCGAGGCCGAGCGGATCACCCCCGAGCGGTCGCGCTCCGAGCGGCTGTGGGGACACCCCGGCCTGCGCCCGGTGCGGGCCGGCGAGCTCACCCCGGGCACCCCGCTGCTGTCCTACAAGTGGGAGTTCACCGACCGCGCCCTGACCGACCAGCTCGCCCTGGAGGCCGAGGGCTTCGGCGGCGCCGTGGAGCCCGGCCACGCCGCGGTCCGCTACGTCAACCCCGCCACAGGCGCGGACGTGCTGCCCACGCTCCGCGCCGAGATGCACCGCGTCGCGCGCGGCGCCGAGACCGCCCCGGTCCGCGAGACCGGCTCGTCGGTCTACCAGGTCTTCGACGGCTCCGGCACCGTGACCGTCGGCGACAGGACCTGGACGGTCACCCGCGGCGACCTGTTCGCAGTCCCGTCCTGGCAGCCCTTCTCGGCCCGGTCAGAGGCGGGCTCCACCGACTCCGACTCCGGCGCGCTGGACCTGTTCCGGTTCAGCGACTCCCCGGTCTTCGAGGCCCTGCAGCTCAACCGCACCCACATCGAAGGGACCACCCGATGAAGCTCGCCACCCTCCGCGTCGACGGCTCGACCCGCGCCGTACGGCTCGACGGCGACCGGCTGGTCGACCTCGGCGCCGCCGACCTCGGCGAGCTGCTGGCCCGGGACGACTGGGCGGCGGGAGCCGCCGCCGAGGGCGCGGTCGCCAGCTACTCCGTCGAGGGCGCCGACTTCGCGCCGGTCGTCCCGCGGCCGTCGAAGGTCGTCTGCGTGGGCCTGAACTACAAGAACCACATCCAGGAGATGGGCCGGGACCTGCCGGAGCACCCCACCCTGTTCGCGAAGTTCGCCGACTGTCTCATCGGCGCCGCCGACGACATCGAGCGTCCGGAGGAGACCGCTGAGTTCGACTGGGAGGTCGAGCTCGCCGTCGTGATCGGCAAGCGGGTCCGCCGCGCCAGGGGCGCGGAGGCCGAGGCCGCGATCGCCGGTTTCACCGTCCTCAACGACATCACCTGCCGCGACTGGCAGTTCCGCACCCGCGAGTGGCTGCAGGGCAAGATGTGGGACTCCTCCACCCCCGTCGGCCCCTACCTCGTCACCCCGGACGAGCTGCCCGGCGGCGTACGCCCCGAGCTGGAGCTCAGCCTCACCGTCGACGGCGAGGTCATGCAGCAGGACAACACCGGCGACCTGCTGTTCGACCCGGTCGCGCTGGTCGAGTACGTCTCGACGATCATGCGCCTCAACCCCGGCGACGTCATCGCCACCGGCACCCCGGGCGGCGTCGGCCACGCACGCACCCCGAAGCGCTACCTGACCGGCGGAGAGCGCGTCGTCGCCGAGATCCAGGGCATCGGCCGGCTCGACAACACCGTGGCCGGGGACGGGGCGGCCTGATGCGCCGTACGTTCGACGAGGCCCTCGGCTGGAGCGAGGCGGGCACCGCGCTGTTCCTCCGCGCCGTCGCCGGATGGGACGAGGAGCGTTACCTCGCCCCCTCCGGGCTCCCCGGCTGGAGCCGCAAGCACCTGGTGGCCCACGTGGCGGCCAACGCCGACGCGCTGAGCAACCTGACGCACTGGGCCGCCACCGGCGAGGAGACCCCGATGTACTCCTCGCCCCGGCAGCGCGACGCCGACATCGAGGCAGGTTCACGCACGCCGGCCGCCGAGCTGGCCGCCTGGCTGCGCTCGTCGGCACAGCGGCTCGCCGCGGGCGTCGCCGGGCTGACCGACGACCAATGGAACGCCAAGGTCGTCACCGCCCAGGGCCGCACCGTACCGGCCACGGAGATCCCGTGGCTGCGCTCCCGCGAGGTCTGCGTCCACGCCGTCGACCTGGCGGCCGGCGTCTCCTTCGCCGACCTGCCCACCGGGTTTCTCGTCGCGCTCGCCGACGACGTCGCCGCCAAGCGCGGCGGCGTCGCGGGCCCGGCGGTCGTGCTGACCGCCACCGACACCGGCGACCACTGGACGCTGCCCGGCGAGGGTGAGCCCGTCGCCGTCGCGGGCCCGCTCGCCGACGTCGTCGCCTACCTCACCGGACGCCCGCACGCACTCACCACCGGCGACGGCTCCCTCGCGCCGGCCCTGCCGGCGTGGCTGTGAGCGTCCAGGCCACCGAGAAGAGCACCGTGACCACAGCCGCCGACCGGCCGCTGCGGTACATGGCGAAAGGGGCGGCCGGGTTGCGGCCGCCCCGGGTGAGTGGTGGCGTCAGACGCGGGTCCACCTCTGGTTGCTCTGGCCGTTGCACGACCAGATCTGCACCCTCGTGCCGTTGGCGGTGCCGACGCCGGTGACGTCCAGGCACTTGTTGGCGCCGACGGCGGTGATGCTGCCGTCGGAGTTGAAGCGCCACTTCTGGTTGTTCTGGCCGTTGCAGTCCCAGATGATGACGCTGCTGCCGTCGGCGGTGCCGCCGCCGTTCACGTCGAGGCACTTGTTGCCGTAGACGCGCAGCTCACCGGCGCTGGTCGAGGTCCACTGCTGGTTGTTCTGGCCGTTGCAGTCCCAGATCAGCACCTGCGCGCCGTTGGTCTGCGAAGCGCCGTTCACGTCCAGGCACCGGCCGGAGCCGACCCCCCTGATCGCACTGGTGGAGCCGGGGTTCTGGCTCGTGCCCGGAGAAGGGGTCGTGCCCGGAGACGGGCTGGTGCCAGGAGTCGCGCTGTTGAGCGCGTCAAGGACGGCGTTGTAGGCCTGCTTCTTGTTGAAGTTGCCGTCGAACAGCAGCGGGGTGTCACCGCTGCGCCAGGACCACTTGTCGGTGATGCCCCACACGGTGATGCCGGTGCAGCGGGACACGGCCAGGCAGGCCTGGGTGACGCGGCGGTAGGCGTCGGCCTGGGTCGACCCGGAGCCGCCGACGTCGAGCTCGGTGATCTGGACGTCGACGCCGAGCGCGGCGAACTGCGCGATGTTCTGCTGGTAGTTCGACGGCGGGTTGCCGAAGTGTGACTGCAGGCCGACACAGTCGATCGGCACGCCGCGGGCCTTGAAGTCCTTGACCATGTTGTAGACGCCGCGGGTCTTGTTCGCGTTGGCGTCGTCGATGTTGTAGTCGTTGTAGCACAGCTTGACGTTGGGGTCGGCGGCCCGCGCGGCGCGGAACGCCTCCTCGATGAAGCCGTTGCCCAGTTTCTGCGTGAAGATCGAGCTCCGCAGGGCGCCGACCGAGCCGCCGTCGGCGAAGGCCTCGTTGACCACGTCCCAGGCGTAGACCTTGCCCTTGTAGTGGTTCATGACCTGGGTGATGTGGTTGGTCATCGCCGAGCGCAGGTCGCTGGCCGACATGTTGTCGTTGATCCAGCTGGGCAGCTGGGCGTGCCAGACCAGGGTGTGGCCGCGGACCTTCATGCCCTTGCTCACGGCGTGGTTGACGATCTGGTCGGCCGAACCCCAGTTGAACGAGTTGCGGGAGGGCTCGATCGGGCCCCACTTCATCTCGTTCTCCGCGGTGACCGAGTTGAACTCCCGGTCCCAGGTGGCCACATACGTCGAGTCGTTCAGGTGGCCGGCGGCGACCGCCGTGCCGAAGTAGCGGCCGCTCTGGGCGGCCGCCGCGCCGAGCGTGCCGGCGGTGGCGCCCGCGGGGGCGGTCGCCGTCAGCGCGGTGACCACGCCGAGTAAGCCGAGCGCGCCGGCGACCAGCATCCGGCGGGTTCCGCCGGAGGATCGCCCGCCGCTCGCGGGTGAGGGAATTCCGCCCATGCCTGAGCCTCCACTGCGAAATCGGGAAGGGGACGCGGGCAGTGAGGCCCGCGGAGAGAGGCGCGCTCCGTTGTCGCGCCGGGACTGCGGCCCCTGCCGTCCACCACCGGTCCCGGCAGGAGGAGCCGCCCTGGGGAGTCAGTGTGGAAATCATTACGAAATGTGTCAAGAGCGTGTCGAGAAAGTTTCGTAGCCGTCGGGGGGTCCGGATGTCATGTCTCCAGGTGGAGAGAGACAGCTTCGCCGCTGTTTTCCTGCGGGGGTTCCGCGTGGCGTGAAGTGCCGGGTGAGCCGGTGAAATTTTCATCCCGCACGGGCCGGAAGGTGCCCTCACAGCCCCGGCAGGAGCAGGTGAGCCCCGCCCGCGCGTCCGGGGCGGTGACGCGAGATCGGGCGAGCGTTGACACGGCTGTGAGGGTCCTGTTTCATCCGCTACACACCACCACCACACGCCGCCGACGAAGGAGGGGTACCTGCTCGCGGGATTGTTAACGCTCACATTCCAGGTGCGGATCGTCGGCGCGTGACCCCTCCGGACCCTGCGCCCGGTCATGTCGCCGGCGACGGCCGCCACCGGGATCACCCGGTGCGGATGTCGCCGGCGGCTAGGGAGCAGGGCCAGGCCGCCGCGTGGAGCGACCCGGCCTCGCCCCAGGGCGGCGCGGGGACGTACGACGCCGGCCGGACGGCCCGCACCGGCGTCACCATTCCCGGGCCCTCGGCCCCGCGCCGTGCGGCACGCCCACCGAGCCCACGCCGGCGAGCCCACGCCGACGAGCCGCGATGACGAGTCACGATGACGGGCCGCGAGGACGGGCCGCGAGGACGGGCCGCCGGTCCCGGCTCGGGCGGCGACGCCCGCGGTCGCCCGGACGACCAGGCCCGCCGACTCCCGCCTCCTTCCCCGGCGGGACACCGGCCCGGTGCGGGTGGACACGACTCCTCCCGCACCGGCGGTGAGTCCACGTGCCGCATCGCGGTGTCTCCGCCCCCGCCGGTCCCGGCTTCACCCTGCAGAGGAGAGAAGATGCACTCACCCCCCACTCGTGTGACGGGTGGCCGGCGACGGTCGCCGGCCACCGTCTACGCGTGTCTCCTGGCGGCGATCGTGACCGCGTTCGCGACCGCCGTGGCCTGGACGGCGCCGGCGTCGGCGGCCTCCGTCGACACGAACGGCTGGTACGTCCTGGTCAACCGCAACAGCGGCAAGGTCCTGGACGTGTCCGGCTTCTCCACGGCCGACGGCGGATCGCTCGTGCAGTGGGCGCGCACCAACGGCAACAACCAGCAGTGGCGGTTCGTCGACTCCGGCGGCGGCTACTACCGCGTGCTGTCGCGGCACTCGGGCAAGGTGCTCGACGTGTACAACTTCTCCACCGCCGACGCCGCCGACATCGTGCAGTGGAGCGACCACAACGGCACCAACCAGCAGTTCCGCCTCGCCGACTCCTCCGACGGCTACGTACGGCTGATCAACCGCAACAGCGGCAAGGCCGTCGAGGTCCAGAACGCCTCCACCGCGGACGGCGGCAGGATCGTGCAGTACTCCGACTGGGGCGGCAACAACCAGCAGTGGCAGTTCGTCCGCGTCGGGAACGTCTCCGAGACCTCGCCGTCGCCCTCGCCTTCGCCCTCGGTGTCCCCGCCGGTTTCGCCGTCGCCGTCGCCTTCGCCGTCGCCGGGTGGGCCGTGGCCGCCGTCGTCGACGTACACCAACCCGGTGTTGTGGGACGACCTGGCCGACATCGACATCTTCCGGGCCGGTGACACCTACTACTACTCCGCCTCGACGATGCACTACTCGCC
>NZ_JABBWV010000010.1 GCF_012999535.1 Microbispora sp. H11081
GCCTGCGGCTTCTTACGCGCCACCGCGGCGTCCTCCAGGTCATTCGTCGCTTCCGATGCCTGGATCACAGTAGTCATCGAGTGCGTTCTCCTTGATCAGGAGTTACACCGAAGACCGTACAGTCCCGGTCACGGGGGTGACATCTGGCCTGATTTGGCACCATGGCCAGCGGCGATCGTGTCGATGTGGCGGGCGAGTTCGAAGTCCTTGCCGGTAAGGCGGTTGCCAGCGTCGTGCGTAGTGATGACGAAGCGGATTTGCTGCCAGGTGATGTGGATGTCGGGGTGGTGGCCGACTTCCCGGGCCTTGGCCGCGACGTACATCGCCAGGTGGACGCACTCGTGATACGTGTGCTTGAACGTTCGAGCGATGCTCTCGCCCTGGCGTTCCCAGCCAGGTAGCTCGCGCAGGTGGGCGGCGATCTCCTCTTCGGACAGCGACTCAGGGGTCAACTGCAGCCTCCACAGCGATAAGTTCAGCCGTACTGGCGGACGATATCGGCCAGATCGCGGCCAGAGGCAGTGCCGGCCCAGGCGGTCGCGTAGCGCGGAATGGTTTTAAGCTCCTTGCGTAGCCTCACCGATCCGGTGACTTTGACGGCGGAGGCAGCGACAGACGCGATCCCGACGACACGTTCCGGCTCAGGAACGGCGGCCAGAGCGGCGGCCTGACGCGCCCAGAACACCCCGTTGTCGCGACGCGCCGATCCCGGTGCTACGCCGAGAATGCTGTCCCACAGGGCGGCAGCCTCTCGATAGGCGCCCAGGCGTAGGTAGGCGGTCGCTCTCTGGACGTCGATGTACCGGAGAGTTCGACGGCAGGCGTTGCCCCAGGAGTACTCGTCGTCAACACGGTCCACGAGTACGGCCGCCTGATCCAAGAGTCGGTCGACGAGATCCTTGTTCTTCTCGGGCAGCATCGAGTGTCCGAGTGCCTTATGGACCAGAGCGAGCACCCGTACTTTCGGGCATAGCTTGCTCTCGTCGGCCAATGCCGCCTCCGCATAGTCAACGACCATGTGCCCGGTATCGAGATCGATCGCGAGCATGGCCTTGTTCGTGAGGGCGTAGCTGATGAGCTGCGGGTCCTGCGAGCGGTGGGCCATGTCGAGTGCGACCGCCCGCCAGGCTCGGGAGCGCGCGACGTCACCGGCGTCCTGATACAGCCAACCCAGCAGTGCCGCGTACGCGACGCCGGCACCCAGGAGACCGCGACGTACGGGCACATCCGCGGCTTGGACGAGTTCCTTGATGAGCTCCGCTTGGGTGGCAACGGTAGGGATGAGGTGGCGAGGACCGAGCCACATGTCCGCCTTGTAATGACCGGGAAGCTGTTCGAGGAAGTACATGACGAGCTCCGGGGCTACGGGGGCCTGATGAGGATGATTGACGGCGCCGGTCCGGCTCATGTCCAGGATGTCATCGCGCTGCCGGTACACACCGAGACCGTCTGCAGCTTGCCGGGTGCCGCTACCTCCAGCCTCCCCGAACAGTTCCGCTTCGCCAAGCCCGAAGGCTCGGGCGTACAGGACGCGGTAGGGGTCGCCTGGGCGGTTCTGCCCGGCCTCGTACGCTTTGATGCGGCGGATCATGGTCTCCCTGGAGGGCAGGCGCGGACGGATGTCCTCGTCGGCGGCCTCGACCAGGCGGCGGGCCATCTCTCGCTGGCTCCACAACCTGTTTCGCCGCTCGGCGCGCAGCCGTGCGGCCCATGCGGGTAGGTCGTCGCTCATCGCCTGCACCTCTGCTCGGATCCGGGGGTGATCCTTGGCCGCCCTCAGTTTCCCTCATCCGCACCTGTGCCGGGAAGGTTACGCAGCGCTGTCATAGCAGGTAGAACCGAGCGGGTCCGGCACAGGACCCTGATCAGGAATCGAGGTCCGAGCTGTGACAGACCGGAACAGCACCACACCGGCCGAGGGCTGGCGGGTGATGACGAGTGATCGCGGACGACTGTGGGCGACCCGCGAAAGGCCCTTCCCGGCGGCGGCCGAGGACGCGGGCGCCGCCCGGACTGTCGACGGCGACGACCTGACCGAACTGTGCCAGGTCATCGCCGAGCAGGAGAGCCTGGCCGCCCTTGCCTCGGCCCCCTGACAGTTGCCCGGGGCTGCATGTGCCTCCGGAGCAGGCGGGGTGCGTCGCGGTCCGGTGGATGAGGGAGACCAGGCGCACGGTCCGGGCTCGGGTCGTGGCGCACACCTGTGACCACTGCTCGCCCCTGGCGTACGAACTCTGCGCGTCCGGCGGGCTGCTGTTCGTCCGCCGGACGGACCGGAGCGGCGACAGACCGGAGGTACGGGAGACCGAACGCCTCCCGGACGCGCGGGCGCGCCGGTTGTGGCTGACCGTGCTGCTCGGTCGGGCCCGATGAGGACACTCGTCCGGCAGGCTCCCGCGAAACCGGGGCAGACCCGCGCGATTGCCCCAGCCCACCGCCCCGGATGGCCCGCCAGCCGCACGATCGGCAGCTGAAGGTGGTTTCCCGCCCGGATCGGGGGTACGGCGTTACGAGGTCAGGGCGGCCGGGTTTCCCACTCGCCGGCGAGCCCGCCCGACCCACAGGCGATGCCCGCGGTCCCCCCGGGCGTCCGGAAAATCCGTATCCCCACAGGTGAAGGAGCATTTCCATGCTGACGCTGACCGACAACGCCGTCATGGCGATTCGCGATCTGACGGTCGGTGAGAACATCCCCGACCAGGCGGGCCTGCGGCTGGCGCCGAAGCCCGGCGAGGAGACCTCGCTCGAACTGTCCCTGGTGAGCGCGCCGCAGGCCGGCGACCAGGTGATCGAGCAGGCGGACACCCGGGTCTTCGTCGACCCGGGGGTGGCGCCCGCCCTCGACGACAAGACGCTGGACGCCGACATCGGCGCGGAGGGCGCGCACGCCTTCAAGCTGATGCGCCGATAGGTCCACCTCGCCAGCCGGGCCCGCGGGCCGTCCGGCACCTGACCGGCCGGCGGATCTCGCGGGCTCGCGGCGGGTCATCACCACGAGACACCGCGCACAGGCGCTCAGGCCCCGCCCGTCACCTTGATCGCCTGCCCGGTGATGCCGGTGTTGGCGGCCGAGCCCAGATAGACGACGGCGCTCGCGACCTCGGCGGCGTCGAGCAGGCGGCCGATCGGCGCCAGCGCGCTGTAGTGCCCGCCCATCTGCTCGACCAGTTCGACGTTCGTCTCTGTCCTGGTGAGGCCGGGCATGACCACGTTGGACAGGATGTCTCCGTCCTTCCCGAGCCCGAACGCGGCGGACCTGCTGAAACCGTGCAATGCCGCCTTGGCCGCGCCGTAGTACTCCCCGCCGGGCATGCCGTCGACCGCGACGCTCGACGAGATGTGCACCATCCGGCCCCACCCGCGCTGCCGCATGGTCGGGACGACCGCTCGGCTGAGGGCCAGCGTTCCCTCGACGTTGGCCCGGATCATCTTCCGCCAACTCTCGTCGGGCGCGGCCTCGAAGGGGAGATCCGGCTCCGGCTCGGCGGCGCCCCAGTGCACGGCGTTGTTGACCAGCACGTCGATCCGGCCGGACCACCTCAGCACGGTCTCGACCAAAATACGGGCCGACTCCTCGTCGTCCAGCGCGTACGGCGCGACGAGCGAGCGTCCGCCGATCTCCTTGGCGAGCCGTTCCGCGCTCGCCTGGGAGCGGTGACAGGTGAGCACCACGTCGGCCCCTTCGGCGGCGAACCCGCGGGCGATCTCGCGGCCGATGCCGCCGGAGGCTCCCGTCACGATGACCGTACGGCCGGTGAGTCCCAGATCCATTTCGACGCTCCTCACGAACGACAGCGAAAACTCGAGCAGGGCCAAGGATCCGGCGGAAGCGACCGCCGGAGGGAGGCCGGGCCGAGACTGGCCCCCACAGGGCCACGATCGGAGGCGGGGCCACTCGGTAGCCTGCGAAGCGTGAGCGACACCAGTCTGGGCGCGTTCCTCCGGGCCCGCCGCGAGGCCGTCACCCCCGCTGAGGTCGGTCTGCCCGGCGGCGGGCGGCGCCGCACCCCCGGCCTTCGCCGTTCCGAGCTGGCCACGCTCGCCGGGATCAGCGTCGAATACCTCACCCGGCTCGAACAGGGGCGTGATCGTCACCCCTCGGTGCCCGTGCTCGCCGCCCTCGCCGACGCGCTGCGCCTGTCCGCCGACGACCGCCTCCATCTGCTCCACCATTTCAAGGCGGCCGACGGCGCCGGCCGGCTCGTCGGCCCGTGCCAGGGACCGCCTGCGCAGTCCGTACGGCCCACCGTCCTGGCGCTGCTCGACCGGTTCGAGCCCGCCCCCGCGGTGGTGGTCAACCGGCTCGGTGACGTGCTCGCCCACACCGGCGGCTACGAACGGCTCACCGGCCCTATCGGGTTGCTGGACCGCCGGCCGCCCAACCTGGTGCGATACGTCTTCGCCGATCCCCGGGCCAGAGCCGCCTATCCCGAGTGGGACCGCGTCGCCGACGAGCGGCTCGCCGCCCTGAGATTGGGCGTCGGCCGCGAGGACCCGCACGTCGAGCACCTCGTGAACGAACTGACCCTCGCCGTCGGCGCTCCCTTCGCCGAACGGCTGACGACCCCGCCCGGCCCGTCGCGGCGCACCGGCCTCGAACGGCTGACGCACCCGGACGTGGGCGAGCTACGGCTGGCCTACGAGACCCTCGACCTGTCCGGCGACGACAGCCAGTCCCTGATCGCCTATCTCCCCGCGGACGACGTCACCGCCTCCAGGCTCGACCGCCTCGACGGCCGCCGCCCCGGCTCCCTTCGCGCCGTCACCGGCTGAGGGCTATGCGCCTTCGGTCCAGTAGCGCTGGAGACGGGCGAGAGCCTGGTCCTTCGACATCCCCGCGACCTCGGCATCGGTAAGCCCTGCCCGGTGAATGAGGAGGTGCACGAGATCTGCGGGAAGCGCCTCCGGCGGTGTCTGAGGGCCTCCTCTGTTGGGAACGACCCCGTCTCGGACACACTCCCAGAACTCCTCCTCGGAGACCTGGAGCTGGTCCCGCAGGATATGAGCCCACAGGCTGGGCCTGGAGGGCCTGGCCGTCGTCGACGTCGTCGCAGCAGGTCAGGACGGGGATGAGGGCGGGCAGGGGCCGATCGTGCATGTGGTCACCGCCGACGAGGGCGCCCGGGCCTGCCCCGAGTGCGGGGTGCTGGCGGCCCGGGTCAAGGAGTGGGTGACCACCCGGCCGCGTGACCTGCCGGTCGCGGGCCGCCGTTGTGACCTGCGCTGGCGCAAGCGCCGCTGGTACTGCGATGAGCCGGCGTGTCCGCGGGGGACGTTCACCGAACAGGTGGCGCAGGTCCCGGCCCGGGCCCGGCTGACCGTGCGATTACGCAAGGCGGCCGGGGCAGCGGTCGGTGACGGTGGAGCGACGATCGTGCAGTCCGCGCGCGATCACGGCGTGTCCTGGCCCGTGGTGTGCGCGGCGTTCACCGCGCACGCCGGCCCCGCTGGGCATGGGATGAGACTGCCGGCACCTGGCAGACCGTTGTCAGGAGTCGAGGTCCGAGCTGGGACAGACCGGAACAACACCACGCCGGCCGAGGGCTGGCGGGTGATGACGAGCGATCGCGGACGACTGTGGGCGACCCGCGAACGGCCCTTCCCCGCGGCGGCCGAGGACGCGGGCGCTGCCCGGACTGTCGACGGTGACGACCTGACCGAACTGTGCCGGGTCATCGCCGAGCAGGAGAGCCTGGCCGCCCTTGCCTCGGCCCCCTGACAGCTGCCCGGGGCTGCACGTGGCCCCCGAGCAGCCCGGCCACGTCGCTATCCGGTGGATGCGCGAGACCCGACGCCACGAGACCGAGCGCTTGCGGTACGCGCGGATGCGCCCGCTGTGGACAGAACTGCTGCTCGGCCGCACTCGATAAGACCCTCCCGGGACCGATCAGTCCAGGACGAGGAACTGCTTGCCGTCGATCAGTTCGCGTACCGCGTCGAGGTGGCCGGCGTGGGTCTCCGTCTCGACGAGGACATGGAGGATCGCCTCACGCAGGTCGCTTGGCGGCTGTCGTCGCGGCAGTCCGGCCACCAGCGCGGCGCCTGGGTCGGTTTCGGCGAGGCGTTCGGACACAAAGGGACTAGGCGAGGTCGGCCGCCCGCAGCTCGCCGATACGCGTGATCTTGTTGAGCCCGGCCGGGGTGTCCGGGTCGAGCCCGAGGGCGAGGGCGGCGTCGTGGGCCGCGCGCTGGATGGGCAGGATCGCCAGGAACGGCACCCACTCGGGCAGTCCCTCGGGGAGCGTAACTCGCTGGTCGGCGGGCGAGTCGCCGGAAGGCCCGACATACACGGTCTTCGCCCCGCGCAGGCCGGCCTCGGTAACCACCTGCTCGGCCAGGTGACGCCCGAGGGGGTCGGCGCCGACCGCGATGACCCCGTTGCCGGCCGACACCGCGTTGACGCTCCCGTGCAGGAACTCACTCGCCTCAAGGGATGCCACGAGCGTCCGCAGCGTCTCCCGGATCTTGATGGCGCCCTCTTCGGCCACGGACTCAGCGAAGCACTCCCCCACGAGGACGAACCCGCTCAGTCCCGCGAGGTCGAACCTGGCCTCGGGATCGTCCAGCACGGCCCGCATCAGCCCAGGGAGCCGGCGGCGCGCCTGGTGGAGACGTTCGGGGGATCCGGCAAGCGCGAGCCCGAGCAGGCAGGCTAGCGTCGTGGTGAAGCTCTTGGTGGCCGGAACGGCGCGCTCACCGCCCGCGCAGCAGTCGAGCACGCTCTGCCTGTCGCGCGCCAGCCGCGCCAGCGCCGACTCGGGAGAGTTGGTGATGACGAGCAGCCGTGCCCCCTGATCGGTCGCGCGCTGCGCCGCGGCCAGCACCTCGCGGCTCTCCCCTGACTGGGAGATGGCGATCACCAGTGCACCGGACAGGTCCACACCCGGATTGCCCCAGCCCAGCTCGGCCGGGGAGAGCTGGAAGGCCGGCTTCCCCGTGAACGTGCGGATCGCGTGCACCCCGTAGGTGGCGGCAGACCGCGACGATCCCCGGCCCAGCAGCACGACCGACCTGGCGTCGCGAACCGCCTCGCCCAGATAGTCCCGCGCCGTCCACACACCGTCGAGTGCGGCGGCGACACGATCGGGCTGCTCGGCCATCTCGGCGCGCATCAGGGCGCCGGGATCCATCCGTACCATTGGTCCTCGCTCGTCAAAAATAATAACGTGATGATAACTAGGTCGACCACTAGCCGCTGAGGCTCAGGGAGAGAAGCGGTCAGGCGACCCGATGATGCAGGGGCTCCCCGGCGAGCGCGCGGAGCACCTCCTGTACGGCCGTGACCCCGGCCCGCTCGACGGCCTCCTGGGTCGTCCCGGCGCAGTGCGGCGTGAGGATGATGTTGTCGAGCCCGATGAGCTCGCTGTCGCTGAGCGGCTCGCGGGCGAAGCAGTCGAGCGCGGCTCCCGACAGGTGCCCTTCGCGGAGGACGGCGGCGAGCGCCGCCTCGTCGACGATCCCGCCACGGGCCGTGTTGACGAGCACGCTGCCCGGCCGCATCGCCCGAAGCGCCGCCTCTCCGAACATATCGGCCGTGCTGTCGGTCAGCGGGCAGTGGATCGAGATGATGTCGGACGTGGTCAGCAGCTCGTCGAACTCCACGAGCGGGACCTGTGCCTCCGATGCGACCGGGTCGAAGGCCACGACCTCCAGGCCGAGAGCCGCCGCCCGGCTGGCGACCTCACGACCGACCACACCGAGTCCGACGATGCCGAGCCGGCGCCCCGCGAGCTCGAAGCCGGGAACCCGCCGCCACGATCCGTGCCGTACGGAACGGTCGAGCGAGGTCACCCGGCGGGCGACGGCGAAGATCAGGGCTATCGTGAGCTCCGCCACAGATACCGCGTTGGCGCCCGGCGTCCTCGCGACGAGGACACCGTGCCGTCGCGCGGCGTCGAGGTCCACGTTGTCCACACCGCTGCCGAAGCGCACAACGGCGCGGAGCGTGTCGGTGGCGAGCACGGCCGGTCCGACTTCGTCGAGCCCCACGATCGCCGCGCTGCAGCCGGTGACCAGCTCGGCGAGTTCGTCGCCGGTGAGCGGCCGGTCGACCGCGGGATAGCGAGGGGTCAGCCCGTGCTCCGCCAGCAGGGCTTGGTGCCGTCCCGCCGTCTGCCGGAAACCGCGGGGCGTGACCGCGATGGTCGTCATGAGCTCTGGTACCGCGGGTTCGGGACCACTTCGGGTCCGGACGGGCCCTCGACGACCAGGACGGGGAAGCCCCGCTCCTCGATGGATCCGTAGTCGTGCCCCGAGTCGCCGATGTAGGCGGCGAAGAAGACGAGCGGCTCGTCTCCCACGTTGACGCTGCGGTGCGACCATCCACCGGGGATGTAGTTCATCGAGCCGGGGCGCATCTCCTCGACGGCGTACTGTCCGTCCTCGGTGGCCATCACGAGGCGGCCATAGCCGGAGGTCGTGAGATACACCTCCGACCGGTCGCGCACCTCGTGGAAGTGTCCCTTCGTCATGAAGTACTCGTTGCCGACCTTGCCGTTGTAGAGGCGGGTCGTGCAGGTCTGCAGCTCGGAGTTGGTCTCTGGGACGTCGATGTTGAAGACCTCGTAGACCATCTGCGCGCCCTCGCAGTCCTCGGCGTAGGCGCCCCTCATGTCGGACAGCCGCCGCCGCACTAGGCGGTTGTCGGGCGCGATGTCCCCGGTCGCGAGGTCGAGGACACGCGTGAACGGTTGAAGCATCAGGCTCTTCCTGTCTCTTCGAGTAGGAGTGGGGGGGTCAGCTCCGCAGGGCCTGGACGTCCTTCTGGAACTCCGCGTCCGCCAGGCTGGCCTCAATAACCCGAAGGATCGTCGATGCCCCTCCCCGCATGGGGTTGATGCGGATCGCGTACTTCTCCAGCCCGGGCATGCCCTTGAGGAAGGTGCTCGTGAGGTAGGTGAAGAGGGGAAGCACCTCCGGCTGCGCCTCCTCACCGACGGACTGGCTCGGGGATCCGTTCCGCCACGCCGAGCGGACGAACGCCTCCGCCACCGGCTCGTCGAACACCAGGACGCTGCACCGGATCCCCGGTTGCGCCGCCACGGCCCCGCGGACATACGGGAGCCGCCCGGCGGACACCAGCTCGTTGATCCGCTCCGTCGTCTCGATCACCGCCGCGTTCTGTACGGCGAGCGCCACCGGGGCGAAGACCAGCATCCGCAGAGCCTGCATCGCGGCCGGTCCCTGCACCTGACAGCCCGCCGACGACAGGTCCCGCCGGATGCCGGAGATGAGCTCCTCGTCGCCGAGCACGCACCCGATCTGCACCGGTGAGAGCAGCTTGAACAAGGAGAACGCACTGGCGTCCGCACCGAGCTGCACGCCGATCCGGCGCGACCGCATGACGGCGTAGTTGTCGTCGACGATCACCTTGACGCGGTCGCCCAACAGGGAGCGCGCCACGTCGATGATGTCGGTGATCTCATGGTTGTCACCCAGCCCCTGCGGGACGTGCTGGATGTAGAGGCCCTCCGGCTCGACGTCGGCCACGGTCTTGCGCACCGCGTCGAGGTCGTTGAAGTCGACTTGGTGGAGGCTCAGCCCCATGTGGTTCATGGCCGGCAACGTGGTCTTGTACGGGTGCGCGGAGTGCAGGACGACGTTGTCGCCCGGCCGGAGCGACGCGTTGAGCATCGCCCGGATCGAGCCGGTGCCCGCGCCGTGCACGAGCACGGCGTCCTCGGTCCCGAAGAAGCCGGCCAGGGCGCGCTCGACGCGGGCGGTCGCTCGGGGCCGCCCGCCGCCGCCGAAGCCGACGGTGGCGAGCTCGCGGACCTGGCCGTAATCTTCCGTGAAGTAGACGTCCGATCCCATGACCGCATGGATGGCGTCCACCAGGGCGTACTGCGTCTCGATCGCCTGGTCCAGAGTCATGTGCTCCCGGACTATCGTGGCCCGCAGCTGATCCAGCGCAAGGACCGGGATGTCACTCGGAGAGCTCACCGATGACCTCCTCGATCGCCTTGGTGACGCCGTCGAACATGGCCCGCACGTCGTCGTGGGTCGCGACCAGCGCGGGGAACAGCGTCACGACGTCGCCGGTGGCGCGGCACATGAAGTAGTTGCGCATGCCGGCATTCGAGACTTTGCCGCCGACTCCCCACTCGGCCGGGAAGGGCTCGCGCGTCTCCTTGTCCCGCACCAGCTCGATGCCGATCAGGAAGCCCTTGCCGCGCACGTCGCCGACGTGCGGGTTGGTCTCCCCCCACGCCCGGAGCTGCGCGAGCAGCCACTCGCCCTGGTCGCGCACGTTCTCGATGAGCTTCTCGTCGCGGATCGCGTCGAGTACGGCGAGCCCCGCGGCGCACGCGACCGGATGCGCGGAGTAGGTGTGGCCCGAGACCTTGGCCTGCCCGGCTCCGCCGTCCCCGATGAGGACGTCCATGACCCGCTGCGACGCGATCGCCGCGCCAAGCGGGATGTAACCGCCGGTGATGCCCTTGGAGACCGTGATGACGTCCGGGACGACGCCGTAGTGCTCGGAGCCGAAGTAGGCCCCCGTGCGGCCGACACCGATGAAGACCTCGTCGTCGATCCACAGGATGTCGTACTTGTCGCAGATCTCACGCAGCCGGCGCAGGTAGTTCGGCGGCGGGGTGAGGACGAGGGCCGCGGGGATGGCCTCGGCGAGGATCCCGGCGACCGTCTCGGGTCCCTGGCGGAGGATCTCGTCCTCGATCGCCTGGGCGCACGCCTCGCCGTACTCCTCCTCGGTCATGCCGGCGGGACGGCGGTAGGTGTAGCAGGCGTCGAGCTCGACGAAGCCCGGCGCCAGCGGCGCGAACCATGTGCGGAACTCCGAGCTGCTGCTCGCGCTGGCGCCGACCAGCGTGGTGCCGTGGTAGCCCGTCTTGCGGTAGAGGAACTTCGTCTTGCTCGGGTTGCCACGCTGGCGGTGGTAGGACTTGACGAGCTGGGTGGCGCTCTCGACGGCCTCGGAACCGTCGCAGACGAAGAACGAGGTGGTCAGGTCGCCCGGCGCCACCTCCGCGATGCGCTTGGCGAGCTCGATCGAGGGCTCGTTGATGAAGGTGCGCAGGGACACCCACTGCATGGTCCTGATCTGCGACGCGACCGCGTCCGCGACGTCCTCGCGGCCGTGTCCGAGCGTCGCCGCGGCGGAGCCGCCGGCAAGCGCGTCGAGGTAGACGTTGCCGTCGATGTCCTCGACCTGCACCCCTCTCGCCCGGACCGCGATCGGGCCCTGTGCGCGGCGGGTGCTGTCGGCCGAGACGCCATGCCGCCACACGTAGCGCACGGAGTCCTCAATGAGGCGGTGCTTGCGCTCGTCGGCCGTTTCCTCGGTGGTTGCTACATGCGTGGTCGCTTCGGTGCCCTGCACGGCGAAGACCTCCAACTTATAATGATGTAATGATGACCCTATAGGTCAGGCTCTTGCCTATCAACAACCTGTGCGGCCGTTTATCGGCTGGTGAGATGGCCGGAGGCGCGAAGCGCGGCGCGGTAGGCTTCCGCACGCTTGACCACGGCCGTGAGGTCGCCCGTCTCGACCGCCGAGCGCGGGACCAGATCGGAGCCGGCGAAGACGGCGAGCGCCCCCGCGGCCAGGAACTCGGGGGCCGTGTCCGGCGTGATGCCGCCTGAGGGCACGAAACCCACCTCGGGGAAGGGGCCCCGCAGGTCCTTCAGGTAACGAGGGCCGCCGAGCCCTCCGGGGAACAGCTTGACCGCTGCCGATCCCGCCCGCACGGCGGTCATGACCTCCGTCGGGGTCAGAGCCCCGAGGAAGAACGGAACGCCTGCCGTATGGCAGGGCTCGACCACGTCGAGGGCGAGACCAGGGGAGACGATGAAGCGGGCGCCCGCGTCGATCGCCGCCCGGGCGTCGTCCGCGGTGAGCACCGTGCCGGCCCCCACGACGGCCCCCTCGGCGGAGGCGGCGGAGGCGATCACGTCGAGCACCCCCGGGATCGTGAACGTGAACTCCACGCACCGCACGCCCTCGGCCGCGAGCGCGGCGGCGAGACCGGCCGGGTCGGCGACACTGCTGCCACGCACGACGGCCGCGACACGGTCGGCCGCCAGAACATCCTGAGGACGCTGAGGCGTGAAGGCGGTAGCCGGGGCGGGTTCTGGATTCGTCGTCATCTCGATAGATCAATCTCTGGTGGGATCATCGGCGGTCACCGCCGCCGGTGCGGCTTGCGGGGGGCCGTGCGGGCGCGGCGGCGTGGGAGGCCTCCTCGAAGGGCCACGTCGCGAGCAGGTGCGCGACCTCCTCGACCCGCGACGCGCGCAGCACCCGCTCCGCCAGTCGTGCGGCCTGCCGCGAGTCGATCTCACGGATCAGCTGCTTCAGCCTCGGCACGATCGGGGGCGCCGCGGAGAAGGCGCGCAGGCCCAGACCGACCAGGAGCGGCAGCGCGTGAGGGTCGCCGGCGAGCTCACCGCACACGCTGACCTTCACCCCGGCCTCCCTGCCCGCGTCCAGGACGGCCGAGATCACGCGGATGACCGCGGGGTGCAGGTCGTTGTAGAGGCTCCCGAGGTTCGGGTTGTTGCGGTCCGCGGCGAGCAGGTAGGCCGTCAGGTCGTTGGTCCCCACACTGAGGAAGTCGCATCGGGCGGCGAACTCCCGTGCCAGCACGGCCACGCTCGGCACCTCGACCATCGCCCCGACGGACAGCCGATGGTCCGCCGCGAGCTCGCCCAGCAACGCGTCCACGGCGTCAAGCTCCTCCAGGCCGCTCACCATAGGGACCATCACGTGCACGTTGGAGTGGTCACGGGCCACCCGGGCGAGCGCCCTGAGCTGCGTGGCGAAGACGTCCTTGCGGTCAAGGCACAGCCGGACGCCGCGAAGGCCGAGAAACGGGTTGTCCTCATGGGGGACGCTCAAGCCGTCCACCGGCTTGTCGCCCCCGACGTCGAAGGTCCGGAAGACGACGGGGCGACCGCCCGCCGCGACCGCCGCCGCGGTGTAGGCGGCGACCTGGCCTTCCTCGTCCAGCACGCGCATGGTCCCGCTGAGGAGCAGCTCGGTGCGGAACAACCCGATCCCGTCCGCCCCGTAGGAGACCGCGGCCGCGACCTCCTCTGCCGACGCGGCGTTGCCGTATACCGCGACGTCGACGCCATCTGCCGTGCGCACGGGGTCGTCACAGACCTCGACCACGTTCCTCGCCGTCCGGTGGCGCTCCGCCGTACCCGGGTCGGGGTCGAGCTCGCAGGTCCCTGCGTCGGCGTCGACCGCGCAGAGCACGCCCTGCCGCACGGCGGGCTCGACAGCGGCGAGCAGGCCGCTGACGGAGACGACCGCCGGTATGCCGAGCTGGCGGGCGAGGATCGCGGCGTGCGAGGTGCGGGTGCCGCGCTCCGTGACGATCGCCCGCACGACGGCCGGGTCGAGGCCCAGCGTGTCGGACGGCATGAGCTCCAGGGCGGCCAGCACGACCTCGCCGTCCGCCGCGGTGGGCAGCGGGGTCGTGCTGTCCACGCCGAGATGCCGGAGCACGCGCTGCGCGACGTCGAGCACGTCGGCCGCCCGCTCGCGCAGGTAGTCGTCGTCCAGCTCGCGCAGCTCGGCCGCCACGGCGTCGCTCACCTGGCGCACCGCCGCAGGCGCCGCTATGCCGCCGGCGACCAGCCGCTCGATCTCACCTCGCCACTCGTCGTCGTCGAGCAGCAACTCGTGCGCCTTGAAGATGCCGGCTTCCTCCGGGCCGAGCCGCGCCGTCACGTCGGCGACGACCGCGGCCAGCTCCGCTCGCGCGGCCTCGATGGACTCGGTCAGGCGCTCGCCCCACGTGCCCGGGACGAGCGCCCGCACCGAGACCGGCGCGGAGTGCGACCCACGGCTGGGGAGGACGTACAGCGGGGCGCAGGCCGAGCCTCCGGACACGCCCGTACCGGTCAAGATCATGAGTGGCCGCCGCTTCCGTCGGCGCCGTCGGGGTCGAGCAGGGCGACGAGCGCCTCGATCGCCTCCGCCTCGTCGAGGCCGTCCGCCGTGATGGCGACCGCGGTCCCCTGCCCGACGCCGAGCTTGAGCAGGGACACGAGGCTCTTGCAGTTCCCCTTACGGCCCTTGGCCTCCAGGGAGAGGTCGGAACTGAACCGCTTGGCGGTCGCGACGAAGTCCGCCGCCGGACGGGCGTGGATTCCTGAGGGGATACGCACGGTCACCGTACGCGTAACACTCACGAGTTCTCCAGAGGTGTGGTCGTCGGGAGGAGGTCGTCGCCGAGCGGGAAGCCCGCGCGGTCGAACACCCCGAGCAGCCTCGGCTCGGTGGCGACGTCCGCGAGGACCGCGACGAAGCAGCGGCTGACGAAGACCTGGGAGCGGAACGCGTAGAGAACGGTGTCGCCCACCGACAAGGCGCCGAGGTCGTCGACGTAGAGGTTGCCGTAGTAGTCGATCGCCTCCGCGGGGTCCAGCTCCACCCGCGCGGTCACGGGCTCGTCCCTGCCGCGGCCGTAGATCAGCGCGCTGCGCGCCCGCGACCGGGGGTAGAACCCGCCGCCGAGCGAGAAGACGGTGTCGCCGAGGATGTGGGTGACCTCGGACACGTACACCATCGCCGGGATCTCCGGCTGGTCGGTGACGGCGTGCAGCGGGGTGTGCCCGGTCAGGCAGCTTCCCGGCTCGACGTGGGTCGCGCCGTGCTCGGCGAGCATCCCGACCGTCGCCGAGCACGAGGCGCTGGGCGCGTTCACGATCGTCGCGTCCATGCCGGCGTCGCGGAGCATCCGCGCGCCCTCGGCGATGGTGGTGAGGTTGGACGTGGGCCGCAGCTCGCGGGCCTCCTCGTCGAACAGGACACAGGGGAAGGAGGTGACGCCCGCCACCCGCACACCGTCGAGCGCGTCGATGCGCTTGGCCACGTCGACCAGCTCATCGATGGGCACACCGCCCTTCTGGGCGGCGTAGTACACGTCGCCCTCGCGAACCACGCGGACGAGCACCGCCTGCTCCCTGCCCGCCGTCCGGGCCGCCTCGGCGAGCCGTTCCGCCTGCTCGAACCCGAAGACGGTGACGACCTCTGGCTCCATCGCGACCGCGGTCGCCAGCTCCGCGAACGGCACCTGCACGAGGTGGCCGAGATGGCCCATCCGCAGGCCGTGCCGGTGCAGGACCCGCGCTTCCTCGAAGTCCACCGCGACGACCTTCTCGATGCCGCTGCGCGCCACCGCGTGCGCCACGACGGGATTGCGGCCGAACTGCTTGGTCATCTGGTAGGTGACAAGCCCGTGCGCGGAGGCCGCGGCCGAGACCGCGCGGGTGTTCGCCGCCACCGCGTCGACGTCGACAACGTAGCAGTTGGAGGGAATCCTGCCGGCGCGGTGCAGCTCTACCGTGGCTTCGATGAGCTTGGGGTTGCGCCGCTGGGTCGCGTCTACGAACACCAGATCTCCTTGAGGAACGAGGTCCCGGACCTGAGAGCCGGCACGCCGAGGATCTCTCCCGCGGTGGCGCCGATGTCGGCGAGCGTGGCCCGCACGCCGAGCGGGACGGGGCTGACGCCGGGTCCGTACGCGATGGCGGGGGTGTACTCGCGGGTGTGCTGGCTGTGCCCGACGGCCGGGTCGTTGCCGTGGTCACCGGTGATGAACAGCGCGTCTCCCGGCCGGAGCCGGTCGAGCAGGTCGGGCAGCAGCTCGTCGACCGTGCGGAGCGTCCGGGCGTACCGCTCGACGTCCTGCTCGTGCCCGGCGAGGTCGGTCTCCTGGACGTTGGCGACGATGAGCCCGCCGGCCATCGCGTCGAGGTGCCCGACGACGCGGGCCAGCACGTCCTCGGTCCTGACGATGTTCTCGGCGACCGCCCCCTCGCAGCGCACGACGTCCGCGGCCTTGCCGAGGAGCACGACGTCGTAGCCGGCCTGCCGGGCGCGGCTCGGCAACTGCTGGTCCACCGCGAAGTCGACGCCCAGGTGGCGCACCTGGTAGTGCTCGTCGTAGACGCCGAGCGCGGGGGTGTCGACACCGATCTGCCCCGAGGCGCGCTCCTTGACGTGGGCCCGGATGGCATCGATGTCGAAGCCTCGTCCGCCGACCACGATGACGCGGGGCACCGGCACGGTCGCGCGGACGATCTCACCGATCCTGGTGAGGTCGTCGAACGAGATGTCGTCCTGCGACGCGGTGACGTTGATGTTGAGCCGCGGCCGGGCCTCGATGTTGTCGGCGACCAGCACACACCCGTCGACCACCAGGGGCGAGAGCCCCGGAGTCAGCGGCTCGCAGCGGTGACCGGCCTGGGTGAGCGCCGCCACCACCTCGTCGAGGACGTCGGCAAGCAGGAGGAGCCGGACGTTGTCGAGGCCGCCGCCCATGAGCTCCTGGTGGCCCATATAGGTGTCCGCGCCGGGGTGGCGCAACGCGCACCTTCCGTAGGCCGCGGACGGGGACGGCTCGGGGGGAACGCCGTCCACGTCGGTGAGGTTGCCGAACCCGAGGGCCGCCAGGTTGGGCAGCTTGAGCGGGCCCTCGGCCTGGTCGACGTGGCGCAGGGTGTTGGCGCCCGCGTCTTCCGGCGGGTGGTCGGGCATGACGCCCACGCCGAGACCGTCGAGGACGAGAATGACGACGCGGCGGTCGCCCATGCTTTCATTCACGGGGGTTCGCCCTCTTCACTCGTCGTCGAGGATCGCGCACAGGTGCACGGTCATGTAAGCGATCTCCGACTCCGGTACCTCACGGTCGAGGAGCTTCTCGCATTCCTCCATGACACGCTGGATGACCTCGCGCTCCCGGGTCCGATCGCGGATCTCCTCGTCCACCACGGCGGACGGCGCCGCTTCCCTTTCGAACCGGTTCAGCCGGGTGAGGGCGACCGCGAGGTGGGTCACGAACGGCGCGGCGTTCTCCTCGGTGAACGTGACGGCGAGCTCGTCGGCGATCTCGGCGATAGCGAGCTCGGTGAGCCGCCGGGCCAGCGGGGTGATCTGCCGGGCCTCCTCGAGCAGGTCGAGCCGCTCGGCGAACTCCGCGCTGATCTGCTCGGCGAGCGAGGTCTCCGATACGGCGCCTGGGTCAGCCATTGCCCGCCTCCTCGCCGTTGGTGTCGCGGTGGGCGAGGATCGCCTTGATGATGAGCGGGATCGCACTGCGGGACTGCTCGTAGGGGAACCCGAACGCGATCTTCCCCTCACCGACGAGCTGGGCGACCTTCTCGTCGCTCACGGCCATCCCGGGTGTCCCGGCGATGCCGACCTTCGTCGAGCCGAGGAGGGCCGTCGCGGCGGCGAGCGCGCCGCCTCCTCCGGACCAGCAGGTGCCGAGGTAGTAGTCTGCCTGTCCCTTCTTCACCAGCCGGGCGCCCTGCATGTCGCCGAGCGCGGCCGCCTCGACCCGGCCGCCACCGGCTTCCTGCGCGATTTTGGCCATTCCCGCGGCGTCGACGCCCGCGGCAACGACTCGGATGATCTCTCTGCTCGCCATCACGAGCCTCCTATTGCTTTCTCACATCCGGCATGGAAAATGGCGGACGCTTTCTGCGTCGGGCCTGCCGCTGATCCACTAAAGTTACGATCTAATGTTGAAATCATCGGTGATGATGTCATGATGTTAGTGCCTTAGGGAGTGGTGATGGCTGAGCGTCCTCCGTTGTCGATCCGGCGGGACGTGCCGGTCCCCTACTACGAGCAGCTGAAGCGGCTCATCGTGCAGCAGATCGAGAGGGACGGGCTCCAGCCCGGGGACCTGGTCCCCAGCGAGGTCGAGCTCTGCGAGAAGTACGACGTGTCCCGCACGGTCGTGCGACAGGCCGTCGGCGATCTCGTCAACGAGGGGCTGCTGCACCGCATGCGGGGAAAGGGCACGTTCGTGGCGCGGCCCAAGCTGCGCGAGCAGTTCATCGAGAGCACGGTCGGCTTCTTCGAGGACCTGACGACGCGGGGCCACAAGGTTGTCAGCGACGTGCTCAACCTCGACCTCGTCGAAGCCGGCAGCAAGGTCGCCGAGGCGCTCGGCGTGCCGGAGAAGACCCCATGCATCGAGCTCGTACGGCTTCGCTCGGTCAACGACGAGGTCGTCGCCTTCACCAAGTCGTACGTCAACTCCTCGAGCAGGGAGCTGCTGGCCGACCTGCGCAAGGCCGAGCTCTCGAAAACCTCGCTCTACCGGGTCCTGGAGGACAACTGGGAGATGCGCATCGAGTCCGGGCACCGCTCGCTCGAGGCGTCCAAAGCCCAGGGCATGCTGGCCCGCCTGCTCCACATCCGCTCGGGCGAACCCGTCCTCTACATCGAGTCGGTCGGCCGCGACGGGAGCGGCAGGGCGGTCGAGTACTTCCAGGCGTGGCACCGCGCGGACCGCACGCGGCTCGAGATGAACGTCGTGCGCGACCACCGGCCCGCGCCCACCGACTTCATGCATCGCTGAGCCCCCCGGCCACGTGGGCGCCCGCCCCGGCCCGCCCCCTCAACGGCTCGGCGACACGGGCGAGCTGCCCGAACAGCTCGGGCGTCATGGGAACGCCGAAGACCTCCGCGATGACCTCGGTCCAGCCGTGCAGAAAGTAGCGCCACCCGTCGTGCACCATCAGCCCGCCGGCCGCGGCCTGCGCCCGGGCGTGGTCGAGGAAGACGAGATCGCCGCGGTAGTTGAGGTCCCACACCACCGCTTCGGCAGGGAAGCGCACCTGGGCGGAGACCGGAGAGCCGGGCAGGTCCTTGCCCATCCCCGTGGCGTTGATGACGAGTGAGCCGGGCGGCGCGGCGGCGACGAGCGCGTCGTTGAGCGCCACGTCGCCATGAGTCGCGAACTCCACCCCGGCGTCCACGCCCATCTCCGCCGCGACCTCCCGCGCGATGTCGGTACGCCGCGGGTCACGATCCACCAGGACGACGCGCTCGGGACGGTGGCCTTCGGAGAGCAGGCGCACCATGATGGCCAGGCCCGCCCCGCCCGCTCCGAAGCAGACCACGTGGCCGCCGGAGTTCGCCCAGTGGTCGCTCCCCAGCATGTGGTCGAGGGTCAGACCCGCCGTCAGCGGATCCTTCGCCAAGCCCCTGACCTGGCCGTCCGCCGAGACGATGCACGACACCTCACGGCACAGGCCGGCATACGGGTCGAGCTCGCTGAAAAGGTCACCCGCCGCCTCGTACACCGCCGCCTTGTGCGTGGTGACGAGCCCGCCGCGGGCGGCCGGATCTGCCGCGATGGCCTCGACGCAGGCCCGGTAGACGGCGGGCCCGGCGCCGAGCGGCACATCGATGCCGGTGATCCGGGCGTCAAGCCCCAGGTGCCGCGCCCACGCGGGAAAGAGGGTCATGATGCTGGAGCCCGACGTCGTGACGCCGATGAAGTAAAGCGCTTCTTGGGCGACGTTGCCAGTGTCCTGTTGCGGAGTGGTGGAGATCGTCTGCCAATTCGGCATTCGGTAGTCCCTTCAGGTTGTGATGACATTATGATGAGCATTGTGGGACAGTCAAGAGACGCGGGAGGCGGCATGAGCGGGCAGGTGCGGACAGTGACAGGAGACGTCGATCCGGGGTCGTTGGGCGTCACGCTGGGACACGAGCACCTCTTCACGCGACCCGCCGAGCGGCTCCAGGATGGCGGCGACATGGTGCTGGACGACGAGGACAGGGCCGTCGCCGAGCTGGAGCTGTTCCAGCGCGCCGGCGGCGGAGCACTCGTCGAGGTGACGACCCCCGAGTTCGGACGCGATCCACTCGCCCTGCGCCGCATCTCCGAGCGCTCTGGCGTGCACGTCATATCCACGACCGGGCACGCGTCGGCGGAGTACTGGAGCGGCGTCATCGACGTCGACGCCATGACCGAGGACGATCTGGTCGCCGAGATGGTGACCGACCTCGTCACCGGCATGGCGGACACCGGAGTCCGCTCCGGCATCATCAAGGCGGGGACGTCCTACGAGGTCGTCCTGGCGGCCGAGGAGCGGGTGCTGCGCGCGGCGGCGCGCGCGCAGCGGGAGACCGGGGCCCCGATCACGACACACACCAGCGCCGGCACGATGGCGCGCGAGCAGGCCGACATCCTGCTCGACGCCGGGGCGGACCCGTACCACGTCTGCCTGGGCCATCTCGACCGCCGGCTCGACTTCGACACCCATCGCGGGCTCGCCGAGGACGGCTTCTTCCTCGGCTACGACTGCGTCTCCAAGGACTGGTACGAGCCGGACGCCCGGCGTGTGGAGCACATCGTGCGCCTCTTCGAAGCAGGGCTGGGAGATCACATCTGCCTGTCCGGCGACCTGGCCCGGCGCAGCCAGCTCGTCTCCTGGGGCGGCGGCCCTGGATACACCTACATCCCGTGGCGTCTCGCACCGTGGCTGCGCCGGGCCGGGCTCGGCGACGACGAGCTGCGCGCTCTCATGGTGGACAACCCCGCGCGGCTGCTGACCTGGGGCCCGCGTGCGTGACGGCTCCGCCGCCCCACATCCTGACCGCTTCCTCCTGAGGACTGGAACCCGATGCTCTCGTGCAGCGCCTCGCCGGACTGCCCGTTCGCCGACGGGCACACCGACCCGTGCGTGGTCCCGGTGGTGGATGGCTTCGGCTGGGTGCCGATGCCATCCGAGCCATGGAACGAGATCCTGGACGGCCTGCACCAGGGCGGCTCCTGGGTCACTCCCACGGAGGCCGAGTTCGACGCCGTACTCACCCTCTACGCGTCCGCGCAGCCGATCTCCGGTCGCCTCGAGCAGCGCCACTGGCCCATCCTCGACGCGGGGATGCCGGACGAGAGCGAGCTCACAGCGGCGATGCGCTGGGTGCACGCCCAGTGGTGGGCCGGCCGGAGAGTGCTGGTGCGCTGCCAAGCCGGTCTCAACCGCTCCGGCCTCGTGGTGGCCCGGACGTTGATCGAGACCGGCGTCGAGCCCGGCGAGGCCATCCGTCTCATCCGCGCCAAGCGCAGCGGCTACGCCCTGTGCAATCCACGGTTCGAGGCCTATCTCAGAGCGATGACCAAGCTGGCCGATTCAGAACCGCAGCCGTGAGGTGTGGCGACGCCTACTCGACCAAGGTCCCCGTGTGGAAGCACAGGATGGCCCACCGCGGGGACCGGCCGTTACCCGCGTGAGGACGGAGTAGCCGCGCGGACCACGCGCCGACCGGGTAGCCGAGCCGCTTCACATCCACGCCGAAGGAGGTCGAGAGCTCCTCAGCGAGCCGTCATTCCGCCTTCGCGGAGATCCATCCGGCACTGGTACATCGTCGGAGTGCCGGAGCGCTCAGGTTCTCCTGAATCGACCTGACCGCGAACAGTCCGTCGCCCTTGCGGTCACCGGAGCAGTAGGCGATCCCGGCTCGCTGCGCTCGACGAGCCCCTGGAGCACTCAGTTCCGTGCCGTCCACAGTGATCGACCCGGCAGTCACGGGTCGCACGCCCGCGATCGCCTCGATCAACCCGGCCGCACGCTCCTACCTCGACTCCGCCCGCAAGCACGGGCTGAGAGCCTTCCACGCCATCCACCGCGCCTTCACCGGCAACCTCTGGATGCCACCCGTCGCCCTGGCCGACTGACCAGCCAGGCTCACGCAGCGTCACAGAGCCGCTGAATGCTTACGGGAGGGAAGCACCGATTTCCTGCTCTTACCGCTGTTATCGGCTGGGCCGTTCACGCTTTCACTGCCGCCACACGCGGCGCTGAGGGCGAGCGTCACGACGCCGGACACGACCACGGAAAGGCGCCTCATCTTCTCCGGCATGTCGTTTACCACCGATCCGCCGTTCGCTCGTTGAGAGCGAGCGATTAAGAACGGCGTCCGGGAGTGGCGGTTCAGATCGCGGGAATGCTTTCATGCCGCTTCCCGGAGTTTCTGGACAGCGGAACGCATTCACTACTGAGCCGCGGTGGCCGTGAGCGTGGACTCGCGCAGCGCGGTGAACTGGGCCTCGATCCGGTTGAGGTAGGACGGGTTGGTGGGTGTGCAGGTCCAGGGCGGCGAACAGATGCCGTACGCCCTGGGTGCGGGTGCAGGTGGCGCGCATCCGCGCGGGGGTTCCCGGTCGGGGTCCTGCCGCGTTCGATCATCTGGGGCAGGACCGCCGCTGTGCTGTTCAGCAGGCCCAAGCAGTTGAGTCGAACTGGCGTCGCCAGTCGTCGGCGGACTGCCGTGCGACCGGCTCGAGCGTCATGAAACCCGCGTTGTCGATGAGCAGGTCGACCGATCCGTACTGCTCCTCGGCCTCCGCGACCACCGACCGGTAGCCCTCGGCGTCAAGGACGTCGTGCTTGCGGCAGATCGAATCCGGCAGGTCCAACGCCTCGAGCCGGTCGATCCGGCGGGCGGTGAGCAGCGGCGGGTGTCCGGCCGTGCTGAACGCCCGCGCCGCGGCTGCGCCGATTCCCGGAGCTGGCGCCGGTGATGGCGACAAGTGGCTTGGTCAAGATACTTCTCCTGTTCGCTGATGGCGATTTGGCCGCCTCGCGAATCCGCTGGGCGGCACAGGACGCCGGGGCCATCGCAGAGGGAGGCCACCTGGGCGGCGAGTCAGGTGATCTGGAAGCCGAGGACGGCCAGGATGTTGACGAACACGCCGACGGCGAGTGCGGCGTAGGCTCCGACGGACATCGGCATAACCGGGAAGTTCTTGCGGCTGTTGAGGAACCAGGCCGCGATGACGATGGCGAACCCCCACTGCCCGGCGAAGGCCGAGGCGGCGAGCGCGCCACCGATCAGGAAACCGATCTCCATCACGTGGAAGATGGCCGTCCGCATGACGTCCGCGACCTCGCGGATGGACGGCAGCCGCTCGATGCCGCGGACGACCGCCACGAGGGCGAGCACCTCCACCGCCCGCAACGCCGCGCAGGCCGCCGCGGCGGCCCACGGGTTCGGCATGAGCATGGCGATGCCCTGGTCCAGGAATGTGCCGGTCGCCATGCAACCGGTGACGGCCGCGGTCGTGAACTTCATCGGGATGAACGCGAAGGCCCACGCGAGCATGATCAGCGCCGCCGGGATGGCCAGGCCTTGGGCGTAGAGCAGCCCGGAGATGGGGTCCTTCGTCATGAGGCCCCAGTTGTACGCCGCTCCCATCAGCGCCGCGAGAGCGACGATCGGCAGGAGGGCCCGGCGGATTCGCCGTGCGTTCTCGTCGAAGACGTCCTCCTCCTCGTCGTCATCGTCCTCGACGGCCCAGGCCACGGTGGGCTCCTGCGCCGCCTTGCCCCGCCGGGCCTCCAGGATGAGAAATGCGAGGAGGAACACGATCCCGACGGTGAACGACCACACCGCGGGGTACGGCAGGCCCGCCGTCCGGGCGCCGAACCACGCGACCGAGCAGGCCACGAGCGCGACGAACGCCCGGCGGTAGCCGTAGTGGTAGGCGATGGTCAGCACCGCGAACAGGAAGTACGCCCCGGCGGCGGGCTCGCTGAAGAGTTGGACCGGGCTGGCCATCTCGATGGGCAGGCGGTGCATGACCTCAGTGATGAGGCGGAGCAGGACCGCCATCGCCGCGCCCCACAGGCCGCCCGCCAGCAACGCGAGCGCGACCCCGCGCCGCGCACGCGCGGTCCGGTGCCACGGGGACGACTGATCTCCCCGGACGGTCACCCCGATCCAGTCGGTCGCCATGAAGATCATGTAAACCAGGGGGATCACATAGCCGATGGAGAAGGGGATGCCGAAGGCCCAGAAGAAGCCCCACGCGAGGTTGAAGGACGTCTTCGACACCTCCTTCCGCGGCAGTTCGCCCTTACGGAAGGAGCCCATGACGGGCCGCAGGCCGTCGTGGAAGACGCTGACGCCGCGGTGCGCGAGCGCCGACGCCAGTGCGCCGATGGCCGCGAACAAGACCACGGACGGGATGAACGGGACGGGGAGCGTCACCGCATGACCGATCGTCACGAGCAGGAACCTCGCAGACACAAAGGAATTTCGGGGGGCCGCAATCCACTGGGGTGAGTCGACGCGGCTCGACACCGGCGGAGGGAGCTGGGGATGAGAGGAAAGGAAATCAGGGGACCGATGGGTTCAGAGGACGAAGAACAGGAGCAGGGCACCCGCTACCAGCGCGGCGTACAACGGTAGACCCTTCCAGATCCTGCGGTCGGGGCCGGCCTCGCCCTTCCGGTTGAGGGCCACCACCACGATGACGATGAGCCCGGTGACCATGAGCTGTGTCCACGGGTTGACGTTGAGGAGGTTCAGCAGGTTCTCGAACAGAGCGATGATGAGTACCCCGACACCGGTGCCGAGAATACTGCCGCGCCCACCGGTGAGCGGCGCCCCGCCGACCACGACCGCGGCGATGGCGGCGAGCTCGTAGCCGGTGCCGAAGTTCGCGTCGGCCGTGCTCAGCCGCGCGGTGGCCAGCACACCCGCCAGCCCCGCGAGCAGACCGCTGATCACGTAAACGGACAGCCGCAGTCGGTTGACGTTGATGCCGGAGAAGAACGCCGCCTCCTCGTTGCCGCCCATGGCGTACAGCTTCCGGCCGTACACCGTCCGGCTCAGCACGAGCTGTCCGACGAGGAGGGCGGCGCCGAGGATCACGATCGGCACCGGAATGCCGAGGATCACGCCGGTCGCGAGGTAGTCGAGGCCGGGCACGCTCACGTAGATGGGGGTCGCGTTGGAGAGCTGGAATGCGACACCGCGGGCGATGGTCAGCGTCGCGAGGGTGACGATGAAGGGTTGCAGCCGGGCCGTGGTCACCCCCAGCCCGTTGACCAATCCGAAGAACGCGCCCGTCGCGAGGGCGGCGACAATCGTCCCCGTCAGGCCGTACCCCTGGTAGAGGGCTCCCACGACGCCGGCCGCGGCGGTCACAGAACCGACGGACAGGTCGATGCCTCCTCCCCCGGCCAGGATGACGAGAGTCTGGCCTATCGCGAGCAGACCGACGACGGCGGAGATCCGCAGCACGTTGGACAGGTTCGGCGCGGTGAGGAAGGCCGGCGACAACATCGTACCGATGACGATGACCAGCGCGAGCGCGGGAATCATGCCGCTGTTCGCGAAGACGCTCCGCGCCCTGCGCATGGTGTCGCTCCTGCCACCGGCCTTGGGGCCGGACTGCACGCCGCTGTCGGCTGTAGTGGTCATGAGATTCCCGTTCCCATCGCCATTTCGAGGATTTCGTGCTCCGTCGTCGTATGTGCCGGTACCGCGCCGACGAGTCGCCCCTGACGCATCACGAGGATCCGGTCGCAGATTCCGAGGAGTTCCGGCAGTTCGGAAGAGATCACCAGGACGCCGGCTCCCTGGTCGGCGAGCCGTCCGATCTCGCGGTAGATCTCCGACTTGACCTCGACGTCGATGCCTCGTGTCGGCTCGTCGAGGATGTACAGCGCCGGTTGCCGGGTCAGCCAGCGGGCGAGCACCACCTTCTGCTGGTTGCCCCCGCTCAGCGTGCCGACGGGGGTCGAGACGCTTGGCGCCTTGACCCGCAGCCGCTCGCTGGCCTGCTTGGTGTGGTCACGCAACCGGCGCGTTCTCACGAACGGCCCCCGGGCGAACGAGCGCAGGTGCGGGAGAGCGATGTTGTCCGAGATGGACAGGTTCAAGACCAGTCCTTGGGATTTGCGCTCCTCAGGCACGAGCACGATCCCCGCCGCGATGGCGTCCCGTGGCGTCCGTACGCGGACCCGGCGGCCCCGTACGGTGATCTCACCCGCGTCGACCGGGTCCGCCCCGAACAGTGCTCGCGCCACCTCGGTCCGCCCGGCCCCCACCAGCCCGGCGAGCCCCACGACCTCTCCCGCGCCGACCGTGAAGCCGACGTCCTCGAACACGCCGCGCCGGGTGAGGCCGCTGACCGTGAGGACCGGCTCCGAGCCGGTTCGGGGTTCCCCTGGACGGTCGAAGAACCGCTCCACCGAGCGCCCGACCATGGCCCGCACAAGCTCGTCCTCAGTCACGCCGGAGGACGAGCGGTGCTGCACGACGTGGCCGTCCCGCAGCACGGTGACCTCGTCAGCCAGCCCGGTGATCTCGTTCAGCCGGTGGCTCACGTACACCAGCGCGGCTCCGGTCGACTGCAGCTCTCGCAGCACGGCGAACAGGCGCTCGATCTCCGGGTCCGTCAGCGCCGCGGTGGGCTCGTCCAGGATGTAGACCTTGCCGTCCAGGACGATCCCACGTGCGATCATGACAAGCTGCTGAACGGCCGGCCCGTGCTCGCCGAGGAGCGAGGCAGGGGACACCCGCGCGCCGAGCCGTTCGAGCAGCTCCCCCGCCCCGCGCAGCAGGGCACGCCGGTCGACGAGCCCGGCCCGCCGGGGCAGGCAGCCGAGGTAGATGTTCTCCGCCACCGAAAGATGCGGCATGAGCGACAGCTCCTGCGGCACCAGGCTGATCCCCCGGCGCCGGGCGTCCGCGGGGCCGTGGAACCGTATGGCGGCGCCGTCGACCGCGATCGTTCCCGAGTCCGGCTGGAGGACGCCGGCCATGACCTTCATGAGGGTCGACTTGCCGGCGCCGTTCTCACCCACCAGCGCGTGCACCGTTCCCGCGTGGACGTCGAGGCCCACCTGGGACAGTGCGGTCACTCCGGTGAACGACTTCGTGATCCCGCGAAGAGAGAGCAGGGGCGGTCTCACCGTACCCCTCTCTCCCGATCCGATCGATTCCTCGCGCTCCCGCTTCGGAGTCCCAGGAGTCATCGGAGTCATCGCGTCTCCAGCCATCTGACCATCACCTCGGATCTGCCCCGCCGTAGCCGGCTACTTGTTCTCGAGCTGGCCCCAGGCCCTGTCGAGTTGGTCGTCCGCGTTCTCCGACGTGATCAGCTCCGGCTGGGACAACACGATGTTCTTCTGGACCTCCTTGCCGAGGAGGTGGTAGGCGGCCGCGCGGAAGGCGATGTCACCGTGGAGGGGGGTCCAGGGAGCGACGGCCTTGAAGTTGCCATCCTTGACGTTCTGCACCTCGGGCTTGGAGCCGTCGATCGTGAGGATCGGGATTCCGGTCCGGCCGAGCTCCTGCATGGCCTTGTGGATGCCGACCGCGATCTCACCGGAGTGGACGTACCACGCGTCGATGTTCTTGCCGTCGGGGGACTGCAGGAAGTCGAGTGCCACCTTGTAGCCCTGGGCCCGGCTGTAGTCGGTGGGCGGCGTCGTCACGACCTTGATGTTGGGGAACTGCTGGCCCATGACCGAGACGAACCCCTCGTGCCGGAGGATCTGGGCCGAGGACCCGATGGCGCCGGACGTCTCGGCGACGACGCCCTTGCCGCCCAGCAGCTTGCCCGCGGTCTCCGCGAGCTGCTGGGTGGCCGTCTTGTAGTCCAGGTAGATCCAGGTGTCGTACTGATCCGTGGCCACCGTGCGCTCCATGCCGACGACGGTGAAGCCGGCCTTCTTGGCCTTCTCGATCTCCGGGGTCAGCGGGCCGACGGAGTGCGGCCACACCAGGATCGCGTCCGCCTTCTGCGCCATGCAGGTGTCGATGTCCTGCACCTGCTTCAGCGCGTCGTTGTCGGTGTTGTAGTAGATGACCTTGACATTCGGGTGCCGCGCCGCCTCCAGCATGACGCTTTCCTTCTGCGCGACGGACCACGGGTGCCGGATCAGCGCCTGCGAGAAGCAGAAGGTGTAGGTCTTGTTCGGGTCGCCGATCGGTCCGTCGGGGAGCGGCAGCACCTCCTTGTACGGCAGGGACAGCGGCGCGCCGGTGATGGGGCCCTTCTCGACCGGCCCCGGCTTGCTGTCGAACGCGACGGCGTCGGCAGGCGGAAGCAGGTACTTGTCGATGACGGTCTTGGATGCGCCGGAGTTGGCGGCGGCGTCGTCGGACGGCTTCTGCGGTGAGCAGGCCACCAGCCCGGCCGCGACGGCGAGCGAAACAGCGATCGTAGCGGCGCGGCGCGCCGGGAACGGACGGGGACGGGGGTCCTCTACGTACATGGTTCCTCGTTATTTCGGGGGGGTGGTTTGAGGAGGGGTCAGTTGCGGGCGCTCGCGTAGAACGACTTGACGACGCCGAGGACATGCCGGGCCGATCGTCCGTCGGACATCGGAGCCCGGTCGTGCGCGATCGCGTCGGCGAAGTCGGCGAGCTGCGCTATGTGGCCGCGCCCGTACGCGAGATTGGTCTGGAAGGACGGATCGTCCAAAGGCTCGTCGAAGACGTGGGTCTCTCGGCTCCCGTTGAGATACTCGACGTCCAGCCGGCGCGAGTCGGTGAGGACCGCGACGCCCTTCGTGCCCGAGATGGTGATCCGCGACTCGAACTTCAGGCCGACGGACATCGACGCCGCGATCGTCGCGAGTGCTCCGCTCTCGAAGCGGAGCACTCCGCCCGCGGTGTCCTCGACCTCGGTGGAATGGGTGAGCGTGGCGATCGCGCCCCGGGTCTCCTTCACCTCGCCCAGGAACCAGCAGAGCAGGTCCAGGGCGTGAACGGCGTGGGTGTTGAGGACGCCGCCACCCTCGCGCTCCCAGGTTCCGCGCCAGCCGCTGCCGGCGAAGTAGCTCGTGTCCTCAGGGTTCTTGTAGTACTGGAAGAGTGCCGTGCCGAGCACCGGGCGGCCCAGCCGTCCCGAGTCGAGGAGCCTGCGCAGTGCCTGGGCGTTGTCGTTGAACCTGTGCTGGAAGACGACAGCCAGCTTCACGCCGTTGTCGTCGCACGCCTCGATGATCCGGTCACATTCCTCGACGGAGGTGGCGAGCGGCTTCTCGCAGAAGACATGCACCCCTGCCTGCGCCGCGGCCACGCATACTTCCTCGTGGAGGTGGTGCGGCAGGCAGACGCCGACGGCGTCCACTCCAGCCGCGAACATCTCCCGGTAGTCGGTGTAGAAGGGGACATTCCACTCCCGGCCCGACGCCGCCGCCCGCTCCTCGTCCACGTCGGAAACGCCGACAAGCTCGACTCCATCAGCCGCCAGCGCCGCCTGGGCGTGGTTACGGTGGATCCGACCGCATCCGACAATCCCGTACCGCATGCGCGCTCCTCTCATCATGGTGTTATGACGTTATTACAACTTAAATGCTTGTCAAGGGTTCTCTGCGAATCTGTGCGAACTGTTAGAGCCCCAGGTCAGACCCCATCACCACACGAGTGCCCAGCATGAGGGCGCGCCTCAGCGCCGGTCGTGGTGACCCCCGACGCCGCCCAGCGCTCGTGTCGCCACCAGGGCCGGCCGCACTCCCGCCACGACCCGATCGGCAGCGGCTCAGGCCGCTCCTCTACCAACCTCCAGACGGCGTGCGCGAGCCCAGTGCACCGGCGAGTACGCCACCGTCCACCTCAGGCGAAGGCGACTCGGCCGACCGCGATGAAAGGAGTGACCGCCAGGCTGCCGTGTTGCGGCGCTGGTCGATTTCCGGCACGACGGCGGACTGTGGTCCGTCCGCCGTCGAGGACGTCCAGGGATGATCACGGTGCGTATGCCGGAGGGCTGCCACCGCGCGGCGATCCCGGGCACGACCAGTTGGTCTCATCATGGTGTTGTGACGTTATTACAAGAGTCGAGCGGGTAAAAGAGGTAGCAGGGCGTCGAGTTGCCCGAACCTTCGCTCCGGCGTGTGTGCGGGAGCACCGGTATGCGCCGTGGTTTGCGGTGGACGGTGTGCGTCGGCGCGTTCATTGGGCAACCGGGCGCGAGCATCGTCATGCTGATCTTCCCTGCGTTGCAGCGCGGGTTTCACGCACCGACGACGGCTGGTTTCTACCTGCGCAGCCTCTACCCGCCCGAGGTCCGCATCGCCAGCTGTCGCCGGGGGAGACGGGTTGAGGAACGAGCAGAGGGCCGGGCCCGTTCGACCACCGGGCCGTTCCTGGGATCGCTCGGTGCCGACGCCACCCTGGTCGGCAGGCGACCGGTGCCGGCGAGGCGGCGGGCCTGCTGCTGCGTCTGATCACCGGCCCTGCGTCGGACCGTACCGGCCGCTACTGGGGCTGGACAGCCTACGTTGGCCTGGTCAACGCGCCGACGCGACCATCAGACCCGCGCCCGCAGCAGCCACCACTGGCGACGGCGGCTACGACATCACGAAATCAGGCTGTAGCACTGGCCCCATCGCCCACGGCCATCGCCAGCGGCGGCCGACGAAGCCCAGCCAGAGCTAATGAGCGTCCCTTTTATGCCTTTTTGCTACTTATGTTAACGTTTACTACCGTTCCACTTCGGGCGTCCGGATGCGCGACAGTAATCCACCGATATGCAACTGTTTCCACCAGTTCGCAAGATCCGGGTCATCTTTGCTGCCCACTGCTCGCGGGTGATCGCGTACTCGACCTCGCCGAGGTCGCTGCCGGGGAGCGGTTCCTCCCAGTCCTGGTGGAACGTACGGACGTACCGCATGCCGATCGAGGTCATGGTCGCGCGGGAGGCGGTGTTGACCGCCATGGTCTCGGCGAAGACGCGGGTCAGTCCGAGATCTTCGAATCCGTGGCGAAGGAGCTCGCGGGCTCCCTCACTGGCCAGACCCTGGCGCCAGTAGCGCCGCAGGAGCCGGTAGCCGAGCTCGGCCTGCCCCTCGATCTGGCCCTGGTCGGCCCGCGTGGGCGGCTCCAGGATCCACCAGCCGACGAACCGCCCGTCCACGAAACCGGCCCAGAAGCCCAGCCCGGGAACGCGATCCGCGACGGCGAGCCGCCTGCGGTGCAAGTCCTCCACTTCCTCACGGGTACGCGCACGGCCGGCGAGATAGCGCATGACCTCGGGATCGGCGTCCAGCTCGACCTCGTGTTCGAGGTGTTCGTCGGAAAGCGGAACGAGTTCGACGCGTTCGGTGCGCAGGATCGCCTGGGACATGGGAGGCATTCTTTCCCCTGCACCACTCGCCGGTCATGCGCTTTTCCCGCGGGCGCCGTCAGGCGGCACCCCTGTCAGCGCTCGGTCAGAGAGACGGGAAGCGGCTTTCGTCTGCCAGCCGACGGCTCAAGAGACGACGCGGGCCGGTGCCCTCGTCTCCGAGACGATCGTCGGGGTTGCGCAGTGCGCACCGATCGATGGAAAGGCATCCGCAGCCGACGCAGTCGGACAGCTTGTCGCGAAGGCGGGTGAGCTGCTCGATGCGAGTGTCGAGTTCGGCTCGCCATGAGGCGGACAGGCGGGTCCAGTCTTCCCTGTTCGGTGTGCGCTCCTCCGGAAGTCCTGCCAGCGCCTCGCCTACCATGCGCAGCGGAATGCCGACTCGCTGCGCCACCCGGATGAAGGCCACCCTGCGCAGGGTGTCGCGGGAGTAGCGTCGTTGGTTTCCCGCAGTCCTGCGGCTGCGGATCAAGCCCTTCTCTTCGTAGAAGTGCAAGGCGGTCACCGCGACACCGGCACGGGCAGCGAGCTGCCCGACAGTGAGCTCCTTGGCATCGAAAGGGGGTTTTGTCACGCCTCTCAGGCTAGAGCTTGACCTCGCCTATAGTCGAGGTTTCACCCTTGAGGGGTGACGAGATCTCCTGCGGACACCGCCCCGCCCACCACCGGCCGCGCTGGGCGACGGGAATGGATCGGGCTTGCCGTTCTGTCCCTCCCCGCTCTCCTCGCCTCCCTCGAACTGACCGTGACTCATCTGGCGCTGCCCGCCATCGGCAGAGCACTGGCAACCGACAGCGCTGAGCAGCTGTGGATCGTGGACGTTTATGCGTTCCTGCTCGCCGGATCGCTGATCACCATGGGTACGCTGGGCGATCGGATCGGCCGCCGACGCCTCCTGCTGATCGGCGCGGCCGCGTACGGCGTCGCGTCCGTGCTCGCGGCCTACGCTCCCAGCGCGGGCGCGCTCATCGCGGTCCGCGCGCTACTCGGAATCTCTGGCGCCACGTTGATGCCGTCCGTGCTCTCCCTGACCGTCGCCATGTTCCGGGATCCCCGGCAACGCACCGTCGCGGTCGGGATCGTCATCGCCAGCGTGTCCGGAGGCACCGCGATCGGCCCTCTCGTGGGCGGGTGGTTGCTGGAGCGCTTCTGGTGGGGGTCGGTTTTCCTGCTCGGCGTGCCGGTGATGGCACTGCTCCTGGCGCTGGGGCCGATCCTGCTGCCCGAGCGACGCGACGCGGGGGCAGGGCGGTTGGACCCGATCAGCGCCGCACTGTCGCTGGCCGCGGTGTTGCCGGCGGTCTACGGTCTCAAGCAGATCGCCGCCGACGGTCCCGACCGGCTGCCCGTGCTCTCCGTCACAGCCGGGCTGCTGTTCGCCGTCGTTTTCCTGCGGAGGCAGCGCGCGTTGCGCCACCCGCTGATCGACCTGCGATTGTTCGCGAACCGGGCGTTCAGCACCGCCGTGGCCACGCTGGCGCTCGGCATCTTCGTGTTGTGGGGCTTCAACTACGCCTTCGCGCAATATCTGCAGTTGGTGCGCGGGCTATCGCCGCTGGAGGCCGGTCTGTGGACGGCGCCCTCGGCTATCGGGGCGATCGTCGGATCGACGCTGGCCTCCAGGATCGTGCGCTGGATCGCCCCGGGACCGGTCATCGCGGCCGGACTGGCCCTGGCCGCCGTCGGCTTCGTCGTGGTCGCCCAGGCGGGCATGACGGCCGGGACAAGTGCCCTGGCCCTTCTGGTCACCGGGGCCGTCGTCGTGTCCGCTGGGCTCGGTCCGATGATGGCTCTGGCCACCGACATGGTCGTCGGTAACGCACCCCCCGAGCAGGCCGGCGCCGCCTCGGCGATCTCCTCGACCGCGCCTCAACTCGGCGGCGCACTCGGCATCGCACTCCTTGGCAGCGCCATCACCGCGGTGTACCGGAGCGAAATGAGCCGCGCTGTCGTGGCGGGCCTCCCCTCAGAGGCCGTGTCCGCCGCGAGGGAGAGCCTGGGCGGCGCTGTGACGGCGAGTCGCGTTCTTCCCGACCTGCCCGGGGCCATGCTGCTCAGCACCGCCCGTGAAGCGTTCGCCGCGGGGTTTCAGCTGAGCGCCGTGGTCAGCGCCGCGACCGTGGCAGGCATGGGCGTCACGGTCGCGGTCATGCTGAGGCACGGCCGAGTCGGCGCCAAGCCGACCGCCCGACGTTGATCGGACATTCACCTACGAGCTATACCGAAACGATATTCCGAATTACCCGATTCCGGCCTGGTCACGGAACCGTCCCAGGTGAGAAACGCGCACGAACGAGTCCCGCGCCATAACGCACGATGATCCTCGGCATATTGTGAGGAGTCTTCGTGTACCCCACACCACCACCCGCTCCCCTGCAACCCATCCGGGGTGTGGGGACGGCGGCCGTCGTGATGCTGGCCGCCGATTCCGTGGTGTGCCTGATGGCCTCCGTCATCGACGCACAGCGGGCCGTGCTCGTCGACAGGTTCCTGACCGACACGAACTCCGTACCGATCAGCGATCTCGAAACCAACGATGTGCTCTACGCCGCGTCCGGGCTGGTGGAGACCGTCGTCTACGTCGCCACCGCCGTCGCGTTCCTGGTCTGGCTGTTCCGGGCCCGGGCGAACGCGGAGGTCCTCTGCCCATGGCCGCAGCGGCGGGCCACACCCTGGCTGATCTTCGGGTGGGTCGTGCCGATCGTGAACTTCTGGTTCCCGAAGCAGATCGTCGACGACATCTGGACGTCGTCCAAGCCCGGCGCGGTCGAGGAGAGCGGAAGCCTCGCGACCGCGCGCCGTTCCGGCCTCGTCTGGGCCTGGTGGCTGGCGTGGGTGGTCATGACCCTCGTGACCAGGCTGGTGAGCCGCATGTACGTGGACGCCGAGGAACTGCCGGAGATCCGGGACGCCGCGGTCTTCGACATCGTCGGCAACGTCCTGACCATCGGCACGGCCGCCCTGGCCGTCGCGGTCGTCCTGGCCATCACCCGCTTCCAGGAGGACCGCCGTCAGGCGGCCTTCTGGTCGTACGCGGCCTGAGTCGCCGGGAAGACTCAGGCACGGGGGTGACCTGGGCCGGCCGCTAGATCAGATCTAGCGGGTCCTGTCCGTCGATCTGGCGCCTCTTCCGTGAACGGACCTAAGGAGACGACAGATCATGCGGGACCGGACGACGGACCTGGCTATAGAGGCATCGGGCCTGGTCAAGATATTCGGCGAGAACCGTGCTGTGGACGGTCTCGACCTCACCGTGCGCGCGGGCACGGTCTACGGAGTGCTCGGCCCCAACGGAGCGGGGAAGACCACCGCCGTCAAGATGCTGGCGACCCTACTGCGCCCGGACGGCGGCGAGGCGAGGGTGTTCGGTCACGACGTGCTGCGCGAGGCCGACGCCGTACGCGGCCGGGTGAGCCTGACGGGCCAGTACGCCTCAGTGGACGAGGAGATGACCGGGATGGAGAACCTGGTCCTGCTCGGCAGGCTGCTGGGGCACAAGAAGCCCGCGGCCAAGGACAGGGCCATGGCGCTGCTGGACGCCTTCGGGCTGACCGAGGCCGCCGGCCGGCAGGTCAAGACCTACTCGGGCGGCATGCGCAGGAGGCTGGACATCGCGGCCAGCATCCTCAACACGCCCGACCTGCTGTTCCTGGACGAGCCCACGACCGGGCTCGACCCGCGCAGCCGCAACCAGGTGTGGGACATCATCAGGATCGTGGTCGCTCACGGCACCACCGTGCTGCTCACCACGCAGTATCTGGAGGAGGCCGACCGGCTGGCCGGGCGCATCGCGGTCGTCGACCACGGCAGGGTCATCGCCGAGGGCACCCCCGGCGAGCTCAAGTCGTCGGTCGGCTCGGGATCGGTGCACGTACGGCTGCGCGACGCCGCGCAGCGGCCGGAGGCCGAGCGCGTGCTGGCCAGGGAGCTGAACACCCAGGTCCACCTTGAGGCCGACCCCGTGGCCCTGACCACGCGCGTCCCCGGCGAGGACGCGGACGCCGGTGCGGAGCGGGCCGCGCGCGCCCTCGCGGCGCTCGCCGCGTCCGGCATCGTCGTCGACGACTTCTCCCTCGGCCAGCCCAGCCTCGACGAGGTCTTCCTCGCGCTCACGAACCACCCGGCGACCGACCAGAACACGCAGGAGGAGGCGGCATGAGCGCCACGACCACCGAGAGCGGCACGGCCTTCGTCCCCGCCGCCGACACGCTGGGCGCGGTCCTCGCCCCCGGGGCGCGTCCCCCGCGCCCCAGCGCCCTGTCCGCCTCGCTGACGTTCGGCTGGCGGGCGATGCTGAAGATCAAGCACGTGCCCGAGCAGCTCTTCGACGTCACCGCGTTCCCGATCATGATGACGCTGATGTTCACCTACCTGTTCGGCGGTGCGCTGGCGGGGTCGCCGACGGAGTATCTGCAGTATCTGCTGCCGGGCATCATGGTGACGAGCGTCGTGATGATCACTATGTACACCGGGGTCGAGGTCAACAAGGACATCGAGAAGGGCGTCTTCGACCGTTTCCGTACGCTGCCGATCTGGCGGCCGTCCACGATGGTCGGCTACCTGCTCGGCGACGCGTTCCGCTACACGATGGCGTCGACGGTCATCCTCGTGGTCGGCCTGGTGCTGGGCTTCCGCCCGCAGGGCGGCGTCGCCGGCGTGCTCGCCGCGATCGCGTTGCTGGTGGCCTTCTCGTTCGCGTTCTCGTGGATCTGGACGATGTTCGGGCTGCTGCTGCGCAGCGAGAAGTCGGTGATGGGCATCAGCATGCTGGTGCTGTTCCCGCTCACCTTCCTCAGCAACGTCTACGTCGACCCGCAGACCATGCCGGGCTGGCTGCAGGCGTTCGTCGGCGTCAATCCCATCTCCCACCTGGTCAGCGCGGTGCGTTCGCTGATGGCGGGCAGCCCGGACACCGGCGAGATCTTCTGGGTGCTGGTCAGCGGCGCGGCGTCGATCGTGGTCTTCGGCGCGCTGACCATGCGCCTCTACAACCGCAAGTAGCGCCGGCACGCCTGCCGGACACGACGCTTCCGCCGGTCACCCGCGAAAAGCGACCGGTGCCCGGGTCCGCCGCCGGGCGGGCCTGGGCACCGGACCGCCCGGCGGGCAAGCATCCGATCCGGCAGGCCGGTGGACGTCTAGGCCGGCCCAAGTGGCGTCCAAGCGGCGTGCGGCACGCTCCTCCCGTAAAGCCCAAGCAGCGATCCCCTGGGAGGAATCGTGTCTCGAATCAGAACGCGTCTCACGCTCGCGACCGTAGTGTCGGCCGCGGCGATGCTGGGCGTCGCAGGAGCCGCGGCCCCCGCGCACGCGGTGGACGAGCAATGGCACACCCTGGTCCTGCACGAGGACGCGGGGTACGAGGGCTCGGTCAGGGTCATGTACACGGTCGTGTCGAGCGACGCCTACGACAGGGTGTACATGCCGACCTCCAGCCCCGACCTCGGCGGGTTCAGCGACAAGACGAGCTCCCTGACCAACAACGACTGGATGGCGTGGGTGGTGTACGACGACAAGCAGTACCGCGATCGTCACTACTGCATCCGTCCCGGTGAGACGGTGCCCAACCTCAGCTCGTCGAAGTGGAAGTTCAACGACAAGATCTCGTCCGCCAAGCGGCTGGAGACGGCCAGTTGCGCCGGATATCCGGCGTTCTACAGCACCGGCTGAGAGGTTGAGAGGTGACGCGTGCCGGAGCGGGACACCCGGGGGGCGGCTCGGGCCCGGGGCGGGAAACGTCGTGCGGGCCGCCGTGTCGCGCGAAGGCGGCGTCACAGGTGCGTCATCGAAGCCGCGCCCGCCGGTGCGCTGTCACAGGTGCGCTGTCACAGGTGCCACGTGAGCTCGTGCTCGGGCTGGTATCGGCAGGTCGCCCCGGTGGAGACGGAGGCGCGTAGATGAGCGGCCAGCGCGGGGTGGAGCCCGTCGAGCTTGCGCAGCACGTCGCGGATGCGGGCGGTGACGGCCTTGCGGGCGCGTTCGGCCTCGTCGCCGAGGCGGCGGTCGCGCCCGCCGAGCCCCGACGCGGAGCGCAACTCGGCCAGCAGGGCCGCCCGCTCGCCGTCGAACTCGGCCGCCCTGTCGTCGTCTCCCCGCTCGGCCGCCCGGTCGATCTCCTCGTCCAGCAGGGCGAGCCTGCGCCGGTATCGCGCCTTGGCCTCCTCGTCGAGGACCGCGTCGCCGCCCATCCCCCGGGCGGCCACCACGAGATCCCCACCCTCCGGGGCGAGCAGCCGTACGGCGGGCAGGTCGGCGCCCGGACGGCTCAGCAGGCAGTGCAGGTCGCGCAGCCCCTTGGCGTCGGGCAGGTGAACGGTGTGGCCGCCGAACCCCAGCCGCCAGACCGCGCCGTCCCGCCGGAACTCGGCCCCCGGCCGGCCGGGCACGGGCATGGGCACGGCGGCGCGCTCCCGCAGGCGAGCCAGGCGGACCCGCTCCACGATGTGCCGCATGCCGAGCCGAGCCGCTTCGCCCTCCACGTCGTCCAGCAGCTTGCCGGCCTCCCCGGCGTCGCCAGGACGGCCCCGCCGCAGCAGCGCCTCGCCGAGATGGGCCCGCGCCTCGACCGACCACGGGCGGGCCAGCAGCAGGTCGGCGGAGTGCCACGCGGCGGTGAACCCGTCGACCGCGTCGTCCCAGCGCTCCTGCGCCGCGTCGACGAGAGCGCGCAGCAGGACCACCGGGCCGCCGATGTCCCAGCCGTAGATCGAGACCGCCCAGTTGCCGAGGTAGGGGTCGAGCTCGGCCCTGACCTTCTCGCACAGCTCGGGGTCGCGCGACCAGGCGGCGACCATGGCCTGGAACCGCAGCCACAAGGGCTGTATCGCCCGCCGCGGCTCGCCCCTCGCCGTGACGTCGCGCAGGTGGCGCAGCGCGGCGCCGCCGTCTCCCCTGCTCAGCGCGGTCATGGCCTCAAGCAGGCCGGGACAGGGATGCCGGCTCCTGCGCAGCGCGCGGTGGATCTCGTCGAGGTCGTCGTAGCGGCCCTGGAGCATCCGCACCGCCCAGCGGTGGTGGTGCAGCATGTGCGTGAACTGGTCGTACCCGTCCGCGATCCCGGTCAGCTCGTCGAGCAGGGCCTCCGCTTCGTCGAAGTCGCCCATGAGGGCGGCGATGATGCTCCGGTCGCTGACCGTCGCGACGTCGATGCGTGGCAGGTCGGTGCGTCCGCCGAGCGCGACGAACTCGCGGAACTGCGCGAGATAGGCCGGGTCGCCCTGCTCCAGCAGCGCCACCCAGCGCAGCGCGGCGGCGATGCTCTCCATCTCCGCGTCTCCCGTGCGATGGGCCAGGGCCAGCAGTTCACCGGTGAGCGCCGCCCTCTCCGGTGCGGTGCCCGGCCCCCAGATGGTGTCGTGGTAGGCCCAGAGACTGAATGCCAGCGCCTCGTCGTCGTCGCCTCGCCGGGCGAGCACGGCGACATGGATGGCCAGGTCCCGCACGAGACGGTCGAGAGAGAGCCCGCCGTCGGAGGGCCGCCCGCCGCCCACCAGCGCGCCGTGCGCCTCCCGCAGCAGGGCCGCGCCCAGGGGGCCGCTGTCACCGCCGTCGGCCGCGTAGAGGGACAGCGCCACCCGGGCGGTCAGCTCGGGGTCCGCGGCCTGTCGCGCGACGGCCGCCGCCTCCTCGAAGACACGCTGCCCGCCGTCGCGGTCGTCCCAGTGGTTGAGCTCACGGGCGAGCTCGAGTGCGATCACGACGTGGCGGCGTGGGTCACCGGCGACGGCGGCGCGTTCGAGCGCCCTGCGGTAGTGCCCTCGCGCCTCCTCGGTGGCCAGACGGACGGCGGCGTCGCGGGCCGCGGACAGCAGCAGGTCGACCACCCGGCCCGCCTCGACATGGTCGCCGGCGAGGTGGACGTGCCTGGCCATGTCGGCGGGAAGCACATGATCGGCGAGGCCGGCGGACCGGTCGACGGCGTGGACGACGGCCGCGTGCCTGACGGGTGCCGTCTTCTCGTCGAGGGACTCGTAGAGCGTCTGGCGCACCAGGTCGTGCGCGAACGCGAAGACCTCCCCGCCTGCCGCGTCCTTCGCCACGACGAGCCGGGCGGCCACCGCCTGGTCGAGCAGCCGTTCGACGTGGAGCACGGGAGCCCCGGCGACGGCGGCCAGCACCTGACGATGGAACTCCCGGCCGAGCACCGCGGCCGTGACGAGCAGGTCCACGACCGGCGCGGGCAGCAGGGACAGCCGCCGCAGCAGGGTGTCGCGGACACCCGGGGCGATCGCCGTGACGGACCCGCCGCTGCCCCACAGACGCGCCGTCTGCTCGACGAAGAACGGGTTGCCGCCGGTGCGCCGGTGCACCTCGGCGACGAGGTCGGCGGACGGGTCGCGGCCGGCCGCGCGGGCCATCAGCGCGCCGACCTCGTCACGTCCGAGCCCGGTCAGGGTCACGGTGGTCGCCCGCGCCGCCAGCGGCAGCACGAGGGGCCGCAGCGGATGGTCCGCCGCCTCCACCTCCACGTCGCGGTAGGTCCCCATCAGCAGCACCCGCTCGAACCAGGTGTGCTGTGCCGCGAACTCCAGCAGCCTGAGCGACGCGGTGTCTGCCCAGTGCAGGTCTTCCAGCACGACCACCAGGGGCCGGCTCTGCGACACCGCGACCAGCGCGCTCGTCACCGCGTCGTACAGCCGGAAGCCCTCGGCCGCGTCACCGCCGGGCGACTCGCCGAGCAGTGCGGCCAGGCCGGCGCCCCCGGCGTCCTCGGCCGCCGCCCACTCCTCCGGCGCGGCGTACCGCCGCATCCCCCGCAGGACCTGCACCCACGGCCAGTAGCCCGGGGCGTTGTCGGACTCCCAGCAGGCTCCGCCGAGGACCAGTGCGCCCAGGCGCCTGGCCTCCTCGGCCGCGCTGGTGACAAGCGTGGTCTTGCCGATGCCGGCCTCACCGGCGACCAGCGTCAGGCCGCCGTGACTGCCGACCGCCCGCGCGATCTCGGCACGCAGCATCGCGGCAGGATGCTCCCTGCCGATGAGCTGAGGGGTCGCGCTGTCGGTTCGCATGCCGCTTCGACGGTATCCGCCCGCTCCGACAATTTCCCAGCCTCCGATGCGGGCAGACTGCGTCAGCCGAGGAACTTGGTGAGGAGCTGCGCCAGCGCCGCCGGCCGCTGCAACACACCGTGGTCCTCTCCGGGCATCACCTGCAGTTCGGCGCCGGGCACGGTCGCCGCGACGGCCTTCGTCCCCTCCGCCAGGTTCGGCGCGGTCTGGTCGCCGTAGACCGCCAGCACCGGCACGCCGACAGCGGCGAGCCGATCGAACGGCATCAGCTGCCAGGGCGTGCTGAGCAGCACGTCGTACGGCAGGCTGGGCGCCTTGTCGGCCAGGAACGCCCACCCCGGCCCGGCCTTCATCCCGGCGATCGCCTCGGCCGGGACCCCGACCGCCTCGTGGAGGAACAACTCCACCGCGCCGTCGCGGTCACCGGCGGCCACCAGGGCCGTGAGCCGGTCGTAGACGTCGGCCGCCGGCCTCGGCTGGTTCTCGTCCGCGCAGTACGGCGGCTCGTAGACGGCCACCCGGTCGATAGGCAGCCCGCGCATGGCCCCCTCCAGCACGAGGATCGCGCCCGAGGAGTGGCCGAACGCCGAAGCCCGGCCGCCCACGTGCTCGATGACCGCCGCCAGGTCGTCGACCTCGTTGGCGACCCGGTAGTCGTCGCTCTTGTCGTCGCTGGCCACCCGGCCGCGCCGGTCGTAGGTCACGACGGTGAACGCCGAAGCGAGTTCGGCGCCGAGCCCGGCCACCGTGGAGCGGTCGTTGAACGCGCCGCCGACGAGGATCACCGGCGCGCCCTGGCCGATCGTGTCGACGGCGAGGGTCGTGCCGTCCTTCGAAGTGATTTTCTCGGTCATGTCCGTCAGCCTTTCAGGGTCTACCGTCGCGTGAAGGTCATGTGGGTGATGCCGCTCGGGGTGGTCACGGACTCGATCCCGAAGCGCTTCTCGAGCCCTTCGAGCCCGTCCCACAGGCGTTCGCCGCGGCCCAGGACGATCGGGACGACGGCGACGTGCATGTGGTCGACCAGGTCCGCGGCCAGGAACTGGCGGACCGTGCTCGGCCCGCCGCCGATCCGCACGTCGAGATCGCCGGCGGCCTCGCGAGCCTGCCGCAGCACCTCCTCAGGGGTGGCGTCGACGAAGTGGAACGTCGTGCCGCCCTCCATCTCCACCGAGGGCCTGGGGTGATGGGTCAGGACGAAGACCGGCGTGTGGAACGGCGGGTTCGGCCCCCACCATCCGGTCCACTCGTGGTCCTCCCACGGGCCCCGCTGCGGCCCGAACTTGTTGCGGCCCATGATCTCCGCGCCGACGCCCTCGTTCCAGGTGCGGGCCACGGCGTCGTCGGCCCCGGCGCTGCCGCCGGTCTTCCCCTGCATGGCGAGGAAGACCCTGGTGTCGAAGAACCACTCGTGGAGCCGTCCACCCGCGTGGCCGAACGGCTCTTCGAGGGTCTGACCCTCGCCGGTGGCGAAGCCGTCCAGGGAGACGGCGAAGTTGTGCACTCTGACCTGAGGCATGGCTGCTCTCCCCGCCCTCGACCAGTGATTGCAACTTGCAATCACTTGCCTTGAGCGTAGAGTAGGTAGTGGCGAAACGCAATCACTCGGAGGTGGCCGTGCGAGCTGAACCGCGATCCGGCTGTGCGATCAACGCGGCGGTTGAGGCGCTCGGCGACCAGTGGAGCCTCATCGTGCTGAGGGACGTCATCTTCGGCGGGCGCAGGCACTTCCGCGACCTGCTCGCCAACTCCGAGGAGGGGATCGCGTCGAACATCCTCAGCAGCCGCCTCAAGGCACTCGTCGCCGGAGGGCTGCTGACCCACGAGGACGCCGGGCGGGGACGACGGGGGACATACAGCCTCACCGAAGCCGGCATCCAGACGGTTCCCGTCATGGTCGCGCTCGGCTCGTGGGGCCTGCGGCACCGTCCGACGACACCGGAGCTGACCATCCGGGCGCAGTTGCTGGAGGAGGGCGGCCCGCCACTGTGGGAGAACCTGATGGACGAACTGCGCGAGGCGCACCTCGGCATCCCCCGGCCCGACCCCGATCGCCCCCGCGCGTCCCAGCTGCTCCAGGAGGCGTACGAACGTGTCCTGGCGACGTCGGCCTGATCGCATAGGGTGATCCACGTGGCGTCTCTCCCGAGCGGTCGCGTCGTCGACCTCAGTCATGTGGTCAGGCACGGCATGCTCACCTATCCGGGACTGCCCGGGCCGGAGATCGGCGACCACCTGACGCGCGAAGACTCCCGCGGCAGCTACGCGCCGGGCACCGAGTTCCACATCGGCCGCATCACCATGGTGGCGAACACCGGCACATACCTCGACACGCCTTTCCACCGCCTCGCGGACGGCGCGGACCTGGCCCAGGTCGACCTGTCCCGGCTGGTCGACGTCCCCGGCCTGCTGATCGACGTCTCCGGCTCCCCCGCGCGCGGCATCGGCGCCGACGCCTTCGAGGGCCACGACGTCACGGGACGCGCGGTCCTGCTGCGCACGGGCTGGGACAGGCACTGGGGCAGTCCGTCCTACGGCGACCCGGACCATCCCTTCCTGACGGCGGACGCGACCGCCCTGCTCGCCGACCAGAGACCGGCCGTCGTCGGCATCGACAGCGTCAACATCGACGACATGGCCGACGGCCTCCGCCCGGCCCACACCGGCCTGCTCACCGCGGGCATCCCGATCATCGAGCACCTGCGCGGGCTCGACCGGCTGCCGCGGACCGGCTTCCGCCTCCACGCGGCGCCCGTCGCCGTGTCCGGCATGGGCACCTTCCCCGTCCGGGCGTACGCCCTCCTCCCCTGACCGCCTCCCTCGCCGTACGCGACGTTCAGCTGGAGCGCGAGCCGCGGATCCGACGAGCACCAGACGGAACAGGCTTCACGTGCCCTTCATATAAGTGCACTTCTAAGAAGCCGACTTCTTAGAAGTGTACTTATACACGTCGCCGTCCTACTGCTTTGGCGCGAAGTGGGTGAGGACCTCGGGGTTGGCCATGGCGTCGGGGTTGGCGGCCTTCTCGACCGGGGTGCCGAGCAGGATCTTCCGTACGGGCACCTCCAGCTTCTTGCCCGACAACGTCCTCGGGATGCCGGGGACGACGTGGATCTCGTCGGGCACGTGCCGGGGCGACAGCTCGGTGCGCAGGGCCGTGCGCATGCGGGACACCAGCTCGTCCGACAGGGACGCGCCGCCGGTGAGTGTGACGAACAGCAGCAACCTGCCCTCCGTGCCGAGTTGCCCGGTGTCGATGACGAGGCTGTCCGCGATCTCGTCGAACCGCTCGACGACGCGGTAGAACTCGCTGGTGCCCATGCGTACGCCGCCGCGGTTTAGGGTCGAGTCGGAGCGCCCGTAGATGACGCAGCCGCCGCCGGGAAGGATCTTGATCCAGTCGCCGTGCCGCCAGACGCCGGGATAGTCGGCGAAGTACGACTCCCGGTAGCGCTCGCCCGAGGGGTCGTTCCAGAACATGACCGGCATGGACGGCATCGGCCGGGTGATGACGAGCTCCCCCACCTCGCCCACGATCGGCGATCCCGAGTGGTCGAAGGACTCGACCGACGCGCCGAGGCATCGGCACGGGATGACCCCGGCCCGGATCGGCAGCAGCGGCACCGCGCCGACGAACCCGGTGCACACGTCGGTGCCGCCGGAGAACGAGCCGAGTTGCACGTCGGGCTTCACATCGGAGTAGACCCAGGCGAACCCCTCGGGCGGCAGCGGCGAGCCCGTCGAGCCGATCCCGCGCAGCCGCTCCAGCCCCTCCGGCTTCAGCCCCGCCTTCATCGACGCCATGATGTACGGCGCGCCGGTGCCGAAGTAGGTCACGCCCTCCTCGGCGGTCAGCCGCCACAGCACGCCCGTGTCGGGATGGGCCGCGCTGCCGTCGTACAGCAGGATCGTGGACCCCACCAGCAGGCCGCCGATGAGGTAGTTCCACATCATCCAGCCGGTGGTGGTGTACCAGAAGAACACGTCGCCCTCGCCGAGGTCCTGGTGGAAGGACAGCGACTTGAGGTGCTCCAGCACGATCCCGCCGTGCCCGTGGACGATGGGCTTGGGCAGGCCGGTGGTGCCCGACGAGTAAAGCACCCACAGCGGATGGCCGAACGGCACCCGCTCGAACTCCAGCGGCGCGGTCCGCGCGCGCAGGTCGTCCCAGCTCAGGCCGTCGTCGGGCGCGGCGGCGGCGAGTACGGGGATCCAGACGGTCGCCTCAAGCGCCGGCAGCTTCCCGGCGATCTCGCGCACCACCTCCGACCGGTCGTACGCCTTGCCGCCGTACCGGTAGCCGTCCACCGCGATCAGCACCTTCGGCTCGATCTGGGCGAACCGGTCGGTCACCCCTGCCGCGCCGAAGTCGGGAGAGCAGGAGGACCAGATCGCCCCCAGCGAGGCGGTGGCCAGGAAGGCGATGAGGGCTTCGGGGATGTTCGGGACGTAGGCCACGACCCGGTCGCCACGCCCGACGCCCAGCCGTACGAGCCCGGCCCTGACCCGCGCGACCTCCTCGCGCAGTTCGCCCAGCGAGTACTGCCAGCGGCTGCCCTGTTCGTTGCGGAAGATCACCGCCGTACGGCCGGGGTGGCCGCGCAGGGCGTTCTCGGCGTAGTTCAGGTCGGATCCGCTGAACCATTCGGCGTCCGGCATCGTTCCCTGGATGACGGGCCCGTCACCACGCGTACCGACCACACCGAAGTAGTCCCATATGGACGTCCAGAAGTCGGCCGGAGACTCGACCGACCACTTCCACACGTCCTCGTAGTCCCCGGGACGGCCCACCTGTTCCATGTAACGGGTGATCCGAGCCCCCTGCACGACCTCGGGCGTGGGTTCCCAGAGCAGAGCGTCTTCCTCGACCATGCCCCCCATCTTCGCCACGCCACAACCGCGTGTCATCCTCCAGGCCCACAGAGAAAAGGCCTGTTTATTGGGCTCTGAGCTGATCTATCGCCATCCGGGCGGCGGCTCCGATCGCGGCGTCGGCCCGCGGCTGATTCTGCGCGGTGCCGAACGACCGGGTGAACACGGCCACGGCGTAGCGCCCGCCGTCGGGATACTCGACCACCCCGACCTCGTTGCGCAGCGTGGGCAGCGTGCCCGTCTTGCCGCTCACCGCGACGTCGTCGAACGGGAAGCCCGAGGCCAGCCGGTGCGGCCACACCTGCAGCGCCATGAGGCGGCGGATGGCCGCGCAGGAGGCCGCTCCCGCCGCCTCGTCCCGCCAGATCATGGCCAGCAGCCGGGTCATCTCGCGTGGCGTGCTCCGGTTGCCCGCCGCCGGGTCGAGCGCGCTCAGCCGCGCCACCACCTCGGGGTCGGTGCACGCCTGGGTCACGGCCGACTGGTCCGCCACGCCCGCGTCCACCCACAGGCTGGTGAGCATCTCGCGGCAGTTCTGCACCACCCGCGTCGCCGTCAGCCCGAGGCCGTCGAGCAGCGCGTTGACCGCCTCCCGGCCCACCCGGGCGAGCAGCACGTCGGCCGCGGTGTTGTCGCTCACCGCCATCATCAGGTAGGCCAGGTCGCGCAGCGACAGCGTGGCGTCGTCCAGCATCGCCGCCAGCCCGGTGCCCCCACCCGTACGGTCCGTGGCCGGCACGGCGACACGTTCGGTGAGGTCGAACAGCCCGCGCTCGGCCTGTCGGTGCAGTTCCAGGAGCAGTGGCACCTTGAAGACCGACGCGAGCACCACCGGCTCGTCGGCCCGCAGGCCCGCCTCGCGCCCGTCGTCGATGTCGACCGCGTGCAGCCACCCCGTGACGCCCGCGGACCGGAAGACGCGCTCCACAGGATTCATACCGGGGTTCACACCAGGGCTGATGCCGGGTTTCATGCGAGGAACCCGGTCGCCGGGCGCGGCGTCACCCGCGGCGCGGGCGGCACGCCTTCGTCCACCATGCCGGCGCTCTCTTTCAGCACCTGTACGGCCACGGTCGTGAAGTCTCGCACGTACGGCCCCGGCTCCGTCCGCCAGGCAGGGGAGCAGCGCCAGGCAAGGGGCGTGCCTGCGAGAGGTCGCCACACGACGCCCGGCACCTCGGCGGGGGCGCCGAACGCGACGGCCGTGCCGGACAGGACCAGGCCGAGGGCGAACTCCAGGCGGTCGGTGCAGACGATCTCGGTGGGGACGAAGCCGCCCCGGCGGCACGAGGCCAGCGTGTCGTCGTACAGGCCGGGCTCGGCGTCCCGGGGAAACAGCACCAGGTCCCGCCCGGCCAGGTCGCCGAGGTGCACGGTCGCCCAGGCGGTCAGCTCGTCGTCCTCCGCCAGCAGGACGCCCGGATGCCGGACGAGCACCGGCCCGTACGCGAGCCCGTTCGCGGCGACCGGATGGCGCAGCAGCCCGACGTCGAGCCTGCCCTCCAGCAACGCGCCGACCTGCGCGGCCGTGCCCATCTCGGTCAGCGACAGCCGTACGTCGGGGCGGCGTTCTCGAAACCCCGCGATGAGCGCGGCGAGCACGGCCGCGCCCAGGTCGGCGGGGACGCCCGCCCGCACGACCGCCGCGTCGCCGCGCGCGAGGTCGGACATAAGGTCGCGCATCCGCTCGACCCTGGCGACGATCTCACGGGCCTCGGGCACCAGCAGCCGTCCCGCCTCCGTGAGCGCCACCCGCCGGCTCGACCGCTCGAACAGGCGCACGCCCAGCTCCTCCTCCAGCCGCCTGATGCGCTGGCTCAGCGGCGGCTGCGCCATCCCCAGTCGCGCGGCCGCGTTCCCGAAATGCAGCTCTTCCGTCACAACCAGGAAGTAGCCGAGATGCCGGACCAGGTCCACGAGCTGGGAGCATATCCGAACCGCACATGAAGCACGTTGATATCCATATTGGACATCCTTTCCGCCGATCTGCTGCTCTTGGCGTGCACTCGACTCGAAGGGGGACGCATGCGAGAGCGAAGGCGCTGGCCGTACGTCACGGCGGCGGTGCTCGTGCCGGTGGTGGCCGCAGGGGTCACTGTGTGGGCGCTGCGGACGAAGGGATCGCCCGAGGAGACCGCGCGGGACTTCCTCGCGGCCTGGTCACGTTCGGACTACGCGGCGATGCGCACGCTCGCCGCCGACCCGCCGGCCGGCTTCGAGAACACCTATCGACGCTTCCACGACGACCTGAAGCTCACGGGGCAGCGCTTCCAGGTCACAAGCGTCCAGGACGACACGGTGCGGTTCCGGGCGCGGCTGACCGGCCCGCTGCCCATCGCGTACGACGGGAGGCTCCGCCTGGTCGAGCGCGACCGCGCCTGGAAGGTGGCATGGACCTCGACGGCCATCCACCCCCGGATGGGAGACGGTGTCCGGGCCAAGCTCACCACCGTGCCCGCCGAGCGCGCGCCCATCACCGCCGCCGATGGCACCCGCATCGACACGCCGGACGCCCCCGGCTCCGTGCAGCAGATCGTCGAAGGGCTGCGCGAGCAGTACGCCTCCCGCCTGGCCGGCACCGCGTCCGCCCGGGCCGACCTGGTGGACACCCGTACGAACACGAAGGTCGCCACGCTGGCCGAGGGCGGGTCGAAGCCCGGCAAGCCGCTGGCGACCACCCTCGACCTGCGGGTGCACCAGGCGGGAGCGCGGGCCCTGGAGGGCGTGGACAAGCCCGCCTCGCTCGTCGCGCTGCGTCCGTCCACCGGCGAGATCCTCGCGGTGGTCAACAAGCCGGGCGGCTACAACCGCGCCCTGCTCGGCACGTATCCGCCCGGCTCGACTTTCAAGATCGTGACCGCCTCGGCGCTGGTCGCCGGCGGCGTCACGCCCGGCCAGACCGTCGAGTGCCCGGCCGAGAAGACGATCGGCGGCTTCCCGTTCCACAACGCCGAATTCCACGACTACGGCACGCTGCGCTTCGTCGACGCCTTCGCCCACTCGTGCAACACGACGTTCGGCGACATGGCGGTCCGGCGCCTCGGCGCCGATCGCCTGTCCAAGGTGGCCGCCGACTTCGGTTTCGGCGCCAGCATCAAGATCGGGGTGCCCGCCGTGGACGCCGCCTTCCCCGCGCCGCATGACGACACCGACCTCGCGTCCGCGGCCATCGGCCAGGGGCGCGTCCTGGCCAGCCCGCTGAACATGGCCGCCGTCGCCGGGGCCATCGCCGCCGGCACCTGGCGGCAGCCCCGGCTGGTCCCGGCCTCACTCGTCCCGGACGGCGGCACGCCGCCGCGCGCGCTGGAGCCCGCGGTCGTGTCCGCGCTGCGCCGCCTCATGCCCGCCGTAGTCAGCGAGGGCACCGCGAGCGGCGTCTCCTTCCCCGCTGGCGCGGCCGGCAAGACCGGCACGGCCGAGTACGGCTCGGCCGAGGATGGCCAGAACCCTCCGACGCACTCGTGGTTCATCGGATACAAGGGCGACCTGGCCTTCGCCGTAGTGGTCGAGGGCGGCGGCACCGGAGCGCAGGTGGCGGCCCCCGTCGCGGCCCGCTTCCTCAAGGCGCTGTGACTCCTCAAGGCGCTGTAACTCCTCAACGCACTGTGACTCCTCAACGCACTGTGACGACGCTCAGTACGGCCAGCCGGGGACGTTCAGCCGCACGCGGTAGAGACCGAAGTTGCCGCTGTTCCCGCCGCGGGAGGGCGTTCCCGAGGTGATGTACAGCGTCTGACCGTCGGGGCCCCCGAAGGCGACGTTGGTGGTGTTGAGCCCGGCGGAGATGGTGCCGAGTTGAACGCCCGACGGCGCGTACACGTGGACCTTGCCGTCGTTGAAGGACGCCTGGTAGAGGTTGCCGGCGCAGTCGATGGTCGCGCCGTCCGAGCCGTTCAGGGACGCGAAGTCGGCGCGGGCGCCGACGCTGCCGTCGGCGTTGACGGGCCACTTGTAGATCCGGCCGGTGCCGTTGCCGCCGACGTAGAGCGTCTTGCCGTCGGGAGAGAGCACGATGCCGTTCGGCTCCCGGATGGTGTCGTCGATCAGCGAGACGACACCGTTCTTGACCCGGAACACGCCCGTGCGGCCGGACATCTGGTCGGGCCGGTTGGCGCGCTGGAAGTCCGGGTCGGTGAAGTAGACGGTGCCGTCGGCGCCGACGGTGAGGTCATTGGGTGAGTTGAAGACGCGACCCTGATAGGAGGAGGCGACCACGCCCCGTGTCCGGTCGGGCAGGCGGAAGGAGGAGACGCTGCGCTGGTCGTGCGTCGCGGCCAGCAGCGTGCCACCGTCGCGGCTGAGGGCCAGACCGTTGCTTCCGGAGCCGGAGATGAAGGTCTCGAAGGTGTTCGGCTCGGTGAACCGCAGCACGTCCGCGGGCTGTACGCCTTCCTGTCCGGTGCCGTCACGCATGAGCGACAGCAGCAGCGTCTGGGTGGTGGCGTCCCAGACCGGGCCTTCGAGGAAGTTGAACCCGTCCCGGATCTTGGTGGCGGTCACCGACGACGACGGCAGCGGGTTGGGGTAGGTCGCGCCCGGCGTGCACGGTCCGACGCCGGGAAGCGGCGTACCCGGCGTGGGCGTGACGGACGGCGTCGGGCTCGGCGTGGGACTCGGGCTCGGCGTGGGACTCGGTGTGGGACTCGGGCTCGGCGTGGGACTAGGTGTGGGGCTCGGGCTCGGTGAGGGGCTGAGGGGGGCGGGGCCGCTGCACATGAAGCCGTTGAGCCAGAAGGTGGTGGGCACGGAGTTGGCGCCGGTGAGGCTCGCGGTGAATCCCATGCCACCGACCGTGGCGTTGGTGGCGATGGAGCCGTTGTAGGACATGCTGGTCGCGGTCACGTGCGTGCCGGACTGCGTCCAGGTGGCGTTCCAGCCGGACCCGATCTTCTGGCCGGAGCCGGGGAAGTCGAACTCCAGTTTCCAGCCGTCGACAGGGTCGCCGAGATTGGTGATGGCCACGTCGCCCTGGAAGCCGCCGCCCCATTGGTTCACGATCGTATAGGTCACCTTGCACCCGGCTGCGGCCGTGGCCGGCGTCGTCGTCATCGCGGCTCCACCGGCGACCAGCGCGGCGGCCAGCCCGGCGGCCGCGACGGTTGCGAGACTTCGTCTCATCAGGAGTCCTTTCGGGGGGCAGGAGCCAACCGGCACGCGCGCTCTGAAATTAAGCGACCGAGGAGGCGGTAGCGATCGGTCCCCCGGTACGGCGGTCGCCGGGTAAGACGCGGCCGGCGGTGCGGTGAACGATCGCGGGCCGCGCGGACGGCCGCCCCGGCCTGGGCGAACGCGGCCGCCCGCCCGACCGGCGAGTCGATCGGCGGCCGAAAGCAACCACGCCGCGGCGCTGAAACGTTCAGCCCGCGCCCCGGTACGGCCGGCGCCCCGCCGAGTCCGGGGTCAGCGGGCCGTTCAGTGGGCCGTTCAGTGAGCCGTTCAGTGGGCCGTACGGTCGGCCGGGGTGGTGAGGCGGGCTATGGCGGCGACGACCTCCGACGGGTTGGACAGGCCGGGCAGCACGATGTCGGCGCCCGCCTCGTGCAACTCGGCGGCGGTGGACCGGCCCGACGCCACCGCGATCATGGCCGCGCCACCGATCTTCGCTGCCTGGACGTCGCGGGTGGAGTCGCCGACGAGCACGGTGTTGCCGGCCGTGAAGGGGACGCCGTACCTGGCCTTGGCCCGGCCCTGGGCCACCTGCAGCAGGGTGGCCTTCGGATAGACCTCCTCGCCGTACCCGCCCACCTCGACGTCGATCCACTTGTCCAGCCCGAACGCCTTGAGCTTGTGCACGGCGTTGCTCTTGATGGTGCCGGTGAGCACCGACTGCACCACGCCGTCGAGGCGGGAGACGGCCTTGAGCGCGTCCTTGGCTCCGGGCAGCGCACGGCCGTCCTTGGCCAGCCTGCCGCGCCGCTCGGCGAAGCTGACGGCCAGCGCGTCGATGAACCTCGGCAGGTGGTAGTCCTCGACGGCGATGCCGTTGACGGCCAGGGTCTCGAAGATGATCTCCGAGTCGGGGCGGCCGTGCGCCGGTGCGAGCTTCACCAGCGGCCGCCCTGTCACCAGCCGGAACGCGTCCGCGTAGGCGTCACGGGTGACGATGGCGACGTCGACGAGCGTGAGGTCGACGTTCCAGAGAACGAGGCGGTTGATCGCGGCCTCCGTGGGGGTGCGTTAAGAATCGCCCCCAGCGTACGACCCCTTCGGCCGTGATCTTGTAGTTTGTCGCAGCGGGGTATGGCGACCTGGCCACATCCCGTTCGTGATCTTGCAGTTTGTCGCACGTAGGGCCGCCCACCTGCCCCTCCACACTCTGTGATCTTGCACTGACCTCGCCAGAGCGGCCGCCGAGCAGGACATGCACGGTCCGTGATCACGCTATTGCATGATCACGGAGGACGTAGCCGCAGCTCAACGGCACACAAGGGCGCGACAGTGCATGATCACGAAAGAGAGCTGCCCAGCTCAGGCCGGGTGTCTGCGACAAACTACAAGATCACGGCCCGGGGGGGTGGGGGGGTTAGACGAGGTCGAGGGCGTTGGCGAGTGAGTCCACCACGGGCACCCCGACGCCTTCCAGCTCCGACCGTCTGGTCATGCCGCCGGTGTAGAGGATCGCGCGGGCGCCGACGTGCATGGCCGCGTGCGCGTCGTCCACGCTGTCACCGATGACGACGACCTTCGCCGAGTCGATACCGAGCGCGCGCAGGTGCTCGACCATGTGCTCGGCCTTGTGGCCACCGGTCGCCGAGCGCGAGCCGTCGATACGGGTGAAGTGCCCGTCGATGCCGAACTCGCCGGTCTTGCGGACCAGCCTCTCGTGGCCCCACATGGACAGCAGCGACTGCGAGCGGCCCGCCTCCTCCCAAGCGCGCAGGCTCGACAGCGCGCCCTCCGCGAGGCTGCACGCGTCCATCAGCCGGTGGTAGTGGTCGTGGAAGCCCGCGTCGAGCATCTCCCATTCGCCCTCCCTGAGCGGCCGGCCGAGCATGCGCTCGTACGCCACCCAGATGGGGCGGGTGTACACCTCACGGAAGCCGTCCGCGTCGTACGGTCCGAGGCCGTACTCCTGGAAGAGCTCGTTGGTGGCGCCGACGACGGCGTCGATGTCGTGGAAGAGGGTCCCGTTCCAGTCCCAAACAATGTGTGTCATCGTGTCTCCCAGCTTAGACGCCGGGTGTGACATTTCCATGAACGCCAAGGGTCAGGTGAGCAGATCCGGGATCTCCTGAGTGGCGTACCACAGCAGTTCGTGGTCCTCCGCGCCGTCCACGACGAACCGCGCGTCGTCGTCCCCGCGGTCGGCCGCCGGCAGCGCCGCGATCGCCGCCTCCACGTCGGACCGCGCGCCGGTGTCGTCCACGTGCACCGAGGCGACCAGCCGCAGCGGGACCGGCTCCAGCACCCGCACCCGGGCCCGCTCCTCCAGCTCGGCGCCGGTCTTCACGCTCTCGTCGGGCACCTCGGCCGCGATCACCACCCGCCGCGCGGCCACCTCGACGCCGTCCGTACGGTCGGCCGCCAGCATGCGCAGGGAGGCCCTGGCCGCCTCGGTCAGCGCGACGTACTCCAGCTCCTCGGTGTCCCCCGAGACGTACCACTCGATCAACGCGGGGGTGACCGCGAATCCGGTCAGCGGGGCCGGTCCCAGCTCTCCCGCGGCGACGACTCGCGCCAGGGCGGGAATCGTGGACGGCAGATACACACGCATGCGTTCCTCGTGAAGATCTCGGTGTGAAGATGCGGACGGGCGAAGCTACAGACGGGCGGTGCCGGTCTCGCGCAGCGGCAGGCCGAACAGGCGCTCCAGCTCGGCGATGGTCGCCGCGGGCTCGTTGTGGTGGACGCCGACCAGGCCGATCGCGCGGGCCGCCACGATGTTCGCCTCGATGTCGTCGACGAACACGCACTGCCCCGGCTCCAGCCCCAGCAGGCCGAGCGCGTGCCGGAAGATCCGCTCCTCGGGCTTGCGCATGCCGACCTCGCCCGAGATGACGACCGCGTCGAAGACGGCCTCCCAGCCCTCACGCGTGTAGTGGTCGCCCCACGAGTTGGACACCAGACAGGTGCTGTGACCGGCCGCGCGGGCCAGGCGCAGCATCTCGTTCATCTCCTCGACCGGCCGGAACCCGGCGAACATCCGGACCAGCAGGCCGTCGGCCTCAGGCGGCCCGCCGTCGAGGGTGACCAGCCGGGCCGCGAGGTCGCGCTCGAACTCGAGGACCGGGATCTCGCCCCGCTCCAGCGCGTGGATCGGGTTCTCCGCGCCGGGCTCGGCACCCGCCCGGTACGCCTGCGCGACCAGGGCGCGCATCACCTCCCGGTAGTGCCGGGGGTCGATGCGGTCCGCCTCGATCCACTCCGCGATGGACTCGGCGAGGCTCGTCGTCAGAACCCCGCCCCAGTCGATCAGCACACCCTTGAGCACTGCGCCTCCCAGCCGACGTGCCTCAAATACTAGGCCGCCCGGTCCGCCCGCCCGCTCATTCTGCGGCCGCGAAGACGCGTTCCGCGACCTTGAGGTGCGCGGCGGACCGCAACGCGCCGGGGTCGGTCCGGATCGGGCCGAAGAGCCCGCGTCTGTCCTTGAGCCGCAGGATCCGCAGCACCGACTCGTCGAGCCTGCGCTCGGAGATCCGTCCCGACTTCACCGCGGCCAGTACGGCGTCGTACGCCTTGGGCAGGTTCGGCGGCATGAGGAGGATGTCGGCGCCGGCGAGGACGGCCCGTACGGCGACCTCGGCGTCGCCGTACTTCTCCCGCACCCCGGCCATGTCGAGCGCGTCGGTGCTGATCACTCCGTCGAAACCGAGTTCCTCGCGCAGCAGGCCGGTGAGAAGGCGCCGGGACAGCGTCGCGGGGTCGCCCGAGGGGTCCAGCTTCGGCATCACCACGTGCGCCGACATGATCGCGTCGACGCCGTGCTCGATGGCCGCGCGGAACGGCGGCGCGTCCAGCGTCCGCCACTGCTTCTTCGAGTGCGTGATGACCGGCAGGCCCGTGTGGCTGTCGGTCGAGGTGTCCCCGTGGCCGGGGAAGTGCTTGGCGACCGATGCCACGCCCGCCGCGTGAAAGCCGTCGACGGCCGCCCCGACCATCGCGGCCACCTTCTTCGGGTCGGAGCCGTACGCGCGGGGGCCGATGACGGGGTTGCGGGGGTTGACGTTGACGTCGGCGACCGGCGCGAAGTCGAGCGAGATGCCGAGGTCGCGCAGTTCCTCACCGGTCACCCTGGCGACGTCGCGCGCGTACGCCGTCTTGCCTGTGGCGCCGATCTGCGACGCGCCGGGAAGCTTGGTGATGATCGGCTTGAGCCGGGAGACGATGCCGTTCTCCTGGTCCACGCCGATCATCAGCGGCGCCCCGCCCGACCTGACCGCCGCCTCGCGCAGGCCCGTGGTGAGCGCGGCGACCTGGTCCGCGCCGGAGACGTTGCCCGCCCAGTCGAACAGGATCACCCCGCCAGGGCGGAACCTCTCCACCACCTGCGCCGGCGTGGCCACGCCGTACCGCGCCGTGTTCTCCTTGCTCGCCGCCCCGGCCTTCGGGCCCCAGATCACGATGGTGAACAACTGCGCGACCTTGTCCCGCAGGCTCATCGCCGCGAGCGTCCGTTCGGCCCGGCCGCCGGAAGGCCGGGCCGTGGGCGACGGCGAGCCGGCCCCGGACGGAGACGCCGCCGGCGCGGACGACGACGCTGACGACGACACCGGTGACACGGCCGCGGGGCTCACGGACGAGCACCCGGCCGCGAGAAGGGCGAGCATGACGACGCCATGTCTGATCCGTGGCACGTTCTTTACCGTATCCGTGCCGCGGGGGCGACCGGGCCTCGAACCGGCATGCCGGGGGTCAGAGCCCGAGCGCGTCCAGCCCCGGCAACTCCACCCGGGCGGCGGCCTTGGCGGCCCCCGCCGAGGTGGCCGAGCGCGCCGCGACGGCGGCGGCACGGCACTGCGCGAGCGTGTGACGCGCCAGAGCCGCGCGCACCCAGGGCAGCGCCGACGCGCCCATGGACAGCGAGGTGACCCCCATGCCGACGAGCACGCAGGCGAGCGCGGGATCGGCCGCGGCCTCGCCGCAGACCCCGCAGCCCTTGCCCGCCGCCGAGGCCGCGGAGGCCGCCGTCGCGACCAGGTCGAGTACGGCCGGATGCCACGGGTCCTGCAGCCCGGCGACGGCGCTGACCTGGCGGTCGGCCGCGAGCGCGTACTGCGTGAGGTCGTTGGTCCCGATCGAGAAGAAGTCGACGACCCCGATGAGGTCCGCAGCCCGCAGCGCCGCCGACGGCACCTCGATCATGATGCCCGCGACGCCGAGCCCCGCCGTACGGCAGGCCGCCGCGAACCACTCGGCCTCCTCCACGGTGGCGACCATCGGCGCCATCACCTGGACCTCGGCGGAGACGCCCGCCGCGGCCCCGGCCAGCGCGTTCAGCTGGGCGGTCATGATCTCCGGATACCGGCGGAACACGCGCAGGCCGCGCTCGCCGAGCGCCGGGTTCGGCTCCTCTTCCGGGGGCGGCAGGAACGCCAGCGGCTTGTCGGCGCCGGAGTCGAGCGTGCGCACCACCACGCGGCCGTGCGGGAACGCCTCGAACACCCTCCGGTAGGCCTCCTCCTGCTCGCTTCCCGACGGCGGGGTCTCGCGGTCGAGGAAGAGGAACTCGGTGCGGTAGAGGCCGACGCCCTCGGCGCCGTTGGCCAGCGCGCTGTCCAGGTCGCGGGGGCCGCCGATGTTGGCGAGCAGGGGCACGGGGTGGCCATCGGCGGTCGCGCCGGGGCCGGTGGCCGCCGACAGCGCCGCGCGCCGCGCCTCGTCGGCGGCGCGCGCCTCGGCCACGCGGGCCGGGTCGGGCGCGAGCAGCACCTGGCCTGACGCGCCGTCGACGAGCACGGGGGTGCCGGGGGCGATGTCGGTCGCGCCGGCGCAGCCCACGACGGCGGGCACTCCCATCGACCGGGCGAGGATCGCCGTGTGGCTGGTCGGCCCGCCCCGCTCGGTGACGAACGCGGCGACCACGTCCTTCGACAGCAGCGCGGTGTCGGCCGGGGCGAGGTCCTTGGCGACGAGCACGAACGGCTCGGCGGCCCCGGCCGGCACCCCGGGCATGGGCAGGCCGGTGAGCACGGCGATCACCCGGTCGCGGATGTCGTCGAGGTCGGCCACGCGCTCCGCCAGGTAGCCGCCAGCCGCCGCGAGCAGGTCCCGATACCCCCCGAACGCGTCGAAGACGGCGCGCGGGGCGGCCACGCCCCGGTCGATGAGCTCGCCGACCTTCATGGCGAGGCTCGGGTCGCGGGCCATCAACGCCTGCGCGCCCAGCACCTCCTGGGCGTCGCCGCCCGCCCTGGCGCCCCGCGCCTCCAGGTCGGCGGCCACTTCCTCGACCGCCCGCGCGGCGCGGGCCCGTTCCGCGGCGGCGTCGCCGTCGTGGCGCGCGTCCTTGTCGGGCTCGGGGATCTCACCGGCGAGCACATGGGCCGGGCCGTACCCGACTCCGGGGCTGACCCCCGTCCCAGCCGTCTTCCGCTGTCCGTCCACCGGCGTCAGGAGGCCGCGGCGATCTGGGCGAGCTCGTCGAGCAGCCCTTCCGCGCCGTCGCCGTCCGCGCTGATGACGATCGACTCCCCCTGCCGTACGTCGAGCGCGAGCACCGACAGGATGCTCTTGGCGTTCACCGGCGTGCCGCCCGCCTTCGCGACGGTGACGTCGTAGGGCGCCTTCGCCGCGGTCTGTACGAACATCGCCGCCGGCCGGGCGTGCAGACCGACCTCCGAGGTGACGCTGACTGTGCGTTCGGCCACGTTTCTTCCTCCCTGGGCGGTCTAGACCGCCGGTAGTTCCGTCAAGGGCCATTCAAGGCCCGACATATCCGGTATTACCAGATCCGCGTGTGAGAGCTCATCGGGATGATGGGTGGTGGCGACCGCGACGCAGCTCATGCCCGCGGCCCGGGCCGCCGCGATTCCGGCGAGCGAGTCCTCGAACACCACACACTTCGCCGGGTCCACCCCGAGCAGGTCGGCCGCGAGGAGATACCCGGACGGATCGGGCTTGCCCACGGCCACGTCCTCGGCGGAGACGATGGTCCGTACCACCTCGAGGACGCCGATCTCGGTGAGGCGCTCCACGGCCCACCATCGCTGGGCGGACGTGACCAGGGCCAGCGAGTCCCCCAGTTCCGCGACCCGGGACACCAGCTCCGCCGCCCCCGGGACCGGCACGATGCCGGGCAGGTCCGGATGGTCGTAGTAGGAGCGGATCTCCTCCATCGCCGCCTCCGGATCCATCCCGGGCAGCACCTCGGGCAGGACGTCCACCCCGCGACGGCCCATCAGGCCCCGGAGCAGCGTCTCGTTGTAGGCGATCCCATGGCCGTCCAGGAACATCCGCCACAGGGCCAGGCTGCGGATCTCCGTGTTGACCAGCGTGCCGTCGAGGTCGAAGAGCGCCGCCTCCATCACCGGCGCCTCACGCCCACTCGAACAGCGCGTCGCCCGCGTCCACGCCGCCCTCTGCGACCCTGCCCACCGCGTCCGCCGGCGCGTCGAGCGCCACCACCGGGCAGACCGGCGAGCGGCCGCCGGCCTCGATCGCCGCGGGGTCCCAGGCCACGACGGGCTGCCCCGCGCCGACGCGGTCCCCCTCGGCGGCGAGCAGGCGGAAGCCCTCACCCTTGAGTTGCACGGTGTCGATGCCGAGATGCACCAGCACGCCCCTGCCGTCGTCCCCCACCACGACGTACGCGTGCGGGTGGAGCTTGACGATCGTGCCGCTGATCGGGGCCACGGCCTCGGCGGGCTCCCGTACGGGGTCGATCGCGGTCCCCGGACCGACCATCGCCTGGGAGAACACCGGATCAGGCACGGCGGCCAGGCCGATGGCCGCCCCCGCGACCGGAGCGAGAACAGTCGTCAATGAAGCGCCCTTCCCTGGGACCCGGCAGGCGTCACGCAACGGTCCGCCGGAGCCCGGCGGACCCGCGGTGACCTCCGGGTCAACCGATGATGTCCTCGATGTCGCTGGCGATGGTGTCGGCCTCCGGGCCCACCACGACCTGGACGACGTTGCCCGCCGCCATCACTCCGTGGGCGCCCGCCGCCTTGAGCGCGGCCTGGTCCACCTTGGAGGCGTCGTGCACCTCGGTGCGCAGCCGGGTGATGCACGGCTCCACCTCGATGATGTTGTCGGCGCCACCGAGCCCGGCGATGATCGCCTCGGCGTCTGCAGCCATGGGGGATCCTCCTGTTGTTCAGTCGGTCTGCGTGACCTTCTTCAGACCGCGGGGGGAATCGGGGTCGATTCCGAGCCTGCGCGCGAGCGCTTCGGTGAGCAACTGCCCCGGGACGATGAGTCCCAACGGCGCCACCCACTCGGGCAGGTCCGGACCGTTCAGTGCGGCGGTCGAGGCGGCGGCGAGCCCTTCGCCGCCGCCGACGCCGAAGGCGGCGGCGCCCGCGCCGGTGACCCGCTCGGCCAGCGCGACCGTGCCCGCCAATGTCGGGCCCTGCCCCGCCGCCACCAGGATCGCCGGGGTCTCGGCGTCCACGACCGCGATCGGGCCGTGCAGCAGGTCGGCGTACGACAGGCCCATGGCGTGCAGGTAGCAGGCCTCCTTGAGCTTGAGCGCCAGTTCCAGCGCGGTCGAGAACGCCAGCCCGCGGCCGGAGACGACGACGCCGGGCTTGTCGGCCAGGCCCTCGACCACGGCGTCCAGGTCACCGGGGTCGGAGATCAGCTTCTCCACCGCGTCCGGCACCCTGCGCAGGTCGTCGGGGTCCACGTCGGCGCCGAGGCCGATCGCGAGCACGGCCAGCGCGGCGAGCTGGGTCGTGTAGGTCTTCGTGGCCGGCACGGCCTTCTCCTCGCCGGCGAGCGTGCACAGCGCGAGGTCGGCGGCCCTGGCCAGCGGCGACTCCTCGCCGCCGTTGGTGATCGCGACGGTCTTCGCGCCGCAGTCCTTCGCCCACTGGAGGGTCTCGACGATCTCCTCCGTACGGCCGGACTGGGACAGGCCCACGGCCAGCACCCCGTCGAGGTCGAGCTTGCGGCGGTAGGTGGTGGCCACCGAGGGCGCGCCCATCGCGGCCATCCGGCCCGCGCGCGACTCGATCAGGTAGCGGCCGTAGACCGCCGCGTTGTCCGAGGTGCCCCGGGCGACGAACAACAGGTGGCGAGTGTCGCGCGCGACCGCCTCCACGTCGCCCGTCCGCGGGAGGAGGGCGTCCAGTGTCGCCCTGATCGCCGCGGGCTGCTCGGCGATCTCGCCACGCATCCTGGTCGTCATCGATGATCACCCCTTGCTTGGCGAGATTTGTCCGTTATCGATCCGTCGTCGGCCCATACATTGACACACATTTCCCGGCTGTGGTCTAGTCCGGACTAGACCAGTAAGGACCTTAACTTACCCAAACCATCCAGAGTGAGAGAGGAGGGATCAGTGGCCCAGATCGATCCGGACAGCCCGGTGCCCAAGTATTTCCAGCTACGGGAGATCCTGCTCGACCTCATCGAGAGCAACGAGCTGCCGATCGGCGCCGCCATCCCCTCCGAACGTGACCTGAGCCAGCGTTACGACCTGTCCCGTATGACGGTACGGCAGGCCGTCGACCACCTCGTCTCCGAGGGCCGGTTGCACCGGGTGCCGGGCAAGGGCACCTTCGTCGCCCGGCCGAAGATCGAGCTGGCGCTTCAACTCACCTCCTTCACCGACGACATGCGGGCGCGCGGCGTGGAGCCCGGCTCCCGCGACCTGGACCGGCGGGTGGTCCGGGCCAGTGCCCACCTCGCACGGCAGCTCGGCATCCAGCCGGGAGACGCCGTTCACTTCATCGAGCGGCTGCGCACGGCGGACGGGGAACCGCTGAGCATCGAACGCGCCCACATCCCGGTCGCGCTCGCGCCCGATCTCGACACCTACGACCTGACCGGACGATCCCTGTACTCCCTGCTCGAGTCGCGCTACGGGCTCGTCATGGACGCAGGGGAGCTGACCATCGACGGCGGCCTCGCCGATCCGAGCGACGCCGACCTGCTCAAACTGCCCCGGGGCGGAGCCGTGCTGCTGCTGCAGCGCCGGTCCTTCGCCGGCGGGGTGTGCGCCGAACTCGGCGTCTCCACCTACCGCGCCGACCGCTACCAGCTCCGGACACTCCTCGGAGCCCCGGCCAGACGCCTCTAGTCCCCCCATCCTGGAGGAACACCCGATGAGTTCCACCTCCGCCGACGCGGGCCTGCCGGCCGCGCCATCGAACCAGAACGCGGTGATGACCGCGCTGTCCCGCATCGGCCGCTCCCTGATGCTCCCGATCGCGGCACTGCCCGCCGCGGCCCTCCTTCTTCGCATCGGCCAGGACGACCTCCTCGGCCGTACGGACAACGCGACGCTCGACAAGATCGCGCATGTCGTCGGCGGCGCGGGCGGCGCCCTGTTCGACGCGCTGCCGCTGCTGTTCGCGGTGGGTGTCGCGATCGGCTTCGCCCGGCGGGCCGACGGCTCGACCGCATTGGCGGCCGTGGTCGGCTACCTCGTCTGGGACCGGGTCACCCACCTGATGTTCTTCGACGCCGCCGCTGACGCGGCGGTGCACCAGAAGGTGGCGCAATCCGTCCTGGGGGCGGACGGCAAGCCGGCCGAGGTGCTCAACCTGGCGTCGGCCAACCCGACGGGGGTGCTCGGCGGCATCCTCATGGGCCTCGTCGCGGCCGTCCTCTGGCAGCGGTACTACCGGACGAAGCTGCCCGCCTACCTGGCCTTCTTCGGCGGCCGCCGCTTCGTGCCGATCCTCACCGCGCTGGCCGGACTGGTCCTCGGTGTGATCTTCGGCCTGATCTGGCCGCCCATCGGGCAGGGCCTGAGCAGCTTCGGCGACTGGCTCGCCACTCACTCGACGCTCGGTGCGGGCATCTACGGGATCGTGAACCGGGGCCTCATCCCGTTCGGCCTGCACCACTTCGTCAACTCGATCGTCTGGTTCACCGTGCCGGAGTGCACCGTCGGCGCGACCCAGGCCGCGGGCGACCTGAACTGCTACTTCGCCGGGCAGGACGGCGCCGGCGCCTTCATGGCGGGCTTCTTCCCGGTCATGATGTTCGGCCTGCCGGCCGCCGCGATCGCCATGTGGCGGGCCGCGCCGCCGCACCGCCGCGCCGCCGTCGGCAGCATCATGATCTCCACGGCTCTGATCTCGTTCGTCACCGGCATCACCGAGCCGATCGAGTTCGCGTTCATCTTCGTGGCCCCGATCCTGTTCGCCGTGCACGCGCTGCTCACCGGCGTCTCGATGGCCGTGGTCGCGGCCCTCGACGGACGGCTCGGCTTCGGGTTCTCCGCGGGCGCGATCGACGCGGCCCTGAACGCGACGAAGGACAACACGCACAACTTCTGGCTGATCATGCTGATCGGCGTGATCTACTTCGTCCTCTACTACGTGATCTTCAGCTTCCTCATCAAGAAGCTGAACATCATGACGCCCGGCCGGGAACCGGAGCCCGACGTGGACTCCGGGGAGAGCGCCGAGACGGCGCGCTCCCGCGCCTGACGCGTCACGTCCCCTCTCAGGGAGCAGGGGCGCCCGGTGATCCCGGGCGCCCCTTGTCGTGTTTCCCCGCGTTGCGGATGCCGTTAATAGCCGATCGGCCCAGGCGTGAATTGCAGGAGGTTCACGCCAACCCGAGGAAATTTTCCGGACGAAGGACGGCACAAAGGCCCGGCAATCGGCAAAGTTGGCGTCCCTCGTATCAGAAGGGATGACCGAAACCTCTATTAGACGTCAGCGGTTCACGGCGTACGAGAGCGGAGTCCCGATGCCCAAGCCCGTCCCCCTGCCACGGCTCGCGTCCGTCCCACCTGCAGATCCTCCGTACGACGAGGGCGACGGCGGCGGCCACATCACGCGTCCCGGCACGTACGGCGCGCTCGCCCTGGCCCCCGTCCCCCGCCGTACGGGCCCGCCCACGGACGAACGCCGCCTGCGAGGGCTCGGCCAGGCGCTCGCGGAAGTCCTGGCCGGCCGCAGGCCGCCGGAGACCGTCGCCGGACGGCTCACCGAGCGGGCCTACCGCGAGCTGGTCAGGGCCGGGAAGATGATCGACGCGGAGCGGCCGCCGCTGACCGGCCTTCCCCACACGCAGCGCCCCCGCGACGGCGTGATCGAGATGTGCCTGCTGGTCCACTGCGGGCCGCGCAGCCACGTGCTCGCCGTACGGCTGGAGCGGCAGGGCGTGCAGTGGCTCGTCACCGAGTTCGAGACCGCGTGACCCGGGTCCCATCACGGCCCCCAGACGCGAAGGACCCCGCCGGGCAGGCCCGGCGGGGTCCGTTCTCAGGTCAGGTCACGCCTGATTGTTGCGCGGGTCTCCGTGGCAGCGCTTGTACTTCTTGCCCGAGCCGCAGGGGCAGGGCGCGTTGCGCTCGGTGTCGCCGTAGGCAGCGCGCTGCTCGGGGGTCGACCGCACCCGGTTGACCTCCACGTCGCCGCTCTCGCCCGGCGCGCTGTAGACCATCTCGGTCGGCCGCGACGGCTGCCGCAGCGCCCGGGCGATGATCGAGCCGGTCTCGGAGAGCGCCGTGTCGTCCTCGGCGTTCTCCTCGACGATCGGGTTGGCCTGCACCTCGACCTCGAGGTTGAACAGGTAGCCGACCGACTCCTCCTTGATGCCGTCGAGCATCGCGGTGAACATCTCGTAGCCCTCGCGCTGATACTCGATCAGCGGGTCCTTCTGGGCATAGGCGCGCATGCCGATGCCCTCCTGGAGGTAGTCCATCTCGTAGAGGTGCTCGCGCCACTTGCGGTCGAGCACGGAGAGGATGACCCGGCGCTCCAGCTCACGCATCGCCTCGGCGCCGAGCTGCTCCTCGCGGCGGGCGTAGGCCGCGAGCGCGTCCTCCTTGACCTTCTCGGCGATGATCTCCGCCGTCAGCTCCTCCTTGTCGCCGCCGAGCTGCTCGATCAGCTCGTCGACGGTGAAGGAGATCGGGTAGAGCTGGCCGAACGCCTTCCACAGCTTCTCGAGGTCCCACTCCTCGGCGAAGCCCTCGGCCGTGGCGCCCTTGACGTAGTCGTCGATGACGTCGGTGACGAAGCCGCGGACCTGCTCGTGCAGGTCGGCGCCCTCCAGCACCCGCCGCCGCTCGGCGTAGATGACCGTACGCTGACGGTTCATCACCTCGTCGTACTTGAGGACGTTCTTGCGGATCTCGAAGTTCTGCTGCTCGACCTGGTGCTGCGCGGAGGCGATGGCCTTGGACACCATGCCCGACTCGATCGGCACGTCGTCCGGGATGTTGAGCCGCGTCATGATCATCTCGACCCTGGCGGAGTTGAAGAGCCGCATGAGGTCGTCTTCGAGCGAGAGGTAGAAGCGCGACTCGCCGGGGTCGCCCTGACGGCCGGACCGGCCGCGGAGCTGGTTGTCGATGCGCCGCGACTCGTGCCGCTCGGTGCCCAGCACGTAGAGGCCGCCGAGCTCGGTGACCTCCTCGTGCTCGGCCTTGACGGCCTCCTTCGCCTTCTCCAGCGCCTCGGGCCAGGCCTTCTCGTACTCCTCCGGAGTCTCGGACGGCGACAGGCCGCGCTGCTGAAGCTCCAGGTCGGCGCGGAACTCGGGGTTGCCGCCGAGCATGATGTCGGTGCCTCGACCGGCCATGTTGGTCGCCACGGTGACGGCGCCCTTGCGGCCCGCCTCGGCGATGATCGCCGCCTCACGGGCGTGGTTCTTCGCGTTCAGCACCTCATGGGCGACGCCCTGGCGCTTGAGCATCCGCGACAGCTTCTCGGACTTCTCGACGCTGGTGGTGCCGACGAGGACCGGCTGGCCCTTCTCGTAGCACGCCTTGATGTCCTCGACGCACGCCTGGAACTTGGCGTCCTCGCTCTTGTAGACGACGTCGGGCTGGTCCTTGCGGACCATCGGCCGGTTCGTCGGGATCGGGACGACGCCCAGCTTGTACGTCTGGTGGAACTCGTTGGCCTCGGTGGCGGCCGTACCGGTCATGCCGGCCAGCTTGTCGTAGAGGCGGAAGTAGTTCTGGAGGGTGATCGTGGCGAGAGTCTGGTTCTCGTCCTTGATCTTCACGCCTTCCTTGGCCTCGATGGCCTGGTGCATGCCCTCGTTGTAGCGACGGCCGTGCAGGACGCGCCCGGTGAACTCGTCGACGATCAGGACCTCGCCGTCGACGACGATGTAGTCCTTGTCCTTCTTGAACAGTTCCTTGGCCTTGAGCGCGTTGTTGAGGAACTGCACGAGGTGCGTGTGCTCGGGCTTGTAGAGGTTGTCGATGCCGAGCCAGTCCTCGACCTTCTCCACACCGGCCTCGAGGATGCCGACGGTGCGCTTCTTCTCGTCGACGACGTAGTCGCCGGTGCTCTCCTCGCCGTCCTTGCCCTCGGTGCCGCGCCGCAGCCGCGGCACGATCCTGGCGAACTCCTGGTACCACTTGCCCGACTGCTCGCCCGGGCCGGAGATGATGAGCGGGGTCCTGGCCTCGTCGATCAGGATCGAGTCGACCTCGTCCACGATCGCGAAGTTGTGGCCGCGCTGGACGCACTCCTCCTTCGACCACGCCATGTTGTCGCGGAGGTAGTCGAAGCCGAACTCGTTGTTCGTGCCGTACGTGATGTCGGCCTCGTACTGCTTGCGGCGCTCCTCCGGCGTCATGTTCGCCAGGATGACGCCGACCTCCAGGCCCAGGAAGCGGTGGACGCGGCCCATGGTCTCGGCGTCGCGCTTGGCCAGGTAGTCGTTGACCGTGACGACGTGGACGCCCTTGCCGGAGATGGCGTTGAGGTACGCGGGAAGCGTACAGGTGAGCGTCTTGCCCTCACCGGTGCGCATCTCGGAGATGTTGCCCATGTGCAGGTTGGCGCCGCCCATGAGCTGCACGTCGAAGTGGCGCTGCCCGAGGACCCGGCGGGCGGCCTCGCGTACGGTCGCGAACGCCTCCGGCAGCAGGTCGTCGAGGGACTCGCCTTCGGCGTGCCGCTGCTTGTACTCGGCGGTCAGCGCGCGGAGCTCGGCGTCGGACAGGCTCGTGAAGTCCTCTTCGATGGAGTTGACCTGCTCGGCGATGCGCTTGAGCTTCCGCAGCGTCTTGCCTTCGCCGGCGCGAAGGATCTTGTCGAGAATGACTGGCACTTTTAGTAAAGCTCCTCGCAGGTCAACCCCGGCCGATCACCGGAGTGTGAGGACGATACATACTTCCCCGCTAGCCATCGTAGGCGGTTCCAGTACCAGACACACCCACCCGCTATCGACGGAGTGCCGCGGCACAATCGCATAACTCATGGGTCAAATCCGCGCCCAGGGTTCCCCCGATGTACCGACCGCCTCCGCCATCAGGTAGAAAACGGGGTATGGCACAGAGCGGACACCAGGGCAGCCACGCGGGTAGCGCCAAATCTTGGCTCGCCGTCTCCATCATCCTCATCGGCTTCACCGTCGGGGGCGTGGCGCTGACCCTCGGCCCGAGTTGGCTCTTCGTCTGGATCGGCGTGGGCATCTGCGCGGTCGGCGGGCTCCTCGCGCTCGCGTTCGACATCTTCTCGGACGTGATCGTGGACGCCCCCCGGGAGGTCTCGGTCCAGGAGCACCACTCCCCGTTCGAGCACCGGTCCATCACCTCCTGAGGCCGGGCCTCGATCACGACCCAACCACCGTAGAGGTTTTGTCGGTCACGGCGTCTAGCATCTGTGGCTGTGACCGACCTGACCGCCGATCCGACCGCCGATACAGCCGCCGATCTGACCGCTGACGAGGCCCGCAGGATCATCCTCCGGGCCCAGGGCTTCCTCGGCGCCGCGCCCCGCGGCGGCGGCGTCTCCGGCATGCTGCGGCGCGTCGGCGCCGTCCAGCTCGACACCATCTCCGTCCTCGCCCGCTCCCACGAGCTCGTCGCGTACGCGCGCCTCGGCGCGGTCGGCCGCGCCGCGGTCGAGCGGGCCTACTGGGACGATCCCGCCCGGGCCTTCGAGTACTGGTGCCACGCCGCCTGCGTCCTGCCCATCGAGCAGTGGCCGCTGTACGCCTTCCGCCGCCGTGCCTACCGCGAGCGGCGCTTCCGCTGGCACGAGGTGCCGCCCGTGGTCGACAAGGTGCTCGAGCAGGTGCGCATGGACGGCCCGCTGACCAGCGCCGACATCGGCGGGTCCAAGAACGGTGGCCCATGGTGGGACTGGTCGGACACCAAGATCGCCATTGAGTGGCTGCTCGACATCGGCGAGGTCGTCTGCACCCGCCGCGTCGGCTGGCGGCGCGTCTACGAACTGGCCGAGCGGGCGGTGCCGGCGGACCTGCTCGCCCAGGACCTGTCCGACGCCGAGTGCGTTGCCCGCCTGACCGGAATCGCCGGGCGCGCGCTCGGCGTGGCCACCCGGGCCGACCTCGCCGACTTCATCCGCGTCAGGGCCGGGCACGGCGCCATGCTCGACGAGGCGCTGCTGAGCGGCGCGGCCGGCCTCGTGCCCGTGCGCGTGGCGGGCTGGCCCGCACGGCGCGGCGCGGACGCGGGCGGGCCGAACGCCTGGGCCGACCCCGCGGCGCTGGAGAGCGAGCCGCGCGGGCGGCACCGCACCACGCTGCTGTCGCCGTTCGACTCGCTCGTCTGGGAGCGAGCGCGGGCGGAGCGCGTGTTCGGCCTCAACCACCGCCTGGAGGCCTACGTCCCGAAGGCCAAGCGGGTGCACGGCTACTTCGCGATGCCGGTGCTGGCGGGCGGGCGGATCATCGGCCGGGTCGACCCGGCCCGCGAGGGCGCCACGCTGGTCGCGCGGCAGGTCGGCGTCGAGCCGGGCGCCGGCCGTACGAGGGCCGTGGAGGGGATCAGCGACGCGCTGTGGGAGGCGGCGAGCTGGGTCGGCTGCACCGACGTGCGGGTGGAGCGGGTCACCGCGCCGGACCTGGAGGCCACGTTGCGCGCCGCGCTGGCCCGTGGCCCTCGCCGTCCGATCAAATGATCACGTGATCAGGTGATCTCCAGCAGCCGCTCGCGCACTGCGTAGACCACGGCCTCCATGCGCGAGTGGAGCTGGAGCTTCTCCAGGATGTTGCGCACGTGGTTCTTGACCGTGTTCTCGGAGATGAACAGCTCCTTGGCGATCTCGCGGTTGTTCATGCCCTTCGCGACGAGGCGCAGGACCTCCATCTCGCGCTCGGTCAGCCGGGGGACGGGGAGCTGCGGGGGCCGCTCGGCCTCCTTGCGGCTCATGTTCGCGAACTCGCTGATCAACTTGGCCGCCATGGCGGGGTTGATGAGCGACTGGCCCTCGTGGACGCCGCGCACGGCGTCGGGCACCTCGTCGATCTGGACGTCCTTGAGCAGGTATCCGGTGGCACCCGCCTTGATCGCCTCGAAGAGGTCCTCCTCCTCGTCGCTGACCGTCAGCATCACGATCCGGGTGCTCGGCACCGATTCCTTGATCTTCCGGGTCGCCCCGATGCCGTCCAGCCGCGGCATCCGGACGTCCATCAGGACCACGTCCGGCATCAGCCGGTCCGCGAGTTCGACCGCCTCCTGGCCGTCGTTCGCCTCACCTATCACCTCGATGTCCGCCTCCGCGGCCAGCGCGAGCTCCAGGCTGCGGCGGATCAGCGCGTGATCGTCGACGATCAGCACACGGATCGGCTCGCTTCGACCGGCCGCTCGTGGGGCCTCGTCGGGTCGGGTCACGGAACCTCCTTGCGGGGGCCAAGGACGCTGGACCGCCATCATTACACGGCTGTCAGGGTAGTTAGGGATCTTGCCGCGCCTGTCCGTCCGTCTCCGCCCGGTTTCTGCCCGGATGTGCGGAGCCCCGGCCCAGGTGTCCGGGCCGGGGCGCCTCGCGGAGGCTAGCTCTCGACGAGCCTGAGGACTCCGTAGTCGTAACCGCGCCGGCGGTAGACGACGCTCGGCTGGCCGCCCTCCTTGTCGCGGAAGAGGTAGAAGTCGTGCCCCACCAGCTCCATCTCCAGGAGCGCCTGGTCGATCGTCATGGGATCGGCCTTGTGGAACTTCTCGCGTACGATCAGCGGTCCTTCGCCGTCCATCTCGATGGGCACGATGGGTTCGGAGGTCGCGCCGCGCTCCGCGGCGATCTCCTCCGAAATCTCCGCGACCGGCCCCGGCTCCGGTTCTGTCCGGAGAGTCTGGATCTCCCCCCCGACCTCCGCCACCGCGGTGTACGAGGCGACCGAGCGGGGCTGGTTCTTCCCATGATGGATCTTGCGGCGGTCGGCGAGGCGCCTCAGCCGCTCCTCCAGCTTGCCGATGGCGATGTCCAGCGCGGAGAACCGGTCGTCCGCGCAGGCCTCCGCGCGGATTGCGGGGCCCCGTGAGTGGATCGTCAGCTCCACCCGTTCACGTTGCCCGCTCTGCCGGTGGTTCGGCTCCTTTGAGACCTCTACGTCGATTTGGATCAGCTTGTTGTTGAGCTTCTGGATCCTGGCCAGCTTGGACGTCACTTGATCGCGGAAGCGGTCACCCACAGTGGTGTGCCGTCCCTTGACGATGATTTCCACGCAAAGCCCCCCTTCGCACATCGACGGTGGTGCACGCGATCCTTGGACACCCGTCCGGCCGACCTGGTCTTCGTCCCCACATCCGCCTGCTGAGAGATTCGCAGCTCAATCGCCACTACTACCCTTCTCCTCTGGTCGGGGGACATCTGGACCCCCGGGAGGGCAGGACTTACCCCTAAGCCGCACCGTGATCGGTCGACCAAGAGTCGCCTTACGTGGGCCGTTTCGCCTGCGGCTGGCATCGGCTAACCAGGCCTGATCCCACGAGGGAGTCGGCCCGGCGCAACCACGGACCCGGACGGGTGCCATGTCTGAACGCTAGTCGCTGCCGCTGCGAATGTCAGCCAGGAGATCAGCTAAACGATCACTTTGCGTGATACGGGTTGCCGTCTCGCTGATGGAAAATTCGCGGTCATGTTCTGGGAATCCCCGCCGACGCGGCGTCCACACCTGGTTTCAGCAGGAAAGTCGTCGTGAAGCGGCCGGAAGCCGATCCACCGCTATGCACCCCGAGCTTGCGGGAGTCTTTACTTTCCGTGACTTTCTCCGGTCCGGCGTCTCCGGCGTGTCGCGGCGACCGTCACCGCCACCGCGGGCTCCGTTCCCGCCGCGCGCAGCGCCCTGGCCGCCTCCGCCAACGTCGTCCCGGTCGTCACGACGTCGTCCACCAGGACCACGGCGACGGCCCCTGTACGGCGTCCGGAGCGCCGCAGCCGCGCCGCCGCGCCCGGCAGGACCTCGAAGGCCCCGGACAGGTTGACGGCCCGCTCCGCCGATCCCAGCCCCGCCTGGTCGGCCACGCGCCTGCCCTGGCGGAGCAGGGGCACCGACTCGGCGGGGCGGCCCCTCCCGCACAGGTCGCGGGCGGCCGCCGCGGCGAGGGCCCGCACGGGGTCGTGCCCACGGCGGCGGGAGGCGGCCCTGGCGCTCGGCACGGGCACCAGCCACAACTCGCGGTCCGCTCCCGCGCCCGCCGCCCAGGTGGCCACGCAGGCGCTCAGCGACGCGGCCAGGGCCGGCACCAGGGCCGTACGGCCGCGTTCCTTGTGGGCGAGGATCATCCGGCGGGCCGCTCCGTCGTAGGCGGTGGCCGACCAGCAGTCGGGCAGGCCGGCGGGCGGCGGGTCCGGCGGCCTGGGACCCGGTTCCCGCAGCAACCCGGCCGTGCAGGACGGGCAGGCCATCGCGCCCGGCGCGCCGCATCCGGCGCATCGGGGCGGGAGGATCAGGTCGAGCAGGGCCGCCGGCACGTCGCCAGCATGCCGCCCGCCACCGACAATCCCGCCACCGACAATCCCGCTCGGGCGAGCACGCCCGGGGCGGCTCAGCCGAGCGGGTAGACGGGGTTGGTGGCACCGTCATGGGCGCGCGGCGTCCAGACGTGCTTGTCCATGCTGTAGGTGAGCACCTGGCCGTCGTCGGCCGCGGCGAGGATATGGTCGGGGGCCGCGGCGACCGACTTGACCTTCGAGTCGAGCTTGATGGGCCCGTCGGCAGGGACGACGCCCTCCATCACCGACCACTTGACCAGTTCCTGGCCGCTCCTGCCCTCGGACAGCACGAGCAGGTCGGCGGCGTCCAGCCACGCGATGTCCTTGATCTTCTGCGCGTCCCTCGGCTCGATGAGCGTGCGCACGGACTCGATCCGGGTCTGCTCGCCGTTGCGGACGATCGTGCCGATCTTCACGGAGGTGCCGAGGCCGTCGTCGACGATCACCGCGACGCGGGCGCCGTCCCGGGAGACCCGCAACCTGACGATCCGCCCGTACGACAGGTCGTCGTTGGTCTCCACAGGGCGGGCCCTGCCGTTGTCCGCCACCCAGATCCGGCTCTCGTGGGTGCTGACCCGCTCCGCCGCCCAGAGGGTCCCGTAACGATCCCAGGAGGGCGGGCTCATGTCCCCGCCCGCGATCCACCGCTGCCACTGGCTGCCCGGGGTCATCGTGGCGGCGTAGACGCCGTCGCCGTTGACCAGGGCCGCCACGAGGGGCGGGAACTCGCCCGGGTTGGAGACGGCCGGCTGGGAGAACTTCCCCGCCTGCTCCCCGGCCGCGCCGGCCACCGGCGTGCCGTCGCCCTTCTCCCTGAACTGCAGCAGCCTGCCGCCCTGCATGTAGTACGCCTGTACGGAGCCGGTGAGCACGTTCGGGTCGTAGCGTGCGTAGTCGGCCGGCCGGAAGCGCATCCCGGAACCGCCGTTCACGCGGATCTCGACGGTCCGGCCGGTGACCAGTTCGCCGAGCGTCCAGACGAGCTGGGCCTTCAGCGCGTCGAGGCGCTCGGCGGGCACGGAATCAAGCTCCGCGGAGAAGTCGAGCACGACCGTGTCGCCCTCGACCGTGATGCGGTTCAGCCGGGTTCCCGGCGGGAACGCGCTGCTGACCGCGTTCCTGACCGACGAGGTCGGCCCGGCGAGCAGGCGGCGGACCAGCGTCTCCGGCACGCCCCTGCCTGGTTCGACGGGCGCCCACACACGGTCGGCCACGAGGCCGGCCGCCCCGCCGGCCGGCGGGTAGTACAGGTCCACCTTCCGGTACGCGCGCCACAGATCGTCGTACGACAGCAGGCGCGCGTCGGGCGGCACGTCGATCCGCCACTCGCCGTCCTGCTTGGTCAGCGAGAACGGCTCGACGAAGTTGCCCGCGGCCGGGGTGGACCTGCCCTCCTCGTCGATCGTGGCGACCGCCGTGCCCTTCATCGTCACGGTCGTCCGCGTGATCTCCCTGAGGTCCTGCGTGTTGTCCGACTCGATCTTGCCCTCGAAGATCCGGGTCTGCCGCCACGGGTTCCAGACCTTGGCCGCGCCGGGGGTGAGGTACTGCCTGGCGATGCTCAGCTGCCGGTCGTCGAAGGCCGCCATGGCCGCCTGGAAACCCCTGACGATGTCCTCGGGCGGAGCGCCCTTCTTCGGCCCGGTCGCGATGAGCCGCACGTACGGCTGGCTCAGCGTGTCCTTGCCGTGGTCCTCCTGGGCCGCCCTCGGGCTGCCGCTCGTGGGCACGGTGGCGCACCCCGCCCCACCGGTGACCAGGACGATCGCCGCGCCCGCGACGACGGTGAGACGGCGGGCGCCGATGCGCTCACTCAGCATCGAAGGCCCCCGCCTCCGCGTTCTCCCGCACCCTCGGCGCAGCCTCGGGCGCGGGGCCGATGGCCGGGGTCAGGACCGGCGTGGCGTGACCGCGCCACGTGCGCCGCATCTCGACCTCCGGCGGCACGAGCGGGAGCGGCGACCCGCGCAGCGGTGCGCCCGCGACGCGCGGCAGCGACAGGCGGAACTGGCTGCCCTCCCCGGGAACGCCCCACGCCTGGAGCCACCCTCCGTGCAGCATGGCGTCCTCCCGCGAGATCGCGAGGCCGAGGCCGGTGCCGCCGATGGTCCTGGCGCGGGAGGGGTCGCCCCGCCAGAAGCGGTCGAACACCATCGTCTCCTCGCCCTGCTTCAGGCCGACCCCGTGGTCGCGTACGGCCACGGCCACGGCGTCGCGGTCGGCGCCGAGCGTCACGACGATGTCCTTGCCCTCGCCGTGCTCGATAGCGTTGAAGAGCAGGTTGCGCAGGATGCGCTCGACCCTGCGGCTGTCCACCTCGGCCATGCACGGCTCGTTGGGCAGGCGCAGCTCGAACCGGGTGGCCTGCCGCTCGGCGAGCGTCTCGGAGTCGCCGACCGCGCGCATGACCACGTCACGCATGTCGACGGGCTCCAGGTCGAGGGTGGCCGCCCCCGCGTCGTACCGGCTGATCTCCAGCAGGTCGGCGAGCATCGACTCGAAGCGTTCGAGCTGGTTCTGCATCAGCTCGGCGGCCCGTGCGGAGGCTGGGTCGAAGTCGTCGCGGCCCTCGTACAGCAGGTCGGCGGCCATGCGGACGGTCGTCAGCGGCGTGCGCAGCTCGTGGGAGACGTCGGAGACGAACTGCCGCTGCACCTGCGAGAGCTCCTCCAACTGGTGGATCTTCAGCGCGAGGTTGGACGCCATCTCGTTGAACGAGGTCGCCAGCCGGGCGAGGTCGTCCTCGCCGCGCACCTTGAGCCGCTCCTCCAGGCGGCCCGCGGCGAGCCGCTCCGCGGCCTGGCGGGCGAGCCGTACGGGCGTCACCACCTGCCGGGTGACCAGCGAGGCGACGCCGGCGAGCAGCAGCACGAGCGCGGCTCCCGCGCCGAAGACCATCTGCTGCACCGCGAGGAGCGTCTTCTCCTCGTCGCCGAGCGGGAAGACGTGGTAGATCTCGTACGCGCCGTTCACGCGGGCGCCGACCACCATGCCGCTCTCGGGCTGCTTGGCGCCGATGTAGCGGATGGTCGCGAACGCCTTCCAGAGCGACTGCTCCTCGCTGCTCTGGACCTTCGCGCGCAGGGAGGCCGGGATGCTCGACCAGTCGACCTGGCCGGACGCCCGGCCCTCGCCGACCGAGACCTCGTTGAAGATGACGACGTCGTAGCGCCCGCCGGAGCGGTCGGTCAGGGCCTTGGCCGCCGCGTCGACGGGGTTGACCGTCTGCCCCTGGGCCGTGGCGTCCTGGGCGATGTCGGTCACGTCCGCGGGCTGCGTGAGGTAGCCGCTGGCGGTCGCGACGTTCGCCCGGGACTCCTCGACCGCGGCCACCTCGCTGGAGGTCAGCACCGAGGCGCTGATCGACTGGTAGAGGAAGACGCCGAGCACGGCCACGACCGCCATCGACAGCACGAGCGTGCTGGTGACGACTCGCAGTTGGAGCGAGCGCCGCCAGACACGCCGCAACCGGCCTCCGTAGCGGCGCGCGCGTCTGCGGACCCCGCGGGCGATCTGGCCCGGGGTCCTGCGACGGCTCTTCCGCGCGGAGACCGGCATGGCGACGACGGCCGGGGCCTAGGCCGGGCCGGCCTTGTAGCCCACGCCACGGACCGTGACGACGATCTCCGGGTGCTCCGGGTCCTTCTCGATCTTCGCGCGCAGGCGCTGGACGTGCACGTTCACCAGCCGGGTGTCCGCGGCGTGCCGGTAGCCCCAGACCTGCTCAAGCAGCACCTCGCGGGTGAAGACCTGCCGGGGCTTGCGGGCCAGCGCGACCAGCAGGTCGAACTCGAGCGGCGTGAGGTTGATGGTCTCCTCGCCGCGCTTGACCGAGTGGCCGGCCACGTCGATGGTGATGTCGCCGATCTGCAGGATCTCGGGCGTCGGCTCGTCGGTGCGGCGCAGGCGGGCGCGCACGCGGGCGACGAGCTCCTTGGGCTTGAACGGCTTGACGATGTAGTCGTCCGCGCCGGATTCCAGGCCGAGCACGACGTCGATGGTGTCGCTCTTGGCCGTGAGCATCACGATCGGCACGCCGGACTCCGCGCGGATTCTGCGGCAGACGTCGATGCCGTCGGCGCCGGGGAGCATCAGGTCGAGCAGGACGAGGTCCGGCCGGGTGTCCCTGAAGGCGTCGAGCGCCTTGTCGCCATCTGATACGAACGACGGTTCAAAACCCTCCCCGCGCAAAACGATGCCGAGCATCTCGGCGAGAGCGGCGTCGTCGTCGACGACCAGCACGCGTCCTTTCATGGCCCCTCATTCGTACGCGGATGGGAGATTTGGGCGTTTGTCACAGGTTTCCCCCGCAGGCTACCGGTGGCCGCCGCTTGGGTGTTACACGACCATGACAGAGGATGGAGTTTAGGCGCAGCAAACGTGGCGCGCGATTATCTGACCAGATGCGGTCACACCGGCGGGAATCCCGTGGTGCGGTCACGTTCCAAGTGTGCTCCCGCACCCCCCGTCTCGGCCATCCCCCAAGAGCCTGGCGTACGATCGCGCGGCCGGCCCGTACATCATGCCAGGATTGGGACATGACAGACGGCCCCGGCTCAACCCCCGACGTGCCCTCCGGCTGGGCGGCCGAGCAGCCCCCCGCGTACGGCGGGTCCACCGGGTCCTGGGCCTCCCCCGGCTCGCCGGGGGGCTTCGCCGCTCCTCCTCCCCCGGCCCCTGGTCAGCCGCCGCAGGGCGGGTACCCGCCCGCCCCCCATGCGCCCGTTCCCGGCGGGCCGTACGCGTACCGGCCGCCGGACGCGCCGCGCCCCGGGATCATCCCGCTGCGGCCGCTGGCGCTCGGCGACATCCTCGACGGCACGATCAAGATGATCCGGTCGAACCCCAAGGCCACACTCGTGCTGTCGGCGATCGTCGCGGCGATCACCACGATTCCGGCCGCCATCGGGCAGGCCATCTCCCTGGACTCGCTCAGCGAGATCGCGAACGACCCGTACGCCGCCGACGCGGCCGCGCCGCTCGCCGGAAGCGCCGCGCAGCTCATCGGCGCGATCCTCGGCTACGTCATGACGTTCGTGGGCACGACGATCCTCACCGGTGTCCTCACCCGGGTGCTCGGCCGCGCGGTGTTCGGCGGGCGCATCACGGTGGGCGAGGCGTGGCGGCTGGCGCGCTCGCGCGTGCCCGCGTTGTTCGGGCTGGTGCTGCTGCAGGCGCTCATCCTCCTGCTGCCGCTGCTCGCGCTCGTCGCGGTGTTCGTGATCCTGGCCGCGGCCGGCGCGTTCGACGGCACGTTCAGCTCCGCCGCCGGGGTCGGCGTCTTCGTCGGCCTGCTGTTCTTCCTGGCCTACATCCCTTACCTGTTGTTCTTCTACACGCGGCTGTCGCTGGCGGCCCCCGCGGTCGTGCTGGAGGGCCGCGGGGCCGTCGACGCCATCAGCCGCTCGTGGCGGCTGGTCAAGGGAGACAGCTGGCGGGTGCTCGGCATCCTGCTGCTCACCTCCCTGCTCGCGGCCGTCGTCAGCGGCGTGCTGTCGGTGCCGTTCACGTTCGGCGGCACGCTCATCGGGATGCTGAGCGGTGGCACAGCCGTCTCGACCGTTCTCGCGGCGCTCCTCCTGGCGGCCGGCCAGGTCATCGCCGCCATGATCGTTTATCCCTTCCAGGCGGGCGTCTTCGGGCTGCTGTACGCCGACCGGCGGATGCGGGCGGAGGCGTTCGACCTCGTGCTGCAGACGGCGGCGGCGCGGAACCAGTCGCAGGGCTGGGTCCACGCGGGGATCGACGACCTGTGGCACCCGGGCTACGGCGCCGGGCCCGGCTCAGCGCCCTACCACGGAGCCCCGCCGCACGGGCCCTATGGGCCGTACGGCCCGCAGGGGTGACGGGGGTGCGGGCCGCCGCCGCGCTGCTCGCCTCACCCGTCGGCTCACCCGTCGGCGCCGGCCGTGACGAGGCCGCGCGGGAGGCGGCGCGCGAACTGTCCGGGACGGGCTACCAGCACGAACCGCTGTTCGACCGGCTGCTGCGGGAGATGTCGCAGTTCCTCGGCGACCTGCTGAGCGGCGGCGGCACGAGCGAGGGCGGCCTGGCGTCGCTCGTCGTCATCGCCGTTCTCCTCGCCGTCCTGGCCGTGCTGCTCCTGTGGGCCCTGCGCCGCTTCTCCGGCGGCAGGCGCGCCGAAAGCGGAGCGGTGTTCGGGCAGCGCGAGCGGACGGCCGCCGAGCATCGCGCCGAGGCCGAGCGCCTGGCCGCCGAGGGCGGCTGGGCCGGGGCCGTCCAGGAACGGCTGCGCGCCATCGCCCGCGAACTGGAGGAACGCGCCGTCGTCAGCCCGATGCCGGGCAGGACCGCCGACGAACTGGCCGAGGTCGCCGGGCAGGCGTTGCCGTCCCACGCGGCCGGCCTGCGCGCGGCGGCACGCCTGTTCGACGACGTGACCTACGGCGGGGCGAGCGGCACCCGGGAGGGCTACCTGACCCTCACCGCGCTCGACGAACGCCTGCGGTCGGCCCGCGCGGGCACGGCCGCATGACCGCGATGACGTCGGCCCGCGCACGGCAGGCGGCCTGGGTGGCGCTGCCCGTGGTGCTCGTGCTGCTCGCGGCGGCGCTGCCCATGCTGCTGTCGGGGGGACCTTCCGGCGGCCGTGCCCTCGACCCCGGCGACACCACGCTGCGCGGCACCGCCGCCCTCGCCCGGCTGCTGGAGGCGCGCGGGATCGAGGTGGTGCGGGTGGAGACCCCCGGCGCCGCCGTGGCCGCCGCGGGCCCGGGGACCCTCCTGCTGGTGACGGAGGCGAGCTTCCTGAACCGCGACGGCGCGCACCGCATCGCCGAGGCGCCGGGCGACCGGCTCCTCGCGGGCTTCGTGCCGCATCTCGACGTGCTCGCGCCCGGCGTGCACGGGCAACCCCGGGCCCGCACCCGGTCACGGGCCCCCGAGTGCGCGCTGCGGGAGGCGGTGCTGGCCGGGAACGCCTTCACCGGCGGCATGTCACTCACCGGCCCGCGGGGAGCCACCGGCTGCTACCCGGCCGGCGGCGGGCACACCCTGGTCCGCTACACCGCGGACGGGCACACGGTGACCGTGCTGGGCGACGCCTCGTTCCTGACCAACCTCCGCCTCGCGGAGGACGGCAACGCCGCGCTCGCGCTGAACCTGGCCGGCGCGCGGACGAAGCTCGTCTGGCTCGCCGCGCCCGACGACCCCGCCGAGGCGGGCGGCGGTTCCGACGAGCAGGCCCGATCACTCGGCGACCTCATCCCCGCCGGTGTGAAGTGGGCTGCCGTCCAGCTCGCCATCGCCGTGGCCGTGGCCGCTCTGTGGCGGGGACGCAGGCTCGGGCCCGTCGTGGCCGAGCGCCTGCCGGTGGCCGTACGCGCCGCGGAGACCGTCGAGGGCCGCGGACGCCTCTACCGCTCCCGCCGGGCCAGGGACCGCGCCGCGCTCGCGCTGCGGACCGCCGCCGCCGACCGGCTCGCCCCCCGCCTCGGACTCCCCCGCACGGCGACCCCCGAGGAGGTCGCCGTCGCGGCGGCCGCGCGCACCGGCCGGGACCCCGGGCCCGTGCTGACGCTGCTGTGCGGCCCGCCGCCCGGGGACGACACCGCGCTGGTGGCCCTCGCCGCGCACCTGGACACCCTCGAAAGGCAGGTACGAGACTCGTGACCATTCCCGAATCGGACGCCGCCCGCGACGCGCTCGGCGCGCTGCGGGCGGAGGTGGGCAAGGCGGTCGTCGGACAGGACCCGATCGTCACCGGCCTGGTCATCGCGCTGCTGTGCCGGGGTCACGTGCTCCTGGAGGGCGTGCCGGGCGTGGCCAAGACCCTGCTCGTACGCACGCTGGCGGCCACCCTCGCGCTGGACTTCAAGCGGGTGCAGTTCACCCCCGACCTGATGCCGGGCGACATCACGGGCTCGCTGGTCTACGACGCGCGGACGGCGGAGTTCGAATTCCGCGAGGGGCCGGTCTTCACCCACCTGCTGCTCGCCGACGAGATCAACCGCACCCCGCCCAAGACCCAGGCCGCCCTGCTGGAGGCCATGGAGGAACGGCAGGTCAGCGTCGAGGGCGAGGCCCGCGCGCTGCCCGAGCCCTTCATCGTCGTGGCTACGCAGAACCCCGTCGAGTACGAGGGCACCTACCAGCTTCCCGAGGCGCAGCTCGACCGGTTCCAGCTCAAGCTGACCGTGCCGCTGCCGCCGCGCGAGCAGGAGATCGCCGTGCTGGAGCGGCACGCGCTCGGCTTCGACCCGCGCGACCTGTCGGAGGTCAAGCCCGTGGCGTCCGCGGCCGACCTCGACGCGGGACGCCGGGCGGTCGCCCAGGTCCACGTCGGGGCCGAGGTGCTCGGCTACGTCGTGGACGTCGCCCGGGCCACCCGGCAGTCACCCTCGCTGCGGCTCGGCGTCTCGCCCCGAGGGGCCACCGCCCTGCTGGCCGCCGCCCGCGCGTGGGCCTGGCTGTCGGGGCGGTCATACGTGACGCCCGACGACGTGAAGGCCCTGGCCCGGCCCGCCCTGCGGCACCGGGTGGGGCTGCGCCCGGAGGCCGAGCTGGAGGGCGCCACCCCCGACGGCATCCTCGAGGGCATCCTGGCCACCGTCCCCGTGCCCCGGTGAGGGCGGCGTGGCGCTGACCGGACGCGCGGGACTGCTCGCCGCCCTCGCCGCGATCGTCGTCCTCCTCGCCCCCGAGCCCGGCCTGGTCGTGCCGGTCGCGGCGCTCGTGCTCGCCGCGCTCGTCGCCGCCGACCTGCTGCTCGCGGGCCGCGTGCGCGGGCTGCGGTTCCACCGCGACGGCGAACAGCGGGTGCGGCTCGGGCAGTCGGCGACGATCGGCCTGACCGTGGACAACCCCGGCCCGCGCCGGGTGCGGGGCGTCCTGCGCGACGCCTGGCACCCGTCCGCCGGGGCCGCTCCCCGGCGCGCGGCCCTCGACGTGCCGCCCCGCGAGCGACGGCGCCTGGTCACGACGCTGACGCCCACCCGCAGGGGCGACCGGGAGTCCGTCGCCGTGACGGTCCGCTCGTTCGGGCCCCTCGGCCTGGCGGCGCGGCAGCGCACGTTCCACGTGCCGTGGACGGTCCGGGTGCTGCCGCCGTTCCTCAGCCGCAGGCACCTGCCCGCGCGGCTGGCCCGGCTGCGCGAGCTCGACGGACGGCATCCCGCGCTGGTGCGCGGCCAGGGCACCGAGTTCGACTCGCTGCGCGAGTACGTGGCGGGCGACGACGTTCGCTCGATCGACTGGCGGGCGAGCGCCCGGCGCAGCGACGTCGTCGTACGGACCTGGCGGCCGGAACGCGACCGCCGCGTGCTGATCGTGCTCGACACGGGCCGCACCTCGGCGGGCCGGGTCGGCGTGGCGCCTCTGCCTGGCTCCGGCCCCTCCGGATGGCCCCGGCTGGACTGGTCCATGGACGCCGCCCTGCTGCTGGCCGCCCTCGCCGCCCGGGCCGGCGACCGCGTCGACTTCCTCGCCTACGACCGGGCCGTACGGGCGCAGGTGTCGGGGGCGTCGCGCACCGAGGTGCTGTCGTCGCTGGTGAACGTGATGGCGCCGATCGAGGCGGAGCTGGTCGAGGCCGACGCGGCCGGGATGGTGGCGGCCGTGCTGTCCAGGGCCAGGCGGCGCTGCCTGGTGGTGCTGCTGACCGACCTGAACGCGGCGGCGATGCGGGAGGGCCTGCTGCCCGAGCTGCCCAGCCTGTCCTCTCGGCACATGGTCCTGGTGGCCGCGGTCGCCGATCCGCGGGTGGCCGACATGGCGGCGGGGCGCGGCACCGCCGAGGCCGTCTACGACGCCGCCGCGGCCGAGCGGCTGCGCGGCGAGCGGCGCGAGATCACCGCCGTGCTGCGCCGTCACGGCGTGGAGGTCGTGGACGCCCTGCCCGAGGACGTCGCCCCCGCGCTGGCCGACGCGTACCTCGCCCTGAAGGCCGCAGGGCGGCTCTGATCAGGCTGTCGGATCAGGCCGTCGGATCAGGCCGTCGGGGCGAGGTCGGGGGCGCGCTCGATGTCCCCCGTCTCGTTCGCGCGCTCCGCCCGGCGGCCGAAGAAGATCACGTACGCCAGGAAGAGCGCCTCAGCGAGCGCGCCGATCGAGATCCGCGCCCACGTCGGCAGGCCCGAGGGGGTGACCCCCGCCTCGATGAGCCCGGACACGAACAGCACCACGACCAGGCCCAGCGCGACGCTCATCACCGCCCTGCCCTGCTCGGCCAGCGCCTCCACGCGCCGTCGAGGACCCGGATCGATCACGGTCCAGCCCAGCCGCATCCCCGCGCCCGCCGCCAGGAACACCGCGGTCAGCTCCAGCATGCCGTGCGGCAGGATCAGCCCCCAGAACACGTCCGCCTTGTCGTACGCGTGCATGAGACCGCCTGTGACGCCCACGTTGGCGGCGTTCTGCCACAGGATCCACGGGATGGGCAGGCCGAGCAGGATCGCCGAGACCACGACCTGCATGGACAGCCAGGCGTTGTTCAGCCACACGTGACCGGCGAACGACGCCGCCGGGTTCTCCGAGTAGTAGTCGGCGAAGTCGTGCTCCACGAGCTGGCGGATCTCCTCGGGCGTGCCGACGAGGTCCCGCACCGCCGGGTCGCCCGCCACCCACACGCCCACGACGTACGCGACCGCGAGCGAGATCACGGTGGCGCCGATCCACCACCGGCGTGCCCGGTAGGCCACCACGGGGAACGACACCGTGAAGAACCGGACGACCTCCCGCCAGGCCGGACTGTGGGCGCCGGTGACCGCCGAACGCGCCCTCGCCACCAGCGACGACAGGCGGCCGACGAGGAGCGCGTCAGCGGAGCCCGACCGCACGATGGACAGGTGGGTCGCCGCCCTCTGGTAGAGGTCGACCAGCTCGTCGACCTCCGCGCCGCTCAGCGTGCGCTGCCGCCGTACGAGGTCGTCAAGCCGGTCCCAGGACGGCTTGCTCGCCGCGACGAACGCATCGATGTCCACGGATCGGACCCTATCGGCGGGAGCCGCGAGGTGCGCGGCCGTGTCTGGACTGAGCGGCCGTGTCTGGACTGAGGAGCGCGCGGGAGCGCAGCGACCAAGCGGCGACGAGGGGAGACGGGGCCTGTGGGCGCCTGAGCCGCCGTGCCGAAGGCGCGGCAAGCAAACACAGTAGGGTGCGCAGTGTGTCCGAAGTCGTGACCGGCGAGGCCGTCGTCGTCGAGGTCCGCATCGCCCAGTTCTCCAGCCGCGCGCTGGCCTTCCTCATCGACTGGGCCGTCCAGTGGGCGGTGATCATCGTGGCGTTCATGCTGGTCACGCAGGCGTCCGTGGTGACCGACGACTCGCTGGCCATGGGCCTGCTCATCCTGTCCATCGTGCTGGTCACCGTGGGCTACCCGGTCGCGTTCGAGACGATCAGCAGGGGCCGCTCGCTGGGCAAGCTCGCCCTCGGCCTGCGTGTGGTGAGCGACGACGGCGGGCCCGTGCGCTTCCGGCAGGCGTTGTTCCGCGGGCTGGCCGGATTCCTTGAGTTCTGGACCTTCTACGGCGCCCCCGCGCTCATCACCTCGCTCGTCAACCAGCGCGGCAAGCGCCTCGGGGACCTGTTCGCCGGGACGACCGTCATCGGGGAGCGGACGCCGCGCCGGGACCCGCCGCCCGAGATGCCCCCGCCGCTCGCGTCGTGGGCCGCGACGCTGGAGCTGTCCGGGCTGTCCGACGACCTGGCCCACACCGCCAGGCAGTACCTGTCCCGGTGGCAGCAGCTCAGCCCGCAGGTGCGGGAGGAGATGGGGCTGCGCGTGGCCGCTCAGGTCGGCGCGCGGGTGGCGCCGCCGCCCCCGCCCGGCGTCCCGCCGTACGCCTATCTGGCCGCCGTGCTCGCGGAGCGCAGGCGCCGCGAGGAGATCCGGCTCGCCCGGGCCCGTACCGCTCCTGCGCCGTACGGCCCGCAGGGGTACGGCGTGCAGGGGTACGGCCCGCGGGGCTATGCCGCGCAGGGGTATGGCGCGCAGGGGCACGGCGTGCCGGCGGTGGCGCCGACGCGGGAGCCGGAACCGCCGCGTGGAGATGCGCCGCCGACATCGGGCGGATTTGTTCCGCCGGTTTAGGTGTAGGCCCCGATTCGCGGGGCACCTGTGACCCTTGCAGGTCATGGGGCATACCTGCAGTGGGGTTGAGGCGGGCATTGCCGGTGCGTTAAGGGAGAGGTCGCACCGGCGATGCCCGCCTCGCGATCAGTCAGACCCGGGCTCCGTCACCTCGTCTGGTCACCCGGGTCTGTGGATTTCTCAGCGGCCGCCGGGCACACCCTTGCCGTGCTCGGCGTACTCACCCTGGTTCTGCGGGTTGAAGATGTCCATCTTCACGCTGTTGGCCTGGTTCGTACGCGGGTCGTTGATCTTGAAGACGTCGAGCCCCAGGTTGAAGTCGCTGCCGTAGATGTAGCCGTTGTAGTAGTACGCCGACCAGTAGCCGCCGTTCAGGGGCTGCGACCACGGACCGCGCTCGAAGAAGCCGATCTCATGCGGGTTCGCCGAGTCGGTGAAGTCCCAGATCGAGATGCCGCCCTGGTACCACGCCTGGACCATGATGTCGCGGCCCTTGACCGGGATCAGCGAGCCGTTGTGGGCGACGCAGTTCTCGGTGTCCGCCTGGTGACGGGCAATCTTGAAGTAGCTCTTGAAGGTGAGCTTGTTGCCGGGGGCGATGTCGTAGATCGCGTCGGCGCCACGCTTGGGGCCGATCGCCTCGTTGCAGGTGGCCCTGCCGCCGCCGCCGAGCTCGTCGGTGAAGATGACCTTGGTGCCGTCGTTGTTGAAGGTCGCCGAGTGCCAGAAGGCGAAGTTCTCGTCGTCGCGTACGACGTCGATGACCTGCGGGTTCTCCGGGTCCTTGATGTCCATCAGGATGCCGTCACCCATGCAGGCGCCAGCCGCGATGCCCTTGGACGGGTAGGCCGTGATGTCGTGGCAGCCGGTCGTCGCCGACGTGCCGTTCGGGTACGGCTGCCCGTCGCCGGGGTTGCCGCCGTCCGGGAACAGGACCGGCGCCTTCACCACGGACGCCGCGGTGGGGTTGTCGAGCGGAATCTTGACGATCGAGATCAGGTCATGCGGCCTCTGGCAGTCGGGGAAGGCATCCGACGGGCTGTAGGACGAGACGTACGCGTAGACGTTCTTGCCCTCCTTGTCCGGCACGAGCGTGTGCGTGTGGGAGCCACACGCCGTCTCGACCGACTTGACGTACCTGGGGTTCGCCTTGTCGCTGACGTCGAAGATGCGCAGGCCCTCCCACGAGCTCTTCTGCGCCGCCGACTGCGTGACGCTGGAGCAGGAGTCGTCGTTGCGGGACGAGTCGACGGACCCGATCAGCAGGTTGCCGTAGACGGACATGTCCATCTGCGAGCCGGGACAGACGACCGAGCTGACGACCTGGGGCTTCTTCGGGTTCTTGATGTTGACGATGCTGAAACCGCCGTAGTTGCCCATGAAGGCGTAGTCGCCCTGGAAGGCCAGGTCTGTGTTGATGGTGCCGGCGATCGAGGCGGGGGTCGGCACGTTCGCGACGTGCGTGACGTTCGAGCTCATCGCGATCTCGCCCGGGGCCAGCACATCGGCTGCCTGGGCGGGAGCGGCGGACAAGGCCATGACGAACGCGGCCCCTGTTACGGCAAGGGCGCGCCCGCTGCGGCGCAGAGTGAACACTCGGTGTCCTCCTATAAGGGGGAGATAAATGATCACATCGTCATATCTGACTGGAGTGTCCAACTAGGTGCCACTGTGTAAATAGAACTGCCATGTGCTGCCCTATGATCACCCGCTAAGCCCCATTAGCGTCGTGAATCCCACACGCCCAATTTCAAGAGTTCAAGAGGAGGCCCGCAGGGTGCGGTTCGCGCTGATCGCCATGGCCGGTGCCGTGCTGCTCCTGAGCGCCTGTTCCGAGGACGTGAGCGGCAGCGCGCCCGTTTCGACCGCACCCGTGATCGCGCCGGGCCGGCCCGGCGAAGAGGCCAGAACGCTGAGCCCCGCCGAGGCCGCGACGGCGGTCCCCTCTCCGAGCGTCAACGCAGCCGACGTGCGGTACGTCTACGACATGATCGCCCATCACCGGCAGGCACTGGACATGACGGCCCTGGCGCCCACCCGCGCCTCCTCGCCGAAGCTCAAGGCGCTCGCCGAGCGCATCCACTACACGCAGGAACCGGAGATCCGCGCCATGACCACATGGCTGGACCAGGAGCGCCTGCAGCGACCGGACCACCACGCCGAGCACGAGGGCATGCAGGGCATGGCCACCGCCGAGCAGATGGCCGCGCTCAAGGCCGCGTCAGGGCCGGAGTTCGACCGCCTGTTCCTCCAGTTGATGATCGCTCACCACGAGGGCGCCATCGCCATGGCGACGACGGTGCTCACCAAGGGCTCTCATCTCACCATCGAACAGTGGGCCACCGATGTGATCGCCGACCAGACAATCGAGATCCGGCGCATGCGTGAGATGCAGGCGGCTTGATCTTCCCCGGCGTGCCGCCTCGCCGGTAGACGACCGGTAACCGGATCGGAGTCGGCTGGTAGTCACCGTGCCGCTCATCATGGTCGGTGCGGAACAGCCCGGAACGGGAACAGGTCCTGGCTGTTCACCGTGGGTGTTCCTCATTCTCGAACCCCTTTGGCCTTGACAAGAATCGGCTTTAGCGGAGGGTCGCGCCTGTTTTGTGGCGATTTGCCGCACTGTGGCGCGACATGATCGCGGCTCGTTTACTTTTGCATCCCGCCTTGCGCGCCGCGCGATCCTGTAACTCCAACAAATCCCCTGGTGAGCTTGCTCAAGCTGATACTGCTGGGAGAAAATTCATACAGGAGTTCGAATCGCGTTGGGAGGTGCGATGGATCTGTCCGACCTCGATCCTGAGCGCCACCATCGTTCGAATAACGGTGATGACGGTTGGTGGGATCGGCTAATCGCTGATTCTCCTTTGTGGTCAACGGATGGTTCACTCGCCCGCGACAAGCCTGTGGACAACGCCGGGGCCGCGGCCGGCGAGGCCACCACCAGCGGGACCACCGCCAGCGGCCCTCCTGGCAGCGGGGCTACGGGCGCTGGGGCCGCCGGATCTGCCGCACCGGACGGTGCCGGTCCTGCCGGTGCGAACGCCAGTGGTGCCGATGCCGGTGCCGGTGGTCCTGAGACGGGTGCCGGCGGTTCTGCTGCGGCGGGTGCCGGTGGTGGGGGTGATCGGCGGGTTCGGTCGTCGTGGGTGCTGGTGGGGTCGTTGCGGGAGTCGGCGCAGGCCCTGGCGTTGGCGCCGGTCCCCGATACGCCCGAGATCTGTCTGGCCGAGGCTGAGGATCTGTTGTTCGCCCGGGATCGGATCACGGGTGCGCTGGCTGAGCGGGTGGGGCGGGTGCATCGGGCGGGGCAGGCCAAGCAGCATGGGCATGCCTCCACCCGGAGTTGGTTGCGCACGGCCGGGGGGATGACGGTCGGCGGTGCGGGCCGCCTGCTCACCCTGGGGATTGAGCTGGCGCGGCTGCCCACCGTGCGGGAGATGTTCGCCGCCGGACGGCTGGCGGCGGGGGTGGTGGAGGCGATCTGCGCCGCCGTTGCCGGTCTCTCGGATGAGCAGGTACGGCTGGCCGAGCCGATCCTGGTGGAGCTGGCGGGGCGGGCGGGCGCGGCGGAGGTGGCCAAGGCAGGGCGGTATCTGCGGGCGGTGCTGGACCCCGACGGCGAGGAGTGCGACGAGCGGGCCGACTACGCGCGGCGGTCGTTGCGGCTGCGCCCGGGCAAGGGGGGTGGGCTGGAGGGGGAGTTCTATCTGCCGCGTGAGGCGGCGGCCCGGTTGCGGGCGCTGCTGGACGCCTACGCCCGGCCACGGGCGCAGGGCGATGACCGGTCACTGGCAGAGCGTCAGGCGGACGCGTTCATCGCCCTGCTGGAACAGCAGATCACCACCGAGCTTCTCGTGCTGGTCAACGCCGAGTCCCTCCCCACCGACCCCGACCCCGAGTCCACCACCGGCCCTGCGGCCGACCCGGCGACGGAGACCGCCGAAGCCCCCGAGCAGGACGGGACCCCCGAAGACGGCCGGGACAGCCACGACAGCGACAGCGGCGACGGCGGCGACGGCACGCGGGACGCCGGTGTGGATGAGAGCGACCGGGACGCCCAGCACGCCCAAGGCCCCGAAGACATTGACGACACCGACGACATCGAAGGCACCTGGGCGGCCGGAGAGGCCGAGGTCGCGCCGGTCAGCCGAGACGGCGAGGACACCAGGGCTCCCGCCGAGTACGACACGACCGACGCCGACATCGCAGGTAGCAGTACGGATAGCAGTCCGGTTGGCGACGCGGTCGCTGGTGCGGACGCTGCGCCCGGCCTTCGCGACCAGGAGCACAGCAAGCCACAGCAGGACTCGCCGCGCTCGCCGCAGAAGGGTTGGCCCAAGCAGGAGGACCCGCAGGAGAGCGCGGCGCGGCGTAGGCAGGAGGGGAGATCGCGGGAGGCACGGTGGGGTGAGTGGCGCTCACCCGGTCCTCCGGGGGATACCCATGCCCACCAAACCCACGCCGGGTCCCGGCCTGCGAGGGAGGTCCCGCATGCGCACAGCGGGATCGCGTTGGGTGCTGGGCTGGGGATGGTGCCGGGGTTGTTGCTGGCCACCGGACAGGTCCTGCCCGTCACCAGCGTGCACCGGCTGGCCCGCACCTCCACCCTCATGCGCATCGTCATGGACGCCGACGGCCAGGTCCTCGACATGGGCCGCAAAGTCCGCCTCGCCACCCCCGCCCAGCGGCGGGCCATCTTCGCCCGCTACGCCACCTGCTGGATCGACGGCTGCCCCCTGCCCGCCACCATGTGCCAGATCGACCACGCCGACAACTGGAGCACCGGCGGCCTCACCGACCTCAAACTCCTCGGCCCGGCCTGCCAGTTCCACAACCGCGACCGCTACCAGCACCCCCACCGCTACACCCGCCACAAGACCGGCAAAGACCGCTGGGCCTTCACCTACCACGGCCGCACCAGACGGGCACGCGAGTGAGGGGGCGACCAGCAGAAAGGGCCGCGCCCGCCAGCAGCTTGCCAGGCCCGTGGCGCGGGCGGATCGGCGTGATGAAGCGGGACGGGCGGCGAGCTGGGTCAGGATCCGAGACGCCAGGAGTGGAGATACTCCTCCTGCTCGGCGGTGAGTGCGTCGATCGAGATGCCGATCGCGGCCAGCTTCAGGCGGGCCACCTCGGCGTCGATACCGGCCGGGACGTCGTACACGCCCGGCGTCAGCCGCGCCGACTCCCGCACCAGCCAGGCGACGGCGAGCGCCTGGGCCGAGAACGACATGTCCATCACCGCCGCCGGGTGTCCCTCGGCCGCGGTCAGGTTCACCAGGCGACCCTCGGCGAGCAGCAGCAGCCTGCGGCCGTCCTCAAGGACGTACTCGTCGGTGTTGGGCCTGATACCGAAGCGCACCTCGCGGGCCATCTCCTCCAGGGCGCGCACGTCGATCTCGACGTCGAAGTGGCCGGCGTTCGCGAGGATCGCGCCGTCCTTCATGACGGCCAGGTGCTCGGCCCGGATCACGTCGCGGTTGCCGGTGACGGTCACGAACACGTCACCGGTCTCGGCGGCCACGCTCATCGGCCGTACGTCGTAGCCGTGCAGGGCGGCGTCGAGGGCCTTGACCGGGTCTATCTCGGTGACGACGACCCGCGCGCCGAGGCCCTTGGCCCGCTCGGCGACGCCCCGGCCGCAGAAACCGAAGCCCGCCACGACGACGGTGCGGCCGGCCAGCAGGATGTTGGTGGCCCGCATGATGCCGTCGAGCGTCGACTGGCCGGTGCCGTAGCGGTTGTCGAACATCCGCGTGGTCCGGGTGTCGTTCACCGCGACCATCGGGAAGCGCAGCGCGTTCTCCGAGGCCATCTGGCGCAGCCGGATGATGCCGGTCGTGGTCTCCTCGCAGCCGCCGATCACGTCGTCGAGAAGCTCGACCCGCTCGGTGTGCAGGGTGTTGACGAGGTCGCATCCGTCGTCGAGCACGACGTTCGGCGCGATGTCGAGCGCCTCGTGGATGTGCCGGTAGTAGGTCTCCATGTCCACCCCGGCGCGGGCGTGCACGGCGATGCCGTGCGTCCTCAGCGCCTCGGCGACGTCGTCCTGCGTGGCCAGGGGGTTGGACGCGGCCAGGGCGATCTCGGCGCCGCCCTCCCGCAGGGCCCTCATGAGCACCGCCGTCTCGGCGGTCACGTGCATGCACGCGGCGACGCGCAGGCCGTCGAATGGCCGGTCCGCGCCGAAACCGGTGCCGATCGCCCGCAGGACCGGCATGGACCGGGCCGCCCACTGGATGCGCCGCTCTCCGGCCTCCGCGACGCCCGTTCCGATGCCCGCCGCGATCTCCATCGCGGCGCCCGCCGTGATGTCCGTCGTGATGTCCGGCTGGATCACGCCGTGTTCCTCCTGACGGGAGGCGCGGGCCGGGGCCCGCGCCTCCACCGTGCGACCCGCCTGTCAGTAGCGGTAGTGGTCCGGCTTGTACGGGCCCTCGACGTCGATGCCGATGTACTCCGCCTGCTTCTTGGTGAGCGTGGTCAGCTTCACCCCGAGCGCGTCGAGGTGGAGACGGGCCACCTTCTCGTCGAGGTGCTTGGGCAGCACGTAGACGCCGATCGGGTAGTCCTCGGTCTTCGTGAAGAGCTCGATCTGCGCGATGACCTGGTTGGTGAACGAGTTCGACATGACGAACGACGGGTGGCCGGTCGCGCAGCCGAGGTTCATCAGCCGGCCCTCGGCGAGCACGATGATCGAGTGCCCGTCGGGGAACACCCACTCGTCGACCTGCGGCTTGATGTTGTTCCTCTCGACACCGGGGGTGCGGGCGAGGCCGGCCATGTCGATCTCGTTGTCGAAGTGGCCGATGTTGGACACGATCGCCTGGTGCTTCATCTGCGCCATGTGCTCGGCGGTGATGATGTTGAAGTTGCCGGTGCAGGTGACGAAGATGTCCGCGATGCCGACGACCTCCTCCAGGGTGGTGACCTGGTAGCCGTCCATGGCGGCCTGGAGCGCGCAGATCGGGTCGATCTCGGTGACGATGACCCGGGCGCCCTGACCGCGCAGCGCGTCGGCGCAGCCCTTGCCCACGTCACCGTAGCCGCAGACCACGGCAACCTTGCCGCCGATCAGCACGTCGGTGGCGCGGTTGAGGCCGTCGATGACCGAGTGGCGGCAGCCGTACTTGTTGTCGAACTTCGACTTGGTCACCGAGTCGTTGACGTTGATCGCCGGGAAGAGGAGCGTGCCGGACTTGTGCATCTCGTAGAGCCGGTGCACACCGGTCGTGGTCTCCTCGGTGACGCCCTTGATCTCCTCGGCCACGCGGGTCCACCACTTGTCCCCGGAGACCGTACGGCGGAGCGTGTCGAGGATGATCGCCCACTCCTCGGGGTCGTCCTCGCTGGCGACCGGCACGGCGCCGGCCTTCTCGAACTCCACGCCCTTGTGGACGAGCAGGGTGGCGTCGCCGCCGTCGTCGAGGATCATGTTGGGACCGGAGCCGTCGGGCCAGCGGAGGGCCTGCTCGGTGCACCACCAGTACTCCTCCAGCGTCTCGCCCTTCCAGGCGAAGACCGGCACACCCTTGGGGTCGTCGGGCGTCCCATCGGGCCCCACGGCGACGGCGGCCGCGGCGTGGTCCTGGGTGGAGAAGATGTTGCAGCTCACCCAGCGGACGTCGGCGCCGAGCGCGACCAGCGTCTCGATGAGAACGGCTGTCTGGATCGTCATGTGCAGCGAGCCCATGATCTTCGCGCCCCGCAGCGGCTGAGCCGCGGCGTACTCCTTGCGGGTTGCCATGAGGCCCGGCATCTCGTGCTCCGCGAGGCGGATCTCCTTGCGGCCGAACTCGGCAAGCGAAAGGTCGGCGACCTTGAAGTCCATGCGTCTCTCCTCCATTGTCCGTCGATGCGAGTGTAGGCGTGGCTGTCGCGGGAACGCCTACGCAGAAGTGCGAATCTGACATAGAAAAGTGAGATTCCGCCTCTGACGGGTGCCGGAACGCGTCCGGAGTGTCTAGCGTGGTCCCGAGGAACGGGGACCGGAGGCACGATGCGCATCACCGAGGCTGCCAAGCGGCTCGGCATGTCCCCCCGGATGCTGCGCTACCGGGAGGCTCTCGGCCTGCTGCCGCCCGTACGGGACAAGGGCGCCCATCGGCGCTTCGGGCCCGCCGAACTGGAGGCGACGCGCCAGGCGATGGAACTGGAGCGCCGCTTCGACGTCTCACCGGCCGAACTGGCCTTCGCGCTCCGGGCGCTGTCCGAGCCCGCGGTGGCCCAGGCCGTACGCGACCTCGGCGTGCGCATCGGGCGCATCCAGGCGCCGCGCCGGGCGCTGGACTTCGAGAAGGAGAAGGCTCTGCGACTGCTGCGGCACCGGTGAGGCTCAGGCGTCGGCCACGAGGCGCAGGCCGTCGGCGCGCAGCGAGTCGGCCGTGACGTACGGCTGCTCGCTGACGATGTCGGTCATCGTCAGCGGGACGTTCAGGGACGGCACCAGCCTGAGCGCGTTGACCAGGAGGTTCGGATGCTCGGCCGTGAACTCCTGGGGCAGGCCGAGAAGCCTTGCGGTCATCTTCGTCGTGCAGATCACCACGTTGCCCTCGAAGGTGAACGCGCTGCCGGTCAGCGTCGCCTGACCCATCGTCTGGGTGGGCCGCTCCAGCACGGCCTTGTCCATGGTGAAGCGGAGCATCCTGACGGTGCCGGTCGCGGTGGGCATCTCGACCACGCCGGTGAACTTCATCCCTGTCATGGTCAGCGAGTCCGCGCGGACCGCGGCCGTCTCGGTCGCGACCGTCGCCGGTGAAGGTGCGCGTGCCGTGCCGATCCCGGCCGCCAGGACGAGGGGAAGCAGGACGAGGGGAAGCACGGCGACGGCCAGCGCCCTCGTCCCTGGGCCGTCGGCCGTGCCCTCAGCCGGAGGACTCGAAGGACTCGAAGAACTCGGTGGGCTCGGGGGCCGTCGGGTCCGGGTGGCTTCCAGTTCGGCGCCGCTGACCACCCGGCGCCCCGTGATCGTGATCTCCCCCGCCGGCGGCCGGGGTGGCTCAGGCGTCGCCGGGCCGGGCGCGGTGGTCTCCCCTGGCGTCCAGGCGACCGCGAGCGCCCCGCCGACCAGGCCGAGCAGCATGCCGATCAGGAAACCGCCCAGGTTGGCGTAGACGAACGACGCGATCGAGATCAGTACGGCGACCACGCCGAGAAAGACCCGCTTGTCGGGCTGGAGCCAGATCATCAGGCCGAGGATGACCAGCACCAGCGAGATCAGGTAGGTCGCGCCGATGGCGCCCGACCGTATCACCAGCGGCAGGGCGTGGGTCGCGAACGGAATGCTCAGCAGTTCCAGACCGGCGACGAGCACCAGCAGGCCGCCCCAGAACGGCCGCGACCGCCGCCAGGAGCCTCTCGTCTCCGCCCGCCCGGGACCCACCATCAGAAGCACTCGTGTTCGCCGGGCTCCACCGCCAGTTTCAGCCCCGGCAGTTTGAACGTCGCCGCGTTGACCGACCAGGAGACCTGCCGGAAGTCCTTGATCGTGATCGCGCTCGCCTGTTGGCCGAACATGCCCGCCGCGCCCTCGCCGCCCGGCAGTTGGTCGAGGGCGCTCGCGTCGCGGCCCGCCTCCAGGTTCGTGAACACCGCGTCGCCCTCGATCTGGGAGGCGTCGACGATCATGTTCTCGGCGGTGACCGGGTCCTTGCCCGTGCCCGCGGTGATCCGGAGGGTCACGGTGCCGACGGGCGACTTGACCAGGACCGTCTGGCACATGTTGGTCAGGGTGGCCTTCCGGATGCCCGACACTGCGACGGGGATCTTCCGGCCCTTCTTGTTCTCGACCGTGCTGCCGTACTGGACGAAGCCCTGGCCCTTCAGGGTGTCGGCGGACACCTTGAACGTGTCACCCGAGACCACGAACGACGCGCCGATCGCCCCCTCGGCGGTCGCGCCGACCAGTACGGACGCGACCGCGAGCGCGGGCAAGAAGACAAGCGCGAAGCGCTTCCAGCGCACTCGTCCCTCCCTGATGCCTCCCTGACGGGTCATCAGTCACCTCCGGAGGGGAGATCAGTCAAATGCAGTAGCAAAGTTACCGATCGGTACCACGGAGATTGAAGTGACGCAGCATCACAGTTGGGTCACGGTGTGCGATTGGACGCTGACGGATTCGACAGGAGTCAGGCGCCGGTGCGCTGTCCCGCGGCGGCGTCGGTCCGGTAGAGGTCCGGCTCCAGGTAGATCACCCTGGCCATCGGAACCGCATCACGGATGCGCCGTTCGGCCTCGTCGATACCCCGCGCCACCTCGCTCGCGGTGTCGTCGTGCTCCACGGCGATCTTGGCGGCGACCAGCAGTTCCTCCGGGCCGAGATGCAGGGTGCGCAGGTGGATGACCCGGCTGACCTCGGGGGCGGACTCCAGCGCGGAGCAGATCTTCTCCTCCACCTCGGGGGTCGCGCTCTCGCCGATCAGCAGCGACTTGGTCTCGACGGCCAGGATGACCGCGATCACCGCGAGCAGCACACCGATCATGAGGGTGCCGACGCCGTCCCAGATGCCGTCGCCGGTGATGACGGCCATCGTGACGCCGAACAGCGCGAAGACCAGGCCCAGCAGCGCGCCCAGGTCCTCCAGCAGTACGACGGGCAGTTCGGGCGCCTTGGACCTGCGGATGAAGGACACCCAGGACTCGTCGCCCTTGACGTGCCGCGACTCCTTGATCGCCGTACGGAACGAGAAGCCCTCGGCGATGATCGCGAAGATCAGTACGCCGAACGCCCACTGCGGCGACTCCACCGGGTGCGGGTCGGAGAGCTTGTGCCAGCCCTCGTACAGGGAGAACAGCGCGCCGATCGTGAACAGCACTACGGCCACGACGAAGGAGTAGAAGTAGCGCTCCCTCCCGTAGCCGAAGGGGTGCGCACGGGTCCTCCCCCTGGCGGCGCGCTTGCCGCCGAGCAGCAGCAGCGCCTGGTTGCCTGAGTCGGCCACCGAGTGCACCGACTCCGCGAGCATGGACGACGACCCGGTGAAGACGAATGCGACGAACTTCGCCACCGCGATCGCCATGTTGGCACCGAGTGCCGCGAGGATCGCCTTTGTACCGCCACCCGCACTCACGATGAACTCCTCAAATCGATCGGCCGAGGCGATCCTATTGGGAAATCCTTGCCCGGAGTTCTGCCGCGGCCGACGCCGGGTCCCTCCCGTACCCGAGGGCGAGGTAGACACTCGCGTAGTCGCAGAGACCGGCCAGGGCGGCGAGCCGGTCCAGCGGGTGCGTGCCTTCAGCCAGGATCTCGGAGACCGGAACGCCGCGTTCCTCGGCCAGCCGTACGGCGGCCACGCGGGCCGCGGCCACCTGGGGATGCTCCTCCACGTCGCGCAGCAGGAACAGGCGCAGGCGCGGGTTCTCACCCGGCGCGTCGTCGAACGGGTCGGCGAAGACGTCCCGGCCGGCAAGAGGGCCGCCGAACGTCATGATCTGGTTGTGCGCGGCCTCCGGCAGTTCTCCCCAGACAGCCGGATAGCCGGCGTCCCTGCTGAGGCGGTCGGTCAGGCGGCGCGCCGCCACCGCGGCCAGCGGCGAGGTGCCCCAGACGAGCGGGAGCGTCCCGGCCAGTTCCATCGCCAGCGTCTTGCCGGGGTTGATGAACGACTCGCTCGACGGGCGGCAGCGATGGGCGAGGTCCTCCAGCCGCCTGGCCGCCGACTCGAACTCGCTCTCCCCCGCCGAGACCAGGCCCAGCGCGGCCGCCGCCATGATCGGCGGCACCAGGAGCGACCACAGCGTGGCCTTCGGCTGCCCGGCCACGCCGGTCGCGCCGCCCACCGGCACGTACGGCCCGCCCGCGCGCGTGACCAGGAGCGACAACGGAGTGTCCGGCGCGCCGACGCCGACGAGCGCGCACCCGCGCCGTACGGCCTCGGCGGTCACGGCGACGGTCTCCTCGGTCCTGCCGGAGCGGGAGACCGCGATGACGAGGTCGGCGGCGCCGACCCAGCCGGGCAGCCGGTGGCCGCGCACGGTCACCACCGGGGCAGGGGCGCTTTGCCGGCACAGCGCCTCGAGCAGGTCGCCCGCGAGGGCGGAGACGCCCATGCCCGTCACGATGACCGCGCGGGGGCGGCCGTCCTGCCCGATCCGCGCCACGCCGTTCTCCACGGACGATCGGTACGCCGCCCGCATCTGGGCGGCCGACGACGCGACGGAACGCAGCATGCCGGAGGGGTCGCCCTCCATCAGGTACGCCTGGTCGTCGAGCCGGTCGGGCTCGAACCGGGCCCCTCCGGCACTACTCATGCCTTGCGTGCCTCGTCCACGAGGAGCACCGGGATGTCGTCGCGCACGGGGTAGACCAGCCCGCACGTCTCCGAGTCGCAGGCCAGCTCGTCCGCGTCGGGCACGACGCGGAGCGGGGACTTGCACGCCGGGCAGGCGAGAATGTCCAGCAGCCAGTCGTCGATCTTCAAACTCGTCAGCTCCTTACCACGGCGAGCACTTCGTCCCGGACGGCGGCGACCTTCTCGTCGTCGGCGGCCTCCGCGTTGAGCCGGAGCAGCGGCTCCGTGTTGGACGGACGCAGGTTGAACCACCAGTCAGGACCGCTGACGGTGAGCCCGTCCAGCTCGTCGAAGGTAACACCCTCCCGGCCCGCGAAGGTCTCCCGTACGCTCGCCAGGGCGGCGGCCTGGTCCTCGACCCTGCTGTTGATCTCCCCGGACGCGGCGTAGCGCGAGTAGCGGGACAGCACCTCCGACAGCGGCCGGTCCTGCTCGCCCAGAGCCGCGAGCACGTGCAGGGCGGCCAGCATGCCCGAGTCGGCGAACCAGAAGTCGCGGAAGTAGTAGTGGGCCGAGTGCTCCCCGCCGAACACGGCGCCGGTGCGGGCCATCTCCGCCTTGATGAACGAGTGGCCGACCCGCGTGCGGACGGGCTTGCCGCCGTGCTCGGCGACGATCTCCGGCACGCCCTTCGACGTGATCAGGTTGTGGATGATCGTGGCGCCCGGGTTCTTGGCCAGTTCGCGCACCGCGACCAGCGCCGTGATGGTGGACGGCGAGACCGACTCGCCCCGCTCGTCGATGACCCAGCACCGGTCGGCGTCGCCGTCGAAGGCGATGCCGATGTCCGCGCCGTGCGAGACGACCGCCTTCTGCAGGTCGCGCAGGTTCTCCGGCTCGATCGGGTTGGCCTCGTGGTTGGGGAAGCTGCCGTCGAGCTCGAAGTAGAGCGGGGTCAGCTCGATCGGCAGGCCCTTGAAGACCTCGGGGACCGTGTAGCCGCCCATGCCGTTGCCGGCGTCCACGACCACCTTGAGCGGCCGGATGCCCGACAGGTCGACCAGCGTCTTGAGGTGGGCGGCGTAGCCCTCCAGCACGTCGCGCTCGGTCACCGTGCCGGCGCCGGGCTCGCCGCCGAGCCCTGCCTGGAGCAGTTCGGCCGCGCGGTCGCGGATCTCCAGCAGTCCGGTGTCGGTGCCCACCGGCACGGCGCCCGCCCGGCACATCTTCATGCCGTTGTACTTGGCCGGGTTATGGCTCGCGGTGAACATGACACCAGGGAGGTTCAGGCTGCCGCTGGCGTAGTAGAGCATGTCGGTCGAGCCGAGCCCGGCGTTGACCACGTCGGCGCCACGGGAGGTCGCGCCCCTGGCGAACGCCGCGGCCAGCGGGCCGGAGGAGGGGCGCATGTCGTGCGCCATCACCACCGAGGTCGCGCCGGTCAGCTCCACGAAGGCCGCCCCGACGGCCTGTGCGACGTCCTCGTCGAGCTCGTCCGGCACCACGCCGCGCACGTCGTACGCCTTGAAGATCCTGCCGAGGTCGGCCACTGCACGCCCCTAAATGTCGTTAGTCTTCGCACCTGAGCCTATAGCGCCCCATTGCCCGCACAGCAGGCTCTCCACCATGGAACGCGCGCGAACTCGCCGCGCGGAATCCGCGCGGAGTCGCGGAGTCATCGGGCGGTCTCACCGCTCCTGTTGGGCTGCGCCGACTTGAGGACCCGCAGGTGGCCCCGGCGGCCCACCTCGACCGCCTGGCCGACGGGCTCGCCGGCGGCGGGAGCGGGGCGGGCGGCCTCCCGGACCGCGTTCGCCAGGGCTTCGAGATCGTCCCCGCTGGGGGAGGCGGACTCGGACGGAAGGCGCACGACCTCCCATCCCCTTGGCGCGGTGAGCCGTTCCGCGTGCTCCGCGCACAGGTCGTAACAGTGTGGCTCGACGTACGTCGCCAGGGGGCCGAGTACGGCGGTCGAGTCGGCGTAGACATACGTGAGTGTGAAGACGGCAGGCTGCCTGCAGGCGGTACGGGAACAGCTGCGGACGGGGCTCACGGAGGGACCGTATCCGGTCCGCGTTCACATTGCCACCACCCCGCCGCTCTTATTGAACGTGTCGCCACAATTCAGCGATCTCCGAAGTCGATATGACGTTGGTGGGCAAAGCGGACATGAGCCGCGGGATCCACCGTACCGACGGGCCGGGCCTTAAGCTGACTGCGTGAGCGATCGGAGCGGCGACAGGCCGGATCCAGCGCGGCGGGTGCGCCGCCGCGACCGGCACGGCCGCGGCATGCGCGGCCCTCTCGCGCCCTCACACGTCCCCATCGCGAAGTCGCGCGGCGAGCGGTTCGACGACCTGGTGCTCGACGCGGTCGACCGGCTGAAGCCGCGGTGGGGCACCCAGCTCGCGTCGGTCGAGTTCGCGGTGGAGGAGGTGCCGCCGGCCGCGGAACTGGTGGACGGCCCCGCCCGGCTGTCCTCGGAGCCGATCCCGCTCGGGCGTGCCGAGTCGGCCTCCGGGGACGATCCCGCCGCCGTCGTGCTGTACCGCCGGCCGCTGGAGGCGCGGGCCCGTGACCGCGACCAGCTCGGCACGCTGGTCCTTGACGTGGTGGTCGAGCAGGTGGCCAGCCTGCTGGGTCTCACCCCCGAGGCGATCGACCCCGGCTACGACGACCGGCACTGAGCCACTACGGGAGCACCACGCCCGGCGCGTCGATGGTGGGGGGCACCAGCGCCCAGATCCTGGCCATGGCGAGCGGCTGCGCGGTCACCAGCTGGCCGTCCCTGGCCGCCTCGTCGAGGACTCGCCCGCCGTACACCGGGCCAGAGCCGGGCTTCGGCCGTACGAGCACCCCGAAACCGCCCTTGCTGCCCTTGGGAGGCGTGAGCCTGAGCTCCTTGGTGCGCGCGGCGGGCAGCGTCACCTCGACCGGAGCCGGCGCCGCGCCCTTCGTGGGCAGTAGCCGCACCTCGACGGTGGCCGCCGCGAACGGCGCCGAGAGCACCAGCCAGGAGGTCTGCTTGCCCTCGGCCCTGCCGTCCGCGACGACGCTGCCGAGGTCGACGGAGGCGGCGCCGGCCGTGAAGGCGACGTCCTGCCTGGCCCCCGTACCGGTGATCTTCAGGCCCGCGACGATCGGGACGTCGGACTCCAGCACCAGCGCGGCCGGCTGCCCGCCGATGCCGGTGGACAGGTCGAGCGAGGACGCCGAGCCCGCCGGCACCTCGATCGTCTCCTTGTTCTTCAGCGCGTAGGAGCCGTCTTCGAGCACGGCCTTGATCCGCACGACCGTGTCCCGCTCCCCCGGCGTCGCGACGTACAGCTCCCGCTTCCCGGCGGTGCCCGGGATGCCGGGCACGACGACCCGGGTGGCCGGGGCGGCGGCCACGGGCAGCCAGTCGACGCCCCTGCCCTCGCCCAGCACGGCCTTGACCGCGGCGGCCACCCGGCCGCTGCGCGTGCTGACCTGCAGGGCCATGATCAGCGGGGAGGGCGCGAGGTCGCGAAGCCTGATCACGCGGTGCTCGCCGGGCTTGACGACGACGCCGGTGCCCCGCTCGCTCAGCACCGGGCCCTCCCCGGAGTAGACCATGAACGAGACGCTGGCCGGGGCGGAGTCGGGGTTGGCGAGGTAGAGGGTCATCTCCGCCGCCGCGGGCCCCGGCCCGACGAACCAGCTCTCCGCCCCCGGCTCCACGCAACGCACCCCTGCGAGCCCGCGCTGGGTGCCCGACGTCTCCCGGGCGGTCTGGGCGCTCTCCAGCCCGGCGGCCATCGAACCGGTGGCGTCGACCACGAGAGGGCCGCCCCCGGGGGCGATGTCACGCTGCCACAGCAGACCGACCCGGTCGATCACGTCGTCCTCGCCGCTCTTGCCCTCCGCGGCCTTCATGGGCGTCAGGGTGGCGCTCCCCGCGGTCTGGGCACGCTCGGGGTCCGCGGGGGTCACCACGCTCACCCGGTTCGCGGACGGCGCCGGGCACACGGCGGTCACCGACTCCACCGGCGCCCTGACCGCCTGCGGTCGGGCCTGCGCGACCGGCGTGGGCCGGCTGACGTGCGCCACGCCGTACAACGCGCCCAGTGCGACCAGCACCAGGGCGAGCAGGCCGAAGCGGTTCTCGATCAGTCTCCTCACGCGGGCACCCGATCTTCCTTCGCCCGGCGGCGGCCCCGTGGCCCTTCCTCCATTGGCACGTCGGCGTAGTCGGCCTCAGCGGGCTCCTTCGTACGGGCTCCGGGCGAGGCCAGGACCAGAATGAGCACGAGCAGCCCGCCCTGGGCCCATAGCCAGCCCCGGTGCAGCGCGCTCGCGGTCGCGGGCGGCGGGGGCACCGTCACCTGGCCGGGCACGCGCCACAGGCCCCCGGTCTCCGAGAGGCTCACCCGGACCAGCGCGGGCTGCGAGTCGAGCGCCCGCCGCAGGACCGGGTCGACCGGGCCTGGCACCGTCACGAAGCGGACTCCGAACGACGCGAGCGTCTCGACGTACGTGCTGCCCCGGCCGGATGCGAGCCCGGCGACCGCGGTCGCGAACCGGGCGCTCGGCTCCTCCGGCGGTTCGAGGTCGGACTCGCCGATCAGCGGGCCCCGGCCGCGCAGCACCGTGTAGCCGACCCTGTCGTCCCGTGGACGCAGCAGGAGCGTGCCCTCGCCCGGCTCCGACTGGAGCGCGGCGAGCACCGGCAGCGGGTCGCTCAGGTCGCCGCGCAGCGGGCCGTCCGCGCCTCTCGACACCCACAGCGCGGCGGCGGCGATCGGGCTCGCGAAGGCGACGAGGACGATCAGCATCGCGCCGAGGCGGCGCAGCCCGCCCGCGGCGCGGAACTCGGCGATCCGGTGCGCCTGATGTCCCGCGGCCATCAGCAGGCCGGTCGCCGCGAACGCCAGCGGCACCCCCGGCCACGCCTCACCGCCGATCCGGCTGACCACGATCGCCACCAGCAGCCCGAAGAGCATGACGCCCCAGCCGATCGCGACGACCATCTGGTGGCGCCGCAGCAGCAGGGCCGCCAGCGCGACCGCGATCATGCCCGCCGTCGCCCAGACGGGCGGCACGCCCGGTCCGCCGGGACTCAGCATGAGCAGCGACTCTGGGCCGAGGCCGACGCCGGCGAGACGCCCGTCGCGCAGTCCCGCTTCGTGCAGGATCCGTCCCGGCTCCCTGACGATCTCCGCCAGCCACGGGAACAGCAGGACGACCGGGGTGCCGAGGCCGATCACAAGCGACCGCCTGACGCCTCTGCGAATGCCGCCGAACGACACGGCGGCGAGCGCGCCGAGGATCGCCACGAGCACGTACACGAGCGGGACGAAGGCCGTGCCCACCGTCAGGAGCAGGCCGAAGCCCCAGGCCGCGCGCCGCGACCCGGCGATCACGCGCGTGGCGAGCGCCATGTAGACGGGCAGCAGCACGAGCACGATCGCGGTGCCCAGCCGCCCGCCCGCCACCGCGCCCGTCGCGACCGGCAGCAGGGCGTAGGTGACTGCCAGCCAGACCCGCGCGGGCGTGTACGGGATCAGCCGCTTGGTGGCGGCGTACGCCGAGATCCCGGCCAGCGGCACGCAGCCGAGCAGCACCACGCCGACGGCCAGCCACGTCTTGCCGAGCGCGACCGCCGACAGCCCCGCGAGCACGGCGACGTACGGCGGGGCCCAGGTCTGCGAGCCGAGCCCGGTGACGTGGTGGTCCTCGACGTAGAGCCGCCACAGGTCGGACGCGCCGCCGGTGACCGGCACCAGCGCGCCGCCTCCCAGGTGGCCGCCGGACAGGAGCCCGGACAGCACGCTCCGTGCCGCGGCCACCGTGATCGCCGCCAGGATCAGCCCGAGCACGACGCCGGGGCTGCCGAACACGCGCTGGACGCCGCCGGAGTCGGTCAGCAGCTCGTCGCCGTCCTCCTCGTGGCCACGGTCCGCGGCCGCGTGGTGGCGGCCCGCCGAGTCCACCGGCCCGGCTCCGGCGAGGAAGCCCTGCACCATGTCGGCCAGCCGCCGCAGCGCGGCCCCCGGCGGGGTGAGCTTGCGCCGGATCGCCGGCCAGCCTTCCTTCCTGCCCTTCCTGCGGGCTTTGCGTGCGCGCATCAGGCGCCGCGGACGGCCGATGACCGAGCCGAGCGCGGCCAGCTCGTCGAGGGCGTTGGCCGGCTGTTTGGCCAGCAGGAACAGCAGCGCGCGCAGCGTCGACGCGACGACGTTGCGCAGCACGGACCGCACGAACGCGCCGAACGGCAGGTTCGCCATCAGGACGAACAGGCCGTTGCGCCGGCCGAGCCTGCGGGGGTGCTCGTCGCTGGTGGCGATCCTGCGCCGCCGCCGCGCCGCCGCCTCGGCGTGCCAGGCCACGGCGTCGCTCACGTTGAGCACGCGGTGCCCGGCCACGCGGGCCCGCCAGCACAGGTCGAGGTCGTCGCGGAACAGCGGCAACTCGGTGTCGAGGCCGTTCAGCTCGTCCCAGACGTCCCTGCGGATCAGCATGCCCGCCGTGGAGACGGAAAGGACGTCGGCGATGCCGTCATGCTGCCCCTGGTCGTACTCCCTGGGCTCAAGGCCGGTGTCGCGCCGCCCCGACCTGCTGACGGTCACGCCCATCTCCAGGAGCACCCGCCGGTCGAGCCAGTCGCGCAGCTTGGGGCCGAGGATGGCGGCCTTGGGATCCTGCTCCGCCGCCCCCAGCAGTGCCCGCAGCGCGTTCGCGTCGGGCGCGCAGTCGTCGTGGAGCAGCCAGACCCATTCCTGGCCCGGCGCGGGCGGCAGCCGCCGCAGGACCTCGTGGACGGCCTCGCCGAACCCGGTGGACCGGGGAAGGGTCAGCACGTTGCCCGTCCCGAACGCCTCGGTCAGCAGCTTCCCGCTGCCGTCACGGCTGCCGTTGTCGACGCCGACGACACGGTCGAGAGGCCTGGTCTGGCGCAGCACCGCCGCCAGCGTCTCCTTGAGCCAGCGGGCGCCGTCGTGGGCGACGACGATCGCGGTCACCGAGTGCACGTCGAGTCCTTGGGGGGTCGTACGGCTGAGCGCCGACCACGATACGGCAACCCGGACTCACCCGATCACTTCCAGGCGAAACAGGATCTCAGCAGCAATCAGGACAGGCCCCGACACGCCTGCGGGGCCGCGCGCCAAAGCACGCGGCCCCGCATGACGTCGTCGTCAGACGGCCTGGCGCTTCATCTTGCGCCTTTCCCGCTCGGACAGACCGCCCCAGATGCCGAAACGCTCATCATGCTCAAGCGCGTATTCAAGACACTCGGCGCGTACCTCACACGAACGGCACACCTTCTTGGCTTCCCTGGTAGAACCGCCCTTTTCAGGAAAGAACGCCTCGGGATCGGTCTGCGCGCACAAAGCACGCTCCTGCCACCCCAGATCTTCACCATCGAGCGCCTGTGCCATGACCAGATCGGTCATTGCACACCTCCCTGTCGCTCGCCCGCCCACATGGAGCCCCCCATAAAAACGCCTGCCCTATACCCACCCATGGGAAGGCGTAACAACATGTCTGTAATTACACGCGCGTGGCGCGTGTGGCGTCAAGCGGCATAACGATACCCGGGGAAAGACCTGCTCGCCCCGGTTCGTATGCCCCGATCTACGGTCCTATCAGCGTTCGGAACCATACCAAGGGAGGTTGGGGTCGGTTCCGTGGCCTGCCTGATCGGGGGCGGAACCTTCCTCATACTTTGCCTGCGACCGATCCGGCGCGTAGATGGCGGTGGGATCGATCGGTTCCGCCCTGCGCAGCGGGTCGCTGAGCGGGTCGCCGTGGTAGGCGGAAGGCTCGAAGCGGACGGTCTGCTCGGCGGGACCGGCCGCCGGCGGCTGGAACGGCGCGGGCCCGGACTGCGGGTGGCCGAGCGGGTTGTCGTAGTACTCCGGCAGGTCCTGCGGACCGGTGGGGTGGTCCGGCAGCGCGATCTTCTGGTAGCTCTGCGCCTGCTGGTAGGCCTGGGCGAGCTGCTGCTCCCTCGGGTCGGCCGGGCCCGCGGCGTGGTCGCCGGCCGGCTGGGCGTACGCCTGACCGCCGTATCCGGAGAACTGCGACCCCTGCTGCCCGTACGGCTGGTCCTGCCCGTACGGCTGCTCCTGCTCGTACGAGGGCTGGTCGTAGGAGGGCTGGTCGTAACCGCCGCCCGGCGCGCCTGGGGAGGCGGCAGGGGACGGGGCGGGCGACGGGGCGGGTGACGGGGGGAGGGAAGCGGCGGGGAACTGCCCGTAGGAGCCGGAGGCCGTCTGCTGTCCCGCGTAGCCGTACTGGTCGAACACGGGACCCTGCGGCGGGGAGTAGTCGGGGCGCTGCTGGACCGCGGGCTCGGGCGGCGCGCCGTAGGCGCCTGCCTGAGGCTGCTCCTGCTGGTAGCTCTGGGCGGCGTAGTCGGAGTAGTGCGCTCCTGTCTGGACGTCCTGCAGCGACGGCCGGGGCTGCTGCGGCTGCCCCTGAGGCTGGACCTGCGACTGGCCCTGCGCCTGCCCGAAGGGCGGGGGCTGCGGGGCGGTCGGGGCGGTCGGGGCGGGGGCGTAGGCGTGCTGCGGCTCGTGCTCCTGGCCGTACCGCTCCTGGGAGTACTGGTCGGCGGGCGCCATCTGGGGATGGGCCGGAGCGGCGTGCGAAGGGACGTGCGCCGGAACGTGCTGCGGGTCGCCGGGGGCGGAGTGGCCGAACTGCTGCTGGACGGGAGCCTGCTGCATGGGGGCCTGCTGAACCGGTGCCTGCTGCATGGGGGCCTGCTGCACCGGCGGCTGCTGAACCGGCGGCTGCTGAACCGGTGCCTGCTGAACCGGGGCCTGCTGAACCGGGGCCTGCTGCATGGGGGCCTGCTGCACCGGCGGCTGCTGAACCGGCGGCTGCTGAACGGGAGCCTGCTGGCCTGGCATCGCGCCGTACCCCTGCGGCAGCGCCGGAGCGTACGACATGGGCGGGTGTGCGTCCTCGCGCCTGTCGAAGTAGCCGCCCACCGGCTCCGCGGCGGCCTGCGACGCCGCGGCCGTGCTCCACGCGAACAGCGCGCCGAAGACGGCGAGCGCGATCATCGGCAGTCCCGTGATCAGGTACTCGAACCGGTCGCGGAACGAGAGCAGGTCGCCCACGAGCACGCCCAGCACGCCGATCACACCGAAGACGACGCCGAGACCGAGCGACCCGGCCGCACCGAGCGACACCAGGCGCGCCCGGGGGGTGGGCGGGCCCGCCTTCGCCACGAGCAGGACGGCGCCGGCCGCGAGCGCGGTCGAGAGCGGGGAGACGAGGGAGTGCAGGCTCATCGCCGCCCGGACGCCGAAGGTGCTGCTCGGCGACGATCCGATCAGCAGGCGCGCGATGTTCACGAGAGTGCCGGTGATCACCACCGCGAGCATCATCCACGCGGCCGGCTCTCGGAGCCGGCCGGTATCGACCTTGCGCACGACTACCCCCATCGGTCCAAACGGCACTCGGGGAAGTTTTGCACATGCCTGACTTAAGCGTCGTCAGACCCACCAACCTCACAAGCCCAACACACCCTACAAATGCCTGTTCATGCCGTTCTGGGGGTGGGTGTCGGCGACGCCGCCCGGGGCCGATGGAAGACTGGCCGCATGCGCATCGTGTCCCTCGCCGGAGGAATCGGCGGCGCCCGGTTCCTCCGAGGTCTCAAGGCCGCGGCCCCCGGCTCCGACATCACCGTGATCGGCAACACCGGCGACGACATCACTCTCTTCGGCCTGCGTGTGTGTCCCGATCTCGACACGGTCATGTACACGCTGGGCGGCGGCATCAACGAGGAACAGGGCTGGGGACGCGCCGATGAGGCGTTCACGGTGAAGGAGGAACTCGCCGCCTACGGCATGGAGCCGCAGTGGTTCGGCCTCGGCGACCGGGACTTCGCCACCCACATCGTCCGCTCCCAGATGCTGGCGGCCGGATATCCGCTCTCGCAGGTGACCGAGGCGCTGTGCGACCGGTGGCGGCCGGGGGTGCGGCTGCTGCCGATGTCGGACGACCGCACCGAGACCCATGTGGTCGTCTCCGACGAGGCCGGCAGAAGGGCCGTCCACTTCCAGGAGTGGTGGGTGCGGCTGCGCGCGTCGGTGCCGGCCGAGCAGATCGTGCTCGTCGGCGCGGACGAGGCCCGGCCCGCGCCCGGCGTGCTCGACGCCATCGCGGCGGCCGACGTCGTGATCCTCCCGCCGTCGAACCCGGTCGTCAGCATCGGGACTATCCTCCAGATCCCGGGCATCCGGCCAGCCTTGGAGAGCAAGACCGTCGTCGGCGTCTCCCCCATCATCGGCGGCGCCCCGGTGCGCGGCATGGCCGACGCCTGCCTGACGGCGATCGGGGTGGAGACGAGCGCCCAGGCCGTGCTGGAACTGTACGGCTCCGCCCTGCTCGACGGCTGGCTCGTGGCCGAGGAGGACAAGGACGTCGCGCTCGACGGCGTGGTGGTGGAGGCCCGCCCGCTATTGATGAGCGACCCCGAGGCCACGAGGGACATCGCCGCCGCGGCCCTCGCCCTGGCCCGGTCGATCGGGTCCTGAACCGAGATGTCAGAGGAACACATGCCCAAGATCACTGTAAGCGGCGTGCCCGGCCTGCCCGAGGTGCGGCCCGGCGACGACATCGCCCTGCTCGTGGCGCGGGCCGCGCCCGACCTGGAGGACGGCGACATCCTCGTCGTCACCTCCAAGATCGTGAGCAAGGCCGAGGGCCGCGTCCGCCAAGGTGACAGCCGTACGGCCGCGATCGAGGAGGAGACCGCGCGCGTGGTCGCGCGGCGCGGGGACACGGTCATCGCGCAGACGCGGCACGGCTTCGTGATGGCCGCGGCCGGCGTCGACGCCTCCAACACCTCCCCCGGCACCGTGCTGCTGCTCCCCGAGGACCCGGACGCCTCGGCGGCCCGCATCCGCGGCGCGCTGCGCGAGCGGCTCGGCGTACGCGTCGGAGTGATCGTGTCCGACACCTTCGGCCGGCCCTGGCGGCACGGCCTGACCGACGTCGCCATCGGCGCGTCCGGCGTACGGCCGCTTGAGGACCTGCGCGGCGGCGCCGACTCCTACGGCAACGCGCTCAACGCCACCGTCACGGCGCTGGCCGACGAGATCGCGGCGGCGGGCGACCTGGCGAAGGGCAAGCTGTCCGGCGTTCCCGTGGCCGTCGTGCGCGGGCTGGGCGACCTGGTCACGGACGAGGACGGCCCCGGCGGGCGGGTGCTCGTCCGCCCCGCCGACGAGGACATGTTCCGGTTCGGCTCGGCCGACGTCGTCTTCGCCCGCCGCACGATCCGCGAGTTCTCCCCCGCCGAGGTGGACACCGCCGCCGTACGGCGGGCCGTGGCCGCCGCCGTCGCCGCGCCCGCCCCGCACCACACCACCCCATGGCGGTTCGTGCTGCTGGAGAGCCCGCAGGCGCGTACGGAACTGCTGGACGCGATGCGGGACGCCTGGATCGAGGACCTGCGCTCCGACAGCTTCTCCAAGGAGTCGATCGCCCGGCGGATCCGGCGCGGCGACGTGCTGAGGAACGCGCCCTACCTGGCGGTGCCCTGCCTGGTCATGGACGGCTCGCACACCTACAGGGACGAGCGCAGGAACGCCGCCGAGCGGGAGATGTTCGTGGTGGCCACCGGCGCCGGGGTGCAGAACTTCCTGGTCCAGCTCGCCGTGCAGGGGCTGGGCTCGGCCTGGGTGTCGTCCACGATGTTCTGCCGCGACGTGGTGCGCAAGGTGCTCGGCCTGCCGCAGAACTGGGACCCCATGGGCGCGGTGGCCATCGGGCATCCGGCCGCGCCGCCGAAGGACCGGCCGCCCAGGGATCCGGCCGACTTCTACGTCACCAGGTGACGGCCCCCGGGCGGCGCGGCGACGGCCGCGCCGCCCGTGCGGTCACTCCTGCCGCACGACCGGTGAGACCGTGAGCAGCGGCCTGCGGACCGACTGGCACACCCCGTCGCTGCGCCGGGCCGCCTCGGCCCGTTCCTCGCCCGGCCGGCCGTACTCCGTGGTGCGCTGGCGCAGCGGGCGGCCGGTCGGCGCGACCATGGCCGCGATCTCGCTGATCGTCTTGTAGGAACCGTTCTCGGAGCCGGCCATCCGGCTGATCGTCTCCTCCATGAGCGTGCCGCCGAGGTCGTTCACGCCGCCGGCGAGCACGTTCCTGCACAGGTCGTCGCCGAGCTTGACCCAGGAGCACTGGATGTTGCGGATCGCGCCGTGCAGCATGATCCGCGCCAGCGCGTGGACGGCCCGGTTCTCCCGCGCGGTCGGCCCGGGGCGGGCGATCCCCGCCAGGTAGATCGGGGCGCTGTGGTGGACGAACGGCAGCAGCACGAACTCGCTGAACCCGCCCGTCTCCTCCTGGATCGACCTGATGAGCCTGATATGGCGCACCCAGTGCTCGTGGGTGTCCACGTGCCCGTACATCATGGTCGAGGTCGTCGGGATGCCGACCCGGTGAGCCGTGGTGATGACCTCGATCCACTCCCTGGCGGGCAGCTTGCCCTTGGTCAGCACCCACCGGACGTCGTCGTCGAGGATCTCGGCGGCCGTGCCGGGCAGCGAGTCGACCCCCGCCTCCCGCGCCGCGCGCAGCCACTCCTCGACCGACAGGTTCGTACGGCTCGCGCCGTTGACGACCTCCATCGGCGAGAACGCGTGCACGTGGATCTCGGGACACCGTTCCTTCACCGCGCGGGCGATGTCGAAGTAGGCCGTGCCGGGCAGGTCGGGGTGGATGCCGCCCTGCATGCACACCTCGGTCGCCCCGGCCTCCCACGCCTCCTGGGCCCGGTCGGCGACCTCGCTCAGCGACAGGGTGTAGGCGTCGGCGTCGGTCCGCCGCTGGGCGAACGCGCAGAAGCGGCAGCCGGTGTAGCAGACGTTGGTGAAGTTGATGTTCCGGTTGACGACGTAGGTGACGTCGTCGCCCACCGCCTCGCGGCGCAGCCCGTCGGCGATCCGGCACAGCTCGTCGAGGCCGGCGTCGTCGGCGCCCGCGCCCGTCTGGTCCCCCGCGAGGCCGAGCAGCGTCAGCGCCTGCTCGTCGGTGAGCCGCGCCGGGTCCGTCTCGGCCCGTCGCAGCGCCTCCCGCACGTCCGCGCCGACGGCATGGGCCCGGGCGCCGGGCAGCCGCTCGCGCAGGGCGTCCCAGTCGCCGTACACGCTGTCGAAGTCGTCGCGGCGGTCGCTGGTCCGGCCCTCGGTGTCGACCGCGGTGTGCAGGTCGGCACGTCCGCCGGTGACGAGGCCGCCGTCGGGCTCCTGCCAGGGACGGCCGACGAGCACCGCGTCCTCCCGCGCGAGCCCGGTGGCGGGGTCGGCGAGCGCCGCGACGTGCTCACGGAGCCGGGGATCGAGCCACGGCTCCCCCGCGAGCACGTACTCGGGATAGATCGTGAGGCGCTCCCGCAGCGTGAACCCGGCGGCGGCGGTCCGCTCGGCGAGGTCGTCGATCTGCGGCCAGGGCCGCTCGGGGTTGACGTGGTCGGGGGTGAGCGGGGAGACCCCGCCCCAGTCGTCGATGCCCGCCCGCAGCATCAGCGCGTACTCCTCGCCGATCAGGTTCGGCGGCGCCTGCACGCGGGCCTTCGGGCCGAGCACGAGCCGCGTCACCGCGATCGTCGCGGCCAGTTCGCGCAGGTCGGCGTCGGGCATCCCGCGCATCGCCGTGTCGGGCTTCGCGCGGAAGTTCTGGACGATGACCTCCTGAATGCCGCCGTACTCCCTGGCGACCCGGCGGATCGCGAAGATCGACTCGGCGCGCTCCTCGATCGTCTCGCCGAGGCCGATCAGCAGGCCCGTCGTGAACGGCACGCTGGAGCGGCCCGCGTCCTCCAGCACGCGCAGCCGCACCTCCGGGTCCTTGTCGGGAGAGCCGTAGTGGGCCTCGCCCTTGTCGGTGAACAGCCGCCGCGCGGTGGTCTCCAGCATCATGCCCATCGACGGGGCGACCGGCTTGAGCCGCTGCAGGTCCTTCCAGGTCAGCACGCCGGGGTTGAGGTGCGGCAGCAGCCCCGTCTCCTCCAGCACCCGGATCGCCATCGCCCGGACGTACGACAGCGTGTCGTCGTACCCGTGGGCGTCGAGCCACTCGCGCGCCTGGTGCCACCGGTCCTCCGGACGGTCGCCGAGCGTGAACAGCGCCTCCTTGCAGCCCATCGCGGCGCCCTGGCGGGCGATCTCCAGCACCTCGTCCGGGGACAGGAAGGCGCTCGGGAGCTTGTGGGGGGCGGTGGCGAACGTGCAGTAGCCGCACCTGTCGCGGCACAGCCTGGTCAGCGGGATGAACACCTTGCGGCTGTAGGTGACGACGCCGGGCCGCCCGGCGGCCTCGAGCCCCGCGTCCCTGACGCGCGAGGCGTGCGTGAGCAGCGCCTCAAGATCCTCGCCGCGAGCGCGCAGCAGGATCGCCGCCTCGGCGAGGTCGAGCGTCTTCCCGTCCCGCGCCCGTGCGAGCGCCCGGCGGGTGCCGCTGCCGGACCTGGAGGTGTCGTTGACGTTCGGGGGTCGCATCGCCGTCATACGCCGCACCCTAGAGGACGTGGGTCCGTCCGGCGCACTCAGCCCCCGGCGACCCGTACGGACGGAGTCGTGGCCTGTGGCTGCCGGGGACTTTGCGGCCAGAGGGTATGAGGGTGAGGCGAAATCAACGGACCGGCGGAGAATTGATGGCGGTTATACGGGTTAATAAGGTCTTTTGTCCGACCCCTGGGGTCCGATCGCTGGCCGTCGGGGCCCTCGTCCTCGGGATATCCCTGTCACCCGCTCCGGCGCTGGCCGCGCCGTACGCCGGGCACGGCGAAGGGTCGGGCAAGGGCCATGTGAAACAGGTCTCCGGCGGCCGCAACACGGCGAACACACCCGAGATCGCCAGCGCCCCCTACCAGTTGTCCGCGGGCAGGCGGAACGTGAACGCCGCCGCGGGCAACAACGGGGTCGCAGCCATCGGCCTCCAGCAGGAGGCGAGCGTCAGCGTCTTCAGCAACACCCTCAACGGCAGGTGCAGGATGGGGGTCAAAGACTGCGGGATCAGCCAGGATATGGCGACGGGAGAGATCAGCAGCAGGGGCGCGGCACGGACGGCGGGGCGGGCGGCGGCACGGGCGGGGAAACGGGCTCAGAAGGCCCGGTAGTCGCGGGGGGCCATGCGCGGGCCCCGGGCCGGCGGCCTGACGCCGCTGAGCTCGATCAGCCTGACCACGCGGTGGCGGTGCCCTCGGAACGGTTCGAGCAGGTCGAGCATGCCGTCGTCGTCGGTCTTCCGCCCGGTCAGCGCATACCCGACGATGCCCGGCAGGTGGAAGTCGCCGACGCTCGGGGCGTCCGCGTCGCCGTGGGCCCGCTGGCGCACCTCCGCCGAGGTCCACACGCCGATCCCCGGCAGCGCCCGCAGCAGACGGTCCGCCTCAGTGGACGCTTCTGTGGTTCGCTCCAGCTTCGCCGCGTGCCGGGCCGCGTTGGCGATCGTCCTCGCCCGCACGGCCTCCGCGCCCGCCCGGTGCCAGTCCCACGACGGGATCGCCCGCCACACCTCCGGCGGCGGGATCACGAACATGCCTTCGGGCGCCGGGCCTGGGGCCGGCTCGCCGTACCTGCGCATGAGGAACCGCCAGGCGCGCCACGCCTCCCTGCCGACCACCTTCTGCTCCAGCACGGCGGGCACGAGCGCCTCGAAGACCCGCAGGGAGCGCCCGATCCGCAGCCCCGCGGCGCGTCCTGCCAGGCCCGCGACGAACGCGGCGGCGCGGGCGTGCCGTTCGTCGCCGGAGCGGGCGAGCCGCGCGAGCAGTTCGGCGAAGCCGGTCACGTCGTCGTCGGCGCCCAGCAGCGACGGGAGCGTCTCAAGCAGCCACTCGGCCCCCGGCCCCCACGCCTGCGCGTGGACCTCGCCGCCGCCCGCTGTCACCCGCAGCGTTCCTGGGCCTTCCGGAGTGCGCGAGGTGCGCCAGATCGCCCCGTCCGGGGTGCGCCGCCAGGCCGGATCGCCTCCCCCGCGCCGATGCGGGGACAGCGTCAGCACGACGTCGAACGGCCCGGACGGCCGCCAGCGCCGCTCCTCGCGGAGCGCCGCTCCTGGCAGCACTTGGCTCGCCTCCACCCGCCCAGTCTGCCGTACGGTCAGACGTCGCTGGAGAACCGGACCGCGCACTCGGGCAGGGCGATCCCCGGCCAGACGCGCATGCCGGAGCTGAGCTCGTTGCCAGGGCCGATCAGCGCCTCGTCGCCGACCACCACCTGCCGCAGCACGGTGCCGGAGGCGACCCGGGCGCCGGCGCCGACGACCGAGTCGACGACGGTCGCACCCGACGCGACATGGCAGCCCTCGGACAGCACGCTGCCGCGTACGCTCGCGCCGGCCTCCACCGTGGCCCCGGCGTAGACGACCGTGCCCCCGGTGACCTTCGCCTCGGACGACACGACCGCCCCCTCCAGCAGCAGGCACTCACCCACAGGGCCCGGCAGGGCGGGCGAGTCGAGCCTGCCCAGCACCAGGTCGGCCGAGCCTTGCACGAACGCCGCCGGTGTGCCCACGTCGAGCCAGTACGACGAGTCGGCGAAGCCGAGAACCAATTCGCCGGAAGCGATCAATCCGGGGAAAGTTTCACGCTCAACGGAGACGACCCGGCCCTCGGGGATCGTGTCGATGACCGAGCGCTGGAACACGTAGCAGCCGGCGTTGATCCGGTTGGTGACGGGGTTGGGCGTCTTCTCCAGGAAGGCGCTGACCCTGCCGTCGTCGTCGATCGGCACGCAGCCGAACCTCGACGGGTCGTCCACCTCCGTGAGGTGGAGGGTCACCGCGGCACCCCGCGCGACGTGCAGGTCCACCTGGGCGGCGATGTCGTGACCCGACAGGATGTCGCCGTTCAGCACGAGCACCGGCGCCTCGGACGGGCAGGTCAGGGCCCGCGCGGCGTTGCGGATCGCGCCGCCGGTGCCGAGCGGGGTGTCCTCCGTCATGTAGACGATCTCCAGGCCGAAGGCCGAGCCGTCGCCGAACGCCTCCGAGAACATCGACGCACGATAGGACGTCGCGAAGACCACCCGGCGCACCCCGTACGCTCGCGCTTTGGCCAGCTGATGTGCGAGGAAGGGCACCCCCGCCGTCGGAAGCAGCGGCTTGGGCGTGCTGAGCGTCAGCGGTCGCAGCCGCGTGCCCTGGCCGCCCACGAGAAGGATCGCCTCGAGACCGTCCGGCGACCGCACAGAACTCTCCCTCACAGCCGCGAGGGTAGCCTAGTGCCGCCCTCGGCGGGGTTCCCCGCGGAGATTGCCGCCATGCGGCGGCTGCTCCTCGACCGCCCGTTGGTAGGCGAGCATGTGGGCCTCGGCGGAATGCCGCCAGGTGAACTCGCGTGACCGGGTGACCCCGGCCGCGGCGAGCGACGCGCGCCGTTCCGGCGACTCCAGGAGCGCGCGCAGCGCCCGCGCGATGCTGTCGGCGTCGGGTTCGGTGTAGGCCACGGCGTCACCGCCCACCTCCGGCAGCGAGGCGCGGTGGGTGGTCAGCACGGGCGCTCCGCAGGCCATCGCTTCCAGCACCGGCAGCCCGAACCCCTCGCACCGCGACGGCGAGGCGACCGCGAGCGCTCCGCCTAGGAAGCCCGGCAGGTCGGCGAAGGGCAGGAAGCCGGGGCGCACGACCCTCACCCGGGGCGGCAGCGCCGCCACCGCCGCGTCGACCTCCTCCTCCCAGGCCGGCCCGCCCGCCAGCACCAGCGCGGGCGGCGACGACAGATGCGCGACCGCCCGGCCGAAGCCGGTCACCAGGTTCGGCAGGTTCTTGCGCGGCTCCAGCGCGCCCAGATAGGCGACGTACGGCCGGCCGTGCAGGCCGATGCGCCCGGCCACCCTGCGCACGTCCTCGGGGGCGGGCGGGTGGAACAGCGCGGGGTCCACCCCGTGATAGGCGACGTCGATCCGGGTGGGGTCGGCGTCCAGCACCCGGACCAGCTCGTCCCTGGTGGCCTTGGACGGCACGATCACGCGGTTGGCGTGGCGGACGGCCGTACGGGTGGCCGACCGGAAGAACGAGGCACGCGCGGGATCGTGCAGGTCGGGGTCGGTGAACGAGGTGACGTCGTGGACGGTCGCCACGGTGGGCAGGCCAGAGCCCAGCGGGATGGAGTAGTAGGGGGCGTGGACCACCTGGGCGCCCGCGTGCCTGGCCAGCACCGGCAGCCCGGTCTGCTCCCAGGCCAGCCGCTTGTCCCGGTTGGTGATTGCGGGCGGTCCGGAGAGGATCCGCGCCGAGGGGGCCAGTGCCGCGTACCGCTCGGCGTCGGCCCGCTGGCAGACCAGCGCGACGTCGGCTCCCGCCTCGTGCAGGGCCGCGACCAGTCCATCGACATACCTGATCAGGGCGCCGCGGTCGGCGGGGACCGCGGCGGCGTCGACGAGCACCCGGGGTGTCAAGTGAATCGCTCCCCTCCCTTGGGCCCGCGCCGGCCGGGAGGATCGCTCCCCGCCCGCACGGTCCCGCTGTTCCGGCGGTGGTCCGGCAGGGACCCTGGGGCCCCACGCCCACCCACGGACGCCTGCCCCGCATCCCTCCCTGTCACTCTATTTCTGGCCTCCCCTGAAACGTGAGCGATATCACATGGGGGCTCTCTCCCAGGATGCGCAATCCGTGGCCTATCCACGGAATCAGGCCCGGATGACGGGTTCCTCACGCGTATGGGTGGACCGGCGGGCGGCGAGCCCGGCGGCCCCGGCGCACACGAGATCGCCGACGGACACGACGAGCCGGGAGCACAGGGCGGCGGCGATCGCCGCCGGCCGGTCGAGCACCGGGGCGAGCGCGGCCACCATCGCGACCTCGCGCACCCCGGCGCCCGCGGGAGCCACCACGAACACGAACCCCAGGCACCAGGCGAGCGCGAACGCGCCGAAGCTCAGGACCACGGCCGACGGCCCGGCCGCCCCGAGGCCGCGCACGATCAGCGCCAGGTGCACGCCGTACGCCGCCCAGCCCGCCAGCGCCCAGCCGCACGCGACGAGCACGCCGCGCCGGGTGAGGGGCCGTTCGAGCGGCGGGCGGCGCAGTTTGCGCAGCCCGAACGCGATGACGCCGTTGACCACCGCCGGATGCAGGGCGACGGCGACCACCGGCACGAGCAGCAGCAGCCAGGCGTACCGCATGACCGACTGCCCGGCGAGCACCGGCAGCGTCACGACGGCCACCAGCAGTCCGGTGCCGAGATAGATCGGGTACGTCAGGAAGAAGGCGGCCGCGCTGCGCGAGCGGGGGATGCCGTGGTCGCGGCCCATCTCCATCTGCGCGAGCATCGGCCACACAGACCCGGGGATGTACTTGCCGAGCTGGCCCACGAAGAAAATCTTGGACGCGTCGGTGAAGGCCAGCGGAGAGCCCAGGTCGGTCAGCAGCGCCCGCCACATGAGCATCCCCGCGACCAGCGCGCCGAGCACCGCCACCAGCGAGCCGGCGAGCTCCGCCCACGACAGCCGGGCGAACCCGTCGGTCACCGCGGTCCACTGGCTCGCCACCGCCCAGACGCCGAACCCCAGCGCCACGACCAGGAACAGCGCCCGTACGACCTTGCGGCGGTTCATCGCGCCGTGGTTCGTCGCGCCGTGCCGACCGGCTCGGGCGGCTGCGGGAGCGGCGCGCCGAGGGGCCGGCGGGGCGTCTTGGTCGCGAGCCACAGGTAGGTCGGGACGACCGGCAGCAACGCCCGCAGGGCCGGGCGCGGGGTCCGTTCAAGCACGGCCTTGGCGGCGCGGCCGGCCGCGCCGGGGAACAGCTCTCCCCCGGCGAACCGCTCCGGCGCGGCCAGCACAGGGAACGTGTAGTCCCACACGTGGAAGTCCGCCAGCATCCGGCGCAGCCCCGGGCGGGTGCGGAACCGCTCGTAGTAGTGGTCGGCCCGGCCGAACGCCCGGACGTACCGGTCCGCCGCGGCGGGTGGCAGGTAGGACAGGAAGGGCAGCTTGTAGTGCGGCTCCATGACGCCGAGCCGGTTGCCCAGGCCCAGATAGAGCACGCCGTCGTCGGACAGCACCCGGTGCATGTCGGCGATCACGGCGTCGGGGTCAACCACGTGCTCGTAGATGTGGTTGAAGACCAGCACGTCGACGGAGCCGTCGGGGAAGGGCAGGCGGGAGCCGTCCGCGCAGACGAACCCGACCCGCCCGCCGAAGCGGTCCGACGCCTTGCGCAGGCCGGGGACGTCGATGTCGAGCCCCAACGTGTGGCGCGCGCCCGCGGCGGCCAGTTCGTCGGCGATGAACCCGGCAGAGCATCCGACGTCGCCGACGGTGAGCCCCGACAGCACCTCGCCGGGCTTGGCCGCGTCCCTGCCCAGGAAGTGGGCGAGCACGGCGATGATCTTCGCGGCCTTGCGCCGGCGCTTGTCCTCGTCGAGCATCGCGGCCTGGAACTCCGAGTATTCCAGCTGGGCCGCGCGTTCCCCGCTCACCCTCGCCCCCCGCTGCCTCTCGTCTTCACGGTGCCCAACAGTACCCGTGGCCGCACCGCCCACGCCTCGCGATCAGCCGACCCTGTGGACAACCCGCCGCGGCGAAGCTACCCAGCGGTAGCTTCACGTTCTACGCTGGGGCGCGTGCCGCGCCTGCCGAACCGCCTGCGCTCCAGCCCACTGTCGCGGGTGCTGCTGGCCATGGTCGCGCTCGCCTTCCTGGCGTACGGCCTGGCACGGAACTGGACCGACATCTCGGCCGCCCTGTCGCGGCTGTCGTGGTGGTCGCTCGGCGCCTCGTTCCTGGCCGTGCTCGCCGGGCTCGGGTTCATGCTGGTCGCCTGGCGCGACATCCTGGCCGGGCTGGGCTCGCCGCTGCCGCTGCGCGTTGCCGCGCGGGTGCTGTTCGTCGGCCAGCTCGGGAAGTACATCCCCGGCTCCGTCTGGGCGTTCGCCGCGATGATGGAGCTGGCCCGCGACCACGGCACGCCGCCGCGCCGGACGTTCAGCGCCACCACGCTCGGCCTGGTGACATCCCTGGGATGCGCGCTCGCACTCGCCGCGGCCACCTTGTCGCGGCAGATCGCCAGCCAGGCGTGGTGGCTGCTCGCGCTGATCCCGCTCATCCTCCTCGGCCTCCACCCGCGGGTGATGACCTGGGGGCTCAACCTCGCCCTACGCGTCGTTCGCAGGGAGCCGCTCGACCGGGTGCTCAGCGGGGCCGCGATGGCCAGGGCCGCCGCCTGGACGATGGCCGGCTGGCTGGCGTACGGCGTGCACCTGTGGGTCCTCGTCGGGGGCATGCGGCCCGCCGGCCTGTCCGTGTTCGCCGTCGCGGCTGGGGCGTACGCGCTGGCCTGGTCCACCGGGATCCTCACGGTGGTGGTGCCCGCCGGGATCGGCGTACGGGAAGGCGCGATGGTCGTGGCGCTCGCGCCGGTGCTCGACACGCCGAGCGCGCTGGCGATAGCGGTGGTGTCCCGGGTGCTGTTCACCCTGGCCGACGTCACCTGGGCCGCCCTCGCCTTCCTCCTCACCCGCCACCCCCACCCTCCCCGCGTGATCTTGGAGTTTGTCGCAGAGACCACCGATGAGCAGGGCAGATCCCCTTCGTGATCTTGCACTGAAGTACCCCATCGCCGCGCCCACCAGCCACAACGCGATTCGTGATCATGCAATTGCAAGATCACGAAGTGCGTTCGCGCTGGTCAGGGCCCATGAGTACGAAATCGTGCATGATCACGGAGGATGGAAGGCCAGGCCAAGGCCCCGCGTGCGACAAACTACAAGATCACGCGGGGGTGAGGAGGGTGTCGAGATAGGTGGTCCAGTGGGGCTCGGGGTCGACGGGGGCGACGCCCGCCCGGAGCCGCTCGGGGGTTCCCGGCTCGAAGAACCGCTTGATCGCTTCCGCCAGCGCTCCGGCCGAGCCCGGCTCCACCAGCAGGCCGTCCACCCCGTCGCGTACGTTGTCGGGCAGCGCCCCGACCCGGGTGGCGATCACCGGCACGCCGTGCTCGTGCCCCAGCCACACGTTCTGGCTGGCGGTCGCCGACCGGTAGGGCAGCACCAGGGCGTCGGCCTCCGCGAACAGTCCGGGCACGTCCTCTGCGGGCACGTACCCCGGCCGGATCTCCACCCGGCCGGCGAGGCCCAGTCGCTCCACGAGGGCGCGGGTGTCCTCCAGCCCGCCCCAGAACTCGCCCGCCACGGTAAGCCGTACGCCGGGCACCTGCGCGAGCGCCTCAAGCAGCAGGTCGAGACCCTTGTACGGCCGGACGATGCCGAAGAACAGCAGCCTGCCGTGCGCCGCGCGGCCGATCGCCTCCCGTGTGCCGCGCGAGGGCAGGTGCGGCGCGAGCGCGGCCACCCGCACCGGCGCGGCGGTGAGCGCGCGGGCGAGGTCCGCCTGCTGCTCGGAATGGGCGAGCACGCCGTCCACCCGGCGCAGCAACGCCTTCATCAGCGGCCTGTCGTACGGCTTGCTCTCGTGCGGCAGCACGTTGTGGCACAGCGCCACCACCCGCGCCCTGCGCCGCAGACCGGACAGGATGCCGAGGTACGCGGGCACCTGCACCGGGCTGAGCACGGCGAGCACGACCAGGTCGGCCCCGCGCAGCCGCCGCCCGCAGGCCACCCAGCCGTCCGGCCGCCGCCAGTCGAGGTCCCGCCGGGTGGCGGGGTACGGCTCGCCCTCGGGGCTGTCGATCGTCTGCTGCCCCGGATAGAGGAACGAGGGATACTGCGCCCGCCACGACTCGACGACCACGTCGTGGCCCCGGGCCCGCAGGCGGTGGGCCAGTTCGGTCGTGTGCTGCGCTCCGCCGCCCTTGTACGGATACGTCGGGCCGACGATCGCGATCCTCAAGCGTCACCCCGGGAACGCACGATCAGGTCGGCCAGCAGCGCCACCGCTCCGATCAGCATGCCGGACAGGAAGGTCACGACCGCGTTGCTGGTCAGGTAGAAGCCGTAGTTGACCACGTCGACCACGCCCTTGACCATGCCGATGCCGACCAGCCAGAGGGCGGGCGGCATGAGCACCTTGAGCGGGTTGAAGTACATGACCATCCGCAGCACCTGCAGGATGTAGCGGTAGGCGTCGGAGACGAAGTTGAACTTCGACTTCCCGGCCCGCTTCGCGTACTCGATCGGCAGGTAGTGGACGTCGTGCTGGTTGGACATGAACGCCAGCGTGATCGTCGTGACGCAGGAGAAGCCGGGGGGCAGCAGCCGCAGGTACGGCCTGGCCACCGACTTGCGGAAGGCGCGCAGGCCGGAGTTGAGGTCGGGGATCTTCTGCCCGGCCAGGCGCTCGGCCACCTTGCGGATGAACCACTTCGCCGGCACCCGGAGGAACTTGTGCGAGCCCTCCTCGGTGGTGCGCGCGCCGACGACCTGGTCGATCGTGGCGTCCTTCTCCAGGATCTGGACCAACTCGGGGATGCGCTCGTTCGGGTAGCTCATGTCGGCGTCGGTCCACACGACGATCTCGCCGCGGGCCTCCTGGCTGCCGATCCTGCGTACGGTGCCCGAGCCGCCGTTGCGGTGGAACGCCCTGATCCGCATGTTGGGGAAGCGCGGCGCCGCCTCCTGAAGGCGCGCGAGCGTCTCGTCGGTGGAGCAGTCGTCCACGGCCAGCAGTTCGTAGGTGTAACCACTCGCGTCCATGGCGGCGCAGATGCGCTCGACCTCGGCGATCACGTGATCCTGCTCGTTGTAACAGGGCAGGACGATCGTGACGTACGGGGTTTCTGCGGGAGTCAAGGCGCTTCCAGAGGTCTCGAGCGTGGTCACGTCCGGCTAGGGTACTCTGCCCCGGCAAATCCCGGCCTCACTTCGCGCGGGGTCCTCACACCCGCTTCCCTGCGGTGCTCGCGTCCACCGGGCCCACGAAAGCAACCCCGGCCGCGCCGCGCAGCGCCCGCCTGACCTCCGAGAGCACCGGCGGGCTCGTGAACTTCAGATAGAACATCTCGGGCAGACCGGGGACGGGAGCGCTGTCCGGCACGTTCCGGCGATGCCACACCGAGCCCTGCTGGGAGCGGGCCTGGAAGTAGACCTTGTCCAGCCCCGGGAGGTCGTCGATGCGGTCGAGGACGGCGTTCTTCTCCGCGAGAGTCGCGAACCCCCGCCCTACGCAGGGCCCTCCGGCGGAGTCGGTCCGTACGCAGAGTTGGATCATCACGTCGGCCCTGCCCGGCCAGTAGTCGTCGCGGATCACGAAGGCATCGGACACCCCCGCCGCCTTCGAGAGGCGGCGGACCAGCGCGGGCCAGTCCCCCGAACCGACCCGGACCTCGTAGGACGCCGCCATGTCCTCCAGCTCAAGCGTTTCCAGGATGTCGGGCTCATCGCGGAACATCTTCCGTTCGCGCCGCAACTTTTCCGCCTGCGAAACGAACTGGACTTTCCTGACCTCTGGCGCCGCCGCGAGCAGGGCCCTTACCCTCCGGATCTCGCGCGAAGTGGCGGCCCCGCGCTCATCACAGGCGTCGAAGCCACTGGAGCGCGCGCAGAAGAACACGGACAACTGCCCCGTCTCCGGCCATGGGCCGTCCGGCGGCGGCGAGGGTGTGAGCGCGCTCGTGCGCGGCCACGGATCGTCCGGCGGCGGCCACGGCGTGGCGGAGCCGGACGGCGACGCGACAGGCCGCACCGACGGCCCGGAGATTCCACAGCCGGAGATTCCACAGGACGCCACGAGAAGCACCGCCGTCACGACAGCGAGAACTGTCGTCGGGAGGCTCGACGAGCCCTCACGGGTGAGCATGCCGCACCACCTTCTCGACGCCCGGCAGGTCGGCCAAGGCCTGCCGCACCTGGGCGAGGTCCCACGTGCCGGCGAACCTGACGTGGAATGCCTCCGGGGTCCGGTCCGCGGGGAAGAAGTCGGGCCGTTCCCACCAGTGCCTGTGGCGCATGACCGCGGCGGCGTGCTCGGCGTCCTCGAAGTAGATCTCGTCCACGGCCGGGAGCGCGCGGAGGCGGTCGTACACGGCTTGCCGGTCCGCCGGGCCCGCCTCACAGTCCGCCCGGCACAGCAGGACCGCCACGTCGGCCTTGCCCCACCAGAAGTCGTCCCGGTAGGACTCGACGTGGAAGACGCCCGGCACGCGCTGCACCTCGCCGATGACCCGCCGCCAGTCCCCCGGCGCCAGGACACCGCCGTAGACCGCGCGGCTCACTAGGCTTTCGTCCAGCATCTCGCCGACACGCCGATCCTGCCGGGCGATGGCGAGCGCCTGGGCAGGCGTGAGGCGCCGGTACGCGCGGGTCTCCGCGTGGCTCGCGAGCACGCGCTCGATCTCACGCCGCTGGGCCGCCGTGGCCGCGCCCCACGGGCAGATATCCTCCATGGTCGGCGTTTCGTCCGACACCTGCTCGTCGTACGGCGACGGGGGCCCGCACAGGTGCACCAGGAAGGTGCCGGTGAGGGGCCACGGCCCGTCCGGCGGGGACGACGGTTGACGGGAGGCCCGGTAGGCGGACACCCCGCCGACCGCCAGCGCCACGACGAGAAGTGCCGCCGCCGCGACCACGAGAGGCCCTTTCCTCAGGCCGCGGCTCTCGCCGGGCCCGCCGGACAACTCCACCACCTCAGCGGAATTCACCCGCCGAACTTTAGGGCTGATCGATGGGCATGGTCATCCAGACGTCGATGGCGAGCGACCAGGTGCCGTTGGGCGGGTCCACCAGCGAGCGTTCGTCCTGCCGGGTGCGCAGGCTCATCACCCGGGTCGCCGGGCCGTACGCCATGAGCTGCTCGGGCTCGGCGGCGAGCAGCACGGGCAGACGGCCGGTACGGCGGACGGCCTCGACCAGGCGCCACACGTCGGCGGGCCGCGGCACGTCGGAGCCCCGGGGGTAGACCACCCGGGCGGTGGGCAGCCCGCACTGGCCGCGCAAAACCTGCGTCAGCCGGTCGCCCGTGACGCGCTCGGCGACGAGCACGGAGGCGTTCGCGGGAATCGCCCGGCACAGGCCGGCGAGGGCGGCGGCCTCTCCCCGGTTGACCGGCGTGAACGCGGTGCCGATCGAGGTGATCGCGGGCGGGACCGCCAGCAGCAGCGCCCCGGCAGCGACGGCCGCCCGCGAGCGGGCGGGGCGGGCGGCGAACCAGCGCGTGCGGGCGAGCCGCCGCGTGAGCCACCGCAGCCCCCAGACGGCGAGCAGCACCAGGCCGGGGATGACGATCGGCACCAGCCTGCGCGCGGCGAAGGGGTGGTCGGGGGTGATCGCCGGACGCCAGAGCGTCGTCACCGTCGTCCATCCGATGACCGCCAGCGGCAGCAGCCAGCCGAACTCCTCTCCCTCCGTCAGGCCGCCCCTCGTCAGGCCGCCCCTCGTCAGACGGCGCGTGAGCACGGCCGCCGCCACCGTCGCGAGCACGACGGCGGGGAGCCCGACGTACCAGAAGAGCCAGTCCAGCGAGTGCTCGTAATACAGCCGCGACTTGTCGGGCACCAGGCCGTTGGCGATCTGCGTCTTCTCGATGAAGTCGGCCGTGAGCCTGTCTTCGGGAGTGACCGCGTCACGGCGCACGGTCTGCGCCCAGGGCCGTACGGCGAAGCCCGCCATGACCAGCACGACCAGGGCCGCGGCGGCGTCCGGCAGCCACCCCGCCGCCGGGAGGCGGCGGGCGCCCGCGGCGATCCTGGGCGCGAGAGCCGCTCCCGCGACCGTGAGCACCACGACGACGGCGCAGATCGCGAGCAGCGGCACGAGCGAGCCCGACAGATACTCCAGATAGGGCCGGGCGAGGACATAGCCGCCGGTGAACCCCCACAGGCCGCCCACGAGCAGCCCGGTCAGCAGGGGCGCGCCGAGCCGTCCTTCGGGGAAGGGACGCGCGCGGGGTGTCCGCCGCAGCGCGACGAGCACCCCGGCGAAGGCGAGCACGGGCAGCACGTCGCGCAGGCCGTCGATGCGCACCAGCAGCGCCAGCCCGAACGACAGCCCGGCGAGCCCGGCGAGCGCGGCGGACGGAACGCCCGTGCCGGGCGGCGAGGCACGGAGCCGGGCACGCGCGTCGAGCAGCAGGTTCATCCCGCCGAACAGCAGGATGAGCGAGGGGATCTCGCTGAACGTGGTCCGCGACGTGTAGAGGATCGGCAGGCAGACCGCGAACACGAGCGCGGCCAGGGGCGCCCAGCGCGCGCCGGCGAGCCGCGCGGCGGTCCCGCCGACGGTCAGCACCGCGAGCGCGCCCAGCACGGGCGGCACCAGCAGCAGGCCGGGTACGCCGCCCAGCCAGTGGCCGATCGCGTGGATCATCGGCGGCCCGGCCATGAACTGCGGGACGATCCCGCCGTCCGCCGAGTAGAACCCCATGCTGTCGAAGCGCAGCGCGGGGTCGGGGCCGCCGAAGTCCCCGAGCGGGATCGGCAGCGACCCGTGCCGGGCGATCCAGACGGCGTACTGCGCGTAGGTCGACGGGTCACGCCGGACGATCAGTTGCTCACCGTGCAGGAGCCCGTTGAACACGCCCGATCCGGCCGCCACGGCGAGGGTGGCCGCCGTCGCCCACCGGTGGGGCGTGGCGGCCGGGCGCGGGCGGCGCAGGCCGTACGCGCAGAGCAGGAGGGCGGCGGCGCCCCCGAGCAGCGCCATGGGCAGCGGCCTGAACCAGCCGAGCAGCAGCAGCGGAAGCCCGGCGATCAGCCACCCGCTCAGCGCGAGCGCGGGCACGACGGAGGCGGCCGCGAGCAGGCCGCCCGCCGCCCTCCGCTGCGATGGCAGCCGTGTGCGGCCACGCGAGTGGCCTGACGTGTTCACCGGGATGCACCCGAGACTAGCGGCCCGCCCGCCCCCGGGTCGCCGTCGTCCACAGGCGCGTCGCGGGGTGACGGACCCGGTAGCGTACGCCGGGAAGCAGGCAGGGGGGCGCATGAGGGTGTCGGACAGCCGGGGCTCCGCGCCCCGGCCGGAGGGGGATGGCCACCCGGCGCCCCGCGACCCGGCGCGCCTGGTGGCGTGGGCGCGTGCGTACCTGCCCGGGTGGGCGCGCCGACACCGGTGGTTTCTCGTGGCCTTCGGGCTGGGGGCGCTGCTGCGGCTGGTGACCGTGCTCGGCTACCGGCCCGCGCTGTGGTTCCCCGACTCCTACACGTACGTGGTGACCGCCATGCGGCCGCGGCCTGACCTCGTCCGCCCGGCCGGCTACTCGCTTTTCCTGAGACTCCTTGAGCCTTTCCACAGCTTCGCCCTGGTCGTGATCGTCCAGCACGTGCTGGGGCTGCTCGTCGCGGTGATGATCTACGTGACGATCCTGCGGCGCGGCGGGCCCCGCTGGGCGGCCGTCCTGGCCTGCGTCCCTGTGCTGTCCGACGCCTACCAGATCCAGCTGGAGCACCTGCTCGTCTCCGACACGTTGTTCACCTTCCTGCTCGTTGGGGCGGTGTGCCTGGCCATGCGCCGCCCGCCGACCCCGCGCTCGGCCGCCGCGCTCGGCCTCCTGGTGGCCGTCGCCACGCTGACCAGGACGGTCGGGCTTCCGCTCGTCGCCGTCTTCGCGCTCTTCCTGCTCGCGTACGGCGTGCGCCACGCGAGCGGGGCGGTGCGCCCGGGCAGGGCGGTGGCCAGGCTCACCGTGCCCTTCCTGGTGGCCGCGCTGCTGCCGGTCGCGGGCTACGCGGGATGGTTCTACGCGACCTACCAGCGCGTCGGGCTGGTCGGCTCGAACGGCGTCTTCCTCTACGCCAGGACGATGTCGTTCGCCGACTGTTCCGTGATGAGGCCGCCGCCCGACCTGGCCGTCCTGTGCGACCCGCGGCCCCCCGCGTCCCGCCCGGCGTCCCAGGAGTACATCTGGAACCCGCAGGCCCCCCTGGTCAAGCTGCCGGGCATCACGTTCACCGAGGAGACCGACGCGCTGGCCGGGAGGTTCGCCTCGCTCGCGATCCGCAGCCAGCCGCTCGACTATCTCGGCGGCATGCTGACGGAGCTCGGCAGGTCGTTCACGCCGGGGCGGCCCGTCTACCCCGACGCGGAGACGTACGGGTACTACGAGTTCCCCTCGACCACGCCGCCGTCGCCTGGGCGGCACCCCGCCGTGGTGGGCAAGGAGTTCGCCGGGCGTTACGAGCGGGGGTCCATCACGCCGCGCGTCGTCGAGCCCTTCGCGGGCATGATGCGGGCCTACCAGGACGCCGCGTGGCTGCCGGGGACGGCGCTGCTGGTGCTCCTCCTGATCCCACCGGCCGCCTGGGTGGTCCGGGCCCGGGTCTCCTCGAAGCGTGCCGCCTCAGGCTGGGGCGTCCCCTGGGCGACGGCCTGGACGCTACTGCTCGTCCCGGCCGCCACGGCGCAGTTCGACTACCGCTACGTGCTGCCCGCGGCGCCGCTCGCCGGCCTGGCCGCCGCCCTGTCGGTAAAGGCGGCAGACCGGCGGGCATGACCCATTGACCTGGCGAAATGGACCCCGCATCATCGAATGGGGGTAAAGGCCAACTCATTCCCATACCCAAAAAGTCAGGGTTTAGTATGCTCTGCCCCTGGATCGGGGGGCGTGATACGGCGTGATCGTGGCCCGGATCCTCCCAATCGCGGCGCTCAGCGACGCCCCCGTGACTACCCTCGGAGCGCGACCTGTGATCGCCAGGCAAGGAGGACAAGTGTGCGAGCGAACCAGTAATCCTTCCGGCCTCTCGCCCGCTCGTCCGGCCGCGACACGACCAAGCCCGGCCACCGTCTCACCGGCGGGCGCGCGGTGAGCGAGCGCAGGCGCGCCTCAGGGCGCAGCGGCCCTCCGCCGCCTCCGTCCGACCAGAGGGTGTCCGACCAGAGGGTTTGGGGCGCCCCTGACGACGCCTCGTACGAGGGGGCCTTCGAGTCCCCGCGAGGGCGCCGATCGGCTCCCGCGCCCGCCGGGTACGCGGAGATGCCGGGGAGACGGGGCGGGCAGCGGCCTCCCGGCGGCTACCAGCCCGAGGCGTACGACGGGAGGGACCGCCGCGGCGGGCGGCGCGCCGGGCAGGACGTCCCGTCCGAGCCCTCCTACGACGAGGTGGAGCCGCCCCGGCGTCGTGGCCGCAGGCGCGGCGACGACGAGGAGACCGCCTACGCCCCGGCCGCCTTCGCCCCGGCCGCCACCGTCCCGAGCCGCGCGCACGGCGACGGCTCCGGCTTCCCGCCCGACGACAGGTCCACCCGCCGGCGCGGCGGGGGCGGTGGAGGCCGCCGTTCCGGCCTGGGGATCGCCGGCTGGATCAGCGTGGTGCTCACATGTGTCATGGTCATCGGCACGCTGACGGCCTACAAGGTCTACCGGAGCACCATCGGCCTGATCAACAGAGGCGCGTCCACCGACGACCTCGACAAGAACCGCCCGGTCAACGAGACCGGCGCGATCAACGTGCTGCTCGTGGGCTCGGACACCCGCGCGGGAGACAACAAGAAGTACGGCCAGCACCTGGTCAACGACGGCGAGCGCACCGACACGATCATGCTGCTGCACGTGTCGCCCAACCGTGACGCGGCGACCCTGCTCAGCTTCCCCCGCGACTCGATGGTGATGATCCCCGCCTGCTACTCCCGCGACAGGAGGCTCATCCCCGCACATCTCGGGATGATCAACTCCGCGTTCTCCGACGGCGGGATGATCTGCACCCGCCGGACCATCGAGAGCCTCACCGGGATCCACGTCCACCACTACGTGAAGGTCGACTTCACCGGCTTCAAGAACATCGTCAACGCGCTCGACGGCATCGAGATCTGCCTCCCGCAGGCCGTCAACGACAAGAAGTCGAAGCTGACGCTGCCGGCGGGCAGGCAGACCGTGCGGGGCGAGGCGGCGCTGGGCTACGTGCGGCTGCGCTACGGCCTCGGCGACGGCAGCGACATCTCCAGGATCAAGCGCCAGCAGGTCTTCATCTCGCAGGTCGTGAAGAAGGCGACCAGCACCGCCCTGCTCACCGACGTCGGCAAGCTGCAGAACTTCATCGCCGCCGCCGCGAAGTCCGTCACGATGGACGACGCGCTCAACACCGAGGAGCTCATCAAGATCGCGCAGAGCGCGCAGAAGCTCTCCGCGAAGGGCTTCAAGGCCACCACCGTGCCGTGGGAGCCTTACGTCGCCGACAAGAACCGCGTCCAGTGGAAGCAGCCTGCCGCGGGCAACCTCTTCAGGGCCATCGCGAACGACACCGAGGTGGCGCCCACCGCGTCCGCGACGCCGTCCGCGGCGGCGTCGCCGACCGGGCCGGTGATCACCAAGCCGCAGCAGGTGAAGGTGCAGGTCTTCAACGGCACCAACACCGCCGGGCGCGCCAAGGAGGTGGCCGAGGAGCTGGCCGGGCTCGGCTTCAACGTCGTCGGGATCGGCGACGCGAGGAAGCCCGACGGCACCGACCAGCCGAAGACGCTGGTCCGCTACACCGGTCAGGGCTGGAACTACTCGAAGATCCTGGTCGGCAAGCTGGTCAACCCCGTCAGCCCGGAGACCGGCAAGGTGGCGAGCGGCCCTGTCACGCCGTTCACCCCGGCCTCGCCGCCGCCGGACGCGCCGAAGGGCAAGGTGCGCGGGCCGATCATCCAGCTCGTCGTCGGCGCCGACTGGAAGGGCGTGCGCGTCCCCCTGCCGGTCGGTGACAACGCCGTGACCGCCGAGACCGACATCTGCGCGAGCTGACACCCGTCGCGAACCGGGCCGGGGCCTGCCAAGCCGTCCTACCTGCACGAAGGCGCCCCGGCCCGGCCCTTCTCCGGCGACCCGGCAGAAGGCGTACGGCCCTGTCACATCCGTCGCGTTCCACCGCGGAGGCGACATCGGTCTTCAAGAACGTTAGGGTGAACACCTGGCGAACGCGCCCTGTTCGCCCGTTCGGGCTGATGCGCCGGGGCGCCTTTCGCTAGTGTCCGAAGGACGCGGCGACGCACCTGAGGCGTGGCCGTTCCCCCGAGCCTCCAACAGATAGCTGAGCGTTTCTCTCGTGAGTGACACCCGCCATCACCCCCCGGTTCCCGGTTCCCCGGACGGCGTCGACCCCGACGCGGAAGAGGCTCCCACCGGGGTCATAGGACGGATCACCGGAGACTGGCCCGCTCCCTACGGCGGCCCGCCGCAGCGGGAGCCGAAGCACGCGGACGGCCAGGAGGCCGATCGGGGCCCGGACGGCCAGGCGGGCCCGCCGTACGACGCGCACGGGCGCCACGGAAACGACCAGAGCTCCCCCGGGAGCACGACGGGAGGCCCGGCTCCCGCCGCGTCCCCCTACGACAAGCCGTACGAGAGGCAGCCGCTGCCCACCCGCAAACCGCGCGGCGCGGGGGGCCTCGGCGCCCCGCAGAACAGCGGCCCACAGAACAGCGGCCCGCAGCCCAGCGCCTCCCCCACCGGCCCCGCGCCGACCGGCCCCTCCCCCACCAGCCCCTCCCCGACCGGCCCCGCGCCTGCCGGCCCCGCGTCGCAGGACAGGCCGTACGAGAAGCAGCCTCTGCCCGTACGGCAGCCACGCAAGCCGGGCGCCTCCCGCCTGGGCATGCCGCCCGCCTCCGCGCCGCGTCCCGAGGGCTTCGACTACTTCTCCACCGGCCGGGGCCAGGAGCAGCCGAGCGCCGCTCCGAGCACGCCGAGCGCGGTGCCCGCCTCCGACGGCCCCGCCTGGCCGCAGGCGTTCCCCGACGACGGCCGGCCGTCGCCCGGTTTCGGCGCCGACGCCCCGACGCCGCCCTTCGGCGGCCCCCCGGCGTTCCCGACGCCGGCCTTCGGCGCCGGGGCCCAGCCCTCCGGCTTCCCCGAGCCCCCGGGCTTTCCCGAGCCCCCCGGGTTCCCCCAGCAGCAGGCCCCCGCGGACAGGGCGGCCAACCCCTTCCTCGACGCTCCTCCGACAGGTGTGGGCCCGGCCATCGCACCGGACGACCCCTTCGGCGCTGCGCCGCCGTCCCCCGCGACCACCCGCGGTCCCGCACCCGCCTGGCCGGGCCACGAGGCCGACCCCGCCCAGTGGGACCCCTGGCGGCGTTCCTCGCAGGACGGCGCCGGCGGTCAGGGCGATCCCCGGCAGACCGGCCCGCTCGGCAGGCCGCTGAGCGCCCCGCTGCCCGCCTGGGCCGAGGTGCCGGTCCATCCTGACGATCCGGTCTCCCGTGAAAGGGGACGCGGCGACGGCCAGGAGGGCGAGCCCGAGCAGGAGCCCGCGCCCCGGGCCAGGAAGCCGCGCGACCCCTACCTGGACAACGTGAAGTTCATCGGCATCGCCCTGGTGCCGATCGGGCACTCGCTGGTCCCGACGCTAGCCGCCGACTCCGCCCGGGCCACGTACCTGTTCATCTACGTCTTCCACATGCCGCTGTTCGTCATCATCAGCGGTTACCTGTCCAGGAACTTCTGGAACTCCAACGCGAAGACCAACAAGCTGGTCGACACGTTCCTGGTGCCGTACGTGATCGTCGAACTGGGGTACGCGCTCCTGCGCACCGCCTTCGGGCACAAGTTCAGTCTCACGATCATGGATCCGGCCTGGCTGAACTGGTATCTGCTAGCGCTGCTGTTCTGGCGGCTGTCCACACCCGTGTGGAAGCGGATGAAGTATCCGTTCACCATCTCGATCGCCGTGTATCTGTTCGCCGGGTTCTCCCAGTTGTCCGGCGACTTCAGCATGGACCGCTTCTTCGGCCTGATGCCGTTCTTCGTCCTCGGCCTCGTGCTCAAGCCCGAGGTCTTCGACTTCCTCAAGCAGCGCTGGGTGATGGTGCTGTCGGTGTTCGTGCTGGTGGGCGCCGCGGGCGTGGCGATCTTCCTGGTCAAGAACTACTCGATCAAGCTCGGCCCGATCTACTACAAGAACAGCTACAAGGACCTCCACCTGGTCTGGTGGAAGGGCATGCTGCTGCGGACGGGCCTGCTGGTGGCGGCCCTGGCCATGTCGGCGGCCGTGATGTCGCTGATCCCCCGGCGCCAGACGTGGTTCACCGACCTCGGCACCCGCACGCTCTACTGCTACCTGCTGCACGGCGTGCCCGTGATGATCGCCAAGGAGATGGGCTGGCTCAGCTTCTCCTGGCTGTACGGCCCGCTCGGCGTGGCGGCCATCGCGTGCTCCTGCTTCGCCCTGGCGATCGTGCTGTGCCTGCCGATCACCCGCAAGGCGTTCAGGTGGCTGCTCGAACCACGGCTGGTCTGGCTGTACCGCAAGCCGCGCACGCAGGCGCCGGAGCCCGCGAGCACCGGAAGTTAAGCCGTATTTCGAGGAGCATTCACCCGGCGCATCCGGTCATTTCGGACGGCCGGGTCAGCCTCCCCCTATGAGGGTATGCGTCGGCACCACAGTCCATCACCCGGAGGACGCCCGGATCACCCACCGGCAGATCCGGGCGCTGCTCGACGCCGGGCACGAGGTGACCTTCGTCGCGCCCTTCACGCACTGCAACGTGACGCCGCGGCCGGGCATCAGGGCCGTCGACGTGCCGAGGGCGGTCGGGCTGCGCCGCGGCAAGGCGCTGCGGGCCGCCACCACGGCCCTGCGCCGGGCCGCGCGGGACGCCGACCTGCTGCTCGTGCACGACATCGAACTGCTCCTCGCGCTGCCGCGCAGCCGGCCGCCGACGGTCTGGGACGTCCACGAGGACACGATCGGCGCGCTGCGGGCCAAGTCGTACCTGCCCGGGCCGTTGCGGACCGTCCTTTCGCCCCTGGTCCGGGCGGTCGAGGGCCACGCGGAGCGGCGTCTCCACCTGATCCTCGCCGAGGAGTCCCACCGTGAGCGCTTCCCCGGCCCGCACCCCGTGGTGCCCGACCACACGTACGTTCCGTCCATGCCGCCCCCGCCGCCGGGGGACTCCCGCGTCGTCTACGTGGGGCACATCTCCCCGGCACGCGGCGCGGCCGAGATGGTGGAGATCGCCAGGCGGCTCCGGCCGCACGGCATCCGCCTTGACCTGATCGGACCGGCCGACCCTGCGGTGCGCCCCATGCTGCGCGACGCGCAGCGCGCGGGGCTGCTCGACTGGTTCGGGTACGTCCCCAACAACCACGCGCTGCGGATGGCCGAGGGCGCGCTCGCCGGCCTGTCCCTGCTGCACGACGTGCCGAACTACCGCGCGTCGACGCCCACGAAGGTCGTCGAGTACATGGCCCGCGGCATCCCCGTCGTCACGACCCCGCTGCCGAGGGCGGCGTCCCTGGTCGGGCGGGTCGACTGCGGGACGATCGTCTCCTTCGGCGACGTCGGCGCGGTGGCCGACGCGGTCGTGCGGGCCGTGCTCCGCCTGCGCGAGGACCCCGACCGGCGGGCGGCGATGGGCGCCCGTGGCTACGTCGAGGCGCTGAACCACTACAACTGGCCCGCCGTGGCCGGCGAGTTCGTCGCCCTGCTGGAGCGGTGGGCCAAGGCCCCCGGCACCGTCGCGGCCATGACGCCGGGCCGAACGGTTCCGGCCTGACCACCGCTCCGCCTCAGCCGCCCAGGACCTGACGCAGGCGGCGGCCGAGGAAGGCGCGCTCGGAGACGTTGCGGGTGCGGGCGATCGCCGCCTCGTACGCCCGGGCCGCCTCCCCCGCCCGGCCGAGCCGCCGCAGCAGGTCGGCCCGTACGGCGTGGAACAGGTGATAGCCGGTCAGGTCGAGAGCGTCCACGAGGGCGAGCGCGGCCTCCGGCCCGTCGACCTCGGCCACCGCCACCGCGCGGTTCAGCGCGACGACCGGGTTCGGGGCGAGGGCCAGCAGGTGGTCGTACAGGCTCAGGATCTGCCTCCAGTCGGTGGCGGCGGCGGTCGGCGCGTCGGCGTGGACGGCGTTGATCGCGGCCTGGATCTGGTAGGGCCCCGGCCGGCCGCGCCGCAGGCACGCCCGCACGATGTCCTGGCCCTCGGCGACGAGCGCCCGGTCCCACCTGCCGCGGTCCTGCTCAGGCAGCGGCACGAGGTCGCCGGCCGCGGTGCTGCGCGCGTCGCGCCGCGCGTGCAGGAGCAGCATGAGCGCGAGCAACCCCATCGCCTCCGGCTCGCCGGGCATCAGCGCGGCCAGCAGGCGGCCGAGCCTGATGGCCTCCGCGCACAGGTCCTCGCGGACGAGCAGGTCGCCCGCGCTCGCCGTGTGCCCCTCGTTGAAGACCAGGTAGACGACGGCGAGCACGGCCCTGAGCCGGTCCGGCAGGTCGGCCTCGCCCGGGACGCGGTACGGGATGCCCGCGTCGCGGATCTTGGCCTTGGCCCGGACCAGCCGCTGGGCCATGGTCGGCTCGGGGACCAGGAACGCCCGGGCGATCTCGGCCGTGGTGAGGCCGCCCAGCAGGCGCAGCGTGAGCGCGACCCGGGCGGCCGGGGCGAGCGCGGGATGGCAGCAGGTGAAGATCAGGCGGAGCCTGTCGTCGTGCACGGGACCCTCCTCGGCCGGCTCGCCGTCCTGCGGGGGCGGCCCGGCCGCCAGCGCGTGCCGGTCCGCCCGCAGCGACTCCCGCCGGTGGCGGTCGATCAGGCGGTTGCGGGCGGTGGTGATGATCCAGCCGGCCGGGCTTGGCGGCATCCCGTCGCGCGGCCAGCGCCGCACCGCCTCGGCGAACGCGTCCTGGACCGCCTCCTCGGCGGCGCCGATGTCGCCGAAGTGGCGGACCAGGACCGCGACCGCGCGGCCGTACTCCTCCCGGAACACCCGCTCGACGCCGGGGTCCCTACCTCCGGTCGTCATCGCCTTCCACGACGCCGGCGAAGGGGCGCACCTCCACGGGGAGCGTGGTGGCGCGGGCGAGCTTCCTGCCCCACTCCAGCGCCGCGTCGAGATCGGGCGCCCTGACGATCGTCAGCCCGCCGACGTGCTCCTTGCCCTCGGTGTACGGCCCGTCGGTGACGAGTTCCTCGCCGTCGCGCGCCCGCACGACCGTGGCCGTGGCCGGATCGTGCAGCCCTCCGGAGAAGACCCACGCGTCCGCGGCCCGCAGCTCCGCGTTGAGGGCCGCGAGGTCCCGCATGATCGGCTCGAGGACCTCCGGCGAGGGCGCCGGGCCGTCGGGCTGCTGGATGCTGAGCAGGTAGTGCCTCATCGTCTCGAAACCTCCTGTGGCGGGCCCGCCGGATGCGGGCACCTTCACCCTCCACACGAACGGCCTCCCGTGATATCGACATCCGGCGGAAAACAGGTCTGGGACAACCTTGCCGCCGTACGACTGTCGCCCGGCCGCCGGGCTTGCTGTACTGGACGACATGGCAAGCCATGTCGTCCAGGGTCGCAGGGTCGAGACGCCGGCGGAGGTGCGCGACGCCTCGGTGTGCCTCGCCGCCTACCTGGTGCGGGCCGACGCCGCCCGCGCGGTCCTCGCGTACTCCGGGATGGACGTCACCGAGGTCCTGCCGGGCAAGGCCCTGTGCTCGCTGGTGTTCGTCCGTTATCACGATTCCGATCTGGGCTCCTACAACGAGTTCGGCGTGACCTTCCTCGTACGGCCCGCCGACGCGGGACCCCCGCCGAGACGCGGGCCGCTGGGCGGGCTGAGGGACCTGCGCGGGGCGGGGACCGGCGTCTTCGTCCACTGGCTGCCGGTCGACCAGGGGTTCACCCTGGAGGCCGGGCGGAGTATCTGGGGCTTTCCCAAGGAGCTCGCCGACGTCGACCTGCGGCTCGGCTCGCCGTACAAGCGGTGCCTGCTGCGCAGGGACGGCCGGATGGTCGTCGACCTGCTGGTCAGGCCCGGTGTGCCGTCGACGCCCGCGCCGCTGCTCGGCGAGGCGCTGCCCGTGCCGGACGCGTACGCCCACCTGGACGGGGTCACCCGCCGCATCCCCTGGACGGTCCGCGCCCGTGGCGTCCGCTGGCGGCCTGGCGGCGCGCTCGTCCGTCTCGGCAACCATCCGATCGCCAAGGAGCTGAGCGAGCTCGGCCTGCCCAGGCGGGCCATGCTGACGGTCACCGCCGAGCACGTGTCGATGACGTTCGGCGAGCCAGGGGCCGCCTGACGCCCCGGCGGGAGCCGGCGGAACCGGCGGGGTCGGGCTTTGCGCGACAATTACCGATGTGCGAGTCGGATTGCTCGGGCCGTTCGAGGTCCGGAACAGCGATGGCGCCGTGGTGGAGGTTCCCGGGGTCCGGCTGCGCGCACTGCTCGCGGCGCTCGCCCTCGAACCCGGCCGGATCGTCACTCGCGCCAGGCTGGTGGACTGGATCTGGGGGCAGCGGCCGCCTGCGGACGAAGTGAACGCGCTGCAGGCGTTGGTCTCCAGACTGCGCAGAGTGCTGCCGGACGGCGTGATCCAGGCGGACTCCGGCGGCTATCGGCTGGCCGTGGCTCCCGATGCCGTGGACGCGTGCCGGTTCGAGCGGCTGGTCGGCCAGGCCCGCGCCGCCGAGCCCGCCGCGCGGGCCGATCTGCTGCGCTCGGCCCTGGCGTTGTGGCGCGGCACGGCCATGGCGGACATCGCGCTACGTGACAGTGACGCGTTCGACGCCGCCGTCGCGCGCCTGGACGAACTCCACGTCACCGCGCTCGGGGATCGGGTGGACGCGGACATCCGCCTCGGCCGCGGCTTCGAGCTGGTCTCCGAGCTGACCGAGCTGGTCGCCGCGCATCCGCTGCGTGAGGGGTTCGTGGCCGCCCTGATGCGGGCGCTCGCCGAAGCGGGGCGTACGGCCGAGGCGTTGACCCTCTACCAGCGGACGCGCGAGCGGCTCGCCGATGAGCTGGGCACCGATCCGTCGGCCGAGCTCTCCGCGCTGCACACCGCGTTGCTGCGCGGCGAGCTGGGCGAGCGGGCGGAGAACGGCAGGACGAACCTGCGCGCCGAGCTGACGAGTTTCGTCGGCAAGGACGACGACATCTCCGCGGTCGCCGGTCTCGCCACCACACACCGGCTGGTCACCTTGATAGGGGCGGGTGGCTCCGGCAAGACGCGGCTGGCCACCGAGACCGCGCGGGCGATGCTCGGCGAGCTACCGGACGGCGCGTGGCTGGTCGAGCTGGCCTCGGTTCCGGCGGGCGGTGAACCGGCGAAGGCCGCCCTCACCTCGATCGGCCTGCGTGACCAGGCGCTGCTCGGCGCCGCGCGAGGCGGGGAGCCGATGGATCAGCTCATCGCCGCGGTCCGGGAGCGCGCGATCCTGCTGATCCTGGACAACTGCGAGCACGTGATCGAGGAGGCCGCGGTCTTCGCCGATCGGCTCCTGGGCGAGTGCCGGAGGCTGCGGATCCTCGCCACGAGCAGGGAACCTCTCGGCATCACCGGAGAGGTGCTCTGGCAGGTCGAGCCGCTCGCACTGCCCCCGAAGGAAGCCGACGCCTCCGAGATCGGGTCCTCGCCCGCCGTACGGCTGCTGCGGGACCGCGCGGGCCTGGTCCGCAAGGACATCGGCTCCGACGCGCCCACCTTGTCGGCCATGGCCCGGATCTGCCGGGCGCTCGACGGGATCCCGCTGGCGATCGAACTGGCCGCGGCGCGGTTGCGCACCATGTCCGTCGATCAGCTGGCACGCCGGCTCGACGACCGGTTCCACCTCTTGAGCAGCGGAAGCCGTACGGCGCTCCCCCGGCACAAGACGCTGCGCGCGGTCGTCGACTGGAGCTGGGATCTGCTGACCGACGCCGAACGCCGCGTGCTGCGGCGGCTCTCGGTGTTCTCAGGCGGGGCGAGCCTGGAGGCGGCAGAACGGGTCTGCGGGGACGAGGCGTCCGCCGGGGAGCGGGTGCTCGACGTGCTGACCGCGTTGATCGAGAAATCGCTGCTGCTCACCGACTGCGTGGGCACGCCGCGCTACCGGATGCTCGACACCATCAGGGAGTACGCGGCGGACCGGCTCGCCGAAGCCGGGGAGACCGAGCGGGCGCGCCGGGCGCACCTCGCCTACTTCGCCGAACTGGCCGAGACGGCCGATCCGTACCTGCGCCGGGCCGAGCAGCTGGAATGGCTGGCCAGGCTCGATGCCGAGCACGACAACATCGGCGCGGCCCTGCGCGGGGCGATCGCCGAGGGCTGGGCCCAGGAGGCGATGCGGCTGGCCGGGGCCGCCGGCTGGTACTGGTTCCTCAGCGGGCACAGGGCCGAGGGCACCGAGCTGAGCATCGCGGCGGCCTCGATGGACGGCGAAGTGCCCGACGAGGTGCGGGCGATGGCCTACCTCATGGTGACGATGTTCCTGACCTCCGGGGTCGGCGGCGACCAGTATCAGGCGCGGGAGTGGATCCACGAGGCGCACCGGCTCGCCCAGCGCAGCGGGTATCGCCACCCGCTGCTCGGGTTCGTCGGGGTGCTGGAGTCGATGCTGCGCGGCCCGGAGGAGTTCCTCCCGGCGTTCGAGCCGCTCATCGCCGACGACGATCCGTGGGTGCGCGCGCAGGCCAGGCTCGCTCGCGGCCGCCTGCGGCTCACGCTCGGCGGCGACGAGACCGACGTGGACGCCGACGCCGAGATCGCCCTCGCCGAGTTCCGCACGCTGGGTGAGCGGATGGGCATCTCGCTGGCGCTGACCTTCCTGGCCGATCGGCTCGCCATGCGCGGCGAGCCGGCACGCGCGTGTGAGCACCTCGAAGAGGCGATCGTGGCGCTGACCGAGGTGGGCGGGACCGAGGACGTGGTCGGCCTGCTCGCGCGGCAGGCCCAGCTCTACTGGCTGCTCGGCGACGAGCGGTCCAGCGCTCGCGCCATGGAGGAGGCGCGGCGGTGCGCAGGCGGCATCTCCTGGCCGGACTCGCGTGCCGAACTGGCGCTCGCGCAGGCGCACCTGGCGCGCTGGCGCGGCGAGCCGGACCAGGCGCACGAGCACCTGGCGACGGTGCGCACGGTGCTGAACGACGCGGAAAGGGGCTACTCCGTCAATGCCGCGATCATGGACATGTACGGCTACCTCACCGAGGACCTCGACGAGGCCCATGCGTATCGGGCCGAGGCGCTCCGCGCGGTCATGAAGTATCGGCATCCGCCGGCGATCGCCGAGGTGCTGATCGGGATCGCGGATCTCGCGCTGCGCCGGGGAGACCACGAGCAGGCGGTGCGGCTGCTCGGGGCGAGCGACGGCGTGCGCGGCACGCCGAACCAGTCGCACCCGGACGTCTCCAGAATCGCCGCGGACGCGCGGGAGCGCCTCGGTGAACCCGCGTTCACCGAGGCGATCCGTGACGGCCGGGGGCGGGACTGGCGCGAGCTGGCCGAGATCACGCTCGCTTGTTGAACGACGCGCGCGCCCACAGGTAGCCGATCAACGCCAGTCCCGCGCACCAGGCGATCGCCGCGACGGCCGGGCCCGCCGACGGCGAGCCGGTCAGCAACCCGCGCAGGGTTTCGATGATCGGGGTGAACGGCTGATACTCGGCGAACTGCCGCGCACCTGGGCCCATCGTCTCGGCCGGCACGAACGCGCTGCTCAAGAAGGGCAGGAGCATCAGCGGGACGGCGGCGAGGCCCGCGCTCTCCGGCGTCTTCGCCGCGAGGCCGAACGCGACGGTCAGCCAGCCGATCGCCAGCACCGTCAGCATGACGACGCCGATCACGCCGAGCCATTCCGCTGGACCCGCCGACGGCCGGAATCCCATCAGGAACGCGACCCCGGTGACGAACGCGATGGCCACCAGGCTCCGCAGCATGGTGACGATCACGTGCGCGTTCAGCACCGCGGCCCTGGACACGTCCATGACGCGGAGCCGGTCGATGAATCCGGTCGTCATGTCGGAGTTCACCGAGATCGCGGTGGCGCCGACGCCGTAGCAGATGGTCGTCAGCATCAACCCCGGTGTCGCGTAGTCGGCGTAGTCGACGCCGACGCTGAACGCGTCGCCGAACACGTAGACCATCAGGAACATCAGGAAGACCGGCATGACGATGCCGTTGAACAGCGCCACCGGGTTTCGCGTCGTGTGCCGGAGGTTGCGCCGGAGCATGGTCCTGGAATCCGCGATGACGTTCATCGGGCGTCGGCCTCCTTGTTCGCGGTGCCGGTGAGGGCGAGGAAGACGTCGTCCAGGTCCGGGGTGTGCACCGACAGCTCCTCGACGTCGACGGAGTGCGCGTCCAGCTCGTCGAGCAGCGCGCGCAGCGACCTCACCCCGCCGTCGCCTGGCACCCGCAAGGTCAGCTCTTCGTCGTCCCTCGTGGACCCGGGCAGGATCCGTGCCGCGGCGTCGAGCTCGTGCCGGCCGGTGAACCGCAGCCGGACATGGCTGCCGGGCATCCGGCGCTTGAGCTCGCCGGCGGTGCCCTCCGCGACCAGCCGGCCCTGGTCGAGCACCGCGATGCGGTCGGCGAGCTGGTCGGCCTCCTCCAGATACTGGGTGGTGAGGAAGACGGTCGTGCCACCGGCGACCAGCTCCCGGATGATCTCCCACATGGTGCGGCGGCTGCGGGGGTCGAGTCCCGTCGTGGGCTCGTCCAGGAAGATGATCCGCGGCTCGCCGACCAGCGTCATGGCGAGGTCCAGCTTGCGGCGCATGCCGCCGGAGTAGGTCGCCGCGGGCTTGCTCGCCGCTTCGGCCAGATCGAACCGGTCCAGCAGCCGGGCGGCGACTCGCCTGCCCTCCGCCTTGGGCAGGTGCAGGAGATCCGCCATCAGCAGCAGGTTCTCCTCGCCGGTGAGCAGGTCGTCCACAGAAGCGAACTGCCCGGTGACCCCGATCGCCGCTCGCACCGCCTTGGTGTCCTTCGCCACGTCGTGCCCGGCGACGACCACCGTGCCGGCGTCGGGGGCCAGCAGCGTGGTCAGCACGTTGACCGTCGTGGTCTTGCCTGAGCCGTTCGGCCCGAGCAGGGCGAAGATCGTGCCGACCCTGACGTCGAGGTCGATGCCGTCGAGCACGACCTTGTCCTTGTACGCCTTCCGCAGCCCCGAGGCCGCGATCGCTGATCCGTTCATGGCATTCACGATCGCCGGCCGCTCTGATATCGGGCCGTCGCCGGCCTGACACGGCCGCTGACGCGCCGGGGAGGTCAGGAATCCCGGGTGGCAGAGGTGTCGGCGTGGCCGGCGGCGCCGATCCCCACGTCCTCGGCCTCACCTCCGTCGTGGCGGCAGGAGCAGCGTCCATCGGGTGAGGACGCTCCGATGTCCGCGGACGCCGGGAGGGCCGCCGCCAGCCGGTCCACCTTCTCGTTCAGCGCCCTGATCTCGTTCATGACCGCGATGTGCTGCTCCAGCTCCAGCTCCTGGTCCTCCTGCCACCGCTGGGCGTTGACCTCCGCCTCCATGGCGGAGACGATCACGCCGATGAGCAGGTTGAGCACGAAGAAGGCCGTGATCACGATAAAGGTGGCGAAGAAGATCCACGCCAGCGGCTCCTTGGCCATCACGTCCTCGGCGACCTGCGGCCAGTTCTCCACCGTGAGCACCGTGAACATGGTGAACAGCGAGCGCCCGAGATCTCCGAAGTACTGGGGGGCCGCTTCGCGGAAGAGCTGTTCGCCGATCACGGACGCCGTGTAGAGCGACAGCAGCAGGAGGACCACGGCCGAGGCCAGTCCGGGCAGCGCGGCGAACAGCGCGGAGACGACCCGTCGCATGCCCGGCACCACGGAGATCAGCCGCAGGACGCGCAGGAACCGGAACAGCCGCAGGATCGACAGCGACTCGGAGGCCGGCACGAGGGCCACGCTGACGATGACCAGGTCGAACCAGCTCCAGGGGTCGCGGAAGAACGCCTTGCCGTGCGCGACGATCCGCAGGGCGATCTCAACGACGAAGACGGCGAGGATGACCCGGTCGATCAGGAGGAAGGCCGTGGCGTGACGGTCGGCCAGTTCGTGCGCCGTCTCCAGCCCGAGCGTGACGCCGTTCAGCGTGATGACGGCGATGACCGCACGTTGGAAGGCCGAGGAGTCGACGAAGACGCGGAGCCGTTCACGATCGAAAACCGGCAAACCCACCCCAGGAGATCGGATCGAACAAACGCCCGAAATTGTACAGATCGGGGCTGACTTCGATCTCCACAAGGCCTGACCGGCCAGGCCCTGGCCTACACGATGGGCGGACGGCCGAGGCGGAGCATGCGCCAGGCGGTGCGCCAGGCCATCGGACGGCGCTCGCCGGCCGGCTCCCGCAGCCCTTCGACGAAGCCGCGGAACCACGCCTTGATCGCGGGCATCGAGCGCTCGCGCACGAGCGTGAGCACGACCCAGTTGAGCAGGTAGAGCAGCGCGAGTGGCCACGGCAGGTTGCGCCGGGCCAGCCACACCCGGTTGCGGGCGTTCAGCCGGTAGAAGTCCGTGTGCCGGGAGGGCAGCACCAGCGGGTGGTACATCACCGTCTGGGCGTCGTACTCGATGCGGTAGCCCTCGCCCAGCAGGCGCCAGGCGAGGTCGGTCTCCTCGTGGGCGTAGAAGAACTTCTCCGGCAACCCGCCGACCTGCAGGAACGCCGACTTGCGGATGGCGCAGGCGCCACCGAGGAACGTCGTCACCGGGGAGGACCGCTCGGGGTCGCCGGCCCGCAGCCTGGGCACGTGCCGCCGCTGCACCACGCCGGCCTCGGGGTCCATCACCCGGAAGCTGATCACCGCGAGGTCGGGCTCGTGCGTGAACCGCTCCCGCACGTGCGCGGCGACCTTGGCGTTGGCGTACCAGCCGTCGTCGTCGAGGAACAGGACGATGTCGCCAGAGCACTCCTGCACGCCGCGGTTGCGCCCTTCGGGGATGCCCGCGTTGCGCTCCAGCCGTACGGTCTTGACCCGGGCGGCCGAGCCGGGAAGCGGCCGCGCGGTCAGCTGCGGCACGTCCGCGCCGTTGCCGACGACGACCACCTCGATGTCGCCGTCCGTCTGAGTGAGCGCGGACTCCACCGCCCGGTCGAGCTCGGCGATCCTGTTGCCCATGGTGAGAATGACACAGGAGATTTTCACCGCGTCACTGCCTCGATGCGGGGCGCACTGCACACGACTTCATGATCACCGAGTCTGTATGGCCGGGCAATCCGGGATCTGCCTGGTTTACCGTGGAACAAGGGTATCGGAACTGCCATCAAAGCCCTACCCAACCGCGAATGTACGGCCGATCGGCTACGCCGCTGGTGGAAGCCCCCGCGGAAACCGAGGCTCTCATGACAGCCGCCGTGACGCGAGGATGCTGACCAGGTGCAGCAGAAGCTGGACGGCCGCGATGACGACACAGGCGACCACGAGGATCCGCGTGGCCGAGAACCAGTTGTCGAGCACCGCCGCGACCACGACGATCAGCGACAGCTCGACGGCCTGGATCACCCGGTGGAACCGCAGCGCCGCGGCGAACCTGCGGGCCAGCGCGAGCCGGGGCGAGGTGAACTGCTGCGCCGCCGCCTCGGTGGTCGCCACCAGGCCGGAGCGGGCGCGGGCGACGTCGACCAGGTCGGTCTCCGACTTGATCAGGATCGCGCCGAGCGCCGCCGCCACGCCCATGACCGTGTACCAGTCGGGCAGCGTCTCCGAGGCGCGGAAGCCCAGCCCGATCAGCAGGGCCGCCTCGGCGAAGTAGTGCCCGACCCGGTCGAGGTAGACCCCGGTGATCGAGGTGCGGCCGGTCCAGCGGGCGAGCTCCCCGTCGGAGCAGTCGAGCAGCAGGTAGACCTGGATGAGCAGGGCCGCGCCCAGCGCCGCCCACAGGCCGGGGAGTGCGAGCACGGCGCCCGCCGCCACCCCGCACACGATCATCAGGCCGGTGACCTGGTTCGGCGAGATCGGGGTCTTGGCCAGCGCCCAGGTCGCGTAGATGGACAGGCGCCGCATGTACAGCAGGCCGGCCCAGTGCTCACCGCTGCGACGGTCCATGGTGGTGTGCGGCTGGGCGACCGCGCGAAGCTCAGCGACCGACGGCGCGGACATAGTCCTCAACTCTCCCACGGACCTCGTGCTCGGACAGCCTGAGGTGCTCAAGGATGGTGTAGCGGCCGGGACGGGTGCTGGGGGCCAGCATCACCGCGGCCGTGAACTGGTCGATCGTCAGGCCGACGTCGCCGGGTGCGACGGGCAGGCCGTGCCGCCTGAGGCAGCCGGTCACCTGGTCGAGCCGGTGCGCGTCCTCGCGGAGGAAGTAGCAGAACGCCGCGCCGATGCCCGCCAGCTCACCGTGATTGGAGGTGCCGGGGAAAAGCTGATCCACGGCATGAAGGATCTCATGGTCGCCACCGCTCGCCGGACGGCTTGAGCCCGCGATGACCATCGACATCCCCGAGAGGATCAGCGCCTCGGCGAGCACGGTCAGGAACGCGTCCGACTCGATCGTGTCCTGCCGGCCGAGCACGGCCTCGGCGGCCGTGCGCGACATGGAGACCGCGAGCCCGTCGATGGGCTCGCCCCGCTCGCTGTTGCCGAGCTGCCAGTCCTCGATGGCCGACAAATTGCTGAGCACGTCGCCGATCCCGGACCGTACGAGCGCGGGCGGTGCGTCGTGGACGAAGTCGAGGTCCACCATGATCGCCAACGGCATGGGCACGCCGAACGAGCCCTTGCCGCCCTCATAGACCAGCGAGGCCACCGGCGAGCAGATGCCGTCGTGCGAGAGGTTGGTGGCGACGGCGACGTTGGGGATGCCCGCGAGCGACGCGGCGTACTTGGTGGCGTCGATCGTCTTGCCGCCGCCGACCCCGACCACCGCCTCGAAGTTGCCCTTGCGCAGGTCGGCGCCGAGCGACACGGCCGCATCCACGGTGCCGTCCGCCACCCGGAACACCTTGGCCTCACCCAGCGACGGCGCGATGACCTCCGCGATGCGGTCGCCCTGCCCCACGCCGACCGCGACCGCGACCCGGCCGGAGGTGGCCACCCTGCTGTCGGCGAGCAGGGTGCCGAGCTGCGCGATCGCGCCCCGCCGCACCTCCATCGTCAGAGGCGCGGGGAGCATCCTTGCCAGAATCGGCATGCGAACTCCTCAGCAGACCGCGGTAGTCAGTAACGGCACGCGATCTCACGGGCCTTCGCGAGGTCGTCGTGATTGTCCACCTCGACCCACTCGACCTTGCCGATCGGCGCGACGGCGATCTTCTCGCCACGGTCGACCAGCTCCTGGTAGCCGTCCTCGTAGTAGAGCTGCGGGTCGCGCTCGAAGGTGGTCTGCAGCGCGTCGGCGAGCCGCTCGGCCGCGCCCGGCCGGATCAGCGTGGCGCCGATGTACTCGCCGTAGGCGTCGGCGGGGTCCATCAGCTTGGTGATCCGCTTCAGCGCGCCCTCCTCCAGCGTGACCTTCATCTCCTCGTCCGCCAGCGACTTCACGTCGTCCACGGCGAGCAGGATGTCGGAGGTGTCCTCCGCGGCCAGCAGGGTCCGCTCCACCGACACGGGGTGGACGGTGTCTCCGTTGACCAGCAGCGCACCCTGGGAGAAGTAGTCACGGGCGCACCACAGCGAGTAGGCGTTGTTCCACTCCTCGGCCTTGTCGTTGTGGACAAGCGTGAGCTTCACCCCGTGGCGCCGCTCCAGGTCGGCCTGCCGTTCCCGTACGGCCCCGGCCTGGTAGCCGACGATCACCACGACCTCGCGGAGGTCCACGGCCGCCAGGTTGCGCAGGGCGATGTCGAGGATCGTCGTCTCACCGTCGACCGGCACCAGCGCCTTCGGCAGCGTGTCGGTGTACGGCCGCAGGCGACGTCCGGCTCCGGCGGCCAGCACCATTCCGAGCAATTTTCCGCACTCCTTGAGGTCGAGCGTCAGACAGTAACCCCAAAGGTTAGTTGGCTCGGCACCCCGTTTGGGTAATTCGCTGTTGGTCTGACGTTAATCCTGGGGTGCCGGTTCCACGGCCTCGTCGGGCGTCCGGGGGGCCGCGAGCCAGCAGGTGAGGCTCTCCCAGCCGAACAGACCCCAGAGATAGAGCGCCAGCAGCACGAAGACGGCGGTCATCACGTCGAGCAGGCCGCCGAGGGCGACGACGAGCATCCGGCCGTCCCAGCCCAGCCCGGCCGTCGCCAGCCACGGCGGCGGATACACGTGCTGGCGCAGCCGGTAGACGATGTCGTAGTGGTGGAAGGCCATCGCGCCGAGCACCGCGACGACGAGCACCGGCGGAACGGAGCGCGCGAAGCCGGCGGAGGCGATGAAGCCGTACTCGGTCACCCGCAGGATCGGGGGGGCCAGCCAGTCGAGCCGGCCGTCGTGCCGGTGGGCGCTGCCCGCTCCGGCCAGCAGCAGGGCTATCGCAGGGGCGAAGACCGCGAAGTCGTCGGCCCCGGCGATGCCGAGCGTCAGCAGCACGGCGGTCACGAAGGCCCCCGCCAGCGCGGGCGGCAGGGGCGGGAGCTGCCCGGCGACGAGCAGCCCCATCGCCTTCGACAGCGGGCCGTCGTCGCGGTAGGCGACCACGACGCTGCGCGGCACCGGGGTCATGTGCACCGCGATCGCGGCGCGGCTCCGCTCGCTCTCGTGCGGGCGACGACTCATGCCACCTCCTCGCCTTCGGCTCGGAGCGGCATGCGCCAGACGCCGTGTCCATTGATTCGCTCGCTGCGCTCGCTCATGCGAACGACCTCGCCATCCGTCCTGCGGCCGTGTAGGCCAGCGCCACCGAGCCCCAGCCCAGCAGCGCGAGGAACGTCACCCGCGCGTCGAACAGCGCGGCCGCGACGGCGATCAGGGCCATCCGCTCTCCGATCGGCAGAATGATCATCTTCTTCGCCCAGTAGGCCACGCCCCTCGCGCCGCTCAGCGCGTCGAGCCGCCGCGACAGCGCCAGCACCGACCCGGTGCCCTTGGCCGCCGCCGCCGCGGGCGCCTCGTCCCACGGCACGGCCATCGACCGCGGAGCGGCCGCGCGCAGGCCCGCCTCCCTGGCGCGGTCGGTCACCGCCCCCGCGTAGGAGAAGTCGACCATGTGGCGGACCGACTGCAGGACCATGGCGGCCACGGCCAGGGCCCAGATCTCCCACGCCTTGCCGGGCACGCTCACGTATCCGGCCGCGAGCCCCACGTACACCAGGTATTCCTTGAGCCGGTCGCAGATCGCGTCGAGCCAGCCGCCCAGTGGGGAGAAGCGGCGCGTGTACCGGGCGAGCTGGCCGTCCAGGCAGTCGAGCACGAACGACAGGTAGAGCGCGACGGCGCCGATCACGAGCCCGGCCCGGTCCCCAGCGGAGAACCAGATCGCGGCGATGGCGGCGAACCCGACCGAGATGCCGGTGACCGTGTTGGGGGTCAGGCCGAGCCGGGCGGCCGGGCGGATGAGGTGCCGCGACCACGAGCTGACGCAGTGCGTGGTGAAGAAGCCGTCGCCGCTCTTCACGGCGGCGTCGAGCCTGGCCTGCGCCTCGTCGACGTCGGCGAGCTCGCGCACCGCTCGCTCTGCGGCCCCGCGCGTGCCTGCCCGCCCGCAGTGCAGGGTGCCAAGGGCGACGGCGTGCACCTGGACGCCGGCCCGCACCAGGCCGGTGAGCAGCAGTTCGGGCACCTCGCCGTCGCCGACCCGCCCGAGATGGCGGCGCTGGGCCAGGTCGGCCAGCTCCTCGGCGATATCGGCCAGCCCGGCGAGGTGGGCCTCCCCCACCTGCAGCACCCCGCGGAAGGTGCCGTTGGCCCACTCGACCTCGTGGAAGGACGTGCCCGCCGACACGACGCGGCCCCACTCGGTCCGTACGGGCGGGCGCAGCGGGGCCGGGTCGCCGCTGGCGACGATCGCGCCGGTCGGGCGGGCTGGGTGGCCGAGCAGCAGCGACAGCGCCTCGGTGTGCGCGATCACGTCGGCCGCCAGCACGGCGACCGGGGAGGTCGAGGCGCGGGCCGTCTTGGCCACGATCCGCAGGTCCTCGGCGAGCCCGTCGCTGACGCAGATCTGACGCGCCGGGCCGCTCTCCGCGCTCCTGTCCCACCCGCCCGGCTGCGCGTCCTGGCTGCGCACCACGACCAGCACCTCGCGCACCGGCAGGGTGCGGAGCTGTTCTGAGATCCGCTCCAGGAGGCTGCCCTCCGACCGGGCGCCGTCGGACCAGGGCAGCCCGGCGGCCGGCGAGGTCGCGAGGACGACCGCCACCGTCTCTGTGTCCCGTGACGTACCGGGCTTACTCGGATCCGCCCCCATATGGAAACCCGTTTCACGTTGACCGCACGTGCTCACCTCGCAAAGTAACCGAGTGATCACTAGGTGGCAATCACCTTCTCCGGCTTCCGGCACGGGTATGGTCTCCTCCGGGGAGGACATCATGATCGCCGAATCGCGTCTGCGCAGGGTGGGGGTGGTGCTGGCCGGCGGTGTCGGCCAGCGCATCGGCCTCAACACCCCGAAACAGCTTCTGAAGATCGCCGGGAAGACGATCCTTGAGCACACCCTCGACGTGTTCGACGGCCATCCGGAGATCGACGAGGTGGTCGTCCTGATGGCCCCCGGCTTCGTCTACGAGGCGGAGGAGCTCGTCAGGAGGAACGGCTACACCAAGGTCGTCAAGGTGCTCGAAGGAGGCGCGAGCCGTACGGAGACGACCTGGCGCGCGCTGCGCGCGCTGGGCGAGCAGGAGTGCGACGTGCTGCTGCACGACGCGGTGCGGCCGCTGGTCGAGCCGCGCATCATCAGCGAGTGCGTGGCCGCCCTCGAACGCTACGAGGCGGTCGAGGTGGCGATCCCGTCGTCCGACACGATCGTGGTGGCCGCGCCGGGCCCGCGGGGCGACATCATCCGCGACATCCCCGACCGCTCCCGGCTGCGCCGCGGCCAGACTCCCCAGTGCTTCCGGCTGTCGGTGATCAGGGCGGCGTACGAGCGCGCCCTCGCCGACCCCGAGTTCCCCACGCTGCCCACCACGGACGACTGCGGCGTCGTGCTGCGCTACCTGCCCGACGTGCCGATCTACATTGTCCCCGGCAGCGAGCACAACATGAAGGTGACCCACCCCGTCGACGTCTTCATCGCCGACAAGCTCTTCCAGCTCGCCGAGCACGCGGCGCCCGCGCTGGACGAGGAGGACTACCGGGCCGGGCTGGCCGGCCGCACGCTCGTCGTCTTCGGCGGCAGCTACGGCATCGGCGCGGACGTCGTCGCGCTGGCCAGGGGCTACGGCGCGAGCGTCCACTCGTTCTCCCGCAGCCAGAACGGCGTGCGCGTCGAGGACGTCGCCGCCGTGGAGGACGCGCTCGCCCGCGTGTACGCCGAGACCGGCAGGATCGACTACGTCGTCAACACGGCGGGCGTGCTGCACATGGGCAAGTTGGGCGAGTCTGGGCAGCACACGATCGAAGAGACCATCGGGGTGAACTACCTCGGCCCGGTCAACATCGCCCGCGCCTCCGTGAAATACCTGATGGAGACGCGCGGCCACCTCCTGCTCTACACCTCCTCGTCCTACACCCGGGGCAGGGCCGACTACAGCCTCTACTCCTCCACGAAGGCCGCCGTCGTCAACCTCACCCAGGCGCTCGCCGACGAGTGGGCCTGCCAGGGTGTCCGCGTGAACTGCGTCAACCCCGAGCGCACCGCCACCCCCATGCGGCTGCGCGCGTTCGGCGACGAACCCGCCGGAACGCTTCTCTCCCCCGCCGCCGTCGCCCGCACGAGCCTCGACGTGCTGCTGTCCCGCCTCACGGGACAGGTCGTGGACGTGCGGCTCAGCCGATGACCGCAACCATCACGGAGGGACGGGCGCTCGCCCATGGGGGGAAACATCAGGGGGCGCGGTGCCCCGAACGCACTGGTCGCGCTGGTCCGGCGGCCGGCGCTGAGAAGCCTGACCGGTGGGCGCAGGGGGGCGTTCACCGCGCTCACGCTCGCGTCGTACCCGGCCCTGCTCGCGGCCGCCGTGTGGCCGCTGCCCGCGACCTTCGCGGTGCTCGTGCCGCTGTCGTACGCCGCGGAGGCCGCGCTGCCCGGCCGGGCGGCGGGGGCGCTGAGCCGGGCCCATCTCGGGGCGACGGTCCGCTTCCTGTCGCGTGAGACGGCCGTCGTCGTGCTGCTGGCGCGGCTCGACGCGGGGCCGCCGTGGTGGTTCGCGGCGTTCGCGGCCGGGCTGTTCCTCTTCCACGGCGTGCGCGCGGTGCAGACGTGGCTCTCCGAGCACGTCGACCGCAGGCACAACCAACTGCCTGCGGTGACCCGCAACATCGACCTGCCCGCGCTGCGGATCCCGCCCCCGCCCCGCGCCCTGCTCACCTGGCGGGGCGCCAAGCTGCTCTATCTCGACGCGCTCGCGGTCGTGCCCGCCGCCGCCGGGGCGACCGTGGGCCTGGGCTGGACGGGCGTGGCCGGCGCCGCCGCGGCCCTGGCGATCGAGGTCGCCTCGGTCGTCGCGCTGCTCGCGCACGCGCGGCGGGCCAGGCACCTGGGCGACCGGCGCCGGGTCCTCGCGGCCGTGGACGACTGGGTCGCCGCCTACCGGCCCGAGGTCGTCATGTACTTCTCCGGGCCGGTCACCGCGGCCTACCAGGCCACGATGTGGCTCGGCACGCTGGAGCGGATCACGCCGAGGACGCTGGTGGTGCTGCGCGAGCGGTCGCTGGCGACGGCCCTCGGGGCGACGACGCTGCCGGTGGTGTGCGTCCCCTCCTCCGTCGACCTGATGAACTTCCGCGCGCTCGACGGCGTGCGGGTCGCGCTGTTCCCCGCCAACGTCGGCAACAACATCCACATGCTCCGGGTGCCGGGCGTGCGGAGCGTGTTCATCGGCCACGGCGACAGCGACAAGGAGGCGTCCTTCAACCCGTACACGAAGGTGTACGACGAGGTCTGGGTGGCCGGGCCCGCCGGGCGGGACCGCTACCTGCGCGCCCAGGTGGGCGTGCGGGACGAGGCCGTCGAGGAGGTCGGCCGCCCCCAGCTGGCCGCCGTCCGGCGCACCAGCCCGTACGCCGAGGGGGCGGCGCCGTACCGGACCGTCCTGTACGCGCCCACGTGGGAGGGGTGGAGCGACGACCTGTTCCACAGCTCGCTCGCCGCCATGGGCCCCGCGATCGTGCGCGCCCTGCTCGGCCGGCCGGTGCGGGTGATCTACAAGCCGCACCCGCTGACCGGCCACCGCTCGCAGGCCGCCCGCACCGCGCACCGCAAGATCATGGCTCTGCTGCAGGAGAACACCGCGATGCCGCACCTCGTCGTGTCCGGCCGCGAGCCGTCCCTGTACGAGTGCTTCAACGAGGCAGACGTGCTGTTCTCCGACATCTCCAGCGTGGTGTCGGACTTCGTGGCCAGCGGCAAGCCGTACGTCGTGGCCAATGTGGCGGGCCTGCCCGAGGACCGGTTCAGGGAGCGCTATCCGGCCGCGGGAGCGGCGTACCTGCTCGGGCCCGACCTGGCGGAACTGCCGGACATCCTGCGCCGTCTCGACGCCAAGGGAGAGGACGACATGGCCGCCGCGCGGCGGGCCCTGCGCGCCTACCTGCTCGGCGCCGACCACCAGGACCCGCTGGCCCGCTTCGAGGAGGCCGTACGGCGTGCCGCCGCCCGCGCCGAGGACCGCGCCCGCTCCCTGGGCCTCGGAGCCCTCGCCCCTGTCGTCCGCGAGTGAAATACTGGCCGCGTCAACTCAGCGTATCGACACGGACACGAAGGGATACACCCATGGTCGCGACCTCACGCGACTCCCACGGTCCGGCCTTGACCCCCGTGCCCGGTCATCGGCTGCCCAGGACTCCGCGCGAACTGTTCGATGCGCTGCCCCCGCTGCCCGGTCTGCAGATGGAAGTCGTGGACGGGAGGTTCGTCGCTCGCCGCCGAGACGCTCTCGAGCACGCCTCGGCCGCGATGCGGCTGTTCGAGGCGCTCCTGCCGCTCGTGGACGACCGCGACTGGCAGGGATGGGCGGGAAACGTGGGCGTGTGCCTCGACGGAACCCACGAGCCGGTGGTGCCGGATCTCGTGCTCGCTCCGCGAAGCTGCCCCCGTTGGCAGGAGCGCGAGCTGCTGTCGTCGGGGCTGATGCTGGTGGCCGAGGTGGTGTCGAAGGGGAGCGCGGAGGACGACCGCAACAAGAAGCCGGCGATCTACGCCGATGGCGGCGTCCCAGTGATGCTCCTGGCGGACCCGCTGACGAAGCCCGCGTCTGTCACTGTCTACAGCGACCCCAAGGAGGGCCGGTATCAGGTGACGTCCACGGTGCCGTTCGGGCGGGAGATCTTCGTCCCCCACCCGATCGGCTTCACGCTGGACACCTCAGTTTTCGAAGAGGTCGTCTAGGCTCGCCCGCTCCGGCTTGGGACGGGGCTTGCTGAGCTTCGGGGGGCTGGTCAGGAAGCCGGTCCCCCACGAGATGTGCATGGTGGCGTACACCAGCGGCAGCCGTAAGAGCGCGGCGCCGGGCAGCCCGCGGCCGGTCAAGACCGAGCCCGCGAGTATCGCCGCGAGGTAGCCGCCGGGGATCAGCAGGCCGGGCCAGAAGAACGGCGAGACCACCAGGCCAAGCGCCATCGCCGCCACCGCGGCGGGCGGCGCGAGATAACGCAGGTTGATCGTGCCCTGGTGCGTGCGGGAGACGACCCGCCGCCAGCGGCCGTAGTGGAAGTACTGCTTGGCCAGGGCGCGCACGTTGGGCCGGGGACGGTAGGTGACGCGCATCCTCGGCTGGAACCACACCAGCCCGCCGGTCTCCCGGATGCGGTGGTTCATCTCCCAGTCCTGCGCGCGCAGGAAGTGCTCGTCGTAGCCGCCCACCCTGTCGAGTGCGCTGCGGCGGAAGACGCCCAGGTAGACGGTGTCGGCCGGGCCCGCCTCCCCGCCCGTGTGGAACCGCGCGTTGCCCACGCCGATCTTCGACGTCATGGCGCAGGCCACCGCCTGCTCGAACGGCGTGATCCCCTCGGCGGCCATGATGCCGCCGACGTTGTCGGCCCCGGTCTGCTCCAGCGTCTCCACCGCCGTACGGAGGTAGTCGCGGGGCAGGATGGCGTGCCCGTCCACCCGCGCGATGACGGGGTTGCGGGACGCGGCGATGGCGGCGTTCAGCGCGTTGGGGGTGCGGCCGGTGGGGTTCGGCACGACGACGACGCGGGGGTCCGCGGCCGCGATGGCGTCGGCCACCTCCTGCGTGCGGTCATGGGAGGGCCCCACGCTGATGACGACCTCGAGCGGGCCCTCGTAGTCCTGTTCGAGTACCTGCCGGACGGCGTCGCGCAGGTGCCGCTCCTCGTTGAGCACCGGCATGATCACCGAGATCGGCGGCCAGGTCCGCGCGGGATTCTGGCTCGACTGTCGCGAGTCGGGAAAGGGCTTCATGGCGGCGCTCACGCTACTGTACGGAGGGGTGGAGAAGGCAAGCGGAGGACGGGAATGCCCGGCGACGATGGGGAGGACTCCGGCGTCCGCATAGGGGGCGACGGGTACGGCGGGGTGAGGCTGGCGGCTCGACGCGTCCGCCCGCGGAGGGCGAACCTCCGATCCCTCGTCATTTCGGGCTCGCTGTCCGGAGTCGTGCTGATCGGCTCGGGCGTCGCGTGGGTGACGTCGGACTACGCCACGAGCCGGATCCAGGCGGTGGACGCGGGCACGAGCGACGCCGGCTCCCGGGGCGCGATGAACATCCTGCTCGTGGGCGTGGACCGGCGGGACGACCTGACCAGGCGCCAGCAGAACCAGCTCCACCTCGGCCGCGACGTCGGCGAGCGCACCGACACGATGATGGTGGTCCACCTGTCGGAGGACCACAGCAAGGTCACCGTCGTCAGCCTGCCGCGGGACACCTGGACGACGATTCCCGGCAAGGGCGAACACAAGATCAACTCCGCGTACCAGTTCGGCGGCGCGAAGCTGGCCGTGAAGACGGTGGAGCAGGCGACGGGGCTGCGCATCAACCACTACGTCGAGGTCAACGTGCTCGGCTTCATCGACGTGGTGGAGTCGCTGGGCGGCGTCACCGTCTGCACGCCGGTGCCCATCGACGACCCGAAGACCAAGCTGAACCTGCAGCCGGGGACGTACACGCTGGACGGCGTCAACGCGCTCGCGTACGCCCGCACGAGGGCCACCGCGCGCTCCGACCTCGACCGCATCGACCGGCAGCAGCAGGTCGTCTCCGCGCTGCTCGGCAAGGCGCTCAGCGGCGGCACGCTGGCCAACCCGATCAAGCTCAAGGGATTCCTCGACTCCACCTTCAAGACGCTCAGGGTGGACCCGGGGCTGCAGAAGGACCTGCTCGGCATGCTCGACCAGTTCAAGGCCGTCTCGACCGACGACGTGTCGTTCGCGACCGTGCCGCTGGCCGACGTGAACTACCAGGCGCCGACAGGCGAGTCCGCGGTGCTGTGGGACAAGGCCGCCGCCCGCGACCTGTTCCGGCGGATCGACGCCGACCAGCCCCTCGTCAAGCCGTCTGCGAAGGCCACGACGTCCCCCTCCGCCGGCCCCGCCTCCTCGGCCACCCCCTCGGCCACGCCGACGGCGCTCACGATCCCGCCCGGCCGGATCTCGGTCAAGGTGCTCAACGGGACGTCCGTCACCGGCCTCGGCGCGGCCACGAAGGCCCGCCTCGTCGAGGCGGGCTTCATGGTCCCCTCGACCCCCGGCAACACGCCCCGCCGCGACTTCGCCACCACCGTCGTCCGCTACCCGCCCGGCCGCGAGGACTCGGCGCGTACGGTGGCCGCCGCCATCCCGGGGTCGGAGTTGCGCGAGCAACCGGACGTGAACGGCATCGAGGTCGTGGTGGGCCAGCGGAACCACGACGTGAAGAAGGTGACCGTGGCCGCGCCGGAGGGCGCCACCGCCTCGGCCGCGCCCACGCCGCACGCCACCCCCACGGCCCGCACCGCCACGCAGAACATCTGCAAGGCCTGACCACCGGGGACAGCGCCGGCCGGCCCGGCGAGGGCGGGCGCATCGGTCACCGCCTCGGCGGGCGGCTGAAGTGAGAGGCCTCCTGAGCGGCCGTCCACCCTACGCGTAGATCTCGTCGAGACCGATGAGACGGAGGCGGCGGTCCGACGCGGCCGAGGCCCGCAACTCGGCGGTGAAGCCCGAGCCGCTGTAGCAGGCCAGGACCGTGTCACGGGTGTCGTAGCCCTTGGCGGCGAGGAGGTCGCGGGCCCGGGCCAGCCGTCCCACGTGGTGGTGGCCCACCGTCTCACCCCACTTCACCTCCCCCAGGGACAGCACCCTGCCCGTCCGGCCTCCGTCAGGAGGAGAGAAGACCGCCACGTCGATCTCTAACGGCTCCGCGATCGCGTCGTTCCAGTCGCGGAAGGGACGCTCAAGCACCTCCCGCGTATGCCCGACGAGCGCGTCCCGTGTCCGGGACTGTTCCGGACAGCCGCGCGCCTTGCGGGAGGTCGTCCCGGCGGGGATCTTCGTTGTGCTCCTCTCAGACGCTCCCGCCGAGACACCCACGGAGGTCCTTTCGTGCACCGATCACCCGGCCGCGAGCCGCCGTCCGCCTCAGGCCCGGGGAGGGCGGGATGACCCTCCGGTTCCGGCTGCTCGGCCCGGTCGAGGTCAGGAGGAACGACGCGCCGGTCCCGCTCGGCTCGCCCAAGCAGCGCGCCCTGCTGACCGCGCTGCTGCTCGAACCGAACCGGGTCGTGTCGATCGACCGGCTGGTCGCGGCCATGTGGGACGAGGAGCCGCCCCGCTCGGCCGTCGCCAACGTCCGCACCTACGTCAACCGGCTGCGGCGGGCGCTCGGGGACGGTGACCGGCTGACGGCCCGGCCACCTGGCTACCTCCTCACCGTACGGGACGGTGAACTCGATGTGGCCGGGTTCGCCGACGCGCTGCGGCAGGGCAGGCAGGAGCTGTCGGCCGGGCGGCCCGAGGCGGCGCTGCGGCACCTGTCGGCGGCGCTCACCTGCTGGCGCGGCGCGCCGGCCGAGGACGTGCCGAGGACGGCGGCGCTCGGCCCGCGCCTCGACGCCCTCGCCGAGCAGCGCTGCCTGGCCCTGGAGGCGCGGGCCGAGGCCCGTCTCCTGCTGGGAGAGCACGCCGACGCGGTGCCGGAACTGCGCGAGACGGTCGCCGCCCATCCCACCAGGGAGCGGCTGTGGGGCGCCCTCATGCTCGCGTTGTACCGCACCGGGGACTCCGCGGCGGCGCTGGCCGCCTACGGGCGGGCGCGCGCGTTCCTCGCGGCGGAACTCGGCGTCGAACCCGGCCCGGAGCTGGCCGAGCTGCACCGGCGCGTACTCAACCGCGACCCCGCGCTCGTGACCGCGGCCCTCGCCCGCGACCCGGCCCGCCCGGCGCCCGTACGCAAGACGGCGCCGGCCGCGGGTCCCGGATGCCTCGTGGGCCGGGACGCGGAGCTGAAGGAGCTCGTCGCCGCGATCACCGCCTCTCCCCTGCGGCCCGTCGCCGTGCACGGCCCCGCTGGAGTGGGGAAGTCGGCCCTGGCCCTGCATGCCGTCCGGGCGGCGGCGCCGGACTTCCCCGGCGGCGTGCTCCACGTCGACCTGCGCTCCCTTCCCAGGCCCGGCGCGTACGAGACGCTGGCGCGGTTGCTGACCCTGCTGGGAGTGCCGGGCGGCCGGATCGCTCCGGACCTCGACGACGCGGTGCTCCAGCTCAGGGCCGCCACGGACGCCGAGCGCGTGCTGGTCCTCCTCGACAACGCGACCGGCGAGGGGCAACTGCGTCCTGTCGTCGGCGCCTGCCCCGGCTGGCAGTTCGTGGTCACCAGCAGGACGGTACTCGCGGCGCTCGACGACGTCGTCCACGTGCCGCTCGATCCCCTCTCCGACGACGCGGCGTACGAACTGCTGTCCGGGCTCTGCGGCCGGGCCAGGGTCGACCCAGAACAGGTGAGGAGAATCGCCGGGCTCTGCGACAACCTGCCTCTCGCGCTGCGGATAGCGGGCAAGCGGCTGGCCGTACGGCGGGAGTGGACGCTGGCGGCGTTCGCCGACATGCTGGCCGACGACGAGCACCGGCTCGACCTGCTGACCTGCGGCGACCTTTCCGTGCGGAGCGCACTCGACCTCGACTACCAGGCCCTGCTGCGGTGCGGGGGAACGGCGGGCGGCGGCGCGCTCGCCCTGTTCCAGCGCCTCGGCGAGCGCGGCCTGGCCGACTGCCGGTCGGCGCTCGCCGCGGAACTCCTCGGATGCGACCGGCGTACGGCGTGGGCCGCGCTCGGCGGGCTGGCCGATCTCCGCCTGATGAGGCCGGTGGCCCCCGACCACTACCGGATGAACGACCTCACCCGCCTCTACGCCGCGGAAATCGCCAGGAAATCGCCACGGATCCGCCGAGACGAGCACGGACGCGGAGCGCCCCGCCCCAGCCCGAGGCGCTCCGCCCTGCCCTGCTAGGTCAGCAGGTGTACTGCCACGGGGTGCAGTAGCCGCTGGGGATGCCCGTCCCGGTGCAGCAGTAGCGGCGGACGCAGTTCCCCGAGTACTCGTACCAGCAGTTGACGGCCTCCGCGCGGGTGGCCGGGACCAGCCGGGCGACCATCCGGTCCGCCAGCCGCTGAATCGTCCGCGTCATCTGGTTCCTCCTAAGCGGGACTCTTCGACGTTCACCGACCTTAGGAACCGCTTCGACGGCCGACGTACCAGTCCGATACACGTTCTCCTATATCGCGTTCGTCGGGCTCACGCGGTCAGCCGCCGGAGCACGACGCCGGTGACCCTGCTCTCGGGAAGCGGGCCCCACTGGCGGGAGTCGGTGCTCCGCGACGGGTTGTCCCCGAGGACGAGCAGCCGCCCCGGCGGCACGCGCGCCTCCCCCAGCGCCTCGAAACCCGGGGGGACCGGGTCACCGGCCAGAGCCGCGGCCCGCTTGATCACCAGGTTGGCGCCGCCGTCGAGCACCACCCCCTCCCCCGGGCCCACACGGGCGATGACGACGACGTCCCCGCGCCGGACGCGCCGGCCGGCCCGCCCGGGGCGCAACGTCCGTACGAGGACCCGGTCGCCGGGCCGCAGGCCGGGCTCCATGCTGTGCCCGTGCACCTCGACGACGCGGAGGGTCCGCCGGACCGCCGTCACGGCGACGGCCGGGATCGCCGTCGCGAGGAGGACGAGCAGGACCGGCGTCACCGTGCCTCCGAGAGCCGGTCGCGCTCGTCCAGGTCCTCCCGCTGCCGGTATCCCTCCGCCTGCAGGGCGAACAGGTGGGCGTAGATCCCGCCACGCGCCAGCAGCGCGGCGTGCGTGCCCTGCTCGGCGACCTGCCCGCCGTCGAGGACGACGATGTGGTCCGCGTCGCGTACGGCGCCGAGCCGGTGGCTGATCAGCACGCTGGTGCGCCCGCGGCGGTGCTCCCTCAGGCCCTGGTGGATCTCGTGCTCCGCCTCGGCGTCGAGGCCCGAGCTCGGCTCGTCCAGGATCAGCAGGTCCCGCTCACCCCGCAGGTAGGCGCGAGCGAGGGCGAGCCGCTGCCACTGCCCGCCCGACAGGTGGACGCCCGTCCCTGCGCAGTCGTCCTCCGCGCTGTTCTGGGGCTCGGCGAAGACCCGCGACAGCATGGTGTCGTACCCCCTGGGCAGACCGCTCACCGTGCCGTGCGCGCCCGCCCGCCGCGCCGCCGCCTCGATCCTGCCCCGGTCGTCCAACGCGGCCAGATCGCCCAGGCCGATGTTCTCGGCCGCGGTCATGTCGTACTCCATGTAGTCCTGGAACACCGCCCCGATCCGGGAGCGCAGCTCTGCCGGGTCCATCTCCCTGAGGTCGACCCCGTCCCAGAGGATCGAGCCGCGTACGGGGTCGTACATGCGGCACAGGAGCTTGACCACGGTGCTCTTGCCCGCGCCGTTCCTGCCGACGAACGCCACCGCCGCGCCGTACGGGATGGTCAGGCTCACCCCGCGCAGGGCCCAGGGGTGGCCGGGCGAGTAGCGGAACCAGACGTCCCGCAGCTCGATCCCCCGGCGCAGCGGGCCGGCCCGCCGTGGCCGGGCAGGGACCGGCAGATCCGGCCCGGCGTCCAGGACGGCGAGATAGTGGCCGAACAGCAGCACCTGCTGGTGCGCGGTGACGAGTTCGACGACGAGACCGCTCACCGCCGCCTGGACTCCGGCGACGGCGGCGACGAACAGGGCCACGTCTCCGACGCTGCCCGTGCCGTTCGCGACGGAGACGAGTACCCACACCAGGCCGCCACCGGCGGCCAGCGCCGCCGTGGTCCCTGTGATGGCCTGGACGCCGAGCTCGCGCCGGTCGGTGCGGCTCCGTTCGGCGTTCGCGGCCCGCCGCTGGGCGTTCATGAGCCCGCGCAGGTGCGCTCCGGTGCCGAAGAGCCTCAGCTCCTTGGCCGCCCGCACGTTGACGAGGAGCTCCCCGAAGAAGAACTCACGGCGCTCGACCGGGCCGATGCCCCACAGCATCGCGGCCCGCCGCCGCGACAGCCACAGCTCCGCGGCCAGCGAAGGTGCCGCCGCGCCGACCACGAGGACGGCCATCCACGGATTGATCGTCACAAGGGAGACGAGGAACCCGGCGCCGGTCAGCACCGTCCTGGCGCCGCCCAGGGCGGCGGAGACCACCATGCCCGGCGTCGCCCCGCCGTACTGCTGCGCCATCCGGATCCGGTCCAGGAACGCGGGGTCCTCGAACCTGGCGAGACCGACGAACCGCTCGGTGGCCAGGAAGAGACGGTCCTGCGCGACGAGGCCGACCCTGCGCCCGCTCTCGTCCCTGACGTACTGGACGACCTGCGGCCCGAGCGCCGTCAGCACCCCGCACCCGGCGAGCGCCGCGCCCAGAACCGCCGTCGCGCCGGCCTCGGGCCGTCCGCCGCCGACCTCGTCGAGCACCAGCTTGGTGCACCAGGCGATCGTCACCGGCAGGGCGGCCATGAGCACGCTGAGGAACGCGAAGGCGATCGTCAGGGCCCTGCTCGCCCGCCAGGCCAGGCCGAGAGCGGTGACCACCGCCCGCGCGCCGGCCGGGACCCTCGGCCGCGCCGTCACGCGTGCACGGGGATCTTGTCGAGGTCCTCCGGCGTGGCCCCGCTGGCGAGGACCCGCCCGTCCGCGGCGACCACGGCGAAGGACGGGAAGCCCTTCACCCGCAACGCCTCCGTCAGGCCGGTGCCGTAGTCCTCGATCACCACCAGGGCGACCGGCTCCAGCGTCCGCCGCTGGCCGGCCACCTCGTCCTCCGTACCGACCAGCACGGCGAGCACGTTGCCGCGTCCGCCGGGGAAGGTGCGTGCGCGCTCGGCGAACTGCGGCAGGCGGTCGTGGCAGGCGGGGCAGTCGGGCGAGAAGACGCCGACGAGGACCGGCTCGGTCAGCGTCCCGTCGGAGACGTGGACGCCGTCGGTGCTCACCGCCGAGAAGCCGCCGATCGTCGCCCCTGGCGGGAGCACGATCGGCGGGGACGTCACCGGTCGCGCCGCCAGGATCTCCTGGTGCTCCCGCAACCGCCGGATCACCCCGACCGTCAGCACCAGGTCGACCAGGCACAGGACGCCGACGCCCAGCACGAGAGCTGTCAGGAACGGCATGAGGGACCACCTCCGTCAGGGTGTACGGGTGAACAGACCGGTGATCTCACCGCTCGCGGCCAGCAGGACCGCCGTGGCTCCGGCCGCGAGCGCGACCGCGGCGAGCCCTGCCGGTCCGATGCCCGTCGGCCCGAGACCCGTCGGCCCGAGACCCGCGAGGACCGCTCCGGCCGCCGTCGCCACGACGAGCACGGCGTTGCGGGCGAGATGAGCAGGGCCCACCGGTGCGGCGGACGCGCCGAAGCAGCGGCAGGGGACCGGCCGGCCGCGCCGCAGCGCGGCGACGATGGCCGCGGTGAAGGCCGCGAGCAGCCCGAGCGCGACGCAGAAGCCGGCGAGCACCGTGGGCCCCCAGGCCAGCAGCGGCGCCACGGCGACCTCGGCCGCGACGACGAGCGCCGCGATCGGCTGGGCCCGCCGCGCCGGCAGGCGCGCGAGTGCGCGAGTGGCCGCCGTGAACTCCTCGTACGCCGCCCGCCCGCGCAGCTTGCCCACGGCGGACATGAGGAAGACGATCCCCGTGAGCAGCCGGCAGAAGGCGTAGAGATAGGCCACGGGCGTCCTCATCCCCGGTCGGGCGGGCGGTCGCCCTCCACGCTAGGAACCACCGCGGGACACCGGGTACACGACGGCTACACAGCGCGCTGTATCCGCCGCGCGGACCGCTGTGCGTGTTTCCCACGTGCTTGTTCCCCGCGTGCTTGTTCCCGGGCCTTGCGGCCGGGCGGAGAGGTGGTCAGGCCGTCCAGTCCAGGAACGCCTCACCGGCCGAGACGCCGCCCAGCCACACGCCGACGCCGACGAACGGCACCGCCAGGCCCCAGGCGGAGCGCCTGCGCACGGCCCATATGGCCACGCCGGCCAGCCCCGCCCACACCACGAGAAGGACGACGATCGCCCAGAGCGGGGCGACCAGGCCGCTCGCCAGGTAGAACGGCAACGTGCACAGCTGACCGGCGAGTCCCAACCAGCTGACCACCCTGGACACCACCGCCGCCTCCGAACGCGTTCGCATTTCCGCTCACCGTACCGATCTGAGTCGCACCGAGGTAGAGCGATTCCGGCCGATCCCGGGATGCTCTAGAAGTCGAGTGAGGCGCGCGCACCGGAGGGCGACGATGAAGGCATTCCTGGGCTTCCTGGCCGTCGCCGGGGTCGGTGCGGTGATCGCGGTTCTCCTGCTGTTGCGGAACGCGCCGGGCGGCGGTGCGGACCGGGCACTCGTGGCCTCGGCCCCCACGACCACGGCCTCCGCCTCCCCCGTGGCAGGGAAGAACGTGCTGCTGGATGCCGAGGGCGCCGTCATCGAGGAGTTCTCCGGTGACTGCACCGGCAGCGGACATCCCTACCTCTGCCGGTATGTCGGAGAGCGGCTTCGCGCCGAGGATCCGCAGTTGCTCTCTCGTGGCGGCCTCACGATCCGGACGACGATCGACCGGCGGGTCCAGCGAGCTGCGCAGCGGGCCGTCGACGCTTACGTCCACCGCGACGACCCGCAGCTCGCCACACAGGTCGTGATCGTCCCAGGCGAAGGGGCCGTCAAGGCCATGGTCACCAGCCGTGCTCCCGCCACCGGTCCGGGCTTCTATCAGGGGACGACGGCGATGCCCTACGCCCTGGCCGCCGCGCTCGCCGCCGGTCTGCGGTACGACGACGGCTTCGCCGTCTCGGACGAATACCGCGCCCGGAGCTACTCGACGTTCAAGACCTGCGCGAACCAGGCCGTCGGGGATCCGGCCGTCAGCATCTACAACCGGAAGAAGGGCGGTGCCCGGTTCGTCACCCTGCGATCGGGCACCCTGAACGCGATCAACACCTTCTACATGCGGTTACAGCAGAAGGTGGGCCTGTGCGAGACCGTCGAAACGGCCCGGCGGCTCGGGCTCAGGAGCGTGGACGGAAAGCCGCTTCCTGAGATGGAGACGTTCGCACTGGGCCCCATCGAGGCCGACCCCGTCTCGGTGGCCAACTCCTACGCGAGCCTCGCCGCCCGCGGTCGCTTCTGCGAGCCGAGGGTGATCACGGAGATCCGCGACGGTTCAGGCGCCGTACGCGGCTTTCCTGCGCACTGTACGCAGGTCCTGGACGCGGCGGTCGCCGACGCGGTCACGGGAGTGCTGACGGACGTCCTGGCGAACAGCACGCTCGAAGGCATCGGCCGCGAGGCGGCGGGCATGCCCGGCGACGGCGACATCTTCCGCACCGCCTGGTACGCCGGTTACACGCCCGACCTGGCCTCCGTGGTCAGTCTCGGTGACCCTCGCGGCCCGAACCGGCACCCGCTGATCGACGTCACCATCGGCGGCCGCCGCTATTCGCACGTGGACGGCACGTCGGTTCCCGGTCTGATCTGGAAGAAGGCCATGACCGACGCGCTCCGGGGGACGCGGGAGACCCGCTTCACCCGGCCGGACGCCGAGCGCTTCGGCGGCTGCCACGACGCCTGCCCGCCCTGAGCGCCGCTGGACCTGGTGTCGAACTCGATGCCGCCTGACGGCTCATCACGACTTGTCGATGCGACCGGCGGGGGGCCTTCGAGACGACGGTGAGCATGCGTCGGCCCTCAGCCGCGCATGCTCTCGTCGCTCAGCGGGGTCAGCGCGGCCGAGGCCTCGTCGTGATCCATCCCGGTCGCCTGGAGCAGGTCGACGGCGATGGAGCGCAGCTGCGCGATGATGACGTTCGCCGAGAAGCCCAGGTTCTTGGGCCGCTCCCGCGCGGCGACGGCGAGCAACGCCTGCCTGGCCAGCATCGGCTCGCGCCCGGCCCCGAGTTCGAGCTGGAGCAGCAGCGCCGCCTCCGAGACCTCGCGCAGGATCTCGGCTAGCGCGACCGGCGGCGGGCTTGGCTCCCCCATAGCGGCGAGCGTACGGCGGACCAGGACCCGGGCGTTGCGTAGCGCCAGGTCCACCGGTAAGGCGGCGGTCTGGTATCTCGCCAGCCTGGCCCGGTGATGCCGGCGCAGCGGCGAGATCCTGATGATCTCCTTGCTGTTCTCCAGCGCCGCCGTGAAGTCCTCCACCGCCGACTGGGTCCGGCGTCCGCACTCCAATGCCTCGGCGGCCAGGTCCGCGTCACCCTTCTCGATCGCCTCCGCCGCCTGTTCCAGCACGGTGGAGAAGGCGTCCAGCACGCCGGACAGGTGTCTGCCCGCGATGCCGAGCGGACTTGCGGGCAGCAGCGCGACCGCGGCGATGCCGATGATGCCGCCGGTGAGCGTGTCGGCCATCCGGTCCAGCCCGCCGGCGTCCGCGCCGGGCACGAGCATGGTGACCAGCACCGCGGACGACCCCGCCTGCGACACGAACAGCTCGCCGCTGTTCAGCAGCGCCGCGACGGTCATCGCCAGCGCGATCACGAGCGCCAGTTGCCAGGGCCCGGAGCCGATCCAGGAGACGAGCAGGTCGCCGATGCCCACGCCCAGGCTGACGCCGACCACCAGTTCCGCCAGCCTGCGCAGCCGTCGCCCGAATCCCACCCCGACGCAGATCATCACGGAGACGGGCGCGAAGAGAGGGTGGGGGTGGCCGAGCAGATGAACGGCGACGACCCAGGCCAGCGCGGCGCCCACGGCGCACTGCGCGATGGAGGGGCCGATGAGACCGAACGTGCCCAGCCGCTTACTCACCTGATCACCGAGCCACGTTCGCACTCCTCTACGATGGCGAAACTTCATGACGTTGGGATCACATTTGCCCCAGATTCTTCTTGTCTGAGCCACTGGCGGCCGATGAGGGCCCAGGAGCCTTTTGACCACGCGTCACGGGCGCTGGGCGTCGAGGAGCGCGGGCAGTGCCTCCGCGGCCCGGTCCTTCCCGAGGAAGGCCACGGCGCCGGCCGTACGGGCGGCGTCCTCGGCGGTGACGTCGGTGCACACCGCGATCACCCTCGTGCCGAGGGCGGCGAGGGCGGTGGTGGTGGCCAGGCCCTCCTCCAGGGTCGGCAGGTGCAGGTCGACCAGGCAGGCGTCGGGCCGCGACCGCTCGGCGAGTGCCTCGGCCTCGGCCCCGGTCGCGCACACGGCCACGACGGAGACGTACGGCAGGGCGTCAAGGAAGATCGCCAGTGCGTGCCTGACCCGGCGGTCGGGGTCGACGACCAGCAGGTTCAACGACTGCGGCGTCTCGGCCGGTGTGATGGACAGGCGACTCTCCCCCTCCGCAGCCGGCCGCGCACGTCACAGGTTCAAGACTGCACGATCGCGGGGGCGGAGGAAATCGACCGAAGGACTGCCGCCTGCTCGGCGGTTTGTACCGGCTCTTATCGGTGGAATGACGTAGAACCCAGCGCCAATGAGGGTGATGCCCGCTCAGCCGGGCGGGACGATGCCCTCCCTGGTCGCCCACAGGGCCGCCTGGGTGCGGGAGGACAGGTCGAGTTTCGCGAGGATGTTGCTGACGTGGGTGCGTGCCGTACGTTCGCTGACCGACAGAGCCGCGGCGATCTCCCGGTTGGACCGGCCGTCGGCGACGAGGGCCAGCACTTCCCGTTCGCGTGGGGTCAAGCTCGGCACGGGCGTCGCGGGCGCCCGCATCGCGGCCGTCAACTGGCGGGCGGCGGCCGGGTCGAGGTGCACCTCGCCGCGGACCGCGGCGCGAAGGGCCCGCCCAACCTCGTCCGCCTCCGCGTCCTTGAGCAGGTAGCCGGCGGCTCCCGCCTCCAGGGCGGCACGGACCTTCCGCTCCTCGACGAAGCTTGTCATCGCGACGACCTCGACGGCGGGAAACCTGACCTTGACCTCCCGGGTCGCCTCGATGCCGTCCATGACCGGCATCATCAGGTCCATCAGGACTACGTCGGGCAGCGCGCCGGAACGGTCCAGAACCGCCAGACGGTCGATCGCCTCCTTTCCCGTCGCCGCCTCGCCGACCACCTCCATGTCTTCGAGCATGTCCAGGAAGGCCCGCATGCCCGTACGGACGACGCGGTGGTCGTCGACGAGAAACACCCTGATCGTGCGTTCCGAGGTGCTCACCGGCTGTCCGTCTCCATCTGGTTCCTGATCGGCCCGGTGACCATGACCCTGGTGCCGGCGCCGGCCGCGCTCACAATTCGCAGGTCGGCGCCCATACGTGCCGCCCGCTCCCGCATCGTTCCAAGTCCCATGTGCCCGGGAAAAGCGGCAGTGGGGTCGAAGCCGCGGCCGTCGTCCTCGACCACGATCGTCAGGTCGGACTCCGTCCGGCCGAACGTCACGGTGACCCGCTGGGCGTCGGCGTGCTTGACGGTGTTGTGCAGCGCCTCGACGACGATTCTGTAGAGGTGCTCTTCGGCCTCTTCGTCCAGATCGGGACGCTCCTCCGTCTCGTCGACGACGACGATGGGCAGGCCTTCGCGGGCCGCGATCGCGGCGGCCTGTTTGCGGACCGCGCTGATCAGCCCTTCCTCGGCCAGCGCCCCGGGACGCAGCTCGAAGATGAGGGCGCGCATCTCCGCCAGCGCTCCCTGCGTCAGCTCCCGGAGCTGCGCCACCGCTCGTCCGAGTGGACCGTTCCCTTCGATGCCCTGCTTGGCCATGGCGAGCTCGGCGGCGCGGGCGTGCAGCGTCATCGAGAACAGCGCCTGGGACACCGAGTCGTGGAGTTCCCTGGCCAGCCGCTGGCGTTCCAGGAGCGCGGCGTTCTGCCGGCCTTCGGCCAGCAAGGTGGCGTTCTCGACCGCCACGGCGATCTGGTCCGCGAACGCCTTGAGAAACCTGAGCTCCTCGTCGGCCGGCTCGTCATGCGGCAGGTAGTAGACGTGGAGCGCGCCGATCATCTGGCCCATGGTCCCGAGGGGTACGGCCACGAGGATGTCCCACTCGACATGAGGCAGGAACCGGTGGATCGGCTTGGCCGCCGGCCGTGCCAGGGTCCGCGCCGGGGCGCCGCGGATCACCTCCAGGCGCTGCTCACGAAGCGCGTGCACGGCGGGCGAGTCGACCCCGAGTTCCCAGCACGCTCGTAGACCGTCCTCGTAGCCGTCGGGCAGCCCGTGGGTGGCCAGGAACCGTACCCGGCCGGCGCCGCCCTCCATCACGTGGACCGCGGCGGCGACACCCCCGCTCGCCCGCACCACCGTCGCCACGGCGTTCCGCAACGTGGTCTCCGGCGGCTGGTCCACCACCATGTCGCTCGCGACGAGGGCCAGCGCGGCCACCCGCCGATGCAGGAGGTCCATGGCGTTGGCGGTCTCCGTGGCGTCCCGCACCACCGTGAGCGTGTGTGGTTCGCCGGAGAAGACGACGGAATCCGCGCGAACGTCCACGGGGAAGATCGTGCCGTCCTTGCGGACGTGACGGACCCGTATCGCGGCCCCGGCCTGAGGCACGGCCGAGAGGAAGTCGGTGACGGCGGTCAGGTCCGCGGGATGCGTCCACGTCTCGGGACGAGCGCCCACCAGTTCCCCGGGCGAGTACGCGTGCATCCGGTGGAAGGCGGGGTTCGCCTCGACGAGCCGGCCCTGGGGGTCGCTGATGACCAGCCCGTCGCCGGTCGCCTCGAACACGGCGCGGTACTGCGCCTGCTGCGCGCGCAACCGCCGCTCGGTGCGCGTACGTTGGATCGCGGCGGCCAGGGTGTCCGCGGCCGCCCGCAGCGCCGCCACGTCGCTGGGCAGCCACTCGCGTTCCGTCGTGCACTCGTCGAACCCGATGAATCCCCACCAGACGCCCTCGACGTGGATCGGCACGAGCGCGATCGACCTGACGTCCTGAGCCTCCAGCTCGGGGCGCTCCGCGGCGGGAAGGTCGCGGGTGTCGGCGGCCATCACGTCCCCGCGCGACAGCGCCTCGGCCCACCGGCCCCAGCCGACGTCCACATAGTCGAACCCTTTGAGCAGGGGGTTGTCGATCTGCGGGGTGATGCCTTCCGCGACCCATTCGTACCGCTGGCGACTGCACAGGCGGCCGTACGCGTCGAGATGGTTCTCGAAGATGTACACCCGGCTCACTCCGGCCGCCGTCCCGAGACGCGCCAGGACCTCGGCGATGTCCGTCTCCCACGGCGCGGCGCCGGCGAGGAACCGGTCGGCGGCGAACTGCACGGCGGCCAGGATGGCGTCCGGGCCGGGAACCAGGTCGGCATCCTCTTGGGCGGCTGCCAACTTCGTTCCTCCTGACAATCCCGGCACGGTCGAGACACCCCCGTAGGAGTGGCCCAGGGAGATGTTACTCCCTGTCACTTTTCGACATGAAACCTCCCCACTGGTGGGAATGTCGGATCGCACGGCGATCTGAGGCTTTTGACGTAGGAAGCCCATGGCGGATCGGCTGATCCGGGTGTCGTCTGTCTGCCGATCCGGTGAAGCCCGCGCCTCCGAGACCATCGACGCACGGCCGGTGGCCGCGACAGGGAATCACGGAGGTATCTGACATGACGGCTGATCTGGCGGTCCGATCCGCCCGCCAGGAGACCGCGCCCGGCGCACTGGCCTGGGCCGCGCCGAGTTGGGTGGAGCGGCGGCCGTTCACGGCGACGTCAGCGATCACGGCCGGCGTATGCGTGCTGGTCCTCGCGAGCGCCGGCGTTCTCGCCTGGTTCTTCCCGGAACTGGGCGAGACGACGCGTCGCCAGATCGCCACCCTCGTGCTCGCGGCGGCCGTCCTCGTCCTGTTGTTCCGCTGGTCGGCGTGGCGGGCCGTCGGCCTCACCCGCGTGCCGCGGCTGCGCGATCTGACCCTCATCGCGCTCCCCCTGGCGATCGCCGCCTGGCCGCTCGGCTTCGGGATCGAAGGAGGGGCACTGGCCCTGGGCACGGCACTCCTCGCCGAACTGCCCAACTCCTTCGCGGAGGAGGCCCTGATGCGAGGGGTGGTCGTCAGGGCGTTCGCACGCCGCAAGCGGTGGCTGACCGCTGTCGTCTCCGGCGTCAGTTTCGGCGTGTTGCACCTGGTCGTCCTGGTCTGGGGTGCCCCGGTGGCGGACGTCGTGCCGCTGATCGTCATCGCCGGCCTGTTCGGGATCGGTTACGCCTGCGTGCGCCTGGTCACCGGCAGCCTGTGGGCGCCGATCGCCCTGCACGCGCTGTTCAACGTGAGCCAGGAAGTCGGCCGCGGAATCGACACCCTCGGCGAGGTCCCCTCCACCCTGATCCTGCTCGCGGGCGCGGTGGTCCTCCCGGCGTACGGCCTGCTTCTCCTGCGCCGAGCGCCGCGGAACTGAGCGACGGCATCCATCGGCAGCGGGCAAGGCGGGCTTCCAATGACCATGCAAATGACGACGAGACCTGCGATCACGTGGGACCGTACGGACACCATCCCGGCAGGCGAGACCTTGGACAGCACCTTCAGCACCACCGGCGTGAGCCGTACCCGGCTCCTGTCGCGCCGGGACGACGCCCCGGCGCGGGCGGCCGACCCGTTCGCCGTCCACGTCGCGATCGGGACGGGCCTGCTCATGGCGACGTGGTTCGGCCGGGGCATCCCGCTCGTCATGGCCGGCACGATCGTGGCGCTCGTTCTGCTCCTGACCTCGATGACCGATCTCCCCAAGAAGATGGGCAGCTTCGTCTGGCGGCCGGTCAGCGCGGACCCGGGCCAGTGTCACACCGTGAGCGTGGGCGAGGGCCGGCTCGACCTCACCGATCTCCAGCTCGCACCGGGCACCCGGGTCACGTTCACCGCGTCGGTGTCGATCGGCCGGCTCAAGGTGATCGTGCCGCCCGCCGCCCGAGTCGAAGTGCACGGTTTCACGCGGCTGGGCGAGGTGGAGATCGACCACAAGGTCGAAACCGGCGCGCACCTCCGGGTCGACCGCGTGCTGGAGCCCGAGCTGATCAGCACCGGCCAGGCGCCCACGGTCGAACTGCGCGTCACCGCCGGGGTCGGAGACCTGGAGGTGCGGCGCGCGCCCTGACCCGGAGCCCCGCCCTCCGGCTTACCCGACCGGCGCCACTTGCCCCAACTTCGCCCCTAAGACCTCTAGTTGATACGGAAGACGGGAAATCCCGGAGCGATCGCCCGCACCTGTTCCTCGGACGCACTCGCGTTGATTCCCTCGAAGAACCTTCCGACCTCCCAGCCCCAGCGCTTCAGGTACGCCCGGAGAACGGCCGGCTTCTCGTCGTCTGAGAGCTCGGTGGCGGTGAACGTCTCGATGCGGCGGCCCACGCGCAGCTCACCGTTCCCGGCGACGCGCAGGTTGCGGACCCACTGAGTGATGCCTCGGGGTGCGACCAGATAGCGGGAGCCGTTCAACGTCAGCACGTTCACCGGCGTGGTGCGCCATTCGCCGCTGGACCGGCCGCGAACGTACAGAATCCGGGATCCCCAGAGGCTGATCCCGAGCCGGGTCAGCCCTGCAACCGTACGGTTGAACAGGTGATCCATGCGGGTCGGTTCGATGTAGCGGGACATGGCCAGCTCCTCGGCATATCTCTTCGAGAGCACTGCTCTCGCCTTAAGGCAAGCATGATTAGAAATGCGCTCACAGTCAAGAGCGATGCTCTCTGATTTGTGCGCTGGTCTCGGTGGAAGCATGGACCCGGATGGCTCCCCCAGACACAGATGACAAACCCCGCCTCCCCACGAGGAGAGACGGGGTTTCTGCACGTCAATGACTACTTGAGGAGCTGGCGGGCCATGACCATGCGCTGGATCTGGTTGGTGCCCTCGTAGATCTGGGTGATCTTGGCGTCGCGCATCATGCGCTCGACCGGGAACTCGCGCGTGTAGCCGTACCCGCCCAGGAGCTGGACGGCGTCGGTGGTGATCTCCATCGCGGCGTCGGAGGCGGCGCACTTGGCCGCGCTGGAGAAGAACGTGAGGTCCTTGACCGGGGTGCCGTTCATGGCCAGCTCCGACTTGGCCGCGGCGGCGTACGTGAGCTGCCGGGCGGCCTCCAGCTTCATGGCCATGTCGGCGAGCATGAACTGCAGGCCCTGGAAGTCGGCGATCGGCTTGCCGAACTGCTTGCGCTCCTTGACGTACCCGATGGCGTAGTCGAGGGCGCCCTGCGCGATGCCGAGCGCCTGCGCGGCGATCGTGACGCGGGTGTGGTCGAGCGTCGCCAGCGCGGTCTTGAACCCGGTGCCCGGCTCGCCGATCATCCGGGAGGCCGGGATGCGGACGTTCTCCAGGATGACCTGGCGGGTGGGCGAGCCCTTGATGCCGAGCTTCTTCTCCTTGGGCCCGAACGAGACGCCCTCGTCGTCCTTCTCCACCACGAACGCGGAGATGCCCCGGCCGCCGGCCGACGGGTCGGTCACGGCCATGACGGTGTAGTACTCCGACACACCGGCGTTGGTGATCCACATCTTGGTGCCGTTGAGCACGTAGTGGTCGCCGTCGCGTTCGGCCCTGGTCTTCATCGCGGCGGCGTCGGAACCCGCCTCAGGCTCGCTCAGGGCGTAGGAGAACATGGCCTCACCGCGCGCGACCGGTGTCAGGTAGCGCTGCTTGAGCTCCTCGGACGCCGACAGCAGCAGCGGAACCGTGCCCAGCTTGTTGACGGCGGGGATCAGCGAGGACGAGGCGCACGCGCGGGCGACCTCCTCGATCACGATCACGGTCGCGAGCGCGTCGGCTCCCGCCCCTCCGTACGCCTCGGGGACGTGGACGGCGTGCAGGTCGGCGGCGACGAGGTCCTTGTAGACCTCCCAGGGGAACTCCTCGTTCTCGTCGGCCGCCGCGGCACGCGGGGCGATCTTCTCGTCGGCCAGGGCCCGGACCGTCTCGCGGAGCATTTCGTGCTCCTCAGCGGGCGCGTAGAGAGGGAAGCTCATAGCGCGATACTAGGACGTCCGACCAGAAAGTTACCAGTCAGTACGACCGCCTTCTTGACAGCGCTCCTGACTGGGAGCCGGAGAAACCAGGGCTCCGGGCGTCGACCAGGCGGGCCGAGAGCCGTACCGTGGGGGCCAGGGCGCCGGTTTGCCCAGGTGGCTCTCAGGGCAGTTGCCGGGGCCGGTACCATGCCAGATCACAAAGAGTCGGTAAGAGGGGAGCATGCCGTGCCGTACCGCCTCACTGTGCTGGGGACCGGATACCTGGGTGCTACGCACGCGGCGTGCATGGCCGAATTGGGCTTCGAAGTGCTCGGTCTGGATGTGGACCAGAGCAAGGTCGAGCGGCTGCAACGCGGTGAGCTGCCGATCCACGAGCCCGGCCTGGAGGAGCTCCTCCGCCGCAACCTCGACTCCGGCAGGCTGCGCTTCACCACCTCGTACGAGGAGGCCGCGAAGTTCGGCGACGTCCACTTCATCTGCGTGGGCACCCCCCAGAAGAAGGACGGGTACGCCGCCGACGTCTCCTACCTCGACGCGGTCGTCGAGTCGCTTGCCCCCTACCTCGACCGCGAGTGCCTCGTCGTGGGCAAGTCCACCGTGCCGGTCGGCACCGCCGAGCGCCTCGCGGACAAGCTCGTACGGCTCTCGCCCGCCGGCATGCAGGTCGAGCTGGCCTGGAACCCCGAGTTCCTGCGCGAGGGCTTCGCAGTGCAGGACACGCTCCACCCCGACCGGATCGTCCTCGGGGTCGTCTCCGAGCGGGCCGAGAAGGTGCTGCGGGACGTCTACGCGCGGCTGGGCGAGGTCCCGATCGTGGTGACCGACTTCCCCACGGCCGAGCTGGTGAAGTCGGCGGCCAATGCGTTCCTGGCCACGAAGATCTCGTTCATCAACGCCATGGCCGAGGTCTGCGAGGCCGCGGGCGGCGACGTCACCCAGTTGGCGCAGGCGCTGTCGTACGACGAGCGGATCGGCGGCAGGTATCTCAACCCCGGCCTCGGCTTCGGCGGCGGCTGCCTGCCGAAGGACATCAGGGCGTTCACGGCCAGGGCCGACGAACTGGGCGCCACGAACGCGCTCGCCTTCCTCCGCGAGGTCGACGAGATCAACATGCGGCGCCGGAGCCGGACCGTCGACCTCACCCGCGACATCCTGGGCGGGCCTTTCGAGGGCCGCAGGGTGGCGGTGCTGGGCGCGGCTTTCAAGCCCAACTCCGACGACATCCGCGACTCGCCGGCGCTCGACGTGGCCGTGAAGATCGCCGAGCAGGGAGGGCACGTCACGGTCTGCGACCCGGCCGCCCTGCCCAACGCGCGTAGGGCCTATCCCCACCTGGGGTACGCCGAGTCGGCCATGGAGGCCGCCGAGGGGGCCGAGATCGTGCTGCTGCTCACCGAGTGGCCGGAGTTCGTCGGCCTCGACCCGGAGGAGCTGGGGGCGACCGTCGCGGCACGCGTCATCCTCGACGGCCGCAACGCGCTGGACACGGAGAGCTGGCGGGACGCCGGTTGGGACTACCACGCCCTCGGCCGCCCCTAACCCTTCCCCTCCGGCGTGATCTTGTAGTTTGTCGCAGCGAGGGTGGCTGACCTGCGCGAACACCTCCCGTGATCTTACAGCGAAACCGCACAGCACCACGCTGACCTGCGCCCCCTCGGTTCGTGATCTTGCGATTGCAAGATCACGAACCGTGTTTCCGCAGGTCGAGCGGAACGTCTCACAATTCGCGCAAGATCACGGAGCATATTCGCGAAGGTCAGCGACTCGCGTGCGACAAACTACAAGATCACGCGCGGGGGGCGGGGTGGAGGGTGGCGGCTTCGGCGCGGAGACGCTCGCCCTTGGCGTGCGCCTGGTCCCGCAGGGCGGCCTGGAACTCCTCCATCCGCCGCCGCAGCCCTTCGTCCGACGCCGCCAGGATTCGTACGGCGAGCAGTCCCGCGTTGCGGGCCCCGCCCACAGCGACCGTCGCCACGGGCACCCCGGCCGGCATCTGGACGATCGACAGCAGCGAGTCCATGCCGTCCAGATACTTGAGCGGCACCGGGACCCCGATCACGGGCAGCGGGGTGACCGACGCCAGCATGCCCGGCAGGTGAGCGGCGCCGCCCGCACCCGCGATGATCACCTTCAGCCCGCGCCCGGCCGCGCGGGAGCCGTACTCGATCATCTCCGTGGGCATCCGGTGCGCGGAGACCACGTCGGCTTCGAAGGACACGCCGAACTCGGCGACCGCCTCGGCGGCCAGGCGCATGACCGGCCAGTCCGAGTCGCTCCCCATGACGATCCCGACGTCAGGCATCCTCAGGTCCTCTCAGGCAGGTGACGGCGTGGTGCGCGCGGGCCCTAACCTCGTCCAGGTCGGTCCCGAGGGCGGTGACGTGCCCGATCTTGCGGCCGGGCCTGACGTCCTTGCCGTAGAAGTGGATCTTGATGCCCGGGTCGTTCGCCATCACGTGCTCATACCGGGAGTACACGTCGGGGTCGGGTCCGCCGAGCAGGTTGGCCATGACGACGACCGGCGCGGTCAGCGACGGCGATCCGAGCGGCAGGTCGAGCACGGCCCGCAGGTGCTGCTCGAACTGCGAGGTGCGGGCGCCCTCGATCGTCCAGTGGCCGCTGTTGTGGGGGCGCATGGCCAGTTCGTTGACCACGAGCCCGGACTTCGTCACGAACATCTCGACCGCGAGCAGCCCGGTCACCCCGAGGTCGCGGGCGATGGTGAGCGCGACACGCTGGGCGTCGGCCGCCTCCTCCTCGCTTATGTCGGGCGCGGGCGCGATGACCTCGACGCAGATGCCGTCCTTCTGGACCGTCTCGACCACGGGATAGCTGACGCCCTGGCCGTGCGGGGACCGGGCGACGAGCACGGCGACCTCCTGCTCGAAGGGGACGAACGCCTCGGCCAGCATCTCGACCCCGGTGGCGAGCGCCTCGCGCGCCTCGTCGGGGGTGGCGCAGACCCACACGCCCCGGCCGTCGTAGCCGCCGCGCACGGCCTTCAGCACCACCGGCCAGCCGTGCTCCCCGGCGAACGCCTCGACGCCGGAGACGTCGTCCACCCGGGCCCAGGCGGGGCAGGGCGCGCCGATCGCGGTGAGCCGCTCGCGCATGACCGCCTTGTCCTGCGCGTGGACGAGGGCGTCTGCCCCCGGGTGTACGGCGTGCCCGTCGGCGGCCAGGGCCTGGATGTGCCCGGTCGGCACGTGCTCGTGGTCGAAGGTGACGGCGTCGCACCCCTTGGCGAACTCCCGGAGGTCGTCCAGGTCGCGGTAGTCGCCGAGACGGGTGTCCACGATGACCTTGGCGGCGCTCTCGTCACGGGTGTTCGCGAGCACGCGCAGGTCGACGCCGAGCGCGATGGCGGCCTGCTGGGTCATCCTCGCGAGCTGGCCCGCGCCGACCATGCCCACCACGGGCGCGGTCACGGGCGTGTAAGGGGGAACGTTCTGGCTGTTCACGACTCGTCAGCCTACCTATTGCGCGGGTACGACCTGTCAGCCGGAGCCCTCTGTGACGTCGGCGAGCACCCGCCGCAGACCCACGGTCGTCATGGTGTCGTCCTCCGCCACCTTGGTGGCCAGCACCACGATCTCGCTGCCGGTGAAGGACTTGGGCGTGCCGCCCGTGAAGGCGCGCACCTCCGCGGCGCGATAGCGGGGATGGGCCAGTGAGGAGCGGCCGGAGCGCGGCTTCTGCGTGAAGACGACGCGCAGCGCGTGGAACACCAGCGACCCGCCGCCGGGCAGCGCGAGCGCGCGGGCCGGTCCCTCGATGCGGACGTCGGTGGACAGGTGGTCGGGGCGGGCCCTGCCGGGGGCGCGGACCAGTTCCGCGAGGAGGTCGCGCACGGGGTCGCCCGAGGCGAACCGCACCCCGCTGATCCCCGTCCCGTTCACTGCGGTGGGGTCGGTGAGGAAGGCCACGTGGCGGGTCGGCGCGAGGCTCGCCCCGACGGTCGCCTCCGGTTCGGCCGCCGCGTCGACGACCTCGCCCTCCACGTCGGGTGTCTTGCCCACGACGGGGATCGGCCCGGCGGCGAGCCGCCACGAGCCCTCCACTCGTACGAAGACGAGGTAGGCCGGTTTCGGCTTCCTGGCGAGCACGGCGAACCAGGGGTCGCCGTCGCCGTCCTGCCGCGCGGGCAGCAGGAACTCCGGGTCCGAGTACGCGGGCAGGGCGGGCGCGTCGAGGCCCTCGCGGGCGGCCGGGCAGACGCGGCTCCCGACGGTGCTCTCCACACCGGTCGTGAGGTGCTCGATCTTGGCGCAGTCCTGGTCCCGCCAGGCGCCGGCGAGGTCGCCGAGGCCGTCGAAGGCCGCCCGCGCCTCGGCCGTGGTGATCTCGGCCGCCGCCGGGGACGTCTCACCTGGGCCGGCCGGGATCTCGCGCACGCCCTCGGTCCCGCACCCCGCGAGCAGGACGAGGGCGAGACCGAGGATCGTGAATCTCCGCAACACGGTGAAGGCCACCCCTCCAGAACGCGCGCGTCCTCGAACGAAGTGATCCTGGTTGGGCGAGAGCGTAGTGCGAAGACCGCCCACTCATCCCAGATAGAGGGATTTTTCTTGAAATGTTCTTTGATGACCTGGGACGAAGCGGGCCAAGGTTGCGGTAAGACACCGATTTGTGCTTGCGACCGGTAGCCTGAGAAGACCTCGCCGCCGACCATGGCCGCCGATCAGGAAGGACCGTGCGGGACGTGCAGCTTCTACGACGTGCCTACGAGCGGTTCGCCACGCTCATCCACGAGTTGCTCAAGTTCGGTACGGTGGGCGCTCTCGCGTTCGTCATCGACTTCGGCGGCACCAACCTGCTGCGCTTCGGCGTCGGCCTGGGCCCGCTGACCTCGAAGGTCGTGGCCACCATCGCCGCCGCCACGTTCGCGTACGCGGGCAACCGCTTCTGGACCTACCGGCATCGCCAGCAGAGCGGCCTGGCCCGCGAGTACGTCCTGTTCTTCGTGCTGAACGGCATCGGCCTGCTGCCCTCGCTGATCACCATCGGCTTCGTGTCGTACGCGCTGGGCCTGCACGACACGGTGAGCTACAACATCGCGCAGGCCGTCGGCCTGGTCCTCGGCACGTTGTTCCGCCTGTGGTCGTACAAGAAGTGGGTGTTCCTGGCGGTCCCCGAACTGGCGGACGAGCCCGTCGAGGGGGCCGGCGCGCGGCCCCACCCCGAGGTGAAGGCACAGGCCGACCCCGTCACCACCCGCTGAACGCACCCCTCTGAACGTCGTCCGTCACGCTGGGCCGCTGACCACCCGCCGCCGGTCGCCTTCGCGGGTGTGACGTAAGAAGATGGCGAACGTCGCGGGCCGGCGCTTGACCAGCTCCAGCCGCCCGCCGTCGGCCGCGACCAGGGCACGCGCGAGGGTGAGCCCCAGGCCCGTGCCGCCTCCGCCGCTCACACTCCGCTCGAAGACCCGGTGGCCGAGCGCCTCCGGGATGCCCGGCCCCTCGTCGGCCACCTCGATCACCACAGACCTGCCCGTACTCGATGTGTTGATCGTCAGCACGCCGTCGCCGTGCTTGAGGGAGTTCTCCAGCAGGGTGGACAGCACCTGGCTGAGCCCGCCCGTCGTGCCGAGCGCGCGGAGGCCGCGGTCGCCCGCGAGCACCAGCGACCGGTGGGCCCGGCGGAACGCCGGCTCCCACTCGACGATCTGCTGCCCCACCACGTCGTCCACGTCGATCGGTCCCGCCTGGGCGTGCCGCTGCCTGCGGGCGGCGGCCAGCAGTTCGTCGATCACCGCCGTCAGCCGCTCGACCTGCACCACCGCGGCCTCGCCCTCCTCGCGGACCACCTCCGGCTGGTCGGCCGCCGCGACGATCTCCTCCAGGCGCATGCTCAGCCCGGTCAGCGGCGTACGCAGCTGGTGGGAGGCGTCGGTGGCGAACTCGCGTTCCCGCCCGAGCAGGTCGGAGATCCGTAACGCGCTGCGGTCGAGCACCTCGGCCACGAGATCCAGCTCCGGGATTCCGTACCGGTGCCTGCTGGGTCTGGCGTCGCCTGAGCCGAGCCGCTCCGCGATCCTGGTGAGATCTTGGAGCGGCAGGCTCAGGCGACGCGAGGTGACGGTCGCCAGGCCGATCGCGGCCCCGAGGGCCACGACGGCGAGCGCCATGATGAGCACCAGCCGCGCCTGGGTGTCCTGTTGGATCTGGGCCGCGTCGCGGCTGACGCGTACGTATCCGTTCTCCGAGCGCGCCTCCTCGGTCAGGTCACGGCCCGCCGGAGGAGGCGCGCCCACGACGATCGGCGGGTTCCCTCGGACGAACACCTGGAGGTATCGGTCCGGGTAGTTCCGCGCGAGCTGGTCGGGACTTATCTCCTGCCGCTGGCTCACGGAGTACTCGACTCCGAGCAGCAGCCGGTTCGCATCCGTCCTGAGCTCCTGGGCGACCTCGTCGTTGATCAGACGCACGACGACCACGCCCAGGGGCACGCCTAACAGCAGTACCGCGATGACCGCGACGAGCAGCATGGAGGAAAGCAGGCGCCGGCGCACGTGCTAGCCCCTCCCCCGCAACCGCCCCACGGCGGCTACTCGCGCTCGAAACGGAAGCCGACTCCGCGGACGGTCGTTATGTAGCGCGGTTTGGCCGCGTCGTCGCCTAGCTTTCGTCGCAGCCACGAGATGTGCATGTCCAGTGTCTTGGTCGACCCCCACCAGTTGGTGTCCCACACCTCGCGCATGATCTGCTCACGCGTGACGACCTTGCCGGCGTCCCGTACGAGCACGCGCAGCAGGTCGAACTCCTTGGTGGTCAGGTGCAGTTCCTTGTCTCCCATCCAGGCCCGGCGCGAGTCGGCGTCGATACGGACGCCTTGCACCACCGGGGTCTCCGATGTTCCGCGCCGGAGCAGGGCCCGCACGCGGGCGAGCAACTCCGCCAGGCGGAACGGCTTGGTCACGTAGTCGTCGGCCCCGGCATCGAGACCGACCACGGTGTCGACTTCGTCGACGCGGGCGGTGAGGATCAGGACCGGAGTCCCGTGCCCCTCCGCGCGAATCCGGCGTGCGACCTCGAGCCCGTCCATCTCTGGAAGGCCGAGGTCGAGAACAATCAGGTCGACGCCCCCCGACAAGGCCCTCTCCAGGGCCTGCGGGCCATCGGGGCTCACCTCCACCTGATAGCCCTCCCGGCGCAGGGCACGCGCCAGGGGCTCGGATATCGAGGTGTCATCCTCGGCGAGAAGTACGCAGGTCATGGTGCGATCGTAGGACCTTAAGCGATCGTTTCCCGGCTACAGCGCGCCTTTTGACTTGTCGTTGACCCATCAATTGACCTGGGCAAACACTGATAAATCCGGGATAGTCAGCACGGAAGCCACGCGATCTTCTACTGCATTTTCGACCATTATCGACATCACGCGAGAAAAACGGATGAGGGCATGAAAAACGCCCGCCGAGTCGATGACGGCGGGCGTTGTCGATCTGAATTCCCGTCAGACCTCCGGTGCGGCGGCTCAGGAAGCCGACGGCGGCTCGGCGTACCGCTGCAGATACAGCTGCTCGCCGAGGCTCTCCAGGAGGCCGAGCTCGGTCTCCAGATAGTCGATGTGGTGCTCCTCGTCGGCCAGGATGCTCTCGAAGAGCGTCGCCGAGGTGATGTCTCCCCGCTCCCGCATCAGGGCGATCCCCGGCCGCAGCCGCTTGACCACGCCCAGCTCCAGCTCCAGGTCCGCCTGGAGCTGCTCCCTGACGGTCTGGCCGATGTGCAGCGTGTTGAGCTTCTGGTAGTTCGGCAGGCCTTCCAGGAACAGGATCCGGTCGGTGAGTTCCTCCGCGTGCCGCATCTCGTCGATCGACTCCGCCCGCGTGAGGGCGGCGAGCTTCGTATATCCCCAGTTCTCCTGTAGCTTCGCGTGCAGGAAGTACTGGTTGATGGCGGTCAGCTCGGAGGTGAGCTGCTCGTTGAGCAGCGCGATGATCTCTTTGTCGCCCTGCATGTGCTTCCTCGATCTATGCGCTGGTTACCAGGTCCTCTGACCGTTTCAGGATCGCACAGATCTTCCGGACACAAGACGCGCAGTCCCCGCCCGCGCCCGTGGCGTCCCGCACCTGGCGGGCCGTCCTCGCCCCGCCGGCGATGCAGTCGTGCACCTCGCTCTCGGTGACCGCGCGGCAGACACAGACGTACATGGGCCGCCTCTCAGGGATCATTAGGAAGGTTAGGCATACCTAAGATAACCCACTCAGGTAAGGCTTGCCTATGTGACCCGGGGCACAAAAAACGGGGCGGCGCCGCTGCGCGCGGCGCCGCCCCGCCGGATGCCCGTCAGAGCACCACGACCGAACGCAGCACCTCCCCGCGATGCATCTTGCCGAAGGCCTCCTCGACCTGGTCGAGACCGATGGTCTCGGTGACGAACCCGTCCAGGTCGAGCCGTCCCTGCAGGTAGAGGTCGATCAGCATGGGGAAGTCGCGGCTGGGCAGGCAGTCGCCGTACCAGGAGGACTTCAGCGCGCCGCCACGGCCGAAGACGTCGAGCAGCGGCAGTTCCAGCGTCATCTCCGGGGTCGGCACGCCGACCAGCACGACGGTCCCGGCCAGGTCACGGGCGTAGAACGCCTGCTTGTACGTCTCGGGACGGCCCACCGCCTCGATCACGACGTCGGCGCCGAACCCGCCGGTCAGGTCGCGGATCGCCTCCACCGGGTCGGCCTCGCGGGAGTTGACGGTGTGGGTGGCGCCGAAGCCGCGCGCCCAGTCGAGCTTGCGGTCGTCCACGTCCACCGCGATGATCGTCCGGGCGCCGGCGAGGCGCGCACCCGCGATGGCCGCGTCACCCACGCCACCACAGCCGATCACCGCGACCGTGTCGCCCCGGGTGACGGCACCGGTGTTGATCGTGGCCCCCAGACCGGCCATCACGCCGCAGCCGAGCAGACCGGCGACGGCCGGCCTGGCCGCCGGGTCGACCTTCGTGCACTGCCCGGCCGCCACGAGGGTCTTCTCCAGGAAGGCCCCGATGCCGAGCGCCGGGCTGAGCACGGTGCCGTCGGCCAGCGTCATCTTCTGCGTGGCGTTGTGGGTCGCGAAGCAGTACCACGGCCGGCCGCGCAGGCAGGCGCGGCACTGCCCGCACACCGCCCGCCAGTTCAGGATCACGTAGTCGCCGGGCTCGACCTCGGTCACGCCCTCGCCCACCGCCTCGACGACTCCCGCGGCCTCGTGGCCGAGCAGGAACGGGAAGTCGTCGTTGATGCCGCCCTCCCGGTAGTGCAGGTCGGTGTGACAGACCCCGCAGGCCTGCACGTTCACGACCGCCTCGCCCGGCCCCGGGTCCGGCACGACGACCGTCTCCAGCGTCACCGCCTCTCCCTTGCCGCGCGCCACCACACCCTGGACTTCGTACGGCATGTCCCGCACCTCAACTTTCTCGGCTGGATCTCCTGAGAACATACGGCTCCACCACGCCGAGCCCGCGCGCGGGACGGCGGCGGAGCCTGACCAGATCGACGCCGGACGCGCCGGCGAGGCCCGCGGCCAACTCGGTGTCGGCGAGGATCGTGCCCGGGCGGGCGATGGCCGTCAGCCGCGCCGCCAGGTTGACCGTCGTGCCGAACACGTCGCCCATGGCCGGCAGCACCGGCCCGTACGCCAGCCCGACCCGCACGTCCGGCCCCTCGGCGTCCCGCTTGAGCTCGTCGAGCAGGTCGAGCGCGATGCGGGCCGCGGTCGGCGGGTCCGCGGCGGTGAAGAGCACCTCGTCCCCCAGCGTCTTGACCAGCCGCCCGCCGTGCGCCGCGATCACGTCGGAGGCCCGCGACTCGAACCCCTCGACCAGGTCGGCCAGGGCCAGCTCGTCCAGCTCACGCGACACGCGGGTGAAGGCGACGAGGTCGGCGAACCCGACGGCGATTTTCGGACGGGCCGCCGAGACGTCCTCCCCGGGCTCGGCCAGGGAGACCAGCCGGCCCGCGGTCGCGGCGAGCTGGGAGCGCCAGACGTGCACCAGCGTCTCTTCGAAGTCCGGCAGCAGACGGCTGACGGTGTCCATCACCTGCCGCATCGCGTCCTCGCCCGCCCGCACGCCGGGCTCGATCAGGGCGTCCACCATGATCTCGGCCTGCCACTGCGCGAGGCGGGCCGTCGTACGGCCGAGGGCGCGGGCCATGCGGATGACGGTCCGCTCGTCGAGCGTCTCCGAGTCGAGCAGGTCGCGGATGCGGTGCAGGGCCGCCAGGTCGGCCTCGGTGAACGCCACGGCGTCGTCGGCGAACGTGGCGAAGCCGAGGGCCCGCCAGATCCGCGCCGCCAGTTCCTGCGGGACGCCGGCCGCCTCGGCCACCTGCCGTCGCGTGTAGGCCGGCGGCGGCCCCAGGAACAGCCGCCGCATGTCGTCGGCGCCGGGGCGCCCGCTCTTGTCCACGTCCCCCTCCCCCGTGTCCTGCCTGTCCTTCTCGTCCGCGGCCATCGCCGGGATCCCGGCCGCCGCGCCGCGCTCAGTCCCCGTCGATGTTCCCGTCCGCGGCGTCCTCCACCAGCCGGAACAGCTCGTGCCTTACGCGCTGGATCTGGGGGATGTCCCGGTAGTCGATGTCGCCCTTCTCGGACGCCGACTCGACCCGGAGCGTGCCGCAGCCGAGGATCCGCTCGATGAGCCTCTGGTCGGAGCTCACGCTGCTGACCTTGGCCAGCGGGATGTCGTCCTCCGACTTGTTCAGCACTCCCGTGCTGATAGCGAAGCGGTGCGAGGTCAGCGTGTAGGACGTCGTCACCCAGCGCAGGTAGGGGATGATCGTCCAGAGGACCAGCGCCACGAAGGCGACCACGCCCACCGTGCCGCGGGCGTACCCCGCGTACTCGTAGTCGCCGGGGATGAGGAAGAAGGCCGCGCCGACGGCGGCGAGCACGACGAGGAGGGCGAGGAACGGCAGGATCAGCCGCTTCCAGTGCGGATGGAACGATAGAACGATCCGCTCGCCGTCGGCCAGGTATTGATCAGGGAGACCCATGGCGCAAATCGTGACACGATCGCCGGTCGATTGCATGCGTTCGGTCAGCGGGCCGCGCCGTTCTCCGTGACGGTGTGGGGGCGTACGTGGACGACGTCGCCCGCGCTGAGCGCGTGCTCGCCGTCCCGGTCGCGTACGAGCAGGTGGCCGGACGCGTCGACGCCGGTCGCCAGGCCGGTCAGCACGCGGTCGCCGGGCAGTTCGACCCTGACCTCCTGCCCCACGGTGGACGACCAGGCGAGGTAGGCGGCACGCAGGCCCGAGGCGTCCGGGTCGCCGCCCGCGGCCACCCAGTCGCGGTAGCGCGTCTCGATCTCCCGCAGGATCCCGCGCAGCAGCGGGTCGCGGTCGGTGCAGGCGGCGTTCTCGATCGCGAGGGACGTCGCCCGGTCGACGGGCAGTTCCTCCCGCCGCATCGAGACGTTGAGCCCCATGCCGACGATCACCGCGTGGTCGGCCCGCTCGGCGAGGATGCCGGCGAGCTTGCGCTCCCCCACCATCAGGTCGTTGGGCCACTTGAGCCGCACGTCGACCTCCGCGATCCGCCGTACGGCCGACGCGGCGGCGAGGCCGGTCAGCAGCGCCAGCCAGCCCTGCCGGGCGGGCGGCGCGTCCGGCCGCAGCAGCATCGAGAACGTCAGCCCGGAGCGCGGCGGAGCGCTCCACGGCCTGCCGAGCCGTCCCCTGCCCGCGACCTGCTCCTCCGCGACCAGCACGGCGCCCTCGGCCGGGTTCTCCCGCACGGTCCTGGCCAGGTCGGCGTTGGTCGAGCCGGTCCGCTCGACGACGCGTACGGACGTCCACAGCGCGCCGGGGCGCACCAACGCCCTGGTCAGCGCGGTCTCGGACAGCGGAGGACGATCCAGGTCGGCGTACGGCGAGTCGGGCACCCGATCAGGCTATCGGCCCCCGGGGCCGCCTTCGCCGCCCCATCCGCCCCTTCTGCCACCTTCGCCCTGTCCACCCCGCGCGCCCGCCGACGCGGCGAGCGAAAGGGAGCCGGGGCGGGTGGCATTCTCGACCGGGCGTTCCACCAGGTGCGGCGCGGGATGCGTCCTCCTCCCGCCACCCGGCGGACGACGCCTGAGACGGGGCGTGACAGGCTGCGTACCGGAAAGAACGGCAGCCATCCCTCGAAGGAGGCGGCACATGGAACGGGACATCGCGGCGCGGCCCACCGCTCGTCCGGGGCCCGTCACGCGATCACGCGTCCGGAGGGTGTCCGGATCGGCCGTACACGACCGGCGGGACGACCTCGCCACCGAGGAACCGCTGGAGATCCGGCTCCTGGCCGGTGGCGAGAGCCGTACGGTGGCGATCACGATGCGGACGCCGGGCGCGGACTTCGAACTCGCGGCGGGCTTCCTGAACGGCGAGGGGATCGCCAGCCCCGGCGACATCGCCGCCATCGGCTACTGCACGGACGAGGACCTGGACCCCGAGGCGCGCTACAACACGGTGACCGTACGGCTCACCACCCCGCACCTGCCCGACCTGGGCGCCCGGGCGCGCAACTTCCTGACGTCGAGCGCGTGCGGCGTCTGCGGCACGGCGAGCCTCGACGCGTTGCGCGACCGCTGCGCCGTGCCGACCGTGCGCCCGCCGGTCGGTGTGTCCGCCGCCACCCTGTACGGCCTGCCCGACCTGCTGCGGAAGGCCCAGGGGGTCTTCGGCAGGACGGGCGGGCTGCACGCCGCCGGGCTGTTCACCCCCGACGGGACACCCGTCGTCGTACGCGAGGACGTCGGGCGGCACAACGCCGTGGACAAGCTCGTCGGCTGGGCGCTGCTCAGCGGCCGTACCCCCCTCGACCTACACATTCTGCTGGTGAGCGGCCGGGTCAGCTACGAGATCATGCAGAAGGCGGCGAGCGCCGGCGTACAGATCGTCTGCGCCGTGTCCGCGCCCTCCTCGCTCGCCGTCGACCTGGCGCGGGAGTTCGGCATCACCCTCGTGGGGTTCCTGCGCGAAGAACGCTTCAACATCTACGCCTGCCCCGAACGGATCGACGTCGGGCGGCTCTGAAGGACGCGGCCGGGGCCGGTCGGGCACCCGACCGGCCCCGGTCCCGCCGTCAGCCGGTGTTCTGCAGGCCCGCCGCCACGCCGTTCACGCTCAGCAGCAGCAGCGTCGACAGGCGCTCGCGCTCCTTCTCGGAAAGGTCATCGGCCGCCCGCAGCGCCGCCAGCGCCCGCAACTGCAGGTGGCTGAGCGCGTCCACGTACGGGTCGCGCAACTGCACGGCCCGCGACAGGACCCGCCGGTTCTCCAGCAGCCGGGCGTGGCCGGTCACCTCGAGCACCAGCCGCCTCGTCAGGTCGTACTCCTCCAGGACCTGCTCGGCGAAGTCGGCCCGGCCGCCCAGGGCCAGATAGCGGGACGCGATGGACTTGTCGGTCTTGGCCAGCGACATCTCGGCGTTGTCCAGCATCGCGGCGAACAACGGCCACTCCTGGTAGGCCGCGCGCAGTTCGGCCATGCCGCCGTCGGTGACCACGGCGGCCAGACCGCTGCCCAGGCCGTACCAGCCGGGGAGGTTGACCCGCGTCTGGGCCCACGCGAACACCCAGGGGATGGCCCGCAGGTCGTCCAGCGACCGGGGCGCGCCGAGACCCCGCCGCGCGGGCCGGGAGCCGAGCCGCAGCGAGCCGATCTCCTCCAGCGGGCTCACCAGCGCGAACCACTCGGGGAAGCCCTTGGCCTCGGTCAGCGCCCGGTAGGCGCGCTCGGAGGCCGCCGCCACGGTGTCGGCCAGACGGCGGAACTTCGCCGCCGCGGCGGCCGCGCTCGACTCCACCGCCGAGGTGGACGCGAGCAGCACGGCGTTGGTGACCTGCTCGATGTGCCGCTTGGCGATCGCCGAGTGGCCGTACCTCGCGAAGATGACCTCGCCCTGCTCGGTGACCTTGAAGCGGCCCGAGACAGAACCGGGGGCCTGGGCGAGCACGGCGCGGTTGGCCGGGCCGCCGCCCCGCCCCAGCGCGCCGCCGCGGCCGTGGAAGAGCGTGAGCGTGATGTCGTTGGCCGCCGCCCAGGCCGTCAGCGCGGCCTGCGCGTCGTACAGGCGCAGGGTCGCCGCGGCGGGACCGAGCTCCTTGGCGGAGTCGGAGTAGCCGAGCATGACCTCCATGCGCCGCCCGTTCGCGGCGAGCCGCCGGCGTACCGGCTCCAGCTTGGTCATGCCTTCGAGCACCGCGCAGGAGTTGTCCAGGTCCTCGCCCGACTCGAACAGGGGGACCACATCGAGCACCGGCGCGCGGTCGCCCAGCGCGTGCCTCGCCAGCTCGTACACCGCCGCGATGTCCTCGGCGGAGCGGGTGAACGAGACGACGTAGCGGGAGCATGCCGTCACGCCGAAGCGCTCCTGGATCCAGGCGATCACCCGGATCGTGGCCAGGACCTCCTCGGTGCGCTCCGACAACGTGCCGGAGGCGATCTCCTCCAACGCCGCCGCGTGGACCGCGGAATGCTGGCGCACCTCCAGTTCGGCGAGGTGGAAACCGAACGTCTCGACCTGCCAGATCAGGTGCTGCAACTCGCCGAACGCCTGCCGTACGGCGCCCGCGCCGCGCAGCGAGTCCTGCGCGAGCCGCAGGTCGGTCAGCAGCTCCGACGGCGCGCGGTAGGCGAGGTCGAGGTCGCGGCGGCGGGTCGCGGCGATCCTGGCCGCCACGAACATCAGCCACTGGCGGTGCGGCTCCCGCGGCGACCGGGTGGCCATCTCCGACACCAGGTCGGGGTGGTCGTGCTCGGCCTGCCCGAGCACGGCCCGCAGCTCGGCGGACGGCGGGGTGAAGACCTCGGCCAGGGTGAGCGACCTGCCGATCCTGGTGGTCGCGTTCTCCAGCGCGATCAGCACGTGCTCGGCCTGGATCTGCATGGCCTCCCTGGTCACCCTGGCGGTGACGTTGGGGTTGCCGTCGCGGTCGCCGCCGATCCAGCTGCCGTAACGGATGTAGGCCTTCGCCTGCGGCTCCCGCGTACCGGTCCCCGGGCCGAGCGCCGCGTCGAGCGACCGGTAGATCTGCGGCACCGTGCGGAACAGCGTCTCGTCGAAGGCCGCCATCGCCGTACGGACCTCGTCCAGCGGGTCGAGCTTCGTGTGGCGGAGCTGGTTCGCCCGCCAGAGTATGTCGATCTCCTCAAGCAGCCGCCGGTGGGCCTCCTCCCGCTCCGCCGCGCCCCGCCCGGGGGCGTTGTAGGCGTCGAGCTGGGCGCTGATCCGCTGGATGGCGGTGACGATCGCCCGCCGCCGCGCCTCCGTGGGGTGGGCGGTCAGCACGGGCCGGAACTCCAGCCCGTCGATCAGTCCCTGCAGGCGGTCGTCCCCGCGCAGCCCCTGCACGGCCTCGGCGAGGGACTCGCGCAGCGGCACGTCGTCCTTGTCACGCTGCCGCAGGGTGCGGATCCTGTAGTGCTCCTCGGCGAGGTTGGCGAGGTGGAAGTAGCAGGTGAAGGCCCGGGCGATCTGGACGGCGCGTTCGACGGGCCACTCGGCCACCATGGCCGCGACCTCGTCGGCCGTGGTCTCCCGGCGCCGGGCCGCGATCACCGCCTTCCGGAGCCGTTCCACGTCGGCGAGGAGATCGGGACCACCGTGTTCGGCGATCACCTGACCCAGGAGTCCACCCAATAGGCGCACGTCAGCGCGGAGTTCGTCCGGCATCTCCGCTACGGCGTCGTGTCGTTCAGGAGCGATGGCGGCCATGCTTCGAAGGCTAGCGAATCGCGCTCGGTGACCCGAGAGCGGTCTCACCAATTGGACTAGACCACTGAACCGCGCAGGTCAGGCCAGCTGCGCGTCCGGGGTCCCGGCGGCCTCGGGAAGCGCCCGCAGGCGGCAGGTGAGGTATTGGGTGAGCCGGCCGTGCGCCACCACGATCGCGCCGAACGCGAAGATCAGCATGGAGATCGTCGTCAACTGGTCGTCGTCGGCCAGCAGGATGGTCTTGGCGTCACCGACCCCCGTCCTGGCCGACAGCAGCCCTGTCACCAGGACGGTCAGCCACCGGCCAGCATGCTTGATCAACGGACGCGCGGTCGCGGTGACCGCGGCGGGCAGGGCGAACACGCCGAAGGCGACGAGGATGATGGCGGTGCCCGCCGTGGAGATTTCGACCCGTCCGTCGATGGCGACTACGATCCCGCGCATCAGAAGACGGGCCAGCGCCCCGATGACCAGGCCGCTCAGCACCGCCGCGACCAGCGGCGCCCAGATCGCACGGCCCGTCAGGCCACGTTCGCGCATATCGAATCTCCCCATAAGAACGGTCCAAATGGTTATAAGGGCGGACCAGATCCCCCGCAACACCGCAAGAACTTCGCAACCCCCCCGTTACCCACCCCCCCACCGTGATCTTGCAGTTTGTCGCAGCCGCAGCGCCGACCTGCACCTAGACCCGTCGTGATCTTGCAGTTTGTCGCACACCATAGGCCCGACCTGCGCGTGCGTACTTCACGATCTTGCATTCTGCCGCCCTATCCGCGCCTGGCCAGCAACGTACGCGTCCTCGATCTTGCATTTGCAAGATCACGACACCGCTTCGCGCAGGCAGTGGCGGCAACGGGCGCATTTCTGCAAGATCACGAGATGCCTACACCCAGGCCAGCGTGAGTGCGTGCGACAAATTGCAAGATCACGTAGTGGATATGCGCAGGTCAACATGGGCGCCTGCGACTAATTACAAGATCACCGCGGGGGTTAGGGGGGGTTAGGTGGGGCGGGAGACGGCGGTGAGGAGTTCGGGGAGGCGGGCGAAGCCGATGCCGGCGGCGAGCCGGCGGCCCGCCCAGGCGGCCACCGCGCCGTACGGCACGGCGAGCACGGCCCACCAGGTGAAGCCGAGCATGACGGGCAGCGCGATCGGCAGCGCGAGCACACCGGTCACCAGCATCGTGGCGGTGGAGGAGGCGAACGCCTGCCCGCCCTGCCCGGGGGCGGCTCCGGAGAAGGCGTTCATCCGCTCGGGATAGGTGTACGGCACGAGCACGCTGGTAATGGAGCCGACCCCCATCGCCACGCCGAGCACGCCCCACGCCGTGAGCGCGGCGGCGGGCGCCCACGCGGCGTTCCCCGCCACGAGGGCGGCGGCCACCGACGCCAGCGCCAGCAGCGGCACGGCGACGACCGCCATGGCCAGGTGCCGCCCGGCCAGGTCGGTACGCAGGCCGCGCGGGGTCGCGACGGCCACGACGTTCATCCACAGCGACCTGCCGTCGATGCCGAAGAGGTTGGCCGCCTGCAGCCCCATCACCACGGCCGCCAGGCACGCCGGGCCGATCGCGGCCCATGACCCGTTACCGCCGCCGGGACCCCTGAGGGAGAACATGAAGACGGCGCTCACGAAGACCGCGCTGAGCCAGTTCACCCGGGCCCGCGGTTCGCGTCTCGCGTACTTCAGCTCCTTGGCGACGACCGCGCCGAGCATGCCGCCGGGCAGGAACCGGCTCGTCTTTGAACGGCGGACGGAGCCGCCACCCCCGGTGGAGGAGTCGGGCCGCACCAGCGCGTACCGCAGCGCCGCGATCCACAGCCGGGCGAGAACGACGACCGACGCCGCGACGACGACCAGCTCGGCGAGACCTGCGAACCCTCCGTCGGCGATCGCGTGCGCGGCCATCCCCGGCGGCGTCCAGCGCAGGAAGTCCCCCGCCGACGCCAGGACGCGCACGGGATCGCCGGACAGGCCGCGGTTCAGCAGCAGGTTCGGCACCTGGACGAGCAGCAGGCCGAGGATCGCGACCACCGCGAGCAGGTCACGTCCCCTGCGGGTGCGCAGCACGCCGGACAACGCGGTGGTCACGAGGCGGGAGGCCGTGAGGCAGAAGGCGAAGAGAAGGAGCACCGCGGGCACCCCGATCAGCACTCCGCCCGGTCCGTGGGCGAGCGCGACCACGCCTCCGCACAGCGCGGCAAGCGAGGCGAGCGGCCACGGCCCCGCGGCCGACGCCGCGAACATGCCGGTGGCGAGTTGCCGGGTGGTCAGCGGGAACAGCGCGAGCCTGGCCGGGTCGAGCGTCTCGTCCAGCCCGAAGGCCATGAGCGGCACGACGACCCAGCCGGCGGCGAACACCGCGAACGCCACCGACACCAGGTCGAGGGCGATGCCGGACGGCGCGAGCCGGGCGAGGGACAGCAGCGCGAAGCCCGCGACGGCGGCGAGGAACGCGGCGACCAGCGAGATGACGAAACCGGCCTGCCTGCCCGCGTCGCCGCGCAGTCCCCCGCGGATCAGGCTGAGCTTGAGCCGGACGAACAGCCGGGCCGTCGTCACGGGGTGCTCCCGGAGCCGAGCCACGACAGTCCCTCTTCACCGTTGCCGCGTACGCCGACGAGGTCGAGGAACGCCTCGTTGAGCGTGCGGCCCCGCCGTACGTCGTCGAGCGGGCCCTGGGCGACGACGAGACCCCTGTTCATCACCGACACCCAGTCGCACAGCCGCTCGACCAGGTCCATCACGTGGCTGGAGAACACGACGGTGGAGCCGGACGCGGTGAACCTGCGCAGCACCTCGACCAGCGTGTTGGCGGAGACGGGGTCGACCCCCTCGAACGGCTCGTCGAGGAACAGCACGCGCGGATTGTGCAGCAGCGCCGCCGCGAGGCCGATCTTCTTGCGCATGCCGGTGGAGTAGTCGACCACCAGCTTGTCCTGCGCCTCGGCCAGGTCCATGACCTTGAGCAGCTCGTCGGCGCGCCGGCCGACCTCGTCCAGGGGGATGCCGCGGAGCTGACCGCCGTACGTCAGCAGTTCGCGGCCGGACAGCCGTTCGAACAGCCGCAGGCCCTCGGGCAGCACCCCGATGTGGGCCTTGACGCTGATGGGGTCGGCCCACACGTCGTGGCCGTCGATCTCGATCCGCCCGCCGTCCGGGCGCAGCAGCCCGGTGATCATGCTCAGGGTCGTCGTCTTGCCGGCGCCGTTGGGGCCGACAAGGCCGGCGAAGCTGCCTCTCGGCACCACCAGGTCGACCCCGCCGACCGCCACCTGCTGCCCGAAGCGCTTGTACAACCCCTGTGTGCGTACGGCGTCCGCCATGGATCCCCCGTTCGTCCCCAAGCCGTCGTGGATCCGAACGAACGGGACGTCAACCCCGTTCCTGGTACGGCCCATGAGGCGTCGCGGTGGCGTGACCCGGCGCGACCACGCGACGCCGGGCTGGTTACCCTGTCCGCCATGGATTCGACGCGACCAGGAGCGGCGTCCGGGACCCGAGGGCCGCTGGGCATGCGAGGAACGGTGAGCGGGCGATGAGCGCGGAAAGCGCCCCCGGGATCGACATCCACACCACCGCGGGAAAGATCGCCGACCTGGAGCGCCGCCAGCGTGAGGCGGCCCACGCCGGCTCCCAGCGGGCGGTGGACAAGCAGCACGCCAAGGGGAAGATGACGGCCCGCGAGCGCCTGGCGGCCTTCCTCGACGAGGGCTCCTTCGTGGAGTTCGACGAGCTGGCCAGGCACCGGGCGACCGCCTTCGGCCTCGACCGCGAACGCCCGTACGGCGACGGGGTCGTGACCGGGTACGGCACGGTGGACGGCCGGCCTGTCGCGGTGTTCGCGCAGGACTTCACCGTGTTCGGCGGGTCTCTCGGCGAGGTCTTCGGCGAGAAGATCGTGAAGGTCATGGACCACGCGCTCAAGACCGGCTGCCCGGTGATCGGCATCAACGACTCGGGCGGGGCGCGCATCCAGGAGGGCGTGGTCTCCCTCGGCCTGTACGCGGAGATCTTCAAGCGCAACGTGCACGCCTCCGGAGTGATCCCGCAGATCTCGCTGATCATGGGCCCGTGCGCGGGCGGCGCCGTGTACTCCCCCGCGCTGACCGACTTCGTCCTGATGGTGCAGGAGAAGTCGCACATGTTCATCACCGGGCCGGACGTCATCAAGACCGTGACCGGCGAGGAGGTGACGTTCGAGGAACTGGGCGGCGCGCACACGCACAACTCGAAGAGCGGCGTCGCCCACTACGAGGCGTCCGACGAGCAGGACTGCCTCGACTTCGCCAGGGCGCTGCTGTCGTACCTGCCGTCCAACAACATGGACGACCCGCCGGCCTTCGACACCGAGGCGGACCTGGAGACGACCGACGCGGACCGCGAGCTCGACACGCTGATCCCCGACTCGGCCAACCAGCCGTACGACATGCACACGGTCATCGGGCACGTCCTCGACGACGGCGAGTTCCTCGAGGTCCACGCGGGCTTCGCGCCGAACATCGTGGTCGGATTCGGCCGGGTCGAGGGGCGTTCGGTGGGCGTCGTCGCGAACCAGCCGATGCGGTTCGCCGGCACGCTCGACATCGACGCCAGCGAGAAGGCCGCCCGGTTCGTCCGCACCTGCGACGCCTTCAACATCCCGGTGCTGACCTTCGTCGACGTGCCGGGCTTCCTGCCGGGCACCGGCCAGGAGTGGAACGGCATCATCAGGCGCGGCGCCAAGCTGCTCTACGCCTACGCGGAGGCGACCGTGCCGCTGGTCACGGTCATCACCCGCAAGGCGTACGGCGGGGCGTACGACGTCATGGGGTCCAAGCACCTCGGCGCGGACGTCAACCTCGCCTGGCCCACCGCCCAGATCGCCGTGATGGGCGCGCAGGGCGCGGTCAACATCCTCTACCGGCGCGAACTGGCCGCCGCGGACGACCCGGACGCCGCGCGGGCCCGTTTCGTCGGCGAGTACGAGGACACGCTGGCCAATCCGTATCTCGCGGCGGAACGCGGCTACGTCGACGCGGTCATCCGGCCCTCCGACACCCGGGTCCAGGTCGTCCGCGCGCTGCGCGCACTCCGCAACAAGCGGGCCGCGCTGCCCCCGAAGAAGCACGGGAACATCCCGCTGTGAGCGACCGGGATCCTTATCTCAGCATCGTGCGGGGGGAGGCCACCCCCGAGGAGACCGCCGCCCTGGTCGCCGCGCTGGCCGCCAGGGCGGCGGCGCCCGGCGGCCGGCCCACGCCGCCGCCGGCCGCGGCGCACTGGGGGAACCCGGCGCATCGGCTGCGTCCCGGGCTCCGGCACGGACCGGGGGCCTGGCGGCGTGCCTTCTTCCCGGGCGGCTGACGCCGTCTGGCCCGTCATCCGCGACGACCACGGTCGGATTACATCGACGGAACAGGGTGTCAACTGGCTCAAGAGTTGGGACTATCTAGAAAGCGGGGGAATATAGTCAGCCGATCATCTAGTGACGAGTCCAGGAGGACACCATGGCCATCCCGGACTTCAGCGCACATGGCATTTCGGCCAAGTATGCCGTTCTAGTGGACGTTGGTTACCTTTACGCGGCCGCCGGTGAAGTTCTCTTAGCGGCCAAGGAGCGTAAGGAGTACCGCGTCGCGGCGGATGAGCTGATCCAGGCGCTGCAGAAACACGCGGTCGATCGCATCCAGGGTGAGCTGCTGCGGGTCTACTGGTACGACGCCGCCCGTGACCGTGTGCCCACCGTGGACCAGCGTGTGATCGCCCAGTTGCCCTGGGTCAAGGTGCGATTGGGCAACCTCAACGCCCGTGGCCAGCAGAAGGGCGTGGACGCGCAGATCCGCAGTGACCTTGAGGCCCTCGCCCGGCACCACGCTGTGAGCGACACCGTTTTGATCGCCGGGGACGAGGACATGGTGCCCGCCGTGGAGGCCGCGCAGGCGTACGGCGTGCGCGTCCATCTGTGGGGGGTGGAGCCGCCTTTCGGCACCAACCAGGCCGAGCGGCTCGTCTGGGAGTCGGACACTGTGGAGATCCTGAGCGCCGACTTCCTGCGTCCTTTCTTCACCCGCGCCCCGGTGCCCGTTCCCGTCCCGCCCACGCCGTCGCCCGCCCAGGTCTTCGCGGGCCGTACGGTCAAGCCGATGCCGCCGAAGACGCCCGCCGGGCAGGTCGCCAAGCTGGGCCCTGGACGGCCTCGCGTGGAGGAGGTCGGCGAGCACGTGGCGCAGAAGTGGATACTGACCCGCGGCCGGGACAACATCCGCGACCTGCTGCCGGGCCCGCTGCTGCCCACGGTGATCGACACCGAGTTGCTCATCGAGGCCGAGAAAGAGCTCGGCCATTCGCTCCGGCCCTACCCTGAGGCCCGCGTGTGGCTGCGTGACGGCTTCTGGGCCCGGGTCTACCGGGAGTTCGATCTCGGAGTCGGCATTTCCAGCAAGTGACGTCGGTGTCGAGTCCCGCGCGGGACCGTTCCCGGCTCAGTGGCCGGTCCCGCGCGGCGCTCCCCGGGCCCGCCGTGACGGCGGCGTCCGATTTCCGCCAGCCCGTGCCGGTGGCCAGCGCATAACGTCGTGTGCGTGACCACACGACAGCTCGACTTCGACGCGTGCTATCTCGCCGTGTCCGCACGGGACTCCCGTTTCGACGGGCGCTTCTACACGGCTGTCACCACCACCGGCATCTACTGCCGCCCGATCTGCCCCGCCCGCACTCCCGCCCGGTCCAACGTGCGCTTCTACCGCCACGCCGCCGCGGCCGAGGCCGCCGGGTTCCGGCCGTGCCGCCGCTGCCGACCCGAGCTCAGCCCTGGCGACCCCGGCTGGGACGTCCGGGCCGACCTGGTCGGACGCGCGCTGCGGCTGATCGACGACGGGGTTGCGGACGACTCCGGCATCGCCGGGCTGGCCCGCAGGCTGCACGTGACCGAGCGGCACCTGCACCGCCTGTTCGCGGCCGAACTCGGCACAGGACCGCTCGCCGTCGCCCGCACCCGGCGGCTGCTGCTCGCCAAGCAACTGCTCACCGAGACCACCCTTCCGATCACCGACGTCGCGTTCGCCGCCGGGTTCGGCAGCGTGCGGCAGTTCAACGCGGCCATGCGGGAGTCGTACGGCTTCGCCCCCGGCGACCTGCGCAGGGCCGGCGGACCGATGCGGGGGGCGCACGGTCCCGCCGCCGTCACGACCGGCCTCACCCTGCGACTCGGGCACCGCGAGCCGTACGACGCGCGGGCGATGCTGCGTTTCCTCGCCGCCCGGGCGATCCCCTCGGTGGAGGCGGTCCGCCGGTCGGGGGACGACGTGACGGCCTACACGCGCGCCGTCCCCGGCGGCTCGATCACGCTGCGGCCCGCGGCCGGCCACATCCGGCTCACCGTGCGGACCACCGGGACGCACCGGCTCTCCCGGCTGGTGGCGCGCTGCCGTCGTCTGCTCGACCTCGACGCCGACCCCGGGGCGGTGCGGGAGGCACTCGGTGCGACGTCGCTCGCGCCGCTGGTGGCAGCCCGTCCCGGGCTGCGGGTGCCGGGAGCGTACGACGGGTTCGAACTGGCGGTCCGTGCGGTCGTCGGTCAGCAGATCTCGGTCGCCGGGGCCCGCACCCTGCTCGGCCGCATCGTCGCCAGGGCCGGCCTGCCCGCCGTCCCCGGCCTGTCCGGCGTTCCCGGCCTCCCCGGCGCGAACCCGGACGAGGAGGCGGCGTCCGGCGAGGTGCCGACGCTGTTCCCCACCGCCGACCTGCTCGCCACCGCCGACCTGGACGGGCTCGGGCTCACCACCCGCAGAGTCGCCACGATCAGGGCGCTGGCCGAGGCCGTCGCCTCCGGCGGGATCGACCTCGACGGCGCCCGCGACCCCGCCGACACCGTCGCGGGGCTGCTGGAGATCCCCGGCATCGGCCCGTGGACGGCCGGTTACATCGCCCTGCGCGCGCTGCGCGACCCGGACGCGTGGCCCGAGGGCGACCTCGTGCTGCGCAGGACCATGGAACGGCTCGGCGTCGTCCCCGGCGAGACCGAGCGGTGGCGGCCCTGGCGCGCGTACGCCGCGCTTCACCTGTGGAAACACGCATCCGACACCTCGGAAGGACGCGACGAATCGTGATCGTCACGCAGACCCTGCCCACGCCCGTGGGTCCCCTCGCCCTCCTCGCCCGTGACGGCGTGCTCGTCGCCGCCGGCTTCACCGCCGACCCCGGCGAGATGTTCGCCCGGCTCTCGCCGTCCCTGCGGGCGCTCCCGATGCGGGAGGGCGATCTCGGCGACGCGGCCGAGGCCGTACGGGACTACCTCGACGGGAAGGTCGACGCGCTTGACCGGGTCCCGGCCGAGCAGCCGGGCACCCCGACCAGGCAGCGGCTGTACGAGGCGCTGCGCGCCGTGCCCGCCGGCACCACCGTGTCGTACGCGCGACTCGCGGAGCGGGCCGGGCTGCCGAGGACGGCCGCGCGGGCCGCGGGGTCGGCCTGCGCGCAGAACCTGATCGCGCCGTTCGTGCCGTGCCACCGCGTGCTGCCCTCGACCGGCGGTTACGGCGGCTACTACTACGGCTCGCCGGTCAAGGAGTGGCTGCTCGCCCACGAGTCCCGCGCCTGACCCGATCGCCGGGCCGCCGGCGACGGCCGAGTCCTCCGGCGGGAGGACGGCCGATCCGTCACATGGGGGACCGCACGGCCCGCGAGGTCACGTCGATGGAGGGACGCCCGCCCGCGAACGGCCGGGTTACGCTGCCGCCGGTGCCATCGACGACGGGAGCCTCGGGTGACCATCAGGCTGGTGATCGCCGACGACCAGGCGATGATCAGGGCCGGGCTGCGGCTCGTCGCGGAGTCCGAGCCGGGCATCGAGGTCGCCGGTGAGGCGGCCGACGGCTTCGAGGCCGTGGAGGTGACCCGGCGGCTGCGGCCCGACGTGCTGCTGCTGGACATCGCGATGCCCCGGCTGGACGGAATCGGCGCGGCCAAGCTGCTTCTCGGCGATCCTCAGCCGCCCAGGATCATCATGCTGACCACCTTCAACACCGGCGACAACCTGAAGGCCGCGCTGCGGGCCCGGGTGAACGGCTTCCTGCTCAAGACCTCGCCCCCGGAGCACCTGCTGGAGGCGGTGCGCGCCGCGGCGGCGGGCGCCGCGCTGATCGACCCCACGGTGGCCCCCCAGGTGATCGACGACTTCGCGAGCCTGCCCGACCTCGCCGCGCCGGCCGAGCTCGGTTCGCTCAGCGAGCGCGAACTCCAGGTCCTGCGGATGGTCGCGCAAGGCCTGTCCAATCCCGAGATCGCCCGTGGCCTGGGCATCGGCGAGGCGACCGTCAAGACGCACGTCGCCCGCGTCCTGCACAAACTCCGCCTGCGCGACCGCATCCAGGCCGTGGTGTTCGCCTACGAGACGGGGGTCGTACGGCCGGGAGAGCGGGCCGAACCGTGCTGAGGCGATTCGCCGGCGGCTGGCGGCCCTCCCGGCTCGACGTCCTGCTCTCCCTCGCCGTGACGGTCGCCGGGCTGGTGGAGTCGTTCGGCCGGCAGGGCTCCGAACCGTGGCAGATCGGCGATCCTTACCCGTTCGCGGCGGGCGCGGTCGCCGCAGGGCTGGTGGTGCTGCTGCGGTCCCTGTTCCCCGCGACCGCGCTCCTCCTGCTGACGGCCATCGGGTGGGCCGTGCAGGTGGCCGCCGGTCACGGGTACTACGCGGCCTGGCACTTCTACTCCACCCTGATCCTCGTCCACACCGTGGCCGGCGCGGCCGAACCCCGCAGCCGGCGCGGGCTCGCGGGGCTCGGATGCGTGCTGCTCGCCTACGCGCACCTGCAGACGCTGCAGAGCAACGACGCCGCCGAGGTCCTCATCGGCGCGATCTTCGTCGGCGTCGCGTACGGCAGCGGCATCCTGCTGCGGCGGCAGATCGACCAGACCAGACGGCTGGCCGAGCAGACGGCCCGGCTGGAGGCCGAGCGTGAGGAGCGGGCGCGGTGGGCGGTCGCGCAGGAGCGGTCCCGCATCGCCCGGGAACTCCACGACGTCGTCTCCCACAACGTGAGCCTCATGACGTTGCACGCGGGCGGGGTGCGCAGGCTGCTCGGGGACGACCGCGCCCGCGAGCGCGACCTGCTGCTCGCGGTGGAGCAGGCCGGCCGCGAGGCGGTCGGGGAGCTCGGGCTGATGCTCGGCATGCTCCGCCAGACCGAGACCGAGACCGAGACAGGGGCCGGGGCGGGGGCGGGGGCCGGGGCGCCCTCCCCGCAGGCCGGGCTCGACCGGCTCGACGAGCTGATCTCGCAGGTGGCGCAGGCCGGTCCGGAGGTGCGCCTGCGTGTCACGGGCGCCCCCCGGCCCCTGCCGGCAGGGCTGAGCCTGTCCGCCTACCGGGTGATCCAGGAATCCCTGACGAACGTGCTGAAGCACGCGCACGCCACGACGGTCGACGTCGTCCTCCGGTACGCGCCCGGCGAGTTGCGCGTGACCGTCGTCAACGACGGGGTACGCGCTCACTCGGCGGGCACAGGCGGGCACGGGCTCATCGGCATGCGGGAGCGGACCGCGCTGCACGGGGGCGAACTGTCCGCCGGGCCCACTCCATCAGGGGGCTACCGCGTGCTGGCCGTCTTCCCACTCCCCTGCTGAGCGCCTCACGCCTGTTGAGCGCCTCACCCGCTGAGCGCCTCACGCCCGCTGCGTGGCTTGTGCCCCCACGACGGGCCTCGCGGGGGTGTCGCCCGCCCACTCGTCGTCGGTCATGCGCAGCATCCTGAGCCCGATCGCCCCGGCGCCGGCCAGGTAGAGCAGCCCGCCGACGATCGTGCCCACCGGGTAGACCGGCGCCCCCAGGATGCCGGCGAGCATCGCGAACGGCGCCCACCACGGCGTACGCCGGGAGTAGGCCAGCGCGAGCCCGAGCAGGAACAGGCCGAGCAGGCCGACGAAACCGGGCACCTGGAACCCGAACGTCGCCCCGGGGTCGGCGAACGCCTCGTCCCCGATCCGGGCCCCCTGCTCGGGCGGCAGGGCCCGCTCCAACCGGGAGTAGAAGAAGTCGCCGAGCATCAGCCCGGAGAAGTTGACGACTCCGAGCAGCGCCAGGCCGCCCGCGATGTGCCCGAAGAGAACTCCCTTGTGCCGGATCAGGTGGATCATGCCGATGATCCCCGGCACCAGCAGGACCCAGCTCCAGTGCAGGAGCGAGGCGCTGACCGACACCTGCTCCGGATAGCGGCCGTAGACGCCGACGGTGTCCCCGCCCTGTCGCAGCGCCGGGTCCGCGACCACCCCCGCGATGTAGACGAGCGGGGCGGCGACCAGGCAGAGCCCGGCCGCCGTCCGGCGGAAGGCACGTGCGTCAGAAAGCACCGACATGACAACTCCTCGTGTCCGTCCCGCCGCCATCGGACGGGATCGGCAGGGAGATTAGGCAGGGACATCCGCGCAGGTCGTCCTTCTCCGGGACGACCTGCGTTCCGCCGATCTCCCTACACGGAGCCGCGGGTCGTACGCCCACGAGTCCCGCCGGGGCGGGTCAGTTCTTGACGATGCTCTGGACCTCGCCGACGGGCACGTCCCTGGTGGCCGAGACCTGGATCGGGTCGTACGCGAACGGGACGGCCTGGCCGCCCTGGGTGCCGTTGCCCACGACGTTCCAGACGCTCGTCACGGTCAGCGTGTAGATCTTGCCGGGCTGGTCGACGGAGGAGCGCAGGTAGACGACGCCGCACTCGGGTTTGCCCTCGCCGTCCTTGTCCGCTCCCTTCGTGTACGGCTTGCCGGTGGCGCCGCACCCCTTGTCGTACACCTCCGCGCGGTCGGCGCCGGTGCCCGGCTTGATCTCAAGGTGGTCCGGTGTCGCCGTGACGGTGGCGGACATAACCCCCGGCAGCGTCGCGGTGACCGACCGGGGCTCCGCCTCCGCCCCGTCCAGCCACACCCAGGTCCCCAGGTTGACGTAGCTCTTGGCGTCCGGGCTCAGCTTGATCTTCGGCTCCGGCACGGTCAGCGCGGCCCTGGCGATCTGCATCAGCTGTTCCAGCGTGATGCCTCCGGCGGGAGTGGTGCCCTCGGGCACCCAGACGAGCGGTTCGAGCCCGGCGGCGCACGAGGGTCCCGCCGGGTTGCTCGCGTCGTAGGCGACGCCCCACCACTGGCCCTCCTCGCCGACCTTGTCGCCGAACTTGTTCAGGTCCACGTCGTAGTCCAGCCCCGCGTCCGCCGCCTGCTTCTTCTGCTGCGCCTGGAGGTTGCGCATGTCGTCGGCCGACGAGTTCGGCTCGTACCAGCAGGGGCGGGGCATCCGGTAGCCGTCGCTCTTGCCGCCGAGCCCGTTGCCCGAAAGGCCGATCTTGGAGTTGGTCAGCTTGACCCCGGCGGTGTTGCCCTGCTGGAACGCCTCGCCGTGCGGATCGGCGGCGGCGGGCCCGCCCACCGCGAGCATGCCGCACGCCAGCAGGGACGTCACCGCGATCGCCGTTCTGCCGCTCATCGCACGCACTCCTTCGCGAGCTCGTCCGGATATTCCGCGTGGCGGTAGAGCCGGATCCGCCAGACGCCGTCGTCGCCGCGCCCCAGGCCGGCGGTCTGCAGATAGACCGCGCGCGGGCGTTTCAGCCAGGCCGGCTGGCGGGCCACCGGGACGCCCTGCTCGTCGGTCAGCCGCAGGCCGGTCAGATCGACGCAGCCGTACACCTCCGCTCCGCGTCCCATCGTCGAGGGCACGCGCAGCGCGTAGAGCCTGGCCACCCCCCGGGCCGACCGCCTGTCGTCGAGGAAGTCGCGCACCCAGGCGAGGGCGTCCCGGTAGGCGGACGACTCGGCGTCGATGCCCTTCACGTACGAGCGGTCGCCGCCTGAGGTGCCCACGGCCCGCCACTGGGCCGTGAAGTCGCGGGCGAACGCCTTGATCGCGGCCGACCGCACCGGGTCGGGCTCGGCCGGCCACTCGATCTCGACGGTCAGCCCGGGCGCCGCCGTGATGGCCTCCGTCCCCGGCTGTCCCGCGGGCGTCCCGGCCGCCGTCGCCGCGGCCGGCTCGACACCGCCGCCGGGGGTGAAGCCGCGCTCGGCGTCCGACGGCGCGCACGCCGAGACGAGCAGCAGGCACGCCGTGACGACCGGCGCGGCCACCGCCGTGGCGAGTCCTGGACGCGGCAAGGGGGCCCTCCGCAGTACGCGATCCCCCGCCGCTGCCACCCTAGGCGGCGGCGCGGGAGACGAACCAGCGCTATGCGCCGATCGGCATGGCTCGGAGGGCGACGTCCCTGGCGTCCCTGGCAATTGGGGCTCCGATCAGGCGAGGCGTGAGGTTCGGAGGTCCGGGGAGACGGTGCGGCGCCAGTCGGGCAGCAACTCGTCGATGAGCGCCTCAGTCTCCGGCGCCATCCCGCCGCCGTACGGGTGCGAGGCCGCACGGCGCAGCAGGCCGTCGACGACCGCCCGCAGCCGGACGGGCTCCCCCGTGGCGTGCGCCGCCCTGAGCAGGTCGCGCCACAACCCCTCGTCGTCCGCCGCGAGCAGCAGCCCGGCCCTGGCCGCCGCCACCGCGCCGTGCGGGTCGTGGCGGGCCAGCCGGATCTCGCACAGCGCGTGGGCGGCGTCCGCCACCCAGGCCGTCACGTCGTACTCCAGGGGGTCGGCGGCCAGCCAGGCGTACCGGTCGGGCGGCCTGCCGTTCAGCAACGGGCCGCGCACCAGCTTCAGCGCGCGCTCCAGCAGGCCGGCCTCCACGTCGCCGGCGCCGAGCGTGGCCGCGCCCGGCGCGGCACCCCCGGTGGTCTCTGTGGTGGTTTCGGCCCATTCGCCGGCCTGCCGTACGAGGTCACGGAAGAGCCGCCAGTCCGTACGGATCTCCGGCCCGAGCCGCACCCGCCCGGACCGGTCGAGGAACAGGTGGGGACGGCCCTCGGAGTCGCGCCCGAGCCACTCGGCGACCCGCGCGATCGTGGCGTCACGCACGGCGAGTTGCACGCCGCGCGGCCACAGCACGCCGGCCAGCACCGCCGGGTGGACCCCCTCCGGGTGGGTGGCGAGGTAGACGACGAGTTCATGGGCGAGGGCCGCCCGGCCCTCTTCGAGCGGGTTCACCGGGCTGATCTCGATCGGGCCGAGGATCCGCACCTCGATGGAGGGCGGCTCCTCGCTCAACCGCTCGGTGAGCGGGGCGAGCGGCTCGCCCTCCTGCTGACCGGTCGTGTGGAACAGGGCGACCACGGCGTCGTAGTGCCGCCGCGGCAGCAGGTGCGCCTCGATGTCCAGGCCCAGGGCGTCGACCCGGGCCCTGCCGTCGTCGGTGACCTCCCACGTCCAGGTGGCGTGCGGCACCTCTCCCGCGATCACGAAGCCGCCTGCGGTGCGCCTGCCCTTGCCGAGCAGCGCGAGGCGGCGCGCCTCGTCCTCGTCGGGCCGGATGGCCGACAGGAGATAGTGCGGGGTGTAGGCGGAGTCGGCCACCCGGCTGTGCACGCGGCCGGTCAGCACGTCGCCGTCGAACCGGGCGTGCTCCTCGAACTCCGGCAGCACCTCGGCCAGGCTGCCCGCAGTCCTGATCCGCTCGGGCGCGATGAGGGTCAGCTCCTCGCCGAAGCCGACGAGGGTCACGCGCATCTGGTCGGACCACCGGTTGGTCGCCAGTTCGACGGCGAGCGCCGACAGCGCGGCGACGGTGTGCGTACCGGTGATCGCGATCACCCCGTGCGCGGCCTCCAGGTCGACCAGGACCCGCCCGTTCTGGCCGGTGCCGAGCGAGACCAGCCCGGGATAGGGCGCGGGCACCCCGGCCAGCACGTGCTCGTCGATGCGGCGTCCCTCGTGGGCCGGAAGACGCCACACCTGCCCGTCGTCGCAGGACTCCCACGGCTCGGGAGCGTCCCGGTCCGCCGGGTGGATCCACAGGTCGAGCCCGCGGTTGGACAGGTGGACGGCGTAGATCGTCGGAGGGCGCCGGCCGGCGTCGGCCAGCAGGCGGCCGAGCAGGCGCAGGCCGATGTCGAGCATCCGGCTGCCCGGGGCGTCGGCGCCCAGCCGGATCGCCACCTCGGCCTCGGCCGCGTCCCCGCGCGGCCGGGCGATGCGCCATCCGAAGGCACGGCGCCACAGTTGCTCGCGCCTCCTGCGGCCGATCAGGGCCAGCAACCCGGCCGCCGCCAGCGACGACGCCGCCAGGTAGTCGGCGAGGACCGGCCCGCCCTGCCGCTCCCCGGGCTCCTCTCCGGCAGCCGTGGGCCGCCCGTGGGCCGCGGGGGGCGTCTCCGGCACCCCGGCGGGCTGGGCGGTGGTCGTGCCGACCGGCCGCGGCGTCGCCGTGTCCCCGGCCCTGCCGGTGTGCTCCGACGGGGTGTCCTGGGGCATCGCGGGCGGCGGCAGCACGATCCCCGGCTTGCTCGGCTCGGGGGTCGCCCCGCCCCGCTCGTGGCTCGTGTCCCCCTGCCGTCCGGCCTCGCCCGGCCGGGCGGTGGAGTCGTCCCGGCCCTGGTCGGGCCGGGTGGTGTCGGCCTCGCCCTCCGCCGTACGCCCCGTGTTCGAACCGGGGGGTGAACCGGTGTGCGAGCCGGTGGTGGGACGCGGGTCCGGCGTCCCACGCCGGTCTTCTGTGGCGCGCCGGTCTTCTGTGGCGCGCCGGTCGCTCGTGACGTCGCCGCCGGACGCCGCTCCCCCGGCGTACCGGGTGTCGCCGTCGAGTTCGGCGGGCGCGCGGCGGTGGTCCTTCAGGATCTCCGGCCGGTCGTCGTCGACGGGCACGACGTGGACGTTCCTGGCGTCGTCCGGCATGTCGAGCACCCAGCCGGGACGGATGAGGTCGGCCATGTGCAGCCGGCTGCCGTCGGGCTGTTCCTTGTGCTGGTTGAGCCGGTAGATCTCCGGATAGCGACGCCCGTCACCCAGGCACTTCTCCGCGATCTCCCACAGGCTCTCGTGGTGGCGTCCATGCGGAGGCTGGACCACGTAGACCTTCTTGACCTCCCTGGCCTGCAGGGCAGGGCGCTCCGCCTCGGTTTGCGGCACCGGCGCCGACAGCGCCGCGACCTGCGCCTTGATCGGGGCCGGGACGCCCGCGCGGGCGATGGGCAGCGCCACGGCGGTCGCGGTGAACAGCAGCAGCACGGCGGAGACCAGGCGGTTCGCGAGTGCCTGGGTGCCACCCGACAGCGGCACCCTGGCCGGCATGCCGACCCGCCGCAGCCCGGCGTAGACCTCGACGACCACGCACAGGAACAGCTGCAGCCAGGCCAGCCACACCAGAAGGATCATGATCGCGATGATCGTGTCCGGACCGACCTGGCTGGTGAAGACGTCCGCGTTCAGCAGGTCGCCGCTGATCGGCGGACCTGCCAGCCGGAGCAGCGCGTACGGCACACCGCCGACCAGGCCCACCAGCGCGACCAGGGCCCCGAGGCCGGCGAGGAGGTCCCCAGCCGTACGCCGGGCCCGCAGCCGTACGGGCCGCTGGTCGTGCCAGTGGTCCGGCGCCCGCTGCGGGCCGAGCACGGACGGCAGGCCCTCCGCGCGAGGGCGAGGGCCCCGGCCCGGCGTGCCGCCCGCCATGGCCCCGATGCCGGAATCCCGCTGCGCCGCGCCGGACTGGGTCGGGCCGGACTGGGTCGCGCCGGGCTGGATCGCGCCGGGCTGGGGCGCACCAGGCTTGGGCGCGCCGCGTCGCGCTTCGCGCCCCTGGCCCCGCTGCGGCTCACGCCCCGTCCCCCGCGTGGTCTCGCGGAGGAACTCCTCCCGCCGCCCCCCAGGCGGCCTCGTCCCTGTCATGCCTCTCCAGGATCAGGAGCGGCCGTGGCCTCCGCTTCCATGTCCGAGCCGGCGAAACCCAGCGCGGCGAGGAAGAAGGCGTTCCAGTGGACCGACACCGCCACGGTGACGTCAGCCTGGCCGCCGCCCACGGTGCACTCGGTCATGCGTACGCCGTCGGTCTCCTGACTGGCCGTGATCTCCTCCGCAGGGCCGCACACCGCGCTCTCGTCGGCGAGCAACCGCACCTGACCGGTGTCCCGCAGGGTCTCGACGTCGATCTGGTCGGCGGCGGCGCGGGCGGCCTGCTCGGCGATGTCCGCCGCCTTCAGCCGGGCGTTCATGGCGGCCCCGCCGTCGACCAGCAGCCCGGCCAGCAGGAACACCACCCCCGAGAAGAGAACCACGAACACCGACATGGAGCCCCGCTCTCCGGGCCTCGGGCGTGACTCGTTCCTGGCGCGGGTGCGGCGCGTACGCGGCGGCGGGGTCACTGCACCCTCCGAAACCGTTCGAGCGGCACGACCGAGGCGCCCGACATCTCCTTGCTCCCGCCGAAGCCGAGGAAGTCGAGGTCGAGCTCACAGCTCACGGTCGCCCGCACGAAGCCACCCGTCTTCCATTCGCTGCCGGACATGCTGACCTGCGGCGAGCAGTCGCCGGAGAGGGCGGCCTCGGCGGCCTCCTTCGCGGCCGACTCGGCCTCCGACTCGGTGCGCTGCACCGAGGCCGCCCTCGCGGCGTCCCGCGCGGCTCCGTTGACCTCCCCCTGGGCCTCCACGATCCGGCCCGCGCCGACGAGGAACATCAGGAACAACAGGAAGAGCGGGGCCAGCATGACCGTCTCCGCCGTCATCGACCCGCGTTCCCCGGCGCGCGTACCCCGGCCGGCCCGTACGGCGTGGCGCACGCCGCGCGGTCCCGGCACGGCGTGCTCGCCCGGCGGGGCCGATTCCGGTGAGGTCCGGGTCATTCGCAGCCGTCCGAGCCGTCGTCGGGACGGAAGCACTCGATGGGCCCGCCGAAGCGCGAGGTGATCGTAAAGGTCATCTGGGGCAGCAGCGGCACCACCTGGACGGCGCTGCCGGTGATCTCCACGCCGCGCTGGTCGCCCTGCTCCCACGCCGTGGCCTGGGCGTCCTTCAGCAACTGCGGCCCGATCGCCTGCACGATCTGCCGTGCCTTGCTCTCGGCCGCGTCCTGCCAGCCGTCCGAGCCGCCCGCGCGGGCGATGCGGGCGCCCTCACGGGCCGCGGCGTCGGCCACCTGGCGGCCGTGGAACCAGAGCGTGACCTGGACGACCAGCAGCACGACGGCGAGCACGACCGGCATGAGCATGGCGAGTTCGATCACCGTGGCGCCCCGCTCGCCCCTCCGGCGTCCCGTGGCCTGCCCGCTTCGCTCGCTCTCCACATCCCGCGCGGGGGCCACGTCTCGTCCGCTCGTCTCGGCCCGCCGGGGGCAGGATCCGTACGGCATGCGGGCCGTGCCCGCGGTGACCACGCCCCGCGGACCGTGCACGGTGGCCGCGGCCCGTACGGCGGGCGCCCCGCCATCCACGCGACGCGCGGGGGCCGCGGCGCGCGCGTTCGTCACTCCCGGCATGGTCGCCAGACCCGGGTCGCCGTGCCCCTCGGGGTCACTCCGCGCCCCCGCCGCCACCGCCCCCGCCGCCACCGCCGCTGAAGCTGTTCTGGATGTCGGACTGCTTCTGCTCGACCAGTTGCCTGATCAGCGTGGCCAGGCCGAGAGCGACTCCGGCGATGATCGCGGTAATGATCACCCATTCGACCGCCGAGGCGCCCCTGGACGGGGCGTTCCTGGCGCGGTCCAGCCGCACGTGGAGCACGGCGATCAGATAGTGGAACCAGAGCATCAGGCCCCCAACATCTTCATGGCTGCGGGAAAACTAAGGAAGATCACGAAACCCGCGCACAGCAGGAGCTGGGCGACGAGCATCGACTGGGACCGCTCGCCCGCCTTGCCTTCGACCTCCGCGAGTTCGCGGCGGCGCAGGGTGGCGGCGCGGGCGGTGAGAGACGCGCGGACCTTGGCGCCGTCGTCGGCGACGAGCCCGAGCGCTGCCGACAGGTCCCGCAGTTCGTCGACGTTGATCTCGTCGCCGAGCTGGCCGAGGGCCTGCCAGGGGGTGATACCGACGATCCTGGCGTTGGCCAGCGCCTCGCGGATGCGCTCCATCGCCCAGTTGGAACCGGGGGCCGGCCCGGCGCCGTTGCCGGCGGCCCCGTTGACGGCGCTGCCGTTCAGCGCGCCGGGGGTGGTGACGGGGCTGCCCACGGCGACCGCCATCATCAGTGCCTCCGGCACTCCCCTGCCGCCCGCGAGGTTCATCGACACGAGGTCGAGGAAGGCGCCCACCGCGTGCCGGAAGTCCCGGCGGCGTACGGCGGCGTCCCGCCGGATCTGCACGTCAGGCAGCAGGAAGAAGATCACACAGACGACGAGGGCCGACCAGAGCGGCACCTGCACCGAGACGCCCCACCCCATCAGCGCGAGCCAGCCGACGAGGAGCGGGAACGCCAGCAGGCCGGAGACGCCGAGCAGCAGCTTGGTCGCGAGGAACCCCTCGAAGGACTTGCCGAGAAGCGCCAGGTCGGCCTTGACCGATCGCGCCTCCCATCCGCGGGCCGCGTAGAACCTGGCGAGCCGCAGGCCCAGCATGCGGCGGAACTCGCTGACGTCCTCCTCGGGCGCGATCAGCGGCGCCCGGGGCACGCCCTCGCCGTCGCGGGCCTGGTCGAGCGCGGCGAGCCGGGCGGTCAGGCCGGGGCGGGGCGGGAACAGCGCCCGCAGCAGCAGGAAGAGCCCGAGGCCGAGTACGGCTCCGCAGAGCACGGTCAGGATCACGGCGCCCCCCACCGATCCGCAAGATCACGTACGACATCGCGCCTGGTGGACGGCGGATGCGCGAATTTCTGCATGATCACGAAGGGCGGAGCCGCAGGCCGGGGGCCGTCGCTGCGACAAACTGCAAGATCACGGCTGGTCATGGAGCAGGTCACCGCCCCTCGCTGCGACTTTTTGCAAGATCACACCCTTGTCTGGGGGGCGGTGGTAGGGGGCGAGGATGCGGGCCGGCTTGTCGAAGCGGGCGAGCCGCCGCATCCAGGCGAAGCTCACGCCGAACAGGCCCGCCACCACGACCAGCACGGCCTGGCCGAGCACGGAGTTGTACTCCTCCACGTACGAGCGGTTGAAGACGACCAGCGCGGCGGCGAACGCGAGGGCGGTGCCGACCACGATCTGCACGCTCTTGCGGGTGGACCTGCGCTCGGCCTCCACCCGCCGCCGCATGTCCAGCTCCTCGCGGGCCGACACCGCAAGGGCCGACAGCACGTCGCGCAGGCCGGGCCCGCGCAGCCGCGAGTTGAGGATCAGCGCCGCCACCACGAGGTCGGCCGAGGTGTCGTCCAGTTCGTCGGCGAACATCCGCAGCGCGTCGGCGAGCGGCATCCGCGTGTGCAGCCGGTCGACCAGGGCCCGCAGGTGCGGCTGGAGACTGGGGGCCGCGGCCCTGATCGACGAGGGGATGGCCTGTTCGAGCCCGGCCGCGCCCGCGATGGTGTCGCGCAGCGACTCCGTCCACGCCGCCAGGCCCTCCAGCCGCCGCATGGCGGCCCGCTCCTCCGCCGCGCCGCCGGTGAAGCCGCGCCAGGCCAGGACGAGCAGCACGGCTCCCGCCGCGATGACCGGCCAGCCGGTCACCACCAGCACCACGACGCCGGTGACCGCCGCGATCGCCGAACGCGTGGACAGGGCGCGCAGCAGGCGCATCCGCTCGGCCCTGCCGTCCGGACCGGCGGGGCGAGGGCGCAGGCCGTAGATCGCCAGGGCGAGCAGGAAGATCCCGCCGCCCGCCGCGGCGCCGGCCAGCAGCACCAGGGGGTCGATGAGGCCGGGAGGCAGCAGCCCGTTCATCGCCACGCCCCCCGCGCCGGGTCGTACCCGTGGGCGGCCAGTTCGTCCGCGCAGGAGATCGGGGCGTGCGGCACCAGGTAGTCGCCCGCCATCGCGAACACCTCGGAGGACAGCACCCGCCCGTCGCAGCCCGTGACCTCCCGGACGCTGGACACGTAGCGGCGCAGGGTGCCTCCCCTGTGGTAGTCGTTGCGCTTCTCGATGAAGACCACGAAGTCGATGGCCCCGGCGATGAGCATGTGGGTGGCCTCGATCGGCAGCCGCTCCTCGGCCTGCAGCGCGTACGTCGCGATGCGGTTGAACACCTCCATGCTGGAGTTGGCGTGGATCGTCGACAGCGAGCCGTCGTTGCCCTGGGTCATCGCGTTCAGCATCGTGACGATCTCGTCGCCCAGCACCTCGCCGACGATCACGCGGGAGGGGTTCATGCGCAGCGACCGCCGCACCAGCTCGGCCATCGTGATCTCGCCCTGTCCCTCGGAGTTGGGCAGGCGGTGCTCGAAGGCCACCACGTTGGGGTGCAGCTCGGGGAACTGGTCGAGCCCCAGCTCGAGCGCGCGCTCCACGGTGATCAGCCGCTCGTGCGGCGGGATCTCGTTGGCCAGCGCCCGCAGCAACGTGGTCTTTCCCGCGTTCGTCGATCCCGCGATCATGATGTTCTTCCGCGCGGCCACGGCGGCCGTGAGGAAGCGGCCCAGCTCGGGGGTGAACGTGCCGTTCCCGACGAGGTCGCTGAGGAACACCTTGCCGAGGCGGGCGCGGCGGATCGACAGCGCGGGCCGCACGGTGACGTCCATGACGGCCGAGAGGCGGGAGCCGTCGGGCAGGCGCAGGTCGAGCTGCGGGTTGGCGGTGTCGAAGGGCCGCGACGACAGGCCCGAGTAGGCCGCGAGGATCTGGATCAGCTCGACGAGCTCCTCGTCGCTCTCCGCGACGGGGTCGTGCAGGAGCTCCTGGCCGTCGGCGTAGCCGACGAAGACCCGGTCGCAGCCGTTGATGTCGATGTTCTCGACTTCGGGGTCGTCCAGCAGCGGCTGCAGGCGGCCGACGCCGAACAGCGCGGCGTGGATGCCCGCCGCCAGCGCCTCCTCCTCCTCGGCCGTGGGCGGGGTGCGGCCGACGCCGATCTCGCTCCGCGCGTGCTCCTCGAGCACCTGCGCGATCAGGGCCCGGGCGAACTGCCGCTCGTCCTCCCCCGACATCAGCGGCACGCCGCTCGCCTGGTCGAGCCGCCGCTGGTGCGCCAGCCGGTCGCCGACCTCCTGCCGGAACCGCTTCACCAGGCCGTGGTCGATCGGCCGCCGCTGGGAGTTCACGAGCGCACCTCCGGCTCCCTGTTCGCCGTCCTGATGACGGGCGGCGACGCCGCGTCGCCGCCCGCGGCCGGCTGCGCGGCCAGGCGCGTGGCGAGCTCCCTGGCCGTGCGGATCAGGAGGCTGCGGTCGAGCCGCCCGCCCCACTGCCCGCGCAGCAGTTCCGCGCCCTTCGGGTCGTACGCGAGGCCGCCGACGAAGGCGACGTCCCAGCCCGAGACGATGCGCCGGATCTCCTCCAGCGACGACCGGTACGACCGGGGGTCGGCGATCACCACGACCCCGACCCTGCGCCCGATGAGCGACAGCCGTTCGCGCAGGTGGGCGACGTGGTCGAGGCTGGCCCTGGTGAACAGCACCACCTGGTCGGCCTCGGCCACCAGGTCGCCGATCTGCGGGTGCAGCCCGAGCCTGCCGCAGTCGGCGAGCACGTCGGCGTGCGGCAGCGCGGCGAACGCCCGGCCGAGCGGGCCCCACAGCCAGGTGAGGCCGGCCGCCTGCTCGCCGTTGGTGAGGCCGGCCAGCACGTCGAGGCCGCCGACGAGCCGCTGCGTGTGCTCGTAGACCAGGTCCGCGTGGAGCCCGCGCCGCGCGACCGCGCCGAGGCTGAGCAGGCCGCGCCCGGGGTTGAGCACGCTGCCGTCGTCGCCCGGCAGCCGGTAGGCGAGGTCGCCTCCTGAGGGGTCGCACTCGGCCAGCAGCACCGGGCGGGGCCACACGGCGCCGAGAGCGGTCGCCGCGGTGGTCACGCCGGGCGCCCCCTTGTCGGCGGCGAGCACGATCAGCGCCACGTCACTTGACCCCCGGGAGCGTGATGAGGGCGATCTCCCCGCTGGACGCGTACTGCGCGACGGCGGGCGCGATCGAGGTGTCGACGACGACCGTGACCAGCCCGCCGCCCGAGCGCCCCGAGCCGACGCCGTCGACGCGGGCGGCGGTCGCCAGCACCTTCTGCTGGGCGGTGCCGGCGCCCCGGCCCGTCGCGGGCACGTAGATCACCTGGACGACGTCGCCGCTCCTCAGGTCGGCCGGCATCTGCCCCGCCTTGAGCGACAGGCCGACCTTGGCCCGGCCCGGCCCGACCAGGTCGGTGGTCGTGGCCGTCATGCTCTGGGTGAGCAGCGTGCCGGGCAGCAGCGTCACCGCGGCGTACGTCGTGGCCACCTGGTCCTTGAACCGCCAGGGAACGTAGTCGACTCCGGTGTCGGCGATCTGCACCTCCTGGAGGGCGGTCTGCGGGATGAGCTGCCCCGCCCCCACCTGCTGGGTGATCCGGACGGCGGAGACGCGGTCGCCGCTGCGCATGACCAGCAGCGTGGTGGCCAGCGCGCCGCCCAGGATGAGGAGGACCGCGAGCGCGGCGAGCGCGGGCTTGCGCTCCCTCGGCGGGACGGGCAGCCTCCGTGAGGCCGGGCCCGACAGTCCTGGCCGCGTGGATGCCCTGCCGTCCTGCGACGTCTTCTCGCTGATCCTCATGGGTGGGGGACTCCCAGGGATGAGTGCGCCCTGATGTTTCGGGCCGCTCGAATCTGTTTACGGTCTTGCCATTTGTCGCTAATTCACTCCATTATGGCCAGCTTGCGCCGCCATAAGTGCCGGGAAGCGGCGACCCATGCTTATCCGTTAGGAATACGCCTGTCAACGGGAGTGGATCTATCGCCAAATCGACACAAGGCTTTACTGAAACGATATTTCATGATAGTACGGATGCACTTCTTTCCCAGTTGTCACACCATTCACACCGTTCGCGCTATTGCGGACGGCACACGAGCGAATCCGTACGCGGAAGGACCCTCCCGGCGGCGACGTCGAAGTGTGGCATGACAGACACCTTTCCCTATTCCGGAAAACGCCCAGATGAGCGCGGGTGGCGCGGCTACCGTGTCCTCGCGGGCCACCGGCCGCGCCCGGAGATCTTCACGGGAACGCGCCGGAATGAAACCCTTTCCGCGAGGCCGCCGCACAACCGCCTTCTGGGAGTTCGCGCATGCGGATAACGCTCACCGTGGTCGGCGACGAGGGCCGCCGCGACGTGCTGGTCGAGGGCGACGAGAGCACCACGGCCGCCGCGCTCGCCGGCTCGCTCGCCGGTCTGCTCGACGGCGCGGCCGCCCGGCCCGCCAACGTCGTACGGCTCCCGCACGCCCGCGCGCCGTACGACCTGGACCGGGACCGGCAGGCCCCGCCGCCCGGCGGGACGAAGCTGTGGGTGGACGGCCGCCCGATCGACCCGGACGCGCCCGTGTTCGGCCTGCTCAGGGATGGCGACCTGGTGGCCGTGGACGGCCAGGCCGCCGCGGCCACGGTCACCGAGGAGCCCGGCGGGCAGGCCGAGTTGCGCGTGGTGGGCGGGCCGGGGGCCGGCGCCGTCCACCGGATCGGGTTCGGCGCGCACACGATCGGCGCCGACCCCGCGTGCGCCATCTCCGTGCCCGACCCGAGGATGCCGTCGGTCGCGCTGGTGGTGCGGCTGGCCCCCGGCACGGCGAGCGTGGAGCCCGCGGCCTCCGGCGGCGATCCGGTCGCCCGGCTGGAGGGCGAGCCGCTCACGGAGGCGACTTCGTGGCCGGCCTGGGGCATGCTCGCCTGCGGCGGCTCCGTCTTCGCCCTGGGACCGGTCCTGCCGCCCGACGCCCACCTCGACGCGCTGCAGGACGGCGGGCTCGCCTACAACCGCCCGCCCCGGCTGCAGCGGCCGGAGCGGCAGCGGCGGTTCACGGTCCCCGCCGAGCCCAAGCGGGGCGAGGGCATGCGGCTGCAGGTGCTGGCCGCGCTGCTGCCCGCCGTCCTCGGCGTGGTCATGGCCGCCGTCACGGGCCTGTGGTACTACCTGCTGATCGCGTTCATGACCCCGCTCATCATGATCGGCCAGTGGGTGAGCGACCGCAGGCACGGCAGGAAGAAGCACCGCCGCGCGGTCAAGGCGTACCGCGAGCGGCTGGCCGCCTTCGAGGAGGAGGTGGCCCGCGCGGTGCGGCAGGACGAGGAGGCCAGGCGCGGCGGCGCGCCCGACCCGGCCGAGGTGCTGCTCACCGCGACCGGCCCGCGCCGCCGCCTCTGGGAGCGCCGCGTGCACGACCAGGACGCGCTGCGGCTGCGCCTGGGGCTGGCCGACCTGCCTGCGGACCTGGAGTTCGAACCAGAGGCGGGCGCGTCCCAGGACGTCCCCCGCAGGGAGCCGCCCACCTGCCACGACGTCCCGGTCGCGCTGGTCATGCGGCGTCTCGGCGTGGCCGGGCTCACCGGCCCGAGAGACGTGGCGCTCGGCTGCGCCCGCTGGCTGGTCGGCCAGGCCGCGGCCCTGCACAGCCCGCGCGACCTCGCGATCGTGGTGCTGTCGGCCAACGCCGACGGCGCCGGGCAGTGGGGCTGGGTCCGCTGGCTGCCGCACTGCGCGCCGGACGCCGCCCGCGGAGCCGCCCTGTCGTCCGACTGCGCCGCGCTCGTCGGCGCCGACCCCGAGGCCGCCGCCCGAAGGGTCGCCGAACTCGCCGCCCTCGTGACCGACCGGCTCGACGCGGAGAACGGCTCGGGGCCCTACCCGGGAGCGCCGCGCGGCGCCCGCCTGTCCGGCGGCCCGGCCGGCTGGGACGACCTGGGCCGCGCGGGCGGCAACCGGCCCGCCGAGCCGGCCTTCGCGACCTACGACGAGCGGCCGTTCGACGTGCTCGTCGTGCTCGACGGGGCGCAGGTGCTGCGCGGCCTGCCCGGCATGCCGCAGGTGCTGCGGCAGGGCCCCCGCGCCGGGGTCTACACGATCGCGATCGACGACGACGAGCGGCTGCTGCCCGAGGAGTGCGCGACGGTCGTGTCCTGCGACCGCGACGGCGGTGTGCGCCTCCACGGCGGCGGGCTCGACCCGATCACCGGCATCCGCGCCGACCAGGTCTCGCCGCCCTGGGCCGAGCGCCTGGCCCGCGCGCTGGCCCCGCTGCGCGACGTGAGCCGCGACGACCCCGCCTCCGCGCTGCCCGACGCGGTCCGCCTGCTCGACCTGCTCGGCACGCCGCTCGACCCCGCCGCGCTCGCCGAACGGCAGGGCCGTACGACCAGGGCACTGATCGGGGTGGGCCCCGAGGGGCCGTTCGAGGTGGACCTGAGCGGAGACGGGCCGCACGCCCTCGTCGCGGGCACGACCGGCGCGGGCAAGTCGGAGCTGCTGCAGACGCTGATCTGCTCGCTCGCCGTGGTCAACCGGCCGGACGAGATGACGTTCGTGCTCATCGACTACAAGGGCGGCGCGGCCTTCAAGGAGTGCGTACGGCTCCCGCACACGGTCGGCATGGTCAGCGACCTCGACGGCCACCTGACCCAGCGGGCCCTGTCGTCGCTCGCCGCCGAGATCCGGCGCAGGGAACGCCTGCTGCTCGACGCGGGGGCCAAGGACATCGAGGACTACCAGCGGGCCCGCGGCGCCACCTGGGTGCTCGGCGCGGGCGGCGTGCTGCGGGCGCGCGGCGCCGGCATCTTCGCCGCGCCGGTGCCTGAGACGGCCGGGGACAGGGAGCTGCCGCCGCTGCCCAGGCTCGTGCTGATCATCGACGAGTTCGCCGCCCTGGTCACGGAGCTGCCCGACTTCGTCGAGGGGCTGGTCGACATCGCGCGCAGGGGCCGCTCGCTCGGCATCCACCTGATCCTCGCCACCCAGCGGCCCGGCGGCGTGGTGACCGCCGACATCCAGGCCAACACCTCGCTGAGGATCGCGCTGCGGGTCACCGACGCCAACGAGTCCACCGACGTCATCGACGTGCCGGACGCCGCGCACATCTCCAGGACGACGCCGGGCCGCTGCTACGTGCGGGCGGGCTCGGGCGCGCCGATCGCGGTGCAGACGGCGAGGATCGGCGGGCGCACCCCTCAGCCGCGAGGCGCAGCGGGGGCCGCCGACCCCGGGGAGTCCGTGCGCGTGCTCGACCTGCCCTGGCAGGCGCTCGGCCACCCGCTGCCCGCCCCGCCCGCCCAGGCGGCGAGCGGCACCGACCTGGCCCTGCTCGTGGACGCGCTGCGGGAGGCGGGGCGCGACCTGCCACGTCAGCCGAGCCCGTGGCTGCCGCCGCTGCCCGCCCAGGTCGTCCTCGGCACCGGGACCGCGGCCGGCGGCGCTCCTGACGTCCCCGGCGAGGGGGTGCTCGCGGGCCCCGCGCCGTACCGGCCGGGGTTGGACGAGGTGCCGCCGCTGCCGTTCGGCGTGACCGACCTGCCGTGGGAGCAGGGCCGCCGCCCGCTCACGCTGGACATGCGGCACGGCGGCCACCTGCTGATCGCGGGCGGCGCGCGCAGCGGCAGGTCAAGCACGCTGCGGACGATCGCCGGCTCGATCGCGGCCGGGGCCTCCCCTGAGGACGTGCACGTCCACGCCGTCGACTGCGGGTCGGGCGCGCTGCTGCCGCTCGTCGCGCTGCCGCACTGCGGCGCGGTGGTCACCCGCGACCAGATCGACCGGGTGGAGCGCCTGCTGACCCGCCTGCGCGCGGAGGTCGGGCGCCGCCAGCACCTGCTGGCCGAGGCCGGGTACGCCTCGCTGGCCGAGGCCCGCGCCGCCGCCAGGTCCCGGGCCGCCCGCGACCGCGTGGGCGTGGGGGCGCTGCCCTGGATGGTGCTCCTCGTGGACCGCTGGGAGGGGTACGTCGCCGCGTTCGAGAACTACGACTACGGGCGGCTGGTCGACGCGCTGCTGCAACTGCTGCGGGAGGGACCGGCCGTGGGCCTGCGCGCCGTCGTCACCGCCGACAGGTCAGGCCTGCTCGGGCAGATCTCCACGGTCTTCGAGGACCGGCTCGTGCTGCGGCTCGCCGATCCCGCCGACTACGGGCTCGCCGGGCTGCCGATGCGTGACCTGCCGAGCGTCATGCCCCCGGGCAGGGCCCTCGCGGCCGGCGAGCACGGCCTGGCGGAGAGCCAGCTCGCGCTGCTGTGCGACGACCCCTCAGGCCCAGCGCAGGTGGCCGTGCTGCAGGAGCTCGCCCGTACGGCCGCCGCGCGGTTCGGGGGGTCGGACGCTCCCGGCACGTGGGCGTGGCCGTCGGAGCCGCCGCTGCGGGTGGACGCGCTGCCGATGCGGATCACGGCGCGGCAGGCGCTCGACCTGGCTCCCGCGCATCGGGCGCCTTCGGACCTGTGGGCGCTGCTCGGCGCGGGCGGCGACGCCCTCACCCCCATGGGCGTGGACCTGCAGGGCCAGGGCCCGGCCGCCGTGATCGCCGGGCCGCCGCGGTCGGGCAGGTCGTCCGCGCTGCTCACGGCGGCGCTCTCGCTGCTCGACCGGGGCACGCCCGTGCTCGTCGTGACCCCGCGCCGCAGCCCGCTGCGCGACCTCGCGGGGGCGCCGGGGGTGCTCGCCGTGCTGGACGGCAACGCCAGAAGCGTGACCGGGGGCGGCGCGGACGACTTCGGCGGCCTGCCGGGCGCGCTCGACCCGCTCGCGCTGGTCGCCGGGCACGAGCGCTACGTGGTGGCCGTGGACGACGCGGAGCTCATCTCGCCCGACTCCGCTCTCGGCCTGGCCCTCGACGAGATCCTGCGCACCGGGCGGGACGGCGAGCACGGCCTGCTCGTCGCCGGGGCCACCGGCGACATGGCGACGGCCTATCGGGGGTTCGTGGCCGAGGCGCGCAAGGGCAGGACCGGCCTGCTGCTCAACGTGCAGAGCCCCGCCGACGGGGACCTGTTCGCCGTACGGCTGCCGCGCGGCGCCGTCGGCGGGCCTCCGGGGCGCGGCCTGCTCGTCGTGTCGGGCACCGCGACGCCGATCCAGGCGGCGGTGCCGGACTGACCATCCCGGCGGCTGTCCCCACGACTGTCCCCACGACCGTTCCCGCCGCCGTCCCCGCGTACGAGAAGGCCGCCGGCGCCATGACGTTCATGGCGGCCGGCGGCCAGGGGGCGTGGCGGTCAGCGGGTGGCGGACTCGATGTTGCCCCGGTAGGTCGTGATGACGCGGGAGGCCTCGTTGAGCTCCTCCGTCATGCGCTGGAACGCCGCCCGGTAGCTCTGCCAGGCGTCGTGGAAGCGCTGCGCGCCGGGGCCGGTCCAGGCGGTGCCGACCTTGGCCGCCTCACGGTCGAGGTTGGCCATCACGGCGCGAACCTGGTCCGCCTGCTGGCTGAACTGCGCGGCCATGCTCTGCATCTCCGCGGGGTCGCCGCCGAGCAAGCTGTTACTCATCCAGTCACTCCTTCTTCGACAAAGGGGCCGCCCTCACCGTAAATCCTTTGTCAATCCTGTGAACCCCTTATGCCGAGCGGATATATCGGCGGCCGGGATAACACGGCTTTTCCGCCACTCCATTCTCCCTTTTTCCTTACGCCCGGAAAGGCGGAAGAGCTCGTGGCGAGGCTCCCCGGCGGGACGAAGATCGGCGGAGGGCCACTAGGTTGGGGCAGGAGCGACGAAAGGGATGACCCATGCGTGAAGTGGTGGTGACAGGCGGCGCGACCGGGATCGGGTACGCGGTGGCCCAGGAGTTCGCCGAGGCGGGCGACCGCGTGACTATCACCGGCCGCCGCGAACACCTGCTGAAGGAGGCCGCGGCCCGGCTCGGCGCCGCGTACGCCGCCTTCGACGCGTCCGACCCGGCGGCGGTCACGGCGGCGCTGCCGCATCTCCCCGAGACGGTCCACGTCCTGGTCAACAACGCGGGCGGCAACACCGACCGCGGCCGTGAACCGGCGATGGACCTCACCGCGGTGGCGCGGGCGTGGCGGGACAACCTGGAGGCGAACCTGCTGTCCGCCGTACTGGTGACGACCGCGCTGCTCCCCCGGCTCGGGCCGGACGCCCGCGTGGTCAACCTCGGCTCGATCGCCGCCCGGGGCACCGGCTCTGGCTCGTACGGCGCCGCGAAGGCGGCCCTGGAGTCCTGGACGGCGGACCTGGCCGCGGAGATCGGGCCCCGGGGGGCCACGGCGAACGTCGTGTCGCCGGGTCTCGTGCTCGACACCGAGTTCTTCGGCGACGGGCTGGACGAGGAAGGCATCCGCCGCCGGGTCGTGGCGACCCGCAACGGGCGGCCTGGCCGGCCCCTCGACGTGGCGGCGACGGTGCGGTTCCTCGCCTCGCCGGAGGCCGGGCACGTCACCGGACAGGTCGTGCACGTCAACGGCGGCGCCTACCTCGGTCGTTGAGCGGACGCCACCGGGCCGGGGCGGTCCGGCCCATGGACCACGAGGACGCGTAGATCACAAAGACGCCGCCGGATCAATATGCTGGCTCCGGTGCCCTCTGACAGGGGAGAGGTGGCGTGCAGACCCGGAAGGACCTCTACCAGGCGTACCGGCTGATGCAGCAGCGCCTCGGCCAGGCCCTGCTGCAGGGCGAACCGGACGTGGCGGAGTCGCCCATGCGGCGGCACAACGTGGCCACGTTCTGCGGTGTCCTGCTGTCGGTGCTCCTGCTCGCCGCCTTCGGCATCTGGGGCCTGATCAAGCCGGGCGGCGCCACCAAGCTCACCGAGCCGGGTCAGCTCCTCGTAGAGCAGGACACCGGCGCGACCTACGTCTACAGCGCGCAGGAGCGGGCGCTGCTGCCCGTGGCGAACTACGTCTCCGCCCGGCTGCTGCTCGACGCCGCCGACGTGACCGTGCGCGACGTCTCCGCCGCCTCGCTGGCCGAGTTGCCGCGCGGGCCGCTCGTCGGCATCCCCGGCGCGCCCGACTCGTTGCCGGCCAAGGACAAGCTGGTGCACGGCCCGTGGTCGGTGTGCGTGGTGGACGGCCCCGACGCCACCGGCGCGCCCCGGCCGTACGTCACGCTGGTGGGAGGCTTCGACGTCGGAGGCAGACCCCTCGGCGGCGGCGCCATGGTCGTGGACGACGGCCGGCAGAAGTGGGTCGTGTGGGGCGACCGGCGGATGCGGGCGGCCGCCAGCGCGGTGAGCGCGCTGAACGCCCAGCCGCGGAAGGTGCCCCCGGCCTGGCTCAACGCCATCCCCGAAGGCCCGGACTTCAGCGGCCCCAAGGTGCCGAACCTGGGCAGGAAGGTCAGCCGGCCCGACGGGAGGTCCGCCGCGGCGGTCGGGCAGGTCTTCACCGTGCCGGGCATCGGAGGCGCCCCGGCGCGCTGGTACGTCCTGCTGTCCGACGGCCTCGCGCCGATCACCCTCACCCAGGCCACGCTCATGCTGGCCGACCCGGGCATCAAGGCGGCGTACGGCAGGCGTCCCCCGCAGGCCGTCACGATCGACGCGGCGACGGCCAACGCCTCCGTGTCCGCGCAGAACGTGACGGGCGGCGGCCTGCCGGAGACGATGCCCTCCGTGGTCTCCCCCGGCCCCGCCTCGCCCCTGTGCGCGGTCTACTCAGGCGCCCGCACCGGCTCGACCCGGGCGACGCTGACCGTCGGCGCCTCGATCGCGATCCCCACGCCGAGAACCCCCGGCGGCGAGGAGAGCTTCGACCAGGTGCTGCTCCCGCCCGGTTCTGCGGCGATAGCCGGGCTGCTGCCGGGCGAGGGGCAGGTGGCCTCGATCACGAACTACTACCTGATCACCGACCAGGGCCGCAGGTTCGCCGTCGCCTCGGCCGACCTCCTGCCGAAGCTCGGCTACGGCCTCTCCGACGCCACGCCGGTGCCCGCGCATCTGCTGCACCTCATCCCCGAGGGCCCGGCGCTCGATCCCGCCGCCGCCCGCGTGCCCGTGCCGATCGGCAGGTAGGTCAGCCGGCGAACCGGCGGAACTCGTCCAGGTTCCGCTGGTAGAACGCGATGTCCTCGGCCAGCCGGTCGCGCTGGAAGCTCTCCGGCTCCGCCGCGCGGACGGCCAGGCCCGCCTCGGTCCTGAACGCCTCGGCGGGCACCTCCGGCTCGCCCGGCGGGATGAACTTGAGCACCTCTCTGAGTGCGTCCCTGGCCGTCTCCCAGCCGTTCACCACCCGCAGGTGGAGGCTCTCGTCCCCCGGCTCCTCGGCGTACTCGAGGTCGTCGGCGAGCGCCCGCCGCGCGTACCCCGCGCCGGCGAGCCGCCACTGGCCGGGGTCGAGCAGCTCGGACAGGCCGACGCCGAACGGCTCCCCCTCGTCCCTGGCCTCCGCCTCGCTCGCGTACGGCACGAGCACCTCGACGGAGCCGGACCGCAGCGTCCACCCCTCGGGTCCCTCGGCCGGCGGCACTTCCGTGGTGTCCTCCGTGGTGTTCGCGGCGGTCAGCGCGAGATACAGGCGGGCCTCCGCGAGCGTCCGCGCGTGCGGGATCGGCACTTCGTGCTCCGTTCCTGTCACCTCAGGCTCCGGCCAGCTCGCGGTAGGTGTCGCGGACGACGAGCAGCCGGTCGAGGCGGAACCGTCCCGGCTCCGCGGCCCGGACGGCCCGCCCGCGCTCGGACCAGAACGCCTCCTCCGGCACCTCGTCCTGCCCGGGCGGGATGAATTTGATCACTTCCTCGACCGCCGCCCGCGCGATGGACAGCGCCGGCCGCTCACCGCCCTCGGGGACGTTGCCCGCCGTCAGATCGGCCACCCACAGCCACTCCCCCGGGTCCAGCAGTTCGGACGGCTCCGCGCCGCCGAACGTCGGGAAGCCCGTGGGCGTCACCTCGCGCTCGGGAAGGCCGAACAGGTGCTCCCGCTCGGCGCCGCACACCGCGCACCGCCCCTCGTAGCAGGTGACCAGCCGCCCGTCCGCGCTCACCAGGCCGCTGTCCCAGTCGGTGTCGGCCGAGCCGCATGCGCAGGGGTGCAGGTCGAGGTAGAGATGCGCCTCGTCCCTGCTCCTCGCGATCGAGTACGGCGTCACGTGCCCCTCCGCTGTCATCGTCCGGTCTCCTCCGGCGCGAGAACCTCGTCGTCCTCGTCCTCGTCCTCAGGCGGCTCCCCGCCCGACGGGTTGCTGAGCCTGCGCATCCTCTCCCACACGCCGACGACCGGCGCGGGGGGCGGCGCGGTCATCCACGGCGGCGGAGGCGCCGCCTGACCCCGCGCGCCGAGCTCCCAGGCGACCGCCTCGATCTCGTGCCGCAACCGCGCCCGCTCCTCGTCCGAGGACGCCTCCAGCCACAGTTGGGACAGGTGGGCGTGCTCGTTGCGGCGGGCGTCGGCGCAAGCGTCGTAACCGGGATTCAGGGCGTTCAGGAAGGCGCGCATCCTGCCCCGCTCCATCTCGGCGCGCTTCTGCAGCGTGTCGCTGATCTCGTGCAGCAGCACCCGGGCCACCAGGTCGGGGGCCAGCCTCGGCGCGAGCCTGGACACGTGCGGGTCCGTGCCCGTGTGGACATCCGTACGGCCCGGACGCCCGCCGCCGGGGTCCTCGGGCAGCACGGCGAAGCGCTGCGTGCCGAACCGGGCGGTCTCGACGAAGACGACCCTGCCGTCCGGCGTCACGCTCAGGGAGTGGACGCCCCTGCCGAAGACGGCCGGGCGCAGGCTCGCGACGGCCGCGGGGATCTCGTCGTTGGCGAGGTCGGGCAGGTGCGGGGCCCGGCCGTCGGCCACGAACGCGCTCCTGTCGATGGCCTTGGCAGTGACGCTGCCGCCCGGAGGCCCGGTGATGAGGGGGTTGCCGCCCCAGGTGCCGTCCGCCGCCGTCTCCGGCACCGGCCAGCCGGGGTCGGCCGGTGCGGGCCTGGACACGCCGAGCGCGCCGAGCCGTTCCGCGATCAGGTCGGCGAACCCGTCGGGCCGCTCGGCGTACAGGCCGCGCAGGTCGAAGCCGTGCCGTACGGCCAGGTCCACCAGGTCGGCCGGCGCCCTGCCGAGCGCCTCGGCGAAGGGGTCGCCGGTCAGTTCGCCCCTGGGCGTGGCGTGGTAGCGCTCGACTTCGCCGTCGGGCCGCCTGAGGTGGAGGTGGACGTCGGCCCCGAGGTCGCGGGCGAGCAGCCTCGCCTCGTTCACCAGCGTCATGGGATGCGCGGCGCCCAGGTCGGCGACGATGCCGACCGGCTGCGACCCCGTCCGTTCCCTGAGCGCCTCGGCCATCGCCCTCGTCGGCGCCGCCGGGTCGTACGACGGGCGCTGGGAGGCCATCCCGAGCACGGCGTCGTGGGAGAAGAACATCCCGGGCGCCGCGTGCCGCGGCCGCCCGAAGTCCCACGTCGGGCGGGCGGGAGCGGCGTCGCGGCGGGCCAGCATCTCCTCCAGCGCGTGCTGGAACATGACCAGGTGGGCCGTGCCGGTCGCGCCGCGGGCGATCTCGGCCGTCCGCAGCAGCGTCTCCGCGCCGTTGGGCGCCACCTCGCGCACCTCGAACCGGAGGTCGAAGTCGACCCGCAGCCGCACCAGGGCCGCCGTGCCCTTCTGGAACACGCTGGTCTCGTCGCGGTTGCCGCCGCCGCCCGAGCTCGACTGCGTGGTCTGGTCGCCCACGCCGATGTCGCCGCCGGCGCCCGCGGCGGCCCCGCCGCTGTAAGAGCGGCCGAGCGGCAGCATGTGTCCCCGGTCGGTGGACGCGCTCGCCATGTTCTGTTCGCGGTCCACCTGGCCGAGTTCCGTGTCGTTCAGGTTCACGGCCACCGGGTCGGGCTCGGAGAGGACGGCGCGCACCCGGACGTCCACCACCTGCCCGGGGCTGCCCGGCATCGGCAGCCGGACGAGCCGGTGCCCGGCGGGGCCGGTCATCCACTCCAGCCGGGTCGCCGCCCCGTTGCCCGTCAGGGTCTTGGCCAGTTCCGCGTAGTGCTCCATCGCCGCGGCCCCGCCGAGGAGGTCCGGCCTGGAGAGCCGGCCGAACACCGCCTGCAGCAGCCCGTCGGCCCTGAGCCCCACGGTCGTGAAGACGTCCGGCGGCGTGACCCGCCGTATGTCGGGCCGGGCCGGCGGCGGCGCGGGAACCGTGCCCGCCTTCGCCACCATGCCGTCGGGCAGCACCCGCACCATGGCGCCCCCCAGCGTGACCTGGCTGGTCCTGGGGACGCCGGTGGTCCTGGCGACGGCGCCGCGCAGGCGGCCGGACGACCGCTCGACCTCGATCCTGATGGTCACCGGATGCTCGATGAGCTGCCCGCCGCGGAACGCGGCATGACGCTGGATGCGGGTCCGCTGGGTGCCGACGGTGGCCGTGCCGGTGTGCGAGCGGTCGGTGGCGACCGCGAAGCCGCCGCTGCCGTCCGGAAGTCCCGCTCCGGCGTTCGCGCCGCCGCCGAACGTCTTACCGGAGGACTCGGCGGCCTCCTGCTGGAGATAGGTGTAGTCCTGCAGGATCTGGCCGAAGTCGTGGACGCCGCCGCCGTACGTCGCCTGGTCGCCGTGGAGCTCCGCCGTGATCCTCAGCGTCACGTCCTCGGTGAGCTGCGGGCCGATCCTGAGCGAGTACGTCTTGACGAATCCGGCCGGCCCGGTCATGTCGTCGATCTTGCCCCACCAGCGTTTGCCCGCCAGGTCGCCGAACAGGCTGCGCAGCAGGACCGGGTCGCGTTTCAGCGCGCCCGGCGCCACCCTGCCGATCTGGCCGAGCACCTCGTCGATCAGCCGGGTCCGGGTGCCGTCCTGGGTCGTGAGCACGGCCGACTTCAGGGTGCTCTCGCCGAGGGAGTCGACGTACAGGTCGGGGACGTCCACCCGGACCGCGAGGTCCGGGAGCCTGTCCTGCAGCTGCCTGAGCCCGGCGGCGCGGCCCATGGGGAAGTCAGCGGCCAGTCGTTCCGCGAGCACGGCGCGAGGATGCTGCTTCTCCAGGTCGGGCCGGGGATGACCGGCCCTGCGCGCCAGCGCCCTGTCGGCCAGGTATCTGCGGACCATCGGGACTGCCGTACGCGGGTCGAGCTCCAGGTTGCCGTCGAGCAGCCGCGTCACCGCGTCGGCCACCTGGCCGAGCGGGAGCTTGATCTCGCCGCTGCCGTACAGGGTGAGGGCGTCGCGCTCGGGCAGGGAGTAGACGACCGTCCTGCCGGGCACGTCGGCGCGGGCCTGGCGGCTTCCCTGTTCGTCGCCGGAGACCGTGATGTCGGCCTCCATGGCGAACACGTAGTGCTTGCCGGTGTCGATGGCCAGGCGTTCCCTGCCCCAGATCGCCGTGTCGGTGATCGCGGACGCCCTGCTCCCCGCCCCCGACAGGCTGCCCCCCTGCGTGCCTCCGAACGGGCCTGGCAGGTCCTCGGCCACGCCGGTCGAGGCGTCCACGGACCGCCCGCGCCGCGTCTCCATCCGCGTGGAGTGCGCGCCCATCGTGAAGTTGATGTCGCCGATCACCAGATCGGCCGCGGTGAGGAACGTCGACTCGCCCGGCTGGGCTGTGATCCACGCCGACGCCCGGTGCGTGCGCAGGCCGCGCTGGCGCACGGCCGCGGCCGTGCCGTACGCCGTGCCGCGCGTGGCGGTGTCGGCGACCAGCCATTCCGGGTGGGAGATGAGGGCGCGCATGTTGAACGCCTCGGCGAGGTGGTGGTAGGACATCGTGCCCGGCCGCATCGCCTTCGGCAGCACCGAGCCGAGGGCGTCGAGCACGCCGCTCCCGTCCACGTGCAGCAGGGTGGCGAGGCTCAGCGCCTCTCTCGACGTCGGGTGGGCGGGCGAGGGCTCCGCCCGCCGCTCGGGCAGCAGGTCGGCGGGCAGCAGCACCCGCATCCACATGCCGTCGGACTCGGCCAGCGTCCTGGGCTTCCCGCCGCCCTCGACGAGTTCCACGGTGAGCGTGTGCGGGACCTCGAAGACCGCCGCGGGAGAGGTGCCCTCGATCAGGGTGACGTGGTTGACCGTGTCGTTGAGGGTCGTGCCCGCCGTGCGCCCCCTGTTGGCGTGCAACCCCGAGCCGCCGCCGGTCAGGCCGTTCTCACCCGGTTTCGCCTCCAGGCCGAGGCCCACGCCGAGGTCGCGGGACCGGCCGGCCGACCGGCTGACCGACCGGCCGGAGGTCTCCGACGAGATGTCTAGGTCGGCCACGACGTCGGCGGCGCTGGTGCCAAGGAACTCCTCCCCGCCCGACTGCCGCAACCGGATCCGCAGCGTGTGATGCCTGCTGGGCCGGCCGATGCCCTGGCTCACCAGGTCGATCACGATGCCGTCCTGCCTGGCCTGGTCGTACCCGGTCTGCAGCCGGGCAGGGGAGAACTGCGCGGCCACCTCGATCATGTTGGCGATCTGGCTCGCCCGGGCCAGCGGGTCGCGGGACAGGCCGCCGTTCTCGTCCGGCAGCAGACCCTGCTCGCGCAGCGCCGCCACGACCTTCGCACGCACCTCGTCCAAGGTGCGGACGCTGTCCTGCCGGTCGCTCGCCTGGACGAGGCCCGGCCCCGCTCCCGACTCGCGTGCCCAGCCGGGCAGCTCGGGCAGCCGGCCCTTCGGCGCGCCGGGCTTCGGGTCGTCCCTGAGCCTGCCGTCCTTCCGCAGGGCCGACCGGTCGACGGGAAGGCCGTACCGGTAGGCCTGCGACTCCGGCATGCGGAACAGGCCGGCGCCGGTGCCGAGAACGGGGGCGAGCGGAGCGTCCTCGCTGTTCAGATGCACGGTGACCATGTGTTCGAGCTCCAGCGCGTACGCCTGGGTGTGGCCCGCCCAGCGCTGCACGCTCGGCCGGATGGCGGTCCCGCCCGCGCTCATCGACCGCGACCGCGACCAGGAACGGCCGATCCCCAAGGTGAGCCGCGGAGTGGCGGCCGAATAACCGTCGAGCCCGAAGTCGCCGAGCAGTCCCTGGTCGCCGATGGGGAGCTTCCCGCCCGCGGTGCCCGCGACCCCCCTGGACCGGCCGGCGGAGCGGGAACCCGACGCGCCGGAGAAGCCGACGCGCAGCCGTTCCAGGCGGTGCTTGACGCTCGGGGCGCCGACCGGCCGTGCCGTCTCCGGCACGACCGTGGTCTCGATCCGCACGTAGCCGATCACCCGCCCGTTCGCCGTGATCGGGCGGTGCAGCCCGCCGGGATCGTTGATCGCCTCGCCGAGACGGGCCGGCAGCTCCTTCGTCAGGATCGTGAAGATCTGGTCGCGCGTCATGCCGCCGATCGCGGCCCTGCCGGCCCTCCGCGCGGTGCGCTCGGCGAGGTCCTGCAGCCCGGTCAGGCCGGTGACCGAGTGCTCGGGGAACGGCGTGCGCTGCCACTGGCTCTTCGGCAGCCGGGTGACCTCGGCCGGCTCCCGCTGCGCGTGCGTGTGCGGCAGGTACAGCCGCAGGCTCCGCGCGTCGCCGCTCGTCCCGCCGTCCACCCGCGCCCGATCGGTGCCGGTCGCGGTGCGCAACTCCACCTCCGCCGAGGCGAGCCCGTCGAACACCAGCGCCTCGCCCGCGTTGTCCTGCACCGCGCCTGCCAGCGCGAACTCGGCCGCCCCGCCGTTGATCGACTCGCTCCTGCCCACCGTGAAGCCGCCGTTGAACACGCCGAACCTCATCAGCGCGGCGAGCCAGTGGCGGTTCTGCCACGGAGCGGTCAACGCGTTGAGGTCGAGCCTCGGCGCCAGCCTGAGCGAGCGGTTGGCGGTGGCGGACGCCGAGCGGCCGCCCTGCGGCAACTGGCCGAGCATCGACTGCGAGTGGCGCACCGGCTCGCCGAAGACCTCGACCAGGTCCGTGACCTTCAGCCGCAGCCGCAGCTCACCCCGCGTGCCGCGGCCCACCCGCAGCAGCATGCCATCCGGCGACACCAGCCACCTGAAGTTCGAGCGCAACACGTGCGACAGCTCGTCCGGCGCGTAGCGCTGGTCGACTCCCGCCCGTTCGAGCATGTCGTTGACGACCCGCGTGAGCCGTTCGAGGTGGGGCAGCCGGCCCGCCGGCGTGGCCTCCGGCAGGACCTCGGACGACGGCACGGCGTCCGCGACCGCCTTCGTGTACGCGGTGTGGGCCGCCTCCGCGTCCCTGGCCAGCTGGGCGACCTGCGCGGGCAGCGGGCCTGGCCGGCCCGGCGGGAGAGCGTTGAGCGCGTTCTCCAGCTTCTCGTACGCCTCGCTCGCCTCGGCGGCCCGCGTCGCCGCCCGCTCGTAGGCCTCCTTGCTCAGGCCCGCGCGCTCGGCCGTGCTCCGGTGCACGTCGGCGTCCGCCAGGATCTTGCGGCGGCGCTCCGCGGCGGCGAGATCCTTCTCACGCGCCGTCTTGGCGGCGGCGCTCTTGGCCTTGTGCGCGTCGGTCAGGGCCTGCCTCAGGCTCTTGTCCTTCTCACTGGCGGCCGTTCTCAGCTCGCCGGCCGCGTTCGCCAGCGTCTCGCGCTGGGTGCGGACCGGCACGAGCAGATCCGCCACCGGATCCGGCGCGCTCTGGGCCGTCGTGCTCTGTGTCGTCGTGTTGGTGGTCGTGGTGTTCGGGGTCGCCGGGCCTGGCGCGACCGCGGAGACGGCGGTCCGCGGCAGGACGGCCGTCCATGGGGGCGTGGGGGCGACGTGCCCCAGTCGCTCGATCTCGCGCCCCAACTGCTCGATCTCGTGCCTGATCGCGGGCCGTTCCGCCTCCGGGGCGGCCTGCCAGTCCCGATCCAGCAGGGCGTGCTCCCGGTAGCGGGCCGTCAGGCAGGCCGCGGGGTCCGGCTTCGCCGTACGGCGCAGGAAGGAGCGGATCGACCCCTGCCGGGGGCCGGAAAGCCGCTGGAAGACGTCGCTGATCTCGTGCAGCCAGACCCGGCGCAGGACGTCGTTCGCCAGGCGCGGCGCCAGCCGTACGACGTGAGGGCGGCGGGCCGTGCCCTCCCGCACCCTGGTCCTGGCGGGCCGGCCGCCGCGCACCCGTCCGATCTCGAACCGGAAATGCTGGGAGCCGAACTGGCCCGTGTCGGCGACGACCATCCGCTCGCCTGCCAGGCTGAGCTCCGTCACGTCGGGACCGAGCACGGACGCGTGCAACGACAGGAAGCCCCGCACCGCCTCTTCCGGCGACAGGTCGGCCAGGTGCGGCGGCCTGCCGTCGGCCACGAACAGGCTCCTGTCGATCCGCTGGGCCGTCACCGTGCCATGCCCGCGGGTCGTACGAGGTCCCGGCCGGGTGGCTGGTCGTGGGGTGGATCCCGGGGCGGACGGCGTCGTGGACGTCGGAGGACCTCCCGCCGCCGGGTTGGCCGCCCCTGACGTCGGCGCGACCGTCCCCGCGGCGAGGCTCTCGGCGCGGCGGACGATCTCGGCGGCGGTCTCGGTGGAACGGCCGACGCGAAGAGCGTGGTCTGGCCCGTGCGGCCGGACCGCCACCTCCTCCACCAGCCCGGTCCCCGCGGCGCTCAGCCGGTCGGGCCGCCAGCCGCGCGGGTTGTCCTCCAGCACCTCGCCCGCCACCTCCATGGCGGCGGCGCGGGCGTCCGGCGTCGTGTCGGCGAGCCGGGCGAGCGCGTCGAAGGCTCCCTCCGCCGGGAGGCCCAGGCTCTCCTCCGCGATCCTGGCCCCCAGAAGGGCAGCCGCCTCCGCGTGGAGCCGGTGCGCGTCCACGCCCTCGGCGGCACGCGCCGCGAGCCGATCGGCGATCTCCGCCATGTCGTCGCCCGAGAGCTCGACCGGCCTTCCGTCAGGACCGGTCAGCCTGGCGCCCCGGCCGTCGGGCAGGACGACCGCGTCGGGCGCGATCGCGCCCAGCGCGCCGGAGACCGCCGTACGCGCCGACGCCTGCGGCGACGCGGCGGACGAGATGGCGGACGACGCGGCCGGGGCCGGCCCGGCAGCGGACGGCGTGGCGGCGGACGCGCTGGACGCGTTCGCGGAACCGGCCGCACTCGACGCGCCCTGCGCACTCGACGCCGCCTGCGCACCGGGCGCAGTCACCGGCGCCGGAGCGGCGGCCGCCGGGCCCGGCGCCGCGGCGTTGGCCGTGCCGGAGACCGGCGCGGCACCGGTGCCCCCGTTAGCGACGCCACCCGCATTCCCCCCGCCAGACGCGTTCCCGGCACTGGCCGCGCCGGCGACGTTCCCCGTGTTCGCGGAACCGGCCGCGCTGGTGGCGTTGCCCGCACTCGCGGCACTGGACGTGCCGGGGCCGGCGGTGCTCGTACCGGACGTTCCGGAGGCGCCGGACGCGTTCGCGGCCCCGGACGTGCCGGTCGCGGTTGCGGCACCGGCCGCGCCTGCGGCGTTGCTCGTGTTCGCGACGCCGGAAGTACCGGACGCGCCGGGGTTGGCGGTGCTTCCACCGGACTGCGCGGGGGACGACGTGGTGGCGGCCGACGCCGGGGCGGAACCGCTGGACGCGGCGGCCGGGCCTGTGGAGAGCGGGCCTGTGGAGGGCGGCGCCACGACGGACGCGGTGCTCGTGCCGCCCGAGACCGTGGGCCCGCCGTTGCCCGTGCCGCCCGAGACCGTGGGCCCGCCGTTGCCCGCGGCCGGGCCGCCGCCCGCTGGCTGTCCCGCTGTGGGATCGGAGAACGCGCGGATCAGGTCGGTGCGCACGCTCGTGTCGTACGCCTCCGCCAGGGCCGTACGCGGGCTGGCGACCGCCTGGAGGACGTCGGGGTTGAACGGGCTGATCGTGTTCGTGCGGCCCGCGCCGCCGAGCGCGGCCCCCAGCAGCGAGTCCGCGCCCGGCATCTCCCACTGGCCGTACACGAGCCCGTTGCCGAGGACGCTGCCGGCCGGGGAGGCGATGACGTTGGTCAGGCCCGTCGTCAGCGCCCTGCCGGGGAATCGCTTGAACGCGTTGCCGACGCCTGGCGCGTCGGTGTTCAGCCTCCTGAGCAGGGGCGTCCTGTTGACCAGGTTGCTCACGGGCCGCGCGGCCCGCAGGCCCACGGCCGCGCCGCCCGCCGCGCCCACGGCGACGGCGCCCGTCTGCCTCCAGTCCCAGCCGTCGCGGGTGCCCATGTTCCGCTGCTGACGCTGGGCGATGCCGTCGCCCGCGACCTCCTCGCCGATCTCCTCGACGAGCTCCCTGCCGAGGGGGTTGGCGAGAACGCGGCTGAGCAGGCCCGCCTTGGCCGAGGCCAGCGCGGTCCCCCGCGCGAGCCCCCGGGTGGACGCGGAGCGTCCGGCGAGGACGGCGAGCCGTTCGAGGATCCTCATCGTCTCGGCCCGGGCGCGGGCGGCGATGGGCCCGATGAACCTGGTGGAGGCGCCGGCCGAGTAGAAGGCGGCGACGAGCGCGATGAACATCGAGGTCAGCGCGATCAGGAAGACCACGTTGATCGACAGCTTCGAATGCTGCGTGCCACGGGCGAAGTTGTCCGCCTGCACGGCGTACGCGAAGTGGTTGTCCGCCACGCCGAGCAGCCCGGACCGCTCGGAGTAGTGCTCGCCGAGCCGGTCGAGGAAAGCCGTCATCGACGGGCCCTGCATCCCGTTGAGCACGGCGACGGCCGCCGTTCCCATCGGGTCGATCGACTGCAGCAGGCTGACGGTCGCGGCCCGGTGCGCCCTGGCCAGCTCCCACAGCCGGCTCTCGCTCGCCTCGGGCCATGTCTGGCCCGCCGTGAGCAGGGCGATGAGGTCGTCGGCCCACGCGGGCAGCGACTCGCCCCAGATGGGCGTGACGTCGGCGACCGAGCCGCCGCCGTCGGCGAACGCGGGCAGCTCGTCGCCCACGGACGGGTTGGCCTGGGTGTTCGTCGTGTTCGGGTTCACACCCGACGGAGCGGAGTGGCTCATCTGTCAGACCCTTCGGAGGATCTCGTGCACCTCCCTGGCCCGTTCGGCGTCCATGCCGCGGGCGTTCTCCGCGCTGCGCCGTACGGTCGGACCCAGCTCGACCACCTTGCCGACGAGCTCCGTGCCACGGTCCATCAGCTTCTCCGGCCCGTCGCCCTCGGTGTAGGCGGTGCGGAAGGCGGCACCGGCCGTGTCGTGTCCCCACGGCTCGGCGGCGTTGAGCCGCCGGATCTCCCGCAGGCCGGCGAGATAGGCGCTTTCCGTGCCCGACGAGGCGGCGTGCCACTGGGACAGGCCCTTCGCGAGCTGCTGCGGGCGGATGTCGACATAGTTCACTTCGAAAAGGTCGCTCATCTCTCCCCCGGTGGCGGCTTCGGCAACCGCATCGACATCTGTTCCAGCACGGCGTCGAGGTCCCCCTCGATGTGCGCCCTCATCTGGTCGGCTGGGACGATCGGCGCGAAGATCTCGACGACGCGCTCCTGCGCCTTCGCCACGGCGGCGTGGATTGTCCGTGTGATCGTGTCGGCCAGTCCGCGCGCGTCCTGCCGCCGGTAGACACGCGGGTCGAGATCCAGCCTGATCAACTCGCCGTTCGCGCCGACCGTGGCCGCCACCAGCCCGTCACGCGACTTCTCCGTCACCTGCACCGCGCGCGCCTTCTCGTGCAGCGCGGGCGCCTCCTCCTGCATGCGCGTGAACGCGGCCAGCAGCTCCTCGGCGTACGCCCGCATCCCTGCGGTGTCAGGCGTCTGTCCCCCGGTCGTGTTCACCACCCCGTTCGACCGCGTTCACACCGATGATGATCTCTGTCCAATATTCGGGATTATCACACCGTGATCGCGCATCCGGCTAGTGAGATACGGCAGGCCGCGGCGAAAGCCCCAGATCGAGGAGTTCGGCGTGCTCGCGCGGCTCGCCGGTCTCGGCACGCGCCACCCACCGCCGGTGGACGCCCCGCTCGATCCGTTCCATGCCCAGCGCCCGCGCGACCGGCAGCAGCCCGCCGACGTACTCCAGCAGCGGCTCTCCCGCCCGCTCCTCGCGTACGAGACAGGGGGCGCCGCGCCACTCGCACCTGCGGGTGACGTGGAAGACGGCCTCGCACTCTGCGGCGGGAACGGGCCGTACGAAACGGCCGGGGGCACGCTCCTCGAACCCGTCGGCGGGCTCGTCGCGCAGCAGCCGGATCAGCAGCCCGTCGTGCCCGGGATCGGGGTTGGCCGGGTATTCGGCGCCCCGCCAGCGCGCACGATAGGCGCTCAGGGCGTCGGCGGCGGGCCCTCCCCGCCCCCAGCGGCCGAGGTCGCCGTCGTAGACCGCTCGCACGATCTCGGTCCCCGCCGTGGTCAGCTCGACGATCTCCGAGCCGTGCGGCAGCCGTACGGCGTCCACCTTGTACTCGCGGACCGGGTGGTCGGGGTTGGGGGCGAGGCCCATGCCGGTGAACGGCGGCTCCTCGACGACCCAGCCGGCCATCGCCGCCATGCCCGCCTCGTCGGTCCCGCCGTACGGCGTGCGGTAGAGGTTGAGCCCGACCGTGCGCCAGCGCAGCAGGAACACCGAGCCGTCACCGGTGAGCAGCCCCTCGTCGGCCCCGCGGCCCAGCACGTCGAGGAGCACGGCGGGCGTCGCCACGTGCGCCACGTCGAGCGCGTGGTGGCAGTAGCCGGAGACGCGCGGCTCCCCCTCGCCGAGGTGGGCGCGCAGGTCTCCCTGCGCCAGCGGCTTCTGCACGACAGGCAGCGCCTGCTCGGGCTCCGCCGCGTGGTCCTGCGCGAGCGTGGGGACCGCCAGCCTGGCGACGGTCCCCGGTTCGAGCAGGAAGCGCACCGGCAGGCCGGCGTTGACGGCGAGGCCCCAGCGCGGGTCGGGCCAGCCGGCGGCCAGTTCCGCCAGCGAGGTGACCCGGCCGTGTGACAGGCCCGTGGCCGCCGTCATTGCCTCGAAGGAGGTGTAGGCGGGCAGCCACACCCGGTCCGGCGCGGTGATCTTCACCCAGGCGGGGTCGCCGTGGGGCGGCAGGGGCAGCGCCAGCTCGGTGTCCCTGAGCATGGTCAGGCAGACCGCGAGGTCGCCCGCGTCGTACGCCGCCCCGAGCCGCCGCTCGAACGCGCTCGCCGCCCACCCCATCAGATGCCGATCGGAGGCAGGAAGGACGGCGTCTTCGGCATGTCGTTCATGTCGGGAAGGGGTTCTGTGAGACCTCCGGTGGCCGGGTCGAAGGCCACCTTGGCCTTGGTGAAGTCGGGCGCCTGCATGGTGACGGCCTGCATGCCGGGGAACTTCCGCTGGGCGCCGCCGGCCATGTAGGCGACGCCCGTGAAGATGGCGGCGACCTTCCAGTTCAGCTTCGCCAGGATCGCGAACACGCGCTGCGCCGTCCTCGACAGGGAGGCCATGATGGCGATGACGGTGGGCTGGACCGTGGCCAGCGCGGCCGGGTGCCCCTTGGCGACGGCGCTGACGTTCGCCAGCGTGAGCGCGGTCCCGCCCATCGCCAGCGAGATGAGACTCGCCGCCGTGAAGAGCTGCGCGGCGGAGTCGAGGCTGGCGCCGACGCCCTTCATGCCCCGGTCGAGTCCGTCGAGCTCCTTGTCCAGCTCGGCGAACTTCTGCTTGATGGTGGTCATCATCCGGCCCTTGAGGTGCCCGTTCGACTCCAGCGCGGCGAGCTGTCCCCTGAGGTCCTCACGCAGCCGCCCGATGTCGGCGGGGGCCTGACCACCCTCGCCTCCCTCGTTGCGCCACTCGCGCGCGCCCCGCGACATGGCGTCGGGGTCGGCGATCATCGTGGCCAGCAGCCCCGCGAGCGGCAGCGCGCTCGGCTCCAGGTACGAGGCCGTGGCGGCGAGGCCCGCCCCGGCGATGAAGTTGTTGCGCGCGTCCCAGATCTCGACGTTCCCGATGCTCACCATGGCTTAGACGTCCTCCTGCGCCCCGAGGACGGGAGGCGCCACGTCCACGTCGCCGAACCAGGTGCTCTCGGGCTCCGGCTCCGCGGCGCCCCGCGGGTTCTCACTCTTCTGGTCGCCCGCCCCCGGTCCCATCATCGGGGCGTACGGCATGCCGGCTATCCCGCCGGCGCCTGCGCCCCCGGTCCCCGTGCCCCCGCCCGTGGCGTACGCCCCAGGACCGTAGCCCGCCGCGCCGTAGCCGCCGGTGACGGACCGCGTCCCCGTGGGGTACTCGCCCGGCCCGTAGCCCGCGGTGCCGATGCCGGGCGTCGCCGGGGCTGTCAGCGTGGAGGGCATGGTGGGCAGGTTCGGGTTGTGCGCCGACAGAGAGGTGTCGCCCGGGGCGTTCAGCTTGGGCGTCTCCAGGGCGTTCGCCCCGTTTCCCCCCAGGCCGTCGAGGCTCGTACGGCCGAGGGCGTCCTTGTCCAGGCCGTTGCCGCCGAGACCGCCGCCGTCAGGGCCACCGGCGCCGGGCAGGCCGCCGTTCTCGCCGGAGCCGGGCAGGCCGCCCGTACCGGGCAGGTCCGGCTGCTCCAGACCTGAGCCGGGCTTGGCGCCGAGCGCGTCCTCCGGCAGCGTGAAGTCGCCGCCGAGGCCGGATCCGCCCTTGGGCAGACCGCCGCCGAGCCCCCCGAGCCCTCCCAGGCCCTTGGGGCCGATCCCGCCCCCCTTCAGACCGTTCGCGCCGTCCCCTGTGCCGCCCGAGCTCTGCTTCTCGGCTTCCTTCGCGTTCTTGATCGCCTGGTCGAGTGCCGCCTTGCAGGACTCCAGGACGTCCTTGCCCTTCACCACGGCGTCGGCCGTCTGGTCGCGCACCTGGCTGTGCACGCCGTTCAGCGCGCCGCCCATCAAGCTGAAGGTCAGCGGCGGAAGGTGGATCTTCTTGATCCGGCCGCCCGTGTCCGCCAGATACTGCCCCTGGCCGGCCACCTTGTCGCCGAACTTCCCGACCTCGCCGTAGTGCATCTCGAACTCGGGGTCCATCAGGCGCGGGTCCACCGCGCCGCCCGTTCCCCCCGGGATCGCGAGGCCGGCGAAAGGGTTCGCCGAGCTTCCGCTCGTTTCGGTCACAGCACCCTCCGGCCATTTGATTGCATTTTCATCTATGTGCCACCCGAGTCATCCCAAAGCGCACAAAACGTACAAAAGCCCTAACCTCTCGCCTGACAAAACCACAAGAGCCGTGACAGAATCTTAATCTCGGACAGCCCCAACAATGCGTCCACAGATCCATTACTGTGACATTTGGGTCATCACCCGACCCGCCTGGTCGGGGGCAATCGACAGGATCAGTGGAGGTGGCCATGTCCCACTCTGGTGCGGGCCAGGCTCAAGTCAGCCGGCAGGACCTGGACGAGGCGATCACCTGGATCGGCGACGCGGCCGAGAACATCCGCGGCATCCAGCGTTACCTGGACAGCGCGGGCGAGAACCTCAGGGTTCACTGGCAGGGCGAGTCGCACCACGCGTTCAACAAGGTGCACCTGCTATGGCACGAGCGCATGGACGTCATCCTGGGCAGCCTGCAAACCCTCGCGGAGAGCATCAGGGCGAACAACAAGAACTACGCCGAGTTCAACGCGCAGGCGACCGCCGAGATCAACAAGATCGAGGCGCTCATCAACCAGGCCCCGCCCGCCTCGTACAGCCGCTGAGCCCGAGACAACCACCAGGAACGGACGGAGAGCGCGATCGTGGACTTCGACGTCACAAAGGTCAACTTCAGCGGTCTCGACTCTGGCGAGACCGAGTTCCAGAACGCCTTCAACCGGTTGGTCACCGAGTTGGAGAACCTGGAGAACAAGCTCAACACCAAGACCGCCATCTGGCAGGGCGGCGCCAAGGACGCCTACGACCAGACCCGGCGGATCTGGCAGCAGGAGGCCAAGGGCCTGGCCGACATCGTCTCCGTGCTGGCGAAGAACATCAACATCACCAACATGAACATGCAGGACGTGGAGCGGATCAACGCGGCCATGTTCGACGGGAAGTGACCGGAGTCCAGCGGTACGGCCGGACGGCGCCGGCGCTCCTTTCGCCGGTCCCGTCACGGCGTCAACGGAGGGTGACGCATGGCTCGCGACGGTGGCGTGGAGGTAAGCCGGAAGGCGCTCAGGAACGCGCGCAAGGACTTCGAGGAGGTGCTCGAAGTGCTGGCGCCGGGCGCGTCCAAGCGCACGACGCCACCGGTGGCCTTCCACGAGGGCGGCGCGGTGAAGCGCCTGGTCATGCGGCGTGAGGCGATCGGCGGCTTCTGGGAGGCCGCCTCGGGGTTCCACTCCAGCGTGACCAGCGCGGAGGTCGCGGTCACCGCCGTCTACGCGGAGATCGCCACCACCCTCGGCATCGCCGCAGAACGCCTCGAACTGGCGATCAGGAACCTCGACGCCGGAGAGCACGCGGGCGCGCGGCACGTCGGCGTGACGGACGTCTAGTCGTACGCGGAGTGGTTGAGGAGGCGCCGTGGCGGAGCGGAGGATGCCGATCAGGGCGGCGATCGACGCGTCCGATCCGGGCGTCGTCATGCTGGAGACGCTGCGCGACTCGCTGCAGAAGACCGACCCCGAGCTGATCAGAGCGGCGTCGGGCGAGTTCAGGAGCGTGCACGACAAGCTCAAGTCGGTGGTCGAGGTGCTCGACAGGCACCTCGACTCCCTCGACAAGCACTGGACCACGGGTGAGGACGCCAAGCAGGTCAAGGAGCAACTCCGCCGGCTCAGGGCCTCCACGGTCGCGGTGATGACCGCGATCGTGGACACCTCCGCTTCCGGGGGGCAGGCGGGGTCGCCCTCGGCGCGCGGCGTGGTGCCCGCACTGGACGTCTACGCCAGCTCACTCAACCAGTTCCGGGGCGAGAACGTCCCCGAGCCCACGAAGAGCGACATCGACTGGTACGACGCGGCCGTCGAGGCGGGGGCGGTCGGCGCGGCCGGCGGCGCCATCGTCGGGTCTCCCTTCGCGGGCGTCGGCGCCATCCCCGGCGCGGTCATCGGCGGCGTGGGCGGGTTCATCGTCGGCGGCCTGGCCGGCGCCATCGGCTCGGCCTTCGGCGACGGCCCCTTCTTCAACCTCTTCGGCGAGTCGAAGGAGGAGGCGGACATGAAGGCGGCCGAGGAGCACCTCAAGAAGCTCGCGCAGGCGACGCAGACCGCCAACGCGCTCTTCCCCGAGTCGCTCGACACCGACGTGCCGAAGTTCGACATGCCGCCACCGACGTTCAACCCGCTGACCGGCCCGGGGACGACCCTTCCGAGCGGCATGGTCCCCACGGACGTGAAGGGCTGGCAGAGCCCGGCCTCGCTCGGCGACCTCGGCGCCGGCCAGAACGGCCTCGGCGACGGCGGCATCCCCGGCTGGGACGGCGCCGGCGACCCGTACGGCCCCGGCGGCGGGATCGGCACGGGACCTGGCGGCGCCGGTCCCGGCAGCGGACTCGACGGCGGCCTGAACGGCGGAGTCAACGGGGGCGCCGGCGCCCCAGGGCTGAACGGCTCCATGCCGAACGGCGCGAACGGCACGCGACTGGACGACGCCGGGCTCGGCGGCACCAGCCTCTCCGGCCACACCCCGCAGGCCGGCCTCCCCGGCGACCTGACCGGCGCGACCGGGCCGGGTCCCGGCACCGGGTACGGCGGCGGCGCGTACGGCACGGGCGGCGGCGCGGGCGGCGTCGCGGGCCCGGGCGGTGGAGCCGGGGGCGTGGGCGTCAACGGGGCGGCGTCACGGGCCGTCGCGAACGGCGGGATGATCCCGATGGCTCCGCACGGGGCGAGTGGGGGCGGCGAGCGCCAGGAGCATGAGCGCGGCACCTGGCTGCTGGAGGACGAGGACTTCTTCGTCAGCGACCAGCAGACCACCTCCCCCCGCATCGACAAGGTCTGAGCAGAGGAGGGGGACGACAGTGAGCTACGCGCCCGACAACGGATCGCCGCCGCCGAAGCTGGCGCTGCCGGAGAACTGGCCGGGCCTCGGCGGGGGCACGGAAGAGGTGTACATCGACCACACGCGGGTCCGGCAGATCCTCAAGGGGCTCCGGGACGAGCTCGGCACCCTGCGCGGACGCGCTCCCGCGAACATGAGCGCCACCTGGAGCGGCCCGGGGACCGCGGGCGAGGTGCAGGGACTGACCAACGTCGGTCCCACGGAGGCCGGCCCGTGGGAGGCGGCGAAATACTTCGGCCTGAACGCCGAGCAGGCCCACGAGGTGCTCGGCGGCAAGTACCAACTGCTGATCGACCGCATCGAGGCGATGGTGATCGCGGTGGAGCAGGCCGTCGTCAACTACGAAAAGGGCCACACGAGCAGCAGCGCGTGAGCTGCCGAGGGCAAGGGGAAAGATCGCGATGGGGGCCGAAGCCGGCTGGGAGCCGATCAAGATATACGTGAGCCTCGACGGGCTCGACCCGGGCAACCTCACCCGGGAGCAGATCAAGCAGAAGCTCGACGCCGCGAGCCCCGACGCCATGCGCCGAGCCGGCCGGGCGTTCACCGACGCCGCCGGCCTGGTGGGCGGGAAGGGCGGCGAGACCGGCATCCAGGCGGCCCTGAGCAGGACCGCCAGGGAACTGGCCTCCGCCTGGCGCGGCCCCGCGGCCGAGCAGGTGCAGACCGCCCTCCGCGCTTTCTACGCCACGGCGGGCGCGCTGGGCGACGCCATGACCGACAGCGGGGAGGCGATGGCCCGGTACGCCGACGTGGTCAGCGCCGCGAAGACGAACTTCCCCGCCGCCCCGGGCGGCTCTGACGACGGCGCGGGCGGCGGCCGGAGCGGGAGCCCCTCCCCCACGCCCTCCCCTTACCCACCTCCATCGTCCTCGTCCTCCGCCTCGTCCCGGAGCCTCCCCACGCCTTCCCCGTCTCCCGGCCCCGCGCCCTACCCCAACGAGCACGAACCGGCGAGGGAACACTTCCGCAGGCTCAACCAGCGGATCCAGGAGGCCAACAACGTCTTCGCGGAAGGGCTCGCCTTCCAACTGCCCGCCGTACAGCCGCTGAGCATCGACCTGGTGGACGCTCCCCGCGTCACCGTGGGCGGGACGGGCGCGCCCACCACGACCTCCGACGGCGTATGGCGCGGCGGCTCGTACGGTGACGGCACGGCCGGCTCGGGCTCGGGCGGGTCCGGTGGCTCGGGATCCGGCGGCGACGGCTCGGGCGGCACCGGTGGTGGCTCCAGTGGCGGCTCCGGCGGCGCGGGCGGTTCTGGCGGCGGTTCGGGCTCAGAAGGCGACCAGGGCGACGGCGGTGCGGGCGGCGGCGCCGGTGACCCGGGAACGGGCCTTCCGCCGGGGGCGGGACAGCAGCCCGGCGCGGGACAGCCGGGCGGGTCGGGCGACGGGTCGGGCACGGCTCCCGCCGTGATCGGCGGCGGTTCGACGGATCTGGCGACCACCCATCCCCTGCCCGGCGCCACGACCCCCACGGGCACCGCCCCCAACCCGCTGACCGGCCACCCTGACCCGCGGATGCCCATGCCGACGGTCGGCCCCACCGGCACGCTGCCACCGGGCGGCGTGATCGGCGTGTACGGCGGGGCGCGCTCCGGCTACGGGGTCGGCGGTGCCGCCGGGGACGCCGGGGGCCTCCTGGGCGGCTACCGGGCCGGCCAGGGCGGGCCGGGCTCGTCCTTCCTGCCCTACGCGCCAGGAGCGGCCGGCGCCGGGACGAACGGGCAGGACGAACGCGAGCGGGAGATCTACGACCCCGAGCCGGATCCCTGGCGGGTGACGAGCACGACCAGCCCCGACCGCATCGGCTGACGCGCCGTCCACCGGCGTTCACCGGGCCAGGGCCCGCCGGTCAGAGGTCCAGCCTGCGGCTGATCCGGTCGAGCTCGCCCAGCACGTCCTCCGCGGTCCTGTCGAAGGCGGCCTCCGCCTCCTTCACCTGGGCGAGCACGGCCTCGGGATCGTTCAGGAACCTCGTCTGGTCGCCTTCCTGCCCGAGCGCCTCGGCCATGGCCTGGTTCATCTGCCGGTACAGGTCGTCGGAGGCGGCGCGCACCGTCTCCTTGATCCGCTCGGCCAGCTCGCCCGAGCTCAGCCGCATCGCCTTGGGGTGAAGCTCCAGCTCGCTCAGCCCCTGGCTGGTGCACTCCACCTCGACCAGGCCGCTCTCGTCCGAGGCACGGCCGACGAGCGAGGCGAGGGTCACCTGGAGCCGTTCGACGGCCGCGATCCTGGCGTCGGCCCGCCGGGTGAACTGCTCCACGTCGAAATCGTCGAATCCGCTGCCTGCCATCTAAGCCCCCTATTTCCGAAGTTTCCGGAACACCGGCACGCTAACGCATCAAAGGTGGGCTTAACGGCATTTGCGCACTAGCCGTTACATGTCAGTGAACAGGGCCCGAATTTCCGCTTTCCACCTGCGGAAACGTCACTCCCGCGGATAGCCGGACTCCGGAGCCCGGTGATAGGGAAGATCACGTGTCGTACGGCGCAATCCCCTCCGGCGGGCCATTCGAGACGCCCGGAGCCCCCGCCCCCTCCGCCGCTCCGACGGCGACCCCTTCGGCGAGCCCCGTCGTGAGCCCCGTGGTGACCCCTGTGGTGAGCCCATGCCCGCACACGCCCGCGTGCCCGGCCGGTCCATGCCTGCCGGACTCGATTCGGGCGCGGGGAGCGCCCTCCGGGACCCCGGCGGCGACGCCGTCGCCCGACGGCGGCTCCTCCGGCCTGACCGGCTACGAGGTCGCCGTCGGCTTCATCAGGAAGTTCGCCGCGACGATGGGCGACTCCGCGGAGGGCGTCCTGCGGGTGAAGGACGCCACTCCCCGGTTCCAGGGTTGGAACCTCGCTCCGCTCGCCGGGGTCCCCATCGTCGGGCTCGCCTTCGTCCACCGGTTCAACACCGTCTCCGACACCTGGTCGGGCGCGGCCGGCATCCTCGGCGACGCCCTGCGCGGGGACGGCGAGACGTTGGTCAGGGCCGCCGGCAACTACGTGGCCGCGGACAAGGCCAGCCGGACGGCCGTACAGCAGACGCATCGCTGAGAGGATCCGCATGTCGACCACGCCTGGCGAGCCGAACCTGCTCGTTCCCGGCCGGCCCGCCCCGGGTTCCGGGACGCTGTACGTCACGGACGCGGGCGGCAACCTCCAGCGGACCGTACACGTGCCGCAGGCCGGCGGAGCCGCCGCTTCCACCGCCACCCGCACCGATCCCGGCTTCTTCCGCAACCTGGTCAAAGGGCTGCACCCGCTACGGCAGCAGACGCGCATGGCGATGGCGATGTCAGGGCTGGGGGGCGCGGCCCTCGCCCTGGACGTGGCGGCCACGCTGAACCTCGGCAATCCGTTCCTCTTCTACGACCGGCGTGAGCTGTGGAAGGAGATGGGAGGCCGGCTGGAGAGCGGCAGGTCCGACATCTGGTTCTCCTACTTCCAGGACGTCGGCCCGAACTGGAAGGGCCAGGCGGCCGACCTGCTCGCGCGGCGCGTCCGCTTCAACACCACGATCCTGTTCGACAGTCTCCAGCGCGTCACCGGTGAGATGAGCGGCGCGATGCAGAACCAGTTCAAGGAGGTCCTGGAGTACGACCTGTCGGTGTTCGGCCTCTACGCGGCCTCTGCGCCGATCCTCCGCACGCTGGCGGCGATGAGCGGCCACCCGGCCGGACGGGTCGCGCTGATATCGCAGGTGGGCGTCTTCGCCAGCGCGCTGGGCAACCTCGTCAAGCAGTTCGCCGACGTCTACATGGCCTGCGAGGGCGACCTCAACAAGGTCGAGCAGAAGCTCAACGACGTGCGGGCCGCATTCTTCGAGCAGGGCGACCCCGCGCGGGGCCACCGCGAGCTCACACTGACCCCCGCCGTGGCCGATCCCGCGCACATCCGGGACTACTGGCAGCCGGCGGGCGAGGAGGAGGGCCGATGAGGAACACGGCCGCCTTCAACGAGGGCGGGGAAGGCGACGTCGCCGGGCTGGTGCGTGAGGTCCAGGGCCGCGTCGACGCGCTCGCCGGCCTGCTGCGCGGGCTGGGCGAGGAGGTGGCCGAGGGGACCGACGCCACGGGCGCCGTGGCGGCCCGGGTCTCGGGAACGGGCGACCTGCTCGGGCTGAGGATCGACCCGCGGGCGATGCGCGATCTCGACCACGAGGCGATGTCCGCGGCGATCCTGGCCGCGATCGGCGCGGCGCGGGCCGCGACGGGCGAAATGCTGGCCCGGGCCATGGCGGACTTCGCGGAGGAGCCGCCGCCGGGCGACCCGCTCGCCCCGTACGTCCGGGCCCTGCTGCGGGAGGAGTGATCGTGGACGAGATGCGTGATCTCCGGGCCCGCATGGAACGGCTGTCGGCGGCGGCCGCGTGGATGGACGAACTCGCGGCCGAATGGAGCACGCGGGAGCACGTGGGCCGGGCCGACGAGGGCCGGATCACGGCGACCGTCGACGCGGTCGGCACGCTCCGCGCCCTCGACATCCACCCGCTCAGCATGCGCGGGCTCGACAGCCGCGCGCTGGCCGAGGCCGTTCTGAAGGCCGTACGGCGGGCCGAGGCGGCGGCGCGGGAAGCGCAGGAGGCGATGCTGCGCGGCGGGCTCGACGCGGCCGGAGTGCCGCACCTGACCGGCCTTCTCGACGACGCGCGCCGCGCCTTCGGCCAGCGGACGTCCTCATCGGACACCGACCGGCGTCCGCCGCCGTAGCCCTCGCCCCGCCGTACGACGTCGACGCCCCCGATGCTCATTTCCTTGAATAGTCATATTCTTGACTATCCAAGGAACAGAGGGAGCGGTTCGATGGCCCTACGGCACGCCGTCCTGGCGGCGCTGCTCGACGGAGAGCTCAGCGGTTACCAGCTCGCCAAGGCGTTCGACCTCGGCGTGGCGAACTTCTGGCACGCCCTGCCCCAGCAGCTCTACGCCGAGCTGGCGAAGCTGGAGCGGGAAGGACTCGTCGCGGGGCGGCAGGTCGTCCAGGAGACCCGGCCCACCAAGCGGCTCTTCCACGTCACCGACGCCGGGCTCGCCGAGCTGGAGCGATTCGCGTCGGCCGCGTCGAAGCCGTCGTTCGTCCGCGACGACCTGCTCGTCAAGGTGCAGGCCGCCGACCACGTCGACGCCGCGTCGCTGATCACGCAGGTCGAGGAGCGGGCCGCCGTGGCCGAGGCCAAGATCGACCTGTTCCGGCGCATTCTGCGGAAGATGCGCGGCGGGCTGAACGAAGAGGAGTTCCTCCGTACGGGCCGGCGCGTCGGGCCGTACCTCACCTGCCTGCGGGGTCTCGCGTTCGAGGAGGGCAACCGCGACTGGTGCCTGCGCACCGCGGCGATCCTGCGGGAGAGGAGCGCCGCCACGCCACGGGAGGGGGCCGCGCCGGCCCTCGCGAGCCCGGAGGTGGCCCGTGCCTGACGGTGAGCGCCTGCGTTACGTCGCACTCGGCGACAGCCAGACAGAAGGGCTCGGCGACGGCGACCCCGCCCACCCGCGCGGCTGGGCCGACCGGCTCGCCGAGCGGCTCACGGCCGTGGACCCGGAGGTCACGTACGCCAACCTCGCGGTGCGCGGGCGGCTCGCCGGGGAGGTGCGGGCCGAGCAACTCGCGCCTGCCCTGGCCCTGCGCCCCCATCTGGTCACCGTCGTCGCGGGCGTCAACGACCTGATGAGGCCGCGTTTCGACGCCGCGGAGGTGGCCGGGCACCTGGAGGCCATGTTCGCCGATCTCACGGCCTCCGGCGCCCGCGTCGCGACCCTCACGTTCCCGGACGTCGGGAAGATCGCGCCGATCGCCCGGCCGCTCCGGGCGCGGGTGTTCGAGCTCAACGACCGGATCCGGGAGGCGGGGGCGCGGCACGGGGTGGTGGTCGCGGAGACGGCGCCCCACGCCGTCTGCACCGATCCCCGGTTGTGGAGCGCCGACCGGCTCCACGCGAGTCCGCTCGGCCACGAGCGCATCGCCGCGGCCATGGCCCACGCCCTCGGCCTGCCCGGCAGCGACGACGGCTGGACGCTCCCCCTGCATCCCGTGGTGGATCCCGCCGGGTGGGGGCGGGCTCTGGGCGCCGAGTTGCGCTGGGCGGGCACGTTCCTCGGCCCGTGGCTGGTGCGGCGCCTCCTCGGCAGGTCGTCCGGCGACGGCCGTACGGCCAAGCGTCCCGCCCTGCTGCCCGTGCGGCCGGCCGCGTGACCTCTCCCGGGTCGCCGGAGGCCGGCGACCCGGGCCGGGACGGTCAGCCCGACAGGCCGCGCATCCAGGCGTACAGGTCGAGCACGCCCAGCGTGAGCGGGACCAGCGCGACGACCAGCAGCGCGTCGAGGATGTCCGCCGCCCGTCCCCAGAAGGGCGACGGGTTGCCGGTGGGCAGCCAGAGGCCGAGGCCGAGCACGAGCATGGCCGTCCACAGCACCCCGATCGTCACGGCCACCTCGGTGACCGCGTCGGCGCCCGCCCCCAGCCCGAGCGTCAGCACGACGGCCCCTGCCACGGCCGCGAGTATCATCCACAGCCGCTGGGCGACCCCCGCGAAGACCCGGGCCCGCATCGCGAGCGCCAGCGCCAGGACCACCGCCGTCGTACGCGCGACCCAGCCGCCCTGCTGGACGAGCAGCAACTCGGCCGCCGCACCGGCGAGCGCGATCGCGATGACCATGCCGGTGGCGTACCTGTGGGCCTGCGCGGTCCGCTGGAGCACCAGGGGGCCGTCGATCCGCTGGTTGTCGCTGCGCAGTTCCTCGGCGCTGGTGGGCAGCGGCGGCAGCGGCACCCTGGCCATCCGGAACGACAGCGTGGGGATCAGCGGGCTCAGCGCCAGCAGGACCGTCGCGACCACCGCGGCCGCCCCGGCGCCCGGTCCTCCGAACACCATGACGCACGCGGCGCCCGCCGCCCCGGCGACGGACGCGACCGCGACGCCCAGGAAGCCGGCCACGCCGTCCGCGATCAGCACGCCGCCGACCGTCGCCACCAGTGCCGTGTACGCGAGCCCGGCCAGCAGGTTCGGCGCGCCGAGCACCAGTACGGCCCCGGCGGCCCCCGGGGTGAACAACCCGGCGAGGAAGGCGTGCGGCAGGGCCGCGTAGCCGATCAGGGCGCCCGCGGTGGGCTGGCCGACGGCCCTGGACACCACGGTCCCGGCGGCGAGCAGCAGCACCGCGACGGCTCCGGCGACTCCGGCGGTCAGCCGCGGCGGGGCCGCCGCCAGCGCGAGCACGACGGCGCCCAGCGCGAGGAGCCCCGCCGCGACACCCATGCCGAGCAGCCGCGTGTGCCGCGGTTCCCACCTGCCGCCGCCCTCCTTGGTGCCGGTGGCGACGACGTCGGCCACGTCGTCGTACACGGCGGGCGGCAGCACCGCGTCGCGCGGGCGCAGGTAGAGGATCTCCCCGTCCAGGACGCCCAGCGCGCCCAGGCTCTGGCCGAGGTCGAGCGGCGGGCCGCCGAGACGCTGGAGCACCCAGCCGGGGGCGGCGGCCGCGTCACCGCCCACCTCGCCTACGGCCCGCAGCAGTCCTGGCAGGACGTGCGGCAGCGGGATGTCGGCGGGCAGCGCGAGGTCCGCCTTCTTGCGCGGAGCGACCACGGTGACGTGACACAGGGGCGGCAGCGGCGCGGCCGCCTGCGGCAACGCGCCCTGCTGAGCGTGACCCTGCTGGACGTGGCCCTGCTGGATCTGGCCGTGCTGAACCTGAATGGGGGCCGGCGATGACACAGCGGGAATCCTCTCCCCGAAGATCTCTCTGACAGCCCGAAAATATCGGCAAACCTGGTAGAAAAGTCAGTCAGATGAGCATTGTTGTCGTCTCGCGCCCCGAGCGCCGCCCGGGCCCCAAACCGCCCCGCGGTGAGATTCTCCTGGAATCCCCACCGGAGATTCCCGAGGTCCAGCCGCAGGGCCTCATGGGGGTGCTCACGTATGTGCCGATGATGGCCGGTGGTGCCGCGATGGCGCTGATGTTCACGGCGGGCGGCACCGGCAGCCCGCTGATGTACGTGGCGAGCGGGTTGTTCGCCGTCTCCATGCTCGGCATGAGCGTGGGCCAGATCGGGCGCAACGCCGGTGAGCGCAGGAACCGCCTCAACGGGCTGCGCCGCGACTACTTCCGCTACCTGTCGCAGATCCGCAGGAAGGTCCGCAAGGCGGCCGTGCAGCAGCGGGAGGCGCTGGAGTGGAGCGGCCCGCCGCCCGAGTCGCTGTGGTGGATCGCGATGGGCCCACGCCTGTGGGAGCGCAGGCCGCGCGACGACGACTTCGCGACCGTACGGCTCGGCACCGGCGTGCAGAAGCTCGCCATCCAGCTCGTCCCGCCGGACACCAAGCCGGTGGAGGACCTCGACGCGCTGTCGGCGGGCGCGCTGCGCAGGTTCGTCCGGGCCCACGCCACGGTGTCGGGGCTGCCCGTGGCGGTCGCCCTGCACTCCTTCGCCCGCATCCACCTCACCGGCGACCCCGCCGCGCTGCGCGAGCTGGTGCGGGCCGTGATCGCGCAGCTCGTCGTCTTCCACTCCCCCGACGACATGCGGATCATGATCTGCGCGAGCAAGGAGTGGATGCCCCACTGGGAGTGGGTCAAGTGGCTGCCGCACGCCCTGCACCCCGAGCAGGCCGACGCCGCGGGCCAGGTCAGGCTCATGGCGGAGAACCTCGGCCACCTCGACGCGCTCGTCGGGGAGGAGCTGAGGGAGCGGGCCAGGTTCCGGCCGGGCGCCTCCGCCGAGGCCCTGCCGTACCACGTGGTGATCGTGGACGGCGGGCACGTGCCGCACGACAGCCAGCTCGGCTCCGACGCCATCCAGGGCGTGACCGTGATCGACCTGTCCGGCGTGACAGGACCGGTCCCCGAGGCGATCACGCTCCGGCTTGACGTGCAGCCCGACGGCTTCCACATGATCAAGATCGACCACGCGGGGCGGCGGTCGGGCAACCGGCTCGGCGACCCCGACCGCCTGGGCTATCCGCAGGCGGAGGGGCTGGCCCGCCAGCTCGCGCCGCTGCGCGCCTCCGCGGGGGCCCAGGGCGAGACGCAGGACGTGCTCGGCGTGAACACCTCGCTGACCGACCTGCTCGGCGTGGGCGACCCCGTCCACCTCGACCCCGCGGTGATCTGGCAGCCCCGCGCGGGCCGCAACCGGCTGCGCGTGCCGATCGGCCTGGGCGCGGACGGGCGGGTCGTCGAGCTCGACATCAAGGAGTCCGCGCAGGGCGGCATGGGGCCGCACGGCCTGGTCATCGGGGCGACCGGCTCGGGCAAGAGCGAGCTGCTGCGCACCCTGGTGCTCGGCCTGGCCATCACGCACTCCTCGGAGATCCTCAACTTCGTGCTGGTGGACTTCAAGGGCGGCGCGACGTTCCTCGGGCTCGACTCCCTGTCCCACGTGTCGGCGGTCATCACCAACCTGGAGGACGAACTGCCGCTCGTCGACCGCATGCACGACGCGCTGCACGGCGAGATGGTGCGCCGCCAGGAACTGCTGCGCGCCGCGGGCAACTACGCCTCGCTGCGCGACTACGAACGGGCGAGGGAGCAGGGCGCGGACCTCAAGCCGATGCCGACCCTCTTCGTCGTGATCGACGAGTTCAGCGAGCTGCTCACCGCCAAGCCGGAGTTCGTCGACCTGTTCGTGATGATCGGACGGCTCGGCCGCTCCCTCGGCGTGCACCTCCTGCTGGCCTCCCAGCGCCTGGAGGAGGGCCGGCTGCGCGGCCTCGACACCCACCTGTCGTACCGCATCGGCCTGCGCACGTTCTCCGCGATGGAGAGCCGGGTCGTCCTCGGCGTCGCCGACGCCTACGAGCTGCCGCCCGCGCCGGGCAACGGCTATCTGAAGTACGACACCACGGGCATGACCCGTTTCAAGGCCGCCTACGTGTCCGGCCCCCACCACGCCGACCCTGGACGGTCCGCCCCCGGCGAGGCCGGGCGGCCCGTACGCGAGGTGGTCGAGTACGGCCCCGCCTTCGCGCCCGTGGAGGTGACCGAGCCGTCCAGGGAGCTGGCGCCCGCCGAGGAGCAGCCCAACGGGCCGAGGCACAGCCTGCTCGACGTGGTCGTCGGCCGGCTCACCGGCCACGGCCCGCCCGCGCACCGGATCTGGCTGCCCCCGCTGGCCGAGTCGCCGACGCTGGCCCACCTGCTGCCGCCGCTGTCCGTCACCCCCGAGCACGGCCTGACCACGGCGGGCTGGGGCGGCCGGGGGATGCTCCACGCGGTCGTCGGCATCGTCGACCGGCCGTTCGAGCAGCGCCGCGACCCCTACTGGCTGGACCTGTCGGGAAGCGCGGGGCATGTCGGCGTCGCGGGCGGCACGCAGAGCGGCAAGAGCACGGCGCTGCGGACCCTGGTCACGAGCATGGCCCTGATGCACACGCCGCGCGAGGTGCAGTTCTACTGCCTGGACTTCGGCGGCGGCTCCCTGGCCTCGCTGGAGGCGCTGCCGCACGTGGGCGGCGTGGCGAGCCGTCTCGACGCCGACCGCGTCCGCCGTACGGTCGCCGAGATCTCGTCGATCCTGGAGCGGCGCGAGGCGGACTTCGCCGAGCACGGCATCGAGTCGATCGCGGCCTACCGGCGGATGCGGGCCGAGTCCGGCCGCGACGGCGACGGCTGGGGCGACGTGTTCCTGGTCGTGGACGGCTGGCTGACGCTCAGGCAGGAGTTCGAGTCGCTCGAACCCGTCGTCACCGACATCGCCGCGCGCGGCCTCGGGTACGGCATCCACGTGGTCGCCGCCACCAACAAGTGGTCGGAGTTCCGGGCGAGCATCCGCGACCTGTTCGGCACCAGGGTCGAGCTCAAGCTCGGCGACGCCTACGAGTCCGAGGTCAACAGGAAGGCGTCGCTGGCGGTCCCCGAGGGCATGCCGGGACGCGGGCTCACCAAGGAGGGGCTGCACTTCCTGTCCGCGCTGCCGAGGATCGACGGAGTGCAGAGCTCCGAGGACCTCGCCGCGGGCGTCCGCGGGCTGGTGCACGCCGTCAGGGACGCCTGGCAGGGGCCGCCCGCGCCGGCGATCCGGCTGCTGCCGCCGGTGCTGCCCGCCGCCTCGCTGCCCGGTCCGGGAGAGACGGGGCAGAAGATCCCCATCGGCATCGACGAGGCGACGCTCTCGCCCGTGCTGCTCGACTTCGACGCAGACCCGCATTTCGTCGTGCTGGGCGACACCGAGAGCGGCAAGTCGAACCTGCTGCGGCTCGTCGCGGAAGGGCTGGTGGCCAGGCGGGAGCCGCACGAGGCGATGATGATCGTCGTCGACTACCGCAGGTCGCTGCTCGACTCGGCCGCGACCGCCCACCGCATCGGCTACGCCGCGTCGAGCACAGCCGCCCAGGAGCTGATCGGCAACGTGCGCGGGGCCCTGCTCAAGCGCCTGCCGCCGGCCGACCTCACCCCCGAGCAGCTACGGACGAGGAGCTGGTGGCAGGGCTCGGACGTCTACGTCGTCGTGGACGACTACGACCTGGTCGCGACGTCGTCCAACCCGCTGCTGCCCCTGGTGGATCTGTTGCCGCAGGCGCGGGACATCGGGCTGCACCTGGTGTTGTCGCGGCAGATGGGCGGCGCGGGACGGGCCATGTACGACCCGGTCATCCAGAAGCTGAAGGACATGGCGAGCCCCGCCGTCATCCTGTCCGGCAACAAGGACGAGGGCTACCTGTTCGGCAACGTCCGGGCGCACCCGCTGCCGCCCGGCCGGGGCTACCACGTCGACAGGAGGTTCGGCGCGCGGCTCGCCCAGACCGCGTTCCTGCCTCCCGCCGACGGCGAGTGACGGGCGGAAAGGAGCGGTACGTGGCCGGTTTCGACATCCACTTCCAGGCGCTGGAAAGCTGCCGTACGGCGGTGAGCAAGGCCAGCGGCCAGTACGAGACCCTGCACGGGGGGCTTCCCGAGACCCCCGCCACCCGGGCCGCCGCCTTCGGAAGCGTGGACGGCGCCGCGGTGCTGGCGGGGGCGATCGACACCGCCTTCGCCGCGCTGACCGCGGAGGTGGCCGACGCGAGAACCAAGCTGAAGGGCGTGGAACGAGCGCTGGAGAGCGTGCAGGACAACGTCCGCACGGCCAACACGGCCACGTCCACCTCGATGCGGGCATGAGTAGCGTCGGGGATCTGCCGGGAGGCGCCGAGCTGTCCGCCATGGCGGAGAAGGTGAACGGCGACCCCGGCGAGATCCGCGACATCGCCCGGAAGTGGCGCGGCGCGGCCCGCGACGCGCAGGACTACGCGGGCGGCGTGGGCCGGGCCGTGCGCACCGTCGACGCCGCGTGGCAGGGCCGGTCCGCCGACGCCTTCGTGGGATACATGAACAGGTACGGCAAGGCGGCGGACGGCCTGCACGACGCGCTGACCGCGTGCGCGGGCGCGCTGGAGAAGGTCGCCACGGCGCTGGAGAGCGCCAAGTCGAAGATCGACGGCATCTGCGCGGGCGTGGTCGCCGACGCGGCGGCCTACCGCACCCGCAACAAGGACGCCACGGATGAGGAGCTGACCAAAGGGCTGCGCGCCATCGTCTCCAGGGGCGTCGAGGACGCCCGGCCGCATCTGGAGCAGGTGACCACGGCGGTCGGCGACGCCACGAAGACGCTGGGCAGGCAACTGGGCGGCGACTACCGCGACGGCGGGCTCACCTTCGCCAAAATCCCGGACCCGGGCAACCAGGACTTCGTACCCCGCCAGGGCCACACCGTGGACTGGCGGCGCGACCCCGGCTACACCGTCACCCAGGCCGGCAAGGGAAACCCCGTGCCCACGTCGTACGGCACGACGAACCTGAGCGGCGCGGGCGGATCGGGCGGCTCGGGCGGCTACGGCCCCAGCGGGCCGCCTCCGCCCGGCGGCGGGCCGGCGCCCACGGGCCAGGTGAAGGAGTGGATCGAGCAGGCGATCGCGATCCTCAGGGCCCGGGGTTACCATGCCGAGAAGATGAACCGGGACGACATCTGGCTGATCATCCGGCACGAGTCCGGCGGCAACCCGCACGCGATCAACAACTGGGACTCGAACGCCGCCGCGGGCATCCCGTCCAAGGGCCTGATGCAGACCATCGACCCGACGTTCGACCGCTGGTCCCTGCCTGGCCACAAGGACATCTGGAATCCCGTGGACAACATCGTCGCGGGCGTCCGGTACGCCATCGAGCGCTACGGCTCGGTCTCGGCCGTTCCCGGTGTGGTGGGCATGAAGACCGGCACCGGCTACCGGGGCTACTGACTTCATCCCGGGCCGCCAAGGGCCGCCCGGAGCCCGCGCGGGGGCTTGCCCGGGGAGCGTGCGGGGCATGCCCCAGGACCGGTACGGCTTGCCGGGAACGCCGGGCAGACGGAAGGCCGGGCGGTTCGCCCGCCCGGCCTTCGGGTGAATCGGTCAGCCGCGGTGTCAGCCGCAGTTGCCCCAGTCGGCGCTCGCGGCGGAACCGCCGACGCGGCCGTGGTACCTGACGCACTTGCCCTTGGCCGGCAGCTTCACCGGACCGGCGTAGTACTCGTACTCACCTCTGTCGGTCTGGCTCGCGCCACCTTGAACCTCCAGCGTCGCGGAGACGGGCGTCGCCTTGCCGACGTCGACCGTCTTCATGGTGACGACGCAGTTCTCCCCCGTGCTCGCGTTGTAGAGCTGGTAGACGGCGCCGCCCGCCATGGTGCTGGCGCGCTGCACCTGGAAGCCCGTCCCGCAGACCTGCTCGGGGGTGTAGGGGTTCCTGACCGGAGCGGCGCTGCGCGTCGGCCTCGGCGCCTGGGTCGGCGGCTTCACCGTGGCCGTCGGCTTCGCGGTCGCCGTCGGCTTGGGCGGGGTCACCGTCCTCGTGACCGTCGGCCGTACGGTCGGCGGCACGGTGGGCGGCGTGGTGGGCGGCGCGGTGGGACGCGTGGTCGCCGGTGGCGTCGGCGCGAACGTCGGGCTCGGCGAAGGATCGGCCGCCGTCGGCGACGGCGTCCCGTACCATCTCGGCCGCCTGGGCACGCTCGGCTCGTCCGGGCTCGGCACCGGCTCCTGCGTCTCGGTGGGCGCCGGGCTCGGCGACGCCGTCGCGGGAGGCTGCGGAGTCGGCTCGGTCGGCACCGGGCTGGGCACCGGGCTGGGCGTCGCGATGACCGTGGCGGTGGTCGTCACCCGGACCGTCGGCTGCGGCTGGCCGGGCGGCTGCGGCGGCGGGACCACCGGCTGGGTCGGCACCGGAACGATCGGCCCGGGGGTCGGGACCGAGGTGAGCTCCGGCGTCACCGGACCGTCCGTCGGCCACTCGCTCGGCAGCACCAGGGGCTGCACCGGGGCGTCCGGGTCGTCGGAGGTCAGCGCCCACGGCACCGTCACCTGCGGCGCCGGCGTCGGGTTCTGCCCGCCGCCTCCGGCCCCGCCGCCCGTGGTCCCGCCACCGGCGTCGGTGAGGTCCGCGGCCGCCTTGCCGCCGGAGCCGCCGTTCTGCCCGGTGGTGCGCTCGGCCGCCGCAGGCGACAACTGGACCTCGGCGTAGCGGCCCGCGCCCCACAGGCCCGCTCCGGAGAGCAGGACGACGGCGCCGACCGCCGCCGCGAGACCGACGGGGAACTGCCTGCGCTTGGCCGGCTCGACCTGGCCCTGCGTGGTCGGCGGCCCCCAGGTCTGCTGCGGGGGCTGCTCCGGCAGGGCGGGCGGCTGCCAGGAGGCGGCCGGCGCCTGCGGGGGCTGCTGAGAAACGGGAGGCGGGCCCCACGTCTGCTGCGAGCCCGGCGGCACAGGGACCCCTCCGAGCGGCGCCTGTGACGGCTGCGGCGGTGCCGGCTGCGCCGCCTGGACGGGCAGCGGAGGCTGTGACGGGTGCGGGTTCGGCGCCTGCGGGGGCATCGGCGGCTGTGACCACTGCGCCGGCTGGACGGGCTGCGGTCCCTGTGCGGGCTGCGGCGCCTGCGGGGGCAGGACAACGCCCGAGGTCGGTTGCGCCCCCGCGTCGCCGCCGAGCAGTCGCAGCATCGCGGCGTAGGCGGTCGGGCGCTGCCCCGGCTCCTTGGCCAGCGCGGGCAGCACGACCTGGCGCAGCCGCTCCTCCAGGCCGCCGAGATCGGGCTGCGCGTTCAGCACCGCCTGCGGATCCTGCGGGAACGGCGGCCGTCCGGTCGCCGCGAAGACCACCGTGGCGGCCCAGGCGAACATGTCCGCGTACGCGTCGTACCGCCCGCCCCTGATCTGTTCGGGAGCGCGGTAGGCAGGCTCGCCCAGCGGCGGGCCGACGGCGACGTCGGTCAGCTTGACCCCGTCGTCGGCGACGATGACGTTGTGCGGGGTGAGCGCGCCGTGCGCGAGGTCGGCGAGGTGCACGGCGGTCAACGCGGTGAGCAGGCCCACCGCGACCCGTTCGAGCGCCTCGCCGGAGAGGGGACCCCCGGCCGCGACGGCGGCGGCCAGACTGCGCCCCTCGACGTGTTCTCTTACGACGTAGGGCCGATCACCGTGCAGGCCCGCCGCGATCGTGCGGGCCACATATGAGCTGGACACACGGGTGGCCACGGTGAGCCGGTCGAGGACGCTCTGCCCCGAACCCGGATCTGCGGCCAACAGCTTGATCACCCGCACAGGGGCGTCGTCGCCGGACTCCTTGCCGACATAGACGTCGCCGCGGGGCCCCTCGTCCAGCCGTCCCAGGATGGCGTATTCGCCGATCTGCTCGGGATCACCCGGCCGTAAAGGGTGCATCTCAGTCCTTTCTGAAAAAGTGACCTGATAAGGATCATTCAACCAAGAGCACCCGACACAAAGCAGCAGTTTTCGCCAGCCCAAAACATTGAACGGTCAACTAACTAAAAATCGACATGTCAGCTCTCGCGGCCGGGGCGCCATCCCCTGCGCCTGCCCATCGGGACGAACACCCGCGCGGCCACGACCAGACCCACGGCGCACAGAGCCCCCAACGCGATCGCGATCGCCAGGTCGATCGCCCCCTGGTCGACCTGAGCCGCCTTGCTCACCGCGTCCGCCGGCAGCGGAGCCGGCGCGGGCGGCGCGATGACGGGAGCGTCGACGGCCTCCAGCGGCAGGATCGCGGTGACGGCGAGCAACGGGTTCACCATCCCGGCGCCCGTGCCCGCCCCCACGCCGCCGTCCGCCGTGGCGGTGATGCGCCACCGCACCCGTTCCTGGTTCAGCTCCGGATGACGGGCACGCACCAGCGCCGCCACCCCCGCGACGTACGGCGCGGCGAAGCTGGTGCCTTCGAGCCCGCTCATGTACGCCCGTCCCGGCCAGGTGGAGGTGATGTCCTGGCCAGGCCCGAGCACGGCCACGGGCGTGGCCGTGTTGGAGAAGTCGGCGCGCCTGCCGTCCCGGGTGGCCGACCCGACGGCGAGCACCCCCGGGTACGCGGCGGGGTAGGCGGGCTCCGGCGTGCCGTCCTCCGCGGTCGTGTTGCCTGCCGCCGCCACGATCACCGCGTCCTTGCCCACCGCGTACGCCACGGCCTGCCGGAGCTTCGGGTCGTCCTGGGCCTGGATCGACACGTTGATCACGTCGGCGCCCTGGTCGGCCGCGGCCACGATGGCTCTCGCCAGCGTGTCCACCTCGCCGCTCTCGTCGTTCGTCTGCTTCAGCGAGATCAGCCGCACGCCCGGTGCGACGCCGTGGAAGGGAACGCCCTTCAGATACCGGGCGGCGATGATCCCGGCGCCCGCCGTGCCGTGCCCGACGCAGTCGCGGTGCCCGGTGCCGGTGAAGTCCACCGACTTGGCGACGTGGATCTGCGGGTGCTTCAGGTCCACGCCGCTGTCTATGATCGCGACGGTGACCCCCTCGCCCGTGGTGAGCGGCCACACGCGCTTCGGGTCGAGTCTCCGCTGCCCCCACGGCTCGGCCACCTGCATGCCGCCCTTGCGCGGCGCGCACCGCACCGGCGCGGCGTGCGCCTGGGCGGGAAGCGCGGGCGGTGCCACGAGAAGCAGCGCCAGCACGGTCGCCAGAATGCCGGGTCCCCGCATGAGTGATCAGCCTAACCTGTCGGACTTGACAGGCAATGCCGGTTCGAAACCGGCATTAGGGTCACGAAGCCCGGGATCGGCGGAAACAGCACCGGCAGCCGGTCCGATTCAGCACGGGGGCGGGCGCCGTCCGGCCAGCACGGATGCTTAAAATCCAGAAGGCTCGCAACCAGGGGCCCGAGGGAAGGACGGACACCGTGCAGAAGGTCCTCATCGCCAATCGAGGTGAGATCGCCGTACGGATCGCCCGGGCGTGCAGAGACGCGGGGCTGACCAGCGTCGCGGTCTACGCCGACCAGGACCTGGACGCGCTGCACGTGCGGGTGGCCGACGAGGCCTACGCCCTGGGCGGGCAGAGCCCGGCCGAGACCTACCTGCACATCGACAAGATCCTCGACCTCGCCGCGCGGACCGGCGCCGACGCCGTCCACCCCGGGTACGGGTTCCTGGCCGAGAACGCCGGCTTCGCCCAGGCCGTCATCGACGCCGGCCTGACCTGGATCGGCCCGCCGCCCGCGGCCATCACCGCCCTGGGCGACAAGGTCGCCGCCCGCCACATCGCCCAGCGGGTGGGCGCCCCCCTGGTCGCCGGCACCCCCGACCCCGTCTCCGGGGTGGAGGAGGTGACCGCCTTCGCGCAGGAGCACGGCCTGCCCATCGCGATCAAAGCCGCCTTCGGCGGCGGCGGCCGCGGCCTGAAAGTCGCCCGCACCCTGGAAGAGATCCCCGGCCTGTACGAGTCCGCCGTCCGCGAGGCCGTCACCGCCTTCGGCCGCGGCGAATGCTTCGTCGAACGCTACCTGGACCGCCCCCGCCACGTGGAGACCCAGTGCCTGGCCGACGCCCACGGCACCGTCGTGGTCGTCTCCACCCGCGACTGCTCCCTGCAACGCCGCCACCAAAAACTCGTCGAAGAGGCCCCCGCCCCGTTCCTGACCGACGACCAGATGCACCTGCTGTACTCCTCCTCCAAGGCGATCCTGCGCGAGGCCGGCTACATCGGCGCCGGCACCTGCGAGTTCCTGGTCGGCCAGGACGGCACGATCTCCTTCCTGGAGGTCAACACCCGCCTGCAGGTCGAACACCCCGTCAGCGAAGAGGTCACCGGCATCGACCTGGTCCGCGAGATGTTCCGCATCGCCGAAGGCCAGCCCCTCGGCTACGACGACCCCCCGGTGCGCGGCCACTCCATCGAGTTCCGCATCAACGCCGAGGACGCCGGCCGCGGCTTCCTGCCCGCCCCCGGCACGATCACCACCATGCGCGTGCCGTCCGGGCCCGGCGTCCGCCTGGACGGCGGATACGAGACCGGGATGAGCGTCCCCCAAGCGTTCGACTCCCTGGTGGCCAAACTCATCGTCACCGGCGCCACCCGCACCCAGGCCCTGCAGCGGGCCCGCCGCGCCCTGGCCGAATACGACATCACCGGCATGCCGACCGTGCTGCCCTTCCACCGCGCCGTGGTCGACGACCCCGCCTTCACCGGCGACCCGTTCACCGTCCACACCCGCTGGATCGAAACCGAGTTCACCACCACCATCCCCCCGCATGAGGGCGAGACAGGCACCGCCGAGCAGGCCGAACGCGAACGCATCACCGTCGAGGTCGGCGGCAAACGCCTGGAGGTCGTCCTGCCCGCCGGCCTCGGCGCACCCGGCTCAGGCGCGCCCCAGACGGCGAAGAAGGCCACACCCAGGCGGCCGGGCGGCAGCGGCACCAAGGCCGCCGCCAGCGGCGACTCCCTGGTCAGCCCGATGCAGGGCACGATCGTGAAGGTCGTCGCCGCCGACGGCGACACCGTCGAGCCCGGCGACACCATCGTCGTCCTGGAAGCGATGAAGATGGAACAACCGCTCACCGCGCACAAGGCGGGAACCGTCACCGGCCTGGCCGCCTCCGTCGGTCAGACGGTCACGGCCGGGGCCGCCCTGTGTGAGATCAAGGACGCCTGAGCGCGGCGTCCGGCCGCCGGACCGCCGTTCCATCCCGTCTCGGCCCCGTCTCGGCTCTGTGACCTGCGCGACGACCGCTCACCGGGCGGAAGTCGCATGCCCTCGTCACTCATGCGGAACGATAGGTTCTTGTGGAGGAACCATCGCGCCCTGCCATTCGTCCAGTAGGGCGAAGGAGGCTTGAAGCCGTGACCATGAAGACACCGCTCGGCCGGGTGGGAGCCGCCCTGGCGGCGCTGCTCGCCGGGCTCATCACCCTGCTCGCACTCGCCCCGGCCGCGATGGCGGCGGCTCCCCCGGACCCGGCCACGGTCCTGTCGTCCTGGAAGAACGCCCAAGATCCGCTGTTCGTGATGAGCGGATCACCGCTCTCGTCCAGCCAGCAGGACGAGATCCGCCAGGCGCTGAAGGACTCGAAGTCAAAGATCTACGTGGTGGCGATGCCGGACGGCAGCGTGACCACGAGTCAGGTGAGCACCTACATCCCGCAACTCCTGAGCGAACTCGACAAGGCAGGCCGGTCGAGCGCGACCGTCGCGCTGCTCGACGGCAACAGCCTGTTCGCCGGGTCGACCGAGCTTCCCAAGAACGCGGCGGGAACGCTGACCCGGCTGGCCACCAGCTCCAACACCGACGTGGTCACCGGAATGCAGGACTTCGTCAACCGGGTGAACCTGGTGCGCGAGGGCGACGTCAAGGCCGCCCGCGCCAAGGGCAGCACGGTCGGTGGCGGCGGCGGCTCGGGTGTGCTCGTCGGCATTCTGGGCATCGCCGTGGTCGGAGGTGCCGGTCTGTGGGTCGTCGGACGCCGCAACAAGCGCAAGCGCGAGGAGCGCGAGGCCGCGGAGCTCGCCGCCGTCAAGCAGACGGTCGAGGAGGACGTCACCAAGTTCGGTGAGGAGATCACCGCGCTCGACCTGGACGTCAAGATGCTGCCGCAGAGCGAGACCAACAGCGACTGGCAGCGGGCCCTCGACTCCTACGAGCGGGCCAAGACCGAACTCGACGCGATCAAGCGCCCGGACGACCTGCGTACGGTGACCTCGACGCTGGAGGACGGCCGCTACGCGCTGGCCTGCGTCAAGGCGCGCGTGAACAACCAGCCGCTGCCCGAGCGGCTGCCCCCGTGCTTCTTCAACCCGCAGCACGGCCCCTCGGTACGCAACGTCCACTGGGCGCCTCCCGGCGGCGCGGTGCGCGACGTCCCCGCCTGCGCGGCGGACGCCGAGGCGATCGAGCGCGGATTCGACCCGCAGATGCGCGAGGTCATGGTGAACGGCCACCGCAGGCCCTACTGGGACGCCGGTCCCGCCTACCAGCCCTACGCGTACGGCTACTACGGCGGCTTCGGCGGCGGTGACCTGCTCACCGGCATGATGGTCGGCACGATGCTCGGCAGCGCGTTCGGCGGCTTCGGCGGAGGCGGCTACGGCGCCGGGTACGCCGCGGGCATGGAGGCCGGCGGCGGAGACGACTGGGGTGGCGGCGGAGGCGACTTCGGCGGAGGCGGCGACTGGGGTGGCGGCGACTTCGGCGGAGGAGACTTCGGCGGCGGCGACTGGTAACCCCAGCCACCGGTAACACCCGGGCGCTTCGCGTCCAAGGCTGCATCCCAGGACGCATCCCAAGGGGGCGGACCCACCAGGGCCCGCCCCCTCGTGTTGTGATCTTGTAGTTTGTCGCACAGATGCCGCACGACCTGCGCCGATCCGCTTCGTGATCATGCAGAAATAACGACCCTCCCCCTCCGACCTGCGCACATGCCGTACGTGACCTTGCAATGACGGGGTAAGCGGATTGCAAGTGCCCGTACAGGGCGCGTGGGAGACTCGGGGCGTTCCCTCAGGAGGCCCCCCGTGCGTCGCTTCGCCCCCCTCTTCGTCGCCGCCCTGGCGCTCACGTCGCTCGCCCTTCCCATGACCCCCGTTCACGCCGCGTCGGCTCCCTGCAAGCCGGGCAGCGGCGTCAAACTGCGCGGCAAGGACCTCACGAGCGTCACGCTGCCCCTCGACCTGCGGTGCGCCGACCTCACCGGCGCGAAGCTGGACGAGGTGGACCTCACGGGCAAGGACCTCACCGGGGCCGTACTGCGCAAGGCCTCGCTGAAGGAGGCCGACCTCGGCCAGGCGCATCTCGACTACGCCGACCTGCGCGGCGCCGACTTCACCGACGCCGACCTCGCCCAGGCGCGGGTCAAGCAGGCGGACCTGCGCGGGGCGATCCTCACCGACGTGGACGCCGTGCAGGCCGAGTTCCCCCACTCCGACCTGACCGGCGCGGTCCTCACCCGGGCCGTGCTCACCCAGGCCAACCTCACCGACGCCAAACTCGTGGACGCCGACCTCAAGGACGCCACGCTCGGGCAGATCAAGGGCCGTAAGGCCGACTTCACCCGGGCCAAGCTGGAGGAGGCCAAACTCAGCCAGGCCCATCTGGAGCACGCCGTGCTCAGGGACGCCGACCTGTCGGAGGCGGAGCTCACCCAGGCGGAACTCGACGGCGCTGACTTCCACGGGGCGAACGTCGACAAGGCCTCGTTCATCCAGGCCGACGACGCGGACCTCACCGGCGCCAGGGGGACGCCCACCGACCTTCCCGACGACGCCGTGGCGCCCGGCACGATCGCCGAAGAGAGCACGTCCGGGGAGGTCGCGACCGTGGACGAGACGACCACGGGGACCGTGGAAATGCCGGGGAACGGCACCCTCAAGAAGGGCCTGTCACCCGCGCTCGTCCTCGTCATCCTGTCCGGGCTCGGCCTGAGCCTGACGCTGATCCTGTGGGGCGTCTCGCACCGGCGCAGGGAGCGGTTCGTGGCCGAGATGGCGGTGGCCAGGCACGCCGCCGAGGAGGACGTGACCCGCTTCGGCGAGGAGATCGACACCCTCGACTTCGAGATGAAGATCAACCAGGTCAGCGGCCCGACCAACGAATGGCGCGCGGCGCTCGACGCGTACGAGGCGGCCAAGCAGGCGCTGCACGTCGCCCAGACGCCGTACGACCTTCAGGCGGCGGCCGTGGCCGTGGCGCGGGGACGGCAGGCGCTGCACGCCGTCAGGTCACGGCTGTCCGGCGTGGGCGACGGCCGCTGACCGCCCCCCGTCAACGGGCAGAAGCCGTCACCGGCCGGCCTGCGTCCGCCGGTCAGCGGCGGCCCTGCCCGAAGGCGGCGTCGCGGGCGATCGAGAGAGCGGTGGAGACGGCGCCTCTCAGGACGGGATTGTCGGGGATGCCACTCACGCGTACGTCCACGGGGACCGGCGAGACCTCCGCCAGGCGCTCGGTGACCAAGGCCGCCAGCGAGTCGCCGCCCGTGAGGCTGGTGGCGCCCCCGAGGACGACGAGGCCCGGATCGAGCACGGCGACGAGCGTGAACGCGGCCGTCGCGACCCTGTCGGCCAGCTCGGGCAGGCCGACCCCGCCTACGGCCCGCGCCCTCAGAAGGTCGCACACCCTGATGTCCAGCCGGCCGAGGAAGCCGATCTCGCCGGCGCCGCCGGAGGCGCCCCGGCGGAGCCTGCCGTCCAGCACGACGGCCGCGCCGACGCCGTCGTCGAGCCACAGCAGCGCGAAATCGTCCCGCCCGGCGGCCGCCCCGGTGGCGTGCTCGGCGACGGCGGCCAGATTGACCTCGTTCTCCACGGTGACCGGCGCGTCGACCAGAGTACGCAGGGCCGGGAGGAGCCCGGGCCGCCAGGCGGGCTCGACGTTGCCCGCCGACAGGTCTCCGGTCTGCGGGTCGACCATGCCGGGCGCGCCGATCACGACCGCGTGCAGGGGACGTGCGCCGGCCGCCTCGGTGAGCGCCTCCGCGACCAGCGTGGGAAGGTTCTCGCCGATCGGCCGCGTCGCGGAGCCCACGGTGACGCCGGTGATGTCCGCGACCGTCACGTTGACCACGTCACGCCGCACGTCCACACCGCCCACGAAGGCCCGGTCGGCGACGATGCCGTAGAGCCGGGCATTGGGGCCGCGCCGGTCGCCGCCGCTCTCCCCCGTGACCCGGATCAGTCCGTTGACCTGGAGGCGTTCGATCAGGTCCGACACGGTCGGTCGGGACAGGCCGGTGAGCGCGCGCAGTTGCGGCGCGGTCAGCGGGCCACGTTCCAGCAGCAGATCGAGTGCGAGCCGGTCGTTGATGGCCCGCGCGAGCTGGGGCGTCGCGGTCTTCACGGAAAAACCTCTTTTTATCAGGAACCCTACCTGTTAATTTAGCCGTATGCGAGACAGACATCAACGGGCCATCGCCCTCGTCTTCGCCGTTCACGGAGCGGTGGCGGGCACCCTCGCCACCCGCATGCCGTGGCTCCAGGACCACTTCGGCCTGGGCACGGCCGCCCTCGGGCTGGTCCTGCTCTGCCCGCCGATCGGCTCGTTCCTCACGATGCCGGTGACCGCCCGGCTGGCCTACCGGTTCGGGCCCAGGGCGACGACCCGGACCCTCCTCGCCCTGTGGTGCGCCTCCCTGGCCCTCCCCGTGCTGTCCCCGGGCCCTCTGTGGCTGATCCCCGTGTTCCTCACGTCCGGCGCCGCCGCCGGCATGTGCGACCTGGCCATGAACGCCCAGGGCGTGCTCGTCGAACGGCGGCTGGGCCGCTCGGTCATGTCCGGCCTGCACGGCATGTGGAGCGTGGGCAACCTCTGCGGTGCGGGCGTCGGGGCCGCGGCGGCGCAGGCGGGCCTCGACGCCCGCGCGCATCTGGTCCTCGTGGCCGTGTCGCTGATCGCCGCGGGCGCCGCGGGAAGCCGTGCCCTCCTCGACGACGGGCCGGCCCCGGACGAGAAGCCGCCGCCGCGATTCACGGTGCCGCCGAGGGCCGTCCTGCTGATCGGCCTGATCGGCTTCTTCGCCACCTTCGCGGAGCGGGCCAGCGGCCAGTGGGCGGCGATCTACCTCACGAACGTCGCGGGGGCGGGAGCGGGCGTCGCCGCGGCCGGCTACGCCGTGTTCACCGCGTGCATGGTCGCGATGAGGCTCGCCGGGGACTTCGTGGTGCGCAGGCTCGGGCCGGTCGCGACCGTGCGCGCCGGGGCCGTCACCGCCGTACTCGGCGGCGTGATCGTGGTCGCCTTCCGCACTCCCGCGCCGGTGATCGCCGGGTTCGCGTTGTTCGGCGCCGGCGTCGCCGTCGTCGTGCCTTTGGTGTTCGCGGCGGCGGGCCGGGTCGCCCGGACCCCCGCCGAGGGCGTCGCGGGGGTCGCGACGATCACCTGGATGTCGGGGCTCGTGGCGCCTCCCGTCACCGGCTGGCTGGCCGGCGCGTTCGCCTTCCCGTTCGCGTTCGCCCTGGTGACGTGCATGGTCGCGGCGATGATCTGGCCGGCGCGGGCCCTGCGGCCGCGTCCGGCGGCCGCCGCCCGCGTCCCCGTCTGCGCGGCCTGCGTGGACTGACGGGGGTCAGATGCCCGCGGTCAGCGGGGACATGAGGCGGCGGGCGGCCTCGGTGATCGAGCCGGACAACGACGGGTAGACGGCGAAGGTGTGGGCGATCTGGTCCACGGTCAGGCGGTGCTGGACGGCCAGCGACACGGCCAGGATCAGCTCCGACGCCCGCGGGGCGACCACGACGCCGCCGAGCACGATGCCGGTGTTCGGACGGCAGAACAGCTTCACGAAACCGTCGTTGAAGCCCTGCATCTTGGCCCGGGCGTTGGTGGCCAGCGGCAGCTTGACGACGTTCGCCTCGATCTCGCCCGTCTCGATCTGCCGCTGCGACACGCCCACGGCCGCGATCTCCGGGTCGGTGAAGATGTTGGCGGCGACCGTGGCCAGCCGGATCGGCTGTACGGCCTCGCCGAGCGCGTGCCATACCGCGATCCTGCCCTGCATGGCGGCGACGGAGGCGAGCATCAGGACGCCGGTGCAGTCTCCCGCGGCGTACACGCCGGGCGCGGAGGTCCGCGACACCTTGTCGACCTCGATGAAGCCGTTGCGGTCGAGCCGCACGCCGTTGTCCTCAAGCCCGAGCCCGGACGTGTTGGGGACCATGCCGACGGTCATGAGGCAGTGGCTGCCCTCGGCGGTGCGGCCGTCCTCCAGCGTCACGACGACGCCGTGCTCGGTGCGCTTGACGGAGGCGGCGCGCGAGCGGCCCATGACGTTCATGCCACGCCGCCGGTAGACCTCCTCCAGCACCTCGGCCGCGTCGGCGTCCTCGTTCGGCATCATCCGGTCCCGCGAGGAGACCAGCGTGACCTGCGACCCGAGCGACCGGTAGGCGCCTGCGAACTCGGCGCCGGTGACGCCGGAGCCGACCACGATCAGGTGCTCGGGCAACTCCTCCAGGTCGTACAGCTGCCGCCAGCTGAGGATGCGCTCGCCGTCTGGCTCGGCCCCTGGCAGCACGCGGGGGTGGGCGCCGGTCGCCACGATGACCACGTCGGCCCGGATCGTACGGTCGCCCGCGCGCACCACCTGGGGATCGACCAGTCGGCCCCGGGCGCGGATGACCTCCACGCCCTCGGCCCCAAGGCGGGCCGCGATGTCGTTCGACTGCGCCAGCGCGAGTTCCTTGACGCGCTTGTTCACGTCGATCATGTCCACGGCCACACCGCCGGCGTCGCCGTCCGGCCCGCCGTCGAAGTGGACCCCGAGGGACGACGCGTCGAGCAGCGCCTGCTTGCGGACGGAGGAGGCGATCAGGGTCTTGGACGGCACGCAGTCGGTGAGCACGCACGCCCCGCCGGGGCCTTCCTCCTCCACGACGGTGACCTGAGCACCAAGTTGCGCGGCGACCAGGGCCGCCTCGTATCCGCCGGGGCCACCACCGATGATCACGATCCTCGTCACATGCTCCATTGTCCCGCATCCTGACTGCGCATTCCCGGCGAGGTTCGCGTAACCGGCCGACTACGCGGATTTCTCTCGCCGCACCCGGTGCACGCGTACCCGTCCAACTTTCGGGATCTTGGTTTAGGCTTGTGTGCCGTGCCTGTTTACGCGGCCTACGGCAGCAACATGGACCCCAAGCAGATGGCGGAGTGGGCGCCCCACTCGCCCATGCGAGGAACGGGCTGGCTCCCGGGCTGGCGGCTCACCTTCGGCGGCGAGGACGTCAGCTGGGAGGGCGCTCTCGCCACGATAGTCGAGGACGGCGACGAGCAGGTATTCGTCGTGCTCTACGACGTGCCGGAGTGGGACGAGGCGTCCCTCGACCGCTGGATGGGCACCGATCTCGGCCTCTACCGCAAGGTCCGGCTCCGCGTCGCGACACTGGAAGGCGACGTGCTCGCCTGGTCGTACGTGCTGGACTCCTACGAGGGCGGGCTGCCGTCGGCGCGGTACGTCGGCATCCTGGCCGACGCCGCGGAGAAGGCGGGCGCGCCCGACGACTACGTGACATGGCTGCGCACCCGGCCCTGCAAGAACCTCGGCGACTGACACCTACCGGCACTTATCCGCCGGGTTCATGCGCTTCTGTACCCTCAGCAAAGTGACCCCATATGACCTGGCGGCCGAGGCCGCGACCACGCTGAGGAACCTCACCGGCATCTCTTCCTTCGACGTCGCCCTCGTGATGGGCTCGGGCTGGGTCCCGGCCGCGGACGCGATCGGTGAGACGGTCGTCGAACTCGCGGTGACGAAACTGCCCGGATTCTCCCCTCCCGCGGTCGCCGGTCACGCGGGCACCGTACGCGCGGTGCGCACCTCCTCCGGGCTCAACGCCCTGATCTTCCTCGGGCGTACGCACCTCTACGAGGGCCGCGGGGTGGAGCCGGTGGTCCACGGGGTGCGTACGGCCGTCTCGGCCGGGGTAGGCACCGTCGTGCTGACCAACGCGGCGGGCGGGCTGCGCCCGGAGACCCAGAAGGTGGGCGACCCGGTCCTGATCAGCGACCACCTCAACCTCACCGGCGACAACCCGATCACCGGCGCGACGTTCATCGACCTCACCGAGGTGTACTCGAAGCGCCTGCGCGACCTCGCCCGCGCGGTCGACCCCACCCTTGCCGAGGGGGTCTACGCCGCCCTGCGCGGCCCGACGTACGAGACCCCCGCGGAGATCCGCATGCTGCGCGCGATGGGCGGCGACCTCGTGGGCATGTCCACCGTGCTTGAGGCGATCGCCGCCAGGGAGGCCGGGGCCGAGGTGCTCGGGATCTCCCTGGTCACCAACCCCGGCGCGGGCCTGGTGGGCGAGCCGCTCAACCACGAGGAGGTCCTGGAGGTCGGCCGGGCCACGGCCGCCCGCATGGGCGTCCTGCTCGCCCAGGTCGTCGACAAGCTGTAGGGAGCATCCATGAGCGACCTCGTACGGCTGGCGCGCGAGTGGCACGAGCAGGATCCCGACCCCGAGACGCGGGCCGAGCTCGACGCGGTCCTGGCGCGGGACGATCTCGCCGCGCTGGAGGACCGCTTCGGCGCCAAGCTGGAGTTCGGCACGGCGGGCCTGCGCGGCGCGCTCGGCGCCGGGCCCAACCGGATGAACCGGGTCACGGTCATGCGCGCGGCGGCGGGGCTGGCCCGCGTGCTCGGACCCGGACGCCACGTCGTGATCGGTTACGACGCGCGGCACAAGTCCGACGTGTTCGCCGCGGACACGGCCCGCGTGCTCACCGGGGCGGGCCTGCGCGCCTCGCTCATGGCCGGCAAATGGCCCACCCCCGTGCTCGCCTTCGCCGTACGCCACCTGGGCGCGGACGCCGGCGTCATGGTCACCGCCTCGCACAACCCTCCCCAGGACAACGGCTACAAGGTCTACTGGGGCGACGGCGCGCAGATCGTGCCGCCGATCGACGAGGAGATCTCCGCCGCCATCGACGTGGTGGGCCGGGTGGACGCGCTGCCGCTGGGCGAGGAATGGGAGACCCTCGACCACGACCGCATCGTCGTGCCGTACCTGCGGGCCCTCACCTCGCTTCCCATCGGCGACGCCCGCGACATCGCGGTCGCGTACACGCCGCTGCACGGCGTCGGCGGCGCGACGGTGTCCGAGGCGTTCCGCGCGGCGGGCTTCGAGGTGCCTGTCATGGTGAGCCGGCAGGCGATGCCCGACCCCGACTTCCCCACCGTGGCGTTCCCCAACCCCGAGGAGCCGGGCGCCATGGATCTCGCGCTCGAACTCGCCGCCGCGACCCGCGCCGACCTCGTGCTCGCCAACGACCCGGACGCGGACCGGTGCGCGGCCGGCGTACCGCTGCCGGGCGGCGGCCACCGCATGCTGACCGGTGACGAGGTCGGCGGCCTGCTGGCCGAGCACGTCCTGCGGCACACCTCCGGAGACGACCGGCTGGTCGCCACCTCGATCGTGTCGTCCTCGCTGCTCGCGAAGATCGCCGCCGACCACGGCGTACGGCATGCCGAGACGCTGACCGGGTTTAAGTGGATCATGAAGTCGGGTCCCGGGCTGGTCTTCGGCTACGAGGAGGCGCTGGGCTACAGCGTCGGGTCCGAGGCCGGCCTGCCGGTCCACGACAAGGACGGCGTGGGAGCCGCCCTCGTCGTCGCCGGCATGGCCGCCGCCGCCAAGCGGGACGGCAGGTCGCTGCTCGACCTGCTGGACGACCAGGCCCGCAGGTACGGCCTGCACGCGACCGCCCAGCTGTCGGTCCGGGTGGAGGACCTGTCGTTGATCACGCAGGCCATGGAGCGCCTGCGTACGGGGCCTCCGGTCCAGTTGGCCGGCCGGGTCGTGGAGTCCGCCGATGACCTGTCCGAGGGGGTGGCGGGGCTGCCGCCGACCGACGGGCTGCGCTACCGCCTGTCCGGCGGCGCCCGGGTCATCGTCCGGCCCAGCGGCACAGAGCCCAAGCTCAAGTGCTATCTGGAGGTCGTCGTACCGGTCGAGGACGATGACGTCCCGGCCGCCCGGACCAGAGCCGCCCAAGACCTGGAGGCCCTGAAAAAGGACCTCTCTGTCGCCCTCAACCTCTAACCCCCCACCGTGATCTTGCAGTTTGTCGCATGGGATATCGGCGACCAGCCGAGACACGCGTCGTGATCTTGCAATAAGTCGCACACACCCCCGACGACCAGCAGATGAAGCCTTCGTGATCATGCAGCGATTCGTCCGGCACCCCCCGTGCCTGGCGCTACACCATCCGTGATCTTGTAATTGCAAGATCACGGAGGATGTCTCCGCAGGTCAGAGTCGGTACGACCCTAGAACTGCAAGATCACGGATGCTATCGGCGCAGGTCAGCGGGCATGCGTGCGACAAACTACAAGATCACGGGGGTGGGGGTGGGGATC
>NZ_JABBWV010000011.1 GCF_012999535.1 Microbispora sp. H11081
CGACGACGGCTCATGACCCAAGAAGATGTTCTCCGCCACGCTCAACCCGTCCACCAGGTCAAGCTCCTGATAGATCGTCGCGATCCCCAAACCCATCGCCGCCGTCGGCGGCGCCAGCCGCACCGGCGCCCCGTCCAGCAACACCTCACCCTCATCCGGCGCATGCGCACCCGACAAGATCTTGATCAGCGTCGACTTCCCGGCACCGTTCTGGCCGAGCAGACAATGCACTTCCCCGGCCCTGACCTCAAGGTCCACACCATCCAGCGCACGCACGCCGGGGAACTGCTTGACGATTCCTCGCATCACGAGCAGGGACGCCGAGTCTGATGATGACTTCGGCACAGGAGCCTCCTAATAGGGGGTGATGACACGGCCTTGGCCCCGCCCGCCTGACGGCGCCGGGATTGGCACCACCGCTACGACACCGAGGTCGGCGTCAACGGTGCCGCTGCGGTTTCGGACAACCGGTCAGGCGGGCGGGACGTTCTTTGGGAAGGGAAGTCAGGTGGTGTTCCCGTCCGCCTGATCGCATGCGCCATCACCGCGGCACGCGGGATGGGCGGGAGTGCCGGCGGATCGGGCGGGAACGGTCAGGCGGACGGGAAGTCTGCGGTTACGTGGTGGTCGTGGGGAGCGGAGCGGTGGGCACGCCGGCCCACCTCGGGTGGGGCGATGAGTCTTGGAGTGCTCACGCCCCTCGATGGCTGGGATGTCGGATCGCGATGGCGGTCGGATCCGACAACGCGCGTTCGACGACGACGCCTGCCGCGCCCCGCGAGGCGGCGCCGAAGCCGAGGTCCGACGCGACGAACCGGCAGCGGTCGGTGGCGCCGGCGATGCTCAGGCGGACCAGTTCCTCCTGGGCCGCGGGAATGAGCCGGTCGGCGAGCCTGGCGAAGTAGCCGCCCAGCACGATCACCCGTGGGTTGAACAGGTTGACCAGCATGGCGGCGCCGAGCCCGAGCCACCGGCCCACCTCGGCCAGGGCCGCGTCGACGCGAGGGTCTCCCTCGGCCTGCCGCTGCTCCACTTCGGCCAGCCGCTCCTCCGGGTCCCGGACGACCTGCCGGCCTGTGCCGTACGCGCGGTCGGGCGTGGCCATGCGCACCAGCGCGGCCAGTCCGACCTTGGTCTCCCAGCAGCCGGTCCGGCCGCAGCGGCACGGCTCTCCGGACGGGTCGACCATGACATGGCCGACCTCACCCGCGAACCCGTCCGCTCCGCTCAGCAACCGGCCGCCGGAGATGACGCCGCCGCCGACCCCCACCTCGCCGGTGAGGTAGACCAGGTCGGGCGTGCCCGCCGCGATCCCCGAGGTGAACTCGGCCAGCGCGGCGAGGTTGGCGTCGTTGTCCACGGCGATGGGGATGTCCGCCCTGATCTCGGCCTGTGACAGCCTCTGGGCCACCGCCACCCCGCGCCAGCCGAGGTTCGGGGCGACCATCACGGTCCCGGTGGTCGTGTCGATCAGGCCGGGAACCGCCACGACGACCCCGGCCGGCACGACCCCGATCCGTTCGAGGTCGGTGACGGTCCTCTCGATGACCCGGGCCAGCTCGTCCAGTGAGCGTTCCGGGCCTGAGCCCATGGCGTCGAAGCCGATGCGCCGGTCGGCGAGCACCCTGCCGGCCAGGTCGGTGGCGAAGGCGGCGATGTAGTCGACGTTGACCTCCACGCCGAGCGCGCCGACACCCGAACCGTCCAGGACGAGCGCGACGCTCGGGCGGCCGACGGAGCCGGCGTGCTGCGGCCCGGTCTCCTTGACCAGCCCTCGTGCCTGCAACTCGTTCACCAGACTGGTGACGGTCGTCTTGTTCAGGCCGGTCGCGACCGCGACCGCCGACCTGGAGCACGGGCCGTTCACGCTCACGTGCCGCAGCACGAGAGCGAGATTGGAACGGCGCACGGTGGCCTGGTCCGCGGGAACGCCCGCGGACCCGCCCCGACTCGGCGAGTCGGTCGTACGGCCGTCGGCCCTGGTGTGGTCCACCGCACTCCTTAATTAGTTCGCATGGCTCGCCGAATTAAAGGCAGCGATCTCCGCACCGCACAAGGGGAAACCGGTTGCAGTTTCCGTAACGTTCCGATAACCAGGTCACGAATCGACGCTGACCTGCGGTGAAACGGAGCGATGCCAACTCGTTACGCGACACGGGGGTGCATGTCCGGACATCTGCGTGTTACAACCCTGATTAATTGATCTCAGAGACAAACAAAGGGACAGGTGAGGCACAGGTGTCGTACGAACCGCACCTCACCCGTCCCCTGGGCGGCTCTCCCCCGGCGGGTCCCGCCGCGCTGCGCCGCGCGAACCTCTCGATGGTGCTGCGCGAACTGCGCGACCACGCCTCCCTGTCCCGTGCCGACATCGCCGACGCGACGGGACTGCACCGGGCCACCGTCTCCAGCCTCATGTCCGAGCTCCTCGAACGGCGGCTGGTGCGGGAGCTCGGGGTGGAGCACGTGGGCGCCGTAGGGCGTCCCAGGCGGGCGGTCGCGCTGCACGGCGCGCACGTCGGCGCGCTGGGCATGGAGATCAACGTGGACTACATCGCGGTCCACGGCACCGACCTCAGCGGCCGGGTCCTGGTCGAGCGCCGCGTGGTCTTCGACACGATGGGCAGCCGACCTGACAGCGCGGTGCGACGGCTCGGGCTGGTGGCCAAGGAGTCCGTGGAGGCGATGGCGCGGGCCGGCGCCGTCCCCGCGGGCATCGTGGTCGCCGTTCCCGGCCTCGTGGACGTGGCGCGCGGCGTCGTGACGCTCGCGCCGAATCTCTACTGGCAGGACCTGCCGTTGGCGGAGCAACTGTCGGCGATGCTCGGCACGCTGCGCGTGCCGGTGCGCGTGGACAACGACGCCAACCTCGCCGCGGTCGCCGAGTTCACCTCGGGGATCGCGGCGGGCACGCCCGACCTGGTCTACCTCACCGGCGAGGTGGGGGTCGGCGGCGGCATCATCTCCGGCGGCAAGCTCCTGCGCGGCGCGGACGGCTTCTCCGGCGAGGTCGGGCACCTGCGGGTCGACCCGAACGGCGACCAGTGCGGCTGCGGCCGCATCGGCTGCTGGGAGACCAAGGTCGGGCTGGCCGCGCTCGTCCGCTCCGCCATGCCCGAGCAGGCGTACGGTCTGCCCGGCATGCCGGTCCCCGACCCGGGTGAGCGAGTGGCCGACATCGCCAGGGGCCTGGCCTCGGGCGACCGGCGCATGACGCAGGCGGTGGCACAGGTCGGTCAGTGGCTCGGGCTCGGCGGCTCGATCCTGGCCAACCTGTTCAACCCCCGCGTGATCGTCATCGGGGGCTACTTCGCCTCACTGGCCGAGTGGCTGCTGCCGCACGCGCAGGACCAGTTGCAGCGGCTCGTGATGGCCGCCCCTGCCGCGCAGTGCCGGTTCGTCGCCTCGACTCTGGGTTTCGGCGCCGCGTCCCGCGGCGCCGCGAGCATGGTGGTGAACCAGATCATCGACGACCCGACAACGATCATGGATTCATTACCCAGGCCGGCGGTTCGCTGACGGCCTCCACAGACCTGGAGACGGCACCCTCCAGTAACCGAAATATCCGCTACGACCAAGTGGCAACAAGCGCGGCGGCGCGCGCCTTGCCTGACGTCCCCCCGGTCAGGAAGGGTTTTCCATGACACCACGTTCTCGAACGTGGGCCTGGCCGCTTAACGCGGCTCAGCCAAACAGCGGACGGCGTCCGAGACGTCTGACCGCTGCGGCGATGGCACTCGCCATCGCCGCCCCCGCCCTCACGCTCCTGTCGGCGCCGGTGAGCGCCGAGGCCGCCACCGCGGCCGCGGAGCCCGACTTCAAGGTTCTGGTCTTCTCGAAGACCACCGGCTTCCGGCACGACTCGATCCCCGAGGGCATCGCGGCCGTCCAGCAGCTCGGTCAGCAGAACAACTTCGCGGTCGACACGACCGAGGACAGCACCCAGTTCACCGACGAGAACCTGGCTCAGTACCAGGCCGTGGTCTTCATGTCCACGACCGGTGACCCGCTGAACACGCAGGACCAGAAGGACGCGTTCCAGCGTTACATCCAGAAGGGCGGCGGCTACGTGGGTGTCCACGCCGCCGCCGACAGCGGATACAACTGGGCCTGGTACGGCAAGCTCGTCGGTGCGTACTTCAAGCAGCACCCGGCGATCCAGCAGGCCACGGTGAAGGTCGAGGACCCGGCGCACCCGTCGACCAAGGGCCTGCCGACGACCTGGAGCCGTACCGACGAGTGGTACGACTACCAGACCAACCCGCGGGGCACGGTCCACGTCCTGACGTCGCTGGACGAGAAGTCCTACACCGGCGGCACGATGGGCGCCGACCACCCGAACACGTGGTGTCAGGACTACGACGGCGGTCGTTCCTGGTACACGGGCCTCGGCCACCAGAAGGCCAACTACAGCGAGGCCAACTTCCTGAAGCTGCTGCTGGGCGGTATCAAGACCGCCGCCGGCGCGGAGAAGGCCGACTGCTCGGCCTCGCAGAGCAGCAGTTTCGAGAAGGTCACCCTCGACGACAACACGTCGAACCCGATGATGATGGACATCGCCAACGACGGCCGCGTCTTCTACGTGGACCGTCTGGGCGAGGTCAAGGTCATCAAGCCCGCCGGTGGCACGGTCACGGCCGCGAAGCTGAACGTCTTCACGGCCAACGAGAGCGGTCTGCTCGGGATCACCCTCGACCGCGACTTCGACACCAACAAGTGGGTGTACCTCTACTACTCGCCCGCCGGGGAGAACGTCGACCGGCTGAGCCGGTTCACGGTCACCGGTGACACGCTGGACATGGCGTCCGAGAAGAAGATTCTCGACGTCCCGGTGCAGCGGGCCGAGTGCTGCCACCACGGCGGCGGCATGCTCATGGACCACAAGACCGGCGACCTGTGGCTGGCGACGGGTGACAACACCAACCCGTTCGCGTCCGACAGCTACACGCCGATCGACGAGCAGTCTGGCCGGTCCTCCTGGGACGCGCAGCGTTCCTCGGCCAACACCAACAGCCTGAGCGGCAAGCTGCTGCGGATCCACCCCGAGACCGACGGCACCTACAGCATCCCGTCCGGGAACCTGTTCGCGCCCGGCACCGCGAAGACCAAGCCGGAGATCTACGGCATGGGCTTCCGTAACCCGTTCCGGATGGGCATCGACCCCGAGACCGGCAACATCATGCTCGGCGAGTACGGCCCCGACGCCAACTCCGCGAACGCCAACCGGGGTCCGCAGAACACGGTCGAGTGGAACCTGATCACCAAGCCGGGCAACTACGGCTGGCCGTACTGCATCGGCAACAACACGCCGTACATCGACTACAACTTCAGCACCAGGCAGTCGGGACAGGCCTTCAACTGCGCGGCGCCGGTCAACGAGTCGCCGAACAACGACGGTCTGACCAACCTGCCCCCGGTGATTCCGGCGACGGTGTGGTACCACTACCAGGCCAACTCGACCTTCCCCGAGCTCAGCGGCGGCGCGCCGATGGGCGGCCCGGTCTACCGCTACAACGCCGACCTCAAGTCGAACGTCAAGTGGCCGGCCTACTGGGACGGCAAGGCCGTCTTCGGTGAGTGGAACAACAACCAGGTGTGGTCGTTCCAGCTCGACGAGACCGGCACCAAGCTCGTCGAGATGAACCGGATCCTCTCGTCCCTCAGCTTCAAGAAGCCGATGGACATGAAGTTCGGCCCCGACGGCGCGCTCTACATGATCGAATGGGGCTCCGGCTTCGGCGGCGACAACGCCGACTCGGGCATCTACCGCATCAACTACATCAAGGGCAACCCGCTGCCGGTCGCCCACGCCACGTCGGACAAGACCGACGGCCCGCTCCCGCTGACCGTCCAGTTCTCCAGCGAGGGCAGCCGCGACCCCGACGACCAGACGCTCACCTACGCCTGGGACCTCGACGGTGACGGCGAGACCGACTCCACCGAGGCCAACCCCAGCTTCACCTACGAGGAGGCGGGTGAGTACAGCGCGGTCCTGACCATCAAGAACGAGGAAGGCGAGACCGCGACGGCCACCGTCGTCATCGTCGCCGGCAACAACCGGCCGACCGTCAAGGTGAACGTCCCGCCGAACGGCGCGTTCTTCGAGTTCGGCGACCAGGTGAAGTTCACCGTCACGGTCACCGACCCCGAGGACGGCGAGGTCGACTGTGACGATGTCAAGATCCAGGCCATCCTGGGCCACGACAGCCACGGCCACCCGCTCGACCAGCTCACGGGCTGCGAAGGCACCCTGCAGACCCAGCAGGCGGGCCACGGCGAGACCGACAACCTGTTCTACGTCATCGAGGCCAGCTACGCCGACAAGGGCAACGACGGCGCTCCGTCGCTGACCGGGCGTGGCGAGGTGCTCCTGCAGCCCAAGCGCAAGCAGGCCGAGCACTTCAGCCAGACCGGCCGGGTGACCGGCGGGGTGGGCACGGACGCCGCTGGTGTCCAGACCGAGAGCACCTCCGACACCGCGGGCGGCGCCCAGCACATCGGCTTCATCCAGGACGGCGACTGGTGGTCGTTCGACCCGGTCAACCTGGCGAACCTCTCCTCCATCCGGTTGCGTGCGTCCTCCGGCGGCGCCGGCGGCACCGTGCAGATCCGGGCGGGCAACCCCGAGAACGGCACGCTGATCGGTGAGGCCACCGTGGCTCCCACCGGCGACTGGCAGACGTTCACCGACGTCTCGGTCGACCTGACCAGTGTGCCGAGCGAGAGCGGTCCGCTGTACTTCGTCGCGCGCAAGCCGGCGAGCGCGGCGAACGACGCCTACCTGCTCAACGTCAACTGGGTCGACTTCGTCGGCAAGGGCGCGACGGAGAACGAGCGTCCGATCGTCACCGCGACGGCGAACCCGGTCACGGGCATCGCTCCGCTGAAGGTCGACTTCACGGCGACGGCCACCGACGCCGAGGGCGACCCGATCACCTACAAGTGGGACTTCGGCGTCAACGGCTCGCCGCAGCCCACCACCGCCGCGGCGAGCTACACCTACACCGCGCCGGGCACCTTCACCGCCGTGGTGACCGCGTCCGACGACAAGGGTGCCTCGTCCACCGCCAAGGTGCAGATCAAGGTGAACGCGCCGGACACGGTGTGCTTCTCCGGACGCTCCGACGACTTCCTGGGCAACCAGCTCGACCGGGACCGCTGGTCGGTCATCCGGGAGAACCAGGACCTCAGGGTCTCGGACGGGAGTCTCATCATCCCGACGTCGGCCACCGACATCTACACGTCGACCAATGACACGCCGAACATCGTCGTGCAGCCGGCTCCCTCGGGCGCCTGGACGGCCACGGCCAAGCTGACGCTGGACGCGCGTGACGCGTACCAGCAGGCGGGCCTGGTCATCTACGGCGACGACGACAACTACGCCAAGATGGTGCTCCAGGCACGGTCGACCTCCGGGTCGAACCACGCCAGCCGTATCTTCCAGTTCATCCGGGAGGAGAACGGCCAGCCGAACGAGGTGAACGAGAGCAACACCGCGAACCTCGGGGACAGCTACCCCGACACGGTGTACGTGCGTTTCATCAGCGACGGCACCAACATCACCGCTCACTACTCGTCGGACGGCAGCAACTTCACGGCCATGCCGCAGACGAAGTCGCTCGCCGGGATCACGAACCCGAAGATCGGCCTGCTCTCGCTGGCCGGGGCCAACCACCCGGTCGTGGACGCGGCCTTCGACTGGTTCCACATCACGCCGGACGACAAGGCGACCGGGCCGAACCCGAACGACGAGTTCGACGGCACCTCGCTCGACAACTGCCGCTGGGACTCGATCGTCCGTCCCGAGCCCACGGCGATGCGCGTGAGCAACGGCGTCCTCGAGCTCGACACCACCACGGGTGACATCTACGGGACCACCAACAGCGGCCCGAAGAACTTCATCCTGCAGAAGGCTCCGAGCGGCGACTGGACGCTCGAGACCAAGCTCGACGGTTCGGCTCTGAGCGAGCAGTACCAGCAGGGCGGTCTGATCGTCTACGGCGACGACGACAACTACGTGAAGTTCGACTTCCTCACCACCAACACCGCAGGGTCGACGGTGGCGCGGACGATCGAGCTGCGCAGCGAGGTCGGCGGCACCGTGCAGAACCCGCAGCCGCAGGTCAACAACCGCACCACCGGTGTGTGGTGGCTGCGCCTGAAGAAGGTGGGCGACAGCTTCACCGGCGCCTACTCCTCCGACGGCACCACCTGGACCGACCTGGCCACCAACGGCACGACCACCGCGGTGAAGAACAGCGCCGTGGCGAACGCGTCGAAGGTCGGCGTCTACACCATCGGCACCAACCAGGGCGCGTCCAAGACGGTCAAGTTCGACTACTTCAAGCTGACCAAGGCTGGAAGTGAGGACAAGACCGCTCCGGTGACGACGGCGACGACCGACCCGGCGCAGCCGGAGGGCGGCTCGTTCACCGGCCCGGTCACGGTCACCCTGCAGGCGGCCGACGAGGCCGGCGGCAGCGGGGTCGCCAAGACCGAGTACTCGCTGGACGGCGGCGACTGGGCGGCCTACACCGCTCCGGTGACCGTCTCCGGTGACGGCGAGCACCAGCTGCGCTACCGCTCGACCGACAAGGCCGGGAACACCGAGGAGATCAAGACGCTCACGCTGACGATCTCCGCGGCTCCCGAGCAGGAGGTCGAGCTGACCGTGACGGCCTCCTCCCGGTGCATCGGCACCTCGGCGTACCTCGCCGTGACCGCCGTGAACGCCGGCGAGGTTCCCGCGACGGTCACCCTCACCACCCCGTACGGCTCCAAGACCGTGGCCGACGTGGCCCCGGGCAAGCAGGCGTACCAGTCCTTCAACACCCGGGCCGGGCAGATCGAGGCGGGCACGGTGACCGTCACCGGCACCGCGACGATCGACGGCAAGCAGGTCACCTCGTCCTACGAGGCGGCCTACGCCGCGGCCAGCTGCCGCTGACCGCACCGGCGGTGACCCCGGTCCCCACGACGAGGACACCGCCCTAGCACAACCGGGGCCGGCCGGCCGAACAGCCGGCCGGCCCCGCCCCTCATAAATGGAGCGAATGATCACATGAGAATCAACAGGACCACGCAGGTGGTCGCCGCGTCGGTGCTCGGCCTCGCGCTCGCCGGCGCCGGCCTGGCCGGCCCCGCGATGGCCGACGACGACCCCGGTATCAACGTGTCGGTGAACATCGAGCCCACCACCACTCCCGGTCAGCTGTCGATGACCGTGGCCGACAACAACGGGGTGTCCCTGCAGGAGAACGGCTCCGACGCCGCCGCCCGCCAGTTCACCGGGACCCTGCCGACGGTCACGGTGACCGACACCCGCAGCCCCGAGGAGATCCCCGACGGCGAGTACTGGGCGGTCGTGGGCCAGGCGAGCCAGTTCGTCGCGACCGACGACCCGGCCAAGACCATCGGCCCGGAGTTCCTGGGCTGGAAGCCGCGTCTGCTGAGCGACTCCTCCACCGGCGCGGTGTCGGCCGGTGAGCCGGTCTCCAGTGTCATCTCCGACGGCACCGGAGCCCCCGAGGTGGGTCTGGAGGGCCAGGAGCTGCTGGTCTCGACCGCCAACTCCGCCGACGAGATCGGCACCTCGCAGGTGAACGCCGACCTCGCCCTGCGCACCCCGGTGGACGTCGCCGCCGGCGAGTACCACTCCACCCTGACCCTTTCCCTGTTCAACCAGTCCTGAGCCGGAGGCTGAACGCCCCCACCCGATGTGGGCGTCCGGGCCGCTCAACCATCCCCCCGGAACACGGCCCGGACGCCCACGACGAGACAGGAGAGACCTTCGTTGACCAAGAGCCGTACGCGAGGCGCCCTCGTCCTCCTCGCCGTGCTTCACGCCGTCGGCGCGACCGTCATGGTCGCCTTGGTCGCGCTCGCCCCGCCCTCCAGCGCCGACGTCACCTGGTCCGTCGTACCGGCCGACGCCAACGGTCCCGACGGCCGCCGCGCCATCGACATCGAACTCGCCGGTGGGCAGCAGGTGACCGAGCACATCGCCGTCATCAACCGCTCCACCCAGCAGGTCGACTTCGCGATCGACGCCAACGACGGCTATCTGACGGCCAAGGGCCTCTTCGACATGCGCCCGTCGGACGCCAAGCCGACCGATGGCGGCGCCTGGGTCGAAGTCCCCGACAAGGTGACCATCCCCGCCGGAGCCACCTCCGTCGTGCCCGTGAAGGTCTCGATACCGCAGAACGCGACCCCCGGGGATCACCCCGCGGGCGTGACCGCCTCGGTGGACACGGTCTCCGGTCAGGTGCGGGTGCAGAACCGGGTGGGCGTCCGGCTGAACATCCGCGTGAGCGGCAGCTATGTGGCGAAGGTCGCCGTCAGCGACGTGAAGGCCGAATACACCTGGTCGTGGAACCCCTTCTCCGCGGGATCCGTCGAGGTGACCTACACCGTCGCCAACGTCGGCAACGTGCGGCTGGCCCCGGACTCCCGCGTCCTCGCGTCCTCGCTCCTGGGCGACAGCGGCTGGGACGACACCTCCGACGCCAAGTCCAGGGAGATCATGCCGGGGGGCAGCAGGACGTTCACCGCACGGGTGACCGGTGCCTGGCCGATGGGCGTGATCGACACGAAGGTGATGGCGATCCCCTCGCCCGCGGGTCAGCCGCTCCCCGGCGTCACCGCCGAGCGCGTGTCGATCGACACCTCGGTGTGGGCGTTGCCGTGGCCGCAGCTCGCCCTCCTCGCCCTTCTGGTCCTGCTCGCCTTCGCCCTCCGGATAAGCAGCACCCGGCGCCGCAGGCGCATGGAGAGGCTGATCCTCCTCAACAGCCCAGGCAGACCTCTCGGGGCGTGAGCGACATGAGCGCCAGCAGGCGGGCGGCCCCGGCGACACGCGTCCCGGGGCCCACCCGGCCCATCCGGAAAGCGACATCCGCCCCCAAGGAGGTGGCGATCATCAACCGAGCACCCCGGCAGCCCGCTCCGGTCCGGAGCCGGGTGCCCGGCCTCGTGGCCGCGTTCCTCATCGGCGCGCTCGTCGCCGGCGGCCTGGTGTTCTGGACGACCCGGCCGAGCTCGATCGAGCAGGTGGCCGACCAGATCCGCGCCGAGTCCGCCCTCCGCGACAAGACCCAGATCACGACCCTTACCGAGCTGGCCCGCACCACGCGCGACCGGCTCGTCCCCGTGACCGAGGGCCTGAGCCGCGCCATGCCGGTCGACGGCACGGCCGGCCCTGCCGTCGTGAGCGACGCCGACGTCGAGAGCTGGCGGAAGGCCGCCACCGCCGCCGTCGACGGCTTCGCCGACCCGCCGTCCGGCGAGACCGCCACCAACGTGGCGCGGTCCACTCTCGCCTCCGCCGTACGGCAGCTCGCCACGACCGTCGACACCTACGCGTCCGCGCGGGCACTCGAAGGAACGGCCCGCACGACCGCTCTGGACCTGGCCGTACGGCAGCGCACCAACGCGCTCTTCGCCTGGTCGGTCGCAGCCACCGCCCTCGACGCCCTGAACGTCGACGCGGGCAACGGACACCAGCACGTGTTCCTGCCGACATCACCCGGTGAGGGAGAGCTCACCCCCGACACAGAACCCGAGGGGAGTCACGAATCGTGACCAAGGCACTGAAATACGTCCTCACCGCCCTGTTGGCCGGCATCGCGCTGACGCTCGGCGCACCGGCGGCCTCCGCCCACGGCGGGGCGATCAAGCTGGAGGTGACCGGGGACGGCGACCACAACGTCAACGTCGTCGCGACGTGGAAGAAGGACGGTCATCCCGTCACCGAGACCGTCATCGCGACGCTGACGGCGACCTCCGCCGACGGCCGCACCTTCGGTCCCGTGCCGCTGATGTCGGCGCCCGAGGGCCAGAGCCTCTACCACTCCGCGGAGCCGCTGCCGAGCGGCGAGTGGAAGGTCACGGTCAAGGCGACCGAGCCCGCCAAGGCGTCCAAGACGGTGACGGTGAAGGCCGGTGTGGTCGACACCCCGCCCGAGGCGGCGGCGACCACGCTCGCGCCGGAGAAGGCCGCGGCGACCGGTCCCCTGGCCACCCGCGCGAACGCGCAGGACGCCGACGACTCGGCGGGCATGCCGCTCAAGATCGGGATTATCGTCCTCGTGGTGGCGGCCGCCGGAGCCGCCCTGGTCTTCGTCGCCCGCCGCAGGAACCTGTACGCCCGGCGCTGACCCGTACGCCCGGTCTCCACATCCGCGGGACAGACGCCGAACGCCCTCGGGAGGGCCGGTCACGCCGACCGGCCCTCCCGAGGCGTTTCCGGCCGATGGGAAGGGCCGCCCGAACGCCCTGACGGCCCGGAGGGGAAGGGCCCGGGGGAAAGGCGCCGCAGGGGAAGCACGGGAGAGGGGATCCCGGCGGGCGCTCGGACGGCTCGGCAGGCCCCGGACGGCCGGAGACCGGCCGGAGCGGGGAAGCGCCGGTCAGGAAGATCTGATTTCCGGGGCTCCCGATGAGATAGAGCCTCCCGCCCTCCGGCGACACCGCCCTGTCGGTGTTTCCGGAATCTCACGAACATTTTTTCGAATCCCTGGTTAGTCGAGCACCGGCGTCCGGGCGATCATGTGCGGCATGTCCGCGTCGAACGCCTCCAGGGGCCGGGCGGGCACCGGCTCGTCGGTGAGGACCGCCTCGGCGATCCTGTCGAGCCGGAACACGCGGACGGCGTCGCGCAGCCGGCACCAGGCCACCAGATACCACCACCCGCTCCGGCCGCCGACGAACGCTCCCGGCTCCACCTCCCTGGTCGTGAGCACGCCCTGGGCGTCGCCGTACCGGATGCGCAGGACGAGGCTCCGGAGCAGGGCCTCCTCGATGACCCGGCCGATGGAGCCGATGTATCGGGACTCCGGCTCGTCCTCGGTGAGGATCTGCACGCGGGCGGCCAGTTGGCGGGCCCGCTCCCCCTGCGGGCCCGGCATGGCGGCGACGAGCTTGCGCAGCGCGTTGCGCGCCTCGTCCGCGAACGGCTGCTGCTCCGTGCGGCTGAGCGCGATCGCCACCGCCACGGCCTCCGCCGGGGTGAAGTTGAGCGGGGGCAGGGACATGCTCTTGTCCAGCGCATAGCCTCCCCTCCGCCCGGCCTCCGCGTAGATGGGCACGCCGGCCTGCTGCAGCGCGGAGATGTCCCGCTCGATGGTCCGCGAACTGACCTCGAAGCGCAGGGCGAGCTCACGCGCGGACCGGCAGCGCGGGGAGATCGCCCGCAGGTCCTCGACGATCGCGTAGAGCCGGTCGGTACGGTTCACCCGGCAGACAGTAGGCCATGCCGCCGACATTTCTCGCTGACCCGTTCGAGTGCCCCGCGTTCGCCCAGGCCACGGCTTGGGACCGGCGGAATCCGGGCCGCCATGCCGCTGGTGCCGCCCATCAGCCGCCATCAGCCGCCCGTCAGCCGCCCGCGGCCTCGGCGAGTTCGGCCAGGCGGTCGCGGCCCGGCTCGGGGAACCGCTCGTCCAGTGCCTCGGCCCAGGAGATCCGGTCGAGCCGGAAGACGCGCACGTCGTCGCGCAGCCGGCACCAGGCCACCAGATACCAGTGCCCGCCCCGGCCGCCGAGGCAGATGCTCGGCTCGACGTCCCTGACGGTTGGCGTGCCCTTGCTGTTGACGTACTCCAGGCGCAGCACGCGCCGCCCGCGCAGCGCCCCGTCGATGGCGCGCTTGACCGAGTCGGGGCCCGCGAGCGCGTACCCGCCTTGGTCGAGCCGGATCGGGACGCCGGCCTCTCTGAGCCTCGCCACGTCGCGCACCACGGTGCTCCTGCTGACCCCGAGGCGCGAGGCTAGTTCGCGCGCCGACAGGCACCGGCCGGATTCCAGCTCCTTCACCAGCGCGTCGCGGCGTTCCATGATTCGACGCTACGTCGATCAGTCGGGCTGAACCCGCCCAACACACCTAACTCGGACGCCACAGCACTATCACCCCAAGTGCGCAGGAGTCCCCCAGGGGCGGGTGTTGCGGATGCGCTCCGGCGGTATCCCGCACAGGGCCGCGCGCTCGCACCCGAACCGCTGCCAGTCGAGCTGGCCGGGCGCGTGGGCGTCGGAGTCGACGGCGAACTCGCAGCCCATCTCGTACGCCAGCCTCATCAGGCGCTTGGGCGGGTCGAGCCGGTCGGGCCGCGAGTTGATCTCCACCGCGACCCCGAACCTCCGGCACGCCTCGAACACGATCTCGGCGTCGAACCGGGACTCCGGCCGCCCTCGTCCGCGCACCACCCGGCCGGTGCAGTGCCCGAGGACGTCCACGTTGGGGTCGGCCACCGCCGCGACCATCCGCCTGGTCATCTCCGCGGCGTCCATCCGCAGCAGCGAGTGGACGCTCGCCACCACGACGTCCAGCCGTTCGAGCAGCTCGGGCTCCTGGTCGAGCGAGCCGTCGGCGTTGATGTCCACCTCGATGCCGGTCAGGATCCGGAACGGCGGGCCGCCGTCCCCGGCGTACCGCTCGTTGAGCCCGGCGACCACGTCGAGCTGCCGCCGCAGCCGGTCGGCGGACAGGCCGTGCGCGACGGTCAGCCGGGGCGAGTGGTCGGTCAGCGCGAGGTACTCGTGCCCGAGCGCGCGGGCGGCGTCGGCCATCTCCTCGATCGGCGAGCCGCCGTCCGACCAGTCGGAGTGGCTGTGGAAGTCGCCGCGCAGCGCCGACCGCAGGGCCCGCGCCGCCTCGTCCAGGTCGACGTCCTTGGTGTCCTCCAGGCGGCGCAGGTAGGTCGGCACCGCGCCGTCCAGCGCCTCGGTGACGGCCAGGGCCGTCACCTTGCCGACGCCCTTCAGGCCGGTCAGTCCGCCGGTGCGCGCGAGCCGTACGAGCTCCTCCGCGGGCAGGGCCTCGATCGCGGCGGCGGCGCCGCGGAAGGCCCGCACCCGGTACGTCGGCTCGCCGGCCCGCTCCAGCAGGAAGGCGATGCGCTTGAGTGCCTCGACGGGGTCCACATCCGGCACGCTACCCCGGCGTACGGACCACCGGCGGGATGGGACATAACAGACTGATCAGGAACCTCACGTCGGCCTGTCCCGTTCGTCCAGCCAGACGATAATGTGTGCCGATCTCGATGAGCAGGAGCCCGATTGGCAGAGCGCGGGGAGAACCCCCTACCCAAGAACACCCCGCCCGGCATCCCCTCCTTGCCCGTCCATCCGATGTCCATGGGCGGCGCGCCGCGACCTCCCGCGCCCGCGCGCTCGGGCGGCGCCAAGTCCTCGACCCTGATCAAGCTCGGCACCCTTGGCCTCCTGTCCGTCCTCGTCGTCGGCTTCTGCGCGGCCCAGGACGACGACTACGAGGAGGTCGCCGCGGACTGCGTGGACACCTCGACGAAGAACCTGGACGGGTCGTACCTCGTCGTCGACGACGACTACTGCGACGACGACAGCGGCAGCAGGTCTTACTACGGCTCGCACGGCGCGTACCACTGGTACTACGGCGGCGTCCGCAACGGCGGCCGGGTCTACCAGGGCACGACGATCCGCCCGGCCGACGCGCAGATCACGACGCGGGCGGGGCGGGTCGTGCAGCGCGGCGGCTTCGGTTTCCACTCCGGCGGCGGCAGCTGAGCGGGGCCGGCACGTGCGCAGACTGACCTCGGCGCCCAGGGACGGCTGGGCCGCCATCATCGAGTCGCAGGGGCTCGCCTTCCACCGCTCCGCCCATCCCGGCGGGCTCACCCGGCCGTACTGGGACGAGAGCGCCCACTACGTCTTCACCATGGACGAGGTCCTGTCCCTGGAGGAGCAGGTCGAGGAGCTGCACCGGATGTGCCTGGCCGCGGCCGACCACATCGTGGCCTCCGGCCGGCTCGCCGACCTCGGCATCCCGCCGCACTGCCACGCGGCCGTCGCGGAGTCGTGGCGCCGCCGCGACCCGCACGTCTTCGGCCGGTTCGACCTGCGCCACGACGGCACGGGACCGGCCAAGCTGCTCGAGTACAACGCCGACACCCCGACCAGCCTCGTCGAGAGCTCCGTCGTGCAGTGGTTCTGGCTCAAGGACGTGTATCCGGACGACGACCAGTGGAACTCGATCCACGAGCGCCTGGTCGACCGATGGAAGACGCTCACGCTCCCCACGGGCCCGGCCCACTTCGCGTGGACCAGCGCCGACGAGACGGGCGAGGAGGCGATGACCATCGGCTACCTCCAGGAGACCGCGCAGCAGGCCGGGCTCGTCACGGCGGCCATCGCCATGGAGGACATCGGCTGGGACCCGCTCAACCACCGGTTCCTCGACATGGAGCACCGGGTCATCCGCACGCTGTGCAAGCTGTACCCCTGGGAGTGGATCGTCGGCGAACCGTTCGCGCCGCAGGCGCTCGCGCAGCAGGTCTCGATGACGTGGATCGAGCCGCTGTGGAAGATGCTGCTGTCCAACAAGGCCCTGCTCGCGATCCTCTGGGAGCTGTACCCGGGCCACCCCAACCTGCTGCCCGCCTACCTCGACGGTCCCCGCGAGCTGGCCGCGGGCCCCGGCTACGTGCGCAAGCCGCTGCTCGGCCGCGAGGGCGCCTCGATGCGGATCGCCGCTCCCGGGGTCGAGATGGAGACCGCGGGCGCGTACGGCGCCGAGGGCTTCGTCTACCAGGAGTTCGCGCCGTTGCCCGAGTTCGACGGCTGGCGCCCCGTGCTCGGCGCCTGGATGGTCGACGACGAGTCGGCCGGGCTCGGCATCCGGGAGACCTCCGGCCTCGTCACCGACGACACGTCCTCTTTCGTCCCCCACCGCATTCACGGCTGAAAGCGAAGGCCCCCCGTGGACACCAAGACCCCCATCGCCGACGCGCTCGCGCACGGCTCCCTGGCGATCCTCTCGTACGCCATCCTCGGCGTGCTGCTGCTCGTCGCCGGGTTCTACGTCGTGGACCTGGCGACGCCCGGCAGGCTCAGCAAGATCATTCGCCACGACCGCAACCCCAACGCCACGGTGCTGGCCGCCTCCAGCGTCGCCGGCGTCGGGCTCATCGTGGCGGCGTCCATCTGGTCGTCGGGCGGCGCCCTGCAGGAGGGGCTGCTCGCGACGCTCGTGTTCGGCCTCGTGGGCATCGCCGTGCAGACCCTCGGCATGGTCGCCTTCGACAAGGTCGCCGGCATCTCGGTGCGCGAACTCGTCCGCGAGACCGCACTGCAGCCCGCCGCCGTCCTCCTCGGGGTGACGCACTTCTTCATCGGCCTCATCACGGCCGTCGCCGTCATCTGACCGTACGGACGCGGTCCCGCCCGTCGTGAAACGTTCATCGGCCGGCGGGAGGACGCCCAGGTGGGACCGGCGGACGTCCCGAGCGGAGATTCGCGCGGGTACGCCCGTATAGACCGTTCCCGCCCGCAGGGCCTACTCTCCTCCTCGTGTTCAGGGGGACCGCGACGCCCGGGCGACCGGCCGAGGAACCGCCCCGGAAAGCCAGCGACCCCGACGACATCATGGAGGCAGCCGCCGTGGACGGAACGGCCGTCGCGGAACCGGAGGACACGGCAGGGCCCGCCGCGAACGGCGCGACCGAAGCCGCCGCCGAACCGGAGCAGCAGCGGGACGGCGAGGCCGGTGAGTCCGCGCAGGAGAGCGCCCCAGCGGGATGGTTCTCCAGAGTCAACCGGCACCTGGTCGCGCTGGCCGCGCTGTGCGGGCTCTCCGCGGCGCTCAACTGCACCCTGTCGCTGTTCAGGTTCGCCCACTTCCAGGTGGCCACCTACGACCTCGTCATCTTCGACCAGGCGGTGCGGGGATACTCGCGCTTCTCCGCGCCCACGGTGCCGCTGCGCGGGGTCACGGGCGGCTTCGGCATGGACTACGTCCAACTCGCCGACCACTTCTCGCCGATCCTTGCCCTGCTCGCGCCTTTCTACTGGCTCCACGACGGGCCCCAGACGCTCCTCGTGGCGCAGGCCGTGCTGTTCGCGCTGGCCATCCCGTTCATCTGGAAGTTCACCCGCCGCGTGCTCGGCACCCCCCACGCCTACCTCGTCGCCGTCGCGTACGCGATCTCCTGGCCGATCGCGCAGGCGACGGCGGTGGAGTTCCACGAGGTCGCCTTCGTGCCGCTGCTGAGCGCCATCGCCATCGAGCGGCTGCACGCCGGGCGGTGGCTGCCCGGACTGCTCGCGGTGGCCGGCCTGCTGCTCACCAAGGAGGACATGGGCCTCCTGGTGGCGGGTATCGGCGTGTGGCTGTTCGTCACCGGGCAGCGCAGGCTCGGCACCGGGCTGGTCTTCGCCGGAGTGGCCGCCTTCGAGGTGGTGCGCAAGTTCCTGATCCCGCTGGCGGGCGGCAACCCGGCCTACTACACGCGCTACTCCAAGCTCGGCGAGGACCTGCCGCAGATGCTGTGGAGCGCCGTCACCCGGCCGCACGAGTTCGTGGCCATGCTCTTCGACGCCCACCCGAAGTGGGACACCTGGGGCCTGCTGCTGTGGCCGTCGCTGTTCCTGTGCCTGCTGTCCCCGCTGGTCCTGGCGGCGCTGCCGCTGATCCTGGAGCGGCTGCTGGCCGACTCGGACAACTGGTGGTCGACCGGCTGGCACTACGACGCGTTCGTGATCGTGATCCTGCTGATGGCCGGGGTGGACGGCGCCGCCCGGCTGATCCGGTGGCTGGAGCGGCGCGGGGTGCCGCGCCCCGGGCACGGCCTGCGCCTGGCCTACGCCGCCGCGGTCCTCGCGGTCGCGGTCACCACGGTCCCCTACCGGCCGTTCGACAACCTGATGAACCCCGACTTCTACCGGCCGGACCCGCGTACGCCCGCCAGGGAGGAGGCCATGAGCCTGGTCCCCGACGGCGTCGTGGTGGAGGCGACCGACGACTTCGGCGCGCGGCTGTCCGGCCGGACGACCGTGCTGTGGTGGGACTACCAGAAGCGGGGCACGCCCTGGATCGTGGCCTCGATCAACGACGATCTGCGCGGTCTGGTCGACAGCTACCTGGCCGAGGGCTACGAAATGCGCCTCGACCGCGACAACATCGTCGTCCTGCACCGCATCGGCGCCTGACGCCGTCGCGACGTGCGGCGACGCCGTCCACACCCCCGTGCAACACGAACGCCCCGATGACCTGGCACGCTAGAGGGCGTGAGCGAGCGGGGTGCGGGTAGCGGCGGACAGGTGCGTACGAACGGGTGGAGCGACGTCCTCCGGGTGACCGGGGACGGCGTTCCGATGAGCGACAAGATCCGGGAGGACACCGCGCGGCGGCTCGACCGGGCCATGGGCAGCCTGGGAACGGCCGCGATGGCCCGGATGGAGGAGCGGCTGTCCTGGTACCGCGCGCTGTCGGCGGAGGACAGGTCGTGGGTCGGCCTGGTGGCCCAGGCGGGCATCGCGGCGTTCGTGGAGTGGTTCGGCCACGCGGGCGAGGGACGGCCGACGCCGAGCATCGAGTTCTTCGGCACCGCGCCGCGCGAGCTCAAGCGCAGCGTGTCGCTCCAGCAGACGGTCGACCTCGTCCGCATCGTCGTCGAGGTCGTCGAGGCCCAGGTCGAGGAGCTGGCCGCGCCCGGCGGCGCGGAACTGCTGCGGCACGCGATGCTGCGCTACACGCGCGACGTCGCCTTCGCCGCCGCCCAGGTGTACGCCAGGGAGGCCGAGGCGCGCGGCTCGTGGGACGCGCGGCTTGAGGCGCTGATCGTGGACGCGCTGGTGCGCGGCCAGGTCGACGACGGGCTGCACTCGTGGGCCGCCGCGCTCGGCTGGACCTCCGTGCCGGTCGTGGTCTTCGCCGGGTACGCCCCGGACGAGGACCCGCAGAGCGTGATCGACGGGCTGCGCGACAAGGGCCGCCGTCTCGGCCACGAACTGCTCGCCGGGGTGCAGGGCGACCGGCTCATCGTCATCGTGGGCGGCGCGGACGGCGTCAAGGACGCGGCGCGCGGCGTCGTGGCGCGCTTCGGTCCCGGGCCCATCGTCATCGGGCCCGAGGTGCCCGACCTGCACGCGGCGGCCAGGTCGGCCCGCGCCGCCATCGCGGGCCTGCGCGCCGCGGCGGGCTGGCCCGACGCCCCGCGCCCGGTGCTCGCCGAGGACCTGCTGGCCGAGCGGGCGCTGGACGGCGACGAGGACGCCCGGGCTCAACTGGTCGAGAACGTCTACAAACCGCTCGCCGGGACCCCCCTGCTCGACACGCTCGCCACGTACCTGGAGCAGGGGACCTCGCTGGAGGCGACCGCCCGGCTGCTGTTCGTCCATCCCAACACCGTGCGGTACCGTCTACGTAAGATCACGGAACTGACCGGGTACCAGCCCACCGAGGGACGGTCCGCATTCACCCTCCAGGTAGGGCTCATACTCGGGCGCCTGTCCGTAACCTGAGCCGGGTGCCTTAATCTTTCCGACACCGAAACTGTAGGTACCCCACAAGGCGGCGGCCACAAAGTTCGTTCGGATCTCCATCAGTGTGGTGAACCTCTACAGGGCAGGGTTGAGTACGTGCTCGTCATCGTCGCTCCGGGCCAAGGCGCCCAAACCCCAGGATTCCTCAGTCCGTGGCTCGAGATCCCCGAGTTCCGCGAGCGGATCTCCGCGTGGTCGGAGATCGTGCGGCTCGATCTCGTGTCGTACGGGACGACCGCCGGCGCCGACGAAATCCGCGACACCGCCGTGGCCCAGCCCCTGCTGGTGGCGGCCGCCCTGGCGTCGTACGAGATCCTCGGTGTCCGGCCGGACATGGTCGCCGGCCACAGCGTGGGCGAGCTCGCCGCCGCCGCGATCGCCGGGGTGCTGACCGCCGAGCAGGCCCTCGCCCTGGTGCGCGAGCGCGGCCAGGCCATGGCCAAGGCCGCGGCCATCACCGAGACCGGCATGAGCGCGGTGCTCGGGGGCGCGGAGGAGGACGTGCTCACCATGATCTCCAAGCACGGGCTGACCCCCGCCAACATGAACGGCGCGGGACAGATCGTCGCGGGCGGCACGCTGGCGCAGCTTGAGGCCTTCGCGGCCGAGCCGCCGGAGAAGGCGCGGGTGCGCCCCCTGGCGGTCGCCGGAGCCTTCCACACCGTCCACATGGCTCCCGCGGTCGACCACCTGCGTGCCGAGGCCGCGGGCCTCACCCCCATGGAGCCGTCGGTCACGCTGCTGTCCAACGCGGACGGCGCGGCCGTCTCCCGAGGCGGCGATTTCCTGGAGCGGCTGGTGAACCAGGTGGCCAACCCGGTCCGGTGGGACGCCTGCATGGCGACGATGGCCGGGCACGGCGTCACCGCCATGATCGAACTGCTGCCCGGCGGCACGCTGACGGGCTTGGCCAGGCGGGCTCTGCCCGGCGTGAAGACCGTGGCGCTCAAGACCCCCGCCGACCTCGACTCCGCCAGGGAGGTGCTGAAGTGAAGCTCCGCGAAGGCGCTCCCGCGGCGAGGGTGCTCGCCTTCGGCGGCTACCAGCCCGCCCAGGTCGTCACCAACGACGACCTCGCCGCCCGGCTCGACACCAACGACGAGTGGATCCAGAGCCGCGTCGGCATCAGGGAACGCCGCGTGGCGGGCCCAGAGGAGTCGGAGATCGACCTCGCCGTGCAGGCGGGCGGCAAGGCCCTGGCGGCCAGCGGCCTGTCCAGCGACGACATCGACCTGGTGATCGTGGCGACCTGCACGGTCGAGACGCCCATTCCCAACGCCGCGGGCCGCGTCGCCCACCGGCTCGGCATCACGGCCCCCGGCGCCTTCGACGTCAACGCCGCATGCGCGGGCTTCTGCTACGCGCTGGCCGCCGCCTCCGACGCCGTGCGGACGGGCTCGGCGACCAACGTGCTGGTCGTCGGCAGCGAGAAGCTCACCCAGTGGGTCGACAGCGACGACCGGTCCACCGCGGTCATCTTCGCCGACGGCGCGGGCGCCGCGGTCGTGGGCCCTTCCGACCGGCCGGGCATCGGCCCGGTGGCCTGGGGCAGCGCGGGCGACAAGGCCGAGGCGATCGCCATCAAGGACCGCCGGTCCTACCTCCATCAGGAAGGCCAGACGGTGTTCCGCTGGGCCACCACCGCGCTTCACCCGGTGGCCAAGCTCGCCTGCGAGCGTGCGGGGGTGGACCCCGCCGACCTGGACGCGTTCGTCCCCCACCAGGCGAACCTGCGGATCGTCGAGGCCATCGCGCGCAAGCTGGGCGCCGACAAGGCCGTCGTCGCCAAGGACATCGTGCTCGCCGGCAACACCTCCGCCGCGTCGATCCCGCTCGCGCTCTCCCGCATGATCGAGCGTGGCGAGGTCCGGTCGGGAGATCTGGCCCTGCTGCTGGGCTTCGGCGCCGGCCTCACCTACGCCTCCCAGGTGATCGAGATCCCCTGAGGAACTTGTACGGCCTGCCGTACACAGCTGGGGCGACCCAGGAAACCGGAAGACAGAAAATCCAAGGAGTAGTCGCGACATGGCACTGACCGAGCAGGAGATCCTCGCGGGCCTCGGCAAGATCATCAACGAGATCACCGGCATCCCGGCCGACGAGGTCACCCCGGAGAAGAACTTCGTGGACGACCTCGACATCGACTCGCTGTCCATGGTCGAAATCGCCGTCGCGGCCCAGGACGAGTTCGGCGTCGAGATCCCCGACGACCAGCTCAAGCACCTCAAGACCGTCAAGGACGTCATCAGCTTCATCCAGGCCTAAAGGTCGTGTCTGGCGAATCGTGGCCCGCCTCTCGAGCGGGAAGCATTTGTCAGACACCCTCAAGCCTCGTCCGGCGAACCGAGCCCCGCGGCGTTGTCACCGGCCCCCGCGAGCATCCCTCGCGGGCCCGGGATTTCCGCGGGGAACCGGGAGAGGCGGCCGAAGCCCCGCTTCGGCCTCTTCCCACCGCCACGCGAAGCGCCGCCGTGACCCACGCTCACGGCGGGCGGCGTTCGCCGGACTCCCCGGGCCGCAATCCCAGTTTCACCGTACGAGGGCCGCACGGACCAGCCCGCTCCGCCCACGGCGAGCCGACAGCGCACGTCCGGCCACATCAACGCCACGCAAGAGGAGTGCAGACAAGTGAGTAAGGACCGGGTACGTGTCGTAGTCACCGGGCTCGGCGCGACGACGCCCCTCGGTGGAGACGTCGCATCGACCTGGTCGGCGCTCCTCGAGGGGCGGTCGGGCATCCGCACGCTCACCGAGGACTGGGTCGACACCGTGCCGGTGAAGTTCGCCGGTGTGGCGGCCGTAGACCCCGGCGAGGTGCTTCCCCGGCCCGAGGCCAGGAGGCTCGACCGCGCCGAGCAGTTCGCCCTGATCGCCGCCAGGCAGGCCTGGCAGGACGCGGGCGCCCCCGACGTGGACGGGGAGCGGCTCGGCGTGGTGGTCGGCAGCGGCATCGGCGGCATCGGAACGATCCTTTCCGCCTACGACCTCTACCGTGAGAAGGGCTGGAACCGGCTGTCGCCGTTCACCGTGCCCATGCTCATGCCCAACGGGTCGGCCGGTTGGATCAGCATCGAACTGGGCGCGAAGGCCGGCGCGCACGCCACGGTCAGCGCCTGCGCCACCGGCGCCGAGTCCATCGGCTACGGCATCGACATGATCCGCTCCGGCCGGGCCGACATGGTGGTCGCCGGCGGCACGGAGGCGGCGATCCACGGTCTGAACGTGGCGTCGTTCGCCGCGGCGCGGGCCATGTCGACCCGCAACGACGAGCCCGAGCGCGCCTCCCGCCCGTTCGACAAGGGCCGCGACGGCTTCGTGCTCGGCGAGGGCGCGGGCATCGTGGTGCTGGAGTCGGAGGAGCACGCCCTGGCTCGCGGCGCCCGCATCTACGCCGTGGCCGCCGGCGCCGGTTACACCAGCGACGCCTACCACATCACCGGGCTCGACCCGGACGGCAAGGGCGGCCAGGAGGCCATGCTCCGGGCCCTCAGGAACGCCGACCTCGCCCCGTCGGACGTCGTCCACGTCAACGCCCACGCCACGTCGACCCCGCTCGGCGACGAGATCGAGGCCCGTGCGATCAAGGAGGCCGTCGGCGGCCACGCGATCGTCACCGCCACCAAGTCGATGACCGGCCACCTCCTCGGCGGCGCGGGCGGCATCGAGTCGATCTTCACCATTCTCGCCCTGCACGAGCGGATCGTGCCGGCCATCGCGAACCTGGAAGACCCGGCCGACGGCATCGAGGTCGACCTCGTACGCGGCGAACCGCGCAAGCTCGAGGGCGACCAGCTCGCCGCGATCAACAACTCCTTCGGGTTCGGCGGACACAACGTCGCCGTGGCCTTTACGACGGTTTGACTAGGGAGCCTCGAATGACAGTGCTCGACAGCAGGACGGTGGCCGACGCCGCCGAAGCGGCCGCCGTCGATCCTCGCGACCCCCTGGTGCGCCTCGGCCACCTGCTGGACGAGGGGTCCATCCGGGCGATCACCCCGGAGGACGGGAGCGGCGTGCTGGCGGTGGCCGGTCGCGTCGAGGGCGTGCCGGTCGTGGCGTTCTGCAGCGACGCCCGGGTCCAGGGCGGCGCCATGGGCGCGCAGGGCTGCGAGCACATCGTCCATGCCTACGACGTCGCGGTGCGCGAGCGGGTGCCGATCATCGGCCTCTGGCACTCCGGCGGCGCCCGGCTCGCCGAGGGCGTCGAGTCGCTGCACGCGGTCGGCCGGGTGTTCGCCGCCATGACCAAGGCGTCGGGCGTGGTCCCCCAGATCTCCGTCGTGGTCGGCCCGGTGGCAGGCGGCGGCGCCTACGGCCCCGCCCTGACCGACATCGTGATCCTCGCCGACAACGGCCGCATCTTCGTCACCGGGCCCGACGTCGTGCGCAGCGTGACCGGCGAGGACACCGACATGGCCTCGCTCGGCGGGCCTGAGCCGCACAGCAAGCGCAGCGGTGTGGTCCACGTCGTCACCAAGGACGAGCCCGAGGCGATGCTGCGGGCCCGTCAGCTCGCCAGCCTGCTCGGCCACCAGGGCCGGGTGCGCGGCGAGGTGGACGAGGTCGAGTTCGGCAGCCTGCTCCCCGAAAACCCCCGCCGCGCCTACGACGTGCACCCGCTGGTCAACGGGCTGCTCGACGAGCCCGGCGTGGAACTGCACCCCAAGTGGGCGCCCAACATCGTCACCAGCCTGGGCCGCCTCGGCGGCCGCACGGTCGGTGTCATCGCCAACAACCCCATGCGGCTCGGCGGCTGCCTCGACTCCACCTCCGCCGAGAAGGCCGCCCGGTTCGTCCGGATGTGCGATGCCTTCGGGGTGCCGCTGGTGGTGCTCGTGGACGTGCCCGGCTACCTGCCCGGTGTCGGCCAGGAGCACGACGGGATCGTACGGCGCGGCGCGAAGCTGCTGCACGCGTTCGCCGAGGCGTCCGTGCCCCGCGTCACCCTGATCACCCGCAAGGCGTACGGCGGGGCGTACATCGCGATGAACTCCCGCTCGCTCGGCGCGACCCGGGTGCTCGCCTGGCCGTCCATCGAGGTGGCGGTCATGGGCGCGGTCGCCGCGGTGCGCATCCTCAAGCGGCGCGAGCTCGCGGCGGCCCCCGAGGAGGAGCGCTCCGCCCTCGAGGCACGACTCGCCGACGAGCACGAGAAGGCGGCGGGCGGCCTCCAGCGGGCCCTCGACCTCGGCGTGATCGACGAGGTGATCGAGCCGGCCAAGACGCGCGGCGTGATCGCCCGGGTGCTCGCCCAGGCCACCCCGGCCAGGGGCGCCCACGGCAACATCCCGCTCTGACGACGACTCGTCCCGGAAGCGCCGGTCCCCGCACCCCGGGGGCCGGCGCTTCCGCCGTTCACCGGACGGCCCGGGACAAGGAGACGACGCGCCGGGTGGCGTGGGTCGTCGGCACGACCGGCCGTGCGAAAAGAGGACAGGATCAGACGGCGGCGTGCAGCCAGCGCACGGGCGCACCCTCGCCCGCGTACCGGAACGACTCCAGCTCCTCGTCCCACTGCTTGCCGAGCAGACGGTCGAGCTCGTCCTCAAGGACGACCCGGCCCTGGGCGGCCATCAGCATCACGTTGCGTAGCCGGTCCTCGGGCACCAGGATGTCGCCGTTCGCCCCGACGACCGCCGTGAAGGCGCCCAGCGTCGGCGTGTAGGCGTGCCGCGAGCCGTCGACACCCGGCGAGGCGTCCTCGGTTATCTCGAAGCGGATCCGCTGCCAGCCCATGAGTGAGGACGTGATCGCCGCGGCCGTGCCGGGGCGCCCCTCCCACTCCGCCTGGGCCCGCAAGGTCCCGGGCGCGGCGGGCTGGGCGGTCCACGTCAGGTCGACGGGCACGCCAAGAACGCCTGCGACGGCCCACTCGATATGCGGGCACAGCGCAGGCTGAGCCGAGTGGACGTACAGGACGCCACGAGCAGCAGCCACCGGACCTCCCAATCGCATGAGGTGCGCCTTCCCCAACGGCCTCATACTTGGAATGATCACGGTTAGATGACTGTAGGAGAGACTACCGTCCGTCGCAGTCCGGCACCAGAGGGGGGTCATACCGATTGGTGCTTGGTGACCAACAGAATCGGGAAGGACGCGTTCCGTAGTCATCACGGAAGGCCACCCCCATGCGCAGCCGGCTCGTCGAACCCCTCCAAGGACGGCCCGCCCTCATCCGGCCCGACGAACTCCTGACCTCCTCCCCCGGCGCCGTCGCCCGGTGGGCGCTGGCCGCCGAGCCCCTCCCCGGCACCGGTCGCGTCCACCGCGTACGGCTCCCGCCGGGCGCCGACGTGGTCGACCTGACCGCCACGCTGCGCGACCGCGGGCACCCGGCCTCCCCCAACCACCTGCTGACGGGCCAGCCGCTGTTCTTCGGCGGGCCCGGCGGGCCGCCCGTGCCCGCGGCGGCTCCGCCGTACGCGCCGGGCGAGCAGTGCGACGTCACCGTGGCCGTTCTCGACACCGGGCTCGCGCCGCACCCGTGGCTCACCCCCTGGTACCGCGACGACATCGCCGAGACGCCCGACGCGGACGGGGACGGCGTGCGCGACCGGCAGGCCGGGCACGGGACGTTCGTGGCCGGGCTGATCCTGCGGCACGCGCCCGGCGTACGGCTTCGCGTCCTGCGCTTCCTGGACAGCGAGGGCGTGAGCGACGAGGCGGCGCTGCTGCGGGCGCTCGCCACGCTGCGCGGCGCCCGCGCCGACATCGTCAACCTCTCCTTCGGCGGGCACACCTTCGACGACGCGCCACCCCTCGGCCTGGCCGAGGCGCTCGCGGGCTTCCCCGCCGTCGTCGCGTGCGCGGGCAACACGGCGTCGCCGCGCCCCTTCTGGCCGGCGGCCCTGCCCGGCGTGGTCGCCGTCGGCGCGCTCGACGGGGACGCCAGGGCCGGCTTCTCCGCGTACGGCCCGTGGGTGGACGCCTGGGCGCCTGGCGTCGACCTGACCAGCAGCTTCCTCGACTACGGCGACTTTCGCGGCTACGCCGCCTGGAGCGGCACGTCGTTCGCCGCCGCCGTCGTCACCGGCGCGCTCGCCCGCCTGTGCCGGGAGGTCCCTCCGGACGTGGCCGTGGCCCGCCTGCTCGGCGGCGCTCGGCGCGTCGCGGACCTCGGGGTGGTCGTGGCGGGCGGGGATCGATAAGGTGCCTGTCACGACATGCATCCCCCCGAACGCATAGAGTGACGAATGCCGACAGACAACTCGTTCGCCATCATCGACCAGGCCGCCTGGGAGGACCTCGTCGCCCGGTACGACGGCAGGATGTGGGCCGTGGCCCGCGCGTTCGGGCTGAGCGCCGCCGACGCGGCCGACGCCGTGCAGGGCGCCTGGCTCCGGCTCGTGGAGAACGCGGACGCCATCCGCGATCCGGAACGGATCGGCGCATGGCTCGTCACCACGACACGGCACGAGGCGGTCCGGCTCGGCCGCAGTGCCCGCGGAGAGATCGTCTCCGACCTGGACGTGCCGGACACGGCGCTTCCCGATCCGACGGCGGCGGTGGTCGACGCCGACTTCGGCAGGCAGGTGTGGCGCAGGCTCGACCTGCTCGGCGAGCCGTGCCGCTCGCTCATCCGCCTCTACGTGCTCCACCCCGAGGCGAGGTACGCCCAGATAGCGGTCCGGCTCGACCTGCCGGTCGGCAGCATCGGCCCCACCCGGGCCCGCTGCATGGCCCGCCTGCGCGCCCTCGTGGAGGAGGAGGCCCGATGAGGGAGGAATACCTGCTGGCGGCCCTGCGCATGGGAGCGGGCACCGACCCGGTCCCCGCGGGCGTGTCCGCCGATGCCCGCTCGGCCTTCGGCCTGCTGCTGCCCGGTGGCGTGCCGGCCGGGCCCGTCGACGTCGCGGTGCCGCCCGGCGCCCGCTCCGCTGACGGGACGGCTCACGGAACGGCGGACGGGACGGCGGACGCCGGCGTCCGCAGGTTCAGCGCGGGCGGCCTGGTCATCGACGTCGAGACGTCCGTCAGCGGCGGGCGGATGGAGGTGGCGGGCCAGGTGTCCCCCGCCCCCGGCCCTGACGCCAGGGTCGAGGTGCGCACCCCGCACGTCGGCAAGGTCCGCGTGCCCTCGGGCGACGGCCACTTCGCGGTGGCCGGCCTGCCGCCCGGGTGGGTCAGCGTGGTCTGCCACCGGCCCGGTCATCCGCCCGTCTTCACCCGCTGGTTCCACGTACGCCCATGACACGTGCGCCCATGAGCTCCCCCGCGGACCTGCTGGGCAGAGCCGAGACCGCCGTACGGCTGTCGGGGACCGACCCCGGGCTCGCCCTCGCGGAGGCGAGAGCCGTACTGGCCCTGACCGGGCGGCCGGGACCCGCGGGCGCGTACGGCGAGGCGGTCTCGGTGGCGCTGCGCGCGGCGGCGCTGGCCGCACGCGAACTGGGCGACCTGGAGCTCGCCGGAGAGCGGCTCGCGGAGGCGGTCGCGGCGGGGCGGGGCTTCCCGCGCCGCGTGGCGCAGGCCCGGATGTCGCTCGTCACGGTCCGCGCCCAGCTCGGCGACCCGGAGGGCGGGCTGCGGCTCGCCGACCTCGCCGAGCGGGATCTCGCGGGCACGGACCTCGCCAGGCTCGGCGTGCAGCGGTCGGTCGCCCTGATCCTGCTGGGACGGCACGAGGAGGCGGTGCGGCACTGCGACCGGGCGATCGGCCTGCTCGGCGACGATCCCCGCTTCCACGCGGGCGGTCTGCTGAACCGCGGCCTCGCCCACACCTACCTCGAACGGTACGGCGAGTCGGAGGCCGACCTGGCGGCGTGCGCCCGGGTCGCGAGGTCGGCGGGCCTGGACCACGTCGCGATGCTGGCCGAGGGCAACCTGCCGTTCGTGGCCGCGCGGCGCGGCGACGTCGCGACCTCCTTCGCGCGGTACCGGGCGGCGGAGGCCGCCATGTTCGGATTTCCCGAACGGCTCGCGACGATGCGCACCGACTTCGCCGAGGCGCTGGTCGCGGCGCGGCTGCCCGGCGAGGCGCGCACGCTGCTCGAACAGGCCGTCCCCGAACTGGTGGCGGCCGGGGCGCAGGCGGCGGTTCCCGGAGCGCGGCTGCTGCTCGCCCAGGCCGCCCTCCTCGCCGGGGACACGGCGCTGGCCGAGACGACGGCGGGCACGGCCCTCGCCGAGCTGGACGCGCAGGGCAGGACGGCCTGGCTGCCCCTCGCCCGCGAGGTCGTCCTGCGAGCCCGCCTCGCGCGCGTCACGGCCGCCGGCTCCGGCACGCACGACGACCTCTCCGCCCTGGTCACCGAGCTGATCGCCTGCGCCGACGATCTCGCGGGAAGCGGCTGGCCCGGAGCGGCGGCGGCCCTGCGGCTCACCGCCGCCGCTGCCGCCGTACGGCTTGGCGTGGTCACGCGTGCCCGCGCCCAGCTCGACCTCGTCGCGACGGGCGCGACGCGTCCCCTCGTACGCTGGCACGCGGCGGCGATGCGGCACCACCTGGACGGGGACCTCGACCGGGCGCTGGCGGCCGCGGCCCGGGGCATCGACACCCTGCGCGAGACCCCGCACGGCACCGTGCCCGGCTCCCCACCCGACGCGGAGTCGCGGGTGCACGCGGCCAGGACGGCCGAGGACCTCGCCGAGTTCGGCCGGGAGATCGCCCTCGAACGGGCGGCGCGCACGGGAGACGCCCGGACGGTGCTCGAATGGGCCGAGCGGTGCCGGGCGGTCGTGCGCGGCGCGGCACCCGCGTTCCGGGCACCCGCCGCCCCGCCCGCCGGGGCGGGGATCCTGGTGGAGCTGGTGCGGCACGGCGACGACCTGTTCGCCGTCACGGCAGGCCAGGACGGCTGCGCGCTGCGCGCGCTCGGCTCCTACCAGGCCGCGGTGGAGGCGACCGTGCGCATCAGGTACGGCCTGCGCCGCCGCGCTCTTCGCGACACCACGGCCGACGCGGGCGCCCGTCCGGCGGGGGCCGGCGAGGCGGTCGCCCAGGAACTGTCCGCGCTCGACCACGTTCTGCTGTCCGGCCCCGGCACACTGGCCTGCGCGGGCGGCCCGCCCGGCGCGCCGGTGACTATCGTGCCCACCGGAGCGCTGTGCACGCTGCCCTGGCCGCTGCTCCCCTCGCTGCGCGGGCGGCCCGTGTCGGTGGCGGCCGACGCCGCCGCGTGGCTCGCCCCGCGCCAGGAGCCGGCCGCCGCCCCCGTGGTGCTGTCGGTCGCGGGCCCCGGCCTCGACCACGCCGCGGCCGAGGCCGACATGGTCGCCGCCGCGCACGCGGGGGCCCGTCGCGTCGGCGCCACCAGGGCGGAGGTGCTCCACGCGCTGGAGCGGGCCGACGTGCTGCACGTCGCCGCCCACGGGATGTTCGCCCCGCGCGGGCCGATGCTGTCGCGGATCACGCTGGACGACGGGCCGCTCATGGCCTACGACCTGCTGACCGTGCGGCGGATCCCCCGCCTCGTCGTGCTGTCGGCCTGCGACGCGGGGATGGCGCACGCCCCGGTCGACGGCGCGGCGCTGGGCCTCGCCGGGGCCTTCCTCGACCGCGCCGCGCGCAGCGGAGTGGCGGGGTGCGTGGTGGCCGGGGTGGTGCCGGTGCGCGACGACGAGGCGCCGGCGCTCATGACGCTGTTCCACACGCTGCTGGCCGAGGGCCGCTCCCCCGCCGAGGCGCTGGCCAGGGCGTCGGAGAAGACGGCGGTGCCGGGTTTCGTGTGCTTCGGCGCCGGCGACGTGCCCTTCCGCGCCGGCTGACCGCCCGCGTGCGCTGCCGGCGGGCGCCGTCAGCCGGTCGCGACCGGCCTGCCGGGGTCGGCGACCCAGTTGGACCACGAGCCGGCGTACAGGGCCGCGGGCAGCCCGGCGATCTCCAGTGCGAGCACCTCGTGCGCGGCCGTGACCCCCGACCCGCAGTACGCGCCGACGGGCACGCCCTCGACCGCCCCGAGGGTGTTGAAGCGCTCGCGGAGGAACTCCCTGGCGTGGAACCGCCCTCCCGGCTCGACGTTCTCCCCGGTCGGCGCGCTGACCGCGCCGGGGATGTGCCCGGCGATCGGGTCGACCGGCTCCACCTCGCCCCGGTAGCGCTCGGCGGCCCTGGCGTCGAGCAGCACGCCGTCGGCCGCCAGCGCGGCGGCCCCGTCCGCGTCGACCACCGGCATCCCTCCCGGCCGCGCCGTGAAGTCGCCGGGCGGCACGGGCCCCCCCTCCTCCTTGGTCACGGGCAACCCGGCCCGTGACCAGGCCCGCAGCCCGCCGTCGAGGACGCGCACGTCGTCGTGGCCGAAGTAACGCAGCGTCCACCAGGCCCTGGCCGCCGCCGTCGAGTCGGCGTCGTCGTAGACGACCACCGGCCTCGCCTGCGACACCCCGAGGCGGCGCATCGCCCGCTGGAACGCCTCCCGCTCGGGCAGCGGATGCCGTCCCCCCGGTCCCGGCGGGGCGGCGAGGTCGGCGTCGAGGTCGCAGAAGACCGCGCCGGGGACATGGCCCTCGCGGTACGCCTCGATGCCGGGCGGTCCGCCCAGCCGCCACCGGACGTCGAGGATCGCGACGTCGCCGATCGCGGCGAGCTCCTCAGGAGTGATCAGCGGGCTCATGCCATCTCCTCGCCTTCGGTGCGGTGCCGGACGGCGCCGCTGCCATTGTGCCGCGCGGCGGGCCCGGCCAGGCGCGACCCCTCCGCGCGCGCTTTCCCGCGGGTCTCCCACGGACCGTCAGCGGCGGACCTCCACCAGCGGCACGTTCTGCTCCGCGGCGGTCAGCGAGCCGTGGTAGCCGATCATCGACGCCTCCACCGGCGCTCGGGCCGAGGCGACGATCACGCACTCGCCGTACGGCACGGCCACCACGTCGCCGATGCGGCCGAGCCACTCGCGGCGGACGCGGCGGCCGAACCAGCCCGCGGCGACGGCCTCCTCACGGGTGACCACCCAGGCGCGCCCGCGCAGGGCCTTCCGCCAGGTCTCCAGGACCGCCGACGCCGCTCCCGGCGAGGTGTGGACGTGCCGAACGCGGGCCTCGCCGCCCAGCATGTGCACGCCTTCCCGCAGGTCGGGCCGGAGGTCCACGTCGACCTTGTCCGTGGCGTTGACCATGCCGTGGTCGGCCGTGACGTACAGGACCGCGCCAGGGGGCAGGCTCGCGGCGAGGCGCTCGGCCATGCGGTCGGCCACGGCGAGCTTCTCCAGCCACTCCTCGCCGCCCCACCCCCGGGAATGCCCCGCCCGGTCGACGTCTCCGTAGTAGACGATGACGAACCTGCTCTCCCGCAGCGCCTGCCGCGCCGCCTCGACGCGCTCGCCTGGGCTCTCGGCCGCCCGGTGGCGCACGCCCCGGTAGACCGCGTGGGTCAGGCCGGTGCCGGCGAGCGCGGCGGGCGCCACGTAGACGGGCTCGACCCCCGCCGCCGCCATCCGTTCGTAGACGGTCGGCGCGGGCTGCCACGCCCACGGGTCGATCGGCGGGCCCGGGGCCGTCCAGTGCAGGCAGTCGAACAGCCTCCCCTCTCCCGGGACGGCCATCTGGATGCCGAGCATGCCGTGCTCCCCGGGAGCGACGCCGGTGCCCAGGCTGGCCAGGCTGGTCGGGGTCGAGGAGGGGAAGCCGGCGGTGAGCGTCCCGCGCAGGTGGGCCGACAGGAACGGCGCGGCGCCCGCGTGCGCGGCCAGGAGTTCGGCGCCGAGGCCGTCCACCAGGAACACGCACACCCGCGCGGCCGGCTCCAGCGGGGGATCCAGCGCCGGACCGGCGGCGGCCGGCAGCCCGAGGGAGCCGAGCAGCGCTCCCGGCAGCTCGGCCAGCGAGGCCGTGCCGTACGCGGGCACGTACGGCACGGCCGGCACTGTCGGCACTGACTGCACCGGCGGCGGCGCCGGGGGAGACGCCGTGGACGACGCCCCCGGGGGCGAGACGGAAGACGTCGCTGGGGGCTGGGGGTCGAACACGTCGCCTCCCGGCGGATCGAGGAGGATGGTCGGGAAGAGCGTCAGGGCACCTACGTCGCCGCTTTGGCGGTGGCCTCCGAGAGCGCCTTCGCGAACGCCAGCACGTGGGTGACCGCCTCGGGGCCGTCGGCGGCCTCGCTGACCCGGAGGGACAGGTCGTCGGCCGTGACCGCGCCGGTGTAGCCGTGGTCGGCCTCGCAGTTCTCGTCGCCGCAGGTCGCCGGTTCGAGATCGACGTGGGAGATCGCGCCCCAGCCGATCGTCAGCGTGACCTCCGTCGGGGGGACGCCGGGCACGTACGACGCCGGGTCGGGCACGACCCTGGTCACGGCGACCGACTGGATGCGGCTGAGCCGCACCGCCTCGGTGGTGGTGGAGGCGTGCGACGCGGGCATGCCCTCGGCGGGCGGATGCTCGTCGGTGTGGCAGACCAGCAGCCGGGTGGGCGAGAGGACCAGGACCGTGACGTGCCTGCGCACCTCCATCGCCGGGTCGAACGTCGCCTCGTGATGCACGACGAACGCCGTGACCTGCTCGTTGCCGAGCGCGGAGTCGACGGCGTCGGCCACCAGGTCCGGGTAGTAGCCGCTTCGATCAATGGCCTCGCGCAACCCCGCTGCGGAGACTCGGGTTTCCCTCATGGGTCCATCCTGCCCTGTAAGGGACACCTGTTTCACACCCCGGCGCTACGGGTTTTCCGCCCAGGTGTCCGCGCCCGGCCGATCAGCTGAGCCGCCGGGGGCCGACGTCGGGGCGCAGCGCGGTGACCGGGCGCAGTACGGCCCGCGCCCCGAGGACGGTCACCCCCGACGCGCCCGCGAGTACCGGGTCGAGGTCCATCCTGGCGACCTCGGGCAGCGCGTCGGCCAGCAGCCCCACCCGCACCAGCAGTTCCTCCAGCGCCTCCACGGCCACGGCCTGGTAGCCGTACTCGCCGAAGAGCAGCGGCGCGGCGCGCACCGACCGCACCAGCCCGGCCGCGTCCTCCGCGGTGACCGGCGCCAGGCGGTACGCCTGGTCGCCGAGCAGCCGGGCGGTGACCTCGCCGAGGCCGAACGTGACGACCCCGCCGAAGTAGCGGTCCTGGGTCACGCCGACGACGGTCGGCACCGAGGGCTGCGGCGCCATGCGCTGCACCGCGAGCGGAGTGTCCCGGCCGAGCAGGGCGGCGAGGTCCGCGTACGCCTGCCGGACCCCGGCGGGGTCGGTGAGGCCGATGCGCACGGTGCCGGCGCGGCGGGCGTCCTCCGGGTCGGCCGGCTTGACCACGACGGGCCCGCCGAGCCGCTCGGCGATGGCGACGGCCTCCTCGGCGTCTGCGGCGACGTGCGCGGGCCACACCTCGATGCCGTAGCAGGCCAGCAACGGCGACGCGTCGATCTCCCGCTCCTCGCCGGCCATCCCCTCGCCGGCCATCCCCTCGCCGGCGGCCTCGTCACCGCTCAGCGCGGCGGCGACGATCCGCCGCGCCTCCGCGGTGTCGACGTCCTCGACGTGCGGGACCATGCCCGGGGGCCGCCCGCGCCATTGGGCGTACCGCACCGCGTGGGCCAGCGCGCGGACCGCCTCCTCAGGGGCGGGGAAGGACGGGATCGACCCCCGCTGGGGGGACTCGTCGCCGGGACCGCCGGGCACCCGCAGGTCCGGCGGCATGCCCATCTGCCCCTGGAAGGTGGCCAGCACCGGTTTTCCGGACTCCCGCGCGGCCTCCAGCAGCGCCTCGGCCACCTCGCGGGACTCGCCGGGGATCGGCGGCATGTAGATCGCGACGGCGGCGTCCACCTCGGCCAGGACGCGCCGCAGCGCCTCGGCGAACTCGGCCGCGCCGGCCTGGGCGCCGAGGTTGACCGGCGGGCGCGGCTCCAGGCCCGCGCCCGCGCAGGCCTCCTCCGCGAGGAGCGTGAGCGCGTCGGAGTTGCCGACCACCCCCACCCGGGGGCCTTCCGGCAGCGGCTGGTGCGCCAGGAGTTGCGCGACGTCGAAGAGTTGCACCAGGTCGTCCACCCTGATGACGCCCGCCTGCGCGAACAGCGAACTGAGCGCGGTGTCGGGCAGCGCGAGCACCGGCGCGCGGTGCCCGCCGGGGACGCCGCGCGACTTGACCACCACGATCGGCTTGGACCTGGAGATCCGCCTGGCCAGCCGGGTGAACTTGCGCGGGTTCCCGATCGACTCCAGGTAGAGCAGGATCACGTCCGTCGACGGGTCCTCCTCCCAATACTGGAGAAGGTCGTTGCCGGACACGTCGGCCCGGTTGCCGGCCGAGACGAAGGTCGAGATGCCCATGCCGCGCTGCGCCACCCGCTGGAGCAGGGCGGTGCCGAGCGCGCCCGACTGGCTGAAGAACCCGACCCTCCCCCGCCCGGGCAGGGTCGCCGCGAGCGTCGCGTTGAGCCGTACGGCGGGGTCGGTGTTGGCGATGCCGAGGCAGTTGGGCCCCACCACCCGCATGCCGTACCCCCGGGCGATGTGGACCAGTTCCTCCTGGCGCGCCCGGCCCTCGGGTCCGGTCTCGCCGAACCCGGAGGACAGCACCACCAGGCCCTTCACGCCCTTCTGCGCGCACTCCTCCACGAGTTCGAGCACGCCCTCGGCGGGAACCGCCAGCACGGCGAGGTCCACCTCGCCGTCGATCGCGGACACGTTGCGGTAGGCCCGTACGCCGGCCACGGCCCGCACCTGCCGGTGGACGGGGTAGACGGGGCCGGTGAAGTCGGCCGCGAGCAGGTTGCGCAGGACGGCCTGGCCGATTCCGCCCGGTTCGCGGCTCGCGCCGATGACCGCGACCGACTCGGGGTTCAGCAGGCGGGCGATCGAGCGGGCCTCGGCCCGGTGCTCGCGGGCGAGCCTGACCTCCTGGGCGGTCTCGGTGCTGGACAGGTCGAGCGTCATGCGCACGACCCCGTCCTCGAACTGGCTCTGCGCCGTGTAGCCGGCCTGGCGGAACAGGCCCATCATGCGGTGGTTGCCCGGCAGCACGTCCGCGATGAACGTCTTGATCCCGCGCTCGCGCGCGGCGGCCCGCAGGTGCTCCATGAGCACCGAGGCCACGCCCCTGCCCTGGTGGGCGTCCTCGACGAGGAAGGCCACCTCGGCGTGGTCGCGCGGACTTATCCGGTCGTATCGCACTACCGCCACCATCTCGGTGCCGATCGTGGCAATGAGGGCGACCCGGTTGTCGTAGTCGACGTTGGTGAACCAGACCACGTCCTTGTCGGTCAGCCGCGGCCGGGGCCCGAAGTAGCGGAAATAGATCGACTCCGCCGACAGGCGCGAGTAGAACGAGCGCAGCATGGCGGCGTCGTCCGGCCTGATGGGGCGGACGTGGGCGGTGCCGCCGTCCGACAGCACGACGTCCGCCTCCCAGTGGGCGGGGTACCGAGGGTGCACGCATTCGAGGCTAGCGGCGCCCGGCCTGACCCGGGCTGAGAGATTTCTTACGGCTGCCCGGTCGATCCAGCGAGATCGCTTGTAAGGGAGCTACCTGGACCGACGCGACGAAATGGGCAACGCTTGTGCATCGACTGTGCCCGTCTGTCCGCTCTCCACCCCACGACGCCCCTGGAAGCTGTTAGGTTTCTGGACGTCAGCCTCACAGCACGGAGAGGACGCCGCCCCTCCCAGGGCATGGCTCGCCTCCACTAGCAGTTGCAAGGTGGTGACATCATGACGCGGGTCGTCGTGGTGGGCGATCTCATGACAGACGCGGTCGCCCGCGCGAAGTTCCCTCTCGCCAGGGCCAGCGACACCCCTGCCGTCGTGACCATGCACGGTGGCGGTTCCGGCGCCAACATCGCCTCCTGGCTCGCCGTGGAGGGCTCGGAGGTGGCCTTCATCGGCCGCCGCGGCGCCGACATCACCGGCCGCAACCGCGACATGGAGCTCATGGGCTACGGCGTGGACGCCCGGCTCGTCATGGACCCCGAGCGGCCGACCGGCACCTGCGTCGTGCTCGTCACGCACAAGGGCGAGCGGACCATGCTGTCCGACCCCGGCGCCAACGCCGCGCTGTCGCCCGAGGACCTGCCGCGCGATCTGTTCGCCGTCGGCGGTCACCTGCACATGTCGGGATACACCCTGATCAACGACGGGTCGCGCGACGCCGGCCTCGCCGCGCTCGACATGGCCCGCCGAGCCGGCATGTCGATCTCCGTGGACTGTTCCTCGGCCGCCCCGCTGGAGCGGACCGGCGCCGAGCCCTTCCTGGAGTGGACCGACGGCGCGAAGCTGCTGTTCGCCAACGGCGACCAGGCCAAGGTGCTCACCGGCAGGGACGACCCGGCCGCGGCGGCCAAGGTGCTGACCGCGTGGTTCCCGCAGGTCGTGATCAAGCTCAACGCCGAGGGCTCGCTCTGGTACTCCAACAACCGCCCCGAACCGGTCCGGGCGTCCGCCGAGGTCGTCGACCGCGTCGTGGACGGCACCGGCGCCGGTGACGCCTTCACCGCCGGTTTCCTGCCCGTCTGGCTGGACGGCAAGCCGGCCGCCGAGGCGCTGGCGGCTGGCAACGCCCTCGCCGCCAGGTGCATCTCCAACCTCGGCGCCCGCCCCCGGCTCTGACCGCGGCCCGTCCACACGCCCGGGATGCCGAACTCCCGCGCAGCAGCCGCACGAACGGGACCAGGAGCAGCAGCGCCCCCACTGGGAATAGCCCTTCGATGGTCCGGGCCGAGCCCGGCCCTGCCAGGCTCGGCTCTGCCCGTCGAGGACGGGACGAACATCGACGCGTCCGGCCACGTCGTCTACCCCAGCAGTTCGCGCAGCCGCCCGCGCGCACGGAAGATCCAGACTTTGACCGTATTGAGCGGGACCTGAAGGACGGCCGCCGTCTGCTCGTACGTCAGCCCTCCTGCCCACAGCAGCAGCGCATCCCGGTGGGCAGGAGGGAGTGCGGCCAGCGCCTGACGCAGATCGAGCATCTCCGCCACTGTCTCATCGAAACCCCTTTCGGCCGCCACGGGCTCGGCGGCCTCGGAGAACAGCGGCTCCTCGCGGTTGGAGCGGTGGCGCAGCACTGATAGGGCGGCGTTGCGCGCGACTACAAGGACCCATGCCGCGAAGGGTGCCCTGCCTTCGAATGCGGGAAGTCCCTTCCATACTGCGATCTGCGCATTCTGCAGGGCGTCAAGGGCATCCGCCCGGTTGCCGGTCAAATGAAAACACAGACCGAACGCTCGTCGCTCGACGGTAGCCCATAGGGCGCGGAATGCCTCGGCATCACCCACGCGTGCGGCCGCGACGAGCACGGCCTCGTCATCCCCCATAACAGGCGAAGACATGCCGCGGTCCTTTCAGCATATGAAGATTCGCCGCAATAACACCATGTCGTTCGCTACCGGGACATGAGATGAGACGACGTGATATTGGACCGTAACAACCGAGCTACAACCGGGCTCGACACTGCCGATGTCATCGCTGCCCACGGCGTCGAGGCCATGCACTCCGTGGAAAGCCCGAGCGGAAATTCCCGGATCCCGGTGAAACAATCTCGGCGCCCCCGGCATCCCTGTCAGTGACGCACCCATCCACGTCAACGGGAGAGCGACATGGACGCCTTCTACGCCGGCAACGCCAACGTTGGCTGGACGGACCTCAGCGGAGACGGGATCATCGAGACCCAGCTCATCGACCACGCGGGGGACGGCACCGCTGACGAGCGACTGACCGACCTCAACGGCGACGGCATCGCCGACACAGTGGGCTATGACACCAACAACGACGGCGTCGAAGACGTCCAGCACGTCGACACGAACTACGACGGCGTAATCGACACCCAGCTGTTCGACACGAACTACGACGCCGTAATCGACACCCGGACCACCGCCGGCCCGGCCGCCTCCTCCGCCGCCGGGCCGTTCCCCACCGGGCCGTTGCCCACCGGGGAGGGCCACACCGGTGTGCCGCCGATCAGCGACGCCAACCAGGGCTTCGTCGATTACCTCAACACGGTGGTGCAGGACGGTCACACCCTGACTCAGGCGGCCCTCAATCCCGACTCCGTCTCACCGGAAGAGGTGGAGGCCGCCAGACAGCGCAGTGACAACAGTGCGGCCAACACCCTCTACCTCGAGGGCCTGAACCACGAGGCCCAGGTTCGCAACGACATCACCAGAAGCGACTACGAGCGCCAGTGGAACGAGACGGCGAGGGCGGACGCGGCAGCCGCCGAGAGGGAGGCCGAAAGAGCACAGAGCGAAGCCGACTGGGCCGTGTGGCGGTCCCAGAACGACCTCGCCTAATACGCGCGCCGCAGACCGCCGCCCGGACCCTCCCACCAGAGAATTCGCCACCCGTCCTCCTGACGACCCTCGCCGGCTGAGATCTCACGAAAAGAGCCTCGATGACGTCCCCGCAAGAGAACCTCCCCCCCTACGACTCCGGATGGAAAGTCGAGACCCCCGGCGCCGGCCGGAGTGCCGCGTGGCGGTTCACTCCCCTCTCCTTCGCCTGCGCCGCCTACGCGCTGTTCTCCTCCGCGCTGCTGCCGGTGTGGACCTATGGCACCTCGGCCCGCGGGTTCGCGTCGATGTTCCTGGTGGCCCTCGTCATCGTCGTCGTGGTCGCCCCTTTCATCGCCGACCGTCGCCGTCAGGAGCCTCAGCCGGGCATGACGGCCGTCATCGCGTTTCTGATCGCCGTACCGCAGTTTTTCTTCGTGCTCAACCCGGGCATCGTGGAAACTCCCCTTCTGCGACTGAGCATTCAGCTACTCCTCGGGCTCGCCGGAACGCTGCTCGGCATCGTCGGCTTCCGCAAGGGGGACCACCTGGGCGTGGTGGCCGCACTCGCCTCCGCCGCGGTATCCGTCAACCTGATCCTGCTCTACATAATGATCATTCACTTCTAATGACGAACCGGCCCTCGGGAGCGGCCAGGCAGACCAGTCCGTCGTACGAGCTCGTGCCGGCGCCGCGGAAACAGGAGAACCGCAAGAATCCCACGCATGTAGCAGGGCCAGGCCGAATCGGCCTGTCGTACTGAGGAATAAAATGGTGAAACGCTTATATCCTCTCGTCGCGGGGGCAGCCCTGCTCGCCTTCGCCCTAATGGGCTGCGCCTCCGATACCGCGGACCCGCGCGCGGCCACTCACCCAGAGGCCTCAGCACCTCCCCTCTCTGCGCCGGTAGCGGCCGCTCCGGTCACGCCGGCGGAGCCCTTCGATGCATTTCGCGAGATGCCGCCGATGACCCCCGAGGAGCACCGGCTCACCCCGTCGCGGAAGCCGCCGAAGGACAAACCGGTGCGCAAACGCTCTCAGCGCGCTCAGGAGACCGCGGCCACCCCCTCTCCTACCGGCGGAACACCCGCTGCGACTCCGACGCCGGATCCGCCGCCGAGTCCGACGCCACAGCCCGGCGGGATCTCCGGCATCGCCCTGATCACCGGCATGGTCCTCCTGCTGGGCGTGGCCGCGGTCGGCGCGGTGGCCGTCCTCCGGACCCAGTCGCGGACCCCCACACAGCCTGACCCGTTTCACCCCCGTTGGGATTCCGGACCGCCCCGCCCGGATACCCCACCGCAGGCGCATCGTGCGCCGCCGTCACCCGCTTCGAATGTCGATCGCACGCCACTCCTCGAAGCACTGCTGAATGTCCGGGCGGCGGGCGTCAGTGACGCGATCGGCCAGCAGATCGAGCGGCTACTGGCCTACAGCGAGCCCAGCCGGGACGATCTCGTCCAGGCGTGCGTCCGCTACCGCGATCAGCTTCACACACGATATCCGCAGCTCGCAGGCCATCTGCTGAACGCGCTGCGCGCTTCGGGCGTACGGGAGGTGCTGGCCGACGGGCAGCCCTTCGACGGACGGCTACACGAGGCGGTAGACGTGGTGCCCACGGACGAGCCGTGGCTCGAGAACACGGTCGCGAGCACCGAGCGCTGTGGTTACGTAGACGGTGACCACGTCGTCCGGGTTCCGAGGGTGATCGTCTACCGGCTCCGGCAGGCGTGACCGCGCCGGCGACGCGGCGAGCGGGGAACCGGCGGCTGCCTCGGCAGTCGCCAGAAGCCCTTCCGCATGGCCACCGGCACCCCCGACCATGCCCCTTCTCCGTCCTGTCCCGTCAGACGGCGATTCGTACCAGATCGCCGGGGAGCCGCTGCTCAGTGCCGGGCGAGGCATCCGCGCGGTGCAGGCACAGCAGGTCGTCGGCGACTCTCGCGACCGGCTCGATCCAGCCCTGCGCTCGGTGCACCTCCCTCACGCCCTTCGGCGTGACATGAAGGATCCGCGACGTGTTCTTCTCCTCCCCGGAGACCGCCAGCCACAGGGACTCGCCGTCGGCGATGACCCGGGGGCGTTCAGCATGGAGCCTGGAGGCCAGATGCCCGAGCAGGCGGGTGCGGGGCTCCGACGCCAGCGTACGGAGCGTCTCCGCCGCGGCGTCATAGTGGCGAATCGACCACCCCTTCGCGGGGACGACCGTGTCCATGCCGATGGCGTACATCTCCCCGCCCGCTGGAAACCAGCGCAGCGCCGCCCCCCTCTTACGCGGAGCCAGGGCCACGGGAGGCTGTGGCGCGGCGTCGATCTCGAGTCCCGCGCTCGTGGAGACGAACCACTTGTCGTCGTGCACCACCACCTGCTGCAGCCAGTTGGGGCTGCGGCGCTCGACGCGTCTGATCTTCCCACCGGGCTGGACCATGCAGAGGACCTGCCAAGCGGTGAAGTTCTGATGGACACCGCCGAAGAAGCTCTTCCTCGAGCTGAACTGACCGAGCACCACCACGCACCCGGATGCTCCGCCGGTGAGAGCGGGTGCGCCGCCCGTCGGGCTGTCCTGGTCGAACAGCCGCCGCTGCTGGTTGTCCTCGTTCACAAACCAACGGGCCGAGTCGCCAAGGAGCATCGAGGGCGTCTCCTGGACGAAGAACTCGCCGAGATCGATCTCGATCATGGACATGTCCGCCGTCTCCCCCCACGGCAGGCCGACGGAACTGCTCACCGCGGTCGGTGGCCTGGATTGGAAGAACGCCCAGCCGGTACGCCCCTCGGCCAAGACCTGTACCTTCCCCATGGCGGGCAGCCGCCGCCCCGACCGGATGATGAGTTCCGGCGTCAACGTGCGAACCCACGTGCCGTCGGGGAGCCGCTCGGCCACCACCACGCCCTCGTCCGAAACCGCCCAGTCGGCGATTGAACCGAACCTCAGTTCGCGATCCACTTCCATCGACACGTCCAGATGGCGGAGGAAAACGTTTCCTCCCTCCTCCAGGCAGACCGCGTAGATGCCCCCGGCGGCGGAACGGACCTCCAGCACGTTACGCAGCACCGGACCGGATTGATCACTTTTGCTGAAGGTCGATCCCAGGCGTGCGGCGCCAAGTGCGACGACGGTCTTGGGGTCGTCGGACGTGCGCACGAGATCCCCGTGCCTCTCGCTGAGGATCTGGTGGACCAGTGGCATGCGACTGGCCCCTCCGGTCAGGAAGATTCCGGCCAGATCACCACGCGTCGTCTTGGCGCGCTTCAAGGTGTCGTCGAGAATTTCGGCGGTGCGAGCGAGGTCGGCCTTGACCATTCCGTCCAGGTCGCCCCTTGTGATCCTGACGTCCGCGTCGGCTTCCGAGATGTACTGGCTCGCCACTTCGAATGCCGAAAGCGTCTCCTTCGCGATACGGGCCTCGTCCAGAATGGCGGCCGCGGTGGCCAGGTACTTCCGGTCGGGGTTACTGTTAAGTTCGGCGACGAACTCCGGCCTGCTCTGCTCCAATTGCCGGCTGAAGAATTCGTACACGCGCTCGTCGAAGACCTCGCCCCCGATGGCGTCGTCGCCCCCCGGCACGCCGACGGCCTTGAAATCCGCTCCGTCCGCCTCCAGGACGGCGGTGTCGAACGTGCCGCCGCCGAGGTCATAGACCGCCACCCGCTTGCCCCCGCTCACGCGGTGGGCCGACGCGTAATGAAGCGCGGCGGCCACCGGTTCGTCGATGACCACGACGCGCGCCTGCGGCACCGCGGCCCGCCCTGCCGCCTTGAGGACGTCCCTCCGTTCGGCCGTCCACGCGACCGGGCAGGTCAGCACCAGACAGGAGGGATCGGCGCCGTCGAACCGCCGCCGCCCTTCGTCGACGAAGAGAGCGAGGATCGCCTGCAGTGCGTCGGAGACCTCGACCGCGACGCCGCCGAGAAGCAGGCTGCCTTTGCCGACGTACCGCTTGGGGTTGCGCTCCGCCCGCTCCGGGTAACGGGCGATCGACCGCTGTGCCACCCGTCCGGCGATGAGGACGCCCTGCTCGCTCAGCAGAACCGTCGACGGGATGCGTTTCTCCCCGCCGATCTCGATGATCTCCGGCTCTCCGCCCGTACTTATCGCCGCGGCAGAGAAACTGGTTCCGAGATCGACACCGAGGCACCACACCGCCATCCCAGCCCCCTTGGCACGTTACAACGATCAATTCGCCGCGATGGTCGCCTAGTTCTCGGCCTCTCGCAACAATTGTTGCCGAAGTGATGCATCCGACGCGATATGTCAGGCCGCGGCCGCACGGCCGTCAGAACAATCTGCTCGGATATCGGAGCACGACGAGACATGACCGGCGCGGCCACAGCCGGAGGAGGAAATAAACGACTGGGACGGCACGGACAAGGTCAGACCTCCTCGCTGGAGCGTTCCGTCAGGCCGTAAGTCGCGGCGACGGGATTCCAGAATTCGAGGAAGGCGGTCTTCTCGCTGACGGCCGTCTCCGAGTATTGATGACCGCTCTGGGTTTCGTCACGGTCAGCGAGCTCACCGTAGCAGTCCATCCCGTACGACCGGCCCGCCTCGTAGTAGGCCTCGTCCGCGGATTTGGACGCTTCCAGGAAGGCGATCAGGTGCTCCTGCAGCGTGGCCCCGTCCTCCAGGGCGTCGACCTCCAGACCGCGTGCGGTATCCAACTGCGCTCCACGCTCCTCGGCCTGATCGTTCATGGTCTCCAGCGCGTCCTCCATGCCGTCGTCACAGCGCTCAAGGGCGGTGTATGCCGAAATCACTTCGGACCGGGATAAAGCGCTCTCAGACAGGAGCTCGTCGATCGCCTGAGCCTGAGCCCGAGCCCGTTCATCGGTATCGGTTTCGGTCTCGGTTGGTTCAGGATCGGTTGGTTCAGTCTCGGTTGGTTCTGTATGGGTTGGTGCGGGATTGGTATTGCTCGCACTGGACGTATGGGGGAACGAGGAGGATCCCGAGCCGGAGGACGAGCCTGCGTTCACCACCACCGCCACAAGCAGGGCGACCACGATTACTCCTACAGGGATGACGACGGCGATGGGAAACCGCCCCCTCTCCGGCCGTGGAGAAGGACCCGGGACAGATCTCTCCAGGAACTCCGATACCGAAGGAAGCCGCGCCGGTGAAGCCGGCGAAGATGGAGCCGGCGCCGAGACGTGGGCCGCCCCCAACCCGGAGTACGGAGGCAGTTGCGCACCGGCCTCGCGAAGATGCCGTCGCGCGAGGACCGCCGCGCCTCGAGCCGCGGCGTCCAGAGGCGGAACGAGTGCCGCGCTGTAGCTCGAACCCTCCGTGTCGGCCGCCGTGGCCGTCTCCACACTTTCCACGCGTAGTCGCGACTGGTCGAATCCGGCGCGTGACGCGGCTTCCATCACGTGGCGACGGCCCTCGGCTTCCCACGAGGCCGGTACGGCGATCACCACCATCCCGGGTTCCCCCGATAACCGGTTTTCCGCCCGCGATCGGAGGGAGCCGAGCACAGCCGCCGCGTCTTCGCCCTCCGTCGACTCGGGATCGCCTACGGGCACCACCGAACCGTCCGCTTTTCCTATCACAAGAGCCAAATGCGTAGTTCCGAACGCAATGCCGTAGACGAGACCATCCACGCCCGTATTCCTCTCTGGATGCAGATTATTCTTACACCGATACGCCAGGTATGTCTGGAGTGCTGGCGCGCGAGAGGGAATCTGATGCTAAATCTAAATTTCGGAAGAAACACCCTCGGCCGCTGGTCGTGCAGCGCACCGGCTGGAGCGAATGGGCGGTCTACCGCATCGCGACCGCGCTGCTGCGGGAACTGGGCGAGCGCCGAGGTCGGGCTTCGCCAGGCCCGCCCTCGGCTTCATCGTTCACATGGGCGCCCCCCACCTCTCCAGCCGCGTACCACCAGCAGGTGAGCCGGCCGGTCGTGGGCGATGACGTGCCGGATATTCACCGGATCGCAGGTGAAACAATCCACCCTCCGTAGGCATCCCCCCTATGACGCATTCATCCACGGCCCCACGGAGAACGACATGGGCTCCTTCGACGCCAACGTGCAGTGGACAGACCTCGACGGCGACAACGTGGCAGACGCCATGCTCGTGGACACGAACCACGACGACATCGCAGATGTGGCAATGATCGACACAAGTCACGACGGCAACGCGGACACGGCATTGTTCGACACCAACCACGACGGCGTCGCGGACGTCGCGATGTTCGACACAGACACAGACACAGACACAGACACCGACACCGACACAGACACCGACACAGACACAGACGCCGACACAGACACCGACACCGACACCGACACCGACACCGACGCCGACACCGACACCGACACCGACACAGACACAGACGCCGACACCGACACCGACGCGGCATTGTTCGACACAGACACAGACACAGACACAGACGCCGACGCCGACACCGACGCGGCATTGTTCGACACCGACACCGACACCGACACCGACGCCGACACCGACACCGACACCGACACCGACACCGACGCCGACACCGACGTTCCGCCTCCCACGGACTCCTCGCCAGACCTCTCTGACGCGGCGAGGTTGACGCCCGTACCGAGTGCCGGCGACCGCGACACCGAGGTCAGCCCGGTCCCGGGTGCCACGCCCTCCACAGACCCCTCGGCGATCTCCCCTGACGGGTCGGCCTTCATCCCCGTGCCCGGCGTCAGCGACAGCAACAACGCGTTCCTGGCTGCCCTGCACGGCAAGATGGCGGACGCCGGCACCATCTACCAGTCGGCCATCGACCCCGACTCGGTCTCGGAGGACGAGGTGGCGGGGGCCATGGAGCGCAGCTTCAACTCCGCGCGGAACGCCCGTGTGGCGGAGGGCATCGCCTACCAGAACCAGGTCCAGAACGACGTGATCCAGCACGACCGCGCGACTCAGTGGGCGAACCAGGCGAGCGAGGAGGCCACCTCTACCTGGATCGAGGCCGACAAGGCGGAGAGCCGGGCGGAGTGGGCGGAGTGGGACTCGAAGAACGCCGGCTCCTGATCCGCCTGAAAGGAAACGCTCGACGAATGCGAAACGCGTTATTCCGATCTAGTCGTCCTCGCGATCGCGCCAGCCGCCGTCGTTTTCGCGGTCCTCAGGCGCCAACGAGAAGGACGGCAGCGAACGCCCGTTCCGCAGGGCTCCGCAGGGGGTCCCGGATCGCCGAACGCATCACAACTGCCCCCCTAGTTCGTCTCCTCCTCTGCACACTTCGACGCTCTCGCCGATACTCTCGGCCCACACCTCTGAACCTGTTCGGGGAATGAACGGCCATGACATTCGACCATGATCTCGGGCTCTATGAGCTCGGACCCGAGGAGCGGGAGGCGCTGCGGTGTCTCCTCTACGAAGTGGTTCCGCCGCCGACCGAGGAGGAGGGCGCCGCGATGTTCCATGCGACGACCCAGGCGGGAGAGGCCGATCACGATGCCTCACTCGACGGCGACGGAGCCGCGCTCGACCGCTTTGCCGATCAGCCCGGCTGGTGGGACCCCAGCCCGGAGTTCTCACACGAGGACGCGATCACGGACGACCGGCACCGCCCCGGCGACGGCTACGACATCTACGACGGCCACCACGACGACTACGACTACGGCGCGGGCGGATGACGACCTCCCCATCCGACCGGCTCAAGGAGCTGTGCGCCGCCACCTCGGCGAAACTGGCCGACCAGACGCTGCGGGACCGGCTCGCCCAGGTGACCGCCCGCCTCGACGCGCCCTTGAAGGTGGCGGTGGCAGGCGCCGTGAGCAGCGGCAAGTCGACGCTGGTCAACGCGTTACTCGGGTATCCCGTGGCGCTGGTCGCCCCCGGCGAGTGCACCCCATTCGTCACTCAGTACGAGTACGGCGCCGACCACGGCCGCGTCGATGTCGAATACCGGGACGGCGGTGCCTCTGTGCATCGACTCGAGCCCGGCGACCGGCTGCCCGCGGATCTCGGCGCGCCAGCGAACAGGATCGCCCGGGTTCGGGTACAGCTGTCGGCGCCGGCGCTGCGGACGATCACGGTGGTCGACACCCCGGGCATGAATACCATCACCGCCCGGAACGAACGCGCCGCTCGTCAGCTGCTGTTCGGAACCACCGAGGACGACAACCGGGCACAGGCTCTGATCTACGTCCTGCGCTACCTCCAGCGTTTTGACGACGAGATCCTCACCGAGTTCCGGGGTCTGACCGACGCCTGCGGGATGACGTGTGTCAACACGCTCGCCGTGCTGAGCCAGGTCGACCGGCGCGGCGACGAGGAGGATCCGTGGCCCACGGCCCGGCGACTCGCCGCCAAGGCGTACGAGCAGCTGAGCACCGCGGTGTTCGACGTGGTCCCGCTGATCGGTCTGCTCGCGGAGTCCGCGCGGACCTCCACACTGGGGCCGGAAGAGCTGGCGGGCCTGCGGGCGCTGGCCGCACTTGACGACCGGGAGCTTGACTACCTGCTGCTCGACCTCGGGTACTTCGCCGAGTCCCCCACGCCGCCCGTGCCCGCGGATGTCAGGCGGCACCTGCTACGGCGTCTTCACAGGTACGGCATACGCGCCGCGGTTTCGGCCATCAGAAGCGGGCAGGTGACGAGCCTGGAGACGCTCCGCCGTACGCTGCTGGAGCACTCGGGCTTCGACGCGACTACGTCGTCCGGCACCGGGACCGTAGCAGCCGGGACTGTGGCCGCCGGGCTCGCCCATTTCGCCCGCAGGGCGGACCATCTCAAGTCCATGGACGCCATCGGCCAGCTGAAGCGGCTGGCACAGGCGCCCGCGCTCGGCTTAGACCGCACCGTGCTCGACGCGCTGGCGGCCGAGCTCGATGAGGCCCGGCCGATCGCGGCCGACCTCGGCGAACTACGGATCTTCGCTGCGATGGAGGCCGTGGGACGCGGCAAGCTCGTGTTGAGCGGCGAGATGCAGGCGGAGCTGCTCCAGCTGGCCCGGTCCGACGATCCCACCGAGCAGCTTGGCCTCCCGTCCGGCGCGTCCCGCGCGGAGGTGTCGGCGGCGGCCGTGTCCGCGGCGGCCCGGTGGCGCGGGCTCGCCATGATGGCCAACGGTCGCGCTGCCCGGGAACGGGCCCACGAGGTCATGCAGGTTCTGGAGAACCTGGCATCGTCTCCGGGCGGCCGGGCCGAAGCGGCGCCGACGGTCCACCCGCGCGTGCCGGCCCTGCCGGTCGACGCCGAGGCGGTACGGCGCCTGCTCGCCTCCCCGCTGCTGCCCGCCGAGGACAGGGGGGCGCTGGACCGCCTGACGTCCGGCGCCGATGCCGCCGCCCAGGTGGGAGCACCAGCCGGTGCGACGCCGTTCGATGTCGCGGCGCTCGCGGCGGCGCTCAGTGCGCGCTTCCGGATGCTCAAGCAACGTCCTCTCCCGCTGACCGTGCGACGCGCGGCGGAGACGATCTGCGACGTCTACGCCGCGATCTCATTCGTTTTTCGAGAGGGCGAGCAAGGAGCCACGACGCATGCCGACGACCGCTGAACCTGTGATGAGCGTCCTGCGGCTGGCGAACGAGGTGAACGCCCTCGCCAGGAGGTACGGCCGCGACGACCTTTCGGAGATTCTCACCAGGGTGGCGGCCCGCTGGAAGGAGGACGTGACGACCGTCGTCGTCGCGGGCGCGCAGAAACGCGGCAAGAGCCGGCTGGTCAACGCGTTGGTCGGCAGGCCGGGCCTGCTTCCCGTCGACGCCGACGTGGCCACCAACTGCTGCCTCAGCCTTCGGCACGGACCCGCCCTCAGCGCAGTGGTGACCGACCAGATCGCCGGTAGCTTCTCCATCGATCCCGAGCAGCTCGCCGACTACGCGTCGGTGATCGGCGATCCCGGCAAGCGCCGGGACGTGGTGAGCGTGGACATCACCCTGAACCACCCTCTCCTGGAGGGGGTGCGGCTGGTGGACACCCCCGGCGTGGACAGCCTCACCCTGGGCCATCGCCAGGTGACCGTCGCGATGCTCCAGCGGGCCGACGCGTTGCTGTTCACCCTCAGCGCCCAGGACCAGCCTGTTCTCCGCCACGAACTGGAGTTTCTGGCCCAGGCCGCCCAGCGGGTCCAGGCCATCGTCCTCGTCCTGACCAAGGTGGAGGACAGCGAGAACTGGCAGAGCCTGCTCGCGGAGAACCGCCGCCGCCTGGCCGCCTTCATCGCCGAATCGGGCGGATCGTCGCTACGGCCGCTGGCCGACGCGCCCTGGATGCCGGTCAGCGCCAGGCTGTACGAAGCCGCCACGGCCTACCGCGCCATGGGCGACGAGCAGCGGGCCGACGAGCTGCGAGCCCGTAGCGGCATGATCGCGCTGGAGGCCTATGTGCGGCGCTGTGCGGGCGGGCGGGAGCTGGCGAGAAGCGCCACCGTGCTCTCGGCCGCCGTCTCGGTGCTGTCCGCGATGGCCACGGTGGCGGAGGACGACATCGCGGTCGGCTCCGATGGCGGCAAGGACGCGGCCGCCCGTCTCGCCGACGTCGAGAAGGCGTTGGAAGACCTCGCGGCGAAGACCCGTGATCGGAAACTGCGGAGCGTGGTCAACCAGTTTCTCGGCCAGGAGGTCGCCGCGCTGGTCCGGGCACGCCTCACGGACATTCGCCTGCCGTACGAACAGGCCATCGGTGAGCTAAAGACCTCCGCCAAAATCGACGCCTACCTCGCCCAGCTCTCCGACAGCCTGGAGCGCTCTTTGCAAGCCGCGTGGGAGGAGATCCTGGACGAGGTGCACGTGCTGATCTCCACGGCGCTCAACGAGTTCCTCGGCTCACTAGGTCTCGACGAGTCCGAGATCGACCTCGCCCGGGTCGCCATGCCGAAGCTGCGGCCACGGGAGCTGCGCATCGACCCTGCCGCCACCGGAGGCTTCGACGTGGTACGCGAGGGGATTCCCGCCGTGTCGATGGCGGCCTCCCTGGGCCTGCTGGTGGCGGTGCATCTGAACCCCGCCGGATTCGTGGTCGGACCCGTGCTGGCCGCCGCGGTGCTTGTCAGACGAAGGCAGTGGGAAAAGGTGCAGCGCAGCCAGACCGAGCTGCGGCGGCTGTTGATCGAGCAGTTCGCCCAGGCCACCACCGACCTCACGGTCGCCCTTCAGCGGGAGGTGGCGAACTGGCGAACGAAGATCGAGCAGGTCGCCGATGACGCGCTGGCTAAGCAGCGCCGCGAGCTGGAGACGCGCCGTGCCGAGCTGAGAGCGGCCGCGAATGGGAACGCAGCAGGCCGGGGCCAGGGCCGGGCGTCGGCCGCCGAGCGGCTGGCGGCGGTCACCACGCTCACTCGGCGCGCCGAGGCCCTGCGCGCCGAGGTCGCCGGCGCCGTCAACTTGATGGCAGATCGCGATGATGGAACAGAAACACGACCTGGCCGATGAGCGCGACCGGCCGTACCCCATCAGGCGGTCAGTTGGTGACGGCAAGGGCCAGTGGCAGCACGGCGGGCGCCCCCGCGTGCCGGACCTGGGCGGCGGCCAGCGCCATCGTCCACCCGGTGTCGACGCGGTCGTCCACCAGCAGCACCGGCCCGCCCGCCGCCGCGATCCTCGCGGCGACCTCACGCGGCATCGCGAGCGTCCCCCGGATCGCCGACACCCGCTGGGCGCTGTTGTGCCTGGCCGCGGGCGACCCGTCGCGGTAGCCGAGTGTCCCGAGGTGCTCCAGCCGGCCCACCTGGGCCAGCCGCTCGGCGAGCGATCCGACCAGGACCGGCCGCGTACCCGACGGCACGGCGACCACCGCGACCGGGCGCTGTTCCCACTCCCAGGTCCTCAGCACCTCGATCACGGCCGCGAACACGTCGTCGGGGACCGGGCCGTCCCCGGCCGCGAACAGCTCGCGCAGCCGGGTGCCCCAGCCGATGTCGGTCAGGCGGCCGAGCGCGCGGCCCGGCTCCGCGCCCAACTCCGGCTTGATGCGCCCCTTCAGGTCCGGCAGCCCGGTGGGCCACTGGCGGCGCGGCTCGATCTCGACGCCCGGGCGCGCGAGGCGCTCGTGCGCGGCCCGTACGGCCTCCTCCGGCACCTCGGCCGAACGGTGGCCGCCGGTGCAGTTGTCGCACCTGCCGCACGGCGTGGCCGACTCGTCGTCGAGGTGACGGCGCAGGTACCGCTCGCGGCACTCGGTGGTCGCGATGTATCCGAGCATCGCCTCCTGCTCGGCCCGGCGCTCGGCGCTCACCCGGGCGTAGCGCTCGGCGTCGTAGCTCCACGGCTCGCCGGTGGCCTCCCAGCCGCCCTTGACCCGGCGTACGGCGCCGTCCACGTCGAGCACCTTGAGCATCATCTCCAGCCGGCTCCGGCTGAGGTCGACCCTCGTCTCCAGCGCGGCGGTGGACAGCACGCCCCCCTCGGACAGCGCTTCCAGTGTGGCCCTGACCACCCCCTCGGGCGGGAAGGCGAGCGAGGCGAAGTAGGCCCAGATCTCCCGGTCCTCCGGGCCGGGCAGCAGGATGACCTCGGCCCGCTCGACGCCGCGGCCGGCCCTGCCCACCTGCTGGTAGTACGCCACAGGCGAGGCGGGTGCGCCCACGTGGACGACGAAGCCCAGGTCGGGCTTGTCGAAGCCCATCCCGAGGGCCGAGGTCGCCACCAGCGCCTTGACCCGGTTGGCGAGCAGGTCCTCCTCCGCCGCCAGCCGGTCCGCCGGCTCGGTCTGGCCGGTGTAGGCCGCGACCGGATGCCCCTGCTCGCGCAGGTACGCCGCGATCTCCTGGGCCGCCGCGACGGTCAGCGTGTAGACGATGCCGGAGCCCGGCAGCTCGTGCAGGGTCCTGGCCAGCCAGGCGAGCCGCTGGTCCGCGCCGCCCAGCCGCACGACGCTCAGATGAAGGCTCTCGCGCTCCAGCGGACCGCGCAGGACGAACACCTCGCCACCGGACGGTTCGTCCCACTCCTGGACGACGGCGAGCTGCTCGGCGACGTCGCGGGTGACCCTGGCGTTCGCCGTGGCCGTCGTGGCGAGCACGGGGATGCCCGGCGGCAGCTCGGCCAGCAGCGTGCGGAGCCTGCGGTAGTCGGGCCGGAAGTCGTGGCCCCAGTCGGAGATGCAGTGGGCCTCGTCGATCACGAGCAGCCCCGCGCCGCCGGCCAGCTCGGGCAGCACGTTGTCGCGGAAATCGGGGTTGTTCAGCCGCTCGGGGCTGACCAGCAGCACGTCCACCGCGCCCTCGGCGACCCGGCCGTAGACCTTCTCCCACTCCTCGGGGTTGGCGGAGTTGATCGTCTCGGCGTGGATGCCGGCGCGCTCGGCCGCGGCGATCTGGTTGCGCATGAGCGCCAGGAGCGGCGAGACGATGACCGTGGGCCCCTCGCCGAGCTCACGCAGCAGCGCGGTCGCGATGAAGTAGACGGCCGACTTGCCCCAGCCGGTGCGCTGCACCACCAGGGCGCGCCTGCGGTCCATGACCAGCGCCTTGATCGCGGCCCACTGGTCGTCGCGCAACCGCGCGTGATCACCGGCGAGCGCCCGCAGCCGGGCCTCCGCCTCTTCCCGCAGCGTCAGCTCTTCTTCGCTCACCCGCCCATTGGTACCAGGTCCCGCCGACCGTTTCCGCCGCGACGGGGAGAGGAGAGGCGGGAAACCGGCCGCGGTCTACGGGCGCGCCGCTTCCGTGCCCTCGTCTCCGAAGCGGAGGGGGAACCGCAGGCCGAGCTGCGAGTAGATCTGAAGCTGGTCGTAGTAGAAGCGGTGGCTGTGGATGAGGTGGTCCTCGAGGTGCCAGAACCAGGAGGCGCGCACGCTGGTGCTGTGGCCGGTCGGGGCCAGGACGTCCCCTCCCGCGACCAGGTAGGGCCCGGTGTGCGTGCCCGCGGCCGTCAGTTCCAGCGCCACCGCGTCGCCGGCGAGGATCGTGTCCCAGAGCGTGAAGCGCAGGTCGGGGAAGCCCTCCCATACCTGCAGGAAGAAGGAGCCGATCTCCTCGCGGCCTTCCGCCTCCATCTCCGGTCCGACGACCACCGCGTCCGGCCCGTAGCACCGCAGGACCGCGGGCAGGTCACGCGCGTTCATCGCCTCGATCATCCGGTCCACGACCTCGTACACCGCGGAGCACCTCCCCTGAGGGGAGAGTACCGAAAACCAGGCTATAAACGGATAAATAGGATGCACACGCATATTTCGCCTCGGTGCGGTGGCATCCGGAGGCCTTCGCGTGACCGTGCGGGCGGCCTCGGCCACGGACAGTGCGGACGTCATGGTTTGATGTGTCCCGATATGGACGTGACCACCTGGTATCTCGAACAGACCAGCCCCACCGACCTGCGGCCCGGCCGCCCGCCCGCGATCCCCGCGCAGGTCGTCCGCGCCGAGGTCCCCAGCCCCGAGTTCAGCCGCTTCCTCTACACGGCCGTGGGCGGCGACTGGCAGTGGACCAACAGGCTGCCGTGGACCTACAAGCAGTGGAAGGACTGGCTCGACCGGCCGTGCCTCGAGACCTGGGTGGCCTGGGTGCGCGGCACCCCCGCCGGGTACGCGGAACTGGTGGCCCAGGACGACGCCACGGTCGAGATCGCCTGCTTCGGCCTGCTGCCGTACGCGATCGGGCAGGGCATCGGCGGGTGGCTGCTCGGCGAGGTGACGGCCCGCGCGTGGGACATCGCCGAGCGCATGCCCGGCACGGAGCCCACGCGGCGGGTCTGGGTGCACACCTGCTCGCTCGACGGCCCCGCGGCGCTGGCGAACTACAAGGCGCGCGGCTTCCGGATCTACGACGAGAAGCTCAACGCGCCGGGCGACGAGGACAAGGGCGAGACGCCCGGCCCATGGCCCGGCGCGGGCCCCCGCGACTGAGCGTCCCCTGACCGCAACGGCTGTCCCGTCGGGGAAGCCGGGGCGGTGGGCGCGGGCCCGGCGATATGGTGTGAGTCGCGAACAGGGTGAACTCTCGGCAGAATGTTCGAGACAGACCACCGACGTTGACCTTCCCCGGCTCCGACGGGCCGGGGCCCGGCTCCTCGACACGCAGGAAACCACGACATGGCCCGACGCACGACGACACCCCCGCCGGACGAGGACTTCGAGGAGCGGATCGTCGACATCGACGTCTCCGCGGAGATGCGGACCAGCTTCCTTGAGTACGCCTACTCGGTGATCTACCAGCGCGCGCTGCCCGACGCGCGCGACGGCCTCAAGCCCGTCCAGCGCCGCATCCTCTACTCCATGAGCGAGATGGGCCTGCGTCCCGACCGCGGGCACGTCAAGTCCTCCCGGGTCGTCGGGGAGGTGATGGGCAAGCTCCACCCGCACGGCGACTCGGCCATCTACGACGCGCTCGTACGGCTCGCGCAGCCGTTCTCGATGCGACTGCCGCTGGTGGACGGGCACGGCAACTTCGGGTCGACCGACGACCTGCCCGCCGCGATGCGGTACACCGAGGCCCGCCTCGCCCCGGCCGCCATGCTCATGGTGCAGTCGATCGACGAGGACACGGTCGACTTCAAGCCCAACTACGACGGCCAGGAGACCGAGCCGTCGGTCATGCCGTCGGCGTTCCCCAACCTGCTGGTCAACGGCGCATCGGGCATCGCGGTCGGGATGGCCACCAACATGGCCCCGCACAACCTGGGCGAGGTCATCGCGGCGGCCCGCTACCTGATCAGGAAGCCGGACGCCGCGCTGGACGAGCTCATGCGCTTCGTCCCCGGCCCCGACCTGCCGACCGGCGGCCTGATCATCGGCCTGGGCGGCGTCAGGGACGCGTACGAGTCCGGCCGCGGCACCTTCAAGATGCGGGCCAAGACCACGATCGAGCAGGTCACCCCGCGCCGCAAGGGCATCGTCGTCACCGAACTGCCGTTCAACGTCGGCCCGGAACGGGTGGTCACCAAGATCAAGGAGCTGGTGAACGCCAAGAGGCTCACCGGCATCGCCGACCTCAAGGACCTGACCGACCGGCACAAGGGCCTGCGCCTGGTCGTCGAGGTCAAGAACGGCTTCAACCCCGAGGCCGTGCTGGAGGAGCTCTACCGGCTGACGCCGATGGAGGAGACCTTCGGCATCAACAACGTCGCCCTCGTCGACGGCCAGCCGCGCACGCTCGGCCTGCGCGAACTGCTGTCGGTCTACGTGGACCACCGGCTCGAAGTCGTGCGCAGGCGCTCGGCGTACCGGCTGCGCAAGCGCGAGGAACGGCTCCATCTCGTCGACGGCCTCATCATCGCGCTGCTCAACATCGACCAGGTCATCCAGGTGATCCGGACCTCCGACGACACGGCGCAGGCCCGCGGCCGGCTCATGGAGACCTTCGAGCTGAGCGAGATCCAGGCCAACTACATCCTCGACACCCCGCTGCGCCGCCTGACCCGCTACGACAAGCTGGAGCTCGACCGGGAGAAGGAGCAGCTCCAGGCCGACATCGCCGAGCTGAGCGAGATCCTCGGCTCGGAGGACCGGCTGCGCAAGGTCGTGTCGTCGGAGCTGGCCGAGGTGGCCAAGACGTACGGCACGCCGCGCCGCACGGTCCTGCTCGAGTCGGCGGAGGCCGCCGGTAGCGCCGTCGTGCCGCTGGAGGTGGCCGACGACCCCTGCCTGGTGCTGCTGTCGTCCACCGGCCTGCTCGCCCGTACGACCGACGCCTCGCCGATCTCCGGCGAGGGCGACCGCGCGGCGCACGACGTGCTCGTGTCGGCGGTCCGCTCGACCGTACGCGGCGAGGTGGGCGTCGTGACCACCAAGGGCCGGTTGATCCGGGTCTCGGTGCTCGACCTGCCCGCCCTGCCGCCCTCGGCCAACCCGCCCTCGCTGGCCGGCGGGCACCCGGTGTCCGAGTACGTCTCGCTCGACCCCGACGAGAAGGTCGTCGGCCTGGGCTCGCTCGACCCCGACGGCCCGGGTCTCGCGCTCGGCACCAGTCAGGGCGTGGTCAAGCGGGTCGTGCCCGAGTATCCCGTCAACCGCGACGAGTTCGAGGTGATCGGCCTGCGCGACGGCGACGTGGTCGTCGGCGCCGCCGAGCTGACCTCCGCCGACCACGACCTGGTCTTCATCACCAGCGACGCGCAGTTGCTGCGCTTCCCCGCCTCGGTCGTACGGCCGCAGGGACGCCCGGCCGGAGGCATGGCCGGGGTGCGCCTCGACGGCGACGCCAAGGTGGTCTTCTTCGGCGTGGTGGACCCGGCCCGTGAGGCGCGCGTGGTGACGGTCGCGGGCTCCTCCACCGCCCTTCCCGGCACCCAGATGGGCGCGGGGAAGGTCTCCGACTACGCCGACTTCCCGCCGAAGGGCCGGGCTACGGGCGGTGTGCGCGCCCAGCGCTTCCTGAAGGGCGAGGACGTCCTGCTGCTCGCCTACGCGGGCCCGGCCCCGGTGAAGGCCGTCTCCTCGACGGGAAGGCCGGTGCCGCTGCCGGACGAGCTGGGCCGCCGCGACGGCTCGGGCGTGCGCCTCGTGCACGCCATCTCGGCCATCGGCGGCGCGCTCGGCGCGGACGGCGGAGACGAGTCCGGAGCTTCCGAGGGCGGCCTGGCCACCGCGGGCGACACCGGCGGCGAAGAGCCGGTCTCCTGAACGGTACGCGGTCCGCCCGCCGGCGGCGGGCGGACCGCGGTCCGGGCGGCGGCCCTGCCGCGCCCGTTCACAGGGCCGCCTTCGGTTCCCCGCGGCTCTCCGGGGCTCTCCGGGGCTCTCCGGGGATTTCCGGGGGATTTCCGGGCCTCTCCGGGGCTTTTCGGGGCGAGCTGTCAGGCCGACGAGGCGCACAGACAGAACGGATGACCCGCGGGGTCGAGGTAGACGGTCCACCCGTGCCCCTCGCCCGGCTGGTGCTCGTGCCTGACCGCGCCGAGGGCCAGCGCCTCCCTCTCCGCCCGCTCCGGGTCGTCCACGACCAGGTCCAGGTGGAACTGCTGCGAGTGCCCGGCGTCCGGCCACGCGGGCGGTCTGTGGCCCGACGCCCGCTGGAAGGACAGACGGCTCTGGCCGTTCCCGGTGAGGGTCACCCAGTCCTCCTCCTCGTTCGTGACCTTCCAGCCCAGCAGTCCGGCGTAGAAAGCGGCCAGCGCCTTGGGCTCGGGGCAGTCGAGCACCACCGAGTGCATGCGTGCGACACCGCTCATGACCAACCTCTCCTTCGACGGCTAACAACACCGGTAAAAACCTTATACCGGTGTCACTCTGTGGAGCCAGTCACTATGACGGCGAATTCGCCACCCCAGCGGAGAACAGAGAAGTGACATCGGGCAACATCTGAGACATGACCGGTGCCTTCGACGATCTGCTTGCCGCCAACGAGAAATACTCGAGCACGTTCACCCACTCCGGGCTCAGCGGCCGCGCCGCGCGCGGGCTCGCCGTGGTGACGTGCATGGACTCTCGTATCGACCCCCTCGGCCTGCTCGGCCTGACCGCCGGTGACGCGAAGATCCTGCGCAACGCCGGCGCCCGGGTGACCGACGACGTCCTGCGCACTCTCGTCCTCGCCGTCTATCTGCTCGGCGTCGACCGCGTGCTGGTGATGCCGCACACCGACTGCCGGATGTCCAAGTCGACCGACGAAGACGTGCACAACCTCATCTCCACCGAGTACGGCGTCGACACCCGAAGCCTGGAGTTCCAGACAGTCCCCGACCAGCAGGCCGCGCTCCTGCACGACATCACCCGCGTCAAGTCCAGCCCCTACCTGCCGGAGGGCCTCGTCGTCGGCGGCGCGCTCTACGACGTGCACACGGGGCTGCTCCAGCCCGTCCAGCTCTGATCCACGGTTCCCCACGGCAGACCCCGCCCGGCCCGCACGGGCCGGGCGGGGGCGTCTTCGGGACCGGCGGCGCGCTTCGGGCGGCGAGACGGAACCCGGCCGGGAGGCTGCTACGTTCCTCTGCTGAATCGCGAAAACTCGCGCCTCTCTCCCCCGGTCACATCACCGGTTCCGAGCCCCCCACAGGAGCCCGCATGCCCCGCACCCCCTCCTCCACCTCCGGCGGCACGTCGCACCGGTCCTACCGCGGCATCGCCATCCTGGTGGTCCTCGCGCTCCTCGCCGCCGCCGTGCCGGCCCTGTTCGGCGCGTTCAGCGGCTTCGAGCGCACCGGCGGCGGAGAGGTGGCGGTCGTCCGCGACGGCGGCCCACTCGACGACAACAAGGTCCGCCAGGTCATCGACCCCGGTTCCGGGGTCACCTGGATCGGCTGGTGGTCGCAGGTGCACCGCTACCCGGCCCAGCAGCGCTTCTACACGATCACCTCCAACGCCGGCCACGGCGAGCGGTCCGGTGTCGACGTGGTCAACGTCCCGAGCAGCGACGGCGTCAACATCGGCATCGAAGGCACTCTGTACTTCGGGCTCAACCTCGACCACGCGACGCTCAAGTCGTTCGACGACAAGTTCGGCACGCGTAAGTTCCGCGGCGCCGACGGCCGGACCTACTACCCCTGGGACGGCGACGAGGGCTGGTCGGCCTTCCTCGACCAGATCATCCGGCCCGTCATCGACAACGACCTGCGCACCCAGGTCAACAACTTCCGCTGCGCCGAACTGGTCTCCTCCTGCGCGCTCGTGCAGAACAACAGCGCCGGCCAGCAGGCGGGCGTGCCGCAGCAGGGCAACAACGCGAACATCGCCAAGATCCAGAACGCGGTGAACACGAGCCTGGCCGAGGACCTCAAGTCGACCCTCGGCGCCGACTTCCTCACCGACATCCACTTCAACCTCTCGCGGGTGACCCTGCCCACCGAGGTGCAGGAGGCGGTCAACCAGGCGCAGGCCGCGTTCGCGAAGGTCACGGAGGCGCAGGCCAAGGTCGCCCAGGCCCGCGCCGAGGCGGAGGCCAACAAGGCCCGGCAGGACGGCTACGACAAGTGCCCCACATGTGCGGAGATCGAGAAGCTGAAGGCTCTGCCCCAGGGCATCACGGTGTACGCGCCAGGCAATACTGGAGGTGTCGCTCTGCCCACCAAGTAGGGAGCCGGGACCCCGATGCGCCTGCTCGCCCTTCCCATGACGCTTATCCTCATCGCGGTGCTCGTGTATCTGCTCGTGGTGTTCACCCGAGGCGGGGGACGGGCGGCGCGGCGGGAGGCGGGCGGCGCGGCGCGCTGGGAGACCGACACCGTCATGGAGAACGGGTGGACCCTGATCGTCGTACGCAAGGTCGCCCTCGGGCCCGCCGGGCCGGTCGAGCTGGCCAGGCAGACGGTCAAGGCGATCCGGGACGACGACCCTGACTGGGACGAGCTCTACCGTGACGGCATGGTGGAGGCCCGCAACCGGGTCAGCACTCTGGAGATCGAGTCGAGCTGAGCCGCCGCCGGCGCGTACGCCCGGCGCGCCGGCCGATTCACGGCCTCGCGCCGCGGCGGGTGCGGGTCAGGCGTCGATGTGGTCGCGGTCGACCTCGGCGGCGCTGCCGATGATGAACTCGCGGCGCGGGCCGACGTCGCTGCCCATGAGAAGGCTGAAGATGTGCTCCGCCTCCTCCACGTCCTCGATCTTGACCCGGCGCAGGACGCGGTGGCGGGGGTCCATGGTCGTCTCGGCGAGCTGGTCGGCGTCCATCTCGCCGAGGCCCTTGTAACGCTGCACCGGGTCCTTCCAGCGCTTGCCGCGCCGCTCCAGGTCGCGCAGGACCTTGTGCAACTCGGCGTCGCTGTAGGTGTAGATGTACTTGTCCTGGCCACGCCCGGGGTTGGTGACCTCGATGCGGTGCAGCGGCGGCACCGCGGCGAACACCCGCCCCGCCTCGACCATCGGCTTCATGTAGCGGTGGAAGAGGGTGAGCAGCAGGCAGCGGATGTGCGCGCCGTCCACGTCCGCGTCGGCCATTAAGATGATCTTGCCGTAGCGGGCCGACTCGATGTCGAACGAACGGCCGGACCCCGCGCCCACCACCTGGATGATCGCCGCGCACTCGGCGTTCTTGAGCATGTCGGCGACCGACGCCTTCTGCACGTTCAGGATCTTGCCCCGGATCGGCAGCAGCGCCTGGAACTCTGAGTCGCGGGCGAGCTTGGCCGTGCCGAGCGCGGAGTCGCCCTCGACGATGAACAGCTCGCTGCGGTCGATGGCGTCGCTGCGGCAGTCGACCAGCTTCGCCGGCAGCGCCGAGTTCTCCAGGGCGGACTTGCGCCGCTGGTTGTCGCGGTGCTCGCGGGCGGCGATCCGCGCCTTGGCGGCGGCGGCGATCTTCTCCAGCACCGCGCGCAACTGCTGCTTCTGCCCTCGCTTGGGGTTCGCGAACAGCGCCTTGAGCTCGCGGGTCACCACGTGGGCGACGATGCGGCTGGCCGCGGAGGTGCCGAGCACCTCCTTGGTCTGGCCCTCGAACTGCGGTTCAGGCACCCGCACGGTGACGACCGCGGTCAGTCCTTCGAGGATGTCCTCCTTGGTGACCGGCTCGTCGCCGTTCTTCAGCAGCCGGGTCTCCCTGAGCTGCTCGTTGATCGTGCGGACCAGCGCCCGCTCGAAGCCGGCGACGTGGGTGCCGCCCTTCGGCGTGGCGATCACGTTCACGAAGGAGCGTACGGTCGTCTCGTAGCCCTTCCCCCAGCGGATCGCGACGTCGACGGTGAGCTCCCGCTCGATCTCCGTCGGCGTCATGTGGCCCTGCTCGTCGAGCACGGGGACCGTCTCGTGGAAGTGGCCCTCTCCCCGCAGCCGCAGCACGTCGCACACGGCCTCGTCGCGGGACAGGAACTCGGTGAACTCGCCGATGCCGCCGTCGAAGCGGAACGACTCCTCGACCGGCTCCTCGCCGCGGGCGTCGCGCACCACGAGCGTGAGCCCCGGCACCAGGAAGGCCGTCTGGCGCAGCCGCACGTGGATCTCGTCGAGCGAGACCTCGGCCTCGGGCAGGAAGATCTGCCGGTCGGCCCAGAAACGCACCCGCGTGCCGGTGACGTCGCGCGGGGCCGGGCCGCCGTCGCGCAGGCCGGACTTCTTGCGGAACTTGGCGGCCGGGCCTTCTCCGTCGAACACGCCGGGCACGCCCCGGCGGAAGCTGATCTGGTGGACCCTGCCGTCGCGGTCGACCTCCACGTCCACCCGGGAGGACAGCGCGTTGACCACCGAGGCGCCGACGCCGTGCAGGCCGCCCGACGCGCCGTAGGAGCCGCCGCCGAACTTGCCGCCCGCGTGGAGCTTGGTGTAGACGAGCTCGACGCCGGCCAGGCCGGTCTTGGGCTCGACGTCGACGGGGATGCCGCGCCCGTTGTCGCGGACCTCGACCGAGCCGTCCGGGTGCAGTTCGACCTCGATGTGGGTGCAGAAGCCGCCCAGCGCCTCGTCGACCGCGTTGTCCACGATCTCCCAGAGACAGTGCATGAGGCCGCGCGTGTCCGTGGAGCCGATGTACATCCCCGGGCGCTTGCGGACGGCCTCCAGGCCTTCCAGCACAGAGAGATGACGGGCGGTGTATCCCGTCTCCGCGCGAACCGCAGTCACACCCAACTCCCGCCTATCTATCGAACACGCGTACGCAGCTTAACGTCACTCATGTTTCTACGCGTACAGCTTGCCAGGCGCAGCACGTTGACCGGCACTTTCGATGTGATCCCCGTCACTTTCCGGATCATTCTGCTCTCGGCGTAGTCGCAGCATGATTGGGAAGCCTCTCATCCGGTTAGATGTTGTCCCAAGTGACTGACGCCAACGTCCCCACATACGTGGGGCGACCCGAAAGGCGATACGTGACTGGAGCTCTCGCCCCCATCAAGCCGCTGACAGCCCTGGACCGGTGCGACCGGTGCGGTGCTCAGGCCTACATCCGCGCGACCCTGCCCGTGGGTGGGGAGTTGCTGTTCTGCGCCCACCACGGGCGTCAGCACGTGACTGTGCTGCGCGACAAAGGTGCTGAGATCCAGGACGAGTCGGCCAGACTCAGTGAATCCCCCGCGACCGCCTCTGACGGCGAGCGCTGACCCATAGACGGCGTGCCGGAGCGTCACGACGACGTCCGCTCCGCACGCCGTCGCCATATCGATCACCGGCCCGGGCCGGACATCCGCCGTTCCCCGCTTCCCCCGGGGCCCCGGCGGATGCCGTCCCGGGAGTGATCGGCGGCCCCCGGCGCACCGGCGGTCGCCGTACGGGTGCTGCGCGGGCGCCGGGACCGGTCAGGTCCGGTGCACGGCCTCCCCTTTCCTGCGGCGGCGCCCTGTCAGGGCCGCACCCGGTAGTGATAGCGGCCCTCGACCGTGAAGCCCTCCCGCTCGTAGAGCGCGCGGGCGGCGGCGTTGGCCTCCGTCACCACCAGGTACGCGCTGTCCGCGCCGCGCCGCCCGCCCCAGTCGAGCAGGGTGCGCAGCACGGCCGCGCCCAGCCCGCGCCGCCTTACGCGCGGCTCGACGGCCATGCAGTAGATGCCGACCCACCGGCCCTGCGGCACGGCCCTGCCCACCGCGCCCTCGTCGAGGAGGACGTATCCCGCGGGCACTCCGGTGAGGATGCGCTCGCCCCACGTCCGCGCGGGGACATCCCCGGTGTCGCGGTGCCGCCCGCCGTCCACGCCCCACCACGTGCGCAGCCACCGCTCCGACGGCGCGTCCTCCACCACCGCTCCGGCGGCCAGACCGGCGGAGGCCGGCGTCCTGGTCATCACCAGGGTGGGGTCCACGATCCGGTAGCCCCGCCTGCCGAGTTCCTCGTCGAGCCCCGGCGTCGCGCCCATGCCGACGGAGAACACGCACGGCTGCCCGAGATCCGCGTAGAACCGCTCGGCCCGGTCGACCGCCCGCGGCAGGTCCGCGCACTCTCCCAGCGCGAGCACCGAGTTGGCCCGCTTCGTCACGCCCTCGGCGTGCCGGTAGACCCAGCCCGCCGCCTCGACCCGCCCCGGCGCCGGCCACGCCTCGTCGACCAGCAGGTCGAACCGTGCGCTCTCCTCGTCCACCCGCCGCAGCCTAGCTGGCCCGCGCCGCCGGACACCTCCTCGCCGTTTTCGCGCAGGGAGTCACACGACCGGACGGAGGGCTAGGCCCTCTCCTCAGGCTCGACCGGGGCGTAGCCGAGCACGTGCTCGCGGAGCAGGACGCCCAGCCCGGGGTCGTCCCGCTCGAACGCCTCCATCAGAGGTTCGTGGTCGGCGACGTTCTCGTGCGGATGCGTGCGGAACAGGCGGATCGACAGGTGTGACCACACCTCGACGCAGAGCGACTCCCACACCGACACCAGCACCTCGTTGCCCGAGGCTTCCACGATCTCCCGGTGGAAGGCCACGCCGTGCCGCACCTGATCGCGCGGGGAACCTCGGGCCGCGGCGTCGCGCAGGCGGCCGAGGTGCGTGCGCAACGCCTCCACGCTGGGCCTGCCCAGCCGTACGGCCGTCTCCTCCAGGCCCGCCCGCACCTCGTACACCTCGCGGAGGTCGCTGCGGGTGAGCCCGCGGACCCGTGCGCCCTTGTTGGGCGCCGACTCGATGAGCCTGAGCGCCTCCAGTTCGCGCAGCGCCTCTCGCACCGGGGCCTGGCTGACGCCCAGTTCGGCCGCCATGCGCCGCTCGACGATGCGGTCGCCGGGCTTCCATCGGCCGTCGACCAGGCCGTCGAGCACCGCTTGCCTGATCTGGTCGCGAAGCGGCGATCGCAGGACGGGTTCCACGAGACCGATGATAGGGCCGCGTGGATACATCCTATGATCGATCATAGGGTGATTAAATGGATTCATGGACGAAGACCTGGACCCGCAGGAGACCGCCGAGTGGCTCGAATCCCTCGAGGCGGTCCGCCGTGCGGCCGGCCCCGAACGGGCCGGCTACCTGCTGAAGCGGCTGGCGACGACCACCCGCTACATCAACACCGTCCCCACCTCCGAGGAGCCCCGGTACCCCGGTGACCTGGAGCTGGAGGAACGTATCGCCGCGTACGACCGGTGGAACGCGGCAGCGATGATCACGAGGGGCAGCCGGCTGGGGCTCGGCGGGCACCTGGCGACCTACGCCTCGGCCGCCTGGCTGTACGAGGTGGGCTTCAACCACTTCTTCCACGCCGGCCACGACCAGGTCTACTTCCAGGGTCACGCCTCCCCCGGCATCTACGCCCGGGCCTTCCTCGAGGGCAGGCTGAGCGAAGCCCAGCTCGACCTGTTCAGGCGCGAGCCCGAGGGCGGGCTGCCGTCGTACCCGCATCCGCGGTCCCTGCCGGACTTCTGGCAGTTCCCCACCGTCTCCATGGGCCTCGGGCCGCTCAACGCGGTCTACCAGGCCAGGTTCAACCGCTATCTGCACAATCGCGGCATCAAGGACACCTCGCGCAGCCACGTATGGGCCTTCCTCGGCGACGGCGAGATGGACGAGCCGGAGTCCACGGCCGCCCTCACCCTGGCCGCCCGCGAAGGGCTCGACAACCTCACGTTCGTGATCAACTGCAACCTGCAGCGGCTCGACGGGCCGGTGCGGGGCAACACCCGTATCGTCCAGGAACTCGAGAGCGTCTTCATGGGCGCGGGCTGGCACGTCGTCAAGGCGCTGTGGGGCCACGAGTGGGACGGGCTGCTCGGCTCCGACGAGCTGGTGGCCCGGCTGGGCGAGGTGCCGGACGGGCAGTTCCAGACGTTCGCCGCGTCGACGGGCGCCTACATCAGGGAGCGGCTGTTCCACGGCCTGGACGTGCCGCACTCGGACGAAGACCTGCGGCGCATCGTCGGCGGGTCCCGGGCAGGCCACGAGCCGCGGAAGGTGTACGCGGCCTACCGCAAGGCCCTGGACAACCGCGGCGCGCCCACCGTGATCCTCGTGCAGACGGTGAAGGGCTGGACCCTCGGTGCGGGGATCGAGGCGCGCAACGCCAACCACCAGATGAAGAAGCTCACCCAGGACGAGTTCCGCGCGCTGCGCGACCGGCTCGGCCTGCCGGTGCCGGACGAGGCGCTCGACGGCGACCTGCCTCCCTACCTGCATCCCGGGCCGGACTCCCCGGAGGCGCGGTACGCCGCCGAGCGGCGCCGTGAACTGGGCGGGCCCCTCCCCCGCCGCACCGTGTCCCACGTCCCGCTGCCGGCCCCGGGCGAGGCGCCGTTCCGGGCCCTGGAGAAGGGCTCGAAGCAGCCCGTGGCCACGACGATGGCCTTCGTCCGCCTGGTGAAGGACCTGATGAAGGAGCCGGAGACGGGACGCCGCTGGGTGCCGATCGTGCCCGACGAGGCCAGGACGTTCGGCATGGAGTCGCTGTTCCCCACCGCCAAGATCTACTCGCCGCTGGGCCAGCGCTACGAGTCCGTCGACAGGGACCTGCTCCTGGCGTACAAGGAGGCGGCCGACGGGCAGATCCTGCTGGAGGGCATCACCGAGGCCGGGTCGATGGCGTCGTTCACGGCCGCGGCCTCCAGCTACGCCACCCACGGCGAGCCCATGATCCCCTTCTATATCTTCTACTCGATGTTCGGCTGGCAGCGCACCGGCGACCAGATGTGGGCGCTGGCCGACCAGCTCGGCCGCGGGTTCCTCGTCGGCGCCACCGCGGGCCGGACCACGATGACCGGGGAGGGCCTGCAGCACGCGGACGGCCACTCGCAGCTCCTCGCCTCGGCCAACCCGGCGTGCCTCGCCTACGATCCCGCCTTCGCCTACGAGGTGGGGACGATCGTGCGCGAGGGCCTGCGGCGCATGTACGGCCCCGACGGCGAGGACGTGTTCTACTACCTGACCGTCTACAACGAGCCGATGCCCCAGCCTTCGATGCCCGAGGGCGTCGAGGAGGGCATCCTCCGGGGGATCTACCGGTACGCCGCCGGTGGCGGCCAGGCCCACCTGCTGGCCAGCGGCACCGCGATCCACTGGGCGCTGGAGGCGCAGCGGCTGCTCCAGGAGGAGTACGGCCTGGGCGTGGACGTGTGGTCGGTCACCTCCTGGAGCGAGTTGCGCCGCGACGCCATGACCACCACGGGCGTGCCGTACATCCGGCAGGCCCTGGCCGGGGCCGCGGGGCCGGTGATCGCGGTCAGCGACTGGATGCGCGCGGTGCCGGACCAGATCAGCCCGTGGGTCGACCGGCCGTGGACCTCGCTCGGCACCGACGGGTTCGGGCTGTCGGGCACCCGCGAGGCGGTCCGCAGGCACTTCGGCGTGGACCCGCGCTCGATCGCGGAGGCCGTGCTCAAGGCGGTGGAGGCCGGACGGGACTGAGCACGGCCATCGCCTCCTGGCGGCCCCCCGACCGGGGAGAACCCCCCGGTCGGGGGCCAGTAGGCTGCGGAATCGTGCTCATCCTGCTGCCACCGTCGGAAGGGAAGGCCGAGCGGGGGACCTCCACCGTCCGCCGGCTCAGCTTCCCCGACCTCGCGTCCCCGCGTGAGAAGGTCCTCGACGCCCTCGTCACGCTCTGCCGCTCCTCCGACGCGCAGGCCGTGCTCGGCCTTTCGGACGGGCAGACCGGCGAGATCGAGCGCAACCTGGCGCTGCCCACGGCGCGCACGCTGCCCGTCTCCGCCCTCTACACGGGCGTGCTGTACGACAACCTCGGCCTGGCCACCCTCTCCCCCGAGGCGCGGCGGCGGGCGGACCGCAGGATCGTCGTGTTCTCGGCGCTGTGGGGCCTGCTGCGCCCCTCCGACCGCGTGCCGCCGTACCGGCTGTCCATGGGCGTACGGCTGCCGCCGATGGGCGGCCTTGCCGCGTTCTGGCGGCCGTCGATCAGCGCCGTGCTCGACGCGACGAAGGGTCTCGTGGTGGACATGCGGTCCGCGACGTACGCAGCCGCCTGGCAGCCCGGCGAACGCGGCGTGGCCGTACGGGTGCTGAGAGAGGCGGCAGGAAGACGGACCGTCGTCAGCCACATGGCGAAGGCCACCAGGGGCGCGGTCGCCCGCTCGCTCGTCGAGACCCCCGACCGGCCCCGCACGGCCGGCGACCTCGCCGACCTGCTCACCAGCCTGGGGCACCGGGTGGAGCCCGGCGTGTCCGCCGGCCGGGGACGGCCGCGGACCCTCGACGTGATCGTGGACGAGTGAGTCAGACGTTGAGCCGGGAGCAGGCCCGGCGGTAGTGCTGTCCCGGGTCGCCGAGGTGCGACCAGGGCAGTCTGCTGAAGCGGCCGTCGGTCCTGGCCAGGTGGCCGCGCGCCGGACGCCGCAGGTCCGACAGATAGAACGCGGCGCCGAAGACGTTGTGCGCCTCGATCGCCCGTGGGTGCGCCCCGCCGAGGCGGCGCTCCGACCAGTGGGCGGAGGCGGAGACGATCTCGCGTTGCACCTCGAAGGAGAACCAGCCGCCCCGCGACATGGGCGTGCGCCCCGCGGCGACGATCTCGAAGTGGGCCAGCGGCACGAGCGCGGGCAGCGGGCTGCCCTCGGGGGCGTGCCTGGCGGCCGAGCGGGCGAAGGCGAGCATCTCCTGGGCGGTGCCGCCCCAGCCCGGCGACAGTGTGATCAGACGGGCCACCGCCCCCGAGTACAGCGTCGGCCAGCGGCGGGAGCACTCGTACCAGACCGCGTCCTTGTCGCCGCGTGGCCGGTCCAGCCCGACGGCCAGCCACATCAGGCACTCCCACGGCACGGGGTCGCCGGGCGCGAACGCCGCGGCCCGCAGCAGCGGCTCCCTGGCCTGCTCCATCGCCGACTGGTAGGCGCGCAGCCGGTCCGCCTGCACCGCTCTGGCCCGTACGTCGGGCCGCAGTTCCCAGGCCTCCTCCAGGCGGGCCCTGCCGAGCCACAGCCAGAGGTCGGGATTGCCCTGGTCGTAGGCGAGCAGCGTCTCGATCGACCGGCTCGCCCCCATGACGGCCCGCGACAGCGCCTCCACCCGGAGCGACCGCTTCTCCGGATCGCCCCTGCTGTCCGCGAGGACGGCCGCGGCCGGTCCGAGGTCGCCCCGGCAGACGGCCTCGACCGCCCTGTCGAGCATGATGTCCGCCCACGGGCGGTCCGGGATCACGCGTGGCCCCCGAGCACGTGCCCGATCCACTTCGATCACTCCCATGAGGCGGGAGCCTAGGAGCGCCGACCTTCCTGTGGCGCTACCGCGAGGTTACGGCGGTGTAAACGTAATCGTCCCCCCGGCCGAATGCGGCCGGGGGGACGATCGACGTCGTGCGTCAGTCCAGGTAGTCGCGCAGCACCTGGGAACGCGAGGGGTGGCGCAGCTTCGACATCGTCTTGGACTCGATCTGGCGGATCCGCTCCCGGGTCACGCCGTAGACCTTCCCGATCTCGTCGAGGGTCTTCGGCTGACCGTCGGTGAGACCGAACCGCATGGACACCACGCCCGCCTCCCGCTCCGACAGCGTGTCGAGAACGGAGTGCAACTGCTCCTGCAGCAACGTGAAGCTGACGGCGTCGGCCGGGACGATGGCCTCGGAGTCCTCGATGAGGTCGCCGAACTCGCTGTCGCCCTCCTCACCCAGCGGAGTGTGCAGGGAGATCGGCTCGCGGCCGTACTTCTGCACCTCTATGACCTTCTCGGGCGTCATGTCCAGCTCGCGGGCCAGCTCCTCCGGAGTGGGCTCGCGGCCGAGGTCCTGCAGCATCTGCCGCTGGACGCGGGCCAGCTTGTTGATCACTTCGACCATGTGGACCGGGATGCGGATGGTCCGCGCCTGGTCGGCCATGGCCCGGGTGATCGCCTGCCGGATCCACCACGTGGCGTACGTCGAGAACTTGTAGCCCTTGGTGTAGTCGAACTTCTCGACGGCGCGGATCAGACCGAGGTTGCCCTCCTGGATCAGGTCCAGGAACAGCATGCCGCGGCCGGTGTACCGCTTGGCCAGCGAGACCACGAGGCGGAGGTTGGCCTCCAGCAGGTGGTTCTTCGCGCGGTGGCCGTCCTCGGCGATCCACTCCAGCTCGGCGCGGACGTCGACGGGCAGGTTGTCGGCCTCCTGGCCGAGCTGCTCCTCGGCGAACAGGCCGGCCTCGATCCGCTTGGCGAGCTCGACCTCCTGCTCGGCGTTGAGGAGCGGCACCTTGCCGATCTGCTTGAGGTAGTCCTTCACCGGGTCGGCGGTGGCGCCTGCCGCCGCGACCTGGGCGACGGGCGCGTCGTCGTCGTCGTCGGTGAGGATCAGCACCTCGTCCTCGGACTGGACGAGCACCTCGGCCTTGGGCTCCTCGCCCTCGGCCTCCGCCTCGGGTTCCGTCTCGGTCTCCTCGGTCTCCGCCTCGGCCTCGATCTCGACGTCCTCGACCTCGATGTCGAAGTCCTCGATGTCGACGTCGGCCTCGAGGTCGATGTCCTCGTCGTCCTCGGCGATGTCAGCCGACTTCGGCTTGGTGTCGGCCTTGGGCGCCTTGGCCTCGGGCCCCGAGGAGGGGGCCTCCGGCTTGGCGGGCGCGGCCTTCTTCGGCGGAGCCGGCTTGGCAGGAGCCTTGGCCGCGGCCGGCTTGGCGGCGGACGCGGGCTTGGCCGGGGCAGGCCTCTTCGCCTGCGGCTTGGCGGCCGGCGCGGAGTCGGTGACCACGGCGGTCACCGTCTCCGGCTGCGACTCCTTGGCCGCCGCGGACTTGGTGGTCTTCTTGACGGGCGCGGTGGTGCGGCGCTTGGCTTGACCTCGAGAACGCTTGGGAGCCGCGGAGTCGGCGGCCGTCACCACGACGGTCACACCCTCCTTGCTGAGGCTGCGCAGGAATCCAGCGGCTTGCGACATCGGGATGTCCGCTTCCTCGAAGGCCTTGCGGACATCCTCGGACTCGAGGAAACCCTGCGAGCGCCCACGCTCGAGGAGCTGCTGAATCACTGGCTCGTTCAGCTCCGACGGCTTCGAGCGAGTCGAACTTGCAGGCGACACGAACACCTCTCGAACGAACGCATGGCGGGAATGGACCCAGGTGCTTCTTCTTTTCCGGCGGTGAGGTCGCGCAGACCGCGACATGCCATTGTGGCACGCCACGACACGTGATACGGCCGCGTCCCGCCGGGTTGCCCCTCCACCCTAGGCCGACCTAGACACTAGTGCGTACGGAAGGAGGTCACTGATACCCGAAAGCAACCGTTATGACTGTTTCATTCAGTCACTCTTCGTGGCCGGTGGGACGTGGACCGCGAGGACCGTTACATCATCGTCCTGTTCATACCCGGACAGCATGTGGTCCACCAGGAAATCGAGCAGCATATTCGGACTGTTCAGCACCTCCTCGGGTGCCTCGGCCACAACGGACGAAAGCTCCCTGAGTCCGGCGTCCAGCCCGCGCTTGCGGTTCTCCACCAGGCCATCCGAGTACAGGACGGCGGTGTGACCCGGCGGCACGCGGAACCTGCCCTGCTTGCGGCTCGTGGCCCAGCCGAGCGGGGTGCCCGGCTCGCTCTCGTGCAGCAGGCCGACGCCCTGCGGCGAGACCAGCAGCGGTGGCGGGTGACCGGCCAGGGCCAGCGTGCCCTCCCCGGTCCCCGGCTCGACGACCATGTACGCGAGGGTCGTGACCTGCTCCTCCTCCTCGGTCGCCTCGAAGACGCGGTCGAGTCCGGTCAGCACCGCCGCCGGCGGCGGGTTCGTCAGCGCGAGCGCCCGCATGGCGTTGCGGATCCTGCCCATGCCCGCGGCGGCCTTGACGCCCTTGCCCATGACGTCGCCCACCACCGCCGCCACCCGGCCGTCCTGCAGGACGAACGCGTCGTACCAGTCGCCGCCGACCTGCACGTGGCGTGAGCCGGAGCGGAAACGGTAGGCCAGCATGAGGCCGCGCACCACCGGCAGACGCTCGGGCAGCAGGCTGCGCTGCAGCGTCTCGGCCGTCTTGTGCTCCCGCTCGAACAGCGTGGCCCGCTCGACCGCGAGGGCGCACTGTCCCGCCAGCGCCTCCAGGAAGACGCCGTCCTCCTGCGAGATCTTCTGGGTCCGGGTGAACGAGAACCGCAGCGCGCCGAGCGCCCGCCCGGCCGCGAGCAGCGGCAGGCCCACCCAGGCCCGCTCGTCCGTCTTCGCCAGGAAGCCGGAGATCCGCGCCTCTTCCGCGCCGGCCTCGACGAGCTGGGCGCGCAGGCTGTCGGGCGACTCGGCGAAGAGCGGGCGGCGGCTGTTGACCGCCATCGTCATCACGTTGGGCTGCGCGAGGTCGATGTCCTCACCCGGGGCGTCCGGGGTGCCGCCGCTGTTGATCACCTTCAGCGTGCCCCGGTCAGGGTCGAGCAGGGCGACGGACGAGTGGTCGGCGGCGAGCGCCGTACGGCCGACGTCGATGATGACCTGCACCACCTGCTCGACCGTGAGCGCCTCGGCGAGCTGCGCGGTCGCGCCCTGGAGGCGGGCGGTGCGCAGCGCGGCGGCGCCGAGCTGGTCGGTGAGGCGGCCGCGCATCTCCTCGGCCTCGCGCTGCGGCGTGACGTCGGTGTTGGCCCCGACCCACTCCACCACGCGGCCGTGCCTGACGATCGGCACGGCCCTGACCTCGAAGTGCCGGTAGCCGCTGGCCCGGGTGCGCACCCGGTAGCTCCACTCGAACATCGTCCGGCCGCGCAGCGCCTCGCGCCACGCCTCCTCGGTGCCTGGCCGGTCGTCGGGATGCACCGCGTCCAGCCAGCCGTGCGCGAGGTACTCCTCCAGGCCCTGGCCCGTGATGGCCCGCCACTGGGGCGCGTCCTCGACGACGGAGCCGCTGGGCGAGCTGATCCACACCAGCTGCTGCTGCGACTCCACGAGCGAGCGGTAGCGCTCCTCGCTGCGCTCCAGCACCTCTTCGTTCTGCTGCCGCTCGGTCACGTCGACCCCGAAGAGCGCGGTCCCGATCACGCCGTCGTCGCCGTGCATGGGGAAGAACGACACCGTCCAGTGGCGGCTGTCGCCGTTCTCCGCGCGGGTCCTGATCCGCTGGTCGGTGATCGGCAGCGCCTCGCCGGCGATCCGGCCCAGCGCCGCCTCGATCAGGGTGGTCAGGTCGGCCGGCAGCAGCTCGGCCGGGCGGCGGTCAAGATGCAGCTCGACAGGGTGGCCGGTCAGCTCGGTAAAGGTGGAGTTGACCCGGACGAAACACCCATCCGGATCGAAAAACGCGAAGGCGAACGGCGCCTCCGACATCAGGCCTCTGAAGAGGTCGGAGTCTGATATGTCCAAACCGGGCTCCCGGGGCCGGGGCACGGAGGTTTCGGCGCTCATGGTCGGCACCTCCGTCGCGTGCCAGCGTCTCCCACGAGGCACATCTCCATAACTGTGATTGGTAGCGCAGATCTGCCCTACATCATGGGCGATCGGCATACGCGGACGGAAGCCCCGCCCGCCATGCGGTCAACGCATCCTGTCAAAGACCGGTGCCTCGCGGAGGAACATCCGGCCTACTTCTTGGCCGCCCGCTTCGCTTCCTGCTTGGTCGCGCGGACCAGCCGCAGGGTCTCGGCGTCCACGACGTCGGCCACCGACCGGTGCACCCCCTCCTCGCCGTACGGCCCGGCCGCCTCACGCCAGCCGTCCGGGCGCACGCCGCACTGTTTGCCCAGCAGGGCCAGGAAGATCTGGGCCTTCTGCCGGCCGAATCCGGGGAGAGCCAGCAGCCGGCGCAGCAGCTCGGCCGAGTCGCGCACATCCTCCCATACCTTCTCGGCCGTGCCGTCGTAGTGCTCAACGAGATACGCCGCGAGCGCCTGGACGCGGGCAGCCATCGCCTTCGGATACCGGTGAACGGCGGGCGCCGCCGCGAACAGTGCCGCGAACTGGTCAGGATCATAGGAGGCGATCTCACGCGCGTCCAGGTCATGGCCGAGCCGGGAGACGATCACGCGCGGTCCCGCGAAGGCCCGCTCAAGCGGCACCTGCTGGTCGAGCAGCATGCCGACGAGCAGCGCGAGAGGGCTGCGGCCGAGCAGCTCGTCGGCCTCGGGATCCTGAGCGAGCCGGATACGCATGGGTCAAGCTTCCCACGCGGTGGCCCGCCAAGGGTTGACACCGCCGGGGAAAGAGGTGGAATAAAGGGCGGCAGGTCCCCATTCAGCGAGGAATGCAGTCCATGCCCGTACTCGCAGCACGAATCAGTGGCGGCCCATCACCGGAGCCGGGTCTCCGTGAACCGGCGGATCTGGTGTCCGAACGTCTGGCCGCGGAATTCCTGACCGTCCCCCTGTCCACCGTGTCCCGTTGCGTCGCCGACGCCTGGGCGTGCGGCGAGCACCTGGGCCTCGACGTCACACCGGAGATCGCCGAGCGGGTCGCCAGGGAACGCCTCCTGGGTCTCGTCAACTCGGCGCCGCCTTCCCGGAGGTGAGGCGGCGCACGACGTCCCGCACGGCCGTCGCCCCGTGCCGCCCCGGCCCGCAAGGCTGGAGCGGCAGATAACGGGGAAGTCACCGCACCGTGTTCCTGATGCCGTTCACGGCGGGAATGCGAGAGGGTGGTGACCGTGAGCGAGCGGAGCGAGATCTCGTGAGTCGCCGGCGCCGACGTGATCCCCGGGAGACCCAGCCGCCGGACGACGTGTTCGCGGAGATGCTGCTGGCTGCGAGGGAGCTGCTCGCCGTGCGCAGTCCGCTCGACGCGGAGCTCATGGTCTCCGACATGCTCGGCGCCTGGTGGGGCAGGCGGCTGCGCGGCGGCGACGTGGAGCAGATCCTCGGCGAGGGCCTGGTGGACTACGCCGCCAAGGCGGGCACGCCGGCCGCCCTCACCCTGCTCGTCTCCGTCGCCTACCTCGGCACCGCCCGTCAGGCGGCCAAGGCGGAGGGCGCGGCGCTCGCGCTGATGGAGTCCGACGTCGCGAGGCCCGGCTGGGCCGACCGCGTCGGCGCCGTGAAACCCACCGGCTGCTACGTCTCCAGGGACGTGTACGGCGACCAGGACACCGTGGTGTGCACCTTCGCCTACAACGGCGAGGACCGGCACGCGCTGGTCGTGGTCGTCGACTACAACATGGGCGGCATGGCCCGCGACGCGTGGGTGTCGTCCCACGTCGACAAGCTGCTGGAGCAGGCCAGGCTGGAGGCGGCGGGCAACGCGCTGCTGCGCTTCGAGGAACTGGAGCCGCAGCAGGCGCGGGCGCTGCTGGAGTTCGCCATGAAGGCCACGGGGACCGCCGCGCACGGCCGCACCGGCCCGAAGCCGGTGAGCGACAGCTACAGCGCCTACCACGCCTTCGCGCGGGCGCGCATCAAGGCACTGCCGCCCGGCCGGATGCGGCCCGCTCCCGCCCACACGGAGGCGCCCTACAGCCGCGACCGCCGCGCGATGCTGGCGGCCGAGTTCCTCGCCTCGGACGCGGCGGAGAACCTCTCCGACCCCTCGGCCGCCTCCCGGTGCGCCGACCACATCATCGACTACGGCTGCGACCAGGACTTCGGCCGGCCGATGCGGGTGAGCCCGACCAAGTGCGAGACGTTCCTGCTCGACTGGCTGCCGCGCAAGGTCCTGCTCACCCCGGCGGAGCAGGACGCGATGCCGCACGTGCTGTCCGCGTGGGTACGTTTCGCCGGCCCCCGGATCGGGCTGCCCGAGGAGGGCGTGCGGGCCACGCTGGACGCGGTCTGGGAGGCGACCGCCCGGTTCACCGAGGCCTACCGGGACCCGGCCACGTTCGGGCTCGACCGCTCTCTCGTGGAACGGCTGCTGCCGGACGGCGACCTGTCCGCGCTGGCCAGGCGCGCGTTCGCGTTCCCCTTACTGCAGGGCATGCGCGGGTCGACCAACCTCGACCTGCTGAACCCGGCGGACGAGGCCGACCGGCGCATCCTGCTGGAGATCGACCACGCCGGCGAGCTGGGCCGTACGGACCTGGAGGAGCACCTCGCCTGGCACGAGGAGATCGCCGGGCGGCTGTGGGCGGGCGACCCGCCGCAGCTGTGGGACGCCGCCCAGCGCCTGATCGACCTGGGGCACGACCGGCACGACGTGCTGCACGTCCTCATCGAGATCGCCGAGCGGATCGGCGACCACCCGGGCGAACTGGCCGCCGCCCTGGACGACATCGCCGACATCCCCGACGAACCCCCCACCTGACGTTCCTCCCGCGCCGGGCGGCCCCGCCGTTCAGGAGGCGTAGCCGATGTCCTCGTACCTGAGGTCGTGGAACCCGTTGGCGCCGACGTTGGCGAGCGCGGACCGCACGGCCACGCCCTGCGGGCACTGGTAGAGCGGCAGCACGTTGGCCTTCTTCCAGACCAGCCGGTCGGCCTCGTTGAGCAGGCCGGGCACCTTCGCGGTGTCGAGCGTGCTGCCCGCGCGGTACATCGCCTCGTCGATCTGCTTGCTGCCGCTGCGCGCGATGTTGGCGTACCACTCGGTGTCGTCGCCCCGGCCGCCGCTCTCGCCGTCGGCGTAGATGTCGAAGGCGCTCGAGATGGGGTACGGCGTGCTCGGGTATGCGAACGCGGTGATGTCGAAGTCGCCGGGGATGAGGTGCTTGCCGAAGAAGTCGTCGAAGGACACCTTGCGCACGTCGACCCGGATGCCGACGCGCTGCAGCATCTGCCGGGCGGCGTCGGCCTCGACGCCGCTCATGACGATCCCGTCGGGGACGACGAAGCGCAGCGTGAGCGGCTTGCCGTTCTTCACGCGCGTCTTGCCCGACATCGTCCAGCCCGCCTGGTCGAGCAGCCGCCCGGCCCGGCCCGGGTCGTACGCTCCGATCTCCGCGGCGTTGGCCCGGTAGCCCTGCTGGGTGTTCATCAGGAAGTGGTTGTCCAGCGTGACGGCCGGCCAGCCGAGGCCCTTCAGGTCCGCCTGCATGAGCCCGCGGCGGTCGAGCGCCGCCGCGACGGCCTCGCGCACCCGCGCGTCGGCCAGGACCGGGCTCTCCCCGTTGAGGGTGATCTGGCGGTACTGGGTGCCCGCGGCCTGCCGTACGACGGCGTCCCACGCCTCCCTGACCCGCGCGTAGTCGGTGGGGGCCGGCCCCACCTCGAAGACGTCCACGTCCCCCTTGGTGAACGCGTGGACCATCTGGTCGGGCCGCACGGCCCGGAACACGATGCCGTCCAGCTTCGCCCGGTTGCCCCACCAGGCGGGGTTGCGGGTGAGCGTGACCGTCCTGCCCTTGACGTCGAGGCGATCCACCTTGAACGGCCCCGCGGTCACCGGGATGCGGTTGATCCAGTCGGAGTCGAACGCCGCGGCGGTGGCGTTGGTGGTGCTGGGATACAGCGGCGTGAACAGCGCCTGCCACTCGTTGAACGGCTGCGCGAGGGTGACCACCACCTCACGGTCGCTAGCCCCCCGTGCCACGCTCTGGATGTTCTCGTACGCGATGGCCGAGTCGACCCGGTAGTCGCGGTCGCGGCCGCTCATGGCCTTCCACTGCGCGGCGAAGTCCGTCCAGGTGATCGGCCTGCCGTCCGACCACTTCGCCTTGGGGTTGATCGAGTAGGTGATGACCTGTCGAGGGGAGGTGGCGGTGATCCTGGCGTTGGTCACGTAGTCGGTGTCGATGGTCAGCCGTCCCCGCGCGTCGGAACGGAACGTGCGCGGCATCAGCGCGTCCGTCACGACCTTGACGGCGGTGGTGTCGCCGTCGACGTGGTTGCGGTTCCACTGGGACGGGAAGTCGGTGAGGCCCCACCGGAGCGTGCCGCCGTCCTTGACCTTCTCCCGCGCCAGCGGGTTGATGTCGTAGGCCTTGACCGGGGAGGGGGCGAGCCCCGTGTCCGGTTCACCCGGCCCCAGCTGCGCGGCGCAGGCGCCGACGGACCACAGAGCGGCCAGGGCGGCCAGGGCAACCGGCCATCGTGCTCTCACGTGTCTCTCCGATCCTCCCGGCTACCCTACGCTGTCGATTAGTAGCAGGAAGTGACGGCAGTCGGCCATCGGGACACGCGCCCTGGGGATTCCCCTACGGGATCAGGACAACTCGTCCACCGCGCTGCGCACGTCGTCGCTGGTGATCGTCGTCAGCTCGGCGGCGTTCGCCGACCCCTGCGCGGCGAGGCGGACGTCGCGCCGCAGCGCGGCCCGCTCGTACAGGGACCGGGCGAAGCGGCCGTTGCCCAGCCCGTCGATGAGCCCCTCGCGGCAGACCCAGCCGAAGACGTCCGCGAGGTCGCGCGCGGCGGAGGCGTCGAACCTGTCGCCGCTCCGCGCGGCGAGCATCTCCGCGATCTCGGTCAGCTCGGACGGCGAGTAGGAGGGGAACGACACGCGCTGGTTGAACCGGGAGGCAAGGCCGGGGTTGGTCGCCAGGAACGCGTCCATCTCGCGCTCGTAGCCCGCCAGGATGACGACCAGACGGTCGCGGTCGTCCTCCGCGCGCTTCAGCAGCGTCTGCACCGCCTCCGCCCCGAAGGCGTCGCCGCCCGAGTAGCCGGTGTTGACCAGGCTGTACGCCTCGTCGATGAACAGTACGCCGCCGAGCGCGCGGTCGACCAGCTCGTTGGTCTTGATCGCGGTCGCGCCCAGGTGCTGGCCGACCAGGTCGGCCCGCGACGCCTCGACCACGTCGGGCCTGGCCAGCAGGCCGAGCGCGGAGAAGATCCGGCCGAGGATCCGCGCGACGGTCGTCTTGCCGGTGCCCGGCGGGCCGACGAACACGATGTGCCGCATCTGCGACTGGACCGGCAGGCCCTGCTCCTGCCGCATCCTGGCCACCTTGAGCTGGGCGGTGATCGCGTGGACCTGCCGCTTGACCGGTTCGAGGCCGGCCATCCTGTCGAGGTCCGCGAGCGCCTCGTCCAGGGTCGGGGTGACCTGGTAACCGCGGTATCGCGCGGTGATCTCGTTGAACGCCTTGGTCACGTCGTCGGCGGTGACGGTGACCAGGTCCTCGCCGCGCGGCGCTCCGCCCGCGCTCACCACGCGCACGTCGCGGGCCTGCGCGGCGGCCTCGGCGAGGCTGCGGGCGAAGCGCGCGTTGCCGAGGTCGTCGACGAGCACCCGGCGGTGCACGTCCTCGAACAGCCGGCGCAGCACGGGACGCGCCTCGGGATCGAGCCGGTCTCCCCGGCGCTCCTGCAGCGCCTCGGTGATCTCCAGCAGCTCCGCCGGGCTGTAGCTGGGGAAGCGCACCCGGGTGGCGAAGCGGCTCGACAGCCCGGGGTTGGACGCGAGGAAGTCGTTCATCTCCCGCTCGTAGCCGGCCAGGATGACGATGAGCCTGTCACGGTCGTCCTCGGCCCGCTTGAGCAGCGTCTGCACGGCCTCCGCGCCGAACCGGTCGGGCTGGCCGTCGCCGGAGTTGACGAGGCCGTACGCCTCGTCCACGAAGAGCACCCCGCCGAGCGCGCGGTCGATGAGCTCGTTGGTCTTGATGGCCGTGGCCCCCAGGTACTCCCCCACGAGGTCGGCCCGCTGCGCCTCCACCACGAACGGCGTCTCCAGCAGCCCGAACGCGTAGAAGATCTTGGCGAGCGACCGGGCGACGCTGGTCTTGCCGGTGCCGGGAGGGCCGACGAACACGAAGTGGCGCATCGGCCGCTCGTTGGTGTAGCCCGCCTCCCTGCGCAGCCGGGCCGCCTCAATCGACGCGGCGATGGCGCGCACCTGCTCCTTGACCGGCTCAAGGCCGATCATGGACTCCAGTTCCGCGAGCGCCTGCTCGACCGTGATCGGCGGCGGGGCGCCGGTCTCCGCCGCCGCGGGCTGGTGGCCGCCCGCCCTGGCGCGCACCCGCACCTGGCTCTCCGCGCCCGCCGCCTCCCGCTCGGCCTCCGCCCGCACCTTGCGGGCCAGCACCAGGCGGTAGAGGAGCACCGCGGCGGCCACGCCGTACGCGCCCCACAGGGCGGCGGTCGGCGACAGCGTCGACACCGACAGCGCGACGACCCCGGCGGGCGCGAGGGCCATCAGCGTCGTCAGCCACGGCGGCACCCACCGGATCAGGTGGGCGGCGCCACCGGTCAGCGCGCCGAGCAGCATCAGCAGGCCGGGCGCGAGCGACTGCCCGCCGAAGACGGCCATGAACAGCGGCAGCAGCAGGCCCCACCCGGCGAGCACGAGCACGGTCGCGGCGGCACGCGGATAGCTGAGGGCCAGCCCGAGGAAGCACAGCGCCAGGAACGTGTAGATGAACGTGGGCATCAGCGACCAGTTCAGCGCCGCGGCCGCTCCCATGGTGGCGATCAGCAGCACCACGAACAGCGCGCGTCGCGTGAACGGCGAAAGCCGGAAATAGCGGAAGCGCACCTGTTCGAACAGATCACGGGCCGCAGTCCGGTTTAAGAGGCTCGCCGCCCGTGCCTTGTCGGAGTCCCGCATCGACGCCTCCCCGCTTCGACCCCGGTTATACCGCACGTGCGCGCGGATTGGGTGGACCCTTGCGGCACGTCGGACGACCCACGTCGCCGCACCCCGCCTGATCACCTGGAGCGATGCGGATCCGGCGATATGTTCCCCACATCCCCGGAAGGCCTGAGAGATCCGCTTCCCATGGCCTAAGCTGCCACGCATGTTCCAGCGGGCCGGAATTTTCGGGCAGGAGCACTGAGCGGTACATGATCATGGTTTCTGTCGGGCCCGCCACCGCCCCCGCCGCGGACACCCGGCGCGGGCAAGGGGCGAGCCGGTGGTCGGTGCTCGTGCTCCTGTGCTTCAGCCTGCTCCTGATCGCGGTCGACGCGACCGTGCTGCACATCGCCGTCCCCGCGCTCACCGCGGCGCTGGAGCCGTCGTCCGTGCAGCTGTTGTGGATCATCGACGTCTACTCGCTGGTCGTCGCGCCGCTGCTGGTCACGTTCGGCACCCTGGGCGACCGGTACGGCAGGCGGCCGTTCGTGCTCGGCGGCTACGTGGTGTTCGGCCTGGCCTCGCTGTCGGCGGCGTTCGCCGCCACCCCGCTGTCGCTCATCGTCTCGCGGGCGTTCCTCGGCATCGGGGGCGCGATGATCATGCCGGCCACGCTCTCGATCATCCGGCAGGTGTTCACCGACCGGCGTGAGCGGGCGATCGCCCTCGGCGTGTGGAGCGCCGTCGCCGCCGCGGGCGCGGCCGTCGGGCCGCTGATCGGCGGCGTCCTCGTCGAGCATCTGTGGTGGGGCGCGGTCTTCCTCGTCAACGTGCCGCTGCTGCTGGTCGCGCTGCCACTCGCCGTACGGATCCTGCCGGCCTCGCCACGGCGGGCCGAGCATCCCTGGGACGCGCTGAGCGCGGCGCTGTCCACCGCGGGCATCCTGGCCGTCGCGTTCGGGCTGAAGGAGGCGGGATCGGGGCACCTGCTGGGGCGCGGGCCCGCGCTCGCCGTCCTCCTGGCCGGCGCCGCGCTGCTCGTCTGGTTCGTACGGCGGCAGCGGAGGCTCCGCTCCCCCCTGCTCGACGTCGGGCTGTTCGCCCAGCGCGGCTTCGCGATCGGCGTTGGCTGCGTGCTGCTGGCGATCTTCGCGCTGGTCGGGCTGGAACTGATGCTGGCGCAGTATCTCCAGCTCGTGCTGGGGCTGTCGCCCCTGCAGGCCGCCGTGCGGATGCTGCCGCTCATGGTCGCGGCCATCGCGGGCGGCCTGACCGCCGCGCACGTGCTGGGCCGGATCGGGCTGCGTGCGACGGTCGGCGGCGGTCTCGCCCTCACCGCGCTGTCCCTCACCCCGGTGCTGAGCTGGGGCACCGAGCAGCATCCTGTGATGCTGACCATCTGTTTCGTCGGCATCGGATTCGGCGTCGAGGTCGCCCTTTTGGCGGCGTCCGACACGATCATGGCGTCGGCGCCCGAGGCCCGGGCGGGCGGCGCCGCCGCGATCGAGGAGACGGCCTACGAGCTCGGAGCGGGCCTCGGCATCGCCGTCCTCGGGACGATCACCACGATCGTGTACGCCCCCTCGCTCGGGGCCGTCCCCGGGATCCCGGCCGGGCTCATGGCCCAGGCCAGGGAGTCGCTCGCCTCGGCCGCGCACGTGGCGGGAGAGGCCGGCGCGGCCGGAGCCGCGCTGCTGGACTCCGCCCGCGTGGCCTTCGTCACCGCCCTGCACTCCACCGTCGTCGTCAGCGTGGCGCTGCTCGCGCTCACCTCGCTGGCGGTCGCCCTGCTGCTGCCCCGGCACACTCCCACCCATTGCGGCGCCGACGAGGAGGAGCCCGGCGGTGTCCGGGACCGGACCGGCCTGGCATGACGGCGGCGCACGCGGGAAGAGTCCGGGCAAGTCATCCCCCACCCCCCAGGATGAGAGTCCGTGAAGAGAACCCTGCACGACCTCGCCTCGCTGGCCGCCCGCATGGGCGTCGGCGGGATCTTCTTCGCCAACGGCTGGCAGAAGCTCGAAGCCGGCCTCAACGCCACGGCCGACCAGTTCACCGCGCTGCAGGCCCCGCTGCCCCACGTGTGGGCGCCGGTGACCATGCTGACCGAACTGGTGGGCGGCACGCTGCTGATCGCGGGCCTCGCCGTGCCGGTCGTAGGACTGCTGCTGTTCGCCGAGGCCCTCGCGGTGTTCGTGCTCACGGCCGGCGACACCGGCCTGCCGCTCACCGGGGGCGACATCGAGCTGATCGTGGCGCTCGGGGCCGCGTCCGTGCTGCTGGCCGTCAACGGCGCGGGCCGCGTCTCGGCCGACCACATGGTGGTGATCAAACGACGTGAGGCGGAGGCGGCCGGCGAGTTCGCCGCCGACGCCGAGGCCGACGCCGTCATCGCGGCGCTGCGCCCGCCCCGTCCAGGCGGGCCCGGTGAGCCCGGTGATCCCGGCCCGGACGGGTCCCACCAGGGACGGCCCCCCGCCGTCCCGCAGGGAGCCGATCACTCCTCCGGGGATCGGCCGTCCTCGCCCGGGGCGCCGGAGCCGCCCAGGTCCGCCGTCGCCGACACCGCCTCCACCACTCCCGGTGCCCCTGCCACCCGCGCCAACCGCGCCACGCCCGGGACGGCCGCGGACGCGCCCGGCGATGAGACCACGGCCGCGACGGTACGCAGGGCCGCGCCGAAGCAGCGGCGTACGCGCCGGGACGACGACACCACCACGGAGAGCCGGGCCGAGGCTCCCCCGGCCCGCTGAGAAGCCCAGGGGCGCCCCTCGGCGCGGATCAGGCCGCGCCGTCGGTCTCCGCGCGCGCCGCAGAGACCGTGGGCGCTGTGGTCGCTGTGGTCGCTGTGGGCGCTACGGGCACTGCGGCCGGCCGCGCGGCGGCGCGCAGGCCGGCTCGCCGGGGGACGGCGCCCTGGATCACCGCGATGCCCAGCAGCACCACCAGCGCCCCGGCGGGCTGGTTCCAGGTCAGGTGCTCGCCGAGGAAGACCACGCCGGAGACGACGGCGAACACCGGGATCAGATAGGTGACGGCCGAGGTGGTCGTCACCCCCACCTTCCGCTGGATGTCGTACAGCAGCAGGTAGGCGATGCCGGTGCCGAACGCGCCCAGCGCGAGGAGACTGCCCCAGACCGTGAGAGGGACGTCGATCCTGATCAGGCTCACCCCGGCGAGCGGCGTGATCACGGCGAGCTCGGCCGTCCCTGCGACCAACTGCGCGGCCGCCAGCACCACCGGCTCCTCCCCCCGTGGGGTGATGAACCTGCCCATGTACGCCCCGCCCACGCCGTAGCAGGCGGCGGCGCCGAAGCAGGCCAGGCTGCCGATGGCCGTGCCCCCGGAGATCGGCTGCCACACGCCGAGCACCACCATCACGCCGGCGAAGCCGAGGCCGAGCCCGGTCACCCTGGCGGCCGTGACCTTCTCGCTGCGCAGGAGCAGCGCGAACAGCAGCGTGCACAGCGGCGTAGTGGCGTTCCAGATCGCCGCCACGACGGAGGAGACGTACTGCTCCCCGTACCCGAAGAGCGTGAACGGCACCGTGGTCAGCACGACGGAGGCGACCGCGAAGTGGCCCCACAGCCGCGGGTCGCGGGGCAGCCGGCGGCCGGTCGCGAGCACCGCGACGAGCAGGGTCAGCGCTCCGACGGCCAACCGGAGGAAGGAGATCTGGAGGGGATGGAGGCTCCCGAGCGCCACCTTGATGAAGAAGAAGCTGTTGCCCCAGATGAGCGCCAACAGGATGAAGGACGGAAGCCACCGTCGCATATGCGTAATTCCCTCCGCAGATGTGCCGGTAAGGAGCGTAGTGCGGCATGGCACATTAACGGGAGCGGTTTTCCGCCCTGACGGGATCAGCGCTCAGGCGAGAGCGGCAGGCACAGGAGGAAACGCGCGCCACGCGGGCTGTCCATGATCGTCAGGCTGCCCCCGTGACTCTCGGCGATCTGCCTGGCGATGGGCAGACCGAGGCCAGGACCCCCGGCGTTCCTGCTGCGGGCCGTGTCGAGCCTGGCGAAGCGCTGGAAGACGAACTCGCGCTGGTCCCGCGCGATGCCGGTGCCGTCGTCGATCACCTCAAGGACCGCCATGCCGGAGCGGAAGCGGGGGTCGCCGTTGGGCGCGTCCTCCCGCCGGACCCGCAGCCGTACGGTGGACGCGGCGTACCGCTCGGCGTTGTCGAGCAGGTGGGCGACCAGGCGGCCCAGCCGGATGCGGTCCCCTCTGACGATCACCCCGGGGTCGAGATCGGGGAGGACCTTCCTGACCGGGCGGCGTGCGTCCAGCTCGGCGGCGACGAGCCCGCTCAGGTCCAGCGGCTCGCGCTCGCAGGGCGCGCCCGCGTCCAGACGGGCGAGCGTCAGCAGGTCGGTGGCGATCGCCTGCAGCCGGTCGAGGCTCTTCAGCACGGCCTGCCCGATCTCCTTCAGGTCGGACTCCTGCGGCGCGAGGAGCGCGCCCTCCACCTGCGCGCGGATCGCGGTGAGCGGGCTGCGCAGCTCGTGGGACGCGTCGGAGGTGAAGCGCCGTTGCTGTTCGAGCGTCTCCTCCAGCCGGTCCAGCGTGCAGTTGACGCTCTGCGCGAGGTCGCGGATCTCCCCTTTGGCCCTCGGGACCGGCACCCGCCGCCCGAGGTCCGAGGCGTTGATCTCGTCGAGCTCGGCCCGGATCGCGCGCACCGGTACGAGCGCCCGCTCGACGCTGCGATGGACGCCGTACGCGAGGGCGGCCGTGACGAGCACCGACGCCACGGCCAGGCCGGCCACCAGGCCCGGCATCACCTCGAAGGCCTGGGCCGGCGCGGCGCTGTAGACGGTCCAGTCCCCGTCCTCGCGGTAGACCTGCTGCGCCACCACGAGGTGGCATCGGCCCGGGGCGAACACACCACCGCAGACCTTCCGCGAGGCCTTGCGGAGCGGCGGCTCGGGGCGGAAGGTCGCCATGGCGGGCTTTCCCGCGATGTCCGGCGTCGCGGCCCGCACCCCGCCCCGCGGGTCCACCACCTGGATCGGCCGGTCGCGCGCGGAGGGTTGATCGTACGGCAGGACGCTCTCGAGCTGCCCGCGGTCCACGAGGTAGGCGACCCGCGCGCCGGCCGCCGTCACGTCCTTCGCGAGGTTGTCGCCGGCCGTCGTGTACAGCGCCCACATCAGGGCGATCGAGAACCCGACGCACAGCAGGGCCACGACCGTGCCGGTGAACAGCACGACCTGGCGCTTGACCGGCCATCGCTCCCCGAGACCCACGTGATCGCCCACCTATGACGCCGCCCCGATTGACCCCGTGCCAAAGAAATCTACCCTTCGGGGCGTTATAGGTCGGTAACGGGACAAACCGCACGAGTTGCTCCTGCGTGCTCGAAATTCCGGCATGCGCAACACGATCGGCAAGCAGGTAAAGGAGCCTTCCGGACAACGATCCCGGATGATGAGATATGGAGGTATGAGCACCGCTGGACCACTGCCGGTGATCGACGTGTCCGCTCTCACCGGCTCGGGGACCCGCCGGGAGCGCGCCGAGGTCGCGCGCCGCATCGAGGCCGCCTGCCTGGACAGCGGCTTCTTCTACATCAGCGGCCACGGCGTGCCCGGCGACCTGGTCGCCCGGCTCAGGGAGGCCGCGACCCGGTTCTTCCGGCTGCCGCAGGAGCACAAGTGCCGGATCTCCATGGACCGCGGCGGACGGGCCTGGCGCGGCTACTTCCCCGTGGGCGGCGAGCTCACCTCCGGCCGGCCCGACCTCAAGGAAGGCGTCTACTTCGGCGCCGAGGACGACCACGACGATCCCCGGCCGCTGCACGGGCGCAACCTCTTCCCCGCCGAGGTGCCCGACTTGCGCCCGGCCGTGCTCGCGTACCTGGACGCCCTCACCCACGTCGGCCAGTCGGTCATGCGCGGCGTGGCGCTGAGCCTGGGACTCGACGAGGACTACTTCGCCGGTGGGTACACGGCCGCGCCCACGATCCTCTTCCGGATCTTCCACTACCCGCCCCCGCCGCAGGCCGGTCCCGACGAGTGGGGGGTAGGCGAGCACACCGACTACGGCCTGCTGACGCTGCTGCTCCAGGACGACAACCCCGGGCTCCAGGTGCACACCGCGCGCGGCTGGATCGAGGCGCCGCCCATCCCCGGCACCCTGGTCTGCAACATCGGCGACATGCTCGACAAGCTGACCGGCGGCCTCTACCGGTCGACGCCGCATCGAGTGCGCAACGCCACGGGCCGCGGCAGGCTGTCCTTCCCCTTCTTCTTCGACCCGGGCTGGGACTGCGAGGTGCCGCCGCTGCCCGCCCTGCCCGGCCGCGAGGGGGGCAGGGCCCGCTGGGACGGCATGGACCTGCGGGCCTTCACCGGCACGTACGGCGACTACCTGACGGCGAAGGTCGCCAAGGTCTTCCCCCTGCTCGGCGAGCGCGTGCTGCCGGCCACGCCGGGCGAGAGCTGAAAGGCCGGCGGGGGCCGGGGTGGCCCCCGCCGGGACGCGGGTGGAGCGGTCTCAGCCGGCGAGGCCGTTCCGGGCGATCACCTCGCGGTACCACCGGGCGCTGTCGCGGGGCGTGCGCTCCAGCGTCTCGTAGTCCACGCGGACGAGCCCGAACCGCTTGTGATAGCCCCGGGCCCACTCGAAGTTGTCCAGCAGCGACCACACGAAGTAGCCGCGCAGGTCGGCGCCCCGCTCCATGGCCGACCGGGCGGCGCGGAAGTGGGCGTCGAGATAGGAGATCCGGCCGGGGTCTGCCACCCCGTCGGGCATGGCGGCCCCGTTCTCCGTGATCATCAAGGGTGTGCCGGGGTAGTCCCGCGACAGCCGTACGAGCAGGTCCTCCAGCCCGGCCGGGTTGATCTCCCAGTCCATCTCGGTGACCGGGCCGCGCGGGTCCTCCCAGGCGATGCCCTCGCTGCCGGGATACTCCGGATTCCCCCCGGACGAGGGGTCGGCGACCACCCGGTTGACCGTGTAGTAGTTGACGCCGAGCACGTCGATCGGCTGCGCGATCGTCGGCAGGTCGTCGAGGTCGACCTCGGTGAAACGTTCCACATGGGCGAGGACGTCGGCGGGGTACTCGCCACGCAGCACGGGGTCGAGGAAGATCCGGTTCGCCAGCCCGTCGATCAGGCGGGCCGGCTCGTCGTCGCCGAGTATCGGCGTCAGGTTCAGCGTCAGCGAGACCGATTCCGCCCCTCCCGCCCGCAGCGCCCGCACACCGAGGCCGTGCGCGAGCATCAGGTGGTGGGCGGCGGTGAACGCGGCGGCCGGGTCGGTCACACCGGGAGCGTGCCGGCCGGAGGCGTGGCCCACGAACGCCGAGACCCAGGGCTCGTTGAGCGTCGTCCAGGTGGTGACGCGGTCGCCGAGCCGCTTGTGCGCGGCGGCGGCGTAGTCGGCGAACCGGTACGCGGTGTCGCGGTTGGCCCAGCCGCCCGCGTCCTGCAGCGCCTGCGGCAGGTCCCAGTGGTAGAGCGTCGCGACGGGCGCGATTCCCCGGTCGAGCAGCGCGTCGACGAGCCTGTCGTAGAAGCTCAGGTCGGCGAGGCGCGGCCAGGCGATCGAGAACCGGTACGCCTTGAGCCCCAGCTCCGCCATGATCTCGACGTCCTCGAGATAGCGGTTGTAGTGGTCGCAGGCCACGTCGCCGGTGTGCCCGTCCGCGACCATGCCGGGGGTGTGGGAGAAGGTGTCCCAGATCGACGGAACGCGCCCGTCGGCGTGGACCGCTCCCTCGATCTGGTACGACGCTGTCGCGGCGCCCCAGAGGAAGCCGCGGGGAAATGAGATCATCGTGAACTTTCGCGAATCGTCAGCCGAGGTTCGAGAAGCGTCGACTCCGGTACGGCCTGGCCCTCCAGCTTGGCCATGAGCAGCCGGACCGCCTGTCTGCCGACGTCCTCGGCGGGAATGAGCACGGAGGTCAGCGCGGGGCTGGCCCGCTCGGCGATGTCGTCCGGGCAGATCGCCACCACCGAGACGTCCTCGGGCACCCGCCTGCCGAGGATCCGCAACGCCCCCAGCACATGACCGGCGGCCGCCTCGTTGTGCACCACGAGCCCCGACAGCCGCGGCCGCTCGTCGAGCAGCAGCTTCACGGTGGCGTGGACCTCGTCGAACGACTCCTCACAGGGCCGCGCGTCGGCCTCAAGGCCGTGCCGCAGTGCCCCTTCGACGAAACCCGCCAGCGTCCGCTCGGCGAAGCCGGTGCCGCGCTCGTAGACCACGCGCGGCGCGCCGAGCAGCGCGATCTCGCGATGGCCGAGCCCGGCCAGGTGGTCGGCGCACAGCGTCCCCGCCCGGGCGAAGTCGAGGTCGACGCAGGTCAGCCCGTGGGGGTCGGCGGGGAAACCGATCAGGACACTCGGCTGGGCGAGCTTGCGCAGCAGCGGCACGCGGGGGTCGTGGATCTCCACGTCCATCAGCAGCAGCCCGTCGACCAGCGCGCTGGCCGCCACCCGGTGCAGCCCGTCGGGCCCTTCGTCGGCCGTCATGAGGAGCACGTCGTGGTCGTACTGGCGGGCCGTCGTGACGACGGAGGTCGCGAAGCGCATGAGGACGGGCAGGTTCATGCCGGCCCGCAGCGGCAGCACCAGCGCGATGACCTTCGCGCGCTTGCTCGCGAGCGCGCGGGCTCCGGCGTTGGGGTGGTAGCCGAGTGCGCGCACGCTGTCCAGGACCCGCTGCCGCGTGGTCGCCGAGATCGCCCGCTTGCCGCTCAGCACGTACGACACCGTGGAGACGGCGACCCCCGCGTGCTTGGCGACGTCGGCGATCGTCACGGTCCTCACGGGCGGGATCCCGTGAGAAAACCCAGCGCCCTCACCGTGACCCCCTCGCTCTCGTACACCACATAAAGATCGCGCACTCCGGCCGCTCCCGCCAGAGGGGTGGTCACCTCGACGAAGTCGCGCCCGGTGACCGTGGGCGGGACACTGACCGCGCCGGCGACCTCGCCGGTCAGGGGATCGTCGAGCCGCAGCGTGACCACCCCGCCCTCGTCGCTCGACACCGTCAGCACGCAGGCCGCCGGCCGCCCGTCGGCGGGGTCGTCCCCGAAATCCCCTCCGCCGAAATCCCCTCCGCCGAAATCACAGTCGCGGAAGACGATCCAGGACCCCGGCGACGTGGAGCGCAGCGCGTCCCCCGCGTCGAGCGCGGCGTCGCACAGCACCACACCGTCGTACTCGTCGTGGCGGACCGCGTCCAGTAGCCCGGCGGTCAGGTCCCGCGGCGGGATGCGCTCGCCCCGCACCCGGAAGGGCGCGCACAGGCGGATGTCCCCCGACGACGCGCCGACCTGCACCTTGTGCTCGGCCTCCTCGACCACGAACCTGTCCCGCGTCACGTCCCAGAAGGCCAGGCCGGCGACCGGGACGTCCACCGACACCGTACGGCTCTCGCCCGGCGCGAGCCGCACCTTGGCGAAGCCGCGCAACTGGCGCAGCGGCTGCTTCACCCGCGAGCGCCGCTGGCGGGTGTAGAACTGCACGACCTCCTCCCCCGTGCGCTCCCCGACGTTGGTCACCGTCACGCTCACAGTCAAGGTGTCGCCCTCTGCGACCTCGGCCGACGACAGCTCCAGCCCGGAGTACGCGAAGCGGGCGTAGCTCAGGCCGTGCCCGAACGGGTACAACGGCCGGCCACGGTAGTAGAGGTAGGTGGCGTCGGAGGCGATGACGTCGTAGTCGAGCAGGTCGGGCAGGTCGGCGGCCGAGCGGTACCACGTCTGGGTGAGGCGGCCGCCCGGGTCGTCGTCCCCGAGCAGCACGCCGGCGAGCGCGTGGCCGTACTCCTGACCGCCGTGCGACGACCAGACGATCGCGGGCAGGTGCTCCTGCGCCCAGGTGACCGCGAAGGGGTAGCCACTGGAGAGCACCAGGATGGTCGCCGGGTTGGCCGCGTGGACCGCCTTCAGCAGGGCCTCCTGCCGCTCGGGCAGCGCGAGCGTCGCGCGGTCCTCCGTCTCGCGGCCGTTCACCAGCGGGTGGTCGCCGAGCACGACGACCGCGACGTCGGCGCGGGCCGCCGCCTCCGCCGCGCGGGCCGCGCCGCTCTCGACGAGTTCGACGGACAGCACAGCCGCGGCGCCGGGGTCGCCGGTGGTGCGGAGGACGCCGTCCGCCACGGTGACGTAGCGGCCCGAGGAGATGTTGCGCAGCACGATCCCCCTCGGCCGCTCCTCGATCAGGAAGGTCTGCCGCACCTCCCAGCCGTTCGGGCCCGGCTGGTCGTTGACCAGCACGCCGTCCTCCCCCGCCGACACGTGCCGCCCGTTGGCGCAGGACCGGAACGCGAGAGCGCCGCCGCCCCAGTCGAACACGTCGAAGCAGGACCGCTCGCTCCCCACCCGCAGCGGCCCGCCCTCAGGGTCGGCGGACGCGCCGACGTACCCGCCCTCGGTGCGCAGCGCGACCCGGTCGACGCCCTCGTGGTAGACGGTGGCGCATCGCCCGGCGAGCCCGTCGAGGGCGGTGACCTGGTACGGCAGGGTGCCGCTGTACCAGTCCTCGAACAACGCGCCGGCCAGCGGGCCGATCACCGCGACCACGCGCGGGGCGGCCAGGGGAAGCAGGCCGTCGTTCTTCAGCAGCGTGATCGACTGGCGCGCGGCCTCCCGCGCCAGCCGCCGGTGCCCGGGGCTGTTGACCACGTCGTGGGTGATGTCGTCGTACGGCGTGGCGGGGTCGAACTCGCCCAGCCGCACCCGGATCGACAGCGTGTGCCGGGCGGCGGCGTCGACGTCGGCCTCGGTCAGCAGGCCGCGGTCGAGCGCCGTCCTGATGTGGCCGAGGGTGGCGGCGCCGTCGGCGTCGTCCTGGGTGAAGCTGTCCAGTCCTGCCTTGATCGCGTGCGCGTACGCCTCGGGCAGGTCCTTGTGGTAGCCCTGCGCCCCGGCGAGGTTGCCCGGCGCGTACGCGTCGCTGACCACGAGGATCTCGTCCGGCGCCCAGGCCCGCAGGTGACTGCCGATCAGCGGCGACAGGTGGGCGGGTCGGCCGTTGACGAGGTTGTACGACGGCATCACGGCGACCGCCGCCCCGGATTCGAGCGCCGGGCGGAACGCCTTGAGCTCGTACTCGTGCAGCACCCGCGGCGGCAGGCCGCTGGAGGTCACGCACCGGTCGGTCTCGTTGTTGTAGCCGAGGAAGTGCTTCAGCGTGGGCGCCGTCTTCAGCACGTCGTGGCAGCCGCGCAGGCCGTTCGCGTAGGCCGTGCCCATGACGCCGGTGAGCCAGGGGTCCTCCGAGTAGCCCTCCTCGTTGCGGCCCCAGCGCGGGTCGCGCAGCGGGTTGACCACCGGCGCCCAGACGTTGCGGCCCACGCTCTGCGGATCCTTGTGGTGGAAGGCGACGACCTCGTCGCCCGTCGCCTCCCCCACCCGGCGGACCAGGTCCGGGTTCCACGTGCTCGCCAGCCCGAGGGCCTGGGGGAACACGGTGGCGGGGCCGTGCCAGGCCAGTCCGTGCAGTGCCTCGGTGCCGGTGCGGAAGGGGCGCAGGCCGAGCCGTTCCACGGGCGCCTGGTACTGGTGCAGCAGACCGATCTTCTCGTCGAGTGTGAGCCTGCCGAGCAGGTCGTCCACCCGGTCGGCGGGAGACAGCGCGGGGTTACGGAAGGCCGGGTCCTGAGCCGGTTCGTTCATCTGCAGAGCTACCCTTCGCGTCGAAGCGCTTCGATGACCTGCCGAAATCCGCGCCCGCGGGGCGCCGCGAGGATCCGCTGTCCGGGTGGGGAAGCGCCTGCTGTCGAAGCGCTTCGAAGGGGTTACCGTGGATTTCCGGTGTGTAAATCCGGGCTTATCCGGAAGATTGCCCCCAACCTCGGCTCAGGTCAAGACCTCCCGCCTCACACTTTGCGACGGACGGTTATGGCCGCCTCCGAGCGCATGTCAGGCGCGTTCCTCTCCTCCCGCATGGGGCGACCAGCCGATGCCGGCAAAGGCTTGCGCGGCCCAGTGCCGCACTAAGGGCAGATCAGACAGGTGCGGTTCGCTTAGGATGGCCGGTTTCAGCACCTCCAACACCTGCGCCAGGAATTCGGGCGCAAGTCGTTCGTGATCGGCCGCGAGCTGTCGCAGGACGCGGGCCAGGAACGCCTCGTAGCTCACCCTGTTCTCTGCCGGGCGGCTTCGTTCGATGACCGCCAGGCAGTTCTCGTACGCCTCCCTCAGGTCGTCGCCTCCCCCGGGACGGCTTGAAGCAAGCCACAGCCGGAGGAGCGCATTCGTTGTGGAGATTGCCTCGTCCGAGGAGAGGGTGGCGAACGCGGCCGTGGCTCCCACCTCACCAGGGCCGAACTCGTCCTCGTTGTCGAACTCTCGGACGATCGGCGTCAGGGCGTGCCAGGCGATGTCCTCGGCTAGATCACAGGTGAAATAGCTCTCCTTGAGGAGGTCCAACGTCTGGACCACGCGCCAGCCATACCAGTTCCGTCCGGCGTCGCCGGGCGCAAACCGGAAGATCCAGAAGGCGTCCAGGTCCGGAGCGGCCCAGGAACCGTCGGGAGCCAGGTCGACGAGGACATCACGCTCGTCGCCATGCCATGTCCGTTGCAGGGACAGCAGGGCGACCAGGTTCCGCCAGGCTTCCGCAGTGAACTGCGATCTCCAGAGCAGCGCGTGACGCCTCCACTCCGCCGCAGGGAAGGGGGACCGAGGGAACAGCTCGCGGCCGGCGACCGGGCCGCCGATTACGGAAATGAGAACGAGCAGATTCGCGGAATAAGCGGCATGCCTTGAGGGGACGCCGGAGGAAGTGGGCCGGTAGGAGTCGTGAGCGGCGTCCCTGTGCGGTTCGAGGGCGCCCCAGAAGGCGGGGAGCAGCAGTTCTCGAAACAGTCGGCGTCGATCGTCGGGGATTCGGTGCGCGAGCGCAATCAGGAAATAGATGACTTGTCCGCGTATGGTCAGGGGTGCGAAGGACAGCAGCGCCCGGATGAAACCATCGTCGGTGATGTGCCTGCTGCGGGTAGCTGCGACGGCGGTCAGTTCGGCGAGCTCGCGCAGGATCAGCCGAGCGACGAGAAACTCGCCGAAGGTCGCGTGTAGGAACTCGCAGGTCGCGAGGTCGCCGTCGTGGCGCATTGCCCTGGCCCTGTGGATGAAGAAGAACCGGCCGATGACGTGCTGGGCAGGTGTGGGCGGGGCGTGGAAGCCCGACGTTCGTCGCGGGAGGTCCGGCGGGCCGAGCAGCGCTTTGAGGTCCGCTGACAACTCGTCCTCGGTAGACCATTGGCGGCCGCGGTTGAACATCGCAAATGCCGCGATCGACAGCCGCAGCATCTCCTCCTCTACCGATACCTCCAGCGAGCCGCCGGACAGCTCCGGGCGGGACTTGCGGACCTCGCGTTCGGCGAAGCGGCGCAGAATCCGCTCGTAGAGATCGGCTTCGTCGAGGCCCTTGCCATGCTGCTGCAGGGCGTTGTCCACCGCGTCGTACAGGGCCAGCATCAACAGGAGCAGTGGTTGCGTGGCCAATGCCGGTTGGCGCAACACCACCGCGGATAGCAGCGGGCGCAATCCTCGCACTGCGAGGGGATCGGCGTTGCGCTCGTTCCATACGGTCAGCCACCGCTCGACCTGCTCGTCCGTGAACGGCTCTAGCTTGACGACGACGGCCCCGCCGGGCGGGATCCGGGCCCGGTCCGCAACTGCGATGCGGCTCGTGACGACGACCATGACCGGTCGCCCCTGGTCGGCTTCGCGTTCCTGGAAACGCTCGATCTGTTCGAGATAGTCCGTCTGGCCGATGCCGGTGGCCTGAAGCAACTCATCGAATCCGTCGAGCAGGACGACTGACAGCGCACCGTCGGCCGTTCTGGCTAGCGTGGGCCAAGTCACGCTGTCGCCGGTCGCGTCCCTTATGGCGTACTCGATCTGGGATTGCACATCTGTGTCGGCAGGGACATCGCGTAACGACACGCGAACAGTGAGGAAGTCACGGGCTGGCAGGCGCGCGGCAAGCACCTGGGTGAGCACCGACTTGCCCGAGCCCGGATGGCCGAGAACGATCAGAGGACTCCGGGTAGCGGCGAGCGAGGTCAGATAGCCGACGAGGAACTCCTGGAGGTCGTCCCGGACCGGCTGATCCTCCCACCAGTCCTCCTGATCGATCCGCGCGCTGCGCGCGACAGCGGCGATGCGGAACCGGGGATTGATGTATGCCTCCGCCAGTGACGGGATCGTCAGGCCGTCCGGTACGTCTCCGGTGGCCGCGATGGGCCTGTCCAGGCTCCGCCGGTACCGCCTGGCCAGCGCCTGCCGCCGGTCGTCGGCGAGGTCGGCGCCGGAAGCGATCTCGTCGAGGATTCGTCCCAACCCTTCTAGTCCGGCTTGTAACCGCACAAGCCGCTCGTGCGTGGCGAAGTGGGCGAGACGGTTCGACCAGAATCCCACCTCGGGGAACTCACCGGCGAGCCGACGTAAGTGCTCTTCGTAGCGGCGCACGGCGGAGTCGGGAACCGCATCGCTCAGGAGCCGCTGAACCTCTTCCGCGCGGTCGAATTCCTCCCACCCCGCGGCCTCACGAAGACATGCGACGAGCCGCGCGGCCAGCGAGGCGTAGAACTCCCGCAGCGCCTTGGGCGCGGCGATGCCGCTGAGGAGTGCGGGTTCACCAGGAATGTCACTGTCGTTGAGCACAGCCGCGAGCTCGCGGAGCCGGCTGGACTGGGCGCGCTCACCGGTGACCAAGGCGACTTGAGCCGGCTTTCCGAGCAGGAGGTTCCTAGCTCCCTCGGGAAGGGTTACGGCGCTCATGGACTCAAAGAAGGCAGTGAGGACAATCACCTTGTGAGCGGCTGTGAGCCGTTCGGTGCGGTCGAAACGGCCTAGGCCGCGAAGCCTGTCTCCCAGCCCGCTGATCAGTGCTCCACTAAGCCGGGCCATCTCGCCCTTGGCATCGAAGAGGCTGAGCGCGAACTCACCGCCACCGCCGGTGGCCGCCAGCAGGGCCCCGCCAGTCAGCTTGTCCAGCGCGGTCACGAGCGCGGAGCCGGAGCCGCCAAGCAACTTCACCGCGTCGGCATAGGAGAGCTTGTTCGCCATCCGGTCTCCCTCGCGCCCGCCCTTCCCCCATGCTGGCGGACGCGGCCAACGGCGTACAGCCTCGTTCCTGAACAGCCCGCGCAGTACCCTTCCTGTTCCTCGTCACGAGCGCCGGACGGCACACGCCGACGGAGGCCGGTGGGCGCCGCCGGAGGCGGGGGCGGCCGGCCGGTCGCGCCCACCCCGGGATGTGCCTGGAGCCGTCGGTCAGCGGACGACCTGCAGCAGCGCCTGCCGCCTGGCCGCGGCCGGCTCGCTCAGCCGCTGCACCTGCCTGCCGTTCTTGTCGAGCACGACCAGGGTGTTGGCGGTGCGGCCGGCGACCCGCACGGCCAGGCGGCCGTCCCGCAGGAAGAACGCCCCGATGAGCGAGCCCTTCACCGGAATGGCGGTCTTCCTGCCGGTGGCGACGTCGACCACGGCAGGACGGAAGCCGCCGGGCCAGGAGCCGTCGCCCCCGGGCGCGTTCCGCGACAGCGGGGCCACGACCACCTTCGCGCCGTCGGGCGACAGGCCCTGCACGTGGTTGGCGAGGCCGACGCCCTTCACCTTGACCGACTTGCCGGTCCTCAGGTCGAGGCGGTAGACGCCCTCGGTCGTCCCCGCGTACCCGGCGAGGTAACGGCCGCCGGCCGACCATGCCAGGTGGCAGACCCCGAGGGTGGCGCCCGCCTTCCTGCCGCCCCTGCCGTCCGCCCCGACGATGGAGATCTGCCCGGCGTCGGAAACGCCCTTCCTCACGTACGCGACCTGGCGCGAGTCGGGCGACCAGACCGGGGTGGCGCACGGGAACCCGGCCGCGGCGCCCTTGGCAACGGTCTTCGCCGTGCGGCCGTCGCCGACCCGCACGAGACCGCGGTCCGTGATCCAGGCGACCTTCCTGCCGTCAGGGGACGCGGAGAACTGGCCCGTCATCGGCATGGCGCCGACCTTCGAGAAGCCCCTGCCGGGCTCGTACCGGCTGATCGGGAAGCCCTTGCCGTACGAGAGGTAGACGGCGACCCCGGCGAGGGGCGTGGGCGCGGCGGAGGCTCCGGCCAATGCGGCGGCAGCCGCGGAGGTGGCCGGTGCGGCGGCCGCGGGGGCGGCCGGCGCGCCCAGCAGCGTGGCCGAGAGCGTGGCCGAGAACGCGGCGGAGAGCGTGGCGGAGCAGAGCAGGCGAGTGTTCATCGTGTCCCGATTCGTCGAGGGTGCCTTGTTCGACGCGCCGGGCCCCGATCAGGTTCGCCGGCATCCCCCACCGGCGTCGGCGCCGGCTCTGGCTCTGGCGGCGGTCAGCTCTGCGCGGGCAGGCGGCCGGAGTCGACCGAGTCGAGCACCCGCGCGGCCGCCCCGAGCGCCGCCGCGCCGTACCCGAGCGTCGACACCTCCAGCCGGCAGCCTCCGCCGCCGGGGGCGAGCACCCTGCCGTACATCTCCTCCTCAGCGCACGCGACGAGCCAGGGCGCCAGCGGCACGTAGTAGCCGCCGAGGATCACGACCTCGGGGTTGAGCATGTTGGCCACGGCGGCCATCCCCCTGCCGAGATGGCGCCCCACGTCCTCCAGCAGCGCGAGGATCTCCCGCTCGCCGTTGCCGGCGCGCCGCACGACCTCGTCGATCTCGAGTTCCAGCTCGGACGGCGAGGCGTCGGGCGCGGTGTGGGCGAGGATCGCGCCGATCCCCGCGACGGCCTCCAGGCAGCCGCGCCTGCCGCACCGGCAGGTGGGGCCCGCGGGGTCGAGCTCGATGTGGCCGATCTCGCCGCTGTAGCCCTGCCCGCCCCGCCTGAGCCTGCCGTCCATGACGATGCCCGCGCCCACGCCCACCTCGCCGGTCACGTAGACGAGGTTGGCGGCGTTGCGGTGCGGCCCGAACCGGTGCTCGGCGAGCGCGGCGAGGTTGGCGTCGTTGTCGGCCAGCACGGGGAAGCCGGGGTCGCGCAGCGCCTTGGTGAGGTCCCCGGCCAGGTCCGCGTCGCGCCAGCCCAGGTTGGGCGCGACCCGCACGACGCCGTTCACGTCCACCAGCCCGGGGACGGCCACGGTCAGGCCGAGCACCTGACGGGACTCCTTGCTCATCTTGCTGACGACCCGCCGGGCGAGCGCGGCCATCGCGACGACCGCCTGACCGGCGCTGGAGGTGCCGCCGGGGAAGGACCGCCGCCAGTTCAGCAGTTCCTCGCCCTTGAGGTCCACCGCGACCGCCGAGATGTAGTCGACGTTGACCTCGATGCCGATCGCGGCGTACGGCGAGCCGTCCAGGACGAGCATGGTGGCGGGCCGGCCGACGCGGTGCTCGGTCAGGCCGGTCTCGCGCAGCAGCCGCCGTTCGATGAGGTCGGCGACCAGGCTGGACACGGTGGCCTTGTTGAGGCCCGTCGAGGCGGCGATGTCGGCACGCGAGCAGGGCGCGTTCTCCCGGACGAACCGCAGCACGACGGCGAGGTTGGTCGCCCGTACGTCGGTGAAGTCGGCAGGCTTCGGCCCGTTGTGCGATGTGATCAATGTCCGCCCCGTTCCCGCTTGGCCTCATCATGCCGCAATTGCGAGCAATTCGACACGACAACGGCGGCCATGGCGGCGCGGACGGACGCGTGAGCCGCGCCGTGTCCGGCCCGGCCCCGGCCGCAGGCCCCAGCGGTTCCCGGGTACCCTGGTGGCACTCGCCCCTCCGGTATTTGTTTAGTCACTAGACTAACTAAAGCCTACCGTGCCGCGCCGGGTGAATCCAGCGGACCGCGCTTTGTCACCCCGGGGACGGCACGGGGCGCCGAGCGGGACTCCCGTGAGCGGAACGCGCGCCAGCACCAGGGGCAACTGGAGTGCAAGCCCGCATCAAACGGGACGCGGCAGCATTGACGCCATGGAGAAGGACGTATCGCACTATCTCGGCGAACTGCTCATCTGGGAGATCGAGGACTACCTGCGCGCCCGCACGGCACGCCCCGAGCGGGCGCGGGTGGCGCGCATCAGGGTGCCCAGCCGGTCGGCGGCGGAGGCGGTCGCCGCGGACCTGGAGGCGGGCGGCAGCTTCTACGCCGCGGCGAGACGCGCCCTCGCCCGCGGTGTGGCCGTGCCGGACGTCCTGTTCTGCGTGGTGACCCGGCACGAGCACCCGGACGTGTTCGAGGCCGTGCCGGGCACCACACTGCCGCCCAGGCCCGAAGGCGAGCACTTCGTCATCATGCGCCTCGTCGCCTTCGAGTCCTGACCGGCGCGGACCAGGTCACGTGTCACCGCATACCGGCGGTCGTGACCTCCCTGTCGGCGATCCTGGTCGCGCCCTCCTCGCGCGCGCAGTGCGCGCAGCAGAACCAGCGGCCGTCGTACTCGGCGCCGTGGCCCACGATCCGGCACCCGCAGTGCTCGCATACGGGTGCCATCCGGGTGATGGCGCACTCGAAGCTGTCGAAGACGTGCACCGCGCCCTGGCTGTGCACTTCGAAGGCCATGTCGTAGTCGTTGCCGCACACTTCACAGGTAGCCATGGTTTCCCCCGTCGACTCACGGTCGAGTGGGGAAGTACCCGCCTGAATCTGGACGAACACCGCCTCACAGAGCGTCGAGCAGGGCTTTCGCCACCGACTTGGCCCCCTCCTCGGCCTCCTTCGGGTCCATGAGCACGGAATCGGACGAGTTGATCGGCGTGTTCTCCGGGCGGTCGCTGCCGGACAGCAGCACCCAGATGACGTTCTTGCCGTCCTGCGCCCAGATCTCGTACCGGTTGCCCTGGGCCGTCTGGGTACGTTGCCGGATCGCCTGGCCGAACGCCTCCTGCCCGAAGCCGGTCAGCTTCTGGACCTTGCCCCACCGGATGCCGCCGATCTCGCTGCTCGCCGTGAACTTGGTCTTCGAGCGCTCGTCGATGAGGTGATACCGGGCGGATTCCTCGTCCCAGAAGCTGTGGATCGCGACACGGAGGTTCCGCCAGCGGACCTTGCCGCCGCCGAGCGGCAGTTTCTCGTTCCACCACTGGCACTGGGTGACGGTCGAGTTGCCCTCCTTGCTCCGCACCGCCGCGCCCTCGGTCCCCGGCACCAGCGTCGCGGTCAGCGGCTTGAGCCGCACGCAGGCGCTCGGCAGCGGGATCCGGGTGGGCGAGGGCGACGGCGAAGGGCTCGGCTTCGGGCGCGCGTGGTACGGCAGCGGGCGCCCGTCCCGCCAGGCGGCCACCGACTTCGCGACCTGCGTGAGAAGGCCCTTCACCTCGCGCAGGGCGTTCTCCTCGGTGATCGACTGGGTGGTCTCGCTGGAGAAGATCTTGGCTTCCTTCTTCTGCTGGCTCGCCTCGTACTTCACCTGGAAGACCACGTCGCCGACCCGGCCGACCCCCTGGCCGTAGGAGTACCAGTGCTTGCCGGTCTCCCGCGTCCAGTGGTACTGCGCGGCCGCCTGGTCCCCGATCCCCTGATACTCCTGGGCCTCCGAGTAGTAGCGCTCCTCGTCAGAGTGGGTCGCCTGGTACTTGTACTGCCTGAGCTCGCCGTCGTACTGGATCCGTGCCGATTTCTCCGCCGTGGTCGTCCCGATCGCCTCGTACCTGGACACATTCACCGTGATCTCACGGCTGCGGGTGACGTCCTTGTAGGAGATGTCCCGGTTGACCCAGCCGCAGGTGTAGCGGACGTAGCTGACGAAGGTGCCGTCCCTGTTGTCGTTCGTCGAGGATTCGATCTTGGCCTTCGGCACGAGGCGCTCGGCGTCGTCCGGGTCGAGCATCGAGCACGCGTCGGCGCCTGCCGCCTGTGGCACCGCCGACGCCGACTTCCCGGCCGGCGACGGCTCGGCCGAACCCGCCGGGCGGGTCGGCGTCCCCGCCTGGCGCACCGACATGAACGCGAACGTGCCGCCGGCCACCGTCAGCACGGCGACGACCGCCACCACCGGTATGACCCAGCCGCGCCGCGCCGGGGCCGACGGCTCGGTCGGCATCTGCCACAGCTCGGGCGGTGGCGGCGTCGCGGGCTGCCAGCCCTGTCCCTGCCGCGCGTCCCCGCCGCTCTGGCCGGGGTACGGGCTCGAATAAGGGCTCGAGTAGGGGCTCGAGTAAGGGCTTGGATACGGGCCCGGGTGCTGGCCCCGCTGCCCGGGTGGCGGAGGGGACGGCGGGCCGGCCTGCCCGCCGGGCGGCGGATAGGGGTAGGGGTTCTGCTGCTGCCCGCCCTGCGGCTGCTGCTGCGGCCCGCCCTGGGGCCCCGCCTGCTGCGGCCAGGCCTGCCCGCCCGGATAACCGCCGGGCTGCTGACCGGGGTACTGCCCAGGCTGCTGAGCGGGGTAAGGGCCGGGCTGCTGACCGGGGTAGGGGCCGGGGTACTGCCCGGGCTGCGGCTGCGGACCGGGTTGCGCGCCCGGATACCCGCCGAAGCCAGGACCTTGCGCCGGCTGTCCACCCGGCGGGGCACCCGGATACGCGCCCGACTGAGATCGCGGATCCTGCGGCACAGGCGGCCCGTACGGCTGGTACGGATCCTGAGGACCATGCGGTCCCTGCGGCGCGCCCGGCGGCGGACCGTACGGGGGCGGGTACGGCGGCACGCCCTGCCGGGGGCGGTCCTGGGGAGGAGGTCCGCCGGTCTCGGGGGGTGTGTCGTCACCGCTGGTCATTTCGTCTCCTACGGTCGGGAGGTCACCCGAGCCCGATGCCGACGAGTTCGGCGGCACGCTCGGCGGTGCGCCGGTCGGCCGGGGTGACCGAGGGGTCACCGGCACGCCGATAGGCGACCTCGACGATGAGATTGCTGAGGCGGAACCAGACCGTGGCCCCGGTGGTCCCGCCGGCGGGTCCGGCGGAGTCGAAGGTGAAGGCCTCGTCGCCGATACCGGGCCGGTCGCGCGGCGCGGCACCCCGCTCGGCGCCCTCGGCCTGCGCGGCCCTGGCGGCCCGCTCCGCCGCGAGGTCGTGCGATGCCGCCGCGTCGTCCCCGCCGGCGGGCAGCCGGTAGGTCACGGTGATCGCCCCGTCGCGGCCTGTGGTGTGCTCGTCCCACTCGCATCGCCCCTCCGCGGCGGGTTCCGCGCGCGGCGCGGCGCCGAGGAGTTCGCGGATCTGGGCCTCGGTCAGGCTGCGGCAGGCGTCCGGGACGGCGGTGAAGCGTGCGGAGCCGTCCTGGTCCCCTGACACCAGCAGCCAGGCGCCCAGGCCCGCCGCCAGCCCGGCGACCACGATCAGGGCGGCCACGGCGGCCAGCCGCCATGCCCGCGCGGGGCGCGCGGTGGGCGTCGGCGGCGCGGCGGCGGCCCGCAACGCCTGCCGTACGACGTCGGGGGGCGGCCGCCGCGCCGGGTCCTTGTCCAGCAGCGCGAGCACGATCCACGCGAGGACCCGGGAGGCCCGCGTCATCGGCCGGGGCTCGTGCAGCAGGACGGCGGCGGCGAGCGCGGCGGCCGTACCCCGCTGGAAGGGCGGCTCCCCCTCCACGGCCGTGTAGAGCGTGGCGCCCAGCGACCACAGGTCGGAGGGCGGGCCGTCGGGCTCGTCCCTGAAGCGTTCGGGGGCCATGTAGGTCGGCGAGCCCGCCGAGCTCTGCCAGGAGCCGCCCGCGCCGCCCACAGGCGCGGCGATCCCGAAGTCGGTGAGCAGGGCCCTGCCGTCCGGTGCGATGAGGACGTTGGCCGGTTTCACGTCGCGGTGCAGGATGCCCCGGGAGTGGGCCGCCTCCAGCGCGTCGAGCACCGCCAGCCCGATCTCGGCCACCCGCTCGGAGGGAAGCGGCCCCTCCGCCTGGATGATCTTGTCGAGGGAGCGGCCGGGCACCAGGTCCATGACGATCCACGGCTGCCCGGCGTGCCCGACGACGTCGTGGATCGTCACGATGCCGGGATGGGTGAGCCGCCCTGCCGCCCTGGCCTCGTCGACGGCTCTGCCCAGGAAGCCCGCCCGCTGCCGGTCGTCAAGGCCGGGCGGGACGCGCACCTGCTTGATCGCCACCTCCCGGTTCAGCAGTTCGTCGTGGGCGCGCCAGACCGTGCCGCCGCCGCCCTCACCCAGCGGTTCTGCGAGCCGGTAGCGTCCGGCGAGCGGATCCACGGCTAGGCCAGCCCTCTCAGGCCCTCGGCCGCCGCCTCCGCCGCGGCGACCGCCCGGTCGCGCAGGTCCGCGGGCGACTTCGCGTCGAGGTCGGCGTACTGGAGCCTGGCCACGAGATCGCCGAGCCTGAAGTACACGACTGTGGCCTGGGCCCCGCCCTCCGGCGTGGTGAGGTCCACCGCGAACGCCTCGTCGGCCGCCTCCGGCACGTCCCTGGCGGCCGACTCGATGGCCGGGCTCCTGCGGTCGAGGCCGATCTCGTACCAGATCCAGTCGCGGTCGCGCGGGCCCGTCGCGTACTGCCTGCGCAGCCCCTCCAGGAGCGCGTGCGCGGAGGCCGTGTCGAGCGCCCACGGGTCGGGGGTGTCGGAGTCGGTCTCCGCGCTGAGCGCGATGCCGGAGCCCGTGACGGCCCACTGGCAGCTCTCCTTGCCAGGCCGCGCCTGCGCGGCGGCCCCCAGGATGCTCCGCACCCGGTCGGCCGGCAGCGACCGGCACAGGTCCACGGCACGTTCGAAGGACGGCGAGGCCAGGCGTACGGAGTCGTCCGGCGGCTCGTCCCCCGGCAGCCGCACGGCCAGGGCGACCGCGCCGGCCACCACGACGACGGTGGCGGCGCCGATCCACCACCACGTCCGCCGGCGGCGCGGCGGGGGTTCGATCCTGATGCCCGGAGCGTGGTCCACGGACGGCGTGCCCCCGGCGGCGACCTCGCGCAGCAGCGTGAGCGCGGTCGCCGCGTCGGGCCGGCGGGCGGGGTCTCGGGCCATCATCCACGCCAGCACCGGGCCGAGCGGCCCCGCGAGCGCCGGAGGACGGGGAGGCAGGGTGAGGGTCGCCTCGATGACCTCGGCGCGGGAGCCGCGGTACGGGGCGACGCCCTCGACGGCCGTGTAGAGGGTGGCGGCGAGCGACCACAGGTCGGCGGCGGGGCCGCCGGGCTCGCCCGCGAGGCGTTCCGGCGCCATGTAGCCCGGCGAGCCGACCAGCAGCCCGGTCTCCGTGATCGGCGCCTGGCCGGCCTGGCGGGCGATGCCGAAGTCGGTGAGCAGCACCCGGCCGTCGGCACAGAGGAAGACGTTGCCCGGTTTGACGTCGCGGTGCTGCACTCCCCCGGCGTGCGTGGCCGACAGCGCGTCGAGCAGGCGGGCCCCGAGGTCGGCCGCCTGACGGTACGGCAGCGGCCCGTACGCCGCGATCCACCGGGCGAGGTCGTGGCCGTGGAGCAACTCCATGACGATCCACGGCCTGCCGTCCTGGAGGAGCACGTCGTGGAGGGCGACGATCCCAGGGTGGCGGACGCGCGCGGTGGCCTCGGCCTCGCGCATGACCCTGGCCACGAGTTCGGCCCGCTCACGCTCGCCGAGGCCGTCGGGGACGCGCAGCTCCTTGATCGCCACTTCGCGGTCGAGCACGGAGTCCCTGGCCAGCCAGACCGTGCCCATGCCGCCGGAGCCCAGCGGGCGCAGGAGGTGGTATCGCGAGGCCGGCGTCCCCCTCAGCGATTCGACCATATGGGGGAGAATAGCGAAATCGTGATCGATCGCCGGACGAAACCGGGTCGACGGCCGGACGGGGGACGCCCCGCGCACGCGCGCGGGGCGTCCGCCGTTTCCGGACGGCTCAGCTCAGGGTGAGGTCCCTGATCCGGACGTCGCCGGTGAAGACGAGGTAGACGTCCTTCACTCCGTTCGCGCCGGACAGGGGTGCGCTCGCGGTGGCCCAGTCGTAGATCCCGCCGGTCGCGGCGACCGGGATCGTGGCCGCTCTGGCGCCGGTCGGCGAGCCGAGGCGCACCTCGATCGTCCCGCCGCCCGCCGAGGCGACCCCGGCCGTCACCTTCCTGGAGTGCCGGAGCTGGACGTCCTCGAACGCGATCCAGCCGCCGTCCGCGCCCGCCACGGCGTCGCCGCGCTCCTTGGTCTCGTCGACCAGGTGGATGCCCGCGTAGTCGTCGAAGTCGGCCGCCCGGGTGGTCTTCGACAGGTCGCGGTGCGGGATGTTCTCGCCCTGCACGTTGATCGTCGCCCGCTGCCGGATGTCGGCCGATGACGACCCCACGAGCACGTCGTGGGTGGCGTTCTCGACGGCCCACTTGTTCCGCGTGACGTCCCACAGCGCGAGGTCGCTCTTCTCGACGGTGAAGACGACCGTCCTGCTCTTACCCGGCGCGAGCGTCACCCGCTCGAACGCGCGGAGCTGCTTGACCGGCTGCTTCACCCGCGAGCGCTGCTGGTGGGTGTAGAGCTGCACGACCTCGTCGCCGGCCCTGGAGCCGGTGTTGGTCACCTTCACGGACACCTCGTACGCGTCGCCCTTCCGGGCCGCCTTGAGGCCCTGGTAGGCGAACGACGTGTACGACAGGCCGTGCCCGAACGGGTAGAGCGGCCTGCCCCGGTAGTACAGGTACGTCTGTTCCTTCTTGACGATGTCGTAGTCGAGGATGCTCGGCAGTTCGTCCGCCGACCGGTACCACGTCTGGGGGAGCCGGCCGGCCGGGTTGACGTCGCCGTACAGCACGTCGGCGAGCGCGTGCCCGGTCTCCGCGCCCGCGTGGGTGGTCCACACGATGGCGGGGATGTTGTCCTGCTCCCAGCCGATCGTGGTCGGGTAGCTGTTCTCCAGCACCACCACCGTGTTCGGGTTGGCCGCCTTCACGGCCTTGATCAGCGCCTCCTGGCCCTCGGCGAGGTTCATGTCGGTGCGGTCGTGGGCCTCGCGGCCGTTGATGAACGGCATGCTGCCGACCACGACGACCGCCACGTCCGCCGCCTTCGCCTTGGCGACCGCGTCGTCGGCGCCGCTGGAGACGACCTCCTTGGCGTAGCGCGTGGCCTGGGCGGCCGTGGTCAGGCCGAGCGCGCCGTCGGCCTCCGCCTTGACGTAAGTGTTCTCCCCGAACCAGCTCTCGGCCGTCTCGTAGCCGGCGTACCGCAGCAGGTAGGTGCCGTCGTCCTGCCGCTCCAGCTTGAACTGCTCCTGCACGAACCAGCCGGACGGCTGGTCGGCGGTGTTGGCCAGGGTCGCCCAGTTGGCCCGGCTGACGTACTTGCCGTTGGCGACGCTGCGCAGCGTCAGCACGCCCTGTCCCCAGTCGAACGCGTCGAACTGCTCGGTTGCGCCCGCCGAGGTCGCGCTCTCCCTCAGGTCGCCGCCGGCCGCGGGCGCGCCGATGTACCTGCCGGTGGCGACGTTCCGCAGCGCGATGCGATCGACGCCCTCTGAGGAGGTCACCGACGCCGCCCGCTCCGTGATCCCGTCGAGCGGGGTCACCTTGTACGGCAGGCCGCCCGAGTACCAGTCGGTGTAGAGCACATCGGCCAGGGGGCCGACCACGGCGACCTTCTTGCCGGGCTTCAGCGGCAGCGCGCCGCCGGAGTTCTTCAGCAGCACCATGGCCTTGGCGGCGGTCTCGCGGTTCAGCCTCCGGTTGGCCGGGCTGTCGACCACCTCCTTGGTGATCTTCGCGTACGGCCCGCCGTCGGGGTCGAACTCGCCGAGCCTGAAGCGGATGCTCAGCTGGTGCCGGACGGCGTCGTCCACGTCGGCCGGGGTGAGCAGGCCCTTCGCCAGCGCCTCCTTGACGGCCGCGACCGTCGGGCCGCCGTTCGTGTCGTCCACGGTGAAGCTGTCGAGGCCCGCCTTGATCAGCGCGGCGGCCGCCTCGGGCTGGGTGGCGAAGTACTTCTCGGTCTGCACCAGGTTGTTCGGCGCCCAGGCGTCGGAGACGTTGAACAGCGTGCGCTTCGTCCAGGAGCGGACCACGTCGTCCAGGTCGGGGTTGACCGTGTTCGGCCGTCCGTTGACGAGGTTGTACGACGCCATCACGCCGGTGGCCGCGTCGGCCGCGATGGCCGGTTTGAACGCCGCCTCGTCGTACTCGCGCTTCACCCGCGGGGGCAGTTCCGACGACGTGGTGTCCCTGTTGACCTCGTTGTTGTTGGCCAGGTAGTGCTTCAGCGTGGGCGCCGTCTTCAGGTGGTCGGGGTCGTCGCCCCGCAGGCCCAGGCCGTACGCGGTGGAGATGGCGCCGGTCAGCAGCGGGTCCTCGGAGTAGCCCTCCTCGTTGCGTCCCCAGCGGGGGTCGCGCAGCAGGTTGACCACGGGCGCCCAGAGGTTGAGCCCCCACACCGTGGGGTTCTCGGCGTGGAAGCCGCGAGCCTCGTCGCCGACGGCGGAGCCGACCCGCTTGATCAGGGCGGGGTCCCAGGTGCTGGCCAGGCCGACCGCCTGGGGGAAGACGGTGCCCTTGGCGGTGACCACGGCGCCGTTGTTCGTGTAGTCGGTGGACCAGGCGACGCCGTGCAGCGCCTCGGTGCCCGTCTTGAACATCTTGATGCCGAGACGGTCGATCGCGGGTGCGTACTGGTGCAGCATCGCGACCTTCTCGTCCAGCGTGAGCCGGCCGAGCAGGTCGTCGACGCGCTGGGCGAGCGGCAGCGACGGGTCTCGGAACGGATGGTCTCCGGCCGCGCTCGCGGGGCCGGCGCCCAGGCTCAGTGCCAGAGCCAGGGCGGCCGACGCGGACAGCATCGCCGAACGGCGATGGGACATTGCGCCTCCAGGTCAGGTAGTGACGCGTTCATTCGGGGGTGTTACTTGATCGCGCCGACCGTGATGCCACGGGTCAGCGTGCGCTGGAAGATCAGGAAGAAGGCCACGGCGGGGATGATGCCGAGCAGCGCGGACGCGCTGGACATGGTGGCGTCCATCATCTTCTCGCCCTGCAGGACGCCCAGGGCGACCGGCACGGTCTGGTTGTCGTTGGCGATGAGGAACACCATCGGCAGGAAGAACTCGTTCCACGTCCAGATGAAGAAGAAGATGAGCAGCACCGACAGGGTCGGGCGGCTGACGGGCACGACGATGCGCCACAGCGTCCGCCACTTGCTCGCCCCGTCGATCTCGGCCGCCTCCAGGATCCCCCGGGGGAACCGCCCGAGCACCGACGAGAGCAGGTAGGTCCCGAAGGCCGCCTGGATCACCGTGAAGATCAGGATGACGGCGAGCTTCGAGTCGTACAGCCCCGCCTCCTTCGACAGGTAGTAGAGCGGGTAGACCAGGGCCTCCTGCGGCAGCGTGTTGGCGAGCAGGAAGAGCACGAGGATCCACAACCGGCCCCGGACCCTGCCGATCCCCAGCGCGTACGCGTTGAGCACCGACAGCACCACGGCGGCGACAGCGACGACGCCGCTGATGAGGAGGCTGTTCCACAGCTTAAGGCCGAAGTCGACGCGGTCCCAGAAGGCGACGATCCCGTCCAGGTAGAGCCCGTGGGGCAGGCTCAGCGGACCGCCCGAGGAGTATTCGGCCGGGGACTTGAAGGCGTTGAGCGTGACGATGACGAAGGGGAAGAGCATCACGACCGCGAGCACGACCAGCGCCGCGAGCACGGCCCAGCGTCCCGGCTGGCGGACGACGCGATCGGGGGTCACGACTCACTCTCCTGGTCGCGCTCCTGCACCCGCAGGAAGAAGAAGGTCACCACGACGATGATCACGGCGAGCACGGTCGCGATCGCCGAGCCGTACCCGACGTTGGCCTTCTGGAAGAAGTTCAGATAGGAGAAGTACGACGGCACCATGGTCGCGGAGCCGGGCCCTCCCCTGGTCAGCACGAAGATCGGCCCGAAGACCTTCAGCGCCGCGATCGTGCAGGTCAGCAGCACGACGAAGATCTCCGGCCGGATCTGCGAGAGCGTGATGTGCCAGAACCTGCGCCACCACGAGGCGCCGTCGATCTCGGCCGCCTCGTACAGCGAGGGGTCGACCCGCTGGAGCCCGGCCATGAAGATGACGACCGGGTACCCGAGCTGGAACCACACCATGATCGCCATGACCGTCGCCAGCGCGATGCCGGGGTCGCCCAGCCAGTTGACCTCGATTCCGAAGATCTGGTTCACCGCGCCGTACGACGGGTGGAGCATCCAGCCCCACACCACCCCGGCCACCGCGACGGGCAGCACCTGCGGCAGGTAGAACGCCGCGCGCAGGGCCGAGGCCGTACGCGCGCCGAACCGCCTGGCGACGTAGTCGAACAGCGCGGCGGCGAGCACCAGTCCGAGGACCGTCGGCACCACGGCCATCGCGACGATCAGCGCGACGTTGTGCTGGAAGGAGGCCCAGAAGCGCTCGTCCCTGAACAGCTTGGTGTAGTTGCCGAGCCCGATCCATTTGGGGGTGCCGACGCCGGACCAGCGGGTGAAGCTCGTCGCGACGTTCATCAGGAACGGAACGACGATGATCGCGAGGAACAGCACCAGGCTCGGAACCAGGTAGAGCCAGTAGCCGCCCCTCCCGCGCGGGCGGGCGGTGCCCGCGCCGGGTGGTGCCATGTGCGGAGCCTTTCGAAAAGGGGGTCCCGGCGGCGGAGGCCGCTCAGACGGCCCCGCCGCCGGGGTCGGGGGTCATTCGGCGATGTCGGCCAGGTTGTCGTCGTACGGCTGGGCGATCTCGTCCAGGACTTCCTCGGGCTTCTTGCTGCCGTTGATCAGTTCCTGCACGCCGGCGACGAGCACGTCGTAGTAGCCGGGGGCCGGCCAGTCAGGGTAGAAGGCCAGACCGTCCTGCGTCGAGAGCCGGTTGAAGTTCTCGATCAGCTCCTTGTTCCGCTCGTCGGTGATCGCTGCGGGGTCGGCCGCGACCGGGACGCCGCCCGAGTTGCCGAGCAGGTTCTGGATCTCCTTCTTCATCGTGATGTCGATGAAGTCGTAGGCGAGGTCCTTGTTGCCGGACTTCTCCGGCACGACCCAGATGTTGCCGCTCGATCCAGGAGCGAACCGGCCCGGCCACAGGAACGAGCCCCACTCGAAGTCCTTGATCTCCTCCCGCAGGCGGCCGAACCACCAACTGCCCGACACCATGATCGGGTACTTGCCGCCGATGAACGCCACGCCCATGTCCTCGGCCTTCATGCCGGCCGAGTCCTTGCCGACGTACCCCTTCTTCACCCAGTCGGAGAAGGTCTGCGCCGCGTAGGTGAACTCGGGGCCGTGGAAGTCGACCTTGCCCTTGTAGAGCTCGAACGAGTCGATCCAGGCGCGCTCGGCCTTGTTCAGCGCGAGCAGGTAGAACAGCTGCTGGGCGGGGTACTCCGCGCCCGCCGTCGCGATCGGCGTGGTGCCCTTCTTCGCGAACGCGTCGAGCGCGGCGGTGAACTCGTCGAAGGTGGTGGGCACCTTGACGCCCGCCTTCTCGAACATGTCCTTGTTGTAGTAGACCATCACGTACTCGCCGTAATTCGGCACACCGAACCACTTGCCGGAGCCCATGATGCCCCGCTCGTCGTATCGGGCGGTGGTCTGCAGCGACGGGCTGAGCAGCTTGTCCCAGCCGCGCTTGACGGCCTCCTCCGACAGGTCGGTGAGCAGGCCCTGCTTGGACAGCTGACCGGCCGTCGCGTTGCCCTTGTTGTACTCCATGATGTCGGGCGCCTCGTCGGAGTTGAGGACCATGGACGCCGTCTTCTGGATCTGCTCGAAGCCCTTCTCCTCGAACTTCACCGTGACGCCTGGGTGGCTCGCCTCGAAATCCTTGATCGCCTGGGCCCAGGCGGTGCCCATGGCGCTGTTGCCGGTCTCGTAGTGCCAGAGGGTGAGGGTCCTGCCCTCCGCGGAGCCGCCGCCGTCGCCCGAACCGTCGGACGATCCACCGCACGCGCCGAGCGCCAGCGCGGCCGCGGCCAGTGCCGCCACCGCCGCGCTCCTGCCTGCTCTGAACATGGTCCTTCTCCAGGGGGTTCTGTCTAGTTGATGACGACCGGGGCGCCGGGGCCCACGAACTCGACGCCGTCGATCTGCTTGGGGCCCTCCACGGTGACGACCAGCCGCTCGCCGTCCCGCACCGCCGTGACCATCGTGTCCCCGTCCATGTCCCTGATCGTCGTACGGCTCTCGCGCTCCGGCACACCGAAGACGAGCAGCGAGACCCGGGGATCGTCGGCGACCGTGTCGCCCGCCTCGGTCACCGGGATCAGCGAGCCGTGCCGCGCGAACAGGGGGATGCGGTCGAGTGGCGGCGACACCGTGACGTATCGGCCGCCGTCGACCTCCTCACCGGTCCAGTAGTCGACCCACACCCCCGAGGGCAGGTAGACCTTCCTGGTGCCGTCGGCGGCGGTCATCGGGGCGACGAGCAGGTCGGTGCCGAGAAGATACTGCAGGTCCGCCTGCCAGGCCACCGGGTCGCCCGGGTGGTCGACGCACAGCGCGCGCAGCATCGGCGCGCCGGTCTCGGCCGCGGTGACGGCCGCCGAGTAGATGTACGGCATGAGCCGGTATCGCAGCCGCAGGGCCTCGACGGCGGCCCGCTCCGCGTGCGGGGGGAACTCCCACGGCTCCCGGGTGGTCGTGCCGTGGAACCGCACGAGCGGGGACAGCGCGGCGAACTGCGACCAGCGGATGTAGAGGTCAGGGCTGGGGGTGCCGGTGAAGCCGCCCGCGTCGTGGCTCCAGAACGGGATGCCGGACAGGCCGTGCGACAGCCCGCCCCTGATCGTGCTGCCCATCGCGGCGTAGGTGGTGTCGACGTCGCCGCTCCACTGGGCCGAGTGGCGCTGACCGCCGAGGTAGGACGAGCGGGCCCAGACCAGGCCGTGCCCGTTCACCTCGCGGGTCACGTCCGCGACGATGTCGTTGAACAGCAGCGTGTAGACGTTGTGCAACTCGGTGCCGGTCATGCCGTTGAAGGCCACGGCGTCCGCGGGGACGCCCTCGGCGAAGTCGGTCTTGAACGCCGCCACGCCCTCGCGCAGGCGGTCGCGCAGCAGTCCCTTGAACCACTCAACCGCCTCCGGGTTGGTGAAGTCGACGATGCCGCAGGCCGGGTATGAGCCGTGCCAGGTGTCGGCGACGTACGTCTCGCCGCTCCGCGTCCTGAGGAAGTACCCCCTTTCGGACGCCTCGGCGAAGGCCGGGCTGAGGTGCGAGATGTAGGAGTTCATCCACAGACAGACCCTGAAGCCCTGGTCCCTGAGGGCGGCGAGCATGCCGACCGGGTCGGGGAACGCCTCCGGGTCCCACTGGAGGTCGGACCAGTGCCCGTCCGCCTGCCAGTAGCAGTCGAGGTGGAGCACGTCGCAGGGGATGCCGCGCTCCCTGATCTTCCTGGCGCGTCCCAGCACGCGCTCCTGGCTGTCCCGGAAGAAGCCGGAGGAGATCCAGGTGCCGAACGCCCACTTCGGCGGCAGTTGCGGCCGGCAGGTCAGCCGGTCGAACCGGTCCAGGACGTCCGCCGGGGCCGGCCCCGCGATGACGTAGTAGTCGATGAGGTCGTCCGGCACGACGATCTGCACGGCGCTGTGCGTGGACTGGCACACGTCGAACTCGACCGGCGTCCCGCTGTCGACGCAGATGCCGTACCCCCTGCTGGACAGGTAGAAGGGCACGTTCTTGTACGCGCGCTGCGACTCCGCGCCGAAGGCGTCGAAGTTCCACATCAACGGCCGCTGGCCACGCTTGTCGAGCGGGGTGAACGACTCGCCGAAGCCGCAGAACGCCTCGTCTGCGGGGGCCGCGAACGTCTCGTGGTAGGCGACGGGAGCGCCGTCGACGGCGGAGCGGCCGAACGGCAGCGTGCGCAGCCGGCCGCTGATGTCGGGATGGCCCGGGTCCTGCTCAACCAGCGTCCGGCCGGCCCGGTCCGTGAAGCGCAAATTCCACGGGTTCAGCCGCACCTCGGCCCGCAGTGATCCCGCGTCGACCACCACGCGGCTGTGGCTCGCCTCCACCACGGCCTCGCCGTACACGCCGGGGGTGACCATGGAGATCGCGCGGGCGGACCGGGTGCGCGCCTCCGCGTCCTCCGACAGGCGTACCCGGATCACCCCCTCGCCCGCGGCCGTGATCCGTACGACGAGCGTCTCCTCGGCCGAGGTGGAGCCCTTGAGCGTCACCCCTCCGCCGTCGGAGGCCACCACCTCCGCGCTGGTCAGCGCCGACAGGCCCTCCTCGCCCGGCTCGCGCACGGGAAGCTCGGGAGGATCCGCCACGAAGAACTCGCGCGCGATCAGTGGGGGACGGTACGGCATCGCGGCACTCCATCGACTCGTCCGGCGATTGTGGAGTTAGTTTGCCGTCCATCCCAACAAAGGTCAATGGTCCGAGGTGGTTCCTGATTTGTCCAAATCATTCCTATTTGTGTCTGCTTGGGGTAACGTGACCGCAATCCCAGGTCAAGGTAGGTGACATGGACAGGTTCGTGCACGTGATGCCGCTCGACGACGTGATCGGCCACGAGGGCAGCCCCCGGTGCGTCTGCGGTCCGGGCGGCGAGCCCGTCACCACCGCCGACCTCGGCGAGCCGGTCGCACGCGCGGACGGCGACACCATCGCACCCGGCTGGTCCCGCCCCGTGGTCGGCGTCGTCTACCGGCACCACGCGCTCAGCCCCTGCCGCGAATGGGAAGCCGTCCCCGAGTCCTGAGTTACGCCGGCCGCGCGAATCAACCCCGCCAAACACCGCCAATTTCTCGACTTTACGTAATCGGTCAACCGCGCTGAGTAATCTCTGGGTCATGCCCGGTATTGATCACGAGATGCCACTCGAACTCATCCGCAACCGGCCGGAGACCGCGCTGGAGCTGCTGCGCTGCGTGAAGAGGATCGAGCTGCCGCCCTTCGCCGCCGCGCGCGTGGAGTCGGCCGACAGCACCCAGCCCGCACCGATCGAGTTCCGCGCCGACTCGGTGGTGGTCGTACGAGACGAGACCGGAACCGCGATGATGGCCGTGATCGTGGAGGTCCAGCAGGGCAGGGACGCCGGCAAGCGGTTCAGCTGGCCGGTCTACGTCACGACGTTGCGGTCTCAGCACAAGTGCGACATCGCGCTGCTGGTCATCTGCCCCGACCGGTCGACGGCCCGATGGTGCGAGAGGACGATCCACCTGGGCCCGAGCGGCGTCATCACGCCGCTGGCGATCGACCCCGGCCGGATACCTCTGATCACCGACCCTGACCAGGCCCGTGCCAGCCCGGAACTCGCGGTGCTCTCGGCCGTGGCGCATCCGGAGGAGGCCGACGACGAGCAGGTGCTGGAGGCGATGCTCGCGGGGCTGACGACCCTGGATCAGGATCGGGCCAGAGTATATTTGAACTACGTGATCAGCTCGCTACCCGCTGTGATGGTCAAGCGTCTGGAGGAGATGGTGACCACCATTCAGGACTTCGAATACCTCGGTGAGAAGTACTTCTCCCACTGGCTCGCCAAAGGGGAAGCAATAGGGGAAGCGAAGGGCGAGATCAAGGCGATCTTCTCGGTGCTGGACGCGCGAGGCCTGGAGATCTCCGACGATGCCCGCGAACGCATCCAGCGATGCAAGGACCCGAACCAACTGGACGCCTGGGTCCGCAAGGCCGCCATCGTCACCTCGGCCGACGAACTGTTCGCCTGATCAGGTCGGCACCGGGCCACGGCACATCTGGACCATGTGCACAGCTCACCAGAAGTGCCGATCAAGCGTCTGGAGGAGATGGTGACCACCATTCAGGACTTCGAATACCTCGGTGAGAAGTACTTCTCCCACTGGAAGGACCAGGGCCGCACGGAAGGCGAGATCAAGGCGATCTTTTTGGTGCTGGACGCGCGAGGCCTGGATATCTCCGACGATGCCCGCGAGCGCATCCAGCGATGCGAGGACCCGAACCAACTGGACGCCTGGGTCCGCAAGGCCGCCATCGTCACCTCGGCCGACGAACTGTTCGCCTGATCAGGGGGCGGCATCCAGCGGAGGTAAGGGAGCGGAGCGGAAGGGAGCGAGGACCGCAGCGAGGGCCCAGCGAAGCGGGCTTCGCGAGGACCGGAGCTTCCTTCCGGCGCAGTGACCGGCTCGGCCAACGCAGTGACCGACCCGGCCAGCCCGGTGACCGACCCTGCCAACGCGGTGACGGAGTGAGCGCGGTGGCTCGGGCGACACTCAGCCGACGCGGCATTGCCCGGACTCGTCATCGATCCTGTAGCGGGCCGCACTACCGGCCCGCTACGTCCTCGACGAGAGCCCGTGGAGATGCTGCCGGAGTGGCTGCTCCGCCACACCACGCTGTGACGGGCGGAGGAGCTGACTTGCGACTCGCCCGTGCCTGACGTCGTCCAAGACAGCGTCGGAAATGGCGTCGGAGGCACGGTGGATAAAGACCGCCTCTTCCACGCCACCGCCCGGGCGATGGTCACGCCGCAGCCCATCGCTCCCGGCGGCACCGGCGCGTCAGTAGTAGTGCTTGGTGACCTGCTTGCGGCGGACGAACAGCCGGAAGACCCACAGCGGGAGCCACACGAACAGTCCCCACAGCCCGCACGTGAAGATCGTTGCGAGCAGGTGGAACGTGTGCGATTTCGCGGACAACCCGCGGTGCTTGGTGACGCTCTTGCGCGGCATCGGCGGCTGCTGCGGCTGGTAGGGGGGCTGCCCCTGATAGGAGGGCTGCGGCTGATAAGGCTGCCCCTGGTAGGGGGGCTGCGGCTGGTAGGGCTGCTGAGGATGCCCGTACGGCTGATTGGGCGGGTAAGGGGGCTGGCCCATGGTCGGTTCTCCGTGCCTCAACTGATGATCTTCGGAGCGTAGCAACAGCGGCCCTGATATATCTGACATTTCGGTCTTTCCGGATCATGAGGCCCTGCGACGCCCAAACCCACCAGTAAATGCCGGGCTGCGTCCCCTTGTCGGCTCGCGGATGACGGTCGGTGCGTACCAGGTGACGTGAGCAACGGCCAGCGGGGTGGCGAGGTTCGGGGAGATCCGGCCGGAGCGGGCCGCCCCGGAGAAGTCACGCGAGGCGGCCCGCTCGATGTCAGGTGGTCATGGGGTCCACCTGACGTTCGGGTTGATGTGGCCGGTCCAGTTGAAGACGGCCATGTTGTCCCAGCCGTTGCCGGTGCCGTTGATGTTCGCCGGGTCCCATCCGTTGCCGGGCACGGCGTACCACGTCGGCTCCCAGTAGAAGACGCCGACGGCGCCCGCGTTGCGGGCCGTGCTCTGCACCGCCGCGAACTGGGCGCCCTGCCCCTGCCAGGTGAGGCCGTACCCCGGGCAGCCCGACGTGACCGTGTTGCCCTGCCAGTCCGCGTTGTCGGCGGTGAACGGGTAGGCCGTCTCGGCGATGACGACCGGCTTGCCGTAGCGGGACCGCATGTCCGAGATCACGGTGGACAGGTTGGACAGCGTGCCGTGCCACATGCAGTAGTACGACAGCCCGGTGATGTCCCAGGGGACGCCCTTGGCCCGGATGCCGTCGTAGAACCAGCGGGCGTGCTCGATGTTGTCGGCGTTCGCGGTGTGAATGATCACCTGAGTGCCGGAGTTGCACGCCTTGGTCGCGTTGTAGCCGGCCTTGAGCAGCAGGCTCAGGTCCGTGAAGTCGTTGTTGACGACCTTGCCGTCGTTCCACAGCATGCCGACGTTGATCTCGTTCCCGATCTGCACGCTGTCGGGTGTGGTGCCCTGCGCCTTGAGGCTGGAGCACACGTCGTAGGTGTAGTTGTAGACGTCGCTCTGCAGTTGGCCAATGCCGTGGCTCGCCCAGGCGGCCGGCTTGTACTGCTTGCCGGGGTCCGCCCAGGTGTCCGAGTAGTGGAAGTCGATCAGCAGCTTCAGGCCCTTGGCCTTCACCGTCCTGGCGTACTGCAGGACCTTCGCCTTGTTGTTGTAGCCGCTGGCCGGGTTGTTCCAGATCCGCAGGCGGACGTAGTTGACGCCGACGCCCTTGAGGATGTCCAGCGGGTCCCGCTGGGCGCCGCTCGCGTCGTAGTACCTCGCGCCCAGGTCGAGGGAGCGCTGCACCGAGGAGACGTCGGCTCCGAGCATGGTCAGGGTGTTGGCGGCGTGCGCCGGTTGGCCGGCGTTCACCACCGCGGCGGCGCACAGCACCAGCGCCGCCAGGATTCTCTTCATGGGTCCTCCGGTCAGGAGAGGAATGGACGGAAACCCCCGAACCCCCACTGTGACGAGGTCAGGCCGCCACGGCGAGGGGAGTCTCGATACTCGGCGGCGGCCGTACTCCCCCAGCGCGGGCACCCCGTACCAGCGGTCAGCCCCTGATAGGCAGGACCGCGCGGGCGACGGCCAGGCGTTCGGCCTCTTCGCGCTCGGCGGCCTCCTGCTCGGCGGCCACACGTCGGTCGTAGGCGGCGCGGGCCGCGGCTATGGCGTTCTGGTGCTCCTCGGTCCAGTCCACCAGCGCACGGATGGTGGTGTGCAGAGTCGCGCCCATCGGCGTCAGCGCGTAGTCCACGCGCGGGGGGACCGTCGGGTGCACCGTCCGGCTGACCAGCCCGTCGCGTTCCAGGTGCCGCAGCGTGCGGGCCAGCATCCGCTGGCTGATCCCGTCGATCGCGCGGCGCAGCTCGGTAAAACGCAGGCTCCGCTTGTCGAGCAGCGCGATGACCAGAAGCGACCACTTGTCGGCGATGCGGTCGAGGATCTGCCGTACCTCGCAGTTCGCGCGCTGATCCCATTGGAGGACGTCGTCGTCGACGCCGGTATTCGCGCAGTAACCGAGGGACTCGGAGGTGCCGTCTTCCATGGTCACCGATAGTGCCTGACGATGCAGTCGGTTACAAGAAGGAACCGGCAGGCACTCGGGGAACCGCTCCGGGACCGGTTCCCCGACGAGATGGAGCCGGACTCCGATGTCCAATTCCGTGGGCGGAATCGCCGCCCGGCAACCGGCCCCTATGACCGCCCGCATGACGGGACGCGCATGGGGCGTGCTGCTGGTGTTGTGCGGCGCGATCTTCCTGGAGGGGATCGACGTGGCGATGCTAAACGTGGCGCTGCCGTCGATCCGGGCCGACCTTGGCCTGTCCACCGGGATGCTGAGCGGCGTGGTCAGTGCCTACGTGCTCGGCTACGGCGGCTTCATGCTGCTCGGCGGCCGCGCCGCCGATCTGCTGGGCCACCGGCGGATGTTCCTGCTGTGGCTGGCCGTCTTCCTGGTCTTCTCCGGTCTCGGCGGGTTCGCCACGCAGGGCTGGATGCTGCTGGCCGCACGGTTCGTCACGGGGGTCGCGTCCGCGTTCATGGCGCCCGCCGGGTTGGCGCTGGTCACCTCCAACTTCCCCGAAGGACCGGTGCGCACCAAGGCGCTCGGCGTGTACGCGGGCACGGCGGCGGGCGGGTTCTCGCTCGGCCTGGTCGCCGGTGGCGTGCTCACCGCGTTCGGCTGGCGGTGGGTGTTCTTCGCGCCGGTCATCCTGTCCGCGCTGATCCTGGCGGCCGCGCTGATCCTCCTCCGTGACACGGGCGGCGCGCGCCCCTCGGGCGGCTTCGACCTGGCCGGGGCGTTCGCCGTCACGGGGGCCATGTTGCTGCTGGCGTACGGGGTGGTCCGGTTGGAGCACCCCGGCGACGGCCCCGGCCTGACCGCCGGCGCGATCGCAGCGGGGCTGGTGCTGCTGGGGGTGTTCGCCGCGATCGAGCGGCGGTCGTCATCACCCCTGATGCGCCTGGGCATCCTGCGCACCGCGCCGCTGGTGCGGGTGAACGCGGCGGCGTTGCTGTTCCTGTTCGCGTTCGCGGGGTTCCAGTTCCTGATCACCCTGTATCTACAGGAGTGGCGTGGCTGGAACACGATGCAGACCGGCCTGGCCATGCTGGTGATCGGCATCGACACGGTGCTCGCGCCGACGCTGACGCCGCGCCTGGTGAACCGCTTCGGCAACACACGGGTGCTGTTCGGCGGCATCGTCCTCGCGGCGGTCGCGTACGCGCTCTTCCTTCCCGTGGGAATGGACTGGACCTACACCGCCATGCTCCCGGCGTTGCTCCTGCTCGGTCTGTCCTTCTCTCTGGCGTACGGCCCGCTGACCATGGCCGCGACGGAGGGCGTCGACGAGGAGGAGCACGGCCTGGCGGGCGGCCTGCTCTACACGGCGATGCAGTTCGGCACCGCGCTCGGGCTGTCGGCCGTCACCGCCGTCAGCGTCGCGGCCGGGCCGGGACCGGACGCGCTGCGGTCCGCGCTGGTCGTCCCGCTGGTGGCGGCGGTGCTCGGCGCGGTCGTCGTCGCGTTCGGCCTCCGCGCCCCCGGAGGTTCCCCGGCACCGGCTCAGGACGCCCCGCGAGCGCGGCCGCCGCAGCGGGATGTCACACACTGAAGGCGTGTCTCGTCCTCAGGATGTGAACGACCATGACAACGCGGTGACCGGCCTGGACGCCGAGTTCCAGGCGCTGCGGCCCCGGCTGCTCGGCGTCGCGTACGGCCTGCTCGGCAGCCTGGACGAGGCCGAGGACGTGGTGCAGGACGCCTGGCTGCGGCTGCGCGCCGCCACGGCGGCGACGGGCGACGAGATCAGGGACGTGACCGGCTGGCTGGTGGTCACGGTCTCCCGGCTCACTCTCGACGTGCTGCGCTCCGCCCGGCATCGCAGGGAGGAGTACGTGGGGCCGTGGCTGCCCGAGCCCGTCCTGACCGGGCCGGACCTGGCCGGGCCCGACCCCGCCGAGCGGGTGACCCTGGACGAGTCGATGAGCATGGCCATGCTCGTCGTGCTGGAGTCGCTCAGCCCGGCCGAGCGGACCGCCTTCGTGCTGCACGACGTGTTCGGCCTGACGTTCGCCGAGGTGGGCGCGGCGGTCGGGCGCAGCCCTGCGGCCTGCAGGCAACTCGCCGCGCGGGCGCGGGCGCACGTCGCGTCCCGCGCGCCCCGGTTCGACGTGGATCCCGCGGAGCACCGGCGGGTGGTGGACGCCTTCGCCCGCGCCTGCCTCGGCGACGACATCGACGCGCTGCTCGCGCTGCTCGACCCGGACGTCGTCCTGCGCAGCGACGGCGGCGGCATCGTGACCTCGGCCCGGCGGCCGGTCATCGGCGCCGCCAAGGTCGCCAGGCTGCTGCTCGGCGTCCGCAGGCCAGGGCATGCGATGGTCCCCGCCACCGTGAACGGCTGGCCGGGGCTGCTGCGCTACCGGGACGGCCGGTTGGTGACGGTGATCGGCCTCACCGTCGCCGACGGCCGGGTCACCGCCGTCGACATGGTCCTCAACCCGAGGAAGCTCGCCCGCGTGACGCGGGTGGCGAGATGAGGAGCTCAGAGATGACCGCGAGGATCGACGTGCCGGCCCTGGCCCCCGAGGCGTACCGGGCGATGAGCGGCGTGGAGCGCTACCTGCGCGAGTGCGGGGTGCCGCACTCCACCCTGGAGCTGGTGAAGATCCGGGCCAGCCAGATCAACGGCTGCGCCTTCTGCCTCGACATGCACAGCCGGGACGCGAAGAAGGCCGGGGAGAGCGACGAGCGGCTGTGGTCGGTGGCCGCCTGGCGGGAGGCGCCGTACTACACCGGCGCGGAGCGGGCCGCGCTCGCGCTGACCGAGGCCGCGACCCGCCTGGCCGACCGGTCCGACCCGGTGCCGGACGAGGTCTGGGCGGAGGCGGCCGAGCACTACTCCGAGGAACGGCTGGCCGCGCTGGTCATGGCCATCGCGCAGATCAACGCCTGGAACAGGATCGCCGTGGTCAGCCGTAAGGTCCCCGGCACGATCTCCTGATCCGTCCCGGAAAATCGCGAGACGCCGGGAGGCGGGGCGAAATAGTCTGCCAACGTCACGGAAGGAGGAGGCCATGAGACGCACGAGGATCCGCAAGCCGCTCCGTGTCCGCCGCCCCGCCGGTCTCGACCTGCGCACCCCTTCAGGCCGGCCGCTCCCCTACTGAGACTCGTGTGACGACTGAGGCTTTACGCCCGTTTTACCTAGTCTCCGGTATCTATAGCGACAAGGTCACGGAACCATCACGGTCAGGGGGGAACGAACATGGTCACGGTGGTGCCGTCACTCGCCAAGGTCAGGGACATCAGGTCGGCGCTGCGCCGCAGGCCCAGGAGGGACAGAGGGGACAGGAAGATCGTCGATCTCCGCGCTTACACGGGCGGTAACGTCATCCGGTTCCCGAGGACGTCCGGGCCGACGTCGGCAGCCTGATCCGGTCCGTACTCAGCGATTTAGAGACCCGCCCGGCATCCCTGCCGGGCGGGTCTGCTTTCTGGTTGGATGTCACCCCATGAGCGATCTGTCCGCGACGGAGCGGACCCGGCACCGTCGCCTTCGGGAGCAGGGCCGCACCGACCGGCAGGCGCTGTTCGAGGTGCTCAGGGCCGGGTTCGTCTGCCACCTCGGCGTCGTCGTGGACGGCGACCCCATGGTGGTGCCGACGGTGTACGGCTTCGACGACGACCATCTGTACGTACACGGCTCCGTCGCCAGCCACAGCCTCACCCGGGACACGACGGTCTGCGTGACGATCACCCATGTCGACGGCCTCGTGCTGGCCCGCTCGGTCTTCGAGCACGGCGTCAACTACCGCAGCGCGATGATCTACGGCGTCCCGCGCGCGCTGGAGGGCGACGAGAAATTCGACGCCCTGCGCTGCCTCACCGAGCACGTCGCCCCCGGCCAGTGGGACCACGCCAGGCGGCCGAACCGCAAGGAACTGGCCGCGACGACGATCCTCGCTGTCCCGCTCGCCGAGGCGTCGGTCAAGGTGCGCGAGGGCCACCCGGACGACGCGGACGACCCGCACGACGTGTGGGCGGGCGTCCTGCCGCTCACCCCTTCATGGCAGGCCCCCGTGACCGACCCGCTGGCCGCAGCCCACCCCGTCCCGCCGCACATCCTGGCCCGCGCCGGCGCGAGCCTCTGACCGGCGTTCCCCGGGTTCGCCGAGGCCGCGTCCTCAGGCGGGCCGCGGCGTCACGACTGATCACGGGCTGAACGACGACCCGGCCCGGCGAGTGCCCGGGCGGTCACCATGAGGGCCGGCCGAGGCGGGAGCGAGACGGCCGCGGGCGTGGCCGAGGCGATCGACGCCGACGGGGCGCTGGAGGTTCTCCAGAGCGAGCAAGACAGAGGTTGACCGGACGATCTTCTTCACGGACGCTGCATGGAAGAAACACGTCCCCCTTTCCCGATCAGCAAGGGAGCGTCCATGCCCCATATCGCCCTCGGATCCGACGCACCGGGGATCCGCGGCCTGTTCGCCTTCCGCCCCGAGACCGCACATCCGCTCAACGCGCTCGCCGAAGTGCTGCTGCGCGGCGACAACACGCTGTCCCGGGGTGAGCGCGAACTCATCGCGGCGTACGTCTCTTCGCTCAACGAGTGCCGTTACTGCTACTCGTCGCACGCCGCCTACGCCGCCGCCCAGTTGCCCGAGGGGATGACGCTGGTCGACCAGGTGCGCGCCGACCTCGACTCCGCGCCCATCACGCCCAAGATGAGGGCCCTGCTGCGGATCGCGGCCTCCGTACAGCGCGGCGGCAGAGAGGTGAGCGAGGAGCAGATCACCGCGGCACGCGCCGAGGACGCGACCGACATGGAGATCCACGACACCGTGCTCATCGCCGCGGCCTTCTGCATGTTCAACCGGTACGTCGACGGCCTGGCCACGTTCGCGCCCGACGACCCCGAGTCCTACGCCGCGCGGGCCGAACGGATCGTCTCCCACGGCTACCTCGCGCTCTTCGCCGAGATGCAGGCCGCCACCGGACGGTCCTGACCTGGTTGACGCGGCTCCCGATCGCACCTCCCCCGCCACGTCCTCGTCATCGTCCGGAGAAAGGTGTCTCATGGCTCGAACCCTGCCGCTTTCCACCTCCCCCTCACTCTCGCACTCCGACGACACGCCCCGGCGCCGCGGCCTGATCATCGTCCTCAGCGTGCTGGCCGGCGCGCTCATCGCCGTCGTCTGGTCGTTCCACTTCGTGGACAGCGTGATCGGCGACAACGTCGCGAACACGCTGCTCGGCTACGACGCGAAGGGGACCGCGATCGGCGGTCTCGCCGCCGGCACCGTCTTCGCGTTCGTCTCGGGCCTGGCCGGGACGTTCACGGCCTGCAACATCGCCGTGTTCGGCGCGATGGCCCCGATGGCCGACTCTCCTGACGCGGAGAGCAACCCGCTCAGGGCCGCGCTACGCCCGCTCGGCAAGCTCGCCCTCGGCATGGTCGTCGTCTCCGCGGTGTACGGCGCGGTCGGGGCGCTGCTCGGCGACCGGCTCCCCCAGTTGTCCACCGCGCAGACGGCCTCGGGCCTGCCGGTCCGGCTGATCCAGGCGTCCGTGGTCTTCGGGCTGATCGGCCTGGCCTTCGTATATCTCGGCCTGGCGGCCCTGCGCCTCGTGCCCGATCCGTTCGCCCGCCTGTCCGGCCGGTTCCCGAACGTCCGGCTCGTCGTCATCGGCGGGCTGATCGGCGGGTTCCTCATCGGCCGCCCGTTCCCGCTGTTCCACAAGCTCTTCGAGTACGCCGCGGCGACGCACAACCCGTTCTACGGCGCCGCCGTCTTCGTCCTGCAGTCCCTCGGCAACATCACCATCATGGCCGTGCTCTTCGTGGTGCTCCTCTACGCGACGAGAGGCGGTTTCACCCGCTGGCTCACGGCGTCGCCCGCGCGGATCGCCACGATCACCGCCGTGACCTTCCTCGTCGTCGGCGCCTTCACGTTCCTCTACTGGGACGTGCGGCTGCCCGCGATGTTCGGGTACGGATGGTTCCCCACGGTCTCCTGGTGACGGCACGGCGTGTGCCGCCCGCGGCCGGCGACCCCTTCACCCGGGTCGCCGGCCCCCGGCGCGGCGCGTACGGCGATAAGGCGCGGAACGCGTCCGCCCCGGCGGGCTCCGTTGTCACATCCGTCACTTCGGGAGCGGAGCGATGCGGCAGGATGGGATCGTGACGCCTTCCCCAGCGGTCGTGCAGCCCGACCGGGATCTCATCGAGGAGATCCTCGACGAGCTGGACATCGCGCACACCACGGACGCGGAGGGTGATCTGGCGATCTCCACCGCGCATCTCACGACGTTCTTCCTGTTCGGCAAGGAGGGAGACCTCTTCACCGTACGGACCTTCTACGACAGGCCGCACTCGGTGGACGACAAACCGATGCTGCTCAGGGCGCTCAACGAGTGGAACGCCGACACGATGTGGCCGAAGGTGTACACGTTCACCCAGGACAACGGCGACATCCGCCTCGTCGGCGACTCGCAGATCTACATCGGCGCCGGCGTGACCAGGGAGCACCTGACCACGATGGTGGCCCACTGGGTGCGATTCTCGATCAAGTTCTACAGCTGGCTGACCGACAGGCTCGCGTTCGAGACCGACTGACCTGACGGCCGACGGCCCCGGCGTGACCGCCGGGGCCGCCCGTCCGGAGTCAGCCGTCCGGAGTCGGCCGTCCAGTTCAGCCGCGGCTCAGTGCGTCGCGCAGCTCGGCGATGGTGAGTCGCGGCCCGTACGCCGGCTTGTCGCGCTGGAACCGCTTCCCCTCCGCGAGCGGGCCCGCGTCGACCACGTCGAAGCCGAACGAGTCGATCAGCTCGGCGACCGTCTTCTTGGCCTCGTCGTCGTCGCCCGCGATGGGCAGCGCCCGCCGGTTCTCCGTGCCCGCGGGCTGGCCCTCCTCGGCGAGGTGGACGTAGTGGATGGCGTTGAACGCCTTGACCACCCGGGATCCCGGCAGGTGCGCGGCCAGCAGTTCGCTGTCGGTGCTCTCACCGGCGTCGAGCTCGGGGTAGTGGCCGTCCCGCTCGAAGTAGTAGTTGTTCGTGTCGATGACGATCTTTCCGTCGAGCGGCCCCACAGGGATCTCCCGGTACCGTCCGAAGGGGATCGTGACGACCACGATCTCGCCCGCCTCCGCGGCCTCGGCCGCGGTGGCGGCGCGTGCGGCCGGGCCCAGCTGTGCGACGAGTTCCGAGAGCGTCTCCGGCCCGCGGGAGTTGCTCAGCACCACCGAGTGCCCGGCGTCGACCGCCAGTTTCGCGAGGGTGCCGCCGATCTTTCCGCTGCCGATGAATCCTATGACCATGGCTGTCGGAACGCGCTGACCTCGGCCCTCATTCCCCGGGGCCACCGTCGGGGCGGCGGTGCGACGGTTTCGAGGAGGAATGCGAAGGGGGCCGGCGCGTTCGCCGGCCCCCTTCACTCCCGGGGTGTTTCGCTAAGCGGCTCAGCTGCAGCCGCTGGTGCTTCCGCAGCCCTCGCAGACGTAGCAACTGCCCGCGGGCCGCATCTTGGTGCCGCAGGTCAGGCACAGCGGTGCGTCGGCCGTACGGCCCTGGTGGCTCTCCAGCGAGGCGCCTGCCCTGCGCGGCTCGGGCACCGCCACCGGCGCGGGCTGCCCGGCGGCCGCGCCCTCGGCGGGCCTGGTCTCGATCGGCGCCGACTGGGCCAGCGCGGCGGTGTCGACGTCCTGGAGCGCGGCCGGGTCCTCCCCGCGCTGCTGCGCGGACCGCTCGGAAGCGGAGAAGATCCCCAGGGCGGCCCGGTCCTCGTACGGCAGGTAATCGAGCGCGAGCCGCCGGAAGATGTAGTCCATCACGGACTGCGCCATCCGGACGTCGGGGTCGTCGGTCATCCCCGCCGGCTCGAACCGCATGTTGACGAACTTCTGCACGTAGGTGTCCAGCGGCACGCCGTACTGGAGGCCGATCGAGATCGCCACGGAGAAGGCGTCCATGACGCCCGCGAGGGTCGAGCCCTGCTTGGACATCTTGAGGAAGACCTCGCCCACGCCGTCGTCCGGGTAGGACGAGGCGGTCATGTAGCCCTTGGCGCCGCCGACCGTGAAGCGGGTCGTGGTGCTGGGCCGCTGGTTCGGCATCCGCCTGCGGGTCGGCCGCGCGATCTCGACGACCTGGACGACCGGCTCCTTCTCCCCGGCTTCCTCGGAGGCGCCGTCGGAGGTCTTCTTGGCGACCGACAGCGGCTGCCCGACCTTGCAGTTGTCGCGGTAGACGGCCAGCGCCTTGAGGCCGAGCTTCCAGCCCTGCAGGTAGACCTCCTCGATGTCGTCCACGGTGGCCGACTCGGGCAGGTTCACGGTCTTGGAGATCGCGCCGGACAGGAACGGCTGGACGGCCGCCATCATCCGGACGTGACCCATGGGGGCGATGGCCCGCTCGCCCATGGCGCAGTCGAACACCTCGTAGTGCTCGGGCCGCAGGCCGGGGGCGTCCACGACGTGGCCGCGCTCGGCGATGTACTCGACGATGGCCTCGACCTGCTCCTCGGGGTAGCCGAGCCGGCGCAGCGCCCGCGGGATCGTCTGATTGACGATCTGCATCGAGCCGCCGCCGACGAGCTTCTTGAACTTGACCAGCGCCAGGTCGGGCTCGATGCCGGTGGTGTCGCAGTCCATCATCAGGCCGATGGTGCCGGTCGGGGCGAGCAGCGACGCCTGGGCGTTGCGGTAGCCGTTCTTCTCGCCCAGCCGCAGGCACTCCTGCCACTGCCGGGTGGCCTCGGCGTGCAGGCCCTTGTCCATGTCGTCGAGCGTGCGCAGGTCGTCGTTGGCCGCGGCGTGCTTGCGCATCACCCGCTTGTGCGGCTCCGCGTTGCGCTGGTAGCCGTCGTACGGGCCGACGATCCCGGCCAGCTCGGCCGAGCGCCGATAGGACACGGCGGTCATCAGCGAGGTGATCCCGGCCGCGATGGCCCGGCCGCCGTCGGAGTCGTACGCGTGGCCGGTCGCCATCAGCAGCGCGCCCAGGTTGGCGTAGCCGATGCCGAGCTGGCGGTACGCCCGGGTGGTCTCGGCGATCTTCTGCGTCGGGAAGTCGGCGAAGGTGATCGAGATGTCCATCGCGGTGATGATCAGCTCGGTGACCTTGACGAAGGTCGCGACGTCGAAGCTGTCGTCGTCGCGCAGGAACTTCAGCAGGTTGATCGACGCGAGGTTGCAGGAGGAGTTGTCCAGGTGGACGTACTCCGAGCAGGGGTTGCTGGCCGTGATGCGGCCGGTCTCCGGGCAGGTGTGCCAGTCGTTGATCGTGTCGTCGTACTGCAGGCCGGGGTCGGCGCACTCCCAGGCGGCCTTGGCCATCTTGCGGAACAGCGACCGCGCCTCGACCTCCTCGATGACCTCCCCGGTCAGCCGGGACCGCAGGCCGAAGCCGTCGCCGGCCTCGACCGCGCGCATGAACTCGTCGGAGACCCGCACCGAGTTGTTCGCGTTCTGGTACTGGACGGACACGATGTCCTTGCCGCCTAGGTCCATGTCGAACCCGGCGTCGCGCAGCGCGCGGATCTTGTCCTCCTCGCGCGCCTTGGTCTCGATGAACTCCTCGATGTCGGGGTGGTCCACGTCGAGGACGACCATCTTGGCCGCCCTGCGGGTGGCGCCGCCCGACTTGATGGTTCCGGCGGACGCGTCGGCGCCGCGCATGAACGAGACCGGGCCGCTGGCCGTGCCGCCGCTGGACAGCAGCTCCTTGGACGAGCGGATGCGGGAGAGGTTGACCCCGGAGCCGGAGCCGCCCTTGAAGATGACGCCCTCTTCCTTGTACCAGTCGAGGATCGACTCCATCGTGTCGTCCACGGCGAGGATGAAGCACGCGCTCACCTGCTGGGGGGAGCGGGTGCCGACGTTGAACCACACCGGCGAGTTGAAGCTGAAGGTCTGGTGGATCAGCGCGTGCTTGAGCTCGTGGTCGAAGATCTCCGCGTCCTCCTCGGAGGCGAAGTAGCCGTTCTCGACGCCGGTCCTGGTGTAGACGCCCACGACCCGGTCGACGAGCTGTTTGAGGCTCGACTCGCGCTGCGGGGTGCCCACCGCCCCGCGGAAGTACTTGGTGGTGACGATGTTGGCCGCGTTGACCGACCAGAAGTCGGGGAACTCGACGCCGTGCTGCTCGAAGTTGACCGAGCCGTCCCGCCAGTTCGTCATCACGACGTCGCGCCGCTCCCAGCGGACCTCGTCGTACGGGTGGACGCCCGGGGTGGTGAAGACGCGCTTCATCTTCAGGCCCTTGCGCGGGCGCTTGCCCCCCCGGCCCCCCGCGCCCGATACCGGGCCGCTCACGGTCTCCGTCATGACTTCCCCCTCCCAGGGCCCGATGGAGCCCCTTCTCCGGACCACGCTCGTTACAAACACATCGGTCGCGCCGCGCCTTCGCGCGCCGCCCGCCTCGTCCCGGCCCCCGGAGGGCGCCTACTCCTCGCCCCCGGGCCCGTGCGCCGCGCGCAGCCGCTCGATCTCCGCCTCGAAGTCCGCCAGCGTCTCGAACCCGCGGTAGACCGACGCGAAGCGCAGGTACGCCACCTCGTCGAGGTCGCGGAGCGGGCCGAGGATGGCCAGGCCCACCTCGTGCGAGGCGATCTCGGCCGCGCCGGTGCCGCGGATGCTCTCCTCGACCCGCTGGCCGAGCTGGGCGAGGGAGTCCTCGCCGACCGGGCGTCCCTGGCAGGCGCGCCGCACGCCGGCGATGACCTTCTCCCGGGAGAACGGCTCGGTGACCCCGCTGCGCTTGCTCACCATGAGCAGCACGGTCTCCTGGGTGGTGAACCTGCGCCCGCATTCCGGGCAGGTGCGCCTGCGGCGGATCGCCGCCCCGTCTTCCGCGGCACGGCTGTCCACGACCCGCGTGTCCGGGTGGCGACAGAACGGACAGTGCATTTCATCGCCTCCCTGAACGCACATCCCCGAACACAAGGTGTGGTGAACTTACACCGATGTGACTACTAGATGTTGTGGTCCAACCGTAGAAGTGCCCGACCTTGAACGCAAGTCGAACCGGCCATGGCGGCGGAAGTGCCTGCTAGGCCCGCGTGTCGCACCCCGCGTCACACCGGCCCCGGCGGCCCCGCCTGTCATGGGGAGCGGCCCGCCCGCCGCGCCCCCTCCCCCGGCACTCTCCGCAGGGGTGCTGAGCTGCGCCTACGCGATCCCGGAAGATCGGCGGAATCGAACACGGGATCGATCGAACTCCCGTACGATGAGGTGGACGACGAGATCGGCGATTTCGCTGGATATCGAACAATTGTTTGACGGCGATCTTGAATCGCGGTACGGTCGCTCTGTGCGACACGAGGAACACGGATTGAGAGGTGGCATCGTGGGTGACCGAAGTGAGCAAGCGGATGGCGTCAGCGACCTCGCGGTTCGCAGGCGCGACTCGCTTGGCCTCACCCCCAGGCAGCGGAAGATCCTTGAGGTGATCCGCGACTCGGTCCAGCAGCGCGGCTATCCGCCGTCCATGCGGGAGATCGGGGAGGCAGTCCAGCTGACGAGCACCTCCAGCGTGTCGCACCAGCTAACGGCGCTCCAGCGTAAGGGCTACCTCCGGCGTGACCCGCACCGCCCCCGGGCCTTGGAGGTCCGGCTGCCGGGAGAGCCGGTGCTGTGGGTGGATCCGGACGCCACCACCGAGGAGGAGGCCGGGTTCAACCGGCCCACTGCCGCGTACGTGCCGCTGGTCGGCCGCATCGCCGCCGGTGGTCCGATCCTCGCCGAGCAGAGCATCGAGGACGTCTTCGCGCTGCCCAAGCAGCTCGTGGGCGAGGGCACCCTGTTCCTGCTCCAGGTCTCGGGCGACTCCATGATCGAGGCCGCCATCGCCGACGGCGACTGGGTCGTGGTGCGGCAGCAGCCGGTCGCCGACAACGGCGACATCGTGGCCGCCATGATCGACGGCGAGGCCACCGTGAAGACGTTCAAGCGCAAGGACGGGCACGTGTGGCTGGTGCCGCACAACCCCAACTACGAGCCGATCCCCGGTGACGAGGCGACCGTGCTCGGCAAGGTCACGGCCGTCCTGCGCAAGCTGTAGCCGCGCCGGCGCCCCGTGGCACGAGACGGCCGCGGGGCGCGGCCGGACGCGGCAGGGCGGGATCCAGCGCGGGGCGGCGGCCACCTTTCCGGTGGCCGCTGACCGACGAATAGGGTGTCTCGGGTGAAACTCGACTCCCTGTCCCTCGACGCGGCCCGCGGCCGTGACGGAATCAAGTGGGCCAAGACCGCCGACGGCGTCATCCCCGCCTGGGTCGCCGACATGGACTTCCCCGTCCCCGACGCGGTCAGGGAGGCCGTCGCGAGACGCGCCGCCACGGATCTCGGTTACCCCGCCTGGCTGGACGAGCCGACCGCCGGGCCCCTGGCCGAGGCGTTCGCCGAGCGGATGGAGACGCGGTACGGCTGGCGAGCCGATCCGGCCCACGTGCGGTCCTACACCGACCTCAACCAGGCCCTCCAGGTGCTGCTGCACGTCATGACCGAGCCTGGCGACGCCGTGGCGCTGCACGTTCCGGCCTACGACCCCTTCCTCACCACCATCACCGGCATGAACCGCCGCCTGGTGCCCATGCCGCTGACGGCGGACGGCAGGTTCGAGGTCCCCGCAGAACCCGTCCGGGTGCTCCTGCTGGTCAACCCGCAGAACCCGTCGGGCCGCTCGTTCACCCGGGAGGAGCTCGACGCGGTCGCCGCGTACGCCGACCGGCACGGCACGCTGGTGATCGCCGACGAGATCCACGCCGACCTGACGTACGCCCCGGCCCGGCACATCCCGTTCGCCACGATCCTCCCCGAGCGCACGGTGACGCTGACCTCCGCCAGCAAGGCCTTCAACATGGGCGGCCTGCACTGCTCGGTGGCCCACGTCGGCGCGAGGGACGTCAGGGACGCGCTCGGCCGCCAGCCCGCCCACATCTACGGAGCGCCGAGCGTCCTCGGCGTGGACGCCACCGTGGCCGCGTGGCGGCACGGCGACGCCTGGCTGGAGGAGGTGCTGGCGATCCTCGACCGCAACCGCAGGCTCATCGCCGAGCGGCTCCCCTCCGTCGGGTACCACATGCCGGAGGCCACCTATCTCGCGTGGCTCGACTTCGGCGTGCCGGACGCGGCGGCCTTCCTCGAGCGGGAGGCCCGGGTCAGGCTCAACCCGGGCCCCAACTACGGAGGCGGCGACACCTTCGCCCGCCTCAACTTCGCGACCTCGGCGGAGATCCTGGAGGAGATCCTGGCCAGGATCGCCGCCGCGCTGAAGTGACGCGCCCGCTCAGCGCGCCGCTCGGCTCATCGCTCAGCTCCCTGCTCAGCTCCCTGCTCAGCCCGCTGCTCAGCTCGCCGTGCAGGTCACCGACGAGGGAACGCCGTTGCTGCCCGACCAGCTCGCGTTGAAGCCGAACATGGTCGAGGCGCCGGCCCCGAGCGCGCCGTTGTAGGACATGTTCGTCACGGTGACGTTGGAGCCGCTCGCGCTCAGCGTGCCGTTCCAGAGCTGGCTGATGCTCTGGCCGTTCGGGAAGGCCCACTTCACGGTCCAGCCCGAGATGGCCGCGGAGCCCGCCTTGACCGTGACCTCGCCCTGGAAGCCGCCGGGGTACTGGTTGGCGACCCGGTACGTGGCGGTGCAGGTCTTGCCGCCCGGAGACGACGGCGAGGCCGACGGAGACGGGGACGGGGACGGAGACGCGCTCGGCGAGGCGGAGGGCGACGCGGACGGAGACGCCGATGGGGACGGTGAGGGGGACGGCGAAGGCGACGCGCTCGGCGAGGCCGAGGGCGACGGAGAGGGCGACGGCGACGCGGTCTGGTTGCCGGTCACCGGCGGGATCAGGTACGGGGAGATGATGCTCTGCTTGGCCTGATCCACCGTGGCCCAGTCGTCCTTCAGGATGCCGCCCGTGTCACCCGAGTTGGGGTTCCACGACCAGTAGGTGAACGACATGCCGTTCACGCCGGTGCCCATGTACTTCATGAGCTCCTGGAGCCAGATCTTGTCGATGTTGCTGGCCAGCGTGGTGCCGAACTCGCCGACCATGATCGGGGCGATGTTCTGCTTGTACAGGTAGCCCCAGTACTTGTCCCAGATGGCCGGCATGTTGGCGGGGTAGTTCGGGTCGTCGAACCACGCCTGGTGGTAGACCGACGTGGCGTACTCGTGCGGCGAGTAGACGAGCCGGTTGGCCACGTTCAGCCGTACGGGGAACTGGCCGGCCTTGGTGAGGTTGCCACCCCACCAGCCGCAGTCCTCGTCGTTGCTGGTGTCGTTGTCCCAGACGTTGGACAGGCCGCCGCTCGGGCAGCTCACGCCCTCCACGAAGATCAGCCAGTTGGGCTGGACGGACAGGATCGCGTTGCCCGCCCGTTCGGCCGCGAGGCGCCAGTCGCGCGCGGGGTCGCCGCATCCCCAGCAGGAGCCGGTCGCGTTCGGGTTGGTGCCGTCGGCGTGCGGTTCGTTGTGCAGGTCGGCGCCGATCACGGTCGTGTTGCCGGCGTAGTGCTGGGCCAGCGCCTTCCAGTTGTCGATCCACGTCGACTCGGGGACGCCGGAGGTGTACCACAGCGCCGTCTGGCCGGCGCTGGTCGGCCTGTGCCGGTCGAGGATGATGCGCATGCCCTTCTGACCCGCGTAGTCCACGACCTTGTCGAGGATCTGCAGCGGCGACAGGCCGATCAGGTCGGGGTTGGAGTAAGTGTTGACGCTGGTCGCCTGCGCGCCCGGCTTCAGCGCGTCGTCCGAGAACGGCACCCTGATGGTGTTGTAGCCGAGGCTCGCCATCAGGTCGATCTGGTTCTTCCACGGGTTGTTCGCCCACAGCCCGTGGAAGGTCTTGTTGTCGGTCTCCATGCCGAACCAGTTGATGCCGGTCAGGCGGACCGTCGCGCCGGTACTGTCGACGATCTTGTTTCCGCTGGTGCGCAGATACCCGGTGCCCGTGCCCGCGGCGTTCGCCGGCGTACCGGTGACGACGAGGACGGTCGCCGCCATCGCCGCGGCGGCGGCCAGCCCGCCGAGAATTCGTCTGAACAAGACGTGCCTCCCACGCAGGGGCGCACGCCGGCGGTGAGCCGTCCGATCAGGCGCGCACCCCAGACCACCGCCGGAGCGGTGGTGGTAGCGGCATGCCCTGACCGCACGCCTACATCGATGTGACTGTTGTGTGGCTCGGGCGTAATTTTGTCCGCAGGGCGACCGATCGTCAACGCCCCCGCGGTCACCGCGGCGGCGGCATCTCCGGCGGGCTCGCGGGCGGCCTCTCCTCCAGCGCGGCCAAGGCCAGCTCCACCGCCCGCGCGAGCTGCGGATCCCGCCCCGCGACCAGGTCCTGCGGGGTCATGACGACCTCGACGTCCGGGTCGACGCCGTGGTTCTCCACGCCCCACCCCTCGCCTTCCAGCCAGAACGCGTAGCGCGGCTGCGTGACGACGGTCCCGTCCACGAGTGAGTACCGCGAGTCGATGCCGATCACACCGCCCCAGGTCCGCGTGCCCACGAGCGGCCCGATGCCGCGGTTCCTGATCCCGGCGCTGACGATGTCCCCGTCCGACCCGGCGAACTCGTCGGCGACGGCCACGACGGGCCCGCGCGGCGCGTCCTCCGGGTAGCGCGCGGGCTCGTACCCCCGGCCCAGCGACCACCCGGTCACCCGCCGCTGCAGCTTCTCCAGCACCAGCTCGGACACGTGCCCGCCGCCGTTGTCGCGGACGTCCACGACGAGCCCGTCGAAACCCATCTCGACGTGCAGGTCCCGGTGGAACTGCGCCCACCCCGCCGACATCATGTCCGGCACGTGCAGGTAGCCGAGCCGCCCGCCGGACGCCTCACGCACGAACGCCCGCCGTCCCGTCACCCAGTCGTGGTAGCGCAGCCGCATCTCGTCGGGGACGGGCGTGACGACGACCCGGCGGGTCTCGCCGCCGGAGCCGGGCCGGATGGTCAGCTCCACCGGGTGCCCCGCCGTACCGGCCAGCAGCGGCAGCGGACCGCGGAGCGGGTCCACCGGGCGCCCGCCCACAGCCACGACCACGTCGCCCTCCCGTACGGCGACGCCGGGCGCGAGCAGCGGCGAGCGGGCCTCGTGGTCGGAGGACTCTCCCGGCAGGACCCGCTCGATCCGCCACGTCCCGTTCTCGTCCCTGGCGAGGTCGGCGCCGAGCAGTCCCTGGAGGCGCCGGTCATCCCGGACGGCCCCGGCGGCCCGCGCGTACGCGTGGGAGGTGGCCAGCTCGCCCTGCACCTCCCAGAGCAGGTCGATCAGCTCCGAGTGGGCGCCCAGCCGCTCCACGAGGGGCGCGTAACGGTCGAGCGTGCCCGGCCAGTCCACGCCGTTCATGTCCGCACGCCAGAAGTGGTCTCGCATGAGCCGCCCGGCCTCGTGGTACGCCTGCCGCCACTCGGCGACCGGGTCGACGGTCACGACCACGCGGTCGAGGTCGATGGTGACGACCTCGTCGTCCTCTCCGGTGGCGCGGGTCCGCAGGCCGTGGCCGCAGGTGGCCACCAGGCGCGTGCCGTCGCCGCTGACCTCGAAGGCGCCGAACTCTCCGCCCAGCTCACCGAGCTTGCGCTTGACCAGGTCGTAGCGTTCGAGGACCGGCTCGCCGTGATCGGTGCCGTCGCCGAGCTGGCCACCGAGCGGATGGCGCAGCCACAGCAGGCAGCCCTTGGCGGCGCGCAGATTGGAGTAGACACCGGCCGGCACCGGCACCGGCACCACCCGCGCCGCGAGCCCGTCCACGTCCACCTCGGTCACCGCGGGCGGCTCGGGCCCGCCCGCGTTCTCCGCGTTCCTGGCGCGCTGGGCGTCCTGGCCGGCGTCGGACTCTTCGCCGAAGCCGCGGCCCCGCGGCGAGGGGTCGAACGGCGAGGGCGTGGTGGCCTTGAGCGGCACCAGGTACGGCCGGCAGCTCGCGGGAAAGGACAGGTCGAAGGCGTGGCTGTCGTAGACCGGGTCGAAGGTGCGGTGCGACAGGAAGGCCAGATACCTGCCGTCCGCGGTGAAGGAAGGCGTGTGGTCGTTGAAGCGCGGCGGTGTCACCTCGATGGGGGCGCCGCCGTCCACGCGGGCGAGCTTCAGGTGGCAGCGCCAGTCGTGGTAGGCGTGCGCCCAGGCGAGCCAGGCCGAGTCCGGGGAGAAGGTCAGCTGCCGCACGTCGCCGTGGGTGGTGCGGTCCAGCTCGCGGACGTCCCCCGAGTCGAGGTCCACCACGAGCAGCCGCCCGTCGTGGGTGGCGACGGCGACACGCCTGCCGTCCGGCGCGGCGGCCAGGTCGAGCACCCGGCCGAGCCCGCCGGCGGCCAGGGTGCGGATCTCACCGCCTGGCGTGCCGATCTCCAGCGCGTCCTCGCCGGACGCGTCCGACACCCAGACGGCGCGGCCCGCCTCGTCGAGGGGCCGTGGCAGCCGCACCCGGACTCCGGGCTCGGCGCGCAGCACGCCCGCGGGGCCGTCGCGGTGGGTGAGCCAGTGGGCGGTGCCGCGGATCTCCACGACGCTGGCCCGGCCGGTGCGGTCCGGCGCGAAGTCGCCGACCTCGTTCCTCACCGGCCGCGTGGCCCTGGCCGGACGCGGCCCGGTCAGGGTGATGTCCAGCTTGCGCGGCTCGGCGTCCAGGCCGTCCAGCAGCCACAGGTCGCCGCCGAGCGCGTAGACGACGCGGGAGCCGTCGGTCGTCGCGTGGCGTGCGTAGAAGCCGCGGTGCGTGGTGTGCTGCCGCAGGTCGGAGCCGTCCGGCAGGCAGGAGTACAGGTTGCCGTCGCCGTCTGTGTCGGCGAGGAAGGCCAGGCGTCCGCCCAGCCACATGACCGACCAGTGCTGGGCGGGGTTACCGGCGAACAGGCGGGTGAACTCGCCGTCGCCCGTGGCGTCCACCCAGATCTTGGCGGCAGTGCCGCCCCGGTAACGCTTCCACTGCGACGGCTCGCGCCACACCGCCGAGACGGTCGCCACCCTGGAGCCGCTGACCGCGGCCTCGCTGACCCTGCCGTACGGCAGAGCCGTCGCGGGGCCGCCGTCCGGCGGGACCGCGTGGGCCCACAGCCGGGACCGCGAGCTCTGGCCCGCGGCGGTGACGGCCAGCACGTGCCCGTCCTCGGTCCAGCCGCGCACGCCTGTCATCGCGTTGCCCCAGTGGGTGAGCCGCTCGCCCTCGCCGCCTTCCAGGTCGGCGGCGAAGACCTCGGGCTCGCCCTCGCGGGTGCTCGTCCACGCGATGCGGGTGCCGTCGGAGGAGAACCGCGGATGGGAGACAGGGACCCGGTCGGCCGTGAACCGCCAGGCCCTGCCACCGTCCGTCGGCGCGAGCCAGACGTCGTCGTCCGCCACGAAGGCGAGGAGATCACCGTGCAGGTGGGGGTATCTCAGGTACGCACCATTCGCCACATCGGCACTTTATGCCCAATCGATCGTCACGGGACGATGTTGACGAGCTTTGGCGCCCGCACGATGACCTTGCGCGGTTCACCGTCCAGATAGGGGCGGACCTTGTCCGACGCCAGGGCGAGGGCCTGCAGGTCCGCCTCGGAGATGTCAGGGGAGACCTCCAGCCGGTCGCGGACCTTGCCCGCCACCTGCACCACGGCCGTCACCGACTCCTGCACCAGCAGCGCCGGGTCGGCCTGCGGCCAGCCCGCCTTCGCGACCGACGGCGCGTGGCCGAGCCGCTCCCAGCCCTCCTCCGCGACGTACGGCGCGACCAGCGACAGCATGACCGCCAGGGTCTCGGCCGCCTCGCGGACGGCGGGGTCGGCGGCGCCGGGCCCTGCGTCGATCGCCTTGCGGGCGGCCGAGGTCAGCTCCATCATGCGGGCCACCGCGACGTTGAACCGGTAGCTCTCTACGAGCTTGGTCACCTCGTCGATGGTCCGGTGGGTGATCTTGCGCAGTTCGACGTCGCCGCCGGAGAAGCCGGCCCCAGGAGCGGACGCCGCGCCTGCCTCCGCCATCACGCGGAACGCGCGGGCCAGGAACTTCTGCGACGCGGCCGGCGAGACGTCGGCCCAGTCGATGTCGTCCTCCGGCGGCCCGGCGAAGATCATCGTCAGCCGGACGGCGTCCACGCCGAAGGCATCGATCTGCTCGCCCAGGTCCACGCCGTTGCCCAGCGACTTCGACATCGCCTTGCCGCGGTTGATGACCTGGCCCTGGTTGAGCAGGCGCAGGAACGGCTCGGTGAAGCCGACCATGCCCATGTCGTAGAGGACCTTGGTGAAGAACCGCGAGTAGAGCAGGTGGAGCACCGCGTGCTCGACGCCGCCGACGTACTGGTCGATCGGGCCCCACTCGCGGACCTTCTCGACGTCGAACGGCCCGCCGGTGTAGTGCGGGTCGCAGTAGCGCAGGAAGTACCACGACGAGTCGACGAAGGTGTCCATCGTGTCGGTGTCCCGCTGGGCGGGGCCGCCGCACTTGGGGCACGCAACGTTGACCCAGTCGGTGGCCGTGGCCAGCGGCGAGACGCCCTTGGGCTGCAGGGCCGCGCCGCGCAGGTCGGGCAGCGTGACCGGGAGCTGGTCGTCCGGCACTGGGACCTCGCCGCAGTCCATGCAGTGGATGATCGGGATCGGGGTGCCCCAGAACCGCTGGCGCGACAGCAGCCAGTCGCGCAGGCGGTAGTTGACCGCCGGCCTGCCGGTGCCGCGCTCCTCCAGGACCTCGATGATCTTCTGGATCGCCTCGGCCTTCGTCAGCCCGTCCAGCGGGCCCGAGTTGACCAGCGTGCCCTCGCCGGGGGTGGCGACACCGGTCTCGCCCGGGTCGGCCAGGCCGGTGTGCACGACGACCTTCACCGGCAGGCCGAACCTCAGCGCGAAGTCGAGGTCGCGCTGGTCGTGCGCGGGCACCGCCATGATCGCGCCGTGCCCGTAGTCGGCCAGCACGTAGTCGGCCGCCCAGACCGGGATGCGCTCCCCGTTGACCGGGTTGATCGCGTACGTGCCCAGGAAGACGCCGGTCTTCTCCTTCTCGGTGGACAGCCGCTCGATGTCGGAGAGCTTGGCGACCTCGGCGCGGTAGGCGGCCAGCGCCTCCGCCTGCTCGGGGGCGACGATCTCCTCCGCCAGCGGGGCGTCCGCCGCCACGACGAAGAACGTCGCGCCGTACAGCGTGTCGGGGCGGGTGGTGTAGACGGTGACGGGCTCGTCGCGGCCCTCGATCTGGAACTGGACGTCGGCTCCGGTGGAGCGGCCGATCCAGTTGCGCTGCATGGTGAGGATGCGCTCCGGCCAGCCGCCCTCGATCTGCGCCATGTCGTCGAGCAGGCGGTCGGCGTAGTCAGTGATCTTGAAGTACCACTGCGTCAGCTCGCGGCGGACGACGTCGGCCCCGCACCGCTCGCACTTGCCCGCCACGACCTGCTCGTTGGCGAGCACGGTCTGGTCCTGCGGGCACCAGTTGACCAGGCCGCCCTTGCGGTAGGCCAGGCCCCGCTCGAAGAAGCGGGTGAACAGCCACTGGTTCCAGTGGTAGTACTCCGGGTCGCTGGTGTGCAGGCGCCGCGACCAGTCGAAGGAGATGGCGTACCGCTTGAACGAGTTGGCCTGGGTCTCGATGTTGGCGTACGTCCACTCGGCCGGGTGGGCGTTGCGCTTGATCGCGGCGTTCTCGGCGGGCAGGCCGAAGGAGTCCCACCCGATGGGGTGCAGGACGTTGTAGCCCTTCTGGAACCAGTACCGCGCGACCACGTCGCCGATGGCGAAGACCTCGCCGTGGCCCATGTGGAGGTCGCCGGAGGGATAGGGGAACATGTCGAGCATGTACTTGCGCGGCCTGGTGTCCGCGAGGTCCTCGACCGCCGCGAAGGGGTTCGACTCCTCCCACCGCGGCAGCCACTTGGCCTGCAGCGCCTGCGGGTCGTACACCGGCTCGTCCACTTCCACTCCTCGCCAGGCGGCTGGGATCACACAGATGAAGGCGCGCCCGGGGCGGAACCCCGTCGCACCCCCTCGCCGATCCGGTCTCCGCGACCGGGAGGGCGGCCCGCGCTCTCACACGCCCGCGTGTGCGGCGGTTGTCCGCGCAGCAGGGTGCGGCACGCCTGTCAAGGGTAGCGCAGACCGCACGTGGGTCGCTGATGGATCTTGCTCGCTGACCTCGCCTGTCAGGCTGCGATACCCGATGGTGATAGTTCCGTTGTTGGCTCTTATGTCCATTCCCTTACTGTGCTGACGTGGCCAACTCTTTTCCGCCCGCCGATCTGCCGATGCAGGACCCGCCCACCGACCCCACGGGTGAGCAGTTCCGAGGGGCATTCGGCGGTTTCGCTGCGGCAGCCCCCGGCTCGCATGAGATCATGCCAGGCACCCCCAATTCGGGCATGATCTCGGGAGGTAGCGTGCCCACGGACCGCAGCGACCACCAGCGGGAGCCGGCGTGGCCGGAGATCCCGCCGGCCTGGCCCGAGGTGCCTCCGCCCTCCTCCTTCACCCCGACGGTCCGGTCCTTCGTCGAGGGGACGCCGCAGCAGTCCCGGGACGCCTCCGCGGCTCCCCCGCAGCCGCTCCCGCCCTTCGGCGGCCCTGACGCCTTCGCCGGCCACCCGCAGACCGGCGGGCCCACGCCCGTGTACGGCATGCCGGGCCCCGGGCAGAACCACGATCACAACCACGGGCACAACCACGGCCAGAACCACGGGCAGCAGCACGGGCACAACCACGGTCAAAGCCACGGCCACGGCCGCGACCGGGGCCAGGACCGCCCGCAGCCCTCCGCGCCGTTCACCCCCTCGGTCCGCGGGTTCGCCGAGGCCGCCGCCGCGCCGCTGTCCACGCCGCCCCTGTCCACGCCGCCCCTGTCCACGCCGCCGATGTCCGCCCCTCCCCTCTCGGCGCCGCCGATGTCCACCGCGCCCCCGCCGCCGCCGCAGCCGGAGGATCCGTACCGGCCGTTCGTGACGGCGGGGCAGATCAGCGGGCCGAAGACGCCTCCCGCGCACCGGCAGCAGGAGCTGTGGAACACGGTGTTCGGGGAGAACTACCGGGCCATCGACGAGTACGAGGAGGAGGAGCCAGGCCGGCCGGTCTGGCTCTACGCGCTGGTGGCCTCGGTCGCCGCCGCGCTGGTCGGCGTGCTCGTGTGGGCGTTCGCCGCCGGGCCGCTCAGCTCAGGGGACACGGCCGAGGCCGCGACGTCCGCGAAACCCTCCCCCGCCGCGACGGGCGCCACGGCCAAGCCGCAGGCGCAGGTCCCGCGACTGCCCGTCTACAAGGGCCAGGCCTCCCCCGTGATCGGCGTCGTCACCGACACCGCCGCCCGGATCACGCTGCCCAGGCTCGGCGGCCCCTGGCAGGCGGACACCGACCCGGCCCAGATCAGGGCGTCGTACGGCTTCACCAGCAGGCAGTACGTGCCCGCAGGCATGACCACCACGGGCAAGCAGGAGTTCGCCCTCGTGATGTCGGGCCGGCTGGCGCAGTCGCTGGCCGTGAAGTACACCACTCCCGACAACCTGGGCCCGGTCGTGAGCGCGGTGATGTTCCGTGCGCGGCAGACCCAGTTCCCCAAGGACAACAAGGTCACCAAGGTCGCCCAGCAGCGCCTGGCGCGCAACGGCCTCACCGGCCTCACGGCCGCCTACAAGGTGACCGCCGACGGCGCGACCACCACAGTCGTGATCTCGGTGGTGAACACCGGGGCGGACCTGCCCACGATCGTCTACATGGCCGTGCCCGAGCTCAAGAAGGAACTGCTGCCCGACATCAACACGGTCACCCGGTCGATCAAGCCCGTGGGCTGACCCGCCGCCGCGGGGGCCGTCCGGCTCAGAAGTGACACGGCATGTGCTTGATGCCGTTGATGAAGCTGGACAGCAGGCGTTCCGGCTCGCCCGCCTCTATCTGGGGGACCCGCCGCAGCAGTTCGCGGAACATCGCGGTGATCTCGCGGCGGGCCAGGTGCGCGCCGAGGCAGAAGTGGGGGCCGGGGCCGCCGAAGCCGACGTGCGGGTTGGGGTCGCGGCGGATGTCGAAGCGCAGGGGGTCGTCGAACACCCGCTCGTCGCGGTTGGCGGCCCAGTAGTACAGCAGGACCTTCTCGCCCTGGTGGTAGAGGTTGCCGTTCATCTCGTGGTCGCGGGTGACCTTGCGGCGCATGTAGTTGACCGGCGCGGCCAGCCGGACGATCTCCTCGATCGCGCGCGGCGCCCGGCCCTCGAAGTCCTCCAGCCACAGCCGACGCTGCTCCGGGTTGAGCGTGAGCAGGCGCATGCCGTGCGAGATGGCGTTGCGGGTGGTCTCGTTGCCGGCCACGACGAGCAGGATGAAGAACGAGCCGAGCTCCTGCGCGGTCAGCCGTTCCCCGTCGATGTTGGCGTTGACCAGGGACGAGGTGAGGTCGTCGGTGGGCGTCTCCATCCGGAGCGCGGCCAGGTCCTGGACGAGCTGCTGCAGTTCCATCCCCGCGGTGAGCAGCGCGTGGGCGATGTCCTCGCGGTCGCTGACGTACTCGGGGTCGGTGGCGCCGAGGACGATGTTCGAGCGGTCGAAGACGAACTGGTAGTCCCGCTCCGGGATGCCCATCATGTCGCAGATGATCTTCAAGGGGAGCTTCGCCGCCACCTCGGTGACGAAGTCGCAGCCGGTGCCCGTCTCCAGCAGTTCGTCGACGATGCGCGTCGCGGCGGCGTCCACGTCCGACTCGAACTGTTTGATCATCCTCGGCGTGAAGGCGCGCGAGACGATCCGCCGCAGGCGCGCGTGCCGCGGGTCGTCCATGTTGATCATCGAGCCGAAGTACTCGGCGAACTCCGCGGGCAGGTCGGGGATGTTGGTGGCCCCGCCGTCACCCGAGCAGAAGACCTCCGGGTTGCGGCTCGCCTCCAGGATGTCGGCGTGCCGGACGAGCGCGTGGTAGCCAGGGCCCTGGGGAGTGCCGGCGAAGGTAAAGATCGGCTCGGGGAAGAAGGCGGGCCTGTCCAGGTCCCGCAGCAGCCGGAACGCGTGTTCCCGCTCCTCATCGGAGCGGCTCCAGAAGTTCCAGTCGTTCAGGTCGATGTCCGCGGCCGAGGTGATGGGCGGCGTGCGCTCCGCGGGCCCCATCGGCTGTGTCGTCATGGAGAGGCCGGCCCCTTCCGGGTGACTAGAATCATATTCGGTCGTCAGTCTGCCACATCCGCCGGTTCAGCCACAGTGGGTCAACCGGGCATGCCCGCGCCGGCAGCGCGGATCCCAGTGCGCACCGAACCGCATCAGTGACGCGGCCATCTCGGGATGTGCGGCGGCCCAGACATCGTCGAAGAGGAACCACTGCCGATAACCGAAAGCTTCGTCCATGTGGATCGCCATCTGGGCCAGGTGACCGTCGCATCGGATGAGCGTGCGACCCGGGTCACGTCCGTCCGCCGGGACGAAGTCCTCCAGCAGTCGCAGCGCGTGTTCGTGCGCCTGGGAGTGCGGAGGACTGATCTCGGGCAGCCACTCCTCCAGAGGCCCCCAGCGGTTGCAGCACTCCAGTGCGGACGCGATCTCCCTCTCGCCGGGGGCGATCAACGCGCGCAGGGCACACAACTCGCCGGACAGCTCATGGGCATCCGCCGCGCGCAGGGCCGCCGCGAGCCCTGGCAGGCGCACGCCCTGCAACGCCTTCGGGTACCTGCCTCCTACGCTGTTCGCGGTCGCGTGGTGAGTGAGTATGACGGCCCACGTCACGCCCTCCCCGCCGGGCGGTGCGGGGCTGACGACGTCGACCGGGACCGGAGGCGTGAACGTACGCACGTGCGGTGGCGCGTCCGCGGGCAGGTCCCAGCTCTCGTGCACGAGGTAGGCCCAGCAGTCGGGTTCATCCGCCACCACGTGGTCGTCCACGAAGAAGTACGCCAGTTCGACGTCGTCGTCGTCGGTGAGCACCCGCACGCTGTGCCGGTCCACCCGCAGCGTCCGTTCGACGTACAGATGTTCCTTGAGCATCCGGCGCAACTCGCCATGCGTGCGGGGGGCCGGCAGCCCGGTCTCGAAGATGGTGTGCAGACCGTGAACGTTCGCGCCGAGTTCGCGCTCCACCCACTTGTACGCGTCCTGCGACGCGGCGTCGTCCCACACTCTGCGGAACCAGTCGAGCACGGTGGCGTCGGGGAAGTGCCGCACGAGCCGGCCGGACGGCCCCTCGTAGACGCATCGGTAGACGAAGTAGACCACTCCGCCACCATCGCAGCCGGCACCGACAGAATCGTCACTTGTCGTTTGTGAAGGCGGACGGCAACGCGGTCGCCTGCGTCGAGCGGTAGCGCGAAGGCGGGACTCCGTACAGGTCGACGAACGCCTGACGGAGGGCCTCGGCCGTCCCGAAGCCGCAGCGGGCCGCGATCGCGGTCATCGGCAGCGACGTGGAGACGAGCAGGTGGGCGGCGGCCTCGGCGCGGGCCCGGCGCACGAACCGGCCCGGCGTCTGGCCCGTGTGCTTGAGGAACAGCCGGGTCAGGTGGCGCTCGCTCACACCCGCGCCAGCCGCCAGGGCGGCGGTGGACAGGTCGGCGTCGGGACGGCCGGTGGCATGGTCGACGATCCGCTTGACCAGGCCGTCGCCGGGCGGCGGGCCCTCGGTGAACATGCTCATCTGCGCCTGGTTGCCGGGGCGTTGCAGGTAGGTCACCAGGTTGCGGGCCACCTGCCTGGCGAGGGCCGGGCCGTGGTCCTCCTCGATGAAGGCGAGCGTGACGTCCAGTGCGCTCGTGACGCCGGCGGCGGTGGTGACATTGCCGTCGCGGATGAAGATCGGGCGGGAGTCGACGTCGATCTCCGGGTGGCGTGCGGCGAGCGCGCGCGCGAACTGCCAGTGCGTGGTGGCGCGCCGCCCGTCGAGCAGGCCGGCGGCGGCCAGCACCGCCGCGCCCGTGCACACCGACGCGACGCGGCGGCTCTCCCGTGCCAGCCGCCGGACGTGCCCGACGATGACCCGGTTGGCCGCCGCCTCCTCGTGCCCGATTCCCCCGGAGACGACAAGCGTGTCCAGCGGCCCCGTGACGCGTTCGAGCGCCTGCTGCCCTTGTAGTGTCAACCCGCTGCCGCAGGTGACGGGCAGACCCGACGGGGTGGCCAGGCACACGTCGTAGCTCGGGGACGCGCCGTGAGCGTTCGCCATGATCAGGCTCGACGTCACGCACGCGATGTCCACGAGTTCCGCCGCGTGATACCCGACCACGACCATGCGCCGTTGGGTCATGACCATGACTCTAGGCCGGATGGACGGAGAGCCCAAGATTTCGGACCCGTCCCCGTCTCTCTCCTTGGCGCGGCCGCGGACCGCCCGGACTGTTGGACCATGACTCACACCACGCCTGAAAGGCACACCGGTCACCGTCCCGTCACACGGCGATGGGGTCGTTTCGCCCTGCACTACCTCGAGATGGTGGTCGCGATGTTCGCGGGGATGTTCGCGCTAGGCCTGCTGTGGTCCGCGACGGGCATGGCGCCCTCGTACGCCCGCGCTCCCGAGCTCGCCTATCTGCTGATGGCGTTCGACATGTCGGCCGGCATGGCACTCTGGATGCGCGTGCGCGGACATGCCTGGGCTCCGGTCCTGGAGATGTGCGGGGCGATGTTCGCCCCGGTCGTGCCGTTGTTTCCGCTCCTGTGGCTGGGCCTGATCGACGGCATGGCCCTGATGGTCGCGGCCCATGTCGCGATGTTCCCGTTGATGCTGGCGGCCATGCTGCGGCGCCGCGACGAGTACGCCCACTGAGGCCGACGCTCAGCGGCGGTGGCGCGTGTGCCGGACGCCGTCGTCGTCCGTGTCAAAGGCCGGGAACGCCCCTGTGACCGGACCCTCAAAATCGGCTCCCCGAGCCGTTACGCTGAGGTACCTACCGGTTGGTATGGACCGAGGGTCCGATAGAAGAGGGAGCGGCAGATGCTCAACCTGGCCGTCGTGCTGGAAGACAGCGCGCGAGACACGCCCGACGCGACAGCGGTCGTCTTCGGAGACCTCCGCCTGCCCTACTCGCTCGTCGACACCATCGCCAACCAGGTGGCGAACCTGCTGGTCGCGCGGGGCATCGGCAGGGGTGACAAGGTGGCGCTGGCCTGCCCCAACCTGCCGTACTTCCCGTTCGTCTACTACGGGATCCTCAAGGCGGGAGCCACCGTCGTCCCGCTGAACGTGCTGCTGCAGGCCAGGGAGATCGCCTACCACCTCGACGACTCCGACGCCAAGGCCTTCTTCTGCTTCGAGGGCACACCCGAGCTGCCGCTCGGCGAACGCGGCCGGGCGGCCTTCGCCGAGACCGGGGTGACCGACCACTTCTTCGTGCTGCCGGCCACGGCGTTCGCCACCGAGTCCGAATTGGGCGAGACGCTCTGGGCCGCCCTCGACGGGATGCCAGGCGAGTTCGAGACCGTGCAGACGTCCCCCGGGGACACGGCGGTGATCCTCTACACGAGCGGCACCACCGGCCAGCCGAAGGGCGCCGAGCTCAGCCACCAGAACATGATCATGAACGCCATCGTCAGCGACGAGATGTTCCCCAGGCTGGACCGGAACGTCTCTCTCGTCGCGCTGCCGCTCTTCCACTCCTTCGGCCAGACCGTGCTGATGAACGCCGGCTTCCGGCGGCGCGGCACGCTCGTGCTGATTCCGCGCTTCGAGCCGGTCGAGGCCCTCACGCTGATGAGGCGGGAGGAGGTCACGCTGTTCGCCGGGGTGCCGACGATGTACTGGGCGATGCTCACCGCGGTGCGGACCGGGGCGGCCGAGGCGCCGACGTCGCTGGTCACGGCGGCCTCCGGCGGCGCCGCGCTGCCCGTGGAGGTGATCAAGGACTTCAGCGCCACGTTCGGCGTGGACGTCCTGGAGGGCTACGGCCTTTCGGAGACCTCGCCGGTCGCGTCGTTCAACCAGCCGGGCAGGCCCGCCAAGGCCGGCTCGATCGGCACCCCCGTATGGGGCGTGGAGATGAAGCTGGTCGACGCCGGCTGGAACACGGCCGACGACGTCGGCGAGATCGCCATCCGCGGGCACAACGTCATGAAGGGCTACTACAACCGGCCCGAGGCGACCGCCGAGGTGATGAAGGACGGCTGGTTCCGCACCGGCGACATGGCCCGCCGCGACGAGGACGGCTACTACTTCATCGTCGACCGGGCCAAGGACATGATCATCAGGGGCGGGTTCAACGTGTATCCCCGGGAGGTCGAGGAGGTCCTCATGACCCACCCGGCCGTCTCGCTCGCCGCGGTCGTCGGGGTCCCCCACGACTCCCACGGCGAGGAGATCAAGGCGTACGTGATCCGCGAGCCCGGCGCCACGACCACCGAGGAGGAACTGGTGACCTGGTGCCGGGAGACGATGGCGGCCTACAAGTACCCGCGGATCGTGGAGTTCCGCGAGTCCCTGCCGATGACCGCCACCGGCAAGATCCTCAAGCGCGAGCTGCGGTAGGGGACACGCCCTCCGGCGTCACGGCCAGTCGAGGGACGGGCGCAGCGCGACGTACGACCGTCCCTCGTCGAGCCGGACACCGAGCACCTGGTGGAGCTGCACCTTGTTGCGTTCGAACCCGACGACGCAGCCGGCCATGTAGAGCCGCCAGACCCTGGCGGTGCCCTGGCCGACCTCCTCGACCGCCTCGTCCCAGTGGGCGTCGAGGTTCTTGCACCACTCGCGGAGCGTCAGCGCGTAGTGCTCGCGCAGGTTCTCCTCGTGGCGGACCTCGAACCCGGTGTCCTCCATCTGGCGGATCAGGTGGCCGACCGACTCCAGTTCGCCGTCGGGGAAGACGTAGCGGTTGATGAAGCCGCCCTTGTTCAGGCTCTTCTCCGTGCTGGTCGGGCGGGTGATGCAGTGGTTGAGCAGGCGCCCGCCCGGCTTGAGCTTGCCGTAGAGGAAGGAGAAGTAGGAGGGGAGGTTGTCCTTGCCGATGTGCTCGGTGAGGCCGATCGAGCTGACCCGGTCGAAACCGGTTTCCGCGACGTCACGGTAATCCATGTGCCGGACCTCGCAGAGCTCCGACAGTCCGGCCTCCGCGATGGCCTTCTGCGCCCACTCGGCCTGCTGGCGCGACAGCGTGACGCCGAGTCCCTTGACCCCGTACTCCTTGGCCGCGTGCATGACCATGCCACCCCAGCCGCAGCCGACGTCGAGCAGGCGCATGCCGGGCTTGAGGTCGAGCTTCTTGGCGACCAGGTCGAACTTCGTGTACTGCGCCTCCTCCAGCGTCGCGTCCGGCCGGGGGAACGTCGCGCAGGTGTACGCCATGGAGGGGCCGAGCACCCACTCGTAGAACCGGTTGGACACGTCGTAGTGATGGTGGATCACCTCGGCGTCGCGCTGCTTGGCGTGCCGGCTGCCCAGCTTGGCCAGCGTGCTCTGCCGCGCCTCCTGCGGCGGCGGCTGGACGCGCATCAGCAGCGGCTTGATCCCGAGCGCGCGCACCGCCGCGATCTTCTCGCTGAGCGGCAGGTCGTTGATGGTCAGCGACCACATCCGGTCGAGCAGGGTGTACATGTCACCGTGCACGTCGATATGCCCGGAGATGTACGCGCGGGCGAGGCCGAGCTCCCCCGGCGCCTGCGCGAGGTAGGCCACCGCCGCCGGCGACTTCACCTCGATGCGGACGTCCGCCCCCGAGGACCCGGCCTTGCTTCCGTCGTAGGCGACGAACTCGACGCCCGCGTCAGGACCGACGATCTTCTCAAAGATCTCCGCAAGAGTCATTGCACCTCTCCCGACGTTTCGACGCCTACCTGCCCCTGACGCACTTGTCATAGAGGTCAAGCAGCCGGCCACCTGGGTCGTAGGCGCGTTTGACCGGCCAGTAGGCGTCTCCGTTGTAGAGCCGCCAGAACTCCTCCCGCTCATAGAAAGAGGTGGAGTACAGCGACTTGTGGCCGTCGAGCGCATGCACCGCCCGCTCGACGAGCCTGTTGTAGTACCCGTCGTACTGACCGCGCGGCAGCGGCACCATGCCCCAGAAACCGAAGTTCACGTACAGCCGGTCAGGCTCCAGGGGGTAGAGCGACCACTGGCCGCTCGCCTTGAGCGGGCACATCCACACCGGGGTCATGCCGACCTCGTCGTGGAAGACCTCCAGGAACTCGGCGCCGTGCTCGACGGGCACCTCGACGTCCTGGATCACCGACTCGTGCACAGGGTTGTTCCGCCAGCGGTCGATGCGGGCGGTGACGCCGTACCTCTGGTCGAGGCCGACGAGCTTGCGGTAGACGTCCGACCGCAGGTAGCGGCGCGGCAGGAGCGAGCGGACCAGCGGCTGCTGCACGCCGAAGGCGCGCGAACACCAGAACCAGTCGGTGTCCCAGCGCCACAGGTAGTCGCGCACCGTCAGCCAGTCGCGGACGCGGCTGCGGATCGACTGGTAGTAGATCCGCATGCCGGTGTAGTCGGACGTGTAGGGCGCCCGGTCGGAGAACGAGCCCACCGTGACGTACAGCTCGTCCGGGCCGAAGAACGTGCCGTCGACGAAGTCGACCTGCTCGCCGTCGTGCTCGCGGCTCTCGCAGATCTCCTGCATGGCGAGCATGCACTTGGCGGCGTCGCTGAAGCGGATGTGCGTCAGCTTGACGTACGGTTTCACCCGCGCCAGCTTGATCCGGATCCGCAGGGCGTAGCCGAGCGTGCCGTAGGAGTTGGGGAACGCGCGGAACAGGTCCGCGTGCTCGTTGTCGGGCCTGGCCACCAGGATCCGCCCGTCGCCGGTGAGGATCTCCAGTTCCTCGACCGACTCGTGCGGCAGGCCGTCCTTGAAGCTCGTCGACTCGATGCCGAGACCGGTGACGGCGCCGCCCAGCGTGATCGTCTTGAGCTGCGGCACGACGTACGGCATGAGCCCGTGCGGCAGCGTCGCGTCCACGAGGTTCTCGTACGTCGTCATGCCCTGGACCTCGGCCGTCATGGTCACCGGGTCCACGTGGATGACCTGGTCCAGGTCGCGGGCGGACAGCGTCGCCGTCTTGGCCGGCGTACGGAAGCGGAACAGGTTGGTCGTGGCCTTGGCCAGCCGGGGAGCGGCGTCCCCGGGGATGGCCGCGTAGGAGTCCCTGATCCGCTCGACGGCCTGGCTATGGGCGGTCATACTGGCCGTGCGCTCTGGCATGACACCACCCCCATTGGATCGTAGAGATCGCTTTCTTGGCACGCTATCCCCGGAGGGGAACGCAGACCAGAGTAGACACGTTACGCCCGCGAAAACTATCCGGTGTTCTCACGGCGGCCCGCGGCGTAGATCGTATCCTGCTCTTCTCCATCGCCTCCCCCGCCCCTCGGGTAACCATCCGAACCGTCATGACCTGGGCGGACGCCGGCGGACGAGCGGGCCGGCGCCGTTCACCACGTTGACGACGGGACGGCCGTCCATCGCCGCGGCGAGATTGTCCAGCACGCACCGGATCAGCCGCGTGGTCGCCTCTGGCGTCACCCCGGCGGCGTGCGGCGACAGCAGGACCCGCGGGCAGGAGCGCAGCGGGTCGTCCGGCGGCGGGGGCTCGCTGTCGTACACGTCGAGCGCCGCGCCGGCGAGGTGGCCGGACTCCAGCGCGGCCAGCAGCGCCGCCTGGTCCACCACCCCGCCGCGAGCGGCGTTGACCAGCACCGACCCCCTGGGCATCCGCTCGATCACGGCGGCGTCGATCAGCCCGCGGGTCTCCGGCGCGAGCGGCACGGCGAGGACAAGCACGTCGCTGCCCGCGGCCAGCGCGTCCAGGTCCAGGTAGGCCGCGCCGTACGACTCGGGCTTCGGCGTGCGCGACCAGTAGGAGACCCGGCAGCCGAGCGCGCCGAACATGCGGGCGCAGGCCGCGCCGATCGGCCCGAAGCCGGCCACCCCGACGCGGCACCCGGCGAGCTCGCGGCGCTGGTAGGCGAACTGCGGCCACTCTCCCGCCCGCATGTCCCTGTCGCCGTCCGCGAGGTGGCGCAGCAGCGCCAGCGCGGCGGCCAGGCACCATTCGGCGACCGCGGCGGCGTTCACCCCGGCGGTGTTGGCGAGGGGCACCCCGGCGCGGGCCAGCGCCTCCAGGTCGTGTCCGTCCACGCCGACGGACGGCTGCTGCACGAACGCCAGGCGCGGCGCCAGCCGTACGGCCTGCGCGTCGAGGGCAAGGGCGCCGCTCCAGTCGCCGACGACGATCTCGGCGTCCGGCAGCGCCTCCAGCAGCGACTCGCGGTCGCGCCGGGCGGGGACGCGCACGTCGGCGCGGCCGTCGAGTTCGGCGAGCAGGCCGCGCACCGCGTCCTCGGGGAGCGGGGGCAGCGCGAGAACATTCCACGTCACCGGCGCAGTCTCGCACGTCTCCAGAAACATGTTCTACTGTCGCGTGAAGTGCCGCCGCATCGAGGAGGGTTCTCATGGACGAGTCTCGCGGACCGCTTGCGGGAATCCGCGTGCTGGAGCTGGCCGGCCTCGCCCCCGGGCCCTTCGCCGGGATGATGCTCGCCGACCACGGTGCGGAGGTGCTGCGGATCGACCGGGTGAAGGCCGTGAGCGACGCCCCCAGCCGCGAGGTGATGGACCGCGGCAAGCGCACGATCGGCCTCGACCTGAAGTCGCCCGAGGGCGTCGCCGCGTTCAGGCGGCTGGCCGAGCGGGCCGACGTGGTGATCGAGGTGTTCCGGCCCGGGGTCGCGGAGCGGCTCGGGATCGGGCCCGCCGACCTCCACGCCGTGAACGGGCGGCTGGTCTACGGCAGGATGACCGGCTGGGGCCAGGACGGCCCGCTGGCCACGACCGCCGGGCACGACATCGACTACATCGCGATCTCGGGGGCCCTGTCGATGCTGGGCCGCGAGGGCGGCAAGCCTACGCCACCGGTCAACATCCTGGGAGACTTCGCCGGCGGCGGGCTCATGCTGGCCTACGGCGTGCTGCTGGCCCTGCTGGAGCGGGAGCGCACCGGCCGCGGCCGGGTGGTCGACGCGGCCATGGTCGACGGCGCGGCGCTGCTGCTGTCGATGTTCTACGGCGCGCTGCACGGTGGTCACTGGGGCCCGCGCGGCACCAACCTCCTCGACACCGGCGCCCCCATGTACGACACCTACGAGACGGCCGACGGCGGCTTTCTCGCCGTGGGCGCGCTGGAGCCGCAGTTCTGGGCGGAGATGCTCACCCGGATGGGCATCGGCGACATGCCCGACCGCGGAGACCGGGCGAACTGGCCGGCCATCAGGCAGCGGCTGACCGAGGCGTTCCTGTCGCGTACGCGGGCCGAGTGGGAGGCGGTCTTCGAGGGCTCCGACGCCTGCGTGTCCCCGGTGCTCGACCCGCGTGAGGCCCCCGGGCACCCGCACAACCGGGCGCGCGGCACGTTCGTGGAGGTCGGCGGGGTGCCGCAGGCCGCGCCCGCGCCCCGGCTGGCCGGCGTGCCGCGCGGCGACCTGTCCCCGGCCACCCGGCTGCGGGACCTGAGCTCCTGGGGCCTGCCCGACGACGAGGCGAAGGCCCTGCGCGCCGCCGGCGTGCTCGCCTGACCGATCCGACAGGACGAGGAGTCTCCGCACATGGACCTGTTCGAAGCGCTCTACACGACCCGTGCCATGCGGCGGGTCAAGCCCGACCCGATCCCGATGGAGGTGCAGGAACGCATCCTGGACGCCGCCGTCCGCGCCCCCAGCGCCGGCAACACCCAGGGCTGGCGGTTCCTGCTGGTGGACGACCAGGAGGTGAAGGCCAGGCTGGGGCCGTTGTACCGGGACGCGCTCGGCACCCTGTTCGAGGGGCACTACAAGCCGATGCGCGAGCGGGCCGAGGCGACCGGCGACACCCGCACCCTCAACGTGCTGCGCTCGGCCCGGCATCTGGCCGACAACTTCGAGTCCTATCCCCTGCTGATGTTCGCCTTCATCCGCAACGACCCCGGTGGCGGCTCCATCTATCCGTCGGTGTGGAGCGCCCAGCTCGCCGCCCGGGCCTTCGGCGTGGGCAGCGCGCTGACCTCCGTGCTCGGGCTGTTCCACGGCGCGGAGACGATGCGGATCCTCGGCGTGCCCGAGGGCAAGGGCTGGCAGGTGGCGTGCATGGTCACCTTCGGCTACCCGACCGGCCGATGGGGCGTGGCCCCGCGCCGGCCCGCCCACGAGGTGTCGTTCCGCAACCAGTGGGGCGACCCGGTCGGCTTCGAGACCCCCGAGCCCCTCTGGACTCCCTGAGCGGTCTCATCGACAGAGGTGGACCTGGACCCCGACCCGCCGCCGGACGAGGAGGACGAGGGCGGTCAGGCGGGCGTGGCCTGAACCGGCGGGATGGGCCCGGTCGGGTCCCCGAACGACGGAAGCGTGGCCACGTAGAGGTCGACGCCACCGGGGTGGTGGATCTCCAGGTCCGTGGTGAAGGCGCGAGGCGGTGCGTACCCGGACTCCGAGTGCTTCCACGCCTGCTGCCAGGCGTCGGCGAGCGCCCCCGGCATCGGCCCCCGCGCCTCGAACAGCAGCGCGGGCACGCCGGGCACCCGCACCGCGACCATGCCCTCGGGCAGCCGCGCCGCCGTGCGCACGGCCACGCCGACGATCTGGGTGTAGGCGCCGTTGTGGTCGCTCTCGTAGTCCGTCAGCACGGCGTACAGGTTCTCGTCGACCCGGCCCGGCACGTGCGCGAAGGCTCCGGGCGCTCCGGCTCGTGCCCACAGGCCCGGCAACTGGGCGCGGGCCGGGTCCGCCTCCGCCGCGTTGGTCGTCCGCACGACGTAGCCGACGACGAGCGTCTCCGGACGGTCAACGATGATCACGTGCTCTCCTCTCAGGCGAGGTCAATGTATCCCGTGTCCGGGTCGGGTCCGGCGGCGGCCGGTAATGCCGGTATGACCCGCTCACAACGTAGGCTGGACAAATGTGCGATTCCTCAATGATGTGACGCCGCCCTACGATCTCACGTACAGCGATGTCTTCATGGTGCCGTCCCTGTCCTCCGTGGGGTCGCGCCTCGCGGTGGACCTGTCCACCGGCGACGGAACCGGCACCACGATCCCCGTCGTCGTCGCCAACATGACCGCCGTCGCGGGCCGCCGCATGGCCGAGACCGTCGCAAGGCGCGGCGGCATCACCGTGATCCCCCAGGACATCCCGATCGACGTGGTGGCCGACGTCATCGAGTTCGTGAAGAGCCGCGACCTCGTCCACGACACCGCCATCACGCTCACCCCGCACGACACGGTGGGCGAGGCGCTCACCCTGCTGCCCAAACGCGCGCACGGCGCGGTCATCGTCGTGGACTGGGAGAAGCGGCCGGTCGGTGTGGTGACCGAGGCCGACTGCCACGGCGTCGACATGTTCACCCAGCTCGCCCAGGTCATGACCGCCTCACCGCAGACGCTGCCGCGCGGCGTCGATCCGCAGGCCGCGTTCGACGCGCTGCACGAGGGCCGCCACCGGCTGGCGCCCGTGGTGGACGAGGACGGCCGCCTGGTCGGCATCCTCACCCGCACCGGGGCGCTGCGCGCCACGCTCTACCAGCCCGCCGTGGACGCGCGCGGCAGGCTGCGCGTCGCGGCGGCGGTCGGGGTGAACGGCGACGTGGCCGCCAAGTCCAAGGAACTGCTCGACGCCGGCGTCGACCTGCTCGTGGTCGACACGGCGCACGGCCACCAGGAGAAGATGATCTCAGCGTTGCGTGCCGTACGGGCGCTGGAGCCCTCCGTGCCGGTCGCGGCGGGCAACGTCGTCACCGCGGAGGGCGTACGCGACCTCGTCGACGCCGGCGCCGACATCGTCAAGGTCGGCGTTGGCCCGGGCGCGATGTGCACGACCCGGATGATGACCGGCGTGGGACGGCCGCAGTTCTCCGCCGTGCTGGAGTGCGCGGCCGAGGCACGCCGCCTGGGCAGGCACGCGTGGGCCGACGGCGGCGTCCGCCACCCCCGCGACGTCGCGCTGGCGCTCGCCGCCGGAGCCTCCAACGTCATGATCGGCTCGTGGTTCGCCGGCACGTACGAGTCTCCCGGCGACACCCGCACCGCCCCCGACGGCCGGAAGTACAAGGAGAACTTCGGCATGGCCTCGGCCCGCGCCGTACGGCTGCGCACCGCCGACGACACGCCGTTCGAGAGGGCGCGCAAGGCGCTGTTCGAGGAGGGCATCTCGACGTCGCGGATGTACCTCGACCCGGCGCGGCCCAGCGTGGAGGACCAGATCGACGCCATCGTGGCCGGTCTGCGCTCCTCCTGCACGTACGCGGGCGCCGCGACGATCGAGGAGTTCCACGAACGGGCCGTGGTCGGCGTGCAGAGCGCCTCCGGCTACAGCGAGGGCATGCCGCTGCATCAGAGTTGGTGACCGTTCCTGCTCGGAACAGGAATATCGGGCTCTGCCGGGGTAGTGCGTCCGTGTACCGACCGCACTACCCCGCGGAGGCGATCATGCAGTACTCCCCGGCCGGAGGGCCGGTCAGCCCGGCGGCCGACAGACGGCTGCTGGTCAGCTATGACAACTACACGGCTGCGCAGCGCGCCGTCGACACCCTGTCCGACGCCGGGTTCCCGGTGGAGAACAGCGCGATCGTCGGCAGCGACCTGCGCCTGGAGGAGACCGTCACCGGGCGGCTCACCAACGGCAGGGCCGCGCTGTCGGGCCTGATCACCGGTGCGGTGTTCGGACTCGTCGTCGGCCTGTTCCTGGGGCTGTTCACCTCGACCACGACCTCGTTCATCGGGCTGGTGCTCTGGTCGATCCTGTGGGGCGCCATCGCCGGGGCCGCCTTCGGCTTCACGAGCCACGCCTTCACCGGCGGGACGCGCGACTTCTCGTCCCGGAGCTCCATCGTCGCCGGGCGCTACGACGTGCTGGTGGCCTCGCCCATGCTCGACCAGGCCCAGGCGCTGCTGCAGGGCGGCGTGCAGCCGGCCGACACCGTGGTCGTCGAGCGCCCGCCGTCGGCCGGTCCCGCCACCGCGTCGCCGGTCACCGCGTCGCCGGTGATCGGGGGCGACACGGCGCCGCAGGCCACCGCCTACCCGGAGCCCGGATCCCGGGCAGACGAGATCAGGGCCGACGAGATCAGGGCCGAGGAGGCTCGGGCCGAGGAGGCGGGCGACGCCGGCCGGACCGGCGCCTCGCGCGGCCCCCGCCTCTGAGCCCTCCTTCCACCGTCCCTTCCGTCGTCCACGCAAGCCACGACGCCTTCCCCGCACCGCATGGGGAAGGCGTCGTCGTGCCGGCCGTCCCCGGTAGAGTCAGCCGGTCGGAACTTCCGGCGCTCTAAGAACAGGAGGCCCACGTGGCACTGGAGAAGCCCGAGATCGACTTTCCCGACGGCGCGCCGCCCGCGGACCTGGAGATCGTGGACCTCGTCGAAGGAGACGGGCCGGAGGCCAAGCCCGGCCAGAACGTGACCGTCCACTACGTCGGGGTGGCGTTCTCCACGGGTGAGGAGTTCGACGCGTCCTGGAACCGCGGCCAGCCGTTCCAGTTCCCGCTCGGCGGCGGCCGGGTCATCGCCGGCTGGGACCGCGGCGTGGCCGGCATGAAGGTCGGCGGACGGCGCCGCCTGACCATCCCCCCGCACCTCGGGTACGGCAACCGCGGCGCGGGCGCCCTCATCAAGCCCGGTGAGACGCTCATCTTCGTCGTCGACCTGCTCGGCGTCGCCTGAGCGGACGCGGGGCGCCGCCGGCGCTCCGGATTGGGGGGTAGGCGATCCGGAGCGCTTCGAGGATGATGGCCGCGTGGACGACCACCCTCCGAAGCACGCGCCCGCAAGCGCCCCGTCGCGCACGCCGGCGTCCGGGAGGCCGGCGTGACCGCGGACGGCAAGGCGACCGCGGGCGCGCAGGCGGCCCGCCGAGGGGAGCCGGCGGGCGGGCCGCTCACCGCACCACTCACCGCGCTGCCCCGGGCCGTGATCGTCATCGCCGCGGCGACCGTGGCCGTGCTCCTCGCGGTGAGCCCGTGGTACGGGTACCACCGCGACGAGCTGTACTTCCGCATGCTGGGTGAACGGCCGCGGCTCGGTTACTTCGACACTCCGCCGATGACGCCGATCATCGCCCGGCTGTCCACGGCGGTCTTCGGGGACACGGTCGTCGCACTGCGGATCTTCCCCGCCCTGTGCACCGGAGCTCTGATCGTGCTCGTCGCGCTGGCCGCCCGCGAACTGGGCGGCGGCCGCGCGGCCCAGATCCTCGCCGCGGCGGCGACCGCCACCTCCGTGCTCCCTCTCCTCGCCGGGCACTCGCTGCTCACCCTCACCCCCGACCTCCTCCTGTGGAGCGCGGTCACGTTGTGCCTGCTCCGGGTGTTGCTCAGGAGGGACGGACGCTGCTGGCTCTGGATGGGAGTGCTCTGCGGGATCGCGGCGTACAACCGTGACCTCATCGTGGTGCTGCTGGGCGGCGTCGGCCTGGGCATCCTCGTGGCCGGTCCACGCGAGGTGCTGCGGGACCGGCGGCTCTGGATCGGCGCCCTCCTGGCCCTGGCCATCGCCTCGCCCAACCTGGTCTACCAGGTCACGCACGACTGGCCGCAGCTCCAGATGGCCGAGGCGCTGCGGATCGACGAGGGCTCGGACAACCGCGCCGCCTTCGTCCCCCTTCAGCTCGTGCTGCTCGGGCCCGTACAGGCGGTGCTGTGCGCGGCCGGGTGGCTGCGGCTGTGGCGGAACCGGCCGGTCCGCTCGCTCGCCATCGCCTATCCCGTGGCCTGCGCGCTGATCCTCTACTCGGGCGGCAGGCCCGACTACACGGGCGGGTTCCTGCTCTACCTGCTCGCGGCCGGCTGCGTCAGCGCGGCCGGGTGGCGCTGGCGGAAGGCCACGGTCGCGGCACTGGCGGTGGGCGGCGTGACCTCGATCGTGGTGGCGCTGCCGGTCGTGCCTGCCGCGTCGCTCGGGGAGACACCGGTGGCCGCCGTCAACGAGGTGGCCCGTGAGTCCGTGGGCATGCGCGACGTGGCGGCGCAGACGGCCGCGGTGGTTCGGGGCCTGCCCGCCGAGGATCGCGCCGGGGCGGTGCTGCTCGCGGTGAACTACGGCGAGGCCGGCGCGCTGCGCCGCTGGGCGGCCGAGTTCGGGCTGCCCCGGGTGTACAGCGGCCACAACGAGCTGTGGTGGTGGGGACCGCCCCCGGAGGGAACCCGGGTGGTCGTGTCCGTCGGCTACCCGCCGGCCGGGCTCGGCACCGTGTTCGCCCGTTGCGCCCCGGCGGGCAGGCTGAGCGGGATGCCGGGTGAGGAGCAGGGCGTGCCGATCACCATCTGCCATGACCCCGTCCGTCCCTGGCGCGAGCTATGGCCGGATCTGCGCAACTACAGCTAGGCCGCCCGGACGTGCCCTAGCCCCCGGCCTGTGCAGCCCCCCTCGTGGTGAGGCAGGATTACGGTGTGCTGCTGATCGACCTGGCCAGGACCTCCGCGGCCGTCGCCGCGGACTCTGCTCGGCTCGCCAAGATCAGGCACCTCGCCGAGCTGCTCGGCAGGGTGGGACAGGACGAGGCCGAGATCGCCATCGCGTACCTGTCGGGTGAGCTGCCGCAGCGCCAGATCGGAGTGGGCTGGCGGAGCCTGTCCGATCTTCCCGAGCCGCGTCAGATCGCCACGGCGACCCTGACCCGGGTCGACGAGCTGCTCGAACGCGTCAAGTCCCAGTCCGGCGCCGGCTCGCAGGCCGCGCGCCGCGATCTGCTGGGCGAGCTGTTCGGCGCCCTCACCCGCCAGGAGCAGTCGTTCCTGCACCGGCTGCTGACGGGCGAGCTGCGCCAGGGAGCGCTCAACGGGGTGATGGTCGAGGCGATCGCCATGTCGGCCGACGTGCCCGCCGCAGAGGTGCGCCGGGCCCTGACCCTGCGCGGCTCGCTGCCCGCCGTGGGCGCCGCCGCGCTGCGCGGCGGCGTCGCCGAGCTGAAGGCGTTCCACCTGGAGGTCGGCCGTGCGGTGGCGCCGATGCTCGCGCAGAGCGCGCCCAGCGTGACCGCCGCTCTGGAGAAGGCCGGCGCCCCTGCCGCGGTGGAGTGGAAGCTCGACGGCGTGCGGGTCCAGGCCCACCGCTCCGGCGACCGGGTGGCCGTCTTCACCCGGACGCTCGACGACATCACCGCCCAGGTCCCCGAACTGGTGGAGGCCGTGCTCGGCCTGCCGGGGACCGATCTCGTGCTCGACGGCGAGGTCATCGCGCTGCGCCCGGACGGCCGCCCCGAGCCGTTCCAGGTCACCTCGGGCCGGGTGGCCAGCAGGACCGACGTCGCGTCGCTGCGCGCGACCGTGCCGCTGACCGTCTTCTTCTTCGACGCGCTGCGCGTGGGCGGCGCCGACCTGCTCGACCTGCCCGACGAGGAGCGGCACGCCGCGCTGGAGGCCGCGGTCCCACCCGAGCTGATCACCCCCCGGCTCGTCACGGCCGACGCCGACGAGGCCGAGGCGTTCTTCGGCGACGCCGTACGGCGGGGCCACGAGGGCGTCGTGGTGAAGTCGCTGCGCACCCCTTACGCCGCGGGCCGCCGGGGGGCGGGCTGGGTCAAGGTGAAGCCGCGGCACACGCTCGACCTGGTCGTGCTGGCCGCCGAGTGGGGCAGCGGACGGCGCCGGGGCCGGCTGTCCAACCTGCATCTCGGCGCCCTCGACCCGGAGACCGGCGGCTTCGTGATGCTCGGCAAGACGTTCAAGGGCCTCACCGACGAACTGCTGGCCTGGCAGACCGAGCAGTTCCTGCGCCTGGCCGACGAGCCGGCGGACGACTACGTCGTCACCCTGAGGCCCGCGCTGGTCGTGGAGATCGCCTTCGACGGCGTGCAGCGGTCGAGCCGATACCCCGGCGGCATGGCGCTGCGGTTCGCGCGGGTGCTGCGCTACCGGCCCGACAAGCGGCCCGAGGAGGCCGACACGGTCGCCGCGGTCCGCGCGCTCATGCCCTGACTCACCTCACGAGGCGGGTCACCTCACGAGGCAGTCACTTCACGAGGCGGAGGGTCAACGGGTAGCGGAACTCGCCGCCGGCCAGCGCCGACACCCCGCCGACGATGCTCAGGACCATGCCGACGACCCAGATGACCGGCACCAGGACCAGCCCCACGACGGTGAGCGGCAGCAGCAGGGTCGCCCCCAGCACGGTGAGGTGGAAGTTGAGCGCCTCCACCGCGTGCCTCCTGATGTAGGGGGAGGTCCGCCCCGCGGTCACCATCATCAGCAGCGGGCCGATGATGAACAGCCCCATCAGCCCGAACACGTGCGAGGCCGCCGCCCCGACCCGGTCTCCCCCGTCCGGGACCGCGGCGGGCCGATGGACGGGCGGCCGGGGGACGTACGCCGGGCGCGTCCCGTACAGGTCGTTCATGATGGGCACGAGGTCGGCGTGCGTGCGCGCGGTCATCGCCAGGTGCAGCCGCTCGTCCATCTCGCTCTTGTCGAGCCTGCCCTCGGCATAGGCGGCCTTGACGTGCTCGACCACGTGTTCGCGGTCCTGGTTGGTGACCCGCAACTGGGGGTGTGGCATCTGAGCTTGTCCCTGCCAGGGTGGTGTCATCGCCGCGGGCATCACGCATCGCCTTCCGTCATTTCGGCTGCTCGGCTCTCTTCGAGTCTGCCTCCATCCTCTGCCCGTTACGCGCCCCGCGGCATCAGGGACATCCCCGACATCGCCCCGAGACCTTTCCCTTAACGCCATCGTGATCCATGGCGATGTATACAAGCACTATGAGATGGCGAGATCGCTATGGGCTCCGCCGACGGCGGGGTGCCCGTGTGGCCAAGTTCGACCGCGAGGCGACCGACGCCGACATCGAGGCCCTCATCGAGTTCGCCAAGACGCGGCGCGGCGTCGAGTTCTACGTCGAGCCGGAGACCTTCGCGACCGACACCACCGCGGTGGCCGTCGCCCACGACGGCGAGTGGACCCGCCGCCGTGTCGGGGCTCCCGCGGTGATCGCCAAGGTCGCCAGGGACCTCGCTCTCCCGGTCTACGACGTGCAGCTCACCGGCTACCCCGCCCGCATGCGCGCCTACAACGAGCGTCGCCGGGCTCAGGACGGCGACCCGGTCTGACGGCCGCCCGGCACCGGCTCGGGCTCGTGCGCGTGATCAGGCTCGGGCTCGGGCAGGTCCCGCGCCAGCACCGCGCGCAGTGGCGCGAGCCAGACCGCCCGGGGGCTGCCCATTTCGTCGTCGAGTTCCTCCGGCGTCGGCATGCGGTCGCGGAGCATGGCGGGGGACATCATGTGCGTCAGGGCCTGCCGGAGCAGGAGCGCCATCGAATAGCCGGGGTCGGCGGCGAGCGCCCGCTCCAGCGCCATGCCCATGAGCGCGCACTCCCCCCGATGCCACGCGGCTGCCGCCAGGAGTGAGGCCGCGGGCGCGACGTGCCCCGGCTCGAGACGGCGGGTGAGGTCGCGCCACAACGCGATGTGCGCGTCACGGTCGTCGACCAACGCCCACGCCTCGTCCCGCACCCTGACCACGGCGAGGTCGAGCCCCAGCCGGGCCGCGCCCTCGTCGTCCAGCCGGCCCCCAGAGTCGTACAGGCCGAGGGCCCTGCGCACCCGTGCCAGCCCTTCGGCCACGAACCGCGCGGCCCGTTCGTCCGCGGCCGGTCCCCCCGGCTCCGGTAACGCCCGCAGGTCGGTCATCACGCGCAGCGTGGCCCGCCGCATCGCCGCCCCGCCGCGCCACTGGACCGATCGCCGCAGGCTGCCCTGGTCGGGCAGAGCGACCAGCCCGTGCATCACGGCCTCCGCGGTGACACGGCTGCGCCCGGTGTCGTACGGCGTGCCCTCCGCGGGACAGCAGGTCGCGCTGCCGCAGGAGTAGGACCAGTAGCGCCCGCCCTCGGCCCGGAGGCTCTCGGTCACCCGGATGCCCCCGGCGTGCAGCAGCCGGGTCACCGCGTCGACGGCGGGGGTCACCGTGGCGCCGGAGCCGTACCCGACGACGAACGCGGCGGTCACCGCCTCACGGCGCAGCAGCGGGACCAGCCGGTCGATGTCTCCGGACGCGACCGGCAGGTCCCAGCGCGTCGTCAGCCGCACCTCCCGGTCGGCGAAGCCGGTCACGACGAGGCTGTCCGCGGGATGGAACCCGACGAGATAGGGCACGGCGGCGAGGATGTCCGCCGGTGAGGAGAGCACGAGCTTCGGGATCGTCATGCGCGCAAGCCTCGCCGGTCGGCCGCGCCGCCAGGACGGCCGAAGCGCGTTCTGGGGACAGCCGTGCTCCTGTGGACAACTCCGCCCCGATAACCGTTGGAACCGAGCGCGGCGCGCGGCCTAGACTCGGCGCCATGTCGACGCCCCGGATCTCCTAGCTCGGACACCCGCTTTCACGCCACCCGTGTGTCCTTGAGCTTATCCGGAGCGTCATCAAATGATCACCCTTCGCGGTGTCGACGTGCGCGTCGGCGCCCGCCTCCTGCTGTCGGACGTCACCGCCCACGTCGCCCCGGGCGACCGCGTCGGCCTGGTCGGCCGCAACGGCGCGGGCAAGACCACCTTGCTGAAGACCCTGGCCGGCGAGCTGCACCCGGCCGCGGGCACCGTCACCCGGACCGGCCCGGTCGGCTATCTCCCCCAGGATCCCGCGGCGGCCGACCCCTCCGTCACCGTCGCCGGGCGCGTCATGTCGTCCCGGGGCCTCGACGAGGCCGAGCGCGCGCTGCGCGCCGCCGAGGCCGCGATGGCCGACCCCGCCCTGCGGGAGCGGGCGATGCGGCGGTACGTCCGGGCCGAGGCGGAGTTCGAGGCCCGCGGCGGGTACGCCGCGCAGGCCGAGGCCGCCCGCATCGCCGCCGGGCTCGGCCTGCCCGACCGGGTCATGACCCAGCCGGTCGGCACCCTGTCCGGCGGGCAGCGCCGCCGGGTCGAACTCGCCCGCATCCTGTTCGCCGGGCAGGGCACGCTGCTGCTCGACGAGCCCACCAATCATCTGGACGCCGACTCGGTGGCCTGGCTCCGGTCGTTCCTCGCGAGCCGCGCCGGCGGGCTGGTCTTGATCAGTCACGACACCGCGCTGCTGGACCACGCCGTGAACAGGGTCTGGCGCCTCGACGCCGACCGGGCCACGCTGGAGGTGCACAACACCGGCTGGCGAACCTACCTCGCCGACGGGGAGGCCGCCGAGCGCGGGCGCGCCCGGCAGCGGGCGGCCGCGGAGCGCAAGGCCGCGGCGCTGCGCGCCCAGGCCGACCGGATGCGCGCCGGCTCGTCGAGCGTACGGGCCAAGGAGATGGCGCGCCGGGCCGACCGCATGCTGGCCGAGGTGGAGCCTGCCCGCCGCGCGGAGAAGGTCGCCCGCGTCCGGCTGCCCGAGCCCGCCCCCTGCGGCCGCGTCCCGCTCGGCGCGATCAGCCTGACCAAGGCGTACGGCGACCTGCGGGTGCTCTCCGGAGTCGACCTGGCCGTGGACCGGGGCGGCCGGCTCGTCGTGCTCGGTCTCAACGGCGCGGGCAAGACCACGCTGCTGAGGATCCTGGCCGGGCGGGAACGTCCCGACTCCGGCCGCGTGGTGCACGGGCCCGGTCTGCGGCTGGGCTACTTCGCGCAGGAGCACGACACGCTCGACCCGGCGCGCACCGTCGCCCAGAACCTCGCCGCCGCCGCGCCGCATCTGGGGGACGGGGAGGTGCGCGGGATACTCGGCTCGTTCCTGTTCGGCCGGGACGACGCGGACAAGCCCGCGGGCGTGCTGTCAGGCGGCGAGAAGACCCGCCTGGCGCTGGCCACGCTGGTCGGCTCGCCTGCCAACGTGCTGCTGCTCGACGAGCCCACCAACAACCTCGACCCGGCCTCCCGCGACGAGGTGCTGGCCGCGCTCGCCTCCTACCGCGGCGCCGTCGTGATGGTCACCCACGACGAGAAGGCCGTGGAGGCCCTGCGCCCGGACCGCGTCCTGCTGCTCCCGGACGGCGTCGAGGACATGTGGGACTCCGGTTACGCGGGCCTCGTGTCCCTGGCCTGATCTCCCGGTGCCTGCTCTCCCGGCGTCTGATGTCCCGGGGCGGTCGCCGGCGCCAGGCGCATGCGGACGAGCATGGCGGCGCCGGCGACCGCGCCGGGCATCGCGACGACGATGACGAGCGGCACCATGAAGGCGAGGAAGAGCGGCACGCCGAACCCGAGCGAGACGGACATGTTCGATCGCAGCAGGGCGAAGCGCTCCTCGCGCCGCAGCCCTCGGCGTTCCATCGCCATGGCGGTCAGTTCGACCGTGAGGAAGAACCCGGAGACGAACGCCCCCACCACCGGCACCACGGTCTGGCCGATGACCGGCACGAAACCGAGCACGAACAGCGGCACCGTGAACAGCAGGACGTACCAGAGCGTGACGAGGCTGTCGCGGATCGACCGGAAGAGGGACGCCCAGAAGGGCTGGTCGTGACCGGGGAGACCGCCGAGGTCCTCCTCCACCTTCTCCGACAGCTTCTCGTAGAACGGGTCGCCGATGACGAGCGTGACGGCGGCGAACGTCAGCACGGCGAGCGCGAGCCCCACCACGACGATCATCACGCCGACCAGTACGCGGAACGTGTCGCGCCAGCCCCAGTCGTCGGCGAACGGCGTCGCCCACTCCGCCACGCCGGTGGCGTTCGTGCCCAGCCAGACCAGCGCCAGGACGTACAGCACCAACGCGATCAGAGCCGGGATCAACCCGAACAACCACCACCGGGGGTGCCTGGCGACCCACCCGAGACCCCGCACGCAGAATCCGATTCCCTCGGCGAAACCGCCGACGCCGCGCCGTCCGGCGGGCCGCCCGATGCCACTCATGGCGGGCAGGCTAGCGCCACAAGGTCGTCACCGGCACATCCAGATCGGCGAAGAGTCGGCGAAGCAGGGGAAGCGAGATCCCGAGCACGTTGCCGTGGTCCCCCTCGATGCCCTCCACGAACCAGCCGCCCAGGCCGTCGAGCGTGAACGCCCCCGCGACGCGGAGCGGCTCCCCGCTGGAGACGTACGCCGCGATCTCCTCGTCGGACGGCGTGCCGAACCGCACCACGGTCGCCGCAACCTCCGACACCCCGCGGTCCGCCGCCACGTCGACCACGCTGTGCCCGGTCAGCAGCCGGCCGGTCCTGCCCCGCATCATGTGCCAGCGGCGCGCCGCCTCCTCGGGCGTCCCCGGCTTGCCGTACGCGACGCCGTCGAGTTCGAGCACCGAGTCGCAGCCGATCACGATGCCGTCGCCGAGCGTACGGGAGACGGCGTCCGCCTTGGCGACGGCCAGTTTCAGGCACAGCTCCTCGGGCGTGGCGGCGGTGATCGCGTCCTCGTCCACGCCACTGACGATCACCTTGGGATCCAGCCCGGCCGCCCGCAGCACACCGAGGCGGGCGGGCGAGGCAGAGGCGAGCACCAGTTCCGTCACACGAACAAGCCTAGTCGCTTCTACTATGTCTGACATTTACTGATCACTACGGGGGACGCCGGTGTCAAAGGCCACGGTCAAAGAGCGTGCGCGCTACTGGTTCGACAACACCATGGCCAGGGGCACGGCCGCCCTCATCGGCTGGCTGGCCCTGGTGTCCCTGGTTCTCATCGTGGTGGTCAGCGCGCTGACGATGTGGCTCACCCCCGACGAGGCGCTCCGGCACGACGGCCTGCCCGGAGTGCTGTGGCTGTCACTCATGCACGCCCTCAGCCCCGGCAAGATCGCCGGAGACGCCGGCACCGCCCCCTTCCTCGCGATCATGCTGGGGGCGTCGCTCGGCGGCATCTTCATCGTCAGCATCCTCGTGGGCGTGCTCTCCGCCGGGCTGCGCGGCAAGATCGAGGAACTGCGCAAGGGCCGCTCCCGCGTCATCGAGACCGGCCACACCGTCATCCTCGGCTGGTCCGAGCAGCTCTACACGATCGTCTCCGAACTCACGAAGGCGCACGCCAGCCAGCACGGCTCGGTCATCGCGATCCTGGCCGACAGGGACAAGCCGGCCATGGAGGACGCCATCAGGGCCCGGGTGGGCGACACGGGCAGGACGCGCCTGGTGTGCCGCACCGGCCGGCCCACCGAGCCGGGCGACCTCGACCTGCTGAGCCTGAGCACCGCGCGGACGATCGTCGTGCTGTCCCCCGAGCAGGAGGACCCGGACGCGCACGTCATCAAGACCCTGCTCGCCCTGGCCAAGCGGGCGGGCGAGCATCCTCCGGTGGTCGCCGCCATCGCCTCCTCGCGCAACATGGCCGCCGCCCGCCTGGCCGGAGGGCCCGGCGTCCACCTGGTCGACAGCGACGACATCGCCGCGCGGCTGATCGTGCAGTCGTCCCGGCAGTCCGGCGTGTCCGTCGTCTGCATGGACCTGCTGAACTTCGACGGCGGTGAGATCTACCTGCGCCGCGATCCCTCCCTCGCGGGCAGGTCGTACGGCCAGGCCCTCGACGCGTACGCGACCGCGACCGTCCTCGGCCTGCGCACGCCCCGCGGGGTGACGCTCAACCCGCCGCCTGACACGGTGATCGGTACGTCCGACGCGATCATCGTGCTCGCCCAGGACGACTCGCTCATCAGCCTGGCGAGCGGTACGGCTCCCGCGGACGAGCGGCACATCGTCCCCGCGACGCCCCCGGCGCCGGCCCCCGAGCGGACCCTGATGCTCGGCTGGAACGGCCGGGCCGCGCGGATCATCCGCTACCTGGACGGCTATGTGGCCCCCGGTTCGGTGCTCGACGTCGCCGGCGACCATCCCGGCACCGGTCTGGAGGGCCTGCGCAACCTCACGGTGAACGCCAAGGAGTGCGACACCACCGACAGGTACGCCCTGGAGTCCCTGGGCGTCGGCGTCTACCAGCACGTCATCGTGCTCTCCGACGACCAGCTCGATCCCAACCACGCCGACAACCGGACGCTGATGACGCTGCTGCAACTGCGTGACATGCAGGCGACCCTCGGGGAGAAGTACTCGATCGTGAGCGAGATGCACGACGAGAACAACCGGGCGCTCGCCGAGGTCACCGAGGCCGACGACATCGTGATCAGCGACACCGTCATCGGCCTGCTGCTCGCGCAGCTCGCCGAGAACCCGCACCTCGCCGAGGTCTTCGGCCACCTCTTCGACTCGGCGGGCTCGGAGGTCTACCCCAGGCCCGTGGAGAACTACGTGACGACCGGTGAGCCGGTCGCCTTCCGCACGATCGTGGAGTCGGCCCTACGGCACGGCGAGACCGCGATCGGTTACCGCGTGTCGGCGGAGTCCGGGGAGCCGCCCCACTACGGCGTCGTGCTCAACCCGGACCGGTCGCGGGCGGTGACGTTCACGCCCGGCGACTCCGTGATCGTCCTCGCCGAACACTGAGCCGCCGAACACTGAGCCGCCGAACACTGAGCCCGCCGTCCTCGCTCAACGGCCGGCGCGGTCACCGGCCAGCAGCGCGGAGCCCAGAGGCGTGAGCGTGTGGAGGACCGCGCCGCCCAGCCGGGTGGTCGAGATCAGTCCCGCGTTGCGCAGCACGGTGGCGTGCTCGCTGGCGGACGCGCGCGACACCGCGACGCGGTCGGCCAGCTCGCTGGTGGTGGCCGGATGCCGCAACGCGGCCAGGACCGCCGCGCGCGTACGGCCGAGAAGAGGGCCGAGAGCGTCCGTCGCGTCCTCCGGCCTGTCGCCCGAACACATCGGATACACCAGCACCGTGGAGAGGCCGGGGCGGTACATCAGCAGGGCTCCGGGGGCGAAGTACGACGGGACCAGAAGCAGCCCGCGCCCACACAGCTCGACTTCGTAGTCGCACGTCGTTCGGACGTGCAGGACCGGCGGGTCCCAGCGGCCGTCGGCGAGCAGGGTGGCGAGCAGGGCGTCGGTGCCGCCGCGCAGCAGCGTCTCGGCGCGCAGGGCCCGGTCGGCGGCGGCGGTCTCGCGGACCCGCGGCCACCACGACGCCAGCGAGGAGGAGAAGTAGCCGTTCAGGTCCTCGGTGAGCGTCCGCCACGCGCCGGCCTCGCCCTCGGCCAGCCCGTGCCGCCACGATCCCCCGTCCGGCGGGAGCTTGTGGATGTCGGCCGCGAGTTGCCCGGGCGGTGTCCGCCTGGCCAGTTCCACGCCCTCGGACAGGTCGCCGGCGTCCGGCTGGAGCAGGAAGTCCGGCAGGAACCCCTGCTCGGGGACCACGTCCATCAGTGCTCCCGCGCGCCTCGTCAGGCTGCCGCCGACCCGCCGGCGCCACTCCCTGAGACCGGGTCTCGACCAGCGGGGGCCGCGTGGCCTGCGGACGCTCAGAGCGGTCTCCAGCAGGGCGTTCGGCGCCGGGGCGAAAGCGATCCTGCACAGGTCGGCGGGGGTGAAGCGCAGACGCAACATATGGCCTCATTCTTCTCGGCGGCAACGCGGCGGGAAGCCCTTTCGGGGAGGACCGAAACGCACTGTGGTCTGCGTTCCGGCCCCGGCAGGGTCGACCGGGAAGTCGGGCCTCCCAGTCACGCGGGCCGTGCCGGGGTCAGAGCGCCTTGACGGAGGACATCACCTTGTTGATGTCGTGCCAGCGCTTCTTCTGGCTATCGGGGATCGTGACGAACACGACGGCGGGCTTCTTGTCCGGGACGTCCACGAGGGCCAGCGCCGCCGAGGAGACCCGCTTCTCGCCCTTGAGCGTGTAGTGCACGGTGTAGCCCAGCAGCCAGCCCTTCCGCTTGCCCGCCTTGATGGGCTGGGAGGCCGTCCAGGTGATCGTGGCGCCCGAGGGGTGGTGGTTCAGGGTCCACCGGGCGGCCAGGAACGCGGTGTCGCGCAGCGTCTCCTGCTCCGGGATCGGCACCGGGCAGGAGACCAGCATCCCCCGGTACGGCGTGCCCTTCACCCTGGGCAGCAACTGACGCGAGGCGAACGGCGTGGGCTGGGCGAGCGTCCACTGCTTGGTGAAGCGGGGCAGGGCGACGCCGGACCTGCGGTCCTTGACCAGGCCGCGGGTGGCGGCCGCCCGGCCGGGCAGTGCACGGAGCCGGCGGTCGGCCTCCGGCAGCGCGGGCACGCGGGGGTCCTTCAGCGCCGCCGCCAGCGCGGGATCCACGGCGGGACTGGCCGCAGGACTGGACGCAGGGCTCGGCAGAGGGCTCGACAAAGGGCTGGAGACCGGGCTGAGACCGGGCGTGGCACCGGCCGATGGGGGGTCCGCCACGGCGGACTGACGCGGCGCGGCGGCCGCGGTAGCCGTGGCGGGGTCGTCCCGGTCCAGCAGCACGACGGCCGCGCCCGCCCCCAGCACGGCCACCCCCGCCGCGACGGCGACGACTTTGTAGACCACCCGCATCGGCAGGTCCCCGAGCTTCTTGGGCGGGTTCGCCGGCGGCGCCGCGTCAGGGACCGTGATCTTCGGAAGCGGAGTGGTCTCGGCCTCGGCCGCTATGTAAGAGGGGACGGCCTTCGTCCCATAGTCCCCAGGTGACACGAACGGGAGCGTACGGCAAATCCCGTTATTTCGGGTACGTTCCCCATCACACTTCGGGAACGCCCACCCTCAGCCACGGCGCGTCCGCCACGACCGTCGCGGAGCCCGGTTCGATCTCGGTGAACCCGGCGTCCCTGACCACCGGCAGCCCGCTCGCGGCCAGCGCGTCCCACCGGGCCGGGACGGCCGTCCTGACCCGTACGGCGAAGCCGCGCCCGCGCCAGGCCGCTCTGTCCGCCTCGCCCGCGCCCCACCACGCGAACTGGGCGCCGTGGCCGGCCTGGGCCATCGCCTTGCCCGCCGTCATCTCCAGGCGGGGGTTGATCCAGAGCACCACGTCATCGGGGCCCGCCTCCGGCGGCGCGGCGTCGTCGGTGAGGTCGGTGCCCGACACCTGGAGCCTGGCGAGGTCGCGCGGCCAGCCGTCGAGCGGCACGGGAGGATGCACCCGCACCTCGGCCGTGCCCATGGCGACGGTGATCCCGGGCAGGTCGAGCGCCCGCCGCCACTCGGCGCCGCGTGCCCGCCTGACGACCTTCCTGATCCGGCCGTCCTGCCACTCGGCGACCTCCTGCGGCCACTGGGCACTGTCCAGCAGGCGCACCACCGCGGTCGCGGCCGCCTCCAGCGCGTCCGTGCGCAGGGGCGGCGCGGCCCGCTCGATGCGTACGACCAGGGGAAGAACGCGTTCGGTCACCCGACAAGGATCCCAGCTTCGCGGCGGTCCCGGACACGCGTGACGATAAGGGACGACATGAGCGCGGCCAGCAGGCACAGCGCGCCCGCGCCGTACCACGCCATGTCGTAGTTCCCCAGGCGGTCGCGGGTGACCCCGGCCACGGTGGCGACGACGGCCGCGCCGACCTGGTGGGAGGCGAAGACCCAGCCGAACACCACCGCGCCGTCCGCTCCGAAGATCCTGCGGCACAGTGCGACGGTCGGCGGCACCGTGGCCACCCAATCGAGGCCGTAGAAGACGATGAAGACCAGCATGCTCGGCTCGGCCGTGGCGGCGAACAACTGCGGCAGGACCAGCAGCGACAGCCCGCGCAGGCCGTAGTAGACGACGAGCAGGAGCCGCGGGTCCACCCGGTCGCTCAGCCAGCCGGAGAAGACGGTGCCGGCGATGTCGAAGACGCCGATCACGGCGAGCAGCGAGGCGGCGGTCGTCTCCGGCATGCCGTGGTCGTGGGCGGCCGGGATGAAATGGGTGCCGACCAGCCCGTTGGTGCTCGCCCCGCAAATGGCGAAGCCGAGCGCGAGATACCAGAAGTGCCGGGTGCGGGCGGCGTCCCGCAGCACCCGCACGGCCCGCGCGGCGGCGCCCCTGCCCGGCGTGCGCACCACCGGTTCCGCCGCGCCCAGCGCGGTCAGGCCGATCTCCTCCGGCGTGTCCCTGAGCAGGAACCACACGAGCGGGACGACGGCGATCGCGGCCGCCGCCACCGTGACCGAGGCCCACCGCCAGCCCTGCGTCTCGGCCAGGTGCGCGAGCACCGGCAGGAAGACGAGCTGTCCCGTCGCCCCGCCCGCCGTGAGCACGCCCGTGACCAGGCCGCGGTGCCGTACGAACCAGCGGTCGGTCAGCGTGGCGGCGAAGACGAGCGCCATCGAGCCGGTGCCGAGCCCGACCAGGACGCCCCAGAGCGCGACGAGCTGCCAGGTCGCGGTCATGAAGACGGTCAGGCCGCTGCCCGCCGCCACCAGCACCAGGGCGCAGGCGACGACACGGCGCATGCCGAAGCGGTCCATGAGCGCCGCCGCGAACGGCGCGCACAGCCCGTAGAGCATGAGGTTCACCGAGACCGCGAGCGAGATCGTGCCTCTCGTCCAGCCGAACTCTTCCTCCAGCGGCGTGATCAGCACGCCCGGCGTGGCGCGGAAACCGGCCGCCCCGATGATGGCGACGAAGGCGACGGCGGCGACGATCCACGCCCGATGCAGCGACTTCATGCCGAGCATCATCCTGGCGGGCCTGCCTCGGGGACAGTGGCCGGGAGGCCAACATGTGAAAGAATCGGGCCATGAATCCGGCCGTGCACCGCGTCGCCGTACTGGCCCTCGATGACTTCGCCACACTCGACCTGGGCGTCCCGGGACAGGTGTTCTGGGCCGCCCGCGATCCCGGCCCGCTGTACGAGGTCGTCACCTGCAGCCCGGGCGGCCGCCCGGTGCGGAGCCAGGCGGGCTACAGCGTCGTCCCCGATAACGACCTGAGCGTGCTCGCGACGGCGGACACCGTGGTGGTGCCGGGCATCCACAGTGGGACCCCGCTGGAGAACGGCACGCTCGACGAGGAGGTGCGCGCGGCCCTGCGGGGTGTCGCCGGACGCGCCCGGCTCATCTCGATCTGCACGGGGGCCTTCGTGCTGGCCGCCGCGGGACTGCTCGACGGGCGTCCGGCGGCCACCCACTGGCGCAACGCCACGAGCTTCCGTGCGCTGTTCCCCCGCGTAAGGCTCGATCCCGACGTGCTGTTCATCGACGACGGCGACGTGCTCACCTCGGCCGGCGTGGCGGCGGGCATCGATCTGTGCCTGCACGTCATCCGCCGCGACCACGGCAGCGAGGTGGCCAACCGCACCGCCCGCCGGTGCGTCACCCCGCCGTTCCGGGAGGGCGGGCAGGCGCAGTACATCGAGCGCCCGCTGCCCGACCCCGTCGGGACCACCACCGCGCCCACCCGGGCGTGGATGCTCGAACACCTGGAGGAGCCGGTCAACCTCGCCGCACTGGCCGCGCACGCCCGCATGAGCGTGCGGACGTTCACCCGCAGGTTCCGGGAGGAGACCGGCCTCAGCCCGGCCAGGTGGCTCGCCGGGCAGCGGATCGCGCATGCCCGGCACCTGCTGGAGACGACCGACCTGCCGGTCGACGCGATCGCCAGGAAGGCCGGGTTCGGCAGCGCGGTCTCGCTCCGCCAGCACCTCCACGCCGCCGTGGGGGTCTCCCCTCTGGCCTACCGGCAGACGTTCCGCGAGCCCGCCGTGCTCGGCTGACTCACCGGCGGTCGCCGGCGGCGGAACCGCGCCGGGCGTACGGGTCGCCCGGCCTGCGTGCGGGTCCGCGGCGCGCGGGGGTCCGAGCGGGCTGCTGATCGCGGGCCCGCCGCTTGCGCATGAACAGCCAGCCGAGGCCGAGCACGACCATCCCGATCGGCGTACGCGCCAGCCAGCGGGTGACGACGAGTTGCAGGATCCTCTTCATGGCATCCGCCACTACCCGGCACGGATGTGATCATGTGCACAAGACGAAAGCCGCCTTCCGGGCGGAAGACGGCTTTTTCGATATGTGGTGGAGCTATGGGGACTCGAACCCCAGACCCCTTCCATGCCATGGAAGTGCGCTACCAGCTGCGCTATAGCCCCTTGCCCACGCCACTTCGGTGGCGCGTGGCCAGTGTATAGGACTTTGGGGGCGTGGGTGTAACCGAGAAACCTCAGCAGGCGCAGGCCGCTCCCAGGGGCGCGGTGAGCGGGTCGGCCGGCCGGGCGCGCACGCCGGTGGGCTCCACGACGGGGAAGCCCTCGCGCACCCAGTATTCGAACCCGCCGATCATCTCCTTGACCCGGTAGCCCAGCCGGGCGAACTCCAGCGCCGCGCGGGTCGCGCCGTTGCAGCCCGGCCCCCAGCAGTACGTGACCACGGTCGCGTCACGCGGGATCAGCACGGGCGCCCGGACGGCGATCTCCGCCGTGGGCAGGTGGACCGCGCCCTCGATGTGACCCTGCCGCCAACCCTCCGCGCCGCGGGAGTCGACCACCACGATCCCCGGCTCGCCGGAGAGCAGATCGGCGCGTACGTCGGAGACGTCGGTCTCGAAGGCCAGCCGGGCGGAGAAGTGGGCGACGGCGGCGGCCGGCTCGGCGGCCGGCGTGTGCGTTACGGCGGACATGTCACCAGGGTGCCCGGCCGCCCCACTACGCCAGAAGAGGCGGAAACGCCGGATATCGATAAGATCCCGCCATGATCCCGATCCGCGGCCGGAGCCACACCGTGTCGGTGCTCGCCTTCGACGGCATGAGCCCCTTCGAGCTCGGCTGCGTCGTCGAGGTCTTCGGTCTGCCCCGGCCTGAGCTGGACGTTCCCTGGTACGAGCTCAGCGTGTGCGCCGAGATGCCCGGCCCGTCGCGTGCGGTCGGCGGGTTCACGATCGAGGCGGCGCACGGGCTCGACGTCTTCGCCGCGGCGCGCACCGTGATCGTTCCCGGCGTCGCGGACGTGCGGGCGGAGGTCTCCCCCGCTCTCACGGCCGCCCTGCGCCGGGCGCACGCGCGGGGCGCACGGATCGTGTCGATCTGCTCGGGCGCCTTCGCCCTCGCCGCCGCGGGGCTGCTCGACGGGCGGTCCGCGACCACCCACTGGAGGTACGCCGAACTGCTCCAGCGGCGCTTCCCCGAGGTCAGGGTGGATCCCGGGGTGCTGTACGTGGACGAGGGCGACGTGCTGACCAGCGCGGGCAGCGCGGCCGGGCTCGACCTGCTCGTCCACCTGGTGCGGCGTGACCACGGACCGAGCGTGGCCAACGCGGTGGCCCGCAGGCTCGTGGTGACACCGCACCGCGAGGGCGGGCAGGCGCAGTTCGCCGAGGCGCCGGTCTCCGCCGTGGAGGACGACGACCCGGTGGGCAGGGCGATGGAGTGGGTGCTGGCCGATCTCAGGCGGCCGGTCACGGTGGCCGCGCTCGCCAGGGTCGCCGGGATGTCGGAGCGCGGCTTCACCCGGCACTTCGGGCGGCGCACCGGGACGAGCCCTCTGCGCTGGGTGATCACGCAGCGGATCGCGGCCAGCCTGCCGCTGCTCGAGACGACGGCGGCGCCGATCGAGGAGATCGCAACCACCGTCGGGTTCGAGAGCCCGGTGACGTTCCGCCACCATTTCGGCCGTTCGATGCGCACCTCACCGTCGGCCTACCGCAAGGCGTTCCGCCGTTAGGGGATCGCCAGCGAGAACCAGACGGTCTTGCCTCCGGCGACCCGGCTGGTCCCCCAGCGCTCGGCGAGCTGGCTGACCAGATAAAGCCCTCTGCCGTCCTCGTCGAGCAGTCCCGGCTCGCGCACCACCGGCAGCCGGTGGTCGTCGTCGCTGACCTCGCACAGCAGGTGGTCGGTGCGCAGCAGCCTGAGGGTGATGGGCCGCTGGGTGTGCCGTACGGCGTTGGTGACGAGCTCGCCGGCGAGCAGTTCGGCGACCGGGACCAGCCGCGCGAGGCCCCACGAGCCGAGTGTCCGGCGGACCAGGCCGCGCACGCGCCCCGGCGTCGTCGGCGCGGGCTCCAGCAGCCACTGGGCGACGTGCTCGCTGGGGATGCCGCGGAACCGGATGGCGAGCACGGTCACGTCGTCCGTCCTGGCCGTGGACAGCACGTCGTCGCTCAGCGCGTCGATCGAGGCGCCGCTCTCCAGCCTGCGGCGCAGCGACTCCACCTTGAGCCCGATGTCCTGCCCCCGCTCCTCCACGAGGCCGTCGGTGTAAAGGACGAGCATGCTGCCGTCCTCCGCCGCGATCTCCATCGTCTCGAACGGCGTACGGCCCAGCCCGATCGGCGGACACCGGGGCGGCGACAGCACCTCCGCCTTGCCGTCCGGCCCCAGCAGGATCGGCGGCAGGTGACCGGCGCTCGCGATCGTGCACCTGCGCAGCACCGGGTCGTACACGCAGTAGACGCAGGTGGTGAGCGTCTGCGCGGCCAGCCGCTGGGCCATCTCGTCCAGCGAGTGCAGCACCTGCTCGGCCGGCAGGTCGAGCGACGCCAGGGTCTGCACGGCCGTGCGAAGCTGGCCCATCACGGCCGCCGCCGCCAGCCCGTGGCCCATGACGTCGCCGACGACCAGCGCCACCCTGCTGCCCGGCAGCGGGATGACGTCGTACCAGTCGCCGCCCACCCGCTCGGCGGCGGGCTCGTAGCGGTAGGAGATCTCCAGCCCGGGCAGTTCGGGCGGGTCGCCGGGGCGCATCCCGCGCTGGAGGATCTCCAGGGTCTCGTCCTGCTGCCGGTCCCGCAGCCCATGGAAGATCGCGAGCGCGGCGGGCACGGCGAACTGCCCGGCGGCGAGCACGTGGGCCTCGCCGAAGGGCGGGCGCCGCGGGCCGCGGGCCAGCAGCGCGCAGCCCACCGGCGTGCCGTAGGCCCGGAGCGGCACGGCGAGCAGGCGCCCGTCGAGCAGGGACGCCTCACTGACGCCGTCGCCGCTCCAGCGTCGCGGCAGCCGTCCGTCGGGATCGACCCGCTGGCGGGCGTCGCCGTCCACGTAGACAGCGGCGGCGTCGGCCAGGCCGGGCACGACCGCGTCGCAGAGGACCCTCGTCGCCTCCTCCGGCCCCTGGCTTTCGCCGATGGCGCGGACGATTTCGCTGACAGCACTCAGCACGGCGAGCGGTTCCCCGTCTTCCGGCACAGGCGTGTCCGCTCAGAATCGGTCGTCACGCCGGCAGTTGACGAACAGCTGGATCTCCGGTGGCGCCTGGGTGGTCGCCGGAGCGTACGAAATGTGGTTCTCCGAAAGCACGCTGAACCCGGCGGCTTCGATGACCTCGCGCAACTCGTCGCGCAGATATCCGGTCACCCGCACCGGCGCGCCGAGAAACTGGAAAGGCACGTCGTCGAGGTCGATCTCCACCATGCTCAGCGAGAACAGGCCACCGGGCGCGAGCACGGAGTGGATCTTGCGCAGCGCCTGCTCGATCTCCGCACGCGGCAGCATCAGCAGGCTGAAGAAGGCCGTCGCGGCGTCGAACACGCCGAGCGAACCGTCGAGTTCGAGCACGTCACGTTCGAGGAAGGTCCCGGTCGGCACGTTCTTGCGCGCCAGTTCCACCATGACCGGGGAGATGTCGACGCCGGTCACCTCGCAGCCCGCGTCGGCGAACTGCTGGGCCGTGGGTGCGCCCGTCCCGCAGCCCACGTCGAGGACCCGCGACCCCGGCTTCAGCTGTTTGATCATCCATTCGCCGGCGGCCACCTGGCCTTCCTTGTGCGGGAACGCCTCGTCGTACCGGCCGCCGATGCGGTTGAACGCCTCAGCCTGGATGGCGCGGTACTCCTGACGCGAATTGTCCGGTTCCGATTCGATTGTCATCATCGCCGCCGTTAATGATCAGCCGTCTTTGCCTCCTTCTAGATAGGGGGCTGAGCCTCAACAAGTCAAGACATTCCACGGCTAAATGGGCGTTTTGGCCAGCTATTGTGTCAAAGATCGTTGTAAACTGTGATCCGAGGTGCTTGATCACCGATCTTGATGGGCATCTGACCGCCCACAAAGGGGCAAGAAAAAAGGCGACCGGATGGCGCTGAGCCGTCCCGGCCGCCCTCTGGCGATCCTCGATGTGGAGCTATGGGGATTCGAACCCCAGACCCCTTCCATGCCATGGAAGTGCGCTACCAGCTGCGCTATAGCCCCTTGCGACGCAGTCAGTGTATAGGAGTCCATGCGAGGGTGGTAACCGGACGAGCCGACGTCGTGCCGGAGACGCTGTTCCCGCTGGTACGGGCCGCACGCGAAGCGGGCCCTCCCTCCTCTTTCGAGGAGGAAGGGCCCGAGATCGTCGGCCGAGCGTCAGAATCCCTGCGCGAGCCGATAGTAGGCCTGGTTCCACCGCAGTTCCTTGACGAACTGGCGGGAGGTCGTCGCCTCGTCGATGACGAGCAGTTCGACGCCGAGCATGTCGGCGAAGTCGGTCAGCTCCTCGGACCCGATGGCCGAGGAGAGCACGGTGTGGTGCGGGGCGCCGGCCGTGATCCACGACTCGGCGGAGGTGCGCAGGTCGGGCCGGGGCCGCCACACGGCCCGGGCGACCGGCAGGGCGGGCAGCGGCTCGGGCGGCGCGACCACGTCGATCTCGTTGGCCACCAGGCGGAACCGCTCCCCCATGTCCGACAGGCCGACCACCACGGCGGATCCGGGAGCGGCGTCGAACACCAGCCGCACCGGGTCCTCCCGCCCGCCGATGCTCAGCGGGTGGATCTCGCACGAGGGGGTGTCGGCCGCGATCGTCGGGCAGACCTCCAGCATGTGCGCGCCGAGGATGAGCTCCTCACCCGGCGTGAGGTGGTAGGTGTAGTCCTCCATGAACGAGGTGCCGCCGGGGAGGCCGGCCGACATGACCTTGAGCGTGCGCAGCAGCACCGAGGTCTTCCAGTCGCCCTCGCCGCCGAAGCCGTAGCCGTCGGCCATCAGCCGCTGCACGGCCAGCCCGGGGAGCTGACGCAGCCCGCCCAGGTCCTCGAAGTTCGTGGTGAACGCCTTGAAGCCCCCGCTCTCCAGGAAGTACCGCAGGCCCAGCTCGATGCGGGCCGCATAACGCAGCGACTCGTGCCGCTCTCCACCTGCGCGCAGCTCGGGCGCCATCCGGTAGAGGTCCTCGTACTCCTTCGCGAGGGCCGACACGTCCGCGTCCGTAGTGGCGTCCACGGCCTCGACCAGCTCGTTGACCCCGTAGGTGTTCACCGACACCCCGAACCGCAGCTGCGCCTCGACCTTGTCGCCCTCGGTCACGGCGACGTCCCGCATGTTGTCGCCGAACCTGGCCAGACGCAGCGAGCCGACCTCCGCGCGGCCCGCCGCCGCCCGCGCCCAGGTGGCGATGCGGCCCGCCACCGAGGGGTCGCTCACGTGCCCGGCGATGGTCTTGCGCGGCACGCCCAGGCGCGTCTGGATGTAGCCGAACTCGCGGTCGCCGTGGGCGGCCTGGTTGAGGTTCATGAAGTCCATGTCGATGGAGCTCCAGGGCAGCTCCACGTTGGCCTGCGTGTGCAGGTGCACCAGCGGCTTGCGCAGCGCGTCAAGCCCGGCGATCCACATCTTGGCCGGGGAGAACGTGTGCATCCACGCGATCAGGCCGATGCACTCGTCGTCGCCGTTGGCCTCCAGGCACACCCGGCGGATGGCCGCCGCGTCGGTGAGCACGGGCCGCCACTCGAGCTCGAACGGCAGCGCCTCGCCCAGCTGCTCGGCGATGCGCCGGGACTGCTCGGCCACCTGCCGCAGCGTCTCCTCGCCGTACAGGCCCTGGCTGCCGGTCAGAAACCATAGCCTCACAGGTGACTCCTCTGTCCGTAGACGTTCTGGTAGCGGTCGTACAAGCTGTCGACGTCGGCCTTCTCGATCGGCAGCGGCTGGCCGAGCTGGCAGGAGATGTGCACCGTGCGGGCCACGTCCTCGCACATCACGGCGGCCTTCACCGCCGCCTTCGGCGACTCGCCGATCGTGAACACCCCGTGGTTCTGCATCAGCACCGCCGGGGAGCGGTGCCCGGTCAGGGTCTCGACGATCCCCTTACCGATGTCGTCGTTGCCGATGAGGGCGAACGGCCCGACAGGGATCTCGCCGCCGAACTCGTCGGCCATCGCGGTGAGCACGCACGGGATCGACTCACCGCGGGCCGCCCACGCCGAGGCGTACGTGGAATGGGTGTGCACCACGCCGTTCACCTCCGGCATGTGCCGGTAGACGTAGGCGTGCGCGGCCGTGTCGCTGGAGGGGGCCAGGTCGCCCTCGACGAGGTTGCCGTCAAGGTCGCAGACCACGATCGACTCGGGGGTCAGGTCGTCGTACGACACGCCGCTCGGCTTGATGACGAACAGGTCCTCGCCGGGCACCCGGCCCGAGATGTTGCCCGCCGTCCACACCACCAGACCATAACGGACCAGCTCGGCGTGCAGTCCGCAGACGGTCTTACGGAGATCATCGATCATGCGCTTGCCTCGTTCCTGATGGCGCGGAGCCGGTGGAGCATGCCGCCGTCCGCGAAATGGTCGTGCAGCCCGCGATACTCGGCGTACAGCCGGTCGTAGGCGTCGGCCCGCTCGGCGTCGGGCACGTAGGCGGCGGCCTCCCGCTTGCCCATCGCCGCGGCGGCAGCCGTGATGTCGGGGTACGCGCCCGCGGCGACGGCCGCGTGGATCGCCGAGCCGAGGGCGGGCCCCTGATCGGAGCCGATCACCGACAGCGGGCGGCGCAGCACGTCGGCGTACGTCTGCATGAGGAAGCCGTTCTTGAGCAGACCGCCGGCGACCACGAACTCCTCGACCGGCACGCCCGAGGCCTCGAACGTCTCCACGATCGTCCTGGCGCCGAACGCGGTGGCCTCGATGAGCGCGCGGTAGACGTCCTCGGGGCGGGTGGCGAGCGTCTGCCCGACGACGACGCCGGACAGGGTGTGGTCGACGAGGACCGAGCGGTTGCCGCCGTGCCAGTCGAGCGCGACCAGCCCGTGCTGGCCGACCTTCTGCCCGGCCGCGAGCGTGGTCAGGTAGTCGTGCAGGCCGACCCCGGCCTCCGCCGCCCGCTCCGCGTAGGAGGCGGGCACGCAGTTGTCCACGTACCAGGCGAAGATGTCGCCGACGGCGGACTGGCCGGCCTCGTAGCCCCACAGCCCGGGGACGATGCCGTCCCGCACGACGCCGCACATGCCGGGGACCTCGGCGAGCTGGTCGGAGCACATGACGTGGCAGGTCGAGGTGCCCATGATGGCGACCATCTGGCCCGGCCGCACGGCGTCGGCCGCCGCGGCCGTGACGTGGGCGTCGACGTTGCCGACCGCGACCGCGATGCCCTCCGGCAGCCCGGTCCACTCGGCGGCCCGCGCGGTCAGGTGACCGGCGAGCCCGCCGAGCGGAGCGAGATCCTGGCCGAGCTTCCGGGTGAACCCCGAGAAGGCGGGGTTCAGCGCGGCCAGGAAGTCCTCGGACGGATAGCCGCCATCCTGGTGGATGGCCTTGTAACCGGCGGTGCAGACGTTGCGGGTCTCCACCCCGGTGAGCTGCCAGATGATCCAGTCGGCGGCCTCGATCCAGCGGTCGGCCCGGGCGTAGAGTTCCGGATCCTCCTCCAGCAGTTGCAGGCCCTTCGCGAAGGCCCACTCAGAGGAGATCTTGCCGCCGTACCGCGGCAGCCACGCCTCGCCGCGCTCGGCGGCGAGGGCGTTGATGCGGTCGGCGTGGGGCTGCGCCGCGTGGTGCTTCCACAGCTTCGGCCAGGCGTGCGGCCGTTCGGGGAACTCCTCGCACAACGGGTGGCCGTCGGCGGTGGCGGGCAGGATCGTGCAGGCCGTGAAGTCCGTGCCGATGCCGATCACCTGCTCGGGCGGGACCTGGGCCGCGGCCAGCGCCTTCGGCACGGCGTGCCGCAGCACGTCGATCCAGTCGGCCGGCGACTGCAGCGCCCAGTCGGGGCCGAGGCGGACGCCGGAGCCCGGCAGCGCGTCCTCGATCACGCGGTGGGCGTACTCGTGGACCGCGCCGCCCACCTCCTCGCCGTCGCTCACCCGCACCACGACCGCACGCCCGGACAGCGTGCCGTAGTCGACGCCGATGACGTAACGCTCGCTGTTAGCGTTCACACATACTCCAAATCGGAGAAGGGAGAGATACTGCCGCTCTGCTTCGCAGCGTCTACCTGCGACGGGCGGTGATCAAGCGCTGAAGCAGGATGAAGGCGAACAGCAGCAGGCCGATGAAGATCTTCGTCCACCACGAGCTCAGCGTGCCCTCGAAGCTGATGATCGTCTGGATCAGTCCGAGCACGAGCACCCCGAGCACGGTGCCGAGCAGATAGCCGCTGCCTCCGGTGAGCAGCGTGCCGCCGATGACGACCGCGGCGATCGCGTCCAGCTCCATGCCGACCGCGTGCAGGCCGTAGCCCGACAGCATGTAGAAGGACAGCAGCACGCCGCCGAGCGCCGAGCAGAAGCCGCTGATCGTGTAGACGGCGATCTTCGTACGGGCCACCGGCAGGCCCATCAGCAGGGCCGACTGCTCGCTGCCTCCCGTGGCGTACACGTTGCGGCCGAGGCGCGTGTAGTGCAGCACGTACGCCGCGGCCAGCACGACCAGCACCGCGATCACCACGCTCGGCGAGATCCACATGTCGCCGACGAGGTCGATCCTCGTCTGCGCGAACGACGTGAACGTCCCGTTCTCGATGGGGATCGAGTCGGTGCCGATGGTGTAGCACAGGCCGCGGGCGAGGAACATGCCCGCCAGCGTCACGATGAACGGCTGGATCTCGAAGTAGTGGATGATCGCGCCCATGCCTAGGCCCAGCACGGCGCCGATCAGCAGCACGAGGCCGATGACCCCGAACGCCGGCCAGCCGTCCTTCAGCAGGCTCGCGGCGATCATCGTGGAGAGCGCGACGACGGACCCGACCGACAGGTCGATGCCGCCGGTGAGGATGACGAACGTCATCCCGACCGCGACCACCAGCAGGAAGGCGTTGTCGACGAAGACGTTGAGCACGATCTGCCCGGTGGCGAAGCCCTCGTAGCGGATGCCGCCCGCGACGAACATCGCCACGAACAGGCCCGCGGTCACCAGGACCGGGATGTACTTCTGCGGGAGCTGGACGCGGCCGGACCGCAGGCCGCCGGCGATGCTCGTCATGCCGACACCCTCACCTTCTCTTCGGTCGCCGGGCTCGGCGCCACCGGGCGCCTGCGGCGGCGGAACGCCTTCTCGCGGAAGGCGGGGGACTGCAGCAGGCAGACGATCGTCACCACGAGCGCCTTGAACAGCAGCGTGGTCTCCGGCGGGACGCCGATCGAGTAGATGGTGGTGGTCAGCGTCTGGATGATGAGCGCGCCGAGCACCGTGCCGCCGAGCGAGAAACGGCCTCCCGCCAGGGAGGTGCCGCCGATCACGACGGCGAGGATGGCGTCCAGCTCGATCCACAGGCCGGCGTTGTTGCCGTCCGCGCTGGAGACGTTCGAGCTGATCATCAGCCCGGCGATGCCCGCGCACAGCGCGCAGAACGCGTACACCATCATCAGCACGCCGCGGGCGCTGATGCCCGACAGGCGGCTCGCCTCGGCGTTGCCGCCGACCGACTCGATGAGCAGGCCGAGCGCCAGGCGCCGGGTGAGGAAGGCGGTGAGCGCGAGCACGACCGCCACGATGATGATCCCGAACGGCAGCGTCAGCCAGTAGCCGCCGCCGATCAGCTTGTACGGCGAGCTGTTGACCGTGGTGATCTGCCCGTCGGTGATGAGCTGCGCGAGGCCGCGCCCCGCGACCATCAAGATCAGTGTCGCGATGATGGGCTGGATGCCGATGCCCGCGACGAGGAAGCCGTTCCACGCGCCGAGGATCACCGACAGCACCAGCGCGATCCCGACGGCCCCGAGGACCCCGCCCACCGAGTTCTGGTCGGACAGGTCGCTGATCTGCAGGCAGGCCAGGGCGCCGGCGACCGCCACGACCGACCCCACCGACAGGTCGATGCCGCCGGTGGCGATGACGAGTGTCATGCCGAGCGACACGAGGATCAGCGGCGCTCCGAACCGGAAGATGTCGATGAGGCTGCCGTAGAGGTGGCCGTCCTTCATCTGGATGCGGAAGAAGTTGTCGGTGAAGAACAGGTTCAGCAGCAGCAGCCCGGCCAGGATGACCAGTGGCCAGAACAGGCGATGCCTGATGAACCGCGTCATGATCTGGCTCCGCTCGCGATCGTCTCCGTCAGGGTGTCGGTGGTCAGGCGCTCGTCGTTGTCGAGCTGGGCGACCATCTTGCGGTCCCGCAGCACGCCGACCTTGTGGCTGAGCCGCAGCACCTCCTCCAGTTCCGCGGAGATGAACAGCACGGCCATTCCGCCGTCGGAGAGCTGCGCGACCAGGCGCTGGATCTCCGCCTTGGCGCCGACGTCGATGCCGCGGGTGGGTTCGTCGAGGATGAGCAGGCGGGGCTCCAGGATCAGCCAGCGGGCCAGCAGCACCTTCTGCTGGTTGCCACCGCTCAGGTTCTTGACGAGCTGCTCGGGGTCCGCCGGGCGGATGTTCAGCGCGGCGATGTACTTGTCGACCAGCTCGTCCTGCTTGCGCCGGGGAATCGGCCGGGTCCAGCCGCGCGCGGCCTGCAGGGCGAGGATCACGTTCTCCCGGACGGTGAGGTCGGGGATAAGACCCTCGGCCCGCCGGTTCTCCGAGCAGAAGGCCAGCTTCCTGGCGACCGCCGAGCGTGGCGTGCGCAGGCTGACCTGCTCGCCGCCGATCTTCAGTGTGCCGCCGCCCGCGTGGTCCGCTCCGAACAGCAGCCGGGCGACCTCCGTACGGCCCGAGCCGAGCAGCCCGGCCAGGCCGACGACCTCCCCCTCGTGGATGGTGAGCGTGAACGGCTCGATCGCCCCGCTCCGGCCCAGCTCCACCGCCTCCACCAGCGGCGCGGCCTCATTGGCGGGCGGGCGGCCCTCAAGCTTCTCCAGGTCGGCCAGCTCACGGCCGATCATCTTGCCGACCAGCTCGACCTGGCTCAGCTCGCTGGTGAGGTACTCCCCCACGAGCCTGCCGTTGCGCAGGATCGTCATCCGGTCGGAGATCTCGTAGATCTGGTCGAGGAAGTGGGAGACGAACAGGATCGCGATGCCCTGCTCCTTCAGCCGGCGCATCACCCGGAAGAGCTGGGCGACCTCACCGGCGTCGAGGCTGGAGGTCGGCTCGTCCAGGATGAGCACCTTCGCGTCGATGTCCACCGCCCGCGCGATCGCCACCATCTGCTGGATCGCCAGCGAGTACGACGACAGGGGCGCCGACACGTCGAGGTCGAGGTCGAGCCTGGAGAGGAGCTCCGCCGCCCGGCGGCGCATCTTCTTCCACTGGATCCGGCCGAGACGGCGCGGCTCACGGCCGATGAAGATGTTCTCAGCCACCGACAGGTTCGTGCAGAGGTTGACCTCTTGGTAGACGGTGCTGATGCCCGCGTGCTGGGCGGCGAGCGGGCTGTGGAAGACGACGCGCCTGCCCTCAAGCTCGATCTCGCCGGCGTCGATGTCGTACACACCGGTCAGGACCTTGATCAGGGTCGACTTTCCCGCGCCGTTCTCGCCCATCAGCGCGTGGACCTCGCCCGGCAGCAGCCGGAAGTCGACGCCGTCCAGTGCCTTCACACCGGGGAACTGCTTGCCGATCCCGCTCATCCGCAGGATCGGCGCGGGTGCGGCCATGCGGCGCCCCTCTCTCCTCTGTGTTTCCCGCTCACCATCGGGGCGCTCACTACCGTCGTCCTCCCTCGTCGCGCTTGGTCGCTTCGCTCCCGCGCGCTCCTCGGTCCAGATCGACGGCGCGCCCCTCCGGATCGCTCGGTCCTCGTGGGAAGGGCCGCCCCCCCCACGCGGGGAGCGGCCCGGAACCCGATCAGTACTTGCGGTTGGGCAGGGCCTCCTTGGCCTGCTCCTGGGTGAAGGTGGTCTCCTCGGTCACCACCCGCTGGGGCACCTGCTCGCCAGCGATGACCTTCTTGGCGAGGTCCATGAGCTGGGTGCCGAGCAGCGGGGAGCACTCGACGATGTAGTTGATCTTGCCGTCGGCGAGGGCCTGCATGCCGTCGCGGACCGCGTCAACCGTGATGATCTTGATGTCCTTGCCGGGCACCTTGCCCGCGCCCTCGATCGCCTCGATGGCGCCGAGACCCATGTCGTCGTTGTGCGCGTACAGCACGTCGATGTCGGGGTTGGACTTGAGGAAGGCCTCCATGACCTCCTTGCCCTTGGCGCGGGTGAAGTCGCCGGTCTGCGAGGCGATGATCTTGAACTTCGGATCGGCGGAGATGATCTCCTGGAAGCCGGCCTTGCGGTCGTTGGCGGGCGCGGAGCCGGTGGTGCCCTCCAGCTGGACGATGTTCACGTCGTCCTTGCTGTCCTTGTACTCCTCGACCAGCCACTGACCGGCCTTCTTGCCCTCCTCGACGAAGTCCGAGCCGAGGAAGGTCTTGTACAGGCTGGTGTCCTTGGAATCCACGGCCCGGTCGGTCAGGATGACCGGGATCTTGGCGTTCTGCGCCTCCTTGAGGACCGTGTCCCAGCCCGACTCCACCACCGGCGAGAAGGCGATCACGTCGACCTTCTGCTGGATGTAGGAGCGGATGGCCTTGATCTGGTTCTCCTGCTTCTGCTGCGCGTCGGAGAACTTCAGCTCGATGCCGGCGGTCTTGGCCGACTCCTGGATGTCCTTGGTGTTGGCGGTACGCCAGCCACTCTCCGCGCCGACCTGGGCGAAGCCCATGACGATCTTGTCGTCGCCGCCACCGGACGAGCCGCCCGCCGACGTCGAACCGTCGTCGCCGCTGCCGCAACCGGCCATCGTCAGGGCCGTGGCGCCGGCCAGGATCAGCACCGAGATCCTCTTCAACACTATGGGGATCCTTCCTTCCTGATAGCGCTAACACCACGGCGTGGTGCGGCGCTGATTATCGTTGTCTCCGTACGGCTATCGCGCGGCCGTGCTTCCCCTGAGCACGAACTGGGGAGGCACGACGAGACGCTCGTGAGGGAGCGGCTCGCCCGACTCGATCTGCCTGAGCAGCACGTCGATGCTGCGCCTGCCGACGGCCCCGAAGTCCTGTCTGATCGTGGTGAGGGGCGGGGAGAAGAACTCCGACTCAGGGATGTCGTCGAAGCCCACGATGCTGATCTGCTCGGGGACTTTCACCCCCTCCTCCGTGAAGGCGCGCAGGAGGCCGAGCGCCATCTGGTCGTTGGCGACGAACACCGCGGTGACGTCGCCGGCCATCGCGGCGAGCCGCTTGCCGGCCTGGTAACCCGACCTCGGGCTCCAGTCGCCGGTCAGCGTGGCCGGCACGGGCCGCCCCGCGGCGGTCAGAACCGCGCGCCAGCCCTCGATCCGGCCTTCGGCCTCCAGCCAGTCCGCCGGGCCGCTGACATGCCAGACCGTCTCGTGGCCGAGTTCGAGCAGGTGCGAGGTAGCCAGCCTGGCGCCCTCGACCTGATCGACGCTCACCACGGAGACGTCGCCCTGATGCCAGCCCTCGACGGCCACGGCGGGCATGCCCGCCGGCAGGTCGTCGAGCGCCCGGGCCGCCGAGCGCTGCGGAGCGACGACCACGATGCCGTCCACCCCCTGCTCGGCGAGGTAGCCGATCGCGTCGTTCACGCCGGCCCTGTCAATGGTTCGCAGGCTCACGATGCTGACGAAGTAGCCCGCGTCCCTCGCGGCCTGCTCGATTCCGTAAACCGTGCTCGCGGGGCCGTACAGCGTCGTGTCGAAGCTGACCACACCCAGCGTGCGCGAGTGCTTGGTGACCAGGGCCCGGGCGACGAGGTTGCGGCGGTAACCGAGCTGGTCGATAGCCCGCATGACCCGGGTGCGGGTCTCGGCGCGGACGTTCGGATGGTCATTGAGCACCCGCGAGACCGTCTGGTGCGACACCCCGGCCAGTCTGGCCACGTCGGCCATGACGGGCGGGCGGCGGTCGACATTGGGTCCCACTGGCGCTCCTCTCAAGTACTTGGGAAGACTGTGAGCGTTAACACGACCTCTCGTCAAGAAGGCGGCCGGTCACGGTCCGATCACACCGAAACATCCCGTTAACGTGGCATTGGCGGACACGCCATAGGGGCCTTAACTGGTGACCGAATCCAGTCTGTTAACGCTCACTCTTCGAGTGCGACAGGGTGTCAGGGACGCCAGGATCCGAGGGACCTTCCCCGACCAGCGTGTTCACGCCGCCGACGCCGAACAGTGGTCCGGCACGGACGCCCGGCAAACCCCTCGGCCGCCCGTCCCCTTACCGAGGCGACGTCCACCAGACGGACATGGCTGTCAAAGAGGGCATCCCCCTCACGGCCTCCCCCGCCGGGCTTCAAGCCCGTCACGCTCAGCACCCCGGTAGCGCTCGACCGCCCAGATCGCTGCTCCAGATCCAGTAGCTCACCCCTCCACGGGCGAGTCGGCCACGGCGGCGTGCCCGGTAGTCCCGCGTGCGGTAACCGCGACCCCTACCGGGATCACCTGCGGCGCCGCCGCGCCTCTCGGCCACCATCGAAAGAGAGACGGAGCCGCCACAGATCGGCGGCTACCGCTGACCTGGTCATCGTGGGCGTCATTCCCGCGCCCGTCTGGTGCGGCCGTGGTAGGTGAAGGCCCAGCGGTCTTTGCCGGTTCGGCGTCTGGTGTAGCGGTGGGGGTGCTGGTAGCGGTCGCGGTTGTGGAACTGGCAGGCCGGGCCGAGGAGTTTCAGGTCGGTGAGGCCGCCGGTGCTCCAGTTGTCGGCGTGGTCGATCTGGCACATGGTTGCGGGCAGGGGGCAGCCGTCGATCCAGCAGGTGGCGTAGCGGGCGAAGATCGCTCGCCGCTGGGCGGGAGTGGCCAGGCGGACTTTGCGGCCCATGTCGAGGACCTGGCCGTCAGCGTCCATGACGATCCGCATGAGGGTGGAGGTGCGGGCCAGCCGGTGCACGCTGGTGACGGGCAGGACCTGTCCGGTCGCCAGCAACAACCCCGGCACCATCCCCAACCCAACACCCAACCCCGCCCTTGGCGCTGCTCCTCGTGGCGCTCCCGGTGTCGATTCGCCGCACGCCTCACGGCTGCCCTGCTCATCGCTGCTGGGCCCATGCGGGACCTCCCCCGCAGGCCGGGGCCCGGCGTGGGTGCGGTGGGCATGGGTATCCCCCGGAGGATCGGGTGAGCGCCACTCACCCCACCGCGACTCCCAGGATGGCCCCTCCTGCGGTTCCTCCTGGTTCGGCCGACCCGGCTGCGGCGAGCGCGGCGAGTCCTGCTGTGGCTTGCTCCGCTCCTGGTCGCTGTGCCGCTGGTCGCTCTGCTGTGGTTCCTGCCGCGACTCGCTCCGCTGCCCGGTCCTCGCCTGCGCGCGGCCGGTCACGTCAGCACCGGGCTCCTCATCGCGGGGGCCGGCCGAGCCGCCAGTCGCAGTGCCACCCGCTCCGCCGACCGTGCTGGCACCTGTGTCGACGTCGGTCGTGCCGTACTCACCGGGAGCGCTGGTGTCCTCGCTACCTTCGCTGACCGGTGCGACCACGGCCTCCCCTGCCTGCCACGCCTCGCGGACAATCCCGGCCTCCCAAGAGTCCTCGGCGTCGTCGCCGCCGTCGCTGTCCTGGTCGTCCAGAGTGTCTTCGAGGGTCCCGTCCTGCTCGGGGCCTTCGGCCGTCTCCGTCGCCGGGTCGGCCGCAGGGCCGGTGGTGAAGTCGGCGTCGGTACCCGACGCGGCCTCGGGGTCAGTGGTGGCCTCGGGGTCGGGGCCAGGTTCCGGGTCGGGGTCAGTGGGGAGGGACTCGGCGTTGACCAGCACCAGAAGCTCGGTGGTGATCTGCTGCTCCAGCAGCGCGATGAACGCGTCCGCCTGACGCTCCGCCAGCGACCGGTCATCGCCCTCCGCCCCCGGCCGGGCGTAGGCGTCCAGCAGCGCCCGCAACCGGGCCGCCGCCTCACGCGGCAGATAAAACTCCCCCTCCAGCCCACCCCCCTTGCCCAGGCGCACCCGCAACGACCGCCGCCCGTAATCAGCCCGCTCGCCGCACTCCTCACCGTCGGGGTCCAGCACCGCCCGCAGATACCGCCCCGCCTTGGCCACCTCCGCCGCACCCGCCCGCCCCGCCAACTCCACCAAGATCGGCTCGGCCAGCCCCGCCTGCTCATCCGACAGCCCGGCAACGGCGGCGCAGATCGCCTCCACCATCCCCGCCGCCAACCCTCCGGTGGCGAACATCTCCCGCACGGTGGGTAGCCGCGCCAGTTCGATGCCCAGGGTGAGCAGGCGGCCCGCACCCCCGACGGTCATCCCTCCGGCGGTGCGCAGCCAACTGCGGGTGGAGGCGTGCCCATGCTGTCTGGCCTGCCCCGCCCGATGCACCCGCCCCACCCGCTCAGCCAGCGCGCACGTGATGCGATCGCGTGCGAACAACAGATCCTCGGCCTCGGCAAGGCAGATCTCGGGCGTATCGGGGACCGGCGCCAACGCCAGCGCCTGCGCCGACTCCCGCAGCGAGGCGACCAGCACCCACGACGACCGAACCCGCCGATCGCCCCCACCACCGGCGCCCGCCCCTCCCTCGGGACCACCGGCACCGGCATCGGCACCACCGGCGTCCGCACCGGCAGGATCAGCGCCGTCCGGTGCCGCCGCTCCAACAGCCTCACTGTCGGGAGACCCGCTGGTGGTGGCCTCGCCGGCCGCGACCTCGGCGTTGTCCACAGGCTTGTCGCGGGCGAGCGAACCATCCGTCGACCACAAAGGAGAATCAGCGATCAGCCGATCCCACCAGCCGTCGTCACCGCTATTCGAACGCTGGTGGCGTTCAGGATCGAGGTCGAACAGATCCATCGCACCTCCAGATACAATTCGAACTCCTGTATGAATTTTCTCCCGACTGCCTCCCCTCAGGCAACTTCACCAGGCGATTTGTTGGAGCCACAGGACACGCGGCTAAAGAGGCGAAAGAGGCGCGGGTGCGGGCGGACGCACATCATGCGCCCGCCCGCACCCGCGCCCGTGCCGCTACTTGGCCTTGTTCTTGTTGTAGACGTCGAAGGCCACGGCCAGCATGAGCACGCCGCCCTTGATGGCCTGCTGCCAGTCGACGCCGAGGCCGAGCAGGGACATGCCGTTGTTCATGACACCCATGACGAGGCCGCCGACGATGGCGCCGACGACGCTGCCCACACCGCCGGACGCCGAGGCGCCGCCGATGAAGGCCGCCGCGATCGCGTCGAGCTCGAAGTTGGTGCCCGCCTTCGGCGTGGCCGCGTTGAGCCGGGCGGCGAACATCAGCCCGGCGAGGGCGGCCAGCACGCCCATGTTGACGAAGACCAGGAGCTTCGTCTTCTTGGTCGCGATGCCCGACAGCGCCGCCGCGCGCTCGTTGCCGCCCACCGCGTAGATGTGACGGCCCATCACCGTGCTGGTGGTGACGAACGAGTACCCGACGGTCAGCACGATCACCACGAGGCCGACGACCGGCAGCCCCTGGTAGACCGCGAGCACCCAGGTGAACGCACCGATGACGACGACGATGGCGACCGCCTTGAGTGCGAACCACAGCATGGGCGTCACGGCCAGGCCGTACTCACGTCGCCGGGCACGGGAGCGCCAGTCATTCCAGACGATCAGCGCCGCCGCGGCGAGGCCGAGCAGGATGGTCACCAGGTGCAGGTCGCTCCCGCCGACCTCGGGTACGAAGCCCGACCCGAGCTGGCGGAACCCGGTCGGGAACGGCGCGATCGACTGCCCCTGCAGCACGACCATGCTGAGCCCGCGGAACAGCAGCATTCCGCCGAGCGTGACGATGAACGACGGGATCCGGGCGTAGGCGACCCAGAAGCCCTGGAAGGCGCCGATCAGGCCGCCGGTGATCAGCGCGCCGAGCACGACCAGGGGCCATGGCAGGCCCCAGTTCACGATCGCCACCCCGGTCAACGCTCCCACGAACGCCGCCACAGAGCCGACCGACAGGTCGATCTCCCTGTTGATGATCACCAACATCATGCCGATGGCCAGAACGAGCACGTAGCCGTTCTGCATGATCAGGTTGGTGACGTTCAGCGGCTTGAGCAGGATGCCGTCGGTCAGGATCTCGAACAGCACGACGATGACGACCAGCGCGGCGATCATCCCGTACTGCCGCAGGTTTCCCCGGAGACGCGGGCCGGCCGCTCCGCCCGAGGACGCGGAGGCGGTCGCCGGACGGTCCACAAGGGTCATCGGGCCACCGCCTGGGTATTGGTCATCAACCTCATGACGGCCTCCTGTGTCGCTTCCCGCCGCCCGATCTCACCGGTGATCCGGCCTTGGTTCATCACGTAGATCCGGTCGCACATGCCGAGGAGTTCGGGGAGCTCCGAGGAGATCAGGAGCACGCCCTTCCCTTCGGCCGCGAGCCTCTGGATGATCGAGTAGATCTCGTACTTCGCGCCCACGTCGATGCCGCGCGTGGGCTCGTCGAGGATGAGCACGTCGGGGTTGGTGTACACCCACTTACTCAGCACGACCTTCTGCTGGTTGCCGCCGCTGAGGTTGCCGGTCTTGGCGAAGACGCCGGGCGCCTTGATCCGCATCCGGTCGACGAACCCCTCGGCGTCGGCCACCTCCCTGTGCAGGTCGATGACCGACCGCCGCGAGACCCGGTGCAGGCTCGCCAGGGTGATGTTGCGCCGGATGTCCTCGTCCAGCAGCAGGCCGAGCTCCTTGCGGTCCTCCGTGACGTACGCCAGGCCGGCCGCGATGGCGTCGCCGACGGTCGCCAGGTGCAGCTCACGGCCGTCCTTGCGGACGGTGCCGCTGATCCGGGTGCCGTACGAGCGGCCGAAGACGCTCATCGCCAGCTCGGTGCGGCCCGCGCCCATGAGCCCGGCGATCCCGACGATCTCGCCGCGCCTGACCGCGAGACTCACGTCGCGGACGACCTGCCGGTCGGGCACCGTGGGGTGGAAGACGTTCCATCCCTCGATCTCGAACAGCACCTCGCCGATCTCCGGCGTCCGGGGCGGGTAGCGGTGGTCGAGGTCGCGCCCCACCATGCCCCGGATGACGCGGTCCTCGTCGATCCCGTCCGCGACCGGGAGCGTCTCGATCGTCCGGCCGTCCCGCAGGATCGTGATCGCGTCGGCCACGGCCATCACCTCGTTCAGCTTGTGCGAGATGAGGATCGAGGTGATGCCGTGGTCGCGCAGGTCCCGCAGCAGCCGCAGCAGGTTCTCGCTGTCGGCCTCGTTGAGCGCCGCGGTCGGCTCGTCGAGGATGAGCAGCCGCACGTCCTTCGCCAGCGCCTTGGCGATCTCGACGAGCTGCTGCTTGCCCACGCCCAGACCGCTGACCTGCGTGTCCGGGTCCTCGCGCAGGCCGACCTTCTCCAGCAACCGTACGGTCTCCTCGGAGGTGGCGTGCCAGTCGATGACGCCACGCCGTGACCGTTCGTTGCCGAGGAAGACGTTCTCCGCGATGGACATGCCGGGCACCAGCGCCAGCTCCTGGTGGATGATGACGATGCCGGCCGCCTCGCTGTGCCGTAGCCCCTTGAACGCGCAGGGCCGGGAGTCGAGGAGGATCTCCCCCTCGTACGTCCCGTGCGGGTAGACCCCGCTGAGCACCTTCATCAGCGTCGACTTCCCGGCGCCGTTCTCGCCCACCAGGGCGTGGACGGTGCCGCGCTCGACGTCGAAGTTCACGTCGTCGAGCGCGCGTACACCGGGGAACTCCTTGGTGATCCCCCGCATGCGGAGGATGTGGTCGGGCATTTCAGCCTCTTTCACAACAAGTGCTCAGCTGTTGAGCTGGGCCTCGGTGTAGTAGCCGCCGTCGACCAGAACCTGCTTGTAGTTGTCCTTGTCGACCGACACGGGCTTCAGCAGGAACGAGGGCACCGTCTTGACGCCGTTGTTGTAGCTGTCGGTGTTGTTGACCTCGGGCTGCTTGCCCTGCATGACGGCGTCCGCCATCGAGGCCGCCACCTTGGCCAGCTCGCGGGTGTCCTTGTAGACGGTCTGCGTCTGCTCACCGGCGATGATCGACTTAACCGAGGCCAGCTCGGCGTCCTGCCCGGTGATGATCGGCAGCGGCTTGCCCGCCGAGCCGTACCCGACGCTCTTGAGCGCGGAGATGATGCCGATGCTGATCCCGTCGTACGGCGAAAGCACGGCGTCGATCTTGTCGGAGGTGTAGTTGGCGCTCAGCAGGTTGTCCATACGGGACTGGGCGGTGGCACCGTCCCAGCGCAGCGTCGCGACCTGGTCCAGCTTCGTCTGGTTGCTGCGCACCACGAGCTTGCCCGAGTCGATGTACGGCTGGAGCACCGACATGGCGCCGTTGAAGAAGAACACGGTGTTGTTGTCGTCGGGGGAACCGGCGAACAGCTCGATGTTGAACGGGCCCTTGCCGTCCTTCAGCCCGAGCTTCTCCTCGATGTAGCCCGCCTGCTGCACGCCGACCTGGAAGTTGTCGAACGTGGCGTAGTAGTCGACGTTGGGGGTCTTCATCAGCAGCCGGTCGTACGCGATGACGGGGATCTTCTGGTCGGCCGCCTGCTGCAGCACGTCGGTGAGGGCCGAGCCGTCGACGGCGGCGACGACGAGTACCTTCACGCCCTTGGTGATCATGTTCTCGACCTGGGAGACCTGGGTCTCCACCACGTCCTCCGCGTACTGCAGGTCGCTGTCGTAGCCCAGCGCCTTGAACTGCTGGACCATGTTGTCGCCGTCCTTGACCCAGCGCTCGGACGACTTCGTGGGCATCGCGATGCCCACGGTTCCCTTCTCGCCCGCGGTGGTCGCGTCTCCGCCGCTACCGGAACCGCCGCAGGCGGCTACCAGCAGCAGGCATAGTCCACCCACTACCGCGCTCATGAGTCTGCGCATGAGACAATCTCCTTTGGAATGGTTGTTCCGCGCGTCCCGCCGGGGGCCTAGACCGGCGGGACGCGATTTCTCCGCCCGGCATGGCCGGGCGGAAGCTCTCTCAGGGGCTCACTCCTGTGCTCTCCCTCACCACGAGTTCGGGCTCCACCATGCGTCTCGCCTCGCCTTCCATGCCCGCGATGCGGTCCAGCAGGAGCTGGAACGCCTGCCGTCCGACCTCGCCGAAGTTCTGCCGTACGGTGGTGAGGGGCGGCCAGAAGTAGGCCGCCTCGGGGACGTCGTCGAACCCCACGACGCTCACGTCCTCGGGAACCCGCCTGCCCGTCTCCCGCAGCGCCCGCAGCACTCCCATCGCCATGTGGTCGTTGGCCACGAAGATCGCCGTCACGCCGGGCTCGCGGGCGAGCCGCTTGCCGATCTCGTAGCCGGAGTGGGCGGTCCAGTCGCCGACCAGCGGCTCCGGGATCTCCCTGCCCTCCGCCTCCAGCACCGACCGCCAACCGGCCACCCGGCCGCTCGCGTCGATCCAGTTGGGCGGACCCGACAGGTGCCACACCGTGCGGTGGCCGAGACTGAGCAGGTGCCGGGTGGCGCGGGCGGCTCCGGCGAACTGGTCCACCGCCGCCACCGGCACCGGCAGGTCGGCACCCCCGCCGACGTCGACCACCGGGAGACCCGGGGGAAGGTTCCGCAGCCCCTCGGCGGCCGACTCGTGCGGCGCGACGACGATGACGCCGTCCACCGACTGGGACCGGAGGCGGTCGATCCCCCGGGTGATCCATCTGCGGTTGAGCGCGGGCAGGCTGGCGATGCTGACGAGGTAGTCGCTGTCCCTGGCCGCCTGCTCGATGCCGAACAGCGTGGACGCGGGGCCGTACAGGGTGGTGTCGAAGCAGACGACCCCCAGCACGCCCGAGCGGCCGGTCACCAGGACCCGCGCCGCCGAGTTCGGCCGGTAGTCCAGCTCGCGGACCGCCGCCAGGACGCGCGCACGGGTCTCCGGGCGCACCTTCTCCGGGGCGTTCAGCACTCTCGACACCGTCATCGCCGACACTCCCGCCAGCTCCGCGACGTCCTCCATGACCGCCGCCCTGGGGCGTTCGGCCGGGTTCTCTCCAGGCCGGCCTTTCGTCATCCGCCGCGTCCCCGCTCGTTCATCAGGATCCTGAGTGTTTGCGATAACAGGAAGCCGTGTCAATACTGACGTCATCACTGTTAAGTCACGGAGATCGTGAAGCGCTTCCGCCTGATGACCGCGTACGGCTACCGCCTATCCGATGGTATCGCTAACAGCTCAACTCGCCCTCCCGTGCCGGCTCCGACGCCCGTGCGGGTTCGCCGCGAAGCTCGCTGCGCGACAGCCAGGCGAGGGCGCACAGGAGCACGGCCGCGCCGCCCGCCTGTACGGCGGACACGCGCTCCCCGAGCAGCGCGACGCCGATCACGGCGGCGACGAGCGGTTCGAGCAGGGACAGGACCGACGCCGTGGTGCCGCTGACGACACGCAGCCCCGCGAAGAACAGCCAGTACGCGAGCGCCGTCGGCACGGCCGCCAGATAGGCGAGCAGCAGCACGTTGGTCACGGCGTGCCCGGTGGGCAGCAGCCCTCCCGCGGCGGCGAGCGGAAGCAGGCAGGCCGCTCCCCCGGCGAACCCCCACGCGGCCGTGCCCTCGGCTGGCATGCCGCGGGTGGCGAGGGTGACCAGGGAGTAGGCCGCCGCCGACAGCAGCGAGTAGCCGGCGCCCGCCGGGGTGACCGCGTCCGCCCCTCCCACGAGCATGGCGAGGCCGCAGACGGCGAGCGCGGCGCACCCGAGGGCGGTGCGGCCCATGGGCTCGCCCAGGAAGACCCGGCCACCGGCCGCCACCAGGAGCGGTGCGGCGCCCATAGTGATCATGGTGGCGACCGCGACCCCGGCCTCGGCGATCCCGGCGAAGTAGGCGGCCTGGCAGACGGCCATCGCCGGGCCGACGAGCAGCACCGCCCGCCAGGACGGACGGCTGCGGACGACGGCGAGCAGGAGCACCGCGCCGAAGGCGAAGCGCCAGAACGACACGGCGACGGGGCTCAGTTGTCCCGCGCCGTGCAGCACCGCCCCCACCGCTCCCCCGGTTCCCCAGGCGACCGCGGCGGTGGACACGTAGACAAGACCCTGCCGTACGGACAGGGCTGGAGTGCGATTCATCGATGTCTCTCCAGTGAGGTGGGCCCGATTCCCGTACGCGGGCAGGGGCCACCGGCCGGGCCGCCATGGCCCGGCTCACCGGATGACGCCGCCCGCTAGCGGGCGGGGGGAGGAGAGACGATCAATGTCATGGGGGGCACGGTAGCGCGCCCGCCCGGCCGGCCGCATCACCGTTTAGGAACTTTCGGGGGTGCCGGTGCGCACGGCCGGAGCTCGAAGGCTTAGTCTTGCATCGTGACAGCCCGAGGCGAGGTCAGGTCGCCTCGGGCTGTCCGCTGTCCCGGCCACTTCGGAAGCCGGGCCCTCCCACGACCGACAGGCCCGTCTCCCCTGTCGCGGGAGACGGGCCTGTCGTGGCGAAACCTTGCTCAGATCACCGGGCCGGGGGTGTCGCGCGGCGGCACAGGACCGGTGCCGGGCGCCGGACCCGTGCCGGGCGCGGGCGGGATCGGGCCCGTGCCGGGCGGCGGCAGCGGAGTCTCGCGCGGATACCCGGGGCTCACGGTCTGAGGCGGCATCGGCTCACCGATGTCGTACCCCGTGCCGGACCCGCCGGTGTGCGTGCCGCCCTGGTGCGGGCCGGGAACCTCGCCGCGCCAGGCGCCGGTCTCGCCGCCACGCGACTCGATGAACGTCTTGAAACGCTCCAGGTCGCCCCTGACCCGCATGCGGACGATCTGGAGGGCGTCGGCCGCCTTCTCCAGGAAGCCCTCGGGGTCGTACTCCATCTGGAGCGTGACGCGGGTCGTGGTGTCGTCGATCCGGTGGAAGGTGACGACGCCGGCCTGCCGCGGCGCGTCCATCGAACGCCAGGCCACCCGCTCGTCGGGGTGCTGCTCGGTGATCTCCGCCTCGAACTCGCGGCGGACGCCCGCGATCTCGACGACCCAGTCGGTGCGCGTGTCGCCGATCTGCTTGACCGACTCCACACCCTCCATGAACTCCGGGAAGCTCTCGAACTGCGTCCACTGGTTGTACACGGTGCGGATCGGGACATTCACGTCGACAGAGTGCTCGATCGAGCTCATGCCTCCTCCTTCTCTCGTGGGTTCCCGCATACGCCTGCCCGGACAGGGAGAGCTAAACCCGGCGCGCCGCGTCAGCGGCAGGGCGACCTGCGGCGATCAGCACGCCGTCCGGCCGGACGGGTCAGGCGCGGACGGACGGTGACGCCGTCGCCCGAACGCGCGTGCCGCGCCGCACCCGCCGACCTGCGCACCCGCCCCACCACGAGGTCGCGCACGCCCCGGGAGACGTGGTCGCCCCGCCGCCCGGCGGGCGCGGAAGGCGTCTCGTCCTCCAGCACGCGGTCGGCCGCGGCGTACCAGCCGGTGACCACCTGTGCGGCGAGGGCGGCGAACAGCAGGCCGAACGGCAGCGCCCACCCGCCGCTGACCTGGTGGAGCAGGCCGAACGTGATCGGCCCTGCGCCCGCGATGAGGTAGCCGGCGCTCTGCCCGAAGGCCGAGAGCGCGGCGGTGCCCGCCGCCGTGCGGGTCCGCATGGCCAGCATCGCGAGCGCGAGCGGGAACGTGCCCCCGCCGAGGGCCACGAGGATCGACCACGCCCACAGCGCCTGCCCGGTGAGCAGGCCCGCGAAGCCCGCCGCGTACAGCACCGCGAAGGCGATCACCAGCGGGCGCTGGCCGGACAGCCGGGTCGCCAGCGCGGGCACCGCCATGGAGACGGGGATGCCGAGTCCGGTGAAGACGGCGAGGACCAGGCCGGCCTGGGCGGCGGTGTAGCCGTTGTCCCGCAGCAGCAGAGGCAGCCAGCCGAACATCACGTACGCGATGAGCGACTGCGAGCCGAAGTAGCCGGCCACGGCCCAGGCGAGTCTGCTGCGCAGGAGGCCTTCTGCCCCGGCCCTCAGGGGAGTGTCGCGCCGCTCCGGCTCACCGCGCCAAAGCGCGAGCCACGGAATCGCGGCGACGGCGGCCAGGGCCGCCCACACCCCCAGTGCCAGGTGCCAGTTGCCTCCCGATGCCTGCTGCACGGGAACGGTCGCGGCGGCGGCGACCATCGTCCCGGCGGCGAGAGCCGTCGAGTAGACGGTGGTCATCGCGCCGGCCCGCCGCGGGAAGTGCCTCTTGATCAGCGCGGGGATGACGACGTTGCCGACCGCGCCGCCCGCCAGCGCGACCGCGCTCGCCGCCATGAACGGCACGGCGGAGTCGACGAGGGAGCGCGCCGCCTGCCCCACCGCGAGCAGGACGATGCCGGCCAGCAGCAGCCTGTGCTCCCCCACCCTGCGGGACATGGCCGGGGTCAGCGCGCCGAACAGGGCGAAGCTCATCACCGGCAGCGTGGTGAGGAGCCCCGTCATCGCCCCCGACATGCCGAGGCCCTCGCTCACCTGGTCGAGGACGGTTCCCAGGCTGGACACGGCGGTGCGCAGGTTGAGCGCGGCGAGGGCGATGCCCCCGGCGATCAGCCACGCCATCGATCCCCGCCGTGCTCCCCATGGTGCACGCGGCACGCCCCTCCGCGCCACGATCGCACTCATCGCCGCAACATCTCCCCTCATCCAGTCATCCTACGATTCACTCGATACCAAAGCCCCCACAGCTCTCATTTGTTCCCGAACTCCCGAAAATCTCTTAAGAGCGCCGGACGCCGCGCAGCAGCCACAGCAGGCCGACGACGGGCAGCACGAGCGGCACGAAGCCGTACCCGCTGCCGAACCCTGACCACACGGTGGCCTCGGGGAACGCGGCGGGGTCGGCCAGGCTCAGCGTGCCGACGATCAGCACTCCGGCAAGCTCGACCAGGCAGGCGGCCAGCGCCAGACGCCGGGCGCCCCGGGCCAGCGCCACCGTTAGCACGATGTAGACCACTCCGGCGAACGCCGACAACGCGTACGCCAGCGGCGCCTCGCCGAACCGCGTCGCCATCTGCACGGCGGCGCGGGACGTCGCGGCCAGCGCGAAGATCCCGTACACGGCCACGAGCACGCGCCCCGGCCCCGTTCCGGCGGGAGCGCTCATGCCCCCGCGTTCCAGACCTGCAGCAGCCGGCCGGTCATGACGGCCACGGTGAACGCGGCCACCGCGATGACCCCGGGACCCCAGCGCGTGCGCTCGGCCCGGCCCCACCACATGGCGGCGGGCGGGATCACCACGGTGCCCGCCAGATAGCCGACGAAGGTCGCCTTCTCCGCGACGCGGCCGACCCCGGCCAGCGCGAAACCCGCCTGCGCGAGCACGGCCAGCTCCAGCAGCCCCAGCCCGACCAGCAGGACCGGCCCCATCGGCCGGTCCCGTACGGCGGTGACGACGGCGGCCAGCGCCAGCAGCAGAGCGGCGCCGATCAGCCAGCCGGAGTACGCGCCGTTCATGCCGCGCTCGGGGCGGGGATCGCAGACATGGCCAGTAGGCTACCGGTCCGCGCACCCGCCCCGTCGCACGCCCCTTTCTGGTCAACGCTGTCTGGTCAGCGCTGCCGGGTCAGCGCCGCCGGATCAACGCTGCCGGATCAACGCTGCCGGGTCTCCGCGAGCAGCTGGTCGACCGCGTCCTCCGGCTTCCCGTTGACCGCGTACGCCCCGCGCTGCCGGGAGGCGGAGCTGCCCCGGCGCAGCGCGGCGTCGGCGAGCTCGGAGACGATCGTCCAGTCGCCGAGCTCCTCAAGGGTCGGCCGCAGGTCCTCCAGCATCCAGGCGATGATCCGCGGGGCGGGCTCCGGCCGGCTCGTCACCGGCGAGAGCAGGTCGCCCTCCAGCCCGTCGCGGGCCGCCCGCCAGTTGGCCGCCCGCAGCAGGGCGAGGCGCTGCTCGCCGACCGGCGGCTCGCCCCGCTCCACGGCTTCCATCTCCCTGGTCATGAGCGCGCGGAACAGCCCCGCGAGCAGCACCACGTCGTCCGCGAGCGGGCAGGAGTCACAGATCCGCATCTCCACCGTCGGCACGTGGGCGCTGAGCCGCAGGTCGAAGTAGACCATGCCCCGGTCCTCGATCACGCCCGAGGCCACCAGGTCCTCGGCCGTCCTGTCGTACGCGGCGGCGTCGGCGAACGGGCCGAGCGGGCCGGCCGTCGGCCAGCGCTGCCACGTCAGGGCGCGGCTGCTGGCGTAGCCGCTGTCGCCGTCCATCCAGTACGGCGAGCTGGCGCTGAGCGCGAGCAGCGGGGGGAGCCACGCCTCGACGCGCTGGGCGGCGAGCACCGCCACGTCCCTGTCGTCGATCTCGACGTGCACCTGCGCCCCGCAGATGAGCTGCTCCTCGGCGAGGAACCGGTAGGACTCCCACAGGTACTGGTAGCGCTCCCCCGGGGTGAACGTGTAACCGTCGATTCCGGTGATCGGGGTCGTGCCGGAGGCGACCACGCCGACCCCCAGCGGCTCGCCGGCCGACACGAGCGCCTGGCGCAGCCGTACGATCTCGGCCCGCACGTCGGCCAGGTCCTCCATCGGGGTGCTGTTGGTCTCCACCACCGACCGCTGCAACTCGGCCGCGAACCCCTCGTCCGGCAACCGCTCCAGCATCGACTCCGCGAGCGGCGTCAGCCGCCGGGTCTCGAGATCGACGACAAGGAACTCCTCTTCAACGCCGACAGGCCGTCTCTTCGTCATGAACCGCAACTACCCCGCTGGCGCGAAATAGGCCTGACCTGGGGCAGAAGTGCCGGATGAGCTCGGATCCCGAGAGCGGGTGATCACATGTCCACAGCCATACGTGTGGAGCTATGGGGACTCGAACCCCAGACCCCCTCCATGCCATGGAGGTGCGCTACCAGCTGCGCTATAGCCCCTTGCCACCGCTCTGGGTGTTCCCGTCGCGGCGCTCGGCGAGCATATAGGGATGCCCGTCCGTTTACCTAATCGTCACCTGTCACACCTGTATCAGGCGTCGGCGGTGGCGGCCGGGCTGTCGTCGCTGCTGACCGGCTCCGGCAGCGTTCCGGCGTTGTGCTCCAGGAGGCGCCAGCCGCGGCGGCCCTCCTCAAGGACCGACCACGAGCAGTTGCCGAGGCCGCCCAGCGCCGACCAGTGCTCCTGCGGCAGCCCGAGCAGCCGGCAGATCCCGAGCCGGAGCGCGGCGCCGTGCGAGGCCACGACCAGCAGCCCGTTCTCGTCGAGACGGGACGCCCAGCGCCCGACGGCGTCGGCGACACGGTCGGCGACGTACGCCACGTCCTCGCCGCCCGGCGCCTCCCACGCCTCGTACTCGACCGGCCAGCCCGCCCTGATCTCGTCGCGGGTCAGGCCCTCCCACTCACCGCCGCCGCGCTCGCGCAGGTCCTTGTCGACGACGACGTCGATGCCGGTGAGCCTGCCGAGGGCCGACGCCGTGTCGTACGCGCGCCGCAGGTCGGAGGAGACGAGCAGGGTCGGCCGCAGCGCCGCGAGCAGGGAGGCCGCCCGGGCCGCCTGCGCGACGCCGGTCTCGTCCAACGGGATGTCGGTGTGTCCCTGGAAGCGCTTCTCCACATTCCACAAGGTCTGCCCGTGCCGCAGGCAGACCACGCGACGGCTCATCGCGCCGCCCCTGCGAGCTCGGCCGTCACCGGGCCGCTCCGTGCCCACGCTGGGCGGCCACCCGCTTGACGCTCTCCGGCAGCTCGATGGACGGGCAGTCCTTCCACAGGCGCTCCAGCGCGTAGAAGTTGCGGTCCTCCTCGTGCTGCACGTGCACCACGATGTCGAGGTAGTCGAGCAGGACCCAGCGGCCCTCCCGCTCACCCTCCCGGCGTACGGGCTTGGCGTCGGCCTCGACGCGCAGCCGCTCCTCGATCTCGTCGACGACCGCGCGGACCTGGCGGTCGTTGGAAGCGGAGCAGAGGAGGAAGGCGTCGGTGATGACGAGCTGGTCACTCACGTCGTAGGCGATGATGTCGTCGGCCAGCTTCTCCGCGGCGGCCTCCGCCGCCACCCGCACGAGCTGGATCGATCTCTCGGATGCTGTCACGATTCGGTTCTGTCCTCCGTCGACGGGTTGTTTCCAGGGTGCACAGTTCGCGCGTCCCCCACAACCGGCTTTCCCCGGGAGACCCTACCGGCACACCTCGGCGATTCCAGAGTTATGCCCGGAACCAGGAATTCAACGTCATTCGCGACCCCTGAATTCCCTGCGCGAACGAGCCGTCAGGACTCAGGATCGCGGTAGAGGTGGCGCTTGTTGATGTACTGCACGATGCCGTCGGGGACCAGATACCAGATGGGCTCCCCCGCGGCCACGCGATCCCGGCACTCCGACGAGGAGATCGCCAGGGCCGGGATCTCGACCAGGCTGACCTTGCCCGCCGGCAGGCCGGGGTCCTTCAGCGTGTGGCCTGGCCGGGTGCAGCCGACGAAGTGCGCGATGGTGAACAGTTCCTCGACGTCGCGCCAGCTGAGGATCTGCGCGAGCGCGTCGGCGCCGGTGATGAAGTACACCTCCACCCCCGGGCCGTACAGCGCGGCGATGTCCCGCAACGTGTCGATCGTGTACGTCGGGCCCGGCCGGTCGATGTCCACCCTGCTGACCGAGAACCGGGGGTTCGAGGCGGTGGCGATGACCGTCATCAGGTAGCGGTCCTCGGACGACGACACGGTCTGCTCGGCCTTCTGCCAGGGCCGGCCGGTCGGGACGAACACCACCTCGTCGAGATCGAAATGGTGGGCCACCTCGCTGGCCGCCACCAGGTGGCCGTGGTGGATCGGGTCGAAGGTCCCGCCCATGACGCCCAGTCGCCGGATCGCCGTCCCGTTTCGCATGCAGGGACCATAACGCCCCTGTCGGACACCGCCGGATACCGGCCCGGCCCGTACGGCCCGCGCTCCTCACGGCGTCACGCGCGCGTCCGGCCGGTGAGACATAGCATGCGGGACATGACCACTCCCGATCGCAATCGCGTGCAGCTGACCGGTATCAGCTCACGAGCCTACGAACATCCCGCAGACCGTTCCGCGCTGGTCGCGATGCGGTCGCTGTCCGGCTTCGACGCGGTGCTCAAGCGCACCTCGGGTCTGTTCAGCGAGCGCCGGCTCCGCCTGATGTTCCTGGCCTCCGCGGTGCGCACGACCGACACCCAGTTCCGCGCCCTCCACGACATGGGCCGTGACAGCGCCTACATCCTGGACCTGCACCGGATCCCCGAGATCTACGTGCAGCAGGACCCGAGGGCGTACGCGATGGCGATCGGTTTCGACGAGCCTTTCATCATCGTCTCGACGGGGCTGCTCGACCTGATGGACGACGAGGAACTGCGCTTCGTCATCGGCCACGAGACCTCGCACATCCTGTCCGGCCACGCCGTCTACGGCACGATGCTCGAGATCCTGACCCGCCTGGCCACGCGGGTCGCCTGGATCCCGCTCGGCTACATCGGCCTGCGGGTCATCGTCGCCGCCCTGGAGGAGTGGCAGCGCAAGGCGGAGATGTCCGCCGACCGCGGCGGCCTGCTCGCCGGGCAGGACCCCGAGGCCGCGCTGCGGGCGCTCATGAAGCTCGCCGGCGGCTCGCGCCTGCACGAGATGAACATCGAGGCGTTCCTCGACCAGGCCAGGGAGTACGACACCGCGGGCGACGTCCGCGACGGTCTGCTGAAGGTCCTCAACATGCTCGGCACGACCCACCCCTTCGCGGTGACCCGGGTCGCCGAACTCGACCGGTGGCGCCGCAGCGGAGCGTACGACCGGATCATCGCCGGCACCTACCCGCGGCGCGAGGACGACGGCAACGCCAGCATCACCGACGAGATGAAGGCCGCGGCCAACGCCTACCGCGAGTCGTGGGCGCAGTCGCAGGACCCGTTCATCGGCGTGCTTCGCGACGTCGCCGAGGGCGCGGTCAACGCCGGCGAGCGCATCTTCAACCGCTTCGCCCGCCGCGAGAACTGACCCCCGGAGACACACCCGCGAGGGTCGCCGGAGGCGGTCAGAAGAAGTCAGAAGAAGAAGGCCACGGCGCGCACGGCTGCCGCGCAGAGCGCGACGAAGCCGCCCAGGACGGCGAGCGCGCGCAGGCCCTCCCGCCGTAGACCGGGAATGGCCGCTCCCGCGCGCTCGATCTCCCGGCCGATGATCGCGCCGCTGACGACACCGAACACGACACCGGCGATGGTGACGGGCACCGGCCGCGTCCACCATTCCGGCTCGAGCCGCGCCCCCGAGCCCGCCCACAGCGCCGCGAACGCCGCCGCGGCGGCGGGCAGCCCCGGCCAGGCGACGGCCGAAAGCAGCGAGCCCGCCAGTGTGAGCGGGAACGTCAGCGCACGCAGGAGCGCGCGGGCGCGGCCGGGTCTGCGGCCGCGCACCAGCCAGTGGCTAGTCCATACGGCCCTGGTCACCACGGCGAACGCCGCCGTGATCGCGAAGGTCGCGAGCGGGTAGACCACCGACGTCACCACGCAGGGAACGGCAAGCAGCGCGACCAGGACCAGGGCCGCGTTCCCGGTGGGGATGCCGAGCGCCCCCTCGGGCGCGTGCGTGTCCGCGCGGCCGCCCGCGGGCCGGACCTGTGGGGCCTTCGCGGCGGGGTCCGCCGTCTTCCCCGCCGCGGCACGCGCGGGCGCCTCCGTACGGACCCGCGCGACCGCCTCGGCGGCGGGACGGCGGGCGGCCGGCTCCGCCCCGGCCCTGTCCCCGGCCCTGTCAGCTCTGTCGGCCCTCTCTGCTCTGTCGGCGGACGTCTCGCTGACCCGGGCCAGCCGGGACAGGCGGTCGGCCAGCAGGGCGGCGGTGGGACGGCGGGCCGGGTCGCGGTGCAGCGCCGCCCGCACCAGCGGCAGCAGGGCCGCGGGCACCCCCACGAGATCGGCCTTGCCGTTCAGCACGGCGTACATCTGCGACTCCGCCGTGCCCCGCCCGAAGGTCGGCCGTCCGGTCGCGGCGAACGCCACGGTCGCGGCCCAGCCGTGGACGTCGGCGGGCTCGCCCACCGTCTCGTCCGAGAACACCTCGGGAGCGCAGTAGCCGGGCGTGCCGAGGAACGCGCCGGTCACCGTGACCCGCGTCGCGTCGAGCACCTGGGCGATGCCGAAATCGATCAGCACCGGGCCGTCCTTGCCCAGCAGGACGTTGGTCGGCTTGACGTCGCGGTGCACGACCCCGCCCGCATGGATGATCGCCAGCGCCGCCGCGAGGCCCTGCGCCAGCGCGACGAGCCTGGACTCCTTCAGCGGCCCCCGTCGCCGGACGGCGTCGAGGAGGTTCTCCCCCTTGATGTACTCCATCACGAGGTACGGCCGGTCGCCGGACAGGTCGGCGTCGAGCACCTGGGCGACGTACGGGCTCTCGACCCGGCGCAGCGCCCGCACTTCGCGTTCGAGACGTAACCGGGCGTCCGGGTCGTTCTCTATGGGGTCGCGGAGCATCTTCACCGCGACGGGGTCGCCCCGGCGGCCCACGGCGAGGTACACCTCACCCATGCCACCCCGGCCCAGTCGCTCCTGCAGCGTGTAGGGGCCGACCCGCCCTAGACGTCCAGCCATAGGAGCGCCAACCATAGCGGCCCGGCCGCCGGAATCGGCGGAGGCGCGCCGTCGGCGGCGCGCCGAAGCCGCCGCCGACCGGCGCACCAGGCCGCGGCGGCGCCGGGGCGGCCCGCTGTCCGTGCTCACGCGTGTCCGGGCGTCAGCCGCGTACGTGCCCCTCGCCGGTGTAGATCCACTTCGTGGAGGTGAGCTCCGGCAGTCCCATCGGGCCGCGGGCGTGCAGCTTCTGGGTGGAGATGCCGATCTCCGCCCCGAAGCCGAACTCCCCGCCGTCGGTGAAACGGGTCGAGGCGTTCACCGCGACCGCCGCCGAGTCGACGGTCGCCACGAACCTGCGGGCGGCCTGCTGGGAGCGGGTCACGATGGCGTCGGTGTGGGCCGAGCCGTACCTGCGGATGTGCGCGACCGCGTCGTCCAGCGAGTCGACCACGGCCGCGGCGATGTCGAGCGAGAGGTACTCCATGGAGAAGTCCTCCTCCGTCGCGGCCACGACGTCGGCGCCGTAGGCCCGCACCCGCTCGTCCCCGTGGACGGTCACCCCCGCGTCCTTGAGCGCCGTCAGCGCCCTGGGCACGAACTCGTCGGCGATGGCGGCGTGCACGAGGAGCGTCTCGGCCGCGTTGCACACCGAGGGCCGCTGCGCCTTGGCGTTCACCAGGATCTTGAGCGCGGTGTCGATGTCGGCGTCGGCGTCCACGTACACGTGGCAGTTGCCCACCCCCGTCTCGATCACCGGCACGGTCGACTCCTCGACCACGCTGTTGATCAGCGAGGCGCCGCCGCGCGGGATCAGCACGTCGACCAGCCCGCGGGCGCGCATCAGGTGCTTGACCGACTCACGGGTCCGGCCCGGCACGAGCTGCACGGCGTCCGCCGGCACCTCGGTCGCCGCCAGCGCCTCCTGCATGACGCGCACCAGCGCGGTGTTGGAGGAGTACGCGCTGGACGACCCGCGCAGCAGCACGCCGTTGCCGCTCTTGAGGCACAGCGCGGCCGCGTCCACGGTCACGTTGGGCCGGCCCTCGTAGATGATGCCGATGACGCCGAGCGGCACCCGCACCTGACGCAGCTCGAGGCCGTTGGGCAGCGTGCTGCCGCGCACGACCTCGCCGACCGGGTCGGGCAGGTCCGCCACCTCGCGGACGGCCGCCGCGATCTTCGCGATCCGGCCGGCGTCGAGCCGCAGCCGGTCGATCATCGCCTCGGAGGTGCCGTTCTCCCTGGCCCGGTCCACGTCCGCGGCGTTGGCCGCGACGATCTCGTCCGTGGCCGCCTCCAGGGCGTCGGCCACGGCACGCAGCGCCGCGTCCTTCGGCGCGCGCGGCATCGGCGCGAGCACCGTCGCGGCGTCCCGCGCCGCCCGCGCGACCTTCAGAAATTCCTCTGCCTCAGACATTGCCTCGCGCTCCGTCACTTGTGGTGGTGAACAGGCTCCAATATCACGATGTCGTCCCGGTGGATCAGCTCGCGCTCGTACTCCGGGCCGAGTGCGCTGGCCAGCTCCCGGGTGGAGCGGCCGAGCAGGTCGGGGATCTCCCCCGCGTCGTAGTTGACCAGCCCCCGGGCCACGACGGCGCCCGACGGCGAGCACAGGTCGACCGGGTCGCCGGCGGCGAAGTCGCCCTCGACCTTCACGACCCCCGCGGGCAGCAGCGACTTGCGCCCCCCGACCACGGCCTCGACCGCGCCGGCGTCCAGGTGCAGGCGGCCCCTTCCGGTCGTGGCGTGGGCGAGCCACAGCAGGCGGGTGCCGGGGTGGCGGCCCCCCGGGTGGAAGCAGGTGCCGATGTCGGCCCCGGCGAGCGCCTGCGCCGCGTGCGCCGCCGCGGTCAGCACGACAGGGACACCCGCCCCTGTCGCGATGCGGGCCGCCTCCACCTTGGTGATCATGCCGCCGGTGCCGACCCGGCCGGAGGTGCCGAGCTCGACTCCCTCCAGGTCCTGCGGCCCCCGGACCTCGGCGATGCGGGTGGCGCCGTCCTTGCGCGGGTCGCCGTCGTACAACGCGTCGACGTCCGACAGCAGCACCAGCCCGTCGGCGTGGGTGAGATGGGCCACCAGCGCGGCGAGCCGGTCGTTGTCACCGAACCGGATCTCGTCGGTGGCCACCGTGTCGTTCTCGTTCACGACGGGCACGATGCCGAGTTCCAGCAGCCGGGCCAGCGCCCGCTGGGCGTTGCGGTGGTGGACCCGGCGCATCATGTCGTCGGCCGTCAGCAGCACCTGCCCCACGCGCAGGCCGTACCTGGCGAACGAGGAGGTGTAGCGGGCGACCAGCACGCCCTGCCCGACCGAGGCGGCCGCCTGCTGGGTGGCCAGGTCCCTGGGCCGGTCGCGCAGCCCCAGCGGCCCGAGCCCCGCGGCGATCGCGCCGGACGACACGAGCACGATCTGCGTGCCGGCCTTGCACCGGGCCGCCAGCACGTCGACCAGCGCGTCCACCCGGTCCACGTCGATCGTGCCGCGGGGCGTCGTCAGTGACGACGACCCCACCTTCACCACCAGCCGCGCGGCCTCGCGGATCCGCTCCCTGCCTGTCACGCCATCTCCCCGATCTAGCCGAGTCTCGCGTCGCTGCCGCGCGGGCCCATGGTCGCCTCCGTGCCCTGCGACGGCTGCCAGTCGAAGACGTAGCCGCCCTCCATCGGGCCGATGATCACCTCGGCGCCGGCCGCCGCGCCTGCCTTGATCAGCGCCTCCTCCACCCCGAGCCGTTCGAGGCGGTCGGCCAGGTAACCGACGGCCTCGTCGTTGGAGAAGTCGGTCTGCCTGATCCACCGCTCGGGCTTCTCACCGGTCACCTGGAAGCGGTTCTCGTCGACGCGCCGCACGGAGAACCCGGTCTCGCCGAACTGCCTCGGCCGGATGACCAGCCGCGTGGGCTCCTCGACCGGAGCCTGCGCCCGCGCCGTCGCCACCATCTCCGCCATCGCGAACGCCAGGGGCCGCAGGCCCTCGTGGCTGGCCGCGGAGATCTCGAAGACCCGCAGGCCACGCTCCTCCAGCATGGGCGTGACGATGTCGGCGAGGTCACGGCCGTCGGGCACGTCGACCTTGTTCAGCGCGACCAGCCGCGGCCGGTCCTGCAGCGACCCGTACGCCGCGAGTTCCGCCTCGATCACCTCGAAGTCGGTGACCGGGTCGCGCCCGGGCTCGACCGTCGCGCAGTCGAGCACGTGGACGATCGTCGAGCAGCGCTCGACGTGCCGCAGGAACTCGTGGCCGAGGCCCCGGCCCTGCGACGCCCCCGGGATGAGCCCCGGCACGTCGGCGACCGTGAAGACCGTCTCGCCCGCCGTCACCACGCCCAGGTTGGGGATGAGCGTCGTGAACGGATAGTCGGCGATCTTGGGCCGGGCCGCGGAGAGCGCCGCGATCAGGGACGACTTGCCCGCGTTGGGGAACCCGACCAGCGCCACGTCGGCGACCGTCTTCAGTTCGAGCGCGATCTCGGCCTCGTCGCCCGGCTCGCCGAGCAGCGCGAAACCCGGGGCCTTGCGCTTGGCGTTGGCGAGCGCGGCGTTGCCGAGGCCGCCGAAGCCGCCCTGCGCGGCGACGTACCGGGTGCCGGCGCCGACCAGGTCGACCAGCACCTCACCGGTCCTGGCGTCCTTCACGACCGTGCCGTTGGGCACGGGAAGGACGATGTCCTCCCCGTTGGCGCCGTCCCGGTTGGAGCCCATGCCCTGCTTGCCGCTGCCCGCGCGGCGGTGCGGCCGGTGGTGATACTCCAGCAGAGTGGCGGTGTTGGGATCCACCTCCAGGATGACGTCGCCGCCGCGTCCCCCGTTGCCTCCGTCGGGCCCGCCCAGCGGCTTGAACTTCTCCCGGTGGATGGAGGCGCAGCCGTTGCCCCCGTCACCCGCCTTGATGTGCAGGACGACGTGGTCCACGAAGTCGGCCATCAGCCGCTCCCCCTTACTGCCGTATGAAAAAACGAATGAGGCGGACCGAATGCTCGATCCGCCTCATCGTGCTGCTAGCTGGTGTCCCCGGCGGATCTACTCCGCGGCCGGGACGATGCTCACCGCGCGGCGACCGCGCTTGGTGCCGAACTGCACCCGGCCCGCGGCCAGGGCGAACAGCGTGTCGTCACCACCACGGCCGACGTTGTCGCCCGGGTGGAAGTGCGTGCCGCGCTGACGGACGATGATCTCGCCGGCGTTCACCAGCTGACCGCCGAAACGCTTCACACCGAGGCGCTGAGCGTTCGAGTCACGACCGTTCCGGGTGGACGAGGCGCCCTTCTTGTGTGCCATGATTCACTCCCTTTCGGGGGTAAGCGGGGGTCGTCCCCCGGGAAACTACTGTCCGGGGTTGATGCCGGTTACCTTGACCTGGGTGTACCGCTGACGGTGACCCTGGCGCTTCTTGTATCCGGTCTTGTTCTTGTACTTCAGAATCCGGATCTTCGGCCCCTTGGTCTCGCCGAGGATCTCGGCGGTCACCTGGAACCGGGAAAGCGTGGCAGCGTCGGTGGTGACATCGCCGTCGTTGACGACGAGCACCGCCGGCAGCGACACCGAGGAGCCAACCTCGCCGCCGACCTTGTCAACCTCGAGGACGTCCCCGACGGAGACCTTCTGCTGCCTGCCGCCGCAACGAACGATCGCGTACACCGCGGAACCCTTCTACTGGCTAAATGCTGAGATGCCGCGCCCCGCATCCAGCTGCTGTCGATTGACGACCGGCGATCCGGGCAGGCGCGCGAAGCCAGGCACGCCGACACCAGGCGCACCGGTTGACCAGGGTACCGGATATTCGGCACCCAGGTCGAACCGAGCGGATCGCCGGATGACGAAGTCGCTACTCCGCCGTCTTCCTGCGGGAACGTCGCCGCCCCCGGGGAGCCGGCGCGGAGTCGTCGCCCTCGTCGGAGTTGGCGGGTTCGGCGCCGATGGCGTCGGTGACGCTCTCGCGCGCCGAGCCCGACGCCGCGGCGACCGATCCCTCGCTCGCCGCCAGTTTCTCCGCCACCGACTTCTCGATGGCCATCTTGCCCTGCGTGCCGCGCGGCTCGGGCTTCGACTCGACCGGCTCGGTCGACACGATGATCCCGCGCCCGTGGCAGCAGTCGCACGGCGTGGAGAACGCCTCCAGCAGGCCCTGACCGACCCGCTTACGCGTCATCTGCACCAGGCCGAGCGAGGTTACCTCGGCCACCTGATGCTTCGTCCTGTCCCGCGCCAGGCACTCCAGCAGCCGCCGGAGCACCAGGTCGCGGTTGCTCTCCAGCACCATGTCGATGAAGTCGATCACGATGATGCCGCCGATGTCCCGCAGCCTGAGCTGACGGACGATCTCCTCGGCCGCCTCCAGGTTGTTGCGGGTGACGGTCTCCTCGAGGTTGCCGCCCTGCCCGGTGAACTTGCCGGTGTTGACGTCGACGACCGTCATCGCCTCGGTCCTGTCGATCACCAGCGAGCCGCCGGACGGCAGCCACACCTTGCGCTCCATCGCCTTGGCGATCTGCTCGTCGATCCGGTAGGCGGAGAAGGCGTCGGTCTCCCCCTCCCACTTCGTCAGACGCTCGGCGAGGTGCGGGGCGACGTAGCGGACGTACTCGTCCACCGTCGTCCACGCCTCGTCGCCCTCGACGACCAGGGAGCCGAAGTCCTCGTTGAAGACGTCGCGGACCACCCGCACGGTCAGGTCGGGTTCGCCGGACAGCAACTCCGGCGGGCTGGCCGACTTGGCCTTGCGCTGGATGTTCTCCCACTGAGCCGACAGCCGGGCCACGTCGCGGCTGAGCTCCTCCTCCGAGGCGCCCTCCGCCGCCGTGCGCACGATGACGCCCGCGTTCTCCGGCATGACCTTGCGCAGGATCTGCTTGAGCCTGGCCCGCTCCTTGTCGGGCAGCTTGCGGCTGATCCCGGTCATCGAGCCGTCCGGCACGTAGACCAGGTAGCGGCCGGGGAGGCTGATCTGGGAGGTCAGCCTGGCGCCCTTGTGGCCGATCGGGTCCTTGGTCACCTGGACGAGCACCGACTGCCCGGACTTCAGCGCCGCCTCGATCCGCTTGGGCTGGCCCTCCATCCCGGCGGTGTCGAAGTTCACCTCGCCGGCGTAAAGCACCGCGTTGCGGCCCTTGCCGATGTCCACGAACGCCGCCTCCATGGAGGGCAGCACGTTCTGGACCTTGCCGAGGTAGACGTTGCCGACGTACGACTGGCTGGACTCGCGGTCGACGTAGTGCTCGACCAGGATGCCGTCCTCGAGCACCGCGATCTGGGTGCGGCCGCCCTGGCGGCGCACGACCATGACCCGCTCGACCGACTCGCGGCGGGCCAGGAACTCCGACTCCGTGATGATCGGCGGACGGCGGCGGCCCAGCTCGCGGCCCTCACGGCGGCGCTGCTTCTTCGCCTCCAGCCGGGTCGATCCCCGTACGCCCTGGACCTCGTCCGCCGAGGTGGACCTGGTGGCGCGGGGCGCCCGGATGCGGACGACGGTGTTGGGCGGGTCGTCGGGGGCCAGTTCGGCCTCCTCGGTGCCGCGACGACGGCGACGGCGGCGACGACGGGTGCCCGTCTGGCCCTCGGAGTCGTCCTCCGCCTGCTCGTGGTCCTCCTCGTCGCCCGACGCGGCCTGCGGCTCCTCGCCCTCTGCCTCGCCCTCGGACTCCTCGCCGTCCTCGGCGTCCCTGCCGCGGGCGCCCCGGCCGCGTCCGCCACGACGGCGACGCCGCCTGCGGGCGCCGCCCTCGGTGTCGGACTCGTCCTCGCCGGACTCGCTCGTCTCCTCAGGCTCCTCGGCTTCCTCGTCCTCGGCCCGCGCCGGCTCGGCGGGGGGCGAGGTGGGCCGCTGCGCGGGCACCGCGAACGGGTCGGGGGCCTGGAAGATCGGCTGGAACAGCGCCGACGGCGCCTGGAAGGTCACCGACGGCACGGACGGCTGCTGCGCCGACAGCCCGAAGGGGTCGGCCACCACGTCCCGCCGCCCGCCGTCTTCCTCGATGTCGATGTCCTCGATGTCGATCGGCTCGTCGTCCAGCGGCTCCTCGTCGGGGAGGTTGAGCCCGAGAGCGGCGGCGACCTCCGCCTCGGCGGCGCTCATCGCCCTGGATCGTTCCGGCGCCGGCTCTTCCGCGCGGGCGCGGCGCCGCCGCCGGGAAGCGGTGGGCACGGCGGGCTCCTCGGCCTGCGTCGCACGCTCCGGCTCGGGGGACGGCTCGGTCTCCTCGGTCCTCTTGCGGGTGCGGCGACGCCGGGCCGGCGTGGCCGGCTCGTCGTCCACGGCCGCATCAGGAACGACCGCCTCAGGAACGGCCGCCTCAGGAACGGACGTCTCCGCGGCCGGTGTCTCGATGACCGGTGCCTCGATGACCGGTGTCTCGGCGGCCGGAGTCTCCACGACCTCGGCGGTCTTGGCGCGGCGGCGGGTGACCCGCTTGGGCCGCTCCTTCGCGACCGGCTCCTCCTGCGCGACCGGATCCTGCGTCGCCACCGCCTCGTCCCGCGCCGGCGACACTGTCTCGGCGGCGACGACCGTGGTCACGGGCGGCGGCAGGTCCTCCGGCTCGGGCGGAGGCCCGGCCGGACGGCTCGCCGATCGCCGGCGGGGCGTTTTTGACACGACCGAGGGACCCGGGGAGACCGCGTCTCCCCCGGCGTGGCCGTGTTCTTCTGTCGTCGTGTCACCTGTCGTGCCACCGTCAAGGCTCACAGCCCCGTCAGTGGGCTCGTTGTCGAGCATGCGGGCGTTCTCCCGTCAGCCTCCGGGCACGTTGCCGCGCCGCGCGGAGGATCTCGTCTCTCTCGCGGTCCGCCGGGCTTCCTGTCGGCGCCTCGGCGGCAAGTCTTATCGGTCTCCGCCTGCCCGATCGAAGGCGAACGGGTCGGCGGGCTCACCGGTCGCGTCGAGCGGCCCCTGCGCCAGCCTGGTCACCGCTGGGGGTGACGGCGGCGCGAAGCCTGCCACGAGACGCAGACCCATGAGCACGTCATCGGGCCGGACGGCAGGTGTTTCGTGCCGAACAACCATACGAAGTATGACACAGGGTTGAACGGTCTCCTGGCCTGCCGGAATTCCCGGCTCCTCCACCACGGCGAGCCAACGCACCGCCTGCCGGGCGTCGAATCGCCGCATTCCCTTCTTGGTCAGGCGCTCGACCTCCACCAGGCCGGCCGCCAGGAACTCCTTCACCGCGCGCTCGGCCTCGCCCGGATCGGCCCCGGGGAGCCGCAGCTCCCACATCGAGCCCTCCAGCCGGTCGGCCAGGTTCCCGTCCCGCGCCTCCACCACGTCGAGCACGTCCAGCCCCGGCGGCAGCGAGGCGTCGAGGTCGTCGCGGACCCGCCGCGGGTCGCACGGCCGGTTCACCCCGATCTCGAGGTACTCGGCCTCGCTCGCCACTCCGGTGGGGGCGGCGCCGGCGTAGGAGATCTTCGGGTGGGGGTTGAAGCCCGCGCTGTAGGCCACCGGGATACCGGCTCGGCGGACCGCCCTTTCGACGGCGCGGGAGATGTCGCGGTGGCTGGTGAAGCGCAGGCGGCCCCGCTTGGCGTAGCGCACGCGCAGCCGCTGCACCGTGGGTTCGGGCGCGGGCCCGTCGGGAACGGGTTTCAGAGGTCCGTCGTCCTTCCGATGTCGATCGATCGTCATTCAGGATAGGCCGTGAGCGTCAGATCACGGTCAGTGGCAGCAGTTTTCTGCCCGTGGGGCCGATCTGGATCTCCGTCCCCATCGTGGGGCAGACGCCGCAGTCGTAGCAGGGCGTCCAGCGGCAGTCCTCGACCTCGACCGAGTTCACCGCGTCCTGCCAGTCCTGCCACAGCCACTCGCGGTCGAGGCCGGCGTCGAGGTGGTCCCAGGGAAGCACCTCGTGCTCGTCCCGCTCGCGCGTCGTGTACCAGTCCACGTCGACCGGCACGTCGGCGAGAGCGCGCTCCGCCGCCGCCATCCAACGCTCGAACGAGAAGTGCTCGCTCCAGCCGTCGAACCGGCCGCCGTCCTCCCAGACGGCGCGGATGACCCTGCCCACCCTGCGGTCGCCCCGCGAGAGCATTCCCTCCACGATCGAGGGCTTGCCGTCGTGGTAGCGGTAGCCGATGGCCCTGCCGTACTCCTTGTCGGAGCGCAGGGCGTCGCGCAGCGCGCGCAGCCGGCGGTCCACCGTCTCGTGGTCGGACTGGGCCGCCCACTGGAACGGGGTGTGCGGCTTGGGCACGAACCCGCCGATGGAGACCGTGCAGCGGATGTCGCGCGAACCCGTGGCGTCACGGCCCGCCTTGATGACCTTCTTGGCCAGGTCGGCGATGCCGAGGACGTCCTCGTCCTCCTCGGTCGGGAGCCCGCACATGAAGTAGAGCTTCACCTGCCGCCACCCGTTGGAGTAGGCGGTGGTGACCGTGCGGATCAGGTCCTCCTCGGTGACCATCTTGTTGATCACCTTGCGCATCCGCTCCGACCCGCCCTCCGGCGCGAACGTGAGCCCGGAACGGCGGCCGTTCCTGGACAGCTCGTTCGCCAGGTCGATGTTGAACGCGTCGACCCGGGTGGACGGCAGGGACAGGCCGGTCTGAGTGCCCTCGTACCGGTCGGCGAGGCCCCTGGTGATGTCGGCGATCTCGGAGTGGTCCGCGCTGGACAGCGACAGCAGCCCGACCTCGTTGAAGCCGGACTCCCTGATCCCCGCCTCGACCATGTCGCCGACCGTGGTGATCGACCGCTCACGCACCGGACGGGTGATCATCCCCGCCTGGCAGAAGCGGCAGCCCCGGGTGCAGCCCCGGAAGATCTCCACGCTGAACCGCTCGTGCACGGTCTCGGCGAGCGGCACCAGCGGCTTCTTCGGGTACGGCCACTCGTCGAGGTCCATGACCGTGTGCTTGAACACGCGCGTCGGCACGCCGTCGCGGTTGGGGACGACGCGCTTGATGCGGCCGTCCGGGTGGTACTCGACGTCATAGAACTTCGGGACGTACACCCCGCCGGTGGAGGCGAGGCGCAACAGCAACTCGTCGCGGCCGCCGGGCGAGCCCTCGCCCTTCCACTCGCGCAGCACCTCGGAGATCGCGATGACGATCTGCTCGCCGTCGCCGAGCACGGCGGCGTCGAGGAAGTCGGCGATGGGCTCCGGGTTGAACGCGGCGTGGCCGCCCGCCAGCACGATCGGATCCTCGTCGGTGCGGTCCACCGCGTCCAGCGGGATCCCCGCGAGGTCGAGCGCGGTGAGGAGGTTGGTGTAGCCGAGTTCGGTGGCGAACGACACCCCGAGGACGTCGAACGCGCGAACCGGCCTGTGGCCGTCCACGGTGAACTGCGGAACGCCCTCGGACCGCATGAGCGCCTCGAGATCGGGCCACACCGCGTAGGTGCGCTCCGCCAGCGTCTCGGGCAGCTCGTTGAGGATCTCGTAGAGGATCTGCACCCCCTGGTTGGGCAGGCCGACCTCGTAGGCGTCCGGGTACATCAGGGCCCACCGGACGGTCGCCTCGTCCCAGTCCTTGACCGTCGAGTTAAGCTCGCCCCCGACGTACTGGATCGGCTTCTGCACCTTCGGCAGCAGCGGCTCCAGGCGGGGAAACAACGACTCGACAGACATGCCTCCAGGGTATCGGCTCCCGGGAGTGTCCCCTGCGGATCTTCCGGCCTTCGGAGGGGGTGCCAGGTCGCGCCGCCGGCCGCTCGCCGCCGCCCGGCGAGCGTCAGACCGGCCGAGATCTCAGATGGATCGCCTGCAGGATGGCTATCGCCGTCATGTTCGCGAACGTCGCGGTGCCTCCGTAGGAGACGAACGGCAGCGGCACTCCGGTGATCGGCATGATGCCGATCGTCATGCCGACGTTGACGAGCGTCTGGAAGGCCAGCCACGCGACGATGCCGCCGGAGACGAGCGCGCTGAACCGGTCGCCGCACATCCGGGCGATCCGCGCCCCCCGCAGCAGCACCACGCCGAGCAGGGCGACCACGGTGACCGACCCGACGAAGCCGAGTTCCTCGCCCGCGACGGTGAAGATGAAGTCGGTGTGCTGCTCGGGCACGAACCGTCCCGTGGTCTGGCCACCGTGGAACAGGCCCTTGCCGAACACCTCGCCCGACCCGATCGCCACCAGCGCCTGGGTGCTGTTGTACCCCACGCCCCGCGGGTCGCTGGACGGGTCGATGAGGGCGGTGAACCGCGCCACCTGGTACGGCTTGAGCAGCCCCATCGACCACACCGCCGCCCCCGCCAGGGCCGTGAGCAGCACGCCGGCCACCACCCAGCGCTTGCGGATCCCGGCGAAGACGATGATCGCGCCGGTCGTCGCCATCAGCACCATCGTGGTGCCGAGGTCCGGCTGCAGCATGACCAGCGCCGCCGCGCCGCCCGCCGCCGCCAGGGACAGCGCGACACCCGAGGCCCTCGGCCGGTCCTTCTTCTTCCCCTTCTCCGACACGGGGACAAGCAGCCGCGCCAGGATCACCACCAGTGCCGGCTTCATCAGCTCGGCCGGCTGCAGGGCGAAGCCCCCGCCCAGCAGGATCCACGAGTGGTGGCCGTTGATCGTCGATCCCATCGGGCTGATGACCAGGATCAGCCCGAGGACGGCGATGCCGTACAGGACCGGCGCGTACGTGCGCAGCCAGCGGTAGTCGGTCACGGCCACCGCGCTGTAGAGGGCCAGGCCGATGAGCAGGTTGAGCACGTGCTTCTTCGCCATGCCCGTCGGCTCGATCGACGACCAGGTGCGGGTGGCCGACCACACCAGCAGGGTGCCGATCGCGCTGAGCGCGACCACCGCCCCGAACAGCAGCCAGTCCATCCGCCAGACGACCGATCCCCGGCCGACGACCCGGCTCGCGAACGACCCCCGCCGTATTCCGATGGCCTCAGTCATGGCTGGCCCGCCTCACTGCGTGTTGTCGCGGCTGATGGCCGGCAGCCGTGTCACCGGTTTGCCGTCCGGAAGCGCCGGCTTGACCGGCTTGCTGTTGTCCCCCTTGCCCAGTCCGAAGATGCCCTCCCAGATGCGCCGCGCGGCGGGCGCGGCGGTCGAGGCGCCGAAGCCACCCTGCGCGACCATGACCACGGTGACCAGCCGCGGGTGGTCGGCCGGCGCGAAGGACGCGAACCACGACGTGTCCTCCTTGCCGTAGACCTCCGCCGTACCGGTCTTGCCGCCGATCTTGACGACGTTCATCGGGAACCCGCGGAACGCGCCCGCCGCCGTGCCGTCGGAGGGCACCTCGCTGAGTGCCTTGCGGATGTACTCGCGCGTCTCGTCGTTGATCGGCAGATGGCCCTCGACCGGAACCGGGATCTCCTGCTTCAGCGAGCCGTCCGGGCGCATCAGCGCCCAGCCGATACGCGGGCTGCGCACGTTGCCGTCCCCGAGCAGCGCCGCGTACGCCCGGGCCAGCTGAAGGGGGGTGACGAGCACGTCACCCTGGCCGATCGAAAGGTTGACCGCCTCGTAGGCGTGGAAGATCGCGCCCTCGACGCAGTTCTCGTGGGCCAGCCGCTTGGCGAACGCGGCCCGGCTCTGGTCCTTCATCTCCGGGTAGCCGGTCTTGGCCCGCCTGCACATCTCGTCCTTCGTGGAGCTCCACAGGTCGCGCTTCCAGCCCCGGGTGGGGATGCGCCCCGCGGACTCGCCCGGCAGGTCGATGCCCGTACGGCGGCCGAAGCCGTAGGCCTTCGCCATGGTCGGCATCGGCTCCTTGACCTTCGACTTGGGCACCTTGCCGCCGTCGCGCAGCCACTCCTCGTACCCGGCCCGATAGAAGACGGTGTCGCACGACTTGACCAGCGCCTCGTGCAGCGAGATCGCGCCGAGACTCATGCCGCCCGCGTTCGGGTACGCCCGGCCCTCGACGGTGTAGGCGCCCGGGCACTGGTAGGTGCCGTGCAGCGGCTGACCATCCGCGACCATCGCCGACACCGAGCTGATCTTGAACGTGGAGCCGGGGGCGTACTCGCCGGCGATCGCCCGTGACACCAGCGGCTTGCCCGACTTGTCCGACAGCAGGCGTCGGTAGTCCTTCTCCGCGATGCCGCCCGTCCAGACCTTGGGGTCGTACGTCGGCCGGCTGGCCATCGCGATCACGCGGCCGGTCTTGATGTCGAGCACCACGGCGGCGGCGCCGTCCGAGTTCGGCACCTCCTGCATGGCCTGGTCGATCGACTTCTCGACGATGCGCTGCACGTTGGCGTCGATGCTGGTCACCAGGATGTCGCCGGGCACCGGGTCCGACTGCTGGTTGACCGTGATGACCTTGCCCATCCGGTCGACCTGGACGTTGCGCAGGCCGGGTGCGCCGCGCAGAGCCGAGTCGTACGTCCGCTCCAGCCCGTCGCGGCCGGTGAGGTCGACACCCGAGTAGTTGGCCTTGAGACCCTCCCGCTTCTCCAGCTCGCTCTGCGTCACCGGTTGCAGGTAGCCGAGGAGCTGGGCCGCGTCCTTGCCGTTCGGGTAGTCGCGGAGCGCCTGGATGTCGGCCGTGACGCCCGGGAAGTCCTCCTGGCGTTCCAGGATCTGCAGCGCCGCCCGCGGGTTGACGTTGTTGGCCACCGGGATCGGCGTGTACGGCGAGCCCGGCCAGCACGGACGGCTGACGCCGGGCCCGCAGGCCCGGATCTCCTGCTTCAGCTTCGACAACGGCACCTTCAGCACGGTGGACAGGCGACGGAGCACCGCGTCGCCGCCGTCCTTCATCCGCTCCAGCCGGCCGCGGTCCACGGAGACCACCAGCGTCGTGCGGTTGCGCACGAGCGGCCGGCCGGAGGAGTCGAGGATCGCCCCCCGCAGGGCGGGAACGCGGACCTCGCGGGTGCGCGTCTCCGTCGCGACCGTGACGAACCGCGACCCCTGCACCACCTGGACCTGCCACAACCGGACGACGAGTATCACGATCATGGCGATGACCAGCACCTGCAGGACGAGCAGGCGCCCCCGCAAACGTGTCATGCCGTCCCCCGTCTCCAGCTCGGCACGAGCTCGCCGCCGCCCGCGCGCCTCCGATGGCCGCCGTGCGTGACCTTGACCGCGTGGAGCGCCAGCGGAGCGGCCACGAGATTGCAGATCGCCGCCCTGGGCCAGGCGGTCGCCAGCACCGGCCACGTGATCCCCGGAGCGCCGAGCAGCGCGCCCAGACCGGCCACCATGCCGGGCGCGATCACGGCGCAGGCCGCCACCGCGGCCAGCGGCAGGCGATCTCCCGCACGGCCGGCCGCGTAGCCCAGGAAGCACAGGACCAGCGCGTACTGACCAAGGGTGTGGTTGGAGGGCGGCAGCAGGTCGTACGCGAGCCCTCCGCAGAAGCCGATCACCGCGCCTGGCACGGCCCCCCGCCTGGTCGCGAGCGCGGCGACCGTCAGGAGCACCAGGTCGGGCGCCCACGAGAACAGCAGCCGGTTCACCACGCTGACCTGCAGCACCAGGGCGACGAAGAGCAGCAGCGCGGCGACGAGGTTGCGGGCCATCGTTCAGTTCCCCCCGCCGCGGCCGTCGTCCGCCGGGGCCCCGTCACGCTCGCGGGGCGCGCGGCCGGGCGCCGCCCCCGCGGAGTCCGTCTCACGTGCCGAGCGCGGCTCCTCTACGGCGTACCGCTCCTGGGCGCCTTGCCGCTCCCCGTCCGCGGCCTGCGTGCCGTGCCGGCCGCGCCGCTCCCGCGGCGCCGCCACAGGCGGGCCCTCCTCCGCGCCGCGGGCCCACTCGGCCTCAAGCGAGGAGCGCCGCTGCCGGTCCTCGCTGCGATCCGGCTTCGGCGGTTTCGGCGGCGCCGGCTTCGGCGGCAGCACCGCGTCACGCGGATCACGCTTCGGCGCCGCGACCACCACGCTGACGACGTCCAGCGTGGAGAAGTTGGTGAAGGGCCGCGCGTAGGCCGTCCTGGTCACCTCACCCGGCGTGTTGTCCACCCGCTCGACCACGCCGATCGGCACACCAGGCACGTACGGCCTGCTCTGCTGCGAACCGAACGAGACGATCCTGCGGCCCACGCCGATCGGCACGGTGGAGTCGAGCAGGCGGAACCTGACGAGGTTGCCGCCGCCGCCCGCCTCGCCGAGGCCGCTCACGACACCGAGCTCGTTGCCGCCCTCCAGCCGCGCCCCCGCGGACAGGGCGGGGTCGGTCAGCAGGGCCACCGTCGAGCTGACCGGGCCCACCTGGACGATGCGGCCGACCAGCCCCACGTCGCTCAGCACCGTCATGTCGGGCCGGATCCCGTCGCCCGAGCCCGCGTCGATCTCGATCGTGTCCTCGAAACCCGCCACCGAGCGCCGCGCGACGACCTGGGCCGGGACGACACGGTAGCGGCCGAGCCCCGCCAGGCCGAGCATGCTGTCCAGCTTCTCGACACGCGCCCGGTCGAGCCGCTGCGCCGACAGCTCGTCCCGCAACTGCGCGTTCTCCTTGCGCAGGTCCGTGATGACACGGCGGGCGGTGGGCGCGTCGCGCAGCATGCCGACGAAACCGGTGATCGGGCGGGTCACGGCGGCGCCGACGCGCTCGGCCTTCCCGAACACGGCGCCCGCGAAGTCGCGGACCGGGCCGAGGACGTGGTCGTTCCCGGCCCGGTGATCCACGGTGATGAGGATCAGCGCCACGGCGAGGAGCAGTCCGAGCGTGAGACGGGCGCGGCGGGTGTCTCTCATGACGCTCCTTAGTTGCGGGGCTCCGGCACGAGCACCTGCTGGAGGGCATCAAAGTCCTCCACGCATCGCCCGGAGCCGAGCGCGACCGAGTCGAGCGCGTTCTCGGCCAAGTGCACCGGCATGCCGGTCTCCTCGCGCAACCGGTCGACCATGCCGCGCAGCAGCGCGCCCCCACCGGTCACGGCGATGCCCCGGTCCATGAGGTCGCCGGAGAGCTCCGGCGGGCACTTGTCCAGCGTCGACTTCACCGCGTCCACGATCGTGTTGACCGGCTCGGCGATCGACCGGCGGATCTCCTCCGCGCTGATGACGACCGTCTTCGGCAGACCGCTGACCAGGTCGCGGCCGCGCACCTCGGCGTGGAAGTCCTCCCCGGTGACGCAGGCGGACCCGACGGCGATCTTCACCTCCTCCGCGGTGCGCTCGCCGAGCATCAGCGAGTACTCCTTCTTGGCGAAGGCGATCACGGCCTGGTCGAGTTCGTCGCCCCCGACGCGGATCGACTGGCTGGTCACGATGCCGCCCATCGAGATGATCGCCACCTCGGTGGTGCCGCCGCCGATGTCGACGACCATGTTCCCCGTCGGCTCGTGGACCGGCAGACCGGCGCCGATCGCGGCCGCCATCGGTTCCTCGACGATGTACACACGGCGGGCCCCTGCCTGGTAGCCCGCCTCCTTCACCGCGCGTTGCTCCACCGCGGTGATACCGCTCGGCACGGCCACGATGATTCGCGGACGCACGAAGTGACGGCGTTTGTGGATCTTCTGGATGAAGTACCGCAGCATCCGCTCGGTCACATCGAAGTCCGCGATGACACCGTCCCGCAGGGGACGAATCGCGACGATGTTTCCGGGCGTCCGCCCGATCATCCGCTTCGCTTCTATTCCAACTGCCACGATCTTTCCGGTCGTGACGTTGATGGCGACGACGGACGGCTCGTTCAGGACGATGCCGCGCCCTCGGACGTAGACGAGAGTGTTCGCCGTGCCAAGGTCGACAGCCATGTCACGGCCCAGGAATGTCAGCTTGCTGCCCATGCGGAAGGAAGCCTTCCTTCAGGTGGTTAGCGGTTACCGGGTTCAGCGGGTGTGCGGGATGACGCATCGCATTCGAATCGTAACGGCACGTGCTCATCACTGGGCACATCGAGCCCTCAAGCCCCCGGAAAATGCCGTGTCCCCCCGCCTAAGCTCGGTCACCCCCTGGAAAAACACGAGAGGCCCCGGTTTGAACCGGGGCCTCTCGTGGGGCAAGGACTAGAAACGGTCCGGAAAGAAAATCTTGATTTCCCGGGCGGCGGACTCCGGCGAATCGGAGCCGTGCACGACGTTCTCGCCGATCTCCAGGGCGTGGTCGCCGCGGATGGTGCCGGGCGCGGACTTCACCGGGTCGGTCAGGCCGGCCAGCGCGCGGAACGCCTCGACGGCCCGGGGGCCCTCCAGCACCAGCGCGACGAGCGGGCCGCCGGTGATGAAGTCCACCAGCTCGCCGAAGAACGGGCGCTCGGAGTGCTCGGCGTAGTGGGCCTTGGCCGTCTCCGCGTCGAGCGTGCGCAGGTCCATCGCCACGATCTTGAGGCCCTTGCGCTCGATGCGGCCGATGACGTCCCCGATGAGGCCGCGACGGACCCCGTCGGGCTTGATCAGGACAAGCGTACGCTCGGACACAGTCTCTTCTCCTAAGGTCGTTGCTGAGGCTCACGTGGCGTCATGCTCGCCGTACGGTGACCCGTGCGGGTCGCGGGCGCACCCCGTCGAGCATCTGGGAGCTCCAGCTTGGGAACTCCATACGCAACGGCAGCTTACCGGTCCGCGACCGCCGCTCCGATCGACCAGGCCGGACGGTGCGGGCACAGGCTGCCGGCGGCGGGCCGGCCGGCATCCTCAGCGGGTGAGCCCCGTGCCCCCGGACGCGCCGTCGGCCTCCTCGGGAGACGGCGTCGGCGCGGGGACCAGCACCTGGCCGTCGCCCGACGCGGCGGCGGCCCGCCGGGTCAGCACGGCGGAGAGCACGATCACTCCGACCACGACGAAACCACCGACGAGCGCCCACATGTGCAGCGCGTCGATGAACCCCTCGACAAGGGCGTTCCCGTTGCCCTGCGCGCTCGCGGCGGCGTCGCGCAGCCGGTTGACCTGGATGCCGGTGCCGAGCAGGAAGCCCGCGAGCACGGCCGGGAAGCACAGCGACAGGCCCAGCATCGCCGAGCCGGGACCCGCCGTGCGGAACGCGCCCGCGAGCGCGACGGCCGCCCCTGCGGCGAGCAGCACGAACGGCACCGTCAGCGGCATGCCCGACGGCGCGGGGACCAGCAGCCTGATCGCGGCCAGCCCCGCGACGACGGCGGCGAGGCCCAGTGCCGTCAGCCGGTTGGCGAACGTCTCAGGCGCCCGCCCCGCGAGCACGGCGGCCACCAGCGCGGTCAGCGTGGCGATCAGGAACGGCACCCACAGACCTTTGAGGCCGGGGCCGCCCAGCGGGCCGCCGAGCTCGATGTAGGTCATCTGCGCGGCCGTCGGCAGCACCACAAGCCCGACCGCGACGTTGACGAAGGCGAGCGTACGGCCACCCTGCCCCTCGAACGTGCCGAGCACCGCGAGGCCCAGCATCGCCAGAACCGCGACGGCCGCGGCGACGACGACCAGGTGCGGCGCCCAGTCGAAGGTGATTCCCACGCCCAGGACCGCGATGGCGGCGGCCGGCACGATCGCCAGGGCGAGCCGCCCGCGCTCGGCGGGCGTCGGCCGGCCGAGCATGGGCGGGGTCTCCCCCTCCGCCCGCGTGCCGCCGTCACCGGAGATCATCCAGAGCACCAGGTACGCCGCGGCGAGAGCCAGCGCCACTCCGGTGAGCAGCGGGTACGGCTGGAGGGTGACCTGCCAGGAGGTCACGTCGCGGATCGCCCACAGGGCGAGCGCCTGGGCCGTCAGCAGCGAGGCGGCGAGCGCGCCCGCCCAGATCGGCAGCAGCACCCGGCGCCGGGACCGCTCGGCGACCGCGACCAGCGTGGCCGGCACGAGCATGCCCGCCCCGATTCCGTGGAGCACGCGCAGCACCCCTACCAGCGCGACGGTGTCGGTGTACCCCCCGGCGACGTCGGCGAGCGCGAGCAGAGTGAGCCCGGCCACGAGGATCGGCGCGGCGCGGAACCTCCGCACCGCGACCGCGGCCAGCGGCACGGTCACCAGCATGGCGGGCAGCGCCAGGCCGTGGGCCCGGATCATGTCGACCTGAGACACGCCCGGCGGCAGCAGCGCCGCCACGACCGAGATCGTGTTCGGAATGGCGACGATCGCCAGAGGGAGGGCCACCAGGGTGAGCAACCCGATGACGACGTCGACCAGCAGAGGGACGCGCACGGCACGGACCGGCGCCGCGGTCCTAGCCTGCGGTACGGGAGGGACGGCCATGGTTGCCGACTTTAGCGCTTCGTCGTCCCTTCGACACGGCGAGCGACGAAGATGGCCGTTATCCACAGGGCAGCGAAGATCACCCCAAGGAAGAACATGACGGGGACGAGGAATCCTGTGGCGATTGTCAGGACTTCAAGCACAGTGCCCGCGATGTACGCGGCAGGGCGCTTCAGCATGCCGACGACCACCACGCACAGGACGGCGAGCCCGAGCCCCACGGTCAGCGCGACCGGAACGGACACGTCGTTGACGGTGATCGCGACTGGGGTGACGAGCGCCACGACGATCGCCTGCATCCCGAGGACGGTCGCGCAGAGCCGGCGCATGCCGGGGGTGACCTCGAACACGGCGCCGCTCACTTCGCGACCTTGAGCAGGACGCGGGCGTCTCCCGCGGTCACGACCGAACCGGTGATGAGGACGCCCGAGCTGAGCTCGTCGCCCTGGTCCGCGAGCGCGATGCCCGTGTCGATGGCGTCGTCGAGCCGGTCCTCGACGTGCACGCGGTCGGGGCCGAAGACCGCCTCCGCGCGGGCCGCCAGGTCGTCCGGGCTCAGCGAGCGGGCGGAGGAGTTACGGGTGACCACGATCTCCTCGACCACCGGTTCCAGCAGGTCCAGAATCGTGTCGACGTCCTTGTCCGCCATCACGGCCACCACCGCGACGAGCCGGGTGAACCCGAACGCCTCGGTCATGGCCTCGACCGTCGCCTCCATCCCCGCGGGGTTGTGCGCCGCGTCGACCAGGACCGTCGGGCCGCGTCGCACGACCTCCAGCCGCCCCGGGCTCCTCACCTGGGCGAAGGCCTGCCGCACGACCTCCTCGGCCAGCGGGTCGTCCCCGGCTGTCAGCGTCTCCACGGCCGCCAGCGCCCCCGCCGCGTTGCCCGCCTGGTGCGCGCCGTACAGCGGCAGGAAGACGTCCTCGTACACCCCCTTGAGGCCCCTGAGCTGCAGCACCTGGCCGCCCATGGCGAGCTCGCGATGCAGCACGCCGAACTCCAGCCCTTCGCGGGCGACCACCGCGCCGACCTCCACGGCCCTCCGCATCAGCACCTCGGCGGCTGCCAGCGGCTGCTGCGCCAGCACGGCCGTCGCCTTCGGCTTGATGATGCCGGCCTTCTCCCCGGCGATCGTCACGACGTCGGGCCCCAGATAGTCCGTGTGGTCGAGCGAGATCGGCGTGACGACCGCGACGGTCCCGTCCGCGACGTTCGTCGCGTCCCAGGTGCCGCCCATGCCGGTCTCGATCACGGCGACGTCCACGGGCGCGTCCGCGAACGCCGCGAACGCCATCCCCGTCAGCACCTCGAAGAAGCTCAGCCTGCCCACCCTGGCGTCGATCATCTCCAGGTAGGGGGCGATGTCCTCGTACACCTCGGCGAAGCGCTCCTCGGACAGGGGCTCGCCGTCGATCACGATCCGCTCGCGCATCGACTGCAGATGAGGGCTCGTGTAGCGGCCGACCCGCAGGTTGCGTTCGCGCAGCAGAGCCTCGGTCATCCGCGCGGTGCTCGTCTTCCCGTTGGTTCCCGCGATATGAACGATCTTGTACGAGTTCTGGGGATCTCCGAGGACCTCCATCAGCGCGGTGATCCGGTCAAGAGTGGGGCTGAAATCCCACTCCACCCCCCGTGCCATGATCGCTTGCTCGACGGCTCGATATTCCACGACCCTCAGCGTACGGGAACCCATGCGCACCTCCTCAACGAGGCGGTGGACCCTTGACCATCGCCGTGGCGCCGGCCCTCGGAGCAGATTCCGGAAATGCGAAAGCCCCGGCCGTCGGCCGGGGCTCAAAACACGTGAAGGCCACCCCAACCGGGATGGCCTCCACGTTATTCGAAAGATTGTCCGGCGGCGTCCTACTCTCCCACACCGTCCCCGGTGCAGTACCATCGGCGCTGGCAGGCTTAACTTCCGGGTTCGGA
>NZ_JABBWV010000012.1 GCF_012999535.1 Microbispora sp. H11081
CCAGCAAGTTCAGCGTCGGCAACGGGCTACGGCTGCAGACCGCCACCGTCACCAACGACCTGTACTGGGCCCGCAACACCCTCACCCACCGCATCCTCGGACCGTCCTCCACCGCCACCATCCAGCTGGACTACTCCCAGATGCGCGACGGCGACCGCACCGGCCTGGCCATGCTGCGCGACTCCTCAGCGTGGATCGGCGTACGCCGTGACAACGGCCAGACCCGCCTGGTCGCGACCAACAACCTGACCATGAACAGCAGCTGGCAGACCACCTCCACCGGCACCGAGGTCGCCTCCACCGCCATCTCCGGCGGCCGGATCTGGCTGCGGGTCAACGCCGACATCCGCCCCGGCACCGGCCGCCAGGCCCGCTTCTCCTACAGCACCGACGGGGTGAACTTCACCACCTTCGGCCCCGCCTTCACCATGGGCAACGCCTGGCAGTTCTTCATGGGCTACCGCTTCGCCATCTTCAACTACGCCACCCAATCCCTCGGCGGCGCCGTCACCGTCAACCGATTCGACCTGACCACCCCATAACGCATCATGGCGACGCCCCCGGGGGGAGTTCCCTCTCCCCGGGGGCGTCGCTGCCGCGTTTCATCTCTACAGCCGGTAGACCCGCGTCGCCGTTCCCCGGAAGACCTCGTCCCGCTCGGCGGCCGTCAGCCCGGCGTCCGTGAGGAGCGTCTGCGCGGTCTCGGCCCACGCGGGCAGGGAACCGGCGAGGAGGCAGACGGGCCAGTCGGAACCGAACATGAGACGGCCGGGGCCGAACGCGTCGAGCGCGACGTCGGCGTACGGCCGCAGCGTGGCGGCGTCCCAGTCGTCCCAGGCCGCCTCGGTGATCAGGCCGGAGAGCTTGGCGGTCACGTTGGGTTCCGCGGCGAGGTCGCGGACGAGACCCGCCCAGGGTTCGAGCAGCCCGGAGGTGATCGGCGGTTTGGCCAGGTGGTCGAGGACGAAGCTCAGCTCGGGCACGGCCCGTACGGTCTCGATCGCGGCGGGCAGCTGGTGGGGCAGCACGAGCAGGTCGTAGACGAGGCCGGCCGCCGCCACGTCCCGCAGCCCGCGGCGGACGTCGTCGCGGGCGATCCAGCGCGGGTCCTCCTCGCCCTGGACCAGGTGGCGGATGCCGCGCAGCAGGTGGCCGCCGGGTGCGGCGGCGAGCGCGGCGAGCTCGTCGGCGAGGTCGGGCCGGGTCAGGTCGGCCCACCCCACCACCGCGGCGATCGTCGGCGACTGCTCGGCGAGGGCGAGGAACTCGCGCGTCTCCTGGGCGTCGGCCAGGACCTGGACGAGCACGGAGCGGCCGATGCCCGCCTCCGCCGCGGCGGCGGCGTAGTCGGATGGGGTGAAGTCTCGGTGGATGGAGGCCACGTGCGGGGGCTCCAGCCAGGGCTGCGGGCGCCGGGAGAGATCCCACAGGTGGTGGTGTGCGTCGATGCGGGTCCCAGCGGGGGTTTCGGTTGGTGTCACGGGGGGTGTCACAGTGCGTCGAAAGCCTCTCGTGCGAGTTGCCTCAGCGGTCTGCCGGTGGCCGCGGCGAGCGCGGCGAGGTCGTCGTGTTCGGGTTTGACCCCCCAGGGTCCGTGCTTCATCCGTACGTCCCGGCCGTGCAGGCGGACGGTCGTGGTGTGCCTGGGCAGGGCGACCTTCTCGACCACGGTGCGCCGCAGCCCGAGGCTGCCCGTCTCGGCGAGAACCAGGTTCTGCAGGTCGCCGGCCAGTTCGACGGGCGTGAGGACGTGCAGGACGTGCGCGGGGCGGCCCTTCTTCATCACGGCGGGCGTGATCCAGGCGTCCGCGGCGCCTGCCGCGAGGGCACGCTCGATGACGTGCGCGAGGACCTCCCCGGTCACGTCGTCGAGGTTCGTCGACAGGACGACCTGCTCACCCGCCGGGGTTGCCGGCTCTCCGAGCATTGCCACGGTGACGTTGGGGCGGTCGGGCAGTTCGCGGGTGCCCGCGCCGTAGCCCGTGGCGCGCAGCGTCATCTCGGGAACGGGCCCGTACGCCGTGCGCGCGGCGCGCAGCAGCGCAGCCCCTGTCGGGGTGACCGCCTCGCCCGCCGCTCCGCCCCGCACCATCGCTCCCTCCAGCAGGGCGAGCGTGGCGGGCGCGGGCACGGGAAGCACGCCGTGGCGGGTGCGCACCGTTCCGCCGCCCAGCGGCAGCGGAGCGCAGTGGACCCGCGTCACGCCCAGAGCGCGCAGGGCCGCCGCGCAGCCGACGATGTCGATCAGCGTGTCGTGCCCGCCGAGTTCGTGCAGGTGTACGTCGGCGGGCGGGACGCCGTGCAGCGCGCCCTCGGCCTCGGCGATCGCGGTCAGCGCCGCGTCCGCGACGGGCAGGCCGGCGCGGGCCGCCATCGCGATCAGCTCCGCGGCCGGGCGCTCGGTGGCGTCGTCCTCGACGTCGATCCGCACGCGGGTGGCGGTCAGCGCTCCGGTCCGCACCCGTTCCGCGTCCAGCCGCCAGCCGGTCAGGCCGGTCGCGGCGACCGCCTGCCGTACGGCCTCGATCGGGGCGCCCGCGTCGAGCAGCGCGCCGAGCAGCATGTCGCCCGCGAGCCCGGTGAACGGGTTGACGAACAGGATCACCGGCGCGTCCCCGTCTCGGTCCCCGTCTCGGTCCCTGTGCCCTCCGTCGTGGCCGCCGTCCGGGGCGAGGCCCGCCGCGTGAGCCGGTAGGCCGCGAGGGCGGCGCCGAAGCCGGAGTCGATGTTCACCACGGTCAGCCCGGCGGCGCAGGAGGTCAGCATGGCCAGCAGGGCAGTCACGCCCTCAAGCGCGGCGCCGTACCCGGTGGAGGTGGGCACCGCGATCACCGGCGTCTCGACGAGCCCGCCGACGACGCTGGCCAGCGCGCCCTCCATGCCGGCGACGACGATCACGCTGTCGGCCGCGCGCAGGTCGTCGGCGGCGGCGAGCACGCGGTGCAGCCCGGCCACACCGACATCCCTGACCGTCGTGGTCCGCAGGCCGAGCGCGGCGGCGACGGCCTCCGCCTCGGCCGCGACGGGGCCGTCCGCCGTTCCCGCTGTGACCACGGCCACCGTGTGCCCGGCCGGCGGCGCGGGCCGCCAGACCAGCAGCCGGGCGTCCGGGTCGTACGCGCCGCCGGAGACGAGGGCGCGCACCTCGGCGGCGGCGTCCGGGTCGATCCGGGTCACCAGGACCGGCCCGGTGTTGCGGTCGAGCAGGGCGGTGACGATCCCGGCGATCTCGCTCACGCGCTTGCCGGGCCCGTACACGATCTCGGGCAGCCCCTGGCGGGCCTCGCGGCCGAGGTCCAGGCGGGCGTAGCCGAGGTCGAGCGTCTCGCTCACCGCGCACCGTCCCCTCGTGCCGCGGTCCGTACACCGGCGCGCGCGAGGCCGATCAAGGGACGGCGGGTCAGGGGGCGGCGGGTCAGGGGGCGGCGGGTCAGGGGGCGGCGAGTCTGGTGATGGCGGTGCACCGTCACTCTCCCGCGAGATAGGGGATCGTCATCGGCCCTTCCGGCAGGACGCATACCCGGCCGGGCAGCCCGCGCACCGTGGCGGCGATGTCGCCGGTCCGCTCCAGATGGGCGGCGGCGAGGTCGGCGTCGTTCAGGTGAGAGGTGTGCATGATCACGCGGGCGTGCCGCTGGATGCGGGCCTGGATCTGCACCTGCCACTGGTCGGGCACCGTCTCGGCGCGGCGGGAGATCTCCTCGAACAGCGCGTCGGGGGAGGCCGCCGAGGTGAGCACGTCGCGGTAGGAGCCGTGGTCGGGGAACCCGTCCCGGCACTCGGCGGCGCAGATGATGGTGCCGCCTGGCCTGACGACCTGGGCGGCGGCGCTCATGCCCTTCACGGACTGGTAGAGGTTCTGGTCGAGCGGGTAGCCGGCGTTGGTGGTGACGACCACGTCGAAGGGCTCCGCGACCGGGCGCATCGCGGCGGCGCGGGCGGCGGCCGTGGCGGCGGCGTGCATCGCGGGCAGGTCTCCGCCGAAGGCCCGGACGATCCGCTGCTCCCGGTTGAGCACGACGTCGAGGGCGAAGGTGACGCCGGTCGCGGCGGCGATCGCGCGGACGTCGTCGTGCACGGGGTTGCCCTCGATGACGCCCCAAGTTGCGCGGGGATCGCCGATGCGCGCCGCGTCGTGCAGCGTGAGCACGGTCTCCAGGGCGGCGAGGCCGGGGGCGACCAGTTTCGGGCCGCCGGAGAACCCGGCGAAGAAGTGCGGCTCGACGAACCCGGTCGTGATCCGCACGTCGGCGTCCGTCCACTCGCGGTTCAGCCAGACGGGCACGTCCTTGCCGTGACGGCCCATCCACCGCAGCGACGCCGCGTCGCGGGCGTCGTGGTTGACGATCCGCACGCTGTCCACGACCTGGTCGCCGAACATGGCGCGCAGTTCGGCGTCGGTGTTGCCGCGGTGGGTGCCGGTGGCGACCAGGATCACGATGTCGCCGGTGTCCACGAGCCCGTCCAGCTCGTCCAGGATGGCCGGGATCATCAGGTGGCGGGGCTGCGGCCGGGTCCCGTCGCAGGCCGAGATCGCCACGGTCTGCCCGGGCCGCACCCGCTCCCGCAGCGGCGGGCCCGCGATGGGCTCGCGCAGGGCCCGCCGCACCTCGGCGGCCTCGTCCGCCACGGCGGGCCGGGCGACGGGCGCGATCACCGTGGTGCGGTCGTCCGGCAGGTCCACCACGAGCCCGTCGGCGCCGTAGGCGAGATCAACCCGCATCGTCCAGCTCCTGCCACAGCGCGTCGGGGATGGGCGTGGCGGCGAGGTCGACGTCCTCCCTGACCTCCTCCGCGCTGCGCGCCCCGACCAGGACCGTGGAGACGGCCGGGTGCCGGTGCGGGAAGCGCAGGGCCGCGGCGGGCAGCGGCACGCCGTACGCGGCGCAGATCCGGCTCAGCTCGCGCGCCCGCTTCAGCACCTCGGGCGGGGCGGAGGCGTAGTCGTAGGTGGTTCCGCCCGCCAGCACGCCGCTGTTGAACACCCCGCCCGCGATGACGGCGACGCCGCGCCGCGCGCATTCGGGCAGCAGTTCGGCCGCGGAGGAGCGGTCGAGCAGCGTGTAGCGTCCCGCGACCAGGACGGCGTCCATGTCGGTCTCGCGGACGAACCTGGTGAGCATCTCGGCCTGGTTCATCCCGGCGCCGATCGCGCCGATCACGCCCTGGTCGCGCAGTTCGGCCAGCGCCGGGTAGGCCTGGCCCGCGGCCTGCTCCCAGTGGTCGTCCGGGTCGTGGATGAGCACCAGGTCGAACCGGTCGAGCCCGGTGCGCCGCAGGCTGTCGTCCAGGGAGCGCAGCACGCCGTCGCGGCTGTAGTCCCGCACCCGCACCAACCCCGACCTGCCGGGGAAGCCGTCCTCCTCACCCTGGCCGGGGACGAGGACGCGGCCGATCTTCGTGGAGACCACGGCGTCACGCGCGGCGCCGCCGGGCAGGCCCCGCAGGAAGCGCCCGAGGCGTTCTTCGGCCAGCCCGGTGCCGTAGTGCGGCGCGGTGTCGAAGTAACGGATGCCCGCCTGCCAGGCCGCGGCCAGCGCCTGCTCGGCCTGCTCCTCGCTCACCGGCGCGAACAGGCCGGCCAGCGGCGCGGTGCCCAGCCCGTACGGTCCCAGCCTGCCGGCCAGGCCGCTGGCGGTCACGGGGTCGCCGGCCGCACCGAGGTCATCGGCCGTCACGGGGTCATCGGCCGTCACGGGGTCACCGGCCTGAGCCGCAGCCCGGCCATCCCGCCGTCCACGGCCAGTTCGATCCCGACCGTGGACCCGGCCCTCGGGCTCGCCAGATAGGCCACCGCCTGGGCGACCTCCTGCGCCGTCACCAGGCGGCCGTGCGGCTGGCGGGCGCTCAGCGCGGCCCGCTCGGCCTCCGGATCGGGGGCGGCGTCCAGCAGCCTGCCGATCCAGGGGGTGTCGACGGTGCCGGGGTTGACGCAGTTGACCCGGATCCCCTCGCGGATGTGGTCGGCCGCCATCGCCCGGGTCAGCGCCAGCACCGCCCCCTTCGACGCCGAGTACAGCGCCCGCTGGGGAAGTCCCGCGGTCGCGGCGACCGAGCACGTGTTGACGATCGCCGCGTGCGGTGAGCGGCGCAGGTGCGGCAGCGCGGCCCGGCTCACCCGGACGATCCCCACCACGTTGAGATCGAACACCCGCAGCCATTCCGCGTCGTCGTTGTCGGCCACCGTGCCCTGCGCGCCGATGCCCGCGTTGTTCACCACCACGTCGATCCGGCCGTGCCGCTCGGCCACCGCGGCCACCGCGCGGCGCACCGAGGCGTCGTCGGTGACGTCGCAGGCGAACTCGGTGCCTTGGAGGTCCAGCACGGCGACCTGGGCGCCTCGCCCGGTCAGCTCCTCGGCGACGGCCCTGCCGATGCCCGAGGCGCCGCCGGTGACGATCGCCACGAGGCCCTCGAACTCCTCACCCGTGCCTGTGCTCATGCCTGGCCCATGCGCTGACGCTGGCGGCCCAGGCCGTCGATCTCCAGTTCCACGACGTCGCCCTCCCGGAGGTAGGCCCCGGGGCCCCGGCCGAGCGCCACACCGGCGGGGGTGCCGGTGTTCACCACGTCGCCCGCCTCGAGCACCATGAACTGGCTGAGATACCAGATGACGTGATGCACCCCGAAGATCTGGTTCTTGGTGTTGCCGTTCTGGCGCAACTCGCCGTTGACCCAGAGTCGCAGGCCGAGCGCCTGCGGGTCGCCGACCTCGTCCGCCGTCACCAGCCACGGGCCGAGCGGGTTGAACGTCTCGCACGACTTGCCCTTGTCCCACTGGCCGCCGCGCTCGTTCTGGAACTCCCGCTCCGACACGTCGTTGGCGATCGCGTATCCGGCGATCACGTCCGCGGCCTCCTCGGGGGAGTCGAGGTAGCGGGCCGTACGGCCGATCACCACGGCCAGTTCGACCTCGTAGTCGGTCTTCTGGCTGCGCCGCGGCACGAGCACCTCGTCGTCGGGTCCGACGAGCGTGTTGGACGCCTTCATGAACACCACCGGCTCGGCGGGAAGCGCGGCCCCGGTCTCCTCCGCGTGGTCGGAGTAGTTCAGGCCGATGCACACGATCTTGCCGGGCCTGGCGACCGGCGCCCCGACGCGTTCGTGGGTCCCGGCCTCGGGCAGCAGGCCCGCGTCGAGCGCGGACCGCACCCGCTCGACACCGCCGCTCCGCAGGAACGCGCCGTCGATGTCCGCCGTCAGTGACGACAGGTCGAGCACGCGCCCGTCCGGCGCCAGCACGCAGGGCCGTTCCTCGCCCGCCGGACCCACTCGCAACAGCTTCACGATCTTGGCCTCTCCCGCTGGTTCACAGGGCCGTAATGCCGTGCCGAGCCTGCCAGATTCATCGGGTTGAAGTAAAGACCATCATCGGGGATATGCCACTTTGTCTTGACCTTGTCCGGGTGTGAACCTACTGTTCGGTTCGTATTCATCGGATGAATTGGGGGTGTGGTTGTGGCGGTGGTCACTTCTGTCGAGGTGGTGGACGTGCGGTTCCCGACGTCGGCGACGTTGGATGGTTCGGATGCGATGAATCCGGATGGGGATTACTCGGCGGCGTATGTGGTGCTGGGGACGGACGTGGAGGGGTTGGCGGGGTATGGGCTGACGTTCACGATCGGGCGGGGCAACGATCTGTGTGTGGCGGCGGCGCGGCAGATCGGGGCGCGGGTGGCGGGCCGGGACGTGGACGCGCTGGTAGGGGATCTGGGCGGGTTGTACCGGGAGATCATGGCCGACAGTCAGATGCGGTGGCTGGGCCCGGAGAAGGGGGTGGTGCATCTGGCCGCGGCGGGGGTGCTGAACGCGGTGTGGGACCTGGCCGCCCGCCGGGCGGGCAAGCCGTTGTGGCGGCTGGTGGCGGACATGAGCCCGGCGGAGCTGGTCGCCTCCTGTGATTTCCGGTACCTGTCGGACGTGCTGAGCCCGGCCGAGGCGGTGGGCATGCTGGAGCGGCTGGCGCCCACGCGTAAGGAGCGGATCGCGGAGCTTGAGCGGGTGGGGTACCCGGCGTACACGACCTCGCCGGGGTGGCTGGGGTATGACGATGACAAGCTGCGCCGGTTGTGCCGGCAGGCGGTGGCCGACGGCTGGGGGCATGTGAAGCTGAAGGTCGGCGCCAGCCTGGACGACGACGTGCGGCGGCTGGCGATCGCGCGCCACGAGCTGGGCGACCGGGTGGCGTTGATGATCGACGCGAACCAGGTGTGGGATGTGCCCGAGGCGATCGAATGGGTGGGCCGGCTGGCACGGTTCGGGCCGTTGTGGATCGAGGAGCCGACCAGCCCCGATGACGTGCTGGGGCACGCGGCGATCCGCGCGGCGGTGGCGCCGGTGGGGGTGGCCACCGGGGAGCACGCGCACAACCGGGTGATGTTCAAGCAGTTCCTGCAGGCCGGGGCGATCGACTTCTGCCAGATCGACGCCTGCCGGCTGGCGTCGGTCAACGAGATCGTGCCGGTGTTGCTGATGGCGGCGAAGTTCGGGGTGCCGGTCTGCCCGCACGCCGGCGGGGTGGGACTGTGCGAGCTGGTGCAGCACATGGCGGTCGTGGACTACGTGTGTGTCAGCGGCAGCCTGGACGGCCGGGTGCTGGAGTACGTCGACCACCTGCACGAGCACTTCACCGATCCCGTCCGCGTCGAAGGCGGCCGCTACCTGCTGCCCACCATGCCCGGCTACAGCGCCCGGATGCACCCCGAGTCCGTCAACACCTACCGCTACCCTGATGGCCACCACTGGGGAGGCTGACCAGGCGAACCTCGCGCGAAGACGAAGGGGGAGGCCGGCACGGGACGGCCTCCCCCTTCGTCAGTCCTGCGACTTGCCGCCGGTCAGGCGGGAGATCGCGAGCGCGGTGAGGATGATCGCGCCGTTGAGCGCCTGGATCCACTGCGCGGGGACGCCCGCCAGGGTGAGGACGTTCTGGATCATGTAGAGCAGCAGGATGCCGGTGAACGCGCCGAACACGGTGCCCTTGCCGCCGTTGAGGCTGACCCCTCCGATGACGGCGGCGGCGAACACCGTGAAGATCGCGCCGTCGCCCTGGGCGGCGGCGACGGAGGCGAGCCGGCCCGTCAGCAGGAGGCCGCCGATCGCGGCGAGCAGGCTGGCGGAGATCAGCACGATCCACAGCACCCGGTCGGTGCGGATTCCGGCCGCCTTGGCGGCGTCGACGTTCCCGCCGATCGCGTACAGCGCCCGGCCGAACCGGGTGAACCCCATGATCACGATGCCGGCGGCGAACAGCAGCAGGCAGATCCAGATTGACGCGGGCACGCCGAGCCACATCGCCGAGCCGAGATAGGTCATCGAGTCCGGCAGGTTGAAGAACGTCTGCCCGCCGGAGATCCCCGTGAGCAGGCCGCGCAGCACGATGAGCATGCCCAGGGTGACGATGAAGCCGTTGAGCCCGAAGCGGACGATGAACAGCGCGTTCACCGCCCCGATCAGCACTCCCGTCGCGAGGGTGACGGGAATCCCCCAGGCGCCGGGCAGCAGCCCGAGCCCCGGTCCCGTTCCCGCGGCGATCGTCAGCCAGGCGGCCACGCCGGGGGCGAGCCCGAACGTCGACTCCAGCGACAGGTCCATCCGGCCGGCGACCAGCACGAGCGTCTGCGCCAGGACGAGCAGCGAGATCTCGGACATGGTCTGCAGGATGTTGATCAGGTTGTCGCTCTGCAGGAAGATCGGGCTGACGATCTGCCCGACGATCGCGATCACGATGATCGCGGGGACGAGCGCGAAGTCCCGCAGCCGCGCCAGGCGGATCGGCGGGCGGCGCCTGCCCGCCTCCTCCGGCGCCGGAGGGCTCGGCGGGTGTCCCGTCTCCGCGTGCGCGGTGGTGCTGTCAGGCATCGAGGTCGACTCCTTCCATGGCGGCCACCATCTCGTGGTCGTGCCAGCCGGCGGGCAGTTCCGCGACGACGCGGCCGTGGAACATCACCAGCACCCGGTTGCACAGCCGCAGATCGTCGAGTTCGTCGGAGGCGATCACGACACCGGTCCCGTTGCCGGCGATCTCCTCGACCTTGCCGAGCAGGAACTCCTTCGACCGGACGTCGACCCCGGCGGTCGGCGTGATCAGCACGAGCAGCCGGGGGTCGCTGGCGAGGGCGCGCGCCATCACGACCTTCTGCTGGTTGCCGCCCGACAGCCCGGAGACGGGAAGCTCCGGGCCGGGTGTCTTGATCGCGAGATTGCCGATCATCTCGCGGGCCAGCGCGTCCTTGCGCCGGCCGCTGACGAAGCCCGCCTGGCCGAGCCGCTCGGGCACGGTCATCGTGGCGTTGTCGGCGATGGACATCAGGGGGACGAGCCCCTGGTGGTGGCGGTCACGGGGCACGAAGCCCACCCCGGCGGCCAGCGACTCCGGCACGCTTCCCGGGCGCGGGCGGCTCCCGGCCACCTCCAGCGTTCCCTCCTTGGCGGCGCGCAGCCCGACGATGGTCTCGGCGAGCTCGGCCTTCCCGCTGCCGCCCAGGCCCGCGAGCCCCACGATCTCCCCGGCGCGGACCCGGAGGTCGACGTCCTGGTAGACATCGCCGTCGGACAGGCCCCTGACGTCAAGCACCACCTGGGCCTCCTGCGGGACCGGCGGCCGTACGGCGTGCTGCCGCAGGCCCGCCGCCTCACCGGTCATCGCCGCCACCAGCTCGCCCTGCGGCAGGTCCGCCACCGGCGCGGTGAGGATGTGCCTGGCGTCCCGGTAGACGGTGACCATGTCGCAGATCTCGTAGATCTCCTGCAGGTGATGACTGATGAACAGGAAGGTGACGCCCTGCTCGCGCATCGCCCGCATCCGGTCGAAGAGCCGGGAGATCGCCGCGCCGTCGAGCTGCGCGGTGGGCTCGTCCAGGATGATGAACCTCGCGCCGAACGACAGCGCCCTGGCGATCTCCACGAACTGCCGCTGCTCCACCCCGAGCTCCCCGGCGGGCCGGCGGACGTCGACGTCCACCGACCACGCCTCCAGGAGGTCGGCGGCCTTCCGCCACAGGCCCTTCCACCCGACGAGCCCGAGCCGGTTGCGGTCGTGCCGGTTCAGGTAGAGGTTCTCCGCCACGCTCAGCTCGGGGATGATCGTGGACTTCTGGTAGACGCAGGCGACCCGTTCCCGCCAGGCGTCGCGGTCCGCCGGCCGCGGCGCGGGGGAGCCCGCGAAGCGGACCTCGCCCTCGTCCGGCGCCTGCAGTCCCGTCAGGATGGAGACCAGGGTCGACTTGCCCGCGCCGTTCCGTCCGACCAGCGCGTGCGTCTCTCCCGGATTGATCGTTATGCGGGCGGCGTCCAGCGCCGTCGTCTCGCCGTACCTCTTGGTGATGCGCTCCGCCTCGGCGACGGGCGGGCCCGTGCGGATCCGCCCGCTGTCATCGGTGGGTGGAGGGCTCGCGGGCCCTCCCGCGAACTCTTCCATGGCCACGCCCTCTCAGCTCAGGTTGTTGCCCCACAGCGACTTGTCGTCGTGCTTCACGCTGGGGATCCCGCCGTAGGTGCCGCCGTCCGCGGTGACGAGCGGTGCGGACAGCTGGTCCTCCAGCAGGCCGGGACGCACCTCGATGATCGTGCTGTCGTGGTCGGTCTCGCCCGGCTGGAAGGTCTTGCCCTCGATCGCGGCCTGGGCGTACGACAGCGCCCACTTGGCGTACAGGTCCGCGGGCTGGGAGACGGTGGCGTCGATGTTCCCGGCGGCGATGTCCTTGAGCTCCTGCGGGATGCCGTCGTTGGAGACGACGAAGACGTGCTTGGGGTCGTCCGGCGGAACCAGCAGGTCGCGCTGCTTGAGCACCTGCAGCGTGCCGGCGAGGGCGAAGCTCGACTGCATGTAGACGCCCTTGACGTCGGGGTTCGCGGTCATGACCGTCGAGAGCTTCTGCGACGCCACGGCGCCGTCCCAGTTCGTCGCCTCGCCGAAGACGGTGATGCCGGGGTAGTTCTGCTTCATGCAGTCGTTGAACGCCTCGGTGCGGTCCCGGCCGTTGATGGAGGCCAGGTCGCCCTCCAGCATGACCACCTTGCCCTTGCCGCCGAGCTTCTCGCCCAGGAACTTGCAGGCCTTCTCGCCGTACGCGCGGTTGTCGGCGCGTACGACCATGTAGGCGTTCCCGGTGTCGGGCCGGGTGTCCACCAGCACGGCCGGGATCTTCTTGCCCTCCAGTTGCTGCAGCGTCGGCGCCACCGCCGCGGTGTCCTGCGGCGCCATCACCACTCCCTTCACGCCCTGACCCACCAGGGTCTGCACGTTGGAGGTGAGCTTGGCGATGTCGTTCTGGGAGTTGGTGGTCTTGACCTCCGCGCCCAGCTCGCCGGCGAACTTCGGCACGTAGCTGATGTAGGAGTTCCAGAAGTCCGTGTCGGAACGCGGGTAGTCGACGCCGATGACCGGCTTCGCCGCCGCGTCGCCCCCGCCGGAGCCGGCGTCCCCCGTGCCGCTGTTCCCGCCGCAGCCCGCGGCGGCGAGGCACCCCGATAAGGTCAAGGCCGCGGCGAGCGCGAACCGTCTGCGTTCCATCGTCTCTCCTTTTGAAGCACCACGGCTGGCATGCCGTCGCTGACCGCGCCGCACTCCAGGGACACCCCCGCTGTGCGGGGGCCGGCGAAGCTCGCCGTGAGGGGACTCGTCACTGACAGGACATGGGATGTCTTTCTATGCTCAAACCCTGGGCAGTGTCCAGACCTAGGCGGCAGAATGGTGAAATTCCGTTATTTGAGCGACTTCGGCACTCAGGGATCCGATCTATCGGTGCCTCGCCGCGATCGCGAATGCCGGACACATCGGATGTCCACCCCCGCTGCGGGCCTGGCTCGACCGGCCTGGACGCCCCGTCCCGCCCCGCCGCGCGCTCCGTGGAGTCCTGTAGAGGATCGTTGTCGTGGCGTACCAAAATGCAGGTATGTCGTTGACGGAGCAGGCGATCGAACGAATCAGGCAGCTCATCAAGGACGGGACGCTGCCCCCGGGCGCCCGGCTGCCTCCCGAGCAGGAGCTGGCCGCCGAGCTGGGCCTGTCCCGCAACCTGCTCAGGGAGGCGGTCAGGTCCCTCGTCACCACCCGCGTGCTGGAGGTGCGCAGAGGCGACGGCACCTACGTCACGAGCCTGTCGCCGGAGCTGCTGCTCGAAGGGGTCGGCCTCGCCGTGGAGATGATGCGGGGCGACGACCTGCTCGAGATCACCGAGGTGCGGCGGCTGTTCGAGCCGGTGGCCACCGCGTTGGCCGCCTCCCGCATCACCGCGGGCCAGCTCGCGGAGGTCGAACGGCATCTCAACGCGATGATCGGGGCGCAGGACGACATCGAGGCGCTCAACCACCACGACGACGCCTTCCACCGCTCGGTGTTCGAGGCGACCGGCAACAAGTCGCTGTCGGCGTTGCTCGGCGGCATCGCCAGCCGGACGCTGCGGGCGCGCGTCTGGCGCGGGCTCGTGGAGGAGAACGCGGCCGGCCGTACGATCGCCGAGCACGCCGCCATCTACCGCGCGCTCGCGGCCGGCGACGCGCCCCTCGCCCACGCCGCGGCGCTCATGCACGTCAGCACCACGGAGACCTGGCTGCGCGACAACCTCGGCCCCTCACGATCCGGCGCGGGCCCGAGGGCCGCGCCCTGACCTGGACGCGGTCCCCGCCGCGGACGCCATGCCGCGCCGCCTCTCGCGCCCCCGCCTCGTACGCCCCTGCCTGGTACGGCCCCGTCTCGTACGGCCCGGGTCAGCAGGCCGCGGGACCGGGCGGCGCGTCGCCCTCGGCGGGCAGCCGGTGCAGTGACTCCTCGACCCCGATGAGATGGTTGGCCATCCGGATGCGCGCCCGTTCGGGGTCGCGCGCCGCGAGCGCCGCCCAGATCGCCACGTGCTCGTCATGGGTGCGCCGGTCGGCGCCCTCCACATGCAGGCTTCGCCACAGCCGGCCGCGTACGGTGCGCCTGGCGAACGCCTCGATCAGGCCGACCAGGACCGGGTTGCCGGTGTGCGCGGCGATGACGCGGTGGAAGGCGATGTCGATCTCGATGAGCCGCTCGTGGTCGTGCGGCGCCTGACCGACGATCCTGGCCGACTCCGCGAGCAGGTCCCGGGCCTGGTCGAGCGCCTCGTCGGTGATTCCGGTCGCGGCCAGCCGCGCCGCCTCCGACTCGAGCAGGCGCCGGACGGTGAACACGTGCCGCGGGTCGCCCTGACCGTGCAGGTCGACGACGAAGCCCATCGGAGCGAGCAACTGCGTCGCGTCGAGGTTCGTGATGTACGTCCCGTCACCCTGCCGGGTGCTGACGATGCCGAGGATCGACAGCGCCGAGACCCCTTCGCGGAGCGCTCCACGTGAGACGCCCAGCGACTCGGCGAGGTCCTTCTCGACGGGCAGGCGGTCGCCGGGCCGCAGGACGCCGTCGAGGATCATCCGCTTGATGCTGTCCACTACATCGTCTGTGCGTGACATGGCAGGTAGGTTCCCAAAGTCCGGACGGAGCGGGGGATTTCCCCGTCACCACGGGCAGTCAGAGGGCGAATGCGGCCTGCCCGCGCGTCGTCGCCCGTGCTCGTCGGGGAATTGGTGCCGCTCTACGGATACAGCACGCGACCTCCCAACGCTACCCGGCGGGCGCGGCCTGCCCCGCCGCCGTCCCGCGCGGGCCTGCCGCCCGGTGGTCGCTCAGGCTCCCTGCCGCGCGCCAGCGGCGAGGGAGCCGAGGAGTCCGAGGGCCTCGCTGCTCGGCGAGGCAGGTTCCGCGTGGTAGACGACGAGCTCCTGGCCCGGGCTGGCGCGGACGTCGAAGGTCTGCATGGACAGCGTCAACGATCCGACGTCGCGGTGGTGGAAACGCTTGGTCTCCAGGCCCTTGCCACGAGCGTCGTGCCGGGCCCAGAGCCGGGCGAACTCGGGACTCTCCCGGAGCAGCTCGGTGAGTACCTGCCGGATCCGCGGATCGTCGGGCGCCTTGCCGTAGCCGAGCCGGAAGCCGGCCACCGAGTTGCGCGCGACGTCGTGCCAGTCCAGGTAGAAGCTTCGCGCGGCGGGCTCGGTGAACACGACGTGCATGAGGTTGCGCGAGTGCGACCAGTCGTGGAAGAGCGCGTCGGCGATCGCGTTCGACGCGAGGATGTCGAACGCGCGGTTGTAGACGATGGCCGGATTGTTCGGCCATGCGCTCATGAGCCGCAGGAGGCTCGGGTCGACGTGATCGTTCACGGCGGCCCCGCGGGTGCGTGGGCTGAGGCCGGCCAGGCGGAACAGGTGCAGGTGGCCGTCCTCCGGCAGGCGCAGGGCGACGGCCAGGGCCTCGACCACCTGCGCGGACGGCGTCCGTTCCCGGCCCTGTTCCAGCCGGACGTAGTAGTCGACGCTGACGCCCGCCAGCGACGCCACTTCCTCGCGCCGCAGGCCGGGGACCCTGCGGTGTCCCGCAGTGGGAAGGCCGGCCTGCTCAGGCGTGACCTGGGCCCGCCGGGCCTTGAGATAGGCGCCCAGTTCGGAGGAGGTCATGCCGCCATCGTAGGTCGCGGGCCGCCCCGCTTCCTGGGTGCGCTACTCCCAGGGAGAACCGCACCCTTCCCCACCCCGGCCGGCCCGCTGAGAGTGGTGGCCATGGCAACGAACCACCTGAAGGCACAGACCCCGCCCGAGCACAAGGTCGTCCTCGTCACCGGGGCCAGTAGCGGCATCGGCGAGGCCGTCGCCGCCCGGCTGGCCCACGAAGGACACCACGTTGTCGCCGGCGCGCGGCGGACCGACCGCCTGCGGGCGCTCGCAGAACGCACCGCGCAGGAGGCCGCCCGCGCCGGCGGCGGCATACACCCCAGGCCGCTCGACGTGACGGACCCTGCGGACGTCGGCGCCTTCGTCGAGTTCGCGCGCGACCGCTTCGGACGGGTCGACGTCCTGGTCTGCAACGCCGGGGTCATGCCGCTGTCGCGGCTGGACTCCCTGCTCGTCGACGAGTGGAACCGCATGATCGACGTCAACGTACGCGGGCTGCTGCACGGGATCGCCGCGGCCCTGCCCGTGTTCACCGAGCAGGGCGGGGGCCACTTCGTCACGGTCGCGAGCATCGGCGCCCACCAGGTCCTGCCCACCAGCGCCGTCTACTCCGGCACCAAGTACGCCGCCTGGGCGATCACCGAGGGGCTGCGCCAGGAATCCGATCCCTCGATCCGCGTCACGACCATCTCTCCCGGAGTGGTCGCCTCCGAACTCGCGGACTCCATCACCGAAACCGGCGCCGCGGCGGCCATGCACACCTACCGGGCGCATGCGATCGAACCCCGCGCCATCGCCGAGGCCATCTCGTACGCCCTCGCGCAACCGGCGGACGTCGACGTCAACGAGATCGTCGTACGGCCGGCCCGCCAGCGCTGACCATGTCCGACAACCGCTGAGGACATCATGACCACCATCCAGAACCGCTCCGCCCGCCCCGCCACCTGGGGACCACGGCCGGGGACGTAAGGGACGCCACGTTCACCGCCGGCCGCCGGTGCCGGCGACAGCGTACGGGCCAAAGGTTAGATGTTTCGTGGCGCTGGATGCGCTTGATGACCGCCTTATGGGCTTTTCTAGCGCAATCGTTGACCGATACATCAAATCTTTGTAGCTTTGCGAGCACCCCCTACACAGCCTCGTCACGCAGCCGGCCCCGCAGAGCTCCGCAGTCTTCCCCATGGCGGGTCCGCGGTCCCTTCGGCGCGGCGCCGGCCGCCGGCAAGGCCGCAGTGCGCTTGGAGAGCGAATGCCAGATCTGACGCGAAGGCAATTGATGAAGATCGGCACGGTCGGAGCGGGCGCTCTGATCCTGCCCATGCAGTGGACGGCGGTCGCCCGAGCCGGATCTGTGGCTCCTCCCGAGGTGCGCGCCGCGGGCGACCTGGCGCTGTGGTACGACAGGGGCGCGGGCACCGACTGGCTGCGCGCGCTCCCGATCGGCAACGGGCGCCTCGGCGCCATGGTGTTCGGCAACGTCGACACCGAGCGGCTGCAGCTCAACGAGGACACGGTCTGGGGCGGCGGGCCGTACGACCAGAGCAACCCGAGGGGGCTCGCGGCACTGCCGGAGATCCGGCGCCTGGTCTTCGAGGACAGATGGACCGAGGCCCAGACCCTGATCGACCAGAACATGCTGGGCAGACCCGCGGGCCAGCTGGCCTACCAGACGGTCGGCAATATCAGGCTGAGCTTCCCCGGCACCGCAGGCTTCTCCGAGTACAACCGCCAGCTCGACCTCACCACCGCCACCACGTCGGTCACCTACCTGCTGAACGGCGTGCGCTACCGGCGCGAGGTGTTCGCAAGCGCGCCCGACCAGGTCATCGTCATCCGGCTGACCGCCGACAAGCCGGGGTCGATCACGTTCTCCGCGACGTTCGACAGCCCTCAGCGCACGACGCGCTCCAGCCCCGACGGCACGACGGTGGCGCTCGACGGCGTCTCGGGCAACTTCGAGGGCATCACCGGCTCGGTCAGGTTCCTGGCGCTGGCCAGGGCCGTGGCCGAGGGCGGCGCCGTCACCAGCTCCGGCGGCACGCTCCAGGTGTCGGCCGCCGACAGCGTGACGCTGTTCGTCTCCATCGGCTCCAGCTACGTGAACTACAAGGACGTCAGCGGCGACTACCAGGGCATCGCGCGGGGTCATCTCGACGCCGCCGGCGAGCGGAGCTACGACGACCTGCGCTCCCGGCACGTCGCCGACTACCAGGCGCTGTTCGACCGCACGACGCTCGACCTCGGCCGCACCGACGCGGCCGACCAGCCGACCGACGTCCGCATCGCGCAGCACTCCGGCGCCGACGACCCGCAGTTCTCCGCGCTGCTGTTCCAGTTCGGCCGCTACCTGCTGATCAGCTCCTCGCGGCCGGGGACACAGCCGGCCAACCTCCAGGGCATCTGGAACGACTCGATGAGCCCGCAGTGGGACTCGAAGTACACCATCAACGCGAACCTGCCGATGAACTACTGGCCGGCCGACACGACGAACCTCTCGGAGTGCTACGAGCCGGTGTTCGCCATGATCAAGGACCTCACCGAGACCGGCGCCAGGACGGCCGAGGTGCAGTACGGCGCCGGCGGCTGGGTGACCCACCACAACACCGACGCGTGGCGGGCGACCTCCGTCGTCGACGGCGCGTTCTGGGGCATGTGGCAGACCGGCGGCGCGTGGCTGGCCACGATGATCTGGGATCACTACCTGTTCACCGGCGACGTCGAGTTCCTCAGGAAGAACTACCCGGCCATGAAGGGCGCCGCCCAGTTCTTCCTCGACACCCTGGTGGAGGAGCCGAAGCTCGGCTACCTGGTCACGAACCCGTCGAACTCCCCCGAACTGGCCCACCACGCGAACGCCAGCGTGGCCGCCGGGCCCACCATGGACAACCAGATCCTGCGCGACCTGTTCCACGGCTGCGCCGAGGCGAGCGAGGTCCTCGGTGTGGACGCGAGCTTCCGCGCGCAGGTCCAGGCGGCCGGTGAGCGGCTCGCCCCGATGAAGGTCGGCTCGCGCGGCAACATCCAGGAGTGGCTGTACGACTGGGTCGAGACCGAGCGCAACCACCGGCACATCTCGCACCTGTACGGCCTGCACCCCAGCAACCAGATCACCAAGCGCGGCACCCCCGAACTGTTCGAGGCGGCACGGCGGACCCTGGAGTTGCGCGGAGACGACGGCACCGGTTGGTCGCTCGCCTGGAAGATCAACTACTGGGCGCGGATGGAGGAGGGCAAGCGGGCACACGACCTGGTCCGCCTCCTGGTGACGCCGGCCAGGCTCGCGCCGAACATGTTCGACCTGCACCCGCCGTTCCAGATCGACGGCAACTTCGGCGCGACGTCCGGCATCGCCGAGATGCTGCTGCAGAGCCACCACGGCGAACTGCACGTGCTGCCCGCGCTGCCGTCGGCCTGGCCGGAGGGCAAGGTGCGGGGCCTGCGGGGACGCGGCGGCCACACCGTCGACGCGGAGTGGAGCGAAGGCCAGGCCGACGAGTACCGCGTCAGGCCCGACCGCGAGGGCGTGGTCAAGCTGCGCGGCGACATGTTCACCGGGCGCTACAGGGTCCTCGACGTCACCCGCGGCGGTGTGGTCCGGCCCAGGAAGGTCGAGCCGGACGCCATCGAGATCACCGCGCAGGCACGGCACACCTACCGGGCGTACGCCCTGCAGAAGGTCACGATGAGCGCGCCCGCCGAGGTGAGCCCGGAGCAGGGGGCGAAGGCGAGCGTCACCGTCCGGGCGATCGAGATGCCGCTGGCGCCCAGGGCGAAGGTGTCGCTCAAGGCCCCCGAGGGGTGGACCGTGACCCCCGCGCAGGCCACGGTGGGGCCCCTGTCGCCGGGCTCGAAGGCCACGGTGGAGTTCACCGTCACCCCGGGCGCGGGCGCGACGGCGGGCACCGCGGTCATCGTCGCCGAGGTGAGCGGCACCCAGGCGGGCGAGGACTGGGCCACCTCGGCGCAGGCCACGGTGCGGGTGTGGGACGGCAGTGAGAAGCCGCTCGCGGAGTTGTTCAGCAACGTCGCCGTCACCGACGACGCGAACACCGCGCCGGGGAACTTCGACGGCAACGGCGCCAGCATCTCCGCCCAGGCCCTGGCGGCGGCCGGGGTCACCCCGGGGAGCACCGTCACCAAGAACGGGGTGAGCTTCACGTGGCCCGCCGTCGCGGTGGGCACCCCGGACAACGCGATCGCCTCCGGGCAGTCACTCAAGGTGACCGGAACAGGCAGGACGCTCGGCTTCCTGCTGACCGGCACGTACGGCGCGGTGTCGGGACCCGCCACCATCGTCTACAAGGACGGCACACGGCAGACCTTCACCCTGGGCTCCCCGGACTGGTACGGCGCGCCCAGGCCGGAGGGAGACGCCGCGGTCGTGGCCGCCTACCAGAACCGGCCGAACAACCAGCGGCAGAACACCGCCGCGACCATCTACTACGCGGGCGTGGCGCTGCAGGACAAGGAGGTGTCCCGCGTCGACCTGCCCAACATCAGCCCGCGGGCGGCGAACGGGGTGGCGACCATGCACATCTTCGCCGTCGCCATCGGCGGGTGACGCCGGCTGAGCCGGTGTGACGGCATGGCGGGGGCGCGGCGGGGACGCGGAGTGGGCGGACAACCCACACCGCGTCCCCGCTCACCCGCGTCGGGTCACGGACTCGTGCAGGTGAAGCCGGTGGGGGCGGACGAGCCGCTGCCGTTGGCCGTGAATCCGAACGTCGTCGAGCCGTTGCCGGCGATGCTTCCGTTGTAGGGGGCGTTCTTGACGGTGACGGCGCCGCTGGTGCCGGTGTTCACGCCGTTCCACAGGTTCGTGATGCTCTGCCCGTTGGCGAGGGTCATCTTCACGGTCCAGCCGTTGAGCGCGGCAGGACCATTGTTGGTGACGGTCACCTCACCCTGGAAACCGTTGCCCCAGTCGTTGATCCGCGTGTACGTCGCCGCGCAGGCGCCCGGCGCCGCCGACGGGCTGGGAGACGGCGAGGGGCTGGGGGAGACCGAAGGGCTGGGGGACGGCGAGGGACTGGGGGACGGCGACGGGCTGGGCGAGACCGACGGGCTCGGGGACGGCGACGCGCCCGGGCTGACCCGGTAGACGACGGTACCGTGCGCGGGCACGCTGGCCGAGATCGTGCCGGTGGTGCTGGTCACGGCGTTCGTCCACGCGTCGCGCAGGGTGAAGGAACCGCCCGTCAAGCCGATCGCCGACGCGGTGGTGCTGATCGTGGTGGTGCCGCCTCCCTGGTTGAACAGGGCGACCGCGACGTCGCCGTTGGCGAGCCTCTTGGCCAGCACGCGCCGGGTGCCGTCGTTGCTGATCTGGCGGGCCTGCAACCCCAGCGAGTCCTGGTTGATGTCGACCAGGTTCCGGTTCTTCAGGATCGTCTGCGTGGCCGAGTCCATGTTGCGCACGTCGTTGCCGAGGATCAGGGGTGAGGCCATGATCGCCCAGAGCGCGAAGTGGCTGCGCATCTCGGTGTCGTTCATGCCACCCCGGCCGACCTCCATCATGTCCGGGTCGTTGAACGCCCCCGGTCGCGCGTACGACGCCAGGGGGACGGTGACGTTGACGATGTTCTGGATGCCCATCGGATATCCGTTGGTCTGACCGGTGTCCCACTTGTTGGTGATGTCCTCGGTCGTCCGCCACATGTTGGCGACGTCGCCCCAGTCGCGCTGCGGCCCCGTCTTCGAGTGGATGCTGTTGGAGTTGATGCTGTAGACGATCGGCCGCCCGGTCGCCGCCAGCGCGTCACGCATCTTGGCGAACGTGCGGACCTGGTCGTCGATGGTGCCGCTGGGGGAGCACCAGTCGTACTTCAGGTAGTCGACGCCCCAGGCGGCGAACTGCCTGGCGTCCTGGGCCTCGTGCCCCTGGGCGCCGGTCGCGCCGGGGTAGCTGCCGAAGTACTGCGCGCACGTCTTGTCCAGCGGCGCCTGGTAGATGCCGAACTTAAGCCCTCTGGCGTGCAGGTAGTCGCCGAGGGCCTTCATCCCGCTGGGGAAGCGCGACGCGTTGGCCTGCAGGTTCCCCGCCGAGTCGCGGGTGGAGTTCATCCAGCAGTCGTCGACCACGACGTACTGGTAGCCCAGGTCGCGCAGGCCGGAGCTGACCATCGCGTCGGCCATCTGCTTGATCAGCGTCTCGCTGATGTTGCAGCCGAACGTGTTCCAGCTGTTCCAGCCCATGGGGGGTGTGCGTGCCACCCCGTTCTCCAGGGCGGAGGCCTGGCCCTGCAGGACGATAGAGCCGGCGACGAGCACGCCGGCGGAGAGAAGAGCTGCCACCTTGCGCAAGGATCCTCCTTGGGGGGGAGCGGGGGAAACGCGTGCCATGCCGTTGTTAGCGTTAACATTTGGCGGGTGTGGTCTGACCACGCCTCAGCCCGGGGGCGGCCCCTCCGCGGGGGAAGGGCCGCCCCCGTCAGGGTCACACCACCGTGCAGGGCACGCCGTTCAGGGTGAAGGCGGTCGGTTTCGCGGTGTTGCCGGTGTGGGTGGCCTGGAAGCCGATGTCGATGGTGGCGCCGGGGGCCAGCGTGGCGTTGTAGTCGACGTTGCGGGCGCTCACCTGGCCGCTCGTGGGCGAGTAGGTGGCGTTCCAGCCGGAGGTGATGGCCTGGCCGGAGGGCAGGGTGAAGGCCAGCGTCCAGCCGTTGATCGTCGAGTTGCCGGTGTTGGTGATGCTGATGTTGGCGGTGAACCCGTTGCCCCAGCTGTTCATCGTGTAGCCGACCCGGGGCCCCGTCCCGGTGCCGCCGCTGGGCGAGGCGCTGGGCGACGGGCTGGGCGACACGATGGGCGACACGACCGGCGAAGGGCTGGGCGACTGGCCGCCGCCCAGGCTGGTCACGAAGGTCGTCATGCTGCGAGCCGGAAGCGTGACGGTGAGGGAGCCGTTCGTCATGGTGGTCGCCGCCTGCGGCGCGACGTTCCTGCTCCCGTCGGTCACCCAGGACGAGACACCGGCCGAGCCGGCGTTGGCCACGGCGAACTGCTGGCTCACCGCGGAGGTCCCCTTGTTGACGGCGACGATGACGATGGTGTCGCCGTTCCGGTACGCCGAGACGTACACGTTCGTCGCCGGGTTCGCCGTCGCGTCGATCCGCACGTATCCGGGGCGGACGAACCTGGCGAACTGCGCCATGATGGCGCCGCGCTTGCTGAGTTGCCCGTCCTCGCGCATGGGGCCGTAGCTGCGCCGGATGTACCACCAGACGTACGCCTGGAACTCGGCGTCCACCATGGCGCGGTGCATGTGCTCACCCAGGTCGAGCGCCTGCGGCCAGGTGTCCGCCGAGTCGCTGCTGTTGGGGTAGTACACCTCGGTCATCCACAGTTCCTTGCCCGCGCCCTTCTGCTTGAAGAGGGGGTAGGCGAAGTTCGAGTAGGACGTGCCGTAGAGGTGCGCGCCGATGATGTCCACGTTGGCGAGCGCCGTGGAGTCGTTGAGTATCGGGTCCGACATGCTCTTCACGTACTGGAACGACTCGGGCGCGATGACCCTGGTGTTGATCGAGCCGGCGTTCTCCCGCAGGAACCTGACCATCTCGGTGGACGTCCACCACGTCCAGTCGTGCGCGTAGTCGGGCTCGTTCTGCACGGAGATGGCGTACAGGTTCACCCCGTTGTTCCTCATGTACGTGGTGAAGGCGTTCAGGTGCTGCGCGTACGCGGCGTACTGGTCGTACCTGAGCCGTTTGGCGTTGGTCTGGCCGTTGCGGTTGAAGGTCTCGATCATGCTGGCCGGGGGATTCCACGGCGACGCGAAGACGGTCACCCCGAGTTCGGCCGCCCGCTGCGCGGTCGCCAGGTCGCGGCCGAAGTCCGCCTGGCTCTCGCCGACCGGGATGCGCAGGATGGAGAACCCCAGCTTGCCCTCACCGGTCTGGAACGCGGTGTCCCGCTGGGCGGCTGTCAGGTCCCCGATCCAGGCCGCGTGGGCCATGCCGCCGAAGCCCTTGATCGTCTGCCGCTGCGCCGACGGATTGACGCTCGCGGTGGCCGCCGCGGCCTCCGAGGCCCACACGACGGACGTCGCGGCCGTGAGGACCGGCAGGGTTCCCATCGTCGCCAGGACGGATCTCCGGCTGAGCAGCCTTCGCTCGCCGCCCACCGGCTCGTTCCGGCCTTGCGTCATGACTCCTCCTGGTGCCTGTCGGTGCTGATCGTGAGTGGCGCCGCCGCCCCGATCGGCGAGGGCCGCGGCGGCGTCCCGCGGCGTCCGGCGCCTTCCGCGACACGGGGGCCGGACGCGCGATTCCGGTCACGCGGGGCCGGTCGCGTCCTGAACGGGGGGTCTCTACGTCACTTGCGCGAACGTTATTAGGAAAATTTCGCCAGTCAACCTCCTCAACGTTCGCCGGCCGCCCGCCGGCTTCCGGATCTCATCCGTACGCGGAAACACCCTGAAATCGGAGGGCCGAGCGACGGAAAGCACATCAGACCTGCTGAGGGAGGAGAGGCGGCTTCGGTCGCCGCCCGGCTGGCGGAGGCCGCGAAAGATAAGAAATATCGCCGGAAAAAAAATTATGAATGCGAGGTCGTGGTGAAATTTTCAGCGGGCCGGCGTCGTGGCCGGGGGTTCGCGGTCGCGGCCGATTCCACCCCCGGTCCCGTAGACTCCCCGCATGATCGGGGGAGGCCGGTCGCAGGGACGCCGGACACCGCGGCGCGGCGACCTCAGCGTCGGGGCGATCGCCCGGCTCGCCGGGGTCTCACCGCCGACGGTGTCGAAGGTGCTCCACGGCAGGGCAGGGGTGGGGGAGAGCACCCGTGAGCGGGTGGAGGAACTCCTGCGCGAGCACGGGTACCGCAGGCCGGTCCCCGAAGGGTCGGCGAGCGGCCTCGAAGTGGTGTTCCGCGACATGGTGGGCTCCATCGCGATCGAGATCATGCGGGGCGTCGAGCAGGTCGCGGCCACCCGGCGGCTCGGCGTCGGCTTCACCGACGTGGGTTCGCTGGAGTCGGCGGGGCTGCCCTGGGTGGAGCCGCTGCTGCTGCGGCGGCCGGTGGGGGTGATCGCCGCCGTCCCCGACGTCACCGCCGAGCACCGCGGGGTGTTCGAGGCGCACGGCGTGCCCCTCGTCGCGCTGGACCCGACGGGGGACGTGCACCCTGCGCCGTCGGTGGGCTCGACGAGCTGGAGCGGCGCGCTCGAGGCCACGCGACACCTGCTGGAGCTGGGACACCGGCGCATCGGACTGATCACCGGGCCTGCCGGGTTCCTCGCCGCGCGGGCGCGGTTGGACGGGTTCCTGGCCGCCCTGGACACGGCCGGCGTCCCGTTCGACGAGCGTCTCATGCGCGGCGGGCCGTTCCTGGCCGAGCACGGCAGGGACCTCGGGTCACAGCTGCTGACCCTGCCCGACCCGCCGACGGCCGTCGTGTGCGGCAACGACCTGCAGGCGTTCGGCGTCTACGAGGCCGCCAGGCTCCTCGGCCTGCGCATCCCCGACGACCTCAGCGTGGTCGGGTTCGACGACATCGAGCACTGCGCGTGGGCCGCACCCGCGCTGACCACCGTGCGCCAGCCGTTCGCCGAGATCGGCGCCACCGCCGCCCGCATCGCGCTGGCGCTCGCCGACGGGGAGAGGCCTCCCCGGCCGGTCGTCGAGCTCGGCGCCGCCCTCGTGGTCCGCGACAGCACGGCGCCGCCGAGATCGGCGTGAACGTGGCCGGCGCCTCTCCGAGACCGGGGGTCGGGACGCGGAGAGGCGCCGGCCACGGACCGTCACACGCTCGTGATGGTCCACTGGTTGTTGGTGTTGTTGTTCGGCGCCCACATGCCCACGGTGGAGCCGGCGCTGTTGTTGCCCATGCCGTCCAGGGCCGTGCCGGTGCCGCGGTTGATGATCTGGTAGCGGCCGTTCCCGACGTTGTTGAGCCGCCACTGCTGGTTGTTGCCGCCGTTCCAGGCCGACTGCCTGGCGTTGGCGCCGTTGGCGGAGTTGCCCCAGCTGTCGGCGACCATGCCGTTGGTGCGGTTGACGATGCGGTACCACCCGCCGCCCAGGTCGACGAGCTGCCACTGCAGGTTGGTGCTGCCGTCCCAGTTCCACTGCTTGAGGTTGGATCCCGAGGCGACGTTGCCGCCGCTGTCCAGCACCAGGCCGGTGGTGGCGTTGGAGATCCGCACCCAGGTCGTCGGCGTGGAGGTGCCGCCCGACCCGGTCAGGCGGTAGGTGCGGCCGGCCTGGCCGGGCAGCGCGACGACGTCGGCCTCGGGCTTGGTCACGGTGACGGCGGCGCCGGTCTCGGCGTCGACCACCTGGTAGGTGCCGGTGAAGATCCGGTTGCGCACGTTGACCGTGCCGGCGCGGTCGAACCTGACGAGGATCTCGGTGTTCCCGCCGGAGCTCCACGTCGCGCCCACGGTGTAGCCGCCGCGGCCCCGCAGGCCCTGCACCTTTCCGCTCGGCCAGGCCGACGGCAGCGCGGGCAGCACGTGCAGTTCGCCGTTGTGGCTCTGCAGCAGCATCTCGGCGATGCCGGACGTCGCGCCGAAGTTGCCGTCGATCTGGAACGGCGGGTGCAGGTCGAACATGTTCGGCGCGAGCCGGTCGGTCCGCACCAGCAGGCCGATGAGGCTGCGCGCCTTGTCGCCTTCCTCCATCCGCGCCCAGTAGTTGATCTTCCAGGCCAGGGACCAGCCGGTGCCGTCGTCGCCGCGGAGCTCGAGCGTCCGCCGCGCGGCGTTGTAGAGAGTGGGAGTGCCGCGCCTGGTGATCTGGTTGCTGGGGTGCAGGCCGTACAGGTGCGAGATGTGGCGGTGGTTCTGCTCGGTCTCGACCCAGTCGTAGAGCCACTCCTGGATGTTGCCGCGCGAGCCGACCTTCATGGGAGGGAGCCGGTCCCGGGCGGCCAGGACCTGCGTACGGAAGCTCGCGTCGGTGCCGAGAACCTCGCTGGCCTTGGCGCAGCCGTTGAACAGGTCGCGCAGGATCTGGTTGTCCATCGTCGGGCCGGCGCACACGCTGACACCCGAGTGGTGGGCCAGTTCGGGGGAGTTCGAGGGGTTCGTGACCAGATAGCCCAGGCTCGGTTCCTGTACGAGGGTCTCCAGGAAGAACTGAGCCGCGCCCTTCATCGCCGGGTAGTTCTGCCGGAGGAACTCGACGTCGCCGGTGAACAGGTAGTGGTCCCAGATCATCGTGGCCAGCCACGCGCCGCCGGTCTGCCACATGCCCCAGAACGCGCCGTCGACGACCGAGCTGCCCCGCCACCCGTCGGTGTTGTGGTGGGTCACCCAGCCGCCGGCGTTGTACTGCACCCGGGCGGTGCGGGCGCCGGTGACCGTGAGGTCGTTGATCATCCGGAACACCGGCTCGTAGCACTCCGCCAGGTTCGTGGTGTCGGCCGGCCAGTAGTTCATCGGCAGGTTCGCGTTGAGGGTGTACTTCGAGTCCCACGACGGGGACAGGGAGTCGTTCCAGATGCCCTGCAGGTTCGCGGGCTGGGTGCCGGGACGCGAGGAGGAGATCAGCAGGTAGCGGCCGAACTGGAACAGCAGCACGGAGAACTGCGGGTCGTTGGTGCTGCCATGCTGCGCGATCCGGACGTCGGTGGGCTGGTCGGCCGCCGAGGTGCGGCCGAGGTCGAGCGTGGTGCGCCCGAACAGCCGCTGGTAGTCGGCGACGTGCCGGGAGCGCAGGTCGTCGTAGGTCCTGCCGCCGGCGGCGTTGAGGTAGCCCCGCGCGATGCCCTGGTAGTCGCCGCCGACGTCCTTGTAGTTCACGTAGCTGGAGCCGATGGAGACCAGCACCGTCACGCTGTTGGCACCCCTGACCTGCAGGGTGCCGCCGGAGCTGCTGACGGTGCCGCCGTCGGCGATGGCCTTGGCCAGCGCGAGGAACCGCACCTTGCCGGACAGGCCCCGCTGGTCGCCGGACACGCCGTCGAGCGCCACCGTCGTGCCGTCCGGGCTGGAGCGGGTGGTCCGCTGAGGGCTGTCGAACGTCGCGGAGAACGTGATCGAGCCGCCCCTGTCGGCGGTCAGGCGGATGGCGATGACCTGGTCGGGCGCGCTCGCGAGCACCTCGCGCTTGTACCGCACGCCGTTCTGCAGGTACGACACGGTCGTGGTGGCCGTGGTCAGGTCCAGGAACCGGTTGTACTCGGAGACCCCGCTGGAGCTGCCGAAGGTGAGCCGCAGGTTGCCGACGGTCTGGTACGCCAGCTGGGCGGAGGGGTTGCCCAGCATGTTCTGGTCGACCAGGCTCTGGGCCTGGCTCCACTGGTTCTGGAAGACCAGTTGCCGGATCTGCCCCAGGGCCTCGGCGCCCCTCGTGTTGCTCTGGTCGTACGGCCCGCCGGCCCAGATGGTGTCCTCGTTGAGCTGCAGCCGCTCGGTGTCGACGTTGCCGAACACCATGGCGCCGAGGCGCCCGTTGCCGATCGGGAGGGCGCGCAGCCATTCGCTGCCGGCGCTCTCGTCGTACCACAGCGCCAGGTCGTTCGCGGCGCTCACTTCCGGGGGCGGCGCCGCCGCGGCGCGCGCGACCGCCGTCCACTGCATCGGCAGCAGCGCGGCTCCGGTTCCCAGCGCGCTGAGCTTCAGCACTTGCCTTCGCGATAACTCAGACAATTCGGTCCTCCAGTCCGAGGGAAGGCGCGGATGATTCGAATCGTTTCGACCGCATCCTCGGTGTCGACAAGACACGGTGAGTGGTGGATGCGGTTGGATGAGAGGCTTCGGGCAAGGCTACGAACATGTGATCAATGCCGTCAATGGGCGAAGTGCGCTCGCCGAAATCTGGGAGTTCCGGTGCTGATGCCGGATGAAAGATGGGATCTCTGTCCACCCGCTTCCGGTGTCGTCATGGCCGGGATGCTGGCTGGTCCCGGCCTTGGGCGGGGGAGCGGGGCGCGGTCCCGATCAACCGTCGCGCGACATCGGCGTCACCGGGAGCGCACGGACGGCCGTGAATGTTTCACGAGGGGAGCAGCGGCAGCAGCGCGTTGAGGCGTCCGGACGCGAAACCCGACAGATCCAGGGAGCAGAAGGTGAAGCCGGCGCCGCGGACCGCGGCGTCGACGCGCTCGCGCAGTTCGCACAGGCGCGGGATCTCGGCCCGCGGCACCTCGATGCGGGCGAGCGTGCCGCCGGCATGGGCGCGCACCCGGCACACCGGGAAGCCGAGATCGCGCAACGCGCTCTCGGCGGTCTCGATCCTGCGGAGCACCTCCGGTGTGACGGGGTCGCCGTAGCTCACCCGGGAGGCCAGGCAGGGCGCGGCGGGTTTGTCCGCGGTGACCAGGCCGTACTCGCGGCTGACCGCGCGGACGTCGGCTTTGGTGAGCCCGGCGTCCACCAGCGGTGCGATGGCCCCGCGCTCGGCCGCCGCCCGCTGCCCGGGGCGGTGGTCGCCGAGGTCGTCGAGGTTGGTGCCGAGGGCGATCCGGGCGTTCATGGCGGCCGCCAGCGGAGCGAGCGCGTCGAACAGCGCGGACTTGCAGTGGTAGCAGCGGTCGCGTCCGTTGGCGGCGTACTCCGGCCGGTCGGCCTCGTCGGTGCAGACCTCCAGGTGCGCCAGGCCGTGGCGCCGCGCGAAGTCACGGGCGGCGGCACGCTCCGAGGCGGCCAGGCTGGGGGAGACCGCGGTGACGGCCACAGCGCGCCCGCCGAGCGCCTTCGCGGCGGCGAAGGCGAGCAACGCGGAGTCGGCGCCGCCGGAGTAGGCGACGACGACGGCGCTCTCCCTGCTCAATCGGGCCGTCAGCCGGTCCATGGCGTCGCCCGCCGGGCCCGTGCGGGCCGCGTCATCCGGCGTCCCCGAGGCGCGTGGTGCGTGGTCAGTCATCGGTGCTCTCGCAGGTGCGTGGGCCGGTCAGGCTCTCCTCGACGCCGAGGACGTGCAGGGCGGCGTGGAGGCGGGCGCGGTCGGGGTCGCGGGCCAGCAGGGCGCGGTGGACGGCCCGGTGTTCGCGCAGGGTGCGGTGGACCGCCTGGGGGTCGGTCATGCCGCGCCAGATGCGGGCGCGCACGGTCCGGCCGGACATGTTCTGGATCACCGCGGCCAGGACGGGGTTGCCGCAGTGGGAGGTGATGAGGGAGTGGAAGTCCTGGTCGAGCGCGATCAGCTTCTCGTGGTCGATCGTGGGGTGCGCGGCGACCTTCTCGGCGTGGTCGAGCAGGTCGCCCAGGTGGGCCAGGTCGTCGCCGGGGATGCGGGTGGCCGCCAGCGCGGTGGCCTCCGCCTCCAGGATTCTGCGGACGTGCAGGAACTGCCCGGCTCCGGCGTCCAGATGGATGTCGGCGACGAAGCTCATCCCGTCGAGCAGGAGGCCGGGGGACAGGCTGGTGACGTAGGTGCCGTCGCCCTGACGCGTCTGCAGGACGCGCATCGCGACGAGCGCGCGCACGGCCTCGCGCAGGGTGTTGCGGGCCACGCCGAGCTGCTCGGCGAGGTCCTTCTCCACGGGCAGCTTCTGCCCGGGTCGCAACCGCCCATCGATGATCATCTCTTTGATCGTGTCGATCGCGGTCTCGATGACGCCCACGTCAGCCTCCCCAGTGGTGGCCATCAGGGTAGCGGTAGGTGTTGACGGACTCGGGGTGCATCCGGGCGCTGTAGCCGGGCCGGCCGGGCAGCAGGTAGCGGCCGCCTTCGACGCGGACGGGATCGGTGAAGTGCTCGTGCAGGTGGTCGACGTACTCCAGCACCCGGCCGTCCAGGCTGCCGCTGACACACACGTAGTCCACGACCGCCATGTGCTGCACCAGCTCGCACAATCCCACCCCGCCGGCGTGCGGGCAGACCGGCACCCCGAACTTCGCCGCCATCAGCAACACCGGCACGATCTCGTTGACCGACGCCAGCCGGCAGGCGTCGATCTGACAGAAGTCGATCGCCCCGGCCTGCAGGAACTGCTTGAACATCACCCGGTTGTGCGCGTGCTCCCCGGTGGCCACCCCCACCGGCGCCACCGCCGCGCGGATCGCCGCGTGCCCCAGCACATCATCAGGGCTGGTCGGCTCCTCGATCCACAACGGGCCGAACCGTGCCAGCCGGCCCACCCATTCGATCGCCTCGGGCACATCCCACACCTGGTTCGCGTCGATCATCAACGCCACCCGGTCGCCCAGCTCGTGGCGCGCGATCGCCAGCCGCCGCACATCATCGTCCAGGCTGGCGCCGACCTTCAGCTTCACATGCCCCCAGCCGTCGGCCACCGCCTGCCGGCACAACCGGCGCAGCTTGTCATCGTCATAGCCCAGCCACCCCGGCGAGGTGGTGTACGCCGGGTACCCCACCCGTTCCAGCTCGGCGATCCGCTCCTTACGCGTGGGCGCCAGCCGCTCCAGCATGCCCACCGCCTCGGCGGGGGTCAGCACGTCCGACAGGTACCGGAAATCGCAGGAGGCGACCAGCTCGGCCGGGCTCATGTCCGCCACCAGCCGCCACAACGGTTTGCCCGCCCGGCGGGCGGCCAGGTCCCACACCGCGTTCAGCACCCCCGCCGCGGCCAGATGCACCACGCCCTTCTCCGGGCCCAGCCACCGCATCTGACTGTCGGCCATGATCTCCCGGTACAACCCGCCCAGATCCCCTACCAGCGCGTCCACGTCCCGGCCCGCCACCCGCGCCCCGATCTGCCGCGCCGCCGCCACACACAGATCGTTGCCCCGCCCGATCGTGAACGTCAGCCCATACCCCGCCAACCCCTCCACGTCCGTCCCCAGCACCACATACGCCGCCGAGTAATCCCCATCCGGATTCATCGCATCCGAACCATCCAACGTCGCCGACGTCGGGAACCGCACGTCCACCACCTCGACAGAAGTGACCACCGCCACAACCACCACCCCCAATTCATCCGATGAATACGAATGGACACTAAGGTCATGTACGGCCGAGGTCAAGCACGGGAGGCAAGTTGATCAGCGAGCTGCGCCACTTCAACCCGATGAATCCGCCGACCGGGAGGCAAGGGCCGCGGCGCACACCGGGGGTGCTCCACGGGGGAGGAGAGAGGGGTGCGCGGGGAAAAACAGCGGCGCGGGCCCGCCACCTGAGGTGACGGGCCCGCGCCGGTTTCGGTCGTGCGGGGCGCGCGCGGCGGGAGGAAGGGCGCGGCCCCGGTGTTCGTGGTCAGCGCGTCAGACGCGGGTCCACTTCTGGTTGGTGCCGCCGTGGCAGGTCCAGATGTGCACCCTGCTGCCGTTGGCGGTGCCGTTGTTGGACACGTCGAGGCACTTGTTCGCGCCGACGGCGGTGATGCTGCCGTCGGAGTTGAGACGCCACTTCTGGTTGTTCTGGCCGTTGCAGTCCCAGATGATCACCGCTGAGCCGTCGGCGGTGGCGCCGCCGTTCACGTCCAGGCACTTGTTGCCGTAGACCCGCAGTTCACCGGCGCTGGTGGAGGTCCATCGCTGGTTGGCCTGGCCGTTGCAGTCCCAGATCTGCACCTGGGCGCCGTTGGACTGGGAGGCGCCGTTGACGTCCAGGCACCGGCCCGACCCCACGCCCCGCAGCGCGCTCGTGCTCCCCGCCGGCGACGACGGAGACGGCGATGGCGTGGAGGTGGGGCTCGGCGACGGCGAGGGGGTGCCGCCGCTTCCGAACTGCGTGAAGAAGTTCCACACCACCGGCCTGGTCCAGGAGTTCTCGCCGGGTTCCAGGTCGCCTGGCCTTCCGTCCACGGGACCGGGAGTGTGCCCCGCGTCGAACGCCGCCCACGCGACCGGATAGCCCGCCCGGCACCCCGAGTAGTAGGTGACGATGTGCGTCAGGCTGCCCTGCGCCGGCTCCGGCGGGTTCTGCGCCGTGCACCCGTTGTTGCGTACGAACCTGTCACGCAGCGACCGGCCCGTGGAGATGTTGAGCACCGAGTCCCTGAGTCCGTGCAGCCCGATGTAGGCGACCGGCTCGGTGCCGCCGCTGCACCCGCTGAGCTGCGCGCCGGAGTAGACCGCCACGGCGCGGAAGACCGACGCCCTGGCGCAGGCGAGCGCGTAGCTCATCCCGCCGCCGTAGCTGAAGCCCATGGCGAAGCGCTGGGTGGTGTCGACGCAGAGGTCCGCCTCGATCCGCCGGATCATGTCGTCGACGAACGTGATGTCCTCACCGCCGGAATTCGCCCAGCCGTTGTTGAAGCCCTGCGGCGCGACGAAAATGGTGGAGTTGTTCGACAGTGCCCTGAGCCCGTAGTAGGACCAGGGATATCCGCTGGTTCCGCCCGAGTCGACGTCGTTGGCGGTGCCGCCGTTCCAGTGGAATCCGAAGATCAAGCGATAGGGAGTGTTGTTGTTGTAGTTGTCGGGAATCCGCAGAATGTAACTGCGGTTCTTTCCGCTGGTCGTGATCGACTGTGCGCCGCTTCGCAGCGTCGGAGCCTTGCCGCATCCCGCGGTGGCCGCGAGTGCGCTGCTCGCGGCGCGCGATTCGGTCGTCTGGCCCAGCGCGGCCTGCGCCGTGGACAGGAGGAGCAGTGCCGCGGTCGCGACAGCGGTGAGGAGGGACCGATGTCCCGGCATCACGCGAACCCCTTTCTCATGAGGACACACGAACATGGGGAAGCCGTTCGTTCCGGCGATTGCGGAGATGAGGGCGCCGACTGTCCGGCCTGTGACTCGGCGAATTCCGGTTCGTCGTCGCCGGAGGATTCCGCGCCGATCGGAAACTCGCCGGTCCGCGGGGGCCGGCCGGCTGGTCGAGCCGGCCTCACCGAACGCGCCCTGAGGGGGATTTCCCTTCTTCCGGGTCGCTCAGGGTGGTCTGGTAAGGCGACGGTGCAGCGGAGCAAATATGACCGTGACCGGAGCTGTCAAGGCTCGGACTTCACGGCGTCATGGAATTCCCGGCCACGACGGACGGCGGCTTCCGCGCCTGGCCAGGGAAAGCGGCCGTGGCCGGCGCCGCCGTACCGCACTGAAAGTTTCACTCCCCGCGATCGAATCGTTCACGGGGACGTGAAGCCGAGGTCAGCGCCGCAGCCGCACGGGGTCGGCCGCGCCGGTGCGGCGGACGATCCAGGCCTCGGTGATGTGGCTGAACATGGCCTCGGCGGCGCCGTCGGGATCCCGGGCGGCGATGCGTTCGTAGATGCGGCGGTGACCGCGGTTCGACGCCACGCACAGGGCCCGCTCGGTCCTGCCCGTGTACCGTGCGGTGTGGATGACCTGGTTCTCCAGCGCCCTGACGACGCCGCGCGCGATGCGGTTCCCGGACGCCTGCATGATCGTGTCGTGGAAGGCGCGGTCGACGTCCGCGTACGCGACGTGGTCGGCCACGAGTTCGTCCATCCGGTCGACCAGCGCGCCCAGCCGTTCGACGACGTCGGGCCCCGCCACGCGGGCGGCGACGTTCGCCATGTCGGACTCCAGGACGCGCCGTGTGACGACGACGTCGTCGAGGATCGCCAGCGTCTCGTCCTCGGCGATGGTCGCGGAGAGGACGAGTTCGTCGAGCATGTCCCACATCGCCGGAGGGGTCACCATGGTGCCCGCGCCCTGACGGACCTGCACCAGCCCCTTCTCCTGCAGGACCTTCACGGCCTCGCGGACGACGGTGCGGCTCACGGAGAAGGCTTCGCACAGCGCGGGCTCGGGCGGCAGCGGCGTTCCCGGCGGGTGGACGCCGCGGACGATGCGTTCCACGAGTTCGGCGGTCACCGCCCGGGCGAGACTGGCCGGGCGCCGTACCCAGGCGGGGGATGCCGGGACGCCCCCGGCGGTGTCCTGCGATGCCGTCATATCCCCCTCCACGTGGCCCAACGAACAGCGCCACCGCGCCAGTATAGGCGACCACTATTGACGTAATACGTCATACGAGTTACGTTTCGCCGAGATCGGCCGGGCAGGTCGGCCGCTCCTGAAAGCGAGCAGCGATGAGACAGCAGCGGTGGTGGGCGGTCCTGATGGTCGCGGGGCTGGCCGTGACCGGCTGTGGGAGTGCGGCGCGGACGGAGTCCCCGTCAGGAGAGTCGTCGCAGAAGCAGCAGGAACAGAAACTCGTGGTCTGGGACTGGAAGTCCAGTGAACCGGCGGCCGCGGACTATATCGAGAAGGCGAAGGCCGACTTCGCCGCGCGGCACCCCGGTGTCACCGTGGAGTTCGTCGCCCAGCCCTTCGACCAGTACTACACCCTGCTCGGCACGGCGATCCAGTCCGGCAAGGGGCCCGACGTCATGCTCTTCAACGGTGGCGGGCAGATCCGCGACCGGACGGACGCGCTCCTTCCCCTGGACCAGTACGTGGCCGAGGACAAGAGCCGCCTGGCGGGCTGGGAGGCGTTCGGCAAGGACGGCAAGGTCTACGCCGCGCCGGTGACCCTGCAGGGGCACCCCATCTACTACAACAAGGCGCTCTACGAGAAGGCCGGGCTCGATCCGGCGAACCCGCCCAAGACCTGGGACGAGCTCGTCGACTCCTGCGCGGCCATCAAGAAGGCGACCGGGGCCAAGTGCTTCGCGCTGGGCAACAAGGAGGGCGCCGGGATCCAGTTCTTCATGTCGGGTCTCGGATCCGGCATCCTGACGCCCCAGGAGTACGACGACTGGGTCGCCGGGAAGCGCGACTGGTCCTCGCCGCACGTGCGGCGGATCTTCGAGCTGTGGAAGGAGGCGCAGGACAAGGGGCTGAACAACGACGGAGCCAACTCCACGGCGATGTTCAACGACATCTTCCCGGTCTTCGAGACCGGCAAGGCCGCCCACATCATCGGGCTGATGTCGGACATCGGGCACTGGAAGGACTTCTCCGAGTTCCTGCCCCCCGACAAGCTCGGCGTCATGCAGGCGCCGGTCGCAGTGGAGGGGGCCACCCCGAGCCTCCCGTACGACGGGGGCATCGGCTACGCGGTCGCGAAGTGGACGAAGGACCCGCAGCTCGCCGCCGACCTCGTGCGATCCCTCACCTCGACCGACGCCTTGACCGCGTTCTACGCCAAGGCCGGCGCGATCGCCTCGGACACGACGATCGACGTCTCCCAGGCCGGCGCCGCCGTCAGCGGGATCGTGCAGGAGATCAAGACCGGCAAGCCCGCCCTGCACGTCGCGCTGTCGTCCAAGACGCTGGACCTGATGGGAAGGCTGTCCCAGCAGCTCCTGAGCGGGTCGGCCACGGTGGACGAGGTCGTTGAGCAGCTCGCCGCCTCCGATCGGGCGGGATGATCCCGTGCCGGTCAAAGACTCACCGTCGCCGGTGCGCCCGGCAGGTTCCGGGCGCACCGGCGCGGCGACGGCCTCGGGGCGGCGGGGCCGCCGCGGGGCCGTCCGCACTCCCATGCGCGGGGCGCTCACCGAGCGCCTCGCGCCCTACGTCCTGGTGGCCCCGGCCGTACTGATCATCCTGGTGCTGCGGCTGTGGCCGCTCGTCCTGGGCGTCAACTTCTCCTTCACCGGCGACGGCGAGCTCAACGGAACCCCCGTCGGCCTGGGCAACTACGTGGAGCTGGCCGGCGACCCGCTGTTCCGCACCTCCTTGCGCAACGTCGGGCTGCTGGTGCTGCTGCTTCCCGTGGCGGTGGCGATTCCGGGCCTGCTCGCGACCTTCATCTATCTGCGCGTGCCGGGCAACCGGGTCTACCGCAGCGTCTACTTCTTCCCCGCCGTGCTCTCGCCGGTGATCGTCGGTGCGATCTTCAACCTCATGCTGGGGTTCGACGGCCCGGTGAACGCGGCTCTCGGGGCGCTCGGCGTGGGCCCGGTCGACTGGCTCGGAGACCCGGACATCGCCATGTTCGCCGTGGTCGGCGTGCACATATGGGCGACGTTCGGGATGTCGCTGGTGGTGTTCCTCGCCGGGTTCAGCACCCTCGACGCCTCGCTGCTGGACGCCGCGCGGGTGGACGGCGCGTCGCTCCGCCAGAGCATCTGGCACGTCATCATCCCGAGCCTGACGCGCACCATCCAGTTCGTCTTCGTGACCACGATGATCGGAATGCTGACGTCCATGTTCGGACTGCTCTTCGTGATGACCAACGGGGGGCCGGAGGGATCGACCTACCTGCCGGAGTTCTACATCTGGCACGAGCAGGGGCAGATGAACCGGCCCGCGCTCGCCTCGGCCGCGTCGACCGTTCTCTTCGTCGTCATGCTCGTGGTGGGGCTCCTGCAGATCAGCCTGCTCCGCCGGTCGGGGAGGCAGGACTGATGCCCGGCATGCGCGTGGTCAGGTGGGCCGCTGCCCTTCCGATGGCCGTTCTCGCGCTGGCGACGGTCTATCCCCTCCTCTTCACCGCCAACGTCGCGATGAAGACCCGGCGCGACTACGTTCTCGACCGGTTCTCCGTGGCGGACTCCCTCCGCTTCGACAACATCGGGGGGGCGTGGGCCGGAGCCGGGATGGCGCGGTACTTCCTCAACTCCTTCGTCGTCGTGGCGTGCGCCGTCGCCCTGCTGCTCCTGCTGGGATCGATGGCTGGTTTCGCGCTGAGCCGGCTGCGGTTCCGCGGCTCCACCCTGATCTTCCTGGGCGTTCTCGCGGGGCTGTTCATCCCGTTCCAGGTGATCATGGTGCCGCTCACCGTGGTCATGGCCGACAGCGGTCTCGTGGACACCTATCCGGGGCTGATCCTGGCGTACGTCGCCCAGTTCCTCCCGTTCACCGTCTTCCTGATGACGAGCCACTACAGGACCATCCCGGCGGAGATCGTCGACGCCGCCAGGATCGACGGGAACACGGTGTACGGCGTCTACCGGCGGATCATGCTCCCGCTGGGCGTTCCCGCGCTGCTGTCCGTCGGCATCCTCAACACGCTGTTCTGCTGGAACGACGTGCTCATCTCCCTGCTGATGATGCCGTCGCCCGAGCATCGCACGCTCATGGTCGGGGTCAACTCGCTGCGCGGCCAGTACTCGGACGACATCCCCACCTTCGCCTCGGGAGTCCTGATCGCCGCGGTGCCCGTACTGATGATCTATCTGTTTCTGCAACGGCGGATCGCCGACGGCGTCACCGCAGGTTCCACGAAAGGCTGACATGAGGATCACGGGGTATCGGACCACGACGACGGTTCAGGAATGGGGCCGTCCCGTCGGCGACGCCAACGGCGTCTTCGCCGACGGGGTCGTCTCGGTGCCGATCGTCCTGGTGGACACCGACGAGGGAATCACCGGCGTGGGCCTCGGGCCGCACGTGAACATCGACGCGGTGTTCGCCGCCATCGAGGGCGAGGATCCGCGCGGCGTCACGGCGCTGTACGACCGCATGCTGCGGCAGACCTTCAAGGCGGGGCACGCGGGCGCGGTGTTCGGCACGATCGGCGCCCTCGACACCGCCTTGTGGGACATCAAGGCGCAGGCGGTCGGCGAGCCGCTCTGGCGCCTGCTCGGCGGACGCGACAGGCGGCTCCCCGCCTACGCCTCGGGACTGGACATCGGACTGAGCGATGACGAACTCGTCTCCGTTTACCAGGTCTACGCCCAGCACGGCCTGCGCGCCGCCAAAATCAAGGGCGGCCTCGACATCGAACGCGACCGGCACCGCCTGACCCTCGTACGGGACGTCCTGACCGAGGCCGGGCACGGCTCGCGGCCGGGCCTGATGCTCGACGTGAACGAGGCGTGGACGCGCAAGCAGGCGGTCCGGCACGTCTGCGAGCTCGAACGCACCCTGGATCTCACCTGGATCGAGGAGCCGGTCCGGCGGTGGGACGCCGAAGGGCTGGCCGCCGTCGGCCGCGGCGTCCGCGCCTCCGTCGCCACGGGGGAGAACCTCACCGGGCTCGAGCAGTTCCGCCCGCTGCTGGCCGCGGGGGCGGTCGACATCGTCCAGACGGCCGCCGTCTGGGGGGTGTCCCACTTCCTCCGGGTGGCCGCCCTGGCGCACGCCCACGACCTGCCGGTCAGCCCCATCGGCAACACGCCGGTCGGGCTGCTGCACGCCGCGACGTCGGTGCCCAACCACATGGCCAGCGAGTTGCAGGACCTGCGGCCGCCGGTCGGCGTGTCACTCGACCTGCACGTGGAGGACGGCGCCTTCGTCCTCGGAGACGCGCCGGGCCTCGGCGTCACCATCGACGAGCGGGCGATCAGCGCGTTCACCCGCCGGCCGGACGCCGGGGCCGACGGCCCCCACATCCGGCCGGAGCACGCCGGTCGCCGACTGCTGGCGGCGACCGGCGGCTTCCATCCGGAGCGGTCCCAGAGCCGGGACGGGGTCAGCGGTAGCCGGCGGCGATGACGTCGGCCTGCACCGCGTTCTCCGTCGCGTCGCTGGGGTAGCCGGCGACGATGGCCCCCTCGTAGAAGGTGCCCGCGCTGAGGTTGGCGCCGCCGTCGGGCTTGCAGCAGTCGCCGCCGCTGCCCAGGATGATGGCGCCCTGCTTCTTCATCGGGCTGTAGCCGTTGGGGAGCGCGCCGTCGTACAGCGTGTAGAGACTGCCGGACTGCGCGTTGCTGCCCTTGATGGCGAACCTGGTCGTGCCGTTGTTCTTCAGCGTGGCGGTCACGAACTTGTGGGGGAAGGCCCGCTGGTTGGGGTTCCACGACTGGCTTCCGCCGGGGAAGAGCCCCCACTCCAGGTCGGCCTGGACCCACGGGCCGGACCCTGAGCAGCCGCCGAACCAGCACTGCGTGCTGAAGTTGATGGCGTCCATGGCGCCCGCGGCGTCGGCCTTCCTGGTCGTCTCGCTGTTGCCGTAGTCGAAGCAGCAGCCGTTGTTGACGTGGGTGCCGCTGGTCACCATGTACATGCCCTCGGGCGCGCTGCCCGTGGGCACCCCCGTCAGGTGGCCGTCCCGCCAGTAGCTGTTGCCGGGGTTGATGTAGAGGGAGTAGGCCTTGTTGCCGCCGACGGTGAGCGACTCGGTGGTCGCGATCGCGGGCCTGCTCTGGGGGGAGCCGGGGACCACGCTGGAGCCCTGGTACCAAAGGTCGTTGCCCCGCCCGGACTGGTCGTACACGACCGTGACGACGCACGTGGTGCCCGCGCAGAAGGAGTCCTGGGCCGCGGCGTTGGCGACGCCGCCCGCGGTCAGCACCGCGATGTTCCGCGTCGTGTTGTCCGAGGAACGCCTGACCTGGTACAGGTTGCCGGTGTAGGAGCCGTAGAGCGCCCGCGTCGTGCTGTGCGCGGCCACGCAGGGGGTGCCGCCCGAGGCGTAGATGTCACACGAGCGCGCGCCGGGCGGCGGCGGGCTCGGCGAGGAACTCGGCGACGACGTCGGGGAAGGGCTGGGCTGGGTCCCGGTGGTCCACTTCTGGTTGGTGCCGCCGTGGCAGCTCCAGATGTGGACTCTGCTGCCGTTGGCGGTGCCGTTGTTGGACACGTCGAGGCACTTGTTCGCCCCGACGGCGGTGATGCTGCCGTCGGAGTTCAGGCGCCACTTCTGGTTGTTCTGGCCGTTGCAGTCCCAGATGATCACTGCCGTGCCGTCGGCGGTGCCGCCGCCGTAGACGTCGAGGCACTTGTTGCCGTAGACCCGCAGCTCACTCGCGCTGGTGGTGGTCCACTGCTGGTTGGCCTGGCCGTTGCAGTCCCAGATCAGGACCTGCGCGCCGTTCGCCTGGGAGGCGCCGTTGACGTCCAGGCACCGGCCCGACCCCACGCCGATCAGCGGCGTGGTCGCCGCGGAGGCGGGCATCGACCAGCTCAGGACGGTGGCCAGGAGGGTCGCGAGCGCCGCGAGGGACACGACGGCGGCGGCACGGAAGCGGTGCCCACGTGACGCGCGGCGTGGTGCGGGAACGGACGGAGGTCGCATGGTCGTACTCCTTGGGGGTAGTGCGTCGCGGGGACGGGCTCGCTCGGGACGGGACTCGCTCGGGATGGGGCTCGCTCGGGAAAGGGCACGGGAGACCGCGGGAGGGCGTGCGCGCGACCCGGCGGGCTCCCGGGGCCGGCGTGAACGGCCGGGAACGCCGTGCCGGGCCGATCGCCAGAGGCGAAGCGAATCGATTCGCCTACGATCCGAGTCCGGCGAAGACAGGGAGGACAGGGGTGCACCGGGTAGTGCATACGACAGACGCACCCCTGTCAAGGGGGTGCGTCACCCCGCTGCCTGCCGAAAGTTCTCCACGACTTCGATGCCCTGCGGGTACGGCCGGCGACGCCCGATGAAACTTTCATCGGGCCGGCGCGCGGCGTGCGGCCCGGCCGGGCCAGGTCATCGAATCGATTCTTCTCCTCGGCGCCGGCCGTCACCGGTCCGAGGAGAAGAGGCGCTGCTGGATCTCCCTGCGGTAGTCCTCGAGCGTGTTGTCGATGTGCGTCGCGGCGGCCTGCGCGGCCGTCTCCGGATCGCCGGCGCGGATGGCCTGGTAGATGGCGTCGTGCTCCTCGACGGCCTTGGCGGCGTGCCCGCCCAGCGAGCCCCGCATCCCGATGAGGCTCGACTGCGCCTGCAGACGCCGGGCCTCCCCGACCGTGATCTGCAGGAACATGTTGTGCGAAGCCGTGGCGATGGCGGTGTGGAAGGTGTCGTCGCCCTCGTTGAACATGTCCTCGCGGCCGGTCTCGAAACCGTGGCGGCACACGCCCGCGGCCTCCTCGATGGCCCGCAGTTCGGCGGGGGTGGCGCGCCGGGCGGCCAGCCTGCTGGTCTCCATCTCCTGCGTACGGCGGAACTCGAACAGCATGTAGACGTGGTCGAGGTCGGTCGGGAGGAAGAAGGACGCCCGGCGTCCTGCGCCGAGCAGCCCCTCGTCGTCGGCCACGTACAGGCCGCGGCCCTTCTGGGCGCGGACCCGGCCGAGCGCGGAGAGTATCTTCACCGCCTCGCGCACGACGGTGCGGCTGGTGCCCAACTGCCGGGCCAGGTCGTTCTCGGTCGGCATGCGGTCGCCCGGGCGCAGGTCGAGCCGGACGATCAACTCCAGCACCTGCTCAGCGGCCACCTCGTAGCCTGGCCGGTATCCGCCTTCGCGCGGGGTGTCGGTCACCGTGCTTCCTCCTCGCCGTTCCCTGCAAAGTATGACCGATCGGGGTCGTCACCCCGGAGGCCGCTCGGCGGCGGATCAGTACGACACATCTGAATCATTCATTGGATCCGTCCGGTACGTAGGAACGCCATGACGGACGTCGTGCCAGGTTGGCGGCGGAAAATAGATAACTACGGTAAAGGCACCGGTGTGCGTACTGTGAAATAAGTGGGCTTAAGGTCTTGACGGGGATCATCGCGCCGATCGTAATGGGTAGCGATGTCCCGGTCCTGCTACCTCCGCGGCCGGACCACATGGGCGGGATGCGGAGGCGCTTCCCGGCATCGTCGGCTGACCCCGGAGCCGGGAGCGCGCACTCGGCCGCCGTCGCACACCTCCCCGTTCGACGACGGTCTCCACCTCGGGCGGGTGGGCGTCGTCCGTCCGAGGGGGAGGGCGTGACCTGACCACACCCACCTACCCCCCCGAAGGAAACACCGTGCAGTCACCTTCGCCCGCCACGGCACGGAGGCCGGTCCTGACCGGCGTCGTCGCCGCGGCGCTGGCCGCGGCGTTCGCCCTCGTCGGCCCGGCCGCCCCGGCCGGCGCGGCCACCACGACCCTGTACGCGTCTCCCTCCGGCACCGGCACCGCCTGCACCTCGGCCCAGCCGTGCTCGCTGACGGCGGCGCAGGCCGCGGTGCGATCGCAGAACGGCGCCATGTCCGGTGACATCGTCGTCGAACTGGCCGACGGCGTGTACCGGCAGAGCTCCCCGCTCAGGTTCGCCGCCGCCGACTCCGGCACCAACGGCTACACCGTCAAGTGGCAGGCCGCGGCGGGCGCCCGTCCCGTCATCAGCGGGGCCCGCGCGGTGACCGGATGGTCGCAGGCCGACGCGGGCAAGAACATCTGGCGGGCCGACGTCGGCGCCGGGATCGACACCCGGCAGCTGTACGTCAACGGCGCGCTCGCGACGCGGGCCCGCACCCAGCTGAACCGGGGCGACTTCACCGCGACGAGCACGGGCATGCGGTTCACGAACTCCGGGCTGAGCTACCTGAACAACATCGCCGACCAGAGCCGGGTCGAGCTGGAGAGCATCGGTTCGTTCACCGACCGGTACGTGCGGGTGCAGAGCATCAGCGGGAACTTCATCACGATGCAGCAGCCCAGCTGGAACAACAACATCTTCGGGTACGACGTGTTCACCAGCCCTCACCGGGCCGGCCCGCTCTACATAGAGAACGCCTACGAGTTCCTCGACTCGCCTGGCGAGTGGTACATCAACCCCGGCACCGGAGTGCTGTACTACATCCCGCTCTCCGGGCAGAACATGAGCACCACGAACGTCGAGCTGCCCGTGCTGCAGTCCCTGGTGAGCGTCGGCGGCACGTACGACGCGCCCGCGCACGACATCACGTTCAGCGGGATCGTGTTCACGGGCACCAGCTGGCTGGGTCCGAGCAGCAACCAGGGCTTCGCCGACCAGCAGACCGGCGCCTACATCGCCGGCAACTGGAACTGGCCCGCCAACCTGCCGCAGTCCTGCCAGGAGGGCTGCCAGCAGTTCGAGGCGACCAGGCCGAACTGGTTCCAGATGCCCGCCGCCGTGCAGGTGTCCGCCGCCAGGAAGATCACGTTCACCGAGTCCCAGTTCGTCAACCTGGGGCAGACGGCGATCGGCATCGGCAACGACGCCAACGCGCACACCAGCGGGGTCGGCCTGGGCGCGAGCGACATCGCGGTCACCCGGTCGGAGATCGCCCGCAGCTCGGCCGGCGGCGTCGTGGTCGGCGGCGTGCGCGCCGACGCGCACCACCCCGGCGACCAGCGGATGGTCAACAGGAACATCACCGTGAGCGACAACAGGATCCACGACCTCGGTCTGGACTACCGCGGCGTCGTCTCGGTCCTCACCACCTACGTGGCCGGCAGTGACGTGTCCTACAACGAGGTCTACAACATGCCGTACACCGGCATGTCGATCGGGTACGGCTGGGGCGCCAACGACGCGGGCGGCAGCAACCACTACGCCGACCGCGGCCTGTACAACTACCAGCCGCGCTACACGACGGCCACCACCGCGTCGGGCAACAGGCTCGTCGGCAACTACGTGCACGACGTCATGCAGCAGATGACCGACGGCGGGTGCATCTACACCCTGTCGGCCAACCCGAACGGGTTGATCAAGGACAACCACTGCCTGCGTACCAACGGCTGGTTCGGGCTCTACTTCGACGAGGGCTCGCGCTACTACACCGCGAGCGGCAACGTCTTCTCGTCCACCGGCACCTGGGCCACCGCCAACTACTGGTTCGCCGAGAACATGGGGAACTTCACCGTGACCGGCAACTGGTCCACCAACGGCAGCACCAACGTCACCAACGGCGACCGCGGCAATGTCGTGAACGGCAACGTCACCGTCTCCAACGGCAACTGGCCGTCCGGCGCCCAGGCCGTGATAGCGGCCGCGGGGCCCAGGAACGGCACCTCTCCGTCCCCGTCACCCTCGCCGTCCCCGTCGTCGTCGGCGGGGAGCACGAGCGCGCTGCGGGGCGTGGGGTCGGGCCGGTGCCTGGACGTCAACGGCGCCTCCCAGTCCAACGGCGCCCAGGTGCTGATCTGGGACTGCAACGGCCAGGCCAACCAGCGGTGGACCTCCACCAGCGCCGGTGAACTGCGGGTCTACGGCAACAAGTGCCTCGACGTGAACGGCGGCGGCACCGCCGACGGCTCAGCGGTGATCATCTGGGACTGCAACGGCCAGAACAACCAGAAGTGGCGTCTCAACTCCGACGGCAGCATCACCGCCGTCGGCGCGAACAAGTGCCTCGACGTGTCCAACAACGGCACCGCCAACGGCAGCAGAGTCCACATCTGGAGCTGCCACGGCGGCACCAACCAGAAGTGGACCCGCGTCTGACGGCCTCCGACCCGCCCTCGCCGCCCGCACGGGGGCGAGGGCACCTTCGCCCCGCCTGATCGGAAGCGATCAGGCGGGACGAGCAGCACACTCCCCCCACAACCCAGGCAGCAGCGCGACGGCGCGCGCCATGCCCTGACTGGTCCCCCGCATGTCAGGAAGGAACCCCGATGTCCCGACGTCCGTGGCTCACACTGCTGACCACGATGGCGCTGATCACTCCAGGAGCCCTCGCGGTCACCGCCTCCACGGCGAACGCGCTGACCATCCCCGCCTCCGACTACCAGCAGGTGTCGCTCGCGTCGGGCGGCTCGGAGCTGGGTGAGGCGATGTCGCTGGCCGTGATGCCCAACCGTTCCGTGCTCCACACGGCCAGGGACGGCACGGTGCGCGTCACCGATGTCAACGGCAACACGAAGGTGGCCGGCAGGCTCAGCGTCTACACCCACGACGAGGAGGGCCTGCAGGGGGTGGCGGTCGACCCGAACTTCGCGTCGAACCGCTACGTCTGGCTCTACTACTCGCCCCGGCTGAGCACGCCGAGCGGTGACGCGCCCGGCACCGGCACGCAGTCGCAGTTCGACCAGTGGAAGGGACACCTGAACCTGTCCCGCTTCACGCTGAAGTCGGACGACACGCTCGACATGAGCAGTGAGAAGGTCGTGCTTGAGGTGCCGAACGACCGCGGGATGTGCTGTCACGTGGGCGGCGACATCGACTTCGACGCGGCCGGCAACCTGTATCTGACGACCGGCGACGACAGCAACCCGTTCGAGTCGAGCGGCTACTCCCCGCTGGACGAGCGGACCAACCGCAACCCGCAGTACGACGCCCAGCGCACGGCGGGCAACACCAACGACCTGCGCGGCAAGCTCCTGCGGATCAAGCCGCAGCCGGACGGCAGCTACACGATCCCCAGCGGCAACATGTTCCCGCCGGGGACGTCGAAGACGCGCCCGGAGATCTACGCGATGGGCTTCCGCAACCCGTTCCGGATGAGCGTGGACAAGGCGACCGGCGTCGTCTACCTGGGCGACTACGGACCGGACTCGGGTGTGACCAACTCCAACCGGGGGCCGAGCGGCCAGGTGGAGTTCAACCGCGTCACCGCCCCGGGCAACTACGGCTGGCCGTACTGCACCGGGACGAACACCACGAGCGAGACGTACAACGAGTGGGACTTCGGCTCCAACAGCACCGGCCCGAAGTACAACTGCTCGGGCGGGCCGACCAACAACTCCTTCCGCAACACCGGGCTGACCACGCTGCCGGCGGCGAAGCCGGCGTGGATCAGGTACGCGGGGGACGCCGGCTCGCCGCCGGAGTTCGGCAGCGGCTCCGAGTCGCCGATGGGCGGCCCGGTCTACCGCTACGACCCCAACCTGAACTCGTCCGTCAAGTTCCCCCAGACGCTGGAAGGGCGCTTCTTCGCCGGTGAGTACGGCCGCCGCTGGATCAAGGCCATCGAGGTCAAGAGCGACGGGAACTACGGCGAGATCTCCGCGTTCCCCTGGAGCGGCACCCAGGTGATGGACATGGCGTTCGGCCCCGACGGCGCCCTGTACGTCCTCGACTACGGCACGGGAAGCAACAACCAGGCGCTGTACCGGGTCGAGTACATCGGCAAGGCCAACCGCAACCCGATCGCGAAGGCCGCCGCCGACAAGACCTCGGGACCCGCTCCGCTGACCGTCGCCTTCTCCTCCTCGGGCAGTTCCGACCCTGAGGGCGGCACGCTGACGTACTCGTGGAACTTCGGCGACGGCACCACCTCCACGGCCGCCAACCCGAGCAAGACCTACACCACGAACGGCACCTACACCGCCACTCTCACCGTGCGCGACCCGCAGGGGCTGACCGGAAGCGCGAGCGTGATCGTGAACGTCGGCAACACCGCCCCGGCGGTGACGCTGACCACCCCGGGCGACGGGCAGTTGTTCTCCTTCGGGGACACGGTGCCGTTCCAGGTCAACGTCAGCGACCCGGAGGACGGCACGATCGACTGCTCGAAGGTGACCGTCACCTACTTCCTCGGTCACGACAGCCACGCGCACCAGATCACCTCAAGGAGCGGCTGCACCGGCTCGATCAACGTGCCGGTGGACGGTGAGCACGACTCCGCGGCCAACATCTTCGGCGTCTTCGAGGCCTCCTACACCGACAAGGGGGGCCTGACCTCCACCAGCGTCCGCACGCTCCAGCCGCGACACCGGCAGGCCGAGCACTTCGGCGCGCAGCAGGGCGTCCAGACGGCCGACCACACCACCGCCGAGGGCGGCAAGACCGTCGGCTTCACCGACGACGGCGACTGGATCTCCTTCCAGCCGTACAACCTGAGCAACGCGACGAGGATCACCGCGCGGGTGTCCTCCGCGGGCGCGGGCGGCCGCATCGAGGTGCGGGCGGGCTCGGCCACGGGCACGCTGCTCGGCACGGCGACCGTGACGAGCACCGGGAGCTGGGAGACCTTCACCGACGTCTCGGCGAACCTCAGCGGCGCGCCGGCCGGCACGACGACGTTGTACCTGGTCTTCCGCGGCCCGACCGGACAGGGCTACCTGTTCGACCTGGACGCCTTCACGCTGAGCACCGGCACGACGTCCTCCCCGTCGCCCTCGCCCTCGCCCTCGCCGTCGGCGTCTCCGCCCTCGTCTCCGTCTCCGTCTCCCTCGCCGTCGTCGTCGGCGGGGAGCACGAGCGCGCTGCGAGGTGTGGGGTCGGGCCGGTGCCTCGACGTGAACGGCGCCTCCCAGGCCAACGGCGCTCAGGTGCTGATCTGGGACTGCAACGGGCAGGCCAACCAGCAGTGGACCTCCACCAGCGCCGGTGAGCTGCGCGTCTACGGCAACAAGTGCCTGGACGTGAACGGCGGCGGCACCGCCGACGGCTCGGCAGTGATCATCTGGGACTGCAACGGGCAGAACAACCAGAAGTGGCGCTTCAACTCCGACGGCACCATCACCGCCGTCGGGGCGAACAAGTGCCTCGACGTGTCCAACTACGGCACCGCCAACGGCAGCAAGGTGCACATCTGGACCTGCGCCGGAGGAACCAACCAGCGCTGGACCCGCGTCTGACCCCGACCACCGAGACAAGCGACACCCGGCACGGCCTGACTTCCCACCCGGAAAGAGGCCGTGCCGGGGCCGCGACGGAAGGACATTCATGCTGCGACATCTGACCGCCGCCGCGCTCGGGCGCGTCGCGGGGCACGACCGGAAGACCTCCCTGTTACGCCGCCTGTCGGTGACCGCGGTGGCACTCGCCGCCGCCGCCGCGACGACGGCGATCCCCGCGGTGCCCGCCGAGGCCGCCGCGTTCAAGGTGCTGGTCTTCTCCAAGACCGCCGGGTTCAGGCACGACTCGATCCCCACGGGGATCCAGACGATCCGGGACCTGGGGGCCGCCAACGACTTCACGGTCGACGCCACCGAGGACGCGAACGCCTTCACCACGGGCAACCTCGCCCAGTACAAGGCGGTGGTGTTCCTCAGCACCACAGGGGACGTGCTCAACACGAGCCAGCAGTCCGCCTTCCAGTCGTACGTGGACGGCGGTGGCGGCTACGTGGGAGTGCACGCGGCCGCCGACACCGAGTACGACTGGCCCTACTACGGGCAGCTGATGGGAGCCTGGTTCAGCAGCCACCCGGCCATCCAGCGGGCCACCGTACGGAACGAGGACCGGGCGCACGCCGCGACCTCTCATCTGGGCGCGACCTGGTCGCGTACGGACGAGTGGTACAGCTTCCGCTCCAACCCCCGCCAGAACGTCCGGGTGCTGCAGAACCTGGACGAGAGCAGCTACAGCGGCGGCGGCATGGGCGACCACCCGATCACCTGGTGCCACCCCCAGTCCTCCGGCCGTTCGTTCTACACCGGTCTGGGACACACCCAGGAGTCGTACGCGGACACGAACTTCCGCACGCTGCTGCTGGGCGGGATCCGGTACGCGGCCAAGGCGGCCAACGCCGACTGCCGTCCGGAGAACGGCTACACGGCGTTGTACAACGGCTCGACGACGGGCTGGTCGCAGGCCGGGCCTGGGTCGTTCTCCAACAGTGACGCCACGCTGACCTCGCAGGGCGGCATGGGCATGCTGTGGTACAACGCCAAGGAGTTCCGCTCCTACTCGCTGAAGCTCGACTGGAGGCTGACCGGAGACTCGAACTCGGGCGTGATCGTCGGGTTCCCGGCCACCAGCGACCCGAACGCGGCGCTGAACACCGGATACGAGGTGCAGATCGACGCCACCGACACCTCCGACAAGACGACCGGCTCGATCTACGGCTTCAAGTCGGCCGACATCGCCGCCCGCGACGCCGCGCTGAACCCGCCGGGCCAGTGGAACACCTATGAGCTGTTGGTGGAGGGCGAGCGGCTGCAGGTGTTCCTGAACGGCACCAAGATCAACGACTTCACCAACAGCGACCCGGTCCGCTCGCTGCAGCAGGGCTACATCGGCATCCAGAACCACGGGTCGGGCGACGTGGCGGCGTTCCGCAACATCCGGATCAAGGAACTGGCCGGCGTCTCGCCTTCGCCGTCTCCCTCACCCTCGCCGTCTCCGTCGCCCTCGCCGTCCCCGCCGCGGTCCCCGTCTCCGTCTCCGTCGCCCTCGCCGTCCCCGTCGTCGGCGGGGAGCACGAGCGCGCTGCGGGGCGTGGCGTCGGGCCGGTGCCTCGACGTGAGCGGCGCCTCCCAGTCCAACGGCGCCCAGGTGCAGATCTGGGACTGCAACGGCCAGGCCAACCAGCGATGGACCTCCACCAGCGCGAGTGAGCTGCGGGTCTACGGCAACAAGTGCCTGGACGTGAACGGCGGCGGCACCGCCGACGGCTCAGCGGTGATCATCTGGGACTGCAACGGCCAGAACAACCAGAAGTGGCGCTTCAACTCGGACGGCAGCATCACCGCCGTCGGGGCGAACAAGTGCCTGGACGTGTCGAACTACGGCACCGCCAACGGCAGCAAGGTGCACATCTGGAGCTGCCACGGCGGCACCAACCAGAAGTGGACCCGCGTCTGAGGTCACCCCTCCCGCCAGGAGAGCTCGGACACCGGGCTCTCCTGGCCACCCCCCGGGTGACTCGGCCCCGGCGAGGCCCCCGACGGGGCCGCGCCGGGGCCGACCGCGCGTGCCGCGCCTGCGGGAGCCCCGGGCTCGCCGGGTTCAGCGCGCGCGTGCGGGCCCGGTCGTCCCGCGCAGGGAGATGGGCGGGGCGACGAGAGCGCCGCGATGCGGGGTGGCGGGGTCGGCGATCTGCCGGATGAGCAGGTCGACGGCCTGGGCGCCGAGTTCGTCCGCGGGCACGTCGGCGGCGGTGAGCGGCGGATGCAGGTTCTCGGCCCAGTGCCGGCCCGCGACACCGGCGATGGAGAAGTCGCGCGGCACGGCCAGGCCGGCCCGCTCGAGCGCGCGGTACATGCCGGGCATGGCGGCCTCGTTGATGGTCGCGATGGCGGTGAGATCGGGGTCGTCGGCGAGCAGCCGCCCGACGCAGGTCACTCCGGCGCGGGCGTCGTCGGCGCAGCACGTCTGCACGCCCTCCAGGCCGCGTTCCGCCACGGCCCGGGTGAAACCGGCCTGTGCCCGGTGGGCCGGGCCGTACCCGGCGGCCATGAGCTCGGTGGAGCGGTTGACCAGGGCGACCCGGCGATGGCCCAGGTCGGCCAGGTGGTGCACGCACTGGGAGATCAGGGTCTCGTAGTCGATGTCCACCCAGGACATCTCGTCGGGACGGCTGGTGCGGCCGATGCCGACGAACGGCAGCCCGGACTGCCGCAGGCGGGTGACCCGGTCGTCCTCCAGCCGGATCTCCATGAGGATCACGCCGTCGACGCGCCTGCCGCCCACGACCCGCTCGAACGAGCGGTCGTGCTCGCCACCGGAGGGTGACAGCAGGACGTCGAGGTCGGCGCGCGCGGCGGCGTCCACCACGCTGGCGACGAAGCCGAGCTGCATCTCGGTGAGGCGCTGGCTCGCCGGGGGGATGACCAGGCCGATCGTGCGGGTCCTGCCCTCCTTGAGGGCCTTCGCGGTGGCGTTGGGACGGTAGCCCAGCTCGTCGATGACCGCCTGGATGCGCCGCCGCGTGTCCTCGGAGACCGGGCGCTTGCCGCTCAGGGCGTAGGAGACGGTGCTGCGCGACACGCCCGATCTCCGGGCGATCTCCCCGATGTTCATCCCGCTCCTCAGCCGCTCGTCCCAGACCAATCATCGTAGGTCGAATCGATGGAGCCGGCGCACCCGGCCGTGTCCGCCGGACCCTCCGACGTACGAGATCGGCGGGCACCGCCTCCGTACGAACCGGTTCGACGGTACCAGCCGCCGGCCGCCGGACCGAGGGCGGCCGCCGGCCGGCGGGTGAGCGCCGCGGACAGCACCTCGCCGGGGACGGGTCGTCCGTCCCCGGCGAGGATGGGGGTTCACGGGGTCAGACGCGGGTCCACTTCTGGTTGGTGCCGCCGTGGCAGGTCCAGATGTGCACCTTGCTGCCGTTGGCGGTGCCGTTGTTGGACACGTCGAGGCACTTGTTCGCGCCGACGGCGGTGATGCTGCCGTCGGAGTTGAAGCGCCACTTCTGGTTGTTCTGGCCGTTGCAGTCCCAGATGATCACTGCCGTGCCGTCGGCGGTGCCGCCGCCGTTCACGTCGAGGCACTTGTTGCCGTAGACCCGCAGCTCACTCGCGCTGGTGGAGGTCCACCGCTGGTTGGCCTGGCCGTTGCAGTCCCAGATCTGCACCTGGGCGCCGTTGGACTGGGAGGCGCCGTTGACGTCCAGGCACCGGCCCGACCCCACGCCCCGCAGCGCGCTCGTGCTCCCCGTGCCGCCCGTGGGGCTGGGCGTCGGTGAAGGCCCCGGGGTGCTGGGCGGCAGCAGGGTGATGGTGAAGGTCTCGTCGGCGTTGGTGTGCGGCAGCCGCACCGTGGTGCCGTTGCCCGACAACGTCACCACCGTGTTCTGCACGGTCACGGGACCGGCGACGGCGCCCCCGCCGTTGTAGGGAATGCGCTCGGCCACCACCCTGACCTGGTTGTTCTGCACGATGCCGCTCGTGGCGTCCAGCCGCTGCAGGCCGACCGCGATCTCGCCCGTCGTACGGCCTCCGCCGACCAGGACCTTCGCCTCGCCGCTCGCCTTCGTCGCGAACGCGTCGTAGGAGGAACTGGGCGTGACCGACACGATCTGGCCGGTCTGCGAGCCGTAGAAGCGGTAGACCCACCACTCGCCCTTGGGCTGGTACTGCCCCGAGGAGTCGCGGACGAGCAGGTTGCCCAGGTCGTTGTGCAGGTTGCCGCCGCCGGCCCAATTCGCCCGCAGGCCGTCGGCGCCCGCCCGTTCGAGCCGGGCGATGTACCAGGACCCGTCGCCCGGGTTCTGCTCGTTGGACGCGCCGTACTCGTTGATCTGGTACGGCCTGGGGTGGGGGACGCCCCGGGCGTCGAGGGCGGCGTTGGCGGTCGCGACGTTGGCCACCGGGTCGCCGGGCAGCGAGTGCCAGCTGATGATGTCGGGGACGACGTTGCCGGCCTTGACGTAGTCGAGGTACTGCGTCCAGAAGCCGCCGGAGGACGGCACGCAGGCGCAGCTGGGTCCCACGATCAGGTGGGACGGGAACGCGGCGCGGATGCGCTGGTACGCACGCGTCCACATCGCGAAATACTGGGAGATGGGGCGGTTCCAGAACAGGGTGATGTTGGGCTCGTTCCACAGGTCCCACTGGACCGGGGCGCCGGTGGCCCGGACGTCGGCGATCAGGCGGGTGAGGAAGGCGTCGTAGTCGCTCCAGTCGCCGTTGTCGCCGGGGAAGCGGGAGATCGGGTAGCCGTCCGCGCCCCACAGGTCGTGCACCAGCAGGATGAACTCGCCGCCCAGCGACCTGGTGCGCAGCAGTTGCGCGCGGGTGGCGTTCCACCGGCGGTCGTACTTGCCCGACACCCAGCCGCCCGGGCCGTCCAGCTGTGCGCCGCCGGCCCGCATGTACCGGAATCCGACGTCGGTGAAGAAGCGGTTCGGGGGATTGGCGCCGTCCTCGGTCATGCCGTAGATCCACCCGGAGGCCCGGTGCGCCGGAGAGCCGCCGGTCACGGAGAAGTCGACGGTGATCGACTCGTCCGCGGCCTGTGCCGGACCCGCGGCGGTGAAAAGGGATCCGGCGACGAGCGCGCCGACGGCGAACAGGGCGGCGATCGTGCGGCGGCCTGTTCGCCGCCTCCTGGCTTTCGCGTCCACTCATGGCTCCTTGGACAGAGGGGGTGGGGAGTGACGCCGTCCGCCGGCGGCCGACTCCGGGGAGACCGCCCGGCTGCCGCCGCGGACATACCATCGAATCGATTCGCCCGCAGCCTAGGTCGCGACGGCGCGGGATGTCAATGGCGTGTTTCACGCCGTGAACGGCGTGTTTCATCGTCGGGACCCCCGGCGGTCCTGGCGCCTTAAGCGCGTGTCCGCCGGGACCGCCGCGCCACCCGCCCGACCTCCCGGTACGGCCCGGCTCACCCGCTTCGGCGGGGGCGCGCCGGGCGGCGGCGAGCGGTCCGCCGGCGCGCTGGCCGGTCCACCCGGCTCCGGGCCGGGGACGCGCTCCGCGCGGGGCGTGAAAGTTTCAGACTCATTCTCCGGCGAGCACTCGAAATGTACTACTGATCAAGATGACTCTGGCGGTGCTGGGGTGGATTCTGCATGATAAGTGCGTCTCTGAGATGGACGTACTTGATTTGAATGGTGAGCGCCTCGCTCCGGTGGGGCGCGCAGCGGTCCGCTGGTTCGCGGATAAGCATGCTTGACAGGCCCCAGCGGCAGACCTATGTTCGTTCCGAATCGATTCGACTAGTCGTCGCAGGTCAGGTCGGATGCTCGTGACGCCCGGCGCTGCCGGGCCATCCGGGACGCGCTGTCCGGACGCCGTCCGGTGGCCGTGGCGTCGCCGGTAGGCGACCGGCCGAAGCGGTCACACCCCCCGCACGGCACGACTCCCCCCTCTCCCATTTGGAGATCCTCGTGCATCACTCCTCACTCCGTACCGCACGGAGTCTCCTCCCGGGTCTCCTCCCGGGTCTCCTCCCGGCCGGCGGCGCCACCGCGCCGCCCGCGGCCCCCGGCTCGACCGCCCGGCCCGACGGGTGGGCCGCGTGCTGAGGATGACCGGCATCGGCAAGAGCTTCCTGGGCGTCCGGGTGCTCGGTGGAGTCGATCTGGAGGTGTCCGCCGGCGAGGTCCACGCGGTGGTGGGTGAGAACGGGGCGGGCAAGTCGACGCTCATGAAGATCCTCGCCGGTGTGCACGCCCCGGACGAGGGGACTGTCGAGATCGACGGCCGGAGCGTGACGTTCGGGCACCCGGTCGAGGCGCAGCGGGCCGGCGTGGCGATCATCTACCAGGAGCTCACCCTGCTGCCTGAGCGGACGGTCGCGGAGAACGTCTTCCTCGGCAGGGAACCCGTACGGCGGGGGCTGGTCGACCGGGCGGCGATGGAGTCCGCGACCGGCGAGCTGCTGAAATCTCTCGGCGAGGAGTCGTTCGGGCCGCGTGACCTGGTCCGGCGGCTCTCCGTGGCCCGGCAGCAGGTCGTCGAGATCGCCAAGGCGCTGTCGCTGAACGCCCGGATCGTGGTGATGGACGAGCCGACCGCCGCCCTGGCCGACCACGAGGTGGAACTGCTCTACACGCTGGTGCGGCGGCTCACCGCGCGCGGCATCGCGGTCCTGTACGTCTCCCACCGGCTTCGCGAGATCTTCGACCTCGCCGACCGGATCACCGTGCTCAAGGACGGCGCCAGGGTCGCCACCGCCGAGGCGTCGAGCCTGGACACCGCGAGCCTGGTCCGCCTGATGGTCGGCAGGGAACTCGACTCCTACTACCCGCCCCGCGCGGCCGGGCCGCCGGGAGAGGTGATGCTGAGCGTGCGCGGCGGCGGCAACGCCCGGCTGCACGACATCGATCTCGACCTGCGCGCGGGGGAGATCGTCGGGGTGGCCGGGCTGCAGGGCTCGGGCCGCACCGAGCTGGCCAAGGCGCTGTTCGGCGCGGAGCCCTTCACCACCGGCGAGATGACGCCCCGCCGTCCCCGCTCGGTCCGCGAGGCCATCGCCGCGGGGATCGGCCTGGTCACCGAGGACCGCAAGGCCGAAGGGCTCCTGCTCAACCAGCGGGTGCGCGACAACGCCCTGCTCGTCGCCAGGGCCACCGGGGGGCCACGCACCGGGGTCGAGCGGCTGCTGGAGCGCGTGCGGCTCAGCCCGCCCAGGCCCGCGCAGGAGGTCCGGCTGCTGTCCGGGGGCAACCAGCAGAAGGTCGTGCTGGCCAAGTGGATGACGGTGGCGCCGCGCGTGCTGCTGTTCGACGAGCCGACCCGTGGCGTCGACGTCGGCGCGAAGGCCGCCATCCACGACCTGATGCGCGAACTCGCCGGCGACGGCATGGCCGTCCTGATGATCTCCTCCGAGCTGCCCGAGCTCATCGGCATGAGCGATCGCATCGTGGTGCTGCGGGACGGCCGCGTCGCCGGGGAACTGCCCGCGGGCTCCACCGAGGAAGCCGTGATGCACCTGGCGGCCGCGTCATGACCCAGCAGCTGAAACTCCGGCGCGTGCCGGCCGAGGGCTCGTTCCTGCGGCGGCTGTCGGCCGACCGGCCCGCGCGTGCCGTCTACGTGGCGCTGGCCCTGCTCGTCGTGCTGGGCTGGCTGCTGTTCGCCCTGGACGGCGGGCAGTTCCTCAGCCGGGACAACATCGTCGGCATCCAGCAGCGATCGGCGGCCCTCGGCATCGTCGCGGTCGGTCAGACCCTGGTGATCCTGGCCGGGAGCCTGGACCTGTCCGTGGCCTATCTGATCAGCCTGACCTCGCTGGTCGCGGCCGAGATCATGGCGGGCGCCGACGGAGGAGTGCCGGGCGCGGTCGCGGCGGCGCTCGCGGTCAGCGCGATGGTCGGGCTGGTGAACGGCCTGATCATCACCAGACTCCGGGTGCACGCCTTCATCGCCACACTCGGGGTCGCGCTGATCCTCAGAGGAGCGCTCGACGAGCGGTACGACGGCCCGGCCGGCAGCGTGCCCGAGTCCTTCCAGCACCTCGGATACGACCGCATCGGGCCGGTGGCGGCGTCGGCGCTGCTGTGGGCCGCGGTGGCGGCGGGCGCATGGCTCCTGCTCCGCCGTACGCGCCTGGGATACCGGATCTACGCGGTCGGCGGGGACGCCGAGGTGGCGCGGCTCTCCGGGGTGCGAACCGAGCGGGTCGTGGTCATCGCCCACGTGCTCTGCTCGGTCTGCGCGGGGATCGCCGGGCTGCTGCTCGCCTCCCGGCTCGGGGCCGGTGCGCCGACGGTCGGCACCGACGGAGGCTACGACCTGGAGTCGATCGCGGCGGTGGTGCTGGGCGGGACCGCGCTGGCCGGAGGCCGCGGCGGGGTGGCGGGGACCGTCGGGGGAGTTCTGCTCCTCGCGGTCCTCGACAGCATCTTCAACCAGCTCGAGGTCAACTCCTTCGCCAAGGACGTCGTGCGGGGCGTGGTCCTGGTGGCCGCCCTGGCGATCTACGCCCGCAGGAGGCGGACCGCATGAGACGCGCACTGCCGATCTTCGTGGTGCTGGCCGGGCTGCTGGTCGCCATCGCGGTCGTCAACCCGTACTTCCTGGAGCCGGCCGCCTTCCTCGCCTTCCTCAAGCGGGCCGCGCCGCTGGTGATCCTCGCGGCCGGGCAGTACTTCGTCGTCGTGTCCGGCGAGTTCGACCTGTCGGTCGGCTCGCTCGTCACGGCCGAGGTGGTGATCGCCGCCCGGCTCATCGACGGCTCCGCGGAGGCCACCTGGCCCGTGCTGGGCCTGCTGATCCTCATCGGGCTGCTCACCGGGCTGGTCAACGGGGTGGTCACCACGCTGCTCCGGGTGCCCTCGTTCATCACGACCCTCGGCATGCTGCTGATCCTGTCGGGGGTGGTGTTCCTCTGGACGGGCGGCTCGCCCCGGGGCGCGCTGTCCGACGAGTTCCGCGAGCTGGGCCGGGGGAGCCTCGGCCCGGTGCCCTGGTCGGTCCTCATCCTCGTCGTGGTGGCGGCGGCCGCGATCTGCGCGATGCGCGCGCGTTTCGGCCACACGCTGGTCGCGGCCGGCGACAACGACCGGGCAGCGGCGCTGTCCGGCGTCCGCGTCGCCCGGGTGCGGACGGCGGCCTTCATGATCTCCGGGCTGTCCGCGGCGGTCGCCGCGATCCTGCTCGGCGGCTTCGCCGGCGTGTCCGCGCAGGTCGGTCAGGGCCTGGAGTTCCAGGCCATCACCGCTGTCGTGCTCGGTGGCGTGGCCCTCGGTGGCGGCCGCGGCTCCGTGGTCGCCGCCATGGCGGGCGCCTTCACCCTGGAGGCGCTCTTCACCCTGCTCAACCTGTACGGCATCTCGGGGGCGCTGGAGCCGGCCGTACAGGGTGTGATCATCATCGCCGCGGTGGCGCTGGGGGTCGTGAACCTCCCGCGCAGGAGAACCGCGGCGGTCTCGTGACGGAAGGAAGACCATGCGTTCATATTCGCGGCGGCTCCTCGCCTCCGCCGCGCTGGCCGCGCTGACCCTGGCGGCGGCCGCGTGCACCAGCGACAAACCCGCGACCTCCGCGTCGGGGGCGCCGGCCACGTCCGCCGCCGCGGCGGCGGCGGACAAGGGCACGGGGGAGCAGTCGAAGTTCTTCGTGCAGGCCGACTACGACGCCCAGATGGCGATGCGCGGGGCGCAGCCGACCGGGGCGGCGGACAAGCCGTGGGAGCAGAGCATCGATCCCCAGCTCGTCGACACCGCCGAGTACAAGAAGGACGGGCCTTACCACCTGTGCTTCTCCAACGCCGCCGTCGACAACCCCTGGCGGCAGGTGGGCTGGAAGACCATGCAGGCGGAGGTCGCCCTGCACAAGGAGATCACGAAGTTCACCGCCCTGGACGCCGAGGGCAAGGACGACAAGCAGATCTCCGACATCGCCGAACTGCAGGGCAAGGGCTGTGACGCGCTCATCGTCTCGCCCAACACCACGGCGACGCTGACCCCGGCGGTGTCCGGCGCCTGCCCGAAGGTGCCGGTCATCGTATTCGACCGGGGCGTCCAGACCGACTGCCCGGTGACCTTCATCAAGCCGATCGGCGGCTACGCCTTCGGCGCCGCGGCGGCCGAGTTCCTCGTCGACAAGGTGCCGGCGGGCGGGAAGATCCTGGCCCTGCGCATCCTGCCCGGCGTGGACGTGCTGGAGACCCGCTGGTCGGCGGCGAAGGTGGCGTTCGACAAGAGCGAGCTCCAGGTGGTCGGCGTGGAGTTCACCGACGGCGACGCCGCGAAGACCAAGAGCATCGTCAGCGACTACATCCAGCGGTACGGCAAGCTCGACGGTGTCTGGATGGACGCGGGCGCCACGGCCGTCGCGGCCGTCGAGGCGTTCGAGGACGCGGGCCAGCCCGTGCCGCCGATCAACGGCGAGGACCAGCAGGACTTCCTGAAGAAGTGGAGCGACGCGAAGCTGACCGCGATCGCGCCGACCTACCCGACGTACCAGTGGCGCACCCCGGTCATCGCGGCGCTCAAGATCCTCAAGGGCGAGCAGGTGCCGAAGGTCTGGAACCTGCCGCAGCCGGCGATCACGCAGGAGAGCCTCGCCACCTACCTCAAGCCCGGCATGCCGCCGTTGCACTACGCGCTCTGCGGCTGTGAGGACATGCCGGGCTACCCGGAGAAGTGGGGCGGCACCTCGTGATCGGGGTCAACACCTGGGTCTGGGTCTCGCCGCTCACCGACGAGGCCCTGACCTCCCTCGCGCCGCGGATCGCGGAATGGGGCTTCGACGTCGTCGAACTGCCGGTCGAGCACCCCGGCGACTGGGACCCTGGGCGGGCCGCGGCCCTGCTGGACGGGCTCGGGCTCGGCGCGTCGGTCGTGCTCACGATGCCCCCCGGGCGCGAGCTCGTCGCCGCCTCGCCCGAGTGCGTCCGGGACACCCAGGACTACCTGCGCCACTGCGTGGACGTGGCGGTGACCGTCGGCGCGCCGGCGGTCAGCGGCCCCGCGTACTCCTCGGTCGGGCGGGCCTGGCGGATGAGCGGGGACGAGCGGCGGGCGATCTACGCCGAGCTGGCGGAGAACCTGAAACCCGTCGTCGCGTACGCGGCGGAACGCGGGGTCAGGATCGGCGTGGAACCGCTCAACCGGTACGAGACCAGCGTCGTCAACACCGTCGAGCAGGCGCTGGAGGCCCTGCCGGAGGAGTGCGGAATCGCCCTCGACACCTACCACATGAACATCGAGGAGAAGGATCCTCCCCGGGCCGTCCGCCTGGCGGGCGACAGGATCGCGCACATCCAGGTGTGCGGGACCGACCGGGGCGCTCCGGGCAGCGACCACTTCGACTGGCTCGGCTTCGCCGCCGCCGTCCGCGACGTCGGCTACGGCGGCCCGCTCGTGATCGAGTCGTTCACCGCCGACAACAAGACCATCGCCACCGCCGCGTCCATCTGGCGTCCCCTCGCCCCGACCCAGGACGCCCTCGCCACCGAGGGCCTCTCCTTCCTCCGCACGCTCACGACCTGACCCGATCGACCGTCCCTTCGCACCTTCCGACTCCGGCCGTCACCGGTAACCCCCCAGGAGATCCATCATGCGAAGAACACGATTACTCGCCGCCCTGGCCGCGGCCCTGCTCGGCATGCTGCTGTCCGCGGTGCCACTGGTCGCGCACGCGGCGGCTCCGCAGTTCCGGGTGCTGCTGTTCACCAAGACCGCCTCAGGCGCGTACCGGCACGACTCCATCGACGCCGGCGTGTCGATGTTCCAGCAACTGGCGGCGGACAACAACTTCGAGGTGGTCCGCAGCGAGGACGCGAGCGTCTTCACCTCGTCGGCCCTGAACACCTACGACGCGGTGGTCATGCTCCAGACCTCCGGCATGGTCTGGGACAACGACAGCCAGCGTCAGGCGATGCAGGCCTACGTGCGCTCCGGCCACGGTGTCATCGCGGTGCACAACGCCACCGACATGAACATCGAGTCGCAGTTCCCCTGGTGGGACCAGGTCGTCATGGCCGGCGCGCACATGACCCAGCACTCCTCGATCGTCCAGGGCACCGCCAAGGTGGCCGACAAGGTCCACCCCTCCACCAAGGGTCTGCCGGACCGGTGGGTGCGCACCGAGGAGTGGTACAACTTCGACAAGAACGCGCGTGGCTCGGTGCACGTGCTGGTCACCGCCGACGAGACGACCTATGACGCCGGGTCGTACAAGATGGGCGCCGACCACCCGATCTCGTGGTGTCACAACCCCGAGGGCGGCCGGGTCTGGGCGACCGCGATGGGCCACAACGCGTCCTCCTACTCCGAGTCGCTGTTCAGGCAGCACGTGCTGGGCGGCGTGAAGTGGGCGGCGGGCGCGGCCGCGGGCGACTGCGGCGGCACGGTCTCGGCCCGGTTCCAGAAGGTGACCCTCGACGGAGCGCCGGACCAGCCGATGGAGCTGGACGTCGCCGCCGACGGCAGGGTCTTCTACATCTCCCGCTCCGGCAAGGTGAACCTGATCCCGGCGGGCGGCGGAAGCACGCGCGTCATCGGCACGCTGTCGGTGTACGACGGCGGCGAGGACGGCGGGATCGGGCTGGCGCTCGACCCGAACTTCTCCGCGAACGGCTGGATCTACGTCAACTACTCGCCGTCCAACGGCGGCGAGGTGAACCGGGTGTCGCGGTTCACCTTCAACGGCACCAGCCTCGACCTCTCCAGCGAGAAGAAGATCATCGAGGTTCCCGCGTACCGCAACGTGGACGAGCCGGGCCACACCGGCGGCTACCTCGCCTTCGGCCCGGGCGGCAACCTGTACATCGGCCCCGGTGACGACACCAACCCCAACGCCTCCAGCGGCTACGCCCCGATCGACGAGCGGTCGGGCCGGGAGCACTACGACGCCCAGCGGTCCTCGGCCAACACCAACGACCTGCGCGGCAAGATCCTGCGCATCCACCCCGAGGCCGACGGCACCTACACGATCCCGTCGGGCAACATGTTCACGCCGGGCACCGCGAAGACGCGGCCGGAGATCTACGCGATGGGCTTCCGCAACCCGTTCCGCTTCTCCGTCGACAAGGTCACCGGCTGGATCTCGCTGGGCGACTACGGCCCTGACGCGGGCAGCGCCAACTCCAACCGCGGTCCCGAGGGCACCGTCGAATGGAACCTGATCAAGGAGCCGGGCTTCTACGGCTGGCCCTACTGCGTCGGCAACAACATCCCGTTCAACGACTTCAACTTCGCCACCAACACCTCGGGTGCGAAGTTCAACTGCTCGGCGCCGGTGAACAACTCGCCCAACAACACCGGCCTGACCAACCTGCCCGCGGCCAAGCCCGCGAACATCTGGTACAACTACCACGCGTCGGCCGAGTTCCCCGAGATCAACTGTTGTGGCGGGGCGGCGCCGATGGGCGGCCCGATCTACCGCTACGACGCGAACAGCACGTCCGACCGCAAGTTCCCCGACTACTTCGACGGCACGCCGTTCCTCTACGAGTGGAGCCGCAACTTCGTCAAGGAACTGCGGTTGGACTCCTCAGGCAACCTCCTCAAGATCAACCCCTTCGTGGCGCAGATCGCGCCGCACGCGCCGATCGACATGAAGTTCGGCCCTGACGGCGCGTTGTACATGGCCGACTGGGGCAACGGCTTCGGCCACGCGAACACCGATGACGCCATCTACCGCATCGACTACGTGGTGGGGAACCGCGCGCCCGTCGCCAAGGCGAGCGCCGACCCCGACTCGGGCGCGGCGCCGCTGACGGTGGCGTTCTCCTCCGCGGGCTCGTCCGACCCCGACGGCGACGCGATCACCTTCGCCTGGGAGTTCGGCGACGGCGGGACCTCCACCAGCGCCAACCCGTCCCACACCTACAACTCCAACGGCTCCTACACGGCCAAGCTGACCGTGCGGGACGCGAGCGGGAAGACGGCCAGCGTCACGGTGCCCGTCGTGGTCGGCAACACCCGTCCCAAGGTCGTCTTCTCGGCGCCGCCCGACGGCGGGTTCATCGACTTCGGCGACCGGGTGACCTACACGCTGAACGTCACCGACCCCGAGGACGGGTCCGTCGACTGCAGCAAGGTCAACGTGTTCACCGCGCTCGGCCACGACCAGCACGCCCACGACACCGGTCAGTACACCGGCTGCACGGGGACGGTCACGACGACGGCCTCCGGCCATGACGAGGCGGCCAACGTCTACTACGTCCTGGGTGCGGACTACACCGACAGGGGCGGGCTGAAGGGCAGCGCCGGCATCACGCTGCAGCCGAAGCACAAGCAGGCCGAGCACTACACCGGTTCCTCCGGGGTCCGCGTCGTCGACGAGTCAGGAGCCGAGGGCGGCAGGCGGATCGGCGACATCTCCAACAACGACTGGATCTCCTTCACCCCGGTCAACCTGTCCGGGATCGACACGGTCTCCTTCCGCGTCTCGGCGCCGTCCAGCACAGGGGCGTCCATCGAGTTGCGGGCCGACTCGCCGTCGGGGGCGCTCATCGCCTCCGCCTCCGTGCCGGCCACCGGGGGATGGAACAACTACGTGTCGCTGCCCTCGGTGCGCGTGACCGACCCCGGCGGCACCCGCAACCTGTACGTCGTGTTCAAGGCGCCGTCGGCGAACGCGTTCGACCTCGACTCGTTCACCTTCGCGGGCAGGGGCGTCGCGCAGGGCGGCGGCTCGCCCTCTCCGTCCCCCTCGCCGTCCACGTCTCCGTCGGCCTCTCCGTCTCCGTCCCCGTCTCCGTCCCCCTCGCCGTCGTCGTCGGCGGGGAGCACGAGCGCGCTGCGGGGCGTGGCGTCGGGCCGGTGCCTGGACGTCAACGGCGCCTCCCAGTCCAACGGCGCGCAGGTGCTGATCTGGGACTGCAACGGGCAGGCCAACCAGCGGTGGACCTCCACCAGCGCCGGTGAGCTGCGCGTCTACGGCAACAAGTGCCTGGACGTGAACGGCGGCGCCACCGCCGACGGCTCAGCGGTGATCATCTGGGACTGCAACGGGCAGAACAACCAGAAGTGGCGCTTCAACTCCGACGGCAGCATCACGGCCGTCGGGGCGAACAAGTGCCTCGACGTGTCCAGCAACGGCACCGCCAACGGCAGCAGGGTGCAGATCTGGTCGTGCAACGGCCAGAACAACCAGAAGTGGACCCGCGTCTGACGTAGCGGGCCCTTTCCGGGCCGGTCCGCTCCGGCGGACCGGCCCGGAAGCATGTCCGGGGACGGCCGCGCTCAGGCGAGCGCGAGCTCGGCGGGCGCGGTGACGGCGTCGGGGTCTCCGGCGTAGGAAGCGGCCTCGATCACGACCGTCGGGGAGGCAGGGACGAAGCCGCCGGCCGTCCACCTCAGCAGCGGCCTGGTCGACGCGGGCACGGTGACCCTGGCCGACTCCCCGGCCCGCAGGCCGACAGTCGCGAAGCCGAGCAGGACCCGGGTGGGGAAGTCGTCGGCGGCCGCGTCGACGCCGGTGGGCCGTCCGTAGAGCTGGACGACGTGCCGGCCCGCGCGCGAGCCGGTGTTGGTCACGGTCACGGCGGCCGTGAAGGAGTCGCCGTCTGGCTCGCCGACCGTGAGCTCGCCGACTGTGAGCTCGGCGAGGGCGAAGCTCGTGTAGGAGAGGCCGAACCCGAGCGGGAAGGCCGGCGTGTGGCCGTCCCTGTCCAGCAGCCGCTGGCCGAACCACTTGTCGTACGTGATGGCGGTGGCGTCGCGGTCGAAGTGCGGCAGGTGCTCCTCGGCGGCCGGGATCGAGTACGGCAGGCGCCCGGCCGCGTCGACGTCGCCGAGCAGCACGTCGGCCAGGGCGTGGCCGCCCTCGCAGCCGGAGTACCAGGAGACCAGCACGGCGGGCACGGCGTCGCGCCACTCCTCGGTGACGACGGCCCCCGCGGTGACGATCACCACGACGGTGCGCGGGTTGGCCGCCGCCACGGCCCTGATGATCTCGGCGTCGACGGGCCTGAGCCGCAGGCTCGCGCGGTCGCCGCCGGCGCTGCCGCCGCTGATGGAGTCCACCGCGCCCGGCTTGGCCAGGAAATCCGCGAACGACTGCCCGGCGGGGTCGTCGCCGGGCGGCGGGAACAGCGCCAGCAGGTCGGCGTCCGACAGCACGTCCCCTCCGATCCACTCGCCCTCGTCCGCGGCGGTGTACCCGGCGACGACGACGGCGACGTCGGCCTGGGCGGCCGCGGCGGCGGCAGCGGCCGGGTCGTCGTCGGCAACGTGGGTGATCCGCGCCTTCGGGAGCGCCTCGGTCAGCCCGCGCAACGCGGTGACGATCTCCGGGGCGCGCACGTCGGACGAGCCGTTGTCGCCGGTGTTGGCCACGTCCGCGAGGCGTCCGACGACCGCCAGGGAGGTGAGGGCGTCCCGCTGCAGGGGGAGCAGGGGCGTCTCGCCCACCGGGTCGTTCTTGAGCAGCACCATGCCGCGGGCGGCGGCCTCGCGCGCCAGCGCGCGGTGCTCGGCGCTGAATACCACCTCCAGCGGCGGCTCCGGCTCGGAGAGGGCGGCGTAGTGGCGCACCTGGGTGGCGAGGATGCGGCGGGCCGCCCGGTCGACGTCGTCCCAGCTCGCGCGGCCCGCCTCCAGGTCGGCGGGCAGGTGCTCGGCGCGCTGCTGACGGAAGGGCTCCTCCACGTCGAGCCCGGCGCGCAGCGAGGCGGCGGCGTCGCGCAGGCCCCAGATGAAGTCGGAGACGGTGACGCCCTCGAAGCCCCACATCCCGCGGAGCACGCCTTCCATCAGGTGCTCGTTCTGCCCGGCCCACTCTCCGTTGACGGAGTTGTACGCCGTCATGACCCCCGAAACGCCCTCTTCCACGATGCGCCGGAAGTGGGCCAGGTAGACCTCGTGCAGGGCCGCGTCGTCGGCGGTGACGTCGACCTTGAACCGGGCGTTCTCCATGCTGTTGAGCGCGTAGTGCTTGACGACGGCCATGGCGTTGCGCTGCACCCCCCGGGTCAGCGCCGCGCCGAACTCGCCGAGCAGGAGCGGGTCCTCGCCGTACGTCTCCTGGGCCCGGCCCCACGACGGGTGGCGGGGGAGGTTCACGCAGACGCCGCCGAAGAAGTTCGCGCCCTGCGCGCGCAGTTCGAGCCCGATCGCGGTGCCGACGCGCTCCTCCAGTTCGACGTCCCAGGTGGCGCCGCGGGCCATGGAGACCGGGAACGCGGTGGACTTCCCCATCACCACGCCGCGCGGGCCATCGGAGAACAACAGGCCGGGGATGCCCAGCCGCTCGACGCGGCCCATGGGGTAGGGGGTCAGGTTGTACCCGTTGGTCAGCATGTCGGCCATGCCCTGCCAGAACGGCAGGTCTCCGTCCAGCAGCCACAGGCGTTCCTCGCGGGTCAGCTGCGTCAGCAGCTCGTCGACCGCCTCGGTGAGGGGCCGCCCGGCGCGCACCGCGGCGACGGCGGCGGAGAACGCGGTCGGGGAGGAAGGTGTCGACATGCGCACACAACTCTCTGAACAGGCGCGACAGGCGCTATCTACCAAACGGTAGATAAAATAGGCTGGTATCGTGATCGAATCAACCCCCGGCCTCCCAGGAGTCAGGACGGCATGACCCCCGCACCCGGACGGCGCCGGCTGCCGGTCGCCGAGCGCCGGGAGGAGATCCTCCAGGCGGCCACCGAGCTGATCGCCGCCTCCGGGTTCAAGGGCGTCACCCTCGAAGCGTTCGCGGCGGCCTGCGGCATGACCAAGGCCGGGCTGCTGCATCACTTCCGCTCACGGGAGGAACTGCTCATCGCGGTCCTCGAACGCCGGGACACGCTCGACCTCGCGAATGTCGTCGAGACCTTCGAGCCGGCGCCCGACCCGGCGACCGCTCGCGCCATCATGTCGGGATTCGTCCGGCGCAATCTCGCGCAGCGCTCCCTCGTGCAGCTGTACACCATGCTCTCGGCCGAGGCGCTGGACCCCGCGCACCCCGCGCACGCCTACTTCCGTACGCGGCTGGCCGAGGGCCGGACCATGATCGAGCGCTACCTGCTGGCCTGGCACCCCCGGCCGGACCGGGCCGCGGTGGACCTGCTCGCCTTCCTCGACGGGCTGCAGCTCAACTGGCTGCGTGACGACGGCATCGACTTCCTCGCCCAGTGGGAGGACTTCGCCGACCGGTTCTTCGCCCCCTGATCTTCGCCCCCTGATCTTCGCGCCCTGATCTTCGCGACCTGGCCGCCGTACGAGGGCCCGGCTACGGCCTCTTGCCGACGCCTCTGGCCAGGGGAGCGCGCCAGCGGAACCGCATGGCGAGGATGCGGAACGCGAACGCGAGCACCGCCGACGAGAGGGTGGCGGCGAACCCCCGCACGTCCAGCGCGTACAGCGCGGCCATCGCCGCCGAGCCGAGCATCGCGGGCACGGCGTAGAGCTCCCTGTCGTAGAGCAGGCTCGGCTTCTCGCCGGACAGAACGTCCCTGATGACGCCGCCGCCGACCGCCGTGCAGACCCCGAGGAACACGGCGTGCATCGGCGCGAGGCCGTAGTGAAGCGCCTTGGCGGTCCCGACCGCGCAGAACAGGCCGAGGCCGGCCGCGTCGAGGACCAGCACCGCGGGCATCGCCCGTTCGACCTGGGGATGCCAGAAGAAGGCGATGACGGCGGCCACGACCGGCACGAGGAGATACCCGATGTCCCGCAGCGCGGCGGGCTGCACGCCGATGAACAGGTCGCGCACGATGCCGCCGCCGACCGCGGTGAAGAACGCGAGCACCGCGATGCCGACCACGTCGAGGCGTTTGCGCACGCCCTGGAGCGCGCCGGACAGGGCGAAGACGAAGATTCCGGCGAGGTCGAGCACGGGGGTCACGGGCCGTCATTCTCCCATATACCTCGCAAAACGCCCGCGTGATGGTCGGAAGATCCTCCCGGGCGGCACGGGACCTTCGCACGGGGAGGCCGGACGCGCCGCGGCTCGCGCGGCGCGGCCGCGGCGCCCCCGAGCCGTGCTCAGCCGCGGGCGAGCAGTTCGAGCGTGTCGACGACGCGGTTCGAGAAGCCCCACTCGTTGTCGTACCAGCCCACCACCTTGACGTGCCTGCCGTCCACGCGGGTGAGGGCGGCGTCGAAGATCGCCGAAGCCGGGTGGCCGGTGATGTCGCTGGAGACCAGCGGCTCGTCGGCGTAGTCGAGGATGCCCTTGAGCGCGCCGTCCGCGGCGGCGCGGTAGGCCGCGAGCACCTGGTCCCTGGTGACCTCCCGGGCGACCGTGGTGTTCAGCTCCACGAGCGAACCCACCGGGACCGGCACGCGGATCGAGTCGCCCGACAGCTTCCCGTCGAGGTTCGGCAGGACCAGGCCGATGGCCTTGGCCGCGCCTGTGGTGGTGGGCACGATGTTCACGCCCGCCGCGCGGGCGCGGCGCAGGTCGCGGTGCGGGCCGTCCTGGAGGTTCTGCTCCTGCGTGTACGCGTGCACCGTGGTCATGAAGCCGTGCTCGATGCCGGCCAGGTCGTCCAGCACGGACGCCAGCGGAGCCAGCGCGTTCGTGGTGCACGAGGCGTTCGAGACGACCACGTGCTCGGCGGGGTCGTAGACCTCGGTGTTCACGCCGTAGGCGAGGGTGACGTCGGCGCCGTCGGAAGGGGCGCTCACCAGTACGCGCCCGGCCCCCGCCTTGATGTGCGCGCGGGCGGCGTCCGCCGCGGTGAAGCGGCCGGTGGACTCGAGCACGATGTCGATCCCCAGCTCGGCCCAGGGCAGGTTGACCGGCTCGCGCTCCGCGAGCACCTTGATGCGGCGTCCGCCGACCACGAGGTCGGTTCCCTCCACCTCGACGGAACGGCCGAGCCGGCCGAGCGCGCTGTCGTACTTGAGCAGGTGCGCGAGGACCTCGGGGGCGGTGAGGTCGTTGACGGCGACCACGTCGAGCTCGCTGTCGCGCTCCAGCAGGGCGCGGAGGGTGTTGCGTCCGATGCGGCCGAATCCGTTGACGGCGATGCGGGTCATGGAGGCTCCTTTCGTCTCGCGCTCCATGATCGGCGTGAGGCCGCGGGGCCGACAGTGGCCCGAAGGACACCGTGCGCAAGGATCCCGCCAGAAGTATCGCCACCGATCGCAAGGATCGCGCCAACGGCGGCGGAGACCGGCCGGTGGAGCTCAGGCCGAGAAGGTGTGGCGGTATTCGGTGGGGGAGGTGCCGAGAATGCGCTGGAAGTGGAGACGCAGGTTGGCGCCGGTGCCGAGGCCGACCCGGTCGGCGATCTGCTCCACCCCCAGATCGGTGCGTTCGAGCAGTTCGCGGGCCAGGTCCACGCGTGCCCGCAGCACCCACTGCATCGGCGTGTAGCCGGTGTCCTCCACGAAGCGCCGGGAGAACGTTCGCGCCGACACCCGCGCGTGGCGGGCGAGGGTCTCCAGGGTCAGCCGCTCCGACAGGTGCGCCAGGGCCCACTCGCGCGTGCTCGCGAACAGGTCGCCGAGCGGCTCCGGCACGCTCCGTGGGACGTACTGCGCCTGGCCTCCGCTGCGGTAGGGCGCGGCCACCAGCCGTCTCGCCACGTGGTTGGACAGCCCCACGCCGTGGTCGCGGCGCACCAGGTGCAGGCACAGGTCGATGCCGGACGCCGCGCCCGCTGACGTCAAAACGTCCCCCTCGTCCACGAACAGCACGTTCTCGTCCACCCGGACGAGCGGATGCTTCGCGGCGAGTGCCTTCGTGTAGTGCCAATGAGTCGTCGCCCGCTTGCCGTCGAGCAGGCCCGTCGCCGCCAGCGCGAAGGCTCCCGTGGAGATCGCCGCGAGCCGGGTCCCGCGTTCGTGGGCGGCCATGAGCGCGCGGACGACCGCCGCCGGGGGTTCCGTGGTCGCCGGCTCCCGGTAGCCGGGGATGAAGACGGTGTCGGCCCGCTCGAAGGCCTCGGGGCCCTCGGCCACGTGGTAGGAGAGGCCGTCGCCACCGGTCACCAGTCCGGGCGCTGCCCCGCACACCCGCACCTCGTACGGCATGCTCGGCCGGCTGGCGAACACCTGCGCGGGAATGCCGACGTCGAGCGGTTTCGCGCCCTCCAGCACGAGCACGGCGACGCGATGGTTCTTCCGGCTCATCGGCCTCCTTCCGCTCTCCCGCGATCCGGCAGGTCGTCCCAGGGCCCGTGACCGCCATGGACGCTGTCGCAAGCATCCTGCCATCGGCAGGCGTCTCCAAGACCGTTGACAAAGCATGCTTTTCCTACATAGTTAGTAGGTAAATCGGCTCATGTGGCCCGATTTCCCGAGGAGGCATGCGATCACGTGAAATTCCTCGCCATCACCCTCATCGCGCACGGACCCGACCCGCTGACCGGCGAGACCAAATCCACCACCGAGCGGTTCCGCGAAGTCGTGGACAACGCCGTGCTCGCCGAGGAACTGGGCTTCGACGGCTTCGGAGTGGGAGAGCGGCACGAGAGGCCCTTCATCTCCTCCTCGCCGCCGGTCGTGCTCAGCCACATCGCGGCCCGCACCTCCAGGATCCGGCTGTTCACCGCCGTCACCACGCTCAGCCTGCTCGACCCCGTGCGCGCCTACGAGGACTACGCGACACTCGACCACCTGTCGGGGGGCCGCCTTGAGCTGATCATCGGCAAGGGCAACGGGTCGGCCCAGGCGCGGCTCTTCCACGTCACCGCCGAGGACCAGTGGGACCGCAACCGGGAGGCGTACGAACTGTTCCGCAGGCTATGGCGGGAGGACAGGGTCACCTGGGAGGGCCGGTTCCGGCCGTCTCTCACGGACGCGGAGACCTGGCCGCGCCCGCTGCAGCGGCCGATCCGGGTCTGGCACGGCAGCGCCACCAGCAAGGAGTCGGTCGACCTGGCCGCCTACTACGGCGACCCGCTGTTCTCGGCGAACGTCACCAACCCCATCGAGCCGTACGCCGAACTCGTCGACCACTACCGCGAGCGGTGGGAGCACTACGGGCACGACCCGGCCGACGCGCTGGTGGGCGCGGGCAGCGCCGGCTTCCACACGGCGCGCACCTCCCAGGAGGCGATCGCGGCCTACCGGCCGATCTACGAGGCACGCGTCGCGCTGTTCCGCAGGTCGGGCGTCGAGCCGGTCTTCCACTCCCTGGAGGACGCCGTCGAGCGCGGGTCGATCCTCGTCGGCAGCCCTCAGCAGATCATCGACAAGGTCCTCCGCTATCACCGGCGGTTCGGGCACGAGGTCATGCACATCGGCGCGGACGCCGACGGCCTGACCCCCGCGCGGCACCGGGCGGCGCTGGAGCTGTTCCAGAGCGAGATCGCCCCGGTGCTGCGCAAGGAGATCCCGAGCAGGCCGTTCCCCGCCGCCCCCGCCGTCCCCGCGATCTCCGGGAGCGCAGCCGCAGCCCACCAGAGCACAGCCGCGACCCACCAGAGCACCGCCACGAGCACCGGAGTGCCGGCATGACCATCCCCCAGCAGGCAGCACAGCAGAGGGCACGGCCCGCCGCGCGGCCGGTTCCCCTGTCGATCCTCGATCTGTCCCCGATCCCGTCCGGAAGCGTCGCGGGAGACGCGCTGCGCAACAGCATCGACCTCGCGCGCCACGCGGAGCGCCTCGGCTACCTCCGCTACTGGGTGGCCGAGCACCACTTCGCGGCCGGCGTCGCGAGCTCGGCCCCGGCGGTGCTCGTCGCCCTCATCGCGGCGGCGACGAACCGCATCAGAGTGGGCTCGGGGGCCGTGCAACTCGGCCACCAGACGCCCATCGCGGTGGTCGAGCAGTTCGGCCTGGTCGACGCGCTCCACCCCGGCCGGGTCGACCTCGGGCTCGGCCGCTCAGGGCAGCGCAGGACCGAGATCCTCACGGAGTCCGGCCGGTCGCCGGAGGCGGCCACGACCTCGCCGCCCTCCGCGTCCCGGGTGGTGGACGGGCTGCTCATCCCGCCCGCGTTCTCCTTCGCCGAGGTGGCCCGCTCTCCGCGGCTCGCGCTCCAGGCCGCGCTGCTGCAGCAGCCCGGCGCGCGGACCCCCGACTTCGCCGAGCAGGTCGACGACGTCATCGCCTTCATCGAGGGCACCTACCGGTCGCGGGACGGGATCGCGGCGCACGCCGTGCCGGGCGAGGGCGCCGAGATGGAGCTGTGGATCCTCGGCAGCAGCGGCGGGCAGAGCGCCCGGGTGGCGGGGGAGCGCGGCCTGCCGTTCGCCGCCAACTACCACGTCAGCCCGGCGTCGGTGCTGGAGGCCGTGGAGGCGTACCGGGAGGCGTTCACCCCTTCCAAGACGCTGTCCGAGCCGTACGTCGTCGTCTCCGCGGACGTGGTCGTGGCCGAGGACGACGCGACGGCGGAGAGACTGGCAGAGCCGTACGGGCTGTGGGTGCGCGCCATCCGCACGGGCCAGGGGGCGATCCCCTACCCGACGCCCGAGGAGGCGGCCGCGCACGTCTGGAGCGAGGCCGACCGCGCGCTGGTGGCCGACCGCGTGGACACCCAGTTCGCCGGCTCCCCTGAGACGGTCGCGGAGCGCCTGCGCGTGCTCCAGCGGGTCACGGGCGCCGACGAACTGCTGGTCACCACCATCACGCACGGGCACGCCGACCGGGTCCGCTCCTACGAGCTGCTCGCGGAGGCGTGGCACGGAGCCCGCGCGTCAGGGGCCGGGTCATGACCGGCCGAGGCCCGCGCACAGCGGAGACGCCGCCCCGCCCGGCCGGCGGTGGAACCCCCTTATCCCTCCGGAGGAACCGGTGAAGGTCGTCAAGGGCGCGCTGCCCGTCATCCTCGCCGCGGCCCTGGCCGCGTGCGGCTCCCAGGCGCCGGCCGCACCGGCCGACGGCGGCAGTTCTCTCACGTGGGCCGTCGAGACCGAGCCCATCACGTTCAACCCCCATCAATGGGCGCAGAACAAGGCCAGGCTGCTCGTGTTCAACCAGTTCGACGCGCTCCTCGCGTACGGCGAGGACGGGTCGTTCGTCCCCTGGCTCGCCCGGTCCTGGCAGGTGTCGGACGACGGGCGCGTCTACACGCTGGAACTGCGCGACGACGTCACCTTCCAGGACGGCACGAAGTTCGACGCGGCGGCGGTCAAGGCCAACCTGGACAAGCTGCGCGAGCCCGGCTACAACCCGACGGTCGCCGCCATCCAGTTGCACGCATTCGACAAGGCCGAGGCGGTCTCGCCCACCACCCTGAGGGTCACGCTGAAGGAGCCGGACGGGCTCTTCCTCGACTTCCTCGCCTCGCCGTACGCCGGGCAGGTGTCCCCTAAGTCCCTCCGGGAGGCCGGGGACCTCAAGGCCGGCGGCCCGGACGTGGTCGGGACCGGCCCGTTCGTCCTCGACAGGTACGTGCGGGGCCAGGAGGTCCACTACCGGCGCAACCCCAGCTACAACTGGCCGCCCCAGGGCAGCGCCCACCAGGGACCGGCGCACCTGGCGGAGGTCACCTACCGCTTCCTGCCCCAGGCGGCCGTCCGCGTCGGCGCGCTCACCTCCGGGCAGGTCCAGGTCGTCGAGGGAGTCCCGGCCACCGACATCGAGTCGATCAAGCGGGACCCGGCGCTGACGTTCCGGTCGGCGCTCAACTCCGGCACGTCGTTCTCCTACTACTTCAACACCTCCCACCCGCCCTTCGACGACAAGCGGGTGCGGCAGGCGTTCCGGGAGGCCGTCGACGTCGACGCCGTGCTCGCCTCCGTCTACCAGGGCACCGCCAAGCGCGCCTGGAGCGTCGTCGCCGAGACCAGCCCCTTCTACGACGCCTCGCTCACCGGCACGTACGGCGGGGACGCCGCCAAGGCCAACGCGCTGCTCGACGCGGCGGGCTGGACCGGGCGCGACGCCGAGGGCTACCGGGTCAAGGACGGCAGGCGGCTGACGGTCCGCTCGGTGGCGTCGGCGCCGTACGTCCGCGACCGCAGGGACATCCTGGCCCAGGCCATCCAGGCGCAGGTCAAGCAGACGGCGGGAATCGACTTCCAGGTGAAGATCGTGGACCAGGGCACGGCGCAGAAGGCGCTCGACGACGACGCGTACGAGATCTTCGAGAACTCGCGCGGCGACTCCGACGCCGGGGCCGCGCTCAACCTCCTCCTGCCGAAGGACGGGGCCATCAACCGCACCCACTACGAGGACGCCCGCCTCGACGGCTGGCTCGCCAAGGCGTCGGCGAGCTCCGACCCCGCCGAACGGAAGGCCCTGTACGCCAAGGTCCAGCGGAAGGTGGTGACCGAGGAGGCGATCGTCTTCCCCGTCTACGTCCCCTCCGACCAGATCGCGGCGAGCGGGAGCGTGCAGGGCCTCGGCTTCGACCCCGTCTCCGGCACGCCACGTGGCGTCTACGACGTGCGGATCACGGCATGACGGCGGCGCCGCCGGCTCCGCGCCCACCCATATCGCGCCCGCCCCGGCCGCACCCACCCTGGTCCCGCCCGTCCTGGCCGCGCCCGCCCGCCTGGCTGGGCGCGCCGCTGCGGCGGCTCGTCTCGGCCGCGGCCGTGCTGTGGGCGGCCGCCACCACCGCGTACGCGGCCCTGCTGCTGGCGCCGGGCGACACCGTCGACCTCCTCGTGGGCGACGGCGCCGACACGCCGGAGATCCGCGCGCAGATCGTCGCGGAGTGGGGGCTGGACCGGCCGGAGGCCGTGCGCTACCTGAGCTACCTCGGCCGCCTGCTGCACGGCGACCTCGGCCGGTCATACCAGTTGCAGCAGGACGTCGGCGAGGTCCTGGCCGGGCAGGTGGGCCCGACGGCGCGGTTGACCCTGGCGGCGGCCGCGGTCGGCGTGGCGCTGGCGTTCGCCCTCGCGGTGGCGACGGCGGGCAGGTCGGCCTGGCCACGCCGGATCGTCTCCGCCGCCGAACTGGTGGCGGTGTCGGTGCCGCAGTTCGTGATCGGCATCGTGCTGCTGTTCGTGTTCTCGTTCTCGCTCGGCTGGTTTCCCGTCTCCGGCGCGGCCGACCCGCAGGCGCTCGTCCTCCCCGCGCTGGCGCTCGGCCTTCCGGTCGCGGGCGTGCTCGGGCAGGTGCTCAGGGAGGGCCTCGAACGCGCCCTGGAGCAGCCCTTCGTGGTGACGGCGCGCTCACGCGGCCTCGGCGAGCGGGCCGTGGTGGCCCGGCACGCGCTGCGGCACGCGCTCCTTCCCGCAGTCACGCTCACCGGCTGGTTCACGGGCGTCCTGCTCGGCGGGGCCGTCATCACCGAGGCGCTCTTCGGCCGTCCCGGGCTCGGGCGGGTCGCCATGCAGGCCGTCAGCGCCAAGGACATGCCGGTCGTGATGGCCGTCGTCATCCTGTCCGCGGCGGTCTACGTGACGATCAGCGTCCTGCTCGACCTGGCCTACCGGATCATCGACCCCCGGCTCAGGAGCGCGTGATGGCCGTCGCCGCACCTCTCGCGCGGCCGGGCGTCCGCCTTCGGCCCGGCCTCGTACTCGCGCTGCTCGTGCTGGCCGTCCTGGTCGTCGCCGTGGCGGCCCCCGGCCTGGTCACCAGGATCGACCCGCTGGCGGCCGACCCGCTGCGCGCGCTGGCCCCGCCCGGCGCGGGTCACCCGCTCGGCACCGACCACCTCGGCAGGGACGTGCTCGCCCGCGTCGTGCACGGCGCGCGTCACTCGCTCGGCATCGGGGTCCTCGCCACCGCGCTCGCGGTGGGCGCGGGCTCGCTGCTCGGCCTGGCCGCCGGGCTGGCGGGCCGCCTGGCCGGCGAGGCGCTGGCCCGGGTGTTCGACGTCCTGTCGACCTTTCCCGAGTTGCTGCTCGCGCTTCTGGTGATCGCGATCACGGGCCCCGGCACGTGGAACGTCGTCGCCGCGATCGGGATCGCGCAGATCCCCACGTACGCGCGGGTGGTCAGGGCGCAGACGTTCGTCGTGCGCCGCTCCGGCTACGTCGAGCAGGCGGTGACGTTCGGCCACTCGCGGGCCCGCGTCGTCGCCAGGCACGTGCTGCCCAACGTCGTGGGGCCCGTCCCCGTGCTGGCCACGATCGGGCTCGGCCAGGCCGTCATCGCCACCTCCGGCCTCAGCTTCCTCGGCATGGGCCCCCAGCCGCCCGCCCCCGAGTGGGGCACCATGCTGGCCGAGTCGCGGGACTACCTGCGGGTGGCCTCCTGGGTGGCGTTCAGTCCGGGGGTGGCCCTCACCCTGTCGGTCGTGTGCCTGACGGTGGCGGGGCGGCACCTCCAGCGGCGTTTCGAGGGAAGGACACCATGACCGAGGTCGCGATCAACCGGGCCGGCTCCGCGTCCGGCCCCGCCACAGCCCCAGTCCCAGCCACCGGCGTCGCGCCGCTCGTCGCGGTGGAGAACCTGCGCGTCTCCTTCCCCGCCTCCGGGGTCGAGGCCGTACGCGGGGTGTCGCTGTCGATCGCACCGGGGGAGTGCGTCGCCCTGGTCGGCGAGTCGGGGTCGGGCAAGAGCGTCACGGCCCGCGCCCTCATCGGCCTGGCGGGACCGGGCGCGCGGGTGCGGGCGTCGGCCTTCCGCGTCGGCGGCGGGGATGCGCTGACCTTCGGCCCGCGCGAGTGGCGCCGCCTGCGCGGCCGGTTCGCCGGGCTGGTGCTGCAGGACGCCCTGGTCTCGCTCGACCCGCTGCGCACCGTGGGAGCCGAGATCACCGAGGTGCTGGCAGAACACGACGTGGTGCCCCGCCCGGCCCGCCCCGAGCGCGTCAGGGCGCTGCTGGAGGCCGTGGGCGTCCGGGACCCCGAGGTGCGCGCGCGGCAGCACCCGCACCAGCTCTCCGGCGGGCTGCGGCAGCGGGCCCTGATCGCCTCCGCCATCGCGGCGGAGCCGGAGCTGCTCATCGCCGACGAGCCCACCACCGCTCTCGACGTGACCGTGCAGGCCCAGATCCTGCGGCTGCTCGCGGACAGGAAGGCGGCGGGGACGGCGCTGCTGATGATCAGCCACGACCTGGCCGTGGTGGCGGCGGTCGCCGACCGCGTCCTGGTCATGAGGGACGGCGTGGTGGTGGAGGACGGCCCGGCACGGGAGGTGCTGACGGCTCCGCGGCACGACTACACCCGGGCGCTGCTGGCCGCCGTGCCGTCCGCGTCCCCCAGGCGCTCCGCTTCGCCCGTGCCGTCCGCTTCGCCCGTGCCGTCCGCTTCGCCCGTGCCGCGCCGGCCGGGCCGCTCCCAAAAGGCCGACCCGCACGGTGCCGATCCACGCGGTGCCGTGCTCGCCGCCACCGGGCTGTCGGTGGCGTACGGCTCGCGCACCGCCGTGGACGACGTCTCCTTCCGCCTGCACGCGGGGGAGACGCTCGGCGTCGTCGGCGAGTCCGGATCGGGCAAGACGACCCTCGCGCGGCTGGCCCTCGGCCTGCTCGCGCCGGACGCGGGTGAGGTCACCCTGCGGGGAGGCCCGTGGAGCGGCCTGCCAGAGCGGCGGCGGCGCCCCCTCCGGCCGGCCGTCCAGGTGATAGCCCAGAACCCGCTCGACTCCTTCGACCCGCGCCACACGGTGGGCCGCCTGGTCGCCGACCCGCTCTCCGCACTGCCCAGGCCGCGACGCAGGGAGCGGGCGATCGAGCTGCTCGGCCGGGTCGGGCTGCCGCCCGAGCTGCTCGGGCGGCGCCCGCGCGAGCTGTCCGGCGGTCAGCGGCAGCGCGTGGCCATCGCCCGCGCGCTCGCGTCCCGGCCCGAGGTGCTGATCTGCGACGAGCCCGTCTCCGCCCTCGACGTGTCGATCCAGGCCCAGGTGCTCGACCTGCTGGCCGAGATCCAGGCCGAGGACGGGACGGCGCTGCTGTTCATCTCCCACGACCTGGGGGTCGTACGCCACCTGAGCGACCGCGTCCTGGTGATGAAGGACGGCCGTGTGGTGGAGGAAGGGGACGCCCACGAGGTCTTCCTTCGCCCCCGCCACCCGTACACGCGGGAGTTGCTCGCGGCCGTGCCCCGGCTGCCCGAGTGAGCCGGGGACTCAACCACAGGGCGGCGCCACCACAGGGCGCCGACATCCGATCAGGGCTTCAGCGTGAGCCTCTTCCTCGACGCGCCGGGGAACACGACGACCAGGTGCTCCTCACCCGCGCCGCCCAGCCGCACGTAGACACGGACCCGGTAGCGGCCCTTCCCCGCGATCGCCAGGTTCGGCATCGGGGCGCCCGCGCCCACCTCTCCGTCCTCGCTCATCTCCGGCACGGTGAGCGTGCCGCTGCGGCTGACGATCGGCACCTCGTCGACCTGTTCCCACCCGGCCGTACGCCGGGGCGGCGGGGTGCGGAAGGCCTTCACCGTGAGGCACAGGTCGATGACGTCCTCTATATGCCCGACGAGCGCCGCGCTGCCGGCCACCCCGACGAGCGCACGCTCGTCGAACATCCTGTCCATCGCCTGCTCCGCCGCCTCGTCGGCCGCCTCGTCGCCCGGGTCGTACACCAGGTAGCCGGGGTCGCCGTCGGCGAACAGGAAGTAGGTGGCCGTGGCCTGGACGACGCCCTTCGTCCGGGGCCACGGGTCGCGGCACTTCGCGTTCTCCTCGGCGATGGAGGCGGCGTTCGCCGCCTCCGCCTCCGCGGTCGACCGCAGCAGTTCGGGGTGGGTCGCGCCGACGATCTCCGGGCAGACGTAGACGAGGTCCCACGGGTCCACGCCCCAGGCGGGCCGCTCGCTCCCGGCCCGCGTCAGGATCGCCTTCTGCTCGTCGCGATCGTTCGTACGGCACAGCACCCGCCCGTACGCGAGGATCTCCTGGTCCGACAGGCTCTCGGGGAACATAGGCGGCACTCCGCCGTCCGTGTTCCGCGCCCGGCACAGGAAGGCGGCGTCGCGTTCCGCCGGTTTCAGGTCCCCGAAGCGTGGCCGGTCGAAGCAGGGCGCCGACCAGCCGGTGTAGGTGAGGTGGGGGGTCTGCTCCGGGTGGATCAGGACGACGACCGGCAGCAGGGCCACGGCCGCCACCGCGACGCGGGGCAGGCGCCGCCGCGCGGGCGGAAGGTCCACCGCCGGGCGGTCCTGCGCGGCCAGTTCGCGGGCGGTCGCCGCCATCCACACGGTGACGGCGAGCCCCAGCGCGTCCATCGTGATCGACACCGCCTCATGGCCCCCGCCGGGGATCCTTCCGAAAAAGATGTTGAGCGGGATCACCAGTGCGTAGACGCCCACCGACGCCCACCCGGCGGCCTGCGTGCCGCGGCTCCACCGCCCGTCGCGCCGCTGCCCGGCGAGGGTGACGAGGGTCGCCGCCACTCCGCCCAGGGCGAGGGCCGCGGCCACGATGCCGCCCGATGCGAGCTCGGGGAGGTCGAGTTCGTCGAGCAGTACGTCGGCCATGCCCACCAGTTCGACCGCGAAGACCGCTCCGGCCGCCGCGCGCAGGAGGCGGGACCGCCAGCGGATGACGAGCAGGTAGAGGACGTCGATCGCGGTCCATAGCGCGAGCAGGAACGCCGCGTCCACCGCGTCGGAGAGCAGCGTGATCGGATACCACAGCACGAGGGCGTACGCCACCGCCAGATACAGCAGCCGGCGCAGCGCCCTCGCCCGGCGGTCCAGTGCTCCCGGCGCGGGGGCGCGCAGGATCAGCCACAGGAGGGCGGCCTTCACCGGGGCGGCCACGAGCAGCGCCACCGTCGTCGGGGTGTCGAACCCGTCGCGCGCGGAGAACCCCGCATGGCTCGGAGGCGACCATTCGACGGCCACCCAGAGCCAGGAGTCGCCGAGCACCAGGCCCGCGACCGCCGCCGCCAGGACCAGGCCTACTGCGCCGATCCTGATAATTCGCCATAACCCGTCCGGAAGCACGGGACGCGATCTTAGTGTGGCGCCGCCGTACGAGTCTGATCATTGAGCAGACCGGCGGTCTCGGCCGTGCGCACGCACAAGCTCGGCCTGCGCGACCGGGCCCGCGCCATCGCGTACGCCTGGTCGAGCGGCCCGATCACCCACGGGCGACCGATCCACGGGCTCCGTCGTCGGTCCGCAGGGTGGCGGTTGTCCGCGGCATCCCGGTGAAACCGCAGCTCACAGCGGTGTCGAGCGTGCCTGAGGTGGCGTAACACCCCCGTTATCCGCATATTCCTACCTGAACAGTAGGCTTACGGCTCATGGAGTTGGCGGACGCGAGACGGCGCCGGGCGGACAGGGCACGCCAGGTCGCCGACCTGCTGCGGCGGGAGGTCGTGCACGGCGGCTTCGGCGATGGTCATCTGCCGCTGGAGTCCGCCCTCGCACGGGAGTTCGGGACCTCCCGCAACACGATCAGGGACGCCCTGGATCTGCTGCGGGACGAGGGCCTCATCGAACGATGCCCAGGCGTCGGCACCACCGTCGCCGCCGAGAAGTACCCGCACGGCCTGCACCGGCTGCTCGGCCTCGCCGAGACCCTCAGGGAGCACGGCGAGGTGACCAACGAGGTCCGCGCGATGGGGACGATCCCGCCGCCGGCCGCGGTCCGCGGGCGGCTCGGCCTGCCGCCGGGCGAGCACGTCGTCTACGTGGAGCGGCTGCGCAGGCTCAACGGGCTGCCGCTCTCGCTCGACCTGACCTACCTCGTACGCGAGGTGGGGGAGCCGCTTTTCGACGCCGACCTCGTGCACAACGACGTCTTCGTGCTGCTGGAACGGATCGCGGGCCAGCCGCTCGGCGTGGCCGAGCTGACGATCGAGGCCGTGAACGCCGACCCCCACACCGCGGCCGTGCTCGACGCGCCGCGCGGCACGGCGCTGCTGATGGTCGAGCGGCTCACCCATCTGTCCGACGGCCGCCCGGTCGACCTGGAGTTCGTCAGGTTCCGCGGCGACCGCCTCACCATGCGTGGCCATCTTTGGAGGAACACCGATGACCCTGGTCAATAGCCGTGCCGACGTGCCCGTGACGATCGACGAGTCGCTGTGCATCGAGGGCTGCACGCTGTGCGTGGACGTGTGCCCGCTCGACTCGCTGGCCATCCACGAGGTCAGCGGCAAGGCGTACATGCACGTGGACGAGTGCTGGTACTGCGGCCCCTGCGCCGACCGGTGCCCCGTCGACGCCGTCACGGTGAACATCCCCTACCTGCTCCGATAGAGAGACTTCCGCATGCGTAAGATCATCGCCGCCGTGGCGCTGCTGGCCGCGGCCGGGTGCTCCGTCTCCGCCGGCGCCGACGACGGCAGGAAGACGGTCGTCATCGGCTACCAGTCGAAGACCATCAACACGGTGACGGCGGGGACGCTGCTGCGCGACCTCGGCTACCTCGAGAAGCGCCTCGGCGACGGATACCGGGTCGAGTGGCAGGACTACGACACCGGCGCCCCGATCACCGCCAAGATGGTGGCCGGGAAGATCGACATCGGGTCGATGGGCGACTATCCGCTCATCATCAACGCCTCCCGCACCCAGGGCGCGCCCACCGCGCGGACCGAGCTCGTCTCGGTCACCGGCTACAACCTGCGCGGCGGGCTGAACTCGGTGGTCGTGGCCCCGTCGTCCGACGTGCGGACGCTGGCCGACCTGAAGGGCGAGAAGGTCTCCGCCAGCACGGGCTCGGCCGGCCACGGCACGCTCGTCCAGGCTCTGGAGCGGGCCGGGCTCGACCCCGCGACCGACGTGGAGGTCGTCAACCAGCAACCGCCGGTCGGCGCGTCCGCGCTGCAGTCGGGCAGCGTGCAGGGATACGCCCAGTTCGTGGCCTGGCCGGGGCTGCTCGTCTTCCAGGACCAGGCCCGGCTCGTCTACGACGGCTCGGCGCTCGACGTGCCGACGTTCCACGGCGTGGTCGTACGGCAGGCGTACGCGCAGGAGCACCCGGACGTGATCGAGGCGTTCCTGCGGGCGCAGATCGACGTGACGAAGTACTTGCACGAGCATCCCGTCGAGGCGGCGGAGGCGGTCGCCAAGGCGACCGGCCTGCCGGCCGAGGTCGTCTACCTCTACAACGGCCGCGACGGCATCGCGTCGTTCGACGTCACGCTGAAGCCGCGGCTGCTGGCCGCGCTCGACCACGACCAGAAGTACCTGAAGTCGATCGGCACGGAGTTCGCCGAGGTCGACGTGGCGCGGTTCGCCAACGACTCCTACCTCAGGAAGGCGTACGGCGCCTCCTACGACGCAGGCGCCGCGAGCACCGCCAACGCGGCGAGGATCACCGGGACCGACGAGGCCTGCGGGATCGCCGTGGACGACCCGGCGAAGGCCGGCGAGGTCTGGCTGGCCGGGGAGAAGACGCTCCGCCCCGCGGCCACCCCCACCTGCCTGCTGCGCCAGATCGCCGCCGCCACCTCCGGCGGCACGACCGTACGGGCCGCGTACGTGCCCGACACGGCCACGGGGACGCACTGGTTCGCGGACAGGTCGGTCTGGGTGCGCGACCCGTCGGCTGCCGAGAACGAGCGGTTGAAGCCCTTCACCACCGAGGACGGCGCGCGGGCGTACGTGAAGGAGCACAAGAAGGCCGAGATCGTCGGCTACGACGAGGCGCTGAAGGCCGCGGCGGGCGGTGCGTCGCGATGAGCACACCCGCGCTGGACGCGGCGCTCGCCCCCGCCGCCGGGCCCGCGGACGCCGCCGAGGCGGAGCCGGCCAGGAGCGGAAGGGCGGCCGGCCCGCGCCGGTGGGCGGTCAGGCTCGGCTCCCTGGCGGTCGTCGCCGGGCTGTGGCAGTGGCTGACCGCCGCGGACGCCCGCGTCGGGCTGCGGTTCGACCGGCTGCCCTCGCCCGCCGAGGTCGCGGCGGAGCTCGGCAGGCAGCTGGGCACCTCGATCTACTACCTCGACCTGGCCCAGAGCATGATGCGCATCCTCACCGGGTTCGCGCTGGCGGCCGTCGCCGGCATCGCCCTGGGCGTGCTGGTGGCCCGGTCCCGGTGGGCAGGCGACCTGCTGCTGCCGCCCATCGAGGTCGTCCGGCCGATCCCGGCGATCGCCCTCGTCCCGATCGCGATCCTGGTGTTCCCCAGCGACGAGCAGGGCATCGTGTTCATCACGTTCGCCGCGGCGTTCTTCCCGATCATGGTGAGCACGCGGCACGCCGTACGGGCGCTGCCGACGCTGTGGGAGGACGCGGTCCGCACCATGGGCGGCGGGCGTGCGCACGTGCTGTGGAACGTCGTGCTCCCCGGCACGCTGCCGGGCGTCTTCGGCGGGCTGTCCGTCGGCATGGGCGTCGCCTGGATCTGCGTGATCTCCGCCGAGATGATCTCCGGGGAGTTCGGCGTCGGCTACCGCACCTGGCACGCCTACACGGTGGTCGACTACCCGGCGGTGCTCGTTGGGATGGCGTCGATCGGCCTGCTCGGCTGGATCACCTCGGCCGCCATCGAGCTGGTCGGCCGGCGGCTCACCCGGTGGCTGCCCAGGGTCGGCGAGGACGCGGAAGGGAGCTCCCGATGAGCACTCCCGCGATGGAGACCGCACGCGCGGACGCCGGGCTCGCCATCCGGCTCGACGGGGTATCGCTCGGCTACGGGCGGCAGGCCGTGCTGCGCGACCTGCGCCTCGACATCACCCCCGGCGAGGTCCTGGTGCTCGTGGGGCCGTCAGGATCGGGCAAGTCCACCGTCCTGCGGGCGATCGCGGGGCTGCTGACGCCGCGCGCCGGCCGGGTGCTCGCCGAGGGAGTGCCGGTCACCGGGCCGTCGTCCTCCCGGGCGATGGTCTTCCAGGACGACGCGCTGCTGCCCTGGCGCACGGTCCGGCGCAACGTCGAACTGCCGCTGCGCATCCGTGGCGTGCCGAGGCGGGAGCGCAGGGCGGCGGCCGAGAGCTGGATCGCCCGCGTCGGCCTCGCCGGCTGCGAGGACCGGCTGCCGAGAGAGCTGTCCGGCGGCATGCGGCAGCGCGTGCAACTCGCCAGGTCGCTGGCGGGCGCGCCGCGCGCCGTGCTCATGGACGAGCCATTCGGCGCGCTGGACGCGCAGACCAGGGGCGAGATGCAGCGCCTGCTGCTGGACGTGCTCCGCGGCACCCTCGCCACGGTCGTCTTCGTCACCCACGACGTGGACGAGGCGCTGCTGCTCGCGGACAGGGTCGTCGTGCTCGGACGTCGCGGCGGGCACGGCGGCATCGCGTGCGTCCTGCCCGTGCCGGAGCCGCGCACCCCCGACATCGACCGCGCCGGGCTGCGGGCCCGCATCATCGAGGAGCTGTGAAAGTGGACATCCCTTCCCTGGACGACCGCACGCGTCTGGAGTGCGAGGTCCTGGTGGTCGGCGGCGGCACCGCGGGCACCATGGCCGCGATCACCGCCGCGGAGCGCGGAGCCGACGTGATCCTGCTGGAGAAGGCGCACGTACGGCACAGCGGCGCGCTGGCGATGGGCATGGACGGCGTGAACAACGCGGTCATCCCCGGCAAGGCCACGCCCGAGGACTACGTCGCCGAGATCACCAGGGCCAACGACGGGGTGGTCAACCAGCGTACGGTCCACCAGACGGCCACGCGCGGCTACGACATGGTCCGGCGGCTGGAGCGCTACGGCGTGAAGTTCGAGAAGAACGAGCACGGCGAGTACGCGGTGCGCCGGGTGCACCGGTCGGGCAGCTACGTCCTGCCCATGCCGGAGGGCAAGGACGTCAAGAAGGTCCTCTACCGGGTGCTGCGCCGCCGCGACATCCGCGAGAAGGTGCGGATCGAGAACCGGGTCATGCCGGTCCGCGTGCTGACGAGCGGGGGCAGGGCCGTCGGCGTCGCCGGGTTCGACACCCGCTCCGGCCGGTTCGTCACGGTCGCGGCCGGCGCGGTGATCCTCGCCACCGGCGCGTGCGGCCGGCTCGGCCTGCCCGCCAGCGGCTACCTGTACGGCACGTACGAGAACCCGACCAACGCCGGCGACGGGTACGCGATGGCCTACCACGCGGGCGCGGAGCTCAGCGGCATCGAGTGCTTCCAGATCAACCCGCTCATCAAGGACTACAACGGCCCCGCCTGCGCGTACGTCGCCAACCCCTTCGGCGGTTACCAGGTCAACGCCGAGGGGGAGCGGTTCGTCGACTGCGACTACTGGTCCGGTCAGATGATGGCGGAGGTGGCCAGGGAGATCGAGTCGGCGCGTGGCCCGATCTACCTCAAGACCACCCACCTGCCGGACGAGACGCTCACGGCGCTGGAGAACATCCTGCACACGACGGAGCGGCCCACCCGGGGCACCTTCCACGCGGGGCGCGGGCACGACTACCGGACCCACGACATCGAGATGCACATCTCGGAGATCGGGCTGTGCGGCGGCCACTCGGCCTCGGGCGTCTGGGTGGACGAGAACGGCGCCACCACCGTCCCCGGCCTGTACGCCGCGGGCGACCTGGCCTGCGTGCCGCACAACTACATGATCGGGGCGTTCGTGTTCGGCGACCTCGCGGGGGCACACGCCGCCGAGCACCACCGCGCGCCGGACGGCCTGCCGGAGGACCAGATCGCCGACGCGCACGAGCTGGTCTACCGCCCGCTGCGCGACCCGGACGGCCCGCCGCAGCAGCAGGTGGAGTACAAGCTGCGCCGGTTCGTCAACGACTACGTCGCCCCGCCGAAGACCGCGAGGAAGCTGGACATCGCGGTGGAGACGTTCGAGCGGATGCGTGACGAGATCGCGGCCATGGGCGCCAGGACCCCGCACGAGCTGATGCGCTGCGCCGAGGTGACGTTCATCAGGGACTGCGCGGAGATGGCCGCCAGGTCCTCGCTTGTCCGCACCGAGAGCAGGTGGGGCCTCTACCACGAGCGCGCCGACCTGCCCGAGCGCGACGACGACGAGTGGCTCTACCACCTCAACCTGCGCAAGAACGCCGACGGGGCGATGGAGTTCGTCAAGCGCCCGGTCGAGCCGTACATCGTGCCCGTGGAGGGCTTCACCCCGCGCGAGGCCGAGCCCGTCCTGGTCGGGGCGTACGGCGGCCCGGCGGGCCCGGCGCGGCGCAGGGCGGGCGGGCGGCTCGCGGTGGAGGCGATCGGGCGCTCGCCGCGCATCCTCGAACTCCTGCGGCTGGCCGACGGCGAGCCGACGCTGGACCAGATCACCCCCTATCTGGAGGACGCCGATCCCAAGGTCCGCAGGGCGGCCGTCGCGACGCTGACCGAGACCGCGCCAAGGGGAGTGGAGAGCGCGCTCGCCCGGGCGCTGGCCGACCCGCACGGCACGGTGCGGCGGGCCGCCGCGACCGGCCTGCGGGAACTGGTCGAGGTGCTGCCCGCGACCGCCGGGTTCGGCGCGGCGCTGCGCGCCGTCGCCGGTTACTCCGAAGCGGGCGGAGCGGAGGCCGCGGCCGGCGGGGCGCGCGCGGGCGGTGCGGTCGCCGGCGGGACGGGGGATCCGCTCGTCCGCGCGGCCGTGCTCGACGTCCTGCGGGCGCTGCGCCTCGGTGACGCCGGTCTGTTCGAGGCGGCGCTGGCGGACGCCGACACGCGGGTGCGGATCGAGGCGGTCAGAGGGCTGGTCGCGCTCGACGACGCGGCGCGGGTGGCGCTCGCCGCCGGTGACGAGGACCGCGAGGTGCGCGTCTGGGCGGCCAGAGGGCTCGGCATCGTCGGCCTGGCCGACGGCGCCCCCGCCGTCGCGCGGCTCGCCGCGGACCAGGACCCGCTGGTCAGGGCCGCGGCGCTGGAGGCGTCCGCCGGTCTCGGCCCGGCTCTCCACGGCGAGCCGGGCTTCGCGGAGACGGTCGTACGGGCGCTGGCCGACCCGGCCTGGCAGGTGCGGGTGGGCGCGGCACGCGGACTGGCCGGCGCGACGCCGGACCTGGCGGTGGACGCGCTGGCGAAGGCGCTGGCCGACCCCCACCTCGACGTGCGCAAGGCCGCCGTGCTGTCGCTGTCGGGGTGGGCGGCGCGGCCGGAGGTGGCCGCGGCCCTGCACGGCGCCCTCGGCGACTCCGACGCCGACGTCCGCGCCTACGCCCGCAGGGCGCTGGACGCCGTGCGGTCCGGCCCTGCCGTGGCGGGGACGGTGCCGGCGGGAGTCTGACCCGGCACGGGCGGAGGCGGCCGGAGGCGTGGTAAATTCCATGGCTATCGAGTAGGTAATGAGGGAAGGGGCGCCGCCGTGGCCGATCTCCGCCTGTCCCCGCCGCCAGGCGGCGCCCTTCCGGACGCCGCCTCCCAGCCGCCCGCGGACCTCGCGGCCGGGAACGCCGCCGATTCGCCCGGCGCGACCCCGGACCCTTTCCCCGGCGACACGCACTGGTACGACCTGCCGGACGACGACGCCGCCCCGGAGGAGGAGCCCGAGGAGGACGGATCCGGAACGCGGCGGCGCCGCCCGCGCCGCCTTGGCCTGTCGCGTCTCCTGTCACGACGCTGACGCTTCGCCGGGCGGGCCGGCCCGGGCCGGTGCGAGCAAGGCGCGTTCAGGTGGCGACGGTGAAGCCGCTGAACAGGAGCACGGCGAGGCCCAGGGCCAGCAGCACGTTGACCACGGTGGCGGCGGCGAAGACGGTGACGGGACGCCAGCCGGCCTCCTTGAGCGAGGCCACCCGGAACTCCAGGCCGATGCTGACGAAGGCCAGGATGAGGAACCAGGTGCGCAGGTCGTTGGCGACGCCGATGACCGCCTTGCCCTCGGCCGAGCCGACGGTGGACAGATACCAGGTGGCCAGCACCGAGGCCGCGACGAAGCCGAGCACGAACTTGGGGAACCGCCGCCACAGCTCGCCTGCGCCGGGCCGCTCGGCGCCGGGGCGGCGCTCGATCCGGAAGGCGAACCACGCGGTCAGCGCGACCACCACGACACCGATCAGGGCGTTCTGCGTGACCTTGACGATGGTCGCGACCGCCAGCGCGTTCTCGCCTGCGAGGGCGCCCGCGGCGGTCACCGCGGCCGTCGTGTCGATGTTGCCGCCGATCCATGCGCCCGCCACCTCCGGGCTCAGGCCGAAGGCGGAGGCCAGCGCGGGGAGCACGAAGATGGACGGCAGGGCGAACGCGATCACCAGGCTCGCGCTGTAGGCGAGTTGCTCGCGCCTGGCCTGTACGGCTCCCGCCGCCGCGATGGCGGCGCTGACCCCGCAGATGGACACGGCGGCCGACAGCAGCGCCCGCAGCTTGTCGTCCAGCCCGAGGCGGCCGCCGAGCCACCAGGTGAACAGGAACACCGCGCTGATCAGCACGATGCCCTGGAGCACGGCGGGGCCGGCCGCGGTGACGATGACCTTCAGGTTGATGGACGCTCCGAGGAGCACGAGGCCGGTCTTGATGAAGAACTCGGTGCGGAAGCCGCCCGACAGGCGGTCGCGCAGCCCGGTCGCGGTGAGGACGGCGTTGCCCAGCAGGCCGAGGGCGATCGCGTAGACGGGATACTCGATCGCCTTCGCCAGGTCGGAGCCCGCGAACCACTCGGGCACGTTCTTCTCCAGGGCCCTGGTGCCCGCGGCGAGTGCGAGGACGACGAGGACGCCCAGGGTGGGCCACTGCCAGGCCGCGGTCCTCGTGGTGGCGCTAGCGGTGTCGCTCGTGGTGTCGCTCGTGGTGGCGGGGGCGGCCGCCTCGCCGCTCGTCACGGCACCAGCCCCGTCGGGATCACGCCGGTGATGACCAGCACGAGGAGGACGAGGCCGACGATGGTGGCGGCCCAGTCCTCGTTGATCGCGGCACGGGTGTGCTCGCCGACGGTCGGGGGGTGTTGTTCGTCGCTCACGCCGGACGCCTTTCTCGGGAGTGCGAGTGTTCCGGCTCGACTGTGAGACCAAAATACCTATCAAGTCAATAGGGATTGCAGGGAAATCGGTGGAGCCCAATACTTGCTATTACCTACCAGGTTTGTTGGATACTAGGGACCATGGGACCGGACCCGACCCGCTCCTCCGCTGAGCGTGCGGACACGCCGCTGACGGCCGCGATCATGGCGGGACGATGGATCCGTCGAGCCGCCGTCGACGACGAGCACGGGAGACGATGGCGGGCCAACCCAGACCCGTACGGCGGGCCTGCGGCGCGGGGCGGGCCGGCGTCACTCCACCCGGCGTCCCTCCATTCCGGAGCGGCCGGGATCGTGCTGTTCTTCCTGGAACTCGCCGCGGGCACCGGGCACGAGGCCTACCTGGAGGACGCCCGCGCGGGCGCCCGCCGCCTCGCGGCGACCTGGCGGCGGCAGTCGGACGTGTCGCTCCACCACGGCCTGGCAGGCGTCGTCCTCGCGCTGAGCGAGGCCGGCTGGGTGCTCGGAGAGGAGCGGTTCGAGGCCGCGGCGATCGCGGCCGCCGACACGATCGTCAGGAGCGCCCGCGCGATGGACGACGGCGGGATCGGCTGGTCGGGGGATCCCACCCCGCGCGGCGACGGCGGCGTCGTCCTGGGGTTGCTGCGCGCCGCGGCGGCGCTGGGCGTGCCGGCCTACGAGGAGATGGCGATCGAGGCGGGACGGCGGATCGCCCGGCTGACCATCGCCCGCGAGCGGCCCGCGGCGTGCCCGGCGCTGCCCGCGGAGGCGGCCCTGCCCGGCTTTCTCGCGGGTACGGCGGGGACGGCGTTCCTCCTCGCCCACCTCTACGGCGCGACGGGTGAGGAGTCGTTCCTCGACGCGGCGCGCCGGGGCGCGGGCCTCGTCCGGGCCGCGGGTGTAGCGAGCGGGCGCGGCGTGCTGGTCACCGACCATCTGGGCTACTGCTCGGGATCCGCCGGGATCGCCCGCATGTTCTACGAGCTGCATCGGGTGACCGGCGACGGCGACGACCTGGAGTGGGTGAATCGGCTGGCCAGGGGCGTCAGGGAGTCCGGCGCGCCCTTCCGGCAGACGGCGGGGATGTGGAACGTCGCCTGCCAGTGCTGCGGCACCGCGGGGCTGATCGAGCTGTTCGTGGGGTTATGGGCGGCGACGGGGGAGCAGGAGCACCTGGAGTTCGCCCGCAGGCTCGCCGACCACCTGATCGGCCGGGCGACCGGCTACGACGGCAGGGGCTACCGCTGGTACCAGGCGTACCGGCGGCACCGTCCCGGCGAGGTGTCGGCCGACACCGGCTACCTGACCGGAGCGGCGGGGATCGGGGCGGCCCTGCTGCATCTCGACGCCGCGGGGCAGGCGGACCGGCCGCGCCGCGTGATCCTGCTGCCCGACAACCCGTTTCCGCCCATTCCGACGCCGGCCGTCGCCCTGCGGAGGCCGGCCGGCTGACATCCCAGGTGAGGAGGGCGCATGGACACACGGTCCACCACGGTGCCGTACGGCGGGGAGCCCCGCCGAGCGGCGCCCGCCGCGCCGCACACGCGGCCCGGCATCCGCAAACCCCTGCCGCCACGCCTGTTCGCCGTGCACGGCACGAACGCGGAGACCCGATGGGAGGCGCTGCGCGGTGCCGGCTATCTGACGCCGGACGGGCTGTTCTTCGTCCGCAACCACACGACCACACCGCTGATCGACGCGGCGGCCTGGCGCCTCACCCTGTGGGGTGACGGGCTGGACGGCGGGCCGGTCTCCTACACCTACCGGGACATCCTCGGCATGCCGGCCGAGACGGTGACCGCGTTCATCGAGTGCGCGGGCAACGGCCGCCGCCTGTACGGCGAGCAGCAGGGCGAGGAGGCGCCGGGCACGCCCTGGCGGCTGGGCGCGGTGGGCGTCGCGCGCTGGCGCGGCGTACGGCTCGCGACGCTCCTGCGCCGGGCCGGGATGAGCGACAGGGCGGTCGCGCTGATGCCGCGCGGGCTCGACGACGACTACGTGGAGGCGGGGGAGAACCTGGGGAGGGTGCGCCGCCCGCTGCCGGTGGCCAAGGCGCTGGACGACGTGCTGGTGGCCTACGAGATGAACGGGCGGCCGCTGCCGCCCGACCACGGACATCCGGCGCGGCTCGTGGTGCCGGGGTGGGTGGGGGTCGCCTCGATCAAGTGGCTGGGGGACATCGAGGTCTCGGCGGAGCCGCTCGAGTCGCCCTGGAGCACCCGGCTGTACCGGATGCACGGCCCCGGCCACCCGCCCGGCGGCGGGCCGCCGCTGACCACCGTGGGGGTCAAGAGCGCCTTCGAGCTCCCCTGGCCCGCCCGCTTCGAGGCCGGGCGCGAGCATCTGCTGCGCGGCCGTTCGTGGTCGGGCCGCGGCCGGGTGGTCCGGGTCGAGGTCAGCGACGACGAGGGCGTGTCGTGGCGGCCCGTCCGCCTCCGCGACGACCGGCACCCGCGTGGCTGGGTCCGGTGGGCCTTCCCGTGGACGCCCCGGGAGCCGGGCGGCCTGCGGCTGCTCGCGCGGGCCACCGACGAGACGGGGGCCGTGCAGCCCGGCACGGCGGCCCGCAACGCCCTCGGCTACGCCTTCGACGCGGTGGTGCGCCACCCCGTCGTCGTGACCTGACCGAGGGCTCGCGGGTAATTTTATGTATAGCTGGTAGGAAATATTGACTTTTGCCCTGTCCGATCGTACGTTTGCGGTATGAGCCAGGGCGTTCGTCTGACCCGGCGTACGAGCGTGGACTACGGCCACGTCGCAAGCGCGCAGTGTCCATGACTGTGGAACTTCCGTCGTATCCGTGCCGATGGGGGCCGCCGCCGGACTCGGCGGCGCCCCCTCCCGGACCGGGCGGTGACCCTCTCACGCCCGGCCCCGCCGCCATCACATCCCCGATCCCGCGTGCCGTGACGCCGCCGGCCCGCGCGATCGCCCCCAGAACAGCCGCGACCAACCGGAGGTTCGCCATGACGGAGACTCTGCTCGGCCCCGCCCTCGGCGGCGACGACTACAAGCGGGCCCTCGCGGTGCACGCGGCGGGAGTCGTCGTCATCACCGCGCGGAGCGGGGGAGTGCCGGTGGGGCTGACCGCCACCTCGTTCTCCTCCGTCAGCCTCGACCCGCCCCTCGTCTCCTTCTACGTGGACCAGGCGTCCACCACCTGGCCGTCCCTCCGTGCGGCGGACCACTTCGCCGTCAACGTCCTCGCCAGCGACCAGGCCGACCTCGCAGCCCGCTTCGCGCGCAAGGGCATCGACCGGTTCGCCGAGCCCACCCGGTGGCGGCCGGGGCCGCTCGGGGCGCCGCTGCTGGAGGACGTCTCCGCCCACCTGATCTGCCTGCCGTACGAGCGGGTCGGCGTGGGCGACCACGTCCTCGTCGTGGGCCTGGTCACCCGGGCCGAGGTGCGTGCGCAGGGACGCCCGCTGCTGTACCACCAGGGCCGGTTCGGCCGCTTCATCGCCCACTCGTGAACCCGCGTCCGCTCCACGCCGAGCGTCGTCGCCACTTGGAGGACATCCCGTGACCACCCGCACATTCCGTGAAAAGCCGCCTACCGCACCCGCCCGCCCCACCGCGGGCGCGCGGGACAGGGAGGTGGCGTCATGAGCCCTGTCGTGGCGCTGGTCGGCAACCCGCGGGGCGGTTCCAGAACGCACCTCGCGGCGGTGGCGGCGGCCGAGGCGCTGGGGCGCCGCATCGGGCACGACGCGCCGCCCGAGGTCGTGGACCTGTCCGCGATCGGCCCGCACCTGTTCACCGCCGGCCCCTCACCCACAGTGGAGGTCGCGCTGGAACTGGCGGCGGGCGCGCGGGTGCTCGTGGTGGCCAGCCCCACGTACAAGGCCACCTACACCGGCCTGCTCAAGGCGTTCCTCGACCGGCTCCCCGGCGGCGCACTGGCCGGGACGGTGGCGCTGCCGCTGATGGTCATGGGCGCCCCCCGGCACGCACTGGCCGTCGAACTGCACCTGCGCCCTCTGCTGGTCGAGCTGGGGGCGTTCGTGCCGACTCCCGGACTGGCGCTGCTCGAGGCCGAGATCCCCGAGCTCGACCGGATCCTCACCGACTGGGCGGACCGGGTCGCTCCGCAGGTGACCGCGGTGGCGGGCGAGCCGCACCCCGGCCGCCTCGTCTAGAACCACCGGCACGGAACACCGAAAGGCTGGCCATCCGATGTCCCCAGGCGTCCGATCAGTCACCGCCGCGCTCGGCTCCCTGTGGGATGGGGAGGCCGTCGCATGACGTACGACGTGGGGATCGTCGGGGCCGGGGTGCACGGCACGGCCGCGGCCTTCCACCTGGCCAGGCGCGGCGTGTCCGTGGCCGTGTTCGACAAGGGGCCGGTCGCTGGCGGCCCCACCGGGAGGTCGGGCGGCATCTGCCGGGCCTACTACACCGATCCCTTCCTGGCAGAGACGGCGCGGGACGGCATCGCGTTCCTCGCCCGGTTCGAGGAGCACACCGGCGGGCACCAGTCGGGGTTCCACCGGACCGGGGCGTTCTACCTGCACGGCCCCGGCGACGTCGCCGCGGCCGCCGAGACCGCCGCGCGGCTCGGCTCGCTCGGGGTCACCAGCGAGCTGGTCGCCGCCGACGCGCTGCCCGCCCGCCTGCCCCACCTGGACCTGGACGGCGTCGCCGTCGCGGTCTGGGAGGCCGACGCCGGCTACGCGGACCCGTACGCGACGACGACCGGGCTGGCCGCGGCGGCGCGGCGCCACGGTGCGGTGTTCCACACACACAGGCCGGTCGTCGCGCTCGCCGAGGAGCCCCGCGGGGCGGCGGTGACCACGTCCGACGGCGCGGTGCACCGGGCCGGACGGCTGCTCGTGGCGGCCGGGCCGTGGACCGCGCCGCTGCTGTGGCCGCTCGGCGTGTACCTGCCGCTGACCGTGGAACGGCACGTCGTCGCCGTGTCCGAGCACGACCCCGCCGACGGTGCCGAGATCGTGCCGCACGTCCTGATCGACATTCCTGGCGGCTACTACACGACCCCGCAGCCCCGCACCCAGTACCTCACCGGCGGGGTCGTCCCGGCCTCCGCCGCCGACCCCGACGACTTCCCCGGCCCGCTCGCCGGCGAGCTGAACCGGCTCGCCGCGGCCTCCGCCGCCCGCTCCGCGGCGCGCCGCCGCGCCACGGTGGCCGGCGGCTGGGCCTCGCTCTACGACGTGAGCCCCGACTGGCAGCCGGTCGTCGGCCGGGCCGGTGAGCACCTGTTCGTCGACGCGGGCACCAGCGGGCACGGCTTCAAGCTCGCGCCCGCCTGGGGCGACCACGTCGCCCGGATGCTCCTGGACGACCCCGATCCCCGCCTCGCCGCTTTCGGGCCCGGCCGCTTCGCGACCGGCGGCGAACTGCCCGCCGGGTTCGGCGCGGCCCGGATCCTCGGGTGACCCCGGCCGACCACTCGCTCCGTCACCGGGCGCACCACTCGGCTCACCATCCGGCTCATGACCGCAAGGAGGTCCCATGACCACTCAGGCGCCCGCGTACGCGAGTCCCGCCGACGTCGCCGCCCACGGCCCGTACGGGCCGGGCAGGACCGACCGGCCGGGACCCCTCTATCCCTTCGGGGGCAGGATCGCCGCCGACGGCGGCCACCCCGCCGAGCCCGGCCGCTACCACCTCTACGCCTCGTACACGTGCCCGTGGGCGCAGCGCGCCGTCATCGTGCGCGACCTGGCCGGGCTGCGGGACGTCGTGTCGGTGTCCTACGTCGACGACGACCGCGACGCGCGCGGCTGGGCGTTCCGGGAGAGGCGCGGGCCCGACCCGGTCAACGGTTTCACGCTGCTCGCCGAGGCGTACGACGCCACCGAGCCCGGTTATCCCGGCCACATCTCGGTGCCGGTGCTGTGGGACCGGCGGACGAAACGGATCGTCAGCAACGACTTCGCGCGGATCCCCGTCGACCTCGGCACCGCGTTCGCCGAATGGGCGACCGAGGACCTCTACCCCGCGGACCTGCGCGACGCGATCGAGGCCCTGGACGAGGAGATCGCGCGCGACCTGAGCCAGGGCGTGCACCTGGTCGCCAGGGCCGCCACCCAGGAGGAGTACGAGCGGCGGCGCGCCGGGGTGGCCGCCGCGCTGGACCGCCTCGACGCCCGCCTGGCCGGCCGGAGGTACCTGTTCGGGGACCGCCTCACCGAGTCCGACGTGCAGCTCTGGGTGGTCCTGGTCAGATACGACCTGCTGCACAATCCACTCGCCGGGATCACCGAACGCCCGCTGACCTCCTACCGCCACCTCTGGGCGTACGCCCGCGACCTCTACCGGATCCCGGCGTTCCGCGAGACCACCGACTTCGCCGCCTTCCGGCTCGGCGCCAGGCCCGCGCGGCAGGGCGAGGGCACGGCGCGGATCGCGGTCGAGCCGCACGAGGCCGACTGGGACGAGCCGCACGGACGCGAGGCGCTCACGGGGAAGCACGCGTGACAGAGTTGTCCCAGGGGGTCACCCTCCCGCTCTGGGGCCGCACCGGCGCGTGCCGACGGGCCTGCGGGCTCCCCGGCGTGGTCCGAACCGCCCAGGCCTTTCGCTGCGGTGCGATGTCCGTCAGACGCCGGCGTCCGCCCACGCCTCCGCGAGCAGGTCCTGGGACCGGACTCGGTCCGCGTGGTCGTACGCGATCGTGGTGACGAGGAGTTCGTCGGCCCCGGTCGCCTCCTTCAGCACCCGCAGCCCCTCCACCACCTTTTCGGGCGTGCCCGCGAACCGGGTGTCCAGCCGGTCCGCGACGAGGGCCCTGTCGTCCTCGGTCCACTCGTGCGCGGACGCCTCCTCCGGAGAGGGGTACTTCATCGCACCCGCGCCGGTGCGGATGCTCCTCACCCACAGCCCGTACGGCTCGCCGATGCGGCGGGCCTCCTCCTCGGTGGGGGCGACCAGGACGTCGGCGGACACCATGACGTGGGGGGCGAGATACGCCTGCGAGGGCTTGAAAGCGTCGCGGTAGGCGTCCACCGCCTCCAGCACGGTGGCCGGGCTCACGTGGTAGTTCGCCGCGAACGGCAGCCCGCGCTCGGCCGCGACCTGCGCGCTCTGGCCCCCGCTGCTGCCCAGGACCCACAGCTCCAGCTCGGCGCCCTCCCCGGGCTGGGCGTGCGCCTCGTGGCCGTCGTCGGAGCGGTAGCTCCCGGAGAGGAACGCGACGATGTCGTCGACCTGCTCGGCGAAGTCGGGGCTCTGGGCTCCCGGCTGCTGCAGCAGCGCCAGTGCCAGCGCGAAGATCGGCGCCTGCGTGATTGCCGGGGTGAACGAGAACGGCGGCGGGATCAGCAGGCCCTTGACCGTACGCGCCGCCGCGGGGGCGGCCGGCTCGGGCGGGGCCTCGCGCAACTCGCGGGCGCGCTGCCCGGAGCGGCCGATCCCCAGATCGATGCGGCCGGGATGGAGAGCGTCGAGCGTGCCGAACTGCTCCACGACGGTCAGCGGGGTCTGGTGACCGAGCTGGACCGCGCCGGAGCCGACCCGGATCCGCCGGGTGGCCGCGGCCACCGCGCCGATGAGCACCGCCGGCGCGGCGCTCGCCACGCCTGGGGTGAGGTGGTGCTCGGCCAGCCAGTAGCGGTGGTATCCGGCGTCCTCCGCCCGGCGGGCGAGGTCGACGGTGTTGCGCAGGGCGTCCCTGGCGGTGCCGCCGGACGGGATGGGGGCGAGGTCGAGGACGGACAGGCGGGTCATGACGGACCTCCGGTGGGGAACGGCCTGCTGGGCATCTCCTTGCGCAGGACGGGGGCGATGCCGCTATCGAACAGTTCGAGCGACGCCCGGTGCTGCGCGCCGGTCAGCCCGTCGGCCGGGTCGTGGCCGTGGTGCTCCCACCGCTCCCGGACGGACCGGGTCGAGCAGGCTCAGCGTGGTCACCGCGGTGAACAGCCTGATCGTGCTGGACGCGGCGCTCATGACGCCTTCGCGTAGCGGCTGGCGGGACGGGCGAGGCCGAGCCGGCCGCGCAGGTCCCCGGTGTCGTACGCGGTCCTGAACGCGCCCGCCGCCTGCAGCTCGGGCACCAGGCCGCGGGTGATCGCGGCCAGATCGTGGGGCAGCACGCCCGGCCTGAGGCGGAATCCCGCCAGCCCGGCGTCGCGCCAGTTGAGCAGCAGCGCGGCGAGTTCCTCCGGGGTGCCGGTGAAGACGTGGGCGTCCGATTCGAGTTCGGCGCCGTCGAGGTCGTCCAGCCGCGCCTTGCGGCCGGCCGCGTCGTGGGCGTCGAGGAAGACCACCAGGTCCGCGAAGATCCGCAGGGGCGGCTCGGTGCGGCCGGCGGCGGCCTCCGCCGCCCGGACGCTCTCGACGATCGCCGCGGCGTCCTCCCGGTCGCGCGGCGTGACGTACACGACGTCGGACGCCTTCGCCGCGAACTCGTACGGCAGCTCGCTGTGCGCGAGGGACGTGACCAGCGGCTGGCCCTGGGGGGAGCGCGGCGTGATCGAGGGGCCCTTCACACTGAACCAGTCGCCGCTGAAGTCGATGTAGTGCAGCTTGTCGCGGTCGATGAAACGGCCGGTCGCCACGTCGCGGATCTCGGCGTCGTCCTCCCAGCTGTCCCACAGCCGGCGGATCACCTCGACCACGTCGGCGGCCTCGCCGAACAGGTTCCGCAGGTGATCGAGGAGGGCGGGATCCCGGTCGGGGGAGCGGTCCAGGGCGGGGAACGGCGGGCGGCGGCCGAAGTGGGCGACCTGGTCAGGGCGGGCGAAGACCTGGGGCCGCCACCCGGCCCTGCCGCGGCTGACGTGGTCGAGCGAGGCGATGCCGATGGCGACGTGGAACGGCTCGGTGTGGGTCGTGCCGGCGGTCGGGACGAGACCGATGCGCGAGGTGAGCGGGGCGACCCGCGAGGCGATCAGCACCGCGTCGAGCCGTCCGCGCACCTGGTCGAGGCGCTCGTCGGGTTCGCCGGGACGGGACGACTGGAGGCCGAGCGCGTCTTCGAAGGTGACGAAGTCGAGCAGGCCGCGCTCCGCCTCCACGACGAGATCGGCCCAGTAGCCGGGGGTGAACAACCGGTCGGGCCGGGCGCCCTCGGCGCGCCACGCGGCCGGGTGCCAGCCGGCTCCGTCCAGCGCGACGGCGAGATGCAGCGTCATCGGTTCTCCTCGGTACGGTTCGGGGTGCGGGGGGACAGGCCGAGGTGGTCGCGGAGCGTGGGCCCGGTGTAGTCGGCCCGGAACACGCCCTTCTCCTGCAGCAGGGGGACCACCTTGTCGACCAGGTCGTCCAGCCCGCCGGGGGTCAGGTGCGGCACGAAGATGAAGCCGTCGGCCGCGTCGGTCTGCACGAAGTGGTCGATCTCGTCGGCCACCGCGCGCGGCGTGCCGATGAAGGTCTGCGGTGCGGAGACCTCGATGGCCAGTTCCCTGATCGACAGGTTCTTCTCCGCGGCGAGGGCACGCCACTTGGCCACCAGTTCGCCGCGGTCGCGGCGGAACGCCGCGTGTCCCTTGGCGACGCCCTCGTCCAGGTCGGGCTCGACGTCGGGCAGCGGGCCGTCGGGGTCGTATCCCGACAGGTCGCGGCCCCACACGGCCTCCAGGAAGTAGATGGCGGTCTGCGGGCTGACCTGCGCGCGCCGGATCTCCACGGCCCGTTCGCGGGCCTCGGCGTCGGTGTCGCCGAGCACGTACGTCACCGCGGGGAGGATCTTCAGGTCCTCGGGCCGCCGTCCGTAGGCGGCGAGTCTGCGCTTGACGTCCCGGTAGAAGGCGCGGCCCTCGTCCAGCTTGCTGTGCCTGCTGAAGATCACGTCGGCCGACGACGCGGCGAACTCCCTGCCCTCGTCGGAGTCGCCGGCCTGGATGATCACCGGATGGCCCTGCGGTCCGCGTGGCGTGCTGAACAGCCCTGAGATGTCGAAGTGCCGGCCCTGGTGCCGGAAGGGAGTGACGCCGCCGGGCCGGAGGAACCACCCCGACGCCGGGTCCGCGGCCACCGCGTCGGGCGCCCACGAGTCCCACAGCTCCCTCGCGGTGCGCAGGAACTCCTCCGCCCGGGTGTAGCGGTCGGCCTCGTCGAGGAAGCCGCCCCGGCGGAAGTTCTCCCCGGTGAAGGCGTCGAAGCTGGTCACCACGTTCCACGCGGCCCGGCCGCCGCTCAGGTGGTCGAGCGTGGCGAGCCGTCGCGCCACCTCGTACGGCTCGTTGAAGGTGGAGTTGACGGTCGCGGCGAGCCCCAGGTGCGTGGTGACGGCGGCCAGGGCGGACAGGACCGTGAGCGACTCGGGGCGTCCCACGACGTCCAGGTCGTGGATGCGCCCCTTCGCCTCGCGCAGCCGCAGTCCCTCCGCGAGGAAGAAGAAGTCGAACTTCCCGCGCTCGGCCGTCTGGGCCAGATGGCGGAACGAGTCGAAGTCGATCTGGCTGCCCGACGCGGGGTCGGACCAGACCGTCGTGTTGTTCACGCCGGGGAAGTGCGCGGCGAGATGGATCTGCTTGGTCACGGGGACTCCTGACGTCTCGGCCCGACGAGCTGACGACCGCAAACCTATAAACACAGTAGGTAATACAGGTTTTTCCGTCAATCGCCGATCGAGGGCCGTCGCCAGAGAAGGTCGCCCGAGAGAAGGGAAGGCCCGGCGCCGGGGGCGCGGGACCGGAAACGCGCCAGTGCCCGCCCCCGGGCAGCCGGGGCGGGCACTGGAGTCGATGGGCCGTGAGACCCCGTGGGTTCACTTGAGGATCGGGAGGCGGCGGACCAGGGTGGTGTTGGTCCAGATGGTGCCGAGTCCGAGGGTGTTGCCGGCGTTGGCGAGGGCGAGGCCGATGAGGACGATGGCGTAGACGATGTGGTCGTCCATGAAGGGGTTGGTGGTGAGGGGCAGTGCGGCGGCCCACATCATCAGCAGGAGCAGGGTGCCGGTGGTGGCGGCGATGCGCATTCCGATGCCGAGGATGAGCGCGGTGCCGATGCCGGCCAGGCCGGTCATGAACAGCCAGTCGACCCAGGGCTGTCCGGCGAGGGCGTTGAACAGGCCGCCGAGGGTGTTGTCGGCGGTGCCCTTGAGGAAGCCGGTGGTGGGGCTGCCGCCGTTGATCCAGGCCTTGGCGGCGGGGGTGGCGAAGCCGAAGCCGAACATCTTGTCCAGGAAGGCCCACAGGAACACCCAGCCGAGGGCGATGCGGGCGGCGGCCCAGGCGAACCGTGCGGGGCCCTGGGTGGTTTGGGGCTCGGTGCCGGCGGGGAGCGTCTCGGTGTGCGCGCGGGGGGCGGGGACCGTGACCGCGGCGGGGGGAGCGGCGTCGTAGAGGTGGTGGTTCCTCTGGTTGCGCCCTTCGGTGATGGCCATGACCGGCCCCTTTCGGTAACTTCGCGTCTTTGCTCTCTCTTTGACATTTCAAGGAAACCGCGTTCGCCACCCCCGCCGCTGGTGCCGTACGGCACGCCGCGTGCCCCCCGAAGTCCCGTGATCGTGGGACCTTCGGCCCGGCCCGTCAGCGGTGGCGCCAGGTGTGGGTGTCGTCCTCCTCCCACTCCAGGTGGTCGACCACGTCGACGACGCCGTTGACGCCGCGCGCCAGGCGGGCGGCGGCCTGTGCGTCGCTGCGCCAGCGCAGGTGGCCGGCCAGCGTGACGACGCCCTGGTCGACCGTCACGTCCACCGCGCTCATGTCCCTGAACAGGGAGCGGCCGAGCACGTCGGTCGCGATCTCGCGGGCGATGTCGGCGTCGGGGCGGGTGAAGACCCGCAGCAGGTCGTGCCGGCCGACCATGCCCTCAAGGGCGCCGTCGGCCCCGACGACCGGCAGGTGCGTGACGCCGTGCTCGTCCATGAGCCGGATGGCGAAGACCACAGCGGTGCCGGGGCCGACCGTGACGGCGGGCGTCGTCATCAACTCGGCGGCGGTGTCGCCGCGTGACTTCGCGCGTCCGCCGCGTCCCTCCCTGCCGAACAGGTGGCGCAGCCGCGCCCGCAGCGGCGGCCGGTAGCCCTCGTGGGGGTACTGATCCTTGAACTCCTCCTTGAGCAGCAGGTCGGCGTCCGTGACGACGCCCAAGACCCGCCCATCCGGGCCGACCACGCAGACGGCTCCCACGTCCGCCGCGATCAGCGCCTGGGCGACCGCCTTGAACGGCGTGCCGCTCTCCACCACCGTGACGTCGCGGGCCATGACCTCGGCCACCTTCACACGCATCTCTTCCTCCTCGTACGCCTCCCCATCCCACCGCCGCCGGCGCGCGGGGGCGGAGAGGCGGAAGGCCCGCCGGCGAAGGCTGTTTCGCCTCTGCTCGCGGCCCTTACGGCCCTACGGCGGTCTGCGGCGGAGAGGGACGATCGCAGCACAGCCAGCGCTGAGGAGGATCACCATGAAGATCGGCATCAACGGCTTCGGCAGGATCGGCAGGGCGGTGCTGCGTCGCGCGCTGCCCATGGGCATCGAGGTCGTCGCGATCAACGACCTCGCGGACGCGGCGACGCTCGCCCACCTGCTCAAGTTCGACTCCACGCACGGCCCCCTCGGCGTGCCCGTCACCGCGAGCGCGTCGTCCATCGACGTCGACGGCCGCGGCATCCCCGTCACCGCGCACAGCGACCCGGCGCACATCGACTGGGCCGCCTACGGCGCCGACCTCGTGATCGAGGCCACCGGCCGGTTCCGCACCCGGGACGACGCGGCGCGCCACCTCAAGGGCGGCGCCCGCCGCGTGCTCGTCTCCGCGCCCGGCAAGAGCGTGGACGTCACTATCGTCCCCGGCGTCAACGACGCGGCGTACGACCCCCGCCGCCACCAGATCGTCTCGATGGCCTCGTGCACCACCAACTGCGTGGCCCCGATGGTGAAGGTGCTGCACGAGAACTTCGGCGTCGTCCGCGGCTTCATGACGACCGTGCACGCGTACACCGGTGACCAGAGACTGCTGGACGCCCCGCACAAGGATCCCCGCAGGGCCCGCTCGGCCGCCGTGAACATCGTCCCGACCACGACGGGGGCCGCCCGGATGGTCGGCGAGGTGCTGCCCGAGCTCGCGGGCTGCCTGGACGGCGTCGCGCTGCGCGTCCCGGTCGAGGACGGCTCGCTCACCGACCTCGCCGTGCTGGTGTCCCGCCCCGTCGAGGCAGGTGAGGTCAACCGGGCCTTCGCCGACGCCGCCGAGCGTGAGCTGAAGGGCGTGCTGCGCTACAGCACCGACCCGCTCGTGTCCCGCGACATCGTCGGTGACCCGGCGTCCTGCGTGTTCGACTCCGCGCTCACCCAGGCGGACGGCGCGCTGGTCAAGGTCTTCGGCTGGTACGACAACGAGTGGGGCTACGCCAACCGGCTCGTCGAGATGGCCGCCCGCATGGCCGGGTGACGGCGCCCGTCCGCTCCGCCTGGCGGGGCTCCGACGCCGAGATGCTCCCGAGGAGAGCGTCTCGGCGTCCGCTTGCGGGACACGGGCGGCGTCGGCCCGGACGCGATCTAGGCGGCCGGCTCGCGGTGCCGGAGGAAGAAGTCCCGGACGTCCCCGGCGAGCAGTTCCGGCACCTCCATGGCGGCGAAGTGCCCGCCGCGCTCGAACTCCGACCAGTGCCTGACGTCGTACAACCGCTCGGCCAGCGGCCGCACCGACTGGGTGATGTCGTGCGGGAAGACCGCCACGCCGACCGGCACCGGGCAGGGCTCGCTCCGCCGAGGGGTCTCGCGGTGCAGCCGCGCGGAGGAGGCCGCGGTGGCCGTGAACCAGTACAACGACACGTTGGTGAGCACGCGCTCGTCGCTGATCGGCGAGCGGGGATCGGTCCACTGCGCGAAGCGCTCGGCGATCCAGGCGAGCTGGCCGACCGGCGAGTCGGTCAGCGCGTAGCCGATGGTCTGCGGCGTGGTGGCCTGCAGGGCCTGGTACGGCGGGCGGTTCGCCATCAGGTGCCGGACCTTGTCCAGCCGGGCTTCGTCCGACTCCGAGAGCCGGAGGCCGGCGTCGGGGACCGGCCGGGTCGGCAGGTAGTTGACGTGCACGCCGACGACCTGGCCGGGCGCCACCGCGCCGAGCGCCAGTGAGATGCCCGACCCGAAGTCGCCGCCCTGCGCGCCATAGCGCTCGTACCCGAGGCGGCGCATCAGCTCGGCCCAGGCCCGCGCGACCCTGACGATGTCCCAGCCGCGTTCGTGGGTCGGCCCGGAGAAGCCGTACCCCGGGATGGACGGGATCACCAGGTGGAAGTCGCGCGACAGCGGCTCGATCACGTCGAGGAACTCCAGGAACGAACCGGGCCAGCCGTGGGTGAGTATCAGCGCGAGCGCGTCCGGTCGCGCGGACCGGACGTGGACGAAGTGGACGTTCTGGCCGCCGATCTCCGTGACGTAATGCGGCAGCTTGTTGAGCTCCGCCTCGTGGGCGCGCCAGTCGTAGCCGGTGCGCCAGTGTTCGGCCAGCTCCCTGAGCCGCGCCAGCGGGAATCCGTAGTCCCAGCCCGCGCCGGCGACCTCGTTGGGCCAGCGGGTGCGGGAGAGCCGGTCGCGCAGGTCGTCGAGGTCGGCCTGGGGGATGTCGATACGGAAGGGCTCGATCATGTGCTTTGCCTTCGGGGGAGTGGTCGTTTGTTGGCTGCGCCAACGTTGGTTCCGCCAACTATACAGAGATTGGTTGGCGACGCCAACGATGTAGGGTGGCTGTCGTGGAGGAGACACCCGCACGCCTGACCTCGAAGCCGAGCTGGCTGCTCACCCAGCTAGCGGTGCACGCCCACCGGATGGCGTCCGACGGCTTCGGCGAGGTGGGCGCGCGCGGGTACCACTACCGGCTTCTGGCCGCGCTGCACGAGTTCGGGGCGGCCAGCCAGGCCGAGCTGGGCCGCCGGAGCGCCATGGACCGCAGCGACGTGGTGGCGGCGATCAACCAGCTTGTCGAGCGGGGTTTCGTCGAGCGGACGCCGGACCCGGACGACCGGAGGCGCAACATCGTGGCGCTCACCCCGGCCGGTGACGCGCAACTGCGACGGATGGACCGGGCGCTGGACAAGGTGCAGGACGATTTGCTCGGACCGCTCACGGCCGAGGACAGGCAGACGCTGACCCGGCTGCTCACCCGGCTGCTCGCGCATCACCGGAACAGGTGAGCCGGCCCTTCGCCGAGGTGCGGATCGCCCCAGCGGTCTTGGCGGCGGCGGGCGCCCGTAGCACGATCGGGGCAAGCGGTCCGCTGCTGTCGGGAGGTCCGGATGGCGACCGTCCTGCTCCCCGGCGATCCGCGCAGGATCGGCGGCTACTGGCTCGCCGGCCGCCTGGGCGAGGGCGGGCAGGGCGTCGTCTACGAGGCGTACGACGAGGCGGGGCAGCGGGTCGCCGTCAAGGTCCTGCGCGCGGCGGGCGGGGCGCAGGACGAGCAGGCGCGGGCGAGGTTCGCCAAGGAGGTCGACGCCGCGCGCCGGGTCGCGCCGTTCTGCACGGCCAGAGTCGTCTTCGCCGACCTGGAGGGCCCCCGGCCGTACATCGTGAGCGAGTTCGTCGCCGGGCCCAGCCTGCGCGCGGCGGTCGCGCGGAGCGGGCCGTACGGACCTGAGGAACTGCACCGCCTCGCCACGGGCATCGCGACGGCGCTGGCCGCCATCCACGAGGCGTCGGTGATCCACCGCGACCTCAAGCCGGACAACGTGCTGATCGGCCCGGACGGCCCGCGCGTCATCGACTTCGGCATCGCCAGGACCGCCGACATGTCGCTGACGACGACCGGGCACGTCGCGGGCACGCCGGCCTTCATGGCCCCGGAGATCGTGATCGGGGCGCGGGCGGGGCCGGCCGTCGACATCTGGGCCTGGGGGGCGGTGACGCTGTTCGCCGCCACCGGCAGGGAGCCGTTCGCCGGGGGGACCACGCCGCCGTCGTCGCACGGCGGCGCGCCCGGCCCGCCGGGGCCCGCGCTCACGGGGGTGGCGGCCCTGCTGCACCGCATCCTGGCGAGCGAGCCTGATCTGACCGCGCTGCGGGAGCCGCTGCGCGGCCTGGTGGCCCGGGCGCTCGACAAGAACCCCGAGGCCAGGCCCGACGCGGCCGCCCTGCTCGCGACGCTGCTCGGGCACTCGTCGCCGTACGGCAGGCGCGAGGCGCTGCTCGCGGAGGGCACCCGCACGGCCGAGGGCACCCGTAGGGCAGAAGGCACCCGTAGGGCAGAAGGCACCGGGCCGTCCCGGACCCTCGCGCCACCCTCGCTCGCGACCGTGGCCGAGGAGGCGTACGGCGCGCTCACCCCGGCCGACCAGGCGCTGGTGCCGCGGATCATGCTGCGGATGGTCGCGCCGGGGGAGGGCGGCGACGACCTGCCCCGGCGGGTGCCGGAGGACGAGCTCCTCGACGGCGTGGTCGACCGGGAGACGGCCGCCCGGGTGCTGTCCGGCTTCGCCCGCGCCGATCTCGTCGTCAGAGACGGCGAGACGGTCGCGCTCGCCGCGGCCGCGCTGCTGCGGGCCTGGCCCCGGTTGCACGGGTGGGTCGACGCGGAACGCGCGGGCCTGCGCGTGCAGCGGCCGCTGACCGAGTCCGCCCGCCTGTGGGACCGGCACGGGCGGCGTCCAGGCGACCTCTACCAGGGGACGGCACTGGAGACCGCGCTCGGCTGGGCGGCGACCACGCGCCACCACGTCACGCTGAACACGCTGGAGAAGGCGTTCCTCGACGAGTCCAGGGCGCTCGCCCGGGTCCGCGCCCGGAGGCGGCGGCGCCTCACCGCCGTGCTCGCCGTGCTCGTGGTGGTCGCGGGGGCCTCGGCAGGGCTGGCCCTCGACCAGAAGGCGTCCGCGGAGCGGCAGCGGGACGTGGCCGTCGCCCGGCGGCTCGCGGCCCTGGCCGAGACCTCGCGCTCGTCCGACCCCGCGCGGGCGATGGCGCTGAGCGTGGCCGCGTGGCGGCTGGCCGGGGTGCCCGAGGCCCGGGCGGCCCTCTACAGCTCGCTCGCCCAGCCCCTGCGGCGGGTCGACCCGCCGCCGCCCGTCACCGCGGGCGCCCGCTTCGACCTGAGCGGGGACGGCCGCCTGCTCGCGGTCGCCGACGCCGGCCGGGCGGTCCTGTGGGACGTGACCGCGCAGCGCGTGGCCGGGAGCGTTCAGGGCATCGGGCCGGCCCCCGGCGCCGTCGCGCTCAGCCCCGACGGCCGCCGCCTCGCGGTCGCGAGCGGCGGCGCGCTGCGCGTGTGGGACCCGGGCAGCGGCCGCCCGCTCGGGCCGCCGTTCGGGAACGGCGCGCTGGAGATGGCCTTCGGCCCGGACGGCAGGCGGCTCGCCGTTCTCGCGCCCGGCCGCCGTGGCCAGGTCTGGGACGCGCTCGGCGGCGCCGAACTGCTGGACGTGCGCGACGAGCCGGTCGCGGGCATCGCGGTCTCCGCACGGCACGCCGCCGTGCTGCTTGAGGACGGCCGGTTCCGGTTGTACGAGCTCGCGGCCGGGCGTTCCGGCGGCGCGCGCAGGCTCCGTGCCCCCGAGGGCGGGCGCGCCGACGCCGTCGCCTTCGGTCCCGACGGCCGCACCCTCGCGGTCGGCAAGGGCGGGGACGTCCGCTTCTGGGACCTGTCCACCGGCCGCCGCCGCGGCCCCGTGCTGGAGGGCGCCTCCGCCGTCTGGCTCGCGTACGGCGACGGCGGCCGCCTCGTCCTGACCTTCGACCGCACCGGGATCGGCCTGTGGAGCGCGGACGACGGCGGCCTGATCGCCTACTCCACGCCGGAGGACACCACCGGAATGCCGGACATCAGGGTCGCGCCGGGCGCGGCGGGCGGCCCGGTCCTGCGCTACCTGCTGAGCGGCGGCCGGGTCGCGACGGTGGACGCGGCGGCGGGCGCCCGTTCGACGGCGGTCGCTCCCTCGGCCGTCGCCGCGGCCTTCGCCCCTGGCGCGGCGACGCTCGCCGTCGCGCCGGGCCGGACGGGCCCGCTGCTGTGGGACCCGGCCGCCGGGGTCCGCTTGGGGCCGTCCCTCGGCGGCGTCCCCGCCGGGGCGCTCGCCTTCGCCCCGGACGGCCGGGCGCTCGCCACCGCGTCCCGCCCGGACGGCACGCGAGCCTCGGGCGACGCCGCGACGGTGAGCCTGTGGAACGTGGCGGACGGCCGCCTGCTCCGCCGGTTCCCGATCGCGGGGGCCGCGTCCGTGGGCGGGCTGGCCGCCGGAGGCCGGGTCCTCGCCGCGGCGCCCGTCGACGGTGCGTACGGGCCCGTCCGGGTGTGGGACCTGTCCAGCGGTGCGGAGGTCTCCGTGCCGCGCAGGAGCGGATGGGACGTCATGGCGGTCGGTCCCGGCGGCCGGGTCCTCGCGATCGGCGGGCGGGACGCCGCCCTGGTCGACCTGACCGCGGGCACGGTCACCGGCCGTCCCTTCGGCCCGGTGCTCGACGGCGTGCGGTCGATCGCCTTCAGCCCGGACGGCGCGACGATCGCCACCGGCTTCCACGAGGCGGGCGTGGGCCTGTGGGACGCGCGCACACTGCGGCGGACCGGCACGCTCGCGCCGGAGAAGGGCCGGTTCGACGACGTCGTGGCGCTCGCCTACGCGCCCGGCGGGCGGCTGATCGCCACCGGGGGCACGAGCGGTGAGGTCCGCCTCTGGGACGCCGCCTTCCGGTCGCCGCTCGGCCTGCCGTACGCCGTCCACATCGGCCCGGTGCTCGCGCTCGCCTTCGCCGCCGACGGGCGGCACCTCTACAGCGCGGGCAGGGACGGGACCCTGCGGCGCTACACGGCCGACCCGGACCTCGCGGCGGCGGAGGTCTGCTCGCGGGCCGGCGGCTCCCTGGGTGAAGACGACTGGCGGCGCCTCGTGCCTGAGGCGCCCTACCGGAAGGTGTGCTGAGAGCTATGAGGATCATCCGGCACCTGCTCGCGCGGCTCCTTCGACGGCCCGTCCCGGGGGACGCCCTCGTGGAGATCGAGTCGGTCGAGGTCGATCCCGACCCCGTCTCGATCGGCGGCGAGGACGCGGCCGAGGTGACCGTCGACGTGGTCACCAGCGGCGGGGCCGCCGAGGTCGAGGGCGGCCTGACGGCCCCGGACGCCTCGCGTGCGCCGCTGCGCTTCGAGTGCGTGGAGCGCACCCGCTTCGAGGAGCGGTGGCGGGCCAGGCACGCCTTCGGCCGGGACGCGGCGGCGGGCGCCTGGCGCGTCACCGTCACCGCGGGCGACGCGGCCGAGGAGCGGGAGTTCGAGGTCCGCGTGGGGGACAGGCCGCGGCGGTCGAGGATCGACGGCTTCGGACTGTCGCCCGACCCGGTCGACGAGGGGAGCGAGCTGACCCTCTCCGGCCGCCTGGAGGCGGCGACCGGCGATGACGACTGGGGCGGCCTTCCCGAGCGCACGGTCGCCCTGCTGTTCCGGGCCGACGACACGCTCGCACGCAGGGAGGTGGCGCGTGCCGTCACCGGCAGATCGGGCCGGTTCGACGCGACCGTGACGGCGACGGATTCCGGCTTCTGGTCGGCGGAGTTCCGCGGGTCCGCCGAGGAGGACAAAGCCCGGCTGACCTCCGCGAGGAGCGCCGAGGTCCGCTCTACGGTGCGCTCCGCCGGGGCCAGGACCATGATCACCTACTCGGCGAAACCCAAGAGCGGCAAGCGGGGCAGGAAGGCGACCCACACCGGCACGCTCCTCGTCCGGGTGGAGCCCGCCGGGCGGCCCGCCCGGTGGGACCCCCTGCCTCAGCAGCGCGTGCGGCTCTGGTTCGACCCCTCTGGTTCCGGCGGCGATGCCGTACAGGGATCCGCGACGACGGGGTCGAACGGCGGGTTCACGCTGCGCAAGAAGGTGCCGTCCACGGGCGAATGGCAGGTCCGCTTCGACTCGCAGGCGCCCGCGCAGCGCCGGTCGAGCAAGTCGCCGGTCCGCAAGCTGACCGCGAGCTGACCCGCTATCCGGCGTCGGCGGCGCCGTTCGGACGGACGAAGTCATGCGACACGGCGGGCCGTGATGGCGCCGTCCTCGCCCACCGGCTCCGCGCCTCGTGAAAGGATGATCGGCCCCTGGCGGGTGTCGCCGGGGAACATGGGGACGGGACGCCGACGGAGGGCCTTCGCGGAATGGCTGTCATTCACCACACCACTCTGACTCCCAGCAAGCTGGAGCTGCTCACGTCGTGGCTCCCCGCCCGGCCCTGGTACCGGCCGGGGCGAGGGCCGGATCTGAAGAGAGCGGGCGGCTTCCGGCTCGACGACCCAGCGGGCGAGGTCGGGATCGACTTCATGGTGGTCACCGATGTGGCCGGCGACCGGCCGGTCTCCTACCACGTGCCGCTCACCTATCGGGGGGCGCCGCTGGAGGGAGCCGAGCACGCGCTGATCGGAACGGCCCAGCACGGAGTGCTGGGCCGGCGATGGGTCTACGACGGGACGCACGACCCGATCCTCGTCGCCCAGCTCGCCGCCCTGTTCAGGGGTGACGCCAAGCCGCAGCACCAGAGCCGGAGCGACACCCCCGATCCCACCGTGACCAGGAGCTTCACGGGAGATCCCGCCTGGGGGCCGATCCTGTCGAGCAGCACCGACGACGGGCCGCACGGCACCGACATCGTCGTGCGCACCGCCGCGGACGGCGGGCATGGCGAGCGGCTCGCCATGCGCGTGAATCGTGTCCTGCGGCCCGGCGCGGAGGACTCCGCCGACGCGAGGGGACACATCGTGGCCGGTTGGCGCCAGCCGGACGACACGGAGGCACGAGGGGTGTTCGCCGTCGTCAGGGACGTCTGACGCCGCTCGTGCTCCGGCCGGGGCGGCCCGGCACCGGGCCGCCCCGGGTGCCGGACCACGCCGCCGGACCGTGCTGCCCGACTGTGCTGTCAGACCGGGCGGCCTCAGTCAGTCCTTGTGCGACTGCCGCCAGTCCCGCACGGCGTCGCGGATCTTGTCGAACACGGCGATCGGCGGGCCGGCCAGCATGTTCGCGGCGGCGGACCCACCGGCGCCGGGGTGGGGCCTGGTCGGCGCGACCCTCTCGGCGGCCCTGACCGCACCGGCCATGCCGCGCAGCCGCTCGGGGGAGATTTCCTGACGCAGGCGGGGGAACTCCTCCCGCTCCTCGTGCGTCGCGTGGTCCACGACCGCCTTCTCCAGCGCGGCCAGCCGGATGGCGAACTCGGGGTGGTCGACGCCGAGGTCGTACAGGTCGGACAGGGCGTGCTTGGCCTCGTCCTCCTCGCGCAGCCGGGCCTCGACGACCCCGTCGCCCGCCGTCGACCGCGCCGCCGGGTGCACGACCTGCTCCTCCGCGGCCTCGTGCACCGCGAGCAGCCGTACGAGGTCGTTGAACAGCTCACGCTTGCGGTCGCCCTGCGAGGCCGCGACCTCCATGAACATGGTCTTGATCTGTTCGTGCTGCGTCAGCAGCAGTTCGATGACGTCCTGTTCCTTGGCAGTGGTCACTGTCGTCGCCTTTCGACTCGGAGACTCGGACCCGCCTGCCCGGGCTCGTCCGCCCTACACCCGCACCTCGCCAGGGCGGTCTCCGTCGAGCGTCGCGCCGCCGCCGAGCGCGGCTCCGCCCGTGCTGGGCGTCCCGGCTCAGCTGCGCAGGTAGGAGGCGCCATTGAGGTCGACGATGGTGCCGCTGGCCCACTCGGCGGCCGGTGACGCCAGATAAAGGACGGCGGCCGCGATCTCCTCGGCCCTCGCCACTCTGCCGAAGGGGCTCTGGGCCCGGATCTCGTCTCCCCGCGGCGCCTTGAGGTGCTCGTTCGTCATGTCGGTCTCGACGAAGCCGGGTGCCACGGCGGCCACGGCGATGCCGAGCGGCGCCAGGGCGACGGCGAGCGACTGGCTCAGCGCGTTGAGGCCCGCCTTGCTCGCCCCGTACGCGGGACTGCCGGGTTCGCCGCGGAAGGCGCCGCGTGAGGAGATGTTGACGATCCTGCCGCCCGGAGCCATGTGCCTCACCGCGCTCCAGATGACGTTGGCCGGTCCGACGAGATTGACGGCCAGCGTCTCGCGCCACACCGCCTGCCACTCCTCGTACGAGGTCTCCATGATCGGCTGGGACAGGAAGACGCCCGCGTTGTTGACCAGCACGTCGATGCCGCCGAGGGCGGCCGCCGCCTCCTCGACCATCCGCCGCGCCTCGCCGGGATCGGCGATGTCGGCCTGGACGACGGCGTGGCCCTCTCCGGGCAGTTCGGCACGGAGCCGTTCGGCCAGTTCCGGGGAGCCGCGGTGGTGGATGGCGACGCGGTCGCCGGCGGCGGCGAAGGCCACCGCGACCGCCCGTCCGATGCCGCGCGACGCGCCGGTGACGAGGACTGCCCGGTTACTCACAGGAGGAGACTAACGTCCGGTCAGTCCTGGTTGTCACGGTGCCCGGCGGTATGTCTATTCCGCCGCGCCGAGGGTGCGCAGGGGGACCTCCAGCCGGGACGCGAGCTCGGCCACGCTCATGCCGTACGTCTCGGTCACCGTGACGCCTTGGCGCCCGATGTGGAAGACGGCGCGGTCGGTGTAGAGGCGGCTCACGCAGGTGAGGCCGGTGAGGGGATAGGTGCACTCGGGGACGAGCTTGGGCGTGCCGTCCTTGGCGAACAGGGTCATCATGACGAACACCTGCTTGGCGCCGGTGGCCAGGTCCATGGCGCCGCCGACGGCGGGGATGGCGTCGGGGGCGCCGGTGTGCCAGTTGGCGAGGTCTCCGCGCGCGGAGACCTGGAAGGCGCCCAGCACGCACACGTCCAGATGGCCGCCGCGCATCATGGCGAAGGAGTCGGCGTGGTGGAAGTACGACGCGCCCGGCAACTCGGTGACCGGGATCTTGCCGGCGTTGACGAGGTCGGGGTCGATCTCGTCGCCGTGGGCGGCGGGCCCCATGCCGAGCATGCCGTTCTCGGTGTGCAGGACGACCCCGGAGCCGGCCGGGAGGTGGTCGGCGACCGTCGTCGGCTGGCCGATGCCGAGGTTCACGAAAGAACCGGGCGGGATGTCCCTGGCGACGAGCGCGGCGAGCTCGTCGCGGCCGAGCGGGCCACGGCCGAGGTGTTCCACGGTGCTCACCGGCTGTCCTCCGTCGCGCTCAGGTCAAGGATCCGGTCGACGTAGATGCAGGGGGTGACCACGCTCTCGGGGTCCAGCGCGCCGGTCTCGACGACGTGGCGCACCTGCGCGATCGTCAGCGTCGCGGCGGTCGCCATGACGGGCCCGAAGTTGCGCGCGGTCTTCCGGTAGACGAGGTTGCCCATCCGGTCGCCGACGTGGGCGCCGATGAGGGCGACGTCCCCCTTGATCGGATATTCGAGCACGTAATCGCGGCCGTCGATGGTGCGCGTCTCCTTGCCCTCGGCCAGCGGTGTGCCGACCCCGGTGGGACAGTAGAAGGCGCCGATGCCGGCCCCGGCCGCGCGCATGCGCTCGGCCAGCGTGCCCTGCGGGACGACCTCCAGCTCGATCTTCCCGGCCCGGTAGAGGCCGTCGAAGACCCACGAGTCGCTCTGCCGGGGAAACGAGCAGATCATCTTGCGTACCCGCCCCGCGGCCAGCAGCGCCGCCAGCCCGGTGTCGCCGTTGCCGGCGTTGTTGCTCACCACGGTCAGGCCGGTCGCGCCCTGCCGGATCAGCGCGTCGACGAGCGGGACCGGCATGCCGGCCAGGCCGAAGCCGCCGATGAGGACGGTGGAGCCGTCCGCGACGCCCGCCACCGCCTCGTCCGGATCGGTGAACACGGCGGCGGTCATGAGGCGCTCACGTTCTCGAGGACGACGGCCAGGCCCTGGCCGACGCCGATGCAGATGGCGGCCACACCCCACCGCAGGCCGCGTTCGCGCAGCACGTGGGCGAGCGTGCCGAGGACGCGCCCGCCCGAGGCGCCCAGCGGGTGGCCGACGGCGATGGCGCCGCCCCTGGTGTTGACGATCTCGGGATCGATCTTCCAGGCGTCCAGGCACGCCAGCGACTGCACGGCGAACGCCTCGTTGAGCTCGACGGCGCCGACGTCGTCCCAGCCGACGCCCGCCCGGCGCAGCGCCTGGTTGGCGGCCTCGACCGGCGCGTACCCGAACATCCGCGGTTCGAGCGCGCACGCGGCGCGGCCCGCGACACGGGCGATCGGATCCGCGCCGATCCGGCCCGCGGCGGCCTCCGACCCGAGCACGACCGCCGAGGCGCCGTCGCTCAGCGGGGAGGCGTTGCCGGCCGTGATGGTGCCGCCGGGGCGGAAGGCCGGTTTGAGCCCGGCGAGGATCTCCGGCGTCGTGCCGGGTCTGATCCCCTCGTCCCTGCTCAGGCCGGCGCCCTCGACCGGGACGACCAGGTCGTCGTAGAAGCCGTCGTTCCAGGCCGCGTCGGCCAGCGCGTGCGACCGCGCGGCGAAGGCGTCCTGCCGCTCGCGCGAGATGCCGAACCGCTCCTGGAGCAGTTCGTTGGCCTCGCCGAGGGAGACCGTCCACTCCTTCGGCATCCGCGGGTTCACCAGCCGCCACCCGAGCGTCGTGGACACGGCGGTCACGTCCCCGGCCGGGAAGGCACGCGACGGCTTGGGCAGCACCCAGGGTGCCCGCGTCATCGACTCCACGCCACCGGTGACGACGACGTCGGCGTCGCCGCTCTCGACGGTCCGCGAACCGATCATGGCGGCGTCGAGGCTCGACCCGCACAGCCGGTTGACCGTGGTGGCCGGCACCGTCACCGGCAGCCCGGCGAGCAGCACGGCCATCCGGCCCACGTTGCGGTTGTCCTCGCCCGCGCCGTTGGCGTTGCCCCACACCACGTCGCCGATCTCGGCCGGGTCCAGCCCGGGCAGCCTGGCCAGCGCGCCGCGTAACGCCGTGGCCGCCAGGTCGTCCGGCCGGACCTCGGCGAGCGCCCCGTTGAACCTGCCGAACGGCGTGCGCGCCGCGGCGTAGACGAAGGCCGACCCCATGACGTTCCCTTCTTGTTCGCTATGCGAACACGGGTTCAGAGCGCGAACGACGCGAGCATAGTCGATCCCGCCGCCGCGCCCCAGGCTCCGAACCATCCCCGAGCGGGCCACCGGGGCGCGTCCTAACCTGAGGCGATGTCGATCGGGGGCACGGCGGCGTACGACCGCCTCACGGAACTTCCTCCGCTGGTCCGGCGTGCGGTCGAGGCGGCCCGGCGAGTGGGCTTCGGCCCGTCCTGCCGGCCAGAGCAGGGACGGCTGCTGTACGCGCTGGCGGCAGGCGCCGAGACGATCGGGGAGACCGGCACCGGGTGCGGTGTGGGCCTGGCCTGGCTGGCCTCCGGCGCGCGGCCCGGGGCCCGGCTGGTCAGCGTCGAACGGGACCGGCGGCGAGCCTCCCTGGCCGCCGAGGTGTTCGCCGGCCATCCGCGGGTCTCGGTCATCCCCGGCGACTGGCGGGAGATCCACCGGGACGGGCCGTACGACCTGCTCGTGCTCGACGGCGGCGGCCAGGGCAAGAACGGCGAGGAGCCGGCCGATCCGCACCGGCTGCTCAGGCCGGGAGGAACGCTGGTCGTCGACGACCTGACCCCGGCCGGGCACTGGCCGCCGCGGTTCGGCGGCATGGTCGACCAGGCGCGGATGCACTGGCTCGGCCACCCGGGGCTGGACGCGGCGGAGCTCAGGCTCGCGCCCGACCTGGCCGCGGTCGTGGCCACCCGTCGTTTCCCCGAGACATCCGGCACGGCGGATGGCTGAGCCGGCTCGTGCCGTGGTTCCAGCATGGCCGGCCGCCTCAAGCAGGGGGATGGACGGGCCGGGACCGCCTCAGCTCCCGGCGTGGCCGGTGAGCCGGGCGTAGGCGGCGGGTGGCATCCCCACCGCGCCGGTGAAGTCACGGGTCAGGTGGGCCTGGTCGGTGTAGCCGAGTTCGGCGGCCAGCGTGGCGAGGTCGAGGCCCCGGTGGATCCGCTCCGCCGCCTCGTGCAGCCGGAACCGGCGGATCACCCACTTGGGGCCGACGCCGACATAGTCGCGGAACAGCCGCTGCAGCGAACGCACCGACAGCCCCGACCTGGCGGCCAGCTCGTCGACCCTGGTCACGGACATGTCGTTCTCGACCAGCGCCACCAGCGCCGCCGCCTCGTGCACCAGCGGATCCTCGGCGGGTCCCAGACCCAGCAGGAACGTCTCGACGAGCGCGATGGCGGCCCGGGAGTCGGGCTCGGCCAGGACCTGTTCGACCAGGGCAGCCCCGGCCGCCCCGAACATCTCGCCGACCTCCACGAAGCGGTCGGACAGGTCGGACACCGGGCCGCCGAGGAACGGCCGGAACCCGCCCGGCCGGAAGCGGGTGCCGAGCACGCGGCCGCTGCCCCGCATGGTGTAGGAGAAGCCACCTTTGATCACCCCCGCGATCCGGTGGAAATCCTCGGTGATCGTCATGTTCACGCTGGGGTGCGAGATGATGCGCTGCTCGTACGGCTCGGCGAGATCCGTCCACGTGACGACCCAGAAGTGCTCCACGTACGCCGCGAGCGCGGGCGACGGCGCGTGCCGGACGAAGTCGAAGGCGTCGAGCGCCGCGTACGGGTTCACCCATCCGCGCTGTCGCGTTTCTACAAGCCGCGCCTCGGGGGCGGGCGGCACGATGGCTGCCATGCGAGAGATGATGCCTTTGATGACGCGCGCCACCGAACGGACCGCGGGATTGGTGCGCGCGGTGCGGCAGGAGCAACTCGGGCTCCCGACGCCCTGCGAGAAGTTCGACGTCAAGGATCTGATCAACCACCTCGAGTGGGTGGCGGAGCTGTTCGAGTCGCTGGCCGGCAAGGGGCCGCGCGTCGAGCAGGGACCCTACGCGGGCGACTTCCCGGAGCGGGCGGAGCGCGCGCTGGCCGCCTGGTCGCGGCCCGAGGCGTGGGAGGGGACCAGCCCCGCCATGGGCATGCCGATGACCACGCTGGCCCACATGTACCTCGTCGACATGGTCGTGCACGGCTGGGACCTGGCCAGGGCCACCGGCCAGGAGTACGAGCCGGATCCGGAGGCCGTCACGCGGGCGCTGGGCTTCACCGAGAACATGGTGGAGATGGGCAGGCGGCGCGGCGCCTTCGGGCCACCGGTGGCGGTCCCCGACGACGCCGCTCCGCTCGACCGCCTGCTCGGCGTCATCGGCCGGGATCCCGCCTGGACGGTGACCCAACCTGGACGGTGACCCTGCCTGGACGGTGACCGGCTCCGGTGCTTTCGCCTGCCGGTGGCGTGCGCCATCGCCCGGATCTCCCGCCGGAGGCTGAGCCGGGCCTGGCTCAACCGGCCCAGGCGGCGAACGTCCTGCCTCCGTCGTGACCGCGCATGCGGGCCAGCGCCTCGCGCTCCAGCCGGCCCATCCACTGGTGCGGCACCCCCACGGTCTCGGCGGTCTGCCGCCGGGTCTGCTCCGCCGTGCCGTCGAGGCCGAACCGCAGCCGTACGATCAGCGCCTGGCGCGGCGCGAGCGCGGCCGTGGCCGAGCGGAGCGCGTCGGTCAGGGCGGCCTGTTCCAGCGCCTCCTCGGGACGGGCCCATGTCGCGTGCTCCACCGGTTCGTTCTGGGGGCACGGATCGGGGGAGGCCGGCCCGTCGGCCCCCCTGGCGTCGAGGGCGACGCAGTCGCGCGCCAGCAGCCGCCAGGCGAGGACGCGCTCGACCGGTTTGCCCAGCTCCTCGGCCAGATCTTCCGCGGAGGGCGCCTGACCCGTCTCGGCCACGAGCTTCTCCTCGGCCCGCGTCAGCCGGTGCAACTCGTCCCTGACGTGCCCGGGAATGCGGATGAGCCCGCTCGTCTCCTGCCCCTTCTGAATCTCCTTGCGGATCCACCAGGCGGCGCAGGTGGAGAAGCGGAACCCCCGGCGGTGGTCGAACCGGTCCACCGCCTCGATGAGGCCGAGGTTGCCGTCCTGGACGATGTCGGGAAGCGACGCGCCCCGGTGGAGGTACCGCTTCGCCATCGACACGACCAGGCGGAGGTTGGCGCGGATCAGATGGTCGCGGGCCCGCAGGCCGTCGGCGGCCAGGATCTCCAGCTCGGCCGCGTCCGGCCTGCCGGGGTCCTCGTCGAGCAGATGGCGGGCGTACAGACCGGCCTCGATGCGCCGGGCCAGCTCGACCTCCTCGCGCGCGGTCAGCAGCGGGGTCCTGCCAATGCGAGACAGGTACGCGTCCAGCGGGCCTGGCCCGAACGCTCTTGCGATGTGTCCACGCTCGTCCATCGTCATCCCTCCGGCCGCCGTACGCCCGGGTGGTTCGCGGCACCTCCACGGTGACGCGGCGGCGGACGCGGCGAACGCGGCGATGGACCCCGATCGGTGTGACACAGGTCCCCGGTCGTCGCGCGGCGGCCGGACGGCGGTAAGCGTCGCCGAACGTCCCCGCCGGAAGGGACCGACGGCCCCCGGGCGGCGGGTGATCAGAGGTCCTCCGGACGGGACGTCCGGCCCTGCCGGACAGCAGGCGCCGGGTGTGTGCTTGAGGAGTCGTCATCGAGACAAGGAGGTCACGATGAACCTTACGGAGCGCGGCCAGGGCCGGTTCCCCTTCCCGGAACTGCTGGAACTGCTGGAGAGCCCGGTCTACGGGTTCCGGCCGTTCGGCCAGATCATCAGAGTGGAGGACCGCGTCGCGGACGGGCACTACACGCTGCGGGCCGAGCTGCCCGGCATCGACCCCGACAAGGACCTCGAAGTCACTGTCGGCCACGGGATGCTCCACATCCGGGCCGAGAAGACCAAGGAGACCACGGACACCACCGAGCCGCGCCGCACCGAGATCGCCTACGGCGCGTTCTCCCGCACCATCACGCTTCCCCCGACGGCCAAGGCCGAGGACGTGACGGCCGTCTACCGTGACGGCATCCTGGAGATCACGGTCGGTCTCAAGGAGGAGGCCAAGACCGCGGACCGCAGGATTCTCGTCCAGCACTGACCCCGCGGGACGGCGCGTCGCGACGCCGGCGGGAATCGCAGCAAACGGGGCAGGGAGCCGGCCGGCTCCCCGCCCTTTCCGGCGCGAATGGCGCGGGGGCTGCCGTCGTCACGGAGCGATACACGGATCTCCTCGGGGGTCCGCCCGTGCCCCGGTTCGTGGCGTTGCGCCGTCATGGTGAACTCGTCTCCCGGCTCGGCCAGGGGATACAGAGGGCGCCGGTCAGGGAGGCCGATGATCGGGCGTCGAGGGTCGCCGGCCTGAGCGTGTCCTTCCGGGCGTTCCCATGCCCTCTCGTGATCGCTCAGTTGCCGGTGTTCCGCCGTACGTGCTCGGTGATCTCGGCGTGCGCCGCGTCGCAGACGCCGTACAACGCCACCCGGACGCCGTTCGCGCGCACTTCCTCGAGTCGCATTGACCGGGTGATCTGATGAGCCCCGCCGTGCCAGCTGCACATGCCGCGACGAGGGGCCGAGCCGGCTTTGTGCCGCTCGGGGCGGTACTCCTCGTCGGAGACGATTCGAATCACGGTCGGCATCGCCATCGGCTCGACCCTTTCGCAAAGAATGCCCGGTCGGTACGTCGCCGACGATTCACGAGCCGCTGTCCGGCGTCAACCACGCCGTCCCCTGCCTGCGGCAGTCGGTCGACCGGTGCGACCGGGTTCGGCTGTGGGATGCGGCGGACCAAGGAGCCGCAGTGGACGGGCTGCGCCGCCCGCAATGACGATCATGACGAGGCCGGTGTCGCTGTGCCCGAGGTCAGCGCCGCCTGCACGATGCGGATGGCCTCGCCCGTGTCGATGCCGACGCTGGCGATCACGGCCGCGTAGTCGGCGGCCGCCTGGCGGGCTCGCTCCAGGCCGTCCTCGCCGGCGGCCGACACGAACGAACCCGCCCGCCCGCGCGTCTCGATCAGCCCCGCCTCCTCAAGCTCCCGGTACGCCCGGCCGACCGTGTTCACGGCCAGGCCGAGGTTGGCCGCGAGCTGGCGGATCGTCGGCAGGCGGGTGCCCACGGCCAGCGTGCGGTCCTGAATCTGCCGGGCGAGCTGGGCTCGCAGCTGCTCGAACGGCGGCACCGGTGAGTCCGAGTCGATGACGATCATCGGATGCTCATCACCCGCCGGGCCACCGTCGCGCTCGACGCCGTCCTGAAACGGAGCGCGACGTACGCGACCATGCCCAAGATCACATTGGCGACCACAGCGGCGCTCAACCAGCCGGGCGCGGTACCGAACAGCAGCACCATGGGCAGCGACCACTGGACGCTTGGCGTGGTGAGGTCGCGCGCGTCCTCGACGCGCATGATGACGTCGGCGGTCAGCGATTCCTCGTCGTCCGCCACGACCGGGCGCCGCAGCAGGTGCCGCAGTTGCACGGCGGTGATGGCCGTCACGCCGAGCAGGCCGATCAGCAGGACGACGGCCAGTTGCCGCACGGTGGGGTCGGCAACGGCCAGGGCGCTCCCGGCCAGCGCCATCGCGCAGGCGAACGTGGCGACCGTGAAGACGGCGTACGGCAGGCCGAGCACGGCCCGCCAGCTGGGCTGGATCGGATGGGCGGCCCTGCGGGACAGCGTCGCGCCCGCCCGCTGGTCGACGCGTCGCACCCACCAGTCGAGCAGCGACTGTGCCAGCAGCAGGCCGGCCACCAGCGCGGTCAGGGCCAGCAGCGGCAGCGGGCGATGTGACTCACGGCCGTCGAAGGCAGGAACGGCGGCGAGCGCGCTCGCGATGATCAGCACGGCCGGAATCGCCGCGGCGGCGAGGCGGGCACGTCCCCGGACCGCGAGCCGGCTGGCCAGCAGTGGGGTCGGGCGCGCACCGGACAGGTCGTGCCGGGCCAGCCACGCCTCCGCCAGTCGCAGGTCGGACGCACGCGACGCGCTGCCGTCCGGTAACGGCTCATGGGTCATGGCTCCTCCTTTGTCGCAATGTTTGTATCAATAGCATGAGACATGCATTGCGACAAAGTCAACGCCATGCGGCACTCGCCGGGAGGTGGCCGTTCGGCCCATGCGGTGAGCGCAGCCGGGCTGTATGAGGATCAGGCGTCGGGGTGCCCGTTCTCCGCCGGCTCTTCGGCGGGCCGGACGGACCCTGGCCGAGTTGCCGGACTCGTCGAACGCGTGGGATTCATCGGTGATGTGCGCACCTCCCACGCGGAGTGCGGACGATGGCGGCCCGAGCCGGCCGCGGACACGGCGCAGGGTGCGGGTCAGCAGCCGGGGTACTTGTCCGGCGCGAGGCGGCCACCCGTGAAAGCGGTGGTGAAGTCGTCGGCGAGCTCGACGACGGTGTCCCTGCCCTCCAGCCGGGACAGCCAGCGCTGGGGGAATGCCGCTTCTCCGTGCAGCGTGCCGAGGATGTTGCCGCAGAGGGAGCCGGTCGAGTCGCTGTCGCCGGAGTGGTTGACCGCGAGCAGCAGCGCCCGCTCGACGTCGTCGCCGCTCACCAGCGCGCAGTAGACGGCGATCGCCAGCGCCTCCTCCGCCACCCATCCGCCGCCGAGCGACTCCACCGTCTCGGGCGAGGGCTCCGCCGTGCCGGTCAGGGCGACCGCCGCCTCGATCGCGGCCGACGTCTCCTCATGCGCGGGTCGCTCGCCCAGCAGGCCGAGCGCGTCGCGTACGGCCTCCGCGAGCGGCGCGCCCTGGGCCAGGAGGCAGATCAGCGCGGCGAAGGCCCCGGCCGCCAGATACCCGGTGGGGTGCCCGTGCGTGATCTGCGCACAGCCGGCCGCGAGCGTGAAGGCCTCGCGCGGGTCGCGGGTGGCCAGCCCGAACGGGGCGGATCGCATGACGGTGCCGCAGCCCTTCGAACCGGGATTGACCGGTCCGGGCATGCCGGGGGCGGCGAGCGGGCCGGGACCGGCGCGAAGCCCCGACATGCAGGCGTTGCCGGGCGCGCGGCGGTGGTAGAGCCAGTCCTGCTCGCGCAGCCGCCCGGTGCGCACGAGGTCGTCCGCGGGCGGCGGCACGCGATGTTCCTGGGTGTCCAGCCAGCGCAGGTAGGCGTGGCGGACCACCTGCACCTCGCCGCCGCCGATGCCCCTCTCACTGGTGCGTACGCGGGCGCGGATCAGCCCTTCGACGGTGAACAGCGTCATCTGGGTGTCGTCGGTGATGAGGCCGGTCGCGCCGCGCCAGTCGGGCGCGAGGTCGGTCAGCCCCGCTTCACCGTGGTCGCGGCGGATGACGGTGATCGAGTCGAACTCGACGGGGGCGCCGAGGGCGTCGCCGATCGCCCCGCCCAGCAGACAGCCGCGTACCCGTGCACCGAACGGAACATCTTTCACGTTGTGCACCGTAGCGGGCTGAGTTGGTCGGAAGCCGGTCTTCTCGTGAGATCGCCGATCGGGCGTGACCTCGCTGGACAGGCGTCGCAGCCGCGACCGGCCCCGCCGACGCCATGACGTCGTCCCCGACGACCGCGCCCTGCCGGGTGCGCAGGCGCGTAGTCAGGCATCGCCGCCGGCCGTAAGCCCGCGAGTTGCGGTAAGTCCGGCGTCGGTGGTCTTGCGGAGGAAGTCGGCGATCAGCTTGAGCTGTACCCGCGGGGAAGCCGGGAGATACGCCACGGCATGCTCGACGCCGGCCTGCCCGACGAGGTGCCCGACCGGCTGCTCGGCTCGCTGGCCGACTACGACCGCGAAGCCGGACCGACCACCGACACCGTACGGCGGTTGCTGGGTCGCCCGGCGGGGACGTACGCCACCTGGGCGATCGACCACCGCGGCGCCTTCGCCGCAGGAGGACAACGATGAGATTCACGATCGTGGCCGCCACCGGCGGAATCGGACGGCACCTGGTCGAGCAGGCGGTGGCCGGCGGGCATGAGGTGACGGCTGTGGCCCGCCGCCCACGTGAACTGCCGGACGGTGTCCGGGCTGTCGCCGTCGACCTCGCCCGGCCGGACATGCCTGCCCTAGCCTCGGCGGTACGCGGAGCCGACGCCGTACTGTCCGCGCTCGGCCCGCGAAACCCCCGCGGGGACGCAGGCATCACCTCGGGTGGCACCCGCGCGATCGTCACGGCGATGCAGGCCGAGCACGTGCGGCGGATCATCATCGTCAGCGCCGCACCCGTCGGACCGGTGGCGGTGCCCGGCCGGCCGAAGCCGCCCAGGCACGACCCCGGTGACGGCATCCTCATGCGGTACGTGGGTGCTCCGCTGACTCGGATGATCTTCGGTCGGCACTACGCCGACCTCGCCATGACCGAGCAGATCCTGCGCGACAGCGGTCTGGAGTGGACGGTGTCGCGCCCGCCCAAGCTCACCGACAAGCCGTTGACCGGCAGGTATCGGACCGCGTTGAACCGCAACATCCGGGGCGGCTTCTCCGTGCCGCGCGCCGACGTCGCCCACCACATGCTCGCCATGGTGAACCAGCCGGAGACGATCGGGCAGATCGTAGGAATCGCGACCTGATCCGCGAAACGGCCGATAATGCCGTGGGAGCGGCCGGAGCGCCTCCGGCGGGGGTGCTCCTGCTCCGGGGTGATCGCTAAGCCTGCTCACTATGGCCAGCCGTAGCTGGCTGAGGTAGGAGCCTGATCACCAGGGGGTGTCTTGTCGCATATCGCCAGGCTTCCCCTACCAAGTACCGGCTCTCAGTAGCGTGGCGTCGTGAACGAACACGCCTCCGCGGCGCGGCAGGTTCACTGGCCAGAGCAACGTGAAGACGTTCTGAACGCGTTACGAGCCCTCGGCGACCGCGACTATCAAGAGCAACACTGGCGATCAGGACAGGGGTGGCCAGACCTTATCGCCGCCGTTCACTGGCTGATCGACGACACTTTCATCGACCAAGCCGGCGTACGAGCACTGATCCCGCAACTCTTCCGGGATGAGCAAGAAGCCGACCGCGTGCAACTCGTGGTTGACGCCCTCCTTCGCGTTCTCGATGACCTTGGACCCACCGCCCCAGACCCCGCCTACCTCGACCATCCCACATGGATCAGCGTCCTGCACGCGGCCAATGCCGCCCTCCAGGTTCTGTCGCCGGGCAAGGAGAACTCGTAACGGCCTCCCCGAACGCACCCAAGGCAACGATGAGGTATCTCCCCGCCAGACCTCTTGCACATAGGAGCGTCAGTCCGGCGCGGCTGTGCGGGTCCGTTCCAAAGTCACCCCAGCGTGTCTGGCGAGGTTGGCGATCTCCTCATCGCCCTACGACGCGTGATCCATGCAATCCCCAAGCTGACAGCGCATTACGCGGGGTAGTCGGTGTTCCACGGGTAGGCGAGGTGCTCGGGCGACACACCCCATGCCTGAAGCCGCACTACGAGCCCTGCTTCATCCTGAGCCAACCCCTGCTTGATCTCGCCGCTCCCCATGTCGTAGTCCCAGCCGTCGAGGTACTCGATGACGAACTCACGATGCACGAGTCGGAAGGCGCGTCCCGCATCGCTTCGCGTCCATCCCTCCCGTCGAGCGGCGGCATCGGCCTCCGTCAGGATCGGGCGAATCTCGACCCATGCCCGGCACCCCGGCCGACTCGTCTCCACCTCGGCGACGAGGAGTCGGCCGAGCCGAAGCGCATTCAGCTTGTCCAAGGGAAGCGGCTCGGCAAGGTCATCGGTCATCGGTCACTCTCCAGCTACAGCGGATGCCGCCCATGGATGGGACGACACGACCCCGATCAGCCGAGCTCGACCCGTTGATCGACGATCTGACGGCGCTACGCTCGAGCTATCTTCATCGCCGCCCAGTATCTGACGACGCTGCCCGATGATTATCTGAGGAACCATCCGGGGCAAATCTGAACGACGAGATGTGGGCTAACATCGCCCAGAGCTGCAACTCTGGATACAAGTTGGGTGCTCCGGAACCGGCGCGAAGTCGAGAAGGTGCTGAGATGATGGCGAATACAGGAAAGCGGGTGGCGGCGATCCACGTCGCCATATATCTCGGGTTATATGTCCTGTCGTTCCTCGCTACGATGTACAGCTATCTTGGTGATATTCATCCGTACTGGTGGCAGCCGGGTGGCGAGGATGTTGTCGACCCTGATGTCGCACTGGGTTCGCTCATCTTCTCCATGGTTGGTTTTGGCTTCGGCCTTGCCGCCGGACTAGTTCTGCGTCGATCATGGAAGGCCTGGGTGGCCTCCGCTCTCATGCTGCTGTTCGCAATAGGCCGGATGATTGCAGCACTGGAGGCGATCAACGCTTTTTAGAAAGTCCCCGGGAGGCATTGCGGGGCGCACTCAAGTTATGCTTCCTGGCGTTATCGATTTGCGATCGCCTGGCATGCTCGGGTCGAACTCCGCGGCGCTTGTCGCTCTCGTCTGAGGAGACCAGGGTGAGCCTGACATCGTGATTTTGGGCACGGGCATGTCCTTGGGTAGGACATCAACCCTAATCGGAGTAGTGCTTCTGAGAGGGTCCCCCGGCCTCGGCGACTGGCCGACGACAACCCAATCAACCGGGTCCGTGATGTCATCCCCGGTAAGGGAATAGATCTCCAGCTTGAACCCCAGGGCGGCGATGGTTCTTTCGGCTGTCGCCACGTCCTGGTCCCAGAGTTTGGGCATCCTGTGCAGGGTGCTGGCGGGAGATGGGACGGTCGATGCTGTCGCAGAATCCGGCGCCGAATTGGACACGGGGTAAGGTCTATCGGAGCCGGGGTCGGAAAGAACCAACAGCACGGCTGCGGCGCCGGCAAGCCCGATAACCAGGACGAGAATCGTTATCAGCCGCACCATCGAAGAGCTGTCCATAGTCGATAGGTATTACAAAACGAGGTATGTGGCCGAGCAGGTCGAGTATCTCGAGTGGCATAGCCTGTGCCGCTCCTGGGTGCTGCCTGATTCGCGATGTGCCTGCGGGCCCGGCGGGCAGAGGTATGGCGTCGTCCACGGGGTTCGCGGGATCACCCTGCCTCTTCCCGGAGCGGCGGGCGTGGCCGGGGCCCGGTCCCCGGCGGGGCGGTGCTCTCGCGTACGACGAGTTCGTTGGCGAGGTCGATCCGGCTCGTGGCCGGCTCCACGCCGCGAGCCAGGTCGAGCAGCATCTGGGTGGCGACCGACGCCATGTCACGCAGCGGCTGGCCCACCGTGGTGAGGGCGGGCTCGACCCAGCCCGCGACGGGCACATTGTCGTAGCCGACCACCGACAGCTCCCCGGGGATGTCGAGGCCGAGCCGGTGGGCCGCGCGCAGGACGCCGAGCGCCTGCAGGTCCGACCCGGCGAAGATCGCGGTCGGCCGGTCCGGGAGCGACAGCAGGTCCATCGCGTGCTCGAATCCCGCGTCGACATAGAAGTTGCCGTATCTGACGAGGGCGGGGTCGACGGTGAGCCCCGCCTCGTCGTGGGCGACCCGGAATCCGGCGACCCGCGCCCTGCTGCACATCACGTCCTTCGGGCCGGAGATGACCGCGATGCGGCGGTGGCCGAGGTCCAGGAGGTGGCGGGTGGCGAGCAGGCCGCCGTCCCAGTTGTTCGAGCCGACCACGGGCACGGACTCGGCGATCTCGCCGTCGGTGTCGACGACCACGAACGGCACCTGCGCCCGCCGCAGCTTCCGCTGCTGCGAAGGCGACGGGCCGGACATGACGAACAGCACGCCGAGGGGCCGGTGGTCGAGCGCGCCGTCCAGCCATTCGTCCGGCGGCCGGTGCGCTCCGTTCAGCTGGGAAAGGACGACCTGGATCCGCGCGGCGGAGACGACGGTGTCGACCCCTTGGATGATCTCCATCGACCACATGGAGTTCAGCTCGTGGAAGACGAGGTCGATCTGCCCCTTGAGCGGCCTGCGCCGCAGGCGGGGGCGGTACTGGTGACGGGCGAGGCCGGCCTCGACGCGTTCGCGGGTCTCGGGCGACACGTCGGGGCGGCCGTTGAGGACCTTGGAGACCGTGGTCACCGAGACGCCGAGCTCCGCGGCGATGGACGCGATGGTCGTCGGGCGAGGGCCGCGGGCTGGGGGAGGGCTGCTCATCGTTCCGCTCGTTGTTTCCGAAATTTTCGCGAAACTCTAGCATCGAACAGCGTCGGATATAAGCCGAGACCAGGTCAGAAGGAGCGGCCTAATCCAGCTGTGACCACGGTTGACTCCCCTCTTGACCGGGGTCCTGGCCTCCGCCTATATTTCCGCAATATTACCGGCGATCACCGAAAATTTCTGTCCCGTCGTATCGCATCGTCGCGGGCGCGTACCGCGTCGCCTGGCATGGGCGACACGACGGCGCCGCGGCTCTCGTGGCCCCGGCGCGGGGACACGAGAGGTGGCCTCGGCCGTCGGCGTGATCTGTCGGGCGTGATCTGTCGGAGGGCACCGGAGGCACAACGATGAGCACCACCGAAGCGATCGGCGTGTCACCGGGCACCGGGGAGCAGGGCCGCGTGAGACCCGGCCCCTCCCGCGCGCGGCCACCGCGGCGCACCTGGCGTCAGGCGCTGCGCCGCGACTGGCAGCTCTACTCGCTCGCGGTTCTTCCGCTGCTGTTCTTCCTGGTCTTCCGATATCTGCCGATGATCGGCAACGTCATCGCCTTCCGGAAGTTCGAGCCAGGCGGCAGCGTGCTCGGCGAGGAATGGGTCGGCCTGCGGTACGTGAAGATGTTCCTGAACGACCCGTCGTTCTGGCAGGTGTTCAGCAACACCGTGATCATCGGCCTGCTGACGCTGCTGTTCTGCTTTCCGACGCCGATCGTGCTGGCCCTGCTGATCAACGAGCTGCGCGGCCGGCGGGTGAGGCGGTTCGTCCAGTCGGTGTCCTACCTGCCGCACTTCCTGTCGATGGTGGTCGTGGCCGGGCTCGTCATGGAGATGCTGTCGGTGGACGGTCCGGTCAACCAGCTCCTGCGCGCGATGGGCAACGATCCGGTGGCGTTCCTGCAGGAGGCGGAGTGGTTCCGCACCATCTACGTCTCCTCGGAGATGTGGCAGACCGTCGGCTGGGGGACGATCATCTACCTCGCCGCGCTCACCACGATCGACGATCAGCTGTACGAGGCGGCCAGGATCGACGGCGCGAGCCGGTGGCGGCAGGTCTGGCACGTCACGCTCCCCGGCATCCGCCCGGCCGCTGTCACCCTGCTGATCCTCAACATCGGCACGTTCATGGCGGTCGGCTTCGAGAAGGTCCTGCTGCTCTACAACCCGCTGACGTATCCCACCGCCGACGTGATCTCCACGTACCTCTACCGGATGGGCATCGTGTCCAACAGCTTCAGCTACGCCGCGGCGATCGGCCTGTTCGAGGCCGTGATCGGGCTGGCCCTGGTCCTGTCGGCGAACCTGATCTCCCGGCGCACGGTGGGGACGAGTCTGTGGTGACCGTCGACAGTACCCGGGGCTACCGGGTGTTCCGGGTGGTCAACGCCGTCGTCCTGGCCGTCGTCGTGGCCGTCACCCTCTACCCGTTCGTCAACATCGTCGCCCGGTCGCTCAGCGACGAGTTCGCCATCCGCGCCGGCAAGGTCAACCTCGTCCCCGTCGGGTTCACCTTCCGTACGTACGAGTACGTGGCCTCTGACCCGACGTTCTGGACGAACTACCGCAACACCGTGGTCTACACGGTAGTCGCCACGGCCATCGCGATGTTCATGACCACGTGCTACGCGTACGTGCTGTCGAAGAGGCACCTGAAGGGCCGCACGTTCCTGATCGGGATCGCGGTCTTCACGATGTTCTTCTCCGGCGGGCTCATCCCCAACTACATCCTGATCTCCAGCCTCGGGTTCAGAAACAGCATCTGGGCCATCGTGCTGCCGAACGCGATCAGCGTGTTCAACCTCCTGGTGATGAAGGCGTTCTTCGAGGGCCTGCCGGCCGAGCTCGAGGAGGCCGCCGCGATCGACGGCATGAGCACGTACGGCATCCTGCTGCGGATCGTGCTGCCGCTGTCGAAGGCGGTGCTGGCGACGATGGTGCTGTTCTACGCCGTGTCGTTCTGGAACTCGTGGTTCGCGGCCTTCCTCTACATGAGCCAGTCCGACCTGTTCCCGGTGACCGTCTACCTGCGCAACCTCGTCGCCGGGGCCACCACCGGCACGTCCGTCGGCGCCGACGCCACCGACATGACCGTGGCCACCAACATCAAGGCGGTGACGATGGTGCTCACCGTCATCCCGATCCTGGTGGTCTACCCCTTCGTCCAGCGGTACTTCGTCAAGGGCGTCATGCTCGGCGCGGTCAAGGGATAGCCGCCCCCTCGCCTGCTCTCACCCTCCGCAACCAGGGAAAGGACCCCACCCCCCATGTATGAGATCAACCGGCGCCAGGCGATGGTCGCCGTGGGTGCGTTCCTCGCGCTCGCCGCTTGCAGCACCGACGACGTCGCGGGCGGCGGGAAGAAGAGCGGCGACGCCCTCTCGGCGAACCGCGAGGGCGCGATGGCCGACTACGCCGCCGGCAAGCAGTTCACGGCCACCGCGCCGCTGACGTTCGACATCCTCTACAACAACCACCCGTTCTACCCGATCAAGAACGACTGGCTGTTCTGGTCGGAGCTGAGCAAGCGCACGAACGTGACGCTGCAGCCGAACGTGGTGCCGTTGAGCGACTACGAGAACAAGCGCAGCCTGCTGATCGGCGCGGGCGACGCCCCGATGATCATTCCGAAGACCTACCCCGGCCAGGAGACCCCCTTCGTCGCCTCGGGCAGCGTCCTGCCGGTCAGCGACTATCTCGACCTGATGCCGAACTTCAAGGAGAAGATCGCCAAGTGGAACCTGCAGCCCGACCTTGACACGCTCCGGCAGGCGGACGGCCGCTTCTACCTGCTTCCCGGTCTCCACGAGGACTACTGGACGGACTACACGCTCGTGGTGCGCAGCGACATCCTCGACAAGCTCGGGCTGGAGATCCCGCAGACCTGGGACGACGTGCACAACATGCTCAAGGCGATGAAGAAGGAGTATCCCGACTCCTATCCCTACTCCGACCGATGGGGCATCCCCACGCCGGGCGGCGCCATGCTGAACCAGGTCTTCGGGCTGGGCAGCGGCGCACGCGGCGGCTGGGGCTTCACGACCGGCATCACGTGGGATCCCAACGCGCAGAAGTTCGCCTTCACCGGCGCCATGGACCAGTACAAGCAGATGCTGCAGTTCCTCCACACGCTGGTCGAGGAGAAGCTGCTCGACCCGGAGAGCTTCACGCAGCAGGACGACCAGGCGATCCAGAAGCTGGCGTCCGGCAAGTCCTTCGTGATCAGCGGCAACGCCCAGACGCTGGTGAACGAGTATCGCCCGCCGCTGGAGAAGGCCAACCCGAAGGCGAAGCTCATCAAGATCCCGGTGCCCATCGGGCCCCAGGGGCCGGTCAAGGCCGACGCCAACGACAGCCGCCTGGAGAACGGCATCATGATCTCCAAGAAGGCCAAGGACAGCAAGAACTTCGTCGCGATGATGCAGTTCATCGACTGGCTCTGGTACTCCGACGAGGGCCAGGTGTTCGCCAAGTGGGGCGTCGAGGGGACCACCTACACCAAGGACGCCGCTGGCAAGTATCAACTGGCGAAGGACGTCGACTTCGTCGGCCTCAACGCCGGCGCACCCAAGCACCTGCAGAAGGACTTCGGCTTCTCCAACGGCGTGTTCGCCTACGGCGGCAGCACCGAACTGCTCCAGTCGACCTTCTCCGAGGAGGAGATCGAATGGCAGAAGACGATGAACGCCAGGCAGGCGCTGCCGCCGAAGCCGCCGAGCCCGCTCAGCGACGAGGAACGCGAGCAGGCCGCGCTGTGGCAGACCCCGCTGAAGGACCACGCCACCCAGAACACGCTCGAGTTCATCCTCGGCAAGCGGAGCTTCGACGAGTGGGACGCCTACGTCAAGGAACTCGAGGCGAAGAGCATGACGTCCTACGTCAACCTCGTCAACGGCGCGTACGAGCGCTACAAGAAGGAGCACGGCTGACCGCCGTGGGCCGGCCGTGCCTGTCCCACGGCCGCCCCGCGCCTGTCGAAACGGTGAGCGAAGGACGTTAGATGCGCGACCCTGCCCCCGCTGTGCCCAGCCGATTTCCGGACGCCTGGCGTTTCTGCGTCGGCACCGGCCGCTTCGACCTGGCCCTGCGCCGGGACTACCAGGAGTCGCTGGCGCTGGTCCAGCGGGAGATCGGCTTCCGGCACATCCGGGGGCACGGGCTGCTGAGCGACGGCGCCGGCGTCCACCGGCCGTACGTCCACGACGGCGAGCGGCACGTGCGGCACGCCTTCACCTACGTGGACCAGGTGATCGACGCCTACCTCGGCCTCGGGATCGCGCCGTTCCTGGAGCTGGGCTTCATGCCGTCCGGGCTGGCGTCCGGCGACCGGACCGTGTTCTGGTGGCGCGGCAACATCACCCCGCCCAGCGACTGGCGCGAGTGGGCCGCGCTGGTGCGGGCCACGGTGACGCACCTGATCGGCAGGTACGGCCTGGAACAGGTGCGCACCTGGCCGATCGAGGTGTGGAACGAGCCCAACCTCAAGGAGTTCTGGCTCGACGCGGACGAGGCCGCCTACCACCGCCTGTACGAGGTGACCGCGAATACGATCAAGGACGTCGACGCCTCGCTGCAGGTGGGCGGGCCGGCCATCTCTCCTGGCTCCGACGAGTGGCTGCCGCGCTTCGCCGACTTCGTCGCAGGCCGGTCCCTGCCGATCGACTTCGTCAGCCGGCACGCCTACACCTCCGGCCCGGCCAGGCACGTGCCGTTCGGCACGCGCCAGACGCTGGCCCCGCCGTCGCGGCTGCTGGAGCAGTTCGCCACGCCCCGGCGTCAGCTCCGGGGCGGTCCGCTGGCGGACCTACCCGTGCACATCACCGAGTTCAACTCCTCCTACCGGCCCGACAACCCGATCCACGACACGGCCTTCCACGCGGCGTACCTCGCCCCGGTGCTGGCCGCAGGGGGAGACCTGGCCGACTCCTTCTCCTACTGGACCTTCTGCGACGTGTTCGAGGAGGCGGGCGTGCCCGCCTCGCTGTTCCACGGCGGGTTCGGCCTGCTGACCCACCGCCAGATCAAGAAACCGGCCTACCACCTGTACGCGTTCATGGCGCGGATGGGCGAGACGGTCCTGGCCCGCGGTGAGGACCACCTGGTCACCCGGCACGGCGACGGCCGGGTCACGGTGCTGGCCTGGGCACCGGTGGACGTCACCGGCGGCCCGCCGGTCGACGGGCACACCGTGCGGCTGACGGTCCCTGTCACGTCGCCGTCCGGGTCGGCCTTCCTGCTGCGTTCGTCGGTGAGCGAGGAGAAGGGCAACGCCTGGCGGGCGTGGCGCGAGATGGGCCGCCCGGCCTCTCCGACCCTCAGGCAGCTCGACCTGCTGCGGGAGGCTGCGGAGCCGGTCCGCGGGCATCGCGGCCTGCCGGTCGAGGACGGGCGCGTCCGCCTGGACGTCACTCTCGACCGCCACGAGGTCACCCTGCTGGAGATCGCGCCCGTGGTGGACGAGACCCCGCCCTGGGACGACGGGCAGGACGTGCGCCGCCTGCTCGGCCTGGACGACCAGGGAGGCCCCCGGTGACCGAGACGACGATCCGGCGGTTCGGCCAGGGACCGCTCTCGCGTGTCTCCGCGCTGGTCTACACCCTGCTGGTGGTCGAGTTCCTGCTGCTGGCCACCACCCTGCCCGGCCTGGCCGGGCTCGTCCTGCTCGGCCGGGACGCCGGCAACGTCCCGCTGGCCGCGGCGTGCGCGCTCCCCGCGGGCCCTGCGCTGTCGGCCGCGCTGTACGCGGTGCACCGCCGGAGGCCGGACCTGACCGACCTCCACCCCGGGCCGGCGTTCTGGCGTGGCTACCGGATGAACGTCCGCGGGGTGCTGAAGCTCTACGTCCCGTGGCTGGCGTGGCTGACCGTCATCGGGTCGACGCTCGCCAACTTCGGCGCGGCGGGGGTCCCCGGCTGGTGGGCGGCGCTGCTGGCCGTCGTCGCGCTCGCGACGGTCCTGTGGGGCGCGAACGCGCTCGTGATCACGTCGCTGTTCACGTTCCGGGCGAGGGACGTCGCCCGCCTGGCCGCCTACTTCCTGTTCTCCGCGCCCCGGGTCGCGCTCGGCAACGCGTGCCTCCTCGTCGTCGCGGGCGGCGTCACGTTCGTCGCCACCGAGGCGGCGCTGACGCTGCTCGGCTCGGTGTTCGCGGCGGCGCTGCTGCGGAACAGCAGGCCGCTGATCGCCGAGGTCACGGCGAGGTTCACCGTTCAGGGCGACTCCCCGGAGAGGTCTCGTGACGATTCCTGAGCCGGCCGGTCCTGAGATGGCCGGTCCTGAGATGGCCGCTCCTGAGATGGCCGGTCCTGGGATGGCCGGTGTCCACGCCGCGTGGCTGCCGCCGGAGGCGTTCCGTGCGGTCGGCTCGCGCCGCACGCTCGTGCTCGGCGAGGGCCGGCTCGCCGGCACGGTCCACGAGGAGGTGGCGCGGGCGTGCGCCCGGCACGGCGGAAGCGTGCGCCGCGCCGGCGACGGGCCGTACGACCTCGTGCTCGCGCTCACGGTGGCGGAGCCGCTGCCGGAGGCGGCGGCCGGGGCGCGCCCCGGCGCGCCGATCGGCGACGAGGGGTACGTGATCGCCCGCACGGACGGCGTCACGGTGGTGCTCGCCGACGAGCCCGCCGGGCTGCTCTACGGCCTGTTCCACGTCGTGCGGCTCGGCGAGCGGGCGTTCGCCGCCGAACGGCCGGCCGAGCACCACCGGCCCGCGACGCGGCTGCGCATGCTCGACCACTGGGACAACGTCGACGTGCACCCGGTGATGGGCCAGGTCGAACGCGGCTACGCGGGCGGGTCGATCTTCTGGCGCGACGGAGCCCCACGCGGCGACCTGGCCAGAGTGAGGGCCTACGCGCGGCTGCTCGCCGCCTGCGGGGTAAACGCGATCTCCGTGAACAACGTCAACGTGCACGCCACCGAGGCCCGCCTGCTGACCGACCGGCTCGGCGACGTCGCCGCGATCGCGGGCGTGCTGCGGCCGTACGGGATCAGGGTCCACCTGTCGGTGAGCTTCGCCTCACCCGTCACGGTCGGCGGGCTGCCGTCCGCCGACCCCCTCGGCGAGGACGTGCGCGGGTGGTGGGCGGAGGTCACCCGCCGGGTCTACGACGCGATCCCCGACTTCGGCGGATACGTGGTGAAGGCCGACTCGGAGGGACAGCCGGGTCCGTTCGCGTACGGGCGCGACCACGCCGACGGCGCGAACCTGCTGGCCGGGGCGCTCGCGCCGTACGGCGGGGTCGTGCACTGGCGGGCCTTCGTATACGACCACCGGCAGGACTGGCGCGACCGGTCCACCGACCGGGCCCGCGCCGCCTGCGACCACTTCGCGCCGCTCGACGGGCGGTTCCACGACAACGTGATCCTGCAGGTGAAGCATGGCCCGATCGACTTCCAGGCGCGCGAGCCGGTGTCGCCGGTGATCGCGGCCATGCCCGCCACCCGCGTGGCCGTGGAACTGCAGGTGACGCAGGAGTACACCGGCCAGCAGCGGCACGTCTGCTACCTCGCCCCGATGTGGCGCGAGGCGCTCGGCTTCCGCCCCCGGGGAGCGGGAGGTCCCGCCGTGGCGGACGTCGCCGGAGGAGGCGGAGGTCTGGTGGGCGTATCCAACGTGGGCGACGACCCCTACTGGACCGGCCACCCGCTCGCCCAGGCCAACCTGTACGCCTTCGGACGGCTCGCCTGGGAGCCGCGGCTGGACCCGGCGGCGATCCTCGACGAGTGGATCGACCTCACCTTCGCGCCGGTGGCGGACGGCGACATCGAGCGAGCACGGGGCACGCTGCACGCGATCATGGACGACTCCTGGCGCGTCTACGAGCGGTACACCGCGCCGCTCGGGGTCGGGTTCATGGTCCGCCCCGGCCACCACTACGGGCCCGACGTGGACGGATACGAGTACACCCCCTGGGGCACCTACCACTTCGCCGACCGGGACGGCGTCGGCGTGGACCGCACCCGCGCCACCGGGACCGGCTTCACCGGCCAGTACCCGCCGCCGTGGTCGCAGGTCTACGAGTCGCTCGCCGACTGCCCCGACGAACTGCTGCTGTTCTTCCACCACGTCCCGTACGGGCACGTGCTGCGCAGCGGGGCGACCGTCATCCAGCACATCTACGACACGCACTTCGCGGGGGCCGAGCAGGTGGCCGAGGCCAGGCGGCGGTGGCAGGAGGCGGCCGGGCTGTTCGACCCTGCCCTGCACGCCAGGGTGAGCGACCTCCTCGACGAGCAGGTCCGCTGCGCGGAGGAGTGGCGCGACCAGGTCAACGCCTACTTCTTCCGCAAGTCGGGTGTCCCGGACGCACGCGGGCGGCGCATCCCATGACGCACGCACGACCGGGGGCGGACGGGTGCTGGATCCCCACGTGGACGGCGATGCCGCAGGCCGCAGAGCCGGACAACATGCCGCCGTCGCCGTTCACGCGGGACGGCGTGGTCCTGGCCGATGCCACCCTGCGGCAGACGATCCGGGTGTCGGCGGGCGGTGAGCAGGTGCGGCTGCGCCTGTCGAACGCCTTCGGCGGGGCGGCGCTCCCCGTCACGAGGGTCGCACTCGCGCGCCCGGCCGCCGGACGGTCCGGGGTGAGCGCGATCCGGCCGGGCACCACGCGTGCGGTGACCTTCCACGGGCAGCCGGCGGTGACGATCCCGCCCGGCGCGCAGGCGGTCTCCGACCCGCTGGACGTCGGGGTCGCGCCCAGGTCCGCCCTGACCGTGACCGTCTACCTGGCCGACGGGCAGCGCTCGGCGAGCGTCACCGCGCATCCGGGCTCGCGGACCACCTCCTATCTGCTGGCGGGTGACCACACCGGCGCCGCCGACCTGCCCGGCGCGACCCCCGTCGACCACTGGTATCTCCTGAGCGCACTGGAGGTGTGGGCCGGGCCGTCGGCCGCGGCGGTCGCGGTGGTGGGCGACTCGCTCAGCGACGGCAGGGGCTCGACCACCAACGGCGACGACCGCTGGCCCGACCGGCTGGCCGACCGCCTCCAGTCGCTGCCCGGCACGCGCGGCGTGGCCGTGGCCAACCAGGCGGCCGGCGGCAACCGGGTGCTGAACGACGGCCTGGGTCCCGGCGTGCTGGCCCGGCTGGATCGCGACGTGCTCGCGCAGAACGGGGTGGCGTGGCTGGTCCTCTTCGCGGGGGTCAACGACATCGGCACGGCGGAGGCGACCGAGGCCGCGCAGAAGCGGGTGGCAGGCGACCTGGTCTTCGCCTACGACCAGATCGTCACCCGGGCGCACGCCAGGGGCATCCGGGTGTACGGCGCGACGCTGACGCCGTTCGGCGGCAACCTCGGCTACGACGACCCTGGAGGGTGCAGGGAGGCGGCCAGGCAGGAGGTCAACCACTGGATCCGCACCGGTGGCAGGTTCGACGCCGTCCTCGACTTCGACCACGCCGCGCGCGACCCGGCCGCCCCCCGGCGGCTCCTCGCGGCGTACGACGTGGGCGACCACCTGCATCTGAACCCGGCGGGCTACCAGGCGCTCGCCGACGCCGTGCCCGCCGTGCTGTTCCTGCGGGAACCGCCGCCGCCGGGCTTCGGGTTCCGCTGACGCCGGCGGCGGCGGGCGGTCATTCGCCGGGCCGCAGGGCGCGCGCGCAGAGGGTGAGGCCCTCCCTGAGGGTCTCGTGCGTCGCGTCGTCGACCTTCTCCAGCATGACCGTCTCGATGGCGTCGAGGGAGCTGTCGCAGCGCCGGAGCACGGACGCCCCCTCCGCGGTGAGCCGGGCGCACAACACCCGGCCGCCGTCCGGGTGCGGGTCGCGGCGGATCAGGCCGCGCCGTTCCAGGTCGCGGATGACGAGGTTCATCGCCTGCGGCGTGACGAAGGCGATGCGGGCCAGCTCCGCCGACGACACCCCGTCGCGGGTGCGGAGCTCGCTGAGCGCCATGTACTCCGTCGTGGTGACTCCGTGGCGGGCGAGCGCGTCGTCCAGACGGGCGCGGATGCGGCGCTCCAGGCGGAACACCAGATAGCTCAGGCGCGCCGCGGGTGCGGCGGAACGGGTGCGGCGGGCGGTCACCGGACGACCATACCGTGTGATCGTCTCGATGTAAGTTTCGCAGTCGTATCAAGTTGCTTGATAGCAAGTAGCTTGATATGCAGCGCGGATGCGCGGCCGGCCTGCGGGCCATTCTCCTGCTCCTTGACCTCCGGCGGCCCCGCTCATATACCGGCTGGCGTCAGTAGTCGCGAATAACGAGGAGGAGCGGATGAGGCGATTGCTCGCGGCGCTCGCCGGCGCCTGCGCGGCGGTTCTGGGCGCCGCCACGGTACTGGTCTCGGTGCTGGTGCCCGCGCACCCCGCCGCCGCGGCCACGTTGACCGAGGTGACCAACTTCGGCGCCAACCCCGGCAACCTGCGGATGCACCTGTACGTCCCGAACAACGTCCAGCAGAACCCCGGCATCGTGCTGGCCATGCACACGTGCGGCGGCTCGGGGCCGGGCTTCTACTCGTCCACCGAGTTCGCGTCGCTCGCCGATCGATACGGCTTCATCGTCATCTACCCGTCGGCGTCGAAGAAGATGAACTGCTTCGACAACTGGTCGGAGGCGTCGAAGGTGCGCGGCGGCCAGACCGACCCCGTGTCGCTAATGTCGATGGTTAACTGGGTCCGGCAGCAGTACAACGGTGACGCGAACCGGGTGTTCGCCACCGGCGCGTCCTCGGGCGCCATGATGACCAACGCCATGCTCGCCCTGTATCCCGAGGTGTTCAAGGCCGGGGCGGCGTTCATGGGCGTGCCGTTCACGTGCTTCCCCAACGAGGCGGCCTACAACCCGGCGGGCAACTCCGCCCCGTGCGTGGGCAAGAGCGCGCAGCAGTGGGGCGACGCGGTGCGCGGCGCGAACCCCGGCTACCAGGGGCCGTGGCCGCGGATGCAGCTCTGGCACGGGACGGCCGACAACGTCGTCGCGTACTCCGAGCTGGAGGAGGAGGTCAAGCAGTGGACGAACGTGCACGGCATGAGCCAGACGCCGACCGCGACGGACACGCCGCAGTCCGGGTGGAACCGCCGCCGCTGGATTGACGGCTCGGGGACGGTGAAGGTCGAGGCCTACACCATCCAGGGCGCGGGTCACAGCCTTCCCATGGGCGGCATGGCCGCCGTCGCCATCCAGTTCTTCGGCCTCAACGCCAGCGCCAGCCCGAGCCCGAGCCCGAGCCCGAGCCCCAGTGCCAGCCCGAGCCCGAGCCCGAGCCCGAGCCCCAGTGCCAGCCCGAGCCCGAGCCCGAGCCCGTCCGCGAGTCCTTCGGCGTCGCCCAGCCCGTCGCCGTCCCCGAGCCCGTCCGCGAGCCCGTCCGCGAGCCCGTCGAACCCGCAGCAGGGCGCGTGCCGGATCACCTACAGGCCCAACACCTGGAACAACGGGTTCACCGCCGAGGTGACGATCACCAACACCGGCGCCGCTCCCGTCAACGGCTGGACCGTCACCTGGGCGTGGTCCGGTAACCAGCAGGTCGTCAACGCGTGGAACGCCACCGTGACCCAGTCTGGGACGCAGGTCGTCGCGCGCAACGTCTCCTACAACCCCGCCATCCCCGCCGGAGGCAGCACGAACTTCGGCTTCCAGGGGACCTACAGCGGCACCAACGGCACACCGGCCGGCTTCGCCCTCAACGGCACGGCCTGCACGATCGGCTGACCGTGCCCGGCGCCCCCGGCCCGTGCCGCCGGGGGCACCGTTGGGGCACGGTCCGGGGCGCAGTCGGGGGCGCCGTCCGACCCGCCGGGGGCGGGTCAGACGGCCAGCGTGTCCAGGACGGCGGCGGCCAGCGCGGCGGCGGGCAGCTCGTACCGCTGCGCGAGGGTCTGGAAGGTCCGCTCGGCCTGGATCGCCGGCCAGTCCACGGGCAGCAGCTCGGCCGGCAGGTGCGGATCCTGCCGGACGAGCTGCAGCCAGTCGGTGTGCAGCAGCAACTGCCGCGCGAGGTCGTCCGGCGCGCCGGGAAGCGGCCGTGGGACGTCCCACTGGGAGAGGAACGCCCGGTGGCGCGCGGCGATCTGCTCGACGTCGAACGCCTTGCCGACCAGGTCGGCCGCCTCGGTCGGCGTGGACGCCCTGGCCGTCAGCACGGTCACGTGATCGCCGAGGTCCAGGGAGGCGAGGACGCCGGTGACGTCCTTGGCGCCAGGCGCGATCCACACCCCGCTCTGCAGCAGGCCGAACCCGTGCCACACGAGCCGGGAGCGAAGGTCGTGCCGGGTGCTGCGGCGGCTGTCCGGGATGGAGAACCCGACGACCGTCCAGGTGCCGTCCCAGTCGCGGTTCACCGCGCCGGTCTCCCACACCCTCCTGCGCCCGTCCTCCAGGACCTCCACGGCATGGGGGGTCAGACCGAAATACACCTTTCGTCCGTCCCGATGCCGGGTCAGTAGATTCCTCTTCGCCATCCGGGCGAGCGTCGACCGTACGGCCTCCTCGGAGACGCCGAGACGGGCGAAGACGTCGATGACGCTCCCGGAGTAGACGGCGACGTCGCGATGCAGCACGTAGATCCCGAGGAAGCTGAACATCAGGGACTGCGGGCGCGGGGTTGGCGCCGTCTGGTCGTCTTCGCCGCCGTGTGTCACAGCAGAAGGGTAGACCGTTCCCAACGTCATGCACATCATTGACGCCCGTCAGAAAGGTGCCATACGTTCGATCTGCACGCTGTCGGGCGAAGGGCGAGGCAATGGATCTGTCGGGGAAGGTCGCCGTTGTCACCGGTGCGGGGCGGGGCCTCGGCCGCGCGTACGCCGAGGCGCTGGCCGCGGCGGGAGCCGCGGTGATCGTGAACGACGTGGACGGCGAGTCGGCCGAGGAGGTCGTCGAGGCCATCACCGCCGGGGGCGGCGCCGCGCGGAGCGTCGTCGCGCCGGTCGGGACCGCCGAGGTGGCCGAGCGGCTGGTCGATCGCGCGGTGAAGGAGTTCGGCCGCCTGGACGTGATGGTGACGAACGCGGGGATCCTGCGGGACCGGGTGCTGTGGAAGATGTCGGACGACGACTTCGACGCGGTGATCGGGGTGCATCTGCGCGGGACGTTCACGTGCGGCAGGGCGGCGGCGGTGCGGATGCGTGAGCAGGGGAGCGGAGGCCGGCTGATCCTGGTGTCCTCGCCCGCGGGGCAGCGGGGCAATTTCGGGCAGACGAACTACGCGGCGGCCAAGGCCGGTGTGGTGGCGATGGCCAGGACGTGGGCGCTGGAACTGGCACGGGCGAAGATCACGGTCAACGCGGTGGTTCCGGTGGCGGCGACGGAGATGACGAAGACGATCCCGGCCTTCGCGCCGTTGATCGAGGAGGCGGAGCGGACCGGTGGGGCGTTGCCCCGATGGCTGCGCAGGGACGAAGGGCTGGGGACGGTCGAGGACGTCGCGGGACTGGTCGTGTTCCTCGCCTCGGACGCCGCGGCCGGGGTGACGGGCCAGGCGATCGGGATCGGGGGCGATCGGCTCGCGCTGTGGTCGCACCCGCGGGAGAAGGCCGTCGCGTTCGCCGAAGGCGGCTGGACGGCCGAGGCCCTCGCGGCCTCCTGGCACACGGGTGTCGGCGCCGTCCCCGAGACGTACGGCATACCCGCGCCCGTCGTCCCGGAGGCCGGGTGAGCCGGGGACCCGGTCGCGATCGGCGGGAGCGCGCACGAGTGGGCGGGCGCGGGGCCGTCCGGCACGTCCGGCCGCCCGAAGACCTGGAAGGACAACGCCGTACGCCCGCTCGGGCCCGGCACGCGGGAGAGGACGACCGAGGCATGACCACGACGGTGCACGGGCTCGACGAGATCAAGGCGCTGGCCGGCAAGGATCTCGGGCACAGCGGCTGGCTGGAGATCACCCAGGACCGGGTGAACACCTTCGCCGACGCCACCGGTGACCACCAGTGGATCCACGTGGACCCCGGCAGGGCCGCCGGCGGCCCGTTCGGCGGCACGATCGCCCACGGATATCTGACCCTGTCCCTGGTCATCCCGCTGTTCAACGAACTGCTCGACATCCAGGGCGTGACGATGAGCGTCAACTACGGCCTGGACAGGGTGCGCTTCCCCAGCCCGGTCAAGGTGGGCGCCAGGATCCGGCTGGGCGCGACCGTCGTCTCGGTCGAGGACGTCCCCGGCGGTGGCGTGCAGATGCATCTCGACTTCACCGTCGAGACCGAGGGCTCCGCCAAGCCCGCCTGCGTGGCCCGCGCCATCTACCGGCACTACGCCTGACCACGGCTCCCGTCCGACCCCCCGGGCCGCCGGGTTCGCTCAGGAGGCCGCAGGGAAGGGATCGGTCATGAGCGTGCCAAGGGGGCCTGTCGACTCCTCCCGGGTTCCGCGGTTCGCCGGTCCTGCCACGTTCGCGCGGCTGCCGCGCCTGGACGAGGTCGGGCGGGCGGACGTCGCGGTGGTGGGCGTGCCGTTCGACAGCGGGGTCTCCTACCGTCCCGGCGCCAGGTTCGGCCCCTCGGCCGTCCGCGAGGCCAGCAGGCTGCTCCGGCCTTACCACCCCGGGCTGGACGTCTCGCCGTTCGCGGCGGCGCAGGTGGCGGACGCGGGCGACATCGCGTGCAACCCCTTCGACATCCGCGCGGCCGTCGAGACCATCGAGGAGGCCGCCTCGGGGCTGACGGAGAACGGCACGCGCCTGGTCACGGTCGGCGGCGACCACACGATCGCGCTGCCGCTGCTGCGGGCGGCCGCGGCGCGGCACGGCCCGGTCGCGCTGCTGCACTTCGACGCGCACCTCGACACCTGGGACACCTATTTCGGCGCCGAGTACACCCACGGCACGCCGTTCCGCCGTGCGGCCGAGGAGGGCGTCCTCGACACCGAGGCGCTCTGCCACGTCGGCATCCGCGGGCCGTTGTACGCCAAGCAGGACTTGGAGGAAGACCGGCGGCTGGGCTTCGGCATCGTGACCAGCGCGGACGTGATGCGCAGGGGCGTCGACGAGGTCGCCGACGCGCTGCGCGCGCGGATAGGCGGCCGCCCGCTCTACGTCTCGGTCGACATCGACGTGCTCGATCCGGCGCACGCGCCCGGCACGGGCACCCCCGAGGCCGGGGGCCTGACCAGCAGGGAATTGCTGGAGATCCTGCGCGGCCTGGCCGGGTGCGACCTCGTCGGCGCTGACGTCGTGGAGGTCTCCCCGCCGTACGACCACGCCGAGATCACCTCGATCGCCGCCTCCCACGTGGCCTACGACCTGATCGGCCTGCTCGCGCTCACGGAGCGGTGATCCGGACGGGGAGCGCTATATTCGGCAAAGTATTGACCTCCGTTAGCAATCTGCCTAACCTCCGGACGAGAAGGCGAGCGTCTCGGCTCGCTCCCGGACGAGGAGCTCGGTCATGCCGAACCTGTCAGTCGCACCCCCCAACCGGACACAGCTCCGGCGCGCGGTGACCTCCAGCTTCCTGGGCAGCGTCATCGAGTACTACGACTTCCTGCTGTACGCCACAGCCTCGGCGGTCGTGTTCAACAAGGTCTTCTTCTCCTCCCTGGACTCACTCACGGCCACCGTCGCCAGCTTCGGCACGTTCGCCACGGGATATCTGGCCAGGCCGCTCGGGGGCGTGATCTTCGGTCACTACGGCGACCGGCTGGGGCGCAAGCGCATGCTCATGCTGACCATGACGCTTATGGGTGTCGCCAGCTTCCTCATCGGCCTGCTCCCCACCTACGCGCAGATCGGCAGCCTCGCGCCCATCGCGCTGGTCGTCCTGCGGGTCCTGCAGGGCGTGGCCGTCGGCGGCGAGTGGGGCGGCGCGGTGCTCATGTCCGCCGAGCACGCGACCAGCAGGCGCGGCCTGTGGGCCAGCTTCACCAACGCGGGAGCGCCCTTCGGCATGGTGCTCTCGACGGCGGCGCTCACCGGCACGGCCGCCCTCATGGACGAGCAGGCGTTCCTGAGCTGGGGCTGGCGGGTGCCGTTCCTGATCAGCATCGTGCTGCTGGGGGTCGGCCTGTTCGTCCGGCTGCGGGTCGAGGAGACCCCGGTGTTCGAGGCCGCCAGGCAGCGGGTGTCCCGGGTGCCGCTGCTCGACGTGTTCCGCGACCACCCGAAGACCCTCCTGCTCGCGGTGGGCGTCGGACTGTCCGCCTTCGTGGCCCAGGGCACCCTCACCACCTACCTCATCGCGTACGGCGTGCGGGCCGGCTTCCCCAGGCCGGCGGTGCTCAACGCGCTCACGCTCTCGTCCGCCCTGGCCGTCGTGGGCATCATCGGCTGGTCGGCGCTGTCCGACCGGATAGGGCGCCGCCCGGTCGTGCTGGTGGGCGCGGTGCTCATGGCGGGGTTCGGCTTCGTGCTCTTCCCCATGGTGGACTCCGGCAGCACGGCCGTGCTCGCCGTCGCGCTCGTGCTGGGCCAGGCGATCATCCACCCCCTGATGTACGGCCCGCTCGGGGCGTTGTACACCGAGCTGTTCGCCACCGGGAGCCGCTACACGGGCGCCTCGCTCGGCTACCAGATCGCCGGGCTCGGCGCCGGTCTGGCCCCGCTGCTGTTCGCGCAGCTCGACGCGTCGACCGGCGGGTCGACGACGACGATCTCGGTGATCGTCGCCGCGTGCTGCCTGCTGACCGTGGCCTGCGTCCTGGCGCTGCGCGAGACCCACCGGCATGATCTGACCACGGTCGCACCCGGGGCGCCGGCCGGTCAGGTCGCCGACACGGCGAAACCGTCCTCCGCCTGACGAGGGGTGCCGATGCGCAACGCAGGACTGGGAGGCTGGCCGGCCCGCCGGGCCCAGATGAGCCCGGGCCGCACCGCGTTCGTGTACGGGGACAGGTCGTTCAGCTACGCGGAGGTCCACGACCGGACGACGAGACTCGCCTCGCGGCTGGGCGAGGCGGGGGTGCGGGCCGGGGACCGGGTCGCCTACCTCGGTCCCAACCACGTCGCCTTCGCCGAGACCATGTTCGCGGCCCACCTGCTCGGCGCGATCTTCGTACCGCTGAACTTCCGGCTGGCCGCGCCCGAGATCGCGTACATGCTGGCGGACTCGGGCGCGGCGGTCCTCGTCTACGCACCGGAATGCGCGGCCGTGGTCCGCGAGATCCCCCGGCCTCCCGCCCCGCGGACGGTCGTGGCCCTGGAGTCGCCGGCGGAGGGGGAGCGGCACTACGAGACCTGGCTGTCGCGCGGCGACCCCTCGCCGATCGACACCGCGGTGACCATCGACGAGGTCGCCCTCATCCTCTACACTTCCGGCACCACGGGACGGCCCAAGGGCGCCATGCTGACCCACGCCAACCTCGTGTGGAACTGCTTCCACATCATGATCGGCGTGGACGTGACGAGCACGGAGGTCGCGCTGATCAGCGCCCCGCTGTTCCACGTGGCGGCCCTCAACCAGACGCTGCTGCCGACCTTCCTCAAGGGCGGCACCTCCGTCGTCATGCCGTTCTGGGACGTCGACCGGTGTTACGACCTCATCGAGAAGCACCGGGTCACCTGGATGTTCGGGGTCACCACGATGTTCGCCGCGTTCGCGCGGTCGCCGCGCTGGCCATTGGCCGACCTGTCCTCGCTGCGCACCCTCATGTCCGGGGGAGCGGCCATCCCGGTGGCGCTGATCCGCACCTACCAGGAGCGCGGCCTGGTCTTCTGCCAGGGCTACGGGATGACCGAGACCGCGCCGGGCGCGACCTTCCTGGAGGCGGGCGAGAGCGTGCGCAAGGTGGGGTCCGCCGGGGTGCCGGTCTTCTTCGCCGACGTGCGCGTGGTCCGGCCCGACCTCACCCCCGTCGAGCCGGGCGAGCCCGGCGAGGTGCTCGTCCGCGGGCCGAACGTTACCCCCGGCTACTGGGGGAACCCGGAGGCCACCGCCGCCGCGTTCACCCACGACGGCTGGTTCCGCTCCGGCGACATCGCCACCCTGGACGACGAGGGCCACCTGCACGTCGTCGACCGGGTGAAGGACATGTACATCTCCGGCGGCGAGAACGTCTATCCGGCGGAGGTCGAGAGCGCGCTCTTCGAGCACCCCGCCGTGGCCGAGGCCGCCGTGGTCGGGGTGCCGGACGAGCGGTGGGGCGAGGTCGGCCGGGCCTTCGTCGTGGCCCGCCCCGGCGCCGCCGTCACCCCGCGTGAACTGCGGGACTTCCTGCGTCCCCGGCTCGCGAAGTACAAGATCCCGGTCTACGTCGACGTCGTCGGCACGCTGCCGAAGACCGGGTCCGGCAAGATCCGCAAACCCGACCTGCGCAGGCGGCCCCTGTCCGCCGGCCCGAGGAGTGAGTCGTGATCGTCTCCGAATTCGCACGCGACCAGTGGTACGTGGCCGCCTACGGCCACGAGGTGGGCCGGACCCAGCTCGGCCGCACCATTCTGAACGAGCCGATCCTCCTCTACCGCACGGAGGACGGGCGGGCCGTGGCGATGGCCGACCGCTGCGTGCACCGCCGGTTCCCCCTGTCGGAGTCGCCCAGCCACCTGGTGGGCGACCGGGTCGTGTGCGGCTACCACGGTTTCACCTACGGCCCTGACGGCGTCTGCGTCGCAGTGCCCGCCCAGCAGCGCATCCCGCGCACCGCGCGGCTGCGCACCTACCCCGTGGTGGAGCAGGACTCGTTCGTCTGGGTGTGGATCGGCGACCGGGAGCCAGGCGACACGCTGCCGCCGCGCGCGCCCTGGCTGGCCTCGCCCGACTACGCCACGGTGTGCGGGATGGAGCCGCTGAACGCGAGGTACGGCCTGCTCGTGGACAACCTCCTCGACCTGTCCCACGAGACGTACCTGCACGGCGGGTACATCGGCACTCCCGAGGTGGCCGAGACCCCGATCACCACGGAGGTCGACGAGGACGCGGGCGTCGTCTACGTCAGCCGCCACATGGACGACGCGGCCTGCCCGCCGTTCTACGCCGAGTCGACCGGCATCAAGGGCCGGATCACCCGCTGGCAGGACATCGAGTATCACCCGCCGTGCCTGTACCTGCTGCACAGCAGGGTCGCCCCCGTCGGGTCGCCTCCGCCCGCCGCCGACGGCTCGGACCCGCACGCCTTCCACGTCGAGGTCGTGTACGCGATCACTCCGTCGACCACGGACACCACCTACGACTTCTGGGCCGTGGCCCGCGACTTCGCGCTCGGCGACGAGAAGGTCTCCGACTTCCTGCGGGACAGCAACCGCACCGTCGTGCTGCAGGACGTCGCGGCGCTGAACACGCTGGAGCAGGTCCTCGCCCGGGAGCCGGACCGATACCAGGAGCTGTCGGTGAACATCGACACCGGCGGCCTGGCCGCCCGCCGCCTCCTCGCCCGGATGGCCTCCCCGGCGCCCGCGCGGACCGCCGTCCGATGAACGGGCGGGACTCCGGCGCGCGGGCCGGCCGCACCGTCCACCGCATCCGCTGGGTGCCGGGCACGGACCGGCTGCACGCCTCCTGCTTCTGCGGGGCCGAGCGGGAGTTCGAGGACCCGGTGGTCCTGTGGGACTGGCTGCTCGGCCATCCCGAGGGCCACCGTCCCGGCGGCGCGGAGGCGCGGGACCGCGACTCGCCCGCCCCGGCCGCCGTGCTCGTCTGAGCGACAGGGACACGTCTGAGCGACAGGGACACAGGGGGACGTCGACCACCATGCCCGTCACGGAACCGGAGCTCGACCTGAAGGTGGCGGGCAGGACGCCCGCCGCCGACGGCGTCGTCCTCCTGCGCCTCGTACGTCCCGACGGCGGCCCGCTGCCCGCCTGGACGCCGGGCGCCCACCTCGACCTGCTGCTCGCGCCCGGCCTCGTCAGGCAGTACTCGTTGTGCGGCGACCCCGGCGACTCCTCGGCCTTCCAGGTGGCGGTGCTCAGGGAGCCCGCCGGGCGGGGCGGCTCCGCGTACGTGCACGACCGGGTTGCGGAGGGCGACACGATCCGGGTCCGCGGCCCTCGCAACCGCTTCGGCCTGGCCCGGTCACCCCGCTATCTGTTCGTCGCCGGCGGCATCGGCATCACCCCGATCCTGCCCATGGTGGAGGAGGCGGCGCGGTGCGGGGCCGACTGGCGGCTGGTGTACGGCGGGCGCACCCGGGCCTCGATGGCGTTCGCCGACCGGCTCGCGCGGGACCATCCGGGCCGGGTGGAGCTGTGCCCCCAGGACGAGACCGGCCTGCTCGACCTCGACGCGCTGCTCGGCGTCCCGCGCGCGGACACCCTCGTCTACTGCTGCGGGCCCGAGCCGCTGCTGGCGGCGGCGCAGGAACGGTGCGCCTCCTGGCCGGAGGGCGCGCTGCGGGTCGAACGCTTCGCGCCCGCGGACACGGGCGAGACCGGACCTTCGGCCGTGTTCGAGGTGGAGCTGGCCCTGACCGGCACGACGCTGACCGTGCCCGCGGACCGCTCGATCCTTGAGGTGGTGGAGGAGGCCGGGGTCGCGGTGCTGTCCTCCTGCCGCGAGGGCACCTGCGGCACCTGCGAGACGGCGGTGCTCGACGGCGTCCCCGACCACCGCGACCACCTGCTCACCGAGGAGGAGCGCGCGGCCGGGGACGTCATGTTCATATGCGTGTCGCGGGCCAGGTCCGCCCGCCTCGTCCTCGAACTGTGACCCGCCCGGGGCGGAGGCCGCCTGTCAGCCGCCCCAGGTGGCGACGGTCTCCGCCGAGGCGATCGCCGCGTCCTTGATCCGCTGGTGCGTCGTCGCCGCGTCGCCGTCCGCCGTGACCGGGCCCGGCAGCGCGTACACGATGAAGTGGTAGCGATGCACGCCGCTCGGCGGGCAGGGGCCGGCGTAGGCGGCCGTGCCCCCGCTGCCCGGCAGGACCTCCCCAGGAGACCGGCCCTCGGGCACGCTCGTCTCGGTGGCGGGGACGCCGGTCACCATCCAGTGGATGTACGTGCCGCCGGGAGCGTCCGGGTCGTCCACCACGATCGCCAGCTCGCGAGCGGAATCGGGGACGCCGCTCCAGGCCAGCGGAGGCGAGACGTCCTGGCCTCCCTGCCCGGCGCAGGCGTGTTTCCCGGGAAGCGCGGCGCCCTCGGCGAAGGCCGGGCTGCTCACCTTCAGAGCGCCCGCCGGCGCCGCGTCCTCGGCGGAGCACCCGGGGAGGACGACCGCCAGCAGGGCGGGGCCGATCAGCTTACCGATCTTCATGCGGCCAGGATAGGCGGCACGAGCACGCCTGCGTGGCGGAAAAGACGCCGTCGTCCCGGCCGACGATTGTTCACTTCTCGCGATTGCACGGCTACTCCATGTCATCGATACTCGTCGGGATGACAGCTGCGCCGGGGGAGGGTCCAGGATGGTGCGAACCAGGCATGGCGGGATGCTCGCGGGGATCGTCGCGGCGACCGTGCTCCTCGCCGTCCCGCCCTCGTCCGGGGCCGCCGCCCCCGATGCGGCGCCCGGCGCGGTCGATGTGTCCGGTGCGGCCGGTGGCCGGCCGATCGACTGCCGCGACTGGGCCTGGCCGCAGGCCCACACCGTGCGGAACACCAAGCCCGTGTACTCCCTCGGGAAGTGGGGCGGCGCGGTGGACGTGACGCTCTGGCGCGGCGACGCGGGCCCGCGCGGGGAGTGGCACTACTGGGCCGCTCTGACCGGACGCACCCGTCCCGGCGACGCGGTCTGGCTTGAGGTGTGGCCGCCGGGCGGCGGCCCCTGACATCGGTGCGGTCCCTTTCCGGTCACCGGCGAGGGCCGGGCGGTCACCTCTCCGATGGCCCTGTGGAGTCGTTTCACGCTCGTCCGGGCCTGCGCCCGCCACGACGACGTCAGCGCGTGCGGGCCGGACAAGGGAGCGATGGTGGACTGACTCCCCGCCGGCTCCCTGCGATCTCCCTGCGACTTCCCCGCGAGGGCGGGCCCCGGAGGGCCGGCCCTCGCAGGTCATCGGGTCAGCTCGTCGCGCAGGGCGAGCCGTTGAGCGTGAACTGCCCGGGCGCGGGATTGGCGCCGTCGTCCCAGCGGCCGAGGAAGCCGAAGGTCACACTGCCGCCGTTCGCGCCGATCGTGGCGTTGTAGGAGGCGTTGGACACCGTGACCTTCGACCCGCTCTGGGTGTACGAGCCGTCCCACAGCTGGGTCACGATCTGCCCCTTGCCGTAGGTCCAGCCGAGCCGCCAGCCCTGCACCGCGGACGGCCCCCGGTTGACGATCCGGACCGAGGCCTGGAAGCCGCCCGGCCACTGGTTGGTGACCGCGTATGTGACCGTGCAGGCGGAGGCCGGCGTCGGCGAGGAACTGGGCGACGGGCTCGGGGAAGGGCTCGGCGAGTGACTCGGCGACGGCGACGGCGACGGGCTGGGTGAGGGGCTGGGCGAAGGGCTGGGCGACGGGCTCGGGGAGGGCGAGGCCGATGGAGACGGCGACGGGCTGGGGGACGGGCCGGTGCCCTCGGGGATCACGACGGTGCTGATCGAGTTGGCCGGGAACGTGCCGGTGAAACCACCGGCCCCCACCCGCACGTCGGCGTCGCGCCTGATGGCCGACGTGTCCGCCGCGCCGTACCGGTACACCTGGGCGGTCGCCCCGCCGTCGCGTCCCCGCACCGCGACCTCGCTGGTCAGGTCCTCGCCGGTCTTGTTCACCACGACGAGCGTGAGCGCCCCGTCGGACGCCCGCTCGGCCGCGTACACCGCGAGCCTGCCCTGGTCGGCGCTGGTGGCGCCGACCGCGGTCTCGCCGAACCGGCCGCCCGCGCCGTCGTAGTTGAGGTACATGCGGAAGGCGTACGCTCCCGGCTGGGTCGCGGTGGGCGGTCCCCACAGGGTGGCGAGGTCGAGGCCCTCGCGGCCGAAGATGCCGAGGATGTCGGCCTGGGCCAGCGCGCCGTTGATGTGGTCGAGCGCGCCCCAGTTGTACTCGGTGACGGCGGTCCTGGTGCCGGGATACTCGGCGGCCACCAGTTCCTTCATCCGGGGGATGAGCCTGACCTGGGTGTTGATCCAGCTCTCGTCCGTGTACGTGGGGTCCCACAGTGCCCGGGTGGAGCGCAGGCGCAGGGCGTCGGTGGTGGGGTCGCCCCCGGAGCCGAAGGCGACGCCGGACGCCTGCGGATAGAAGTGCTCGTCGAAGTAGTCGAGGACGCGCAGGCCGTGCTCGTCCTCGTACTCCTTCATCTGCCGCAGATACCAGGTGGTGAACGGAAGGCCGCCGCGGACCTCCTTGTCCGGCGGGTTCGACCAGCAGTTGGTCCGGCCGCAGGTCTCCTGGTCGAGGCCGGAGTAGTCCCAGGAGGACCAGCCCCAGCCCACCGGGCCGAGCGTCTTCGCGCCGGGGTCGGCGGCCTTGACGGCGGCGCCGATGAGATAGGCCCTGTCACGCAGTTCGACCGAGCTCGCGCCCTCGGGATGGACGTCCCGGTGGGTGCCGTGCCAGATGTCGGGCTCGTTGTCGAGGCTGTAGAACTTCACCCCGCCGTTCGCGGCGGTGCCGTAACTGCCGGTGAGGTGTCCTATCCAGTCCTTCACGTACGCCGCCCCGGCCTCGACGCTCGTGTCGCTCGGATCGTTGCCGGTGATCTTCGTGCCGTCGGGCCGCACGCCGTCGCCGCAGTCGGGGCGCCACTGGTCGGTCCGCTGCTGCGGGCCGTACTTGGCCACGGAGAATCCGCAGGACGCGTCGCGGCCCTTGGGCACCCAGCCGATCAGCGGCATGGTGAGGATCGTGGCGGTGCCGGTGCGGCGGTCCTGCTCGACGAACCGGTCGGTGGTCGAGCCGTCCGGCAGCTTCGACGGGTCGGGGTTGTCCTCGGCGATGTTCTCGAAGAACCAGTCGGAGGCGCGGTTGCTCGTGTCGTACAGGTAGTTGTAACGGGTCGTCGCGTTGCCGCCCCACCGGCGTACCGGGAGGCGCAGTTCCTTGGCGAGCGTCTCGTCGGCGAAGTTCATGCCGTAGACGTAGAGGCTGATGGGGTGCCGGCCTGTGGTCGTGTCCACCGTCAGCGCCGGGCCCGCGGCGGCGGCCGCGAGTGCGGGCGGCTGTCCTGCCCCGCCGAGCGACAGTGCGATCACCGTGGTTAGGACGATCGGAAGCGTTCGCGTTCGCACGGGTCTCCTCTCGAGTCCCTGGGGTGCTGGGGATGCCGTGGTGCTGGGGATGCCGTGGTGCCGGGGCCGCCGCATGCCAGGGGGGAGCAGCCTGTCGCGGCCAGGCCCATCACGCTGGCCAAGACCCGGCGGGGGATCAACAAGAGGAGTTGACGGATTGTCGCGGGGGCGCGTTGAGCAGCCACGCCTCCGAAGCCGCGCATGGAAGTTTCACGACCGCCTCAGGGCCTGACGATGCCCGGCGGACGGCCGGTGGCCGTCCGGGGCCACGCCTGACGCGTCGCCCGGCCGGACAGGACGCGTCACAGGGTGCGGCGGAGCCACTCCTCGACGCCCGCCACGTGGACCGTCGCCCAGGCGCTGGCCACGTCGGGCCTGCGGGCCGCGATCGCGTCGCAGATCATCACGTGCTGCTCGCGGGTGTCGGCGAGCGCGCCCTCCTGGGTCAGGCCGCGCCACACCCGGGCGCGGGTCGTCGGCCCGGATAGGCTGTCGAGCAGCGAGCAGAGCACCGGGTTGCCCGATCCCGCCGCGATGCGGCGGTGGAACAGCAGGTCGTTGGCGACCAGTTCCTCCACGCTGGGGTCGCCCGGCAAGGCGTCGAGGATCGCGCGTAACTCCTCCACGTCCTCGCCCGGCATGTTGAGGGCGGCCATCGCGGTCGCGGCGGGTTCGAGGACGCGCCGCACCTCGAGGAACTGCAGCACGGTGTCGTCGCGGTGGAAGTCCACGACGAACGACAACGCCTCGAGAAGCAGGTGGGGCTGGAGGCTGGTGACGTAGGTGCCGTCACCCTGCCGCACGTCGAGCACGTTGATCAAAGCGAGGGCGCGGACGGCCTCCCGCAGGGAGTTGCGGGACAGGCCGAGCCGTTCGGCCAGGTCGGCCTCCTTCGGCAGCCGGTCACCCGGAGCGAGCTCACCCGACGTGATCATCTGCTTGATCCTGTCGATCGCCGCGTCCGTGACCGCCACGAAGTCACCTCCACCGTATTCCCCGCGAGCGAGGCGCACACATCCGATCTCCAGCAGTGTAGAGGTGCGCGATGCGACCGCGCGGGGCCGGTCGCCAATGGCGTGACCTCACTTCGCGCCGTCAGACGGTGTCAGGTTGGGGAAGGGCGTCCCAAGGCACCTCCGATCTCCCGGTCCGCCGGCCCGTCCGTGGACCGTTTCACGGCTTGCGGCCGACTCCGCCCTCCACCACCATCCGGGTGGGCACGGAGTCCATGGAGGGGCGCCATCGCTGGACCGGCACCATGCCGGGCTCCACCAGTTCGAAGCCGTCGAAGAAGCGCAGGAGTTCGCCGCGGGTGCGGAACGTCGAATGCGCGGGGGTGTTCGCCGTCGCGGCCTTCAGGCTCTCGACGGCCTCTGCGTCGCTCTCCGCGGCCATGTTGGAGATGGCCACGTGGCTGCCGGGCGCCATGCGGTCGCGCCACCGGGCGACGATGCCGTGGGCGTCCTCCTCGTCGGAGACGAAATGGAGAACGGTGACGAACAACAATCCGACGGGCTCGGCGAAGTCGATCAGCGCCCGGAGGGCGGGGTGGTCCATCACCGCCCCGGGGCGGCGGATGTCCTCCTCGATGGTCGCCACAAGGGAGTCGGACGTCAGCAGCGCGTCGTTGTACACCTTCACGACCGGATCGTTGTCCACGTAGACGACCCGCGCGGACGGGTGGACCTCCTGCGCGATCTCGTGCACGCTCGGCGACGTGGGGATGCCCGCGCCCAGGTCGACGAACTGCCGGATGCCCTGCTCGGCCATGAACCGCACGGCCCGGGTCAGGAAGGCGCGGTTCGCCCTCGCGACCGATCGTGTGTCGGGCGCCAGCGCCAGCAGCCTCCGGGCGACCATCCGGTCGATCTCGAAGTTGTCCTTGCCGCCCAGCAGGTAGTCGTACACCCGGGCGCTACTGGGCACCTCAGGGTTGGTGCCGACCGGTACTTTCGCCACAGCCGTCTCCCGTCCCCCCGAGATCCTTCGGTGATCATAATCCGAGGGTGCACCCGTACGGCAGCCCGGGCGGAGCGGCGACCGCCCCCAAGATGGGAGCGGTCGCCGGGGACGGGCCGCGTGCCGGCGAGCCGGCACGCGGGTCAGCGTCCGCCTGAGATCCTGTTCAGGCGCGGGTCCAGCGCTGGTTGACGCCGCCGTTGCAGGACCAGATGACGAGCTTGGTGCCGTTCGCGGTGGCGTTGTTGGGCACGTCGAGGCACTTGTTCGCACCGGCCGCGGTGATGGTGCCGTCGGCGTTGAGACGCCACTTCTGGTTGTCCTGGCCGTTGCAGTCCCAGATGATCACATTGGTGCCGTCGGTGGTGCCCCTGTTGTACACGTCGAGGCACTTGGTGCCGTAGACCCGAAGCTCACCGGAGGCGGTCGGCGTCCACCGCTGGTTGGTCTGGCCGTTGCAGTCCCAGATCTGCGCCTGCGCGCCGTTCGCCTGCGACGCGCCCGTGACGTCGAGGCACCGGCCCGACCCGACGCCCTTGAACGCGCCGGCCCCGGTGGGAGTGGGGGTGGGGGACGGGGTGACCAGGCCCCCTCCTGTCACGACGTACATGGCCGCCCCGTGCGCGGGCACCTGCGCGCTGATCGTGCCGGACGAGGAGCCGGTCGTGTGCGCCCACAGGTCGCGCACGGAGTAGGAGGCGGCGGAACCGAGCCCGAGGGCGGAGGCGGTGGTGGACACCGTCGCGGTGGAGGTGCCCCGGTTGAGCAGGACGACGGCGACCGAGCCGTTCGACATCGGCTTGCGCCACACCTCCAGGTTCCCGTTGTCGCTGATCTTGTGGCCCTGCTTGCCGCCCCAGTCCTGGTTGACCGCGATGACCTCGGTGTTCGTGAGGGTCGTGCGGGTTTCGGCGCTCATCGAGCGGATGTCGTTGCCCGCGATGAGCGGTGCGTTCAGCAGCGCCCAGAGGCTGAAGTGCGCCCGCCCCTCGGTCGCCGTCAGCGAGCCGACCCCCACCTCCAGCATGTCGGGGTCGTTCCAGCCGCCCGGTCCCGAGTACGCCTCCAGGCCCACCTGCTGGTCGAGGATGCCCATGACCGAGTTCCAGTTCGCCTGGATGTCGCCCGTCGTGCGCCAGGAGTTGCCGGTCTGCATCCCCCAGGTCCAGACGCTCTCCTGGCCCCAGTTGCACAGGCTGAACAGGATCGGGCGGCCCGTGGCGGCGAGCGCGTCACGCATAGCCGTGTACCGCTGCTGGCCGTTCTTGCCCTGGTGGTCGCCGCAGTTGTCGTACTTCAGGTAGTCGATTCCCCAGGAGGCCCACAGGGCGGCGTCCTGCCGCTCGTAACCGAGGCTGGCGGGGTAGCCCGCGCAGGTCGTGGTGCCCGCCGAGGAGTAGATGCCGAGCTTCAGGCCCTTGGAGTGGACGTAGTCGGCCAGGGCCTTCATGCCGCTGGGGAACTTCTGCGGATCGGCCACCAGGTCGCCGTTCGCGTTGCGGCTCTTGGTGGACCAGCAGTCGTCGATGTTGACGTACGTGTAGCCCGCCGCCGCCATGCCGCTGGACACCATGACGTCCGCGGTCTGCCGCACGAGCGTCTCGTTGACGTTGCAGCCGAAGGTGTTCCAGTCGTTCCACCCCATCTGGGGCGTACGGGCGAGGCCGTTGTCGAGCGCGGCGGCCGGTGACGTCGCGCCGCCGGCCGCGACGAGGGACCCGGCGGCCAGCACCGCCGCCAGCGTCCATCGAACGATCCTGTGCATGTGACTCCTTAGCCGTGGGTCGCCGGATCGCCGCGGTGCGGACGTCCGGCGGGCGCGTGGTGAGCGCGCGTGAGGTGCGCTGTGACGTGCGTGGTCATGTGGCTTATGGGGGGTGCGCGTGGTCGGGCACGCGTGGTGGCGGCGCGGGCCGGGCGCCGCCGCACCGGGCGCTCCGCGTTCGGTCGGAGCGCCGCCGGTGAAGGCCGGCGGCGGGAGACGGCCGGATTGATAGCGATAACATTCCCGGCCCGCGTCGGGTGTTCGGTGGTGGTGCGGCGGAGCCAATACGACGCCGCCCATCCCGTCAAGGGGGGTCCGGGCGGGCGCGCTCGGCCGGACCCGGCGCCGCCTGCCCTCATGGGGGAACAGCCCGGGGATCGGAAGACGGGCGGTCGTGAAACTTTCATCGCGGGGCGCCGCAAGCGGGGTTCGGAACGTTAACGCGACCGGGCGCTCATCGCCGCAGCAGGGCGTATCGCTCGCCGAGTGAGGGCGCGAAACTTTCTCGACACGGTCTTGACATGTTTCGTGGCGGTTTTCCACACTGAGGCCGGGCGGCATCCCGCTGGGGCGGTGGTGGACGGCGGGACCGCCGCCCGTGACGCGGCTCCGGAGCGGGCCGCGCCGGTTCCGCGCGGTGTCCCGCGTCCCCGTTCGACGTCATCCGATCCGGATGGCGGCACCACAAGAATTGTTAACGCTAACAAAGTGAGCTGCCCAGGAGGCCACGTGTCCCCCTCGTCCTTCAGCCGCCGCCGGCTCCTCCAGGCCGCCGGAGTCGCCGTCGTGGCCTCCGCCGTCGGGGAGGTCGCCGGCGCCACGGCGGCCGGCGCCGTGGTCGCGCCGGTGCGCCCCGACATCGGTGTGTCCGCGTACGCCTTCGACCTCGGGCAGGTGCGGCTGACCGGGGGCCGCCTGATGGACAACCAGAACCGGACGCTGTCCTACCTGCGGTTTGTCGACGTCGACCGGCTGCTGTACAACTTCCGGGCCAACCACAGGCTGTCCACCGGCGGCGCCGCCGCGAACGGGGGATGGGACGCCCCGAGCTTCCCGTTCCGCACCCACGTGCAGGGGCACTTCCTCTCGGCGTGGGCCCAGGCGTACGCCGTGCTGGGGGACACCACGTGCCGGGACAAGGCGACCTACATGGTCGCCGAACTGGCCAAGTGCCAGGCCAACAACGGCGCCGCCGGGTTCAACACCGGATACCTGTCCGGCTTCCCCGAGTCGGACTTCACCGCACTCGAAGCGCGCACGCTGAGCAACGGCAACGTCCCGTACTACTGCGTGCACAAGACGCTCACCGGTCTGCTCGACGTGTGGCGCCTCATCGGCGACAACCGGGCCCGCGACGTGCTGCTGGCGCTCGCCGGCTGGGTCGACTGGCGTACGGGCAGGCTGAGCGGCAGCCAGATGCAGAACATGCTGGGCACCGAGTTCGGCGGCATGAACGCGGTGCTGACCGACATCTACCAGCAGACCGGTGACGGGCGCTGGCTCACCGTCGCCCAGCGGTTCGACCACGCCGCCGTGTTCAACCCGCTGGCCTCGAACCAGGACCAGCTGAACGGCCTGCACGCCAACACCCAGGTGCCCAAGTGGATCGGCGCGGCCAGGGAGTTCAAGGCCACCGGCACGACCCGCTACCGCGACATCGCCACCAACGCCTGGAACATCACGGTCGGCGCGCACACCTACGCGATCGGGGGCAACAGCCAGGCCGAGCACTTCCGGGCGCCGAACGCCATCGCCGGCTACCTCACCAACGACACCTGCGAGCACTGCAACAGCGTCAACATGCTCAACCTGACCAGGGAGCTGTGGCTGCTCAACCCCGATCGGGTGGCGTACGTGGACTTCTACGAGCAGGCGCTGCTCAACCACGTCATCGGCGCGCAGAACCCCGGCGACTCCCACGGGCACGTCACCTACTTCACGCCGCTCAAGCCGGGCGGCCGCCGCGGGGTGGGCCCGGCGTGGGGCGGCGGCACGTGGAGCACCGACTACAACTCGTTCTGGTGCTGCCAGGGGACGGGGCTGGAGGTCAACACGCGCCTGATGGACTCCATCTACTTCTACAACGGCACCACGCTGACGGTGAACCTGTTCGCGCCGTCGGTGCTGAACTGGACGCAGCGCGGCATCACGCTGACGCAGACGACGTCCTATCCGGCGAGCGACACCACGACGCTCACCGTCACGGGCGACGCCGGCGGGTCGTGGTCGATGCGCGTCCGCATCCCCGCCTGGACCACCGGCGCCACGATCAGCGTGAACGGCGTCCAGCAGAACGTGGACACCACCCCCGGCACGTACGCCGTCGTCACCCGCTCCTGGGCGTCGGGCGACACCGTCACGGTCCGCCTGCCCATGCGCGTCGTCATGAAGGCCGCCAACGACAACCCGAACGTCGCGGCCGTCACGTACGGCCCGGTCGTGCTGTCGGGGAACTACGGGAACACCGCCCTGTCGGCGCCGCCCGCCCTGAACACCGCGTCGCTCACCCGGACGAGCACCACCGCGCTCGCCTTCACCGCGACGGCCAACGGCTCTACGGTCAACCTGGGCCCGTTCTACGACGCGCACGGCCACAACTACTCCGTCTACTGGAACACCGGCGGCAGCGGCGGAGGAGGCGGGACGGCGAGCTTCCGGCTGGTCAACGCGGCGAGCGGCCTGGTGCTCGGCGTCCAGAACATGTCCACCGCCGACGGCGGGCTCGCGCTGCAGTGGACAGACAACGGCACCGCCGACCACGACTGGGAGATCATCGTGGACGGCAACGCGCTGCGCTTCCGCAACGTCAACAGCGGCAAGGTGCTCGGCGTGGAGAACATGTCCACCGCCGACAACGCCCGCGTCCTGCAGTGGACCGACAACGGCACCGCCGACCACCGCTGGACCGTCACCGACGCCGGTGACGGCTCCCACAAGATCCGCAACGTCAACAGCGGCAAGCTCCTGGCCATACTCAACGGCTCGACCGCGAACGGCGGCCAGGCCGTGCAGGACTCCGACAACGGCAGCGCGGACAACCAGTGGCGGTTCGTGCCGAACGGCGCCCGGCGCATCCAGAACCTCGCCAGCGGGCTCGTGCTCGGCGTGCAGAACATGTCCACCGCCGACGGGGGGCTCGTCATCCAGTGGGGCGACACCGGCACCGCCGACCACCTCTGGACGGCGGTGACCGACTCGGGCGGCTACCTGCGCCTGCGCAACTCCAACAGCGGCAAGGTGCTGGGCGTGGAGAACGCCGCCACCGCCGCCGGGTCGCGCGTGCTCCAGTGGGCCGACAACGGCACCTCCGACCACCGGTGGCGGCTGCGGCACGGCGCCAACGGATACTTCCGCATCCAGTGCGCCAACGGCGGCAGGGTCCTCGGCCTCAGCGGCGGCTCCACCGCCCAGGGCGCCCAGGTCGTCCTCGCCGACGACAACGGCGCGAACGACCGCCTCTGGCGGTTCGTCTGAGCGGGGCGCGAGGGCGTCAGGGCCGCCAGCGGTAACGGGCGTCGGGCAGGTTCTCCTCGTTGCCGCTGCCGTCGCCCTCCGCGACGAGGGTGAAACCGTGCCGCTCGTAGAACCGCCGGGCTCCCGTGTTGCGCTGGAAGACGTACAGGTCGAGCCCGTGGGGGCGCGCCCGCTTGGCATGGCCGAGCAGCGCGCTCCCGACGCCGCCGTTCTGGGCGCCGGGCGCGACGTACAGGTGGTCGAGCAGGTCGCCGGACACGGCGGCGAACCCGGCGACCCGGCCGCCCAGTTCGGCCACCCACACCCGCGACGACGGCAGCACGACGCCGGCGATCCATGCCCGGCTCTCCGCGTCGGAGTGGAGCCGTGGCAGGTAGGTCATCTCGGCCCGGGCGGCGAGGAACACCTCGGCGACGTGTCCGGCGTCGCCGGGCCCGGCATGGCGGATCAGCGGCGGGTGGCCGTGGGCGGCGCCGCTCACGCCCAGGCTCCCAGCGCGTCCCGGGCCTCCATCAGGGCGAAACCCAGCAGGTTGCGGCCCTGCCAGGTGGAGGGGGACGCGGCGCGTTCGTCGTCGGCGGTCAGGCCGATGCCCCAAATCCGGTCGTACGGGCTGGCCTCGACCAGGACCCGGTCGCCGGTCGCGACGAGGTAACGCGACAACTCGCGGTGCCGGCCGAACTTGGCGACGCTGCCGCGGACCACGATGCCGAACCGGTGGGCGTCCCACACCTGCTCGTCGAAGCCGCGTACGGCCCGGCCGAGCTCCTTGGCCTCGCCGGGATGACCGGCGGCGAGGATGCGCCCGGCGGCCCGGTCGTCGCCGAACAGCCAGGCCTTGTGGGCCATCATGTAGTGCTCGGCGGAGGCGAAGGTGTGGCCGTCCTCGGTGAAGGTGACCGGCCACCACTGCGACAGGCAGCCGGGTCCGACGCCTCCGTCCCGCGCGGGCCGGTGGCCCCAGAAGTACAGATAGCGGAGGACGCGGCCGTCCCGCTCCGCGGCGACCGCCTCGTCCACGCTGCGCGGTAACACGATCTGCTCGGACACGTCCACACCGTGCCACAGACGACCTCGTCCCGGCCATCGGGTTTCGGCGCCGCACCGGGTCACGGCAGTTTTCCGATCGGTTCTCCGGGTTGGTGACGATCCGGTGACGAGGTCTCCCCGTTGTGATCAACCCCGTACGATTTCTGAAGGTACGACGAGGGGAGAGTTGTGGACGAGCGTAAGGCACCGGCCGGTGTCGACCCATTCGCACCCAGCGTCGCCCGTATGTACGACTACTACCTGGGCGGCAAGGACAACTTCGCGGCGGACCGCGAGGCCGCCCAGAAGATCATCGAGATCCTGCCCAACCTTCCCGACATCGCCAGGGAGAACCGAGAGTTCCTGATTCGGGTCGTCAGCCACCTGTCGCGGCAGGGCATCCGGCAGTTCCTCGACATCGGCGCGGGGCTGCCGACGCAGCGCAACGTCCACCAGGTCGCCCAGGATCTGGCCCCGGATTCCAAGGTCGTCTACGTCGACAACGACCCCATCGTCCTCGTCCACGCGCGGGCCATCCTCGCCGAGAACGAGCGGGTGGTCGCGGTCGAGGCGGACATGCGCCACCCCGAGGCGCTGCTGCGGCATCCGGAGATCCGCGAGCACATCGACTTCTCCAAGCCGGTCGCCGTCCTCCTGCTCGGCGTGCTGCACTTCGTCCCGGACGACGACGAGGCCATGAGGATCGTCACAGCACTCAGGGAGCCGCTGGTGCCCGGCGGCTATCTGGTCGTGTCGCACGGCTCCCTCGGCAAGCTGAGCGCGGACCAGGAGGCGGAGGGCCGCGAGGTCTTCAGCCGGACCTCCGTCCCCGGCACCACCTCCCGGTCGTACGAGCAGGTCCTCGCGTTCTTCGAGGGCCTCGACCTGGTCGAGCCTGGCGTGGTGCCGCTGCACGAGTGGCGGCCCCGCATCGACCACCCCTACGTGCGGGACGGCAAGGCCGGCGCGCTCGGCGGCGTGGGCCTCGTCCCCTGAGAGGACCGGCCTCCGCAGCACGCCGGGTGAGGCCTGTTCCTGCGGCAATCCTCTCGTCCGGGCGTTAGAGATTCTGTTTGCTCGGTACAGCCGGTTTACCGAAAGGATGACGTCGGGCCAGGGTTTGCGTCACCATTGCTGTGGCCGTCTGTCAGGTTGGTGGAGGTGGGGGCGTGCGGAGATCCTGGATCGCGGTGGCGTTTCTCCTGGCCGGCGTAATGGCCTCCGGATGCGGATCCACCCCGACCCTCCAGGCGGCCACCACGGAACTCCAGAAAGACCTCTACCGCCTGCAGGCCGACAGGTTCTTCAAGAACCCGCTGACCAAGCTGAAAATCGTGGAACGCCCGGACAAGGATCTGCCCTGCGACAAGGACAAGTTCCAGCGGGTGTTTCGGGCCACGGCCGAGTACGGGCCGAAAACGTCGGATCTCGACAGTGACCTCGACCGTGCTCAGACGGTGATGGAAAACACGTTGTCTCAGGCTCTCCACTACGAAATGTCCTACGACTTGTCCCAGATGGACTGGCTGGACGCTCGACTGGTGGAAGGCAGGAAGGACACCCCTGGTATCACCGTCAAGGTCGTCGTGGTACCGGAATCGCCTATGTGGCGGCTGGTGGCCAAGACCGATTGCCTTCCGCGGTCATAGAGCCGTCATTCCCAGACTCGTATGAGTTCCTTGGCCTGTTCGCTGCTCATGTGATCCGCGGCGTCCTCGGCCTTTCGGTCGAGAGCGGTGTTCCCGTCCATCCATCGTTCGTATGGCACCAGCTTCGCGCGCAGGACGCTCTCCCAGCTCTTTCCGGTGCGCTTCGCCTCTCGTTCGGCCTCGGTCATCAGCTCGTCGAACGACTTGAGATGGCCTGTTGTCGCGCTCATCAGCTCGGCCGGTGGCTTGCTCGCCGGATAACCTGCTCTATCTAGCAGATATGCCATGTCGTACCTCTGGCGGAGGACGAAGTTCGCCCGGCCTTCGGTAAGCGCTTGAACGCGGGTCTCGAAGCCGGCGGCCCAGTTGTCCAACCACTTGCTCACAGCGTAGGCCTTGGTAAGGGCCCAGGCTGTTTCCGCGAACGGGACGGGAATCTTGTCGATTCCCAGCGCCATCGTGTTCTTGACGACATCCCGGATCAGGCTGTCCGTGGCGTCCTTCTCGCCGCGCACATCGAGCGCCGCCTTGAACTCTAGCCCGCCCAGATTACCGAACATTTTGGTAGCGCTTTGAAAGCGGCCTTCATCGCCACCGGCGTCCAGGCGAGCGGCGTTCGTCAGGATGTCGTAGCGGAACCGCGCGGCGGTCTTGTCGAAGTCGTCTGTGAGCCGTTCTTCGCCGGCGAAGGTCTGGAGAAAGCGGTAGGTGTCGCCGGGGCTCAGATAGAAGGAGGGGGTCACGCCGGGAATCGGCAGCCACTTGTCAGGCTGGGACATGCCGGACGTCCGGTAGATGGCTTTGTCGAAGCGGGCGCCGGAAGCGAGTTCGTGGATGTACGACTTGGCGATCGAGGTCATCGAGTCCCTGGCGGCGTTCGGCAGGTCCTTGCCGAAGGAGCCGGCGGCGAGCATCGCGTCCAAGGCGAACGCCGAGGCCTGGGCCGAGTGCTCGCCCGGCTTCTCCGTGACGACTCCGCTGCCCGCTTCCATCGCCCTGCCGAAGGCCGCGGCCACGTCGTCGCCCGATCCGGAGTCTTTGGCGTACGTCAGGAAGCGCTTCATCTTCTCGACCTGGGTGAGCTTTACGGCATCGCCGCCCATCCGGGCGAAGGCGGATCGTACGGCCCCGCCGTCCCCGGCCAGGAGCCCCAGCGCGAGGGCGACGGTGTCGGGGGAGTAGCCGTAGGTCCTGGTCTCGTCGGGACCCGCGCCGATCCAGTCCTGGCGGGGGTTCTTCGTGAAGTCGTCCAACGCCAGGGAACGGGCGGCGGCCTCACGGACGTCCGCCGGTGCCTTCGCCCCGGCCAGCAGCGCCAGCCGGTTCCACGCCACACTCCGGTTGGCCGGCGTGCTGAGCAGCCCGGCCTTCGCCTTCTCGAACGCCGGGACGCGGCCGGGGGCGCGCAACGCCGCGCCCAGGGCGGCGCCGAACGCGGCGAGGTCCTGGGCGGCGGTCGGGCTACCGGTGTTCATCAGGAGGTTGGGCAGCGCGTCGCGCACTTCGGCGGGCAGCGTGGCGTAGAACGCCGCCGCCGCGGCGGGATCCTTGGCCAGCGCGGCGATCTCCTCGATGTGCCGATGGACGAGGTCGCCTTTCGTCTCGACGTCGAAGTCGGGGTTCGCGAGGATGCCGGTCCCGTACATGAGGCCGAGGCCGCGGCCGGTGGCGAAGCTGTCCAGCGCGTCGGGCAGGCGGGCGAATGTGTCGTCGCCTGTGCCGTTCAGCGCTTTGATCAGCTCGGCTCGTTCGGTCAGTTCGGGCGCCTGGCCTCTGCCCCAGTCGGCGATGGCGGCGATCTGGGCGAGTGGCGTGGTGCTGACGCCGTTCGCGCGGAAGAGCCCTTCGAAGTCGTCGGCGAAGGAGGTGAGCTGTTCTGCCCCTTGTCGCAGGTCGGCGGCCATGGCGTTCATCGCCGTGGGGTCGATGCCGCAGAAGTCGCCGCTCGGGGATGTCATCGCGTCCTTCCCAAGGGGGCCGCCAGGGTGTCAGGGGCGCCCGGTGAGCTGGTGCCGGATGAGCTCGGCCTGGGAACGGGTCACCATCGCGGGGTGCCGGTGCATTTCGTCCTCGATGGCATGGGTCATCTGCCGGACGAGTTGGGACAGGCGGTGATGCCGCTCACCGACCTCGTTCGTCCACTTGGCGGCGGTCGGGCCTGTCCAGACCTTGGCCGACTGCATCGACGCGTAGACGCGCTGGTATGCCTGTCCGACCTCGTGAGACCTGGTCTGGACTCTCCTGAGCAGTTCCACCAGTTGCGCGTGGCGAGGGTTGGGCACCATCTCTTCCGCCACGCCGCCCCCATTTCCCTCGCCACTCGCCCCCGAGTCGCATTCGCTGTCAAAGGTAGACAGCGCCCTGTAGCATCGGCAACCCCGAAATATCCGGGTTAATTCGGGCAGGAACAGATTCCGGATCGCGGGCGCATTCTCATTTCCGTGAGGATGAGTCCCTCCCCGAGTGGAACTTATCCTCGCCTCTTCCGGGCGGCCAGCAGGAACAAAAAACTAATTGGGGCGACAACCGGTCGGTGTCGCGCTGCGGGCTTCGGTCCGATGCCTGCGGCGGCCCCCGCATGCGAAGGCCGCCGTCGCTGATCGGACAGCGGCTTCGCGGGCGTGGTCAGGCGGCGACGGTTTCCCTCAGCTCCCCGGCGGGGCGGCGCGGCGCGCGGGGAACCGCGGGGCCGTATCCCAGGCGCAGGATCATCTGGATGTGGCCGCGCCGGTGGTGGGGGTCGCTGCGCCGGCGCATGTCGCGCAGGTCGAGCGGCTGGTTGAGGAACGACGCGGACACCCCGTGGAGGGTGGCGGTCAGCAGCACGCGTTGCAGGGCCTGGCCGGCGCGCAGCCAGTCGACGGGGCCGTCGCCCACGGTGGTGAGCACCGCCAGTTGCGGGCGGGACTCGAAGTGCACCGGCCCACGCCCCCGGTGCGTTCCGAAGTCCCGCACCGGCGCCGGGTCCTCGATGCAGCCGGGCCCCTGCACGTAGGACGGGAGGCCCTCACGGAGACCTCCGCTCGTCGTCCACGCCCGCAGCTCGGCCAGGTAGTCGTCGTTCTTGGACAGCTCGTCGTCGGCGATGGCCACGTGCTCCAGCAGTTCGGCCGAAGCCCAGCGGCCGAGCACCTCTAGTCCCGCCCCCTCGCGGGAGGCCGCGCGGCGCAGGTCGGCGAGCACGTGCTCGGGGATCCGCCGATCGCTGAACGGCTCCCGGTTGGTCCGGCGCAGGCCGATGCAGTCGTAGAGCTCGCGGGTCCCGTGAGGGGCCGGGCCGTACGGCGACACGCGCAGGGCGGCCAGGAGCCGGGGTTCCTCTTCGGTGTTCGGCAGCAGCCAGATCACCGGCCGATGACCGGCGGTCCGCACGGCGAGCCGGAGGTCGAACAGGGCGGCGCCGCAGCTGACGTGCAGCGAGCGCCCGCGCGGGTCGCTGACCCGCAGTCGCCGGTCCGGGTCGGCCAGCAGCTCGACGTACTCTCCCCGGACCGCCTTGAGCCGCCAGGGCTGGGTGTTGAGCACAGAAGGCGCCTGTCCCGCGGCGGTGAGCAGCCGCTGGAAAGCGGGTTCTGTTGCGAGGGGAGACATCACGGCGCACCTTCTTCATGGAGCTTCATGGAGGTCTTCTGCGGAGGGCTCGCTGCCGTCGCTCTGGCAGCCCAAGTGAGGGACACCGCGACCGAGCCGGACGGGCCCCGGCGTCGCCCCGCCGGCGCCGAACGCCGACGTGTGGTGCGCGCCGGGGGCCGCGCATTCCCTAGTAGTTCCGCTTCCCGAGCCGTTCCAGCTCGGTCTTGAGCCTGTCCTGGATCTCGGCGATGGCCCCGCCCATGGTCGCCGCGTCGGCGTGCGCGTACAACGGCCGGCCGTTGACGTCGATCACCGCACGGGCGGTGCAACGATCCTGGGGGGCGGGCCCCGGCGAGTAGGTCAGCGTGACCCGAGCCGCGAGGATCGGCCTGTCCGTGAAGCGGGCCAGTGCCGCGACGCGCTCGCGCGCCTCGGTGACCGCCTCGGCGGGGACCGTTCCTGTCGTCGCCACAACCACAGCTTCGGAATCGAATGTCGTGTTCACAGTTGTCAGTCTTCTGGCCGTTCCAGCCCCGGGACAGGGCCTTTAGGGGCCTGACGGGTGAGGACTTCCGTCGTGAGATCGAGGGACCGATCTCCCTTGCCGGCCGTCCCGCCGGGAGCCGCCCACCGTGGAACCGGTGACCTTCGTCCTGGCGTACGGGGTCGTTTTTCAGCGGCGGGCGCGCGTCGTCCGCAGAAGGATGGAGGTGACAGCAAGTCGGCCGACCGAGCCCACGAGGTGATCCAGATGTCCGACTCCCCGACCGGAGCCGCCCTGTCCGCCGAGGTGCACGCCGCGATCGACACGTTGGTGACCGGCGGGCTGAAGGCGTTGACGGAGTACGAGTCCTTCACCCAGGAGCAGGTCGACCACATCGTCAAGAAGGCGTCCGTCGCCGCGCTGGACCGGCACGCCGCGCTCGCCCTGCTGGCCGTCGAGGAGACGGGCCGGGGCCTGTTCGAGGACAAGGCGGTCAAGAACATCTTCGCCTGCGAGCACGTGACCCACAGCATGGCCGGGCTCAAGACGGTCGGCGTCGTCTCCCGCGACGAGATCAACGGGATCGTGGAGATCGCCGACCCCGTCGGGGTGGTCTGCGGCGTCACGCCGGTCACCAACCCCACCTCGACCACGATCTTCAAGGCGCTGCTGGCGCTGAAGACCCGCAATCCCATCGTGTTCGCGTTCCATCCCGCGGCGCAGCGCTGCAGCGCCGAGGCGGCCAGGATCGTACGGGACGCCGCCGTCGCGGCCGGCGCGCCCGAGCACTGCGTCCAGTGGATCGAGGAACCCTCGCTGGAGGCGACCGGCGCGCTGATGCGGCACGAGGGCGTGTCGGTGATCCTCGCCACCGGGGGGAACAGCATGGTCAGGGCGGCCTACTCGGCGGGCAAGCCGGCGCTGGGCGTGGGGGCGGGCAACGTCCCCGCCTACATCGAGCGGACGGCCAAGCTGCGCAGGGCGGTGCACGACGTCGTGCTGTCCAAGACGTTCGACAACGGCATGATCTGCGCCTCCGAGCAGGCCGTCATCCTCGACGAGGAGATCTACGACGCCGCGCTGGCCGAGTTCGCCCGGCTGCACGCGTACGTCGCGACGCCGGAGGAGAAGGCGAAGCTGGAGCGGTTCGTGTTCGGGGCGACGGCACACGGCGCCTCCTGCTCCGAGGCGAGGCTCAACCCCGACGTCGTCGGGCGCACCCCGCACTGGATCGCCGAGCAGGCCGGGTTCGCCGTGCCGCCGGACACCTCCCTCATCCTCGTCCCGGTGGACGAGGTCGGTCCGCGCGAGCCGCTGACCAGGGAGAAGCTGTGTCCGGTGCTCGCCGTGCTGCGGGCGCACAGCCGTGAGGAGGGCCTGACCCTCGCCGAGCGCATGGTCGAGTTCGACGGCCTCGGGCACAGCGCCGTCATCCACACCGAGGACGCCGGCCTCGCCGAGAAGTACGGCATCAGGGTCAAGGCGGTGCGGGTGATCTGGAACGCCCCCGCCTCCCAGGGCGGCATCGGCGACATGTACAACGCGTTCCTGCCCTCGCTGACCCTGGGCTGCGGCAGCTACGGGCACAACTCGGTGTCGAACAATGTCTCGGCGGTCAACCTGATCAACATCAAGCGGATCGGGCGGCGCAACAACAACCTGCAGTGGTTCAAGGTCCCCGCGAAGATCTACTTCGAGCCGAACGCGATCCGCTACCTGGCGGACATGCCGGACGTGCACCGCGTCACCATCGTGGCCGACGCCGTGATGACCCGGCTGGGGTACGTCGACCGCGTCACCGACGTGCTGCGGCGGCGCGGGGAGCCGGTGGCGCTGCAGATCATCGACGACGTGGAGCCCGAGCCGAGCGTGGCGACCGTCGACAAGGGCGCCGACCTCATGCGCGCCTTCCGGCCCGACACCATCATCGCCCTCGGCGGCGGCTCGGTCATGGACGCGGCCAAGGTCATGTGGCTGCGCTACGAGCACCCCGAGGTCGTCTTCGCGGACATGAGGGAGAAGTTCTTCGACATCCGCAAGCGTGCCTTCCGGTTCCCCGCGCTCGGTGAGCTCGCCCGCCTGGTGTGCGTGCCGACCACCTCGGGCACGGGCGCGGAGGTCACGCCGTTCGCCGTGATCACCGACACCGCGACGGGCAAGAAGTATCCGCTGGCCGACTACGCGCTCACGCCCAGCGTCGCGATCGTGGACCCGGTCCTCGCCGCCGACCTGCCCAGGGTGGTCACCGCCGACAGCGGCTTCGACGCCCTCACCCACGCCATCGAGTCGTACGTGTCGGTGTACGCCAACGACTTCACCGACGGCCCGGCCCTGCACGCGATCAGGATCATCTTCCGCTACCTGGAGCGGGCGGTGACCCGCGGCGCCGCCGACCCGGAGGCCAGGGAGAAGATGCACAACGCCGGCACGATCGCCGGGATGGCCTTCGGCAACGCCTTCCTCGGGATCGTGCACGCCATGTCCCACACGCTCGGCGCCACCTTCCACGTGGCCCACGGGCGTACGAACGCGATCCTGCTGCCGCACGTGATCCGCTACAACGGCACGGTCCCTTCGAAGCTGTCGGGCTGGCCCAAGTATGAGGACTACCGCGCGCCCGAGCGGTTCCAGGAGATCGCCCAGACGCTCGGCCTGCCCGCGGCCACGCCCGCCGAGGGGGTCGAGTCGCTCGCGGCGGCCATCGAGGACCTGCGCGACGCCGTCGGGATCGAGCGGTCCTTCCGGGACGTGGGCGTCGACGAGCAGGCGTTCCTGGACGCGCTGCCGCAGCAGGCGCTCAACGCGTACGAGGACCAGTGCGCGCCGGCCAACCCCCGGATGCCGATGCTCGACGACATGCAGGCGCTGATGCGGGACGCCTACTACGGGCGTTCCCCGCGCTAGCGCCCGGGGCCCCGCGCACGCGGGGCCGTACCGGGCCTCTGCGACCCCCGTCGCTCCCCGCCGGCTCTCCCGCAGAGCCGGCCGGAGGGGAGCGGCGGGGGATCTTCGTCGTCACCGGCGGTTCCGGTGCTCCGCCCCCGATGCGCGCGCCGACCGGAGGGCTTAGCGTAGGGGGCATGATTCGCGTGTTCCTGGTGGACGACCATGAAGTCGTACGGCGTGGTGTGGCGGCGTTGCTGGACGCCGAGGACGACATCGAGGTGGTGGGCGAGGCGGGCACGGCGGAGTCGGCCGTGGCCCGCATTCCCGCGCTGAAGCCGGATGTGGCGGTGCTCGACGTGCGCCTGCCCGACGGCGACGGAGTGGACGTCTGCCGTGAGGTCCGATCCAAGGTGCCTGGCCTGGCCTGCCTGATGCTGACCTCCTACGCCGACGACGAGGCGTTGTTCAACGCGGTCATGGCCGGCGCCTCCGGATACGTGCTCAAGCAGATCCACGGCTCCGACCTGGTCGGGGCGGTGCGCACGGTGGCCGGCGGGCAGTCGCTGCTGGACCCGCAGACCACGGCGGCGATGCTGCACCGGCTGCGCGACCAGGCCACGAAGAAGGACCCGCTGGCCGCGCTGTCGGACCAGGAGCGGCAGATCCTGGAGCTGATCGGGGAGGGCCTGACCAACCGCCAGATCGGCGAGCGGATGTTCCTGGCGGAGAAGACGGTCAAGAACTACGTGTCCAACCTGCTGAGCAAGCTCGACATGCAGCGCCGCACCCAGGCCGCCGCGCTCGCCGCGCGCCTCAAGGCCGGCCGCCAGGACTGAGTCGCCAGGACTGAGTCGCCAGGACTGACCGGGGAGCACCGCCGGGAACACGCGGGCGGACCTCGGCTCGTACGGCGCGACGCTTGGCGCCTGATCGCGGACATGCCGATGCCCACCCCCAGGGGGCTGGGGGTGGGCACCGGAGCTTGCCGGGGTCTACTTCAGGATCGGGAGGCGGCGGACCAGGGTGGTGTTGGTCCAGATGGTGCCGAGTCCGAGGGTGTTGCCGGCGTTGGCGAGGGCGAGGCCGATGAGGACGATGGCGTAGACGATGTGGTCGTCCATGAAGGGGTTGGTGGTGAGGGGCAGTGCGGCGGCCCACATCATCAGCAGGAGCAGGGTGCCGGTGGTGGCGGCGATGCGCATTCCGATGCCGAGGATGAGCGCGGTGCCGATGCCGGCCAGGCCGGTCATGAACAGCCAGTCGACCCAGGCCTGTCCGGCGAGGGCGTTGAACAGGCCGCCGAGGGTGTTGTCGGCGGTGCCCTTGAGGAAGCCGGTGGTGGGGCTGCCGCCGTTGATCCAGGCCTTGGCGGCGGGGGTGGCGAAGCCGAAGCCGAACATCTTGTCCAGGAAGGCCCACAGGAACACCCAGCCGAGGGCGATGCGGGCGGCGGCCCAGGCGAACCGGGCGGGACCCTGGGTGGTCTGAACCGTGGTGGCGCCGGCCGTGCCGGGAGCGGCGTCATAGAGGCGGTGGTTCCTCTGGGTGCGCCCTTCGATGATGGCCATGACCGGCCCCTTTCGGTAACTTCGCGTCTTTGCTCTCTCTTTGACATTTCAAGGAAACCGCGTTCGCCACCCCCGCCGCTGGTGCCGTACGGCACGCCGCGTGCGCCCCGAAGTCCCGTGATCGTGGGACCTTCGGCCCGGCCGGGTCCACGGCGGACGTCGTGACCAGGGCGGCCCTACGACCGGTTGGGACGGGCCCTGGGCCTCTACCCCGCACGACCCTCGCGGCGGGAGGCTGCGATCGACAGTTCCCCAGAAGAGAAGGAGGTCCGGCCATGACACGCGTGCTGGTCGCGTACGGATCCAAGCGAGGCTCGACCGCGGAGATCGCGGGCTGGATCGGTGACACCCTGCGCGGGCAGGGGCTCGAGACCGAGGTCGCGGACGCCGGGTCGGTCCGCGACGTGACCGAATACGACGCGGTGGTGCTGGGCGGAGCACTGTACGAGGGACGCTGGCACAAGGAGGCCCGGCGCTTCGCCCGGCGGCACGCCGCCGCCCTGTCCGGCCGGCCGGTGTGGCTGTTCAGCAGCGGCCCGCTCGACCGGTCCGCGGACGAGGCCGAGATCCCGCCGGTTCCCCAGGCGGCCCGGGCGTCGGCGGCTCTGCACGCGGTGGGGCACCGGACGTTCGGAGGGCGGCTCGCCCGTGACGCCAAGGGCTTCATCACCGCGCGGATCGCGGAAAGGACCGGGGGCGACTACCGCGACCCCGAGCGGGTGCGCGCCTGGGCGCGGCAGGTAGCCGAGCAGGTCGCGACCACGCACGGGACGGAGGCCTGACCCTCTGCTCGCCACGCGATGCGGCGACGCCCACACGGGGGCGTCCGGTCCGACGGCCGGCCGGCGCGGGCTCGGTGAACGGCGGGCACAATTGACGGACGGATCGGCCGCGACCTTGGGGAGTTGCGCGTGAGCGGGTGGCCGGAAGCGCTCCACAGGTCGCCGGCGCGGCTGATCGCACTGACCTTCGCCCTGTCCGCGCCCTTCTGGCTGGCCGGCGCCCTGATCGGCCGCCTGTCGGAGAACCTGCCCGTCAGCGCGCTGATGGCGTGCTGCCCACTGCTGGCGGCGATGGCGCTCGTGTGGCGTCGCGAGCCGCGCGGAGCCGTGCGACGGCTGCTGCGCCGCGTCGTGGACCGGGGCGCCGTCGCCGATCCCGGCTGGTACGCGCTCGCGCTCGCGGCGCCCCTGGGAGTGATGGCCGCGTCCTACGGCGTGCTGGTCCTCCTGGGCCGGTCACTGCCCGAGCCGCGCATCGCGCCGGTCGAGATCCCCCTGCTGTTCGCCGTGTTCCTCGTCGCCGCGGCCTGTGAGGAGGCGGGCTGGACCGCGTACGCCACCGATCCGCTGCGCGCCCGGCTGAGCGTGCCGGCCACCGGCGTCGTCCTGGGCGTGGTGTGGGCCGTCTGGCACCTCGTCCCGTACGCGCAGGCCGGTCACGGCCCTCTGTGGATCGCGGGGCAGTGCCTGTTCACGGTGGCGCTCCGGGTGGTCATCGTCTGGCTGTACGACCGCAGCGGTAGCGTGCTCGCGGCGGTCGTGTGCCACGCCGCCTCCAACGTCGGCTGGTCCCTCTTCCCTGACCACGGGTCGCACTACGACCCGGTCGTCAGCGGGACCGTCGCCGCCGTCGTGGCCCTGCTCGTCGTGGCCGTGTGGCCCACGCGCTCCCCGCGCTGACACCCCGGCCGCTCACGAGGGCGGTGGCGCGACGTCACCGCCGTCCCTGACCGGCGCCGGCCGCCGCGACGTGGGCCACCGCCTGCGCGCCGTGCACGGCCCGGCGGTACGCCTCGCGGGCGGCGGCGCGGATGAGTTCCGGGCAGGTGGTCGCGGCGGGGCGTACGCACACGTAGATGTGCACCATGCCGTCGATGTCGGCCAGGCGCACGTCGTCGACCGTCTCGGTGAACTCCTCCTGCAGGGCCTCCCGGACGGCCTCCCGGACGGGGCGCCGCGCGTGAGGGGTCTTCGCATGTTCCCGGGTCTCCTCGCCCTCCTGCGGGAGGGGGATCGGGCGGGGGCCGGTGCTCAGGATCGTCATGGATCAACCGTGCCGCCCGGCGTTCGCCCGGGGGAGGGCCGAAGGTCCCCCGGCCCCCGGACGGTCGTCGTCTCCCGAGGAGGCATGCGTCACACGCTGGTCACGCCGTACGCGGCGAACTGGGCGTGCACCCGGTCCAGCAGGTCCTGATCAGGGGGCCGCACGTCCGCCAGCGGGTAGGCCAGCCCGAGCCGGGCGTACTTGCCGGCGGCCATGCGGTGGAAGGGCAGCACGTCGACCCGCTCGACGTTGCCGAGCGACGCGACGAACCGGGCCAGGTTCTCGACGTTCTCCTCGGCGTCGGTGTGGCCGGGCACCAGGACGAACCGCACCCAGACCGGACGGCCCAGGTCGGCCAGCCGGCGGGCGAAGCGCAGGGTCGGCTCCAGGCTCCCGCCGGTGAGCCGCCGGTAGCCCTGCGGGTCGGACGACTTGATGTCGAGCAGCACGAGGTCGGTGTCGGCCAGCAGCGCGTCGCTCGCGCGGTCGCCGAGGAACCCGGAGGTGTCCAGCGCGGTGTGCAGGCCGCTGTCGTGGCAGCGGCGCAGCAGTTCGCCGGTGAAGCGGGGCTGCAGCAGCGGCTCGCCGCCGCTGACCGTCACCCCGCCGCCCGCGACCGAGATGAACCGCCGGTAGCGGCCCACCTCGGTCATGACCTCGTCCACCGTGACCCGGCGGCCGTCGCGCATGCGCCAGGTCTCGGGGTTGTGGCAGTACAGGCAGCGCAGCGGGCAGCCGCAGGTGAACACCACGAAGCGGGTGCCGGGACCGTCCACGCCGACCGACAGGTCCCACGACTCGATGACGCCGCCGCCCACCGCCGGCTCCGCCTGGCAGAGCTCGGCGGCGGCCTCCTCCCTGACCCGCGCGGTGGAGTCCGCGCGCGGCCCGGGGGGAGAGCAGTCCCGCGGTCCGCCGCGCATCACAGCCGCCCGTGGAAGGTGCGGTCGATCACGTCCTGCTGCTGCTCCCGGGTGAGCCGGACGAAGTTGACGGCGTACCCGGAGACGCGGATGGTGAGCTGCGGGTACTTCTCGGGGTGGTCCATCGCGTCGATCAGCGTGGCCCGGTCGAGCACGTTGACGTTCATGTGGAAGCCGCCCGCGTCGAAGTAGCCGTCGAGCACGCCCACGAGGTCGGCGACCCGGTCCTCGGCCGTGCGGCCCAGCCCGTCGGGGGTGACCGTGCTGGTGAGCGAGATGCCGTCCTGCGCCTGCTCGTAGGGGAGCTTGGCCACCGACAGCGCCGAGGCGACCAGGCCGTGCCGGTCGCGGCCGTTCATCGGGTTCGCCCCCGGCGCGAACGGCGTGCCCGCCCTGCGTCCGTCGGGCGTGTTGCCGGTGTGCTTGCCGTAGACCACGTTGGAGGTGATGGTGAGCACCGACTGGGTGTGCTCGGCGTCGCGGTAGGACGGGTTGCGGCGGATCTTGTCCATGAACGACCTGACGAGGTCGACGGCGATGGCGTCGGCGCGGTCGTCGTTGTTGCCGTACGCCGGGTAGTCGCCCTCGACCACGTAGTCCACGGCCAGCCCGGTCTCGTCGCGGACGACCCGGACGGTCGCGTGCCTGACGGCCGACAGGCTGTCCGCGGCCACCGACAGGCCCGCGATGCCGCAGGCGAGCGTGCGCTGGACGGGGTAGTCGTGCAGCGCCATCTCGATGCGCTCGTAGGCGTACTTGTCGTGCATGTAGTGGATGACGTTCAGCGCGTTCACGTACGTCTTCGCGAGCCAGTCCATCATCCGGTCGAAGGCCGCCGCGAGCTCCTCGTAGTCGAGCACGTCGCCGGTCAGCGGCGGGTAGGCCGGGCCGACCTGCTCGCCGGTCATCTCGTCCCGGCCGCCGTTGATCGCGTACAGCAGGGCCTTCGCGAGGTTGACCCGGGCGCCGAAGAACTGCATCTGCTTTCCGACGGGGGCGGCGGAGACGCAGCAGGCGATGGCGGTGTCGTCGCCGTACCGCGGCCGCATCAGCTCGTCGCTCTCGTACTGGATCGAGCTGGTCTCGATGGACAGGCGGGCGCAGAAGCGCTTGAACGGCTCGGGCAGCCGCGGCGACCAGAAGACCGTCAGGTTCGGCTCGGGGGCGGGGCCGAGGTTGCGCAGCGTCTGCAGGTAGCGGTAGCTGGTGCGGGTGACCAGCGGCCTGCCGTCCGCGCCGATGCCGCCGATCGACTCCGTCACCCAGGTCGGGTCGCCGGAGAAGAGCTGGTCGTACTCGGGGGTGCGCAGGAAGCGGACGATGCGCAGCTTGATGACGAAGTCGTCGACCAGTTCCTGCGCCTCCCGCTCGGTGAGCAGTCCCTCGGCGAGGTCGCGCTCGATGTAGACGTCCACGAACGTGGAGGTGCGCCCGAGCGACATGGCCGCGCCGTTCTGCTCCTTGACGGCGGCGAGATAGGCGAAGTACAGCCACTGGACGGCCTCGCGCGCGGTGGTCGCCGGCCCGGAGATGTCGTAACCGTAGGAGGCCGCCATCCGCTTCAGCTCGTCGAGGGCGCGCAGTTGCTCGGCCAGCTCCTCCCGGTCGCGGATGACCGCGTCCGTGGAGAACGCGCCGTCCAGCGTGCGCAGCTCGGCCCGCTTGGCCTCGATCAGCCGGTCCACGCCGTACAACGCGACCCGCCGGTAGTCGCCGATGATGCGCCCGCGGCCGTACGCGTCGGGCAGCCCGGTGATGATCCCGGCGCGGCGGGCCGCCCGGATCTCCGGCGTGTACGCGTCGAAGACGCCGTCGTTGTGCGTCTTGCGATACCGGGTGAAGATCTCCTTGACCCCCGGGTCGAGCGTGTACCCGTACGCGGCGAGGCCGCTCTCGACCATCCGCAGCCCGCCCGCCGGCATGATCGCCCGCTTCAGCGGGGCGTCGGTCTGCAGTCCGACGATCAGCTCACGCTCGGAGTCGATGTAACCGGGCCGGTGCGCGGTGATCGAGGAGGGGGTGGCGGTGTCGACGTCGTATATCCCGCGCCGCCGCTCCTCCGGGAACAGGTCCGACACCTCCGCCCAGACCGCGCGGGTCCGTTCCGTCGGCCCGGCGAGGAACGACTCGTCGCCCTCGTACGGCAGGTAGTTGGCCTGGATGAAGTCGCGCACGTCGACGGTCCCGCGCCAGGTCGTGCCGCGGAAACCGCGCCACGCCTCGTGCGCCCGCGCGTCTTCCTGTCGTCTGACCTCGGTGACGGTCATCGCCTACCCCCTTCGTCGGGTTCCGTCTCCACTGTGGTCCACGAAGCGGCTGCCCTCCGCGCGCGGAAGTCATCGTTCCTGAGGACCAAAGTCATGCGGCGAGTGATCAGGCGGGCTTCGACAGCAGTGCGCTGATCCGGCCCATCAGCCCGGGCAGGTCGGCGTCCGGCACGGGATTCAGCTGCCAGTCGGCCAGCTGCAGGGACGCCTCGACCACGGCCTTCGCCCGTGCGTGGCGGCGGTCCATGAACGCGTCGAACAGCGACCGGTCGAGCCGGTCGGCGGCGAGCAGCAACTCGGCCAGGACGGCGGCGTCCTCCAGGCACTGGGCCGCGCCCTGGGCGATGGTGGGCGGGCAGGCGTGCGCGGCGTCGCCGATCAGGACGACCCTGCCGCGGTTCCACGGGCGGTCCACCAGCAGGGACTCGAACCACGTGTAGTTGATGCGCTCGGGGTCGGTGATGTCCTCGCGGATCTCCTCCCACGGCCCGCCGTACCCCTCGGCGAGTGCCCGCATGTGCGCGACCCTGTCGCCGACCGCGTCGCGCGGGCGAGCCTTCTCCACCAGGTAGGCGTACATGGTGTCCGGGCCGGTCGGGCAGTATCCGGCGATGTAGCAGGGGCCGCCGTAGACGAGGTCGGTGCGCTCGATCCCGGCCGGGCGGCGCGTGTGGACGCGCCAGATGCCCATGCCGGTCGGCCTCGGGGCGTCGTCGATCCCGATCAGCGCGCGCACCGCAGAGCGGATGCCGTCCGCGCCCACCACCAGGTCGTAGGTGCCGGTGGTGCCGTCGGAGAGACGCGCGACGACGGCGTCGCCGGTGTCGGTCAGGGCCTCGGCGGTCACCCCGAACCTGGTCCGCGCCCCGGCCGCGCCCACGGCGTCGGCGAGGGCGGCGGCCAGTTCGGGCCGGTTGATGCCAAGCGTGGCGGGCAGGTCGGGGCCGCCGGTCCGGGGGCCGGGGAGCTCCGCGAGCAACGTGCCGTCCGGGGCGCGCAGCCCGAGCGAGTCGAACGCGAATCCGGCGGCGGCGACGCGGTCCCAGACGCCGAGGTCGCGCAGCACCCGCAGCGCGTTGCCCTGCAGGGTGATGCCCGACCCGAGCGTGGTGACCGCGGGCTGGATCTCCGCGATGTCCACGGTGACCCCGCCGCGGGCGAGCAGGATGGCCAGGGCCGATCCGGCGGTGCCGCCGCCGACGATGAGGACGTTGTCTACTGCTGGCATGGAGAACTCACTTGAGGGGGAGGGGTTGACGGGAGGAGCCGGCCGGGGCCGCCGGCCGGCACGAGGTCGCGGGGCAGCGACTCGACGGTTCGCGAGGCGTACGCCACCAGCCGCGCCATATCGAAGATCATAACCTTGGCGATCACATTTCGCATGATCTTCTTGTCAAGCCGGAGCGTGAGACGAAGCCGGCCGTCCCCGCCGGTCCCGTCGCGGGCGGACGCGCCCGCGGAGTCTGCCGTGAGGCCCCTCCGCCTCTGGCGCCATATGGTCCGGTGGAGGACCGCCTCCGGGGGACCGTAGGGCCGGGTCCTACAATTCCGCAGGTGGAAGACGACAAATCGTTCACCGTCACCCCGCGCGTAGTGCGCGCGGCGGCCCTGGCCGACGCCGATCTCGATCCGGCTCCGCTCGACCCCGCCCAGGTGGTGTCCGGAGCTCCGGAGGTCCGGCATCTCGAGGTGGCGTCGGGCGCCGACCTGGCGGTGGGCGTCTGGCAGCACGGGCCGGGGGTGAGCACCGACACCGAGGCGGACGAGGTCTTCGTCGTGCTGGGCGGCAGAGCGACGATCGCGGTCGAGGGCGGCCCGGTGCTCGACGTCGGCCCGGGGGACGTCGTCCTGATGCCCGGCGGCGCGCGCACCGTGTGGACGGTGCACGAGACGCTCCGCAAGGTGTACGCCGTGCGGCCCTGACCGCCGGCCGTCCCCGCCGGCAGTTCCTCGACGGCATCGGGGAGCCGGGGCGGGCACGCGCCCGCCCCGGCGGCCGGATCAGCGGGCCGGCTTCAGCACGATCTCTGCACTGCCGGACAGGGCGGGCAGCTCGTCCGCGCCCGGGTCCGTGTAGGTGGCGTTGAAGACACCGGAGAGGTTGTCGGTCGCCGGGTCGTGGCCCGACGGCACGGTGGTGGTGATGCTGCCGGTGCATCCGCTCGCGGTCGTCTGCGGGTGCCCGTGGCTGTCGTGGCCGAGGATGTAGGTCACCCGGACACGGCTGCAGTCGACCGGCTGGTCGTCGGTCACCTTGACCTCGAACTGCACGACGTCGCCGAAGCGGAACTCCTGCCCGTCGACCGGTGTGACGAACTCGACGATCGGCGCCTGGTTGCCGACCACGACCTCGACCTCGGCCGTGGCCGAGCGTCCCCGCTGGGGGCCGCCCACGTCGGTCACCTTCAGCGTCGCGCGGTGGACGCCGTTCTCCGTGTAGGTGAAGGTGGGGTTCGCCTCACGCGAGTCCACCTTGCCGTCGGCGTCGAAGTCCCACGCGTACTTGAGCCGGTCGCCGTCCGCGTCCACCGTGCCCTCGCTGGAGAACGCGACCGTGAGCGGCGCCGTGCCGTTCGTCTTGTCCACCGACGCCTTCGGCGACGGCGAGTGGTTGCCGTTCTCCCCGATGTAGTCGATGCGGGCGAGCTGGGCGTCGGGGTTCTCGTTGAAGTAGCCGTCGCCGTACTCCAGGACGTAGAGCGCGCCGTCCGGGCCGAACTCCATGTCCATCGCGTTGTCGAAGACGAACGACGGCAGGACGGACTCGATCTGCGAGAGCCTGCCGTCCTCGCCCAGGCGCATGCCCTTCACCCAGTCACGCGACCACTCGTACAGCAGCGGTATGCCGTCGTAGTACTCCGGCCACGCCACCGGGCTGCGGCCGTGTGTCGCCTTCTTGTCGTAGTGGTAGACGGGGCCGCCCATCGGGGAGATGCCGCCCGTGCCGAGCTCGGGGAACTGGGCGGACAGGCCGTAGGTGTACCACACGTCCGGCTGCTCGACCGGGGGCAGCTCGCTCAGGCCGGTGTTGTGCCGCGAGTCGTTCACCGGCGCCGCGCAGTCGAAGGGCGCGCCGGAGGTGGAGGTGGCGAAGTCGTAGTCGTTGTACGGCAGCTGGGCGGTGGCGCAGTACGGCCAGCCGTGGTTGCCCGGCTTGTTGATGACCGTCCACTTGCCGGTCCCGGACGGCCCGCGGTTGGGGTTGGCCTGCCGTGCGTCGGGCGAGTAGTCGCCGACGTACAGGTCGCCGTTCTCCTTGTTGATCTCGATGCGGAACGGGTTGCGCAGCCCCATCGCGTAGATCTCGGGCCGGGTCTTCGGGGTGCCCGGCGCGAACAGGTTGCCCTCGGGGATCGTGTAGCCGCCGCCGTTCTTGGGCTTGATGCGCAGGATCTTGCCGCGCAGGTCGTTGGTGTTGCCCGAGGTGCGCCGGGCGTCGTACGCCGGGTTACGGCCCGGCCGGTCGTCGATCGGCGCGTAGCCGCCGGAGGCGAACGGGTTGGTGTCGTCGCCGGTGGACAGGTAGAGGTTCCCCTCGGCGTCGAAGACGATGTCGCCGCCGACGTGGCAGCAGATGCCGCGGTCGACCGGGACGTCGAGGATCTGCTGCTCGCTCGCCGGGTCGATCTGGCCCTTCTTGAACTCGAAGCGGGACAGCCGGATCGCGCCGCTGAAGCGCTCCCAGTCGGCCTCGGTGCCCTCGTTCGGTGCGTCGCCCTCGTTCACGTTGGGCGTCGCGGGGTCGTCGACGGGGGTGTCCAGCGGCGGCGAGTAGTACAGGTAGACCCAGTTGTTGCCCTTGCCGAACTTCGGGTCGAGCGCGATGCTCTGCAGGCCCTCCTCGTCGTGCTGGTACACGTCGATGGCGCCGGCCTTCGTGTTGAGGCCGGTCGCCGGGTCGTGCAGCCAGATGGTGCCGGCGCGGGTGGTGTGCAGAACCCTGCCGTCCGGAAGGACGGCGAGGTCCATGGGCTCACCGGGAGTGTCGTTCAGAGTCACCTTCTGGAAGGCGGACTCCGGGGGCGCCTGGGTTTCCTGCGCCGTCGCCACCGACGGCGTCGTCAGGAGCCCCGTCATGACGGCGGCGGCGGCCGCCGCCATCAGCTTGGTCCTCTTGGAGGTACTGTTCACGTGATGCTTCTCCTTGGCCGGAGGGCGTCAGATGGGTGGCCGGGCCGCCACCCGCGCCGCGGCAACGGCAGGGAAGCGTGGCGGTCCGGCCGCTCGTTTCCGGGGAGATGCGCCCACGCCGAAGCGGCGAGGTAAGGGCCATGGAGGTCGCACTCGGAAGTGGTCGCCAGGGCTGGCCGCACGCATCGTCCCTTGGTGAGGACGCGTGCGCCGAACGCGTCGTGGTCGAACACTGGTCGAACACTGGACAGAAGGCTGCCTGGCTACGCCGGCGTGCCACCGCCGTCGAGCGTGAGACGCCCACATTGTTACGACGGTGCTACCGGGCGGTCAATAGCGCGCGATGACTTCCCAGGTCGACGGTCCGAGCCGGCGACGGACGTACGGGACGGTGGAAGTTTCGTGCGGGAAAGTACCGACTTTCGTTGACAACTGGCGTAAGTTCGATCTAGCGTCGCAAAACATACAGTCAAGTTGACAGAAGTCGTACCCATTCCCGAATGGCTCGTCACGCCGAGTAGTCGATCTTGGCGCGTCGTCCGGGGGTGTACGCCCGGTCGCCCGCCCGCCGTCGCGCCGAGACGGGGGAAGTGCGAGTGCCACCCGGGCGGCACGCCTCCGGACGACGCGACCAGCCCTGCCGTCCGGTGCGGGTCATTCTCCGTCGGGCCGGAAGGGAACGCGCACGCGGCCCTCGGTGCGCATGAGCTCGAACATCTCGCGGATCGACGCGGAGTCGTTGAGGTGCGGGAACGGGACGTCCGTGGGAGTGGCGACCCCGAGGAACGCGCACAGGGGCCCCCACCCCTCGCGCACGTCGAAGACCAGGAGCCGTTCCGAGGGCAGGGCGGACCGCACTTCGCCGACGTGCCGATGGTAGGCCGCGACCGCCCGCTCCTCCTCCGGCGGTCGAACGGGGGGCCACTTCTCCCCGAAGACCGACCCGCTGATGCGCTCGAAGATCGGCCGCAGGGTCGTCATCGCGGCGACGACGGGGCGGACGGCCTCCGGCGTCTCGTCCTCCCGCATCGGTCCCCGTGCGCTGAGCATGCTCAGCACGCGGAAGCTGGCGTACCAGCTGTGCGGATCGCGGACCGTGAGCACGACCTTGGCGTGCGGGTAGGCCTCCGCCAGTTCCCGCCAGAAGAAGCTGGCGGGCCAGTCCACGCAGGACCGGAAGCCCTTGAAGACCTCGTCCCAGTCGACGGGCCCGCCGGAGCCGGCGGACTGCCATCGCCCGGCCAGTTCGGGATGGAGCATGACCTCGAAGGTGTGGAAGCACGGCCCGAAGCCGAGCCGTTCCAGGGCCGTCTTCGTGGACGTCGTCCCGGTGCGCGGAAGTCCCGCGCCGATGACCTCCAGCATGCCGAGGCTCCTCGTCGTCGCCGTGCCACGTGGCGCGTTGCGCCCCGTTGTGCGTGCCTGCCCCTCCCGCCGGCGCCGCCCGACTCTCGGGACCATGCCCGTCAAGGAGCCGTTCCTCACCGCGGTCCAGCGGCGTACGGGCTGGAATATTTCGGGACATGCATGAAACTTTCCACGTCTCCCTGCGCGGAGAGCGGTGCCGACCACTCCTGACCTCCCGGTCCTTCGCACGGCCGGATGGGCGCGGACCTGCGGCTTGAGTGGACTGAAAGTTTTATGCAGGCTGCGGAAATATCAGGCGTCGCCGGGTCCGGTGGAGCGTGGCCGATGTCCCCCATCTCACAGCGGTACGGGGAGCCCGAGTCTTCGGGGTGCCATGACGCACGTCGGGATCGGCGCAACGGAGGAAGGACATTCCACGTGAGACGACGCATCGTGGCCTTGCTGGCCGCCGTGCTGATGCCCGTGGTCGCGGCGACCACGTTACTGGCCACCAGACCGGCGGAGGCGGCCTCGCTGACCCGGGTGACCAACTTCGGCAACAACCCGAGCAACCTGAACATGTACATCTACGTGCCGGACCGGGTGGCCCCGAATCCCGCGTTGCTGGTCGCCGTCCACTACTGCACGGGCACCGCGTCGGCGCTGTTCAGCGGGTACTTCCGCGACTACGTCACGGCCGCCGACCAGTACGGGTTCGTGATCGTGTTCCCCGAGGCGACGCGCAGCGGCCAGTGCTTCGACGTGTACTCGCCCCAGGCGCTGCGGCGCGGCGGCGGCAGCGACCCGGTCGGCATCATTTCGATGGTCGACTACGCCAAGTCGCGGTACAACGTGGACCCGGGCCGCGTCTACGTCAGCGGCGTCTCCTCCGGCGCGATGATGACCAACGTGCTGGCGGCCGAGTATCCGGACGTGTTCAAGGCGGGCTCGGCCTTCATGGGCGTTCCCGCGGGGTGCTTCGCCACCAACGACGGCTCCACCTGGAACAACCAGTGCTCCAGCGGCCAGAGCATCAAGAGCGCCCAGCAGTGGGGCGACCTGGCCCGCTCGATGTACTCCGGCTACAGCGGCTCCTATCCCCGCATGCAGTTGTGGCACGGCACCAACGACACGACGCTGCACTACAACAACTTCGGCGAAGAGATCAAGCAGTGGACCAACCTCCACGGCGTCAGCCAGACGCCGTCGTCCACCGACAGCCCGTCGTCGGGCTGGACCCGCACCCGGTACGGCGGGACCGGCACCCAGCCTCCGGTCGAGGGCGTCAGCGTCTCCGGCCAGGGCCACTCGCTGCCGCTCAACGGCATGATCTCCAACGCGATCGCCTTCCTCGGCCTCAACAGCACCACGACGCCGTCCCCGACGCCGTCACCCAGCCCCTCTCCGACCCCGCCGGTGAGCCCTTCGCCCAGCCCTTCGGCTAGCCCGAGCGGAGGACCGCCGGCCACCACCCTGGGTGCGGCGGCCGCCCGCAGCGGGCGTTACTTCGGCACGGCGATCAGCACGAGCAGGCTGGGCGACTCGCAGTACACGACGATCGCCAACCGTGAGTTCAACATGGTCACGGCCGAGAACGAGATGAAGATCGACGCGACCGAGCCCAACCGGGGGCAGTTCAACTTCTCCCAGGGTGACCGCGTCTACAACTGGGCGGTGCAGAACGGCAAGCGGGTGCGCGGCCACACGCTGGCCTGGCACAACCAGCAGCCGGGCTGGATGCAGTCGCTCAGCGGCAGTTCGCTGCGCCAGGCGATGATCGACCACATCAACGGCGTCATGAGCCACTACAAGGGCAAGATCTACGCCTGGGACGTGGTGAACGAGGCGTTCGACGACAGCAACGGCGGCCGTCGCGACTCCAACCTCCAGCGGACCGGCAACGACTGGATCGAGGTCGCCTTCCGCACCGCGCGGGCCGCCGACCCCGACGCCAAGCTCTGCTACAACGACTACAACATCGACAACTGGACCTGGGCCAAGACGCAGGGCGTCTACAACATGGTCCGCGACTTCAAGTCCCGCGGCGTGCCGATCGACTGCGTCGGCCTGCAGTCGCACTTCAACAGCCAGAGCCCGTACAACAGCAACTACCGCACCACGATCTCCAGCTTCGCCGCGCTCGGCGTCGACGTGCAGATCACCGAGCTGGACATCCAGGGCGGCTCGGCCCAGACCTACGCCAACGTGGTCAACGACTGTCTGGCAGTGCCCCGCTGCACCGGCATCACCGTGTGGGGCGTGCGCGACAGCGACTCCTGGCTCGGCGCCAACACCGTCCCGCTGCTGTTCGACAGCAACGGCAACAAGAAGGCCGCCTACGACGCGGTGCTGAACGCGCTCAACGCCGCGGTTCCCGACACCTCGCCCAGCCCCACCCCGCCGGTCAGCCCGAGCCCGAGCCCCAGCCCGTCGTTCAGCCCGAGCCCGAGCCCGAGCCCGTCGTTCAGCCCGAGCCCGAGCCCGAGTCCGTCGGTCAGCCCCAGCCCCAGTCCCAGCCCCAGCCCTAGCCCGAGCCCGTCCGTCAGCCCGTCGCCGCAGCAGGACGGGTGCACCGCGACGATGCGCACGGTCAACTCCTGGCCCGGAGGCTTCCAGTCCGAGGTCACCGTACAGGCCGGCAGCTCGGCGGTCAGCGGCTGGACCGTGAACTGGAACTGGTCCGGCTCGCAGACGATCACCCAGCTGTGGAGTGGTCTCAAGTCCGGCTCCGGCTCCTCGGTGACCGTGCGCAACGAGTCCTGGAACGGCACTCTCGGTGCGGGCGCCACGACCACTTTCGGTTTCCTCGGTGGCGGCGACAGCCCTGAGACACCGGCTCTCACCTGCAGTGCCTCCTGACCGGAGACACCCAATGACGCGTTCCTGACCAGGAGGAACGCCACGGGCACCCCCACCACCGTGGGGGTGCCCGATCCAGCAGCTCGTCGCGCGCGGTCGCGGCGGAACAGCTCGCCGCCGTCCGGAGCGTCCAGACGGACCCGGAAGTTGGAATGCCGCAGGTAACGGCCCGGACAGTTGCGCGACTCCAGCGAGTAGCAGGTCGGCTGGGCCAGACCCCGCCGTACGACGAAAGTCGCGTGCGACCTCAGCAGGGCGTCGCTCCCGGCGGTGACCACGTCGGTGCGGGCCGGACTGTTCTGGTGCCGCAGGTAGCGATCGGTGAACCCCGGCGTGGTGACCCGGAACGAGCGGGCCTGGTCGAGCGGCAGGTCGGCGCCGCTGCGCCACAGCGGGACGGTCACCGCCCACGTCGTGTCGGCGGCGAAGCTCGCGGCGGCGTCCCAGGGATTGGCGCCGCCCTGCTTCGCGACGTAGACGCATCTGCAACGGCGCGCCGTCGCGGAAGTCGGCGCCGGGCACGTCGATGCACTTGTCGTTGAGGCTGCTGATCAGCGCGCTGGTGCCGCCGCCGCCCGTGGTGGTGAGGCTCAGGCCGTACGCGCCGAGGTGACGCCCTGGGCCTGGTCCCCGGAGATGTAGGCGCCGCCCGAGTCGCCCCCTCGGCGCAGGCGCTGGTCTGGGTGACCCCGTAGACCAGTCGAGCCGGAGTAGTTCACGGTCACGTTCTTGGCCTGGACGACCCCGCAGCGCCGGCCGGTGGTGCGCCCGGAGCGGCAGATCGACGCCCCGACCGGGGCCTTCTGCGAGCCGGCCACCGAGACGGTGCCGCCGCAGTAGTCAGCACGTTGCCGTTGATGACGTACTGGTCGCCGCCCCGCAGGTCGTACACGAGGCGGGGAGCCGGGGTGACGGCGATCCGTGTCGAGGAGGCGTCGGGGTCGACGTACCAGCCGTAGACGCCGGTGCCGGCCGTGCCTGCGGCCCGGTCGAGCGCCGCCTTGACGGTGTCGAGTTGCCTGTCGCTGCGCCTCACGGAGAGGGAATACTGGAGGTCCGTACGCGCCCTCACCCCCGGAGCGTCATGCCGCAGCCGCTGGAGCCGAGCGATCCCGCACGCCTGGGCTCCTGTCGGATCACCGGCAGGATCGGTGCGGGAGGGCAGGGCGTCGTCTACCTCGGCGAGTCGGAGTCCGGCGAACCCGTCGCCGTCAAGCTCTTCCACACGCGGCTCGGCCAGGACGCCGCGGCCCGCGCCGACTTCACCCGCGAGGCGGAGCTCGCCCGGCGGGTCGCCCGGTTCTGCACGGCCCAGGTGCTGGAGTCCGGCATGGACGGCGGCCGTCCGTACATCGTGAGCGAGTACGTCCCGGGGCCTTCGCTGAGCCAGGTGGTGGCCACGCGGGGGCCGTTGTCGGGCGGCGCGCTCGAACGGCTCGCCATCGGGACGGCCACGGCTCTGGTCGCCCTGCACGACGCCGGGGTCGTCCACCGGGACTTCAAGCCGCAGAACGTGCTGATCGGCCCGGACGGGCCACGGGTCATCGACTTCGGCATCGCCCGCGCTCTCGCGGGCACGAGCACGGTGACCACCAGCCAGGTCGTCGGCACGCCCGCCTACATGGCGCCCGAGCAACTCGCGGCCGGTGAGCTCGGCTTCGCCCTCGACGTGTTCGCCTGGGCGTCCACCATCGCGTTCGCCGCCACGGGCCGCGCGCCGTTCGGCGCCGACTCGATCCCCGCCATCATCAACAGGATTCTCAACCACGAGCCCGACCTGGAGGGCATCGAGGCGCCGCTGCGCGAGCTGTTGGGGGTCTGCCTCGCCAAGGACCCGGGACGGCGGCCGACCGCGCGCGAGATCCTCGATCGTCTCGTGCGCCCGCGCCACGATTCGAACGCCACACCGGCCGTCCCGGACGCGCCCGCCGGGCCGCCCGCACCGGCGGTACCGGTCGCGCCGTCCGGGCCGGCCCCTGTGCCGGGCGGTGGCCGGCGCAGGCGGGTCCGGGCCGCCATCGCCGCCGTGGTCGTGGCCGTGGCGGCCACGGTGTCCGCCGCCGTCGCGCTGCTGCCATCCGTGCACCTGCCGGCCGCGCGGACCGATGCCTCCGAGACGGAGCGAGCGGCGGCGGCCGGCACGGCACCGGTCGCCTCCGCGGGCACCGGCGGCGGCTCGTCTCCGTCCGGCGCCCCCGCGTCCACCGCGATGTCGCCTTCCGCGTCGCCCGCCTCCTCACACCGGCCGCGGGTGAGCCGGTCGACGGCCAGGCCGGATGTCACTCGCCCGGCGAGAACCGTCACCGCACGGCCGACCGTCCGCCGCTCGAAGACGACCGCGCCGGTTCCCGCCGATTCTCCGGCCGCGAAGCCGCCGAAGCCCTCGCCCACGCCGGCCAGGCGACTCGTGGAGCTGGGCCCCGGGCACTTCACCGAGTACTGCGTGAGCCTGGGCTGGGAGTGGGTCGAGTACCGGGAGACGCCCACGCCCGGTGCCTACTGCGTCAAGCGGAAGGGCGACACCATGTATCTCACCCAGGGCCGGCGCGACGCGGGCTGCCGCTGGCGCTTCCACGACCCGCAGGCCTTCCACCGGTTCAAGGGCAAGTCGAACTACTGCTACGGCTACCGCTGACCGGAGAAACGCGACCCTGCGCGGCGAGGGCGAGGGGAATCGCGGTTGGCGCGCTCTCGCGGACCCGCAGGACACCCGTTACGTCGTCCTCGCCTGCCGCGCGGCGGCGTGCCGGTGGCGTACGAGATGGCGACCGCCCGGGGCCACCCGCTCGATGTGTTCCTGGTGCGCAAGCTCGGTACGCCCGGCCGCGAGGGGCTCGCCATGCGGGCGATCGCCGGCGGCGGTGTGATCGTGCTCGACGAGGACGTCGTACGCGGGCTCGGCCTGCACGTCGGCACCGTCAGGCAGGTCGCCGAGCGGGAGGCCCGCGAGCACAACGAGCGGCTGGACAAGCGGGCGCGGGTATCCGACCGGCGCGGCGGACGCGCTGCGCGGGGCGCTGCTCGAACGGGCCATCGGGGTCGTCTACCGTCCGGGCACCGAACGGCGGGGCCACTACTTCCAGGCCCGCCTGCCCGACCAGTTCACGCGGTGATCCACGTCGACGAGACCGGCGCGCTGGAGCCCCTGGAGCGTACGGCCCGCTGGGAGCGAGGTCCCGGAGACCTACCCGGTGGCGGTCTGATCGGAGCCCGGAGCGGTTTGCCGAACCGGCAACGCGATTCACGGCGGCGCCACGGCCCGGTGGATGATCCACGCAGGAACCACCAGGATTCTTGGAGGAATCGATGGCGCTATCCGCGTCCGCCGCGCCGCTCACACATCGTCTGGTCTCGTCTCCCGCCGGTCGCGTCCACGTGGTGGAGCAGGGCTCCGGGCCGCTCGTGCTGCTGGTCCACGGCTTCCCCGAGTCCTGGTATTCCTGGCGCCACCAGCTTCCGGTGCTGGCCGCGGCCGGTTACCGGGCCGCCGCCCTGGACGTCCGGGGCTACGGCCGCTCCTCCAGGCCCGCGGACGTGGCCGCCTACCGGATGCTGGAGTTGGTCGAGGACAACGTCGCCGTCGTGCACGCATTGGGTGAACGGACGGCCGTGATCGTGGGTCACGACTGGGGCGCGGCCATCGCCGCGAACTCCGCCCTCGTACGGCCCGAGGTCTTCCGTGCGGTCGGGTTGCTGAGCGTGCCGTACGCCCCGCGCGGCGGGCCGCGGCCCAGCGAGGTGTTCGCGCGGATGGGCGGGACCGACGAGTTCTACGTCAGTTACTTCCAGGTGCCCGGCCGGGCCGAGGCCGAGATCGAGCCGGACGTCCGCGGCTGGCTCGCCGGTTTCTACGCCGCCCTGTCCGCCGACACCATGCCGCCCGCCGGCGCTCCGGACCCGCACTTCGTGTCCCCGGGCGGGAGGCTGCGCGACCGCTTCCCCGCCGACCGGCTGCCCGCCTGGCTCAGCACCGACGACCTCGACGTCTACGCGGCCGAGTTCGAAAGGACGGGCCTGACGGGGGCGCTGAACCGCTACCGCAGCATGGACCGGGACTGGGAGGACCTCGCCGGCTTCGACGGTGCTCCGATCACCCAGCCGTCGCTGTTCGTCGGCGGCGCGCTGGACGCCTCCACCACCTGGATGGCCGACGCCGTCGCGGCCTACCCGGTCACCCTGCCGGGCCTGCTCTCCTCGCACGTGCTCGACGGTTGCGGCCACTGGATCCAGCAGGAACGCCGGGACGAGGTCAACGAGATCCTCACCGGCTGGCTCGCCTCCCTGCCCTCCTGATGAACCCCTGCTCGCCCGCCTCGGCTTCTGTCTGCCCGCCTGAGACGGCGAACGTCCGGGCCCGCCCGTGTGGGCCGGCCCGGACGTCAGGTCATGCTCAGATCAGGTCGAACCGGTCGAGGTTCATGACCTTGTCCCACGCCTTGACGAAGTCCTGCACGAACTTCTCCTTGGCGTCGTCGCTCGCGTAGACCTCCGCGACCGCGCGCAGCTCGGAGTTGGCCCCGAAGACGAGGTCGGCCCGGGTGCCGGTCCACTTGACCTCGCCCGTGGCGGCGTCGCGCGCCTCGAACGTGGTCTGGTCCTCCGAGGTCGACTTCCACTCCGTGCCCAGGTCGAGCAGGTTGACGAAGAAGTCGTTGGTCAGGACCCCCGGCGTCTCGGTGAGGACGCCGAGCTTCGACTGCCGGTGGTTGGCGCCGAGGACGCGCAGGCCGCCGACGAGGACCGTCATCTCGGGGGCGCTGAGGTTCAGCAGGTTCGCCCGGTCGACGAGCAGGTACTCGGCGGGCAGCCGGCTGCTCTTCCCGTAGTAGTTGCGGAAACCGTCGGCGGCCGGCTCGAGCGCGGCGAACGACTCCACGTCCGTCTGCTCCTGCGACGCGTCCACGCGACCCGGCGTGAAGGGGACCTCGATGTCGAAGCCCGCGTCCTTGGCGGCCTTCTCCACGGCGGCGCACCCGGCGAGCACGATCAGGTCGGCGATCGAGACCTGCTTGCCGCCGGTCTGGGCGGCGTTGAACGCCTGCTGGACACCCTCCAGGGTGCGCAGCACGCTCGTGAGCTGGTCGGGGTCGTTGACCTCCCAGCCGATCTGCGGCTGCAGGCGGACGCGGCCGCCGTTGGCGCCGCCACGCTTGTCGCTGCCGCGGAAGGACGCGGCCGACGCCCACGCGGCGGACACGAGCTGCGACACCGACAGGCCCGAGGCCAGAATCTGGCCCTTGAGGGCGGCGATGTCCGCGGCGTCCACGAGCTCGTACGTGCGCTCGGGCAGCGGGTCCTGCCACAGCAGCACCTCGTCCGGGACCTCCGGGCCGAGGTAGCGGGAGACCGGGCCCATGTCACGGTGGGTCAGCTTGTACCACGCCCGGGCGAAGGCGTCCGCGAACTCGTCGGGGTTCTCGTAGAAGCGCCGCGAGATCTGCTCGTAGATCGGGTCGAACCGGAGCGCGAGGTCGGTCGTCAGCATGGCCGGCGCGTGACGCTTCGACGGGTCGTGGGCGTCGGGAACGCTGCCCTCGCCCGCGCCGTGCTTCGGCCGCCACTGGTGGGCGCCGGCCGGGCTCTTGGTCAGCTCCCACTCGTAGCCGAACAGGTTCCAGAAGAAGTTGTTGGACCACCGCGTCGGCGTCGAGGTCCAGGTCACCTCGAGACCGCTGGTGATCGTGTCGCCGCCCTTGCCGGTGCCGTAGCTGTTCTTCCAGCCCAGGCCCTGCTGCTCGATCGGGGCGGCCTCCGGGTCGGGACCGACGTTGTCGGCCGGGCCCGCGCCGTGGGTCTTGCCGAAGGTGTGACCACCCGCGATGAGGGCGACGGTCTCCTCGTCGTTCATCGCCATGCGGCGGAACGTCTCACGGATGTCGCGGGCCGCGGCGAGCGGGTCCGGGTTGCCGTTCGGGCCCTCCGGGTTGACGTAGATGAGGCCCATCTGGACCGCGGCGAGCGGGTTCTCCAGCTCACGGTCGCCGCTGTAGCGCTCGTCGCCGAGCCAGGTGGTCTCGGGGCCCCAGTAGACGTCGTCGTCGGGCTCCCAGGCGTCCACGCGGCCGCCGGCGAAGCCGAAGGTCTTGAAGCCCATCGACTCCAGGGCGACGTTGCCGGTGAGGACCATGAGGTCGGCCCACGAGATCTTCTTGCCGTACTTCTTCTTGACCGGCCACAGCAGGCGGCGGGCCTTGTCGAGGTTGGCGTTGTCGGGCCAGCTGTTGAGCGGGGCGAAGCGCTGCTGACCGGAACCGGCGCCGCCGCGGCCGTCGCTGATGCGGTAGGTGCCCGCGCTGTGCCAGGCCATCCGGATCATGAGCGGGCCGTAGTTGCCGAAGTCGGCGGGCCACCAGTCCTGCGAGGTCGTCAGCACCTCGGCGATGTCCCGCTTGACCTCCGCGAGGTCGAGCGACTTGAACGCCTCGCGGTAGTCGTAGTCCTCGCCGAGGGGGTTGGCCACGGCGGGGTTCTTCGCGAGGATCTTGAGGTTGAGCCGCTCGGGCCACCACTGGTGGTTGGCGTTGCCCTTGGTCGGGTGCGGGGCGCTCGTGTGCGCGACCGGGCAGCCGCCTTCACCCTCCGTCTTCGGGTCTACAACGATTGCGTCGTGGTTCTCGGTCAAGGCAATCCTTCTGGAGCTAGTAGATCATGGGGCTCAGGAAGCGCGGGGGGTGGAACAGCCGGGGCACAGACCCCAGTAGATGACGTCGGCTTCGTCGATCGTGAAGCCGCGGTTGTCGGACGCGGTGAGGCATGGCGCCTCACCGACCGCGCAGTCGACGTCGGCGACGACACCGCACGACCGGCACACGATGTGGTGGTGGTTGTCGCCGACCCGGCCCTCGAACCGGGCCGGGCTGCCCGCCGGTTCGATCCGCCGGACGAGTCCCGCCGCGGTCAGGGCGTGGAGGGCCTCGTATACGGCTTGCAGGGAGACGTGGCCCACGCGATCGCGGACCCCGGAGGTGATCGCCTCGACGTCGAGGTGGTCACCCATGCGGACGGTTTCGAGCAACGCGACGCGGGCGGCCGTGACCCGCAGGCCGGCCCCGCGCAGTTCCTCTGCCGTGGTCGGAGTCCTGGGCGCGATCATGGCGTCAAACATACAACCCCAAACACGATCGATTCAAGAGAACGAACGTACCAGTTTTCTTGTTTCCTCAGCTAATGTACCTCTTCGCCATGGTGGGTCGTCAGGCGGGCGGCGGCTGCCGTACGCGGGCGCAGCCGCTCGGAGCGGGAGAGGCGGCGAGCACGGCGGGACTCGCCCCGGACCGGTCGTCCCACGGCCCTACCAGGTGCGGGGCGCGCCGGTCGAGCGGACACGCCCTCCGGGGCGACCTGCGGCTCCCACAAGTCGGACCGGGGCGGCCAAAGGGGGGTAGAGCATCCCACGGGCTTGCGCAAAAGCGGGCGAGGCGGTGCCTCCGGCGTACGCACGGGGGTACCAACGCAGCAGTCCGAGGTTCTCGGGAGAGGGGAATCCTCGCATGACCACAACGACCGAGCACCGTCCGCACACGCAGCACGAGCATCGGCACGGCGTCGGGTGCGGTCATGTCGCGGTGCCGCACCGCGACCACGTGGACTACGTCCACGACGGCCACCTGCACCGGGTGCACGAGAACCACGTGGACGAGTGCGAGGAGAACCGGCACGCCGTCCACGACGCGCACGAACACGAGCACGGGCCGGGGTGCGGGCACGTGGCCGTGCCGCACGGCGACCACGTCGACTACATCCACGACGGGCACCGCCACGTCCACCACGACGGCCACTGGGACGACCACTGACCCTGCCCCGCGCCGCCGCTGCCGGGTGGTGCGGCCGGTGGGCGGCCCGTACCCTGATCGGTCATGACGACCGTGCGAGGGGGCGAGCCGCGTGGGCGATGAGGAGGCGGCGGCCAGGATCCGGGAGATCTGCATGTCTCTGCCGGAGGCCGTGGAGAAGCCGTTCGGGGGCCACACCGCCCCCTCGTACCGGGTCGGCGACAAGCTGTTCGCGATGACCGGCGAGGACGGGCGGTCGCTGACGTTCAAGGCCGGGCCGGGAGTGCAGGAGGCGCTCGTGGCCTCGGACCCTGAGCGCTTCTTCGTGCCGAAGTACGTCGGCCGCAACGGCTGGGTGGGCGCCCGGCTGGACGTCGGCCAGGACTGGGACGAGATCGCCGGGCTGATCGAGGACAGCTATCGGCTGATCGCGCCGAAACGCCTGGTCAGGCTCCTCGACGGACGCCCGCCGACGCCCTGATCTTCCCGGTCGCGGGCGCCGTCAGCGCGCCGGGACCACCGGGGCCGCCGGCGCCGCGACGCGTGAGCCGGTCACGACGAGGCCGAGACAGGCGAGGGCCGCGGCGGCCACCGCGGCGAGCATGACGGGGTAGGAGAGCCACGCCGACAACGTGGCGAGCACGGTCGGGAGCAGGAAGCCCGCGTAGGCGAGCGTGTAGTAGAGGCCGGTGAGGCCCGCGAGGTCGTCCGGGCCCGCCATGCTCTGGATCTCCAGCAGCCCGGAGACCACCGCGATGCCGTAGCCCGCCCCCAGGGCGGCCGCGGCGACGGCCGCGAGCCACGGCGACAGCAGCACCGCGTCGGCCGCGCACAACGCCGCGCCGGCGAGCGTCACCGCCATCGCCGCCACCGGTGCCCGTCCCGTCCCGGTGCCCCGCGCGCGGTGCAGCCTCCTCGCCACGGGCTGCACGGCCACGCCCGTGCCCAGGGTCAGCACGGTCAGCCCCGTCGCGTACGCGAGTCCCCAGTCGCCCACGCGGAAGCCGACGAGCTGGGGCATGACGGCGTACGCCAGCCCGGCCGTGCCGAACACCCATGGCGCCATCGGCAGGACCACGAGCCGGAACCGCCTGCGGGCAGGCGCGGGGACCCGCAGGTCGTCCACCAGCGCGGTGAGGAGCTCGCGGATTGACCCCGTCGCGTGCGGGAGCGGCGGCCGCGTCTCCGGCACCCGCAGGAGCGGCAATGGGATCGCCGCGGCGAGCAGGAGATGAACGACGTACGGCGTCACCATGGGCCACGGCCCCCATTGGGCCAGAACGCCCGCGACCCCCGCGCCGAGCCCGAATCCCGCCGTCTGGCACAGCGCGGCTCGGCGCGCGGCCAGCCCGCCGTCCGCCCCGGCCGACAGCTCCTTCACCCAGCTGCTGCCCACCGCCATGGCGACGCCGACCGCGAAACCCGTGAGCAGCCGCCCCGCGTAGATGGGCCACGGGCTGTGCCCGCCGAAGCAGAGCACCAGGCTCGCCACGGCCGAGACGACGGCTCCGGCCACCAGCACGGGGCGTCGCCCGCGCCGGTCCGACACCGGCCCGGCGAGCAGGAGCCCAGGCACGAGCCCGACGACGTACGCGCCGAGGAACGCGTCGACGCTCAGCGCGGAGTAGCCGCCGAAGCGGCGGTACATCAGCAGCAGCGGGGTGAACTGGTTGCCGCCCCAGCCGCAGGCGAACATCGCCGCGGCGACGGCCCGCCAGGAGTCACGGGGAGGGGCGATGGCAGGCGACGGGCACGCCTGCGGTGTTTCTGGCATGGGAGAGTCGGACCTTCACAGGGATGTCGGGTGTTCTCAGCCGTCGTCTCAGCTCTCGCCGCGGTGCTCGGCAGGGTGCGGCGAGCCGTGCGTCGCGGTGAGGTGGCGCAGCAGGGCCGAGGCGAACGCGGCGGCGTCGCGGGCGAGGAGATGACCGAGCAGGGCCTCGTGCTCGTCGGCCAGCACGGACAGCCGTTCCGGCCGGGGGCGCAGCGCCGAGATGCTCATCCGCCGCTGCCTGTCGCCCAGGGTGGCGTAGAACCGGCCGGCCAGCCGGTTGCCCGACGCCTCGACGACGCACCGGTGGAACGCCTCGTCCGCCTCGGCGAACCCGCCGACGTCCGCGGTCTCGGCGAGTGCCCGCTGACGCCGCAGCAGCTCGAGCATGCTCGCGTGGTGCGCGTCCGGCAGGCCGGTCCGCGCGATGCGCTCCGCCGCGGAGCGTTCGAGCGCCAGCCGCAGCTCCAGCACGTCCGCCGCCTCTCCCGGCGGCACCGGCGCGACGACCGCGCCGCGCTTGGGGTGCAGCGTCAGCAGTTCCTCCGACTCCAGCCGCAGGAACGCCTCGCGGACGGGGGTCCGGCTCAGCCGTACCCGCTCGGCGATCTCGCCCTCGCTGATCAGGCTCCCGCCGGGAAGCTCGCCGGAGAGGATCAGCTCCTTGGTCACCGCGTACGCGGTGTGGGCGGCGGACGGGCGCCTCGCGGAATCGGCCATGCGAGGAGCCTAGCAGCCATAGATGCAAGCTTGTATCTATGCTTGCCGCGCCGGGGAGTGTGGCCGCCAAGGTCATGATGAGGTTAGGCTTACCTAATCCGTCTGGCTAGGGGGTCCCCATGGCAACGACCAAAGAGCGCACGCGCCGGATCAACACGGGTGTGGTGCGGCGTAAGGAACAGCTGACTCCGCACATGATCCGGGTGGTGCTCGGCGGCGAGGGGCTGGCTGGGTTCGACGCCGGCGAGTTCACCGACCACTACGTGAAGCTGCTGTTCCCGGTGCCAGGAGTGGAATACCCAGAGCCGTTCGACGCGGCGGTGATCCGCGCGGAACTGTCCCCGGACCAGTGGCCGAAGACGCGGACCTACACGGTGCGGGCCTGGGACCCGGAGGCGCGGGAGCTGACCATCGACTTCGTCTACCACGGGGACGAGGGGCTGGCCGGGCCATGGGCGCGGGAGGCTCGGCCGGGCGACGTGCTCCGCTTCCTCGGCCCCGGCGGGGCGTACGCGCCGAGCCCGGAGGCCGACTGGCACCTGCTGGCCGGGGACGAGAGCGCGCTCCCGGCGATGGGCGCCGCCCTGGAACGGCTTCCGGCAGGGGCCCACGCCCGGGTCTTCATCGAGGTGGAGGGCCCGGAGGAGGAGCAGAAGCTGCCGACCAGGGGCGACGCGCAGATCGTGTGGCTGCACCGCCGCGGCGCGCAGGTGGGCGAGGCGCTGGTGCGGGCCGTACGGGAACTGGAGTTCCCCGAGGGCGTCGTGCACGCCTTCGTCCACGGGGAGGCGACCTTCGTCAAGGAACTGCGCCGCCACCTGCGGGTGGAGCGTGGCCTGCCGCTCGAATGGCTGTCGATCTCCGGCTACTGGCGGCGGGGGCGGGACGAGGACGGCTGGCAGTCATCCAAGCGGGACTGGAACCGTCAGATCGAGGAAGAGGAGTCCGCCGCACTCCACGGCTGATCCGGCCGGCTACCCGCCGAACACGCGACGCAGCCAGCGCAGCCGGGCGGCGCGGGCGTCCCGCGCCAGGGCCGCCTGCGGGACCAGCACGTCGAAGCCGTGGAACCCGCCCGGCCACACGTGCAGTTCCGCGCTGCCCCCGGCCCGCCAGATCGCGGCGGCGTACGCCACATCCTCGTCGCGGAAGGTCTCGGCCGAGCCGACGTCGATGTAGGCGGGCGGCAACCCGGACAGGTCGGTCGCGCGGGCCGGCGCGGCGTAGGGGGATACGTCCGGGCCGCCGCGGGCGTCGCCGAGCAGGGCGCTCCACCCGGTCTCGTTCGACGTGCGGTCCCAGACGCCGCGCCCGGCCATCTGGTGGGCGGACGGGGTGTCGTTGCGGTCGTCGAGCATGGGGCACATCAGCAGTTGCCCGGCGAGGGCGGGGCCGCCCCGGTCGCGGGCCATGAGCGCCAGCGCCGCGGCCAGCCCGCCGCCCGCGCTGGCCCCGGCGACGACGACGCGCCCCGGGTCTACGCCCAGTTCGGCGGCGTGGGCGGCGGTCCACACCAGTCCCGCGTAGCAGTCCTCGACCGGCGCGGGGTGGGGATGCTCCGGCGCCAGCCGATACTCCACGGACACGACGACGAGCCGGAGCTCCCGCGCCCAGTCGAGCACGAGGTCGAGGCCCACGCGGTTGTCGCCCGCGATCATCCCGCCGCCGTGGGCGTGGAAGACGGCGGCGAGCGGGGCCGTGGCGCCCGCTGGGCGGCAGACGAGCAGGGAGACGCCGGGCGCGCCGGGCGGGCCTGGCACCGTCCGCTCCGCCACCTCGAAGACCCCGCCACGGGTGAGCGTCTCGTCGGGCAGGGTGGGGCCGTTCGCCGTCCCCGCCCGCAGGAGCGGGATCATCTCCGGAGTCAGAGACGGCGGCGCCCCGCCCAGCGCGGCGAGCGCGGCGGCCAGTTCGGGATCGAAGGGCGGCGGGGTGGCGGCCGGGGGAAGAGCGCTGCTCAAAGGGCCTCCGCATCGTGACAGGTCGGTCTTCGCCATCGTGAGGAAGGCGGCGGCGCTGCGGCGCCACCCGGCGGACACTACCCCCCCGCCACGGCGCCCGAGCGTTTTAGATCAGCGTTATCCGCTCGTGGTTATGGTGACGCCCGAAGACGTCTCGGGGAGCGGTCTCGGGAGTGCCCATGTCACAGCGGAAGGTGAAGAGGACGCGCGCCGCCATGCGGCGCGCTGAGGCCAGGCGGCGCGAGGAGCGCAGGCGGCTGACGCGCAGGATCACGTACGCCGCCGCAGCCGTCGTGTCGGTGGTGGCCGTGGCGACCGGGGTGCTGGTGTTCACCACGCACGACGCGACGAACACGGCCACGCACGCGGCGAACGCCTCGCCGTCTCCTTCGACGGCAGGACCGGTCAAACCGTCGGCGACGCCGTCGGACGCCGCCACACCGTCGGACGCGCCGTCGGACGCGGCCACGCCGAAGGCGGCGACGTCCGCGAAGTGAGGCGCCGGCGGCGGGCAGGTCCCGTTCACTGAGGGGCCCGCCCGCCGCCGGGCGCGCCGGCCCGGACCGATGCGTCTGCCCTCGGCAGACACAGGGCCGGGTCGCGGGGCCGCGGCGGTTACAAAAGGCGCATGCGTGTCTCACCGAGTATGAGTTACCGGGATCGACTGAACGAGCAGTTGTTCCAGCAACGGACCCTGTTGCTGACCGGAGAGGTCGACGACGAGATGGCCGAGCGGGTGTGCGCCGAGATGGTGCTGCTCGCCTCGGCGGATTCCGAGCGCGACATCGTCCTTTACATCAATTCGCCGGGTGGGTCGGTGCTGGCCGGGCTGGCGATCTACGACACGATGAAGCTGGTGCCGAACGACGTGGTTACCGTCGCGCTGGGAATGGCGGCGAGCATGGGGCAGGTGCTGCTGGCGTCCGGCACCCACGGCAAGCGGACCAGCCTCGCGCACAGCCGGATCATGATGCACCAGCCGTCGGCGGGCATCGGCGGCACGGCGATCGACATCTCCATCCAGGCCGAGAACCTCAAGTACATGAAGCGGCAGTCCGAGGAGATCCTCGCGGCCGAGACGGGACGCACGGTCGAGGAGATCGCCGCCGACAGCGACCGCGACCGGTGGTTCACCCCGGAGCAGGCCCGCGCCTACGGGATCATCGACACGGTCGTCGACGCCTTCCACAACCTCGCGCCGTACGCAGTCGCCAAACCGATGGGGTTCTCGTCATGAGCCAGTACACGATTCCGTACGTCGTCGAGAAGACCCCGGTGGGGGAGCGGTCGTTCGACATCTTCAGCCGGCTGCTCAACGAGCGCATCATCTTCCTCGGCACCGAGATCGACGACGGCGTCGCGAACGTCGTGATGGCGCAGTTGCTCCATCTGGAGGCGGAAAGCCCGGACCAGGAGATCAACCTCTACGTCAACTCGCCGGGCGGATCGTTGACCGCGATGCTCGCGATCTACGACACCATGCAGTTCATCCGAGCGAAGGTCGCGACGTACTGCATGGGACAGGCGGCCTCCGCGGCCGCGGTGCTGTTCGCCGCCGGCGCCCCGGGACGGCGGTTCATGCTCGGCCACTCCCGCGTGCTGCTGCACCAGCCGTCCACGCAGGGGCAGGGCACCATCTCCGACCTGGCCGTGCAGGCGGCCGAGGTGATGCGCCTGCGGGCGCAGACGGAGGAGATCCTGAGCCGCCACACCGGAGTGGACGTCGAACGGCTGCGCGAGGACACCGCCAGGGACCGGGTCTTCGGCGCCCGGGAGGCCGTCGAGTACGGCCTGGCCGACGAGCTGATCTTCACCCGCGAGCCGTCGTAGGGCTCACGCCGCCAGCAGCTCCACCCGTGGCGTCCCGGAGGGCCTGTGCGCCGCGAGCCGGCGCGACGCGGTGATCCGCCGGACGGCACGGGTGAGCAGTTGCTCGATCGGCAACCCGAGAGCGTCGCACACCGAGTGCAGCATCTCCGACGACGGCTCCTTGCGGCCGCGCTCGACCTCCGACAGGTACTGCTTGGACATGCCCACCGAACGCGCGACGTCGTCGAGCGAGCGGTCCTGGTCCAGCCGCTCGTCCCGGAGGATCTCGCCGTACACGGTGCGCAGCAACGGGTCCGGGCCGTCGGGGATCTCGGGGGCGCGCTCCTTGGCGGCCCTGCGCGTCCGGATGTCGACGACCACCGATCGGCCCGAGTCTGTCATGCCCGCAGTCTGGCACGGCAGGGCGCGCCGCGGACCGTCTGTTCGCGGACAGGTGAGAGGAGACTGTGGAGCCGCCGCCGCGGCTCGGGCCATGCTGACCGATGTGGACGCGACGTCAGAGCCTGTGGCCGCCCAGGGAGATCTGCGTCTCGGGCATGGGGGCGAAGAAGTCGAAGTTGGGCGGCGGGCCGACCCTCCGCTCCAGGGTCTTCACCACGTGCCGGACGTCGTCGTCGGGGCCCGCGAGGTAGAAGGGCTTGCCGTCCTTGCCGAAGGCGATGGCCGACTTGTCGTCCCACGCGCCGAGGTGACCGGCCGCTCCCGCGAAGCCCGCCGTCGGCTCGAAGCCGAGGTCACGCGCGTAGTCGACCGCGCCGAAGACGAGGTTCCTGACCAGAGCGAGCGGCGCGTCCCGCCAGCCGTGCGCGTAGATCCGGAAATACCTGGGCAGGAAGCGGTGCAGTTCCATCTCGCTCATCACGTCGGGGCCGAGGACGTGCTTGACGCCCAGGCAGTAGACGTCGACGAGATAGGCGCAGACCGACAGCTTGTCCCAGCCGTGCTTGCGCGCCACCAGCACGCTCACCGTGCCCGCCGTCTCCTGGCCGTCCGGGACGTCGTCCGCCCAGCCGGAGGAGTCCGGCAGACCCAGCCCTTCGCTCCAGCCGGCGTTGATCCAGCACCCCGCGAGCTCGGGCTCGGCGGCCCGCCCGCCCGTCCGCTCGGCCACCGCCCTGACGTACGGTGCGACCGCCGCGGGCGTCATGCCCAGCGCTCGGGCGATCTGCTTGGGGGAGTTGCCCTGTCCGCGGAGCTCTCGGACCTTCTCCAAGATCGAAATGTCCATAGAGTCCGAAGCCTACCGGCTATCCCTGGCGGGCCGGGGCGCGGAAGACCTGCCGGCCATGCCATTCGATGTGGTCCGCGGCGACGGGGTCGAGACCGGTCTGCGGGCTCGTGACGGGCCGGCCGGCCAGGGAGAGGACCATCCCCTCGGCCGCCGGGCTCCGGCCGACGAACTTCCTGGACACGGTGATCCTGCGGTCGGAGGTCAGCCCGAGGACCCCCTTGTCGAACAGCTTGTGGTGGATCGCGCACAGGCACAGCCCGTTGGCGACGTCGTCCGGTCCCTCGAACGCCCACCACCGGACGTGCGCGGCGTCCAGGCCGACCGCGACGCCGTCCAGCCACCCGTCGTAGGCGCAGAAGGCGCAGCGGTACTCGTACGCCATGAGGACGTTCTGCCGGAAGGCCCGGTCGCGGCGGGCCGCGGACGGCACGGCCTCCGCGGCCGGGGCGGGCCGGTCGGCCAGTTCGAGCCCGGCGAGGCGGCAGATGTCGGGGTGCAGGGACGGCTCGAAGTTGGCGTCCAGCAACTGCCGCGCGAGCCGTACGACGAGGTGGGAGTCGTCGGTCAGAGCGCGCAGCAGGTCGGGGTGGAGCCGCCCGGTGGCCCCGGTCTCCCTGAGCCGGCCGAGTTCGGAGCCGGGACTGCCCCGCCCATGCGCTGTCTCGACCAGCCAGAGATTGTCGTCGTTCGTCAGGTGATGAAAGGGATAACCAGGACTGGTCTTGCGTGGCGGCCCGAACTCCTTGAGCAGAAGATCGAGCTCCGCCTCGGCCGCGCTGAACGGGATCGGCAGACCGCCGTCACGCTGGAAACGGCCGAGTGCGTAGAGCAGCAGGAGCGGTTTGTGCGGCGCCCTTTCACCCTGTCGCGTCCAGCGGCGGATCTGCGCAAAACGCTTGGCCCAGTCCATGACCGACACCTTAGGGTGATCGCGGCGACGGCGGGGAGGGAAGACAGGTGATGGACGAGCGGCTGGTGCGGGTCTCGAAGTACCTGGCCAGGCATCTGCGGCACCAGCCCGAGAACATCGGCGTCGAACTCGACGCGCACGGCTGGGTGGACATCGACACGCTCCTGACGGCGGCGGCCTCGCACGGTTTCCCGATCACGCGGGCGGAGCTGGAGCAGGTGGTGGCCGGCAACGACAAACGGCGTTACGTGGTCGACGGCGGCCGGATCCGGGCCAGCCAGGGGCACTCGGTGCCCGTGGACCTCGACCTGCCGGTGGTCGCGCCGCCCTCGGTCCTCTACCACGGCACGGTCGCCCGCAACGTGGAGATTATCCGCGCGGAGGGGCTGCGGCGGATGGCCCGCCACCACGTCCACCTGTCGCAGGACCGTGAGACCGCCACCCGCGTCGGCGCGCGCCGGGGCAGGCCGGTCGTGCTGGTGGTGGACGCGGCGGCGATGCACGCGGCCGGGCACGAGTTCAGGGTGAGCGCCAACGGCGTCTGGCTGGTGGACCACGTCCCGCCGGGCTTCATCCGGTGGTGAAAGGCCAAGGCCGTACGGCCGGGGAGCATGCGTTCCGCAGTTCGCTCGGGCGGCCCAGGTCTTCGCCGTGGCCAGGGGAGCGCGGCAGGCCGCGAGCCTCGGCGGACGGGTCGAGGCCGCGCTGGCCGAGGGCCGTACGGAGGACGCCGTCGCGCTGCTCGAGCACACGCCCGGCGCACTGCTGCGCCGGCTCGACCACCTGCTGCGCGCGGGCGGCGGCTCCGCCGTACTGGAGGCGGCGGAGAGGGCCGCCGCCCGTGCTTCCGGCCGCGTGCTGCTGTCCCTGCGCGAGCACCTGCAGAACCGGCTCGCCCCCGTGGACCGGGTCTTCACCAACCGGCACGGCAGAGCGTGGACGACGCCCGACACACGCCCTGCGCTCGACGAGGACGCGGTGCGCCGTACGCTCGCCGTCCTCGACGAGGAGATCACCGGCCGCCTGCCCGACCTAGGTGAGCTGATCGTCGACCCCGCCGTACTCGACGTGGCGCTGCCCCTGTCGGGCAAGGCCGTGGCACCCGGGCTCGGGATGCTGCCCCGCGGCTCGCTGTCGCCCGTGGACGGTGAGCTGCTCCGGTTCTTCGTCCACTGGCGGCAGCGCGAGAGGCGCACCGACTACGACCTGTCCGCGCTGATGCTCGACGCCACCTATGACAACCCGACGCACATCTCGTGGACGTCCTACACCAACGACTTCGCGACCTACTCGGGCGACCTCACAGAGGCGCCCGACGGCGCGTCGGAGTTCATCGACGTGCGCCTGGCAGGCGCGACCAAGCCGATCGTCATCCCCCAGGTCAACATCTTCGACGGTGAGCCGTTCCACGAGGCCGCCGAGGCGTTCTTCGGCTACATGACCAGGGACGCCGCCCAGGAGGGCAGGCCGTTCGAGCCGCGGACCGTCCGGATGAAGTCCGACCTGCGCGGATCCGGCCGTGTCGCGCTCCCGCTCGTCTTCCTCCGCGGCGAGGCGCCGGCGGGTGAGGCCATGGGAGGGCTTCCTTCTCACCTGGTTCGATTCCAGGTAGGCCCGTACGGGCCTGCTGGCGAAATCAGCCCCCGAGCCCTCCTCACCCGCCTGGCTGTCGGCAGCGGTTTCTTCCCTTTTCGGCCTTTGGAGCGCAGAACCCAGGCGATTGTGCGACGGTCGTGACAACGAGTCATGGCCGATAGTAACGAAGTCATTACGTTGCGTTGAACAGGGCATTGCCGTGCGTCCCTGCGCGGCTACGGTCGCGCCGTGGCACTAGCCGAACACGAAGCGCTCGTTCGCCTGTTCTGCGAACGACCCGACCTCGCCGCCGATCTGCTGACCCGATCCCTCAGAGTCGAGCTGCCCGACTACGACTACGCGGGTCTCGAATCGGCCGACCTCACCCAGGTCACGCCCGCCGAACGTCGCGCCGACTCGGTCGTCGTCTTCCGCCGGAAACGGCCGGAGGCCGATCCCCAGCCCGTTCTCGCCGTGATCGTGGAGGTCCAGCGCAGACAGGACGCCGGCAAGCTCTGGTCCTGGCCGATGTACCTCGTCAGTCTGCGTACCCGGCTCGAATGCCCCGTCATTCTGCTGGTCGTGTGCCCCGAAGCGTCGGTCGCCCGCTGGTGCGCCCGCCCGATTGAGCTGGGCCATCCGGGCCTCGTGCTCAAGCCGCTGGTCGCCGGTCCGAACGAGGTGCCCGTCATCACCGACCCCGGCCAGGCGGCCGAGGACATCGAACTCGCCGTGCTGTCGGTGATCCACCATGCGGACACGCCGCAAGGCCCGGAGATACTCGACGCCCTGTTCACGGCGTTGCACAATCTCGACCGCGATCAGGCGGGTATGTACGCTGACATGGTGCGTGCGGCGCTGCCCGGGGAAATCTGGGATCACTTGGAGAAGCACTTGAAGACAGAGAGCTACGAGTACCTCAGCGACTGGGCCCGCGAGAACATCGCCAAGGGCAGAGCCGAGGGACAGGCACAGGGCAAGGCAGAGGGTAAGGCCGAGGGGATGGCCGTGGCCAAGGCCGAGGCCATCATGACGGTGCTGGCCGCCCGGGACATCCAGGTGCCTGACGAGTTCAAGGCCAAGATCCGGAAGTGCCACGACCTCGACCGGCTGGACGCCTGGATCCAGGCCGCCGTCACGGTCGAGTCCTCGGACGCACTTCTCGACGAGGAGCTCTGACGCTCGGCCGCCGGTGACGTGCTGCCGCTGTGGGGACGTCAGCGAGACCGCCGTGCTGCCTGAGTCAGCCAGGCGGAAATGTTCCGCGAGGGATCTCGTCCCCGGCGGCTCGCATCCACGGCCCTAGCGTGAGCGTGCCTTCATAGCCTGCGTGCGGAGGAAGCCCGTGATCGACACCTCCGCTCGGGCAAGGACATGGTGCGTGGCGCTGCCCGGGGAGCCCTGGGATGACCTGGAGAAGCACATGAACGTCGAGACCTACGAGTACCTCAGCGACTGGGCCCGCGAGAACATCGCCAAGGGCATAGCCGAGGGGCAGGCACAGGCCAAGGCCGAGGCCATCATGACGGTGTTGGCCGCCCGGGACATCCAGGTGCCTGACGAGTTCAAGGACAAGATCCGGAAGTGCCACGACCTCGACCGGCTGGACGCCTGGATCCAGGCCGCCGTCACGGTCGAGTCCTCGGACGCACTTCTCGACGAGGAGCTCTGACGCTCGGCCGCCGGTGACATGGCTGCCGGAAGTGCTCTGCGATGTACGTCCTCCCACGGCGGTTCGCATTCGCGGCCTTCACCTGCGCGCCATGCGTTCCTGGTCTACGCGCGGAGGAAGACTTCGTCGAGATGCCATTCGAGGGCCTCGCGGTCCGGACGGTCGCCGGGGCGGGCGGGGACGGTTATCTCCTGCCCGGCCCGCCGGTAGAACTCCTCGCCGTTGCCGAACTCCTCGCGCAGACGTGGGCTGACCAGTAATCGGTGCCTGGGGTCGACAGCCAGGTAGCCGCGGTCGAACAGCGTGTGCACGTCCGAGCGGAGCAGGAGCCCGTTGTCCAGCCGGTGTTCGCCGCCCGCCGTGACCGGACGGATGTGCGCCGCCTGCAGGACCGGCCTGATCCGATCGCCGGTGATCGCGCACCTCCGCTCGTACGCGTGCAGCACCACGGCCTGGAACGCTCGCTGGCCGAGCCTGCGCGGCGCCAACCGAGGATCGCCGAAGACGGGCCCGTCGCGGTGCCACGGCTCAGACAGGTCGGTGTCTTCGCCGATCCCTGCGCGGTTCAGCAGGTCGTAGAAGTAGCCGGCGGCCGGGTGGGCGGCCAGGTCGTAGCTCTTGCCCTGAACGATGTTCGGCGCGAACTCCGGTGGCGGGCCGGCGACGCGGTCCGCGGGATAGAAGAAGACGTCGCGGATGATGACGCAGCCGATGACCGGGTCCTCGCCGGGCTCGATCGGCCGGCTGCGGTACCGCCCGACCTGCTGACGGAGTTCCACCAGGCTGTCCGCGCCGTTGCCTTCGCCGAAGAACTCCCACGCCTCGGAGACGCGAAGGGGGGCGAAACCGCTGAAGAAGCCGCCGCCGACCACGCGGTTGTGCGGGTGGTGGGTCTTGAAGAAGAACGGCTCGCCGTGGTCGATCGCGCGGAACCCCCGGCCGCTGGACGGCCGCCAGAAGTTGACCTCGCTGAGGTCCGGACGTCCCGCAAGAAAGCGGTACCAGCTGTCGTCGGTCACCCCGACGTACGCCTTCACAAAGGTCATTCTGCACCTATGTGATCAATGTTTCCAGAGCGCCGCAGCGTGGCGGAGTCAGGCGCGAGCAGGCGTCTGCCGCACCGGCCGGATCGAGGACAAGTACTCCGGGACGACCGAGGCGGGTTCGCGGGCGACGCCGCCGAGCTCGCGTTCGAGCAGGGCGGCGTCGGATGCGCTCAGCTCAAGCAGGGGACGCCGGAGGCGGATGGACCAGGACTTGGTATCGGGGAAGGCATCCAGCCGTGGCACGAGGGGTGCCAGTTCGACCCCGGTGAGGTACGGCGTGAGCGACCGCAGGCCGATTTCGCACCCACGGGTGAAATCCCGGCTCGCTATCGTGACCGGCATGTCGTAGGAGGTCACCTGCGAGGTGACCTCGGCCCTGCCGATGATCCTCGTCCGGTCACGGGTCGGGTTGTGCCAGCAGCCACGGGTGGTCAGCACGAAGAGATCGTCCCCTACCTTGAGCCGGTTCACTTCGCTGCGACTGGTAGGCGGGAAGGCCATCCGGGACTCGCGTAGCACCCAGGCGACGGCCTCACGCTCCCCGAGGATCAACAGGTACGCGGTCACGATCGGCACGGTATCGGATGCCCGGGGCAGAGCCGTAAGCCGAAGCGGGCCGGGAGTGCCTTAATGAGGCTTCACCTGATCGGCGCACCAATCGAGGGCCGCCACGATCACGTCCCACACTCCTTCGTTGGCCAGAAGAGTGACCGGGAAGGACGGATAGAGCTCGAGCTTCGCCGCAGGAATGTCCACTCCCGGAGCCTCGTTGATCCGTCGCCGTAGTTCTTCGCGGAGTTCGGGGTCCTTGAAGGGCACGCGCTTCTTCAGCACGCCGAACGTCACCTCGACGGTCTTGGCGTAGAAGCGAATAGGGTGCAGAGTCTCACTCAATCCCTTGATCGTGGGAGCGCAGGACGCTCCGGCCGAACGGCCGAACTGCACATCGCCGCCCCGGTTCCTCCACCATTCGAGCAGGCGTGACACCGCGCCCGCGGCCTGCGGGCCGCTCGCCTCGCCCACCTGCTGGAAGAAGCGCTGCTCCCACTCGTTGATCGCCCCCACGTCGTCGGACGATGCCGAGTCCGCCTCGGTGATGTCCTCCGCTCCGGGCAGGCCGAGCAGTTCGGCCATCTCACGAGCGCTGATCCGCTGGGCGGGCTCTGCTCGGCCGCGTTCGTCGAACTTGATGCCGTCCGCCTCGAGGACGTCGTATGCGTCGCGTTCGTCGCTCTCGTCCGCCCAGTAGAAGTTGTCCGACACCTCTCCGGTCGACTTCAGCACGCGGTGGGCGTTCAGGATGCGGCTGCCGCGAAGATGGGCGCCGACGGGCACTGCGTGGGAGCCGATCAGTTCCGCGAGATCACCGTAGCTCGTCCAGGTGCCGGGCGGCAGGGCGGCGAGCGCCGCGTGCAGCAGGCTCCAATCGCGGGAAGGGCCGACCGGCCCGGTCTCCACCGGACCGGCCCAGATGTCGACCGCGCGGTCCGCGATCTCCTCCGCGCGGGCGGTGATCTCGGCCTTTCCCCAGCGTTCTTGGTTGGCGACGCGTTGGTTCATCACCAGGCCACTGTGGGAGAGGAAGTCCTTCTTCTTGCCGAACGACATGTTGCCCAGCTCGGAGTTGTAGCCGGTGAGCGTCAGGTTGCCGAGCGTGTGCACCAACTCCTTGTGCAGGGTCTCGGGATCCCCTTCGCCGGCCAGTTCCTTGAGCCAGTCGACACCCGGGCTCTGCGGAAGGATGTGCTCAATGGTGATCTTCTTATCGGACAGGTCCACGAGTTCCTTGGAGCCGTAGGACTCCTCCAGACGCCGAAGGATCAGCTTCTGCTGCACAGTACGGCCCTGCCAGTAGAACGCCTTCTCCCGGATGTCTCTGCGGAACTGCTCGTCGGTCGACCAGTAGAGACGGGGTGCGGACAGGGCGGTCCGCAGCACCTTCGTCACCGGTTCCTCGCCGGTCAACTGGCGGGTTACCCGCATGAAGATCTTGTTGAGGCTCCCCGAGGTGACTCCGCCGATGAGCCGCCGAACGAGGAAACTCTCCAGATAGCCGAGTGCCTCGAGAACCTCGTCGTCCGTGGCATCCCCCTGGTCCTGAAGCTCCAGCAGCCTCATCACGACGGGATAGACCGTGTTCGCCTTCCAGTCGTTGAGGAAGCGCAGCCGGGCGTCGATGGAGTTGTCTTCGTTCGGCTCCAGGATGCGGTGCAGATAGCGCGCCCTGCGGGCCAGGTTCTTCACATACTGCTCGATGCGCTCCTCGCTGCCGCCGGTGGCGCGGAGGAGGTCCTGATGACCTCGATAGGCGTCCTTGTACTGGGCCTCGTCTCCGTATTCGAGCACCAGGACCAGGTACATGAGCTGGTCGAGGCCCTTTGCGCCGAGGAGCTTCTGCATCGGGAGCCAGTAGGTGTCGTACACATGGCGGCTCTTGCGGGGCAGGCACATGAAGACGTAGTTGCGGATGAGGTCGACCTGGCTGAGCCCCATGCCGGTGTTGTTGATGGACTCGAAGATGCGGAAGGCGTTGTCGTCCTTGTCCACCTGGATGTGCACGAGGCTGAGCCGGTCGAGGACGACAGTCTCGATGCGGCGCACGTCCTGGTCGTCCGCCGGGTCGTCGATCTCGACCAGCTTCGTGCGGAAGAACTGGTAGGCGCTCCCCACCCTGCTGTCCGGATCGGAGTTCGGGTAGCCCTCGATGCAGGCCTTGAACGCCTCGCGGTCGACCTGGGTCGGCAGCAGCCGATAGCGCAGGTCGCCGTCCTTGTACTTGTTGATCAGGTGGAGCTCGTTGATGCGCTCAACGCTCCGAGGGTCCTCGGCGGCCTGATGGTCGCGTAAGGCGCACAGCGCGAGCAGGAGCGTGGTGAGTCGCTGCTGGCCGTCCACCACCACCCATTGACTGAGGCTCGGGCTGAGGTCGGGGCCCGGGGCGAGCACCACCGACCCGAGGAAGTGACTGGCGACCTGCTCCTTGGCCAGCGCCTCCGCCTGCACCTCGATGTCGCTCCACAGCCGTCTCAGCTGCTCGCGTTCCCAGGCGTACGGACGCTGGTAGAGCGGGACCATCAGCTGGATCTCGCCCTTGATGAGGTTGCGCAGGGTGGTTTCGTTGGCCTTCACACAAGCTCCTGGACCGGTACAACAAGTACTGGCCGATCATGGCACAGCGCCCTGACAATTCGCGGGCGAATGAAGCGCTCACAGACGAAGACGACACAGTGCCGAGGGCATACAACGAGCAATAAGGGTGGATCCCTTATGGGCAATGCGGATATGACCAATTTGGTCAGGGTTTTCTCGTATTCACTGGAACTTGTAGCGTTCCGTCTGTATGGCGTCCGCCGAGCGGGCGCGGTGGGGGAGCGTGGAGGCGGTCCTGAGCTGCGAGTGGTGTCTGGACAAGTACAACCACCAGGGCTGGTACGGCGAGTGCTTCGTGCAGGTGCTGGCCGCTGCCGCTGGCCTCCAGGCGAACCCGCTCACGCCGGACTGTACCGGTGTCGACTTCTATCTCTGCCTGCCGCGGGAGATCGACGGGGACTTTCCTCGGATGGAGGTCCAGGTCAAGACTTGGTCGATGCAGAAGAAGCGGAATGGTCACCGGCACCATCGTGGCCTCACCGAAAAGCGTTTCAACGCGCTCGCCGGACGGCGCCGCATCCCGCGGTATCTCTTCCTCGTCGTCGTGCCTGACGACACTGGTGCTTTCGCCGAGGTGGATGAGCACGCTCTGCGGCTGAGTCACGCCGCATACTGGCTGTCCCTGGAGAACGAGCAGCGATTCACGACTCCCGAGTGCAAGCGGAAGGTTGAGGTGCGTGTTCCGGAGAGGATGTCCCGACGTTCGTGGAACTTGATCGGCGGTCCCGCGGTCAGGCGACGTTCTCGTTGTAGCAGTTTGAGGTCGGGTTCTGGGCTGCGACGTGCCGGTCAAGCGCGCTGCGGAGTTTGGGCA
>NZ_JABBWV010000013.1 GCF_012999535.1 Microbispora sp. H11081
GTCGTCAGCGTTGTCGTCAACGCGAATCAAGAACGCCCCGGAGCGTGATCGCTCGGGGCGTTTGGGCTGTTCAGAGAGTGTGGTCAGGGGCAGGGTCGAACTGCCGACCTTCCGCTTTTCAGGCGGACGCTCGTACCAACTGAGCTACCTGACCTCGGCTGCTGCCGCTGTGCGCGGTCCTGACGGGACTTGAACCCGCGACCTCCACCTTGACAGGGTGGCGAGCACTCCAAACTGCTCTACAGGACCTTTATGTCCGGGGAGCTTTTCGCTTCCCCGTGTTGTTCGGCTCGCCTAGCTTACCAGGTTCCGGGAGGTCTTCGACCTTCCGTCATCCGGTGCGCTCGACGCGCCCCACGTGCCCCCAACGGGATTCGAACCCGTGCCGCCGCCTTGAAAGGGCGGTGTCCTAGGCCGCTAGACGATGGGGGCTCAAGGCTTTCGCCCTGTTCCGTGACGCCTTCCGTCGGAGACCTCTGAAGCATAGGGGACGTTTGCCCCTGATGCCAAAGCGACCGGCGACGGCGAGCCGCTGCCTGTTGCCGTCGGCGACGGCGCCAGTGGCGACTCGGGGAAAATTGTACGACCAGGGTCGGGCTCGATATGACGCTGGCACTGGATCCACTGCTCACCGAGGCCTCCGACGGTGATGTCGTCCCAGGCCTCCAGGCGGTGGCTGCTCTTGCCGAAGTAGAGCACCGAGGCGGTCAGCGGGGTCGGCTCGTCGTGTTCCAGGCCGCGCAGGCCGGCTCCTCCGGTGGACCCCTGGATCATCAGCCGGGTGCCCGAGGGCATCATCTCGGTGGACCGCGCGTGGACGTGCCCGCTGAGCACGAGCGGCACGTACCCGGACAGACCCCTGCCCACGGTCGGGTCGTGGACCGCCACGATGTCGGCGGCGATCTTCTCCGGGGCCGAGGTGGACGTGCTCCGGGGCCAATCGCGCGGCGCCAGCTTGCCCGCGTTGACGCGGCCGAGGTCGAGGAGGCTCTTGCTCTGGTCGCCCTCCGCCTGGACGGACTTGTCCGGGGTGAACCTCGGGTCGCCGATGCCGTACACGGTGAGCCCCTTGACCGTGGCGGCGGCGCCGTCCAGCACTACCGCGTTCTTCTGCTTCTCGACCGCCCGCTGGGTGGTCATGGAGTCGTGGTTGCCGCGCACGTAGACGTACGGGACGCCGAGCGAGCCGATCTCCTTGACGTACTCGTTCTCGGCCTTGGTCCCGTGGTCGGCGATGTCGCCGGAGTCGATGATCATGTCGACCTTGAACTGATCCTTCAGTGACTTGATCACGTTCCAGCCCAGCGGGTTGATGTGCAGGTCGGAGACGTGCAGCACGCGGATGGTGTCCGGGTCCGGGTCGAAGATCGGCAGGTTGGACCCGGCCTCGTACAACTGGGACACGTTGGTTACCAGCTTGGCGAGCTGGCCTCGATATTCGGAGAACTTCGTCACGATCGACTGGGCGCTGCCGACCAGGGACGGCACGCCCGTGAGCAGCCCGGTGTACCGGGGCTCGGCGATCGAGCGGGGATTGAACGTCAGCGCGGCGACGCCGCCGAGGGTGACGACCATCGCCAGCGAGCCTGCCGCGGTCCAGGCCGCCCGCGACAGCCGGCGGAAGGCGACCAGGCCGGTGAGGAACCCGGCGGCGACGGCGAACAGCACCGCCCGCAGGACGAGTGTCCGCAGCCCGGAGATGACGTCGGCCTCGATGGTCGTCGGGAGTCTGTCGGCCCACCGGGGGTTCTTGAGTATCTCCTCCGCGGCCTCGGGGTGCACCGCCTCGATCGTCAGGTCGAGCCGCAACGGGCCGCTGTGGCTGTCGAAGCTGAGCGTGCCGAGGGGCCGTACGTCGATGACGGTCTCCCCGCCCCACGACGGAGCCAGGGACATCCCGATGTCCGCGGGCCCGACCGGAGTGTCCACTTTCGCACCGAAGGCCAAACCGAGCCATCCGCCGACCACCGCCGCCAGCACGACCGCGAGCACACGGACGAGCACACGAGCGAACCGGCTGCCGACCATCCTGCGGGCAAGCGCCCGCAACCGCGAGTTCTCCATCCCCTCCTGACTACCCGAAGACGGAGCCTTTTTGGTTATCGGAACACGGTGTTCCGGTTACCGGGCGCCCGGCCGGCCCTCGATGCGCCCGCTCGTATCGGGCAGAAGCGTCACAAGGCGGACGGCGCGAGGCTGTCCAGTGCCTCGCCCGGAAAGAGCAGGACTCGTCGAAGGGGTTCGGGCCAGTGGCCGTACGGCGTTACCGCACCGCCACCTCGTGATGACACGATGAGCATGTGATCGACGTCCCGCTGAAGAGGTTCGAGGAGCTCGTGGCCGAGGCGCTGGACACGATCCCCGCCAACCTGGCCAAGGTCATGGACAACGTGGTGGTCGTGGTGGTGGACGACCCGCCCGAGCCCGGCCTGCTCGGGCTCTACACGGGCATTCCGCTGACCGAGCGTGGTGAGTGGTACTCGGGGGTGCTTCCCGACCGGATCGAGATCTACCGGAACCCGACGCTGGAGATCTGCGAGACCGAGGCCGACGTGATCGAGGAGGTCCGCATCACCGTCGTCCACGAGATCGGCCACCATTTCGGCATCGACGACGAGCGGTTGCACGAACTCGGCTGGTAAGGCCTTTCCCGGCTGGGTCCAGGCGTCGTCTCGCGTTCGCGGCCCGAGAAAGGGGACCGTCAGCGGCTTGCAAAAGTCACCTCCGCCAGGCACTGTAAGTGACATGTTGACCACGGACCGTCATGATCAGTCGCGGCGACGGACCCCGGCGGACCCAGCCGGCGGAGCGACCTCTGCGTAGTGAGATGGCGGCCGCCAAGCCCGGCAGGCTGTCCGGCCGCCATCGGCGTCCTCCCCAGGTGCGGACCACCTACCGCGAGGTCGCCGCGATCCCCGAGTTCCGGGCCCTGTGGCTCGGACAGGGCATGTCGCTGCTCGGCGACCAACTCGCCCAGGTGGCGCTCGCGGTGCTGGTCTACAGCCGGACCGCGTCGCCGCTGGCCACGGCCGCCGTCTACGCGCTGACCTACCTGCCGCCCATCCTCGGCGGCCCCTTGCTGGCCGGGCTAGCCGACCGGTACCCACGCCGGCGGGTCATGCTCTGGTGCGACGTGCTGCGCGCCCTGATGCTCGCCGTGATGGCCCTGCCCGCGACGCCGTTCCCGGTGCTGTGCGCACTGGTCTTCTGCGTGGTCCTGCTCGGCGCGCCGTTCTCCGCCGCCCGCGCGGCGCTGCTGCCCGAGGTGCTCGACGGCGACCGGTACGTCGTGGGGTCGGCCCTGCAGAACGTGACCAACCAGGCCGTGCAGATGCTGGGGTTCGCCGCCGGAGGCGCGGCTATCGCCGTGCTGGGGCCGTACCGGGCGCTGGCGCTCGACTGCGCGACGTTCCTCGGTTCCGCCCTGGTCATCGTCGCGGGGGTGCGGCACCGCCCGGCACCGGGGCGGGAGGACGGCCGCCCGTCCATGTGGCGGATGACGCTGTCCGGCGCGCGTCTGGTGTTCGGCGAACGGCGGCTGCGCACACTCGTCCTGTTCGCCTGGCTGTGCGGGTTCTACGTGCTTCCCGAGGGCATCGCGGCGCCGTACGCGGCATCGCTCGACGACGGGAGGCTGCCCGTCCCCGTGGTCACGGGCCTGCTGATGGCGGCCATGCCGACGGGCACGGTCATCGGCGCGTTCTTCTTCGGGCGGTTCGTCACGCCGGCGGGGCGGCTGCGGGGCATGGGCTGGCTGGCCATGCTGACCTGCGCGCCGCTCGTGCTGTGCGTGCTCCGGCCGCCGCTGGAGTGCGTGATCGCGCTCTGGGTGCTGTCCGGAGTCGGCGGGGCCTACCAGCTCGCGGCGAACGCGGCCTTCGTACAGTGCGTCCCGGCTTCCGGGCGGGCCGCGGCGTTCGGGCTGGTGCAGTCGGGGCTGCTGGCCGCGCAGGGCGCCGGCATCCTCGTCGGGGGCGCCGTCGCCCAGCGGCTCGGCCCAGAGCCGGTGGTGTCGCTTGCTGGCGTGGCCGGGCTGTGCGCCGCCGCCGTGCTCAGCGTGCTCTGGACCGAATCGCGTAGGGAGATCATCGCCAAGGTCCGGGCCACCGCTGCCTGAGTCAGGCCTGCGGACCCTGGTTCTGGGCGTCGCCGGTGGAGGACCGGCCGTACGGGTGCTGCTCGTAGCCGGGGGCGGTGGGGGCCGGCGGGGGGTAGGAGGCGTCGTTGGAACGGCCGCCCTGGTTCCAGCCCTGCTGGACGTTGTCCCACTTGGACTTGGCGTCCTGCCAGACGCGGCCGTCCTTGTTCTTGTCGATGAGGTCCTGGACGATCGAGGTGTTCTTGCCCTCCTCGGGGAGGAGGAGCCAGGCGACGGCGTAGATGCCGACGCCGAGGCCGCCGAAGAAGCTGGCGACGGCGAGCCCGAGGCGCAGGATGTTGGCGTCGATGCCGGTGTACTCGGAGATGCCCGAGCACACACCGGCGACGATCCTGCCGTTCCGAGTGCGGCGGAGCTGCTTGACCGAACCGTTGGTGTTCATCTCGTTCATACCTCCACTGTGCCTTCGAGGGGGATGGACGCACATCGGGATTCCCCCTGGCCCTACCCCGAGGAACCCCGGATACCCTGACGGCATGGACGACCTCCTCGAACTCGACGACCAGCTCGACCCCGAGCACCGCATGGTCAGGGACTCCGTCAGGGAACTCGTCTCCGGCGAGGTCCTCCCGTACGTCGGCGAGTGGTTCGAGCAGGGCACGTTCCCCGCACGCGAGCTCGCCCCTGCCCTGGGCTCGCTCGGCCTGCTCGGCATGCACCTGGAGGGGTACGGCTGCGCCGGGCTCGACGCGGTCTCGTACGGCGTGGCCTGCCGGGAGCTCGAGGCGGGCGACTCGGGGCTGCGGTCGTTCGTGTCCGTTCAGGGATCGCTGGCGATGTTCCCGATCTGGAAGTACGGCTCGGACGAGCAGAAAGAGGAGTGGCTGCCCAGGCTGGCCTCGGGTGAGGCCATCGGCTGCTTCGGCCTGACCGAGCCCGACCACGGGTCCGACCCCTCGGGCATGCGCACCACCGCCAAGCAGGACCCGTCCGGCGACTGGATCCTGAACGGCGCCAAGATGTGGATCACCAACGGTTCGATCGCCGACGTGGCCGTCGTGTGGGCACAGACCGACGAGGGCATCCGCGGTTTCGTCGTCCCGACCGCCACCCCCGGGTTCACCGCCCCTGAGATCCACCGGAAGCTGTCCCTGAGGGCCTCGGTGACGTCGTCGCTCTACTTCGACGACGTACGGCTGCCGGCCTCCGCGGTCCTGCCGGGCGTCGTGGGCCTGAAGGGCCCGCTGTCGTGCCTCACCGAAGCGCGGTTCGGCATCCTGTGGGGGGTCGTCGGAGCGGGCCGCGCCTGCCTGGAGGCGGCCGTGGACTACGCGACCACCCGCGTGCAGTTCGGCAAGCCGATCGGCGGCTTCCAGCTCACGCAGGAGAAACTGGCCTGGATGGCGGTCGCCCTCGGCCAGGCCGGGCTCACCGCCCTCCACCTCGGCCGGCTCAAGGACGCCGGGAAGCTGAAGCCCACCCAGGTCAGCTTCGGCAAGCTCGCCAACGTCCGGGCCGCGCTGGACATCGCCCGCCAGGCGCGTACGGTGCTCGGGGCCAACGGCGTCACGCTGGAGTATCCCGTCATCAGGCACATGACCAACCTGGAGTCCGTGCTCACGTACGAGGGCACCCAGGAAGTGCACCTGCTGACGCTGGGCAAGGCGCTCACGGGCCTCGACGCCTTCCGCTGACGCGCCCCTGGCCACGTGGGCGGGGCGATCAGGGACAATGTCGTCGCCGAAGACGCGGTACTCTCTGTACCCTGCATTGTGGGGAGTGTTCTGGGGATCACCCGCTGTGGGGACCCGAGGACCACGACCAAGGGGTGCTAGCTCAATGGCAGAGCTGCGGACTTTTAATCCGTCGGTTCAGGGTTCGAGTCCCTGGCGCCCCACCCTCAACGAGCTGGGCAGACTCCCGAATCGTGATCGTTCGGAAGCCTGCCCGGTTGCATTTCTGGTTGCAGTTGTGCAGTCGCCGGTTCACTCGTCCCACAGCGCCCGGCCCATCCGCGCCATGGCGTCGCCGGCCAGGTTCTCGGTGACGTGGGTGTAGCGCTTCGTCGTGGTGAGCTGGGAGTGGCCGAGGATCACCTGAACGACCCGCATGTCTATCCCCTGCTCCAGGAGCAGCGTGGCCGCCGTGTGCCGGGCGTCGTGGACCCTGGCGTCCTTCTCGACCTCGGCCAGGCGGAGCAGTTCCTTCCACTCCTCCCAGTCCTGCCGCGAGTCGATCGGGCTGCCGTCCGGCTCGCACCAGACGAGGTCCCGGTCCTGCCACCTCTCCCCCGCCGCCGCGCGTTCGGCCTCCTGGGCTTCACGGTGCAGCTTGAGGAGCGGGATCAACGGCGGAGGAAGCGGGACGACTCGCCTGCTCTTGCCTTTGGGCTTCACGAAGGTCCATCCGCCGACGCGCTGGGGGCATGACGGCGCGTGCTTGGTGCAGCCGGGTTCGCAGAACTTCGGACACTTGCCGCCGTGCCGGTCGCACGAGGCCGGACACCGCTGCTTGACGCAGGTGTGCCGCCGTCCGGACGTCCGCTTCGCCTTGGGGCAGTCGGCCGGGCACGGGTACCGGTGGAGGGCGGCCCCGCAGGCATGCGGATCTGCGCAGCCGTGCCGGTAACGCTGGTGCTTGATCTGCCAGAAGATCCGAAGCTGCCCGCGCTTTAGGTCCACGTACTTCCACCGCAGGCCGAGCGCCTCACATTGCCGAAGACCGAGCGCGAGAGCCACCGACCAGCGCGTCCCGTTCCGGCGATCCTTGGCGACGTCGAGGATGTCGCGCGCCTCGTCCTCCGACAGCGGCTCTATCTCGACCTCCTCCCCGGTCGGTGCGTCGATCAACCCGCAGACGTTCCGGGCGACGATCTCCCGCCGTACGGCGAGCTTGATCGCGCGCGACAGGATGCGGTGGATTTGCAAGATCGTGTTCGGCCGGAGGTCCTGCTTGTTCAGCCAGCCGTAGAAGGCGTCCAGGTGTTCCGGCCGGAGCCGGTCGAGCCGGTGAGCACCGAGCCGAGGAATGATCCAGTGCTCGACCTTCGGTCGGTAGGTGCTGACGAGGGTGGACTGACTTACGTTCAACGGGGCGATCTCGTCGAGGTAGACCCGCATCCACTCCTTGACCGTCGGCACCTTGCCCGGCTTGTCGATCTTCCCCGAGTCGCGCGCCTTCTCCAGCTCTTGAACCTTGCGGGTGACCTCCGCTTCGGTCTTGCCAATACGGTGACGGCGATCGGGCGTGCCGTCGTCCTTGACGCCCATCGTGACCCAGCCGTGCCACTTGCCGTCCTTGCCGAAATAAATTGAGGACCGGCCGTTGGGCTTCCGAGACATCACGCCGCCCTTTCCGGCGTCGAGCCCACTTCGAGCGCCCGCGCGAACTCCTGAAGAGCGTCAGCAGGCACCAGCCGGTATCCCTCGTACTTCACCGAGCGAAGCTCACCGGTCTTGATCAGCCGGAAGACCGCCGTACGGCTCATGCCGAGGACGACCGCCGCGTCTTTGGGTCGGTAGAAGAGTCTGTCCATCACGCTGCCCTCCCTTCAGTTGCCGAAAGATCTTGGCCGTCGCCGAGTGCCTGGAGTTGGTTCATGTGGTTGCGCCAGCGCTGGCGTTCGTGGACCGAGCGCAGGAGCCGGACGCCGATCGGGGCCAGTTCGGGATCACCGGGCTTGACGGGCTTCCAGACGTAGCGGTGGGGGTCGACCGGTTCGTCTTCGACGCCGAGGGCTTCCAGGACCCAGGTGCGGCGGTCCTGCTTGTGCTCGGTGAGGGTCTTGTTGGACCACTTCCTTGAGACCAGGACGCGGCGGCCCGCGTAGCCGAGGTGGTCGGGCTTGTGTGCCTTGCCCTTGCACCGGCCGGGGGCCATGCCCGGTTTGGCGCCCTTTGGCTGGATCCCGTAGCGCAGCCAGTTCGGGCAGGTCGGCGAGCACGGTTCGAACCGCAGGGCGTCGAGCAGCCGTTCCGCGTGCGTCTTCCTGCGTGGGTCGTCGGTGCCGAGGGCGTCGCCGAGGGACTTGGTCAGGTACTTCGACAGGTACTGGATGAGCTGGTCGGCGTCCGGGGTTCCGGCGAGGACGCTTTGTATGTCGAGCTGGTCGCCGAAGCGGAGCACGTGCAGGGGTTCGGCGTCCTCGTCGGCGTCGAGAGCGTCGAGGGCCTGTTCCCAGGTCGGCAGGACTTCCCCCGTGGTCGGGTCGAGGTAGCCGGCCCCGTCCTCCCACACCGGCAGGTGGTCACCCTCGAACCGGATCGTGTCCATCGGGGGCCACCACACCTGGTGATAGGTGGCCGCGATGATCTGCCGCAGTTCCGCACGGGGCAGGGTGCCGCGGATCGCCATGTGCAGATGAGGGGCGAGCCGCTTCTGAGGCTCGACGGTGGCGAAGTACTGCACGTCATAGCCCGCCACCCGGCGGAGGTTCTGCACGAAGCGGTCCACGAGCTTGGAGAAGTGCAGCGCGTCGCGGGCCGCCCGCGCGTAGTCATACCGGTCCGGGTCCAGGGGCGCACCCTCCAGCACCCGCCCGTACGACGGGAGGGTGAGCGTGACGAACATCGACGGCCGGTAGGTCTTGCCGTCCGAGCCGGTGAAGGTCCGCCCGAGGGTGGTCTTGGTCATCTGCCGCTTGGGCAGGTCCGGGGCGTCCTGCCGCCGCTTCGTGGACCGCGTGCGCTTGCCCGAGGTGCGGCCGAGGACGTTGCCGCGCATGCCAGCGGCGTTGATTTCCTCGTCCAGCTCGGCGATGGCGGCGTCCAGATCGGTGGTGTCGCCGCCGGCCTTTTCCACCTCATCCCGCCACGCCTGGGCATCGGCCCGCAGCTCGACAAGGTGACGCTGATACTCGTCGGCGTTGTCCGGGAGGTTCACGGGCTCGGCTTCCAGGTGCCAGCCCTCCCGGCACTGCGCCCGCCGCAACTGGCGATTGCGCTTCGCACACGGCGGGCACTTGCTCTCCAAGGTGGCCCCGCACGGCACGTCGATGACCTCGGTCTGCCCGGTGAGGATGTCCTGCCGCCGCAGCGGGACCGGGCGGATGCACACCCCGTACTGCTTGGCGATCTCTTCCACGACCTCACGGGCCAGCGGTTGAGCCATCCGGACGGCGCGGGGGGTGGAGCGGTCGGGCGGGTTGGTCACCGGTCACCGTCCCAGGCTCCGAGGGGGTCGAGGAGGTCGGCCGGGCCGAGGCCATCGACCATCACGGAGGCTTTCTCGCCGCACTCGTGGCACTCGACGATCCCGCGCACCGGGTCGAGCCACAGCACATCGAGCGCGCCACAGCCCGAACAGCGCAGGCCGTCGAGGAGGTGAGCCAGACGCATCATCGGCCCACCCCCGCGAACTCCGCGACCATCGCCCGGATGTCGGCGTCGGAGACGTAGGCCGCCCGCACCCGCACCGGATCAGGTGAGGTCTCTAGCCGGACGTAGCCGACTCCCGCGCCCAGCTCGGGGACCGGTGAGATGTGGTCGGCCAGTGCGCCCCGGTCGCGTGCGCCGTCGCCGAGGACCATGTCCACCTGCTCGGACTCGTCTAGCCGGAGGGCGATCTTGTCGGGGAACAGGTTGCGGATGTTCATGACCTCCTTGCGAGGGTCCTGGAGCGCGGCCATGACGCCGACGCCGACCGCCCGGCCCTGGGTGGTCAGGGTGGCCAGGGCCGCCGTGATGCGCTGACGGAGTTGCTTGTCGGGCTGGTAGGCGGTCAGGAACGCGACCTCGTCGACGAGCACCAGGACGAACGGGTCAGCAGGCGTGGGGGTGTGGGAGCGCTGGAGGCCGGCGAACCGGTCGGCTCGCTCCTGCATCACGCACACGGCCTCATCGAGCAGGTCGGCGCACTCCTTCGGATCGGCCGCGTACCGACTGCCGAAGAGGGCACGGCCGAAGGACAGTTCCATCCGCTTGGGGTCGAGCGCCCACACCTGCACCAGCCCGGCCCGCATCGCCGGGAGGAGCCCGCGGATTGTCGACCACAGGTAGGAGCCTTTGCCCGCGCCCGTGGCACCGGCGATCAGGACATGGGTGCCGTGGACCTTGAGCCGGTAGGGCGTGCCGTCCTCGCACCGGCCGATCTCGACCGGCCCCACCGAGGCGACCTCAGGCACCGGAAGCGCGGGCAGGGGTTCGGCGAGGGGGTCACGCCGGGGGAAGGTGAGCACGAGCCGCCCGGCCCGAGCGACGGCCACCCGGCAGGAGGGCGCGCCGAAGCCGTGGGCCAGGTGCTCGATGCGGTCGGCCCAGTCTTTGACGGCTTGGCCGTTGAGCATCTTCACACTGACGCGGTCGGCCCAGCCGTCGCACTCCACCCGCACGAGGCGGGGCAGGTAGTCGCGTCCCCGGATGTGCCGCCCGAGGCCGGAGACGACCATCACGGGTTGCCAGTGCCGCCGGTACACGGCGACCAGCCGCCACCAGGCCAGCAGCGGCCAGCCGACCAGGCGCAGGAACGAGGCCCGACCCAGCAGCGCCCACGACAATCCGGCCGAGGGCAGGAAAGCGGCCATCACCAGGGCCACGCGCCAGCCGTACAGGGTCCAGATCACCCCGAGGCCGACCGGCACGGCCACCGCGACCGGATGCCGCACGACGAGACGGACCAGGCCCGCGAGCAGGCGGGACAGCCAGATCACGATGGTGACGATGGCGGGGGTTCGGACGACGGCCGGGCGGAAGACCACGGCCGTGTCCGGGGTGGTGGAGACGAGGTTACGTGCCTCGTCGCCAGGCAGTTTTCGGAACATTAGACTTCGTGTCCTCTCGTGATTTCGCAGTCAGGGAGAGTTGAGGGGCCGCCGGAAGTTGCCGCTTCCTGCGGCCCCGCTTGCATGTCAGGCCGCCGTCTCCCCGAGGGGAAGGGCGAGTTGATCGGAGTCGGCCGACTGGTCGGCGTGCATGCGCTCGCAGTCGGCCAGGTACCGGGCGGCAGCGTCGAAGATGCGCCGGGCGGTCTCCACGTCGTTCGCGGTGGCCGGTCCGGCCCCGGTCGTGGAGATCGACACGTACGCCTCGTCGGACTCCAGGACCAGGTACGGCCGCCCCGACTCCAGCTTCCGAACGACCGCGCGAAGAGCGGGGGTGTAGAACCCGACATTCACCCGTGGCCGCTCGTCGGAGGTGATGGAGATGGTGAGGTAGGTGTAGGGGCCCGGGGTCATCGGACCGCCACCCCCTCACCGTCCGGGAGGCCGTGGAACATCCGCTCCACCGACCGGGCGAACGAGGCCGCCTCACGCGCCAGGCAGCGGGCGAACTCCACGTCATCGACGGTGACCCGGTCTCCGGCGGAGGTGGTGACGAGCACCTGGACACCGCCGAAGACCAGCCCGAGGACGGGTGACCGCTGCGGGTAAGGGTGGTTGGCCGCCGATGCGCCCGGCCCGGTCTTGAGGTTGATCGTGCTGACCGGGTGCACGGTACGCCGCCCCGTCATGCCGCGTCCTTCGCCTGAGCAGCGGCCCGGCCACCGCCCGAGCGGGGAGCGCGCATCTCCCGCACGCGGATCGAGTAGGCCAGGCGGCCCGCCTGGTTGACGTACGGCGTGACGCTGATCCCGTCGAACTCCACCGGGGTGAACGGCAGGCCCGCCATCGGGGCTGGCGGCACCGGCTGGACGGGAGCCAGGATCTTGACGGCCACCGTCTTCTGCGCGGGCTTCAGGGTCGGGTCGGCGTCCATCACGGCGACCTGCCAGACGAGTTCCCCCGTCTGCTTGTCCCGCGCCTGGACGAACCGGCCGTTGGTTGATGCGTCGAAGTCCTTGACCTGCTCGACCTCCCCGACGACGTAGCAGCCGTGCGGGAAGACCATGTCGAAGGTCACTGGGATGGGTCCTTGTAGTGCCATGAGACATCTCCCTTCTCTCGTCCTCTCGACAACTCGTATTGTCGAGCTGTCTTGAGAGTATCCACCTTCCGCGTACTCGACAAGTCGAGTTGCCGAGAATCTTGACGTGTTGCCTGCGTACGCTCTGCGACATGACCGCAAATGACCCGAAGCAGGCGGAATGCAGCGGCCTCACGTGGGTGGACACCTTGGGCGGCCCGCACATCCTCGTGCCGCAGTCAGCACTCCCGTACTGGCACGGGGCGCCGATGGACTCTTCCGAGGACGAAGGCGATTACGGCCGCGCCTGCTCGGTGCCCGGGTACATCGGGCTGATCCGGGTTGGTCCGGCCGAAGCCTTGGTCAAGGCCGAGCCATCCCCTACGACGTTCCTCGCCGAGCGCAAAGCCCTCATCTCCTGGGTCGGGGCGTACTCAGAGCAGGAACTGGTGGACGTGGCTACGGAGGTCATGGACGCAGAGTCAGTGCCAGAAGGCGAGGAGTTGACGTATACCGTCGACGAGCCGCTGGTTCTCTTCGATTCCGTTTATGGGCATGACGACGTCGCGCCAGAAAATCGTCTCGTCATCGACCTTGCCCCAGGTCGGTACACGGTACGCGCCGCATACGTGGAGCATCCCAGGGCGTATCTGATCCTCGTTCAGTTCACATGAGCCGAGCGCCAGCGTGTCAGAGAGAGTATGCGTCTTCCAGTTCGTGAAGGTCGCCGGGGAGGACCAGATCCACGATGAGGGCGGGTCGGCCGCCGCCGTTGTAGACGCTGGCCAGCACGCCGAGGACGGGCGCGGTCTTACGAAGCTCCAGGAGCTTGGCTTCTTCCGTCGAGGGGTGCCGTGCGCTGAGCCGTTCCGCGACGTGTTCGAGCTTGAGGCCCTTCGTGTGCTGGAGATGCTGCCGGATGCCGGCGGTGAGCGGTTCAATTTGACCCAGGCCGGTACCTTCGGCCAGTTCCACCGGGCACCAGATGGTGATGAGGTCGACCGGCCGGTCGGCATCGCGGAACAGGACGCGCCGCATCATGACGGATGACTTCTCAGGGACGCCGAGGAGCTTGGCGACGCTCGCGGGGGCCGGGTGCTCACCGACGCTTACCGGGGAGCCGTTCTCGTCGGCTTCTGCGCGGTCGAGCACGGCCCGGCCGGGCCGGGAGGCTTCCTCAGCCGCGGCCGGCGGCGTGGCTTTCACGAAGGAGCCTTTGCCGTGCTCCCGCTCGATCACGCCCCGCAGCTGGAGGACCTGGAGAGCGCGGACGACGGTGGGCCGGCTGACGTGGAACTCGTTGATGAGTTGCGTCTCTGAGGGCAGGAGCGAGCCCGGAGGATAGGTGCCGTCCGCGATGCGTCGCCGGATGGCCTGGACGATCTGCGCGTACTTCGGCGGAGCGTACTCTTCAGACGACATGACGACTTCCCTACAACTCGACTTGTCGTCAGCTTAGCTATCCGTCCTGATTCTGTCTGCCCCGTCGAAAGCAGAAGGCGCGACGGCGCGGGAGTTCCCTCACTGCCCTGAGGACTCGACCACGCCGACGCGCCCGTTCACCCGCACCTGACCGGCCAGCATCGCCGCCCAGGTGAGCCATGCTTCCCGCAGCGGCCACCGGTGCGTCTCGGCGATCACCGGCTCACGCTCGTCCTGGACCGTCTTCCTGATGAACGCGACCCCGCCCGACTGGATCAACTGGAAGAAGATCGCCAGGCAGTCGCAGGTCCAGGCCAAAACGAGCTCACGGCTGGTGGGCGTGGGAGCGAACCATACGAGCACTTCGGCGTCGGCCTGAGGGCGCGGCAGGTGAGGACTCAGATGCCGGGCGGTCATGCGCCGCCGTCCTCGATGTACCGAGAGTAGGGGTGCGTGCGCCGCAGTTCCTCCCGCAGCAGGGCCACCCGCCGGGCGGTGGTCACGATGTCGTGCGCCGGGGCGAAGGCGAACACGAGACGGCCGCTGGCCGAGCGCCGCCCTGTCGACCAGCGGAACCACCGGCCGTTGGTCCACACGAGCAGGTCAACCCAGACCGACAGGAACGCCACCCCGTGCCCGGCATGAACGTCAGTGGCGATGCCGTGCCCGATGGACAACTCGGCGGACAGCAGCCCGGCCGCCCGCTCAGCGGTCAGCGGCACATCAGGCGGCAGCGAAGGAGAGGCGATCGGGTCGAGCCAGCGGGCAGCCATCGGCCTCACTCCTCCGGCGCCATGCCGGAGCCCTGGCAGCCCAGGCACTCGACCGTGACCCGCTCACCCGCCACGGTCTCGCCGGCCCCCTCTTCGGCCGCGACGACACCGCGCCGGGGACTGGCGTATTTCCAGCCCCGCCCTCCGCACAACCCACACTGACCAGCCATGATCCAACAATTGCCCGGCGGGCTGTCGCGTCTCGACCGCGTGGATGTCCCGCCTGGGCGCATCGTGTCTCGCTTCGTCTCGTCTTTGTCTCCCCGTGATCCGCCGCGCTGGTTAACCTGGGCCTACCAGGGCTCCCCAACCCCGAGGGCGCGGATGATGACCGAGCAACCGATCATGCTGAAGTCGCTCCTACGCCAGCGCCACTGGCAGACCTACAGCACCTTCTGCCGGGAGTACGACAGGGCCGCCAAGAAGGTGGACCCCGCCCTCGCGGGCAGGTGGCCCAGCCGCGCCCAGCTCCACCGCTGGCTGTCCGGCGAACTCAAGGGCCTGCCCTACGCCGACCACTGCCGGGTCCTGGAGGCGATGTTCCCCGGCCTGACCGCCCACCAGTTGTTCTCCGCCGAAACCACAGCGGCAGCGGCCGTACCGGCACCCAGAAGCACCCCAGACAACACCACTCCCGCGCCCGACCCGTGCGAGGACGCGCGCTTCGCCGACGTGACAGCCGTCTTCAGCAGCCGGTCCGCCTACAGCGCCGCATACCCGCCCGCGTCCTTGTTCGACGGCGCCAAGGAGATCAACGCCTGCGGCCTGTCGCTGAACGTGATCTGCCAGAGCTACCCCGACCACCAGCTCACCCGCCTACTGGAGAGCGGCACCCGCATCCGCTGCCTGTTCCTGGACCCCAAGGGCGAGGCCATCAAGGCCCGCGAGCGCGAAGAGCACTACACCGACGGCACCCTCCAGACGTTGACGGCGCTCAACATCAGCATGCTCACCCGGCTCCGCGACCGCCTCGACCCCGAAGCCGCCGAACGGCTGGAGATCCACGTCTACGACGAGACGATCCGCTTCAACATCCTGATCGTGGACGGCTCGACCTGCGTCGTACAGCCCTACCTCCCGGCCGCCCGCGGAGTCGACTCACCTACGCTCGTCATCACCGACAACACCGCCGCCGACGGGCTGTTCCCCGTCTTCGACCAGGTCTTCACCTCTATGTGGGAGCGGAGCAAACCCGTATGACCCTTGACGCCCGCGCGCTACTGCCCATAGCTGAGCAGGCCGTCACCATCGCCAGCCACATCATCACCACCAAGCTCCCCGGCCTCGTCACAGCCAAAGGCGACCGCGACATGGTCACCGAAGTGGACTACGCCGCCGAGCACGCCGTACGCGACTTCCTATCCCGAGAGACCCCCGAGATCGGGTTCCTCGGCGAGGAGGAAGGCATCACCAGCGCCGGCGACGGCCTCATGTGGGCACTCGACCCACTCGACGGCACCGCCAACTTCACCCACGGCATCCCCCTGTGCGGCACCTCGCTTGGCCTGATCGACCACGACCGCTCCATCCTCGGCGTGATCGACCTCCCCTTCCTCGCCACCCGATACGCCGCAGCCGAAACCGGCGGAGCCACCGCCAACGGCCACCCCATCAGCGCCAGCACCACCGACGCCCTACAGGCCGCCATCGTCTCCGTCGGCGACTACGCCGTAGGCAAGGACGCCGAGGCCAAGAACCGCGTCCGCCTACCGCTCAACTACCAACTCGCCACCCGCGTGCAGCGCGTCCGCATGTTCGGCTCCGCCGCCGTCGATCTCGCATGGGTCGCCGAAGGCAAAACCGACGCCTGCATCATGCTGTCCAACAACCCCTGGGACACCGCCGCAGGCGTCCTCATCGCCCGTGAAGCCGGAGCCATCGTCACCGACATCGACGGCAGCGCTCACACCATGAAGGCCCGCGCCACGATTGCAGCGGCGCCCAAGATCCTCGCTGACTTGGTCAAGCTCGTCGCAGGTGCCGAGAAGGACGCGGAGCGTACGGCGTAGCGCCGAAGCCGCCGGTCCCCAGTGGAATTCCTTTATCCCAGGCTGTTCAGGGAACGTCCGACTACCAAGCTAGGGATAATCGCCGGACAGCCTCCACATGCACAGGAGCAGGATATGTCGTCCATCGTTGACCATTCGTGATCAATGTCGGCGCATGGACGGGCAGCGTGACATGGCGTGGGGCTCTGCTGTCCCGCGTTAAATCAGCGTCGGAGCGGTACCCCCGTCATCGGGGGATGAGCTCGCGAGACTGTGACGAGGTTTACGGTCTGCGCGAGTCGTTGGCCAGCGGACGCCATCGGATGACAGTTCCGCGCTAGTCAACTGCGAATCCGACAAGATTTTATCCAACAGTTCGGCCTGAACCTGCTCAATATCAACGAGACGAGTCAGCATGGTAAGCAGGTCGATGAATTCACCGGTCCATTCCGACGGCCACGTATCGGGATGAATGTCGTTTAGTGGAGACCCGGCTCGTCCGCCCGGTTCTTTTCTGCGGTAGTTGAACCACGATCCGATCACGTTTCGGCCACCTACGGCGTACGCCCATACCTCTGGGCGCACCGGACCAAACTCGCCATCTCCTAGTAGGATTACCTGCCGTTCCGGCACGTAGGTCATGAGCTGCGGCATCGCTGTGATCGGAGCGTGCGATAGAGGCTGACGAGGATCGCCTGCGGGATAGCGAATCGATCCTTCAGGGCGATCGGCGCTAGTGAAAGTCAGACCATACGTATGCAGCCAGACAACATAGGAGCCAAGCTCTACAGCATCGCCCCAGTGAGCGGCGTTTGCGGTAATTGGTACTCGTATCCCGGGAGTGGTTAGCTCGTCAGCGAAATTGCTTGTGAAGTGGGGGTGCGCGGTAACGCCCGCGATGTAGGCGATCACATCTGCAGCGCCCACCTCGATATCTAGTCGGCTCGATAGCGATTGGAGCAGACCAGGTGCCAAGTTCGGCGATCCATCTGGGTGAACAAGTGGCAGTGTTCGACCTCCCCGGTTGTTGAAGTAGTGAAAGTCGGGGATCAACGCACTGAACACGAGCCCTGGCCCTGAAGTGATTACCTCTGTGTGCTGTTCGACGCAAAATATCTGCCCTGGAATGCGAGCAGCCCACAAGTCCTTGCGAGGCATATCCATGAGACGAGGGTCAGCAATTACCCATTGACGGTCGAAGGCCCGGTAACCAACGCGGACACTGGTAACGGATGAATTGGTCTCTTGGCCAACCGCGGTACCGGTATGCCGGTGGGTGTCGCTTCCGGGCAGAGGTGGCTTCACTTTGTTGAGGTTGGCGTCACGCCCCTCCTTAAATAGCTCAGACTTGCGGTTGGGATCGTTCTCGCCGATCAGCATCGCCCAGCGCCTACTTAGCGTCTCACCGCTAGGCGCATATACCCACGTTCGCGTGGGAAATATGCCTGGGGAGTACCAGGGAAGTAGGTCAGCAAGCGCTGGATAGTCGTCCCATCCACTTACGGCTGCGGGGGTGAAGGGCGCTTCCCATCCAGTACGACAGTCTCGCCAATCGTCGCCGCCGAGTTCGGTCCCACAAAGCTGCGCGAACTTTTCTGATTGACGGCCATGCAGGGCGCGGTAGTGAATGGGAGCAGGCTCTTCGTCCGAACTGCCGACCCGGCGTACAAAAATCCCGATCGCCATTTCCTGGCGGACGCCAGGGAAAATCCTGGTAGGTACATCCGGGGTCTGACCTTCGGGGGTTAGGTCGATGATCCAGCCTTCAGAAGCGTACTTGCGCAGGTACTTCCGCATGCCCTTGAAGGCAGTTCCAGTAAGGTAGCCAGACAGAGTGATGAAACATATCACCCCAGCGTCGCTTTGAGAATCAGTGGGGGTGGACTCCCAAACCTTCCAGGTTGCCCACCGCCAGAAGTAGATATACAGGTTCTTGAGCTTGGCCTTAAAACGCTCCATGCCCGGGATGTACCAGTCGTCCAAAATAGCATGACGGCTCTGGTCTAGGCTTCCATTCTCAACCCAGCCGCCGACCCCGTTGGCCAGCTCCCCCCAGGGCGGGTTGCCGATGACTACGGTGACGTTTGTGCGTGCTTTAATCTCGTTGGCGCGCCTGCGCGCCTGCGCGATGAGTTGCATTGCGTAACCGAGCTGAGCTTCGGCTGCATACGGGTCATCGAGGGTATCGGTTACATACAGTTTCATCCCGCCATTGGGCGGCTGTGCGCCATGCAAAGCCAAAAGATCTGCAGCACGTAGTTCAGCGACTGCATATGGGCCCATTTGCAATTCAAAACCGATAGTTCGCTCGGCTGCACTTCTAACTGCGCCAGGGACCGAACCGGGACCATCATGTACTGAGGCGTTCGCCGCAATCCGTTCAAGAACAGTTTGAAGATACGTTCCGGTGCCCATTGCAGGGTCCACCGTTGTCACAGTCTCGTCAGCAAACCCGCGCGACTTGCCTAGCCGCGTAACTAGCACGTCTTCGGTGAGCCGAACCATCTGCTCGACCAGCTCGACGGGCGTGTAGTAGGAGCCGGACGCCTTTCGAAGTTCAGGATCGTACTGGTCGAGAAAGTGTTCATACAGATGTAGATAGGTGTCACGGCGCCCGCGACGTACCCGGGGCCAGTTAACCGCATCCACGACCCGAGCAAGTAAATCGAGTGTGACCTTGAAGTCGGCCACTAGGTCGTCAGTGAGCAACTGGAGGGCTTTCCCCATCAGAGAGTGTTCGGCCCTCAGTTCCTCGCCAATAAGATGCAGGGATTTCCCCGCAACTGTGATTCCGTTCGTGCGAGCTAGTAGCAGAGCAAAGGTGACGGTCTGAGCGTAACCGTCTGCGAACGTATCGTCAGAAGCCTGTGGGAACAGCATTTTACGCCAGTCCTGCGCCAAGCCTAGGAACGGCTGGACGCTGGGATCTGCACCCCCACGTATGGCTGCCCGTTCGGCAGCTAGTTGGTCGAGGACTTCGCCACGTAGCAATCGGGTGAGTGGGGCAACGGCACGTACCAGAGAGGCCACGCTGGTTATTGGAGCTGGGTTCCAGCGTAGGAATTCTATCAGCAGCTTTTCAAATGCTGGGGGCGCAGTCACGTCACCGCTGTTTAGGTCCCCAAGGAATTGGACAGGTGTGTCGACCGCCTCGCCGTCACGGTAAAGCCGCCACTCGGTGCCGTTCGTGTACAGCAGGTTGGGCAGGTCCCGTTGCCGTTCCCATTGAAGTTTATCGTGATCCCGCAGACTGGCAGGATCGATACTCTTCCCCGGAGCCTTGACCTCAACGTAGCCAGTGATGGCCCCGTTGATGCTGACACCATAGTCCGGACGCACCTGCCGTTGCGTATCGCGCACTTCGTCATGGAAGACGGCCGTGAGACTGAGTTGCTGGCCGGCAGCGCTGAGGAGTGCCTCTATTGGGCTGCGGATCGCCGCTTCACGCTCACCGGGGCCGGCGAGTTTGCTCGCGCAGGCAGCACCGAACTGACGAACAGCGAGGTCAAGCCATGCCGGGACTTCTGTCATCCGCGCTCCTAGATCGTGGTGCTCCTGAAACACTACCGACAGACGGCACCTAACCCCAGACATCTTGGCTAGTCTGTGATCTTGGCTTTCTCTAAGGGTTGCGATGCAGCCAAACGGGATGCGCAGGTAGAAACTGGACGTCTAAGCTCAGCTCATGCGGAGCATCGAAGACGTCTTGACATACGCCCGCGCGCAGGCTGACGCGCTTGAGCAGGACATGATCTGGACTCCTGGCGACTATGGAGGAGGCTGGTGGGCAGCCTCCCCGCAGAGTCTCCAGTCACGAATAGTGGCTCGGGCCGCCGCCGCCTTGGAGTTCCTTCGCCAGTACGCAGGGCCGAACAGTTTCTGGACGCTCCAAGCAACCACCGTCTACAACAACAAGGGCGAGAATCAATCAACCGAATCCGGAGCACGTGCCATCGGCGAGCTCTTGCGCGCATGGGCGGATCAGGTCGAGGCGGGGATTGTTGAGATTGTTGGAGCCCGAGCTTGGGCTGAGTTCGGTGTTGCCAGCACGGATCTTATGAGTCAGGTTCGCCGACTTCTTGAAGACCACGAGGCGCACCCCGCAGCAGCAATCGTCCTATGTGGGGCAGCGTTGGAAATCGCGCTGCGCGCTGCGGCAGAAGCTCACAGCCTCGTGCTTCCCCCCCGGCCCACGTTGAGCACCCTCACTGCGTTGCTACGGAGTGCGAATCTGATCACCAAGCAAGATGTCAAGGACATCGAGGCTTGCGGTGGCATCCGCAACGCGGCAGCGCACGGCTTATTCGATGAGCTGAGCCGCGAGCGGGCTGGCGTCATGGAGTTACAGACGAACATCCTGCTGCGCCGACTCGCCGATCTGCATTCAGGCCCGAACCCGGAACAGGCCCTTCCTGCCTAGACATGGCTGTCCACTTAGCAAACGCAGAGCTTGCCGAATTGTTCTTTTAGGGATCAAGGGCGGCGCTCCGCGCCGCCTCGCGGCCCTGCGCCCGCTCGGCGGCCGGGCATGCGGCCTTAGGGGCCGGTCCCGGCCGCCGGCAGCTCGGGCCGCCAGCATTGCATGGGTAGCGACCTCGAAGGGTTCCCTTACCTGCACGAGGTTTCGGGCCGTTTTAATTCACCTTTCGACGGAACGCGTGGACATCGCATCGAATCTGATGTACCTCTATTTATGTCAGCGTTGTTCCGCGTCCCAGGAGAATCAATGAGTTCAGAGGGCCGGGTAGTCTCGGAAGAGTTACTAGACCTCAATCAGCAGATTCTGAGAAAAGAGTTCGACCTGAGCCGAGCCAAACTATTTCAAAAGCTTTTTAAGATAGGGATAGTTCTTGGGCCTGTCAGCTTTGTGGCAATATATGTAGTCACATGGGCAACTTATGGCAGATTCGACATGATGCCAGTAAATCTTATTGCAATCCCTTTAACTCTAGCAACTCTCTTTGCATGTGGTGCTTACGCAAGTGAGGTTAACTCGCCCGATACAAGAACGAAGTCACCAGGAGAGGTGGCTCTAGAGCTTGCGATCCTCATTGAGAAAAAGAGACTGAAGGCGTCCGAACTAGCCTTATCGGTGAAGGAGCGGCGCACAATCTATCGAGAGGACGCAGTTCGAGATATCAAAGGATTAAGGAAGGAGAGTAAGTATTATAGGCGTATTCATAATCTGATGCAATCGGCGGTAATCGTTGGCTCGCTTGCAACTACAACGGTCAGCGGGTTGGCAGTCGAGCAAGACAACCTCCGATGGGCCTCCGTCGCGAGTAGCTTTGTCGTAGGAATAGCTGCAGGATTCACCGGATATTTTAAATTCAAGGAGCGTGGATTTTATCTGCAGCAAACTGCTGATGCCATTGAGCAAGAATGGCATGCTGTCGAACTCGGCATCGGGCGATACAAGCGGATACCGAAAGAAGAGGAGCAGCTGGCAGAATTTGTCGAGGAAGTTGAGCGACTTAAGTCTGAACAGCGTAAGCGTGAACAGAATCTAGAGCAGCCGCCGGAAAGTAGAGAATCGGCGTCTAGTTAAGATCATCACGCTGATATTGAACGCAGTTCTGCCTCACGATCGCCTGTAAGTGGCTGACGACGTGCGCTGGCTGGGGGCGATCGGCGGTCCGGGACTTCGTTCCTCAGCCCCGGCCCAACGGAGCGCCGTTGGTTGCAGTTTGGGTTGCAGTACAGGGCAGCCCAGGGCAGTTCAAGATGGACCGAACAGGCCCGCTGACCTGTATTGAACCGTTCGGAACCATGATCGGCCGAGCTTTTAATCCGTCGGTTCAGGGTTCGAGTCCCTGGCGCCCCACCTGCGAAAACAGCCCTACGAGGGTGATCGTTTGGAGCTGTTGACGGCTACGGTCCTACGCGAGTCCCCCGAGCGCCTTTTCGAGCTTGTCGAGCGCGGTCGCCTGGTGCTCGGGCAGCACGTGACGATCGTGCTGTGGCCGAGGATCTCCATGATGGTTCTGTTCGGGTGTCCACGCCCTGAGCGAGCAGGATCGTGGCGCAGGTGTGCCGGAGGTCGTGCAGCCGTACCCGCCGCGTCGCACACGGCCCGGAAGTGCCGGTAGAGGTTCTCCGGCTCGATGGCGGTCCCGATGTGCGTCGTGAAGACCAGGCCGCGCGGGTTGTTCCACGCCGTCCCGGCCGCCAGGCACTCCGCGGCTTGCTCGGCCCTGTGCTCCTTGAGGACCTTCACCAGGTTCTCCGGGAGCCGGATCGTACGACGAGAGCGCTGCGTCTTCAGCGGCACGAGCTTGAGCCCTTCGCCCTTCTGCCGCTGGAGTGCCTGCCGGACGCGGAGCACGCCGTTGTCCAGGTCGACGTCATCCCAGCGGAGCCCGAGCGCCTCACCGCGCCGAAGGCCTGCTGGAGGCAGTCCGTGGTGCGCTGTCGATTACTGGTATCGAGGAGCTGTGCGGCTGTGGTTGACATCCCCTGCCGCCGATTCTCGTGCGGCAACGATGCAGCAGTCGGAAACGGATCAGGGCCCGCACCCGTGAAGGTGTGAGCCCTGATAATTTTGTCAGGCGGCAACGATGCTCTCGGCCTGAGGGCCCTTCTGGCCCTGGGTGACATCGAAAGCCACCTTCTGGCCCTCACGCAGCTCGCGGTAGCCGCCCTGAGAGACGATGTTCGAGTAGTGTGCGAAGACGTCGGCGCCGCCGCCGTCCTGCTCGATGAAGCCGAAGCCCTTTTCCGCGTTGAACCACTTCACGGTGCCAGAAGCCATGTTGATCTCCTCTTGATGGGCGTAGCCGAAATCCGCACTGTCACGAATTCCGCGTTGCCGCGATAGGCCCACACCCGGAGAAGACCGGCAAACAAAAAAATGCACCTGAGGCTACATACCGTCAGGTGCACACAAGTTCACTATGGGTACCACAACTGCAACTGCGTCTAACCTAACACCCGTGAGGCGTCTCTCACGCTTCCCGGCGGACCGAACATCTGACGTCACGGCTACGTCAGGGGTTGACTCGGCCTGCGAATCACCCTCTCCCTGACAGCACCCTGCCCGTACCTGTCTCGGTTACTGCGTGTAACCGGCCTGGACCGCACCATCTCAATGGTGGCCTAGCCAAAGACTCGTATCCTGCCCCACGACGCAGGCATCATGCTCTCGCCTGGGAAGCGAGCGATCCGCGCGGGCGAAGACCCACGGGCGCGTCGTGGCCGAAGAGGGCCCTTCGCGATGGCTCAGAAGCTGCTGATCCGTGTCGTGGTATACGGGGCGAGCCGTGCCGCCACCACATGCCTGAAGTTGACCACGTAGGTGAATGGGCCCGGCTCTCCCTCGTGGGAAATTTGGAGGGACACCACAGTGCCCTGCTCCATCCAACTGACGAGTTTCTCGGCTGTGGGCATCGTGCCCTGCATGCGGAGGATCAGTTCCTTTTCCTTGCCAACGCTGAGTAAGTAGAGCAGCCCCGAGGGGGCGTCCGTGGCCATACGATTCTCCTCGCATCAGGGACGGTGGCCCGGTCCACATCGGTATCCCCGCGATCCTCGGGCGTAGCCGGATCTCAGCGGTGATGTCCACGGCGGGAATCCGCGTCGCCGCTGCCGAGGCTTCTGGAGCCGTGCCGTCGCAGGCTCGCCGGGATCGGCCTCGTCCGGCCGGAGTGCCCGGCGGAGTCGACGGGCCACCGAACACGCCGGCAACCACGTGTCTCCGACCTGGGCACCCCGGAGGCCGCTCTGGGGTGGTCCGAATCCCCACGGACCGCGGCCCATCTCACAGTCAAGCCCCGGGCGCCTCAAGAGGAAACCGGCAACGCCAGATGAGCCGATCACCCCTGCTGATGGTGGCACCCGGTCAGCGTGGGTGACCGAGCGCTCCTGCTCAGGCCCGGACTCCGGCCTGCACCTGGACGACGCGGTCAGCGCTCACCAGGCCTGTCGCAAGCCCGCCCACCGGCCAGCGGAAGGAGTAGAATTCCTAATACCGAGGGCATTTCCAATGCCGGCAATGGCGTCGGCACGTCTGCGGCGTTTCATCAGACGCAGCCCCGCCAGCGCTGAGACAGGTCGGCCGATCATGACGCTGACGCACACTCCCTCCCCGCCGGCAGTTCCCATCGCCCTTGTTCTGGCGGAGCAGTCGCATGACGTATCCGTCGTACGGCTCAGCCTGGAACCCAGCTCTCGTCGCACGCGTGCTGTGGACGGGGAATGGTGGCCCAGGTTAACGGATGCGGCGGCCGAACTCCCGGGTCTCATCGCAGCCGTCGACCGCCGGCTGGGGAGGATGACACTCCGGGTCGGCCTGCATGTGGACGCCTGGAGCAACATTCCGCACCGTATTCCGGTCGCCGGCCGGGCTGTGAAGGTCGGATGGTTCCAATCCATGGACCGCGGGCTGGTTACCCTGACCATCAACGGCCACGAGGGAATAACGTTGCGGGTGATACCGCCGGAGGCCGCATACGCGTCGGCCCCCAGGGACCCGAACGGTGCGCCTCCCGTGGAGGACCGAACTCCCGCGCCCGGGGTCCCGGCGGAACAAGAGGCAGAGCAGGATGTCTGGGAGGACGAAGGCGGCCGCTTCGGGCGATCTGGCTTCCCGTGATACCGCATCGCGTCCGGCTCTCTGCCCGCCTTCGCGTTCTCGCTGGGCCACTTCGTGCCGACGAACCTCACCGCCGGCGAGACCGTCAGATCGGTGGGACACGTCGCGCGCCTACGATGTCGCGCTAGGGGTAATAGACCCGTTCCAACGTGCAGATCACTCATTCTCGATCTGTCTGGTGTGGCGGCATGCGACGGCTGCGGGCTGGGAGTCCCGGTCGGCATCCAGCGCCGCGCCAAGACGATGGGGATCACCCTCTCCCTGACATGCCTTCACGGGCCCGACCGCCTACCAGTCCGTTACCGGTCCTGGATCGCTTCCTGTGTCCATCATGGCCCCGGCCTGCGGCTGCCGGACGCGGGCACCGGGTACACATCCGTACGGGTGGCCGTTCGTGGCCTGGGTCCTCGGTGGTTGCCGCTCCCTCGGAAGGCTCTGTCTGTGATCCTTATGCGTGCGTCCGCATCCCCTGCATTCCTGCGCCCACTGGCGACAGCCGCGCAGTGGCTGACGACGCCGCTGCTTCCCGAGGACTACTTCGGGTTGATCAACCCGCTCTGGGGCGCGGAGGAGCTGTGCGGCCGGGTCGAGACGGTGCATGCGGAAACCGCCGACGCGGCGACCCTGGTGATCCGCCCGGGCCGGGGCTGGGTCACGCACCGCCCCGGCCAGTGGGTCCGGATCGGCGTCGACATCGACGGGCGGCGTCACTGGCGCACCTTCTCGCTGTCATCGGCCCCAGACAGGCCCGACGGTCGCGTCACCGTCACGGTCAAGGCCGCGCACGGCGGGCTCGTCTCCAACTACCTGGTGCGGAGCACGGCGCCCGGGACGCTGCTCAGGCTGGCCCGGCCCGAGGGGGCGTTCGTCCTTCCCGAGCCACCACCCCCACGACTGCTGTTCGTGACCGCCGGGAGCGGCATCACACCGGTGATGGCAATGCTGGACGGCCTGCGTCCAGACGATGCGGACGGACCGGATGTCGTACTGGTCCATTCGGCGCCGACATCCGCCGACGTCATCTTCGGCGGGCGACTCCGGAGCCTGGCCGCGCGATGGCCGCGGCTTCGGTTGCACGAACGGCACACGCAGCCGGAGGGGCGGCTGCGGCCCGCGGATCTGGCCCGGCTCTGCCCGGACTGGACCGAACGGTCCGTCTGGGCGTGCGGACCGCCGGCGATGCTCGACGACATCGCCGCGTACTGGACCGGCCCCGCGGACGGGCTCCATGTCGAGCGCTTCAGCCTGGTGCCGTCGGCGGCAGCGGGTTCGGGGGGACGCGTCCGGTTCACCCGGAGCGGCCGAGAAGCCGAGGCCGGCGGCGGAACGCCGTTGCTGGCCGTCGGCGAGAGCGCGGGGGTGCTCATGCCGAGCGGCTGCCGCATGGGCATCTGCTACGGATGCGTCGCGCGCCTTCGCTCCGGCCAGGTACGTGACGTACGGACCGGCCAGGTGCACGGAGACGCGGGAGAGATGATCCAGACCTGCGTGTCGGTGGCGGCCGGCCCGGTCGAGATCGAGCTGTGAAAGGAACACTCATGCCTGCCACATCCCGTCCGGTCCCATTCGACGCCGAAGGGTTCGGCCGCGAGCTGGACAAGATTCGCGACGAGGTGCTCGCGAGCCTCGGCGAGCGGGACGCGGCTTATATCCGGCGTCTCATCGCAGTCCAGCGCAAGCTGGAGCTGGGCGGAAGGGCGCTGCTGTTCGCCTCCTGGCTGCCCCCCGCCTGGGCCGCCGGCACGACGGCACTGGCCGTCGCGAAGATCCTGGAGAACATGGAGATCGGGCACAACGTCCTGCACGGGCAGTGGGACTGGATGCGGGACCCGAAGATCCACTCGACCACCTGGGAGTGGGACTTCGCTTCTCCGGCCGATCAGTGGAAGCACTCCCACAACTTCGTCCACCACACCTGGACGAACGTGCTCGGCAAAGACCGCGACATCGGCTACTCGGCGATGCGGATCAGCCCGGAGCAGCGATGGCATCCGATCTATCTCGCTCAGCCGTTCTACAACGCGCTGCTGGCGCTCTTCTTCGAGTACGGCATCGCGATATACGACCTGGAACTCGAGCGCATCCCGTCAGGGAAGAAGGACCTGAAGGAGGCCTTGACCCAACTTCGTGCCGTCGCGGGCAAGATTCGGCGCCAGGTTGTCAAGGACTACGTCGCGTTCCCGCTGCTCGCCGGTCCGGCCTTCCTCCCGGTCCTGCTCGGCAACCTGACCGCGAACCTGGCCCGCAACGTGTGGGGGCACACCATCATCTTCTGCGGCCACTTTCCGGAGGGCGCGGAGGTCTTCACCGAGGACCGGCTCGAGAACGAGACCCGCGGCGAGTGGTACGTACGGCAGCTACTCGGTTCGTGCAACATCGACGGCGGACGCCTGTTCCACATCATGAGCGGCAATCTGAGCCACCAGATCGAGCATCACCTGTTTCCCGACCTGCCCAGCAACCGGTACGGGGAGATCGCGCCGCGGGTCCGCGCCCTGTGCGAGCGTTTCGGTCTGCCGTACACGTCCGGATCGCTGGCCCGGCAGGCGGGTTCGGTCTGGAAGCGTGTCCTGCGCCTGGCCCTGCCGGGGCCGAGCCCGCAGCGACCGGCGGCCGGGCCGCCGGCGTCGTTCAAGGCGGCGGCCTGAGCCCGAGCGGATCCACTGCCGCATGGCACGGCCCCGTACAGGATCAGGTGTCAGCGCCGCACGCGGGAAGGCGTAGCGCGAGAAGGGCGACGTCGTCGGTGGTTCCGAGGGGTATGCGTCGCACGATCTCGTCGCACAAGTCCTCCAGCGGGCGGTGAGCCGCGGCCGCGGCCTGACGCAGCAGCCGGGCCAGTCCGGTGGCCAGGTCGCTGCCGGGGCTTTCAACGAGGCCGTCGGTGTAGAGCACGAGGGTGCTCCCGGCCGGCATCTGCTCGACGGCGTCGCGCCTGGTTGATTCGATATCCATGCGGAGCCCGAGCAGGAGATCCTGCCTGTGTTCCAGGTAGCGGGCATGCCCGTCAGGGGTGACCAGCAGAGGCGGCGGATGCCCGGCGTTGCTCCAGCGCAACTGCCAGGGACCACCTTCGGGGCCCTCCACACGCCCGAAGATCATCGTCGCCATGGGCACGTCCGTCACGGCCGACATCGCCTCATCCACGCGGTTGACGACCAGGCTGGGCGACACGCAGCGGTCCCACGCCAGCGTGCGCACCATGCTGCGCAGCTGGGCCATCTCAGCGGCGGCCGTGATGTCGTGGCCGACCACGTCACCGATGACCAGGGCGGTGACGCCGTCGGGCAGCAGGAAGGCGTCGTACCAGTCGCCCCCGACCTGAGACCCCACCGGGGCCGGCAGGTAGCGCGCGGCCATCTCAAGGTGGCCCACCTGCGGCAGCGGGGCCAACAGGTGACGTTGCATCATTTCGGCCACCTCGCGTTGCCGGCCGAACAGGCGCGCGTTGCCCACTGCCAACCCCGCGCGCTGTCCGATGTCGGCGACCAGCGTCACATCGGTGGCGTCGAAGGGGCGGGCCGGGTCGGTGCGCGCCACGGTGAGAGCCCCCAGCACCTGCCGCTGGGTGCGTAGCGGCGTGATGATCGCCGACACCGCTCCCCGGACCGCGAACAGCTCACGCTGCGCGGCGGCCATGCCGGAGCCCGCCTCGCCGACCATCTCATCCGGACCCAACAAGACGGTCTCACCCCGGTCCAGCACCCGTGCCAGCAGGGGACTCGATGGCTCGGGCAGCGGGGGCCTCCTCGCCTCATCCGCAGGAGGGATCACCACCACCCGCTGCACCTCATCGTGATCGATACGCAGATCCACCACCGCCCAGTCGGCCAGTCGCGGGACGATCAGCCTGCCCAGCCGTTGCAAGGCCTCGTCCACGTCCAGCGTCTGGGTCAGCACAGAGGTGATCTCAGTGACCAGCGTCAGGCGGGCATTGAAATGCTCCAACATGGCCAGTTGGTCGGCCTGCTGACGAGAAAGGTGCAGCCGCTCGGTGATGTCGGAGAAGACGACGATCAACCCGAGCACCTGCCCGCCCTCCAGTATCGGAGCGGCCGACAAGGAGACCGGCAGCAGGCTGCCGTCGCCCCGTGAGAAGGTCGACTCTTCGCCACGCGCCGGACGACCGTGCTCCAGCACCCCCATCAGCCGGCAGGTGGAGCGGGAAGTCACCACATCGTCGGCGTCCCTGTGCAGCAAATCGTGGGCATCGGCGCCCAGCATCTCCGCCACGGGACGGCCCAGCAACGCCCCGGCCTGCCGGTTCGCCATGGTGATACGCCCGGCATGATCAGTCAGATAGATACCCGCCCCCGCGCTGTTGAAGGCCGCCCGCAGCAACCTCTGGTCGGGCAGCCCGGCATGGCCATGCGCACTGGGCAGATGCCGCATCATCGCCGCGTTGCCTTCCTTCGATCCATCGCTGCCTACGCCCTACCCGCCGACACCCCGAGCACGCGGGGCAACGCGCGGCCATATCGCGGCGCGCGAGGTCGTCACCTCACGAGAAGCTCATCTCCGCCAGACCTTTCTCCACCGTCACGTCAGGCGAGTAGCCCAGTTCCGTCCGCGCGGCGGTGATGTCGTAGGAACGGTCACGGCCGGTGAAGCTCACCAGCCAGTTCGTCAGCGGGGGCGCCGTCTTGCGGCGAAGCAGGCGTGCCGTGCGGTCCATCATCGCGGCCATGGGCACCGCCATCGCCAGAGGGACGCTGCGGCTCTTGGACAGATCCACGCCGCGGGTCGCCAGCAAGGGGGTGAGGAAGTCTCGAACGGGCATCGGCGTGCCGTCCGTCACGTAGTACACCCCGCGGTGGCGGCCCCGTGTGAGCGCGAGGATCGCGGCACCGGCCAGGTTTTCAACGTGCACGAAGTCGACGATGTGCTTACCGTGATCGATCCAGGCGAACCGTCCCGCCTCGGCTACCTCGACCATTTCGTTGATCGTCTTCATTCCGCGACCCCAGATGAACGGCGGGCGGAGCACGACCAGCTCGGTGTTCTCGCTGTGGGCTTTCAACAGTGCGCGCTCGGTGGCCAGCTTGACACGGCTGTAGGCGATGTTCGGCCGGCCTTCCGCCGTCGACTCGTCGACGACGGGATGACGTTGACTGCCCGTGGAGACAGACGCGGCGCTGATGAGCACGAAGCGTCGCACCCCGGCCGCGACGCTCGCGGCGTGTAGCGCGACGGTCGGCACGTGGTTGGCCTGTTCGAAGAGCGAGTCGGGCCCCCAGAACTCCATGTGAGCCGCGACGTGCACGACCGCGTCGGCCTCGCGCAGCTTGGCGAGCCAGGTCGGCGCCGGGGAACCGGCCCGGCCGAGCTCGGCGAGATCGCCAGGAACGGCATCGGCTCCGGCCGCCTGTACCCGCTGAATGCTCAAGCCCGATCTGGCAAGCGCCATGACCTCATGTCCTTCGGCGACGAGGAGATGGGCGAGAGCGCCGCCGACGAAACCGCTGCCGCCAGTGACAAAGACCTTCATGCTTGCACTCCTTGTGATTGAGGACGCACTTCTCGTGCGCGCCCGGTTGTCGGCGCCGTACCAGATACATCGCTATCGAATAGTTTGGTATCAATGCATCGACGTCTATGTAACCTCCCGTACGATGGGTGCGTCAAGTGGAGGTGGGCGATGCCGCACGCGAGGAAGAGCGTGACCGCAGCACAGGTCGCCGACGAGTTCAGTCGTACGGCGAAGGTGCTCGTACGTCACTTCAACGAGCGTCTGGGCGAGCATGGGGTGTCGACGCCGAGGTCGCGCCTGGTGGTGGAGGTGGCACGTTCGCAGCCGATTAGGCTCACCGAGCTCGCTCTCGCTGTCGGTATCGCCCAGGGGACCGCCTCCACCCTGGTCGACGCGCTCGTACGTGACGGACTGCTCGAACGCCAGACCAGCGCGGACGACCGCCGGTCCGTACTCCTTCGAGTGACGGCGCAAGGGGCCGCACTGGCCCAGGACTGGACGGCCGGCTATGAACGGGCAGCGGAAGAGCTGTTCAGGCCGCTCACCCCCGAGCAGATGTCGACGCTGGTCGACATCTTGCGGACCCTCACCGCCGACGAGGCGTCGCCCGCCGGCGGCTGAAGAAGACCTCGCCGGCGCGTGGACTGCCGGAGCGTCGCCCGCCACCGATGACCTGCGATCGCGAAGTCGCAGGTTGTCCAGGTCTTCCCTGAACCGCTAGGCACGTTCGCGACGCCGCCCTCACCCCAGGAGATCGGCCGCAGAGGATTCTCCCGCCGCAACGCGGCCGCAGGTCAGTCTTGGCTGGATTCGAGATAGCCGGTGAGATAGCGCAACGACGCGGCGATGTCCTCGCCCGCGCCGTGCGGCCGGCGCAACTCGTCGACGAAGATGGCGATGTCGGCGAGCCGCCACCAGAGCGGATAGAGAGCGAGGCCGGCCGGGGTGACGGTCCGGCCGGTGGCTCGGGTGTAACGGACGAGTACGTCATCGTCGCCGACCGGGTTCTCGCCGAGCATGCGGGCGAGGGCGGGGGTGAGCATCCACAGATCCCGCTCTGGCGGAGCGATCTGCACGGTGTCCCAGTCGATGAGCCGCGGTCCGGCCGGAGTGCGCATGACGTTCCCTGGGTGTGGTTCGCCGTGCGTGACCACCCACTCAGCGGCGGTGCTCCGTACCTGGTCGACGAGCCGATCGAAGTCGGCGAGCAGTCGTCGGATCCGTCCGGCATGGACGGACAGCAGCGTGCGGGCCGGCTCGGCGTGGGGCCCTCCGGTCCACTCTCGATCGAGGTCCCCCAGTGCCTCCTCCAGCCTGTCCCGTGCGGGCAGCACCAGGTCGGCCCGTGCTGCGACGTCCGCCACGATCGGAGTCGCCTCGTGCAGCGCGGCCAGCAGGTCGACCACCTCGGCACGGTCCTCGGGCCGGTGCGTGCCGAAATTTCCGGCGGTTCCCGCCACCATCGGAAACACCGACAGGGCGTAACGCGAGTTCAGCCGCCGGATCGAGGCGCCGGTCGTGGCCGGGATCGGCGCGAGGACGAAGTCGAGCCCCGCGTCCCGCCGCAGTGCCAGGGCAGCGCCGAACGACCGGCCGAGCAGGTCGAACGCGGCGTCACGTCCAGCGTCCTCGACGCCGAGGTCGGCCACCTTGACGAACCACGCCGTCCCACGTCGATCCACCACCGACCAGTGGTAGCTGCCCGCGCCCACCGGGAGGTACTCGACGGAGTGGGGCTCCACGCCCCAGCCCTCCGTCAGCGCCACCATCAGTTGGGCCTCCGCCAGGCCTGCCGGTTTGTCCCTCATACGCCGGAATCATCTCTCATTCACGCGGAGCACCATAAAGATCAAGGCGAGGGAAGGAAGCCGATGACCAGTTCGGAGGTCTCCGCCGGGCGCTCCAGGCTGGGCAGGTGGCCCGCCCACGGCAGCCGGACCAGGCGTGCGCCGGGGATCCGGTCCGCCAGGTCGGCGGCGGCCCGCTGGAAATAGTCGAGGTCGTGCCCGCCGGTCACGACCAGCGTCGGTGCCTCGACCTGGGCGGGGTCCCACTCCGCCACCAGCCGGTCGAACTCCTCCTCGGCCGCGAGCTGCAGGTCGAACGCCTGCCGCTGCATGCCGCGCACCTTGACCCGCGTCTCGTCGTCGGCGTGCGGCCCCAGCCAGGTGCGGACGTTGAGCTCCACCGCCCCGTCCAGGTCGCCGGCCTCGATCAGCGCATCCTCCTCGGCGCCGAAGGCCTCCAGCGCCTCGGTCGGCGGGCAGGTGGGTGAGCCCGCCGACAGCAGGACCAGCGCGTCGACCCGCTTTGGCCAGCGGGCCGCGAACTCCACCGCCACCTTGCCGCCGTAGGAGGAGCCGACGACGGAGGCGCGGTCGATCCCGAGCTCGTCGAGCAGGCGGACGACGTCCTCGGCGTTGTTGCCCGGCCGGTCCGGCACGGGAGTCTCCCCGTGTCCGGGGAAGTCGCAGCGCACCACCCGGTAGCCGGCGTCGAGCAGGGCCTGCCACTGCGGGTCCCACATGCGCCGGTCGCAGACGGAAGAGTGCAGCAGGACGACAGGGGAACCGGTTCCTGCCTGGTCGTGAGCGAGCACCATGCGTGCGTTCACCTTTCTACCGGGGTGTTTCGTGGAGGGCGAAGAAGAAAGTATGCCGGGTGTGGAACGTGTCGTCTCCGATCCCCTGCCGGGTGCGGGAGCGGCGCGGACGCGACAAACGGCGCCGATGCCGTGACAGGCTCCGGAGCCGGCCACGCGGACGACACCCGGCCGGCCCGTCCGGCGGACGAGAAGGAGGGAAAGGTGGGCAGGACCGGGGACGAGGAGGTGGAACGCGCTCTCGCCGAGCTGGCCCGGCGCAGCCCGGAGGAGGCCGGTCGGGCGCGGATCGCGTTCGATTCGCTGACCTTCGGGGAAGGAGTCGAGGCCGTCACCCTGTACGGGCTCCAGCACTGGTTGTGGTACCTGCTGCCCGCCAAGGGGTGGGCCGGCCTGGCGGAACAGCAGCGGCTCGCCGCCGCGCTCGGTGCGTTGTTCGACCTGCTGGAGATGCCCCGGTACGCCGCCGTCTGCGCCTCCGAGACCACCGTGCGGGTCCTGACCGCCTGGCACCAGGGCCGCGACGCCGGGTTGAAGGCGTTCGAGAAGGCCATGAACGCCTCCGGGGTGCAGCCGCCCGACGTCCAAGGAGTCCTGACCTGGGGACGGGTGATGGGCCTCCACGAGAACGAGGCCTTCCTGACGACAGCCGTCCGTCTGGAGATGGCGATGGCCGCGGGCGAGTTCGCTCCTGGAACCCGCGGGTGGCGCGCAGCCGCGGAACGCGTCACCGCCGAACTCCTCACCTCTACTCGGGCCGCGGGCGAGCGGAGCCGGCTGGAGGACATCCACACAGAACGGATGGAATTGTGGGCCTCCTCGCATGGCGCGGCCCGCGCCCGCCTCACGAAGAAGATCGTCCCGATGATCCTGCCACCGGTGGCGGTTCCCGAGGACGCGGAGGCACGGCTGGCGCCGGTCCGCTGGCTGCTGACCCTCGCGGCCACCGACGGCGGCGTCCCGCTGACCGCCAACCACACCCTCGCGAGGGCCGTCGTCGCGGAGGGCTGCCGCCGCTTCGACTGGCTCACGCTGACCGGAAGACCGCGCTCGGAATCCGACATCCCCGAAGCCTGGACGTTGCGAGAGCTCGTCCGGCAACTCGGGGCCGTACGGCGCAGCAAGCGCAGCCTGGTCCTCACCCCGGAGGGCAAACGCCTGGCCGGAGCCGATACGGCCACACTGTGGCCGGCCGTGACAGCCGCCCTGATCCCATCTGATCCCGCCGAGTGCGCAGCGGCGGAGGTCGTCTTGATGCTGCACCTCTCCGAGGCTCCCACCGGCTATTTCGACCGGTGCGCCGCCGTCGCCGACGCCATGGCCGGTGAGGGCTGGCACTCCCCCGCCACCGGAACTCCCATCGCCTCGGACGCCGTCGGATGGCTCATGGGCGCGATCCACCGCCGTCTGGACCTGCTCGGCATGATGCACCGGCGCCGCGGCCCGGACGACCCCGGCGACCGCCTCACCGACACCGGTCGCGCCGCCGCGCGGGCGGCGCTGCGGGCCCGCGCCCTGCGGCCTCGCACCGATGCCGGGACCGGGTAGTGATCGGCCGAGGCCGGCGATCGGCCGGTTCCCGCCGGGCCACGACGGCGGCTTCCGGCTCTCGATAGAGTTGGGTCTCTGCCCGCCCGACCACGAAAGGCCAGAGATCACCAGTGGCTGATTCGTTCGTTCACCTGCATGTTCACACCGAATACTCCATGCTGGACGGAGCGGCGAAGATCGGCAAGCTGGCTGAGCGGGCGGCCGCTCTGGGCATGCCCGCGATCGCCATGAGCGACCACGGCAACATGTTCGGCGCGTACGAGTTCCAGTCGAAGATGAAGGCCGCCGGGGTCAAGCCGATCATCGGTATCGAGGGGTACGTCAGCCCGGAGTCCCGCCACTACAAGCAGCCGGTGTTCTGGGGAGAGCCCCACCAGCGCAAGTCCGACGAGCGCACCGGCCTGGGCGGCGACGTCTCCGCCAGCGGCACCTATCTGCACAAGACGATGTGGGCGATCAACGCCCAGGGCCTGCGGAACCTGTTCAGGATCTCGTCGCTGGCCTCCCTGCAGGGCCACATGAAGAAGTACCCGCGCATGGACGACGAGTTGTTCGCGGAGTACCACGAGGGGATCGTCGCCACGACGGGCTGCCCGTCCGGTGCGGTGCAGACCCGGCTCAGGCTCGGGCAGTACGACAAGGCGCTGGAGCACGCCGCCAAATACCAGGAGATCTTCGGGCGGGACAACTACTTCCTGGAGCTCATGGACCACGGCGGGATCCCCATCGAGACGGGGGTCCGCGAGGACCTGCTGCGGATCGGCAAGACCCTGGGCATCCCGCCCCTGGTCACCAACGACTCCCACTACGTCACCGAGGACCAGGCCACCGCCCACGACGCGTTGCTCTGCGTCGGCACCAACTCCCTGCTCAGCGACCCCAGCCGGTTCCGCTTCTCCGGCAACGGCTACTACGTGCGGACCGCCGAGGAGATGTGGGCTCTCAACCCCAACTCCGACATGTGGGCCGAGGGCTGCAAGAACACCCTGCTGATCGCCGAGCGGGTCGAGCCGTACGACGAGGTGTTCGCCCACCGCGACCTGGCGGCCAAGTTCCCGGTTCCCGAAGGGGAGACCGAGATGAGCTGGCTCCGCAAGGAGGCACAGCGTGGCGCGGTGCGGCGTTACGGCGACCCCGTGCCGGCCGAGGTCGTGGAGCGGATCGAGTACGAGCTCGGCGTCATCGAGGGCATGGGGTTCCCCGGATACTTCCTCGTCGTCGCGGACATCTGCCGCTACGCGCGGGAGAACGGCATCTGGCTCGGCCCGGGCCGAGGATCGGCCACCGGGTCCATGGTCGCCTACGTCACCGGCATCACCGAGCTCGACCCCATCGAGCACTCGCTGCTGTTCGAGCGGTTCCTGAACCCCGAACGCATCTCCATGCCCGACGTCGACCTCGACTTCGACGAGCGCCGGCGCGGTGACATGATCCGGTACGTCACGGAGAAGTACGGCGAGGACAACGTCTCGCTGATCATCACCTACATGACGATCAAGTCGAAGGCGGCGGTCAAGGACGCGGCCCGCGTCCTCGGCTACCCCTTCCCGGTCGGCGAGAAGATCACGAAGGCCTTCCCGCCCGCCGTCATGGGCAAGGAGATCCCGCTCACCGGCATCTTCGACGAGAAGCACCCCCGGTACGCCGAGGCGACCGAGCTGCGGAAGCTGTACGCGGAGGACCCGGACGTCAAGCAGGTCATCGACACCGCGCTCGGCCTGGAGGGGCTGACCCGGGGCACCGGCGTGCACGCAGCGGGCGTCATCCTCTCCTCCCAGCCGCTGATCGACGTCATGCCGATCTTCATGCGCCCCGACGACGGCGCCCGCATCACGGGCTTCGACGGACCGAGCTCCGAGTCCATGGGCGCCCTGAAGATGGACTTCCTGGGCCTGCGCAACCTGACCGTCATCGGTGACGCGGTGCAGAACGTGAAGGACAACCGCGGCGTCGACCTCGACATGCTCAGTCTCGCGCTGGACGACAAGAAGACCTACGAGCTGCTGGCCCGCGGTGAGACGCTCGGCGTGTTCCAGCTCGACAGCTCGATGATGCGGGATCTCACCAAGCTGATCGCTCCGACCCGGTTCGAGGACATCTCGTCCATCCTCGCCCTGGGCCGTCCCGGCCCGATGGGGGCGAACGCCCACGTCAACTACGCGCTCCGTAAGGCCGGGCAGCAGGACATCAGCCCGATCCATCCCTCGCTCAAGGAAGCCCTTGAGCCGATCCTCGGCACTACCTATCACCTGGTCGTCTACCAGGAGCAGGTCATGGCCATCGCCCAGCAGCTGGCCGGCTACACCCTCGGTGGCGCCGACATCCTGCGCCGGGCCATGGGCAAGAAGAAGAAGGAGGAGATGGACAAGCAATGGGCCACCTTCTCCTCCGGCATGGTCGCCAAGGGCTACACAGAGGAAGCGGCGAAGGCCGTCTGGGACGTCCTCGAACCCTTCAGCTCCTACGGCTTCAACAAGTCCCACACCGCCGGCTACGGTCTCGTCTCCTACTGGACCGCGTATCTCAAGGCCAACTACCCGGCCGAGTACATGGCCGCCCTGCTCACCTCCGTGGGTACGAACAAGGACCGCATGGCGCTCTATCTCGCCGAGTGCCGCCGCATGAAGCTCAAGGTCCTGCCGCCCGACGTCAACGAGTCGGGGCTGCGGTTCTCCGCCGTCGGGGAGGACGTGCGGTTCGGGTTGGGCGCGATCCAGAACGTCGGTGAGAACGCCATCAAGGGCATCATCTCCGCGCGCCGGGACAAGGGCGCCTACACCGACTTCAACGACTTCCTGACCAAGGTGCCCCAGGTCGTCTGCAACAAGCGCACGATCGAGTCTTTGATCAAGGCGGGAGCGTTCGACGGCCTCGGCCATCCCAGGCACGGGCTGATCCAGATCCACGAGCAGGCCGTCGACGCGGTGATCGACGTCAAGCGCAAGGAGGCGCTCGGCCAGGACTCGCTCTTCGGCGCGCTCGACGACGACGGCCCCGGCGGGAACGTCTTCCACATCGCCGTCCCGGAAGGCGAGTGGGACAAGAAGACGAAGCTGGCCTTCGAGCGGGAGATGCTCGGCCTCTACGTCTCCGACCACCCGCTCAACGGCGCGGAACGCATCCTGGAACGCAACCGGGACCTGACCATCGCGCAGGTTCTCGACGGGCAGGCCGGGGCGGGCAACGTACGCATCGCGGGGATCATCTCGGGCGTCGACAAGAAGGTCACCAAGAAGGGCGACGTCTGGGCGATCCTCAAGATCGAAGACCATGACGCGTCGATCGAGGTGCCCTGCTTCCCGCAGACCTACCAGCTCTACGGCACGAACCTCGCACCCGACCTGGTCGTCTCCGTCACCGGCCGGATCCGGTCACGCGGCGACGGCGACGAGGCCACGATCTCCTTCAACGCCACCGACATCACGTTCCTCGACATCTCCGGGATTCAGGACGACGGCCGCGAACCGGTCGTGATCGCCCTCCGCGAGGAACGCATCGACAGGGAACTCGTCCACGAGCTGAAGCGGATCCTGACCGTGCACCCCGGGGAGACCCCCGTGCGGCTGCGCGTGGAGCGGCTCAACCGCAAGATCAACGTCGTGGAGCTCCCCAACTACGCGGTGAACATCAACAACGGCGCGTTCGCCGGGGACATCAAGGTTCTCCTGGGCGCGAACGCCCTCGTCGTGCCCTGACCCGGCCTGGCTCGGCCCGGATCCGGGCCGAGCCGTGGCCCGGCGTCGTGACTCGGCGTCGCGGCTCAGCCTCGGCGGCTCGGAGTCGCGGCTCAGTGCCGCGTCTCAGCGGGACCGGCGGCCCTTCCCGCTCCGGCCGGTCCGCGCGCCCCGGCGCCCCGACCCGCCGGGGACGGGACCGCGCGGCTGCTTCGGCGCCTTCGCCTTCGCCTCAGCGGGCGCGGGGGCACGGCCCCGCGAGCTGTTCGCCGTACGGCCGCGGACGATGCCGATGAAGTCCTCCACCAGTTCGGTCGTCGCATTCTCCGGCCAGGCCAGCGCGACCTGCGACTGCGGCGTCTCCACGACCGGCCGGTAGGTCAGATCCCTCCGGTGGTGCAGGCGCGCCAGCGACTGCGGGACCAGCAGCAGCCCGGCTCCGGCCGCCACGAGCTGGATCGCCTCCGCCGTCGTCTCAGGACGGGCGGCGGCCGGCCGTCCCGGCAGGGTCGTCCAGTCAAGGGTGTCGTCCATCGGGCGCAGGATGTCGTCGTCGGCGAGATCGGCGACGGTCACCTCGTCGGCGGCGGCCACCACGTGGTCCTTCGGCACCACGACCATGGTGGTCTCGACGTACAGAGGGATCACGCTGAGCCCTTCACGGTCCACGGGCAACCGTACGAACCCGGCGTCGGCGTCGCCGTCGCGCAGGACCCGCACCGCGTCGGCGGCGGCGACGGAGACCAGGGTGAGCGGCACGTCCGGCACGCGTTCTGCCCACACGCCGACCCATTTGGCGGGCGTCACCCCGGGCACGTAGGCCAGCCGGAACTCCCTGTCGGTCATCTGCCCAGGGTACCGATGTCAGGGGAGGCGGCTTCGCGCCATACCCTTGACCTTATGACCAAGCTCAAGACCACTCAGACGATGAAGCCCGCGACCGCGGCCAAGAAGCTGGGTGTGCTCCTCTCGGCCACTCCCGCCGAGTTCCAGGAGGGAGTCGTCTCCAGGGATGAGCTGAACGCGCTGCAGGCCAACCCGCCGGCCTGGCTGGCCGACCTGCGGCGCAACGGGCCGCACCCCCGGCAGGTCGCCGCCGTCAAGCTGGGCATCTCCAACTCGGGCCTGGCCAGGGCGGGCATCACCGGGCCGCTCACCACCGCCGAGATCGACGCCATCAAGGCGGAGAACCCCGAGTGGCTGCAGCACGAGCGGTCGGTCCAGGCCGAGGTGCGCAAGGAAGCGCAGCGTCTCAAGCAGCGTTAGTTCCGGCCGCGTACACGCGTCCGGCCCGATCCCCGGATGGAGATCGGGCCGGTGCGGCGGACGCCGTCCTCAAGGGGCGGCATGCCCTGGGTCAGCGCGCCCTGCCGACCACCTCGCGGGCCGTACGGGCGACCGCGGCGTCGATGAGCCTGCCCGCGGCGTCCAGCGCGACACCGCTGCCGCGCCGCTCCGCCTCGGCGAGGCGGTCGAGCACGTCGCGGGCCTCCGCCAGTTCGGCCGCGTCCGGGGTGAACACCTCGTTGATGACGGCGAGCTGGCGGGGGGAGATGGCCGTGCGCGCCCGGAAGCCCTGGCGCAGCAGGATCCGGGTGGTCTCCTGGAGCTGACCTGTGTCGCGCACCGCGGTGTCCACGGGCCCCACGGGGGCGAGGATGCCCGCCACCGCCGACGCGACGACGATCCTGGACCTGATCGGCCACAGCTCCTCGCGGGCGGGGCCCGGCCGCAGGCCGAGCTCGCCGGCGAGGTCCGCCTCGCCGAGCCCGAGCCGTACGACCCGGGGAGCGGCCGCGACGTCCTCCGCCCGCGCGACGCCGAGGGCCGACTCGATCAGCGCGAGGACGGCGAACGTCCCGGCCCCGAGGCCGTGCGACGACTCCGCCCTGGTCAGCGCCGCGTCCGCCCTCGCCAGGATCGCGGGGTCGGCCTTGGGGACGACCACCCCCACCAGTCCTGGCACGGCGACCGCGGCCACGTCATCCTCGACGGTCTCCGCGTTCACCCGCACCCAGAGCGCCGGCGCCACCTGCTCGGGGCCGGTGGAGACGACGAACTCAGCCGCCTGCTTTCTCGCCGTCTCCTTGCTCCCCGCGGCGACCGCGTCCTCAAGATCGAGGATCAGCGCGTCGGCCTCGCTCCCGCGGGATTTGGCCAGCTTGTCGCTCTGGTCCGCGGGAACGTACAGGTAGCTGCGAGGGGTCACGAACGACCGCCGGGCCGGGCCACGTAGCGACCCTGCGGCTCGCCCACGACCTTGCCGTTCTCCAGCACCCGGTGACCGCGCAGGAAGGTGTCGACCACCTTGGCGGTGAGCTCGAAGCCCTCGAACGGCGTGTACTCCTGGGTCGACTCGGACTCCTCGGCGCGCACGGTCCAGGTGACGTCGGGGTCGACGAGGCAGAAGTCGGCGTCGAGGCCCTCGGCGATCGCGCCCTTGTTGCGCAGGCCGTACCGCTGGGCGGGGTTCCACGACAGCAGCTTGGCCATGTCGCCGTAGGAGAGCCCGCGCCGCCGGCCCTCGGTGACCAGGCCGGGCAGCAGGTACTCGGCGCCGCCGAAGCCGGACTTGGCCAGGAAGACGTCGTCGCGCGGGTCACCGAACTTCTGCTCGTCACGGCAGCAGGCGTGGTCGCTGACCACCCAGTCGACCTTGCCGTCGAGCACGTGGGCCCACAGCGCCTCGACGTCCTCACGCGGGCGCAGCGGCGGGTTGACCTTGCCGCCGATGCCGCTGGCCGTGTCGATGTCGGCGAGCAGGTGGCCGATCGTCACCTCGCGGCGGAAGTCGACGTGCGGGAACGCGTCCGCCATCCGCAGCGCGGCGTCCATCGCCTTGGCCGACGACAGGTGCAGCAGGTTGATCGTGGGCAGGCCGGTCTCGTGCGCGAGGTAGGAGGCGATGCTGACGGCCAGGCCCTCCGAGTGCGGCGGGCGCGAGGCGCTGTAGGCCGCCAGGCCGGTGAGCTTGCCCTCCTCCTCCACCATCTTGGTGTAGGCGCTCATGATCTCGGCCGTCTCGCAGTGCAGCGACAGCGAGATCTCATCGGCCAGGTCGGGGAACTCCTCGCGGGCGGCCTGGATGCCGCGCATGACGAACTCGAAGTGCGCGTAGTCGTACCGCTCACCCTCGGGGATCATCAGGAACGAGTTCTGGTCGGCGGAACGGCCGTGCAGGCCGTGGCTGCCGTAGAACATGAACACCTTGAACGAGGTGACCCCGTGGTCGCGCACGAGCGACGGGATCTCCTCGATGTGCCGGCGCATCATCGGCGCGAGGTGGAAGGCGTAGTCGACGTACGAACGGCCGTCCGACGCCGCCAGGACCTCGGGGAAGACCTCGGCGTACTCGCCGCCCTTGTTGAGGTAGTACTGGCCGGTGCGCATGTAGGTCAGCGCGGAGGTCACACCGCCCTGGGCGCACGCCCGGCTCTCCGTCTCGGTGTCCACCGACAGCGGGTTGTAGATGCCCCAGTGCTGGTGGGCGTCCACCACACCGGGGAAGGCGAGCTTGCCGCCGCCGTCCACGACGGTGCGCGCCTCGGCGGGGTCCAGGCCCTGCTCGACCCGGACGATCCGGCCGTCGAGGACGCCGATGTCGGCGACTTCCGCCTCGGCCTTGTCGTGCCGGACGACCCGGACGTTGCTGACGATGAGGTCGTACTGTGCCACTGCTGTCTCCTTAGCGCGCTTTCCCGTCGAGACGGGTGAGGGGGTGCAGCACGTCCGCCACCCCGGTGAGCTGATCGAGTCGCAGGACGAGGTCCTGCACGGTCCTGGCGGTCTCCTCCGGCAGCCGTCCCGCCACGTTCTCGGTGAACTTGCGGGACAGCTCCGCCTCGGACAGCGGCCTGCGCGGGCCTCCCCGGTTGGCCAGCATCTCTTCGGTCCACTCGCGGCCGTCGTCCGTACGGACCCGGACCACGGCGGGGAACTGGTAGGGGTAGATCGCGTCGCACCGCTCGTCGGGCACGACGTCGACCTTGGCCATCAGCGCGCGGCGCGCGGGGTCCCTGGCCAGCTCGTCGGTGAAGTCGTCCAGTCCGACGCCGAGCCCGGACCCGCCGATCAGCCCCGCCACGACCGCGTACGGCCCGCTGAACTGGGCCTGGTAGCCGGTCTCCGGCGCCCGCTTGGTCTCCAGCGGCTGGCCGATGGTGCGGATGACCGCGGACGGCACCCGCAGCTCGATGTGCTCGATCCGGTCGATCGGCAGTCCTCGCGACCGCAGCGCCATGCCCGCGTCGATCGCCGTGTGGGTGAAGTGGTTCGCCGGGTAGGGCTTGAAGAAGATCCCCGGTACGGCCCACTCCTCGCCCAGCCCGTTCAGCACCTGGGACAGGTCGGTCTCACCACGCAGGAAGGCTTCAAAGAACCCGAAGCGCCCCTCCAGGACCGTGGGCGGACCGGTGAAGCCCCGCTGCACGAGGGCAGCGGCGGTCACGGCCGAGTGCGCGGCCCAGCCGCAGTGCAGCCGCTTGACCGTCCCTCCCGTGCGGTTCGCCTCGATGATGCCGGACGCGAAGGACGCGGTGACTCCCAGCGCGTTCCGCACGCCGTCCGCCCCGAGATCCATCAGCAGCGCCGCCGCGGCGGCCCCGCCCATCGCCCCGCAGATGGAGGTGGCGTGCTGCCCGTGCTCGAAGAACACCGAGTTGCCGAGCTCGCTGTCGTAGCCCGCCATGCCGAGGCGTACCGCGATCTCCAGTCCGACCGCGACCGCGGCGACGGTGTCGGCTCCCGACGCTCCGGACGCCTCCGCCGCGGCGAGCGCGGCGGGGACGACCGCGGCGCTGGGGTGCAGCACCGAGGGCAGGTGGGTGTCGTCGTAGTCGAGCGAGTGCGCGAGCACCCCGTTGACGAAGGCCGCCTGCGCGGCGGGCAGCTTCGTCTCGACGCCGACCGCGCTCGCCTCGGGGCGTCCGCCCTGGTCGGCCGCGTAGCCGGCGACCGCGTCGCTGGTCGGCAGCCGGTAGGCGGCGACGCACAGTCCCAGCACGTCGAGCACCCGGCGGCGCACGCTGTCTGCCACGTCCTCGGGCAGCGCGCCGGACAGGGTCTTGGCCGCGAAGACGGACAGCTCGGTCGCGAGGACCGGTTCGTTCGTGCCGCTCATGCGCCGACCACCGCCAGCGGACGGACCGGGGAGCCGGTGGCCCCGAAGATGGGCAGCGGGGAGAGCACGAAGGCGAACTCGTGCACGCCGTCGGCAGCGAGCTCCTCGAGCGCCATCGTCTCGATGATGTAGACGCCCCGCTCGACCAGGAGCACCCGGTGCGCCGGCAGCACGCTGTGCCCGCTGCCGGGCTTCAGGCACTCGAACGCGATCGTGTCGGCGCCGGCCGCGTGCGCTCCGCGGTCGGCGAGCCAGGCCGCGCCGGCCTCGCCGACACCCGGCACGCCCGAGTCGTTGCCGATGTAGACGCTCCTGTCGCCGCTGCCGAAGAAGCGCCCCCAGCCGCTGCGCACGAGAACCACGTCGCCCGCGCCGATCGGGGTGCCCTGCCGCTCGACGGCCGCCTCCAGATCCGCCGGGGTGATCTCGTAACCGGGTTCGCAGCCGACCGGCGTGCCAAGGGCCGCGGGGATGTCGAGCAGGACGCCGCGGCGCACCATCGGGGCGATCGTGTGCACCCCGAGCTCGGCGAAGCGGCCGCCCCGGCCCGCCTCGGCGGCGTCCGATCCGTCGAGCAGCCTGCCGTCGTGGGACACGTGCGCGAAGGCGTCGATGTGCGTCCCGACGTGCGTGCCCATGGTGATGATGTCGTTGGCCGCCGAGCCGCCGTCCGCCCGGACCATGTCGCCGTGCCTGCGGGGCAGGGCGTGCCAGAAGGCGGGATGGTTGGGGGACTGCGGCATCCCGATCGTCAGTGGCCGGCCCAGATCGTAGATCCGGACCCCTTCGCTGACCGCCCGCAGCAGCAGGCCGGTGGTACTGGTGCCGCCCACGTCGCCTTGTTCCTCGTTCCTGGGTCGAATGCCGGAGATGCCGGCGCCTGTCATGCGATCACCTGCTTGGATCGCAGCTCCGCCACCGTCTCGTCGTCGAGGCCGAGCTCGCCCAGCAGGATCTCGTCGGTGTCCGCGCCGAGCTCCCGGCCGGTGAAACGGATGCGTCCGGGAGCGCCGGTCATCCGCCACATCACGTTGTGCATGAGCACCGGGCCCAGCTCGTCGTCATCGACGTGCGTGAGCATCCCGGTGGCCCGCACGTGCGGGTCCTCCACGAGGTCGCGCGCGTTGTAGACGGGCGCCGCCGCCGCGCCCGCGCGCTCGAACTCCTGGATCACCTCGTCGCGCGTGCGCGCGGCGATCCAGGAGCCCACGTAGGAGTCGAGGAGATCGGCGTGCTCCGCCCGCTGACGGCCCGAGGCGAACCACGGCTCCTCGATGACCTCGGGGTGTCCCACCAGCGTCATCACCCGCTCCGCGATGCTCTGGGCGCTGGTGGAGATGGCGACCCAGCCGCCGTCGCCGCACTGGTAGGTGTTACGCGGGGCGTTGTTGGAGGAGCGGTTCCCCTGTCGCTTGCCCACGACGCCGAGCTGGTCGTACACGGTGGGGCCCGGCCCGACCGCCGTCGTGATCGGCTCCAGCAGGCTCATGTCGACGATCTCGCCGCGGCCGCTCTTCTCGCGGGCCCACAGCGCCATCATCGTCGCCGACGAGGCCGCGATCCCGCAGATGCTGTCCGCCAGGCCGAACGCCGGCAGCGTGGGAGGGCCGTCCGGCTGGCCGGTGAGGTGGGCGAACCCGCTCATCACCTCGGCCAGGGTGCCGAACCCGGGCCTCGCGGCGTACGGCCCCTGCTGGCCGAAGCCGGTGATCCGGACGATGACCAGCCGGGGGTTCACCTTGTGGAGGACGTCGGGTCCGAGGCCCCAGCGCTCCAGCGTGCCGGGCCGGAAGTTCTCCACGAGGACGTCGGCCGTCTCCGCCAGCCGCAGGAACACCTCGGCCCCTGCCGGGTCCGACAGGCTCAGGCCCACCATCCGTTTGTTCCGGGAGATCTCCTTCCACCAGAGCGGGACGCCCTCCTTCGAGGGTCCGTGCCCCCGCATGCCGTCACCGTGGACCGGGTGCTCGATCTTGATGACGTCGGCACCCTGGTCTCCGAGGATCTGACAGCACAACGGTCCGGCGAGGATCGTGGACACGTCCAGCACCCTCAGCCCCGTCAGCGGCCCGTCTTCCACCTTGGCTCCTGTTGTTCCGCTATAGCGAACGCTGGTCCGCTCAGAGGTTATGGCAACGCTTCTAGTCCGGTCAAACCCGTGTAAATCGGACCTGATCAAGAGGAAAGCGCTGATCCGATGGCGTACGCGCGGACCACGGCGGCGGCCAGCGACGTGCCGCCGCCGGGATAGAAGTCGCCGAAGAGGCTCGCCGAGACGTTCCCCGCGGCGAACAGCCCCTCCACCGGCTGCCCCGAGGGCGTCAGGACGCGGCCCTGGTCGTCGGTCAGCGCGCCGCCGCACGTGCCGAGTGTCGCGGCGTGCACCGGAACCGCCGTGAACGGCGGGCGCGTGATCGGCGCGAGGCACGGATTGGGCCCGACGGCGGGGTCGCCCAGATGGCGGTCCGCCACCGAGTCGCCCCGGGAGAACGACCGGTCCGACCCCGAGGCGGCGTCCTCGTTGAACCTCTCGATCGTCTCGGCCAGGCCATCGGCGTCGATCCCGCACGCGGCCGCCAACTCCTCCAGGGTGTCCCGGGTGACGCCCCACTCGGGCGACGTCCCGCGCGGCACACCCGCCACCGGGTAACGCTCCTGGTAGGCGCCGTCGTAGACGAGCCAGGCCGGTGTGTGGCGCGGCACTCCGTTCGCCGGATCCACCTCGCGGAACACCTTCGTCAGGTCGTGGTAGTTCTGCGCCTCGTTGACGAACCGGCGGCCGGACCTGTTCACCATCACCGACCCGGGACGCGTCATCTCCACGTTGGCCAGCCGTCCCGTGGGCAGGTCCTCGTACCGCACCGACGGGTCCTGGAACGCGGGAACGCCCCAGGAAGCCGTCATGTCGCGTACGGCCGCGCCGGCGCGCAGCGCCATGAGGAGGCCGTCACCCTCGTTGCCGGGGGCGCCGATCGGCAGCACCGGGGCGGGCAGATAGGCACGCTGCAGATCCGGGTTCCACTCGAAGCCGCCGCTGGCCAGGACGACCGCCGTCCGGGCCACGACCCGCCTGGTCCGGCCGTCCTGCCGCAGCGTGACGTGCCAGGCGTCGCCGGAACGCTCCAGCTCCACCGCCCGGGCGCCGACGACGAAGGTGACCCCCCTGGCGTGGGCGGAGACGGCGAGCGCGCCGGCGAGCGCGCCTCCCATGGTCCTGATGCCCCGGCTCTGCCGCTCCCGCGCGGCCTTCTCCACGTCGAGGCCGGGGCTCTGCTCCCGCTCCAGCATGGTGATCGCCGGCAGGTAGGTGGCCGGCCTGAGCAGCTCGGCCAGACCGGGGTGCGCGCCGGTCTCGAACGGAAGGTTGTCGAGGACGCGCCCTCCCGGCACGGCTCCCGGCAGGTCCGCGCGGTAGTCGGGCCGTCCCAGCGCTGCGAGCCCCACCTCGGTCTCGTCGCACAGGTAGCGGACCGCCTCGGGGCCGACGTCGAGGAACCACTCGATCCGCTCGCGCGGCATGTCGCCCCGCGTGACCGCCGTGAGGTAGGCCAGCGCGTCCTCCCGCCTGTCGGAGTAGCCGCCGGCCTCCATCAGGTGGTTGCCCGGCACCCAGAGCACGCCGCCGGAGACCGCGGTCGTGCCGCCGATCAGGTTCGCGCGCTCCACCAGGAGGACGTCGTGGCCCGCGTCGGCCGCCCGGCAGGCGGCGACCAGACCGGCCGCACCGCTGCCGAGGACCAGGACGTCGCACGACGCCGGCAGCTCCGACGTGGTGAAAGCGGTTCGGTTGTTCATCGTCTTTCCTTCCACAGGGCTCGATTCGCGAGCACCATGACCGAGGCCAGCGCGAGGAAGATCGCGGACAGGCTCCACCCCACGGGGTAGGAGTAGTACTTCGCCGTGGCGCCGACCAGCAGCGGCCCGAGGATCCCGCCGGCCGACCCGCCTGCCTGGACCAGGCCCGACGCCGCACCCGGCGCCTCCCGGTAGACCTCCGCGAGGGCCAGGGCCACCAGGCCGGTCCATCCCCAGCCCGCGCCGCAGGCGACGCACATGCCGATCACGGCCAGGACCCGGTCACCCGACATGAGCAGCAGGAAACCCGCCGCGCCCAGCGCCATCATCGCCGCGACCGTCAGCCTGCCCGGCCGTCGTACCCGGCCCAGTCCCAGCCCGAAGCGGGCCGCGATGATCACCACGCTGCCGAAGGCGAGCGCCACTCCCGCCTCGCTCTGCGAGAAGCCGAGCAGCACGCCGTAGTCGACGAAGAAGCTGCTCAACGCGGTGGCGGACGCGGAACCGAGGAAGAAGGCCAGGGTGATCAGCAGCAGCGGGCCCACCGGGGCGAGCCGCCCGCGCGGCGCGGGTGCACTCGTGTCCTCCGCCCGTTCCGACACCGGTTTCGCCGCCCGAGGAGCGGCGTCGGGTATTCGCAGGGCCACGAGCACGATCACGGCCAGCGCTCCCACCAGGAAGACCAGCCGCCAGTGCAGCACCGTGGCGAGAAGCGGCAGCGAGATGCTGGCCAGGAGCGTCGAGGCGGGGAGCGACGAACGTTCCAGGCCGAACGCGATCGGCCGCCGCGAGGGGGCGACGTGCCGCAGGATCAGCAGCGCCCCGACCGGGGCCCCGACCGCGGAACCGATGCCGCCGATCGCCAGGCTCACCAGCAGGCCCGCCCAGGAACCGCCGAACACCGCGACGCCGACGAGGCACGCGCCCGTCATTCCCGCTGCGATGCGGAGCGCGCGTCTCGGACCCATCCGGTCCGCGACGCGCCCTCCGAACGTCATCGCGGTCGCACCGATCGCGAAGAACAGACTGATCGTCAGGCCCAGGGCCGCCCTGTCCAGACCGAGGTCTTCGCGGATCGCGACGCCCAGGGTCCCCGCCAGGTAGGCGGGGTACATGTAGGTCATGCCGAGGAGTACGGCCAGCAGTACCGCTCTTCGTGGAGCCCATGACCATTTCTCGGAGAACTCCGGCGATACCGTGGACCGCGGCTCAGAGGAGGCCGGGGGCGGCTTCCTGGACGAGCCGGCGGTCTCGGCTCCGTCTCCTTCAACTACCACTTCGCGCGTCCCGCCCTCGGCCTGGACGAGGGCTCACCCTCAGATTTCGTCGGCGTAGCTGATGTTGACCTTGCCGCGCCAGCCCGTGGCCTCGTCGCGGCTCCACTTGTCGCGCCAGTTGGCCGCGTGCTCCAGGATGACCGGGTCGCCGAAGTGCAGCTTGCCGTCGGCGTGAAAGGCGTCGAGGTCGTCGACGAACATCAGGTCGAAGTGCTTGAACCACTCCTCGCCCCGGACGTTCCGCTTGATCACGAAGTTCGCGTAGTCGAGGATCCTGTCGTTCTGCCGGAACTTCCCGTAGTCGACCTCCCGGGTGTACTGCTCGTACTCCTTGAGGTCCGTCCCCGGCTTGATGTCATAGGTCAGCAGCACCAGTTTGCGGGCCATGTTCTCTCTACTCCTTGGGTGTTGGGGGTCAGGGGAGGTTCGGGGGTCACGGGCGGTGCGGTCAGGTGGCCGCGGGCCGCCAGCGGGGATCGAGTTCGTCCGCGGTCCGCGCGGTCAGCACGCCGCTCTGCGCCAGGTCGTTCCAGACCCGCTGCTCCACGATCTTGAGGTCGCGCAGCCGGAACCTGTCGACGTAACGCACGCCGTCGTAGCGGACGCCCGCGTTGTTCTCGCCGAACAGCGTCCCCATGGACCAGACGATCACGTCGCCGTCTGCGTCGCTGAACGCCTCGTATTCCGTACGGTGCTTGTCGACGTGCCGGTAGCGGGGCGCGGACGCCTGTGCCAGCTCCCGCAGGGTGGCGTACCGCTTGTCGCCCGGGAAGATCATGACCACGCCCTCGGCGAGGTGCGTCTCGGCCCTGGCCTGGTCGCCCCGGCCGAGCGCCGCGAGGAAGTCCTCGACTACGGCGACGGCCGCGTCGAGCTCGTCGGATGCCTTGTCCATGGTGTTCTCCTCGGGGGTGTCGTCAGGCGGAGGGCGGCGGCTCGGCGGACGGCGACTCGGAGCGCTGCGACTCGGGCAGGGCGTCGGGGTCTCCCGCGGCCATCCGGGTCGCCGCGCGGCGCACCGCGCTCCGGATGCTGGCGTAACCGGTGCAGCGGCAGAGGTTGCCGTTGATCGCCTGGTCGATCGCCGCGTCGTCGGGGTCCTGGTCGCGGTCGAGCAGTTCGCAGGTCGTCAGCAGCATGCCCGGCAGGCAGTACCCGCACTGGAAGGCGAACTCGTCCCAGAACGCCTGCTGAACGGGGTGCAGGCCTTCGTCACCCGCCAGGCCCTCGATCGTCGTGATCTCCGCGCCGTCGGCGGAGACGGCGAACACCGAGCACGACTTCACCGACGCGCCGTCCACCAGCACGGTGCAGGCGCCGCAGTCGCCGGTGAGGCATCCGACGTGGGTGCCGGTCAGGCCGACGTCCTCGCGGATCGCGTGCACCAGCAGCGTGCACGACTCGACCTCGATCTCGTGCTCCTGGCCGTTCACCTTCAGGCGAACCCTGTTCACGGTGTCTCCTCCTCCCCGCCGGTTTCCAGCGCGCGGGCGATGCTTCGCGCGGCGGCCACCGGAGCCACACGCCTTCGGTACTCGCCGTCCGCCAGGACGTCGCTCCACGGCTCGGTGACCGCCGCGTCGACGACCTCCCGTACGTGGGCCCGCCAGGCGGGGTCGGCGACGCCGGCGTCCGGCCGGTCGACCGTGACGAGAAGCGGCGTCGCGGCCACCGCGCCGAGCGCGACGCGCAGGGCGCCGTCCGGCCCCGGCACGCAGGCCGCGGTGGCGATCGGCCAACTGCTCTCGGCGTGCTTCAGCTTCGTGTAGCCCACGGACGTGCCGGTGAGAGCGGGCAGCACGAGGGCCGCGAGCACTTCGTCGGGACGGCGCGCGGTGGCGAAGGCCCCGGTGAAGAAGTCGAGGGCCTCGACCTCCCGGGTGCCCGACGCCGACGCCAGCCGCATCCGCGCGCCGAGCGCGACCAGGCAGGCCGGGACCTCCGACGACGGGTTGGCGTAGGAGGCCGATCCGCCGACGGTGCCCTTGTTGCGGATCTGCGGACCACCGGTGACCCCACCGGCCATCACGCGCAGGAGCGGCACCAGGGCCGGGGCGCGGTCGTCGGCCAGCACGTCGGCGTACGTGGTCGTAGCGCCGACCACGACCTCGCCGTCACCGGGGGCGATCCCGGACAGGCCCGCCCGCGACAGGTCGACGACCACGTCGGCGCGGGTCCTGCCGTGCGTCATGTCGGGGATGAGCATCGTGCCGCCGCCGAGGACGACGGCGTCGCCCGCCGCCTCGGCGAGCACCGACACCACCCCGTCCAGGCCGGTGGGCGCGTGGTAGGTGAAATCCTTTGTGATCATTTCGTTCGCGCCTCGTCGATGAGAGCGAGGACGGCAGGCGGGGGCAACGGCACCTCGCGCACCGTCACGCCGAAGGGCGCGAGCGCGTCCTCGATCGCGTTGGCCACGGCGGCCTGGGCGCCGCCCACGCCCGCCTCGCCCGCGCCCTTGTTGCCGTACATGGTGAACGGGCTGGGCGTGACCTGGTGCTCCAGGCGGATGGTGGGCAGGTCGCCCGCGCGCGGCAGGAGATACGACTTGAAACGGTCGCTGGCGAGCCGGCCCTGCGCGTCGTGGACGAGCCGCTCGGTGAGCCCGGCGCCGATGCCCATCACGATCGCGCCGTACGCCTGCCCCTCCACCAGTGCGGGATTGATGATGGTGCCGCAGTCGTGGACCATGACGAAGTCCAGCAGCTTGGTCTGGCCGGTCTCGGCGTCGACCTCGACCACGGCGGCGTGCAGGCAGCTCGAATAGGTGGGATAGGGCTGGATCCGGCCGCGCTCGTCGGGGACGTGGTCGATATTCCCCGGCTTGTAGGCGCGGGTGGCCTCCAGGACCGGCTCCACCTCGTTGGCGATCGCGAAGGCCCGCGTCACCACCGCGGCGGCGACCTCGGGGATCGGCACGGTCCTGCCGTCGCCGACCGCCCTCACGTACCCGTGCGCGACCTCCACCTCGTCCACCGGCACCGCGAGCATCCGCGCGCCGACCGTGGCGATCTTGGCGCGCACGTCGCGGGCGGCCAGCGCCGCCGACCCTCCGCCGGTCACCATGCCGCGCCCGCTGAAGTTGCCGAACCCGCCGGGGCAGCGCTCGGTGTCGCCCTGCACCACGGTGATCCAGCTCATCGGCACACCCAGCTCGTCGGAGACGATCTGGGCGATCCCGGTGTCGTTGCCGCCGCCGGGCGTGGTCACCCCGGTGTAGACCGTCACCTTGCCGGTCATGGTCATCCGCACCGTGGTGACGTCGAACCCCGAGACGAAGGACCCGGGACCGTCGGCGGACTCGGGGGTCAGCTCGAATGCCAGCCCCACGCCGAGGTGACGGCCCTCCGTGCGCAGGTCCGCCTGCCGCTTCCTCAGGGCGTCGTAGTCCAGCGCCGCGAGCGCCTTGTCGAGCAGCCCCGGGAAGTCACCGCTGTCGATGTTCAGTCCCGTGGCCGTCCGGTAAGGGAACTGGCCGGCCGGGATGAAGTTGGTCCGCCTGACCTCCGCCGGGTCGAGGCCGAGACCGCGGGCCACCAGGTCGACGACCCGCTCCATCACGAAGTGCGCGGAGTCCTTGCCGAAGCCCCGCGCCGCGTTGAGCGGCGGCTTGTTGGTCACCACCACGTGCAGTTCCGCCTGCACGTTGGGCACCGTGTAGCCGGACGCGAGCGTCGTGGCCGACATGTTGGGCATCGCCCATCCGGCCTGCGCGGACACCGCCCCGGTGTTGGCGACGATCTGGTCGCGGATGCCCACGATGCGGCCGTCGCGCATGGCGCCGACCGTGAACCGGTGCACCTGCTCGCGCGCGCCGGCCATGAACGCCTCGCGGCGGTCCTCGATCCACTTCACCGGCGCGCCGGTCAGCTTGCTGAGCAGGCAGACCAGGGTCTCCTCCGGATGACCCTGCATCTTCAGGCCGAAGCTGCCGCCGACCCGCGCGGTGATGACGTGGATCGCGGTCTCGTCCAGGCCGAGGCTGTTCGCGACCATCCACCGCAGCTGGTGCGGGTTCTGCAGCGACCCGTACACCGTCAGGGTCTCGTCCAGGCGGTCCCACGAGGCGAGATAGCCGCGCGGCTCGATCGGCGCGGTCGTGCTGCGCGCGATCCGGATCGTGTCCGAGATGACGAGGTCGGCGGACTCCAGGGCCGCGTCCACGTCCCCCGTGCCGTAGTGGTTGTGCAGGACGACGTTGTCCGGCCACTCCTCGTACAGGAGCGGCGCGTCCGCCGCCAGCGCGTCGTCGCCGTCCAGCACGTGCGGCAGCGGCTCGTACTCCACCCGGACGAGCTCGGCCGCGGCCTCGGCCTGACGGCGGGTGTCGGCGACCACCGCCGCGACCGGCTGACCCGCGTAGACGACCTTCCCGACGGCCAGGCAGCGGACGTCGGTGTAACGTCCGCCCCTGGCGGCGGGGTCGATGAAATGGGGGATCGGGCCGGCGTGGGCGGCGGCGCTCTCCCCCGTGAGGACCAGCGCCACACCCGGGCTCTGCTCCGCTTCGCGCACGTCGACGCGCAGGATGCGAGCGTGGGGGACCTCGCTGCGCACCACCGCGGCGTATCGCATCCCCGGCAGGGTGTAGTCGTCGACGAACCGGCCGCGCCCCGTCAGCAGGGTGTCCCCACCCTCCTTGCGCGCCGAGGAACCGATGGCCGGTCCGGTCACGACGACGTCCGCACTGGTCACCGCGGTCATGGCAGCTGCACTCGCACGCGCTGGCCGGTGCGGTAGAACGGGCTGCGCTTCTCCACGTCGAACTGGTCGAGCTCGCCGTTCTCGTCGAGCTTGCACTGCAGGCCACGGGTCAGCCGCTCGTGGCTCGTGATCAGGAAGAGCTGGCCGTCGACCGAGGGGAACGGCGGCTCGTGCCAGGTGCCGCGGTACAGGTTGATGGAGACGTCACCGGGGATGATGAACGCCTTCACCTCGTCCAGGACGGGGAACCCGTTCTCCAGCGGCACCTGCGGCGGCGCGACCACGGCGACGTACGGCTGGCCGTTGAGCGGGATCATCGTCTGGGTCATCTCGACGTGCCGCTCCAGGAAACGCAGGCTGTCCCCGCGCTGGCCGACGCGGAACACCAGGAACTCCGGCGTGGTGTCGCAGTCCAGCCGGACCGGGCCGTGCACGGCGTTCTTGCCGGAGTAGAAGTCGATGGGCAGCCGGGGCGTGGCGTCCAGCGACATCGCCTCCCCGAAGGGGGCGAACGCCTCCGCGGTGAACTCCTGCGGCTTGATGGTGTGCAGGGGGCTGTCTGGGCTGAGCAAGGTTCCTCCGTAGTGAATCGTGACTGCGGCCGGTCGGCCGGTGGGGCCGGCCGACCGGTCAGGCCGTCAGGCCGTCAGCAGAGCGGTCAGCTCCCGTACGGCGGAGCCCGGCGAGGTCAGCACCAGGCTCACCACCTGGTCCGCCGCCTGCTCCCCCGACACCGGGTGGACGTACCTGCGGAACTTCCCGAGCAGTTCGTCCCGGCTGAGCGGAGCCCGCCGGTCCCCGGCCGGGAGGTCGACGAAGCTCTCGTGCCGTTTCCCGTCCCGCGTCGTGATGGTCACGCGGGTCGCGGTGAACTCCGGATACAGGGCGTTCATCTCGTCGGACACACGGATGCGCACGGTGGAGGCCACCTGGTGCACCAGCGGGTCGGCGAGCCGGGACGGCTCGAACTGCGCACCGGAGACGTCGCGGTCCACGATGGCGACCGCGGCGGAGTACGGCAGGCTCAACGTGCACGGAATCGCCGACTCCGCGGGCGTCACCGACCGCTCGACCAAGATCCGCGCCACCTCGTAGGTCTCCACGTCGATGTCGGCGACGTCGGCCGGGTCCAGGTCGTGCTCGATCGCGAGGTCGACACACGCCTGACTGGCTCCGTGCGTGTGCCGGCATCCGGCGAAGCGCTTCTGGTGCACCTCGAGGATGGTCCACTCGCTGCCGAGCCCGTCGGTGAGCCGGGGGTCGTCGGCCGCGCCGCCGAAGAGCGAGATCATCCCCTTGGGATGCTCAAGCACCTCGGGCCATCCGGTGAGCCCGGCCTTGGCGTGCAGCGCCCCCTCGACCCCGGACCTGGCGATCTGCCCGGCGAACGCCGGCTTGACCGTGTGCCCGGTGAAGATCTGCTCGATCATCACGGCGGGCACGAAGTAGCCTGCCGCGCCCATCGCGGACGCGACGCCCGCCGCGTCGAGGCCGAGCAGCTTGGCGCAGCCGGCCGCCGCGCCGTACCCCGCGGCCACCGGGAACCAGCCCTTGGTGGTGGCGCCGGGATGCAGCACCCGGCCGATCCGGTTGGCCACCTCGTAGGCGGCCACCGCGGCCACGATCAGGTCCCGCAGCGTGGCGTCGGTGGACTCGGCCACCGCGAGCAGCGCCGACAGTGCGTGCGACGGGTGGAACCCGCCGAACCGATAACCGTCCTGGTGCTCCAGCACGTCCGAGGCGCAGCCGTTGACGTAGGCCGCGTCGGCCACGGTGGTGGCGAAGTCCCCGCCGAGCACCGTGGCCACCGGCCGGCCGCCGCGCGCGCGGACCAGGTCGGTGATGGTCACGATCTCCGGCACGCGGCTGCCCGCCATCGTCACGCCGAAGAAGTCCAGCAACAGGACCTGCGCCTTGGCGACGACCTCCTCGGGGAGGTCGTCGTAGGAGAGCTCCGCCGCGAACCGTGCCAGGACGGCGGTCGCCCCGCTCGCGTCGCTCATCACACCTCGCCGAGCTGCCGGCGCAGGTACTGCACGATCTCCCCGAAGCGGGGGTCCTTCGAGACGTCCGTGCCGCGAGGCCGCTCGAAGTCGACGTTCACGATGTCCTGGACCCGGCCGGGCCGCTGCGAGAGCAGCACGATGCGGTCCGCGAGGAACACCGCCTCGGAGATCGAGTGGGTGACCAGCACGATCGTCTTGCCGGTGTCCAGCCACAGCTGCTGCAGCATGGAGTTCATCCGGTCGCGCGTCATCGCGTCCAGCGCGCCGAACGGCTCGTCCATCAGCAGGATGGACGGCCGGTGGATCAGCGCCCTGGCGATGGCCACCCGCTGCTGCATGCCGCCGGAGAGGGCACGCGGGTAGTGCTCGAGGAAGTCGGACAGGCCCACCGACGCGGCGAGCTCCTCGGCCCGCGCGCGCCGCTCCTTCTTCGGCACCCTGGTGACTTCGAGCGGAAGCGCGATGTTCTTCCAGATCTTGCGCCAGGGCATCAGCGTGGCCTGCTGGAACACGAATCCGAGGGAGCCCAGGGCCTCCCGGGACGGCTGGGTCGAGCCCTCCGCGAACAGGTCCTTGTCCCCGATGGTGATCGTGCCCTCGGTGGGCGCGATGAGGCCGCCCAGCATGCGCAGCAGGGTGGTCTTGCCACAGCCCGACGGTCCCAGCAGGACGACGAACTCCCGCGGCTTGATCTCGAGATCCGTGGGCATCAGCGCACGCACCGGGCCGGCGTCGCTCGTGTACTCCTTGCCGACCCCCTTGATGGAGATCGCCGCTCCGCCGTTGGTGGCGGGGACCGGTCGTGGCGTGGCGGCGCCGGTGGGCTGTTGCATCGCTGCTCCAGGATCGATGGTGCGGACTTGGTTGGCGTCAGTCGACATATGCCTTTGCCGACAGTTCGTCCCAGGTCGCGCCGGGACCTGGCTGCCGGTACTCGGTGGTCGGGGCCGCGTCCGAGCGGATGAACGACATCGTTCCGCCGCGCGAGTAGAGCGGGCCGTGGAACACGTGGGGTGACCGGAAGAAGTAGCCACCGGTGCGAATGACGCCCAGCGGGCCCATCAAGACGTCGCCGTAGATCTTGAAGGACTCCTCGTAGACGGGGTGCCCCTCCTCCAGCGGCGACTTCCAGCCCGGCATCATCGCCGCGAGGTAGATGAAGACCTCGTCGTCGGAGCGCAGGACCTTGGACATGGCGCCGACCTCGAGCTGGACCTCGCCGCTCCATCCGGCGGGGACCCACGGCTCGCGCTCGGTGACGATCCGCAGCAGAGGCTCCCCGGAGCCGGTGCCGGCCTCGAAGCCGGGCGCGCCCCAGAACCCGCAGTAGAGGGTCAGCCCGCGCACCGACGCGACGATGTCCAGCGCCGCGCCCGCCTTGGCGTACACGTAGTCGCCGGTGCGCAGCGGCTCACCGTCGAGCAGCCCCTCACCGGAGATCACGAAGATGTCCACGGAGCTGGTGAGCACACCGCGGTGGCGGCCGGTCAGCCGGTGGATCGAGGTCTCCGCGGCGGTGCCTGCGTCCCTGCTGAGCAGCCGCTTGCGCCCGCTCTGGGCGAACCCGAACTCACCCTCGCCGACCGCCTGCCACGGCACGTCCTGGCTCTGGATGAAGTCGACGTCAGGCCTGTTCCACATCACATGCTCCCAGGGTCGGTATCCGCGCCCGCCGCCCTCCGGCCCAGCATCCGGCCGAAGCTGAGGGCGGGCGTCACACTCATGCCGCTCACGAAGGACTTGCCGGACAGCGAGCTACCGCCGATGACCTCGCCGGCGGCCCACAGGTTCTCGAACGGTCCCTCCGCGCCGAGCACCCGCAACTGGCTGTCCACTTCCAGGCCCGCCGGGCTCTTGAGGGTGGAGCCGTGGTTCAGCACCGCGTAGAACGGCGCCTCCCCGATCGGCGCCGGCAGGTTCGTACGGCCGAACTCGTCCTTGCCCGAGGCGACGGCGCTGTTGTAGTCCGCCACCGTGCGGGCCAGCAGGCCGGGGTCCATGCCGGTGGCCTCGGCCAGCTCCGCCAGGTCGCCGGCCTTGACGAACGAGGTGTGGCCGGCGAAGGCGCCGTCCAGCTCCTCCTCGGTCCAGGTCGGGAACAGCGGGGGCGCCGTACGCCGGATCGCCTCGTCGTAGACGACCCAGAACTTCAGATCCGGCTGGTCCAGCAGGGCGTTCTCCCGGACGTCCACGCTCGGCGCGTCCTCGGCCACGAAACGCTCGCCACGGGCGTTCACGTGGATCTCCCACGGCTGCCGGGACTGCGGGGTCAGCGACGGGTAGTCGTCCAGGTGGACGGTCTCCCAGGTGCTGCCCGCCTTGAGCACGCCTCCGTAGGTCGGGAGGAACCGCTCCTGGCCGCGCACCCTGGCGCCCACGCCGACCGCCGCGACGATCCCCGACCCGTCCGCCCCGGGAGACGCCGGGCCCGCCAGCGGCGAGCCCGCGGTGAGCTGGGGGAACAGGTCGGGATTGCCGGCGTAGCCGCCGCTGGTCAGGATCACGACCCGGGCGTCGATGTCGTGGAGCGTTCCATCCGGTCTACGGACAGTGACACCGGCCACCCGGTGGGCGCCCTCGGTCCGCAGCGAGACCACCTCGGTGTTGAGCTCCAGCGTCACCGAACCGGCGCAGGCCTTCTCGAACGCCGGGGCCAGCACGTCGAGCACCGACAGACCGGCCCTGCGCCCCCAGTAGGTGCGGGCCACCAGGTACGGCTCGTGGAAGTGCAGCACGGCGGGGGCGTCGGGATCCATGTCGAACCCGGAGGCCATCAGCCATTCGACCGAGGCGGGCGCGTGGTCCACCGCCAGCCGGACGAGCATGGGGTCCGCGGTGTTCTTGCTGATCCGCATGACGTCGTCGAAGTGCAGGTCAGGGGTGTCGAGGATGCCCTTGGCGCGCTGCAGGGACGTGCCGCCCGCGGACAGCTGCCCCCAGGAGCGCCAGAGCGTTCCGCCGATCCGATCCGCCTTCTCGATGACGGCGACCCGGAGCCCCTGGCCCGCGGCCTCGATGGCGGCGGGCAGGCCGGCCGTGCCGGCGCCGACCACCACAAGATCCACCGTCGTCACCCCGGTCATCGGCCCCACCTCGGCGTCGTGACGTGAAGCATGTGGGTCACACCTCTCAGATCGAGTCGATGAACGAGGTGTTGACGAAGTCGGTGACCGGCCGGGACTTGTCCTTCATGATCCCCGACTTGCGCATCAGCTCGAGGGCGCTCTCCCAGGCGGCGACGTCGATCGACAGGAACTTGCCGTTCTTGGGCGTGCTGACCTTGACCTCGCCCAGGATCTTGGCCTTGGCGACCTCGCGGTCGGAGACCTCGATCTCGTTGAGCTTGGCCACCGCCTCCAGCACCTTGTCGGCGTTGGCGGGGTCGGCCATGAACTGCCAGGCCTTGTTGCAGGCGCGCAGGAAGCTGGTGACCGCGGCGGCCTCCTTCTCCGCGGTCTCCGTGGTGACGAAGTAGGAGTCACCCGGCAGCGGCGCGAACTGGTCGGTGTTGAGGTAGTGCAGGTCGATCTTCATCTGACGGAACGCGGTCTCCGTGCCGATGAAGGTGATGAAGCCGTCGACCTCGCCGCGCTTCAGGAACTCCAGGGAGCCGACGTCGGCGCCCGTCACGACCTTCTTCACCTTGGTGGGGTCGAGCCCGGCGGCCACGGACATCGCGTCCAGCTGCAGCTCGGTGGTGCCGCCCTTGGAGATGACACCGATCGTCTTGCCCTGCCACTGCTCGGGGTGGGTGAGCGGCTTGTCCGGCAGGGAGGCCACGCTGTACTGGCTGACCTGGTCCTTCTGGCCGATCGTCACGATCGGGGTGTTCTGGTCCGCGATCAGGGGACAGGTGAGGACGGCGGCCGCCTTGCCGAACATGGCCTGCTTGGCGGCGACCTGGGAGATCGAGGTCGCGGTGCCGGTGCCGCCGATCGACGTGACCAGCAGGCCCTCCTCCGCGAAGTAGCCCTGGGCGTCCGCCACGTACACGTCGGCGTGGGAGATGATGTGCCCGAACGGGGTCATGTAGACGAGGTTGCGCAGGTTCTTGCCGGAGGGGGCGGCGGAGCTCGACGCCCCGGTGCTGGCGTCGTCGGACCCGCAGCCGACCAGGAACTGGGTGCCGGCCACCGTGGTGATGAGCAGGCCGGCGTTGGTGAGGAACTTACGGCGATCCATGGGGCTTTCCTGTTTTCTCAGAGGGAGGTGGGGCGACCGGACGACTCATGCCACGGGATCGCGAATCGGCGAATCGCCGCGGTGACGGTGTAGAGGAGGAAACCGAGCACCGTCATCACGATCACGGCCGCGAAGAGCATGTCCGTGCGGAGGCTGGCGAGCATGGTCACGGCGAGTGCGCCGAGACCCTCGTCGCCGCCGAGGTATTCACCGACGACGGCGCCGGTGATCGCGAAGACGATCCCCAGCTCCACTCCGGTGAGCACGTAGGGCAGTGAGGAAGGAATGTCCAGCGAGATCACGCGCTTCCACCAGGGTGCCTGGATGACGCGCATGAGATCGCGGTGGCCGGGGTCGACCGAGCGGATTCCCAGAATCGTGTTCTGCATCATGACGAAGAACGCGATGATCGCCGCCATGAAAATCTTGGACGTGGTTCCGAAGCCGAACCACAGGAGGATCAGGGGCACGATCGCCACCTTGGGCACCACCTGGGTGGCGACGAGGAACGGCGAAAGCACTCGTTCCAGGTTGCGGGCCCTGCCGAGGATGATCCCCAGGACCACTCCGACGATCGCCGCGAGCGCGAAGCCGACCAGCGTCTCGTACAGGGTGACCTGGATCGCCTGGTAGATGGTCTTGCCCTTGAGCAGTTCGACCATCGCCTCGGCGACCGTCTCCGGCGGGGGCAGCAGGAGCGGCCCCACGTCGAACAGCACCGTGTAGGCCTTCCAGGCACCGAGGAACGCCGCGAGCAGCAGCGGGGTGGTTATCCAGAGGATCGCCGAAGACGACGCCACCTTACGAAGAGACCTTCGGCGTTGCGCCGACTTGGCCGCATGCTCGGAGCTCGACGACATACGCTGCCTCCAGCCTTTCTGGTTGTATCGCTAGGCGGAACGCCGTACCGGATAGGAGGATGCTAGAGGCGTCATCAAAGTGAGGTCAAGGGATTGACCTCCCGAATCTTCGTACCTATCCCAAAGTGGGCGTTTTGTGACGGTTTGTACCGTATAGGAAGATTCATAGGATGACACACCCGGAGCGCCGAGCGTGAGATTTACCGCACTTTACGTAGTCACCCCAGGACAGGGGCCACTTCACCGGCGTAGTACGGTGCGGTGGCGGCGGGGCAGACCGCGTGGATGAGGGCGCGCGGGAAGGCGGCGCGCGGAGGACTTCGCGGCGTGGAACGGCCGCCGCCGCGCTCAGCGCGACAGCGGCCGGGGTGCGATCAGGGGACTAAGATCCGACGGCTCGGAAACCGAGCTGGCGCGACACCTCCGCCGCGGCCTCCTTGACGAGCCGGCCGTACTCCTCCGCCTTGCCGGCGCTGAGCCGGCTGACAGGGCCGCACACGGAGATGGAACCGTAGACGCGGCCGTTCGCCTGGAAGACGGCGGCGGCCACCGACGCGGCCCCCTGCTGCCGCTCGCCCAGGCTCAGCGCGTAACCGCGCTGCCGGATGAGCTCCAGCTCCTCGGCCAGCCGGTCGCGATCCTGGATCGTGATCGGAGTCAGCGCGACCAGTTCCTGGGAGTCGAGATACTCACTGATCTCGTCGGGCCCCATCATGGCGAGAATCGCCTTGGAGGACCCACCCGCGTGCAGAGGGTAAAGTCTCCCCAGCTGCACCGACATGTGGATCTCCTGGGGCGACAGCACCTGCGTCAGGTACATCCGCTGGGTGCCGTAGCGGACGGAGAGCGTGGCGGTCTCCTTGGTGCGGGCCACCAGGTTCTCCAGGTAGGGCTGGGCGATCCTCGGCACCTCCATCTGCGCCATCGCCGCGAGGCCCACGCCCACCGCTCCTGGGCCGAGGCGGTACCTGCGGGTGCGCTCGTCGAAGGAGAAGAAGTCGGCGGCGACCAGCGTGCGCACCACCCGGTGCACGACGGCCTTGCTCAGCCCGAGGGTCCGCGCCAGCTCCGAGACGCCGATGTCCGGCTCCTTGGCCGCCGCGACAGCGAAGATCACCTGAAGGGCTCGCTCGATGCCGCTGCTCGTCTGCCCCTCGTCCGCTGTCGGCGCGGTCCTGGCCGCCGAAGACAAGCGCCCGGTATCGCCGTTACTTACGTTCTCGTCCGCCCGCACAGGATTTGAGCATAGCTGTGATCCGCGCCATCGGGCAGGTGGTGATGGCCGCCGACCTGCCTGAAGTGCGAACCGCCCCGGCGCTGTGCGGGCCGGGGACACCACGGCGGAGTCACGCGTACGGCGCAGGGACGGCGTCCGGGGTGTCGTCCGAGGCGTCGTCCGAGGCATCGTCCGGGGCGTCGTCGACGAGGAAGCCGCCGGACTGGTGGCGCCAGAGCCGGGCGTACGAACCCTCCGCCTGGCGCAACTCGTTGTGCGTGCCCTGCTCCACGACCCGCCCCCGGTTGAGCACGACAAGCCGGTCCATGCGGACCACCGTGCTCAGGCGGTGCGCCACCACGAGTGCGGTCCTGCCCTGCATCAACTCCCACAGGGCTTCCTGCACGAGGATCTCGCTCTCGGAGTCGAGGGCGCTGGTGGCCTCGTCGAGCAGGAGGATGGGGGCGTCCCGCAGGATGGCGCGCGCGAGCGCGATGCGTTGCCGCTGGCCACCGGAGAGCTTGACGCCGCGCTCGCCGACCAGGGTGTCGAATCCGTCCGGCAGCGACTCGGCGAACTCCGTGACGTGCGCCGCCCGCGCGGCCCGGAGGATCTCGGCATCGGTGGCGCCCGGCCGGGCGAACGCGATGTTGTCGCGTACGGACCGGTGGAACATCGCGGGTTCCTGGGGGACGTAGGCGATGAGGCCGCGCAGGTCGGCCTGACGCAGCCGGGCGATGTCCTGGCCGCCGATCAGGATCCTGCCTCCGTCGATGTCCATGAGACGCAGCAGCAACCGGGTGAGCGTGGTCTTGCCGCCGCCGGACTGGCCGACCAGCCCGATCCTGGCCCCGCTGGGAATGTCCAGGTCGAGGTTCTGGAACAGGGGCGGACCACCGCCGTGCCCGAACGTCACCCCCTCGAAGCGGATGCTCGCGTCGGCGGGGCGCAGTGGTTGCGGATCGTCGGGATCCACGACGGCCGGTGGTTCCAGGAGCAACTCGGTGAACTGGGCCGCTTCCGTGAGGACGCTCTCGACGCGCCGGTACGTCTGGTTGAACTCGAACATGATGCCGATCGCGTTCGAGTAGTAGGTGAAGGTCACCACGATGGCCTCCACGCCGAGCCCTCCGCGCAGCGCCACGGCGAGGAGCAGGCCGACGGAACTGGTGAGCACCGACAGCGGGGCGACGACGGTGTCCACCCGCAGGTTGCCGTAGTCCCACGAACGGAGTGTCAGCCTGCGCTGCTCGGCCAGCCTGGCCCGGTATTCCGCGGCCTCACGCTCCTCGGCGGCGAACGAGCGGACCGTCTCCATGTTGGACAGCACGTCGGCGACGTGGCCGGACACAAGCACCCTGGCGGCCTCGCGTTTGTCCACCAGAGCCTGGCGGCGGCGGATGAGCGGGGTGACGAGGAGTCCGGTGACGACGATGAGACCGACGAGCACGAGGACCAGCAGCGGGTGATACCGCCACAGCACCACCGACGCGAAGACCAGCGGCACCACCTTGGCCATGATCGAGAACGTGAGCGTGTCGACGAAGTCCTCGAACCTGGAGGAGAACCCGAGGATCCGCTTGGTCAGCGAACCGGCGAAGTTGTCGTGGAAGAACGCGGCGTCCTTGGCCAGCAGCGCGTCCATGCCCACCACGCCGAGCCGCTCGATGCCCCGGGCGTCGGCGCGGTTCACGAAGTGCAGCCCCACCCGCCACAGCGCCTCGCCCGTCAGCAGCAACGCGCCGAAGCCGAGCACGTAGGGCAGGAGCGCGCCGGCGGAGCCGTCCCCGCCTCCGGCCAGGCGCCCGACGAGCCCGGCCACCGTCAGCGGCGCGAGGTAGAACAGGCAGATGTTCCCCAGCGCGGGCAACGTCAGCGCGGGCACGGCGACCCGCCACTGACGCCTCAGCTCGCCGCAGTAGTAGCGCAGGGCCAGCAGAACCGCCGATTTGCGGGCGGATGTGCCTTTTTCTCCGTCATCGCTCGACCCGAGCGCAGATCCGAGCACAGCCATCCTCCCGAACGCCGGCGCCGCCGTGGCCATGCTCCCGCAGTGCGTGGTGGGCGAGCCACCGATTTTCCGACCACTCGATTACGGAGCGTGACCATCCGGCGATGGTCTGCGGCCGGTCCGGAGATCGCCCTCTGCCGCCCCGACGCCTCCCCCGCCCCACCGGCCCGCACGGGCTTGGTGGTATGACCATTGACGTGACTGAATGTCGCATTCAGCCTGCTGCGGGCGGCGTGAGCGGGCAGAGCGTGATCGTGGACGGCGGGCCCACCCTCCGCCGGACGAGCCGAGGAGGACGCGGACCATGGGAGCTCTCGACGGACAGGTCGCCGTCATCACCGGGGCGTCGAGCGGGATCGGGGCCGCGACGGCCCGGCTGTTCGCCGCGGAGGGCGCCCGTCTCGCCCTGCTCGACGTCAATCCCGTCCCAGGCGACCTGCTCGGCCTCGGCGAGGTCACGACCCACGTCACCGATGTCACCGACGCCGCCGCCGTCGAACGCGCGATGGCCGAGGTGGCCGAACGGCACGGCCGCATCGACGTGCTGGTCAGCTCGGCCGGCATCCTCGACAGGGTTCCCTTCCTGGAGATGAGCCCCGAGCGCTTCGACCACATCATCGCGGTCGACCTGCGCGGGGTCTTCCTCGCCGCCCGCTACGCCGCGCCGTACATGGTGGAGGCGGGCCGTGGCCGCATCATCAACATCGCCTCCCAGCTCGGGATCAAGGGCGGCGCGGGCCTCGCCCACTACGTCGCCGCCAAGGCGGGCGTGATCGGCCTGACGAAGGCCCTCGCACTCGAACTCGCGCCGATGGGCGTGCTCGTCAACGCGATCGCCCCCGGCCCGATCGAGACGCCGCTCATCGGCGGGCGGCCGGAGGAGTGGAAGCGGGAAAAGGCCGCGGAACTGCCGCTCGGCAGGTTCGGCCGGCCGGAGGAGGTCGCGCCGACCGCGCTGCTGCTCGCGAGTTCGCCCGGCGGGGACATCTACGTGGGTCAGACGCTCGGCCCCAACTCCGGCGACGTGATGCCGTGAACGACGTCCCGCGACCGGCGTGACCGGCCGCGGGAATGAGGGACACCCGGCGGTTCCCGGCCCCCCACCTCTGATCGTCCGTACCGAACTGAGAAGAGGACGCGCTGTGGCCAAGGAAATCTTCGTGGCGTTCGGAATCGACGTCGACGCGGTCGGCGGCTGGCTCGGCTCCTACGGCGGTGAGCACTCGCCCGACGACATCTCACGCGGCCTGTTCGCCGGCGAGGTGGGCGTGCCGCGGCTCAACGCCCTGCTGGAGAGGTACGGCCTGCCGGCGACCTGGTTCTGGCCCGGACACTCCATCGAGACCTTTCCCGAGCAGTTCGACCAGGTCGTGGCCGCCGGGCACGAGATCGGCCTGCACGGATACAGCCACGAGAACCCGATCGCGATGAGCCGGGAGCAGGAGTCGGCGGTCCTCGGCCACTGCGTGGACCTCATCGAGACGCGCGCCGGACGGCGTCCCACGGGCTACGTCGCGCCGTGGTGGGAGTTCTCGCCGAGCACCGCCGAACTGCTGCTCGAACGCGGCATCAAGTATGACCACTCGCTCATGCACCGCGACTTCGAGCCGTACTACGTGCGCGTCGGCGACACCTGGTCGGCGATCGACTACGCCAAGGACGCCGGCGAGTGGATGAAGCCGCTCGTGCGCGGGCGGGAGACCGGCCTCGTCGAGATCCCGGCGAGCTGGTATCTCGACGACCTGCCTCCCATGATGTTCGTCAAGACCAGCCCGAACAGCCACGGCTTCGTCAACCCCCGCGACATCGAGGAGATGTGGCGCGACCAGTTCGACTGGGTCCACCGGGAGTCGGAGTACGCCGTCTTCACCATGACGATCCACCCGGACGTCTCGGGCCGTCCGCAGGTCCTGCTCATGCTGGAGCGTCTCATCGAGCACATCAACGAGCACGAGGGCGTCCGGTGGTCGACGTTCGACGCCATCGCGGACGACTTCAGGGCCCGCCGCCCGCGCACGTGATCCTCCGCCCCGAGTGGCACCGATACACATACGTGATCGTCGGGGAGACAACCACGCCCGCTCCCCGGGCGTGTATCACTCGCATCTCGCGTTTCAGTCTCCTCGTACGCCTCTGGAGGGAAGCCCCGTGCCCATCACATTGCCGGGCGGACGCACCATCGGCCTGATGACGGCCGGTGCCCTGGCCGGGTCGGTTCTGGTTCTGGGCGGCGCGGCCACCGCCTCGTCGGCGAGCGATGCCGTGTACTACGCGTGCGTGAACAAGAGCACGCGATACATGCGCCTGGTGAACGCGACCACCAAGTGCAAGACGACCGAGACGAAGGTCTCGTGGAACAGGACGGGCCCGCAGGGTCCCGTGGGCATCGGCGGCACAGGACCCCAGGGCCCGCAGGGTCCGCAGGGGGTGCGCGGCCCGCAGGGGATGCGCGGCCCGCAGGGCCCCAAGGGCGACATCGGCCCGCAGGGGCAGAAGGGCGAACCCGGTGCGCCGGGCGCGAAGGGCGCCGACGGCAAGGATGGTAAGGACGGCAAGGACGGCGCGAGCGGTCCCACGGGCCCCCGGGGCGTCAGAGGCGACAGGGGCGAGCGTGGCCCGGCCGGCCCTCAGGGCGCCAAGGGCGAGAAAGGCGACACGGGGGCGCGTGGCCCGGCGGGTCCGGCAGGCCCAGCCGGACCGGCGGGACCGGCGGGGGGAGCCGCCGGCGTCGTCACCAAGGCGGAAGCCCTCTATCTGCCGCCCAACGGTGGCGGCGACGACATCATGTGCCCGGACGGCATGGTCGCCACCGGCGGCGGCTTCATCGCGGGCGGCGGCTCGAACGCGCCCCACATCACCACGAACGCGCCGTACGTCGAAGACGGCACGTCGATCGGCTGGAGGCTCTACGGCAAGAACGTGAGCGGCACGATCTACGTGCTCTGCATCGGAGGCTGACGGGCGCGCCGACAGGCGGCGTACGGGGAACCGGCGGCCGAGCCGTAGGGCGACCGGCCGGACCCGCGCCGCCTTCAGTGCTGTTGTTCTGCGAGGTGTGCGCCGGTGGCCGCGGCGATGACCCGCGTGAGCGCCTGGTGCAGCTGCTGCAGCTCCGTCAGCTCCATGCCCAGTCGCTCGACGATCGTCGCGGGGACCTTCTCGGCCTGCCCGCGCAGCGCGCGGCCCTCGTCGGTCAGCACCACCGCGAGCGAACGCTCGTCGTCGCTGGCGCGGCGGCGCTCGACGAGACCGGCGGACTCCAGGCGCTTGAGCAACGGCGACAGCGTCGCCGGCTCCAACTGCAGCAGCCGGCTGAGGTCCTTGACCGACAGCGGCGCGTGCTGCCACAGGGCCAGCATCACCAGGTATTGCGGGTGGGTCAGCCCCATCGGTTCGAGCACGGGCCGGTAGAGGCCGATGACCGATCGCGAGGCGACCGCCAGCGCGAAGCACACCTGGTTCTCCAGAGCCAGGGGGTCGACGGTGTCGCCGATCTCACTCACTACGCCACCTCCCATGCTACCGAGTTTAGTACACTAACGATTAGTGCACTAAGCGCCGAGAAACACAGGAAGTGCCATGGCCCGCAGGAAGAGTCTCGAAGAACGCATCGCCGACCGCGTCGCCAAGCGCCCGCCGATGAAGGACAGCAAGCACTTCGAGCACGGTCCCGCCAAGTGGATCTTCGTCAGCGTGCTGGTGTTCGCGGTGCTCGCCCATTTCCTCATCGTCGGCCTCGTCATGATGTTCGGGGACTGACGGAGACCAAGCCCCGCGGCACGGTCGCCGCGGGCCCCGATCATCAGAGTCCGATCACCCGTTGATCACGTGCGGTTCAGCGGCCGAAACCGGCCTCGCGGGCTCGTACGATCGCCTGTGCCCGGTCGGCCACCTGCAGCTTCGCGAAGACGTTGGACACGTTGTTGCGCACCGTCTTGGGCGACAGCGACAGGCGCTCGGCGATGCGGGAGTTGGACAGACCGGCCGCGATGAGATCGAGGATCTCCCGTTCCCGCGCGGTGAGCTGCGGGAACGGCTCCTGCTCCCGCGGCCGGACGGCGGCGAGCCTGCTGAAGTAGCGGGTCACCCGCCCTGCCAGCGCGGGCCCGAAGATCACCTCGCCGCCGGCGACGGCCGCGACGGCGCGCAGGATCTCCGTCTGGTCGGCGCCCTTGAGCAGGTAGCCACGGGCTCCGGCCAGCATGGCGGCGAAGACGCTCTCGTCGTCCTCGTGCATGGTCAGCACGAGCACGTGCGTCTCCGGGCAGGTCTCCACGATGCGCCGGGTGGCCTGCACGCCGTCGAGCCGCGGCATCTGCAGGTCCATGACGACGACGCGCGGACGGAGCGTCATCGCCTGTGCCACGGCCTCCTCGCCGTCGGCCGCGGTGCCGACCACCTCGACCTCACCCGTGGAGGCGAGCATCATCCGCAGGCCGTTGCGGTAGACGGGGTGGTCGTCGGCGAGCAGCACGGTGGGCATACCGGGACCGTGGGAGGACGGGACGACGCGGTCGGGGGACGGACCGGCGGTCATCGCGTCGCCTCCGCGGGGAGGACGGCGTGGACGCGGGTCCCGCCACCGTCGCGGGAGGTGACGGAGCAGCTCCCGCCGAGCTCTTCTGCCCGCTCCCGCATGCCGACCAGGCCCACACCGACCAGGGCTCCCGGCCGCACCCCTCTGCCGTCGTCGAGCACCTCGACCTCCAGTTCGCTTCCGGTCGCCGTGAGGCGGACCTCGCAGGTGCCGGCGTCCGCGTGCCGCGCGACGTTGACCAGAGCCTCGCAGACGATCCGGTAGGCCGCCACCTCGGTCGCGGCCGGCAACCCGGCCAGGTCGCCCGCGGCGTCCACGCGTACGGTCAGCCCGCCCTCCCGGAACCGGGTGGCCTCCTGCCGCAGCGCTCCCGCCAGGCCGAACTGGTCCAGGGCCGGTGGGCGCAGGTTGTGGACGAGCCGGCGTACGTCGCCGAGCACGGACGACAGGTCCGCCCGCACCTCGTGCAGCGCCTCGCGGGCGGCGCCGAGGTCCCGGGTCACCAGATTGCCCGCGGCCTCGACCTTCAGCGCGGCGGCGGCGAGCGTGGGCCCCAGCCCGTCGTGGAGGTCCCTGCGCAGCCTGCGGCGCTCCTCCTCGACGCCCGTCACCAGGCGTTCCCTGCTGTGCTGGAGCTCCTCGGCCAGGGCCGTGGCCCGCACGGCCGCCGCGGCCTGCCGTACGACGTCGGCGAGCAGTCGCTGGTCGGCGTCGGCGAGCGGCGCGTTCGCGCGCGGAACGAGGACCAGGCGGCCGATGGGGGCCGCGCGGTAGGCGAAGGGAAGGACGAGGACGTCGTCGCGCCGCGCGCCGTGCTCGACCACGAGGGTGCGGCCGTCGGCGCGGTCGAGTTCCACCCGCACGTACGGCGAGCGCAGCGCCGCGGACACCGCCCTGGCCACCGTGAGCAGCAGTTCCTCCGGGCTCACCGACTCCTCCAACCGCCGGGCCAGGGCCGAGACGACGTCGTACGGCTCCGCCCGCCCGGCGAGGACGCGGCCCACCCAGCGGCGGACCCGTTCGCGCAACGGCGCGTAGACGACGGCCACCGCGGCGGCGGCGAGCACCGCCGCGACCGGCTCGTCGATGAGCGCGCCCAGGCCCACGAAGACGGGGACGTCGATCGCGACGACGGCGACCGCCAGGCCGCCGTAGAGGAGGGTCCAGTTGAGCACGTGGTCGATGTCGTACAGCCGGTATCGGCCGACGGCCACCAGGACGGCGGCGGCGATCGCGACCAGGGAGACGACGAACGTGAGGTCCTGCGGCGCCCCCTCGACCACGACGGGCACGAAGATCAGCACGCCGTTGAGCAGGGCCGCCAGCAGCATCCAGCGCAACTGCGCGCGGCGCGCGCCGGACGACCCCCGGAAGCGCCGCACGAAGGCCGCGAGGGACACCAGAAGGCTCAGCACGAGCGCCGCCGGGGTGAGGGCCATCGCGACGTCCCAGAAGGCGTCCGGCACGGAAGGCATCGGCAGGTCGAGCCCGGGGCCTCGCCACGGCTCCCCCGGCGACTGCACCCGCCACGGAACGGTGAGGAAGACGAGCACGGCGAAGCCGGTGGCGCCGAGCGACAGCGACGCGGCCCACCGCCAGCGCGGCGTCGGCAGCCTGCCGTCGGGGAAGAACAGCAGCACGAGCAGCGGCACCAGGTTGAGCAGCGGCCCGAGCCTCGCTCCCGCGTACACGGCGACGGCGGTCAACGGCAGCGTGCCCCCGTGCCGGGTGAGGGACAGAACGGCGTAGCCCCCGGCGAGGCCGTTGAGGCAGGACACCACGCCGCCGCCGATCAGCAGCCAGGTCATCGGGTGCGCGGGCAGACCGGCGGCCAGCACCCCGCCGGCGACGGCGAGGGCCACGCCCGGGACGGTGGACGACCACGTGGCCCAGTCGAGCGGTTCGGGCCGGATCACCGGTCCGGTCGCGATCTCGATCCAGGTGGCGGACACGGCGGCGACGACGGACAGGGCCGCGAGCACCGTCGCGGCAGCCCCGAGACGGCGGCAGGCGTCAGAAGGGCCGAGCACGCGGTCAAGCGTGCCACAGGGCCGCCCTTCCCGGCATGGGACCGGTGTCCCGTTTTCGTCCGGGACGCGTGCCCCGGACCGGTGCGGGCGAGGTTGTGGCCTCGCTCTCTGTCGGCCCGGGACGCGGCGCGGAGACCGTGGTCACGGCACGACCGGGAGGGTCGCGCGACGAAGGCTTCCGCCAGGAGGGGACGATCATGTCCGTTCACATCACGCCCAGCAACGTCAATCCGCAGGAACCGACGGCGTCGTCGGCTCCGGCCGTGGCCGCACCGCCCTGGACCCGGATGGCCGGAGTGCTGCTTGCCGCCGGAGCGGCGGCCTGGGCGGCCGGCACGGTCGTGGTCGGCGACGAAATCCAGAAGGGCATCCAGACGCTCGACACCGTGACCGGGATGCTGTTCGTCGCCGGGCTGTTCGGATTCGTCGCGCTCGTGCTGGCCACCCGGGCCACCGGTGCCAGGTGGGGCCGGATCATCCCGGCGGGCCTGCTCGTGTCACTTCCCGGCGCGTTCCTGCTGAACACGCTCTCGTTCGGCTACGCCACCCACGACGACTTCCCGCTGCCGCTGATGATTCTCGATGCCTGCTGGCCGCTCAGCATGCTCGGCATGCTGGTCCTCGGCATCGCCGTGGCGGTCACCGGCCGCTACCGCGGCGCCCTGCGCTGGCTGCCGCTGCTCGCCGGGCTGTGGTTCCCGGTCACGATGGTCGCGCAGATCTTCGCCGGGTCCTCCGCCTCGGTGTGGGCGAGCGCGGCCTGGCTGCTGGCCACCCACGCCCACATCGGCGTCCGGCTCGCGCTGCGACCCATCGTCTGACCGGACGCCGTAACCTGTGAGCAGGCAAAACGGCGACCGGAGGAGAACCCCGCCATGGGTTCGCTCAGTCCTGTTCGCTGTCTTGGACGCCTTTGCCGGCGGCATGGGCCTGTAACGGGCATCCTGGAACGATGATCAGTGCAGCAGACTCGGGGACCTGGAAGCTCGGCGACCTCACGGTCAACCGGATGGGATTCGGCGCCATGCGCCTGACGGGCAGCGCGGCCTTCGATCTCGGCACGCCGAGGTCCCGCGAGCGGTCGATCGCGGTGCTGCGACGCGCCGTAGAGCTCGGCGTGAACCACATCGACACGGCCGCGTTCTACTTCTCCCGGCTGCGCTCGGCCAACGAGCTGATCAGCCGGGCGCTCGCGCCGTACCCGGACGACCTGGTCATCGCCACCAAGGTGGGCCCCGGGCGGGATCCGTCCGGCGAATGGCTGCCGTTCGCCCGGCCCGACCAGCTGCGCGGCCAGGTCGAGGAGAACCTGCGCCAGCTCGGCCGCGACCACCTCGACCTGGTCTACCTGCGCCAGCCGGGGCTCGCCTCGATCGCGGAACACTTCGGCGCGCTCGCCGAACTGCGCGAGGCCGGTCTCGTCCGGCACCTCGGGATCTCCAACGTCCGGCCCGAGCACCTCGGCCAGGCCCAGGCGATCGCGCCGGTGGTGAGCGTGCAGAACCAGTACGGCGTGGGCTCGACGAGGAGCCGCGAGCTGCTGCGCGCCTGTGGTGAGCAGGGCGTGGCGTTCGTGCCGTTCTTCGCCATCGCCGGGAAGGGCCGCGAGCTGGGGGCTAGCGACACGGACCAGGCGGAGGTGCACGCGGTGGCCCGCGCGCACGGCGTGACCCCCGCCCAGGTCCGGCTGGCCTGGACGCTCCGGCAGGGGCCCCACGTGCTGGCCATCCCCGGCACCGGCGACCCCGATCATCTGGCCGAGAACGTGGCCGCCGCCGCGCTGCGTCTCACCGACGAGGAGACGGCCCGCCTGGACGCGGTCACCGACGCCGGCTGACCGGCCCCGGTCGCCGCCCGGATCCCCGTGAGCGCTGCGAGGCGAGCGACGGGGCGACCGGCCGGAGTGGCGTGGGTCGGCCGCCTGACGCGGGCGTTCTGAGATCATGCCGACACCGGGTTTCGCCGGTGGCGTGGAGAGGGAGACCGGGTGGCTTCGGCGGGTCGCGGCGGCATGGGAGCGGGTCGTGAGGCGGACAAGGTGGAGAACCGGGTCGCCCGGGGCCTGACCGAGCTCTTCGCGCCCGCGCACATCGTCATCGGGCTGCCGCTGGTGATGGGCGCGGTCACCGGCGGCTGGCCGGGCGTCGCCTGGGGCGCGCTCACCTCGGCGCTGTGCGGGGGGATTCCCCTCGGGGTGCTCCTGGCGGGCGTCCGGTCGGGCCGGTTCGGCGACAAGCACGTCGGAGACCGGGCCCAACGGCCGAAACTGATCGGTCTGATCATCGTTCTGGTGGTCGCCGTGCTGGCCGTGATGGTCATGCTCGGCGCTCCGCGCCTGATGGTCGCCGGCGCGGCCGCCATGCTGTCCACACTGGCCGTGACCGGCCCCGTCACGCTCTGGTGGAAGATCAGCTTCCACACCGCGGTGGCGGCGGGCGGCGTAGTGATGCTCGCGTGGGTCCTGCCGCCGGTTCCCGTCTACGCGGCAGGCGCCGCGCTGGTGGCGGCGCTGGCCTGGTCGCGGGTGGTCATCCGCGACCACACCGCCGCCCAGACCGTCGCGGGAGCCGTGGCGGGCGGCGCCGCGACCTGGCTCACCCTCGCCGTCCTCCTCTGATCACCTCTTCTGGCCACGGGCCCGGGCGACTCACGGACCGCCCTGCGGCTGTGCGCGCTCGCTTCTCGCGGCGCCGGGCCCGGTGGCCGGGCGGCGCCTCTGGTTCAGGCGGCGGCCGAGACGCTGGCCTGGGGCCTCCACGAGCCGGTACGCCACGTGGCCGAGCACCAGCAGGACGAGGAAGAAGACCGGCAGGTTCGGGACGATCCGCAGCAGGAGCGGGTGCAGCAGATAGAGGGAGAAGCTGATCACCCCGAGGTACGCGAGCCACCGGGGGAACGACCTGCGCCGCAGCGCGAACACGAGCGTGAAGAAGCCGACCGCCAGCACGAGTGCCGAGGCCCAGGCGGGATCGGGCGCCACCAGGACGCCGCAGGCGAGCACGGTCAACAGGGCGGCGACGGCCCACCTCCACCTGAGCATGCCCCGCTCCGCGCGGTGGACGGCCGTCCCGGCGAACATCGTGGCCGCGATGACCAGCCCTTCTCCCGCGCCGATCCTGCTGCCGAGGATCACCAGGGCCAGGCCGAGCAGGCCGCCGGTCACCGCGGCCGCCGTCCTGAGGCGCCCGTTCGCGAGCACGGTCACGGCGACGACCGCGACCACCGCGACGCCCAGGACCGCGGCGACGAGATCCGCGCCTCCGTTGATCGTCGCGCCCGGCATGAGCAGCCCGAGCGGCACGGCCGCCACCGCCAGGGCCGCCGCGATCGGCGCCGGCCTGTGCGCCTGCCGTACGGCGAACAGTCCGACCGTCATCAGGTAGAACGCCATCTCGTAGGAGAGCGTCCACATCACGCCGATCACCGAGGGGACGCCGAGGAGTTCCTGCAGCATCGTGAGGTTCGCCAGCGCGACGAGCGGCGGCGGCCGGTCGCCGAGGCCGGGGGACGTCTCGAACACCCCGGCGTACGCGAGGAGCAGCGCGAGGGCGAGCGCGACGAGCAGCAGCGGGAGCAGCCGGCAGGCCCGGCCGGTCCAGAAGGCCCGCAGGTCGCCCCGCCGCTCCAGCGAGGCCGGGATGATGTACCCGCTGACCAGGAAGAACACGAAGACGCCCCAGGTGCCGACGTCTACCCTGCGGTCGATCTCGGCCCAGACGCCCGGGACGAAGGTCCAGCCCGAGTGGTGCAGCGCCACGGCCGGAGCCGCGACCCCGCGTAAGGCGTCCAGCCATGCCAGCCGCGAGCGGTTCGATGCCATTCAGGCGACTTTATGCGACAAATGGGGACGTGATCCCCAATCGACCGGCCGGACTCGCCCGGCGAGACCGTCACCTGCGAGGGAGCACGGCCGTCAGGCGTCAGCCCTCGTGGAAGGAAAGTCCGTGTTCCTCCAACGCCTGACGGAGCACGGACACCGCCTTCGGCCCCATGCCGTGCAGCGCGAGAAGCTCGGCCTCGGTCACCCGGGTCAGGTGCTCCAGCCGGGTGTGACCGGCCGCCGCGAGCGCCCGGGCGGCCGGGGCGCTGGTCTTCGGCAACTCTGTCATCAGGCCCTCTCCTCGTCGGTCCCGTCCTCGGCCGGCCGGGGGCGTACGTCGCAGTCCGGCAGGCCCGCCAGGACGGCGGCGAGCTGGCGGGCGTTGGTCTGGGCGTGGTCGCGGTAGCAGTTGTTCATCAGCACGTGGGTCGTGGCCGCCTGACCGCCGAGCTCGCGCAGCCTCGGCGCCCATCTCCTCAGCTCGTCGAGCGAGTAACGGTAGCCGAAACGCTCATGGATGTCATGGCTCGTCCACTTGTCGCTGTGCCCGTGGAACCGCACGATCTCCAGGTCGGACGTGGCCGCGACGACCGGCGGGATCGAGTCCGGATAGCCCTGCGGCATGTCCACGCACACGTACGGGATGGCGTACGAGCGGAGGAAGTCGAGGGTCTCCGCCTGGTTCTCCTCGCTCATCCACGTGTGGTTGCGGAACTCCACGGAGATCCGCAACGGCTCGCAGCGCCGCCCGCATTCGAGGATGTAGTGCCTGTTCGCCCGGCCGATCGGGAACCACTTCGGAAACTGGAAGAGCACCGCCCCGAGCTTGCCCGCATCCCGCAGCGGCAGCAGGGCGGCGACGAACCGCTCCCAGACCTGGTCCACGATCTTCGGATCGATGTCGCGGGCGTACAGGTTCTTGCCGCCGCCGCTCGGACGCAGGTCCTTCGGCAGCGCGGACGGCCGCGTCGGGTGCCCCGTGAGCAGCGAGAACGCCTTGACGTCGAACGTGAAGTCCGCCGGTGTGCGCTCGGCCCACAGCCGTACGGTGGCCTCGGCGGGCGGCGCGTAGTAGGTCGAGTCGACCTCCACCACGGGGAACAGGCTCGCGTAGTGGCGCAGGCGCTGCTCGGGCGTCGTGACCTCGGGCGGATACCACCCCGACTCCAGCAGCGTCTTGTCCGTCCACGACGCGGTGCCGACCAGGATCGTCCCCATACCTCACGATAGGCGCGTTCGCCGGAGAGCGGGTGCGTCAGAAGTGACCTGTGAAGCACCGGCGGGTCTATGATGTTGGAAAGTAAAGTGGCTCCGGGTGTCCCGGTGGTCACGCGGAGCATGCACACCGGAGGTGGCGATGCCGTCGACCTGGGCCCTGGAGACGTTCGGACCCCGCGCCGAGTCGATCCGCCAGGGAGTGGCGGAGGCGCTGGCGCTCGCGCTGGAGAACGCCCAGGACGCCCAGAGGACGGCGCGGACCGACCACCTCCATCCGTTCGGCTTCACGCTGATGTCGCGCAAGTTCGAGGCCCTCGCCCGCGCCTTCGCCGACATGGCCGACGTGGAGATCATCAAGCCGCCCGGCTCGCAGCACGAGCTCGTCGTGCTCGGCGGCAACCTGCTGTTCCCCTTCCGCTACGCCAAGGACCGCTCGGTGAGCGTGGTCAACGCCCGGATCGGCGACGGCAGGCCGTCCGGGCTGGTCCAGGCCCTGTTCAACAGGTTCGGCCCGGATCCCCGGGCCGAGCAGCTCACGCTCGGCGGCGTCGAGGCCGCCCTGCCCGAGCCCGTGACCCCGGCCGCCCGTGCGCTCACCCGGCTGCCCGAGGACGTCCGCCTCGTCCTCATCGCGTACGCGTGCAACGCGCGGGCCGGTCTCCTCGACGCGTGGTGGGGTGAGGCCGAACTGCTCGACCGCACCGGCAGCCTGCGCTGGCACCACTACGAGGAGATCCCGCTCGCCGGGGCCCTGCCCACCGAGCTGCCTGTCGGGCTGCCCACGCCGGTTCCGGCAGGACAGGAGTCCGCGTTCTCCGGGGGCGCGATGCCCGCTCCCGCGCTGAACCCCCGCCCACGCCACGAGCGCGCGAAGGGCCTGGCCACGCCCGGCGAGGCGCCGTACGCACCGGACGCCGCGGCACATGAAGGACGGTAGGCGGCTCCGCCCGGCCGGCGAAGGAGAGGCGCCGCCGGAGCCGAGCCCGCAGGCCGTGGCGGACGCCTTCGACGGCACGCGGCTCACGCAGGCGCGGCGGCTGGCCGCGCTCACCAAGAAGGAGGTGGCCGAGCGCATCGGGGTGTCGCCCGCCGCGGTCGGCCAGTACGAGGCCGGGGTCACCCGGCCGCGCCCCCACCTCGTTCCGCTCCTAGCCGAGGTGCTCGCCGTCCCCGCGGCGTTCTTCCTGCCCGGCCGGCCGCACGGCAAGCTGGACGGCTCGATGGCCCACTTCCGCAGCCTGCGATCCACCCGGGCCTACCAGCGGGCCAAGGCGGTGGCCTTCGTCGAACAGGTCTGGGAGCTGACGTACGCGCTGGAGAAGCGGGTGCGGCTCCCCCACGTCGACCTGCCGGGCTTCGCCGGGGGCGAGGTCGACTCCGGCACCGCGCTGCCGCGCGACCCCGCGGGCGCGGCCCGCGCGCTGCGGGCGCACTGGGGGCTCGGCACCGGGCCGGTCAGCCACCTGGTGCGGCACATGGAGTCCCGGGGCATCGTCGTCGTCTTCCCCGAGGCCGACGTAGACGCGGTGACGGTGGACGCGTTCTCCACCTCCAGCCTGCCCCGGCCCATCGTCGTGCTGACGCCCAACCGGTTCGACGACGTCTACCGGCACCGGTTCACCGCGGCCCACGAGCTGGGACACCTGGTGTTGCACGGGGACACCGCGGCCGGGGACACCCAGCAGGAGCGCGAGGCGGACTCGTTCGCCGCCGAGTTCCTGACCCCGCGCGACAGCGTCCTGCCGAGCCTGCCGGCCCGCGCCGACCTGCGGCGGCTCGCGGAGTTGCGCCGCGTCTGGGGCGTGTCCGTCGACTCGCTGCTGTACCGGTGCCGCGAGGTGGGACTGCTGTCCGACTCCGCGGCGGGGCGCGCCTACCAGCGGCTCGCCGCGCTGCGCGACCAGCCGGGCTTCGCCGCGGAACCGGTGTCGGGCTACCCAGGCGAGCAGCCCGTCCTGCTCAGCAGGGCGTACGAGATGGCGGCGGCCGAGACCGGGCTCACCGTGCCCGCGCTGGCCAGGGAGCTCGCCTGGCCGGTCCCGAGGGTGCGGGAGCTGATCGGCCTGCCCGCCCACCGCCCGGTGCTGAGACTCGTCCCCTGACCGTGATCGCCGGCCACGCACCCCGGCCATGGACGCGGCCGGCGACGGCCTCAGGCCGCGGCGGCGCTCCGCACGATCTGCTCCTTCAGCGGCGCTAGCGCGCCGGCGATGGACCCGATCGTCTCGGCGTCGACGCCGCACGACTCCAGCGCCCCTGCGAGGTGGATGACGACCTGGTCGAACTCCTCGGCGGTGATGCCGAGCCCGGCGTGCGCCTCGGCCATCGTCATGCCCCGGTACTCCTGCGGGCCACCGAGCGCCGCGGCGACGAAGCTGCGCTGGTGGGCCTTGAGCTGGGCCATGTCCACGTCCGCGAAGTAGCCGCGCAGCATCGGGTCGGCGACGACCCGCGTGTAGAAAACGTCGACCACGGCCGCGACCGCGTCGGAACCGCCGATCCGCTCGAAAATGGACGCCATACGCTTTTCCTCCCACACCGGTGCGACCTCGTGCCACGATGATCAACACGAGTTGTTACGCGCCGATGACAGGCTGGGAATACGTGCGTGGCCTGCCGCTCACCCGGGCGACGCGCCGGAAAAGGACGGCGGGTCGAGAACACGGCACGGAGCGCCTTCGGTGCCGCGGACGGTGCGGGGACCCCCCGGCCGCCGACGCGCGCGGCTCCGGACACGAGGGCCGGGGTGTGTGCCCCGGCCCTCGTTCCGTCACTCCGTCACGGTTCCAGGCTCTCCGGGATGGAGTCCGAGCGGCCCTTCGGACGCTCGGTGCGGCCCTGGGCGTCGTAGATCTTCACCCAGCGGATGCCGGGCAGCCGCTTGAGCGTGGGCTTGATCAGGTCGGCGACGGTGAACGCCGACCCTCCGCTCGCGACCCGGCCGGTGAGCCGCACGTGGGCGACCCCGTCCTTGACGACGACAGAGCGGACACCGGTCGCTCCCGAGGCGACGAAGCGCAGGCCCTTCGCGTACTCGGCCCGCGTCGGCCCGGCGAACAGCCGCTGGAGCGCGCCGCGCGCGGTGGACGGCGGCGTCACCGGCCGCGACACCGGCACCGCGTACGGCTGACGCCCCGCCGCGTACGCGCGGGAGTCGAGGAAGTACGTCCGCACCGGCAGGGTCCGGTAGGGCGTCCTGACGTCCACGACCACCCGGCTCGGGCGGGTGAGGGTGTAGACGCGGTAGGACGACTTCCTGGCCAGGCCGATGCCGAACGTGAGCTCGGCCTCGAAGTCGCCCGCGTTGACGACCTGGATCACCCCGGGCAGCGCGAAGGTCTGGCGGCTGGGCCCGTAGGTGGGGCGGCCGCTCTGGTCGTGGCCGGCCGCGCCGCCGAAGCGGAGCCCGAGGATCGCGTCACCGGCCACCTGGACCGTGCGGCCCGAGCCGTCGGCGATCAGCCGGGACACGTAGCCGGCGCTCCGCCGTGCCGGGAGCGGCCCGCGGAACTCGAAGACGACCCGGTCGAGCCCGGGGTGGTGCGAGGCGCGCACGTCGACCAGGGTCGCGACGCGGGGGGCCGCCTGGACGGCGGCGGCCGACGGGACGGGCTTGGCGGCGGCCGGGGTGGCCGGGACCGCCAGCAGGGTGGTCGCGCTCACCAGCGGCACGGCCAAAGCCGCGAGTGTGCGCTTGGGGGACAGAGACATGAGGGCTCCTGTGCCGGGTTGCTCCCGCGGGTTGGGGACCCGCGAACGGCGCCGGACCTGACTCCGCGCCGGCGCCTCCTTGCAGTATCCCCAGGTGGGCATGGAGGCGTGACGGGCCTTTCGGCCCGACTTCCCTTCCCGTTGGGCGTGCCGTGGGCCGTATGCGACGCCTGGGGGCCTGATGCGGCTCCGGCCGGCCTATTGATCGGCGTCGGCGCCCGGCCGAACAAGCGGCGCCGCCGGAGAGACGTCTCTCCGGCGGCGCGTGTCGCTCAGGAACGGGTCAGGAGCAGCGGGTGCCGTTCAGCGTGAAGCCGGTCGGGTTTCCGTTCGAGCCGCTCCAGGTGCCCTGGAAGCCGAACGAGACGTTGCCGCCCGCCGGGATGGAGCCGTTGTACGACAGGTTCCTCGCGGTCACCGACGACCCGCTCTGGGTGACGTCGGCGTTCCAGGAACCGGTGATCCGCTGGCCGTTCGGGAAGGAGAAGCCGACGTTCCAGCCGTTCACCGGGCTGGACGAGGTGTTGGTGACGGTCACGTCGCCGGTGAAGCCGCCCTGCCACTCGTTCTTGCTGTAGCTCACCCGGCAGGCGCCGCCGCCGTTGCCGTTCCCGCCGGTCGGCGAGACGGTGGGGCTCGGCGAGGGGCTCTGGACGACGCCGCCGATGCTGTAGGAGAAGTTGTTCACCGCGAGGCCCGCGCCGCCCACCCAGGGCTCGAAGCCGGCCTGGACGCTGGTGAGATACCACGACCTCTGGGCGTAACCCCGGTTCGCCATGTCGTCGAAGAAGGTCCGTACGGCGAAGTTGATGGAGTTCGTCGGGGAGGTGCGGACGTAGGAGACGACGTTCCAGCCGGTGTTGCCGAACCAGACGTCCCAGGTCGCGCCCGCCAGGTTGACCGTGCCGACCTTGGAGCCGACGGGCTGTACCGAGCCGGTGTGGTTCAGCCAGACCATGAGCTCGGCGCCGGTGTTCTGGCCGTCCCTGCGCGGCGTGGGGTCGAACCAGATGTCGTAGGCGGCGTCGTAGATCCCCGAGCCGGGGTAGGTCATGCTGACGCTGGTCTGCACCGTGTTGAACTGGCTGTCGCTGACCGCGAGGGGCAGGCCGCTGCCGCTGGAGCAGTTGGCGTAGTGGCAGCCGGCGTAGACCGCGGGATAGGACGCGGGCGCGCCGTTCTGCGCCTTGTTGTGCCCCGCCTGCGTCACCGTGAAGCCGGTGTTCGTGACGTTGATGCACTGCTGGGCGTCGCTGCCCCAGACGTTGTTGATGACGACGTACTTGCCGCCCTGGATCGTGGTCGACCCGTACTTCTCGCAGATCGTGGTGTCCGCGTGGGCCGCCTGACCGACGACGAGCGACGCGGCGACGGAGCCGAGCATGGCGAGGCCCGCCGTGATCATTCGCATCTTCATGCCCGGACCATAGGCACCAGGCCCAGGCGGGTGACATGGGCTCTTTTAATCGACAATGTGGACGAAATTGCCACCAGCGACAACGGATTTACTGTGGGTGAAACTTTCACTGACATCTTCTGTCCGGCCGCTTCCGGCGTACGCCGCCGCCCCGGCGGGGAGGATGGCCGCAGGAGGAGGTGAGGCGATGGCCGTCACGGTCCGCCGCGTGTACGACGACCCCGCGCCGGGGGACGGGACGCGCGTCCTGGTCGACCGGGTGTGGCCGCGCGGCCTCACCAAGGAGGCCGCTCACCTGGACGAATGGGCCAAGGAAGTCGCGCCGTCCGGTGCCCTGCGCACCTGGTACGGCCACGTCCCCGAGAGGTTCGCCGAGTTCCGCGGCCGCTATCTCGCCGAACTGGACGACCCCGAGCGGCACGCCGCACTGGACCGGCTGCGCCGGCTCAGGGACGAGGGGCCGCTGACCCTGCTCACCGCGACCAGGGACGTCGAGCACAGCCAGGCCGCCGTGCTCGCCGAGGTCCTGTCCGAATCCGGGGAGGGCTCCGGCGCCTGACCGGAACGGCGAGGCTCAGGCGAGGCTCAGGAGCGGCGGGGCTCAGTGGACCGTACGGGTCCTGCGGGCGCCGGTGAGGTCGAGCCGCACCATCGCGGGAAGGCGGCGCAGGCCGAGCGTGGTGCGCAGGTCGGGGACGGCCTCGTCGTGCAACCGCGTGACCAGCGCCCCGAGGTCGGCCGGTTCCCTGGCGGAGACGCCCAGGTCGAGGTGCGGGTGGTCGGAAGGGCCGCGCAGCACGGCGTGCGCCCTGCGCACGTCGGGATAGGCGCCGACCTGCTCGGCCAGGGCCACGCTCGCGGGATGCGCGTCGACCTCGGTGACCCCGTCCGTGCCCGATTCGAGGCGCAGCCGGCGCGGCCGGTCGACCCGCAGCAGCGCGAGCAGCCAGGCCAGTCCGATGAGCCCGAGCACGACGCCCACGGCGGCCACGACCGGCCAGAACCATGACGTCGTCGCCGCGAAGCTCCGGGTCCCCGCGTCCAGCACCGGGCGTCGCGCGGCGGCGCCGCCGAAGGCGCCGAGCCCCCGCGCGAGGGCGAGGCCGCCCACGACCAGCGGCACCAGCCCGCACAGCGCGAGCCCCACACGGTGGCCCATGCCCGTTCTCGTCCTCACAGCCTTGCCTCCTCCAGCGCTTGTCCGCGGCGTGTGCAGCGAAACGTTCAGGACGGCCCGCGTACCCGGACGCGCAGCGAGACGCCATGGGCGGGGGCGAGCCGGGACAGTTCGTCGCCGACCGCCGCGCGCACCCGCTCCGCGAGCGCCGCCGTGTCGCGCAGGTCGGTGCGCACCGACACGTCCGCGTGCCAGCCGCGCATCCGCGCTCCGGCCGCGCGTACCCCGTCCACCGCGTTCGCCCTGGCTCTCAGCGCCCGCGCCAGCGCCCGGCGCGGCAGGCCGACCACCAGGTCGGGGTCACCGGTGCGCAGCGCGACCATCCGCCCCCGCCCGGGAACCACCGCGATCAGGATCAGCACCAGGCCGATCAGCATCAGCGCGCCCGCCACGGCGAGGGCCCGGCCGTCCTGCCACGCCGTGGTGCTCGCCCAGCGCGCCCACTGCTCGTACGGCACGACGCGGACGGGACGTCCCAGCAGCGCGGACACCACGTGGACGGCGGTCAGCCCGCCGATCGCGAGCAGCGCGAGCGCGGCGACGGCGGCGGGCAGCCCTCGGTTCGGCCGGAAGGCCCGGGTGGCACTCGCGCCCTCGAAGCCCCGCGTCGGGACGAAGAACGGGATGTGCTCAGACGGGTCTCGTCCTTCGGTCATCGCCCCTCCTCTGCCCCGGGTGCCGCTCCCGCACCAGTTCGACCACCTCGATGTCCACGTTCTCGACGGCGATGCCGGTCAGCTCCCGCAGCCGCCGCCGTACGTGTTCGCGGAGCCTGGCGGCCAGCCTGGGCACCGGCGCCGGATAGCGCACGGCCAGGTCGTAGTGGACGGCCGCGACCGCCCCGCTCACCGACGCCGTCACGTGCGGCCGGCCGGTCACCTGCTCGTCCTCGCTCGCCAGCCTTTCCGCGATCCTCGTGAAGGCGCGGTCCGAGATCGTCGTCGTCCCGTGCCCCTCCGGCACGCTCACTGCCGCCTCGGGTGCATCTGCGGCAGGCGTACGCCGCCTTCGAGCACCATGCCGACGAAGAAGCCGACGATGCCGAGGACCAGCACGATGAGGAACGCGTTGAGGCCGCCGAAGGCCCCGACGATCCCCAGCACGGTGCCGAACAGCAGTCCCGCGAGGGCCCACACCGGATACCCTTCCATGATCGATCATTCCTTCCCACTGTCAGTGACCACGTCGGCGATCGTCACGTCCACCCTGCGGCCGCCCGCGAGGTCGCCGATCGCGTCGCGGACCAGGTCGGCCACCTCCGGCAGCGGCCTGCCGTAGCGGGCGACGATGTCGACCTCGACCCTGTCGTCCCGTACGGCGATGCCCGGGACCAGCCCACCGGGCAGGTACGTCGCGACCGCCCCGAACGGCCCCTTGGACAGGTCGGCGACGTCGGCGCACGACAGCACGCGGTCGGCGATCCGCCGGGCGAGCACCTCACGCTCCTCGTCCGCCCGCTCCGTTCGCGCCTGCTCCGGAACGGTGTTCACAGGACTCGCGGCTCCCCTTCTCCGGACTGCTGAGACTCCTGCTGCCTCGGCAGGTGGACGTCGTCGACCGCGATGTTCACCTCGGTCACCTCCAGCCCGCACATGCGCTCCACCGCGCGGATCACGTGGGCCCGCACCGCCTGCGCGAGGTCGGGGATCGCCACGCCGTACTCGACGATGAGGTGGATGTCCACGGCGGCCTGCCGCTCGCCGACCTCCACCGCCATGCCGCGGGTGACGCCGTCCTCGCCGCCGAACGCGCCCTTGATCGCGCCGAACGCGCGTGCCGTGCCGGTGCCGAAGTCGTGGACTCCGTCGATCTCACGTGCCGCCATTCCGGCGATCTTCGCGACTACCCCGTCGGCGATCGTGGTGCGGCCCCGCTCCGTCACCAGGCCGGTGCCTCCCTGCACCCCGAAAGGCCGTCCGGACGTCTGCTCGACGACCGCGGTCGGCGTTCTGGTTTCGGTCATGTGACTCCCCTGCTTCGTACGCGCGGTTTATGCCGATTACCGCCGATACATGCCCGTGATACCCACCCTGCTCACAGTAATCAGCGCAGGCAGGGCGAGGTTGGGTCACCGGTGACCCTTGAACCCCCCAAGAGCGGTGAGCCCTCGACGCCGCAGGCTCGGCAGTCCAGAACCCAGAGATCAAGCCTGACCAAAACTGTCCGGTATGTCCGAGATCGAGTTTTTCTGTGCCCGTCTAGGGCATTCATACCGTTCAGTCGGGTCAGTCGGGTCGCAGCGCCGCGTGGTGAGCCGGGCGGTCGGCTCGGGGGCCGGCGTTTCGGGGGCGGGCCAGTGGGAGGCGCGAACATGAAAGACGGACTGAAGGTGGCTCTGGCGGTCATCGCGGGCTACTACCTCGGCAGACACCAGAAGTTCCGTTTCGCCCTGATGCTGGCGCTCGCCATCCTCGTCGCCCGCCTCAAGGGAGAAGGAGCCGCGGGCGCCCTGCTGCAACAGGTCCCCAAGATCCTGGGCGGCGCCGCCCCAGACGTCGGCAAGATCACTGAACGCGTGCGCGGCGACCTGCTGGACATCGGCAAGGCGGCGGCCATGCGCGCCACCAGCAAGCAGATCGACAACCTGAGCGACAAGCTGCACGAACGCGCCGAGGCGCTCCGGCAGCCCAAGGGCAAGGGCCGGGCCGCCGCGGAGGAAGAGGAAGAAGAGGAGGAGCGGCCGGAGGAGAGCCGCCGCCGTCCGCCCCGCCGCCGCCCGCCGCGGCGCGAGCCCGAACCCGAAGAGGCCTACGACGAGGAAGACGAGTACGAGGAGGAGGAAGAAGAGGAGCCCGAGCGCGAGGAGTCAGGGCCCCGCGAGCGGCGGCCCCGGATCCGTCCCACCCGTCCCGTGCTGCGGAGGAGGTGAGACCGATGACCGAACAGACAACACGCCACCTCGACAAGGGCGCGCGAGCGCCGGACGAGGAGACGCTGCCCACCCAGCGGCTCGGGCAGGAGTTCCAGAACCTCGCCACGGCCGTCGCGGAGCGCGCACTCTCCCGGGTCACCGAGAAGATCGACGGCCTGGCCGGCCGGCTCACCGACTACGTGGAACACGGCGGCTCCGGGCTGTTCAGCGCGCTCACCGGAAAACCGGGCGGCGGACGCGAGGCGCTCGGCGGCGTGCTCGGCGCCCTCACCGGCGGCCGGGATGCCCGGGGAGTGCTCAAGACGATGGCCGACCGGCTCGGCGCGACGGGCGCGGGCGGCCTGCTCGGCGCCCTCACCGAGGACGGCGGGGGCGGCCACCCGGTGCGCGCCGCCCTCATGGCGTACGGCAAGGAGAAGATCAAGGGCCTGTTCGGCGGCGGCGGCGGTGGCAAGGGCGGCAAGGCCAAGAAGCTCAAGGTCACCAACATCGTGGAGTCGCTGGACATCGGCGCGCCCATCCGCCTGGTCTACAACCAGTGGACGCAGTTCGAGGACTGGCCGGGCTTCATGAAGAAGGTCGAGACCGTCGAGCAGAAGTCCGACGAGAAGCTCGGATGGAAGGCCCAGATCTTCTGGTCCCACCGCACCTGGGAGTCGACCATCGTCGAGCAGGTCCCCGACAGCAGGATCATCTGGCGCTCCCAGGGGCCGAAGGGCTACCCGGACGGCAGCGTGACCTTCCACGAGATCTCCCCAGAACTGACCCGGGTCCTCCTCGTCGTCGAGTATCACCCGCAGGGTCTCTTCGAGCGGGTGGGGAACCTGTGGCGGGCCCAGGGCCGCCGGGTCCGGCTCGAGTTCAAGCACTTCAGACGGCATGTCATGACCAGCGCCCTGCTGAACCCCGACGACGTCGAGGGCTGGCGGGGCGAGATCCGCGACAGCCAGGTCGTCAAGGACCACGAGACGGCGCTGCGCGAGGAGCGCGAACGCGAGGAGGGCGCCGAAGAGAGCGCAGCGGAGGTCGAAGAGGAACCGACAGAAGAGGAGGAGCCGTACGAGGAAGAGCCCGGCGAGGAGGAGTTCGCCGAGGAAGAGCCCTCCGAGGAGGAGGAGGAGCCGTACGAGCGGGAGCGGGAGCGGGCACGCACGCCCGCGTACGCCGGAGCCGCCGCCGGCGGGCAGGGCGGGCCCGCGGCCACCCGGAGGCGCCCGGCCGGGCCCGGGGAGCGCGGTGAACGCGATGAGCGCGGCACGCGCGCACCCGAACGGCGGCGCGGAGCGGAGGCCGGGCAGTCCCGCGGCGAGGCCCGCGGGCGCGAGCAGACGCGCGGGGGCGAGCAGACGCGCGGGGGCGAGCAGACGCGCGGGGGCGAGGAGCCCGAGGAGAAGGGCGAGTCGCGCGAACCCGCGCGCCGTCCGCTGATCCGGCGCCGCCGGCCCGCGCAGTAGCGGCCGTACGCGGCCGCTGATCGCACACAACACACAGTCGAGGAGGGGAAGCGCATGACGGTAGCCGTGCCACCAGCGGGTGGCGGCGGACTGCCGGGCCGGTCGTCGGGATCGGGCCTGGCCGACGTCATCGACACGATCCTGGACAAGGGCCTCGTGATCGACGCCTACGTCCGGGTCTCACTGGTCGGAATCGAGATTCTGACCATCGACGTACGCGTGGTCGTCGCGAGCGTCGACACCTATCTCCGTTTCGCCGAGGCGGTGAACCGGCTGGACCTGGCATCCCAGCAACAGGGGCTGCCCGACCTCCTGTCGAGCGCGCCGCAGAGCATCGCGCGCGGCAAGTCCAAGGGCGTGGCCCAGGGCGTGATCGAGGCGGCCGGAGAGAAGCTGCAGGACATGCTGGCGAGCTACGCCGACGAGCGGCCCGCCCCGCGTGCCCGCCGTCGCACCAGGGAGGAGGACTGATGTCGGGCTCCACCAGGCAGTCCGGGACCGGTGACCGGGCCGAGGCGCCCCGGCGCACCACCGCGTGCTACGTCTACGGCATCCTCCCCGAGGACGTGGAGATCGACGAGGAGGCCGTCGGAGTGGGCGAGCCCCCCGGCCGGGTCACCGTCGTCCGCCACGGCGAGATCGCCGCTCTGGTGAGCGACGTCGACGCGGACCGCCCCCTCGGCCGCGCGCAGGACCTGGTGGCCCACGAGCAGTTGCTCGACGAGGCCGCGGCCGAGGTCCCCGTGCTCCCCCTGCGGTTCGGCGCGGTGATGACCACGCCCGAGGCGGTCGTCGAGGAACTGCTGGCCCCGCACCACGACTCGTTCGCGGCCGCCCTCAAGCAGATCGAGGGGCGCGCCCAGTTCGTCCTCAAGGCGCGGTACGCCGAGCAGCCGGTGCTGATCGAGATCCTGACGGGGAACGCCGAGGCCAGGCAGTTGCGCGAGCGGATCGCGCAGTTGCCGGAAGAGGTGACGCGGAGCGAGAGGATCCGGCTCGGCGAGCTGATCACCCAGATCATCGCCGCGAAGCGCGAGGCCGACACGCAGGCCGTCATCGAACGCTTCGAGCCGTTCTGCGACGGCGTGGTCGTCCGCGACCCCAGCCATGAGCGGGACGCCGCGCACGTCGCGTTCCTCGTCGAGAACGACCGCCAGGCCGACTTCACCCGTGCCGTCGGGGAGTTGCGCTCCGAGTGGGGCGACCGGGTCGAGGTCCGCCTGCTCGGGCCGATGGCGCCGTACGACTTCGTCACCACCTGACTCGTAAGGGGGATGCCGCCGTGGGACTGATCAGTGCGCTGTTCACGTGGCCGCTCGCCCCGGTCCACGGCGTGATCCGGCTGGGCGAGCTGATCCAGAAGCAGGTCGAGCACGAGCTCAGGGATCCGGCGGCGGTCCGGCGCCGGTTGGAGGCCGTCGAGGAGGCCAGGCGCTCGGGCCGGATCTCAGAAGAGGAGGAGGCCCAGGCCGTGGAGGAGATCCTCAGGCTCATGAGCGGCCCGCGGAGGGGGTGAGCGTCGCATGCCTCCCCGGTGGAGAGCCCGGTACGACGAGGACGCCCGGCGGCGGGCCTCCTCCGGCGTGCCCGCCGGGGAGGACGGGCCGTACGACGCGTCGGACGACGAGGACGAGGACGAGGACACGGGTGGGCGGAGGGCCGAGCCGCGCCGGCGCCGGGCCGCGCTGAACGCGGCGTCCGCCGGCCGGCTCGGCCTGCGTTACATCGCGGACCTGACGGCCAAGGACACCGAGGGGGTCACGTCGGTGGAACCCGTGGAGAACGGCTGGCTGGTGGACGTGGAGGTCGTCGAGGACCGCAGGATCCCGTCCTCGGGCGACATGCTGTCGATCTACGAGTGCCAGGTGGACGACGAGGGGAATCTCCTGGCCTACCGGCGCACCAGGACCTACCGGCGCGGCACCGGCGCCTACGGCGGTGGCCTATGACCGATCCCCGCTCGCGTCCCGTCATGCGCGAGTCGTACGCGCCGTCGCCCGTGATGGGCCGGGAGTCGACCAACCTGGGCGACATCCTGGAGCGCGTGCTCGACCGGGGCATCGTGATCGCCGGCGACATCCGGGTGAACCTGCTGGAGATCGAACTGCTGACCATCAAGCTGCGGCTGGTCATCGCCTCGGTGGACACCGCGCGGGAGATCGGCATCGACTGGTGGGAGCGCGACCCGTGGCTCAGCGGCAAGGACCGCGAACTGGTCGAGGAGAACCGGCGGCTCCGCGAGCGCCTGAGCGCGGTCGAGGAACGCCTGCTCGCCTGGGAGGAGCGGACGGAACTCGAACCGGGCGAACGCTCGGGCGAACGCTCGGGCGAACGCTCGGGCGAGCGCGAGGCCGGGGCCCCCGCCCGGCGGCCCGGCCGTCCTTCGGGAACGGAGCCGGGTCGTGAGTGAGAGCCGCCCGGCCGCGAACGGGCACCCGCGGGGGCTCTACCTGTACGCGGTGACGCCCGAGGGACAGCCCCCTCGTAACCTGCGCGGCGTCATGGACGCCGAGGTGCGGCCCGTTCCCCGCGGCGGGCTCGTGGCCCACGTCAGCGACGTGCCGCTCGACCGCTTCGGCGAGGAACCGCTGCGCCGCTCGCTGGAGGACCTCCAATGGGTGGAGGAGGTCGCCCGCGCCCACCACCGGGTCGTCGAGACGCTGGCGGCGGCCGGGCCGACGGCACCCGTGCGCCTAGTGACCGTCTACTCGGGCGAGGAACAGGTGCGCGACCTGCTCGACCGGCTGCACGACGACTTCGCCGAGATCCTGTCGCGGGTCGCGGGACGGCGCGAGTGGGGCGTCAAGGCGTACCTGCGCAGGCAGCCCGCCACCCCGGAGCCCTCTGCCACCACTACCACGGCCACGACCGGTGACGAGAACCCCGGCATGGCGTACCTGCGCAGGAAGAAGGAGAACCTGCGCGGCAGGGAGGACCTGTGGCGCGCGGCGGCGGAACGGGCTGAGCGCCTGCACGCCGAACTGGCGCGGGTCGCGGTGGCGAGCCGCCGCCACCGCCCGCAGGACCCCAAGTTGTCCGGGCGGAGCGAGGCGATGGTGCTCAACGGCGCCTACCTCGTGGACCCGGCCCGCGAGGAGGAACTCGCCGCCGTGCTCGGCGGCTTCCCCGACCGGTTCCTGGACGTCGAGCTCACCGGCCCGTGGGCGCCCTACTCCTTCACCTCGATCGACCTCGAGGCCAGCCGCTCCGGAGACACGCGATGACGCCCGGCGGCACCCCGGCGTACCTGCCGGAGCGGCGGGGGGAGGCCCTCGCCGCGGGGGGCCGCCTGCCGCCCGAGCGCGTGGCGCTCGTCGACCTGCTCGACCGGCTGCTCGCGGGGGGCGTGGTGATCACCGGCGACATCGTGCTGTCGATCGCCGACATCGACCTCGTCCGCATCTCCCTGCGTGCGCTGCTCGGCTCCGTACGCGGCACCGAGCCGTTCGACCCGCTCGGCGAGCCGGACGCGGAGAGCGGGCGGCGTCGGCCGCGGCAGGAGGGAGAGCGGGGATGAACGGGAACGGAGCGTGGGACACCCCGGAGGGACCGTGGCGGGTGGGCGCGCCCGCCGAGACGGACAGCACAGCGGGCGCGGGCGGCGTGGAGGAGACCGCGAGAACGGCCCCCTGGCGGCTGAACACCGACCCGGAAGCGGTGCGGCGCGACCTGAGCCGCCTCGTGCTGACGCTCGTCGAGCTGGTGCGCCAGCTCGTGGAACGGCAGGCCATCCGGCGGATGGACCAGGGCGACCTGTCGGACGAGCAGGTCGAGACGCTGGGCCTGACGCTGATGCGCCTGGAGGAGACCATGACCGAGCTGTGCGAGCGGTTCGACGTCTCACCGTCCGATCTCAACCTCGACCTGGGGCCTCTCGGCACGCTGCTGCCCACGGACGCGCCGTAATCGCCGGCGTGTACGGCCAGGTGGCGGGGGTAGGCGGAGGGAACCGATCGGGACGGAGCGATCGGGACGGAGCGATCGGGACGGAGGGAGTCGTCATGAGGGTCGTCGGCCGGGACGAGGTCCGTGCGCTGCTGGAGTCGCCGTCGCCCGACGCGACGCTGGTGCTGGTGGGCGGGCGGTGCGAGGTCGTGCCCGCGGAACGGGCCGAGGGCCTGGTGATCGCCAGCAGGCGCGACCTGAAGGACCTGGTGGGAGACGACCCGGTGGACGACCTGCGGCTCGGCGAGCTCGCGGACCGGCTCGACACGGTGGCCCGTGACCTGGGGGCGTGACATGACGGCCGGGCCGCCCCCGCGAGGCAGGGGGAACACATGGGGGAGTTTGACGCCGCCGCGTACGGGCGGACCATCGCGGACATCTACGACGACATGGTGGAGCGGCTGCCCACCGGACCCGCGGTCGAACGTGTCTTCCTGCTGGCCCAGGGAGGACCCGTCCTGGAGTTCGGCATCGGCACCGGCAGGCTGGCGCTCCCCCTCGCCGCGCGCGGCCTGACGGTCGCGGGTGTCGACGGGTCCGCCGACATGGTGGCGGTCCTGCGGGACAAGCCCGGCGGAGACCGCATCCCGGTGACCGTGGGCGACTTCTCCGAGGTGCGCGTCGAGGGAAGGTTCGCGCTCGTCCTGCTGGTCTTCAACACCGTCTTCGCGCTGCCCTCCCAGGACGCCCAGGTGCGGTGCTTCCGCAACGCGGCGGCCCACCTGCGGCCGGGCGGGCGCTTCGTGGTCGAGGCATGGGTGCCCGACCCGGGGGCCTTCCGGGACCGGACGGCGCTGCGGCTGCTGTCGCTCGGCGAGGACGAGGTCGTCGTGGAGGCCGCCCGGCTCAGCCCGGCCGGGCAGTTCATGCACACCACGCGGCTGCGGATGACCCCGGACGGCCTGCGGCTGCTGCCCGCCAACCACCGATACGCCTGGCCGTGCGAGCTGGATCTCATGGCCCGCCTCGCCGGGATGGAGCGCGAGCACCGCTGGGCCGACTGGTCCGGTGCTCCGTTCACCGACGACAGCCGCGCCCATGTGTCCGTCTACCGCCTGCTGGAGAGCTGATGCAGTTGCCCGCGCCCCGAGGCCCGCTGACCGACCGGCTCTTCGCGGAGCTGACCCGGCCGCCGCACGACTTCGACCCGCCGTCCACCGTCCCGTACGGCGCCGGGGAGGACGTCCAGCTCGCGCTCTTCGCCTGTTATGAGCTGCACTACCAGGGCTTCGACGAGGTCGACGACCGCTGGGAGTGGAACCCGTCGGTGTTGGCCCTGCGGGAGCGCCTGGAAGGCGGCTTCTGGCGCTGGCTGACCCGGCGCGTCCCCCGCCCGGCCGCTCCCCCGCCGCGGGAGGTGCCCCGCGCCCTGGCGGCGCTGGTGGCGGCCGACGACGGCCCCTCGCTGTCGGCGTTCCTGCGGTCGGGAGCCGACGCGGAACTGTTCCGCGAGTTCGTGATCCACCGTTCCGTCTACCAGCTCAAAGAGGCCGACCCCCACACCTGGGGCATCCCGCGCCTGCTCGGCAGGCCGAAGGCCGCGCTCGTGGAGATCCAGTCCGACGAGTACGGCGGGGGCAGGCCGGAACGCATGCACTCCGAACTGTTCCGCGCGACCATGCGGGGGCTCGGCCTCGACGACGCCTACGGCGCCTACCTGGGCAGCGTTCCCGGCGTGACGCTGGCGATCAGCAACGTGATGTCGCTGTTCGGGCTGCACCGCCGCCACCGGGCCGCCCTGCTCGGGCACCTCGCGGCGTTCGAGATGACCTCGTCGATCCCCAACCGCCGCTACAGCCAGGGCCTGCGACGGCTGGGCGGGGACTCGGGCACGCGCCGCTACTACGACGAGCACGTGCAGGCCGACGCCGTACACGAGCAGATCGCCGCGCACGACATGTGCGGCGCGTTCGCCGCCGAGCATCCGGCCCTGGCCGGGGACATCCTGTTCGGCGCGGCCTGCGCGCTGACCCTCGACCGGCTCTTCGCCGAGCACCTGCTGGGCCGCTGGCGGGAGGGACGCACCTCCCTGTGGCGTGCGGACGCCGAGGTGGCGACGCCGTGACCACGCTCGGCCGCCGTTCGCAGGCACCGTCTCGCCTCGTGCCGTCTCGCCTCGTGCCGTCTCGCCTCGTGCCGTCTCGCCTCGTGCCGTCTCGCCTCGTGCGGCCGCCCGCCTCCGCCGGGCCGGGCCCCGGCCACGTCGGCGCGGCGCTCGACTACGTGCTGCCCCTGCGCTGGGACCACGACGCGGGCCTCGCGGAGCTGACCGGTTATCTGCGCGGCCTGGCCCGGCATGCCCGGATCGTGGTGATCGACGGCTCGCCGTCGCCCCTGTTCGAACGGCACACGCGCGCGTGGCGCGGCGTCGTCGCCGAGCACGTGCGGCCCGACGACGACCTGCGGGTCGCGAACGGCAAGGTGGCGGGCGTGCTGACCGGCATGCGCCGCGTCCGCGGCGAGCACGTCGTCATCGCCGACGACGACGTGCGCTACGACGCGGACGCGCTCGCCCGGGTCCACGCCCTGCTCGGCCACGCCGACCTCGTCCGCCCGCAGAACCACTTCCACCCGCTCCCCTGGCACGCCCGCTGGGACAGTGCCCGCACCCTGCTCAACCGCGGCCTCGGCGCGGACTACCCGGGGACGTTCGGCGTGCGCCGTTCGACGTTCGAGAGGATGGGCGGCTACGACGGCGACGTGCTGTTCGAGAACCTTGAGCTCATCCGCACCGTCCGCGCCCACGGCGGGCGGGAGGTCCGCCCGCTCGACCTCTATGTGCGGCGGCTGCCGCCCGGCACCCGGCGGTTCTGGTCCCAGCGGGTCCGGCAGGCGTACGACGACCTGGCCCAGCCCGTACGGATGGCGGCCTTCCTCGCCGTCCTCCCCTCCGTGGGGGTGGCTCTGTGGCGGCGCAGGCCGGGGCTGATCGCGGTGGGCGCCGCGATGGTGGTCGGCCTGGCCGAGATCGGACGCCGCCGCGCCGGGGGCCGCCGGGTCTTCCCCGCCACGTCCAGCCTGTTCGCCCCGGTGTGGGTCGCCGAACGCGCCACCTGCAGTTGGGCGGCCCTGGCCGCCAGGCTCCTGCTCGGCGGCGTGCCGTACGCCGGACGGCGCCTGCGAACGGCCGCCCACTCGACGCGCCGGCTCCGTCGCCGCGCGCTCGCCGTCGGAACCGCGTCCGGCCGCCTGCCCTGCTGATCTGGTCCGCGCCCCCGGCCGCCCGTCAGGCGGGCGGGTCGGGCTCGCTCGTCGCCCGGAAGCCGACCGCCTTGTGGGAGCCGTCGCAGAACGGCTTGGCCGAGGACCGGCCGCAGCGGCACAGCGCGACCGTGGCCCTGCCAGGGTCGATGCGCCGCCCGTCCTGCGTCGTCAACGTGAACGGCCCGCGCACCAGCAGCGGGCCGTCCTCGCATGGGGTCACCGTGACCGCCGTCACCGTGGCCGGGTCCTCCGCCATGGGCTCCATGCGGAGCAGCCTGCCCGGTACGGTGACGGCATAACACCTGGTCGGCGACGGATGGTCAGTCCCATCGCGCGCAGTGGGCGGAAGGGCTGAAGGCCCAGCACCCGGCCCGCTCCACCGCTGACGCGTTCACCGCCGACCCGTTGACCGCCGATCCGCTGACCGCCGATCCGTCCGCCGCGAACACCGATGCCGCGAACGGCGCGGTGAACGGTGCGGTGAACGCGCCGGGCACGCCCGGCGTAGCGGCGGCCTCCGCCTTGGCGCTCGGCGGGGCGAAGGCCCATCGCGGCGTCGCCGTACCGGCCACCTGTTCGCCGCCGGGGAACGCGGGCGAATGCCCGGACGTACGGCTCCGCCAGGGCGCCAGGCTCCAGCAGTCGGTCGCCCCCGCGTCCCCGCACTCGTGCCGCGTGTGCGCGACCAGCGGCGGCAGCGGCAGATATCCGGGGATCACCAGGGACGCGGCCGGCGGCTGCGCGCCCGCCGGAGCCGCCAGGGCACGCTCGGTGAGCTCCGGCCGGGGGATCCCCCAGATCGAACGGCCCGGAAGCCCCGGCGCGGCCTGGGAGGTCGTCCGTGCCGACCTCGCGGAGCCGTTCGCGGCCCGCGGCGCCGAGGAACCGGCGGCCGGGGCGGCCGTGGGCAGCGCGGTCGAGGTGACGGCCGCGGTCGCCCGAGGCTGCGGCTTCCGCGCCGGGGGCTTGGCCGGCGGATTGGCCGGGGGCTTGGCCGTGGCCGTCGGCTTGTCGCTGGGTTTGTCTGTCGGCTTGTCTGTGGGCTTCTCGCTGGATGTGTCTGTCGGCTCGGTCGTCTGCTTGTCGCCGGGCTCTGATGTCGACTGGTCGGCCGGCTTCTCCGTGACCGTGGAACTCGGCTGGACGCTCGGCGTCGTGCCCTGGTCGGGCGGGACGCTCACCGAGACGGCCGGCGCCGGGGTGATCTCCGGCGTCGCCGTGGCGGTGACCCCGCTCGGCGCGGGCGCGGGAGCCTCGCTCTCGGCCGGTGCGGGGGGCCCCGCCGGAGCGTGGGTCTCTGCGGGGTTCTGGGTTTCGGCGGGCTTGTGGGTTTCGGCGGGGCCGGAGGTCGCGGTGGGTGCGCCGCTCGCGGTCGGCCCCGGCGCCCCCTCACCCTGTCCCGGTGCTGAGGTGGTGGCCGTCGGCTGTGGGGTCTGGGTGGTGCCGGGCCCGCCGCTCGGCTCCGGCTTCTCCTGCCCATTCGGCGTCGGCTGAGCCTTCTTCGCGAGAGCGCTGCTCTCTGAGGGGGCGGGCGGCTTCGCCGCACCACCCTGCTTCGCCGTGCCACCCTGCTTCGCCGTGCCACCCGGCGAGGTGGAGCCTCCGGTGTGACCTGAGGTGCCGGTCGCCCGGTCTCCTCTGGTGTGGTCACGGGACTCGCGGGCCGTGCGATCGCCTCTGTCGTGGCCTCGGTCGTGGCCTCGGTCGCCGGCGTCCCGATTGCGCGACTCGTGACCCGCCCGGTCCCGGGTCGACGCGTCGGGGGAACCCGCGCCCAGGGACCCACCGGACGATCCGGAGGCGGACCCGCCGGAGTCGTGCGACTTGCCCGAGGCGCCGCCCGAACCCCCGGCGGAGTCCTGGCTGGTCGAGTCACCGGAGGAATCGGGGCCGGCCTTCTTTTCCACCGCGACGTTCGGCCCGGCGTCGCCGCCGGACGCGTTCCCCGCGCCGTCGGACGCCTTCCCGCCGGGTGCGTTCCCGCCGCTGCCCGACGCGACACCGGAGGAGTCGTCATGAGCCGGGCCGGGAGGACCGGCGGAGTCGCCCGACGAGTGATGGGAACCGCCCGACGAGCCGGAGCCCGCCTTGTTCACCGGCTGCGGGTCGGGCGCGGCCTGCTGTGGTGCGCTCCCGGAGCCTCCGGAGGAGGAGTCCGAGACGGAATCAGAAGAGGAATCAGAAGAGGAGGACGAGGATGACGAATCCGCGGACGCGTCCGCGGATTCGTCGGAGGAGGACGCGGCCACGGGGCCGGCGCCCTCCACGGATGGAGGCGCGTCCAAGCCGGGCTCGGCCGCCGCGGCCCAGGGCTGCGCGACGACGGCGCCGGCGGTCGCGGAGACCGCGGCCAGGAGTAGGCCGGAGACCAGGGTGGCGCGCCGGGTGGATACTCGGGGGGTCATGGAGGGCTCTTCCTCGATCTAGGGAGTGGGCCGGGGACCGATGGGGGACTTCCAGCCCGCCGCGGCGAACTCGGGCGTCCCGGGGAGAGCGGCTGCGGGCACGGACGGAGGCGTCGGGTCGGGGATGTTCACCCAGTCGCCCTTGTCCGCGCCGCGCATATCGGGTTTCCAGGCCATGAGCAGGCTCATGGCGTAGGGACTGGAATAGACGGGGCCGGTGGCGCCGGCCCCCTTGGTCGCCGTCACCTGGACCAGGACCGAGACCTGCACCTGGTCCTCGGAGCGGACCTTCCACTGGACGCCGATCGTCTGCGTACGCAGGGCCGCCCCGGCGGGAAGATCGCCTTCCACGGGGAGGCCGAGGGTCTCCCGCCAGCCGCGTACGGCGTCGCGCGCACCCTCGCGTGCCTCCTCACGCTGGTCAGGCGGGGCGTACAGCGCCGCCGCCTGTTCGGCCTGGCCGACGTCGAGCGTCCAGGCGGCCTCCAGGGCCGCGGCCGCGGCGGACGCCGCCCCGACCTCGGTCTGGGGGAAACCGACGGGGTAGCCACCGTCGCCCTCGAAACCGGCCGGTTCCGCCATCTCGACGGTCGGCGCGGCGACGCGCGCCGGCGCGGGTGACGGCGCCTCCACCTGCCGCGTCTGCAGCACGATCACCGCGACGGCGATCACGGTGACGACCCCCGCGATGGCGACGACCAGATGCCGGGGATCCCACCGTCGTGGTGGTCCCAGGTCCCAGTCGAGCGCCGGATCGGGGATGACCGGTCCCACTACTTGCTCCGGTCCGTCCGCTGCCCGAACGCCTGCCCGGCCGCGGCGGCGAGACGCAGGTACGCGCCGCGGGTGGTGGGCCGCAGCCTGGCGAGGTCGACCTCGGCGCCCTCTTTCAGGTGGGGGTCGAACGGCACCCGCACCACCGTGCGGCAGCGCCCGGAGAAGTGGCGTTCGAGCAGGTCGACGTCGACGTGCGACTTGGGCTCGACCGCGTTCAGCACGACGATGGCGTTCTTGACCAGGTGGCCGTGGCCGTGGGCGGTGAGCCAGTCGAGGGTCGCGGCGGCCGAGCTCGCGCCGTCCACCGCGACCATGGTGACCAGCACGATCTGGTCGGCGAGCTCCAGGGTGGCGCCCATCGCGCCGTGCAGGAGCCCGGTGCCGCAGTCGGTGATGCAGATCGAGTAGTAGCGCTCGATCAGATTGGCGACCGTGCGGTAGTCCTCCGCGTCGAACGCCTCGCTGACGGCCGGGTCGGTGTCGGAGGCGAGCACCTCCAGCCGTGCGGACGACTGCGAGGTGAACGCGCGGGCGTCGGCGTACCGCACGATGTGCGGCGCCTCGGCCAGGAGCGTCCTGATCGTCGCCGCGGTCTCCGACTTGACCTTGATGCCGAGGGTCCCCCTGTCGGGGTTGGCGTCGATGGCGATCACCCGGTCACCGCGCAGTGAGGCGAGCGTGTTGCCCAGCGCCGCCGTCGTCGTGGTCTTGCCCACCCCGCCCTTGAGGCTCATGACCGCGATCCTGTGATGACCGCTGGCGACGGGTGTCTGGGCGTGCGCGATGAGCGTGCGGCGTTCCACCTCCGACGCGGACTCGGAGGGGATGATCCGGCCGCCGGAGAGCTGGTAGACGAGCCGCCGCCAGCCGCCGGTGGGCTCGGTACGGCGGTTGGTCAAGAGGTGTTCCGCCGTGAGAGGCACGCTCTCCGGGAACTGCTCGGCGGGAGTAGGCACCGAAGTGTGGATCTCTGTCATGTCGGGTCCTTTCACCGAGGACGTGAGGGAACGGGGGCGGCGGTCAGCAGGTGCTCCATCGCACGGTGGCGGTGCCTTTGCCCTTCGGGCCGTGCAGTTCGACCGGCGCGGACACGGGCGAGGGTGCCCCGCACCAGTAGCGGACGCGCAGCGCGCGCACGGTGAGCACGGCGGTGTGCCCGGGCTTGAGCGTTCCACTGGACGGCTCGACCACGAGGCCGGGAGCCGATATCCGCCATTTCACGGGCTTTCCAGAGGTTGTCGAGAGGGTGAGTGTGCCTTGCCCGAACGCGTCGAGCGTGATGGCGGACGGCGGCTGGACACCCCAGGCCCCCATCAGGAAGCCTCCCGGGGGCACGGGGGTGTCCTGTCCGCCGGGCTTTGTGGCGCCGCCGGTCGCGTCCCCGGCTGCCTTGTCTCCGGTCGCGTCTCCGGCCGTCTTGTCGTCGCCGGGCTGCGCGGCGGCCGCGGTCACCGTGGCCTGCGGCGCGCCCGAGGCCGTGCCCGCCGTACTTGCCGCGTCACCGCCCGCCGCCGCGGCGCCTGCCGTGGGGCCGGCGGCCGTTCCCGCCCCCACTCCTGTGGGATCGGCGGAGGTCTGCGCGGCGTTCGCCTCCAGCGCGCCTTTCTGGGACGGGGGCGCGGGCGCGAAGAGGTTGATCCCCGTCACCGTTCCCGCCGCTCCCGCGACGACGACGATGATGATCCGCAGGGCGGTCGCACGTAACAGCGTGCCGACCCGAGCCAGCACCTGGACGATCCTGATCTGCGTGCCGGCGAGGGGCCTGCCGGACTCCGCCTCCCCCTGGGCGTCCGGGACATCGCCGACGACGACGCCGGTGCCGCCGATAGCGCCGCTGCCGTCCGCAGGGGCCGGGACGGCTTCGGCGGCTCGCGCCAGGGCCTCCCGCTCCCTGATCTGCGAGAGCAGCGCGTTGTAGAGAGGCGTGTCCTGCCCCGGCGGCAGTGCGGCGGCCGGACCCTGGGCCGGGTTCGCCATCCCGGCGTGCCCGGGCATCCCGGCCGCCTCCGGCGACCGGGGCAAACCCGCGGAACCCGCAGGGCCCGGGGACGGTGCGGGCCGGTGCGCGGCGCGTGACCTCGACGCCCTCGGCGGCCACGCGAGTCCGGGCTGGGTGTCCTCCTGCGAGATGGGCCGCACCGGACGCTCCGGCAACCCGAGCCCGGGGGGAGCGCCGGAAGGACGCGCGGTTCCCGGCTGCGGTGGCGGGACCGGGCTGCCGGGCCCCGCGTGCTCCCGGTCGTCCGTGCCGGCCCGGTCATGCCTGTCCGTCGTGTCGTCCCGCGACGGACGGCCGGGCTCCTCGCGGGGCACGGCCGTCGGCGGATCCGAGTCGGGCGAAGTCGTGGGGGTGCCCCGGGCGACCGTACGCGGTGGGGGGACGGACACCGGCGGCGACTCATGCCGCGCGGCCGGACCAGTGTTGCCAGGAGCACCGCGCACAGGGCCCGTGTGGACAGGGGCACTGTGCACAGGACCGGTGTTCACCGGAGCGGTGTTGACCGGAGCGGTGTTGACCGGGGCGGCGAGCGGCACACCGAACGACGAGGGAGGCCGGTGCGCCGACCGGTCGGCCCGGGCGGAACCCGCCCTGCCGAGCGCGTCCAGGATTCGCTGCCTGGTGTCGGCCGTGAGGTCCGCGACCGGAGGCCGGGAGAGGATCTGCGGCACGGTGTATCGGATGTTGATGGGCCGCTTGCACACCACGCAGGTCACGATGTGCCGGAGCAGGGTCGTACGCGCGGTCCCGAAATCGGCCGCCTCGGCGTGCTCGTCCGGGAAGACGTCGGCGGCCAGCGGACCGAGCTCCGGGCAGATCGGGCGGTTCCTGGCGAGCCCGTCCAGGCCGCTCACGAGAATCTCGACCACGTCCTGGGTGCGCGCGATGAGCCTGCCCGCCTCCTTGACCGGCAGGGCGAGCACGTAGACGAGATCACGCAGCGGGAGTTCGTGGCGGTAGAGCAGGCGCAGCGCCTCGGCGCCCAGGGAGTCCGCCAGGCTCCAGGCACGCCGTACCGCCCTGGGGTCGGGACCGCCGGAACCGGGCCCGGGCAGGAATCCCCGCCCCGGGCCGGTGGCGCACTCACGGCGCAGCGCGGAAAGCAGCAGGGCGCGGTCTGAAACGTTCCCGGGCCGTTCGCGGGCGGCGCACGACTCAAGCGCGGCGATCACCGCCGCGAGCATGGGGGCGGGCTCGAGGTGACAGGAGGCGTAGTCGACGAGGTGGGCGCCGTGCTCGTCCACCCATGCCATCCCCCTGCCGGGGTCGAGCGTCAAATCCCCGGCGGGCGGGCTCATGCGCACCGGAACCGGGTGAGGGCGGCTGCGTCATGTTCGGCCAGAGCATCACTGGAACATAGGCGTCCCACTTGCCTAACTGGAAATCTTGATGCATACCGATACATAGAACGAGATCTTAGACTGACTGCGATGTGTTGGGAAGGAAAAGAACCATAGAAATCGCGAGTTGAGGATAAGCCGCAAATAACACTGATATGGTCATCCGAAAGGCACCCAGTACAGGTGCCCGTTAACGCCTTCCCACCTGTCTGCAGAAGTCCCGGATTCCACCGCCTCGACCCCCCTCGGTGCGTAGCTGACCTGGCCTTTCATGCCGTTTCCGCCCATCGGGCGCATCCAGCGGCGCAAGGGTTACCACGCTCGTCTTTCCCCGGACATCCGATAGACACATCCGATGTGAATAGCTTTCATATCCATGGGGAATAACTAGCTTTCCGCACTATCCCGACATTACACCGTGCGTACGGCCGGTCTCGGGGTGGAGCAGCCCGGCCTCGGCGAAACGATCTCGCGATTTACCCGGGAGCCGCAACCGCCGGCCGGATCTGCCACGAAGGGGTACGCGTGGAGACCGTCGTCGTGCTGTTCAACCGGGACCTGCGAATTCACGATCATCCCGCGCTCTGCGAGGCGTCCGCCGTGGCCCGGCAGGTCGTTCCGCTGTTCGTGTTCGACGCCGCGATCGCGGCCAGGCACCGCCGCGACTTCCTCCACGCGTCGCTCGACGACCTGCGGTCGTCCCTGCGCTCGCTCGGCGGCGACCTCGTCGTACGGCACGGCGACCCGGTGGCCCAAGCCGTACGGGTGGCCGGGGAGGCGGGCGCGTCGGCGATCTGGGCGAGCGAGGACGTCAGCCCGCTGGCGCGACGCCGGGAACGGCGCCTCGCGGACGAGTGCCGGGCCCACCGGCTGGAGTTCCGCCTGTTCCCCGGCGTGACCGTGGTGCCTCCCGGCGCGCTGCGGCCCGCAGGCGGCAGCCACTACCGGGTCTTCACGCCCTACTGGCGGGCCTGGTCCGACACCGCGCGACGCCCCGTGCTCGGCGCGCCCCGGCGCCTGTGCCTGCCGCCCGGCGTCGATCCCGGCGCCCTGCCCGAGCCGCCCTCCTCGCCGTACGGGATCGTGCGGGGCGGGGAGAGCGAGGCACGGCGGCGGCTGGAGCGGTGGGTGGGCGAGGGCCTCGCCGCCTACGCCGAGACGCGTGACCGGATGGCGGGGCGCACCTCGATGCTCAGCGCCTATCTCCACTTCGGCTGCCTGTCGCCCCTGGAGGTGGTGGACCGATCCCGCGAACGGCCGGGCGGCGAGGAGTACGTCAGGCAGCTGTGCTGGCGCGACTTCCACTACCAGGTCGTGAACGCCTTCCCCGAGATGGGCCGGCGCGACTACCGGGCCAGGGACGTGGAGTGGCGGCGCGACGAGGAGGCCGAGGCCGCCTGGCGGGAGGGCCGCACCGGGGTCCCGATCGTGGACGCCGGCATGCGCCAGCTTCTCACCGAGGGCTGGATGCACAACCGCGTGCGCCTGGTGACCGGCTCCTACCTGACCAAGCGGCTCGGGATCGACTGGCGGGCCGGGCTGGAACACTTCGCCGAATGGCTGATCGACGGCGACATGCCGAACAACTGCGGCAACTGGCAGTGGGTCGCGGGGACGGGCAACGACACCCGGCCCTACCGCAAGCTCAACCCGCTGCGGCAGGCGCGGAAGTTCGACCCGGAGGGCGAGTACGTGCGGCACTACGTCCCCGAACTGGCGTCCCTGCCCCCCGACCTGGTCCACGAGCCGTGGAAGGCCCGCGGCGGGGTCCCCGGCTACCCCGCCGCGCCTCTCGGCGGTGAGCTCGAAGCCTGACCCCACGCCCCTCGGCGCGCGGAGGCGCTCAGAAGACCAGGACGAGCTTGCCCGTGGTGTGGCCGGACTCGATCAGCGTGTGCGCCCGCGCCACCTCCTCCACCGGAATCGCCTCCTGGATCCGCACCTTCAGGTCGCCCTTCTCCCACAACGCGGTCAACCGGCCGAGCCGGGCCGCCGAGCGCTCGGTGCCGAGCCGCTGGACGCCGATCCTGTCGGCGGCGGGCTGATAGGCGATCGTGCCCACGCGCGTGCGGTCGGCCACGAGCGCCGCCGAGACCTCCAGCGCCTCCACGGTCCCCGCCGCGTCGAGCGCGGCGTCCACGCCGCCCGGGGCCGCCGCCCGCACCCGCTCGGCCAGCCCCTCGCCGTACGCCACCGGGATCACGCCGAGGTCGCGCAGGTAGGCGTGGTTGCGCTCGCTCGCGGTGCCGACGACCGTCGCCCCGAGCGCCCTCGCGATCTGCACCGCGAACGTGCCGACCCCGCCGGCCGCCGCGTGCACGAGCACGGTGTCGCCCGCGCCGACGCGCAGCCTCTCCAGCGCGGTGTCGGCGGTCTGTCCCGACGCCGACAGCACGCCGGCCTCCGGCCACGGCATCGACGCGGGCTTCGGCACCACCTGGTCCGGCGGGACGACGACGTGCTCGGCGTACGACGCGAGCATCGCCCAGCCGACGACCTCGTCGCCGGCGGCGACACCGGTGACGCCCTCTCCGACGGCGTCGACCACGCCCGCGAACTCGTTGCCCAGCCGCTGCGGGAACGTCGCGGGCACAAAGGCGTGCGCTCCCCCGCCGCGGAACAGCGCGTCGAACGGCTGCACGCCCGCCGCCCTCACCCGGACCCTGATCGTCCCCGCCGGGGACTCGTCCGGCTCCACCTCGACGACCCGCAGCACCTCGGGGCCGCCGTACGCGGAGAACACGACCGTCCTGCTCATGGGTTTCTCCTCGTCATCGCGGCGAGCTGGCCGACGACCCACTCGCGGTATTCCTTCGACAGCGGATCGACGCCGGCGATCCCCTCGACCATCCGGGGCAGCGCGATGGGCGCGAAGGCCAGGGCGTAGGCGACCAGCAGGACGAACTCGGCGTCCAGCTCGCCGGTGATCTCGCCCTCCTCCTGGCGGCGGCGGGTCCGCTCTACGGCGTCGCGCAGCCGGGCCCGCTGCGCCCGCGCCCACTCGTCGTCGCTCTCGGCGGCCGGGCTGTCTCCAAGCGCCTGCCAGATCACCAGCCTGGACCAGTCCGGGTCGTCCAGCGTCGCGTCGAGGTGGTCCGCCACGCTCTCGGCGTACGTCGCGGCGGGCGGCGTCCTGGTCTCCTGCGCATGCGCCCACCTGCGGCGCAGCTCTTCGACGAGCCCCTGTTTGCCGCCGAAGTAGTAGGAGATGAGCTGCTGGTTGACTCCGGCCCTGGCCGCGATGGCGGCCGTCCTGGCCCCGGCGTAGCCCTTCGCGCCGAACTCCTCGACCGCCGCCGTGAGGATCCGCTCGCGGGTCTGTTCGGCCGCCTTCCCACGCTCCTGTGGTGCGCGCCGTCCTGGTGATGCCATGCGCCGCACCCTAGCCAATCAAGTAGTTGAATGACAAATGTCAATCAATCACATGATTATCATGGTGTCATGATCTTCACAGAGCGCGAGATCGCGTATCTCGACGACCAGCGGATCGGACGTCTCGCCACGCTCCAGCCCAACGGGACCCTCCAGGTCAGCCCGGTCGGTTTCCGCTACAACCGTGAACTGCGGGCGATCGACATCGGCGGGGGCGGCATGGCGGCCAGCCGCAAGTTCCGCAACGTGCTGGCCAACGGCAAGGTGGCGTTCGTGGTGGACGACGTCCTGTCCGCCGATCCCTGGCAGGTGCGCTGCCTGGAGATTCGCGGGTGGGGCGAGGCGATCGCAGAACCCGCCGACTCGGTGGCCCCGACGCCCGGTCCGATCATCCGCGTGCACCCGAAGCGGATCATCAGCTTCGGGGTCGACCCCGGCAACCCCGCCGCCGGCAAGCGCGACGTCCCCTCACGTTGACCGGCCGCTCACGTTGACCGGCCGCTCACGTTGACCGGCGGCGAACCTCGTCCACCCGCTCGGTGAGGCCCCTGCGGTCGAGGTGCTCCAGCAGCGGCACCGCGACCCGGCGGCTCGTGCCGAGCGCGCTCCTGGCCTCGCTGACCGTGAACGGCTGCGGCAGCCGGGCCAGCAGCGCCGCCGCCCGCGCATCGGCCCCGGCCGCGAGGACCACGCCGTCGGCCACGCGCAGCAGCGCCCCGGCGCGTACGGCGGCGGCGAGCTCGCGCGGCCCGAGCCCCAGCTCGGCCAGCCGCCCCGCCTCCGGCGCCCGGAACGGCGCCCGGGCCAGGTCGTCCAGCACGATCCGCACCGCGCGCGCGACCGGGGCGGGCAGCCCTTCGATCCCCGCCGGGACGCCGCCCGCCGTGGTGATCCGCCCGTCCGCCACCGTCAGCGGCGGCCGTACAAGCGCCGCCACGAGCACGCGGTCGGGCAGGCCGAGCTCGTGACGGGCGGCCTCCACCGGCATCCCCGGTTCCAGCGGGTGATCGGCGGCGTACCTCCGCACGACCTCAGGGAGCCGGGCCGACAGCGCCGACCAGTGATCGGGGTCGGCGTGCCAGCCCGCGGCCACCGGCCGTCCCCCCGGCGCGCAGCCCATCGCTAGCAGTTCGCCCTCGCGCAGCAGCAGATGCGTACGCAGGAGGGAGGCGGCGTCCGCCGACGAGCTCGTCAGCGCGTCCGCCCGCTCCCTGGCCGCACCCCGCCGACGCAGCTCCGGAGGCCGCACGTCGAGCACGGTCGCCCGCGCCACCACCCGCGGCTCGCCGTGCCCGCGGCCCGGGTCCCGCAGCAGCAGCGCGTCTCCCAGGTGCAGGGGAAGCGGCCTGGCCAGGCGCAGCCGGGCCGCCTCAGGGCCGAACGGGCGCACCTCGCACGGCACGGACGCCGAGCCGATGTGCGCGGTGAGCCGCGCGGGCAGCGGCCCGCGCGCGCCCACCGCCATCGTCACACGCACGTCGGCCAGATCCGTCGTCGTCCAGGCGCCGGGCGTGACGAGGGCGCGCCCGCGTCGCGGCTCGACCCGCCCGCGCAGGTTGAGCGCCACCCTCGCGACCCCGGTCACCGAGTCGACGTGCTCCTTCAGCGACTCCAGTGCGCGCACCCGCACCCGCTCGCCGTCCAGCTCCAGCTCGTCGCCGACCTCCACACGGCCCGCGGGCAGCGTGCCGGTCACGACGGTCCCGCTGCCGCGCACGCTGAACGCCCGGTCGATCCACAGCCGCACGGGGGCGTCCTGATCGGGTGCGGGCAGCGCCGCAACCAGCCGGTCGAGCGCGGTGCGCAGCCCGTCGAGGCCCTTGCCGGTGCGCCCGCTCACCGCCAGGGCCTCCACGTCGCCCAGCCCGGCCTCCGTCAGCCGGTCACGCGCGTCCATCAGCGCGGGCCCGGGGTCGGCGAGGTCCGCTCGCGTGACGGCCAGCAGGCCGTGCCGTACGCCGAGGGTGCGCAGCGCGACCAGATGCTCCTCCGACTGCGGCATCCACCCCTCGTCGGCCGCGACGACGAACAACACGGCGGGCACCGGGCCCACCCCAGCCAGCATCGTGCCGAGGAACCGCTCGTGGCCGGGCACGTCGACGAACGCCACCCGCTCCCCCGACGGCAGGGCCGTCCAGGCGTAGCCCAGCTCGATCGTGAGACCGCGCCGCCGCTCCTCCTCCAGCCGGTCGGGCTCCATCCCGGTCAGCGCACGCACCAGCGTCGACTTGCCGTGGTCGACGTGCCCCGCAGTGGCCACGACGTGCATTCATCCCTCCCCTGAGCCGGGGGCGGCGGGAGCTGGGGCCTTCAACGGGCCGCCTTCGACCCGGCCGCTTTGAGCACGGACGCGTTGAGCACGGCCGCCAGGATCTCGCCGTCCCGGTCCTGCGGCACGGCGCGCGGATCGAGCAGCAGACGGCCTCCCTCGACCCGGCCCACGACCGGCGGCTCACCCCGTCGCAGCGGCACGGCCAGCCACTCCGGCAGGCTCACGGCCATGCTCGGCAGGCGCACGCCAGGGGCCCCACCCCCGCCCACGGTCGCCTCCGTGGACACGGCCGCCGCGTCCACACCCGCCTGGCACATCGCCTTCGCCAGCGCCTCGGCCCGCTCGCCGAGAGTGATCGGGTCGGCGTGGAGAGCCTGCCGTACGGGGGGTTCGGGGCCGCGCAGCGTAGCTTCGAGCGCGGCCAGCGTCAGCTTGTCAACGCGCAGCGCCCGCGCGAGCGGGTGCCTCCTGAGCCGTTCGACCAGGTCGCGGCGGCCGAGCAGCAGGCCCGCCTGCGGGCCGCCGAGCAGCTTGTCGCCGCTCGCGGTGACCAGGTCGGCGCCGGCCCGCAGCATGCTCGTCGCGTCGGGCTCGTCGGGCAGCAGAGGATCGCGGTCGAGCAGGCCTGAGCCGATGTCGGCGACCACGGGCACACCCAGCCCGGTCAGCTCGGCCACCTCGACCGAGCCGGTGAAGCCCTCGACGCGGAAGTTCGACGGGTGGACCTTGAGCACGAACCCCGTCTGCGCCCCGATCGCGTCCCGGTAGTCGGCGAGGCTCGTACGGTTGGTCGTGCCCACCTCGCGCAGCCGAGCGCCGGTGGACACGAGCAGGTCGGGAATGCGGAACCCGTCGCCGATTTCGACCAGCTCACCCCTGCTGATCACGATCTCCCGGCCGGCGGCGAGCGCGGTGGCGGCCAGCACGAGGGCGGCCGCGTTGTTGTTGACCACGTGCACGCCCTCGGCGGCGGGCACCGCCCGCGCGAGCGCCTCGGCGGCCCCGCGTCCACGGCGTGCCCGAGCCCCGGTGTCCAGGTCGAACTCGACGTCCGTCGCCCCCGCCGCCACCGTCACCGCCTCGACCGCGGCCGGGGACAGCGGCGCACGGCCCAGGTTCGTGTGGAGCAGCACGCCCGTCATGTTGAGCACGGGACGCAGGCTCGTCGCGTGCCGCGGCAACGCCGCCAGCGCGACTTCCGCCACGTCGTCAGGCTCGATCTCGCCCTGCCGCACCCGCTGCTGCGCCCGCGCGACCGCGTCCTTGACCGCCGGGCGGCCGAGTCGCTCGATGGCGGCGGCCAGCCGGGGGTCCGCCAGCACGGTGTCCGTACGCGGCACCCGCCTCCGTGGATCCACACTTCAAATTACAGCGGTGCCCACGACCCGACCCCTCGACTGACGCACCGGTGACCGGCATTTCGCGGACTCCGCCACCATCGGCGCATCCGTCTGACCGCGCTCATTCGTCGTACTGATCGGACTCTCGCGGCTCGGCGAACAGGTCAGCGGAGGAGGTCGCGGTGGCGGCGCGTCGTACCCACTGGTCCAGCAGGCCCAGATCCGTGCAGGCCCTGATGAAAGCGCGGTCGGACTCGGAGACGGGAATGCGGCGCGCCTCCAGGATGGTCAGCACCGCCCTCGCCTCACCCTCCGCCCGGCCTCTTCTGCGACCTTCCTCACGGCCTTCTTCACGGCCTTCCGCACGGCCGACTTCGAGCCCCTTCCCGTAGTGCTGACGGGCGAAGGGGCTGTAGACCGGCCAAGTGGTGGTTTCCATGATTCTCTCCATGACTTGTCTGGCGGCCTGCGTGGCGAGTCGGTATGCGTACTCATAGTATTGCGGAGCGTATTCATCGGGTAGGCGTCGTAGTGCGGCCACGAACGCCTCCATCACCGGCGGCTGTTCGCCGTGAGCCATCACCGACAATGCGGCCAGTTCCGGATGGGCCGCCGCTTCCGCCGCGTCGGTGACAACCGGGATCTGATCCGGACCGATCACTTGGCAGGTCAGCGTATAGCCGGGCAGGCTGGTACGGATCGGTGTGGCCGCCCACTTGGCGGTACGGGCCTTCGGGCAGACCATCAACACGGTGATCGGGCAGGCCAACTGCAACCACAGTGCGGCGGCATATCGAGGCAACGCCTGCAACTTGCCCGGCTCCTCCCTCTGCTGAATCTCCACGACGATCGCGTGAAGGGGAGAATGCCGGGGACCGACCGTGATCACGACATCGGGTCGCAGGTCGACGGACGGGCGGTCGTTCAAGTCGTTGCTCGCGACCTGGACCGGAAGCCCGCCGGGCACGTCGACGCCGAGGTGGTCGCGCAGCATCTCCACGGCGAACTGCGGCCGGTGCCGGAACAGCATGTTGAGGGTGTCATGCAGGGGGGACGGCATGGCACCGTAGGTTATCAGCTGTTTACCTAGAGTAGTTGGCGTCACTGAATGCGTGGTCGGAGATTCGGTCGGATGCCCCGATGATTCCGGCCTGCCCGAGGTCGTGATCGTGATGGTGTGCGAATGCGGAGCGCCTGAGGATGTGGGGCCGGCCGATCCACTCGTCCGCTCCGCCCCGGTCAGCGGGGCTCCACCCGGCAGATCCACCGCGTATCTTCCGGCAGATTCACCACAGATCACTCGGCAGATCCACCACAACTACTTCGGCAGATCTACCACGGAGGCAGCGGCAGATCTACCACCGATCTGGCCACTCACCCTATTCTGAGCTGGTGGACGTCGATGAGCTCACGCTCTATCCCAGGCGTGTGGAAGTCATGGCACTAGAGGCACTGACGGACACTCGCGTAGTCGTGATCAACGGTGCCCGCCAGGTCGGCAAGAGCACTCTGGCGAAAGCGATCGTGCGACGCTCGCCCGGCGCTCGCGAGATCTATCTCGACGAAGCCGCCGTACGTTCGGCCGCGCGGAACGATCCGGACGGCGTCGTGCGCCACGACGGGCTTCTGCTCATCGACGAGATCCAACGCGTTCCCGAACTGCTTCTGTCGATCAAACGCGTGGTCGACGCGGATCCGCGGCCTGGACGCTTCCTACTAACGGGATCCGCCCGGCTTCTGGGCCTGCGAGACCTGCCGGACGCACTACCCGGCCGGTCGGAGACGATTGAGCTGTGGCCGCTCTCACAGGGCGAGATCGAGCGAAGCCCGGATGGTTTCGTCGACGCCGCCTTCCAGGAAGGGCCTGACCTCAACGTCCCGAGGACGCGCCTTCGTCGGGCCGACTACGTGGACCGTGCACTGAGAGGAGGCTATCCGGAAGCAGTCCACCGGCCGACTCACCGGAGGAGGGCCCGCTTCTTCGAGTCGTACATCTCGGATCTGATCAATCGTGATGTCAGACAGGTCTCCGACATCGAACGCCCCGCCGACATGCGTCGCCTGCTCAACGTCCTGTGCGGCCGGATGGGCGGCCTGGCTGTGATCGACAACATCGGCCGTGATCTGGGGCTGCCGCACACCACCACCAAGCGGTATGTCGATCTGCTCGAACTCGTATACGTGATCCGACGAATACCGGCGTGGTCCTCCAACGCCACCACTCGCGCGATCGCGACGCCGAAGCTGCTGGTAGTGGACTCCGGTCTCGGGGCTCATCTCGCAGGGCTCACTCCCGCCCGCGCCACGGACTTCACCGCCCCGGTCGGGCCTCTCCTGGAGAACTTCGCTCTCGGCGAGCTGGCCCGCCAACTCACCTGGACCGAGGAACCTGTCAGGCTCTACCACTACCGAGACCGCGATGGAGTGGAAGTCGACGGAGTGCTGGAGAGGGCATCCGGGGAGATCATCGGCATCGAGGTCAAGGCGGCGGAGACCGTTCGCGGCGAGGACTTTCGAGGGCTTCGGAAACTCGCTCGCAAGCTCGGCGACCGGCTGATCGCGGGATACGTCCTCTATGCGGGTCCGGAGGCGCTCCCCTTCGGGGATCGGATGCGGGCGCTTCCGATATCCGCGTTGTGGGAGGTGGGGCCGGAGGCCTGACGGGGGAAGGCGAAGGGTGAGCGGAGGTGGACGGGAATCGAACCCGCCAGGCCGAGGACCTCGGCCTCGTCGGTTTTGAAGACCGCGGGGGCCACCAGGCGCCCACACACCTCCGGGGAGAAACCTAGCCGCAACGGGGTAGTGATCTCCCGACGCCCCCGGTGCGGCGTGGCGGACGTACGACGGCACGGAGCGGAGCGGCATGACCGAGACGACGGAGCGGGCCGGGATCCGGCTGACCCAGCGGGCGCACGGAGGCGGCTGCGCCTGCAAGATTCCCCCGGGCGAGTTGGAGAGCATCGTGGCCGGGCTCGTGGCCCCCGACCCCTCGGCGTACGCGCACGAACTGGTCGTCGGGCTGGACGACGGCGACGACGCGGCCGTGGTCAGGATCGAGGGCGGCCGCGCGGTCGTCGCCACCGCGGACTTCTTCACCCCCGTCGTGGACGACCCCTACGACTGGGGACGCATCGCGGCCACCAACGCGCTGTCCGACGTGTACGCGGTGGGCGGCGAACCGGTCGTGGCGGTGAACCTGCTGGGCTGGCCCAGGGAGACGCTGTCCATGGACCTCGCCAGGGAGGTGCTGCGCGGCGGCCTCGACGTGGCGCGGGCGGCGGGCTGCCACGTCGCGGGCGGGCACAGCGTGGACGATCCGGAGCCGAAGTACGGCATGGCGGTCACCGGCCTGGCCGACCCGGAGCGGCTGCTGCGCATCGACGCGGGCCGGGCGGGGACGCCGATCTCCCTCACCAAACCGCTCGGCGTGGGCGTGCTCAACACGCGGCACAAGACGACCGGCGAAGTGTTCCCGCAGGCGGTCGAGGTGATGACGACGCTCAACCGGGACGCCTCGCGGGCGGCGCTGGCCGCCGGGGCACGCTGCGCGACCGATGTGACCGGCTTCGGCCTGCTCGGCCACCTTTACAAACTGGCCAGGGCGAGCGGCGTCACGGCGGTGGTCGACGTGGCGGCCGTGCCCTATCTGGAGGGCGCGCGGCAGGCCGTACGCGACGGGTTCGTCAGCGGCGGCACACGCCGCAACCTGGACTGGGTGCTCCCCCATCTCGACCAGGGCCGGTGCGCGGAGGAGGACCTGCTCCTGCTGGCCGACGCGCAGACCTCGGGCGGCCTACTGGTCGCCGGCGAGGTCCCCGGCGCGCCGATCGTCGGCGAACTCGTCCCGGCCGAGGCCACCGCGATCCGGCTCGCCTGAGATCCGGTACCGGCTTGGCGCGCGGTCCGGCTCGCCTGAGGCCCCGATTCGGGACTCCACCTTAGAACACTGCAAGATCACGAATCGCGTTTTCCCTGGTCAGCGAGATTTGGCGGCCCTGCGCTGCATGATCACGAAAGGTATCGACGCAGGTCAGCGGCCATCGCTGCGACAAACTACAAGATCACGCGGGGGGTGGGGGGCGTTGGGGGAGGACGGTGTACTTGGGGTCCTTGGCCGAGGCCCGGCCCGCCTCCAGCACGCCGAACCGGGTGCACAACGCTCCGGCCGTGATGGCGATCCCGGACAACGCCGTGAGGGTGCGACTGCGCCCGGCGACCGTGGCGAGCAGGCCGCCGCCGAGCGTGAGCGCGCGTGAGGCCCGCATGAGCCTGCCCGCCCTGCCGGTCCGGTACGGCTCGCCGACGAGACCGAGGCGGCGCTCCATCAGCCCGCCGGCGACGACCTCCGTCACGGCGCCCGCCACCGCCGCCGCGCGGGCGGGCCCGGCCTGCGCCCTGGGCGTGGTGAGCATGACGGCCGCGCCCGCCGAGGCGAGCGCGCTCCCCGCGAACAGGAAGGGCAGTTCGCGCAGCGCCTCGTGCCAGGCCGGAACCGCCGTGTCGGCCAGCAGGACGGCCGTGTACGTGGCCATCGCCACCCCGGTCAGGCCGCTCGCGAGCGTCGCGGCGTCGCCCACCCTGGGGAGGACCCCGGTCACCGCCGAGCCGACCGCCACCGAGGTCAGCCCGCCCTGCGCGGCCAGCGTCCAGGACCCGACGCTCATCGGCGAGGTGGGCTTGAACACCCGCATCATGTTGAGGAAGCGCATCGGCCTGCCCAGCTCGGCCACGAGGAACGCCGCGCCGACGGTCCCACCTGCGAAGGCGGCCGTCCTGGCGGCGAGTTCGAGCCGCTCGTGCCCGGCCAGCCGGGCGGCCGCCGCCATCGCCGACGCCGCGCCCGACATGCCGCCCAGATAGAGGTACGCCGGCATGTGGGGCTCGTGCCAGATGGGCGGCTTGAGGATCGGCTGGCCGTAGTACGACCGGAACTCGGCGTCCGGCACCATCTCGTGCCGGCGCCTCGGCATCAGGCCCTCCCCACAGAAACGATCACGGCTTCCTCCCGGCGAAGCACACGGCCACGCCCGCCGCGAGGGCGAGCGCCGCACCGCCCGCCCAGCGCCACATCGCGGGCAGGTCGCGAGTGGTCACCACCGGGTCCGGCGGCAGGCCGTACGTCTCCGGCTCGTCGAGCAGGAGGAAGAACGCGCCCGTGCCCCCTACCCCGTTGTCCGGGTCCTCGCCGTACAGCCTGGCCTCTGTCACGCCCTCGGCGTGCAGCCGCTCGACGCGGTCCCGCGCCCGCTCCCGCAGCTCGTCCAGCGGCCCGAACTGGATGGACTTCGTCGGGCACGCCTTCGCGCAGGCGGGCTCCATGCCGCCGCGCAGCCGGTCGTAGCAGAGCGTGCACTTCCACGCCCGGCCGTCGTCCTCCCTGCGGTCGATCACGCCGTACGGGCAGGCGGGCACGCAGTAGCCGCAGCCGTTGCAGACGTCGGACTGGACGACGACGGTGTCGAACTCGGTGCGGAACAACGCGCCGGTGGGGCAGACGTCGAGGCAGGCGGCGTGCGTGCAGTGCTTGCACACGTCCGACATCATCAGCCACCGGCCGTCCTGCTCGACGAACGCCACGTGCCGCCAGGTGCTCGCGCCGAGCGCGCCGGTGTTGTCATAGGACGTGGCCCGGAACACGAACCCGTCGTCGGGCACGTCGTTCCACTCCTTGCAGGCCACCTCGCAGGCCTTGCACCCGATGCAGACGGTCGTGTCGGTGAAGAAGCCCATCCGCTGCTCAGCCATCGCGATACCTCTCGATCAGGTCGAGCAGCGCCCGGCCGCGCGGGCGCCGCCCCGGCAGGACGTCGCAGGTGCCGGCCTTGCTCTCCTGGATGTAGACGTTCGGGTCGAGCACGATCGACGGGAGGTCGTTGACGACGTCCCCGGTGACGACCCCGCCGCTGCTGTATCCCCAGTGGTACGGCATGACGATCTGGTGCACGGTGCGTCCGTTCAACCGCAGCGGGCGCACCCGGCCGGTCACGAGCACCCGCAGTTCGATCGCGGTCCGCGCCGTGACGATCGTCGCCCAGCCGCCGTTCTCCAGCCCGATCTCCTCGGCCATCTCCCGTGACACCTCGCAGAATGCCTCCGGTTGCAGCTCGGCGAGGTACGGCAGGGGCCTGCTCATGGCGCCCGTCGTGTGGTGCTCGGTGAGCCTGCTGGTCGTGTAGACGTACGGGAACCTTGGCGAAAGCGCGGGGTTGTACGGGTTCTCCGGGCGGTCGACGGTGCGGCGGGCCGGGTTGGCCTGCTGCCCGTACAACGCGTTGCGCACCGGCGACTCGTGCGGCTCGTAGTGGGTGGGCAGCGGCCCGTCGGACAGACCGGACGGGACGTACAGCCAGCCCTTGCCGTCCGACTGCATGATGAACGGGTCGGTGCCGGCCAGCGCGGCCTGCGCCTTGGCGCCCTCGGGCGGCCGGTAGCCGGGATCCTTGTCCTCCTCGAAGTCCGGCACGTCGGGCCCGGTCCATTTGGTCCCGTCCCAGTAGACGTACTTCTTCCGCTCGCTCCACGGGCGGCCCTGCGGGTCGGCCGAGGCGCGGTTGTAGAGGATGCGGCGGTTGGCCGGCCACGCCCAGCCCCATTCGAGGGCGACGGGTCCCTGCTCCGTGTGCGGCGTGCGCCTGGCCGCCTGGTTGACCCCGTCGGCGTACACCCCGCAGTAGATCCAGCAGCCGCAGCTCGTCGAGCCGTCGGGCTTCAGCTCGCGCAGCGACCCCAGCGGACCGCCGTCGGCGGCCGTGCCGTTGATCTCGCGCAGCACGGCCTCCGCCGACGGCTCGCGCCGCTCGCCGATCTCCGGGTAGTCCCAGGTCAGCTCCGTCACCGGCCGGTCGACGTCGTCGTCGCCCTCGCCGAGCCGGCGTCTGATCCGCTTGCCGAGGTGGTAGTAGAACCACAGGTCGCTGCGGCAGTCGCCCGGCGGGTCGAGGGCCTTCTCCCGCCACTGCAACAGCCGCTGCGTGTTGGTGAAGGTGCCCTCCTTCTCCACGTGGCTCGCGGCCGGCAGGAAGAAGACCTCGGTGCCGATCTCCTCGGTCCGCAGCTCGCCCGTCTCGATCTCGGGCGCGTCCTTCCAGAACGTCGCGGTCTCCACCAGCATGAGGTCGCGGACCACCAGCCAGTCGAGGTTCGCCAGGCCGAGCCGCTGCGCCTTGCCGTTGGCCGAGCCGACCGCCGGGTTCTCGCCGATGACGAAGTAGCCCTTGACCACGCCGTCGATCTGGCCCATCACCGTCGCGTAGTGGCCGTGGTCGCCGGTCAGGCGCGGCAGGTAGTCGAAGCGGTAGTCGTTGTCCTCCGTCGCCGCGTCGCCCCACCACGCCTTGAGCAGGCTGACGACGTACGCGCGCCGGTTGCCCCACCAGCCGGTGTCGGCGCCCTCCTGTTCCAGATAGTGGTCGAGGCCGTCGTGCCGGTGGGCGTGCGGCATAGCGATGTATCCCGGCAGCAGGTTGAACAGCGTCGGGATGTCCGTGGAGCCCTGGATGCTCGCGTGGCCGCGCAGGGCCATGATGCCGCCGCCCGGCCTGCCCATGTTGCCCAGCAGCAACTGCAGGATCGCGGCGGCCCTGATGTACTGCACGCCGACCGAGTGCTGCGTCCAGCCCACCGAGTAGACCCACGCCGTGGTCCGCTCCCTGCCCGAGTTGGCGGTGACCGCCTCGGCCAGCTCACCGAACTGCTCCGGCGGGATGCCGCACAGCTCCTCGACCATCTCCGGCGTGTAGCGCGAGTAGTGCCTCTTGAGGATCTGGTACACGCACCGCGGGTCGGTCAGCGTCGGGTCGCTCGGCGGCGACGCGCTCGCGCCCGCGCCGCGCGCGCCGTAGGAGTCGGACCCCGCCGCCTCCGCGTGGTGTTCGCCGCCCTCGACCGGCTCCTCCTCCTCGGGCACGTCGCCCTCGTACGCCCAGGTCGACGGGTCGTACCTGCCGGTCTCCTCGTCGAAGCCGGAGAACAGGCCGTCGAGGTCCTCGGTGTCGCGGAAGTCCCTGTTCACCAGGGTCGCGGCGTTCGTGTACGCGAGGACGTACTCCCGGAAGTCGAGCCCGTTCGACAGCACGTAGTTGATCAGCGCGCCGAGCAGCACGATGTCGGTGCCGGCGCGGATCGCGACGTACCTGTCAACGGTCGCGCTGGTGCGGCTGAAGCGCGGGTCGATGTGGAAGACCTTCGCGCCGCGCTCGCGCGCCTCCATCACCCACTGGTACCCCACCGGATGGCACTCGGCCATGTTGGAGCCCTGGATGACGATGCAGTCAGCGTTGGCCAGGTCCTGCTGGTACTGCGTCGCGCCGCCACGCCCGAAGCTGGTCCCCAGACCGGGGACGGTGGAGGAGTGTCATATGCGCGCCTGGTTCTCGACCTGGATCGCGCCGAGGGCGGTGTAGAGCTTCTTCATCAGGTAGTTCTCTTCGTTGTCGAGCGTCGCCCCGCCCAGGCTGGCGATGCCCAGAGTCCTCCTGACCTCCTGCCCCTCGTGCGTCTGCTGCCAGGTCTCCCGCCGGGTCCGCACGACCCGGTCGGCGATCATGTCCATCGCGGTCTCGAGGTCGAGCGCCTCCCACTCGGTGCCGTACGGCCTGCGGTAGAGGACCTTCGTCTGGCGGCCGGGATGGGTGACGAGCTGCTTGCTGGCCGACCCCTTCGGGCACAGCCGCCCTCGGGAGATGGGCGAGCCGGGGTCGCCCTCGATCTGGGTGACCCTGCCGTCCTTGACGTAGACGAGCTGGCCGCAGCCCACCGCGCAGTAGGGGCAGACGGAACGCGCGACCGTGTCGGCGTCCTCCACCCGGGGCCGCAGGGCGTCCGTACGCGCCGAGCGCGCCGCCCGCCCTCTGCCGTCCTCTCCCATGAGCTGCCGGATCACCGGCCAGCGGGAGAGCCCTCCACCACCCACGGCGTCTGTCCTGCCCCTGCGCCGGCGGTCTAATCACGACCATCCGCCGGTGTCCGTCCTATGAGACCGCGCACCGGGTGCGGGAGATTTCGAGAGCTTGGGCTTCACGGGGTGTAGAGCCCGCAGGGCGGGCATTAAGGGCCTGATCCGCCACTCTTCGTGGGCGGCTCATGCCCGCGGGACCCACCCTCACACAGAGGACATCGATGAACGACCAGCCGCCCGAGTGGGCGAGGAACCTTGAGAAAGCGGCGATCGAGGCGGCCAGGGCCGTCGAGCGCGCCGGCCGGACCCTCGGCAAGGCGATGGAGCAGGCGGCGCGCACCTCCAAGGCCCAGGCGGCGATGGCGGCCGCCTACCAGGCGGACCTCGAAGGGCTGGAGAAGGTGCTCCGTGCCCTTCCCGCCGAGCACGTCAGGGACATCTCGGCGGCCGCGGCGGTGGTGACCGCGACCGCCGACCAGGTGCTCGCCCAGACGCCGAAGGACGACCGGTAGGGCCGCGCGGCCGGCAGGTGCTCTCCTGCCGCCGGGACCGGGGCGGCCGGCCCGCCGCGTGGCCGTCCTGCCGCAGGGCCTGTCCACCGCGTCCTGCCCGCCGCGGCGACTGTCTACAGGCTGTGGACAACCCCTGCCCTCGGGACACCGCCTGGGCGGGCTCGGGCGGCTTCCTCGCCGAGGGGGTCAGCGTCCCTGGGCGAGGTCGGCGCGCTTGACCGCGGCGGCCACCGAGACCCAGGCCATGGCGACGAGCACGCCGACGCAGAGGGTGAGGGAGCCCGCCCTGCCGCCGGACATGGCCCAGGCGTTGCCGAACAGCAGCGCCAGACCGGCGACGCGAGAGGCGACGGCGTGCCCGCCCCGCTTCGCGCGGGCGAAGTGGCGGCCGAGAACGAAGCAGGCCGCGATGAGCGCGGTGAAGGCCACCGAGCCCGCCACCATGTGCAGCATCGCGTGCCAGCTCATCCCGGCCGGGGCCCCGAGCGGGGTGCCCGCGGGGAAGCCGTCTCCCGGGTCCATGCCGAAGACCCCGGCCGCCGCGAGTCCCGCGCCCACGGCGAGCAGCAGCCGTGGCGCCCAGGTCCCTCCGGGGGCGCCTCGCATGGCCCTGCGCAGTCCGATCGCGCCTGCGACCGTCAGGACGGCGGTGATCCAGAAGTTGCCGATCTGGACCCAGCCGAGGTCACCGGTGCTCAGCATGCTCACCGGGTGACGGAGCAGGTCGAACCCCTCCCGGGTGAACGCCTGGGCCAGCGAGACGATCCCGAAGACGGGCGTGGCGAGCATGGCGCAGGTGAGCAGCGCACGCGTCGAACTCGCCGAGACCGGGGTGGGGTGCGCTGCGGACGGTGTCACGGACCGCCCTGCGGGGTGCCCAGCGGACTGCGCGGCGGACTGCGCGGCGGACGGTGTCACGGGCTGCGAGGTGGTCATGGCCGTTCCCTTCTTCGGTGTCCGGGTCTCGTCCCGGCTCTGGGGTGCCGGCCGGCGCTGCGTCCGGCCTCGCTTACGCGTCGAACAGGCCCCGCGCGCCTCGACCACCGGTGCCGTCGGGCCCCGCTCGTCCTCGCCCACCTGCGGCGCGAGCGGACCGTGCGCATTCCCTGTCACATGCGCATTCCCTGTCACATTACGACAGAAGCCCTGGTCACACGCGTCAGGATGGGAGCCGGTCGATCACGGCCCCGCCCGTACGACGTGTAGGTGACGGCGGGAACCGGCCACCGGCCCCGCCGGCCAGAGGATCAGGAAGAAGGAGAACGACCGATGCGGTTTCTGATGACCACCAAGGGCACCGACCCGAACCCGGACGCGGCGGTGATCGCCGAGATGGGCGCCTTCATCGAGGAGATGACCAAGGCCGGCGTGCTGCTGGCCACCGGCGGGCTGGAGCCGGGCGGCCTGCGGATGGTCTCCTCCGCCGGTGAGATCAGCGTGACCGACGGCCCCTTCACCGAGGCCAAGGAGGCGATCGTCAGCTTCGCCCTGATCGAGGCGCGGTCCCGCGAGGAGGCCGTGGAACTGGCCCGCCGCTTCTGGCGGATCGTGGGCGACGGCGAGGGCACGATCCAGCAGGTGTTCGGCCCCGAGGACGGCCCCCAGGACGGCCCTGGCCCCCGCTGACCAGCCCGCCAACGGGTTGCGCGCCGGACGGTCCGCTGCTGTCATCGACCGATGACGTCCCTGGACGCCCATCGCGTCGTGGACGCGGTCTGGAAGATGGAGTCCGCGCGGATAGTGGCCGGCCTCGTCCGGATGGTCGGCGACGTTGGCCTGGCGGAGGAACTGGCGCAGGACGCGGTGCTCGCCGCGCTGGAACAGTGGCCCGAGTCGGGCGTCCCGGACAACCCGGGCGCCTGGCTCATGGCCATCGCCAAACGGCGCGCCGTCGACCACCTGCGCCGTGAGGAGCGGCGCGACCGCGGGCGGGAGCGGCTCGCCCACGATCTCGTCACCCGCGGCGACGACGGCGACCGGGACGTGGACGACGTGCTCGGCGCCCTCGACGGGGAGGTGGGCGACGACGTCCTCCGCCTGATGTTCGTCTCCTGTCACCCGGTGCTGTCCACCGAGGCCCGGGTGGCGCTCACGCTGCGGCTGATCGGCGGCCTGCGGACGGACGAGATCGCGCGGGCCTTTCTCGTCTCCGAAAGCGCCGTCGCCCAGCGGATCGTACGGGCCAAGCGGGCGCTCGCGGACGCGCGCGTCCCCTTCGAGGTGCCGGTGGGGCCCGACCGTGCGGCCCGGCTGTCGTCGGTGCTCGAAGTGATCTACCTCGTGTTCAACGAGGGATACTCCGCCACGGCGGGCGACGACCTGATGCGGCCATCGCTGTGCCTGGAGGCGCTGCGCCTTGGCCGCGTCCTGGCCGACCTGACCCCGGACGAGGCCGAGGTGCACGGCCTGGTGGCGCTGATGGAGTTGCAGCAGTCGCGGTCGGCCGCGCGCACCGGCCCCGCCGGGGAGCCGATCGTGCTGCACGAGCAGAACCGGGGACGCTGGGACCCGCTGCTCATCCGGCGCGGCTTCGCGGCGCTGCTGCGGGCCCGGCAGGCCGGCGGCCCTCTCGGCCCATACGTGCTGCAGGCGGCCATCGCGGCCTGCCACGCGGGGGCCGCCACGCCGGAGGAGACCGACTGGACGCGGATCGCGGCGCTCTACGAGGCCCTCGCGACGGTGCTGCCCACGCCCGTCGTCCAGCTCAACCGGGCGGTCGCGCTCGCCATGGCCGACGGGCCGCGCGCCGGTCTCGCGCTGGTGGAGACGCTGACCGGGGAACCGGCGCTGAAGGGGTATCACCTGCTGCCCGCCGTACGCGGGGACCTGCTGGCCAGGCTCGGGCGGCACGGCGAGGCCCGCGCCGAGTTCGAACGCGCGGCGTCCCTCACCCGCAACGCCGCGGAACGGGCCGTTCTGCTGCGCCGCGCCGCGGCCTGCGCGGGGCAGGCGGCCGAGCCCGCGCGGGCCACGCGACTCCCCGAACCCTCTGCCGAGCCGCCACCGGCCGCCGGGCGAGCGGAGTCCGGGGAGCGCGTCACGCCAAGGACGGCCGCGCAGGGCGGGCGGGCTGGAGGAGGAGGGGCGGCGGACGCGGGCGTCACGCTCGGCGAGGCCGTGCGGCTCTTCCTCACCCGGGCCGGCCTGAGCGCAGGCACCGTCCGCTCCTACGACCAGACCCTGTCGCGGCTGTGCCGCCATCTCGGCGCGGACGTCCCGCTGCGGGACGTGGCCGCCCACCGGGTCGCCGAGGTCTTCGCCGCCGCCTGGGGCACGGCGGCGGGCGCGACCTGGAACCGGCACCGGGCGGCGCTGCGGTCGTTCGCCTCGTGGGCGGCCGAGCGCGGCTGGACGGCCCCCGGCCTCGCCGCGCCGCTCGACCGGCGGCCGGAACCGCGTTCCCGCACCCGCCCGATCGACCGGTCGCGGCTGAGGCTGCTGTGGGAGCGGCCGGGGATCGCGCTGCGCGAGCGCACGCTGTGGCTGTTGCTGTACGAGAGCGCGTCCCCGGCCGAATGGGCGCTCTCGCTCGACGTGGAGGACCTCGACCTGCCGGGCATGCGGGGCGAGGTGAGGGCCAGGGGGCACTGGCTGCGCTGGCAGTCGGGCACGGCCGCGCTCCTGCCCCTCCTCGTCGGGGACCGTCGCCGGGGTCCGCTGTTCCTCGCCGACCGCAGACCTGGGCCCGGCCGCATGCCGGCGGCGGCCGACCTGTGCCCGCACACGGGCCGGGGCCGCCTGTCGTACGAACGGGCGGAGTATCTGTTCAAACGGGCCACCGCGGACCTCGACCCGGAGGGCGGCGGCTACACGCTCCACCGCCTGCGCCACTCGCGCCTGGCCCATCTCGGTGAGGACGGCTGGTCGGCGCCGATGCTGATGTCCCTTTCCGGCCATGCCGACGCCCGGACCCTGCACGGGTTCGTCAGGGTCCCGCGACCTGCGGATACCGTTGCCTGAGCGGGGAGCGGCGCATGCTCGCCGAGGGCAGTGTGAAGACCTACGTGAGCACGATCATGGCCAAGCTCGGGGTGCCCAACCGGGTGCGGGCGGCGGTCATCGCCCACGAGGCGGGGCTGGCTGGCGGTCGGTAGTCAGCACCGTCGTCAGCACCGGCCGGCGCCGCATCGAGGAGATCAGTGTGGTCGCCGGGCCCCGCAGGGCCAGCAGGAACGCCGACGCCACCACCGCGCCGAGCAGCAGCCCGGCCACCACGTCGTGGGGATAGTGGACGCCGACGAAGACCCGCGAGAACGCCGCCAGCACCGCGAGCGCGGGCGCCACGATCCTCGCGCCGCGCCACAGCGCGACCAGCGCCGCCGCGGCCGCCGCGGCGAACGTCGCGTGGTTGCTCGGCAGCGACCAGTCGCCGTACGGCGGGCAGGACGCCACCGTGGCCACCCCGGTCAGGTCCCAGCAGGGGCGCCGCTGCTGCAGCAGGATCTTCACGCCCTCGCTCGTGACGTACGCCGCGACCACCGCGACCGGCGCGAGCAGCGCTAGCGCCATCCGGCGGTCGTCCTCCCGCCGCGCCCGCCACCAGCCGAAGACAAGGAAAGCGAAGAGGAGCACGAGGATGGCGTCCGTGCCGACCTCCGCCGCCTGGCGCACCCACTCCGGGGTGTGTCCTGCGAAGGCGGTGACCTCCCGGTACCACTCGACGCTGATCTCCGGGACGTCCTCGATCTCGGTGCCCACCGGTTCCCCTCCGTGCCGTGTTACGCCGGTCCGTCCGGCCCTAAGACCCTATGGGCCGGACGGTGGGCGCGGGCATTCGCGGAAAGTCGCCGACGCCCATTGACTTTCGTCAATGTGGCGCCGCGGGGGTCTCCTTCTTCGTCCCGGCCCTGACGGCCGCCTTCCTCCGGGTGAACCGCGCGTACACGAGGGCGGCGCCGCCGACCAGCAGCGGCCAGACGAGGTAGACCCCCGACGCGGCGACCAGCAGGACGACCGCCACGAGCGCGAGCAGGGCGGCGGCCCTGGCCCGGCCGCGCGGCAGCAGCCGGATGGCGGCCGCCACGCCGATCGCGTAGACCACCACGAACGACCCGTTGGTCATCAGCACCAGCGGACGGATGCCCGTCCCCGCGGCGTACACGACGGCGAGCGACACGAAGGACAGCACGGCGACCACTCCGAGGCTGCGCCGGGGCACCTCCCCCGCGACGCTGCCCCGCGAGAGCCACGGAGGCAGGGCCCCGTCGCGGCCGAGTGCCGCGCCGAGCTTCGCCGCCCCGGCCCAGTACGCGTTCATCGCGCCGAGCGTCAGCAGCAGCGCCGCCACTGCGGCGAGCAAGCGGGCGTTGCCGCCGAGGCCGAGCGCCAGCAGGTCGCCGAGGGGCGCCCGCGCCGACCCCGCGGCCGTCCCGAGCACGGCGACGGTGGCGAAGGCGACCGCCAGATACAGCACGCCGACCAGTACGACGGCGGCCCCCGCGGCCCTGGGCAGGTCCCTGGCGGGCCGGCGGAAGTCGGCGGCGAGGTGCGTGATCGCCTCCCAGCCGGCGAAGCTCCACACCAGCAGCGCGGCGGCGGGGGCGATGGCCGCCCAGCCGTGCGGGGCGAACGGCTTGAGGTTGGCCAGATCGGCGTGCGGGAGCGACAGCGCGACGGCGACGACGAGCAACGCGACGAGCAGCGCGGCCAGTCCGAGCTGGACGCGGCCGCTCACCCGGAGGCCGGAGGCGTTCGACACGGTGACGATCAGCATCAGCCCCGCCGCCGTCAGCGTCGCGGTGCCGGTTCCGCCGCCCACGGCCGCCGCGACGTACTCCGCGCCGAACAGCGCGGCGGCGGCGGCGCTCGGCGGTATCGCGAAGTAGAAGCACCAGCCGACGACGACGGCCGCCCGGTCCCCGAAGGCGAGGCGGGCGTAGGTCGACACGCCCCCGGAGTCGGGGTGGCGGGCGCCGAGCGCGGCGAACGCCGCGGCCAGCGGGGCGGACAGCACGACCAGGCCGAGCCAGGCCAGCAGTGACGCCGGCCCGGCCGCCTGGGCGGCGAGCGCGGGCAGGGCGATGACGCCGGTGCCGAGCACCGCGCCCACGTACATGGCGGTGCCCTGCACCGCCGTGAGGCGGCCCCCCGGGGCGGGACCGGGCGCGGGGCCGGGGGCGGGACCACCGGCGGAACCAGGGGCGGGGCCCGATGCGACGGCCGGTGGGGCGGCAGGGGTGACGCCGGATGTGACGCTCGTCGGAGCCATTCGCGTGCACCTTCCACTTGGGGGATCGTGACCGGTCACGGGGGTTCGTGGCCGGTCAGGGCGACGGCCGGCCGGATGGGGCCGGCCGTTAAGCACGGGGAACGGGGCCGGCGGCGGGCGGCCTGGACGCGCGCCCGCCGGACGCCCACAGGCCGGCCGGGGTCCACCGGCCGGCCGTGGGTCGCCGCGCCCGTCTCAGCCGGAGGTGCTGAACTCGAGGCTGGCCGGCAGGTCGGACCGCCGGGTGACGTTGAGCTTGCGGTAGATCCTGGTCAGGTGCTGCTCGACCGTGCTGACCGTGATGTACAGCTTGTCGGCGATCTCGCGGTTGGTGTAGCCGACGGCGGCCAGCGAGGCCACGCGGCGCTCGGCCTCGCTCAGCGCCCCCGCGCCGCTCTCGGCCCTGGGCGGCTCCGGCGGCTGCCCGGGACCGCCTTGGGTGAGCGCGTTGACCAGCGGGACGGCCTCGCACTCCTCGGCGATGCGCTGCGCCTGCCTGGCTACCGTGCGGGCCCGGCGCAGCTCGCCCACCGCCTGGTAGGCGTCGGCCAGGTCGGCCAGTGCCCGGGCCAGCTCGTACTGGTCGCCGCTCGCCTGGAGCATGTCGGCGGCGCGGCGCAGCAGCGGGGGACGCTGCCGGGGCTCGCTCGCGGCGGCGGTCAGCCGCAGCCCGGCCCCCCGGGCGCGGACCGGGCCGGGGGCGCAGCGGGCGACGTGCTCGTCCAGCAGCGGCCTGGCCCGCTCCGGGCGGCCCATGCCGATCAGCGCCTCGGCCGCGCCCGTACGCCACGAGATCAGCCCGGGTGTGTCGAGGCTCCAGGAGCCCATCAGCTCGCCACAGGTCTGGAAGTCGCGCAGGGCCATGCCGAGGTCGCCCGTCGCCAGGTGGTAGTGGCCCCGCGCGTTCAGGTAGTGCAGGCCGTACCTGGTCTGGAGCATGGATTCCGGCACGGGCTGGTTGACCAGTTGCACCGCCTCGTCGATCCGGCCCATCGCGGTCACCGCGGTGAGCAGCACCGACAGCGGGCCGCCGATCGCGACCCCCCAGCTCGTCGGCGGGATGAGCCGTACGGCCATCTGCGCGAGGCCCTCGGCGCCCTCCAGGTCGCCCTGCCGCAGGCTGATCTCGGCGCGCAGCGCCGCGAGACGGGCCTGCCTGCTCGGGGCCCTGCGGCTGGCGGCCTCGTCGAAGAACAGGTCGCACCAGGGAGCCGCCAGGTCGGGCCGCTCCCCGTAGATCAGCGCGAGCAGGGCGCACTCCACGGCGTCCATCGACATGTCGTCCAGGCGGGAGCCGCGCAGGATGCGTTCCACGTCGGCCAGCGTCTGCGGGTGCGGGCCCTTGGTCAGCACCGCCGAGAGCGCAGTGGCGGCCTCCAGCCGGCCGATGACCGGCGCGGACGGCGGGGCCTGCGTGCTCACGTTGGTGACCCTCGGGATGTGCGCCAGGAACGGCGTGTAGGAGCAGCGCAGCCACGGCCGGACGGCGCGGATCTCCGCCACGGTCTCCGCGTCCATGATCGTGCCGATCCTGCCCAGGTGGTCGAGCACGTCGCGGGCGTCGTCGAAGCGGCCGTGCCACAGCAGCGCCTTGGCCAGCACGACCGCGTCGGAGCCGCGCAGATGGCCGCGGTGCATGGCGTCGGTGAGCTCGTCGAGGTGGGCCGCCGGGGCGCTCGGGTTGAGCCGCCACTCCGCGCGCACCAGCGTCGTCTTGATGGTGGCCCTGCGCTGGTCGTCGGTGCACGCGCCGTCGGCCAGCCGCAGGTAGTCGACGGCGGGCTCGACCCGTCCCTCGCTGAGCGCCTGCCTGGCCGCCTCCTCCAGGATCGGCACGGCCCACGCGCCCCCGTTGTGCGACGCGGCCAGCAGGTGCTCGGCGATCACGGCGGCAGGGGCGCCCTGGCCGTACGCCAGTTCGGCGGCCCTGCGGTGCAGGTCCGTCCGCTCGGCCCTGTCGATGTCGGCGAGCACGGCGACGCGCGCCTGGGGGTGGCGCAGGTGCAGGTCGGGGCCGACCAGCCCGGCGTTGTGCAGCGCGTTGAGCGCCTGGACGACGACGCCCGCGTCGAGGTCGAGCAGCCGGTCGAGATGGCCGGGGTCGGCGGAGACCGACAGGCCGCGCGCGACGCGGGCCGCGAGCGGGTGGCCGCGGTGGAGGCACGACTGCACCGCCTGGCGGTAGGCGTCGCCTGCGACGATCTCGTCGGGCTCCGCCGCGGGCTCGCTCTCCTCCCGGGCGCGCGCGGCGCCCGCTGCGTCGGCGGCGGCGATGTGGTCCTCGATGAGCGCGCCCACGAGCAGCGGGTTGCCGCCGCCGACCGCGTGCCACTCGGCGGCCAGCCGCCGGGCGACGTCGTCGCCCACGATGTCGGCGGCCATGATCTCGACGCCCTCGCGGGACAGGGCCGACAGCGGCAGCCGGCGGCAGTGCGGCTGGCGCAGCAGTTCGGTCTGGAACAGCGTCGGGGCGTTCCACGACTCCTCCGACTGGCTGAAGATCGCCAGGATGTGGGCGAAGCGCAGCCTTCGGGCGAGGTAGGCCAGGCAGAGCTGCGAGGCCCGGTCGGCGTGCTGGATGTCGTCCACCACGATCATGAGGGGATGCCGCTCGGAGAGCTCCAGCAGCACCATGCACAGCGCGTGCACGATGTGGGCGTCGACCTGGTCGACGTAGTCGGCCAGCGGATCGGCCGACATGGCGCAGCGGGCGCCCTCGTGCAGCAGGTCGCGGGTGCGCTCCGCCTCATCGGGGGTGAGCGGCGCGTTGTGCAGGATCTGCGACAGCACGGCCAGGGCCAGTCCCGACTCCGCCTGCGAGCAGGTCGCGGTCAGGGGGAGGGCGCCGTGCTCCAGCGCGTCCTCGACCAGAGTGTTGAGCAGTGCGGTCTTCCCCGTCGCGACGGGTCCTCCGACGATCGCGATCTTTCCTCTGCCGGTGACGGCGTCGGCCAGCATGTCCTCGAGGGACGCCAACACCTCTTCCCGCTCCACCAGGGCCATAATGAGTCTCCCGAATTCCGTTCGCTTTGCGGCCGTGCGGCCGAGTTCACAATTGCCATGACTTCCGGTCAAGGCTGTAGGTTTGCCACCTTCAGCCGACGAGTGACATTCGCGGGGAAAGGGCGTCGCCCGCCCGCTCCTGCGGTCCTTCCGCGCTCGTTTCGCCCGAGCGGGCAAGCGCCGAGCGGACGGCCGCGAACGACGCGGTGACCACGTCGTGGTCGAGGCCCACCCCCCAGACCTGCCTCCCGCCGATCTCGCACTCGGCGTAGACCGCCACCTCCTGGTCCCCCGAGCCGCCGGCGGCGGCCTCGACGCCGGTGCGGTGGACCATCCGCACGTCCACGTTCCAGACCGCCAGCCGCGCGCCGAGGGTGCGGATGGCGTCGGCCCGCGACCCCGCGACGTCGAAGCGTGCGCCGTCGACGTACAACGTGGTCCGCAGCGGCCGGCCGCCGAGCCCGAGCGGGACGGTGATCTCGGACCGCGACAGGTACTCCTCGTCGAACAGGTCGCGGACCACGGCCGGGGTGATCTCCCCGCCCGAGCCGTCCGCGTGGGCCTGCACGACGCGGGCGAACTCGGCCTGCATGGCCTTCGGCGGGTTCAGCCCGTGCCAGGCGCTCAGGATGTAGGCCACGCCGCCCTTGCCCGACTGGCTGTTGATGCGCACCACCGCCTCGTACGTCCGGCCGACGTCCTTGGGGTCGAGCGGCAGGTACGGCATGCTCCACGGCAGCTCGTCGACGCTGGTGCCCGCCTCGGCCGCCTCCACGGCCAGGGCGTCGAACCCCTTCTTGATGGCGTCCTGGTGGGAGCCGGAGAAGGCGGTGTAGACGAGGTCGCCGCCGTACGGGTGGCGAGGGCCGACCTGCATCTCGTTGCAGTACTCGACCGTCCGGCGGATCTCGGTGATGTCGGAGAAGTCGATGCCGGGGTCTATGCCCTGGGTGTACATGTTCAGGCCGAGCGTGACCAGACAGACGTTGCCGGCCCGCTCGCCGTTGCCGAACAGGCAGCCCTCGATCCGCTGGGCCCCGGCCAGCAGCGCCAGCTCGGAGGCGGCCACGCCGGTGCCGCGGTCGTTGTGCGGGTGGATCGACAGGCAGACGTGCTCCCGGTGGGACAGGTTCCGGTCGAGCCACTCGATCTGGTCGGCGAAGACGTGCGGGAGCGACCGCTCCACCGTGGTCGGGAAGTTCAGGATGATCTCCCGGCCCTCTTCCGGCTGCCACACGTCCATGACCGCCTCGCAGACCTCCAGCGCGAACTCGGGCTCGGTCTCGTTGAACAGCTCGGGCGAGTACTGGAACCCGAGGTCGCAGTCGCCCAGGGTCGCCTCGGCGTACTTCATCATCAGCCGGGTGCCCTCGACGGCGAGGTCCCTGCACTCGTCGCGGGTCATGCCGAAGACGACCCGGCGGAAGAGGGGGGCGGTCGCGTTGTAGAGGTGGATGTTGGCCCGGGGCGCGCCGGCCAGGCTCTCCACGGTCCGCCGGATCAGCTCGTCCCGCGCCTGCACCAGCACCGAGATCCGCACGTCGTCGGGAATCCGGTCCTCCTCGATGAGGAGGCGCAGGAAGTCGTGGTCGTCCTGGCTCGCCACCGGGAACCCGACCTCGATCTCCTTGTAACCCATCCGTACGAGCAGGTCGAACATCGCGAGCTTGCGCTCCGGGCTCATCGGGTTGACCAGCGACTGGTTGCCGTCGCGCAGGTCGGTGGACAGCCATCGCGGTGCGGCCTCGATCGTCCGGTCCGGCCACCGCCGGTCCGCCAGGCGGACGGGGGTGAAGGCCGAGTAACGGGAAGGAGAGCTGCTCATGAGGAATTCCTTTCTCACCGGCGACGATGCCACCGAATTCGCGACCGTCCGTTTTCCGAGAAGCTGTCCGCGAATCGCTCCGACTTCCTTCCGGAAGGCCGCCAAAATCTGGTGTGATTCGCTGACCGGTACGTTGCCGAAGCTACAAGCGCCCAGGTCAGACGGCAAGAGAGAAGCAACTAGAGTGCGGTCGGTCTCAGCCGGACGATCGGTAGGGGTATCGAAAGTTGTAGATCCGGTACAACCTCCCGGGCGGCCCCCTTACCGCCCCCTTGAAACGGACACATACTCCGGATCATGACGATCAGCAGAGCAGCGATTCCGGCTATTTCGATTTCGCCTTTCCGAATCCTCGGAATGTGCGTGACCGAGGCGCGCCCGTCCGTTCTCGCCATCTTCTTCCTGAGGTTCGCCGCCGGCGCCGGGCTGGACGCCGGCCTCACCCCCGCCGACCCGTTCCGCCTCCTGGCGGGCGCCCTGGTGTGGCAGTGCGCGATCTTCTTCGTCTACCTCTTCAACGGGGTGACGGACATGCGGGAGGACCGCGTGAACGGTTCACACCGGCCGATCGCCCGCGGCGACCTCGACGCCGGCCTCGCGCTGATCATCGCCTGGACCGCGGCCGCGATCGCCCTGCTCGGCGCGCTGCTCCTCGGCGGAGTGACGATCTGGCTGGTCACGGCGGTGCTGGTGCTCGGTTACCTCTACTCGGCGCCGCCCTTCCAGTTGAAGAGGTGGTCGAGCGCGACCGTCGTGGTCGGCGGCGTGGCCGGCCTGCTCTCCTACTGCGCGGGCTACTCCTCCTGCGGGACCGGCCCCGGCGGGCGTGAGGCGATCGCGCTGCCCGCGTTCGCCCTCGCGGCCTCGCTGTGGATGGGGCTGGTCGGCACGCCGGCCAAGGACCTGCCGGACATCGCGGGCGACCGCTCCGCCGGGCGCTCCTCGTTCGCGGTCAGCCACGGAGAATGGCCGGTCAGGCTGCTGTTGTCGGCCGTGGCCGCCGCCGTCGCCATCGCTTTCTGCGCGGTCTCGCTGCTATTGGGGGTGCCTCTGGGCATGGCGCCGGCCGCCATGCTCACCGGCGCCGCCCTGCTCGCCGTCGTCACCCTTACTCCGCTTTCCCGGGGGTCGCGGGTGCGCCGCCGCCTGCCCTACCGGGCGTTCATGACGACGCAATACGCTGTGCATTTGGCCGTTCTTCTCCCGCTGATGTCACAATTCTTATTGTCTGGGCGTTCGGCTTAGTCCAGGATGGAGAGCACTCGTCCGCTTCCTCTCGGAGGGCCCATTGGCGGGAGATGGAAAACTGGGACCGCAGGTCCCGGACTTCGAGGCTTTCCTCGAAGCGCACCGCTCCGAGATTCTGGACGCGTACGCACGGAACCTTGCGGCACTGGACAGCCCGATCAGCCGCGACCCGACCGCGCTGCGGCAGGCCCTGGCGAACGCCGAGCAGATCCTCGACGACGTCGCGGAGACGCTGCGGTCCGGCAGCGTCAAGGTGTCCGACTCCCACAAGATCATCGCGTGGGAGGTGGGCGCGACCAGGGCGGCGAGCGGGGTCCACCCGGACGAGTCGCTCCGGGCGGCGTCGGTGTGGTTCCAGGCGGTCGTGACCTGCCTGCTGGAGCGGATGCCCGGCGACGGCGAGTCGATGCGGCTGCTCACCCTGGTCGTGCTCGGCCTGGAGCGGAGCATCACGACCCGGATCAGGGAGTCCTCGGCGAGCTATTCGAGCTTCCTGCTCGACAAGGTCCACGAGGCCCAGATCGAAGAACGCCGGCGGATCGCCCGCGAACTGCACGACCGGCTCGGGCACGGCCTCAGCGTCGCCCACCGGCAGCTCGAACTGTACGACCTGCACCGGGCGAGCAAGCCCGCGACGGCGACCGCCAAGGTGGAGACGGCTCAGCAGGCGATCCTGGAGACCATGCAGAACCTCCGCGCCGTCACCAGCGACCTGCACCCGCAGGAGCCGATGAACAGCCTGGAGAAGGCCCTGCTGTACTTCCTCGAGACCGTGGACATGGAAGAGGTGGACATCCGGCTGAGGGTCAGCGGGGACGAGACATGGGCGTCGCCGACCGTACGCGACGAGTCCTTCCTCATCCTGCGTGAGGCGGCCAGGAACGCGCTCAGCCACGGGAACCCCACCAAGATGCTGATCCGGGTCGACTTCGCCCCGCACGAGCTGCGCGCGTCCGTGGACGACGACGGCCTGGGCTTCGCGGACGGAACCGGCCGGCCGGACGGCGTGGGCCTGTTGTCGATGCGGGAACGCGCCGCGATCATCGGCGGGACGACCACCATCACGAGCAGGCCGGGCCTCGGCACGCACGTCGAACTGTACGTGCCCTTCTCAGGGCTCAACGGATGACCCGATCGGGGACCACATGATCACTATCGCCGTCATCGACGACCACGCGCTGTTCCGCGAGGGACTGCGCGAGATCCTGGAGGCCCAGGACGACTTCGAGGTCGTCGGCGAGGCGGGCGACTCGCAGGGGGCCGTGGCCCTGGTCGAGCGGGAGCGGCCCGACGTCGTCCTCCTGGACGTCGAGATCCCCGGCGACGACGCCACCCAGACCGTGGCCCGCATGCGTGAGATCTCACCCGAGTCCCACATCATCATCCTCAGCATGTACGACGGCCCCCAGCTGCTCAGCCGCCTGCTCGCGGCGGGCATCCGCGGCTACCTGCTCAAGAGCGTGCACCGCCAGGAGCTGGTCTCGGCCGTCAGGAGCGTCAAGGCCGAGCCCGACCGGCTCGTGCTCGCCGTCTCGCGTGACTCGTTCGCCCAGGTGCAGGGGGGCGGGTCGCAGGTGGTGCTGACCGACAGGGAGCGGGAGATCCTGGAGCTCGCCGCGCAGGCGCTGAGCAACTACCAGATCGCCACCCGGCTCACCCTCACCGAGGCGACGATCAAGCGGCACCTGCACAACATCTTCACCAAGCTCGGCGCCGTCTCCCGGATCGACGCGGTCAACAAGGCGCTGGCCGCCTCGCTCATCACGCCGCGCCGCGACCAGCCGGCGCCACGGTCCAGGCAGAACCCCGGCCTGCGGGGCCAGCGGTCGTTCCCCTGACCCGCGGGGCCTCAGTCGTCCAGCAGCGGGAACGTGCCCGAGAGGCGGGCCCGGACCGGATCCGGCAGCAGGATGCCCGTCGCGGTGAGGTTCATCTCCAGATGGACCAGGTCACGCGTGCTCGGCACCGGGACGATGTTGTCGCCCTGCGCCAGCAGCCAGGCGATGGCCAGCCGTCCCATGCCGACGTCCATGTCGGCCGCCACCCGCTGGGCGTCGCGCAGCCGCGGCAGCTCGGTCTCCAGGCTCTCCGGTGAGAAGCGCGGGTCGCGGCGGCGCACGTCCGCCGAGCCGAGCTGGATCGGCGAGGTGATCCTGCCGGTCAGGAAGCCCCGGCCGAGCGGCCTGCCCGCGATGACGCCCATCCCCAGCTCACGCGCCACCGGCAGCAGCTCACGCTCCGCCCGGCGCCGCCACAGGGAGTACTCGACCGCGACCGCCGCGACGGGCCGCACCTCGTGCGCGCGCCGCAGCCGCTTCCCGTCCAGCCCGCGTACGCCGATGTGCGCGATCTTCCCGGCGTCCTGAAGCCCCCCGGCGGCCCCCATCGTCTCCTCGATCGGCGCGTCGCCGACGCCGGGGTCGACGACGTACAGGTCGATCCGCTCGACGCCCAGACGGGCCAGCGAGGCGTCACAGGCCCTGCCGAGGTCCTCCGGGCGGGAGACCCATCCGCTGGGCGTGGGACCGGGAGCGGCCGCGATGAGGGCCTCGTCGCGCCGCTGGGCGACGGCCTTGCCCACCAGGCGCTCGGCTTCGCCGCCGCCGTCGGTGAGGTCGATCAGGGACACGCCGCCGTCGAGCGCGCGCCGGACCACCCGCATCGCCTCGTCCGGGTCGGCAGGGCCGTACGCGCCGGTCAGCGCGGTGCAGCCGAGCCCGAGACTTGCCGCCACGAGGCCCTGTCCCCCGAGGTTCACGCGCCGCATGACGCCGCCCGCGACCGGCGTGGCCGTGACAGATTGCACAGTTTCACTATCGATTCGTCATTCACGTGGACACCGCTGGAAGTAATAGAGGTACGAGAAACGCGAGGACGCCCCGATACCTCGCGGATTGCATGATGCGGATTTTCCACCCCTATTTTCTCCACCACTACGACTGTTCGTGCAACATATCCGGCAAATCATTGGCCAGATATTTCAGGAATGCCTGCGACGGAACCGCCGAACACGACGAAGCGGCTGGCGAGGTGGCCCGAGTGGGGGTTGCGGGCGCCGTGCCGTACGCCCGGGGGCGCGAAGACGCCGTCGCCCGGCCCCAGGTCCACCCACCGGTCGTGCAGGTAGAACTGCCCCTCACCCTCGAAGACGAAGTACACCGACTCGCTCTCCTCGTGCGGGCGGACGCCGAGCGTCTCTCCCGGCTGCATGATCCCGCAGCGCAGGCAGAGCCCCGCACGACCGGCTCCCGGCCGGAACAGGACGTTCGCGGCGGGCGGGGTCAGCCAGGTCTCGCCGTTCCACAGCGAGCGGAACCCGGCGAGCCGGGTCCTGGCCGGGCGGGTACTGGCCGGGCCGGTCCTGACCGGGCCGGCCGGGTCCGGGCCGCCCTCCGGCGCGCGACTCCAGATGTAGACGGTCATCTCCCGGTCCCCGGCCGACAGCGAGTACGCGCCTCCGACGGGTGAGCACAGCGCCGAGGCGGCGCGCATCCGGCTGATCTCGTAGCCGACCGTGCCGACGCCCGCGCCCGCGACGACGACCGCGATCTGCTCGGCCTCCGCCGCGCCGGGCGGTGACCACTGGCGGCCGGCGGGGATGCGGACCGCGTCGACGGTGGCGTGCCGCGCCCCCAGGCCCGGGCCCGCCACCGGGCTCACCCAGCAGTCGCCGTGACTCCGATACTCCAGTTCCGCGGCCCGGAGCACCGTGCCGGTCTCTTGTCTGGTCAGGTTCATCGCGGCGCTCCTGGTCACGCCCGCGCGAGTTCGGCGCGGTCGGCGGCGGGGGTGGTGGTGAGGATGGCGCGGTACTGCCAGATGATCACCAGTCCGAAGACGCCGTACAGGGCGGCCATGCCCCACGGCGGGAGGACCGACCCGATCGTGATGCACAGCGACGCGACGACCAGGGCCACCCGGATGTTGAGGTTGTAGACCGCCATGTAGCGGGTGCGGGACGCGGCCGGCACCATGTCGGCGAGCAGCGCCTGCCTGACCGGCACGTCCATGAGCTCGCCCACGGTGAGCACCAGCGCGGCCACGAGCAGGACCCAGCCGGTGTCGCTGACGGCCAGCACCATGTATCCGGCGGTGAACAGCCCCGCCCCCGCGTACAGCCGGACGTTGTCGGGCACCCGGCGCAGCACCAGGTGGGCGACGAGCGCGAGCGCCACGACCAGCACGGTGTTCTCCGCGCGGAGGATGCCGAGCATCGCCACGCCGTCCACCTGGACCGTCCAGGACCCGATGGCCAGCAGGTTCTGCTCCGGCAGGTCCCTGGCCAGCCGTACGCCGATGTAGTTGATCAGCTGCAGCTCGATGGACATGAACAGCGTGGCGGCGACCAGCAGCCGGCCGAAGACGCGATCCTGGAGCACCAGCCGGTAGCCGGAGGCGAAGTCCCGCAGGATCGACCCGCGCGGCTCCGCCGCCGCCCCGGCCTCCTCCTCCGGCCTGGTCTCCGCGATCAGGAAGAACGTGGCCGCGGCGATCACGACCGTGCCCCCGGCGGCCAGGGCGAGCAGCAGCGTGAAGTGGCCGTTGTAGAGGAAACCGCCGAGCAGCGCGCCGAAGGCCAGCGCGAGGTTGATCGACCAGTAGTTGATCGTGTAGACGAGCTTGCGGCTCTCGGGGGTCGTGACGTCGAGGATCATCGCGTCGTTCGCCGGCATCGCGAAGCTCGCGGCGAACTTGTTGACGAGGTAGCCGCAGTAGACGATCGCCGGGCTGTGCCAGGCGGGCGAGTCGGCGACCGCCATGAGCGCGAAGGTCAGGCAGACGCCCGCCTCGCCGAGCAGCAGCGTGCGCCTGCGCCCGCTGGTGTCGGACATGTGCCCGCCCGCCAGCGTGCCCACCACGCCGAGCACCATGACGGTCACGACCAGCACGCCCGCGATCGCCACGCCGTACTCGAAGGCGAGGTAGATGGCCATGAACGACATGACCATCGAGTCGAGCAGGCGCTGCAGGAACCCGACCGCGATGCGGACCCGCAGGTTCGGATGGAGCGCGGACAGGTTCACGGCGCCACGCCCGCCCCGGCCGCCACCGGCTCGGCCACCTCGGCGCGTACGAGGGAGTGGACGTGCCGCGCCCGCGCGACGGCCTGTTCCTCGGTGTCCCCCGTCACGACGACGAAGCCGTGCCGGGTGCGCCAGTCGACGGTCTCGGGGATCCGGTCGCCCGGCCGGAAGGGGAACTCCAGCATGTCCACGAAGTCGAGCGCCCTGGCCTCCTCAACGCCCGCGACGGCGCGCACCTCGCCCGGGGTCAGGCTGAAGTAGGAGATGTGGGCGACCGCCCGGCGCTCGACCGCGCCCGGCGGCCTGCCGGCGAGAATCCCGAAGATCGCCCGCTCGACGTCGAGCCCGGTGGCGAGGTGCACCAGGCGGGGGATCTGGTCGCCGCCGAGCCGCGCCTGCGACTCGACGATCCGGGGGCCCGCGGCGGTCCAGATGATCTCGGTGTGCGCCGGGCCCGTCTGGTAACCGGTCAGCCGCAGCATCTCGACCGTCAGCTCGGCCATCGCCTCCGTGGCCGGCCCCGCCTGCGCGGGATGCACGTGCCCCGCCTCGACGAACAGCGGCGGCGGGCCGAGCACCTTGCGGGTGACGCCCACGATCCGGTGGCGGCCGTGGTCGCTGAGCGACTCCACGCTGAACTCGGGGCCGCGCAGATACTCCTCCACCAGGACCGGGCCGCGGTAGCCGTAGGAGTCGAGCAGCTCGCCCCACTCCGCGACCTGGCCCGGCTCGCGCAGCAGGTAGACGCCCCTGCTGCCGGCCAGCTCCGTCGGCTTGACGACCACCGGCAGCTCGAAGCCGCCGAGCAGTCCCGGCACGTCCTGCCAGCGCGCCGCGTGGGCGAAGCGCACCGGGGAGACGCCGTGCTCGGCGAGCAGCCTGCGCAGCTGGAGCTTGTCGTTGAGCAGTTCGATCGACCTGGCCGGGTTGACCGCCTTGCCCAGGTCCTCCGCGATGCGGTAGGTGGCGAGCATGCTCTCCTCGGCCCCGATGTGGTAGACGAGGTCGGCGTCGAAGTCGCGCACGGCCTGCCGTACGGCCCGGTCGAACGCCACGGGGTCGGCGAAGTCGGTGAGCACCAGGGCGTCGGCGAGCTCGGCGATCCCGGCCAGGTAGCCCGGCGTCTGCAGGGTGGGATCCCAGACGGCGCAGATCCGGTGCCCCTCCTCACGAGCCTTGATGACGAACGCCCGGTAGGGCATGACCATGACGAGGTCGCTCATCCGGGATCCTCCTCTCTTTCCGTGGCCGCGGACGGGTCAGTAGGGCAGCTCGCGGCCGGACGGCGTACGGAGATCGGGCGAGTTCGACTCGGGCTTCCTGGTCGGCTTGCTCACGCGGATGCGACGTGCCATCGAAATCCCTCCAAGTCCCCGTACGGGCTGGGTTCGCGGGCTGCTATGACCCGCACGTTGGCACGCGTTCCGGGCCGCCACAACGGCCGCGCACCCTAATGACCAGGCCGGATGACGGAAGGGGCACACGGCCTACAACTTTCGTTACGCGGGGGGTGCTACGAAAAATCACACCCGGGCGTAGGCGAAGCTCGGCGCGCGGCTCGGCCCGCGCCGCAGATAGGCCCACCACGTGAGCCCGGCGAGCAGCACATAGGAACCCACGAAGATCCACAGGGCGGGCAGCGACCAGCCCGCGTATTCCTGGGCGACCCTGGCCGCCGCGTCGCCGGTCACGCCCTTCATCGCGCTCGCCGCCTCGGTGCTCGCCAGGCGGAACACCTGCTGGATCAGGAACCCGCCGAACGCGCCGATCGCGCCGGCGATGCCGATCACGGCCGCGGCCTTGCGCTTGTAGTCAGAGGCGGTCTCCGCCGGGTCGAGGCCGTGTGTCGCCGCCTCCCTGCGCCCCAGCTCACCGAAGATCACCGGGATCATCCGGTACGTCGAGCCGTTGCCGATCCCGGAGCACGCGAAGACGACCAGGTAGGCCGAGAAGAACAGGCCGAAGTCGTGGCGGATGACCCCGGCCGCCGCCACGACCGTCGCCAGCACCATGCCGGTGAAGACGGCCAGCGTCACCCGGGCCCCGCCGTACCGGTCGGACAGCCGGCCTCCGAGCGGCCTGGCCACCGAGCCGACCAGCGCGCCGACGAAGCCGAGCCCCGCGAGGTAGTCGCGGATGAACGCGTGCTGCGCGAGGAACTCGGGGAACGTCGTCCTGATCACCAGCGGAAGCGCGAAGGAGAAGCCGATGAACGAGCCGAACGTGCCGATGTAGAGCAGCGACACGATCCAGGTCTGCCCGTGCCGCAGCGCCGCGGCGTACGACCTGGGGTCGGCCTTGGCCTCGGCGATGCTGTCCATGAAGAACCAGGCGCCGAGCCCGGCGACCACGATGAACGGCATCCAGATCAGGCCGGCGTACGCGAGATGGACCTGAGTGCCTGACGCCGCCACGGGCACCCCTGCGACGACCACGAGCGGCACCAGGAGCTGGACGACCGCGACCCCGAGGTTGCCGCCGGCCGCGTTGAGCCCGAGCGCGAAGCCCTTGCGCCGCTCCGGGTAGAAGAACGAGATGTTCGCCATCGAGGAGGAGAAGTTGCCGCCGCCGACGCCCGCCACGGCGGCGCAGCCGAGCAGCACCCAGAACGTCGTGCCGTGGTCCTGCGCGGCCAGCCAGCCGCTCGGCACCAGGAACGCCAGCAGCGAGGTCGGCACGAGCAGCAGCAGCGCCGACACCACCGTCCACGCCCTGCCGCCGAAGCGCGGCACCGCGAACGTGTAGGGGATGCGGATCGCCGCGCCCACCAGGTTGGGCACGGACACCAGCCAGAACGACTCCGACACGCTCATCGGCAGCCCCGCCGCGGGCAGGCTCAGCACCACCACGGACCACAGCACCCAGATGGCGAAGCCCAGGTGCTCGGTGAAGACCGACCAGATCAGGTTGCGCCTGGCCACCAGGCGGCCCGTGGTCTCCCAGAACTCCTCGTCCTCCGGGTTCCAGTGCTCGATCCAGCCACGGCCGCGACGGGCCGCCGTCGTCGTGCTCATGCCCACTCCCCGGCTCGCCGCGGGGCCGTGGCGCGGGCGCGCGGCCGGGCGCCGCGTCGTTCGATTCGCTCGCTCATGTGCGTCTCCTCGTCAGGTGTCTTCTGATTCGGCGAGCCAGCGGGCGATGCCGCACACCGCGTCGGCGCAGGTGCCGCATCCCGTGGTCGCCCGGGTGGCGGAGGCGAGGGCCGTCACGTCTCGCGCCCCCGACCGCCACGCGGCGGCCAGGGCGTCCTTGCTGACCGTGTTGCAGCGGCACACCACGCTCGTCCCCGGCAGCGCCGCCGCGTTCGCCTCGCCTGGGACGGCGCCCTCGCCGTACGGCATGGCCCGGCCGAGCAGCAACGCGAGCCGGTCGGGCGGGACGGGCAGGCCGCGGTCGTAGAACTGGGTGATCGCGGCGGCGGCGTCGGGCACGCCGAGCGCGATGGCCCCCGCCACCCGCTCGTCGCGGACGACGAGCTTGGCGTAGCGGCCCCTGGCCGGTTCGCTCAGCCACAGCACCTCGGCGCGCGGGTCGTCCGGCGCGGCGTGCACGTCGCCCAGCGCGGCCAGGTCCACTCCGCTCGCCTTGAGCCGGGTGACCACCTTGGTGCCGCGGTACGGCGACCGGGTGCCGGTGAGCAGCGCCGCCAGCGCGGCGGCCTGCTCCCAGGCGGGCTGCACGAGGCCGGGCACGGTGCCGGGGTGACGGGCGCAGTCGCCGATCGCGTGGATCAGCGGGTCGCTGGTGCGCAGGTCGTCGTCGACCAGCACGCCGCCGTCGACGGCGAGCCCGGCGGCGGTCGCCTGCGCGGTCTGCGGGCGCACCCCGGCCGCCACGACGAGCAGGTCGGCGGGGACCAACCGGCCGTCGTCCAGTTTGAGCCCGTCGCCCGGCAGGTAGCGGGCCGCCCGCGAGTTCAGCAGCACCCGCACGCCGAGGCCGCCGAGGACCCGGGCGAGCACCTGGCCGGCGCCGGAGTCGAGCTGGCGCTCCATGAGGTGTCCCGTGTGGTGGACGACGGTGACCGCGTTGCCGCGCGCCGCGAGGCCCCTGGCCGCCTCCAGGCCGAGCAGGCCGCCGCCGAGCACGGCGGCACGCACGCCGCCCCGCGCTCCGGCCGTGATCGCGGCGCAGTCGTCCAGCGTGCGGAACGTCGCCACGCCGGGGGCCGGACCGCCGTCGTCGCCGGTCAGGCCCTCCACGGGCGGCACCCACGCGCGGGCGCCGGTGGCCAGCACGAGCACGTCGTAGCCGACCCGCGCGCCGTCGTCGAGCACGACGCGGCGTCCCGCGCGGTCGATCGACACGACCGCCCTGCCCCGCCGCACCTCGACGCCGTGATCGGCGCCCCAGTCCTCCTCCTGCAGCCGCACCGACTCGGCGGACATCGCGCCCGCCAGCACGTTCGACAGCAATACCCGGTTGTACGGCGGGTGCGGCTCGTCGCCGATCGCGACGATCGCGACGCGCTCCCCCGCCGGGTCCCTGCGGCGGATCTCCTCCGCCAGCCGGGCGCCGGCCATGCCGTAGCCCACGATCACGACCCTGGTGGCACCGGTCATGGCGCGGCCTCCCGTTCCGCCGCGGGCGACAGCCGTACGGCGCAGACCTTGAACTCGGGCATCCGGCTGACGGGATCGAGCGCCGGACTGGTCACGAGGTTGGCGCGCTGCGCGCCCGGGAAGTGGAACGGCAGGAACACCACGTCGGGCCGCATCGACGGCACGCAGCGCACCGTCGCGCGGACCCGGCCGCGCCTGCCGGAGACGACCGCCTCCGCGCCGTCCAGCAGCCCGGCCCGCAGCGCGGTGTCCGGGTGCACCTCGACGTACGCGCCGGGCACGGCCGCGCGCAGTTCCTCCACGCGCCGGGTCTGCGCGCCCGACTGGTAGTGCTGGAGCACCCGCCCGGTGACGGCGTAGAGGGGGAAGTCCTCGTCCGGCGGCTCCGCCGGCCCCTTGTGGTCGACGGGGACGAACCTGGCCCGCCCGTCGGGGTGGGCGAACCGGTCGAGGAACAGCCGCGGCGTCCCCTGATGTCCGGGCGTTCGCGGCACCGGCCAGTGGAGCCGCTCGCCGGCCCGCAGCCGGTCCCACGTCACGCCGGAATAGTCGGCGGGGCCGTCCTCCGAGGCCGCCCGCAATTCGGTGAAGACCGTCTCCGGGTCGGCGGGAAAGCGCTCGGGCGGCTGCCCGAGCCGTACGGCGAGGTCGTGCAGGACCTCAAGGTCGGTGCGCACCCCGGGCGGCGGGGCAAGCGCGCGGCGGCGCAGCAGCACCCGGCCTTCGAGGTTGGTCATCGTGCCGTCCTCCTCGGCCCACTGCGTGATCGGGAGCACCACGTCGGCGGCCATGGCGGTCTCCGACAGCACGAGGTCGGCCACCACGAGGAGGTCGAGCGCGGCGAGCCGGTCGGCCACGCGGGACGAGTGCGGCGCCGACACCGCCGGGTTGCTGCCGAAGACGAGCAGCGCGGACGGGCCGCCGGGCGTGCCGAGCGCGTCGAGCAGTTCGAACGCCGACCGTCCAGGGCCGGGCAGCGTGGACGGCTCGACTCCCCACACCCGCGCCACGTGCGCGCGGGCCGCCGGGTCGTCGATCCGCCGGTAGCCGGGCAGTTGGTCGGCCTTCTGCCCGTGCTCGCGCCCGCCCTGGCCGTTGCCCTGGCCGGTCAGGCAGCCCCAGCCGGAGCCCCTGCGGCCCGGCAGGCCCAGCGCGAGCGCCAGGTTGATCCAGGCCCCGACCGTGTCCACACCGGTCGCGTGCTGTTCCGCGCCGCGCGCGGTCAGCACGTACGCCCTGGCGGCCCCGGCCAGGATCGCGGCGGCCCTGCGCTGGTCGGCGGCGGCGACGCCCGTCACCCGCTCCGCCCGTTCCGGCCACCAGGCGGCGGCCACCCGCCATGCCTCGTCGAACCCCGTCGTGCGGCCGCCTACGTACGCGTGGTCGAGATGGCCGTCGGCCACGGCGGCGTGCAGGATGCCGAGCGCCAGCGCGAGGTCGGTGCCGGGGACCGGCGCGAGGTGCAGCGCGGCCCGCTCGGCCGTGGGGGTGCGCCGGGGATCGACCACGATCAGCCCCCCTGCGTCCACGGCCCTGCGCAGGTGCGAAAGGAACGGCGGCATCGTCTCCGCCGGGTTGGCCCCGGCGAGCAGCACCGCGTCCGCGCCGTCGAGGTCGGCAAGGGGGAACGGCAGCCCCCGGTCGAGGCCGAAGGCGCGGTGTGCAGCGGCCGCCGCCGACGACATGCAGAACCTGCCGTTGTAGTCCACCTGGGAGGTGCCGAGCGCCACCCTGGCGAACTTGCCGAGCAGGTAAGCCTTCTCGTTGGTGAGCCCGCCGCCGCCGAAGACCGCCACGGCGTCCCGGCCGCGCTCCGCGACGATCGCCTCGATCCTGCGGGCGACCAGGCCGAGTGCCTCGTCCCAGCTCGCCGGGCGCAGCGTGCCGCCGTCCCTGACGAGTGGCGTGGTGAGCCTGGCCGGCGAGCCGAGCAGGGCCGCCGCGGTCCAGCCCTTCTGGCACAGGCCGCCTTCCGACGGGTCGCGGGGCCGCACCCGGACCGAGGCACGGCCCGCCGGGCTGAGGGTCATGCCGCACTGCAACGCGCAGTACGGGCAGTGGGTGTCGACGGGGCCTACAGCGGCGTCCGCCGGGCGCGTGCTCGTCGCCGCGCGCATCGCTCCACCTCCTCGACCGGCACTCGTACGCAGCGGGATTAGACGACGTCGGGGGTGAGGGCGTCGTGGATCTCGGAGTAGTCGGCGGCGGGGGCGGGCGTCATCCGGCGGCCGACGCCGAGCGCGAGCATCTCCAGCCGGCTCATCAGGCGGGCGAAGTCCTCGGGCAGCAGCGCCTGCTTGCCGTCGCACAGCGCCTGCTCCGGCTGGACGTGCACGTCGATCAGCAGGGCGTCCGCGCCCGCCGCCACGGCGGCCAGCGTGAGCGGCTCGATGAGCTCGGGGATGCCGAGCGAGTGGCTGGGGTCGACCATCACCGGCAGGTGGGTGCGCCGCTTGAGCAGCGCCACCGCCGACAGGTCGAGCGTGAAGCGGGTGGCCCCCTCGAACGTCCTGATCCCCCGCTCGCACAGCACGACCTGGTCGTTGCCCTCGGCGAGGAGATACTCGGCCGCGGTGAGCAGTTCGTCGACCGTGCAGCCGAAGCCGCGCTTGAGGACGGCGGGCAGGCCGCTGCGGCCCACCTCGATCAGCAACTCGAAGTTCTGCATGTTGCGGGTGCCGATCTGGAAGCCGTCCACGACGTCGGCCATCCGCTCGACGTGCCGGGGGTCCACGACCTCGGTGAGGATCGGCAGGCCGGTCTCCTCCCTGGCCTCGGCCAGGAGCTCCAGGCCGGCCCACTTGAGGCCCTGGAAGGAGTACGGCGTCGTACGCGGCTTGAACGCGCCGCCGCGCAGGCCGACCGCGCCGTGCCCGGCGACGGCGGCGGCGGTGGACATCATCTGCCCGGGGTTCTCCACCGCGCAGGGCCCGGCGAAGACCGCGATGTCCCCGTCCCCGATCACGGCGGAGCCGACGGACACGACCGTGCCCGAGGGGAACAGCTCGCGCCGGCCGAGCCGGAAGCCGCCGCCCGCCCGTACGGTCTGCCGAGGCAGGGGCAGGCCGGCCGGGGTGGGCAGCAGCGTCGCGGGCCCCTGGGCCACGATCACGTCCGCCGCGCCCAGCCGGTACGTCCTGGCCGTGGTTCCGGTGGAGTCGAAGTGCCGGGCCCATCCGGCGAGGCCGGACGGGTCGATCGTCGAGTCGAACACCATCAAGAGCTCGGCGTCAGTCATGGGAATCCTCTCCACATCCGTGTGGTCGGGTCTGGCATGGGGGTCGGGCCGATGGGGCCGCTCTCCGCGTACGCGCCGCCGGGCCGGGCCTCGGGGGGAACCTCCGGCCCGGCGGCGCGGATCAGGTACGGATCGCGTGCCGGTCGCGGGATCGGGCGTCGGGTGCGCGGGATCAGACGAAGACGTCGGTGAGGATCGTGCCGAGCGACTTGCCGCCGTTCTCCCGGATGTAGGTGGACAGCGAGCTGTACTTCTCCCGCAGCCGGCGCTTGAGTACCTTGCCGGTGACGCCGACCGGGAAGTCCTCGTCGCTGCGCGCGACCTCCAGCATTGTCAGCTCGGGGTGGCCCGCGGCCTTCAGCTTCTCGTTGGCCTCGTTGAGCAGCCGCTGCGCGTCCGGCCTCGCGGCGCTGGAGGTCACGACCGCCACCGGGACCGTGCGGCCGCGGTGGATGCCCGCCACGACGGCGCAGTCGAGGACCTCGGGCAGGTCGTTGAGCAGCAGCTCCTCCATGAAGACCGAGTAGCCGGTGCCGCTCGGGGTCTCGATCGCGTCCACCGCCCGGTCGACCTGGAAGTAGTTGCCCGCCTCGTCGCGGTAGGCCATGTCGCCGGTCAGCCAGTAGCCCGACAGCTTGCTGCGGTAGGTGGTGTCGGAGTCGCTCCAGTAACCGGCGGTGATCGCCGGGCCCTTGGCGCCCAGCAGCCCGACCTCGTTGATGTCGGCGACCGTGCCGTCCCTGCGCAGCACCGCGACCTCCGCGACGCCGACCGGCTTGCCCACGCACCGGTCGTTGCGCTCGTCGGCCAGCGTGCGGACCTTCAGCAGGACGCCCCAGCCCAGCTCGGTGGTGCCGAGGCGGTCGAAGAACGCGGCCGGCGGCAGCGACGGGTCGCGCATCGCCAGGATGCCCTTGATGTGCTTCTCGTGGACCGCGTCGCCGATGGAGATCCAGACGTTGACCGAGTCGATCGCCCCGGACGGCAGGTCCGCGCCCGCCAGTTCCGCGTACGCGTGGCCGAAGGCCATGACGGTCGTCGGGCGGTACTTCTCGACGGCCTTGGCCAGCTCGGGGCCGCTCGTGTCGAACCAGGGCACGAGGGGGGTGCCGCCCAGCACGGCGTACGTCGTGTAGGCGATGCAGCCGAGGTGCGACTGCGGCAGCGCGGTCATCATCACGGCGCCCGGCTGCTCGTGGTGGTCCACGAGGCGGAACCGCGGCCCCGCGACACACGAGCGGTGGGTCTGGATGACCGGCTTGGGCCGCCCGGTGGTGCCGGAGGAGTGCAGGATCGAGACCGGGTCCTCGCCGACGTGGCGGAAGCGGGCCTCCTGGGGCAGCGGGGCGGGCGGCGGAGCGGGCAGCTCCTCGGCCACCTGCGTCCACCGCAGGCCGGGCAGCAGGTGGAACTCCTCGCCGAGGATCTCCAGGTGGGCGAGGTCGGTGTACATGCCGACCGGGTTGGTCTGGCGGCACAGCTCGGTGGCGATGTACCGCGACGCCTTGCTGTTGACCAGCACCGCCACCGCGCCGATCTGGGCCAGCGCGTAGAAGTGCAGGGAGTAGGCGAAGGAGTCCTCCAGGTAGATCGCCACGCGGTCGCGCGGCCGTACGCCCTGGCGCAGGTACCACACCGACCAGCTCTGGGCCAGCTCGTCCAGCTCCAGCAGGCTGAACTCGGTCTGCTGCTCACCCTTGGTGTTGGTCAGCGGCCTGCCCAGGTGGATGAACGGCAGCTCCGGGTGCGGGTTGGCCTCGATGGCCTTCGTCAGCAGGTTGCCGCCGCCGAGGTCCGGGTCCGCGGCGAACCTGGCGCGCTGCTCCGGCGTGAGGACGGTCTCGTGGGAGATGGTCATCGGTCTCACCTTTCGTTCGTGACGGGCGTTATGTGCGAGTAGGGGGGCAGTGCGCCGAACATTCCGGCGCAGGTGTCGCGGTAGAAGCCGAGATCGGGGCCGAGGAGGTCGCGCAGCCCGCCGAGGGCCGCCGCGAACTCCGCCTCCCCGTCCGCCGGGCCGTCGAGGAGGCCGGCGAGTGTGCGTACGCCCTCCGCGAGCGCGGCGCGGGCGGCGGCGGCCTGCGGGTTGGCCGACTGGACGTCCCAGTAGACCTCCGGGGTGCCCGAGGCGATCCTGGCCAGCAGCGCGAGCATCGTGGCGTGCGGCGGCGGGGCGACGGCGGCCAGTTCCGCGACGCCGACGCCGAGGCGGGCGAGCGCGAGGCCGAACGACAGCACGGCCGCGTGGGTGAGCGCCTGGGTCGCCGCGGCCAGCCGGTCGTGCTCGTCCGCGCCGAGCCGTACGACCCGGCCGCCCCAGTCCTCGACCAGCCGCAGCAGCGCGGCGGCGCGGGGACCTTCGTGGACGACCACGGCGGCGACCGGCCGCCCGGCGAAGCCGAGCGAGGGAGCGAACATCGGGTTGAGTCCGGCCGCCTCGACGTCCCCGGCGTGCGCCAGGAGCGCCTCGGCGATCGGGCCCTTGACCGAGAGCGTGTCGGCGAGCAGCGCGCCGGGCCGCATGGCGGCGGCGACCTGTTTCACCGCCGCCAGGGCCACCTGCTCGGGCACCGCGAGCAGGACGAGGTCCGCCCGCTCGATCTCAACGGCGAGATCGGGCCCGATGTCCGTGATGTCACCTCGGACGACCCGCACCCCGCCGCCGGCCGGGAGTCCGGCGGCGGCGTCCGGGCCGGGCGCGGGGTCGACGACGACCACCTCGGCGCCGGACCGCAGCAGGTGTCCGGCGAACAGGCCGCCCACCGCGCCCGCGCCGCCCACGACGACGCAGCGCCGCAGCAGGTCCGTCTCCCCACCGGTCATGGTCAGGCCCCCACCGTCTGGGCCGCGGTGGCGAGCACCGCGGTGATCATGGCGCGGGACTTGACGACGATCTCCTCGTACTCCTCCTCGGGGTCCGACAGGGCGACGATCGCGCCGCCGACGCCGAAGCTGAGCCGGTCGCGGGTGGCGACGAGGGTGCGGATGATGATGCTGAGGTCGGCGGCCCCGCCCAGGGAGAACCAGCCGAGCGCGCCGGAGTAGGCGCCGCGCGGGCCCTCCTCCAGCCGGTCGATGATCTCCATGGTGCGGATCTTGGGCGCGCCGGTCATCGACCCGCCGGGGAAGGCCGCCCGCACACAGCTCACCACCGTCTCCTCCGGCCGCAGCGTGCCGCGGATGGTGGAGACGAGCTGGTGGACCGGCGCGTACGTCTCGACGTGGAACAGCCGGGGCACGTGCACCGACCCGACCTCGCACACCGTGTTGAGGTCGTTGCGGATCAGGTCGACGATCATCAGGTTCTCCGCGCGGTCCTTCTCCCTGCTGAGCAGGTCGTGGCGGAGCGCCTCGTCCTCCTCGGGCGTCGCGCCGCGCGGCCGGGTGCCCTTGATCGGCTTGGACTCGGCGACCCGGTCAGGGCCGATCGTCATGAACCGCTCCGGCGAGGCGCTGAGCACCGCGACGTCGGGGAAGTCCAGCAGCGCGCCGTACGGCACCGGGCTGATCCGCCGCAGGTGCGTGTAGGTCCGCAGCGGGTCGATCTCGGCGCGTACGGTGACGGCGTTGGTCAGGCAGATCTCGTAGGACTCGCCGTGGTAGATCTCCTCGAGGCACTCGCCGATGCGGTTGAGGTAGCCCTGCTTGTCGTGCCGCGCCTCCACCGCGTCCGCGATGGCCGGGTCGGTCATGCCCACCCCGGCGAACGCGGCGGGCTCGGCCGGCTCGCGCCTTGGCAGGGCGAACAGCCGGGCCGCCGTCTCGTCGAGCCAGGCGAGCGCGCCCGCGGCGTCCGGTCCCCCGTCCTTCGTCAGCACCAGCAGGTAGCTGACGCCCTCGACGTCGTCGAGCACGAGCATCCGGTCGGCGAACAGCAGCGCCGCGTCGGGCTCCTCCGCCTGGTGCGCGGCCTGGCCGCCGGCCTCCGCCTTGAGCTCGTAGCCCAGGTAGCCGACGTACCCGAGGTTGAAGTCGAACGGCAGGCCCGCGTCCGCGGGTACGGCGCGCTCACGCAGCCGCTCGTCCAGGTATTCGAAGAACGGCTGCTCGACGCGCTGCGCGGACCCGCCGGGCCGCCGCACGGTGACCGCGCGCTCCGACACCCGGTAGGTGACGTACTCGGCGAGCGGCCCCGAGCCGTCGCCCATGAACGAGAACCGCGAGAGCCCTTCGATCACCGAGCTGCTGTCGAGCCAGAAGCCGTGCTCCTTGCCCGCGAACAGCTCGCGGTAGGCGGTCTCCGCGTCCGGCACCAGCGGCAGCCTGCGCACGTGCACCTGGTACGGCGAGCCGGCGGCGGCGGTGGCCTCCCGCCTGGCCTTGCCGTACGCGAGCGCGAGGTCGCGGAAGTTCGCCAGCAGTTCGCGGCCGTGCTCGCTGCTGATCGACTCGGGGTGGAACTGCACGCCCCAGATGGGCTCGGTGCGGTGCCTGACCCCCATGACGACGCCGTCGTCGGTCCAGGCCACGGCCTCCAGCTCGTCGGGCAGGTCGGTGGCCGCCAGCGAGTGGTAGCGCACGACCGAGAAGGGCGAGGGCAGGCCGGCGAAGATGTCGGCCCCGGTGTGACGCACCTGGGAGACGCGGCCGTGCATCGGCTGCGGCGCGTGGACGACCGTCCCGCCGAACAGGTGGCAGATGCCCTGGTGCCCGAGGCAGACGCCGAGCACGGGCAGGCCGCTCTCGCGGATGGCCCGCGCGCTCACACCGAAGTCGCGGGCCCGCTCGGGCCTGCCGGGCCCGGGGGAGATCACGACGCTGTCGAACTCGTGGATGGGCACCTGCGACCAGTCGGCGTCGTTGCGCACCACGACCGGGGGCTGCCCGTTCACCTCGCCAAGGAGTTGGTAGAGGTTGTACGTGAACGAGTCGTAATTGTCGATCAGGATCGTTCTCATTCCGGGGTTCCTCCAAGCCGTGTCGGAATAGCCGGGTGAGCCGCCGGCGCCGCGTTCACCGAGCGGCGACATCGCCGATCACCAGGTCCTCGACCCTGCAGGTCTCCGCGATGACGAGTTCGTAGAGCCGGCGCAGGAAGTCGGGGTCGATCCCGTGGTCCTGCGCGTATCGGGCGGCCCGCCGCTGGACGATGCCGATGCGGTGGGGCTGCATCATCGGGACGTTGTGCTCGCGCTTGAAATGCGCGATCTCCACGCAGCACTCGATGCGCATACGGAGCGTGTCGAGCAGCGACTCGTCGATACTGTCGAGCGAGGCCCGCAGCGTCTCCAGACCGTCTTCTCCGGCGCCGTTGCCAGCCATGTGAACAGCCCTCCAATCGGGGAAGCGCGGATTTTCCGGCCCTCTCGGGCTAATTCAGGATTCGATCCGGCAGGCATTTCTCACAACCCCTAGCGGCCCCACAGCACGGCCCGGCGATCCCGGGTGACCTCGTACTTCTCGGTGACCCCAGCCCGTCCCGGCGAAAGAGGCCCCGGCGACCCCGGTTCACCCCTATCGGGAAACGGCCCGTCCCGAATAATCGGGAAATTTTGTTGACCGGCCGGAAATGCCGGAACTAACCTCCGGTCGCGTGAGCACGTGAGAGAAACGGCGGTGGCGAAGTGAAACCTCGGGCATTCGTTCTTACCGGATCATTCCTGGTGATCTGCCGGGCCCCTCTTTATCTGCGCGAACTGTCCCGCCGGGGGCTGCGGATCCTCGTGGTCACGCCGGCGTCCTGGCGCGAGCAGGCCCTGGCCCAGATGCGCGACCCCGCGCACCCCGCCTCCGTCATCGAGGAGGTCGCCTTCACCGACGGTGACGTCAACACGGAGAACTCGTTCACCGCGGGCGTCATCTCCGGCGTACGGGCCTGGCGGGACCGCTACGACATCGCCGGCGTCTACGCCGTCGGCGAGACGCTCGTCGAGCCGACCGGCCTGCTCGCCGACGCGCTCGGGCTGCCCTCCCCCGGCCTGCGGGCCACCCGCGCCTGCCGCAGCAAGTACCTGCAGCGGTGGTATCTGCCGGAGTTCAGCCCCGCCTCCGCGGTCGTCCCCCCGGCCGCGCGTGCCACGTTCGCCGCGGACGGCGTGTCCTTCCCCGCCGTGGTCAAGCCCACGGGCCGCCACTCCAGCTCGGGTGTGGAGACCGTGCGCGACCCGGCCGAACTGCGCGCCCAGCTCGACGCGTACCTGCCGCACGAGACGGTGCTGGTGGAGGAGAAGGTGGCAGGCCAGGAGTTCTCCGTGGAGAGCCTGGTGCAGGACGGCCGCGTCGTCTTCGCGTCTGTGACCCGCAAGGAGACGACCGAGTCGGGCGCCCGCACGTTCGTCGAGCTGTCCCATTCGGTCCCGAACGACCTGGAGGGCGTGGACGAGACCATCCTCGACGCCAACCGGCGCATGCTCGAAGGGCTGGCCTTCGCCGACGGCATCGCGCACGCCGAGTGGCGGGTGGACGGCGCGGGCCGGCCGTACCTGATGGAGGTCGCCGCGCGCACCCCCGGCGACGGCCTGTCGATCCTCTACTCGCTCGCGACCGGCGCCCCGATGGAGCCGCAGATCGTCCGCATCGCCCTCGGCGAGCCCGCCGCCTACCCCGCGCCGCGCCGGTACGCCCGCCAGGTCTACCTGGAGCACGAGCCGGGACGGCTCGGCGACGTGACGGTGGACTGGCCGGGGATCGCGCCGGCCTGGGTGGGCGAGGGCGGCCTCTGGCCGGAGATCGAGCCCGGCGCCCCGGACGACCCGCCCACGCTGCGGGCCGTGCTCGTGCTGAAGGAGCGCGGCGCGGAGCTCGGGCCGCTGCACAGCTCCGACGACCGCGCGGTGACGTTCCTCATCGACGCGCCCACCCCGGCCGAGCTGGACGAGCTCGAGCTGCGCGTACGGCACGCGGTGCGGATCCACGCGCCGGAGCCCGCGGGCGCCCGGATGTGACCCGGGGAGCGCGCGAAGGCGCGGCGGGAGGCGACGAGCCTCCGGCCGCGCCTTCGTCGCTTGTCCGCTTCTTTCGCTTCTTTCGCTTGTCGGCCCACGCTCCTGCGTTTTGTGCATAGTCGCTCGTTTCGGACGCCTGTTTACATTGCCGAAACATCTCGCGAGGCCGCCCCCCAACGGCGTCGTCCCTGCTCAACCAGGAGATCTCAGTGACCGTTACCGCCCCCAGCTACGAGGAACTGCTCGAGGCCCGCCGCGCCAGCGGTGTCGCCATGTTCAACGACAACAAGATGAAGCTGGGCATCTTCGGCGCGAACTGCAGCCACGGGCTGATGGCGACCCACGCCGAGACGTCCTACGAGCTCAGCTGGCAGCACACCCAGAAGATCGCCCAGATCGCCGACAGGCTCGGCTTCGAGGCCATGCTCCCGGTCGCCAGGTACCGCGGGATGGGCGGGGAGACCAACTTCAACGGCTCGAACTTCGAGACCCACACCTGGGCGGCGGGCCTGGCGCAGGCGACCGAGAACATCATGGTGTTCTCCACCACGCACGTGCCGACCAAGCACCCCATCGTCGCGGCCAAGGAGTCGGTGACCGTCGACCACATCTCCAACGGCCGCTTCGGCCTCAACATGACCATGGGCTGGTACAAGGCCGAGATGGAGATGTTCGGCGGCACGCAGCGGGAGCACGACGCCCGCTACCGCTACGGCGCCGAGTGGATCACCATCGTCAAGCGCATGTGGACCGAGGGCTCCGGCGTCGACTTCACCGGTGAGTTCTTCGAGATCAAGGACGCCTTCTCCGACCCCAAGCCGATCCAGCAGCCCTACCCGGTGCTGGTCAACGCGGGGAACTCGCCCGCCGGGCTGGAGTTCTGCGCCCGCGAGTGCGACTTCAACTTCATCGCCTTCGCCGACCCCGAGGAGGCGAGGGACACCGCGAGCCGGGTCCGTTCCATCGCCCACGGGCACGGCAGGAACCTCGGCATCCTCAGCTACGGCAACATCATCTGCCGCGACACCGAGAAGGAGACGAAGGACTTCCTCGCCCACATCCTCGACAAGGGCGACTGGGAGGTCGCCCGGATGGTGTCGGGTGGCCTCGGCGCCGAGAGCGGATCCTTCGACAAGGTCAAGAGCCTCCAGGAGCGCTTCATCCTCGGGTACGGCGGCTACCCCCTGATCGGCACGCCGGAGCAGATCGTCGAGCAGATGATCCAGCTCTCGGAGGCCGGGGTCGACGGCATGATGATCGGCTTCCTGGACTACGCCGAGGAGCTCGAGTACTTCGGCGAGCGGGTGCTGCCCCTGATGAAGGAGGCCGGGCTGCGGAAGTGAGGCCGGGCGATCCGGGGAGGTGGGGCGGCATGACCAAGCCGGCCGGCACCGATGCGCATGACTACAAGGCGGTACTCGGGCGGTTCTGCACCGGGGTCACCGTGATCACCTCGCTCGACGAGGGCGAGCCCGTCGGCTTCACCTGCCAGGCGTTCACCGCGCTCTCCATGGAGCCGCCCCTGGTGCTGCTGTGCCCGCAGAAGACGTCGACCACCTGGCCGCGGATCAGGCGGGCCGGCCGCCTCGCCGTCAACATGCTGAGCGACCGGCAACGCGAGACCGGGCGCCGGTTCGCGCGGACGGGCGTCGACCGGTTCTCCGGGGTCGAGTGGCATCCCTCCCCGTCCGGGATGCCCCTTCTCCCCGGCACGCTCGCCTGGCTGGAGTGCCACGTGGTCGAGGAGATCGACGCGGGCGACCACACGATCGTCGTGGCGTCCGTCGACGACCTGGCGACCGGCCAGGCGGGGCACCCGCTGCTGTTCTTCCAGGGCAGGTTCCTCGACTACGACCTGAAGGAGGCGGTCTCCGCGTGAAGCTCGTGACGATCTACGGGAGTCCCACTCCTCCCGGCAAGCTGGCCCGGGCGCTCGGCCTGCTGGAGGCGGGCGTACGCGACCGCCGTCCCGGATGGGAGGTGGAGCGCGTCGCGCCGGACACGTCGCTCGGCCCGGTCGCGGCGGCCTGGCGGCAGGACGCCGTGACGAAGGTCGGCGAGGCGGACGCCGTGGTGATCGCGTCCCCGGTCTTCCGCGGGTCGATCACCGGCACGCTGAAGCTGTTGATCGACATGCTGCCGGTGGAGGCGCTGCGGTCGAAACCGGTGGCGATCCTCACCGTGGCCGCGGCCCCGCACCACTACCTGTCGGCGGAGCGGCACCTGCGCGACGTGCTGAGCTGGTTCGGCGCCCTCACCGCCCCCAACAGCGCGTTCTTCGTCGACCGGGCCTTCGCCGCCGACGAGGTGGCCGCCGACGTCCTCGACGAGCTGCACGAGCTGGGCGAGGCCGCGGTGGTGCTCGCCGAGCGGCTGGCCGGCCTGTCCTTCGGCCCCGCTCCGCTGACCGTCCGCTACGGCGCGAAGGCCTCCGGCTGATCCGGCCGCCGACGCCGGAATCCACCCCCTGCGACCCCCGCCATCATCGCGGAGGTTCGTCGCACCCATGACATTCAAGGAGAGAACCGTGACGAGTCAGACCCCCGCCCGGCACTACATCGGCGGGGAATGGGTCACCTCGAGCACTACCGGGGTGTCGTACTCACCCGCCGACGGAGAGCCGCTCGGCGCCTACTACGAGGTGGACGAGGCGCAGGTCCTGGACGCGATCCGGGTCGCCAAGGACACCTTCGCGTCCCACGAGTGGCGCACCGACCGCCAGTTGCGCGCCCGGGTGCTCAACGAGATGGCGGACCGGATCGAGGCCGCCACGGACGAGCTCGCCCTGATGCTCGCCCGCGAGAACGGCAAGATCCTCCCGGAGGCGTACTTCGAGCTCAGTCTGACGCCGTCGAAGCTGCGCTACTACGCGGCGCAGGCGCTCACCTCCTCCGGCCGGGGCGACCGCGTCCGCCCGGGGATCTACTCGACGCTGCTGGCCGAGCCGATCGGCGTCGCCGGCGTGATCGTGCCGTGGAACTCACCGGTCGTCCTCGCGGTCCGCTCGTTCGCCCCGGCGCTCGCCGCGGGCTGCACGGTCGTCATGAAGATGGCCGCGCAGACCGCCCTGGTGAACACGCGGTTCACCGAACTGCTGGCCGACTGCCCCTCGCTGCCCGCGGGCGTGCTCAACGTCTTCAACGAGTCGGGCAGCGTGGGCGCCAAGCTGCTGGTCTCCTCCCCCGACGTGGCCGCGCTGAGCTACACGGGGAGCACCACGGTCGGCCGGCAGATCATGGCCGACGCCGGGGCGACGCTCAAGCGGCTCTCCCTCGAACTGGGCGGCAAGACCCCCATGATCGTCTTCGAGGACGCGAACCTCGACGCGGCCGTGCCGACGATCGTCGCCGGGATCACCACGTTCGCCGGTCAGTTCTGCATGGCGGGCAGCCGGGTCCTGGTGCACGAGCGGGTGGCGGACGAGGTCAAGGCCCGGCTCGCCGAGGCGCTCAGCCAGGTGCGGGTGGGCCCGGGGGACGCCGAGGGCTCGCAGATGGGCCCGCTCGTCGACCTCGCGGGCAGGCAGCGGCTTGAGGACCTCATCGCCGCCTCACGCGGCGACGCCGAGGTCATCGTGCCAGGCGGCCGGCCCGACGACGAGAGCCTCGCCCGCGGCGCCTACTACCGCCCGGCGCTGTACGGGGTGCCGGACACCGATTCGCCCCTGGTGCAGAAGGAGTTGTTCGGCCCGGTCGCCACGTTCGAGACGTTCGGCACCGAGGAGGAGGCGGTGCGCAAGGCCAACGCCACCGAGTACGGCCTCGCGGCCGCGGTGTGGACCGCCGACGGCGCCCGGGCGCTGCGTGTGGCCGGCGCGCTGGACGCGGGCACGGTCTGGACGAACGGGTGGGCCGTGGTGCTCGACCAGTTCGAGGAGGGCGGATACAAGCAGAGCGGCCTCGGCCGGCTCAACGGCAACCGCGCCCTTGAGGAGTTCCAGGAGTACAAGCACATCGTGCAGGTCGTCTGACCCGCCCGATCGGACCGGGGGTGGAAACGCGCGGCGGGCGCGTTCCCACCCCCGCCGCCGGTCAGGCACCCTTCGTCCGGCGCAGCGTCTGCGACGGCGACTCGCCGTACGCCGACCGGTACAACGACGAGAACCGGCCGTGGTTGTAGAAGCCCCAGGCGGCGGCCACGTCGGCGACCGTCACCGTGTCGGAGGACGGGTGCAGCAGGTCGGTCCTGGCCCCGCGCAGCCGCACGTCCCGCAGGTATTGGGTGGGGGTGCAGCCGAGGTGGGTCAGGAACTGGAGTTGCAGGGTCCGCGCGCTCACCCCGGCCGCCTCGGTCAGGTCTCTCAGCGTCGGCAGGCTCTGCGCGTTCTCGTGGATGTAGTCGAGCGCGCGGCGCAGCACGCCCGGTCGCGCCGGGCCCGTCTCCCGCCGGAGCAGCCGCTGGTGCGGCCCTGAGGCGGCCATCAGCAGGTTCGTCATGATCATGGATTCGAGCTGCCGGCGTGATCCCGCGTCGCGGGCGAGGATGCCGTCCTCCTCCCATTCCGCCCGCACGAACTCGATGCACCGCAGCAGTCCCCTGCCCGCGGGCGACTCCAGGTTCATCACCAGGTCGAAGTCGATGGGCTTGTCGATCGGCTTCCGCACCAGGCCGGCGAGATGGCCCTCGATGTCGGCGCGGGGGATCTTCAACGCGAACTGCGCCGCGTCCGCGGCCCAGTCGATCGTCTGCGCGCGGTGCGGCAGCAGGATCGCCGCGCTGTTCATCCCCCTGGTCGTGCCACGCTCCCCGCCCTCGCGGGCGACCCTGCTGGTCCCGGCGAGGGTGATGTTGACGTGGTACCAGTGGTCGCTCGGCGGCAGGGTGATGCCCACCTCGGCGCCGTACGTGAGGTAGCCGAGCGTGAGTCCGCCGTTCTGCACCGCGTTGAGCCGGGCGTCCAGGCGGGCGCCGTTCAGGGGTCGCAGCGTGTGCGGCTCGTATACCTCGGCCACGACCCGCTGGGCCAGGGCCACGTCGCCGGTACGGAGCCGGCCGTGCTGCCGCAGTGGCTCGTCGGCAGCTGTCGTCGAGGACAGGGGCACAGGGACCTCCCACACGGAACAGCGTAGGTTTGTGGTGGAGTGTGGTTTTAGATAACTACCTGACCGAAATCTGCTGATCGATGGATCGCGGGACGTGCGCGGTCACTGGGCCGGCCCCGCGAGGTCCCGTGCGGCCTCGCGGCAGACCCGCAGGAGCTCTGCGGCCACGGCGTCGAGCCCGACGGACCCGACGCGCGCCGTGGGCAGCGCGACCACGAGAGCGGCGTGGTTGCCGTCGATGACGCCGATCGAGGCGCCGACCGCCGTGACCCCCGGCTCGCTCTCGTCGAAGTTGCAGCCGAGGCGATCGCGGCGTACGGCTTCGAGTTCTCGGCGCAGGGCGGCCGGGTCGGGGATCTTCTCGCCCCGCGCGGCGGCGGGCCCGCCCGCGAGCAGCGCGTCGACCTCCTCCGGTGTGAGGTCGGCGAGCATCGCCTTGCCCCCGGACGTGCGCCAGGCGGGCATCCGCGCACCGACGCGCAGCCCTACGCGCAGCGTCTGGACGCCCTCGATCCCGTCCGCGAAGAGCACCTCGGCGTCGATCCTGACCATGAGGTGCACCGTCTCGCCCACCGCGTCGAAGAGCTTCTGCAGGTAGGGGCGTATCCGGTCGGGCAGGGCCGGCATCTCGATCGTCCGCAGTTGCAGCAGGGCGGGCCCGGGCAGGTAGAGCCGCTTGTCGCCCTGCGCGGCGAAGCCCCGCTGACACATGGTGGACAGCAGGCGATGGGCCGTGGACGGAGCGACGCCCAGCTCCCGCCCCGCCTCCGTCACGCTCAGCCGGCCCCGCTCGGCGAGCAGCATCAGGAGGGCCAGCGCCCGGTCCACCGCCTCGATTCGATGCTGATCTTTCTGCTGCACAGAAAGATAGTAGGACCCTTTTTCGCGAAGTGGAATAACTCGGTACCTATCCCCTGGGAAGGTGCCGGGGTCAGGCGCGGGCGGCCTCGAACTCCTTCATGAGGACCTCGACGAGGGCGGCGGCCGGGAGGTCGCGGGAGCGGCGGTACCCACGGCCGCACCACAGGCCCATCGCCTCGGGGTCGCCGTGCTCCGCCGCCGCGCGGCGCAGGCCCTTCGTCAGGTGGTGCACCTGGGGGTAGCACGCGGGCGCCGACGCCTCGTGCTCGGCCATGAACCGGTTGGCCAGGCCCCGTGCCGTACGCCCGGAGAAGGCCCGGGTGAACGCGGTGCGGGTGAACCGGGGATCGGTGAGCGCGGCCTTGTGCACCGGGTGCGCCCCGCTCTCCGGGGTGCGCAGGAAGGCGGTGCCCAGCTGAGCGGCGACCGCGCCCGCCGCGAGCACGGCGGCGACGTCCTCGCCGTCCATGATCCCTCCGGCCGCCACGAGCGGGAGGTCCGTCGCCGCGCGCACGACGCGCACGAGCTCCGGGAGGTCGTCGGGGGTCCTCCAGGGGCCCGGCGGGGGCAGGAAGGCCCCTTGGTGCCCGCCCGCTCCGGGGCCCTGGACGACCACCGCGTCCGCTCCCGCCGCGGCCGCCGCGACCGCCTCCCACGGGGTGTTGACCATCACCAGGACGACGGATCCCGCGTCGTGGAGGCGGGCCGTCACCTCGGGCGGCGGGCAGCCGAAGGTGAAACCGGCCACCGGCACCCGCTCGTCCACCAGCACGCCGATCTTCGCGTCCCACTCGTCGTCGTCCCAGGCGGGCGCCTCCGGCAGGGTCACGCCGTACCGCTCGGCATCGGCGGCGAGCTCGTCGCGATACCGGGCCAGCGCCGCCTCGTCGTCCCCCGCGCGCCGCGCGGCCTCGAAATCGGGGACGAAGACGTTCACGCCGAACGGCCGGTCCGTCCGCTCGCGCACCGCCTCGATCTCCCGGCGCACGTCCCCCGCCGTGCGGTAACCCGCCGCGAGGAACCCGAGGCCGCCCGCCCCCGACACCGCCGCCACCAGAGCGGGGGTGGATGCGCCACCCGCCATGGGGGCCTGGACGATCGGGCTCGACGGCCCGAAGGGAAGAACGCGACCGGTCACGAGACCTCCTCATCCGTCTCGCCCCAGCGTAGAGCGCGGTCGACGAGCGCGCCCGCGGCCCCCGTGTACCCCTCGGGGTCGAACAGCTCGGCCAGGTCCAGGTCCGCGGGGACGGGCGTGAGCTCCGCCAGCACCTCGGCCACGGGACGCCCCGACGCCGCGGCGAGCGCGGACGCCTCCCCCAGCAGCCGCTTTGCGGCGGCCTTCCCCAGGACCGGCGCGAGCACGGCGGCCGCCCGCTCCGTGACCGTCAGGCTGCCCGTGAGCTCGAGGTTGGCCCGCATGCGCTCGGGGAACGCGACCAGTCCCTCGGCGAGCTCGGCCGTCACGGCGGCGGCCCCGCCGACCAGCCGCAGGCACTCGCGCAGCGGCTGCCACTCCGCGTGCCAGGCGCCCGCGGGGCGTTCGTCCTCGGCGAGCAGGCAGTGGCCGAGGGCCGCGGCGAGCGCGGGCACCTGGATCGCCGCCGACCTGATGAGCGTGGCGAGGACCGGATTGCGCTTGTGTGGCATGGCCGAAGAGACGCCCCTGCCCGGCGCGGCCGGCTCCACGACCTCGGCGACCTCGGTGCGCGACAGCGACTGCACGTCGACGGCGATCTTCCCGAGCACCCCGGAGGTGAGCGCCAGCGCCCCGGCGAGGTCGGCGAGCGGGATCCGCAGGACGTGCCAGGGGACCACCGGCTCCGCCAGCCCCACCTCGGCGGCGAACGCCGCGATCAGCCGCTCCGGGTACGCCTCCGCGTCGGGCACTCCGGCGATCCGGGCGTACTCCACGTAGCCCGCCAGCGTGCCGGCCGCGCCGCCGAGTTCGGCGGGCAGGTCTGCGCGCACCCGCCGCAGCCGCGCCGCCGCCTCGCGTACGGCGTGCAGCCACCCGGCCGCCTTGAGTCCGAACGTGGTGGGCACCGCCTGCTGGGTCAGCGTGCGGCCGGCCATCAGCGTGTCGCGGTGCGCCGCCGCGAGCCCCGCGAGCGCGGCCTCGGCCCGCCCGAGGTCGGCGGTGATCAGGTCGAGTGTCCTGGCGGCCACCAGCATGGCGGCCGTGTCCATGATGTCCTGGCTGGTTGAGCCTCGGTGCACATACTCGGCCGCGTCCGGGTCCACCGCCGCCACGGCGGCCGTCAGCTCCTCCACGAGCGCCACGACGGGGTTGGCCGCCTCTCGGGCGCGCAGCGCCAGGGCCGCGAGGTCGAGGCCGCCCGCGTCCGCCACCTTGCCGATCGTCTCCGCGGCCTCCATGGGGACCACCCCCAGCTTGGCCTGCGCGCGCACCAGGGCCGCCTCCGCGTCGAGCATCGCCCGCAGCCACGCGCCGTCACCGGTCGCGCGCTCCGCCGCCGTGCCCACCCTGACCGGGGACAGCAGGCCCAGATCGAGGTCGCTCATCGGGCGCCCGCCCAGCTCAGGCCGCAGGAGGCGGCGAGAGCCGTACGCGGCGGCACCGCGGCCACCCGGGCGACCCTGCGGCCGGGGGGCAGGGCCCGCGCCTGGGTCAGCGTCAGCACGCTGCGGGCGATGGCGTCGGAGTCGCCGAGGATCACGGAGTTCACCCCGGGCCGCACCCCGGCGGCGGTCACCCAGTGGACAGACTCGGTGGGCACGCCGTACGCGAACCTGCGCGGGTGGGCCCGCCCCTCCGCGTTGAGCAGCCGGTACGGCCGGCGGGTGACGGCCAGGCCGCCGGTCTCGACGCCCTCGTCGCCGCGCCGTCCGCCGATCACGTACGCCTGGCACTGGCCGGTCCTGAGCAGGTGGCGCAGCAGCGGGTCGGCCGTGCGCCGCAGGTCGATCTCGGGCAGCCGCGCCTCGACGAGCACCCTGGCCCGTACGACGGACCCCGGCACGGCGGCGGACTCGGCCTCGAAGACGCCGTCGCGGGCGTGGACGCGCATGTTGGGACCCATGACGGTGAGAACGCCCGCCTCGATGAGCGCGATCATCTGCTCGACCCGCTCGGCCGGCGGCCCGATGGACAGGAACGCGTTGAGCGGCGTGTACCACCGGTCGAGGTCGTCGCGGTGCGAGCGTCCGGTGAGCCCGCCGTGGTCGACCACCTGCCTGACCTCGTTGCGCAGGTCGCGCAGCACGTCGAGGGCGGCCTTCATCGGCCCGCTGACGTTGCCCGCGCGGGCCTGCGCCAGGTCGGTGCGCAGATAGGCGGTGAGCCACTCGCGCCAGTCGTCGGGGCCGGTGAACTCGATCCCCCGGTACGGCTCGGCCACGCTTTCCCAGTCCCACCGCACCGCCGCGCCGATGCCGAAGGCGTCCAGCACCAGGGACTCCCCGGCCTCGCCCCACCCGTGGGCGAGGTAGGCGGCGCGGAAGCGGCTCGCGACGCACTCGCACTCCCGCCGCGCCAGCAGGGTCGCGTAGTAGACCGTCTCGACCTCCTTCGCGATCAGCGGCCACAGGTCGGCGCGGAAGTCGAGCCCGCCGCGGGCGGCCGAGCGGGCGGCCAGCGACTCGATCCTGCCCGGCGTGAGCAGCAGCGGCTCGTGCCTGCCCTCGACGCCCTTCTCGTTCTCGCCCCGGGACTGGTACGGCAGGCCACGGCGCGATCCTGCGTACATGCGGGGCTCGAGGCCGGAGGGCCGGTAGACGAGGCGGCCCGCCTCCTCCCGCTCGAACCGGCCGCCGCGCCCGAGCGTCAGCAGCGCCATGTGGTCGAAGAAGTTGAGCCCGAGCCCGCGCAGCAGCACCGCCTCTCCCGGCCGCACGTCGCTCAGGTCGGCGTCGGCGGGGTTGGCCGGCGGCACGTGGACCAGGCCGTTCGCGGCGGCGTACGCGGCGGCCTCCCGCTCGGCGTCCGTGGCCTCGACGGGCAGGTGCCCCTGGGCCAGGACCACCGCGTCGAGCGAGCCGAGCACGGTGCCGTCCTCCAGCACCACCCGCTGCGCGCCGGTGCCGGGCACGTCGTCGAGCGCGGTCGCCCGGGTGGCGTGCACCCGCACCTCCACCTGCCGGGGAGCCCGCGCGACCACCCGCTCGAACACCCAGCGCAGGTAGCGGCCGTAGAAGGCGCGGGTGGGGTAGGTGTCGGGCCCGAGCCGCCGCGCCTCGGCGAGCATGTCCTCCGCGACGCCGTCGGGGAAGAGCACCAGGTGGCGCGCCCACTCGTACAGGCTGGGGCCGGTCTCCAGCGGCCCGCGGATGTCGACGCTGGGGTCGGTGAAGAGCGTGACCTGCGAGGCGACGGTGTTCATGAGGAGCTGACCGGGCTGGTCGGTGCGCCACACCTGGCCCGCGCCCGGCGGGTAGGGATCGACGATGTGCAGGAGGACCCGTGCCCGCGGCGGCAGCCGCCGCGCGTTCGCGCAGAGCCGCTCGACCACCGACATCCCGCGCGGTCCCGCTCCGATCACACACACCTCGAACGGCCGGGTCGATCGTGTTGTGGACATCCGCTCCTCCAGTTCCCGTGGGGTCGTGAGTCGAGAATGCGGGACCGGAGCCTTCGAGAGGTATGTCACATTTGACGACGCGGTGTTAAGCATTTCTTCATGCACGATGTCACGCGTCTGGCGGCACTGGTGGCGGTCGCGGAGGCGGGTTCGATCACCCGGGCGGCCGCCCGCCTCGGCTACACGCCGCCCGCGCTTTCGCAGCAGATCGCGAAGCTGGAACGCGAGGCGGGGGCGGTGCTCGTGATCAGGCACCGCCGCGGCGCCACGCTCACGGCGGCGGGAGAACTGCTGGTCGAACACGCCCGGCGGGTGCTCGACGAGCTGGAACGCGCCCGGCACGGCCTGGCCGCGCTGGCCGGCCTGTCCGGCGGGCACATCACGATCGGCACGTTCACAACCGCGGGAATCCACCTGTTACCGCCGGTCCTCGCGGCGTTCCGGCGGGCTCACCCCGCCGTCGAGGTGAATGTGAGGGAGTACGAACCGCCCTCGGGGCTGCCCGCGCTGGCCACGGGTGAGGCGGATCTCGTGCTCACGCACACCTACGAACACCAGCCAGATCGCGCGGTGCCCTCGGGCATCACCGTCGAGGCGCTGCTGGTGGAGGAACTGGTGCTGGTGGCCGCCCCCGGGCACGCGCTCACCGATCCGGCCGAGCCGCTGCCGTGGCCGGAGCTCGCCGGCCGGCCGCTGATCAGCGGCTCACGCGGGCTGGCCAACCGGGAGGCGCTCGAGGCGCTGTTCCGCCGGGAAGGGCTGGCGCCGCCTGTCGTGGCGTACGAGACGGGCAACTACGGCATGTCGTGCGCACTGGCCAGTGGAGGCATGGGCCTCGCCCTCGTCCCGAGGACCGTGGCCGAACTGGCGGAGAACCCCCTCAGCGTACGGCGGCTCGCCCCGCCCGGCCTGCACCGCACGATCAGCCTGGCCAGGCGGTCGGACGACAGGTCCCCCGCGCTGGCGACCATGCGTTCGCTGATCCGGAGCACCGGCAAGGCGGCGCCCCGGCGGCCCCCGGAGGAACCGCCGAGGTGAGCGCCGCCCGTCACCCTGGGTCAGTCGAACTCGGGGTCGGTGGTGCGGCTGCGCTTCATCTCGTAGAAGTAGGGGAACTTCGCCATGGCGAGCGCGCCGTCGAAGATGCGGGCGGCCTCATCGCCGCGCGGGATGCGCGTCATCACGGGGCCGAAGAACGCGACGCCGTCGATGTGGATCGTGGGCGTGCCGACCTCGTCGCCGACAGGGTCCATGCCCTCGTGGTGCATGCGGCGCAGCGCCTCGTCGTACTCGTCCGTGCCGGCGGCGTCGGCCAGTTCGGCCGGCAGCCCGACCTCGGCGAGCGCCTCCTTGGCCACGACCACGTAGTCCTTGTTGTCCTGGTTGTGGATGCGGGTGCCCATCGCGGTGTAGAGGTCGCGCAGCACGGCCTCCCCGTGGTGCTGCGCGGCGGCGACGCACACCCGGACCGGTCCCCGCCATCTGCCCACCGCCTCGCGGTAGAAGTCCGACAGATCCTCCTTGCCCTCGTTGAGCACAGAAAGGCTCATCACCCGGAACCGGAGGTCGATGTCGCGCTGCTTCTCGACCTCCAGGATCCACCGGGACGTGACCCAGGCGAACGGGCAGACCGGGTCGAAGTAGAAGTCCACCCTGGGACGGCTGTCCGCTCCGGCCTGCTCGGCGGCGCTGTCGATGTCGCTCATGAGACTCTCCTGACGGGAATGGTCGGGGGATCGGGGGGCCGGTTTCGCGAGCGTATCCGAGCGACCTGCGCGGACGTCACCGCACTCGACCCCACAAATACCGGCGGTTTCCCCTCACAGCCGATAAATGGGTGGCGTTCTTCCCCGCCCGGGTCTCTAGGGTGTCCATATGGCTGAGATCCACGAGAAGGCGGCGCTCCTGCGCGCGCTCCACGTGCCCGGTGAGCCCGTCGTGCTGCCCAACGCCTGGGACGCCGCGTCGGCGTGTGCCGTCGAGGCGGCCGGGTTCCCCGCCGTCGCCACCGGCAGCCAGTCCGTCGCCGCCTCCCTGGGCTACCAGGACGGTCAGGACACGCCGGTGGACGAGATGATGGCGGCCGTGGCCCGCATGACCCGCGTCGTGGCCGTCCCCGTGACCGCCGACGTGGAGCGCGGCTACGGCCTGAAGCCCGCCGAACTGGTCGAACGGCTGGCCGCCGCGGGCGCCGCGGGCTGCAACCTGGAGGACTCCGACCCGGCGACCGGCGAACTGGTCGACCCCGGCGAGCAGGCCGACTTCCTCGCCGCCGTGCGGGCGGCGGCGGCCGAGGCCGGGACCGGCCTGGTGATCAACGCCAGGGTCGACACCTTCATCCACGGCTCCGGAACCCCCGCCGAGAGGCTCGCGGAGGCGATCGAGCGAAGCCGCCGCTACCTCGCGGCCGGCGCCGACTGCGTCTACCCGATCCTCGCGGGCGATCCCGAGGCGATCGGCGCGCTCGTCCGGGAGACCGGCGGCCCGGTCAACGTGCTGGCGCGGCCCGGCGCGCCGGCCGTACGCGACCTCGCGGCGCTCGGCGTGGCCAGGGTCAGCTTCGGTCCCGGCGTTCACCGGATCACCCAGGCGTTCACCGCCCGCGTGCTCGACGCGATCGCCCGGGGAGACGACCCCTTCGAGACCGCCTGACGCGGCCGGTCCGGCCGGCGCTCCACGGGGGCGCGGAGAACGGCTCATGGGCCCGCTCCCGCGGCGGTCCCATGAGGCCGGCCCCGCCCGCTACCGGCGCGCTTGATCGTCTTTGTACGGCGGCCTATGGTGTCCGCCATGGAGGCATCCGAGTTACTCGACCGCGCCAGGTCGAGCGCGTCAGACCCCGAAGATCCCCTGGAAATCCTGTCCGCCGCCATCGCCCTGATCTCCGATCTCGGCCGCGACGGCGACGCCCTGCTCGATCTCGCGGTGCACCACGCCCGCGAGGCGGGCGTGTCCTGGACCGTCATCGGCGAGCGGTTCGGCTACATCAGGCGCGGCGCGCGCAGGCGGCGCTTCACCCCCGCGTTCGCCCACCGCCACCTGGTCGACCGCCGCAGGAAGCGCGACGCCGCCTGCTCCTTCTGCCGCAGGCCGCCGGGGCCGCGCGTCCACATGGTCCACGGCGAGGGCGGGCGCATCTGCGACCGCTGCGTGGCGCTGGCCGGAGACATCGTCGCCGGGCTGGCCCGCCGCCGCCGTTGACCCCAGGTCAGGTGACCGTGAGCCGGCGCGCGTAGCGCTCGTCCCGCCACAGTTCCTCGCGCAGCACCTCGGCCAGCGTGACCGCCGCGTCGTACACGTCGACGTGGCGCAGGTACAGCGGGGCGAAGCCGAACCGGACGAACTCCGGCTCGCGGTAGTCGCCCACCACCCCGCGGTCCGCGAGCGCCCGCACCACCGGGTAGCCGTGCGGGTGCCGGTAGCTGACCTGGCTCCCCCGCCGCTCCGGGTCACGCGGGGTGGCCAGGGCGAGCCCGAGCGCCGGGTCGACGAGGTCGTCGAGCAGTTCGACGAACAGCGAGGTCAGGGCCAGGCTCTTGGCTCTGACCTCGTCGAGGTCCACCCGCTCCCAGATGTCGAGCGACGCGTTCAGCGCGGCGTACGACAGGATCGGCGGGCTGCCCGTGGCGAAACGCCGCACACCGGGCGCCGGGCGGTAGTGAGGTTCGAAGTCGAACGGCGCCGCGTGCCCGTGCCAGCCCGACAGCACGTTGTGCACGGCGTCCTGGTGGCGCGGCGCGACGTACAGGTACGCGGGGGCGCCGGGACCGCCGTTCAGGTACTTGTACGTGCAGCCGACGGCGAAGTCCGCCTCGCCCACGCGCACGGGCAGCGCCCCGGCGCTGTGGCACAGGTCCCAGATCATGAGCGCGCCCGCCGCCCTGACCCGCTCGGTCACCGCGGCCATGTCCCTGGCCTCGCCCGTCCGGTAGTCCACCTGCGACAGCAGCACCAAAGCGACGTCGTCGCCGAGCGCGTCCTCCAGCGCGCGGCCGCCCTCGCCGATGTCCCTGATCTCGTACGCGCCGAGCGCACGGGCGGCGCCCTCCACGACGTACCGGTCCGTGGGGAAGTTGTCGAGGTCGGAGACGATCACCCGGCGGTCCCGCCGCAGCGGGAGGGCGGCCGTGACCAGCTTGAAGATGTTCACCGACGTGGAGTCGCCGGCCAGCACGGCGCCGGGGGGCGCGCCGATCAGGGGGGCGATGCGGTCGCCGGTGCTCTGCGGCATGTCCCACCAGCCAGCCGTGTTCCAGCTCGCCCCCATGTGCACGCCCCACTCGGTCTCGACCGTGCGGGCCACCCGTTCCGGCGTCCGCCTGGGCAGCGCGCCGAGCGAGTTGCCCAGCAGGTAGACGACCCCGGGAGGCAGCGAGAACTCGTCCCGGAACTCCCTGAGCGGGTCCTTGGCGTCGAGGTCCTGGCATTCGGCACGGCTGAGCACCATCGGCAACTCCTTCGTCACCGCATTATGTACCGAAATATCCGTTCATGTCGTGATGGCGATGACAGAGCGTTCCCGGCGCCGGCAATACCGGAACGGACCGTTCCACGAATGCGGACGGCTAGAACTCCCAGAGATCGCCACACCGGCACGATCAGCGCAAAGTAAGCACAAGACGCACCCAAGACTCTGTGCGATCGTGGACAAGACGGGGCAAGTTCTCTGGAGACGCCAAATCCCCGTTGGTGACAGAGGGTGATCAGAGGTGACGGAATCCCCGTCGGTGCATCACGAGTCCCCGATCTATCGCCGTATCGCCGACAGGCTGCGCGATCAGATCCTGTCCGGAGCGCTCGGTGATGGCGACCGGCTCCCGGGCGAGAACGCGCTCATGCAGGAGCACGGCGTCGCCAGGGCCACGGCACGGCAGGCGCTCGCCGTACTGATCAACGAAGGTCTGGCCGTGCCGAAGCGGGGTTCGGGCGTCTACGTGCGGCTGTTTCGCCCCATCCGCCGCCACGGGTCCCGCCGGCTCTCCCGCGAGCAGTGGGCCAGGGGCCTGGCCATCTGGGACTCCGACACCGGTGGGCGTGCGTACGCGGTGGACGAGGTGAGCATCCTGCGCGAGCCGGCGAGCGAGCAGGTCGCCCGCGTGCTCGGCGCGGGCGAGGTGTGGGTGCGCCGTCGCCGTTACTCCGTGGACGGCCGCCCCGTGCAACTCGCGGCCTCCTGCTTTCCCGCCGATCTCGTGGAGGGCACGGCGATCGTCTCGCCCGACACCGGTCCCGGCGGCGTGTACGCCCGGCTCGGCGAGCTCGGCCGGGCTCCCGTCCACTTCAGCGAGGAGGTGCGGGCGCGGATGCCGCTGCCCGGTGAGGCGGAGTCGCTGAGCCTGCCCGGCGGCACGCCGGTGATCTCCGTGACCCGGGTGGCCTTCGCGGAGGGAGGCGTGCCCGTCGAGGTCAACGAGATGACCCTGGACGCCGCGTCGTACGTGCTCCAGTACGACTTCGACGCCTAGTCGGGGCCGGACACGACCCTGGGCCGAGAGGCAACGTTGACCTGACTGTCCCGATCATTGATTTCTCTAGAGATGTCCCGCACTTTGAGGAAGAGACGTCAAGAACACCGGGCACACGGCGAGGGAAGGTGTACGGATGTCCTTTGACCGACGCCTTGCCGAGATCGCCCGGGAGTTCCCCGAATGGACGATCTGGCGGAGTGACGCGGGCCGGTGGTGGGCGACCCGGCACCACCCGCTCACCTCGGCGCAGCGGGCGGCGGGATGCGCGATGACCATCGACGCCGACGAGGCCGAGGGGCTGCGTGCGCTGCTGCGCGAGCAGGAGGCCCACTCCGCCGGCCCATGAGCGCGGAAGCCCCCGACCCGATCGGGGGCGGGGGCTTCCGCTACCAGTCGCCCTGCTCAGTTGTGCGGCCCAGTTGTGCGGCCCAGTTGTGCGGGCTCAGTTGCCGGCGACCGACCGCTCGTCCGGCATGGCGCGCCTGACACGGCCGAGGTTGACGTCGGTGTCCTCGGGCGAGTGGGTCACGACGTGCCCGTCGTCCACGACCAGGACCGCGTCGTCCTCGTCGTCCTGCCGTCCCTGACCGGCGCCGTCCTCGTAGCCGACGGAGGCGTCGGCGGTGTGCGCCTCCTGCCCGGACGGCGCGGACTCCGCACCCTGCCGCTGGTCGCCGGCCGGCTCCTGCCGCTGGTCCTGCCGCTGGTCTGGGGCACCGGCGGCGATGGCGCGCACCTGCGGCGCGGGCGGCAGCACGGCGGCCTCGTCGATCACCGGGCCCGCCGACGCCTCACGCTGCATCAGGTCGCCGAGCACCGAGCCGATCTCGTTGAGCCGCCGCACGACCTCCGTGTGGGTGTCCGTGAGATAGGCCACCCGGCGGCCGGTGTGCTCGTCCAGCGCGGTCACCCGCTGCTGCGCCGCGGCCAGTTCCGCCTCGGCCTGCCCGCGCGCCTCGGTGAGCACCCGCTCCGCCTCCATCCGGGCGGCGGTGAGCAGCCGCTCCCCCTCCGCCCTGGCGGCGCGCACGGTCTCGTCCGCCTCGGCGCGTGCCGTGCCCAGCGTCTCCTCCGCGTTCGCGCCCGCCTGCGCCAGCAGCCGCTCCGCCGTGGCGGTGGCCTCCGCGACGCGGCGCTCCGCCTCGTCCTGGGCGGCGGCCCTGATCGCGTCGGCCTGCTCGCGCGCCGACGTCACGAGGCGTTCCGCCTCGGCCGCCGAGGTCTCGCGCAGCCTCCTGGCCTCGGACTCGGACGCCTCCTTGTTGGCGTTCGCCTCCTCCTGCGCCAGCTTGAGGATCTGGCTCAGCCGCTCGCCCAGCTCGTCGGGGTTCTGCGGCGACTCCGCCATTCTCCGCCGCGCGTCGGCCAGCTCGAGCCGGCTCTGCTCCGCCTGGTCGATCGTCCGTGCGAGCCGTTCCTCCAGGTCCCGGATCTGGTTGCGGGTCCGGATCATGTAATCGTGTACTTGCCTGCGGCTGTACCCACGCATCACGACTTCGAAGGAGTCGTCACTCATGAGGTCGGGGAAGTTGTCGGTCTGATTCGTCATGAGAAACCCTGGGGTTGGAGATAACGACGGTAACGCAGCCAGGACACGACTTTCCTGCTATCCGTCCTACATCGCAACCTGAACACCACAAGGCGCCGCCCGGAACGCGGGGCGTCGCATCGAACCCGGGACGTGCCGCATGGGATCATGGCGGCATGCCGTACGTAGCCGACCTTGACGACGACGCCACGCCGATCATCCACCCCGACGCGTGGGTGGCCCCGGGGGCGGTGGTCGTCGGGAGGGTACGGCTCGGACGCGGCGCGAACGTCTGGTACGGATCCGTGCTGCGCGGCGACGACGAACGCATCGAGGTCGGCGACGAGGTCAACATCCAGGACCTGTGCTGCCTGCACGCCGACCCGGGCGAGCCGGCGATCCTGGAGGACCGGGTGAGCCTCGGCCACCGGGCGATGGTGCACGGCGCGCTCGTGGAGACCGGCGCGCTCGTGGGCATCGGCGCGGTCGTGCTCGGCGGCGCGGTCGTCGGGGCCGGGTCGCTGATCGCGGCGGGGGCCGTCGTGCCGCCCGGCCGCCGCGTCCCGGCGGGCGTGCTGGTCGCGGGCGTGCCTGGCAAGGTGGTCCGCGAGCTCACCGACGCCGATCGCGACTCCTTCGCCCGCACGCCGGACAACTACCTCGCCAAGGCCCGCCGTCACGCCGCGGCCTCGGTTCGGTCCCGATGAGCGTGCCTGCCAGCGCCAGGTGGTCCGACAACTCCGGGTCGGTCCTGACGGCCTCTGCTCCGCCCGGCCGGTAGTCGGCCTCGGTCGCGAAGATGTAGTCGATCTTCCGGCCGCCGCGCGTGGTCGGTTCGCCGTCCCTGCTCGGGACCCCGCACGACCCGGCGCCGGCCTCGACGTAGCCGCCGTCGCCCAGGCCCATGCCGTACACGCCGGTGAGCTGGTCGTGGCCGGGCTCGCGGTTGAAGTCGCCGGTGAGGATGACAGGCGCGCCTGCGGCGTACCGCGCCACCAGTCCGGTGACCTGCCGCGGGGTCTCGGTGTCGGAGATGTGGGTCACACAGCAGACGGAGCGGCGTGGGCCGACCCGTCCGGTGGCGCACAGCAGGCCACGCGGGTGGATCGTCGCACCGGGCGCCGCCGGGGGGTGGTCGACGTGGAGCAGCCGCCGCAGCGGCGGCGGGCCCTCGGCGCCGTTCTTCAGCGCCAGCGCCATGCCGAAGGTCTTGCCGTCCGGCGGCGTGGTGTCCTCGGTGAGGTCGCCCCACAGCGTCCGGCACCGGTCCTCACGGCCGGGCCCGCCGCCCTTGGCGTAGCCGTACCAGATCACGCGGTAGCCGGGCAGCGCACGCCTGAGCAGGCCGACCTGCGCGTAGCACATCTCGGTGAAGGAGGCGACGTCCACGTCCCTCGACCTGATCAGCCCGGAGACCTGACCGGCCCACGTGGCGCGGCGGCGCGGCGTCAGGTCGCGCACGCAGGTGCCGGCGCTGTTGCCCGCCGCGCAGACGTTGAAGGTGAGCACGTTCACCCGGTACGTGTCGGCGGCGGGCGGAAGACCACCCACCACAAGCGCCACAATTGCCACTCCTGCGACAAATGCCCCCATACATGGAGAAGCTAGTCAGCAGGGATCATCCCACCCAGGCACCTGTGGTGAAATTTCCGACATTGATTGCCATCACCGGCGCGGCGACCGCGATGTACGCCATGAAGACCCAGGGCCTTCGGCTGCCGACGAGACCGACGGAGATGTAGAGCGGCCACCACAGCAGCGAGGCCCGGCCCACCGACATGTAGAACGACGACATCGCCAGCAGCGCGACCGCCTGCGGCGCCAGGTAGGCGAAGTCTGCCCACCTGCGCCTGATCAGCCGCGCGAGGATCAGCACGACGAGCACGATCGCCGCCGCGATCTCCTCGCGGTACGACGTCGCGAGCACCGGCTCGTCGATCGACCTGTTCCAGGTGTTGATGAACACGTTCCAGGGCGCCTCGGGGTAGCGGCCCCAATACTGGGCCTCCACCGCCTTCCACGCCATCAGGTCGCCGGTGCGGTCCCACAGATAGATCATGTACGCCAGCACCGGCACGCCGGGCAGCGCCAGCCACGGCAGCTTCCGCCATCCCTTGGGGGCACGCAGCCCGTCGCGGGAGACGAGGAAATGGACGGCCAGCCCGAGGGCGAGGAAGAGCCCGGAGATGCGGATGGACGACGCGAAGGCGGCGCAGACGGCGGCGGCCTCCCACCGGCCGTTGCGCGCCAGCAGCCACGCGGGGATGGCCAGCGCGAGGAACAGCGCCTCCGTGTAGCCGGCCAGCAGGAACACCGCGAACGGGCTGCAGAAGAAGGCCAGCACGGTCCAGTGGCCGGTGCCCTCGCGGTACGACTCGCTCAGCCGCGACAGCGCCACCGCCACGACGGCGGTGGCGACGAACGAGATCAGGACGAGGGCGAGCCTCAGGTCAGGGATGACCACCTGCACGACGCGCAGCAGCAGCGGCAGCCCGGGGAAGAACGCGACGAGCCGCGGCGAGTCCTGGTCCTCCGGCCGGCCGTCGTAGCCATACCGCGCGATGTCCATGAAGTTGTAGGAGTCGTACCGGTTGAACCGGTCGAGGATCGGGTCCTCCGTACGGCCGGGCGCCGCGAGTATCAGGTAGATGTAGCAGGCGATCTGCCAGAAGAACCAGATCAGCAGGGCCGTGCGGTCACTCGGCCGGCCAAGCCACCACACCGTCCGCCAGTCTCGGCCCGAGGGCGCCGCCGCCTGCTCGCCGGTCGCCGTGCCGCCAGAGCTGTCCACGGACACCATCGTGTCCGACGTCTCGTCCGCGTCCCGCTCCCGGGCGGTTCCGGCCTGCTGGGTCTCCGTCACGAGGACCTATCGAAATACGTGACGGCAGCTCATGCCAAGTGCCGGGGAGAACGAGGTTGCGTCATAATGCCTAGAAATACGGATATACCCTGCTCAGCGCCTCCCGGTCCGTGAAACTTTCACCGGCGGTCTTCGCGGCGCCGCGGGTCTCCGCCGCGCGCCGGAGCGGCGGGCTACCATCGGATCCAGCGAGGGGACCGCCGAGATCATCCCGGCGATCGGGCGCCCGGAGGGGCATCGGCCGGCTCCGGCCGGACGGGCGGGGGGCCGTCCTCTCCCGAGGACGGAGGAGTCGCTGCCGCGTGTACTGGGACGGGTTCACGGCGATGGAGCGGGACGTGCGCGCGGTCGTCCGCGACCCCCGCTGGACGTCGCTTCCCCAGCCCACGCGGGTGCGCACCCTGGCCGAGCGGTCCCTGCTCACCCCGGACGGCGTCCGGTGGCTGTTCGGCGCGCACGCCCGCTGGTATCGCCTGGACCGGGTCGACGGCCGCTGGCACCTGTCGGCTCCCCCGCTGCACCCGGCGGTCCGCGCCGGCGCGCGACCCCGGCCCCAGGACGTCGCGATCCCGCCCGCGCTGGTCCCCACCGGTCCGGACTTCGCGTACGACCGTGGATCGACCCAGGCCTTCGTCGGCCCGGACGTGCCGCACGAGATCACCGAACGGCTCCGCGCGGTGCTCCTCGCCCACCGCGGGCTGGACAGGGCGGACTTCCCCCTCGGCGAGGGCGTCTACCGGGAGGTCTTCGCCCGCGACGTGGCCGCGACGGTCGCCGCCGTGTGGGGCACGATCATGTGGTGCGCGTACGCGCCCGCTTTCGACGGCAACGAGGTCATGCTGTCGATGTTCGGCGAGTTCCTGGCCCGGCCGCTGCCGGGGGACGACTGGGTGCGCTGGCTGCCCATGGGCTCGCTCGACGCGCTCGTGGCCCTGTACGCCGAGCGGATGCGCTCGGGCGCGGTGGACGCCGGCCTGCGCCTCGCCGGGCTGATGACCGAGACCGCCGTCGTGCTGCGCGCCGACCCCCGGTTCCGGCCGCGGGCGGACGCGCTGATCGCGATGGCCGAGCCGCTGCTCACCAGCCCCTGGCTGGACCAGCACGCCCTGCCAGGCGGCGCCGTACGGCAGGCCTGGCTGGCGCGCTGCCCGCCGCACCTCGCCCCCGCCACGATCGCGGAGTGGGCGCCCGGCGAGCACTTCCGGCACACCTTGTACGACCTCGTCGAGGCCCTGGGCTACACGGCAGCCCGGGGGATGGAGCCGCGTGCCGTCGCGGCCTCGCTGCTCGCCGCCGACATCGCGGGCGTGTGCGGCCTGTCGGAGCCGGCGTGGGCGGCGCCGGGCGGTTCGAGGACCGCGCAGGTGGTCACCGCGCTGTATCCGTGGATGGACGACGAACTCCGGCAGATCCTCTATCTCGCGCTCACCGATCCCGGCCATCCGCTGCGGGGCTGCTGGCCGGCCGGCGGCGAACTGCCGCCCGGACTGGTCCCGCCCAGCAGGGAGACCGCCGCCGCCCTGCTCGGCTCCGCGTACGCGACCGGCCTGGCCTGGTGCGCCCTGACCGGCGTCGCCTCGCCCCCGGAGGGCTTCCCCGTGTGCGCCTCGGTCGTGCGGTGCCTGATCCACCAGCGCGACGATCCACGGCCGCACGAGGCGGCGGTGCACAGGCGTGACCTGGAGGAGTCGGGGAGCTGGCTCTTCGAAACGTCAAATTCGGATATTTCACCCTTACCTCCGCTTTAGCAATGCCTCCCCCCTATCACAGTCTTTTTCATCAAATCGTGATGCTGGTATCGGGGAAATGGTCCCGGAGGGACGAGGGGCGCCGAGCGGAATGGTCACGATGGGCCATGTCGCGGGAAGGTACCCGGACGTAACCTCGGGATGGGTGTGGGCTGCGGAAGGAAGGACGACGCGGTGGGGCACGACGACCTGGACTCTCGGGTCCACGACCGTGTCGCGTTGGACGAGATCGCGCTCTACGCCGAGGTGCTGGAGGCCGTGAACATCACGGAGAACCGACTGACCTTGGAAGAGCTCGACAACGCGCTCGGATTGCGGACTTCGGCGAGCCGCTGAAGCCATCGAGAGCATGCACCGTCCCGGGTGCCCGGTGGGGCCCGGGACGGTCGCTCGACCGGACCATCCGTACGACGCGGTGGTCGCCGGCGGCGATCACTATCAGTGATCACGACCGGTCGCCGGGAAGCCGCGATCAGGACCTGACGAGCCGGGCGATGGCCGCCGACGCCTCCTTCACCTTCTCGCCCGCCTCCGGGCCTCCGCTCTTGACGGCGTCGGCGACGCAGTGGGCGATGTGGTCCTCAAGCAGGCCGAGCGCCACCGCCTGAAGGGCGCGGGTGGCCGCGGAGACCTGGGTGAGGATGTCGATGCAGTACGCCTCGTCGTCCACCATCCGCTGCAGCCCCCGGATCTGTCCCTCGATCCGGCGCAGGCGGGTGAGGTAGGCCTGTTTGTCCCCGCTGTACCCGTGCATTCTCCAACGATACCCGCCTCCGGTATCCGCGGCGCGCCGCCGAGACCCACGTGGATCGCACGATCTCCCGACACCCTGGTGCTCCAGGCCCGGGCGTCGTTTGCTGTGTGCAATCATTGACAGACAACTCCGGCCCCACCTCATAGACCGACGGCCGGATGGCAGGGCCGGGTGAGCAGGGGCGAGCACGAGTGGAACCGGGAACGTACGAACCCCCCGACAGCTTCTCCGTGCTCACCACGCTCGACGACGACGTCGTGGTCATCCGGATGTTCGGCGACCTCGACCTGGTCTCCGCGTCCTCGCTGCGCGCCTGCCTGGCCGAGGCGGTCGGGCTGCGCACCCCGCCCCGCATCGTGGTCGACGCCGGCGGGCTCAGGTTCTGCGACTCCACCGGGCTGAGCGTCCTCATGGGGGCGCTGACCGCCGTCCGGGCGACCGGCGGGCGCCTGGCGCTCAGCGGCGCGCACGGGCGCTTCGCCCGGATGCTCAGGATCACCGGCCTCGACTCGGAACTGCCGATCCACGACAGCGCCGCCGCCGCGGCCGCGCACCTCACCCGGCCCGGCGGTTAGTCAGTTGACGCAGTCCTGGGTCTTGAGGCTCAGGGCCAGCTGGTAGACCTTGCCGCCGCGCGACAGCAGGAAGACGTAGTCGGCCCTGCGGTTGCCGGGGACCGTGGTGACGGGATAACCGCTGGCGGCCGTCCTGAGATGGGGATAGGCCTTCTCCAGCTGTCTCCGGGTGGAGCCGATCCCGATGCCCTCGGGGGTCCTGACGCCCTTGGGCGCGAAGATCACGGCGACGCCGCGCTTCTTCGAGATGAACAGGCCGACCCCGTCCTCGCCGGTCGGGTGCGCCTTGAGGTCCCAGCCCGAGCAGCCGCCCCCGCCGCCGAACTTCTTGACGACCCTGCGGGTCTTCTGCGCCTGCTTGGCGCTCATCCCCAGCGTCACGCCGCCGTAGCCGTACGGCCCCAGCCTGCCGGCGGCGCTCGCGGAGGCGCTCGCGGAGGCGCTCGCACCGGCACTCGCGGAGGCGCTCGACGCCGCACCCGCGGACGTGGCGCCGCCCAGCGCGACGCCCACGGCGAGGACCGCCACCGTCACCGGGCGCCCCAGACGCGCAGCCGTGTTCGTCATCCCGCTTTCCTCCCGATCACCGTGGTCTTCGTCCGTACGGCACCAGCATCACGACGGGCTCTTGCGACCCGGTTGCGGCTCACTGGGGAGCGGAGGCGTCGCACGCGCACGGCCGCCTCATCTGATCAAGGCCGCGGGTGCTCCTCGTCAGTGGCGGGAGCGCAGGCCGTACATGAGCTCCTCCCAGCGGGCCGCGACGACGGGCGCGGCGTGCGCGGACGCGGTCTCCAGCGCCCCGGCCGCCAGTTGCATGCGGCGGCGCTCGTCGTCGATAAGCGCGAGCAGCGCGCACGCGAGCGACTCGACGTCGCCGCCCTCCCCCTCCCGCACCAGCACGCTGTCGCTGTCCTGGCGGAGGAACTCGGCCGGCCCGCGTGGCCCGGCGAAGCCCACGACAGGCACTCCGCAGCTCAGCGCCTCGATGACGGTCATGCCCAGCACCTCGTGCCGCGACGGCACCGCGACGATGGACGCCTTGGCGAACTCGCCGGGCAGGTCGGGAGTAGTGCCCATGAAGTACACGTGGTTGTGCAGGTCGAGGTCGCGCACGAGCGCGCGCAGCCGCCGCTCCTCCGGGCCCCCGCCGTACAGCCGGAGCCGCCAGTCCGGCCGCTTGTCCGCGACGATCGCGAAGGCCCGCACGAGCTGGTCGTACGACTTGCCGGGCACCAGCCTGCCACCGGCGCTGACGATCCGGTTGTCCATGCGGGAGCGCGGCCAGGGCCCCGCCGGCAGGGCGTCGGGAATGACATGGACCGACATGTCGTCGTCGAGCAGGCTCACCCACTCGTCCCGCCGGCTGTCGGTGCTCGTGACCACGGCGTCGAGGCGGGGATAGAAGCGGCGCACCGGGCCCGGCACCGACGGTTTGCCCCACTCGCGGGCGATCCGGACGACGTCGCGCGAGGCGTACCGCGCGGCCTGGACGCTCAGCGACGGCCGGGCGGTGACCAGGACGTCGGCGCGCAGCCCGCGCAGCATCCGCCAGAGCGCCACCTCGGTGCGCACCTGCCCGCGGGGCAGCAGGTGATGGACACCGGGCCTGGCGTCCACGAGCCAGCGCAGCGCCACCCGGCGGTCGACGGGGAAGAACGGGGCCTCCCTGGTCCGCCGGACGCTCACGACCTCGACCTCGTGCCGTGAGGCGAGCCCTCCTGCCAGGTTCAGCATCGCCCGCACGTCGCCGCGCATGCCGTACGCCGAGGGCAGCAGGAGGGCGATCCTCACGCTCCCACCTCCAGCAGGAGCTCGTCGCCTGGGGTGAAGCTGGGCCGGATCGGCACGCCGTCCACGAGCGCGCGGGGATAGTGGACGCGGCGGCGCTTGCCCTCGACGTCGTCGAGCCTGGCGCCCAGCGGCAGCGCGCCCTCGACGCCGTCGACCTCCAGGTACGGCTCCCAGGAGCCCTGCGAGTCGGGGGTGGCGGCCAGCACGTCGCACAGCGAGAGCGCGGCGTGGAACCGGACTCCCTGGACGGTGGCGGCGACCCGCACGGTCGCGTCGGGGTCGCCGTTGCGCAGCGCGAGGGTGGCCCTGCGGTGCTCGTCGTCGTCGTCGAGGCCGGTGTAGGCCAGCAGCCCCGTCACCTCGAAGCGTCCCTCGCGGAACCACACCGCGCGGACGTCGGCGCCCGGCTCGGCCGGCTCTATCTTCAACGCGAGAAACCCGTTGCGCGTGCGGTAGGCCCGGTAGGCCAGCGTCCGCCTGCCCAGCGCGTACGCGTCGAGGCGGTCGAGGGAGAACCCGGGGTCGACGCTCTGGATGCGGGCGCGGACGCCGTCCTGTTCGAGGTAGGCGTCCCAGCGCCCCGGACCGAGGTCGAGGGGCGCCAGGGACACCGCGACGGCGGCGTCCCTGGTGCGCCCGCCGGACGCGCCGAGCGTCACCCGCCGTTCCTCACCGGAGCCCCGGAGACGGAGGATCAGGCGGGCGCCGTCCGCGAGGGGCTCGGCGATGGACAACCGCAGGGAGAGGACGTCCGCCAGGGTGACCTCCGCATCGGTGACGACCACACCCACCGTCAAGCCCCCTCCCCGTTGATTGAGCCAACGTTGAGGTTACCGTGATTTTCCTGTTATGTGGAGAAAGGCTTTGTCACTCTTCCGTGATACACGGTTCATTCCATCGCCTTGACTATCCATTACCACAAATAGTTCATACTCCGGGTAAAGATACGCTTACCCCTGCTTGATGGATTTGATCAGGAGCTGGGCGACGTCGACGACCTCGAGCGACTCCTTGGCCTGACCGGCGTTCTTCTTCTCGTTGATCGCGTCACCGAGCATCACGAGGCAGAACGGGCAGGCGGTGGAGACGGTGTCCGGGTCGGTGGTGAGCGCCTCGTCCACGCGTTCGGTGTTGATGCGCTTTCCGATCCGCTCTTCCATCCACATCCGCGCGCCGCCCGCGCCGCAGCAGAAACCGCGGTCCTTGCAGCGGTGCATCTCCTGGGTCTGGACGCCCGGCACCTTGGCCATGATGTCGCGCGGCTGGGCGTAGACCTTGTTGTGCCGGCCGAGGAAGCACGGGTCGTGGTAGGTGATCTTCTCCTCGATCGGGGTGATCGGGGTGAGCCTGCCCTCCTCGACCAGATGCGCCAGCAGCTGGGTGTGGTGCACCACCTCATAGGTGCCGCCGAGCTGCGGGTACTCGTTGGCCAGGGTGTTGAAGCAGTGCGGGCAGGTGGCCACGATCTTCTTCACGCCCGCGTCGTTGAGCGTCTCGATGTTCTGCTGGGCGAGCATGTTGAACAGGAACTCCATGCCAAGCCGGCGGGCCGGGTCACCCGTGCAGGCCTCCATCGGGCCGAGCACGCCGAACTTCACCCCGGCGATGTGCAGCAACTCCGCGACGGCCTTGGTGGTCTTCTTGGCACGGTCCTCCAGCGCGCCGGCGCAGCCGACCCAGAACAGGTACTCGACGTCCTCGGGCATCTTCTCGTCGATGATCGGGACCTCGAAGTCGAGCTCCTCGATCCACTCGGCCCGCTTCATCTCGGACATGCCCCACGGGTTGCCCTTGTTCTCCAGGTTCTTGAGCATCACGCCCGCCTCGGACGGGAACGACGACTCGATCATCACCTGGTAGCGGCGCATGTCGAGGATGTGGTCGATGTGCTCGATGTCGACCGGGCACTGCTCGACGCACGCGCCACAGTTGGTGCACGACCACAGCACGTCGGGGTGGATGACCCCGTCCTCGCCGACCAGCGGCTTGTCCAGCAGGGCAAGCACGTCCTGGCCGAAGCTCTCCTTCTCCTTCTCCCCGGCCAGCAGGTACGGCGCGACCGCGAAGGCGTGGTCGCGCTGGTCGAGGATGAGCATCTTGGGCGACAGCGGCTTGTCGGTGTTCCACGCCGGGCACTGCGACTGGCAACGGCCGCACTCGGTGCAGGTGTAGAAGTCCAGGAAGCCCTTCCAGCTCGTCTCCTGGATCTTGCCGCGACCGAACACGTCCGTCTCGGGGTCGGCCTCCTCGAAGTCGAGCACCTTGCCGTCGCTGCGCATCGGCTGCGCCGCGCCGAGCCCGTCCGGGCGGCGGGAGAACAACACGTTCATCGGGGCGGTGAAGATGTGCAGGTGCTTGCTGTTCACCACGAAGACCAGGAACACCAGCATGACGCCGATGTGCAGCAGCAGGCCGATCTCCTCCAGCACCTCGCTGGTGGGCAGGATCTTCGCGACCGCCTCCGAGGCGAAGGCCCCCGAGGCGTAGGGGAGGTTGCCGGTGTTGACAGCGGCCCCGCGGAACAGGAACATCGTCCAGATCACATTGAAGATCATGAACAGCGTGAACCACGCGCCGCCCAGGTGCGACCCGGAGAAGCGGGAACCACGGCCCAGCTTCTTGGGCGAGTTCTTGATCCGGATGGCGGTGAACGCGATCAGCCCGAGCAGCGCGGCGACCGCGATGAAGTCCTGCAGGAAGCCCAGCACCGGCCAGGTCCCGATCAGCGGGATGTGGAAGTCCGGCCTACCGGTGATCGCGCCCTGGATGAGCGCGCCGTACGCCTCCAGATAGACCGTGGCCAGGATGAAGAAGGCCCACATCACGAAGAAGTGCGCGGTGCCCGACGGCGTCCACTTCAGCAGCTTGCGCTGACCGAACACCTCGACCAACTGCGCCTTGATCTCCGTGCCGACGTTCTCCCTGGCGTACGCGATGCGCTCGGGAGCCGGCTGGCCGCTCTTCGCGAGCCGGTAGAGGAACAGCACACGACGGCCCGCCAGCGCGAGTGCCGCGGCGGTCGCGACGAGACCTACTATCGCTACCCAGAGCACAGGGCCCTCCCTGTCGAACGTCGGCGGCCGGCGTATGGGCGCGGCGCCTCGGCGGCGGCGGCCGAAACCCGCCCTGTGGACAACGTCCGCGTTTCCCGAATAATACCGACGAGTAACATATCCTGCCTCACGCTCGGCGAGCGGTTCCGGTCACCGCGTAGTTCCCGCCGACGGCATGATAGTAGAACAAAGCTCTACAAGGAGTTACAGGAGGGGTGGGTCCCAACCTATCCGGCCAGGTAGCCCTGCACTACAGGGGCCAGCAGCTCGACGAGTTCCTCGATGTCGGCGGAGGCCATCGGCTCGAAGACGAGGATGTAGCGCGTCATCAGCACTCCGAACATCTGTGCGAACGCCGCCTCCATCCGCAGCGGCGGAACCTCCAGCGTCTCGGCCACCCGGCCGACGACGGCCGTCCTGAAGAACTCCCGCACCATGCCGGCGGCCTGCTCGTTCACCATCGCCGTCCGCACCAGCCCCAGCAGCGGCTCCCTGGCCTCGGCGTCGGCCGTCATGGTCAGGACGAAGCGCACGATGCGCTCGCCGACCTCCTCGCGCGGCCCGGCCAGAACCCGGGGAATCATGGACGAGGGGTCCAACGGCAGCCGTAAGGCCGCGACGAACACCCCCTCCTTGCTGTCGAAGTAGTGGTGGACGAGGGCCGGGTCCACCGCGGCCTCCCGGGCGATGCCGCGGATCGTGGCCTTGTCGAACCCCTTCTCGGCGAAGACCCGCCGCGCCGCGGCCAGGATCTCGCCCCGGGTGTCCGCGGTTCCCGGCCGCCGGCCGGGACGCCGGCCCGGTCGCCGCCCGCCGCCGGAGACCTCCGGCACCTCCGTGGTCACATCGCTCCTCGCCGGCCCTGACGGCCCACCGCGAGATACACGCGCATGGGGACGGTCAGCCGCCCGTCGGGGAAGACCCGGCCGAGCTCGGCGCGTTCCCTGGCGAGCAGTTCGCTCGCCACGCCGTCCTCCATGCTCGCGATGTACGAGTGGGAGCGCAGGTCGGTCAGAAAGTCCTCCAGCGGCACCGACCTGGTCCAGTCGACCCAGGTCTCGGCGACGGAGAGACCCGCGTCGGACATCGCGGCGGCCATCGGCGGCATGCTCCATCCGGGCAGCACCGGCCCGATGTAGCCGGGACACGACTCGGCGAGCCGCACCTGGTTGGCCGCCAGCCAGTCCGCCTTCCCCGGGTCCACGGTGTTCCACCAGCCCGCGACCGCGCCACGGCCGCCGACCACCCGCACGGCCTCGGCCACCGACAGCGCGGAGTCCAGCCAGTGCCACGACTGGGCGTACGTCACCAGGTCGGCCGCGCCCGCGCGCAGAGGCAGGTCGTTCCCGTCGGCCAGCAACGCCGGGCAGTCCGTACGGGCGCGCAGGCGGGCGAGCATGCGCTCACCCCGGTCCACGGCGACGACCCGGGCGCCGCGGTCGAGCAGGCCCCGGGTCGAGATGCCGGTGCCCGCTCCGACGTCGATCACGGTCGCCCCGGCGAGCCGGATCCCCGTCAGGGTCTCCAGCGCCAGGTAGAGGGCCTCCGGGTAGTGCGGCCGCGCCGTGTCGTACTCCTGCGAGACGCGGTCGAAGATCCGGTGGCTGTCGGCGAGCCGTTCGTTCATGATGCCGTCGACGAGGCGGCGAAGTGGAGCCTCGCGAAGGCGAGCGCCTCGGTCAGGTCCTCGATGCGCTCGGAGCGGCTCGTGGCCTTCCTCGTGTTGATCTCCAGGACGATCAGGCCCTGGTATCCGTTGCCGGCCAGGCGCTCCAGGATCGGCGCGCAGGGCTGGGTTCCCCGGCCAGGCACCAGGTGCTCGTCCTTGTTGGTGGTGCCCACGCCGTCGGCCAGATGCAGATGGGCCAGCCTGTCGCCCAGCTTCGTCGCCATCTCCATGGCGTCGGAGCCGGACACCGCGGTGTGGGACAGGTCGAGCGTCACGTCCGGGAAGTCGTAGTCGACGGGGTTCCAGTCCGGCGCGTACGGCACGACCTCGTTGCCCCTGGCCCGCAGCGGGAACATGTTCTCCACCGCGAAGACGACGTCGGTCTCCTCGCGCATCCGCGCCAGGCCCTTCTCGAACTCCCTGGCGTAGTCGCGCTGCCAGCGGAAGGGCGGGTGGACCACGACGGTCTGCGCGCCCAGCCGCTCGGCCGCCTCGCGGGCCCTGCGCAGCTTCATCCACGGGTCGCGGCCCCACACCCGCTGGGTCACCAGCAGACAGGGCGTGTGCACGGCCAGGATCGGTAGCTGGTAGTGGTCACGCAACCGTTCGAGGACCTCGACGTCCTGACTGACCGGGTCCTGTCCCACCATGATCTCTACGCCGTCGTACCCGAGCCTGGCGGCCAGCTCGAAGGCGTCCGGCGTACGCTCCGGGTACACCGACGCCGTCGACAGCGCCACCTTGCCGCTGGGCACGCGGATGTCACTCATGAGGCCAGCCTCCCCTGGCGGCCCCCGGGCACGTTCCAGTCCCGTGGCCGTGGCCGTCCGTTCGCTTCCTGCGCCCGTTCACGGATCCAGCCTAAGCCGCAGCCGCGCCGTGCGCCGCTTCGCCACAATCAACTACCCAAGGTCGCCAACTAATGTGGGCGCCATGGCACGGATCGTGAGCGGGGCGGTACCCAGCCCGAACATCTGGAACACTCCCCAGATCTACGAGCTGGAGAACCTCGCCGTGGGACCCGCGGGCGCGGCCGAGGCGGCGATGCGAGCCGTACGGCCCTTCGACGGCGCGACGGTGGTCGAGATCGGCTGCGGCACGGGCTTCCACCTGCCCGCGCTCGCCGCGTCCGCCGGGCGTGTCGTGGGCGTCGAGCCGCACGCCGGCCTGGCCGCCACGGCCGCCGCCCGCTGCGCGCCGCTGCCCAACGTCGCGGTCCGTACGGGCACCGCCCAGGCGCTGCCCCTGCCCGACGCGTCGGCCGACGTCGCGATCGCGCGCTGGGCGTACTTCTTCGGGCCCGGCTGCGAGCCGGGGCTGCGCGAGCTGGGGCGGGTGCTGCGCCGGGGCGGCGCGGCCTTCGTGGTGGACGTGGACGCCGCGCGCGGCGACTTCGGCCGCTGGTTCCGGCGGTCGCTGCCGTCGTACTCCCCTGACGCCGTCGAGCGCTTCTGGTCGGGCCAGGGCTGGCGGCGCGAGGAGCTCGACCTGCGGATGACGTTCGGCTCCAGGGCCGACCTCGAGGCGGTGCTGCGCATCGAGTTCACCCCCGAGGTGGCCGGCGAGGCGCTGCGGGAGATCGACGGCCTGGAGATCGCCTACCCCAACGTCCTGCGCTGGCGGGAATTCTGAGCCCCACGCTTGACCTTGTCGCTGGCGTCAAGCTTTACCGTCGTGTCCCGTACGAGGGGCCGAGGAGGGGCCGATGCGGATCGGCGAACTGGCCCGGCGCACTGGAGTCAGCACCCGGGCGCTGCGCCACTACGAGCAGCGCGGGCTTATCACGTCGCGCCGCTCGGCGAACGGATATCGCGAGTACGACGAGTCGGACGTCCGGATCGTCACCGAGATCCGGAGCCTGATGTCGGTGGGTTTCACGCTGGACGACGCGCGCCCCTTCGTGGACTGCCTGCGGTCGGGCCGGTCGTCCGGGGGCTCCTGTCCCGAGTCGGTCGAGGTCTACCGGCGCAAGCTGGCCGAGATCGACGACCGGATCCGCGACCTGCTGGCCCTCCGGTCGGAGGTCGCCGTCCAGTTCGCCGAGGCGTGCCCCGGGTGCCCGCTGACACGACGAGGAGAGTCATGATCACGCTGACCACGGAGAACTTCGACGAGCTGGTGCTGCGCGGCGACAGGCCGGTGCTGGTGGACTTCTGGACCGACTGGTGCCCGCCCTGCAAGATGATCGCCCCGATTCTCGAGGAGATCGCCGCCGAGTACGGCGACAGGCTCACGGTCGCCAAGCTCAACGCCGACGAGCACCCGGAGATCGCGCAGCGCTACCACGTCATGGGCTTCCCCACGCTCAACCTCTATCGCGACGGCGAGGTGGTCACGCAGATCAGGGGCGCCAAGCCGAAGCGCCTGCTGCTCGCCGACCTCGCCGAGTTCATCTAGCCGAGATCGCTGTGCCGATAGGCGCTTATATAAGCGTTGACTTTTATAAGCGGCTATCGGCATAGTGAGGGCCGTGCACGCATTCGACGCGCTGGGGGATCCGGTGCGACGCCGGATCCTGGAGCTGCTCTCGCAGGGCGAGCAGACATCGGGAGCGCTGACCGCGGTCGTCCGCGCCGAGTTCGGGATCTCACAGCCGGCCGTCTCCCAGCACCTGCGGGTGCTGCGCGAGTCCGGGCTCACGTCCGTACGGGCCGAGGGCACGCGGCGGCTGTACGCGGTGGACCCCGCGCCCCTGCGGGAGGTCGACGCCTGGCTTGAGCGGTTCCGCGGCTTCTGGGAGCAGCGCCTCGACGCGCTCGGGACCGAGCTGGCGCGGGGCAAACGGGAGCGGCGGCTCAGCGGCGGGGATGCCCATCGCACAGCCCATCACACAGCCCACGACACTGCCCACGACGGGCGGACCGACGAGGAAGAGCGGCCATGAGCGACTTCACCGACCTGATCAACCAAGCCCATCGCACCGTGGGCAGGCGCGACCTGGCGGAGGGCGAGGCCCGCACGGTGCTGCTGCGGCGCACCTACGACGCCGGCATCGAGGACGTGTGGGACGCCTGCACCGATCCCGACCGGATCGGCCGCTGGTTCCTGCCGGTGAGCGGCGAGCTCAAGCTCGGCGGGCACTACCAGCTCCAGGGCAACGCGGGCGGGGAGATCCTGGCCTGCGAGCCGCCGCGGCTGCTGCGGGTGAGCTGGCTGTTCGGCGAGAACCCCGGCTTCAGCGAGGTCGAGGTGAGGCTGAGCGCGGAGGGCGACGGGCGCACCGCGTTCGAGCTCGAACACGTCGCCGTGGTGCCGCCGGAGTTCTGGGACCAGTTCGGCCCCGGGGCCACGGGCGTCGGCTGGGACCTGGCGCTGCTCGGGCTCGGGCTCCACCTGCGCGGCGAGTCGATCGACGACCCCTCGGCCTGGGAAGCGTCGGAGGAGGCGCGGGAGCTCATGCGGCTCAGCAGCGACCTGTGGGGCGAGGCGTACCGCGCCTCGGGCGCGCCGGACGACGTGGTCGCCGCCGCGGTCGCTGGCACCACCGCCTTCTACGCGCCTGAGATGCCGGAGAAGCCGGAGAACTAGATTCGGAGTGTCGGGGGCGGCCGGTAACCTCCGGGCGTGAGCAAGTCAGCGAAACCGGCGTACCGGTGCGGCGAATGCGGCTGGACCACGGTCAAGTGGGTCGGCAGGTGCGGGGAGTGCCAGGCGTGGGGCACGGTCGAGGAGGCCGGCGCGCGGCAGGGCGTCCACGTCGTCAAGCCGGGCGCGGTCTCCGCCCCCGCCGTCCCCATCGGCCAGGTGAAGGCCGAGCTCGTCAGCGCGCGGACGACCGGGGTGCCCGAGCTCGACCGGGTGCTCGGCGGCGGCCTCGTCCCCGGCGCGGTCGTGCTCCTCGCGGGAGAGCCCGGCATCGGGAAGTCGACGCTGCTCCTGGAGGCCGCCGCCCGCACCGCCCAGGGCGAGACCGTCCTGTACGTGACCGGCGAGGAGTCGGCGGCCCAGGTGCGCATGCGGGCCGACCGCATCGGCGCGATCGAGGACAGGCTCTATCTGGCCGCGGAGACCGACCTGTCGGCCCTGGTGGCCCACGTCGACAAGGTGCAGCCGACCCTGCTCATCGTCGACTCGGTGCAGACGATCAGCTCGGCCGAGGCGACCGGGGTGCCCGGCGGCGTGACCCAGGTCAGGGACGTCGCGGGCAACCTGGTGCGCCTCGCCAAGGAACGGGGCATGTCCACGGTGCTCGTGGGCCACGTGACCAAGGACGGCACGATCGCCGGGCCCCGGGTGCTGGAGCACCTGGTCGACGTCGTGCTCCACTTCGAGGGCGACCGCAACTCGCGGCTGCGCCTGGTGCGCGCGGTGAAGAACCGGTTCGGCCCGATCGACGAGGTGGGCTGCTTCGACCTGCACGAGCGCGGCATCACCGGGATCACCGACCCGAGCGGCCTGTTCGTCTCCCGTCATCCCGAGCCGGTGCCCGGCACCTGCGTCACCGTGACCATCGAGGGCACCCGGCCGATTCCCGCGGAGTTGCAGGCCCTGGTCGGCCCGACCGAGGCTCCCCAGCCCCGCCGCACCTCCTCCGGCCTCGACTCCTACCGGGTGGCGATGGTGCTCGCCGTCATGGAGCGGCGGCTCAACGCCAAGATCGGCAAGTGTGACGTCTTTACGGCGACCGTGGGAGGGATCCGCCTGACCGACCCCGCCGTGGACCTGGCGCTGATGCTGTCGGTCGTGAGCGCGGCCGGCGACCAGGCGCTGCCCCCCGGGCTCGTCGCGCTCGGCGAGGTCGGCCTGGCGGGCGAGCTGCGTCCCGTGCGCGAGGTGCGGCGGCGGCTGGCCGAGGCGGCCAGGCTCGGCTTCACCAGGGCGCTGGTGCCCTCCGGCTCCCTCGACGAGGACGGCAACCGCCTGGAGGAGTCGGCGAGCCGGGGCCGTCTGGTGGCGCTGCGCTCACCGGCCGGCCGTACGACGCCGTTCGCGCCGGGCTTCGAGGTCACGGAGGTGGAGAACGTGTGGGACGCGCTCAACCTCATGCGCCGGGCGACGTAGTCGGGCACGACACCGATGGGCACGGCGTGACGCGGGTAAACTCGGTGCCTGCCCCGTCGGCGTGGTCTCGCCCCCGCGCCAGGAGGGGCTTCCACAGGGCCGTCCGCGGAGCGCACCGCGGGTCTCGCCACGACAAGGGATCGGTAGGACGACGATCTGACGGACACGACCGGGCGAGCCCACTGGGGTGCATGTGCTGGACAACGACAAGGCGATCGACGACCGCAGAAGGGCCGTGCTCGCCTCGGTCGCCCCCGGGACCGCGCTGCGTGACGGCCTGGAGCGCGTCCTGCGCGGCCACACCGGAGGCCTGATCGTGCTCGGGCACGACCGCACGGTCGAGGACATCTGCACCGGCGGCTTCACGCTCGACGTCGAGTTCTCCGCGACCCGCCTGCGCGAGCTGGCCAAGATGGACGGCGCGATCGTGCTCGACACGGCACACCTCAGGATCGTGCGGGCCGCCGTGCACCTCGTGCCCGACCCCGCCATCCCCACCGACGAGTCGGGCACCCGGCACCGTACGGCGCAGCGGGTGGCCAAGCAGACCTCGCTCCCGGTCATCGCGATCAGCAAGTCGATGCGGATCATCGCGCTCTACCTCGACGGCATCCGCTACGTGCTGGAGGAGTCGGCCGCGATCCTGTCCAAGGCCAACCAGGCCCTGGCGACGCTCGAACGCTACAAGAAGCGGCTCGACGAGGTCTCCGGCAACCTCTCCGCCCTGGAGATCGAGGACCTCGTCACGGTCCGCGACGTGGCCGTCGTCGTGCAGCGCCTGGAGATGGTCCGCCGCATCGCCCGGGAGATCGAGGGATACGTCGTCGAGCTCGGCACCGACGGGCGGCTGCTGTCCCTCCAGCTCGACGAGCTGTTCGCGGGCGTGGAGACCGACCGCGTGCAGATCATCCGCGACTACGCGCCCGGCTCGCCCGACGACCGGATGTGCGGTGACGCCGACGCCATGCGGAAGCTGGACGAGCTGTCGTCAGGCGACCTGCTGGACCTGTCGAAGGTGGCCCACATCCTCGGCCACCACGGCGGCGACGCGCTCGACACGCAGGTCAGCCCGCGCGGCTTCCGGCTGCTCACCAAGGTCCCCCGCCTGCCGGGGACGATCGTCGACCGGCTGGTGAGCCACTTCGGCGGCCTGCAGAAGCTGCTCGCGGCCAGCACCGACGACCTCCAGGCCGTCGGCGGCGTGGGCGAGACCAGGGCGCGCAGCGTCCGCGAGGGCCTGTCCAGGCTCGCCGAGTCGTCAATCCTGGAGCGTTATCTCTGACGAGGACGCGCCCGGTTCAGCGCAGGTGGAAGACGATCTTCGGGCTCTTCAGCCGGCCCGCGTGCGCCGTCGCGACGTACGTCCCCGGGTCCGCGGGCGACCGCTTGCCCGCGCACGTGCTCCCCGAACGGCGGCGATCCCATCGGATGTTCTGCACATAGGGGATGCCGCGCTCCAGCAACTGCCTGTCCACGCCGTCACCCGCCACACAGTCGGCCGTCGACCACATGCGCTCGCCGCCCGACAGCACCCGCATCTCCAGCGTGCGCGGCCCGACGTCCACGGTGCACTCGACCTTGCCCGTGCTCACGATCGTCAGCAGGAAGCTCGGCGTGACGTCCTTGCCGTACACGTCCTGGCCGGTCTGCAGCGCGAGGACGAGGTCTCTCTCGTCGCACGGGTCGCCGGGGCGTCGTGGCTTGCCGGGCGAGGGCGAGGCGCTCGCGGAGGCGGACGGCGACGGACGCCCCGGCGCCGCGGCGGAGGCGGCGGCGGGCGTCTTCGGCGCCAGGCCGGCGGGCAGCGAGACGACCAGCCGGTCGGACGGGGTCGTCTTGACGGCCGCCGCCGTCTCGTCCGACCGGCCGGAGGCGCTGCTGCACGCCCATGCAACGACCGCCACCACGACGAGCATCCCGGTGAGCACCGACACCCGGCGGCGCCAGTAGACGTCCGCGCCCTCGACACCCACGTCACCACGGAATGTGTCCGGATCCATACGCACAGTATGGAGAGAAGTGGCTGGTCAAAGGGAACGCCTCGCTGAACCTTGCCCCTTCCGAGGCCGCAGCCTCGACGGACCTTTGCGTAACCGGGCCGCCCGGTACAGTCGGTGCGTGTCCGCCTCACTGCGTGAACCGATCCTCGACTGGTACGCCGAGCACAACCGCGACCTGCCCTGGCGGCGGCCCGGCGCGACCCCGTGGGGCATCCTGGTGAGCGAGATCATGCTCCAGCAGACCCCCGTCGCCCGGGTGCTGCCGATCTGGACCGAGTGGATGGAGCGCTGGCCCACCCCCGAGGCGCTCGCGAAGGAGTCCCCCGGCGAGGCCGTACGCCACTGGGGGCGGCTCGGCTACCCGCGCAGGGCGCTCAACCTCCACGCGTGCGCCCGTGCCATCACGGCCGGCCACGACGGCCGGGTGCCGGCGACGTACGACGAACTGCGGGCGCTGCCGGGGATCGGCGACTACACGGCGGCGGCCGTCGCCAGCTTCGCGTACGGCGGCAGCCACGCGGTGCTGGACACGAACGTGCGGCGGGTGCTGGCCAGGGCGGTGCGCGGCGAGGAGTACCCGCCGAAGACGCCGACGGCGGCCGAGCGCCGGCTCGCGGAGTCTCTCGTTCCCCCGGTGGGCGCACCCCGCTGGGCCGTGGCCGTGATGGAACTGGGCGCGCTGGTCTGCACGGCCAGGGCGCCCCGCTGCGAGCGCTGCCCGGTCACCGCGCAGTGCGCCTGGCGGCTTGCCGGGCGTCCGGCCCACGACGGCCCCGCGCGGCAGGGCCAGACGTACGCGGGGACCGACAGGCAGTGCCGCGGACGCCTGCTCGCCGTGCTCCGCGAGGCGCACGGGCCCGTCCCCAAGGAGGCGCTGGACGCCGTCTGGGCCGACCACGCGCAGCGTGAGCGCGCCCTGGACGGCCTCCTCGACGACGGCCTCGCCGAGGTCCTCCCCGACGGCACCTACCAGTTGCCCTCCTGACCCCGGCCGCCCGGGAGGCAGAGCCGGGCGTCCCGCACAGTGCTCCGCGAGAGGCCGGCGGGAATGCGGATGCCCGGCCGGACAGTGCTTGTGTGTGGACATGTCACTGCGCGCCCGGATACGTGACGGGGATGCCGAGGCGTTCGAGGCGCTCTTCGAGGAGATGGAACGGCCGGTGTTCAGCCACGCCTTCCGATTGACCGGGGACTGGTCGGCCGCCGAGGACGTGCTGTCGCTGACCTTTCTCGAGGCGTGGCGGCTGCGGCATCGGATCGACGCCGACGGTGGGTCCCTGCGGCCATGGGTGCTCGGGATCGCGACCAACGTGGCGCGGAACCTGCGCCGGGCGGCGAGGCGGTACGACGACGCGCTGGCCAGGATGCCGAGAGGCCACCCCGTCCCCGACTTCAGTGACGAGATCGTCGGCCGTATCGACGCCGCCGAGCGGTTGGCCGCTATCCGGCAGGCGTTCGGCTCGCTGCGCCGCCATGAGCAGGAGGTGTTCGCGCTCTGCGTGTGGTCGGGGCTCGACCACGCCGAGGCGGCTCAGGCGCTGGGCGTCGCGGTCGGGACCGTCAGGTCCCGCCTGTCCAGGGCGCGCAGGAAGCTGGAGAAACTCGCCGCGGAACGGCAACGGGCCTCCGGATGGCGACAGGTAAAGGGTGACCACGACAGCGTGGTCCGGTCCGTAAGGGAGGAAAGCCGATGAACAAGGGCGAGCGCGAGGCGCTGGCCGGGTTGCTGCCGTTCGAGGCGGAACCACGTCTCCCGAACGACCGGCGTCGCCTGCTCAAGGAGTTCGTCATGTCGGAAATCCGCACGTCGGCCGGGCGCCCCCGGCGGCGTCCGCTGCGCCCCGCCCTCCTCGCCTCCGCGCTGGCCCTGGGGGCCGCGGCGGCTGTGGGCGTCCCGGCGTTTCTCGGCGGCGGGACACCCGCGTACGCCGTGTCGAGGAACGCCGACGGGACGCTCACGATCACGATCGATCAGGCGAAGGACCCCAAGCCGCTGGAGGCCACGCTCCGCGGCATGGGGGTGAACGCGGTCGTCGACTACATCCCCATGGGGAAGCGATGCTCGCCTCAACCCCGCAGCACGAGCTTCCTGTCCCGGCAGGAGGCGCAGCACCCCGCCGACGGCAGGCCGTTCCTGATCTGGCCGCCAGGCACCGACGAACCGGCATTCCGCATCGACCCGGCCGCGGTCAAGCCCGGGCAGACGGCGGTGCTGGAGTTCAGCGTCTCCGGCGACCTGCAGGCCGCCGGCGTCTGGGCGAACATCTCCCGTGGGCCCGTCGCGCCCTGCACGCTCGTGGACAGCGACGAGGCGCCGCTCGGCCCCCCATCCGGCTGGGACGACTGACCGCCCTGGCGGGCGCCGGGGCGGTCAGTCGAAGGCGGCCTACCCGGCGCCCGTCAGGCGGCGAGCTTGAGGCCGAGCGCGGTGAGGTTGCGACGGGTCCAGTCGAGCTCGTCGGCGAGCTTCGCCACGAGGGCGGCGGGCCCCTTCGCCGTAGGAGCGGTCCCGTGGTGGGCCTCCACCTCGATGTGCGCGGTGCCGGTCACCGCCCCGGACAGGATCGCGGCGAGCGTGCCGGCGATCACCGGCTGCGTGCTGGGGATCTCCTGACCATGGTCGTGCACGTGGTTGAGCTTGACCACGGGAGCCCCGGCGAGCGCCAGCCCGCGCAGCGCGGCGTCGGACTCCTCGGCCCCGCCGGACAGGTTGCAGGCGTCGAGGCAGACGCCGAGGTGATCGGAGTCGATGTCGCAGACCCGCTCCAGCGCCTGCTCCGTGGTCTCCAGGACGCAGCCGGGCCAAGGCTCGAAGCCGACCCTGATCGTCTTTCCCGTGACGCTGTAGAGGCCGCGAAGCTCGCGCGACAGCCGTTCGAGCCGGCGGGAGGCGATGGAGTGCAGGTCGGCGGGCCAGTCGCGGCGCCAGCCGATCGGTATCGTGGAGATGCCGCCCGACTGCACGTCGTCGGGCAGCAGGAACGCGAGGATCCTCGCCAGCGCCATGGTGTAGCGGTAGCGCTCGGGCTTGGCCCAGTCGGGCCCGGGGACCTCCTGGTTGCGTCCGCCGGTGCCGTTGAGGCTGACGCACTCCAGGCCGCGCTCCTCCAGCGACCGCCGCAGCCGTACGAGCTCGATGCGATCGGCGATGAGATGGTCCGCCACGGCGGGCGCGAGCCACAGACCGATGCCCAGCCGTTCGACGCCCAGCTTCTTGCGCACCGGCACGGCGTAACGCGTGAGGTGGGCGATGAGGTTCTCCAGATCCTCCGCGGGGTGTACGCCCGCGTTGTAGGCCAGGTGAACCAGCGTCCCGTCGTCGTGCAACAGGCGCATCAGCTGCCTCCAAGGCTTGTGCACTTCCGGACCGCCATCTCGCCCGCAGGGGGCGTGTCCCGACCGCACGGGACTCCGGTCCTCCTACCACCGGGGCCTCGCCCCGGGTGGACCGAGCTTCCCCCGTGCGCCCGGTCCGCCGCGTCCGCCCCGCAGCGGATTGTCCGGTACGCCGCGGGGATGACATGGCTGTCCGCACGCGTTCGCGGCATGCCGGAACGCCACCGACTCTACACATTGTAGTACTACGTCTGGTGGTGGGATGCCGGGTATCGCCCGCCGGGACCCGCGGCGATCGCGGACGGTGCCCGGGAAACGACTGAGGGGCGCCCCTCGCGGGAGCGCCCCTCAGGCGGAACGGGTTCTTCGCGGAGCGATCAGTGCTGGACCGACTCCACGATCGAGGCCGCCGAGTCCGGGACCGACGGGCTCTTCGCCTCGCCGACGAAGGTGAACTTCGCGGCGTCGCCTTCGCCCTCGATGTCGATCTTGACGACCTGGCCGGGCCGCAGCTCGCCGTAGAGGATCTTCTCCGACAGCGTGTCCTCCAGCTCCCGCTGGATCGTGCGGCGCAGCGGTCGGGCGCCCATCACCGGGTCGTACCCGCGGTCGGCCAGCACCTGCTTGGCGGCAGGGGTCAGCTCCAGGCCCATGTCGCGGTCCTTGAGACGCTCGGCCACCTGGGCGAGCATCAGGTCCACGATCTGGATGATCTCCTTGGGCGTGAGCTGGTGGAAGACCACGATGTCGTCGACGCGGTTGAGGAATTCGGGCCGGAAGTGCTGCTTGAGCTCCTCCTGCACCTTGCCCTTCATCCGGTCGTAGTTCGACTCGGTGTCGTTGGCGCGGGCGAACCCGACCCCGATGCCCTTGGAGATGTCGCGGGTGCCGAGGTTGGTCGTCATGATGATGACGGTGTTCTTGAAGTCCACCACCCGGCCCTGCGCGTCGGTCAGCCGGCCGTCCTCCAGAATCTGCAACAGCGAGTTGAAGATGTCCGGGTGGGCCTTCTCGATCTCGTCGAACAGCACCACCGAGAACGGCTTGCGCCGCACCTTCTCGGTCAGCTGACCACCCTCCTCATACCCGACATAACCGGGCGGAGAGCCGAACAACCGCGAGACGGTGTGCTTCTCCATGAACTCCGACATGTCCAGCATGATCAGCGCGTCCTCGTCCCCGAACAGGAACTCCGCCAGCGCCTTGGACAACTCGGTCTTCCCCACACCCGACGGGCCCGCGAAGATGAACGACCCACCCGGCCTTCTCGGGTCCTTCAACCCCGCACGAGTCCGCCGGATCGACCGCGACAACCCCTTGATCGCATCATCCTGACCGATGATCCGCTTGTGCAGCTCATCTTCCATCCGCAGCAGCCGCTGCGACTCCTCCTCGGTCAGCTTGAACACCGGGATACCCGTGGCGGTGGCCAGAACCTCAGCGATCAGCTCCTCGGTCACCTCGGCCACGACATCCATGTCGCCGGCCTTCCACTCCTTCTCCCGCCGCTCCCGCTTCAGCTGCAGCTGCTTTTCCTGATCCCGCAACGCCGCGGCCTTCTCGAAGTCCTGCGCATCGATCGCCGACTCCTTCTCCCGCCGCACATTCGCGATCTTCTCGTCGTACTCCCGCAGATCCGGCGGCGCCGTCATCCGCCGGATCCGCATCCGCGACCCCGCCTCATCGATCAGATCGATCGCCTTGTCCGGCAGGAACCGGTCACTGATATACCGGTCGGCCAGCGTCGCCGCCGCCACCAGCGCCCCATCGGTGATCGACACCCGATGATGCGCCTCGTACCGATCCCGCAGCCCCTTCAAAATCTCGATCGTGTGCGACAACGACGGCTCGGCCACCTGAATCGGCTGGAACCGCCGCTCCAACGCCGCGTCCTTCTCCAGATGCTTGCGATACTCATCCAGCGTCGTCGCGCCGATCGTCTGCAGCTCACCACGGGCCAGCATCGGCTTCAAAATGCTCGCCGCGTCGATCGCGCCCTCGGCCGCGCCCGCACCGACCAGCGTGTGCAGCTCGTCGATGAACAAGATGATGTCGCCCCGGGTGCGGATCTCCTTGAGCACCTTCTTCAGCCGCTCTTCGAAATCACCCCGATACCGCGACCCGGCGACCAGCGCACCCAGGTCCAGGGTGTACAGCTGCTTGTCCTTCAGCGTCTCGGGCACCTCACCCTTGACGATCTTCTGCGACAGCCCCTCCACCACCGCGGTCTTGCCCACACCGGGCTCGCCCACCAGCACCGGGTTGTTCTTCGTCCGGCGCGACAACACCTGCATGACCCGCTCGATCTCCTTGTCCCGGCCGATCACCGGGTCGAGCTTGCCCTCACGCGCCGCCTGGGTCAGGTTCCGCCCGAACTGGTCCAGCACCAGCGACGTCGACGGCGCCGACTCCTGCGGGCCCCCCGCCGCCGCCGGCTCCTTACCCTGATACCCGTGCAGCAACTGGATCACCTGCTGCCGCACCCGGTTCA
>NZ_JABBWV010000014.1 GCF_012999535.1 Microbispora sp. H11081
GCAAACGCTGGGTCACCCGCTGGAAAGCCGCCCTCAACGCCTTCGCCATCACCTTCGAAGGCCGGCTATCCCCGGCCTCTCGATAGAAGAAATCAGCCGCGAGTTACACCGTTGACTGGACATTCCCGCCCGCGCATCCGTGTGCACCATGCACGCATGCGCGGGCCCCGGCGTGTGGCGGGGTCGGTGTCATGCTCACCCCGCTACACCTGCATCCGTCTGATGCGGCCGTGGTAGGTGAAGGCCCAGCGGTCTTTGCCGGTCTTGTGGCGGGTGTAGCGGTGGGGGTGTTGGTAGCGGTCGCGGTTGTGGAACTGGCAGGCGGGGCCGAGGAGTTTGAGGTCGGTGAGGCCGCCGGTGCTCCAGTTGTCGGCGTGGTCGATCTGGCACATGGTTGCGGGTAGTGGGCAGCCGTCGATCCAGCAGGTGGCGTAGCGGGCGAAGATCGCGCGCCGCTGGGCGGGGGTGGCCAGGCGGACTTTGCGGCCCATGTCGAGGACCTGGCCGTCGGCGTCCATGACGATCCGCATGAGGGTGGAGGTGCGGGCCAGCCGGTGCACGCCGGTGACGGGCAGCACCTGTCCGGTCGCCAGCAACAACCCGGGCACCATCCCCAACCCAACACCCAACGCCGCCTCCGGCCCTGCTCCCCGTGACGCCCCCGGCGAGGTCCCCGGTGCTGCTCCCGGTGTCTGCTCGCCGCGCGGGGTCTCACCGCTGCCCTGCTCACCGCTGCTCTGCTGACTGCTGCTGTGCGCATGCGGGACCTCCCTCGCAGGCCGGGGCCCGGCGTGGGTGTGGTGGGCATGGGTATCCCCCGCAGGATCGGGCGAGCACCACTCACCCCACCGCGACTCCCGCGATCTCCCCTCCTGCCTACGCCTCGCGCTCTCCTGCGGCTCCTCCTGCTTGGGCCAACCCGGCTGCGGCGGGTGCGGCGAGTCCTGATGCGCCTCGTCCTGCTCCTGCCTGCTGTGCTCCTGGTCGCTCTGCTGTGGCTCCCGCCGCGGCTCGCTCCGCTGCCCGGTCCTCGCCTGCGCGCGGCCGGTCATGTCGCCGCCGAACTCCTCGTCACGGAGGCCGGCCGCGCCGCCAGTCGCAGTGCCACCCGCGCCGTCAGCCACACTGCCGCTCGCGCCGCCGACCGTGCTGCCACCTGTGGTGTCGGCGTCGGTGCCCGTCGCGACGTCGGGCTCGGGGCCTGCTTCCGGGTCGGGGTCGGTGGGGAGGGACTCGGCGTTGACCAGCACCAGAAGCTCGGTGGTGATCTGCTGTTCCAGCAGAGCGATGAACGCGTCCGCCTGACGCTCTGCCAGTGACCGGTCATCGCCCTCCGCCCGTGGCCGGGCGTAGGCGTCCAGCAGCGCCCGCAACCGGGCCGCCGCCTCACGCGGCAGATAGAACTCCCCCTCCAGACCCCCGCCCTTGCCGGGGCGCACCCGCAGGGACCGCCGCGCGTAGTCGGCCCGCTCGTCGCGGTCTTCGCCGTCGGGGTCCAGCACCGCCCGCAGATACCGCCCCGCCTTGGCCACCTCCGCCGCGCCCGCCCGCCCCGCCAACTCCACCAGGATCGGCTCGGCCAACCGAGCCTGCTCATCCGATAGCCCGGACACTGCGGCGCAGATCGCCTCCACCACCCCCGCCGCCAACCCTCCGGCGGCGAACATCTCCCGCACCCGGGGCAGCCGCGCCAGCTCAATCCCCAGGGTGAGCAGGCGGCCCGCACCCCCGACCGTCATCCCCCCGGCCGTCCGCAACCAGCTACGGGTCGAGGCATGCCCATGCTGTCTGGCCTGCCCCGCCCGATGCACCCGACCCACCCGCTCAGCCAGCGCACACGTGATCCGATCCCGCACGAACAACAGATCCTCAGCCTCGGCCAGGCAGATCTCCACCGCTTCGGGGACCGGAGCCAACGCCAGCGCCTGCGCCGACTCCCGCAACGACCCCACCAGCACCCACGACGACCGGCCCTTGCCACCGGCGGCCCCGCTGTCGGTGGGCGCGTCGTTTTCCACATCTTCGTCGCGGGCTGCTGAGCCGTCGGACGACCACAAAGGAGAATCGGCGACCAGCCGATCCCACCAGCCGTCGTCACCGCTATTCGAACGATGGTGGCGCTCTGGATCGAGGTCGGACAGGTCCATCGCACCTCCCAACGCGATTCGAACTCTTGTATGAATTCTTTCACGCCAGCACCCCACCAACACCCCTGAGCAGGCGATTTGTTGGAGCTACAGGCTCGTATGCCGTCACAGCCTCATGGAGAAAGCGGCAGGAGGTCGAGCAGGGCGTGGAACACGTAAGAGAGCCCGACCGCGGCAAGGATGGGGATCACCACGCTGAGACAGACAGCCAGGGCGCAGCCGCGGCCTCCACTCAGGGGCTTGGAAAGCGACTCCTGCGACTCAAGCCCATGCCACAGGGACCGTGGTTCGAGGAGAAGGAACAGAATCGCGCCCACCTCGCCGACCGTGAACAGCCAGAACCAGGCCCATCTGTTCCCCAGCCGGGGCCGTTCTATGCCCAGCATCACGAGGAGCGCGACGATCCAGGCCACGCCGACGGGCCAGGCCGCGCCGTGGACCGGCACATGGAACGGCCAGCCCGAGAAGAACGCCCAGCGGGACCGGGCCCATGCGACCTCCGGGCCGGGGACGGCGGGGTCGAGATCGCGGAGCAGGTCACGGCGGGTGTAGGGCTCGGGCTGATGGGCGCGATACCAGAACAGAGGGGCCGTCGACCAGCGCAGGTCCGTCTGTTCCCCCCGGTAGATCACGTAGGTGACCTGCCCGGCCCGCAGCGCCGTGCGGAAGTCCGCGAGGGTACGCTCCCGCGGCGTCAGGCTGAGCACGCTCACCAGAGCGCCCCACAGCAGCACGACGAGCAACACGACACGCACCCACAGCCCCGCGATCCGGTACGGCAGTCGCATGATCCGAGCTTCACACGACCGCGCTCTCGGGGAAACCGCTACAGGCGGTCCTGCCTGGGCAGCACCACCTCGCGCGCCAGGAGGAGCAGGGCCGCCGCCAGCGGGATGCCGAGCAGGGCTCCGACGATGCCCAGCAGCGCCCCGCCGAGCAGCGCCCCGACGATGGTCGCCACGGGCGGTACGTCGACCGACGACTTGAACACCTTCGGGGAGATCCAGTAGTTCTCGACCTGCTGGTAGACGACGAAGAAGATCACGCAGGCGATCCCGGCCTGTACGGAGGACAGGAAGCCCACGCCCGAGGCGACGACCGCGCCGATGACCGCGCCCACCAGCGGGATCAGGTCGGTGACGGCGACGAAGATGGCCAGCGCGAGCGCGTACGGCACATCCATCATGGCCAGGAACAGGAAGGTCACCACGCCGGCGATCAGCGAGATGATCAGGTTGCCCGCGACGTAGCCGCCGATCTGGTTGATGATCTCGTCCCCGAGCAGGCGGACCCGCGTACGGCGCGAGCGGGGCACGAACCGGTAGGCCGTCTCCTTGATGGAGTTGAGCGAGCCGAGGAAGTAGAGAGTGAGCACGAGCACGGTGAAGGCGCTGAACAGGGCGCTTATCACGATGCTCGCCACGCCGAGGAGCCCGCCGAACATCTGGGTGGCGAGCCCGCCTCCCGCGACGTACTGCTGGATCTTCTCGAGGATCTGGTAGCGCTCGTCCACCGAGCGGATCACCGGATGGTTCTGGAGTTGCTGTACGTAGTCGGGCAGTTGCTGGACGAACCCGGTGGTCTGCTCGGTGAGCGGCGGCACGACCGCGAGCCCGAAGATCACGAAGAACGCGATGACCGATCCGAACACGATCCCGATCGCGAGGCGGCGGGACAGGTTGTGCCGCTGGAGCGCCTCGACCGCCGGGTTCAGGCCGATGGCCAGGAACAGGGAGACCACGATCAGCACGATGGCCGAGCCCGCGCTGGCGATCGCCTGGACCAGGAGCCAGGCGGTGAGCACTCCCAGCGCGCCGGTCAGCCCGTAGATGAACCAGTTGCCGCGCAGGGGGCGTCCGGGCAGGCCGAACGGCCGGTCGGGGGGCGTGTCATGGTCGTCGCTCCGCTGGCCGGCGCCGTCCCCCGGCCTGTCGGGGGTCTCCGGAGAGCCGGACGGCTCGGGCATCGTCTCGCCCTGGCCGGGGAGCGACGGGAACACGCTGGAGATGCCGCTTCCTGGGGAAAGACCGCTGTCGGACACGCTCCCGCTGCTGCCCATCCAAGGTCACTTGACACGGATTTTCCGGATAAGTCGCCCTATCCGGCTGGTGAGGTCGGCGGCCCGTGCGACGCTCTGGCGGCCCGCAGCAGCGCGGCCCCCGCGAGGTAGACCGGGAGCATCGGCGCGGGCAGACCGTCTCCGCCGGTGAGCGCCGCGCCGAGGAGACCCGCGACGACCAGGCCGGCGCCCACGAGGGTGACGGCCGCGACCCCCGCGCCCACGGGCTGCCCGGGCGCCGGGCTAGGACCCGCGTTCCTCTCGAACCGGCCGAACACGGCGACGAGGACCACGAGGACCGCCGTGAGGAACGCGAGCCAGGGCACGCGCAGAAGCAGCCACTCGGCCGATCCGGGCGGCGGCTGCGGCATCAGGCCGGTGATGTAGAGGGCCGGCACGGCGATCACGACCGCGGTCATGTGCCAGAGGAAGACGGTCATGATCACGGAGTTGACCGCGACGACCAGCGTCCACGGGCGCGTACGGCGCAGCAGGCGCCTGCCGCGCTCGTGCAGCAACAGGGCGACGCCCGTCTGCGCGACCGCCAGGGCGAGCAGCGCGAGCGTCGGCGGCGAGGTGTTCTGCAGGCGGGTCCCGGGATCGGCCACCATGCTGACCGGGTACGGCCCCGGGACGGTGAGCAGCACGAGCGCCGCCAGGCCACCCAGGGCCATGGGGGCGGCGACCCGGGGACGGGCGGGCAGCGCCCCCTCCCGCCAGGCGATGCCGAGCTGGTAGACCGCCGCCCAGGCCAGCACGTATCCGGCGGCGCCGAGCACTGCCGGACCGCCGAGCAGCCGTGCCGCGTCTCCGAGCGCCACCGGCACCGCGAACACGACGGGCACCGCGAGCCCCGCCCTGCGGTGCAGCGCGAGCAGGACCGGCGTGAGCAGGACGACCGTGACGTACGCGGTGAGGAACCACAGCGGCAGGCAGGCGAGCCAGACTCCCCTGGCGACCGTGGCGGGGTCCGTCCCCAGGAGGACCGCGACCAGGGCCGCGCCGCTCAGCGTGAGCACGAACGCCGTCGCCGGGCGGATCAGCCGGTCGGCGCGGCCCAGGAACCACCCGGCCGCGCCGCCGCCGCGGCGCCGGTAGGAGTCGAGCGAGGCGGCGTTGGCGAAACCGCCGACCAGGAAGAACACGGGCATGACCTGGAAAAGCCAGGTGAGCGGCCGAGCCCAGGGGGCGAACGCGAGGACCGTGCCGCCGCCGACGTGCTCGCCGTACGTGACCACGACGGCCAGCCAGTGGCCGAGCACCACGAGGACGATCGCGACGGCGCGCAGCAGGTCGACGTGGCGGTCGCGGCCGGGCGGCGTGCGCTCCGCCGTACGCCGCAGGGTCGTGAACACCTAGTCGCTCTGCCGCTGCGGTTCGCTGATCTCCTTGACCACCGGCGTGATCAGGTCGGCGGTGAGCTGGTGCATCTGAAGGAGCAGGTCGTCGATGGTCAGCATGCCGACCACCCCCGCGTCGTCGACGACGGGCAGCCTCCGGAAGGCATGGCGGCGGAACACGTCGAAGGCCACCTCGACCTCGTCTTCCGGCCCCACCACCACGGGATGCTCCGACATCACCCGGCCGACCGGCGTGTCCCCGTCCTCGCCCTGGGCGACCACGCGCAGGGCGAGGTCGCGGTCGGTCACGACGCCCGTGACGCCCCGTCCCTCGGAGACGACGACGCAGCCGATCCCCGAGTAGTCCATGTGCCGCGCGACATCCCGCACCGGCGTGATCGGCGGCACGACGACCACCGGCGTGGACATCAAATCTCTGATTTTCATGGCGGGCCGTCCCCTCGTACGGAAGTCCGCCCTGCTTTGTGACCTAATGCCCTATTTATCCACGTAAGTGCGAATAAACGTGTAGATGGAGGTGGTCCTTATGAGCACGGAGCGGGTGCGATGAACGGGCCCGTGTTGAGAGCGAGGGTCGGCGACCTTCTGATCGTCGAGAGCATCACCCGGGGCAGGGCGGGCCGCACCGGACTCGTCGTGGCGCTGTACCACACCGACGGCTCACCCCCCTACCTGGTGCGATGGCTCGGCGAGGGCTGCGAGACGCCCTGCTACTACCCGGGACCCGACGCCCGGGTCGAACGCCGCTGGGAGCGGCTGCCAGAAAGCCCTTGATAGCCCTTGATCAGTTCTGCGGATCAGCTTCCGGCCTGCCGCAGGCACTCGACCACGTCCTCGTCGCGCGTCTGGCTGAAGTCGTCGTACCAGGCGCCGATCGCGGAGAAGCGATCGGGCGTGTAGAGGCAGACCACCTCGTCGGCGTCCTCGCGCAGGCTCGCGATCGTCTCGGGGGCGCCGACCGGCACCGCGAGCACCACCCAGGAGGCCCCGTGCGCGCGGGCCACCCGGCAGGCGGCCCTGGCCGTACCGCCCGTCGCGATGCCGTCGTCCACCACGATCACGGTGCGGCCTGCCAGGTCCACCGGCGTGCGATCGCCCCTGAAGCGCCGCGCCCTGCGCTCCAACTCGACCCGCTCGCGCCGCTCCACCTCGGCCATCTCCTCGGGGGTGACTCCGGCGAGCCGCAGGACGTCGGCGTTCAGCACCCGCACCCCTCCCTCGCCGATGGCGCCGAAACCCAGCTCAGGCTGGTACGGCACGCCGAGCTTGCGTACGACGATCACGTCCAGGGGGGCGCCGAGTGCCCTGGCGACCTGGAACGCGACCGGCACACCCCCTCGCGGCAGCCCGAGGACGACCGCGTCCTCCGTCCCGGGGAGTCCGCGCAACCGCTCACCCAGGCGCAGCCCGGCGTCTCGACGATCGACGAACACGGCACTCACCCCCTGGCCTCGCCCCCTCCTCATCGTCCATACCCGCCGCCGCCCGCCGTAGGTCAGAACGACCCGGGGAAACAAGCCGGGCAAATAGACTGTCGCCGTGACCTCGACCGACCCGGCCCTCGACGGGGAGCTTCCGCGTCAGAGGCTGACCGTGGCCGAGATCGCCCACCTGGCCGGGGTGTCCGCGCCGACCGTGTCCCGGGTGCTCAACGGTCACGCGGGAGTCGCCCTGGCCACCCGGCAGCGGGTGGAGACGGTGCTCAGGGAGCACGGCTACCGGCGGCGCGACAGCGAACCCGCGGCGATCCTTGAGCTCGTCTTCCACGCGCTGGAGAGCCTGTGGGCTCTGGAGATCATCCAGGGCGTCGAGCAGGTCGCCCGGGAGCGCGAGCTGGCCGTGGTGCTGACCGAGATGGAGGGCAGGCTGACCCCGGGCCGGGCGTGGACCGAGCAGGTGCTCGCCCGCCGTCCCACCGGGGTCGTGGCGGTCTTCTCCGAGCTCACCGTGCAGCAGCAGTCGCAACTGGCCACCCGCTCCATCCCCCTGGTCGTGCTCGACCCGACCGGCGAGCCGCTGCACCAGACCCCCTCGGTCGGCGCCACCAACTGGAGCGGCGGGATGGCCGCCACCCGCCACCTGCTCGACCTCGGCCACCGCCGCATCGCGATGCTGAGCGGGCCCACCCAGTGGCCGTGCTGCCGGGCGCGGCTCGACGGCTACCGCGCCGCCATGGACGCGGCGGGCGTGCCCGTGGACCCCGCGCTCGTGCGCGTCAGCACGCTGTACGTCGAGGGCGGCCTGCGTGACGGGGCCGAACTGCTGCGCCTGCCCGATCCCCCGACCGCCGTCTTCGCCGCCAACGACCTGCAGGCTCTCGGCGTGTACGAGGCCGCCAGGCGGGCCGGGCTGCGCATCCCCGATGACCTGAGCGTCGTCGGATTCGACGACCTGTCGTTCACGCAGTGGGCCGGGCCGCCCATGACGACCGTACGGCAGCCGCTGGTGCAGATGGGGGCCGCCGCCGCGCGGATGGTCCTGGCCCTCGCGGACGGCGGGCGCCTCGAACAGCACCGGGTCGAGCTCGCCACCACCCTTGTCGTACGGGAGAGCACCGCGCCGCCACGCTCCTGAGGCGGCGGCAATTGAGCGGGTTCACCGCGCCCCGGCCCAGGTGACCCGCCGCCACAGCCACTCCAGGGGGCCGTACGCGCGCCGGCGCAGCCAGAGCGTGGACCACAGCCACTGGACGGCGAGGACGGCGGCCGAGGTGAGGGCCACCCGCGCCGAGGACCAGGCGTCCGCCGAGCCGCCGCCGGCGCGGGCGACCAGCAGGACGAGGACCGTCGCGGTGAGGTAGTTGGTCAGCGCCATCCGGCCGAGCGGCGCGAAGACGGCCGCCAGCGCCGGCCGCAGCGGCGTGCGCAGCAGCACCAGGAGGCCGCAGACGTACACCCCGGCGACCAGCAGCCCGCCCAGCGCCAGCGCGCGGCTGGCGCCGGCATCGCCACCGCCCAGCCGGGTCTGCCACCACAGGACGGGCGCGGCGAGCGCCGCGAAGGCCAGGCCGAGGACGGCCGGGGCCCGGAGGGACCGCTCGATCCCTGCGGTCACGCCGTACCGGGTCAGCGCGGAACCCAGCAGGAACAACCCGGCGACCAGCAGGAACCTCTCGCCTTGGAGGATCAGCGACGCCGTGACGAGCACGGGGGCGAGCACGGCGACGGCCGCGCGCGGCAGCCACGTCGAGGGCAGCAGCACCAGCAGCCCGACGACGGCGTACGTGCTGAGGATGTCGCCGGGCCAGATCAGGAAGAAGTGCGCCAGCCCGGCCGCGAGTAGCACGATCAGCCGGCGAGCCAGGACCAGCCGCGGCCGGGCGACCCGGGCCGCGGCCGACTCCAGCAGCAGCGAGAACCCGACCCCGAACAGCAGGGAGAAGATCGGGAAGAAGCGCTGCTCGACGAGCAGCCCCATCCAGGCGTCGTCGGGAGTCGCGGGCTCGACGGGCGCCATGATGTCGCCGACGTGGGCGATCGGTTTGACGTTGGCCAGCAGGATCCCGCACAGCGCGAACCCGCGGACCACGTCGAGCGCGACGATTCGTTCACGTTTCATGGGGCCTCATGGTGCGCGGGGCCGCCCGGCTCCGGCATCGGCCGGAAGCGGGAATCAGCCCGGTCACGACCGTACTTTCGGCCGGTATGGCGGGCCGGGCCGATCTCGTAGCCTCGTGCCGTGAACGTTCGGGAGTGGCGGGCCGGGATCGCGGCCGACGCGGCGTTCGGCGTCGTGGCGGCGGCCGTGCTCGCGTTCTGGGCCTCCCTGATCGCGGACAGCTGGGGCGGCGGCTACTGGCGGTTCGGCTGCGCGGCGGGCGCCGTCGTCTGCGTCGCCGCCCTCGCACGGAGGCTCGACCGCACGTGGGCGGCCGTCGCCGGCCTGGCCGTCGCTGCGACCGCCGTCCTGGCCTCCCGGTTCGCCGAACTGCCGAGCGAGCCGGGCCCCGGCATGGCCCTTGGCCTGTCGGTGCTGGTCGGCTCGGCGGTGCGGGCGCTGCCCGTGCGCGCCGCCGGCGCCGTGGCGGGCGGCGGCCTCGCCGTGGCGGTGGGCAGCGTGCTGTCCGCGAACACGCTCACCGCCGGGGTGCCCTCCGTCACCGTGCTGAACGTGGCCGCCTGGCTCGCGGGCGTCGCGGCGGGGCTGGTGCCCCGGCTGCTGGACTCCCGTCGCCGGGCCGCCGCCGAGGCCGTACGCCGCGCCGAACGGCTGGCGCTCGCCCGCGAGTTGCACGACGTCGTCGCGCACCACGTCACCGGCATCGTGGTGCAGGCCCAGGCCGCCAGGATCGTGGCGGGCAGGAGCCCCGAGAAGGTGGGCGGCGCCCTTGCCGACATCGAGGCCGCCGGCTCCGAGGCGCTGGCCGCGATGCGCCGCGTCGTCGGCCTGCTGCGCGATCCCGCCGCTCCCGCCGCTCCGACCGCTCCCACCGGGCCCGCAGGGCTGGGCGAGCTGGTCGAACGCTTCACGGCCGACGGCCGCGCCGTACGCGTGCGACTGCCGGGAGAGGACGAGACCGCCGCGTGGCCGCCCGAGGTGGCGGGCACGGTCTACCGGGTGGTGCAGGAGTCTCTGACGAACATCGCGCGCCACGCCCCGCACGCCCGCTCGGTCACGGTCAGCGTGGAGCGCGAAGGCGACGCCGTCACCGTCGAGGTCGCCGACGACTCCCCGAGGATGCCCGCGCGGCACCACCAGCGCGGCGGCTACGGCCTTCTCGGGATGCGTGAGCGGATCGAGGCGCTCGGCGGCACGCTGCGCGCCGGGCCGCGCCCCGGACGCGGCTGGTCGGTCCTCGCCACCCTGCCCGTCCCGGGGAACGACCGCCGATGACGATCAGGGTCCTGGTGGCCGACGACCAGGCGATGGTCAGGGGCGGCCTCCGGCTGATCCTGGAGGATCAGCCCGACATCGAGGTGGTCGCCGAGGCGGCCGACGGAGCCGAGGCCGTCGAGGCGGCCAGGCGGCTGCGGCCGGACGTGTGCCTGGTCGACGTGCGGATGCCCCGGCTCGACGGCATCGCGGTCACCCGTGCCCTGGCCGGGCCCGGCGTGCCCGAGCCGCTGCGGGTGGTCGTGGTCACCACCTTCGACCTGGACGAGTACGTCTACGGCGCGGTGCGGGCGGGCGCGACCGGCTTCGTGCTCAAGGACTGCGGCCCCGCCCTGCTCGTGGAGGCCGTACGGGCCGCTCACCACGGCGAGGCCCTGGTCTCCCCCTCGGTCACCCTGCGGCTGCTGCGCCACCTCGCGGCCACCGGGCCGTCCACCGGGCCGTCCACAGGGCCGCCCACAGGCCATCCGCTCTCGAAGCGGGAGATCGAGGTCGTCAGGGCGGTGGCGAGGGGGCGCACCAACCACGAGATCGCCGCCGAACTGTTCATCTCTCTGAGCACGGTCAAGACTCACGTGGCCGGTGTCCAGGCCAAACTCGGCCTGCGCAACCGGGTGGAGATCGCCGCGTGGGCCTGGGAGAACCACATCGCGGACGGCATCTAACCCCTCCCGATTTGTCTGGTTTTGTCCGGTTTTGGCTGGGCAAGAGGGAGGCACCGGACACGAGGGAGGGTGGAAGTATGGCCGTCAGCGGCATCATCTCCGCCATAATCATCGGACTCATCATCGGCGCTCTCGGTCGGCTTGTGATTCCCGGGCGCCAGAAGATCCCGATCTGGCTGACCATGGTGATCGGTATCGTCGCCGCTCTCATCGGCACGGCGATCGCCCGCGGCCTGGGGGTCGCCACCACCCGCGGCGTCGACTGGATCGAACTGATCATCCAGGTGGCGCTCGCCGCCCTCGGCGTCGCCGCCGCCGTGGCGTTGTTCCGGCGCAAGAGCGTCGGCTAGACACCGCACCCCGCCGACGGCCCCGGCCTGACCGGGGCCGTCGGCGTGTCCGGACTCTGATGACCTTTACTAAATCACCGACATCTGTTGATTCCCCCCGGCCCGGGTCGGCGTACGGTCGTTAACCAGGGGTTTTCCTGAGGCAATGACGCGATCCGGGGGCGGGTCGGCCGTCAAGGAGGTGCGCGTGTACGTCGAGCCGAGTTGCCCGGACCACACCTGCGTCACCTGCTCCGACGAGGCGGTCGCCGTGACCGTCGTACGGCTCCTCGACCAGGACCTCGCGCTCGTCGACACCGGCCGGGAGGGCCGGGAGGTGGTCAGCGTCGCCCTGGTGGACGCCGGGGCGGGCGACACCGTCCTGGTCCACGCCAAGGAGGCCATCGCGGTCGTGCGAAAGGCGGGGCCGGCGTCACCGGAGAACCCGCATCGTTGAAAGGGGCTGAACTTGGACGGTGATCTCCGCTTCGATCGCCCGCGCGTGGCGGACCCCTCCCCTGAGGAGGCGGACCGGTGACCATTCCCATGGAGACGGCTCGCCGCGTCGCCGACGCCGTGCTGTACGCCTCGGCGGCCAAGACCCGCGTGCGCTGGCAGTTCGGCGTGCTCGTGCCGCCGAACTACCCCGGCGAGCCGTCCGGCAGCGTGACCGAGTGCCTGCTCGAGTCCCCGGGCGAGGCCCGGCTCGACGTACGACTGCGCTTCCTGCACATCAGGGGCAGGACGGTCGAACGGAGGGAGGACGACGGCTACTGGCCCGTGCCGCGGCTGACCGTCGCCGGGCGCGACTACCTCAGCTTCGACGAGGCCGGCGAGCGGGAGGCCCGCGCCACGCTGTCCCTGGCCGACGTCCTGGAGGCGCGGGCGGCCGGGGGGCGGCGCACGATCGAGATCCGCGTGCCCGGCGACCGGGTCATCGAGCCCATCGCCGATCCCGGCGGTGAGCGGGCGGGCCGGGTCGTCTGCGAGCACCAGCCGCTCGACGCGGAGATGCGGATCTCCGCCGAACGGCTGCCCGGCCCGTACGGGCTGGTCAAGCTGCGGGTCGAGGTCGACAACACCTCCCACTGGGAGCGGGCGGACGCGCCGCGCGAGGAGGCCCTGCGCCGTTCGCTGGTCGCCACCCACCTGCTGATCGGGGTGAGCGGAGGCGCCTTCGTCTCGCTGCTCGATCCGCCGCTGTGGGCCGAGGCGGCGGCGCGGCAGTGCCGCAACGAGAACACCTGGCCGATCCTGGTCGGCGAGCCGGGCCGCCGCGACATCGTGCTGTCCTCCCCGATCATCCTGTACGACCACCCGGCCATCGTCCCGGAGAGCCCCGGAGACCTGTTCGACTCGCCCGGCACCGACTCGACCGGGATCGACTCGCCCGGGATCGACTCGCCCGGGATCGACGAACTGCTCACGCTGCGCACGCTGACACTGACCGAGGAGGAGAAGCGGGAGGCCAGGGTCACCGACCCGCGGGCCGCCGAGATCCTCGAACGGGCCGCACATCTGCCGCCGGAGCTGCTCGAACGCCTCGACGGCGCGGGGCCCGCCTGAGAACCCTGCGGATCAGAAGGATGTGACCCCGATGCACGAGTTCGGGATCGCCGAGGCGGTGGTGGAGACCGTCACTCTGCGGGCACGCGGCAGAAGGGTGCGCCGGGCCCGGGTGCGCGTCGGCGCCCTGCTGCGCATCGTCCCCGCGACCCTGGACCAGGCCTTCTGCCTGGCCGCCACCGGTACGGTCGCGGAGGGGGCGACGCTCGACCTGGTCGTCGAGCCCGCCCGGCTCGTCTGCCGGCGGTGCGGGCACTCCGCGCTGAGCACGGACCCGCTCACGATCTGCGGACTGTGCGGGGGGATCGACGTCGACGCGGAGGGCGGGGACAGCCTCGTCCTCGAGTCCGTCCAGTTCGACCCCGAGGCCACCTTCGAAACCATCCCCGAGCGCACCGTGGAGGTGTCCCGTGTGCCTGGGCATTCCCGGTGAGATCGTGGAGCTCCCGCCGGACCGGAGCGGCCTCGCCAAGGTCGACGTGAGCGGGGTGCGGCGGGCCGTGCACATCGGCCTGCTCGACGACCAGCCCCTGGGACCCGGCGACTGGGTCCTGATCCACGTCGGTTTCGCGCTGGCGAAGATCGACGAGGCCGAGGCCCGCGCCGCGCTGGCGTTCCTCGAAGGCGTCGGCAAGGCGTACGAGGACGAACTGGCCGCACTGCGGGACTCACCGGCGGAGGGGTGAGCGGCGATGCGGTTCGTCGACGAGTACCGGGACGCGGACAAGGCGCGGGCGCTGTCCGCCAGGATCGCGAGCCTGTGCGAGCCCGGCCGGGCGTACCAGTTCATGGAGGTGTGCGGCGGCCACACCCACACGATCTACAAGCACGGGCTGGAGGACTACCTGCCGGAGACGGTCACGATGGTGCACGGCCCCGGCTGCCCGGTCTGCGTGATCCCGATGGGCCGTGTGGACGACGCGATCCGGATCGCGGAGGAGCCGGACGTGATCATGACGTCGTTCGGCGACATGACGCGCGTGCCCGGCGGGCGCGGATCGTTCCTGGACGCCGCCGCCCGGGGCGCCGACATCCGCATGGTCTACTCACCGCTGGACGCCCTCAAGATCGCCCGCGCCAACCCCGACCGCCGGGTCGTCTTCATGGCCATCGGGTTCGAGACCACCGCGCCGTCGACCGCCATGACCGTGCTGCGTGCGGCGGCCGAGGACGTGCGCAACTTCTCGGTCTTCTGCAACCACGTGAGGGTCATCCCCGCGATCCAGGCCATCCTGGACTCGCCCGGCCTGCGTCTCGACGGTTTCATCGGGCCCGGCCACGTGTCCACGGTCATCGGCTGCCGACCGTACGAGTTCATCGCCGGGGAGTACGGCAAACCGCTGGTGGTGGCGGGCTTCGAGCCGCTGGACATCCTCCAGTCGGTCTACATGCTGCTGCTCCAACTCGCCGAGGGCCGATCTGAGGTCGAGAACCAGTACGCCAGGGTCGTGCCGTGGGCGGGCAACGCCAGGGCCCTGCGGGCGATCGGCGAGGTGATGGAGCCGCGGCCGTCCTTCGAGTGGCGCGGGCTCGGGTTCATCGCCCACTCCGCCCTGCGGATCAGGGAGAAGTACGCGGCCTACGACGCGGAGCGCCTGTTCGCGGTCCCCGGCGTCCGGGTGGCCGACCCCAAGGCGTGCCAGTGCGGCGAGGTGCTCAAGGGCGTGCTCAAGCCGTGGGAGTGCAAGGTCTTCGGCACGGCCTGCACGCCGGAGACCCCGATCGGCACCTGCATGGTGTCGTCCGAGGGCGCCTGCGCGGCCTACTACAACTTCGGCCGCTTCTCGCGGCAGCGGGTGAGGGAGGCGACCCGGTGACCGAGACGGCCCGCGAGCGGCAGGTGCTCGACCGCGTCGACCGCGCCCGGCAGCGGAAGGCCCGCCTCCGCGAGGAGCACGTCACGATGGCCCACGGCGCCGGCGGCAAGGCGACCCAGACCCTGATCGAGGCCGTCTTCCTCGACGCGTTCCGCAACCCGCTGCTGGAGCCGCTGGAGGACGCCGCGGTGTTCGGCGCCGGCGGCGCCCGGCTCGCGTTCACCACCGACTCCTACGTGGTCTCCCCTCTGTTCTTCCCCGGCGGCGACATCGGCGACCTCGCCGTCAACGGCACGGTCAACGACCTGTCGGTGTGCGGGGCGCGTCCGTTGCACCTGTCGGCCGCCTTCGTACTCGAGGAGGGCTTCCCCATCGAGGACCTGCGGCGGATCAGCGCGTCGATGGCGCGGGCCGCCGCGTCGGCGGGGGTGTCGATCGTCACCGGGGACACCAAGGTGGTGCAGCGCGGCAAGGCCGACGGCTGCTACGTCACCACCGCGGGCGTGGGCCTGCTGGAGCACGACGCTCGTCTCGGCGTCGCGCACGTCCGTCCCGGCGACGCCGTCCTCGTGTCCGGCCCGATCGGCGATCACGGCGTCACGGTCATGCTGGCCAGGGGCGAGCTCGGCATCGAGGCCGACGTGACCTCGGACACCGCTCCGCTGAACGGTCTCGTCGCGGTCCTGCGGGCCGCCGTGGGCAACGGGGTGCGGTGCCTGCGGGACGCGACCAGGGGCGGCGTCGCGACGATACTCAACGAGATCGCCGGTGCCTCTGGCGTCGCCGTCGTGGTCGAGGAGGACGCGGTGCCCGTACGGCCCGCCGTACGCGGAGCCTGCGAGCTGCTGGGCATCGACCCGCTCTACGTCGCCTGCGAGGGCCGGATGGTCGCGGTCGTGGACGGGGACGCGGCCGAGTCCGCGCTGGCCGCCCTGCGGAGCCATCCGCTCGGCGAGGGCGCCGCGATCATCGGCCGCGCCGGAGCCGATCCCCCTGGCCTGGTGCTGCTCAAGACCGCCTTCGGCGGCACCCGGATCATCGACGTGCTGGTCGGCGACCCGCTCCCACGGATCTGCTGACCGTACGGCTGAGGTCACGCGTGGTCGCGGGCCGCGGCGACGGCGGCCTGGCCCAGGCTGACGCCGCCGTCGTTCGGGGGGACGCGGTGGTGGGTGAGCACCGTGAAACCGCGCTCCTCCAGCAGGGTCACGGCCCGACCGAGCAGCAGCAGGTTCTGGAACACGCCGCCGGACAACGCGACCGTGGACAGGCCGCGGGCCTCCCTGATCAGGGCGCAGCCGTCGGCGACGACGCGGGCCACGGCGTTATGGAAGCGCGCGGCGACGACGTCACGCGGCACACCGGCCCTCAGGTCGTCGGCGACCGCGCGGACCAGTGCCGCGCCCGGCACGGTGAACCGCGTGCCCGCGAGATCGAGGCCGCAGGCGTACGCGTCGTCCACGGCGGGGTCGGCCAGTTGCTCGAACTCGACGGCCGCCTGGCCCTCATAGGTGATCGCGTCGCGGACGCCCGCGACCGCCGCCACCGCGTCGAACAGACGGCCCATGCTGGAGGTGGGAGGCGCGTTCCCGCCCCGGCGGGCCAGCGCGACGACGGCCGCCCACTGCCCGGCGTTGCGCCGTACGACGTCCAGGTCCTCCGGGACGTCACCTTCGTAGGCGAGATCGAGATAGGCCGCCGCCATGCGCCAGGGCTGCCGGATCGCGGTCACGCCGCCGGGCATCGGCACCGGGACGAGGTGGCCCGCGCGCTCGAACCCGGCCAGGCCGGCCACGAGGAACTCGCCGCCCCACAGGGTGCCGTCCAGGCCGTACCCGAGGCCGTCGAAGGCCACCCCCGCGACCGGCCCCGCCACCCCGTTGTCGGCCAGGCACGACGCGACGTGGGCGTGGTGGTGCTGCACGCCGACGAGGTCCGCGTCCTGGTCGAGGGCCCACTTCGTGGACAGGTATTCGGGGTGCAGGTCGTGCGCGACCACCCCCGGCGTGATGTCGAACAGCCGCCTGAAGTGCTCCACCCCCTCCGTGAACGACCTCAGGGTCTCGTAGTTCCCCAGGTCGCCGATGTGGTGGGAGACGAACGCGCGGTCCTCCTTGACCAGGCAGAACGTGTGCTTCAGCTCGGCGCCGCAGGCGAGCACGGGCCGGGGGGCCGCCCTGGCGAGCGCCAGCGGACGCGGCACGTATCCCCGCGACCGCCTGATCGGCAGGTCGCGGCCCCGGAAGACCCGTACGACCGAGTCGTCCGTGCGGACGTGGATCGGGCGGTCGTGGGTGAGGAAGGCGTCGGCGATGCCACCGAGCCGTTCCAGGGCGTCCTCGTCGCGGTAGGCGATCGGCTCGTCCGACACGTTGCCGCTGGTCAGCACGATGGGCCGGCCCAGCTCCCGGAGCAGCAGGTGGTGCAGCGGGGTGTAGGGCAGCAGCACCCCCAGCCACCGGTTGCCCGGCGCGACTGACGGCGCGACGGGCGCGTCCGGCAGCCGCCGCAGCAGCACGACGGGACGGGCGGGCCCGGTCAGCAGGCGCTCCTCCGCCGGGTCCACCTCGCACAGCCGCCGCGCCTCGTCCAGGTCGCCCGCCATCACCGCGAACGGTTTGTCCTCGCGGTGCTTGCGCGCCCGCAGCGCCGCCACGGCGGGCTCGTGCGCGGCGAGCGCCGCCAGGTGGTAGCCGCCGAGCCCCTTGACCGCCAGCACCCCGCCCGCCCGCAGCAGCCGTACGGCCCGCCGCAGCGGGTCGCCTGTTCCCGGGGGACCGGTGCCACCGGGACCGGTGAACCCCAGCCGGGGCCCGCAGGCGGCGCAGCACACGGGCTGGGCGTGGAAGCGCCGGTCGGCGGGGTCGTGGTACTCCCCGGCGCAGTCCGCGCACATCAGGAAGCCGGCCATCGTCGTGTTCGCCCGGTCGTACGGCACGTCACGGACGATGGTGAAGCGCGGCCCGCAGTCCGTGCAGTTGGTGAAGGCGTAGCCGTGCCTGCGGTCGGCGGGGTCGGTCACCTCGCGCAGGCAGGCGTCACAGGTCGCCACGTCCGGCGAGACGAGCGCGCGACGGCCCTCCCCGGCCGCGCTCGGCGCGATCACGAAGGTCCTGCGGCCGGTGACCGGCGCCGGGCCCGTGCTGATCCGTTCGATCGTCGCCAGCGGGGGCGGGTCGCCGGCCAGCGCGGCGAGGAACTCCTCGACCGGTGCGCCGCCGCCCTCGACCACGATGAAGACCCCGCGCTCGTCGTTGCCGACGATCCCGGCGAGACCGAGTCGCGTGGCGAGGCCGTGCACGTAGGGCCGGAAGCCGACCCCCTGCACGACGCCCTCGACCCGGACGGCGACGGCACGCCTGCTCACCAGGCCATTGTCTCAGCGAGGCAGGTCGAGGACGTCGTCGAGGGCGATGACTTCGAGCAGGTGACGCAGGTAGGGGGTGACCGCGGTGATCCGGAAGGCGACCCCGCGTTCCCCCGCCCCCGTGTAGGCGTTCATCAGTACGGCCATGCCGGAGGAGTCGACGAACTCCAGCCCGGACAGGTCGAGTTCGAGCAGGCGCAGGTCCTCGGCGAGCGCCTTCGCGACGGCGGCGGACGCCTCGTCCACCATGCTGTAATCGAGCTCACCGATCATCACCAGGCGTACCGCGCCGGGCTCAGGGACGAGCGCCTCAACCTGAAAAGGGGGCGTGTCCTGCATCAAAAGCTCGTCTCTGTTGTCGAGCCGCGCTGCACATCTGTGCCGCGGCGACGCCCTCGCTCAGCAGTGCCTGGGCGCGAGGGCAGTCATTCAGTACATCACGGAAAACGCTCAGCGCGAGCACCACGAATTCCGCGGGCACCTTCCTGGCCAGCAGCACGCCGCAGGTCCAGGTGACGTAATCGGTGAACAGCGAAGCGTCGTGGACGTACATGGCCGCGATCAGGTAGTCGGCGATATAACCGAGATCATCGTCGTGGCCGCCCTCCGGGGTGTGCGCCTCCTTAAGCGTGGCCGCGACGCGGGACACCAACTCGGCCCGGTGCCGGGTCAGGTACACGTACTCCTCGCCGCCCACGCGGGCAGCGCCCTCACGAGCGGAGGGAAAGGACGGCAGCCCGGAGGCGAGCCGGTCGGCCGCCGCGTCGGCGGTGGGCGCCCACGCGTCCGCGCCGAGCAGGCGGGCGTAGCGGCCGTCGGCGCCGAACCCGGCCCCACCGGCCAGCACGGGCACGCCCACGGCCTGGCAGGCCGCGATGAGGGCGTGGGCGCGGGGCAGCCGGGTCGCGAGTGTGCAGCCGAGCGCGACCACGTCGGGACCCTCCCGGTGCAGGTACGTGATCAGCTGCGGGCCCGGCACGCTCGCGCCGAGGAAGTCGGCGTGCCATCCCCGCAGGCGCAGCACCTCCGTCACGATGTGGGCGGGCAGCGCGTGATACTCGCCGTCGGCGCAGGCGACGACCACCCTGCCGCGGGACGGCGCGGGACGGACGTGGGCGCCGACGGCGGCCACCGCCCGCTCGCTGACCTTGGTGGCGCCGTGCTCGCGCGCCACCGGCCACTCGTCCGACTCCCACAGCTCGCCCACCCTGCGCTGGCTCGTCGCGATGACCCTCAGCAGCACGTCCTCGGCGGGGACGCCCTCGTCGAGCAGGCTCACGACCAGGCCGACCGCGCCCTCCTCGTCGGCCCGGCCGATCAGCTCCAGGTAGCGCCGGGCGGCGGCCGGCAGGTCCGGAATCATCGCGACGCCCCTCTCCCCGCCCGTACGGCGAGCAGCGCGCGGTCGTCCTGCTGCCCGCCCCGCAACCAGTCGGTGCTGAGCTGCTCCAGCCGCTCCACCAGCGCGTCCACCGGCATGACCGCGCAACTCGCCAGCGCCCGCCTCAGCCGCTCCTCGCCGAACATCTCCCGGCCGCTCGGGCCGCCGAACGCCTCGGTGATCCCGTCGCTGTACAGCAGGCACGTCTCGCCGGGCGCCAGGTCGACGGTGGCGGGCCACAGGCTGATCTTCTGCAGCGCGCCGAGGAGCGAACCTCTGACCGCGACCTCCTCGACCGTGCCGTCCCGGCGCAGGACCAGCGGCGGCGGGTGCCCGGCGACGGCCAGGTCCACCTGCACGTGGCCGCCGGGGGCGGTCCGCAGCGCCGCGAGGATCAGCGTGACGTACGAGTGCGGCGACGGGGACGCGAGCAGCGACCGGTTGAGCAGTTCGAGCAGCCGCTCGGGCCTGCTCTCCATCAGCAGCAGCGTGCGCAGGCTGTGGCGGACCTGACCGGCCAGGACCGCCGCGCGGGCGCCCTTGCCGCAGACGTCGCCCAGGATCACCAGCGGAGGCCGCTCCACCGGCCCGCTCTCGGGCAGGTAGACGTCGTAGAAGTCGCCGCCGATGGCGCCCGCCTGCTGCGAGGCCCGCAGCCGGCCGGCCAGCCGCATGCCCTCGATCTCGGGCAGGTCGGGCGGCAGCAGGTCACCGGTCAGTATGCCGTTGACCGTGCTCTGGTCACGGAACAGGCAGGCCGCCGAGATCGCGGCGCCGGCCCGGGTCGCGAGGTCGTACGCCATCCCCTGGTCATCCTCGTCGAACGACGGCCGCCCGGCGCGGCGGGCGAGCACGAGCGCCCCCGCCGACACGCTGTTACCGGGCAGCGGGAGCACCAGCAGGTGGCCGACCGGGCCGAACCCCTCAGGCAGGAGCCAGTCCGGTGTGCCGCCCGGGTCCTGCCGTCCCGCGACGTCCTCCCGCAGGCCGGCGAGCGCGTCGGTCAGGCCGGGCACCTCCGCCGCCGCGGCGGCGGGCACGGCGCCCTCGTCCGGGCCGGACCTGCCCGGCACGACGCGGATCCACTCGATCCGGCGGCCGGAGGCAGGCGGCAGGAAGACGACCGCCGCGTCGCACAGGAATCGGGTGCCCAGCTCCGCCGCGGCCCTGGCGCACCGGTGCGGGTTGAGCGACGCCGCCAGGCGGCGCGCGGCCTCCAGCAGGAACTCGGTGCGCCGGGACGTCTCCGCCGTCAGATACCAGGCGATCCGGCCTTCGCCCAGCTCCTCCGCGCGGACCTGGATCTGCCTGCCGTCGTGGGTCACGACCCGGGCCTCGGGGGCGGACAGCACGGAGTCGAGCGGGGCGGGCAGGGGCAGGCCCGGCTCAAGTCGTGGCGCCAGGCGGACCGCCGCCGGGTTGGCCAGCGTCACGACACCGTCGGCGTCGCACACCACGACGCCCTCACGGCTGTGTTCGAGCAGCGCCGCCATGAGGCCGGGAGATACGGCCCTGTGGCACGGGTCCGCGGAGCCCGTGGCCCACTTCACCCGTGCGTTCCCGTCATGGCCGCCACTCCAGATCGTCGATTCGCCTCCAGCCTACGTGCGGCATTGGCGCGATCTCGCCGCCCCGGGGTATCCGTATTTCCGATGGGTTTGGTAGGATTATTGGGTGGATTTCGACTACACCATGGCGATCGGCTCCTTCCTGGTCGCCGTCGTCGTCGGCCTGACCGGGATGGGCGGGGGCGCGCTGATGACGCCCATGCTCGTGACGTTCTTCGGCGTACCACCCCTCGCCGCCGTCTCCAGCGACCTCGTCGCCGCCGCCGTGATGAAACCGGTCGGAAGCGTCGTGCACCTGCGCCGGGGGACGGTCAACCTGCGGCTCGTCGCCTGGCTGTGCGCCGGCTCGGTCCCCGCCGCGTTCTGCGGCGTGCTCATCGCCCGCGCCCTCGGCGACGGCGAGGGCGTGCAGGACGTGATCCAGAAGGGCCTCGGCATCGCGCTGCTCATCGCGGCGGCGGGCCTGGCCGTACGCGGCTACCTCGCGATGCGCGACCGCGCCGAGGGCCGCACCCCCGCCACCGGCCGGCGCACCGCCGCCCCCGGCGAGCCGGCCGCGACCGACATTCCCACCGTCACCGTACGGCCGCTGCCGACCGCGCTGGTGGGAGCCGTCGGCGGGCTGGTCGTCGGCATCACCTCGGTCGGCTCGGGCTCGCTGATCATCGTGGCGCTGCTCGCGCTCTACCCCGCGCTGAAGGCCAACCAGCTCGTCGGGACCGACCTGGTCCAGGCCGTGCCGCTGGTCATGTCGGCCGCGGTCGGCCACCTGATGTTCGGCGAGTTCACCCTGTCGGTCACCGTCGCGCTGCTGGCCGGCTCCATCCCGGGCGTCTACCTCGGCTCCCGGATCTCCTCGCGCGCCCCCGGCGGGCTGATCCGCCGCGCCCTGGCGTTCGTGCTGCTCGCCTCGGCGCTGAAGATGTTCGGACTCGGCAACGCCGAGACCGTCTGGATCCTCGTCGCCGCGCTGCTGCTCGCCCCGGCCTTCTGGATGGTCCTGCGCGTACGGTGCGGCCTGCCCGCGCTTCCCTGGCGTACGCCCGCGGACGGCGCGGACCGCCGGGAGGTGCCCGCCGATACCGTGTGATCGTTACCGTCTGATCGTTACCGTGTGATCATGGCGTTCTCCTCCGCTCCACGCATCGAGATCGACGGCCGCCCGCCCACGGTCGAGCAGCTGAGCCACCCCGCCCTGGTCAACTACGGGCACTTCACCGCCATGCAGGTCAGAGGGTTCGCGACCCGCGGCCTCGCCCTCCACCTGGAGCGGCTCGACGCCGCGGGCCGGGAGCTGTTCTCCACCGGCCTCGACGGCGATCTCGTCCGCCACCGCATCCGGCACGCGCTGGGCGACGACACCCCCGACGCGTCGGTCCGCGTCGTCGTCCACCGCCCCGACGACGACGCCGCGCCGTCCGTCATGGTCGTCGTACGGCCGCCGGTCCCCGCGCCGGAACGACCGGTCGGCCTGAAGTCCGTGCCCTACCAGCGGCCGGTCGCGCACATCAAGCACGTCGGAGGTTTCGGGCAGATCCACTACGGCACGCTGGCCAGGCGCGAGGGGTTCGACGACGCGCTGCTCACCGGACCGGGGGGCGTGATCTCCGAGTGCGGCATCGCGAACGTCGCGTTCTTCGACGGGTCACGGGTGATCTGGCCCGACGCGCCCTGCCTGCACGGCATCACGATGCGGCTGCTGGAGCCCCTGCTGACCGCCGCCGGGCTCCCGTCCCACCGGGCGCCGGTGCGGCTGGCCGACCTGCCGTCCTTCCGGTCCGCGATGGTCACCAACTCGCACGGAGTGGCCCCCGTCGACAGGGTGGACGACCTCGCCCTGCCCGTCGACGCCGCGTTCGCCGCCGCCGTGAGGGAGATCTACGAGTCCGTCCCCCTGGACGTGATCTGAGCCGTTCTACGACAGGTCGCGGAGCGCGGGCAGGAGCTCCTTCTCCGACCACTCGAAGAACTCCCGCTGGCGCTCCCGCCCGACCTGCACGAGCGCGAGGTGGGTGAAACCGGCGTCGGTGTACTGCCGCACGGCCTCGACCACGGCGTCCACGTCCGCGCCGCAGGGCACCTTCTCCGCCACGTCCTGCGGCCGTACGGTCTCGGTCGCGGCGGCGAAGTTGACCGGCGCGGGCAGCTCCGCCATGACCTTCCAGCCGGCCACCGACCAGCGCCACATGCGGTGCGCGCGCTCGATCGCGGCGTCCCTGTCCGGGTCGTAGCAGACGGCGAGCTGGCCGTAGACGGGCTTGCCCTCGCCGCCTGACGCGGCGAACTTCTCCACCAGCGACCCGTCGGGGTCGGTCGCCACGAGGCCGTCGCCCAGTTCGGCGGCGATGTCGACGGACTGCTCGCCCGACGCGGCCACCGCGATGGGCACCGGCCGCTCCGGCAGGTCGAACAGCCGGGCGGAGTCGATGTCGAAGTACTCGCCGCGATAGTTGCGGTAACCGCCCTGGAAGAGCTCCTTGATGACCTCGATGGCCTCGCGGAACATCTCGTGCCGGGTGTTGACCGGCGGCCAGCCGTGCCCGACCACGTGCTCGTTGAGGTTCTCGCCTGCGCCCACGCCGAGGGTGAACCTGCCGTCGCTGAGCACGCCCATCGTGGCCGCCTTCTGCGCCACCACCGCGGGGTGGTACCGCATGATCGGGCAGGTCACGTACGTCATCAGCGGCAGCCGTTCCGTGGCCTGCGCCGCCGCGCCCAGCACCGACCACGCGTACGGGGAGTGCCCCATCTCCTCCAGCCACGGGAAGTAGTGGTCGGAGATGACGGCGTAGTCGAAACCGATCCTCTCGGCCGCGACCGCGTCCTCCACCAGTTCCTTCGCGGGCGTCTGCTCGCACATGAGGGTGAAACCGATCTCTGCCATACGGCCACCCCTACCCACGTGCGGGCGTTCAGACCGCCCGGTGGTACTGGTCGGGCCAGCGCCCGGCCACTCCAAGCTCACGCGCCGCCCTGTTCGGCCAGTAAGGGTCGCGCAGCAGCTCACGGCCGAGCATCACCGCGTCGGCCTGCCCTGAGGCGACGATCTCCGCCGCCTGGCGCGGCTCGGTGATGAGGCCGACGGCCGACGCCCGCAGGTCGGTCTCCGCCTTCACCCGGGCCGCGAACGGCACCTGGTATCCCGGCTCCGCGGAGATCCGGGCCTTCGGCGCGTTGCCGCCCGACGAGACGTCGAGCAGGTCCACCCCGTGGACGAGCAGTTCCTTGGCCAGCCGCACGGTGTCGTCGGCCGTCCAGCCCTCTCGCGGGTCCTCGGGGTTCTCGCTCAGCCAGTCGGTGGCCGAGATCCGGAAGAACACCGGCAGCTCGTCGGGCCACTCGGCGCGTACCGCGTCGACCACCTCGAGCGCGAAGCGGGCGCGGTTGGCGAACGACCCGCCGTACCCGTCGGTGCGCCGGTTGCTGAACGGCGACAGAAACTCGTTGATCAGGTAGCCGTGTGCGCCGTGGATCTCCACCACCTGGAAGCCGGCCGCGAGCGCGCGGCGGGCGGCCGCGGCGAAGTCGGCCACCACCTGCCGGATGTCCGCCTCGCTCAGCTCGTCCGGCACCGGGTGGCCCGCGTCGAACGGGACCGGGCTGGGCGCGACCGGCTGCCAGCCGTGGTCGTCGGGGCCGAGCGGCCCTCCGCCCCGCCAGGTGCGGTCGACGGACGCCTTGCGGCCCGCGTGCGCGAGCTGGATGCCGGGCACCGCGCCGTGGTCGGCGAGGAACCGGGTGATACGGCGGAAGCCCTCTTGCTGGCGCTCGTTCCACAGCCCGAGGTCGGCGGGGCTGATCCGGCCCTCGGGGGACACTGCGGTGGCCTCGACGAGGATCAGACCGGCTCCGCCGACGGCCCGGGACCCGAGGTGGGTCAGATGCCAGTCGGTGGGCACGCCCTGCCCGGGACCTTCGACCGCCGCGCTGTACTGACACATCGGGGCCATCCAGACGCGGTTGGGAATGGTCAGGCTCCGCAGGGTCAGGGGTTCGAACAACGCGCTCACGCCGCGCTCCTCTCGTCGGTACGGGGCGGTGACAGGTCGGTGATAGTACGCGGGTCTACCTGAGGACCGCGTAAAACGACCTCCCCGCACGGCGGGGACACGGGACGCCGTGACTGTCCAAGGCAACTTGACCAGTTACGCCCTTTTGCCATATATTTGTAACTGTCTAAGAAAAAGAGGACAGTTACACCGACGACCTGGACGGCAATGATGTTCTACGACTACTCCCTGGCCACGGAGCGGATCACCGAGTTGCACCGCGAGGCGGACAACGCACGAGTCGCCGGCCGCCTGGTCGCGGCCAGGCGCTGGTCGCGTCTCGCGTCCTGGGCGCAGCGTCATGCCCGGAGAGCGAGCCACGACCTGGGCTGACGGGCCACTCGCCGCGTCGGCCCGGAAGGGAATGGGCCGATGCGCACGACACCCGGCGGCATCCGCGCGGCGGTGGTGAAGCCGACGACCGCCGACCTCATGGAGGACGCGGGCACGGGCCTCGACTACGGCACCAGGCCCGACCGCCTGCCCGGCCTGCTCACTCCCACCGACCGCCACTTCGTCCGCAACCACGCCCCGACCCCCTGTCTCGACGCGAGAACCTGGACGCTGCGCGTCGAGGGCGGCGGCGTACGCCGGACCGTCCACTACACGTACGAGGACCTGTGGCGCCGCTTCCCCCTCGTGTCCGTCGTACGGACCCTGGAGTGCGCGGGCAACAGACGCGCCTTCTTCGGCGCGGAGCACGGCCGCCGCTTCGGCGGAGTGCAGTGGGGCCGCGGCGCGATCGGCACCGCCGAGTGGACCGGGATCCCGCTGCGCGACCTGCTCGAACCCGCGGGCCTCACGGACGCCGCCTTCGAGGTGATGCCCGAAGGGCTCGACGAGGTGCGCGGACGACGCCCGATGCCCCTCGCGAAGGCACTGGCGCCCGACACCCTGCTCGCGCTCGCCATGAACGGCGAGATCCTGCCGCCCGACCACGGCTTCCCCGCCCGCGTGATCGTCTCCGGCTGGCTCGGCGCGGCCAGCGTCAAGTGGGTGGGCCGCATCGAGGTGTCCGACCGGCCGCTGCGCGTGCCGTGGAACACCGACGACTACGTGCTCGTCACCGCCGGCCATCCTGCCGTGCCCATCACCTCCACGCCGGTCGCGAGCCTGGTCGAACTGCCCTGGCCCGCGCGTCTCGAGCCCGGCCCGCAACTGATCCACGGCCGCGCGTACGCGGGTGAGGACCGCGTCGCGGCCGTCGCCTGCCGGATCGACGACGGCCCCTGGCAGCCGGCCACCCTCGAAGGACCGGACCTGCCCGGCGTGTGGACCCGCTGGCGGTTCCCCTGGGACCCCACCCCCGGCGCGCATGTCCTGCGGGTGCGGGCCACCGACGAGCACGGCCGCTCCCAGCCGGACGCCACCGCCTGGAACGACCTCGGCTACTGCCACAACTCGGTGCTCCCCCACCCCGTCCTGGTCGCCTGATCACTCGCCGAGCTGCTCACCAAACTGAGCCTGACGGGCTCAGGGGACGAGGACGACCTTCCCTGTAGTCGCGCGGTGCTCCAGCGCGGTGTGCGCGGCGGCGGCGTCCTTGAGCGGGAAGCTCCGCACCAGCGGGGCCAGCTCGCCCGATCCCGCCGCCGCCAGTGCCCGCTCCTCCAGGCCCCGCAGGCCGCCCGGCCGCTTCAGCACCCGCGGGCCGACCGCCACCGCCGCGGTGATGCCCCGGGCGTACAGGTCCTCCGAGGTGAGCGCGGTCGGGCCGCCCCGCGCGTCCGCCCAGCCGAACAGCACGATCCTGCCGCCGACGCCGAGCAACTCCAGCGTCTGCCGCCCGAGGTCCCCGCCGACGCCGTCGAGCGCCAGCGTGACCTCCCGGTCGCCGAGAAGCGCCCGCACCTCGTCGGGCCAGCCCTGGGCGGTGTAGTCCACGGCGTGGTGCGCGCCCAGCGCCCGCACCCGGCTCAGCTTCGCCGCGCCGCCGGCGAGCCCGACTACGGTGGCGCCGGCCCGCAACGCCGCCTGCACGAGCAGGTTGCCGACGCCTCCGGCCGCCGCCGTGACCAGCGCGACGTCGTCCGCCCGGATCTCCGCGACGTCGAGGATGCCCATCGTGGTCCGGCCCGTGCCGATCATCGCCACGGCCTCCGCGTAGCCCAGGCCGTGCGGGATCTCGTGGATCGCCTGCGCGTCCCGTACGGCCAGTTCGGCGTAGCCGCCGGGAGCCATGCCGAGATGGGTCACCACCCGCCTGCCGACCAGCCCGGGATCGGCTCCGGGACCGACGGCGTCGACGACCCCGGCGACCTCCCTGCCGGGGATCGTGGGGAGATCGGGGACGGGGATCGGGCCGCCCCCGTAGTCCCCGGCCCGCAACACGGTGTCGACCAGGTGCACCCCGGCCGCCCGTACGGCCACGCGGACCTGGCCGGGCCCCGGCTCGGGATCCTCGACCTCCTCGTAGACGAGATTCTCGGCGGGACCGAAGGCGTGCAGTCGAATGGCGTACATGTGTCCGTTATAGATCTTCGGCAAGCCCGCCCACATCGGACCTTCGGCCTAGGTCGCGTACACCACTACCGGAAATGGCCGTGAATATTGTGTTACCTCCTGCGTGTACTGGTTTCTTCCTTTAGGCGCGATACGCAAGGCTATGCGGCATGCTCAAGCGCACCCGGCTGTTCGGGCAGAAGACCCGTGTCACCTTCGCCCTGCCCGTCGACGAGCCCACGGGGGCGGTCAGCGTGGTCGGCGACTTCAACGACTGGCTGCCCGGCCGCCACGAACTACTGCGGCGCAGGAACGGCACCCGCACCGTGTCGGTGATCCTTCCGCCCGGCGCGCACCGGTTCCGCTACCTCGCGACCGGCGGTGTCTGGTTCGATGACGACGGCGCCGACCACGTGGACGAGCAGGGCGGCATCCTGCACCTCTGATCCGGACAGAGGGGCCCGTTTCTCCCGCCGGGGGCGGGGCAGACGGGGAACCATGAAGGCAGTTACCTGGCACGGCAAACGCGACGTACGGGTGGACGAGGTGCCCGACCCGGCCATCAAGGAACCCACCGACGCGATCATCCGAGTCACCACGAGCGCGATCTGCGGGTCCGACCTGCACCTCTACGAGGTGCTCGGCCCGTTCATCAGCGAGGGCGACATCCTCGGCCACGAACCAATGGGCATCGTCGAGGAGGTCGGTGCGGCGGTCACCCACATCAAGCCCGGCGACCGGGTGGTGGTCCCGTTCAACATCTCGTGCGGCCACTGCTACATGTGCGACCACGAGTTGTACGCCCAGTGCGAGACCACCCAGGTCCGCGAGTACGACACGGGCGCCGCCCTGTTCGGCTACACCAAGCTGTACGGCGAGGTGCCCGGCGGCCAGGCGGAGTACCTGCGCGTCCCCCAGGCGCAGTTCGGGCCGATCAAGGTGCCGGACGGGCCGCCTGACGAGAGGTTCGTCTACCTCTCCGACGTGCTGCCCACCTCCTGGCAGGCCGTCGAGTGGGCCGAGGTGCCCGACGGCGGCAGCGTCACCGTCTTCGGTCTGGGCCCGATCGGGCAGATGTCGGCCCGCATCGCGCGCCACCGGGGCTACCGGGTCATCGGCGTGGACATCGTCCCCGAGCGCCTGGAGATGGCCCGCAGGCACGGCATCGAGGTGCTCGACGGCGCCGAGATCGACGACGTGCCCGAGGCGGTCCGCTCGATGACCGGAGGCCGGGGCACCGACTCGGTCATCGACGCCGTGGGCATGGAGGCGCACGGCTACACCGTCGGCAAGTTCGCCCAGACGGTCACCGGGATGCTGCCCGACAAGGCCGCCGCCGCCATGATGACCCGCGCCGGCCTCGACCGGCTCGCCGCCCTGCAGGACGCCATCGAGACCGTGCGCCGTGGCGGCACGATCTCCATCAGCGGCGTCTACGGCGGGATGACCGATCCCCTGCCCATGCTGCGGATGTTCGACAAGGGCATCGCGCTGAGGATGGGCCAGGCCCACGTCAAGCGGTGGGTGGACGACATCATGCCGCTCCTGACCGGCGACGGCGATCCCCTGGGAGTCGAGGACCTGGCGACCCACCGCCTGCCGCTCGACCAGGCCCCGCACGGCTACGAGATCTTCCAGAAGAAGGAGGACGGCGCGATCAAGGTCCTGCTCAAGCCCTGACGATCTGGCCCTGAAGATCAAGCCCTGAAGATCAAGCCCTGACGGCCGCGGCCCGCCCGATCCTGCCGCGTACGGCGGTGCCGAGGAAGGCCGCCCCGAACACCAGGCCGACGAACAGGGCGATGGAGGCCCCGGTCGCGACGTTCCACTGCGTGGAGACCCACACGCCCGCCAGCGCGCAGCCGACCCCGATGGCCGCGGCGGCGGGAAACAACGCCGCCAGCCTGTCCGTGAGCAGCCGGGCGGTCGCGGCCGGGCCCACGATCAGCGCCACGGCGAGGATCGTGCCCAGCGCGGGCACGGTGGCGACGACGGTCACCTCGACGACCGCCAGCAGGGCGAAGTCCAGCAGCAGGATGGGCAGTCCGAGCGCCGCCGCCCCCACCGGGTCGAACGCCGCGAGCAGCAGTTCCTTGCCGACGAGGGCGAGCAGGAGCAGCACCCCCACGGTGACGGCGGCGGTCACCACCAGGTCACTCACACCGACGGCCAGGATGTCCCCCACCGTGTACGCCGCCAGGTCCTTGCTGAAGCCGTCCTGGGACGACACGAGCACCACACCGAGCGCGAAGCCGCCCGACAGCGCGATGCCGGTGGCCGTGCCGAAGTCCTGCCCGCGGCCCCGGCCGAACAGGAGGACCGCGGCGACCACCAGCAGCCCGAACAGCCCGCCGCCGAGGTAGAGGTTCACCCCGAGCAGGGCCGCGACGACGATGCCGGGAAACGTCGCGTGGGTGAGGGCCATCGTGAAGAACGGCAGCCGCCGCGCGACCACGAACACCCCGACCACCCCGCCGAGCACGCCGACGAGGACGGCCTCGACCATGGCCCGGTGGACGGAGGAGTCGAACCAGCTCACGCCGCCACCTCCAGTGCGGCCCGGCGGCGGGCCCGGCTCAGCGCGGCCCTTCTGCGTACGGTCCCGGCGGCGTAGGCCACGCCGTACAGCGCGACCAGGGCGAGCACCACGGTCGCGCCGGAGGCGAGCCGCAGGTCGTACTCCACCGACGCCTGGTAGCTCACGACGAGGCCGAGCCATCCGCCGGCCGCGCCGACGAGGCAGGCGAGCGGCACGATGACCGCGAGCCGGTCCGACAGGTTCCTGGCCGCCGCGGCCGGCACGATGAGCAGCGCGATCACGAGGATCGTGCCCACCGCCCGCACGGCGGCCACGACGACCAGCGCGACCGCGATGTTCACGACGAGGTCGAGCAGGCCCACGCGCACGCCGGCCGCGCGGGCGCCCTCGGGGTCGAAGGCGCGCAGCAGCAGCGGCCGGCGCAGCACCGCCAGCAACGCCACGACCACGACCGTCACGACGGCGGTCTGGACGAGTTGCTCCTCGCTGACCGTGAGCACCCGCCCGAACAGGAACGCCGTGAGGTCGGAGGTGAAGCCCGTCTGCCGCGACACCAGCACGACGCCGACCGCGAACAGCGTGGTCAGCAGCATCGCGAGCGCGGCGTCCTCGCTCACCCTGCGGCGGTGCGTAAGCAGCGTGAGCAGGACGGCCGTGACGACCCCCGCGGCCAGCGCCCCCCAGAAGATGCCGTCGTCCCCGGCCATGAGATGGCCGATGACCACACCGGGGAAGACGGTGTGGGTGAGGGTGTCGCTGACGAAGGCGAGCCTGCGCAGCAGCACCAGCACGCCGACCGTGCCCGCGAGCACGCCGAGAATGACCAGTTCGACCAGCGCCCGCGCCATGAAGGGCAGGTGGAACGGCTCGAAGAGGATCATGTCTGGGTCACGATCACCCGGTCGCCGCGCAGTTCGAGTGCGTGCCCGCCGTACGTCGCGCGCAGCCGCTCGGGGGTCAGCACGTCGCCGGTCGGCCCGAAGCCGAACTGGTGCCGGTTGAGCAGGCACACCTCGTCGCAGGCGAGATGCGCGATGGCGAGGTCGTGGGTGCTGACGACGACGGAGGCGCCCTGCTCCTTCAGCGAGCCGATCGCCTCAAGCAGCGCGTGCTGGCTGACCGCGTCCACGCCGTTGAACGGCTCGTCGAGCAGCAGCATCCGGGGCTTGGCGGCGATGGCGCGGGCCAGCAGCACGCGCTGGCGCTGGCCGCCCGACAGCGTGCCGAACCGGTCGCGGGCCCGTCCGGCCAGCCCGACCCGCTCCAGGGCCTCGGCGGTCTCGGCCCGGTCGGCGGCGGAGGGGCGGCGCAGCCAGCCGATCCGCCGGTAGCGGCCCATCATCACCACCTGCTCGACCGACACGGGGAAGTCGGGATCGAGCGTGTCGGCCTGCGGTACGTAGGCGACGTCGCGGCGGGCCTGCGCCGGGGGCCTGCCCAGCACCTCGATCCGGCCGCGCACCACAGGCACCAGGCCGAGCAACGCCTTGATCAGCGTCGACTTGCCCGCGCCGTTCGGGCCGATCAGCGCGACGGCTTCGCCCTCGTGGACGACGCCGTCCAGTTCCTCCAGGACCGGGACGTCGCCGTAGGCCACACTCGCCCGGTCGAGCACCAGGGTGGGTGCGCGCTCGCTCATGCCGGGTTCCCTCTCAACGCGCCGACGATGGTGTCGGTATTGTGCTCCAGCATCTGGAGGTAGGTCGCACCGGCCGAGCCCTCGGGGCCGAGCGAGTCGCCGTACAGCGCGTCCTCGCCGGCCACGACCGTCACCCCGGCCTCGCGGCCGATCGCCTCCGCCGTCTTCGGCGGCAGCGACGCCTCCGAGAAGATGGCCGCCACCCCGGTCGACTTGATCTTGGTGACGAGATCGGACACCTGCTTGGCGGACAGTTCGGCGGAGGTGTCGAAGCTCGGGATGATCGATCCGACGAACGTCAGCTTGTAACGGTCGAGGTAGTAGCCGAAGGCGTCGTGGTTGGTCACGAGCTTGCGCCGGTCCACGGGGATCGACTCGATCTTCCTCGCGATCTCGGCGTCGAGCGCGTCCAGCTTCTCGTCGTACGCCACCCGGTTGGCCTGGTAGGCCGCGGTGTCGCCCGGATCGGCGGCGGCGAAGGCTATCTCGATCGTGGCGGCCATCGTCTTCACGTTGAGCGGGTTGTGCCAGATGTGCGGATCGCCGTCCTGGATCTGCACGCCCTTGGACGCGTCGACGACCGTGCCGCCGAACCCGGCGGCCTCGATCGTCTCGTCCAGCCACTTCTCCAGGCCCACGCCGTTCTTGACGAGCACGTCGGCCTCGCCGATGGCCCGCATGTCGGCCGGGGACGGCTCGTAGTCGTGGGGATCGACGTTCGGCTTCAGCAACTGGTGCACCGTGACCCGGTCACCGCCGACGTTACGGGCGAAGTCGGCCACCTGGGTGGTGGTCGCCACCACCTTCAACGGCTGCTCCGGGTCGGCTGAAGCGGAAGACCGCTGTTCGCCGCCGCAGGCGGCCGCGAACAGCACGGTCAGCATGACCAGCACGGGCAGGGCGACGGACGAGCGCGCACGGGCAAGCGGCGAGAGCACGACGGCTCCTCAAAGTCGGCGTATCACGGGAAACATCCCGTCCAAATGTCCCGCAAATGAAAATCATTGTCAACTTGTGGCGATCCGCCGGGAACGCCCCGCGAGCACGGCCCGCGCCGTTCCCGGGTTGTCGGCGAAGACCCCGTCCACGCCGAGGTCGTACAGCATCGCCAGCCAGCCCATAACGTCTCCCGTCGCCCGTTCGTAGGCGGCGCCGTCCGGGTCGCCGCGCCGGAAGTCGGCCGGGAGCTGGGCGTTCTCGTCGCGGACGGTCCACACGTGTACGTCGAGCCCCACCCTGTGCGCGTCCCGCACCAGGGTCGTGGGGGCGAGGAGACGACCATCGGGACCGGTCGGCACCACCCGGGAGGTCGCCACGCCGATGCCGTCCGCGTACGTCGCGACCTCCTCGAGCCCGGCGGGCGTGACCATCCGGTCGTACGCCGCGCCGGAGCCGCCGATCAGCTGGATCAGCGGCAGCCGGGTCGCCCCGCGCAGCTCGCGCAGGTTGCCCTCCTCGAACGACTGGATGAAGACCGGGTCGCTCCGGTGACGCCAGCCGCGCCGGTCCAGCACGCCGAGCAGCGGCTCCTCCAGCGGCAGGCCGATGGAGGCGAAATAGGACGGGTGCTTGGTCTCGGGGTAGACGCCCACGCCGTTCCGCCGGGCCAGCTCGACGACCTCGTCGAAGGTCGGGATCACGGCCAGGCCGTCGAAGGCGGCGTTGCCCGGCCGCAGGGCGGGGATGCGCTCGGTGGCCCGCAGCGTACGCAACTCCGCCAGCGTGAAGTCCTCGGTGAACCAGCCGGTGACGGTCACCCCGTCGATGGTCTTGGTGGTGCGGCGGGCGGCGAACTCCGGGTGGTCCGCCACGTCCGTGGTCCCCGAGATCTCGTTCTCGTGCCGGGCCACCAGGACGTGGTCTTTGGTGGAGACCAGGTCGGGCTCGATGTAGTCGGCCCCGAGCGCGATCGCCGTCTCGTACGACGGCAGCGTGTGCTCCGGCCGCAGGGCGCTGGCGCCCCGGTGGGCGATGACGAGGGGTTCAGGCTGGTGCGGCACAGCGGCCACCGTATACGCGTACGGCTCCCGCGCCGGAGGCGGGAGCCGTACGAAGGAAGAGGGGGGCTGTCAGACCTGGCCGGCCTTCTCCAGAGCGGCGCAGCAGGTGCCGACCATCAGGCGGGTGACGACGTAGGGGTCGACGTTGGCGTTGGGGCGCCGGTCCTCGATGTAGCCCTTCTTGTCCACCTCGACCTGCCACGGGATGCGGACGGACGCGCCGCGGTCGGAGACACCGTAGCTGAACTCGTCCCACCGGCCGGTCTCGTGGTGGCCGGTGAGGCGGTCCTCGACGCCGTGGCCGTAGTTCTTGACGTGCTCCATGGCGTTCTCGCCCAGGGCCTCGCACGCGGTGATGATCGGGTCGTAGCCCTCGCGCATCGCCTTCGTGGAGAAGTTGGTGTGCGCGCCGGCGCCGTTCCAGTCGCCCTTCACCGGCTTGGGGTCGAGCGTGGCGGCCACGTCGAACTCCTCGGCGGTGCGGTAGAGCAGCCAGCGGGCGACCCACATGTGGTCGGAGACCTCCAGCGGACCGGCGGGGCCAACCTGGAACTCCCACTGGCCGGGCATGACCTCGGCGTTGATGCCGGAGATCTTCAGGCCGGCGGCCAGGCAGCGGTCGAGGTGCAGCTCGACGATGTCACGGCCGAACACCTCGTCGGCGCCGACACCGCAGTAGTAGCCGCCCTGCGGAGCGGGGAATCCGCCCAGCGGGAAGCCGAGCGGGCGGCCCTCCTTGAAGAAGGTGTACTCCTGCTCGATGCCGAACCACGAGTCCTGGTCGGCGAACCGCTCGGCCACCTCGGCGAGCGGGGAGCGGGTGTTGGTGGCGTGCGGCGTCATGTCGGTGTGCAGGACCTCGCACAGGACCAGTACGTTGTCGCCGCCCCGGATCGGGTCGGGGCAGGTGAAGACCGGCTTGAGCACCAGGTCGGACGCGTGACCGCTGGCCTGGTTGGTGCTGGACCCGTCGAAGCCCCACAGCGGCGGCTCGGCGCCGTCCGCGAGGACCTTGGTCTTGGAGCGGAGCTTCGCGGTCGGCTCCGTGCCGTCGATCCAGATGTACTCGGCCTTGTAGGTCACGTCGATCCCTTCGAGCGAGGCGGCCTGGGCGTTTCGTCCGCCACGCCCAACAGTGCCGTTGTGGGATTTCATAGCCTTTGCCCGTTTGTAACTGGAGCGTTAACGCGCGTTTCTTTACCAGGCGGTGTTTTGTCCTGTTGTGACCTGCGGCACATGATCTCCATTCTTTTGGGCACTCGTAGGACGTCCACCAATCGCAACCGCACCTAGGAGTGAGGGCAGATGGTCTTGTTGGGCCTGCTTCTGGTCCTGATCGCGGCGGCCGCTGTGATCGAGGTGTCGGTGAACGACACCGCGAACACTCTGCCGATCACCGTTCTCGATCGCACGTTCAACTTCAGCCCGTTCGAGCTGTTCATGGCCGGTGTCGTGACCACCGCCGTCTTCGTCGCCGGTCTGCTGCTCATCACCGGCGGCATGCGCCGCTCCGCCGTGAAGCGCCGCAAGCTGCGCGAGGCCCGTCTCGCGGAGCGGGACCGCGTGTCCCGCCTGGAGGCCGAGAAGCGCGACCTGGAGCGCCGCCTGGAGACCAGCTCGACGGCCGCGCATCCCAAGGTCGACCGGGACCGCGACGGCGTCGACGACCGCACCGAGGCCAGGACTGAGGCCAAGACCGAGGACAGGGCTGCGGCGAAGGCCGAGGACAGGGCGGCGGCCAGGACTGAGGACAGGGTCGAGGGTCCCACCGCGCCGCACGACCGCGTCTCGGTGCCCGCTCAGCAGTCCTCCCCCGACCGGCTCGTGGCGGGCGGCCGGCACTCGGCCGACGAGCGCCGCGCCTGACCCGGCATGCCGGGGATCACACTCGCCCGCGGGCCGTTCCGGCGCCCGGCCCGCGGGCGCCGGTCATGACCGGACCTGCGCCGTTCTCGGCGGGCGCGCCCTGGTGACATCCGGCCTCCGCGCGCACGCCAGCTCCGCGAAGGTGATCGCGTTGCGTACGGCGGCGCCGCCGGGATCGTTGTTGAAGTAGACGTAGGCGTCCGGCACGTCCCCCACGCGCTCCACCCAGCTGCCCAACGCCTGTGCGCCGTAGCTGGGCCACGGCTCGGCCCGCCCCTCGTGGAAGCGCAGGTAGACCCAGTCGGCCGTACGCCACAGGGGGCCGGCGGGCCGGCCGAGACGGTCCGCCCAGCACAGCGCGGCCCCGAACTCCGTCAGCAGGTCGCGGATCTCCCCGGTCCACCACGAGGCGTGCCGCGGCTCCACCGCCACCCGTACGGCACGCGGAAACCGGGCCAGACAGGCCCGCAGCCGGCCCGCGTCCACCTGCAGCGTCGGCGGCAGTTGCAGCAGGATCGGGCCCAGCTTCGAGCCGAGACCCTCGGCCACGCCCATCAGCCGCTCGACCGGCTCCTCCGGGTCCTTCAACCGCTTGATGTGCGTGAGGAAGCGGCTCGCCTTGACCGCCATGACGAAGTCGGGCGGCGTACGCTCCCGCCACGACTCGAACGTCTCCCGCTTCGGCAACCGGTAGAAGGCGTTGTTGTTCTCGACCGTGGCGAAGATCTCGCCGTAGCTCTCCAGCCACAGCCGCTGCGGCACGCCCCCGTAGACGACGTCGCGCCAGTCGGCGTACTGCCAGCCGGAGGTCCCCACCAGCACGGGCATGCCCATCCCCTACCCCGCGTACGGCATAGATCGCACTCGTCCGGGCACGCGACGTCAAGACCGAGCAAAAGAGGGGAGCAACAATGATCCAGGGCAAGACGATCGCATTCCTCGTCGCCCCCGAGGGGGTCGAGCAGGTCGAGCTCACCGAACCGTGGCGGGCCGTCGAGCAGGCGGGCGCCACGCCGAAGTTGGTCTCAGTGGAACGCGGGGAGATCCAGGCGTTCAACCACCTCGACAAGGCCGGCACCTTCCCCGTGGACGCCGTCGCGGGAGAGGTCACCGCCGCCGACTTCGACGCGCTGGTCCTCCCCGGCGGCGTCGCCAACCCCGACTTCCTGCGGACGCGGCCGGAGGCCGTACGGTTCGTCAAGGAGTTTTTCGACGCGGGCAAGCCGGTCGCGGCGATCTGCCACGCGCCGTGGACCCTCGTGGAGGCCGACGTGGTGCGCGGGCGCACACTGACCTCCTGGCCCAGCCTGCAGACCGATCTCCGCAACGCGGGAGCGACCTGGGTGGACCAGGAGGTCATGGTCTGCACGGGTGGCCCGAACACGTTGGTCACCAGCCGGAAGCCGGACGATCTCAAGGCCTTCTGCCAGGCCGCCGTGGACGCGTTCGGCGCCTGAACCAGGGCTTTCCGGGCGGATCAAGGTCTGTCATGCTTTTCGGATGTACTTCCGTGGACTCACGGCATGACCGAGGTTTTCACGCTCGGAGAGGCATTGGGCGTCGTCTCCGGCGACAGGCTGCGGCATGACACGACCATCCGCCTCGACGTCGAAGGGCCGGAGCTGACGACGGCGATCGGCCTGGCCCGGCTCGGCCACACGGTGAGCTGGCTGGGCCGGGTCAGCGCCGACGAGCTCGGCACCCGCACGCTGGCGGTCCTGCGCGGCGAAGGCGTGGACGTCTCCCACGTACGGGTGGACGAGACCGCGGCGACCGGGCTGATCCTCCGCCAGCGGCGCATCGGCCGGTCGTCGCATGCCGTCCACTACAGGGAAGGCTCGGCCGGATCACACCTGTCGACCGGCGACGTGCCCGGCGAGGTGGTCCAGTCGGCGCGGATCCTGCACGTCACCGGCGTCACCCTCGGGCTGAGCGGCCTCGCGTGGAGCGCCGTGCACCACGCGGTCAAGCTCGCCAAGGACGCCGGGGCGCTCATCTCCGTGGACGTCAACCACCGCGCGAACCTCTGGCAGAGCGCGGAGGAGGCCCGCCAGGGGCTCACCGAACTCGCCGCCTCGGCCGACGTGCTGTTCGCGACCCAGGACGAGCTCTCGCTCGTCGAGCCCGTGCTCGCGTCCACCTCCGAACTGGTCGTGACCCGGGGTGCCAAGGGAGCCAGCGCCACCGTCGAGGGCCTGCGGTACGACACACAGGCCGCCCCCGTGACCGCGGTCGACCCCTCCGAGGTCGGAGGCGCGTTCGTCGCGGGCTATCTCAGCGCGATCCTGGACGGGCTGCACCCCGCGGACCGCCTCAAGCGCGGCATCTCGGTGGCCGCGTTCGCCGTCGCGAGTTACAGCTCCTGGCAGGGCCTGCCCACCCGCCGCGAACTGCCCCCGTGAGCCCGCCGTCCTCGAGTACCGGCGGCCGGTCGACCTGACCTGGGACGCGCTCCGCGCCGCCGACGAGGAACCGCGCCGCCATCGGCGGCGGGTGGCCGAATGGGCGCAATCGCCGAGCCGCCCGATCGACGGCGGTTACGCCGAACGCGTCCAGCGGGCACTGGACGACGACCTCGACACCCCGGAGGCGCTGCGCCTGCCGCGCTGGAAGCCGACGCGTCGGTCACGCCACGTTTCGAGACCTTCCTCCACTTCGACCACGTGCTCGCCCTCGACCTGCCCGCCGACATCGGCCGGATCTGACGGCGCTACTCCCTCTCCCCACCTGTGGCTCCAACAAATCGCCTGCTCAGGGGTGTTGGTGGGGTGCTGGCGTGAAAGAATTCACACAAGAGTTCGAATCACGTTGGGAGGTGCGATGGATCTGTCCGACCTCGATCCTGAGCGCCACCATCGTTCGAATAGCGGAGATGACGGCTGGTGGGATCGGCTGATCGCCGATTCTCCTTTGTGGTCGACGGACGGTTCGCTCGCCCGCGACAAGCCTGTGCACAACGCCAGTGCCACTGCCTACGAGGCCACCGCCAGCAAGACTCCAGACAGCGGGACTTCTGATGGTGACGCTTCTGCCGGTCCTGCCGGTGCGGATGCCGCCGGTGCCGATGCCGGTGCCGGTGGTCCCGAGGGAGGGGCGGATGCCGGTGGTGGGGGTGATCGGCGATCTCGGTCGTCGTGGGTGCTGGTCGCCTCGCTGAGGGAGTCGGCGCAGGCGCTGGCCTTGGCTCCGATCCCCGATACGCCCGAGATCTGCCTGGCCGAGGCCGAGGATCTGTTGTTCGCCCGCGATCGGATCACGTGTGCGCTGGCCGAGCGTGTCGGGCGGGTGCATCGGGCGGGGCAGGCCAGACAGCATGGGCATGCCTCGACCCGGAGTTGGTTGCGCACGGCCGGGGGGATGACGGTCGGGGGTGCGGGCCGCCTGCTCACCCTGGGCATCGAACTGGCGCGGCTGCCCACCGTGCGGGAGATGTTCGCCGCCGGACATCTGGCGGCGGGGGTGGTGGAGGCGATCTGCGCCGCCGTTGCCGGGCTCTCGGATGAGCAGGCAGGGCTGGCCGAGCCGATCTTGGTGGGGTTGGCGGGGCGGGCGGGCGCGACGAGCGGGCCGACTACGCGCGGCGGTCATTGCGGGTGCGCCCGGGCAAGGGCGGCGGCCTGGAAGGAGAGTTCTATCTGCCGCGTGAGGCGGCGGCCCGGTTGCGGGCGCTGCTGGACGCCTACGCCCGGCCACGGGCGGAGGGCGATGACCGGTCACTGGCGGAGCGTCAGGCGGACGCGTTCATCGCCCTGCTGGAACAGCAGATCACCACCGAGCTTCTCGTGCTGGTCAACGCCGAGTCCCTCCCCACCGACCCCGACCCGGAACCTGGCCCCGAGCCGGAAGCCGACCCCGACCCCGAGGCCGCGTCGGGTAGCGACCCCGAGCCCACCAGCGAGCCCACCACGGACCCTGCGGCCGACCCGACGACGGAGACCGCCGAAGACCCTGCGCAGGGCGGGGCCCCCTACGACACCCCAGGCAGCGACGACAACGACGACACCGAGGACGCCGGGGCGGCCGAGACTGGCCGCCAGGCGTGGCAGCCCGGGGAGGCCAAGGTCGCGCCGGTCAGCCCGGACAGCGATCACACCAACTATCCCTCCGAGTACGACAAGACCGACGCAAACACGACAGGTGCCAGAACAAGCGGCAGTGCGGTTGACGCGGATGGCACTGCGGCTGGCGGCTCGGCCGGCCTCCGTGACGAGGAGTCCGGCGCTGACATGACCGGTCGCGCGCAGACGAGGACCGGGCAGCAAAGCTGGTCGCGGTGGGGTGAGTGGCGCTCACCCGATCCTCCGGGGGATACCCATGCCCACCACACCCACGCCGGGCCCCGGCCTGCGAGGGCGGTACCGCATGCGCACAGCAGCAGCCAGCAGAGCAGCGGTGAGCAGGGCAGCGGTGCGATCCCGCGTGGCGAGCAGACACCGGACGCGCCGACCGCGCCGACCGCGCCGACCGCGCCGGAGGCACCGCACCCGTCGGGAGAGGCGGCAGCAGGAGGACCGGCAGGGCCGCCGGGAAGAACGGCACGAGCGTCAGGAGGGGCACCGGGAGCAGCACAGGGAGCAGAGCCGCCGCCCGGCGCACCCGGAGCGGAGCCGGGAGCAGCACCGGGGGCGCCACAGGGAGCGGGGCCGGGTGCGCGGTTGGGTGCGGGGTTGGGGATGGTGCCGGGGTTGTTGCTGGCCACCGGACAGGTCCTGCCCGTCACCAGCGTGCACCGGCTGGCCCGCACCTCCACCCTCATGCGCATCATCATGGACGCCGACGGCCAGGTCCTCGACATGGGCCGCAAAGTCCGCCTCGCCACCCCCGCCCAGCGACGGGCCATCTTCGCCCGCTACGCCACCTGCTGGATCGACGGCTGCCCACTGCCCGCCACCCTGTGCCAGATCGACCACGCCGACAACTGGAGCACCGGCGGCCTCACCGACCTGAAACTCCTCGGCCCCGCCTGCCAGTTCCACAACCGCGACCGCTACCAACACCCCCACCGCTACACCAGACGCCAAACCGGCAAAGACCGCTGGGCCTTCACCTACCACGGCCGCACCAGACGGATGCAGGTGTAGATGCGCATGGACCACAGGCGCCAGAGCGCACAGCGCAGGCCCACGAAGGCACGGAGGCACCGCCGAGGCGGCAGGTACGACCGCGCCCAGAAGCCTTTGCCCGGGACTGGTCCTGGCACGCGCGGAGGCTCCGCACCTCCGAGCAGGGTGGCCGGACGAGATGCCGGCCCGGGTGCTGGGGTCAGACGGCCTCGAACGCCTCTGCGACGACTCGGCGGGCCTCTTCCATGGAGGCCCGTCCGAGCTCGTGAGCGACCGAGGTCATCTCCACGTCGGGCATGCCGCAGGGGATCGCGAGGTTCCACGGCGTGAGGTCGCCGTCGACGTTGAGCGCGAAGCCGTGGCTGGTGACCGACCGGCTCGACCGCATGCCGATCGAGACGATCTTCCGGCCGGTGTCCTGTGTCCACACGCCGGTCAGCAGCTCAGACCCGGGCGGCGTGTCGCGGCGCTCCGCCGGGATACCGATCCTGGCCAGTGCCTCGACCAGCCGCAGCTCGACCTCGCGGATGTAGTCGACCACGCCCTCGTCGGACCGCAGCTTCACGATGAGATAGCCCACCAGCTGCCCGGGGCCGTGATAGGTGAGCTGACCGCCACGGCCGGTCGGCACCACGGGGATGCCGGCCGACGGGTCGGGCAGATGGGTCTCCAGCGTCCGCTTGCCGACCGTGAAGACCGGGGGATGGCTGAGCAGCCACAACGTGTCTGGCCGCGCGTCGTCCTGCCGTTCCTCGACCAGCGCGGCCATCCGCTCCATGGCCTTCTCGTAGTCGACCAGCTCGTCCTGGATCAGCGTCAGGGGCCGTTGCCTCATCATCGCTCACCTCTTCCGATGTGAGCATAGACGCGGCCGCTCCGGCCCCGCGCAGCCGCCTACCTGCGGTCGTACGAGTAGTCGTAGCCGGCCGACGAGGGGGCCGGGGCCTTGGGGAAGAGCACCCACATGATGAGGTAGGCCACGAACTGGGGGCCAGGCAGGATGCACGACAGCAGGAACAGCAGGCGCACGACGGTGGGCGACATGTTGTACCGCTCCGCGATCCCCCCGCACACACCGGCGATGATCTTGTACTTTCTCGATCGGTACATCGACCGCTCCTTTCGTCACCCGGTTCAACGGACCTTCCTCATGACACGTTCCGCGAGAAACCCTGAGAAAACCCCGATGCTCCGACCCTGAGGTCCCAGCGGCCTAATCCGCGCTGCCTATCCGCGCTACCTATCCGTGCTGCCAGGGCGCGCCGGGTACGACCAGTGGGCTGCCGGTGACCGGATCCGGTACGACGACGGAGGTGAGCCCGAAGACCTCGTGGACCAGATCGGCGGTGATGACGTCGCTCGGCGGGCCCTGCGCGACGATTCGTCCCGTCTTCATGGCGATGAGATGGTCGGCGTAGCGGGCGGCCTGGTTGAGGTCGTGCAGGACGGCGACGACGGTACGGCCGCGCTCCCGGTTGAGCTGCCGGACCAGGTCGAGCACCTCGACCTGGTGCGCGATGTCGAGGTAGGTCGTCGGCTCGTCCAGCAGCAGGAGGTCGGTGTCCTGGGCGAGTGCCATCGCGATCCAGGCCCGCTGCCGCTGGCCTCCGGACAGCTCGTCGACCGGCCGGTCGGCGAGGTCGCCGGTCGCGGTGCGCTCCATGGCCTCGCTGACGGCCTTCTCGTCCGCCTCCGTCCACTGCTGCCACCACTTGTGGTGTGGCTGCCGCCCACGCGTGACCAGTTCGGAGACCGTGATCCCCTCCGGCGGCACCGGCGTCTGCGGCAGCAGCCCGATCTTCTGCGCGACCTGCTTGGTGGGGATGCGGGACAGCTCGGCGCCGTCCAGCAGGACCGTGCCGCGCCGCGGCTTGAGCAGCCGGCCCAGGGCGCGCAGGAGGGTGGACTTGCCGCACGCGTTGGGCCCGATGATGACGGTGACCCGTCCGTCCGGGATCTCCAGGTCGAGGCCGTCGACGACCGTGCGGTTGTCGTAGGTGAGCACGAGCCCTTCGGCCCTCAGGCGGTTGCCGGTCATGCTGCGCCTCCGGAACGGCTGCGAGTGCGGACGATCAGCCACATCAGGTACGGCGCGCCCACCGCGGCGGTGAGCACGCCGACCGGCAGCTCGATCGGGGAGAACAGCTTGCGGGCCAGCAGATCGGCGAGGGCCATGATGAGCGCGCCGGTCAACGCGGAGCCGACGAGCGGGATCTGCGCGGTGCGGGTGAGGCGGCGGGCGATCTGCGGGGCCAGCAGCGCGACGAAGTCGACGGGGCCCGCCGCGCCCGTCGCCACCGACGCCAGGACGACTCCGAGGGCGATCAGGCCGAGACGGACCCGGCCGAGCCGTACGCCGAGAGCGGTCGCCGTGTCGTCGTCGAACGACATGGTGCGCTGGGCTCTGGCCGCCCACAGCAGCGCCGGTATCAGCACGAGCATGAGCAGGGCGAGCGGCACGGCCTGGTCGTAGCCGCGGCCGTTGAGCGACCCGGTGAGCCAGACTCTGGCCTGCTGGGCCACCAGATAGTCGCCCTTGGTGACGAACAGATGCGTCAGGGAGCCGAGGGCGACCGAGATGCCGATGCCGATGAGCACGAAGCGGCCGGCGAGCAGGCCCCGGCGCCAGGCGAAGACGTAGACCAGCGTGGCGGCGGCCATGCCGCCGAGGATCGCGACGTACGGCAGGGTGGTGTGCGCGGTGACGCCGAAGGTCATCATGGCGACGGTCGCCGCGCCCGCGCCGTGCGTCACACCGATCACGTCCGGGCTGGCGAGCGGGTTGCGTGCCACGGTCTGGACGAAGGCTCCGGCGAGGCCGAAGGCGGCGCCGGCCAGCAGGCCGACGGCGAGGCGGGGCATCCGCAGGGTGCCGACCACGAACTCGTCGGGGCTCGGCTGCCCCGCGAGCACGCGGACGACCTGTGCGGGGCTGACGAAGGACTCTCCGACGCACAGATAGGCGATGACGGTCACCGCGAGCACCGCGCCGAGCGCGGTGGCGACGAGTGTCGCCCTGCGGTGCAGCAGGAAGCTGCCCCGCCCCGCGCGCAGGACGGAGAAGCCGGTGGGGCGCACGGAGGTCCCGGGCGTCGTCACGCCGCCACCGCCTTCCTGCGTACCAGTGCGATCAGGAACGGCACGCCGAGCAGCGCGGTCATGACGGCCACCGGCACCTCCGAGGGCGCGAAGACGACCCGGCCGATGACGTCAGCGACCAGGATCATCACGGGACCGAGCAGGGCCGCCGCGGGCAGGACCCAGCGGTGGTCCGTGCCCATGAGCGCTCGCGCGATGTGGGGGACGGCCAGGCCGGTGAAGGCGATCGGACCGGCGGCGGCGACCGCGACGCCGGTCAGGACGGTGGCGGCGAGACCTCCGAGGATGCGCAGCAGGGGGACGTTGTGGCCGAGTCCCCTGGCCACGTCGTCGCCGAGCGCGAGCGCGTCGAGTCCCCGGGCCAGCGCGGCGACCAGCAGCACGCCGGCGAGCAGGAACGGCCAGATCTGGCCGGCGACATCGAGGGTCCGGCCGCTGATCGAGCCGACGTTCCAGAACCGGAACTCGTCCAGTGTCCTGGCGTCGGTCGTCACGATGCCGGAGACCAGGGAGGCGAGCAGGGCGTTCATCGCGGTGCCGGCCAGGGCGAGCTTGACGGGGGTGGCGCCGCCGCGCCCGCCGGCGGCGATCACGTGGACCGCGACCGCCGCGATCCCGGCGCCCGCGAAGGCGAACCACACGTAGCCGGTGAGCGAGTGCACTCCGAAGAGCGCGATCGCGCACACCACGCCCACCGAGGCGCCCTGGCTCACGCCCAGGATGCCGGGCTCGGCGATGGGGTTGCGGGTGATGCCCTGCATGACCGTGCCCGCGATGGCGAGGGCGACGCCGACCATCACCCCGATGAGGGTGCGAGGCGCGCGTAACGACCGTACGACGTGGGCGTCGTCGCCGGTGCCGCCGTGCAGCAGGGCGTCCACCACGACGCCCGGCGCGATCTGCCGGCTGCCCACCGCGAGGCTGAGCAGCACGGCGAGGACGAGCAGGACGGCGAGGAGCAGCAGGAGTGCGCTCCCCGCCATCCCGCCGACGCGCCGCCGGGGGGCACGGGACATTCGTTCGGTTTCTAGGACCTGGGACGGGACCACGTGCGCCTATCGGGTGAGGTATCTGTCCAGGTCGGCGACGACCTCCATGGCGGCGGTGACGCCGAGGCCGAGATACCAGGTCTCGTCGGGGACGTCGTACGCGTGGCCGGCCTTGACCGCCTTGAGGTTCTGCCACAGCGGGTTGCCCTGGACGGCGGCCTTGTCGGTGGCCTTCGGATCGCCGTAGACACCGGTGAAGATGACGTCCGCGTCCGCCTGGTCGATGTTCTCCGCGCTCACCTCGGCGGCGAGGTCGGGGATGTTCTGGTTGTCCGGGCGGGGGATTCCTGCGTCGTCGAGGATGGTGCCGATGAAGGAGGCCTTGGCGTAGAGGCGGATCCGGCCGTCGGGCATGAAGCGCACCATCGAGACGACGGGCTTGTCGTCGCCGAGCTTCCCGTCGAGGTCCTTGACCGCGCGGTCGTAGTCGGCGAGCTTCGCCTTGGCCTCCTCGGTCTTGTCGAGGGCGGCCGCGTTGAGGAGGTAGTTCTCCTTCCAGGTGAAGCCGGGACGGATGGAGAACACGGTCGGGGCGATCTTCGACAGCTCGTCGTACTGGTCGGCGGCGCGCAACTGGCTGCCGAGGATCAGGTCCGGGCGCAGCCCGGCGATCGCCTCCAGGTTGAGGCTGTTGATGGTGCCGATGTTCTCGGGGGTGCCGGCGTCCTGCTTCAGGTACGACGGCAGTTCCGGCGACCCCTCGGTGGGCGCGTAGCCGACCGGCTGAACGCCCAGGGAGACGACGTTGTCGAGCTCTCCGACGTCCAGGACGACGACCCGCTTGGGCTGCGCCTTGATTTCGGTCGTGCCCATGGCGTGGGTGATGGTGCGCGGCCATTCGCCGGGCTTGGCGTCGGTGCCCATCGCGGCGGTCTTCTCGGCGGCGGTGGTGAAGTCCGCACCACCCTGTGCGACGGCCTTCTTGGCGGCCTCGCCGGTGGGCTTGCCCGCGTCCGCGCTCGTCCCGGAGGAGGCGCCGCAGGCCGCCAGGGAGAGCGCGACCGCGACGGCGCCGATACCGAGACCGATGCCGCGGTGCCGGAGAAACATGAAGGGGCCCCCTACCAGAAAGCAAAGATTAGGTAAGGCTTACCTTATAGGTATCCTCCCTGGTTTCAGCAAGTCCGAAAGGTGTCATTGAGGCCACCGAGTGGCCGATTGAGGGGGGTGAGACTGGTGATCTTCTTCAAGAAGAGGGCATACATGGAGCCAAAAGACCGTTCCTGGAGACCCACATGGACATAGCGACCCTGCAGGCGCAGACCCGCCTGTACCTGCGCCAGAAGATCACCGTGATGGTGAACAGGTACGTCGTCCATGTGGTTCTCCCCGACGGCTCCGAGGGGGAGGCCGTCGCGTTCGCCGAGCAGAAGCGGATGGCACTCAAGGAGCAGGTGACGCTCTACACCGACGAGTCCCGGCAGGCGACGCTGGCCGGTTTCAAGGCGCGCAAGGTCCTCGACGTCGCCGGCGAGTACGACGTCGTCGACCACGCGGGAGCGCCGATCGGCACCTTCCGCAAGGACTTCGGCCGGTCGCTGCTCCGCTCGACGTGGCACCTCTCGCAGCCGGGGCTGCCGACGCTGACCGGCAGGGAGCGGAACCTGGCGGTCGCGCTGTTGCGCCGGTTCTCCGACTCGCTGGAGTGGCTGCCGTACCACTTCGACTTCAGCATCGGCGCCTCGATCGCGTTCTCCGTCGAGCGCCGGTGGGGCCTGCGTGACCGGTACGCGATCGAGATCCGCGACCCGCGCGTCGACCGCCGCCTGGTCATCGCTATGGCCGTGGCGCTCGACGCCCTTCAGTCGCGGTAGATCACGAGGAATCGCCGCGGCAGGTGGGCCTGTTATAGTCGATGAGCTGCCGTATGGTTCTGGCTCCGATTCGAGCACATACGCGGCACCTATGCCTTATCTACGCCTGCCTTGTCTACGCCGTATCTACGCGGCACATGCGCGTCTCACCGCTCAACACACGCACCTGCGCACCCACCGCTGCGTGCACGCCTGTCCGGCCTTCCCGCTCCGGACGTGCCCTGGCATCCACAGCTCTAGGAGTTCCATGACCCTGACCGCTTTCGACGTTCCCCAGCCCCGCAGCGCGCCCCGCGCCTCGTCCGGCCGGACCACCTCAGGCCGGACTTCCTCTGGCCGGACTTCCTCTGGCCGGAGGAGAAACTCCCCGCCCTCCGAGGTCACCGGCCTGCTCGACCTGACCGAGAGGAACGCGGTGATCCGGGCCCGCGGCTACCTGCCCGGGCCGAAGGACGTGACCGTTCCCGCCACGCTCGTCGACGCGCTCCGGCTGCGGCGTGGCGATCTCGTCACGGGCATCGCGGCGGACGGCCGGCTTCTCTCCGTCACGACCGTCAACGGCGGGCCGGCGGACGTGGCGCGGCCGGACTTCGCCGACCTCGTGCCGATCCACCCCGACGAGCGGCTTCGCCTGGAGACGTCGCGGAACGCCCTGGCCACGCGCGTCATCGACCTGATCGCCCCGATCGGCAAGGGCCAGCGCGGCCTGATCGTCGCCCCGCCGAAGGCCGGCAAGACGACGCTGCTCAAGGCCGTCGCGAATGCCATCACCACAAACCACCCCGAATGCCACCTCATGGTCGTCCTGGTGGACGAGCGGCCGGAAGAGGTCACCGACATGCGGGAGTCGGTCCGGGCCGAGGTGATCGCCTCGACCTTCGACCGGCCGCCGCAGGACCACATCACCGCGGCCGAACTGGCCGTCGAGCGGGCCAAGCGCCTCGTGGAGACGGGCCGGGACGTGGTCGTGCTCATCGACTCGATCACCCGCCTCGGCCGGGCGTACAACATGGCCGCGCCGAGCGGAGGACGGGTGCTCACGGGCGGCATGGACGCCGGGGCCCTGTACCGGCCCAAGAGGGTGCTCGGCGCCGCCCGCAACATCTCCGGCGGCGGCTCGCTCACGATCCTCGCCACCGCGCTGGTCGAGACGGGCTCGAAGATGGACGACATCGTCTTCGAGGAGCTCAAGAGCACCGGCAACATGGAGCTGAAGCTGAGCCGGAGCCTGGCCGACCGCCGCGTCTTCCCCGCCGTCGACGTCGTCGCGTCCGGCACCCGCCGCGAGGACCTGCTGCTGCACTCCGCCGAACTGCCGCTGGTGTGGCGGCTGCGCCGGGCGCTGCAGGACCAGGAGGCGTTCGACCGCTTCCTCACCACGCTGAAGAACACGGGCTCGAACGGCGAACTCCTCCTGGCCCTGGGGAAGGGCTAGACCCCGATCGGATGCCAGACGGTCTTGGTCTCCAGGAACGCCGTCATCCGCCCGATGCCGGGCTCGGCGAGCCAGTCGACCGGACCGGCCGGCGGCCTGAGCACCCGCTTGAGGTTCTCCGCGGCCAGTTCCTCGCACGTGACGGCCAGTTCGGCGTCCGCGCCCGTGAGGTCGATTCCGTTGACGTCCATGTGACCCGCCAGCCAGGGGGCGATCTCCGCGGCCGAACCGGTGAGGATGTTCACCACCCCGCCCGGCAGGTCGGAGGTCGCCAGCACCTCGGCCAGCGTGATCGCCGGCAGCGGCACCCGCTCGCAGGCCACCACCACACAGGTGTTGCCCGTCACGATCACCGGGGCGATCGCGCTGACCAGCCCGAGCAGCGGTCCCGTCTGCGGGGCGATCACGGCCACCACGCCGGTCGGCTCCGGGCTCGACAGGTTGAAGTACGGCCCGGCGACCGGGTTGGCCGAGCCGACGACCGCCCCGATCTTGTCCGACCAGCCCGCGTACCAGACCAGCCGGTCGACCGTCGCGTCCACCATGTCGCCGGCCTGCTTGGCCCCCACGCCGCCGACCGCGGTGATCTCCGCGACGAACTGCGCGCGGCGGCCCTCCAGCATCTCCGCGATCCGGTACAGGATCTGGCCCCTGTTGTACGCCGTGGCGCCCGACCAGCCGGGGAACGCCTTCCGCGCGGCCACGACCGCGTCCCTGGCGTCCTTGCGCGAGGCCCTTGCCGCGTTGGCGAGGAAGTCGCCCTTGGAGGAGGTCACCTCATACGACCTTCCGCTCTCCGAACGCGGGAACGCGCCCCCGATGAACAGCTTGTACGTCTTGCGCACGGCCAGCCGCTCACTCATCGAAACTTCCAATCTCCAGTGGACGGGCCGGCTGGTAGGTCTGACCGCACCGGCACACGCCGCCGCGGTGCGCGAACCAGCCGTGCCGTACGGCGAAGCGGCCGGAGCGGCGGCCCCGCGAGTAACCCTCGCCCGCCCCTGCGCGGGCCCGGCGGACGAGACGGCGGCGCTGCCCGTCGGCGCACCTGCAGGACGGGCGGCCGGAGGGGTGATGACAACGGTCATACGGCAAGGTAGGCCTCCAGACCGTGGCGCCCGCCCTCGCGGCCGTAGCCCGACTCCTTGTAGCCGCCGAACGGCGACGTGGGGTCGAACCGGTTGAACGTGTTGGACCAGACGACCCCGGCCCGCAGCTTGGACGCCGTCCACAGCATGAGCGAGCCCTTCTCGGTCCACACGCCCGCCGACAGCCCGTACGGCGTGTTGTTGGCCTTCTCCACGGCCTCGGCCGGGGTGCGGAAGGTCAGCACGGACAGCACAGGCCCGAAGATCTCCTCCCTGGCGATGCGGTGCGACTGGGCCACGCCGGTGAAGACGGTGGGCGGGAACCAGTAGCCGCGGTCGGGGATCGGGCACGCGGGCGACCACCGCTCCGCGCCCTCGGCCTCCCCCGACTCCGTCAGCTCGCGGATCCTAGCGAGCTGCTCGGCCGAGTTGATCGCGCCGATGTCGGTGTTCTTGTCCATCGGGTCGCCGAGCCGCAGCGTGCCGAGGCGCCGCTTGAGCGCCTCCAGCAGTTCCGCGGCGACCGACTCCTGCACCAGCAGCCGCGACCCGGCGCAGCAGACGTGGCCCTGGTTGAAGAAGATGCCGTTGACGATGCCCTCGACGGCCTGGTCGAGCGGCGCGTCCTCGAACACGATGTTGGCGGCCTTGCCGCCGAGCTCCAGCGTGAGCTTCTTGCTGGTGCCCGCGAGGCTCCTGGCGATGAGGCGGCCGACCTCGGTCGAACCCGTGAAGGCGACCTTGTCCACTCCGGGGTGGTTCACGAGCGCCGCGCCCGTCTCGCCCGCGCCGGTGACGATGTTGACGACCCCCGGCGGCAGCTCCGCCTGACGGCAGATCTCGGCGAACGCCAGCCCGGTCAGCGGAGTGGTCTCGGCCGGCTTGAGCACGACCGTGTTTCCGCAGGCCAGCGCGGGCGCGATCTTCCAGGCCAGCATGAGCAGCGGGAAGTTCCACGGGATGACCTGCCCGGCCACGCCCAGCGGGCGAGGGTTCTCCCCGAACCCGGCGTACGCCAGCTTGTCGGCCCAGCCCGCGTAGTAGAAGAAGTGGGCGGCGACCAGCGGGAGGTCCACGTCGCGGGCCTCCCTGATCGGCTTGCCGTTGTCGAGCGTCTCCAGGACCGCCAGCTCACGCGAGCGTTCCTGGATGATCCGCGCGATCCGGAACAGGTACTTGGCCCGCTCCGCGCCCGGCATGGCCGACCACACGGGGAACGCCTTCGTCGCGGCCTGGACCGCCCGGTCGACGTCGGCCTCCCCCGCCCACGCGACCTCCGCGAGCACCTCCTCGGTGGCCGGGTTGACGGTCTTGTGGCGATCCTCGCCCTGCGGGTCGACCCACTCTCCGCCGATGAACAGGCCGTACGACGGCCGGATGTCGACGATGTCCCGCGACTCGGGCGCGGGTGCGTATTCGAACATGCCTCAGTCCAGCCCTCAGTCGAGCGTGAAGTAGTCGGGACCGGCGTACCGGCCGGTGGCCATCTTCTGCCGCTGCATGAGCAGATCGTTCAGCAGCGAGGACGCGCCGAGGCGGAACCAGTCGGGGTGCAGCCAGTCGGGCCCGGCCGTCTCGTTGACCAGCACCAGGTATTTGATCGCGTCCTTGGTGGTGCGGATGCCGCCCGCGGGCTTCACGCCCACCTTCCGGCCGGTCACGGCCAGGAAGTCGCGCACGGCCTCCAGCATGACAAGCGTCACCGGGAGCGTGGCGGCCGGCGACACCTTGCCGGTCGAGGTCTTGATGAAGTCCGCCCCGGCGATCATCGCGAGCCAGGAGGCCCGCCGCACGTTGTCGTACGTCGCGAGTTCGCCGGTCTCCAGGATGACCTTGAGGTGAGCTTCGCCACAGGCCTCCTTGGTGGCGACGATCTCCTCGTACACCTTGAGGTAGTCGCCGGCGAGGAACGCGCCGCGGTCGATGACCATGTCGATCTCGGCGGCTCCGGCGGCCACGGCCAGGCGGGTCTCCGCGGTCTTGACCTCCAGCGAGGACCGGCCGCTGGGGAACGACGTGGCGACGGACGCCACCTTCACCCCCGACCCGGCCAGTGCCTCGACAGCGGTCGCGACCAGGTCGGGATAGACGCAGACCGCGGCGACGGGCGGCACGGACGCGTCGGTGGGGTCGGGGCGCACCGCCTTGGCGCACATCGCCCTGACCTTGCCGGGAGTGTCCGCGCCTTCGAGGGTGGTGAGGTCGACCATCGCGATGGCCGTGTCGATGGCCTGTTTCTTGGCGGTCGTCTTGATGGATCGCGTGCCCAGCATCGCGGCCCGTGCGTCCGCACCGACCCGGTCGACCCCGGGAAGCCCGTGCAGGAACGCCCGCAACGTCGAGGGTGAGGAGGCGACCCCGTCGAACTTCGCTGCCGCGAGCGGAGTAGTCATAGTTGGCACGGAACCAGCATCCCCGACCACTCGGATTGATTCCAAACCCGGCGACCCCGGCGCACCTAAGACATCCTTACCCGCCTTAGAAGTCCTACGCCGTCTGCCGTACCGGAGATGCGCCCAGAGATAGGGCATCCGCCTGATGTGCCGCACCCCGTCTTAGACCGAACCTTGAGGAGTACGAAAAGAGACGCGAAACAAGGAGACGCAGCGATGGGTCCCGAACTGCACTACCAGGTGATGATCGACCGGGCGGCCGAACTCCAGCAGGAGGCCAGGGAGCACCGGCTCGCCCGCCAGTCCCAGGCGGGCGCGAAGGCCCGGCAGCGCTCCGGCCAGCGCCGGCTGCGCGCGGCCTTCGGCAAGCTCCGCACCTCATGAAACGCGCTCGAAGGCCCGGCCGGCCCCTCCCTCCCGGCCGGGCTTCTCGGCCGCCGTGACCCTGTCCGGTGAGCGAGATCTGGCGGTAAAACCACGCGAAGCCACGTAAAGGGTCATGACATGCTTTACGGCATGACACGCCGGGCGGTGAGCCCCGTCTTCGTCGGGCGGGGCACGGAGTTGGAGACCCTGAGCGAGGCATACGACCAGGCCAGGAAGCAGGCCACGGCGGCGGTCCTCATCGGGGGCGAGGCGGGTGTGGGGAAGACCCGCCTCGCCGTCCGCTTCGCCGAGCAGGCCGCGCAGGACGGCGCCCACGTGCTCGTCGGGGGCTGCGTGGAGCTCTCCGCCGAGGGCCTCGCCTACGCGCCGTTCACCGCCGCGCTGCGGCAGCTCGTCAGGGAGGGCGGCGCGGCGGAGGTCGCCGCCCTGCTGCCCGACGGCGCCGCCCGCGACCTGGCCAGGCTGCTGCCCGAGTTCGGCGAGCCGAGCGGCGACGGGGAGACCGAGTCGGCCCGCGCCCGGCTGTTCGAGCTGATCCTGACCTTGCTTGAGCGCCTCGCCGAGCGCCGGCCGGTGGTCCTCGTCATCGAGGACATCCACTGGGCCGACCGCTCCAGCCGCGACCTGATCGCCTTCCTCAGCCGCAACCTCAGGTCGGCTCCCGTCCTGATGGTCATGACGTACCGCTCGGACGAGTTGCACCGCACCCATCCGCTGCGGCCGGTGCTGGCCGAGCTGGGCAGGGTCGACGGCGTGGTCCGGGTGGACCTGCCCCGCTTCACCCAGAGCGAGGTCGCGGCGCAGATGGCCGGGATCCTCGGAGTCACCCCGGAGTTCGCCAAGGTGGACCGGGTGTTCGACCGCAGCGGCGGCATCCCGCTGTTCGTGGAGGCGCTGCTCGACTGCGGCGACGAGTGCTCGTTCCCCGACTCGCTGCACGACCTGATCATCGGCTCCGTGGAGCGGCTGCCCGAGGACTCCCAGCGGGTGCTGCGGATCGCCGCCGCCGGTGGCGTACGCGTCGGGCACGACCTGCTCGCGGCGGTCAGCGGCCTGTCCGACGTGGAACTGGAGAACGCGCTGCGGCCGGCCATCGCGGCCAACGTGCTGCAGGTGGCCGACGGCGGGGCGTACGCGTTCCGGCACGCGCTGATCCGCGAGGCGGTCCACGACGAGCTGCTGCCGGGCGAGCACGCGCGGATGCACGCGCGGTACGCCCAGGAGATCGACCGTGACCGCACCCTGGTGCCCCCGGGCCGGGCGGCCATAGAGATCGCCCACCACTGGTACTCCGCCCGGGACGACCTGTGGGCCCTGATCTCGGCGTGGGAGGCCGCCGGGAAGGCGGCCAAGTCGTTCGCCTACACCGAGCAGATCCAGCTGCTCGAACGCGTGCTGACCCTGTGGGACAAGGTCCCCGACGCCGCCGAGCGCATCGGCCACGACCACTGCACTGTGCTGGAGCGGGCCTCCGAGGCGGCCTTCCTCAGCGGCGAGATGGAGCAGAGCCAGAAGTACGTGCGCGGCGCCCTGGCCGAGCTGGACGAGCGCACCTCCCCCGAGCGGGTGGCCGAACTGCTGGTCCGGATGGCCAACGTCAAGGAGCACAAGGGCAAGCCGGGGAGCCTGGAGTACCTGTGGCGCGCCGAGCGGCTGGTCCCGCATCCGGGCGACGTCCGCGCGCTCGTGCTGGCCCGGCTGGGTCAGAGCCTGATGTGCGCCGACGAGGTCGAGCAGGGCACCGCGCTCACCGAGGAGGCGCTGCGCATCGCCCGCGAGACGGGCGACGAGGTGCAGGAGGCCGACCTCCTGATCAACCTCGCGCTCGGGCACTCCATCAACGGCGACCTGGAGACCACGTTCGCGGCCAACGAGCGGGCGCTGACGATGGGCACCCGCCTGAACTCGCCCCGCATCATCCTTCGCGCCCTGGGGAACAACGTCGACGCCCTCGACAACCTCGGCCGCTCGGAGGAGGCCGTGGCGCTCGCGCTGGAGGGCGAGAAGCTCGCCCGCCGGTACGGCAGGTTCCGCCACCAGGGCACGTTCATCGCCAACAACCGCGCGGAGGCGCTGGAGTCGCTCGGCCGGTGGGACGAGGCCATCGAGATCATCAAGCGGTCCCTGACGATGGGACCGACCCCGCGCAACCGGTGGCACATGCAGCGGGTCCGGGCGGACATCGCGATCGCGCGCGGCGAGGAGGACCTGGCGCGGGACATCCTCACCGAGGTCGGCGCCTTCTCTCCGCACCGGGACGAGCAGACGCAGGAGTGGACGAACAACGTCCGCCTGCGAGTCGCGTGGCACCTGATGCGCGGCGAGCCGCTGCCGGCCCTCGACGTGCTGGAGGCGGAGCTCGACGACCCGCCGCTCGCCCGCAAGGCCATGCTCGCCGGGCGGCTGCTCGCGTCGGTCAGGTACGTCTGCGACGCGGCGGCTCCGGTCGCCCCCGACCGGGTGGCCCGGGTGTGGGCGCTGGGCGACCGGCTGGCGGAGAACCTGGGCGGGGGGCCGGTGAACGAGGCTTTCGGGCTGGTCTACCGGGGCGAGTTCGACGCCGCCGCCGAGGCGTGGCAGCGGCTGGGCCGTCCGTACGTCCGGGCCAAGGCGCTGCTGCACGGAGCGATGGTCGCCGCCGCGAGCGGCGACCGCGACGGGGCCTCGCTCCGCCTGCGCGAGGCCCACCCGCTCGCGGTCGCGCTGCGCGCCGCACCTCTGGTCACCCAGATCGACACGCTGGCCCGCCGGGTCGGCTGCCCGATCTCGGAACCCGCACGGCAGGCGGCGGAGCCGGGCACAGATGCAGGCGCAGCAGCAGGCACGGAGCAGGTCGCGCTGACCCCGCGCGAACTGGAGGTGCTGCGCCTGGTCGCGGCCGGGCGCAGCAACAGGGACATCGCGGCCGAGCTGTTCATCTCGGCCAAGACGGTCAGCGTGCACGTGTCGAACATCCTGCCCAAGCTGGGCGTGTCGAGCCGGGGCGAGGCGGCGGCCGCGGCCCACCGCCTGTCCCTCCTCGACCAGGGAGTGTCCGGCACGGCCTAGGCGAACAGCGGCTCGGCCAGCAGGAGCAGTCCGAAGACGGCGAACGCGGCGGCCGCGCCATACTTGATCCACTTCTCGGGCAGCCTCGTGCCGAGGAACCTGCCGACCAGGATGGCCAGGGCGTCGGCGGCGACCATGCCCACGGTGGAGCCGACCCACGTGCCGAACCAGCCGTGCTGGGTGGCCAGCGTGATCGTGGCTAGCATGGTCTTGTCGCCCAGTTCGCTGAGGAAGAACGCCACGGCGACGGCGATGAACGCGTTGCGGGTGGTCCTGGCCGCCTTGCCCTTCTCCTCCTCGGTGAGCTCGTCGCCCCGCAGCGTCCACGCGGCGAAGGCGAGGAACGCGAGGCCGGCGACGATCGAGATGGCGGTGGTGGGGAGCGCGTCGCCGACGAGGTTGCCGAGGCCGACGCTGGCGAGATGGACGAGCGCGGTCGCGGCGGTGATGCCGGCCAGCACCGGCGCCGTCTTGAACCTGGTCGCGAAGGTCAGGGCCATGAGCTGGCTCTTGTCGCCCAGTTCGGCCACGAAGATGACGACGAGGGATATCCAGAGGGCTTGCACGGGGTCGCCTTCCGAAGGGAGATCGCGACCGGGCCGCCGTACGACACCCGGGGAGCTCCGGGCGCGACCTCGGCCCGGCAGCATGCGGTCATGACTGTCGGGCCGAAGGTCTCGTCCGCCACGAGGGCTCCACGACCGGGCGGACAGGCCGCCAGTGTGTCGATCAGTGGATTTCGGACTACTCCCCTTCGGTGTGCCGTCAGTCTAGCCGAGCTAAAGAGTCACGCCCACCAGCACGGGCTCGTTGACGAGCCACACCCCGAACTTCTCGTGCACGCCGTCGCGGACCTCGCGGGCCAGCGCCAGCAGTTCGTCCGCGCCCGCCTCACCCGTGGGGTTGGTGAGGGCGAGCGTGTGCTTGGTCGAGATCCGGGCCCGCCCCTTCTCGTAGCCCTTGGGGAAGCCGGCGTGCTCGATCAGCCACGCCGCAGGGACCTTGACCATGCCGTCGGGCGTGTCCCAGCGCGGGTGCCCGGGGGCCCGCAACGCCAGGGCCGCCGCCTCCTCGGGGCCGAGCACGGGATTGGTGAAGAAGGACCCGGCGCTGCGCGTGTCGGGGTCGTCCGGGTCGAGGACCATGCCCTTGCCCCGCCGCAGCTCCAGCACCGCCTCGCGGGCGTCGGACATGGGCACCCGCTCGCCGATCTCCACGCCGAGGCGGACCGCCAGCTCCCGGTACGCCACGGGCCCCGACAGCGCCGAGCGCCGCAGGGCGTAGGTGACCGCCAGCACCACGTGCCGGCCGGGGTCGTGCTTGAACGCGCTGTCGCGGTAGGCGAAGCCGCACTCGGCCGCGGTGAGGTCCCGCACCTCGCCGGTGTACCGGTCGTACGCGCGGACCCCGGTGACGGTCTGCGACACGTCCTGGCCGTACGCGCCGACGTTCTGGATCGGGGTGGAGCCGACCAGCCCTGGAACGCCCGACAGGCACTCCACGCCCGACCAGCCCTCCGTCACGCAGCGGGCGACCAGGGCGTCCCAGTCCTCCCCCGCCTGCACGGTGACCAGCGCGCGGCCGTCCTCGACCGTCACGTCGACGCCCCGGGTGGCGATGCGGACCACGAGCCCGTCGAACCCGTCGTCGGACACCACGAGGTTGCTGCCGCCGCCGAGCACCAGCACGGGCTCGCCCACGCGGTCGGCCTCGGCCACGATGGCGACCAGCTCGTCCTGCGTCTCCGCCTCGGTGAAGGCCCGGGCCGGTCCGCCCGTCCGCAGGGTGGTGTACGGGGCGAGTGGCACCCCTGCCAGCCGGTCAGCCATCGGTCTCCTCGCACCCGGAACATCCGACGAACAGGATAGCTAGCCGCGGTCCTCCCGCTCCCCCTCGGCTACTGCCTCGGCCACCACCTCGTCGATCCTCGACGTGGCCGAACTGCCGTCCCACAGGAGCTGGGAGGCGACCACCGACGGCTCACCCGAAGGGGTCAGCGCGGTCTCGATCGTCCCGCCGGGAGCGACGTCCCGCTTGACCTCGGCGATCTCCTCCGGGCCCGCGGCTTCGCCGGCCTCCCTGGCGTTCCGCGCCCGCGGACGCGGCATCGCGCCGCCCTGGGCGTCGCCCGCCTTGCCCGGGTCCTGGGTCTGCGCGGCGACACCGGCGACGTCGCCGTGCTCCCGCTGCGTCGTGACCGGCTCGTTCTTCGCTTTGATGTCTCGCTCGCTCACGATCCGACCGCTACCCAGCACCGTCACGGCCAATCGGGAGAGGCCGGTCAGGAGAGGCAGGTCAGGAGAGCTGGACCACTGCGCGGGCCTTGGACAGGACGCGGGAGTCGCCTGACCTCGCGGTCAGCGTGACGACGACGCGCTTGTCCTCGCGCTTCTCCTCGACGATCCCGCTGATCCTGATCACGGCGCCGTTGTCGTCGTCCGGCACCACGACCATGGACGAGAAGCGGACGCCGTACTCCACGACAGCGCCGGGGTCGCCCGCCCAGTCCGTCACGAACCGGCCGCCCTGCGCCATCGTGTACATGCCGTGCGCGATGACGTCGGGCAGGCCGACCGCCTTGGCGAACCGCTCGTTCCAGTGGATGGGGTTGAAGTCGCCGGAGGCGCCGGCGTACCTCACGAGGTCCACCCTGCGGACCTGGTACTCGACGGCCGGGATCTCCTGGCCGGCCTCCACCTCGTCGTACTTGACCGTCGCCGCCATGTCAGGCCGCCCCTCCCCGCTCCACGATGACGTTGTAGGTCCGGCAGACCAGCTCGCCGGAGGTGGTGGAGACGTCGCTCCGCAGGGTCAGGAACGCGTTGCGTCCGACGCTGCGGATCTCCGCGATGGTCGAGGCGCACACCAGCTCGTCACCCGCGTGGATGGGCCTCTCGTACTCGAACCGCTGCTCGCCGTGCACGACCATCGAGAAGTCGAGCCCGAGCTCGGGGTCGGAGAGCGCGTCCCCGGTCCCGAGGAGGCTGAACACGATGGGGAACGTGGGCGGCGCGACGACGTCAGGGTGCCCGGCCGCCACCGCGGCCTGCCTGTCGTGGTAGATCGGGTTGGAGTCGCCGATCGCGGTGGCGAACTCGCTGATCTTCACGCGGCTGACCTCGTAGGGCGCGGACGACGCGTACGTCCGCCCGACGAAATCACGGTTCAAAGCCATCGGGCCGGGCTCCTTCTGGTGAGCAGGTAGGCCGTACCGTAACAGAAGCCGGAACCACAACCCCGGGCGCGGAACGCGGACACGTGCGGACACGACAAACCGGCGTTCCCGCGGGAAACGCCGGTGTCGGAAGCGCGTGGGGTTGTGAGATGACGCCTACGCGGGGGCCGCGCCGCCTGCCAGGACTAGCGGGTCTCGCGGTGCGCCCGGTGGGTCTTGCAGTTGGGGCAGTACTTCTTCAGCTCAAGCCGATCCGGGTCGTTGCGCCGGTTCTTCCGCGTGATGTAGTTGCGGTGCTTGCACTCCTGGCAGGCCAGCGTGATCTTCGGCCTAACGTCTGTGGCAGCCACGTGGGAGTGCCTTTCTGCGTTTGGGACTACTGGACAACCCGCACCGGGGCCGCCTACTGCGGATGACCCGGGAGGGTAGTAGCGGAGGCCGGACTTGAACCGGCGACACAGCGATTATGAGCCGCTTGCTCTGCCTGACTGAGCTACTCCGCCTCGGCCGGAACTGAGCCCGGCCACGCAAGGATACCCGACCCGTACGACTGTTCGCGCATCCGAAACAGCCATGATCGCGATCGGTCTTCCCCCCGAGGAAGAGGTATCCCCACCAAGCCGAAAGCCCCACCCTGCAGCGCCAGAGAACCACTGCTTGGATAGGACTTCTCGACTAGAGCCCCCAAACGGAATCGAACCGTTGACCTTCTCCTTACCATGGAGACGCTCTGCCGACTGAGCTATAGGGGCGAGCCCGCCTGCCGCTTTCGCGTTGCGGACAGGTGTAACCATACACGGCCCCGGCGACCTACGCGAACTCGAATCACCCCGCCGCGCGGGCCGCTCAGGGCGTCGGCAGGGCTCCCGACAGGTCGGCCTCCGGCCGGTGCCTGACGGGCAGGTCGGCCGTGACCGTGTAGCGGCCGAAGTAGCCTTTGCCCTTGACCGGGGTCACGCTGCTCAACGTCACCGTGGCGTCGTACGGCGCGTCCGCGCACTCGGGCAGGCACCAGGTGCCGCTGAGCTTGCCCGCGCCGGTCGCCCTGGTCGGCCCCCAGGTCCGCCAGGTGACCTCGCTCATCGTGCTGAACTCCGAGAGCACGAGGTTCGCCGGCCGCTGGTCGGCCCTGCCCCGCTCGGAGTCCCGGAAATTGAGCACGTACACCGGCGTCTCGGCCGCGGTTTCCGTGGGCGCGGACCCGCAGCCGGCGACCAGCATGACGACGGTGGCGCACACGCGCACAGGCACGCGCACGGGCACGCGCATGGGCAGGGCAGGTTGGCGCATCGATTCCCCCTCGGCAGTGTGAGTGCCCAGGGGCCGCGACTGTTACGCCTGTGACCTGGCTACTTGACGGCCGTACGGGCGTCGCCGGCCCGGACGGGCAGCGGGATCACCTCGCACAGGTCGGCGAGGTCGACATACCGGGCGACCTCCTCGACCGACAGACAGTCGGCGACCACCTGACCATGGCGCCGCACCCGCAGCACCTGGCGGTCACGGCGGTACGCGGGAACGATCTCGTATCCGTCCGGTCCCACCCATCGGCTGTCCATAGCGGAACAAGCTATCGGGTTTTCCCCATGGCTATCTCCCGTCCCATGGGAATCGGCCTTGATCACCTAAAGGTTCGACCTTAAGTCGGGTCTTAACCGACCCCAAGTGGGGCGCAGCAGGATGAGCCCCATGTCCGACACCCCCAACCTACTGGGCTTCCGCATCACGCACCGGGCGATGCGCGCCGACTCCCGGCGCCTCGCCGAGGTCACCGCCGAGATCGCCGCGGGCCGGCAGCCGTGCGGCCCCGAGCGCGCCGCCGCCATCCGCGAGTACGTCACCAAGCTGTGCCGCGGCATCCACCATCACCACAAGGCCGAGGACGACCGCCTGTGGCCCCTGCTCGTCCGCTCCGCGGGCGCCGAGGTCGACCTGAGCGAGCTGAGCGAGGACCACTCCGAGCTCGACCCGCTGCTCGACGAGATCACGTCCGTCGCCGGCGACCCGGTCGAGCTCGCCAAGCCGCTGCGCCGGCTGGCGGACCTGCTCGACGAGCACATCGAGGAGGAAGAGCGCACGATCTTCCCGATCATCGCGCGGCATGTCTCGGGCAAGGACTGGGAGGAGCTGGAGCGGCACGTACGGAAGGGCGGCGACGCGCGCTTCGAGCTGCCCAGGATCGAGCGGCACGCGCGGCCCGAGGAGATGAGGGAGCTGCGCGCGCTGGCCGGGCCCATCCTGGTCGTCATGCTGGCGCTGCTGCGCCGTGCCCACCTTCGCCGGGAGCGGCTCGTCTTCGGCGCCGCGTGAGCGCCGCGTTGCCGGCTTCGCGGCGGGCCGCCTCCTCCCAGTGCGGCGAGCCGACCTGCCCGGCGACCTCGGCGGCCCGCAGATAGTGGGCCTCGGCGTCGCCTGGCCTGCCCAGGAACACCGCGAGGTCGCCGAGCGTGTGCGCGACGGGCCCGAGCGTGACCGAGCCCGAGTGCAGGCCGGCCAGCTCGCCGTCGGACGACAGCAGCAGGCGGTAGCACTCCCGCGCCGTCGCCCGGTGGCCGAGCGCGATCGCGTTGTCCGCGCGCAGCGACATGAACACGAGCCAGTAGTAGTCCCTGCGGGGGACCCGCGCGGAGGCCCACACCGCGCGGGCCTCCTCCAGGCGGCCTGCCCCGGCGAGCGCTCGCGCGTACAGCTCGCCCACGTCCTGCGGCAGGCGTTCCCACAGGGCGGCGAGCTCCTCCACCGACTCGTGCACCCGTCCCGCCGCCAGCTTGACCAGGAAACGGCCGACCACTCCCACCATCGCGCCGTTGGCGTCGCCGGTGCTCGCCAGCCGCTCCCCGAGCCGCGAGTAGACGCTCTCCGCCCGCTCGAACTCGCCCCTGACCAGCAGGTGCAGGGCGTCGAGGAAGGAGAGGATGCCGAGGGCCAGGCCGAGCTGGCCGCTCGTCGACAGCTCCATGGCCATGTCGGCGTGGCGGCGCGCGGTGGCCCAGTCGTTGCGGCCCAGGGCGACCATGAGCAGGGCGAAGTGGCCGAGCGTCTGGTAGCCGAGCAACCCGGCGGCGGCCGAGGCGGCCAGCAGGTCGTGCCCGAGCCGCTCCAGGTCGTCCCGCCTGTCCGGGGTGAGGCAGACCCAGTAGCGGCCGTTGAGCGCCATGCACCGCAGACGGGGGTCGCCGAGCGCGTCGGCGATCGCCAGCGCCTCCCCGCTGGCCGCCTCGATGCGCTCCGCGTCGTGTCCTTCGAGCGCGTGGCAGAGGGCGACGAGCATCCGGCAGCGGGATTCGCCCGCCTCGGCGGGGAGCGACTCCTCGATCGCGCCGACGAGATCGGCGTCGAGCCGCCGGTCCGGCTGGATGGTCCAGATGACCGGCGCGTCGAGCGAGGACACCGCCCGCGCCACCGCGTCCCGATCACCCATCCGGCGGGCCACCGCCAGCGCTCTCGTCCGGTTGTGCACCGCCGTGATCACGTCGCCCGCGTGCGCCTGCGCGGACACCAGACGGCACAGGAGATCGAGGCGGACGTCCGGATGCGCGTCGTCCGTCCCCTCGCCGAGCAGGTCGAGCGCGCCCAGCGCGCCCTGGAGCAGCGCGGCCGCCTCCCTGTGGGCGTAGAGCGCGGCCGCCTGCCCGGCGGCCCGCGCCGCGTACTCCGCGGCCGTACGGGCGGTCGCGGTCGTCGCGGCGGCGAGCGCGTGGTGCCCGAGCGCCCCCACGTCGCCGGGGCGCACCCGCTCCAGCGCCGTCAGGACCTTGCCGTGCATCCGCGCCCGGCGCAGCCGCGGGATGTCCTCGTACAACGTCTCGCGGACGAGCACGTGGGCGAACCGGACCCGGCCGGGGCGCGGCTCCTCCAGCAGGCCCGACAGCACCCCCGCCTCCAGGCCGTCGAGCACCGTCTCCTCGTCCGCCCCCGGCAGGGCGACCAGCACGTCGGCGTCGGCCTCGCGGCCGAGGACGGCGGCCGTGCGCAGCGTGGTCCGCGCCGTCGCGGGCAGCCGGGCGAGGCGGCGGCGGATGAGGTCGCGCACGCCTGGCGGCAGCGCGTGGGCCGCGGAAGGGCCGTCCACCGCGAGCAGCCTGGCGGTCTCGCTCACGAACAGCGGGTTGCCGCCGGTCCGCTCGGTGACCGTGCGCACCGTGGCCTCGTCGACCTCCGTGCCGGAGCGCGCCGCGAGCAGGAGTGCCACCTCCGGCTCCCCCAGGCCGTCCAGGGTGATGTGCTCCACCGTCTGCACGGCGAGCGCCGCCGAGGTGGCCGTGAGGTCGTCGCCCGCCTCGGCCGGACGGTGCGTCAGCAGGACGAGAACCGGCGTCCTGGTCAGGCGGCCCGCCAGGTGACGCAGGAGCTGGAGGGTCTCCTCGTCGGCCCGGTGCACGTCCTCGAGCACGATCAGCAGCGGTCCCGGCACGCCCTCCAGGTAGTCGCCGGCCGCCCGCGCCAGCCAGAACTGGCCCACGGGCGCGGCGTCGTCGGTCAGCAGGGGCGCGAGCCTGGTTGCGGTCCCCGGCTCCGGCGGGCAGGTCGCGGACAGCTCCCGCAGCACCTCGCTCCACGCCCAGGCGGGCGGCACGCCGCCGCTCGTCTCAGGGCAGCGGCCGACCACGGTCCGCCAGCCGTCCGCGGCCAGGCGCCGTACGAGCGCGTCGGCCAGGGTGCTCTTGCCCGAGCCCGCCTCGCCGCCGAGCCACACGATGCGGAATCCGGTCGCCGCCTGCTCCGCAGCGGCGGCCAGTCGGGACAGCTCCGCCGTACGGCCGACCATGCGGGGGGAGACGGGCTCCGGGGCGGGAGCCGTGACCTCTGGCCTGGAAACCACGGGCCCGGCCGTGCGGGGCATGTCGAGAGACTCGGACTGCGCGAGGATGTCCGACTCCAGCGCGCGCAGGGCGGGCCCCGGGTCGATGCCGAGTTGCTCGGCGAGCAGGGCGCGCGTGCGGCGCAGGACCGCCAGGGCCTCCCCCTGCCGCCCGGCCCGGTAGTAGGCGATCGCGAGCAGCCGCACGGCGTTCTCCCGCAGCGGATGCGCGGTGAGGTGGCGCTCCAGCTCGGGGACGACCTCGGCGTGGCGGCCGAGCGCTAGCCCGGCCTCGGCGCGGTGCTCCACCGCGACGACCCGCAACTCGTCCAGGTGGACGACCTCGGGGACGGCCCACTCCTCCTCGGTGAACTCCGCGTACGCCGGGCCGGTCCACAACGCCAGGGCCTCGTCCACGACCTCGACCGCGTGGTCGGGCCGTCCCTCGGCGAGCAGGCCGGCGGCGGCCTCGACCAGCCGGGGGAAGCGCCAGGCGTCCACGTCGTCCGGCTCCAGCGCCAGGCGGTATCCGGGGGGAGCGCTCACCAGCACGCGGGCGACGGCGCGGGGGGCGCGGTCCGGTTCCAGGGCCCGCCGCAGGTTGGAGACGTAGACCTGGAGGGCGGCCAGCGCGCGTGGCGGCGGCTGCCCCCGCCACAGGTCGTCCACGAACCGGTCGGTCGACACCACGTGTCCACGGGCGCACACCAGCCGGGCCAGCACGGCGCGCTGGAGCGAGGTCCCGAGGTCCGCGGGGCGCCCACCGACCTCCGCCGCGATCCGCCCTAAAACCCGCACTTTTACCATTTGGCGGCAAGCATAGGGATGAATCCGAGCCTGCCGTAGACGACCAGGTCACCGGCAAAGGCGGTCATAGATCGGGACATAGCCCTCCATCTCTGTCTCGATCGTGGCATCTTTGCTCCACCCGATCGACGCGCCGGAGACGGATTGTTACCCTGAGTGCGGCTCAGCTCGTTCGTCGGCGTGTCCGTCGAAGCGCTTCGCCGGTCACCCCCGGACTCCCCCGTCCCGCTCCCCGGTGGTCCCCGGCGTCAAGAAGAGCGAAGGGAACCCCCGTGGAGACGTGGACGGCACAACCCTCCTCCCCCACCCGCTGGTGGGTGCTCGGGCTGCGCGGAGAGCTGGATCTCCACGCGGTGCGGCGCCTGCGCGAACCGCTGCGCACCCACATCGAGGCCCGAGGCCCGTGGCTCGCGATCGACCTCAGCGAGGTGCGGTTCATCGACACCACGGGCGTCGGGCTGCTGGTGCGCCTGGTGCACACCCTGCGCCAGAGGGACGGCGACCTGGCGCTCATCGCGCCGGGCGGTCAGGTGCTGCGCATCCTGCGCTGGACCAACCTGACCCGGCTGTTCCGCGTTCTCGACACCGCCGACGCGCTGGACGAGTGACCGGCGGCTATTCCGGCAGGATCTGCACCGGCGTGTCGTCGTCTCCGGCCGGCGGCGTCACGGACACCACCTTCCGGCAACCGTCGCCGCAACCGCCGAAGCGCTCGGAGTCGATGGGCGTGAACTCCGTCGCAGGCACGCCGCGCAGCGCCGCCAGCATCGTGTCCTTCCAGATCGGGCCGGGAACGCTGGCGCCGAACACCGAGCCGTAGTAACGACCGCCGATCATGACGCCGTTCAGCTTGTACTTCGACGAGCCGCGCGGGTCGCCCAGGCTGACCGCTCCCGCGAGGTCCGGGGTGAACCCGGCGAACCAGGCGGAGGAGGAGTCGTCGTTGGTCCCGGTCTTGCCCGCGGCGTCGCGGCCGATGCCGCCGACGGCGGCCATCGTGCCCTTGGTCAGGACGCCCGACAGGATGTGCGCCGCCGCGTCGGCCACCTCGGGCTCCAGCGCCTGACGGCACTTCGGCCGGTAGTCGGTGGTCTTCCCGGTGCTGTCGGTGATGCGGGTGATGGCCATCGGCGCGCAGTACTTGCCGCGCGCGCCGATCGCGGCGTACGCGGTGGCGACCGTCACCGGGTCCATCTCGTTGATGCCGAGCGTGAACGTCTCGTACTCCCGGAGCTTTTCGCCGTCCGCGCGGTGGATGCCCAGCGACTTGGCCGTCTTGACCACTTCACACAGGCCGACCCGCCGCTCCAGCTCCATGAAGAAGGTGTTGACCGAGTTCCACGTGCCGGTCTGCAGGGTCAGCCAGCCGGGCGAGCCCTCGTCGTTGGTGACGGTGTGGCTCGGGTCGCCGATGGACTGGCCCGCGCAGTTCTTGAACGTCGAGTAGGCCGGCGCGGTGTAACCGGCGCCCGCGCTGAAGCCGTCGTTGATCTTCATGCCCTGCTTGAGCGCGGTGAGCAGCGTGAACGTCTTGAACGTCGAGCCGGCCTGGAAGCCGATGCCGCCACCGTGCGCGGCGTCGGCCACGAGGTTGTAGGACACCTCGTTCTTGCTCTTGCGCGTCCCGTACGGGCGGCTCGCGGCCATCGCCTTGATCGCCCCGGTGCCGGGCTGGACCAGCGCCTCGGCGGCCACGGGGTTGTCGGTCGGGTTGACCCACTTCCTGATCGCCTTGTCCGCGGCGGCCTGCATCTTGGGGTCGATCGTGGTTCTGATCGTCAGCCCGCCGCGGTTGAGGAACGCCAGGCGGTCCTTGGCCGTCTTGCCGAAGTCGGCGTTGCCGAGGATCTCGTTGCGCACGTAGACGCAGAAATACGGATATTTGCTTGATTCACAGCCGCCGGGCAGCGGGGTCCCCTTGTAGCCGAGCCTGGCCTTCTTCGCCTTCGCCGCCTCGTCCGTGGTGATCTTGCCCAGCTCGGCCATCCGGTCGAGCACGACGTTGCGCCGCTTCAGCAACCGGTCGCGGCTGGTCTTGCCCAGGTTGGGGTCGGTGGCGTTGGGGTCCTGCACCGCGCCCGCCAGCGTCGCCGCCTGCGCCAGCGTCAGCTTGCTCGCGCTGATCCCGAAGAACCGCTTGGCCGCCGCCTCGACGCCGTACGCGCCCGCGCCGAAATAGGCGATGTTGAGGTATTTCTCCAGGATCTGATCCTTGGAGTACTTCTTCTCCACGCCCATCGCGTACCGCAGTTCGTTGAGTTTGCGGGCGTAACTGGCCTCCAGGGCCTTCTGCTTCTCCTCCTCGGTCTGGGCGGCGTTGAGCAGCACCTGCTTGACGTACTGCTGCGTGATCGTCGAACCTCCCTGGGCCACCCCGCCCGACTGAAGGTTCGTCGCCAGCGCGCGGGCGGTGCCTTCGAGGTCGATCGGGCCGTGCTCGTAGAACCGGTAGTCCTCGATCGAGATGATGGCCGTCTTCATGATGTCGGCGACCTGGTCGAGCGGGACGACCTCGCGGTACTGCTCGTAGAACCGCGCGATCTCGTGGCCCTTCACGTCCTGGACGACGGAGACCTGCGCCAGCGGGGGCTCGGGGAGGTCCCGTGGCTCAAGGCCCACGTCCTCGACTGCGGTCACCAACCCGACGCCCGCGCCTCCCACCGCCGGCAGCGCGATGCCCGCGACCAGCACGCCCGCCGCCGTCGCCAAGGCGGCCAGGCGCAGCACCTTCCCCGTGCTGTTCACTCGATCATCCCCCCAAATCGCTATACACAAGGCTATGAGACCGTAAAGCGGGATAAGTCACCATAAATGTCCTACGTCAGTCGGCCGAGGCCGCGCGCGAGCACGGTCGCCGTCTGGGCGACGACCCGGTCGTCGGCGGAGGCGCCGGCCGCGTGGCGGTTCGTGTAGATCGCCATGATGATCGGGGCGGCGCCCTTGGACGGCCAGACCACGGCGATGTCGTTGGCGGTGCCGTACGAGCCGCCCGTGCCGGTTTTGTCGCCGACGATCCACGTCTTGGGCAGCCCGGCGCGGATGCGCTTGTCCCCGGTCGTGTTGGCGCGCAGCCACCCGACCAGCCGGGAGCGGTCCTTCGCGCCGAGCGCGTCGCCGACGGTGAGCGCGCGCAGGTCGCGGGCGATCGCCGCGGGCGTGGTCGTGTCGCGCCGCTCCTTGGGCGACCACTCGTTCAGCGCGGTCTCCCACCGGTCCAGCCGCGAGACCGGGTCCTTGAGCGAGCGGAAGTAGCGGGTGAGCCCCTTCGGCCCGCCGATGCGCTTCAGCAGCATGTTGCCCGCGGTGTTGTCGCTGTAGATGATCGCCGCCCGGCACAGCTCGGCGAGCGTCATGCCGTCTTTCACGTGCTTGCCGGTCTCCGGCGAGTGCGGCTGCAGTTCGTCGGCGGTCCAGCGGACCACCTTCCGCGTCAGCTCCCTGTCGCTCGTACGGGCCAGCACCGCCGCGGCGGCCGCCGCCTTGAAGGTGGACGCCAGCGAGAACCGCTCGCCCGCCCGGTAGCCGATCGTCCTCCCGGTCGCCGTGTCGATCGCGTACGCGCCGATGCGGCCGCGGAAGGACCTCTCCAGCGCGCGCAGTTCGGCGGCCACGTCCGTCCGGTGCGCCGTCGCGGCCACGTCCGTGCGGGGCGCCGCGACGGCCGGGGTCGCCGGGGCGGCGCCGACCAGGACGAAGACCGTCAGCACGGCGGCCTTCACCGTCGCCGGGTGTGTCATGACATGTCCTTAATCTCGTGGGTCGGTGGTCTGTCAGACGCAGGACCAAGCCAAGAGGTTCGGAACATGTCCCATATTCATTTGAACCGCGCCGATATCAGGAGGACATGGACGACGCAGCCGGCGGCTGCGCCCACGGCGTACCAGAACAGGTCGGGGGCGTTGAAGGTCGTGCCGAGCGCCAGCCTGGCCAGCGCGCTGCGCGCGGACAGCTCGGCCGGCACGCCGGTGAGCTGGGCGAACTCGACCAGCCAGCTCAGGCAGAGCGCCACGGCCGCCGCCACGACCGGCCGGGCGCGCGGCGCGGCCACGACGACCAGCGCGTACACGAGGAGGGTGTAGAGAAGGTCGCCCGCGTACTTGCCCACCGCGCCGGGCAACAGCGCCCGGACCGCCAGGCCCGCGGCCACGACCATCACGGCGGCGGCCAGCGCGGCCAGTCGGCGATGAGGCATCCGGGCACCCTACCGGGGCCCGGCCGTCAGCTCGTCCGGCAGCTCGTCCGGTGGTAGCACACCCAGATGCCGCCGCCGATGCGTCCCGACAACCGCAGCACGATATGCCCGAAATGCTGCAAGCACGGGAAAACACCGAAATCAATAGGTTCGCAGACGAAAAATCACACCATGGAACGATCTAGCCGGAAAAACGATGGCTGGTTAAACTCCGAGTCAGCTTCGGCCACCCGTCTCGGGTGGCCGTTCGCCGTCGCCCACCGGGGAGGGCTCGCGCCCTCCCATGTCCGGGGGCGGCGCGGTTCCTCCACGCCCTGGGCGGCGGGGCCTCACAGGTCTCCATGGAGGTGTCGTGTCGAGGAAGTCCCCACCCCCCTACTTACGGACCACAGCGGTCATCGCCGGACTCGGCCTTGTGGCAGCGATCATCCCTGCGGCCTCCGCGGCCGCCGACCCCAGCCCCACCCCGTCGCCGTCGTGGAGCGCCACGGCCGTGACGGGCGCCGAGCGCGTCCAGGGCGCCAAGTCGCCGAGTGGGCGTCTCGCCAAGAGCGACCCAGAACTGCTCGCCTCGCGGTCGCCGCAACAGACGAGCGTCCTCGTCAAGCTCGACTACGACTCGCTCGCGGCCTACAAGGGCGGCCTGCCGGGCCTGCCCGGCACCAGCCCGTCGGTCACCGGCAAGGCGCTCAACCCGAAGAGCGGCGACGCGGCGAAATACCAGAAGCACATCGAGAACGTCGAGAACGCCTTCCTCGGCGAACTCGGCGACAAGGTCCCCGGCGCCAGGGTGGGGCAGAAGCTCCGCACGGTCTACGGCGGCGTCGCCCTGACCCTGCCCGCCGACAAGGCCGCGGACCTGCTGAAGCTGCCCGGAGTGGCGGCCGTGCAGGAGGACAAGCGGGAGCAGCCCCTCACCGACTCCAGCCCCGCGTTCATCGGCGCGCCGACCGTCTACAACCAGCTCGGCGGGGCCAAGTCGTCGGGCAAGGGCGTCATCGTCGGCATCCTGGACACCGGCGCCTGGCCGGAGCATCCCTCGTTCGCCGACCCCGGCACGCTCCCCGCTCCCCCGCCCAAGGCGGACGGCACGCCGCGCACCTGCAACTTCGGTGCCAACCCGCTGACCCCGGCGGCCGACCCCTTCTCGTGCAACCGCAAGCTGATCTCCGGCCAGCCGTTCCTCGCGACGTACAACGCGATCGTGGGCGGGGAGGTGTACCCGGACAGCGCCCGTGACTCCGGCGGCCACGGTACGCACACCGCCACCACCTCGGCGGGCGGGCCCGTGGACCACGCCAACCCGCTCGGCATCGACCGCGGCTCGATTCACGGCATCGCGCCGGCCGCGCACGTCGCGGTCTACAAGGTCTGCGGCGCGGAGGGCTGCTACCAGTCCGACTCCGTGGCCGCGGTGGCGCAGGCCATCGCCGACGGCGTACGGGTCATCAACTTCTCGATCGGCGGCGGCGCAGACCCCTACAGCGACCCGGTCGAACTCGCCTTCCTCGACGCGTACGCCGCGGGCGTGTTCGTGGCGGCGTCGGCGGGCAACTCGGGACCGGGCGCCAGCACGACGGACCACCGCGGCCCGTGGGTGACCACCGTCGCGGCCTCGACGCAGAGCCGCACCTTCCAGTCGACGATCACCCTGACCGGCGGCCCGTCGATCAAGGGCGCGTCGATCACCGGGGGCGTCTCCTCGCCGCTGCCGGTGGTGCTCGCCTCCGCGCCGCCGTACAGCGACCCACTGTGCCTCAGCCCGGCGCCTCCCGGGTTGTTCACCGGGAAGATCGTCGCCTGCCAGCGCGGCCCGAACCGGGTGCTCAAGGGATTCTCCGTCAAGCAGGGCGGCGCCGCGGGCATGATCCTGTACAACGCCACGCCGCTCGACCTCATGACCGACAACCACTGGCTGCCGACCGTGCACATCGACAAGCCGGAGACCGACGTCCTGCTGAGCTGGCTGAGCTCCCACCCGGGCGCGACCGCGAGCTTCACCCAGGGGACGAAGACCACCTGGCAGGGCGACGCGATGACGTCGTTCTCCTCGCGCGGCCCCGGCGGCGACTTCCTGAAGCCGGACGTCACCGCGCCCGGCCTGCACATCCTCGCAGGCATGACCCCGACTCCCGAGTCGCCGCTGGAAGGCCCGGCAGGCAACCTCTACCAGGTCATCGCCGGGACCTCGATGTCGTCGCCGCACGTCGCGGGCGCCGCCGCGCTCCTGTTCGCGCTGCGTCCGACCTGGACGCCCGGCCAGGTCAAGTCGGCCCTGGAGACCTCCGCGACGACGAAGGTCACCAAGGAGGACCGGACCACCCCGGCCGACCCGTTCGACTACGGCGGCGGCCGCATCGACCTGACCAAGGCCGGCGACGTGGGCCTGACCCTCGACGAGACCGCGGCGAACTACGCCGCCTCGGCCGCCGACCCGCTGAACCGCATCGACCTCAACCTGCCGTCGGTCAACGCGCCCGTCATGCCGGGCGTGATCACCGCCAAGCGCACGCTCGTCAACACCACCGGCAAGACGCTGGTCTACACCGCGACGGGCACCACCGTCAGCGGAGCGAGCATCACGGTGCTGCCGCCGCTGTTCACGGTGAAGCCGGGCAAGAGCCAGAAGATCACCGTCGTGATCACCGCACCCGACCTGCCCGACGGGCAGTACTTCGGCCAGGTGAACCTCAAGCAGGTCAACGGCAACCGGGAGCAGCACCTGCCGGTGGCCTTCTACCGGCAGGAGGGCGCGGTGCCGATCGACCAGACCTGCGCGCCGACCGCCATCGCGAAGAACACCGGCGAGTCCACCTGCACGGTCACGGTCCAGAACAACACGCTGGAGGACGCCGAGGTCACCGCGCTGAGCACGCTGAACACGAAGCTGCGGCTCACCGGCGTGACCGGCGCGACCAAGGTCGGCAACCAGATCGTGACGACCAATAAGACACTCGCGGGCAAGCAGCCCGACAAGCCCGTCATCGCCCCCGGCACGGGCCCGGCGGGCTACCTGCCGCTGTCGCTCTTCGGCATCGCCCCGACGCCCATCGGCGACGAGGAGGCGCTGAACTTCACCGTCCCGGCGTTCACCTACGCCGGCCGCACGTTCAACAGGATCGGTGTCGTCTCCAACGGCTACACGGTCGCGGGCGGCACGAACGGCTCGGCGGACATCCAGTTCGCGCCGCAGACGCTGCCCGACACGGCCCAGCCGAACGGCGTGCTCGCGTCGTACTGGACCGACCTCAACGGCGCGGGAGCGCCGGGCGTCTACGTCGCCACCCTGACCGACGGGGTGAGCACGTGGCTCGTCGTCGAGTGGCAGGTCAACCTGTACGGCACGAGCAGCCGCAAGGTCTTCCAGCAGTGGATCGGCCTGGGCGGCACGGAGGACATCTCGTACGCCTACGATCCGGCGAACCTGCCCGGTGACCCCGGCGCGGAGTACGGCCTGACCGTCGGCGCCGAGAACATCGAGGGCACCGGCGGCAGCCAGATCAGCGGCCCGCCGACGCAGGACTACCGGATCACCAGCACGCCGGGCGCCCCCGGCGGCACGCTCAGCTACTCGTTCAAGGTCAAGGGCGTGTCCTCGGGCACCGGCACCGTCACGACCGGCACCTCCACCCCCCAGGTGAAGGGCATCACGGTCGAGGTCGACAAGATCACTGTCAACTAGGGGGTCTTTCCGGCCCGGCGGACCAGCGCGTCCGCCGGGCCACCTCGGCCCGCTCCCGCGCCGATACATGGCTGAGCGTCCGCGGATACACGGTCCAGGCGGCGCCGACACACGAACCACCCACGATGGGGCGCAGTGCGCGAACCCGCGCACCTTATCCCCGGAGGTGGTTCATCGATGTCCTCTGCCCACGTACCCGCCCCGCGTACGCGAGGGCGCGGCGCACGGCGAACGCTCACCGCGCTGGCGGCGACAGGCGCGCTGGCCCTGGCGCTCTCCGCGTGCGCCGCCGGGGCCGGGGCCGGTGCCACCGCCGCGGCCTCGGCCGCCGGGACGCCCAGGCCCGGTGCTCACAGCGCCGGTAACCACAGCGCCGGTAACCACAGTGCCGGTGACCCGCTTTTCACCTACCTCGGGAACGGCGGGTACGACGTCGTCTCCTACGACGTCAGGTACGACTACCGGCCCGGCACGACGAAGATGAACTCCTCCGTGCGGATCACGGCCACGGCGAAGCAGGCTCTGTCGAGCTTCAGCCTGGACTCGAAGGTGGACCGTGTCGACTCGGTGTCCGTGCAGGGCGAGCGGGCCGCGTTCAAGGTGTCCGGCGAGAAGCTCCTGATCACGCCGCGGCGCGCGCTGCGCGAAGGAGCATCCTTCCGCGTCGACGTCTCCTACCGCGTCGACCGCGCGGACGACACGCGGTCGCCCTCCTACCCGCCCAACGCGCACTACCTGCAGGCCTGGCTCGACAAGGACGACGGCTTCGCGGTCATGGGCCAGCCCGACCGCGCCCACATGTTCTTCCCCGGCAACGACTACCCCAGCGACAAGGCCCGCTTCACCTTCCGCGTCACCACGCCCAAGAATCTCCAGGCCGTGGCGAGCGGGACACTGCGGTCGCGCAAGACCACCGGGGACCGTACGACCTACACCTACACCACCCGCGATCCCATCCCGACCCATGTGGCCCAGGTCGCCGTGGGCCGCTTCACGAAGGTGACGGCGCGCGGGCCCCACGGCCTGCCGATCCGCAGCTACCTCGCGACGGCCAGGTACAAGGCGGCGAAGGCCCGGGTGGACGACATCCCCGCCCAGGTCGCCTGGGTGGAGAAGGAGATCGGCCGCAGGTATCCGTTCGAGACCTACGGGGTGCTGGGGGTGCCGGGAGACTACGACGGCGTCGCCCTCGAGTCCGCGACGCTTTCCACGTTCAGCGTCGAAGGACTGACGCGCCCGGCCGAGGAGATCGCGCCGACCATGATCCACGAGCTGGTCCACCAGTATTTCGGCGACGCCGTCTCCGTACGCACCTGGAACGACATGTGGATCAGCGAGGGCCACGCCGACTACTACCAGCTGCTCTATTCGGTGGACAAGCTGCATCGCGACCTCGACGAGGTCCTGAAGCAGCGCTACGAGTTCGAGTTCGGCAAGCGGATCGAATCCGGGCCCCCCGCGCGGCTCAAGACCGCGCAGGACGTGCTGACCGGCGGGAACAACGGGGGCGTGCTGATGCTCGCGGGCCTGCGCCACCAGGTCGGCGACTCCGTGTTCAAGAAGATCGAGCAGACGTTCTACGACCGCTACCTGGGCAAATCCGCGACGACCCAGGACTACATCGACGTGGCCAACAAGGTCAGCGGGCGCGACCTCACCTCCTACATCGAGGGCTGGCTCTACGGGGCCAAGGTGCCCCCGATGCCGGGTCACCCCGACTGGAAGCCCGCGCCGCCCCCGGCCTCCTGAGGAGGGGAGCACCGGCCTTGTCCGCATAAGCTCGCAAACGCGCTATTCGCCGCCTCTGTATTCGCCGCGTCTGGGGGGCACGTCGGGTTGGATGCCAGAAGCGGGCCGCAGGCCCCTGTCACCGTGCTGCTCGTCGAGGACGACGAGGTGATCCGTAAGACGGTCGGGATGTCCCTGGCACGCTACGGCTACGAGGTGTCGACGGCCGCGGACGGCCTGACCGGCCTGGAGCTCTTCCGGGAGGGACGGCACGACCTGCTGTTGCTCGATGTGATGCTGCCCGGCCTGGACGGCATCAGCCTGTGCCGCAGGGTCAGGGAGACCAGCCTCATCCCGATCCTGATGATGTCCGCGCGCGGCGACTCGCTGGACGTGGTGGCGGGCCTTGAGGCGGGGGCGGACGACTACGTCGTCAAGCCGGTCGACACGGGCGTGCTGGTGGCCAGGATCCGCTCGCTGCTGCGCCGGGCCACCTTCGCCCCCGGTCACGAGTCCGGTCACGAGCCCGCTCCGGCGCCCGCTCCCGTGTCAGGGCCGGACGACTCCCCGGAGCCCGCGCCCGTCTTCGGTGACCTCGTCTTCGGGGACCTCGTCTTCGGCGACCTGGCCGTCGACACCCAGGGCCTCGAGGTGCGCCTGGCCGGCGAGCCCGTCGCGCTCGCCCCCACCGAGCTCCGGCTGCTGCTGGAGTTCGCGGCCAATCCGGGGATCGTGCTGGACCGGCAGACGCTGCTGCGCAACGTCTGGGACTACGGCTGGGATGGTGACAGCCGCGTGGTGGACCTGTGCGTGCAGCGGTTGCGCAAGAAGATCGGCACCGACCGCATCGAGACCGTCCGCGGTTTCGGCTACAAGCTGCGGCGCTGATGTGAGCGCCGAGACCCGCCGTGGCAACCCTCTGTCGCTGCTGGACCCCAGGTCGCTCAGGTGGAAGATCGCCGCACTGGCGGCCGCGGCCTCCTGCGCGGTCGCCGTGGCGGTCGGGGTGCTCGTGCACACGACGACCTACGACTGGTCGCTCAACGCGGGCAGGGCCGAGGCGCTCCAGTCCGCCGTCGACCAGGCGAACGGCGGCGGGGACGTGCCCGGCACGTCCGTCGAGGACCCGGGCACTCTCCCGCCGGAACTGCTGCGCCAGATGGCGTCCGGGGAATCCGGGGGATTCTGGGAGTCCGCCACCTGGTACGACGACACGAAACCCGACGAGCCCTGGATGTGGGCGGCCGTCCGCGACGGCGGTCGCGTGACGGCCGTGAAGGTCGACATGGGCCCCGAGCGGCGCAGCCTCCAGGCACTCGACCGGCACATCGTGCTGGCCACGCTGGCCGCGCTCGCGATCGTGGTGCCCCTCGCGGCGCTCGCCGCCGAACTGCCGAACCGGCGCCTGCGACGCGTGGCGGGAACGGCCCGGCGCATCGCGGGCGGAGACCTCGACGCCAGGATCGGGGCGGGCAGCCGGACCCGTGACGAGATCAGTGAGATCTCGGCGGCCGTCGACTCGATGGCGAGCGCGCTGCAGGAGCGGTTACTGGCCGAGCAGCGCTTCACCGCGGACGTCGCCCACGATTTGCGTACGCCGCTGATGGGCCTGATCACCTCGGCGGAGTTGCTCCCGGAGGGGGAGGTCACCGAACTGGTACGCGACCGCGTGCGGGTGCTGCGCGTGCTCGTCGAGGACCTGCTGGAGATCTCCCGCCTGGACGCGGGCGCGGAGCGGGCCGAGCACGTGCCGGTGCCGCTGGGCGAGGTCGTCGAGGAGTCCGTCCGCCGCACCGGGCTCCCCGCCCGGGTGGAGGTGGCCGATCCTTCCATGGCCGACACCGACCCCCGGCGTCTCGACCGGATCATCGCCAACCTGGTCGCCAACGCCCATCGCCATGGTCGGGCTCCCGTCGAGGTCTCCGTCCGGGGCACGACGATCGTCGTGCGCGACCACGGACCCGGATTCCCCGCCTCGCTGCTGGCCGAAGGGCCGCGGCGCTTCCGTACGGACGCGCAGGAACGCGGCAGGGGCCACGGCCTGGGCCTGACCATCGCACTCGGCCAGGCGCGGGTGATCGGCGCCGCCCTCGGCTTCGCCAACGCTCCGGACGGCGGCGCGGTCGCCACCGTCCGCCTCGGAAGCCACCCGCGACTGCCCGACCCCGGCAACCGCTGACCCCGGCGACCGCTGACCTCGGCGGCCGCTGCCCGGGAGCCGATACACGGCGGATACACAGCAGCGCGTGATTCGAGCGACCGCTGATGCCCCACATCGGCAGCACGGAAATTCGCCCGGCCCAAGGTGGCTGACGTGCGCATACGGCGCACCGACCACCTGGAGGCGCCTCCCATGTCCACAGCCAGCCCGTCCCCCGTTTCCGCCGGAGAGCACCCGGTCCGCCGCCTCGGCGCCCTCCGCCTCGCGGCCTCGTTGTGGGCCCTCGTCCTCGTCGCCACCGGCGTCTCCGGCTGCTTCGGATTCCCCTCGGGCGACGTGAGCGAGGGCCTCGCGGCGGGAATGGCGCTGCCCTGGCCCGAGGAGGGCCAGGCGAGCGTCATGGTCGAAGGTCTCGGCGATCTCGGCAGCAAGGGAACACAGGAGCCGGTGCCGATCGCGAGCGTCACCAAGGTGATGACCGCGTACGTGATCCTCAGCGAGCATCCGCTGAAGGGGGCCGCGGCCGGACCGGTCATCGAGGTCGACAGGGAGGCCGCGGACGAGTCGTTGTCCCGCGAGGAGTCGAGCGCGCCGGTCAGGGAAGGCCAGCGGTTCACCGAACGGCAGATGCTCGAACTGATGCTGATCCCCTCGGGCAACAACATCGCCCGCCTGCTCGCCCGCTGGGACGCGGGAACGCAGGAGGCGTTCGTGGCGAAGATGAACCGGGCCGCCGCCGCCCTCGGCATGACCCGCACCACCTACACCGGCGCCAGCGGCATCGAGCCGACGACCGTGAGCACCGCCGTGGACCAGTTGAGGCTGGCCAGGAAGGTGATGAAGAACCCGGTGTTCCGCTCGATCGTGGCCAAGCCCAGGGCCACGATCCCCGGGGTTCCCGGCACGATCGTCAACACCAATGCGCTACTGGGCACGTCGGGCGTGATCGGCCTCAAGACCGGTTCAAGCACGCCGGCCGGCGGCGCCCTGATGTGGGCGGCCAAGGCCTCGGCCGGCGGCCGTACGTGGCTGGTCCTCGGCGTCGTCCTGCACCAGAGCGCGGGCTCGCCCCCCGCGGCGGGGCTGCGGGACGCCCTCGACCGCAGCCGGACGCTGATCGACGCGGTCCGCGAGTCGCTCGATTCCGTGGTCGCGGCCGAGGGCGTGTGAATCCGGGTTGACGCATACCCATATGGGAATATGATTGCCCGCATGGCACGAGCAGCGACGACGTCGGACGTCTTCAACGCGATCGCCGAGCCGCAGCGCCGGGAGATCCTGGCGCTGCTGCGGGCGGGTGAGCGGCCGGTGACGGAGTTGGCCCAGGAGCTGGGGATGACCCAGCCGGGGGCGTCCAAGCACCTGCGGGTGCTCAGGGAGGTCGGGCTGGTGCGGGACCGCAAGGTCGGCAAACAGCGCCTGTACGGCCTCGACGCCCGGGGGCTGCGACCGGTCCACGAGTGGACCGGCGGGTTCGAGCGGTTCTGGAACGAGAGCTTCGACCGGCTGGACGCGTACGTGCAGGACCTCAAGCAGGCAAGGCAGGAGGAATGACCGGTGGCAGAGACAGGACGCGCCGCGCCGGCGCAGGCGGTGACGGCCGACCGAGAGATCGTGATCTCCCGGGTCATCAGCGCCCCACGGGAGTTGGTGTTCGAGGCGTTCACCGAAGTCCGGCACCTGTCGCGCTGGTGGGGACCGGAGGGGTTCAGCACCACCACGCGGGCGTTCGAGTTCCGCGTCGGCGGAGAGTGGGACTTCGTGATGCACGGACCGGACGGGACGGACTACCAGGAGTGGATCTCCTGGACCGAGATCGCCCCGCCGGAGCGGATCGCGCTGCTGCACGGTGAGCGCCGCGACGACCCGAACGCCTTCGAGTCGGTCCTCACGTTCGCGCCCGACGGAGCGGCGACCCGGATCGAGATGCGCACGGTGTTCCCCACCAAGGAGTCCCGCGACGAAGCGGTCGAGAAATACCACGCGATCGAGGGCGCCCGGCAGACCCTCGGCAACCTGGCGGCCTACGTCGCCGAGATCGGTTCGAGGGGAGCGAAGGGCTGATGGCCGGGAAGGTGTTCTTCAGCGTCTCGATGTCGCTGGACGGTTTCATCGCACCCGAGTCCCTCGACGATCTGATGGGGCGGCAGTGGATGGAACTGCAGCAGTGGGTTTTCCCGACACGGTTCTTCCGGGAGAACCTGAAGCTCGGCTCGGGCGGCGAGGAAGGGCGCGACAACGACATCGTGCGGGAGACGTTCGAACGCACGGGCGCGAGCGTGATGGGCAAGCGCATGTTCGACGCCGGCGAGCAGGCGTGGCCTGAGGAGGCGCCGTTCCACACGCCGGTCTTCGTGGTGACGCACCAGGAGCGTGACCCCTGGGAGCGGCCGGGTGGGACCGTCTTCCACTTCGTCGGCGACATCAAGACCGCGCTCGACCAGGCCCGCGAGGCCGCGGGCGACAGGGACGTCCGCATCGCGGGCGGCGGCGCGACGATCCTGCAGTACGTGAACGCCGGCCTGATCGACGAGTTCTCCGTCGCGGTCTCACCCGTGCTGTTCGGCTCCGGGGTCCGCCTGTTCGAGGGCGTGGACGCGGCCCGCGTGGCTCTGGAGCCGGTCCGCTCTGAGGCGACGCGGCGGGTGACCCACCTGACCTACGCGGTCCGGAAGCGGTGACCGCCGCGCGGATCTCCCGGGGACCGGCTCCGGGCCGGCTCAGGGAGATCCGCGCGCCGGGTGGTTATCCGCGGGCCGGGTGGTTATCCGCGGGCCGGGTGGTTACTGCGGGCCGGGCTGGAGCGCGCGGCCGCCGCCGAACGCCTTCACGCGGCAGTCATTCTGGATCTTGGAGATGTCGACGCCGTCCCCGGGGACGCTCGCGTACCGCCAGCCGACCTTCGCGGGGCCGTCCACCTTGACGAGGTGGACGTCGAAGCCGTGGTCCTGCAGACACTTGGCCTCGATCCGGACGCTCCTGGCGTAGTCCGGGTTCCTGGCCGGGTCGAGCTCCGGCGGCAGCAGCGGCCGCAGGTGCTCGCAGGAGGCCCGCGCGGACTTCTCCGCCGCCTTGGGCCAGGTGCCCTTGCTCGGCATGCCGTGCTCGCTCAGGCAGCCGGCGTACGCCTCGCGGAACTTCCGCACCTCGGTCTCGGAACTGTCCAGGCGCAACTGCGGACGGGACTCCGTGGCACGGGCGGGCCTGGACTCGGCCTGCGCCGCGACCGGCCGGGGAGCTGACGCGTGGCCAGCGGGGGCGGCTGCGGGGGTGCTGGGGTTGCTCGCCGCCTCGGCGGCGCCGCAGGCGGTGAGGAGGCCGCAGGCGAGGGCGGCGATGGAGAGGGCGGCGGTGCGCCGCGCGGACACGCGCTGATGGGTTCGTTCGCTCATACGGAAGAAGATGGACGAGCGATGTCAGGAACTTGTCAGGAACCCTTGGTGGGCAGATGAGCAGGGGTGAGGTGGTCCCCAGACCGACCTACTATCGCCATCTGTGGGTGCATATGTCCTGATAGCAGAGGACGACGTGAAGCAGGCCGAGCTCCTCCGCCGCTACCTGGAGCGGGAGGGCCACGAGGTCGCCGCCGTCCACGACGGCCGCGCGGCCCTTGAGTCGGTGCGCAGGCGAGCCCCCGACCTGCTGGTGCTCGACGTGATGATGCCCAGGGTCGACGGGCTGGACGTCTGCCGCGTCCTGCGCGCGGAGTCGGACCTCCCGGTGCTGATGCTCACCGCCCGCTCCACCGAGGACGACCTGCTGCTCGGTCTCGACCTCGGCGCGGACGACTACATGACCAAGCCGTACAGCCCGCGCGAACTGATGGCGCGCGTCCGCACGCTGCTCAGGCGCGCCCGCACCGCCGCCGCGCCCGCCCTGCCGCTCGCGCCGGTGCTGAGGGCGGGCGCCCTGGTCGTGGACCCCGGCCGCCACGAGGTCAGCGTGGACGGCGTGCCGGTCGAGTGCACCCCCGGCGAGTTCGCGGTGCTGGAACTGCTCGCCACCCAGCCGGGACGGGTGTTCACCCGCGAGCAGATCCTCTCCCGGCTGCACGGCTTCGACCGCTACATCACCTCCCGCACCGTGGACGTCCACGTGATGAACCTCCGCCGGAAGATCGAGCCAGCGCCGCGCCGTCCCGTACGGCTCGTCACCGTCTACGGAGTGGGCTACAAACTCGCCGACGACCGGCGGGACCCGCGCGATGCGGGCTGACGTGCCGCTCCACCGCAGCCTGCTGCTGCGGGTGCTCGCGGTGTCCGTCCTGGTGTCGGTCTGCTCGATCGCGGCGACGGCCTGGCTGACCGTCCGGAGCACCACCGTGGCGATCAGGCAGGAACAGGGGCAGGCACTCGCCGACGACGCCCGCACGTACGACACCCTGCTCGGCTACGCGGCCACCCACCCGGGCTGGGACGGCGCGGCGGAGGTCGTGCGGCGGCTGGCGCGCGACACCGGTCGCCGCGTAACGATCACCACGGACCGGCGCGTGCCGCTTCTGGACTCCGACGCCGGGCCGCCCGCGAAGCTGCCCGCCCGGCCGACCGCGTCGATCGACCCGCTGCACGTCGACACGGTCCTGTCGGCCGCGTCCAGTTCGCCCCTGACTGCCGCGCCCGACCCCATCGACCCGCGCGCCGTGGGGCCCTTCCTGCTGCCGCGCAAGGAACGTGACGCGCTGCGCGTCGCCGCCGAGCAGCGCGCCGCCTGCCTGCGCGGCTCCTTCGGCTCCGTCGCCACGATCGCCGACAGCCCGAGCGGACGGCCCGTGCTCGACACCCGGGACGCGCGCCCGTACTCCGATACCCGATGCCCGAGCACCGTCCTCGACCGGCCGACGACCACCGAGGCCAAAGCCCTCGCGGCGCTGCAGAAGCTCGTCGACAGTTGCCTGGAGCGGCGGCACGAGTCGCACGTGCGGCTCAACCTCGACTTCAGCTGGACACGGGTGCCCGCGGCCGCTCCCGCCGCGGCTGCGGCGGACGACGCCGCCCGCGGCAACGTCGTCCCCGAATGCGTCACCGGCAGCCGCCGCGAGCAGCTCGCACCGTACGTCGCCCCGCCCGCGCTGCTCTTCATCAGCAGCCGCGGCGGCGACACCTCGACCGTCTTCGACCTGTCGCCGGAGAACCAGGCCCGCATCGCCGGAGTGGCCGCCCTCGTGCTGCTGATCACCGTGACGGCCAGCGTCATGGCCGGAACCCGGTTGAGCCGCCCCCTGCGGGCGCTCACCGACGCCGTACGGAACATGCAGGAAGGGCGTGCCGCCCGCGTCGAGGTCAGGGGGAAGGACGAGATCGGCAGGCTCGCCGCGGCCTTCAACGCCATGGCCGAGCGGCGCGAGCGGCTGGAGGAGCTGCGCAAGGCGATGGTCGGCGACGTCGCCCACGAGCTGCGGACGCCGCTGAGCAACATCCGCGGCTGGCTGGAGGCCGCCCAGGACGGGCTCGCCGACCCCGATCCGGAACTCGTGTCGTCGCTGCTGGAGGAGGCATTGCTGCTCCAGCGCGTCATCGACGACCTGCAGGACCTGGCGGTGGCCGACGCGGGCGAGCTGAGAGTGCACGCCGAGCCGGTCGACGTGGCCGACCTGCTGGCCCAGGTCGCGACCGCGCACCGAGGCGGCGCGGCGGCGGCCGGCGTCACGCTGATGACGCGGGCCGACGGACGCCTCCACCTGGTCGCCGACCCCGTACGGCTGCGCCAGGCGGTGGGCAACCTCGTCTCGAACGCCGTACGGCACACCCCGCCGGGCGGCACCGTACGCCTGCTCGCCCGCCGCGAGGACGGCGACGTGGTGGTCGACGTGGCCGACACGGGCAGCGGGATCGCGCCCGGCGACCTCCCGCTGGTCTTCGAGAGGTTCTGGCGGGTGGAGAAGTCACGCAACAGGCGCAGCGGAGGCAGCGGGCTCGGCCTGCCCATCGCCCGCAAGCTCGCCGAGGCCCACGGCGGGTCGCTCAGCGCCACCAGCGTCGTCGGCGAGGGTTCGACCTTCACGCTCCGGCTGCCCGCACACGCCCAGACCTGAGCCCGCTCGCCCGGCCCTGATCGTCAAGGTCATCGGGCCAGGGGAAAGGCGATGCGCAGACCGTCTTCGCCGCCGACGGCGACCGCTTGACGAGCGACGCGGATCCGGGTGGCCGTCGCGGTCGGCTCTCCGTTGCCGAGGTTGCGGTTGTAGTAGGGGTGGGCGCCGCTGGCCACCACGAGACGGAGGCGGTGGCCGGCCGCGAAGCGGTGACCGATGGGGCCCAGGTCGACCTCGACGGGTACGCCTTCGCCGAGGCCGGGATCCGTGATGCGGACGATGCCGTCGGCGACGTTCTGCACCTGCCCGTTCTCGTAGACGTCCAGGACCCGCAGGAACAGGTCGGCGCTGGGCGCGGCCGGCCAGGTCCAGCGGCTCCCGCAGCGGAGCACTGGTGAAGACGCGCACATCTTCCCGTTGTTCGAGGGTGCCGCTGTCCCAGAGGCCGCTGACGTCGCCGGTGCCGATGGTGAGGAACCCGACGGAGGGGGTGGGGTCGGCTGGGTCGTACGTCCATTCCACCCGCTTGGCCAGGTCACCGGGGGCCGCCAGCAACTGCTCGTCGGAGCTCGCGTAGAAGACGGTGGTCTCCGGTTCGTGCCACCTATCGAGTTCGTGCCAGTCGGCGTCGGCGCCGATGCGGTAGTAACGCAGGGCGCCGAAACGGTCCCCACCTTCGCCACGCACGTAGGTGTCGAACCAGGCGAGCTTCTCGGCCATGGAGATGCGCGGGTCGAGGACGGCGTGCGGCCACGGCCCGATGACGAAGCGGTACGGCATGTCGCCGGTGTTCCGGTTCAGGCGCTCGAAGTCCTGCCAGCAGTAGCTGCGGTGGTAGTCGTACCAGCCGTCGAGGTGCAGGAACGGCGCCGGAGGGTCGTCCAGCAGTTCGGCGAAGTTCAAGGCCTGCCAGTGCGGGTCCTCGCCGTCGTGGGCCAGGCGCTCTTGGTAGAAGTCGAGGGTGGTTCCGGTGGCGGCGACGTCCGCCTGGTCGAGCGGCAGATGGTCGTACGGGTTCTCGCCGACCTCGGCGCCGTTCGCCTGCTGTACGGCGGTCCAGCTGAGGGCCAGCTCGAGAGCGAAGCCGCCGCCGGGATACCAGGAGCTGACCGGTCATCGGACGCCATGGGTCACAGACGGGATTGAACCGTAGGAGCTGGTCTGCTGGGCTTGCCCGGGTCGATGGCAGGAGGGATGCGCGGGCTCTACATCAGCCACCTACGGCCCGCGCTCTCCCGCTTGGCCACATCCCGGAGCCGGAGGCTTTTGAATCAAGCTGTGTTGGCGAGATCAACGTTGGCCAGGGCTCGTAGTAGCCCGGACAGATGCATCAGGTCGTGCCAGAGGATCACGTCGTCATTCTTGGAGCGATCAGGTGCGCCGTGCAGGTCGGCCAGGTCGTCGCTGACCTGTCCGCATCCGACGTGCTGGGCTGGATCATTGTCCATGTCGAAAGCGGCCTGCAGTGGGATGTCCCAGTAGTAGTCGACGTTCCATCGTGAGAGGTCGATGCGGGCGCCATGTCGCCGCTCCACGGCGTCCAGGAGAAGGGTGGTTAGTCGGCGGAGTTCTGCAATCTTCAGGACCATGTCGCTCATGCGGTCATCGTTGCAGGCGAGCAGGGGGCGCTCTCCACGTCCGCGACCGGAGCCGCCGACGGCCGACTGCATAGGCCGGAAAGCAGAAGAGGCCCCGGAGGGCCTCTGAGCTGCTGTTCTGCTGGTGGCAGGTCCAGGGTTCGAACCTGGGTAGGCTGAGCCGACGGTTTTACAGACCGCTCCCTTTGGCCACTCGGGCAACCTGCCTTGTCTTCCGCTCGACGCGGCGACAGGTAGAAGAATAGCGGACTTCCCGGGTGCACGTGACATGGGTTCCGGCGCGGTCTCCACGCATGATCGCCGGGGTGCGGACGGCCCGGAAACCCAGGAGCGGAAGCGGCAGGCCGAGGCCATAGTGGAATGGTGATCAGACAGGCTGAGCCGGCGGATCTCGCGGCCCTGGCGGCGATCGAGAGGGCGGCGGACCGCATGTTCGTGCCGCTCGGCATCGTCTTCCCGCCAGGCCCCACGGTCGTGGAAGGGTGCGACGACCCCGGGCGTGTCATCGTGGCGGGCCGGCCGCCGGTGGGGTTCGCCCTGGTCGGGGTGATCGACGGCCTGACCCACCTCGAACAGATCGCCGTACGCCCCGAGCACGGCAACCGGGGAATCGGCATACGGCTCCTCGACGCCGTCCTGGCGGCGGCCGCGCGGGCCGGGAGCGCCGCGGTGACGCTGACGACGTTCCGGGATGTGCCGTGGAACGCCCCCTGGTACGCCCGTCGCGGCTTCCGCGTCGTACGACCCGACGAGTGGGGACCGGAGCTCACCGAGCTCGTCGAGCACGAACGGGTTCTCGGGGTCGATGTGGGGCCCCGCGTCGTCATGAGGATGGACCTCTGATCACATCGCCGCCCACTAATCTCGAAGGCTAACGGAGAGAGGACACGGACACCGATGGCCGACAGCAGTTTCGACGTGGTGAGCAAGATCGACCACCAGGAGGTCGACAACGCCCTGAACCAGACGGTCAAGGAGGTCGGGCATCGCTTCGACTTCAAGGGCACCGGCGCGAGCATCTCCTGGTCGGGGCAGAAGGACATCGAGATCAGGGCGAACAGCGAGGAGCGCGCCAACGCGGTGCTCGACGTCTTCAAGGAGAAGATCGTCAGGCGCAACCTGTCCCTGAAGATCCTGGACGCGGGCGAGCCGAAGCTGTCCGGCAAGGAGTACCGCCTGATGGTGTCCCTCAAGGAGGGCATCGACCAGGAGAACGCCAAGAAGATCTCCAAGCTGATCCGGGACGAGGGCCCGAAGGGCGTGAAGGCGCAGATCCAGGGCGACGAGCTCCGGGTCAGCTCCAAGAAGAAGGACGACCTGCAGGAGGTGATCTCCCTGCTCAAGGGCAAGGACCTCGACCTCGCCCTCCAGTTCGTCAACTATCGGTGATACGCGTCACAGCCTGACGCGCGGATCAAGGCCCTGAACTGCGAGTTCAGGGCCTTCGTCATCTCCGGACCACCCGCGTGCCTCCGGCGGTTTGGTTGCCCCGAGCAACGATCACCTACGATTGCTTAGGGAAACTAAGTACTAGCGGAGGGGGCTGCGGTGGCGAACACGATGACCAGGGAGACGCCGCCGGGAACGGCGGCCCCGGGAATGACGCACCGGGAGATCCTGGAGGCGCTCTCGGGGCTGCTGCTCGGCATGTTCGTCGCGATCCTGTCGTCGACCGTCGTGGCGAACGCGCTTCCCACCATCATGGTGGACCTGAAGGCGGACGAGACGACCTACACCTGGGTGATCACCGCGACGCTGCTCGCTGCGACGGTCTCGACGCCGATCTGGGGCAAGCTGGCCGACCTGACGAGCAAGAAGGCGCTCATCCAGATCGGCCTGAGCGTGTACGTCATCGGCTCCATCATCGCCGGCCAGTCGCAGAACCCCACGATGCTGATCACTGCGCGGGTGGTGCAGGGCCTGGGCGTCGGCGGCCTCACCGCGCTCACCCAAGTCATCATGGCGGCGATGATCTCGCCACGGGAGCGGGGGCGCTACTCGGGCTACCTGGGGGCGGTGTTCGCGGTCGGCACGATCGGCGGTCCGCTGATCGGCGGCCTCATCGTGGACACCGACTGGCTCGGCTGGCGCTGGTGCTTCTACGTCGGCGTGCCCTTCGCGATCATTTCGCTGATCGTGCTGCAGAAGACCCTGCACCTGCCCGTGGTCAAGCGCGAGGTGCGCATCGACTGGGGTGGCGCGGTCCTCATCGCCGCCTCGGTCTCGCTGCTGCTGATCTGGGTGTCCTTCGCGGGCAACAAGTACGACTGGCTGTCGTGGCAGACCGGCGCGATGGTCGGCGGGGCCGTCGTCCTCGCGGCGCTGTTCCTCCTGGTCGAGTCGAAGGCCCGTGAGCCCATCGTCCCGCTGCGCCTGTTCCGGATGCGTACGGTCAGCCTCGCCGTGGTCGCCAGCGTGCTGGTCGGCGTGGCCATGTTCGGCGCGACGACCTTCCTCAGCCAGTACTTCCAGCTCGCCCGTGGTGAGACGCCCACCGTGGCCGGCCTCATGACGCTGCCGATGATCCTCGGCCTCGCGCTCTCCTCGACCATCTCCGGGCAGATCATCACCCGCACCGGCCGCTGGAAGTCCTTCCTGGTCTCCGGCACGTTCTTCCTCACCGCCGGCTTCGCGCTCATGGGCATGCTGCGGTACGACACCGACTACTGGATCGTGGCCGTCTTCATGTTCCTCGTCGGCGTGGGCATCGGCATGACCCAGCAGAACCTCGTCCTCGCCGTGCAGAACGAGGTGCGGGCGGAGGACCTCGGCGCGGGCAGCGCACTGGTCGCGTTCTTCCGTTCCCTCGGTGGCGCGATCGGCGTGTCTGTGCTGGGCGCCGTGCTGGTCCACCGCGTCAAGAACTACCTGGAGGAGGGCCTGTCGGCACTGGGCGTCAGCGGGACCGGCGCGGAAAGCGGCTCGATCCCCGACCTGTCCGCGCTGCCCGCCCCGGTCCGCACCGTCGTGAAGAGCGCGTACGGCCACGGCGTCGGCGATCTGTTCCTCTACGCCGCGCCGGCCGCCTTCCTGGCGCTGATCGCCGTCCTGTTCGTCAAGGAGGTCGCACTGCGGACCAGCGCGGTCAGCGTCCGCTCCGACGCACAGGAACCCGATGCGGCTCCAACCATCGGCATCTCCCCCCAGCGCAACGGCGCCACGCCCGGACGCCACGCACAGCACGCCGCTCAGCACACCGCTCAGCGGGACGCACAGCGCGACGGGCAGCCGCCGAGCACGGGCGGCGCCGAGATCGCCTCGCCGAACGGCCACGGCCTCACCCAGCCGCTGAACGCGCGGGTTCTCACCGCCGCGCAGGCCCAGCCGTACGCCGCCGTCGCCCTGGAGACGCACGGCCCCGGCGGCGTGGAGGTCCGCGGGTTCGTCAGGGGGCAGGACGGCGTGCCCGTGGGCCGCGCCACGCTCACGCTGATCGACGCGCGCGGCCACCAGCTCGGCCGTACGGTGACCCGGGACGACGGGGGCTACGCGCTCCGGTCGCCGCGCGACGGGACGTACGTGCTGATCGCGTCGGCGGGCGACCGGGAGCCGCAGGTCGCGACGCTGGTCGTGGGCGACCGGCCGGTGGACTTCGACATGGTGCTCGCGGCCTCCGGCCGGTTCGTCGGCACCGTACGCGGGACGGACGGGACGCCGGTCGCCGAGGCGGTGGTCGTCGTGACGGACGTGCGCGGCGAGGTCGTGGCCACGAGCGCGACCGACGCCGAGGGCGGCTTCTCCTTCGCCGGCATCGTGGCCGGCACTTACACGCTGACGGTCAGCGGCGCGGCGTACCGTCCTGCCGCCGTCCCCGTCGAGGTGCTGGGCAGCGGCCATACCCGGCACGACGTCGTGCTGCTGCCCGGCGCGCGGGTGCGGGGCACGGTCCGCGTCGGGGACGGCGTGCCGCTGTCCGACGCCAGGGTCACGCTGCTCGACGCCGCGGGCAACGTGGTGGGCGTGGCGACCACCGCGGAGGACGGCGAGTACGCCTTCACCGACCTCGCCGGCGGGCAGTACACCATCGTCGCCAGCGGCTACCCGCCCGTGGCGAGCACGCTCGACCTGAACGGCCGGGGCGACGAGCCGTACGACGTGTGGCTGGGGCACGAGCGATGAGCGTCCCGGAGACGGTCCCCAGGGGACTGCGCGCCACGGTCCTCGGCAAGGACGGCTGGGCCGTCGGGCACGCGGTCGTCACGGTGACGGACACGACCGGCCGTCAGGTCGCGCGGGCGGAGGCGGACGACGACGGGCAGGTCGCCACCGCCCCGCTGCGGCCGGGCGTGTACACGGTGGTCGCGACGGCGATCGGGTACGCGCCGGCCGCGTCCACCGCGATCGCGACCGCCTCGGGCGCCGCCGAGGCAGGCACGCTGGTGCTGGCCCGGCAGGGCGGCACGGAACTCCCGCCGCCCGGCGTGTGGACGATCGACCCCGAGCACTCGAAGGTCTCGGCCACGGCCCGGCATCTCGGTCTCAGCAGCGTGCAGGGGCGGTTCACCGAGTTCTCCGGCCGGATCGACATGGGCGCCACCCCGGAGGAGTCGTCGGTCACCGCCGAGATCGTCGCGGCGTCCGTCGACACGGGCAGCCGGATGCGCGATGATCATCTGCGGTCCGCGGACTTCCTCGACGTCCCGGTGCACCCCGTCATCACGTACCGGAGCACCGGGCTGTCACCCGCGGGTCCCGACCGGTGGACGGTGCACGGCGTGCTGACGCTGAGCGGCGTCAGCCGCCCGGTCGATCTCGATCTCACATATCTGGGCGCGGGCCCGGACCTGTGGGGCGGGCTGCGGGCGGCCTTCCACGCGGTCACCGAGTTGCGCCGGGAGGACTTCGCGATGACCTACAACCAGGTCGTCCAGGCCGGGATCTCGCTGATCGGCGCGACACTGAAAGTAGAGCTGGACATCCAAGCGGTGCGCGGCTGAAGGCTGAACGCCCCGCCCACCACAGCCCCGCCCACCACAGCCCTGCCCACCACAGTCAGAAGGAGCCAGGCCATGACGCAGGCGGAGATCGCCCCCCGGCCGCAGACGGCCGGCGAGCGCGAGGCGTACTGCGACGTCGAGCGGCAGCTCGCCATCCTGCTCCGGCGCGCCCAGGCGTTCTCCGCCGAGATGGGCCGCAAGGTGCATCCCGAGCTGGACTCCGGCGCGTACGGCCTGCTGGTCCGCATCGAGCAGAGCTCGCCGATGCGGTCCAGCGACCTGGCGGCCTATCTCCGGGTCGGCCGCGCGACGATCAGCCGCCAGCTCAAGGTGCTCGACGAACTGGGGCTGATCCGCCGGAGCCCTGACCCGGAGGACGGCCGGGCGCACCTGCTTGCCCTCACTCCCGAGGGCCGCAGGCGGCTCCACGACGCGCGGGCGGCCCGCGAGGGCCAGTTGCGCACGCTGCTCGCCGCCTGGCCGGAAGAGGACGTGCGGCTGCTGGCCGTGATGCTGGAGCGTTTCAATGTGCTCACCGAAGGCATCCGTCCCTGACACCATGTTTCACCGACGTTACGGGCTCCGACCCATGGAGTGCTCAATCCGTCATAAGGGACGCTTAAACTGCGCTTCGGACATTCCGCACCACATCAAGGAGGCCCGTGTGGCTCCCCGGTCCACCTATCGGAAAGCGGCGAGCATCGGCGCGACGGTACTTGCGGCGACCCTCGCCGTATCCGCCTGCGGGAGCGACTCCGCCGGCTCCGGCACGCAGACGGCATCGGCCGCCCCGGGCGGCGTCGCCCTCGTGAACGCCGGCAAGATCACGACCTGTACGAACATCCCGTACGAGCCGTTCCAGTTCAACCAGGGTGACAAGGTCGTCGGGTTCGACGTGGACATCGTCGACCTGGTCGCGAAGAAGCTGGGCGTGACCCAGGACATCGTGGACATCGACTTCGCCGCGATCAAGAGCGGCGCCGCCCTGAACGCCCGCAAGTGCGACGTGGCCGCCGCGGGCATGACGATCACCCCGGAGCGGCAGCAGAACCTGCTCTTCTCCGAGCCGTACTTCGACGCCACCCAGGCGCTGATGGCCAAGAAGGGCAGCGGGATCACCTCGCTGGACGACGTCAAGGCCAAGAACCTCAAGCTCGGCGCGCAGGCGTCGACGACCGGCCTCGACTACGTCAAGAGCAAGGGCTTCGAGCCGATCGAGTTCGCCGACTCCCCCAAGGAGCTGCTCGGCCTCCAGACCGGCCAGGCCGACGTGATCGTCCAGGACCTCCCGGTCGTGCTGACCTGGCTGAAGAAGCCCGACGTCAGCGCCAAGTTCGAGCACGTCGCGAGCCTCGACACCGGTGAGCAGTACGGCATCGGCATGAAGAAGGACAACGAGGCGCTCAAGAAGGTCGTCGACGAGGCTCTCGCCGCCGCGAAGTCCGACGGCACCTACAACGAGATCTACAAGAAGTGGTTCGGCACCGAGCCCGGCGCCGCCTCGGGTGGCGCGTCCGACGGCGCTTCGACCGGAACCGAGTCGCCAGCCGCCGGGTCATGAGTGCTGTGACCGAACAGCGGGACGCCTCCCCGCCTGAGCCCCCCAAGGGGCTCAGCCCGCGGCAGAAGCAGCGCGTCAGCCGGGGCGTCCAGTACGCCGTGCTGCTGGTCGTGGTCGTCGTCCTGGCCGCCCTGGCCGACTGGAAGGCGATCGGCCAGTCGTTCTTCAACCTCGACGTCGCCCGTCAGGGCCTGCCCGAACTGTTCACGGTGGCGCTCCGCAACACCGTGATCTACACCGTGTCGGGCTTCGTCCTCGGCTTCGTCGTGGGCCTGGTGCTGGCGCTGATGCGGCTGTCCACGGTCGCGCCGTACCGGTGGGTCTCGGCGATCTACATCGAGATCTTCCGCGGCCTGCCGATGCTGCTCATCTTCCTGCTGATCGGCAGCCTGCCGCTGGCGTTCCCCGGCTTCGAGCTGCCCGGCGGGGTCTACGGCAGCGCCGCGCTCGGGCTCGGCGTCGTCTCGGCGGCGTACATGGCGGAGAACTTCCGGGCGGGCATCCAGGCGGTGCCCAAGGGGCAGATGGAGGCGGCGCGCTCGCTCGGCATGCCGCACATGCGGGCGATGGTGTCGATCGTCATCCCGCAGGCGATCAGGATCGTGCTGCCGCCGCTCACCAACCAGCTCGTCTCCCTGCTGAAGGATTCGTCGCTGGTGCTGATGCTCGGCGTCACGGCCGCGCAGGTCGAGCTGGCGAAGTTCGGCAACGACCAGGCCTCCACCCACGCCAACCCCACGCCGATCCTCGCGACCGGCCTGACCTACCTGCTGATCACGATCCCCCTCGGGTACGTCGCTAGGCGGCTCGAAGCACGTCAGGGAGCGGGCCGATGAGCACCGTCAAGATCAGTGACCTGCACAAGTCGTTCGGGAAGCTCGAAGTGCTCAAGGGCGTCGACTTCACGGTCGAGAGCGGCCAGGTCGTGTGCGTGATCGGGCCGTCCGGCTCGGGCAAGTCGACGCTGCTGCGCTGCGTGAACCTGCTTGAGCAGCCCACCTCGGGCACGGTCGTCGTCGACGGCGTCGACCTGACCGACCCCGATGTGGACATCGACGCCGCCCGGCGGCGCATCGGCATGGTGTTCCAGCAGTTCAACCTGTTCCCCCACCTGACCGTGCGGCGCAACGTCACGATCGCCCAGGAGCGGGTGCTCAAGCGGCGCAAGGACGAGTGCGACCGCGTCGCCAGGGAGAACCTGGAGAAGGTCGGCCTCCTCGAGAAGATCGACGCCTACCCGCCCCAGCTGTCCGGCGGCCAGCAGCAGCGGGTGGCGATCGCCCGCGCGCTCGCCATGAACCCCTCGCTGATGCTGTTCGACGAGCCGACCTCGGCGCTCGACCCCGAACTGGTGGGCGACGTGCTGTCGGTCATGCGGCAACTCGCGGAGGACGGCATGACGATGCTGGTCGTCACCCACGAGATGGGATTCGCCCGCGAGGTCGCCGACCGCGTGGTGTTCATGGACGGCGGCGTGATCGTCGAGGACGGGCCGCCCGAGCAGGTCATCGCCGACCCGCAGCACGAGCGGACCCGCGGGTTCCTGAGCCGCGTGCTGCATCCCGGCGCCTGACGGACGGACCGTCACCGCACCGCCACGGCACCGGCGGAGACGAGAGGAGGCGGGCGCCCGCGACGGCCCCGCCTCGTCTCGTCTGTGGAAATGCGGTGGGCCCAGGGAGTGATGCGGGTTATTGTCCCGTTATGGGCAAGATCTACGAGAAGCTCACCGACCGGCTGCGCGAGTTCGTCACCACGCAGCCGGTCTTCTTCGTCGCGACCGCCCCGGAGCGGGGAGGTCACGTCAACGTGTCGCCCAAGGGATACGCCGACACCTTCGCCGTCATCGACGACACCACGGTGGCCTATCTCGATCTCGACGGCAGCGGCGTGGAGACCATCGCCCACCTCCGGGAGAACGGCCGCGTCACGCTGATGTTCTGCGCCTTCAGCGGGCCACCCAAGATCGTCCGGCTGTTCGGCTCCGGTCGTGTCGTGACCCCCGGGGACGCCGACTTCGCGGAACTGCTCACGCTCTTCGGGCCGCACCCCGGGGTGCGGTCGGTCATCGTCGTGAGCTGCGACCGCATCGCCGACTCGTGCGGATACTCCGTGCCCTTCATGGCGTACGAGCAGGACCGCACGCTGCTCGACGAGTGGGCGGAGCGCAAGGACGTCCAGCAGCGGCGGGACTACCGCGCCAAGCACAACAGGGAGAGCATCGACGGGCTGCCCGCGCTCGGCGCGGCGGAGACCGACCCGGTCACCCAGCGCTCCTGATAGGGAGGTCGCGGCACGTCAGCGGCGGTAGCCGGCCATCCGCTCCAGACGGGCGATCCGCGCGGCCACCGGCGGATGCGTCGCGAACAGCCTGCCGATCCTGGTGCCACGGAACGGGTTGACGATCATCATGTGGCCGGCGGAGGCGAGCCTGCCGTTCTCCGGGAGCGGCAGCCTGCGGACCTCCATCTCGATCTTGCGGAGCGCGGAGGCGAGGGCCAGCGGGTCACCCGTCAGCCGTACGCCCGCCTCGTCGGCCGCGAACTCCCGCGAGCGCGCGATCGCCACCTGGATCATCGTGGCCGCGACCGGCCCGAGGACCAGCACCAGCACCGCGCCGAGGAACCCCGGGCCCTCGTCGTCGTCCGAGCCGAAGAACAGGCCCGCGTACCCGAAATAGGTGATCATCGTCGCGAGCGCGCCCGCGACCGAGGAGATCAGGATGTCCCGGTTGTGGATGTGCGACAGCTCGTGGCCGAGCACGCCCTTGAGCTCGCGTTCGTCCAGCAGCTTGAGGAGTCCGTGCGTTACGCACACCGCCCCGTCGCGCGGGTTGCGGCCGGTCGCGAACGCGTTGGGCTGCATGGTCGGGGAAACGTACAGGCGGGGCATCGGCGCGCGGGCCTCGGTGCACAACTCGCGGACGACGCGGTAGAGGACCGGCTGCTCCACCTCGGCCACGGGCCGGGCCCGCATCGCCGACAGCGCGATCCTGTCGGCGCAGAAGTAGGCGACGCCGCTGACCACGAGGCCGGCCACGACCGCGATCCGGGCGCCCGTGCCACCCCCGAGCCAGGCCCCGGCCACCAGGAGCGACGCGGTCAGCGCCCCCAGCAGGGCCGCGGTGCGCAGGCGGTTGTGGTGCACGCCTCCTCCTCACGGCTCGGTGCGTCCAGCCCTACCAACGCGCATGGCCAGGACGAACGTTCCCCATGATCCGCATCACCCCCACGACGGAGGGCGCCACCTGGGCGACGCGGACGCCGGCACCGTGATCGGCCCGGCGAAGCCCGCCGCCTGGGAGGTCATCGCGCCTCCTCCGGCCCGTCCTTCCTCTCCGGAGGCGACGCGCTCTTCCTGGGCAGCGAGCCCGGCGGCCGGATGGAGCGGATGTCGCGCATGGCTCTCGGCGGCTCGCGCCGCGGGCGGCTCTCCTCGGCCTGCGGGGGTTCCGCCGCCGGTCGCGTGTTCTCCCGCGTGTTCTCCCGCTCTGGCACGGACGCGCTCGCGCCCGGCGGCCTCACCCGCGCCGTACGGCCGGCCGGCGCGGGGCGGGAACCGGCCGACAGTTCCGTGGGCGGTTCCGCGCCGGCCTCGTGCGCCGGCGGCGGGGGCACGGTGGCGGCCCACTCGCCCAGTCTGTCCTTCTCGTGCAGGAGGTCGCGGATGTCGTACTCGGCGTACTCGACCTCCGGCGACCAGAACAGCGCGTCGAAGGGGCACACCTCGATGCAGATGCCGCAGTACATGCACAGCGAGAAGTCGATCGCGAAGCGGTCGAGCACGTTGCGGGCGCGCGGGCGGCCGCCCTCGGGCGCGGGCAGGGTCTCCTTGTGGGAGTCGATGTAGACGCACCAGTCGGGACACTCCCGGGCGCAGAGCATGCAGACGGTGCAGTTCTCCTCCACCAGGGCGATGACGCCCCGGCTGCGGGCGGGCAGGTCGGGCTGGACCTCCGGGTGCTGCCGCGTCTCCGGCCCGTGCACCGTGGACCGCATGGTCACGGCCTGGCCTCCGGCCGGTCCTTCTCCTGGAATACGCGCCACACTGCTCATCATCGCGCACTGCCGGCGGCGAGCGGACGCGTGGCTCCACCACGACGGTTGTCCACATCATCCACACGGTCATCCCCAGGTTGTCCACAGCGTGTGGGGAGAAGAGGGCCGCACAGACCCCGACTTATCCGTATCGTCTGGACCATGAACGGCTATGGGGGACCGGGAGGTTACCCGCCCGGAGCGCAAGGACCACAAGGACCACGACGCCCGCAGGGCCAACAGGGCCAACAGGGGCCTCAGCGACAGGGGCCGCAGGAGCACGGGCGGCAGGGGCCGCAGAATCCGTCGTACGGACAGCCGGGACCGTACGGACAGCAGTGGCCGGGACCCTACGGCGCCCATCCGGCGCCGACCCCCGCACAACCACCTGTGCCGCCGCCCCATCGTCCCCCGATCCCTCACCCGCCGGTGCCGCCGCCCGTACGGCGTCCTTCCAGCGTCCCCAGCTACCTGTGGGCGCTCGCTCCGCTCTACACCTGCGGATTCGGCACTCCCTTCAGCATGCTGTACGCCGCCATCCGCAAGCGCAGCGTGGGGTACGGGGCCGCCGCCGCCGGATACGCCGCGGCCACCGGCTCGTGGATCTACCTGTCCGAGTTGTACGAGGACGCGACGATGCCGGCTCTGGCGTCCGTCGCCATGGTCCTCTTCGTGCTCGGCCCCTGGCTCTTCGGCACCGTGCACTCCCTCGCGGTCAGAAGACAGGTCTTCGACGTCGCCGCGCCGTACGCTCCGGGCAACGAGCACGCGCTGGCGGTGGCCCAGCAGCGCCGCGCCCTGCGCGAGCAGGCCAGGGAACTCGCGGAGCGCGACCCCGCGCTGGCGCGCGAACTGCGGATAGGGCGGCCCGACCTGCCCCGGCAGTACGACGACGGCGGCCTGGTCGACCTCAACCGCGCCCCCGCCGCGGTGATCGCCGGCCTGCCCGGCCTGACCCCCGCGCTCGCCGAACAGATCGTGCGCGTACGCGACCAGGTCGGCGGCTTCGTCTCGGCCGAGGACGTCTCCGCCGCCGCGTCCCTGCCGCCGAACCTCACCGCCGATCTCGCCGAATACGGCATTTTCCTCCCATAGGCATTCGGTAATCGCGGTTGTCGTCGGCAATATGCCTGGCTGAGCGATCGGCCTTTCCTTAGGCTTTACGGTGCGTCAGCCGTGAAAGACGGGAGGGCCTGTGACGTCATCCGAGATCGCCGAATGCAGGGCGGACATGGCCGTGGCCGCCACCGCCGTACGGGAGGTTCTCCAGGCGCTCACCGCCGTCCCCACGATGTTCGGAGACCGCACCTGGCAGGGCCAGGCAGCCGACCGCTGGGCAGCCGGTTGGAACGCCCGCAGAGCCCAGCTCACCAGGCTGCTCGACGCCGTGCTCACCGAGCAGCCGCACCTGATCGCCCGTGTGGAGGAGGCGGAGCGCCGCAAAGCCGCCTCGTAGCCGCCGCATTGGGAAGGATCGCCGTGGGGGAGTTCGTCGGAGTCGATCCCGAGAATCTCAAGGAGCTGACCAAACGACTGGGACAGCTTCATGATCTGCTGGCCCGGCACAGTCCGCTCATACAGCAGAAAATGCAGAAATGGGGCAGCGAAGTCGCGGTCACTTCGCTGCCCGGCCTCATCGCCGCCGCGCTCGACGACGTCCGCGACATGGACGCCCGCACGACCAGGGCGTACGAACTGGCGAGGCAGCAGGGCTGGAGCGCGCTGAGCGGTGCGCCCGGCGTCCTCGGCCTCACCCTCGACCGGCCGCCCGGCGTGCGGCTGGACTGGGAGGCGACGGGCCAGAGCGCGTACCAGGGCGAACGCGACGCTGAGACGCTGACCGCCGCCCTCGCGGCCAAGAACCCCGAGGACGCGCGCATCGCCCTCCTCGGACTGCCGGAGAGCCTGCGGCGGCACATGGCGGACAAGGACTACCAGGCGGCCTTCTGGGCCGGGGCCGGCCCGCTCGCGCTGCGCGCCGCCCGGGCGCTGTACGAACGAGCGGGTGGCGCGCTGTTCAGCGCCGAGAGCCTGAGCGTGCTGCGGGCGCTCGGAGCGTCCTTGGCCGCCGCCAGCCAGATGCGCGTCGGCACGGGCAAGGACCGCCGCCCGTTGCTGCCCACCGCCACCCGCGCCACCCTCACCGGGAACTCCGACCCCTGGTCGGTCGGCATGCTCGTGAAGTACGGCCCCGAGGGCAGGTCGTGGGACTCCCGCCTGCTCGCCGACCTGACCCGCTCCATGCTCGACGCCCGCGCCGGCGGCAAGGACATCTGGCCACCCACCCGCGGCACGCTGGAGACCGACGCCGACGCCTCACGCCAGCAGCGGCTCATGGCGGAGTACGACGCCGTGGGGGCCGTCCTCCAGCGGGCCGCGGAGAACGGCATGGCCGCCCGGCACGTGCTGGGCGATGAGGCGACCGGCCTCAAGTACGCCCGGATGCTCGTCAGCGACTCCTGGCACACCCCCGGCTACGACCCCGGGCCCTTCCTCAGTTCGTACGCGCACCCGGGCGGCGCGCTTCCACCCACCGGCCAGGTGGACCTGTCCGCGCCCACGGCGGCCTTCCTCAAGGCCGCCGTCTCCGCGGAACGCGGCACCTCCGTCGACGCCGAGGAATCCGCCTGGTCCGTCGTCCACATCGTCCAAGCCACCGCCGAGTTCTCCAAGCTTCACCCGCAGACGGTGCTACCCAAGGAGATCCGGCAGTCTTTGATCTACACCGCCGACCGCTACCTCCCCGACTTGGCCGCCTCCGTCAACGGTTACGGCAACAAAGCCCGTCCGCACGGCGATCAGCCGGGCGCTCCATGGGTCTCCTACGTCGACAGCACTGCACTGGCCGAATTCCTCAGGCAGGCCTTGCACGACCCCAAGGACCTCGGCGCCTTCGAGGGGAGGATGGATGCTCGAATCAGCGCGAGCGTAGCCGCGTCCGTCCGGGACCCGAATCAGGACTATCTTGCCCAGATGAGTGCGCTCAACGGCCTGACCGCCAGGATCAAGAAGGACTTCAATTTCGACGAAGCTCAGCGGTTGGACGAGAAAGCACAGCGCTTCCAAACCTTTCTGTCCATCATATCCGGCGGATGGGGCGCGCTCAGTTTCAGCAAAGCACTGGGCGCAGGCACCGCTTCCCAAGTATTCGTCGCCGTCGCGCAACCCCCTGCGAGCGAGCTCATCAACACCGATCACAAGATAGAAACTTACAAGATCAATGAGGATGAGTTCCGAGCACGCCTGCTCCACGTCAGGATTCCTGTGATCCAAGGGCTTCTGATCGCCGATTTGATCGATCTACCCGCTAACACCTCCTGGTATCAGAATGGAGTGATCAGCCCGAACGCGGATTTCACCGACTGGTACACCACACATGAAAGAGTCGTATATGGTGGCCGCAGACTGGATGAATGGGTGAAAGACGCAGAGCACGCCATGGACATACAACGATGACGGGACGGTTCGCACTCCGCCTGCCCGCCTTTGCGATTCTCATCGCCCTGGGAGTGGCGGCATGCGACGGTGGCGCCACCTCAGAGGAGAAGACCGATCCGGCACGTCAGCGGAAGGCAGCGATAGAGAAGGCGGTTCAGTGCCTACTGGATCGCGGCGCTATTCCTGACGAGCAATTGCGGTCCGCGACGTGGCTGAGAGATGGGAAACTGCTTCCCAACGCCGACTTCACCGATTGGTACACGACGCACGATAACGTCAAGTACCAGGGACAGACTCTGCTTGACTGGACCGAACAAGCCGAGAAGGCTGGGAACACGTGGAGATGCCCCCCTTGATGGTCACTTCCTCCCCCGAGATCAGCTCTGCCATATGAACCCCGCAGTGAGGGCGCTCAAGTTTGGGAGCGGGCTTCTCCTGCCCATGGCGTTCACCCAGGCCGCATGTATCGGAGATGAACAATTCCGCAAGCCAGTGGACGATGAGATAAAACGACGGGGTCGGGCTCTCGTCGCCGTCGTCCACTGCTTTGTTGACCGCGATGTGATCGCGCGGAGGAGCCGTGCCGTTGCCTTGGTGAGCATCGCGGCGATCCTGCTGCTGACGGGGTGCGACCGTGGCGAGCAGCGCCCCGCGCCGACCGACAACGAGGTGAAGAGACGCGACGCGGCGCTCGTGGCAGTGGTGCAATGCCTTGTCGATCACGGCGAAGTCCCGCACGCGCACCTCGAAGACCAGCCGTGGTTGAAGGACAAGTAAGGTGCAGCCCAGCGCCGAACTGGTGACTTGGAGAAGCGATCACGCGGAGACTGTCTACGCGGGCAAGACACTGCAGGTGTGGGAGGACGAGGCGACGGCGGGGTGGCCGGGGTGGAGGTGCCCGTTGTGAGGCCACGACCAGCCGGATGGGGGTCGCGCGTCTCAGTCAGGGAGTCTCTCTCAGCCGGAGGCCCAGTCGGGTGGCACGCCCGGGGGCGACATCCTGCGGCGGCTCGGCGAGCCGTCGCCGGACTCCCCCGGTTCTTTGGCCCCGGGCCAGGCCTTGGCGACGCGGGCGGCGAGCACGAAGTCCTTGCGCAGCGGGTGGCCCTCGAAGCCGTCGGGCAGCAGCAGTGGGCGCAGGTCAGGATGGCCGTCGAAGACCACGCCGAACATCTCGTAGGTCTCCCGCTCGTGCCAGTTCGCCCCGCGGAAGACACCGGTGGCGGTCGGCAGGCGGGGGTCGGCGCGCGGGACCCTGGTGCGCACGAGCAGGTGCGCGAACGCGACCGGGTCGAACACGTGGGCCACGACGGCGAACGTCTCGGGCGGTTCGTCCACGGCGGTGAGCCAGTCGAAGAACTCGAATCCGGCCGACCGGGCGAAGGCCAGCGCGTCGGCCCACTCCCCGGCGTCCACGTCGAGCACGTCCTGACCGAAGGAGTCGGTGACGCGCGAGCCGTACCGCTCGCGCACGGCCTCGACGGCGCTCATGCGTCCGCCCCCGGGGTCTCGCCCGCGATCTTCTCCTGGAGCTTCATGATGCCGTGCAGCAGCGCCTCGGGGCGGGGCGGGCAGCCGGGGACGTACACGTCCACGGGAATGATCTGGTCGACGCCCTTGGTGACGCAGTACGAGTCCCAGTACGGCCCGCCCGAGTTTGAGCAGGCGCCGAAGGAGATGACGTACTTGGGATCGGGCATCCGGTCGTACAACCGGCGTACGGCAGGGGCGATCTTGTCCGTCACCGTGCCCGACACGATCAGGAGGTCGGCCTGGCGGGGGCCTTCGGGGAACGGATCCACCCCGTAGCGGATGAAGTCGTGCCTGCTCATCGACGTGGCGACGAACTCGATGGCACAGCAGGCCAGCCCGAAGTTGAAGACCCACAGGGAATAGCGGCGGCCCCAGTTCAGCACGAACTTCATCGGCTTGGGCGCCAGCCTGGCCACCGGCCCCACCGTGGGCATCGGGAGATCGTTCACGGGCATGCGGTCACCGCCATGCCGCCCATTGTCCTCCCCCTGGACCGGCCGGGTCACATCCGTCGTCGTCATGCCGGACCCGGGGGCCGGCCGGGAGGGTCGTAACACGTCGTAACACGCGGTTCACCCAACGAAGATCACCACGCCGCCGAGGAACTGGGCGCCTACCATGGCATATGAGCCGAAATATCCGCTCATCCTGCCTCCCCGCTCCGCGGATAACCCCGGCGCGATCTCAAGGGCTGAACACTTGGCGGTCACAGGTGACTCTCGCGCATATAGTTGAGGATCGTGACCCGAATCAAGCTCGTCGCCCGCTTGCACCTCGACCTGTGCCGGCTCGCGTCGGGCCTGTGTCGTCCGGAAGGTTCGCGAGGCTGACGGTGCGCCGCCCCCCTTGCGGCTCGGCGCCGAACGGGAACGCGCCACAGGCGTGGAAAGTCCCGGTAGTCGCACCTCAAGTGCGCATCTACGAAAAACCAGCGTAACCCCGATGGATCTAGCATGGACATGACAACGTGCCACAAGCAGCCAGGCCTGGGCGCGTCAAGGAGGACTGAGGAGCTGTGACCAAGCAGGTTCAGCAACTCGACCGCGTGATCATCCGGTTCGCGGGTGACTCGGGCGACGGAATGCAGCTCACCGGTGATCGGTTCACGGCGGAGACGGCCCAGTTCGGCAACGACCTGTCGACGCTCCCCAACTTCCCGGCGGAGATCCGCGCCCCCGCGGGCACCCTGCCCGGGGTGTCGAGTTTCCAGTTGCATTTCGCCGACCACGACATCCTGACCCCAGGCGACGCCCCCAACGTGCTCGTCGCCATGAACCCCGCCGCGTTGAAGGCGAACCTCGGCGACCTGCCGCGCGGGGCCGACATCATCGCCAACACCGACGAGTTCACCAAGCGCAACCTGTCCAAGGTGGGCTATGCGGGCAACCCGCTCGAAGACGACTCCCTGAAGGAGTGGCGTCTGCACGCGGTGCCGCTGACCTCGCTGACGGTCAAGGCGCTCGAGGGCTTCGACATCTCCAAGAAGGACGCCGAGCGGGCCAAGAACATGTTCGCGCTCGGGCTGCTGTCGTGGCTGTACCACCGGCCGACCGAGGGCACGATCGCGTTCCTTGAGGCGAAGTTCGCCCGTAAGCCGGAGATCGCCAAGGCGAACATCGCGGCGTTCCAGGCGGGCTGGAACTACGGCGAGACGACCGAGTCGTTCTCTGTCTCCTACGAGATCAAGCCGGCGACCCACCAGCCGGGGACCTACCGCAACATCTCCGGCAACCAGGCGCTGGCCTACGGGCTGATCGCGGCGTCGGTGCAGGCCAAGCTGCCGTTGTTCCTCGGGTCGTACCCGATCACCCCGGCCTCCGACATCCTGCACGAGCTGTCCAGGCACAAGCACTTCGGCATCCGCACCTTCCAGGCCGAAGACGAGATCGCCGGCGTCGGCGCCGCCCTGGGTGCGGCGTTCGGCGGGTCGCTGGGGGTGACCACCACCTCCGGTCCCGGTGTCGCGCTGAAGGCCGAGACCGTGGGTCTCGCGGTGACCACGGAGCTGCCGCTGATCATCGTGGACGTGCAGCGGGCCGGCCCGTCCACGGGCATGCCGACCAAGACCGAGCAGACCGACCTGCTGATGGCGATGTTCGGCCGCAACGGCGAGTCGCCGGTGCCGGTGCTCGCCCCCGCCACCCCGTCCGACTGCTTCACCATGGCGGTCGAGGCGGCCCGCATCGCGCTGCAGTACCGCACGCCGGTCATGCTGCTGTCGGACGGTTACCTGGCCAACGGGTCCGAGCCGTGGCGCATCCCCGAGATCGACGAGTTGCCGGACATCTCGGTGCGGTTCACCACGGAACCCAACGGCGAGGACGGCACCACGTACCTGCCTTATCAGCGGGACCCGGAGACGCTGGCCCGGCCGTGGGCGGTGCCCGGCACGCCCGGCCTGGAGCACCGGATCGGCGGCATCGAGAAGGCCGACGGCACGGGGAACATCTCCTACGACCCCGACAACCACGACACGATGGTGCGGCTGCGCCAGGCCAAGATCGACGGCGTGGACGTGCCGGACCTGACCGTGGACGACCCCGACGGGGGCGCCCGGGTGCTGGTGCTCGGCTGGGGCTCGACGTACGGGCCGATCGCGGCCGCGGCTCGCCGGGTCCGCGCGGCCGGTCACAAGGTGGCCCAGGCGCACCTGCGGCACCTGAACCCGCTGCCGGCCAACACCGGCGAGGTGCTGCGCTCCTACGACAAGGTGCTGCTGCCCGAGATCAACCTGGGTCAGCTGGCCATGCTGCTGCGGGCCCGTTTCCTGGTCGACGTGATCAGCTACAACCGGGTGCGCGGGCTCCCGTTCAAGGCCGCCGAGCTCGCCGCCGTCATTCAGGACGTGATCGAAAGTGACTGACACCCTCAATGGCAAGGGCCTGGCCCTCATCCCTCGTACGGACGCCAAGCAGACCCTGAAGGACTTCAAGTCCGACCAGGAGGTGCGCTGGTGCCCGGGCTGCGGTGACTACGCGATCCTGGCGGCGGTGCAGTCCTTCCTGCCCGACCTTGGCCTGCGCCGGGAGAACATCGTTTTCGTCTCCGGCATCGGCTGCTCCTCGCGGTTCCCGTACTACCTCGACACCTACGGCTTCCACTCCATCCACGGGCGGGCTCCGGCGATCGCGACGGGCCTCGCCGCCTCCCGGCCGGACCTGTCGGTGTGGGTGATCACGGGTGACGGCGACGCGCTGTCGATCGGCGGCAACCACCTGATCCACGCGCTGCGCCGCAACGTCAACCTGAACATCCTGCTGTTCAACAACAGGATCTACGGCCTGACCAAGGGGCAGTACTCCCCCACGTCGGAGATCGGCAAGATCACCAAGTCGACGCCGATGGGATCGCTCGACAAGCCGTTCAACCCGATCTCCCTGGCGCTGGGGGCCGAGGCCGGGTTCGTCGCCCGCACCCTCGACTCCGACCGCAAGCACCTGCAGTCGGTGCTGCGCCAGGCCGCCGAGCACCGCGGCGCCTCGCTGGTGGAGATCTACCAGAACTGCAACATCTTCAACGACGGCGCCTTCGACACGCTCAAGGACCCGGCGACCCGTGACGAGATCACCATCAAGCTCGAACACGGGCAGCCGATCGTCTTCGGCACCGGCGACAAGGAGCAGGCCGTACGGCTGTCGCCCACCGGCGGCGTCGAGGTCGTGCCGCGCGCGCAGGTCGCCGACAGCGAGATCCTCGTGCACGACGCCCACAACCCCGACCCGTCGCTGGCGTTCGCGCTGTCGAGGCTCGACGAGCCGGCCTTTCAGCACGTGCCGGTCGGCGTCTTCCGCTCGGTCGACCGGCCGTCGTACGACCACCTGCTGAACGAGCAGGTCCAGGCGGCCACGACCGACAAGGGCACCGGCAGCCTCGCCGACCTGCTCCACGGCGGGGACACCTGGACCATCAGCTGACCTGAGGCCACCAGAAAAGGCTCTCCACCCGGCCGGGCGGAGAGCCTTTTCCAGTAGCGGGCGCCGCTACGCCGACCGGAGCTTCTCGTAGTAGGCGAGGCAGTCGTCGTAGCCGGGCAGCAGATCCAGCGCCCCCGCCTCCGCCAGTGTGGGCGCGACCGCGTCCTTCGGCGACAGGAGAGGGTCGAGCCCTTCAGGCCACGCGATGCCGAGTTCGGGGTCGAGCGGGTGGATCCCGTGCTCACGCCCCGGCGCGTACGGCTGGGAGCACATGTAGGCCACCGTGGCCTGCTCGCTGACCGCCATGAACGCGTGGCCCAGGCCTTCCGCCAGGTACACCCCCCGGCGGCTCACGTCGTCGAGCGGCACGCTCTCCCATTGACCGAAGGCAGGCGAGCCGACCCTCAGGTCGACCACGACGTCGAGAACGGCTCCCGACACACAGGTCACGTACTTGGCCTGACCCACCGGCACCTCCGCGAAGTGCACGCCGCGCAGCACGCCCCGGCGGGACACCGAGAGGTTGGCCTGGGCGAGGTCGAACCGGTGTCCAAGCGCGGCGGCCAGGTCCTCCGCCCGGAACCACTCCAGGAACATCCCGCGGTCGTCCCGGTGGACGGCGGGGGTGAAGACGTAGGCGTCCGGGATCTGCAGCTGCTCCATCTGCGGCACCTCGGGGTCGGTCGGGGGTCGGGGGTGGGAGGAAGGCCCCGCCGTCGCCGGCGGGGCCTTCCTGCTCATCTCAGGAGACGTCCACCGTCTGGGTGGTGACGCTCGTGCGGTTGTCGGATCCGGTCACGGTCAACGTGATCCGGTAGGTGCCCGGCTGGGCGAAGGTGTGCGACGCGGTCTGTCCCGTCTCCACCACACCATCGCCGTAGCTCCATGTGTAGGTGGAGATGGGCGCGGAGCCGGCGGTCGACGCCGAGGCGTCCACCGTGCAGGTCAGCCCGGTGCAGTTGGGCGTGAACGCAGCGGTCGGCGCCGCGGCCGTGCTGGTCGCGACCAGGTCGTCCACCGTGGCGACGACCGGCGCGTTCGTCGCCGTCCCGGACAGGAACGCCCCGAACCCGACGCCGCCCGCCGTCTGCAGCGCGGCCGTCGAGTCGGTCGCGGTCACCTGCCAGGAGCCGGGTTCGGCGTCCGTCGCCCGCCAGACCTTCGCCTGGACGGTCGTCGGAGACGTCCCGGACACCTGAACCCGGACCTTCAGCACGGTTCCGGCGCTGTAGGTGAGACCGGCCACCGTCTGCTCGGAGCCGAGGATCGTCTCCGCGTTGGCCGAGTCGGTGCGGCTGACGGACAGACCGACCCCGTTGGACGACAGCAGCCGCACCCGGGCCCGGTAGTCGCCCTGACCGCTCACCCCGCGCCCGACGGCCCAGATGTAGATGCCGTTGCCGGTTCCCGGCTTGTCGGTGGTGAAGGAGAACGTGGTGTCCGTCATCGTGCTGGACACGCCGTTCAGGTACGCCCGCCGGTTCGCGCTGGTCGAGGGCAGCGTGATCTTCGCCGCGTTGCCGTCCACCGCGAACGAGGAGGCCGCGCCGGAGAGCGAGTACGACCCGCCGGTGTCGGCCGAGCCGAGCCCGCCGGAGACCCCGCGCCCGAAGGCGTCCGACGCCAGCGTGGCGGGCGGGTTGGCCGGCGCCTGCGCGGTGACCACGTCGGCGCGTATGCCCGTCGCGTTCGCGTCGTCGGTGACCGTCAGCGTGACCGGGTAGTCGCCCGCGGCCGGGTAGGTGTGCGTCGGCGTCTTCCCGGTGCCCGTGGTGCCGTCGCCGAAGTCCCAGGCGTACGAGACGACCGAACCGTCGCTGTCGGCGGACGCCCCGGCGTCGAACGAGCACTCGAGCGCGGGACAGTTCACCGTGTAGGACGCGGTGGGCGGCTGGTTCGGCGGCCCGTTGCCCGAGCCCTTCTGCCAGTGCGTGGCGACCTGCGTCTCGGTGAGCACGGAGTTGTAGACGGCCACCTCGTCGATCTGGCCGTTGAGGTAGTTGCTGGTCGGCTGGTTCGGCCAGGAGCTGAGGCTGTCCCCGCCGACCCTCCAGTAACCGGTGAAGCTCTCGGCGCCCGTCTGCGGGTTGGTGCCGACGAGCGCGCCGTCCACGTACAGCTTCATGCCGTCGGGGCCCTGGGTCGCCACCATGTGGTGCCACTGGCCGTTGTTGTAGGAGCCGGTCGTGGTGATCGTGTTGATGCTGCCCGTGTACGTGCCGAAGACGAGCTTGCCGTCGTTCCGCATGTAGACGTGGCGGTCATAGTTGGAGCTGTTGCCGGTGGCGGACGCGCCCAGCCCGATCAGCTTGCCGCCGCGGTTCGTGGTCGTGTTGAACCACAGCTCCTCGGAGTAGGTCGTCGGGTTGGCGAACGTCGTCGACGAGGCGATCCCGCCGTTGTTGACCGACACCGCCTTGTCCGTCGTGCCGACGAGCGCGCCGGTCTGGCCGTAGCTCACGCCGCTCGCGGTGTAGTTGCCCGTGACGCCGCTCTTGCCCGAGTCGGCGGCCGCCGGGCCGCTCGTCTCGTTCAGCCGCCAGTAGAGCACCGGCTCGTCGTTGTAGACGGCCTTGCCGTACGGGTCGGCGGGGGCGGGCGGGATGGGGCTGGTCCTGCCGCTGGCCACGTAGTGGTCGATGACCTTGTCCTGCGGCAGGGCCGAGGGATAGATCGCCACCTCGTCGATGTCGCCGTTGAGGTAGGCGCTCGTCGGCTGGTTCGGCCAGCCGCTCAGGTTATCGCCGCCGATGCGCCAGTAGCCGGTGTACTGCTGGGCGCTGGTGGTCGCGGCGGACTGGGCGACGCGGCGGCCGTCGACGTAGAGGGTCATGCCGGCGGTCTCGCTGAGGCTGGCCGCGATGTGGTGCCAGTTGCCGTCGTTGAAGCCGGGCCCTGAGTTGACCGTGCGTACGGCGCCGGGGTAGACGCCGAAGAAGATCCGCCCGGCGTTGTCCATGTAGACGTGCCGGTCGTAGCTGCTGCTGTTGCCGGTGGCCGCGTTGCCGTAGCCGATGATCTTGCCGCCTCTGTTGCTGGTCGTCTTGACCCAGGTCTCGACGGTGAAGCTCGGCGTCGCGGGCGTCTGCGACTGGGTCACCCCGAAGCCGCTCGTCGTGCCGTCGAAGTGGGAGGCCGTGTCCGTGTCGCCGTTGACGGCCCCGGCCGTGCCGTACGTCACCCCGCTCTTCTGGCTGACGTCGTTGAACGCCGCGTAGTCGTACGCGGTGGCGCCGCTGGGCTCACCGAGCCGCCAGTAGCTCGCCGGGTTGTCGGCGAGCACGGCGTCGGGGTAGGCGCTGGACCCGCCCGAGCCCGCGATGGTGACGGGCGCCGAGGTGCTGCTGCCGACCGCGTTGCCCTGCGGGTCCCTCGCCCGGATCCGGTAGGTGTGCGTGGAGCCCGGTTCGAGGCCGGTGTCGTTGAAGCCCAGCGCGGGCAGCGTCCAGAAGTTCGACTTGGCGGTGACGGTCGCGATCGGCGTGCTGCTGCCGTCCCGCAGGATCTCGTAGTTCAGCTTCTCGTGGTCCTGGTCCCAGGTCGCCTTCCAGCTCACCCTGGCCGTGCCCTCGCGGAAGGAGACAACGGTCGGGGTCAGGTCGGGGCCGGGGATCGGCGCGGCCTTCTTCGGCGCGAGCGACTTGATCGCGAACCGGGTGAGACCCTGCTGCGGGTTGCCGTTGACGTTGGTGAACTCGCCGCCCATCGACAGGTACTGCGAGTTGCCGGTGAGCGACCAGCCGCCCTGGTACATGCCGGTGTAGCTGCCGGCGTTGATCGAGGGGAACCAGTGCAGCAGGCCAGGCACGGGCTGACCGCTGTAGTTGCTGTTCGAGCCCGGCGGGGCCTTGTCGGTGCCGACCGGGTACGTCGTCTCGGCCAGCGCCCGGTGCCACGTCGTCGGGTTGGTCTCGGGGAACGCGCCGAGGGAACTGCAGTCGTGCGCGTGCCCGACGCTGTAGAGCACCTGACCCGTCACGAAGATGCCGTACGTCGCGCCGTAGCAGTTGTCGAGCCAGATGAGGTCGCCGGTGGTGGGGTCGGCCGCCCACCGTCCGTCGAACCAGTGCCCGCCCTCACCGTCGTTGGCGCCGTACACCACGGTGCCGTCGGTGACGAGGTCGTCCACGTAGGAGAACCTGTTGCTGTCGAGGGCGGTGGGCGTGGGGCGGCTGCTCCACGGCAGCGAGGCGCCGGTGATCGGGTCGACGGCGGTGACGCCGACGCGCGCCTCCCCGTTGAAGTTCTGGAACTTGCCGCCCACGATCACCCGGCTCTGGTCCGGGGCCACCAGCAGGGCGCGGATCTCGTCGTCCGGTTCGATCGCCCAGTCCTGCAGGGCGCCGTTGCTCCGAGCGAAGGCCGCGGCGCGGTTACGCGAGCGGTTGTTGGCGTTGAAGAAGTTGCCGCCTGCGTAGACGGTGGTGTCGGAGACCGAGATGGCCCACACGGTGCTGGAGATCGACGCGTTGAAGGCGGTGTCGACCGCCCCGGTGGCGGTGTTGAAGGCGACGATGCGGTTGCGTGCCACCCCGTCGACGGTGGTGAACTCGCCGCCGACGTAGATCCGCGAGCCGTCCGGGGAGACGGCGATCGCGCGGGCCTGCGCGTTCAGGGTGTGGTTGAACGGCAGCAGGTTCCCCGTCGTGATGTCGTACGCGAGGATGTTGGCGCGGTTGACCTCCTGAGGGTCGCCGGGACTCGTGCCGGGCGGCCTGGCCTTGGAGAAGCTGCCAACGGCGTAGACCGTGTTGCCGACCGTGGCCTGTTTCCACACGACGCCGTTGATCTGCCACGTGGGCAGCGCGTCGGCCGTCACGGTCTCGGGTACGCCGGGTTCGGGGTCGATGTCGGCCGCGGCGACCCCGCCTTGGGCGAGACCGAATCCGGCGACGATGAGGAGTGCGAGCGCAGAGCGCTTTAACAGGGGTAATTTGGAACGCACTTGTACCTACTTCGTCCCGTGCGCCCTTATGGGCTGCGTTACGAAATAGATCGTAATGGAACGATCTAATGACGACCGTCGATTTATTACCCGATTGATTCCAATGCGATCACACTTAGGTCTAGTAAGGGGCACCGGCCACATTGCGCGCGCCCGCCTGCGCGCCGAGCCAGCCCGCGACGTCCGAGGGCAGTGCCGCACCAGCAGAAAGACCGGATTGGGCGTTTTCTGCCGGAATCTCCCGACCGTTACGTTCTATTTGCGCCTGAATTCCGGTCAGGCTCGTATAGGTACCGCCACCCCGCGACCGATCAACCCACTTGATGAGCGACTCGCGCTTCTCTCCCATGCGGATATAGACGTTGTAGTCCAGCGTGGCCATCTGCGCGGCCGTGCGCCTGCCGGTCAGGTCCTGCACCGAGATCTGCGGCCCGGCACCGCCCCCCTGGAGCACGTTGTTGCGCACCTCGACCCCGGAGACGTTCCACGGCATGTTCTGGTCGGCCTGCTCCCGCGCGCCGTCGATGATGTTGATCTGTGACTCGCCGTTGCGCAGCGCCGTGTTGTTCCACAGGCGGACGTCGCTCGACTCGTTGACGTACAACCCGTTCCTGCCGTTGTCGGCCGCGAAGTTCCCCACGAGGAGCGCGCGCGCCGAGATCTCGTAGTCGATGCCGTGCCCCGTGTTCTCCCAGGCGAGGTTGCGGGCGATCACGGCGTCGGACACCGACTCGTCGAGCCACAGACCCGGCCCGCGGTTGCGCTGGGAACGGTTGCCGATCACCTGGATCGCCGACGACGTCGTGATCTTCATGCCGCCGGAGACGGGCGCCTGCTCGAAGCGTTCCCAGTTGTTGCCCTCCATCAGGTTGCCGGTCACGACCGCCCCCTGGGTGCGGTGCCCGTGCAGCCCGAGCTGGCCGTTGCGCACGAAGGCGTTGTGCCGCACCGTGATCCGTGCGCCCTTGATGCTGAGCCCGGCGAGCGCCGTGTCGGCGAAGACGTCGTTCTCGAACCGCAGGTCGTCGGCGAACCCCTTCACCGCGGCGACCCGCTTGATCGGCGTCGCGTACCGGCGGAAGCCGATGCCGAGGACCGCCGAGCCGTGCGCCGTGTTGAGGTAGAGCGCCTCCGTCAGCGTCGTCGCCCGCACGTCGTGCCCGGCGGGATCGGAGCCGAGATAGAGCGTGCCGCGGTTGTAGTCGACCGCGAACGTGCCCGGCACCACCTGGTCCCTGCCCGCCACCTGCCGCTGCTGCCGCCCGTCCACGAAGACCTGGTCGGGCCAGTTCGCCACCGGGTTGTCCGCGCCCACCATGTGCCAGGCGGGGCCGCCGCCCGCCGTCGGGTCGGTGTTGTCGAATCGGACGGTCCAGCCGTCCCTGCGCCAGATCGACCCGTCCCTGACCCAGCCGGTCACGGATTCCGTGCCGTCGAACCACACGGCCTCGCGGGGGTACGCCTGAATGGTGAGGCGCTTGCCGTACACCTCGACCGACTCGTGGTAGACGCCGCCGCGCAGCACGATGGTCGCGCCGGCGGGGGCCGCCTTCACGGCGCGGCCCACGGTGCGCCAGGGCGTCGTGCCGCTGCCGTTCGCGGCGTCGTCTCCCTGGGGGGAGACGAAGAAGGCCCCGGCGGGCACGGGGTAGGCCGCCGTGCCGATGGGCAGCGGGCCCGCCGTACGCCAGCCCTCCACCGCCGCTGCCGCCGGCAGCGTGGCCACGGCCCCGGCCGCGGTGACGAGCGATACCACTACGGCGACGACTCTCATGCGGCGCCCCTCCCCTCGTGGTTCACCAAACACCAACTCCACTACCGCGGCAAGGAAAACGACAAGACCGCTATGGCGCCTTGGCCCGCTCCGTCGCGGCCGGCGCCCGGCGGGCCCGGTAGCCGGAGTGGTCCATCATGATCACGGTCCAGGCGATGACCATGAACAACCACACCGACGCGACGTTCGCGGGGGCGGCGGACATCTCCGCCGTCAGTCCGTCCACCGCGAAGAACAGCACCAGGCCGACCAGCAGCGCCGCGTCGGCGCGCCGCGCCGGCAACCTGCTCAGCCCGACGTTGACGGTGGCGAGGACGATCAGCAGCGTGCAGAACAGGGTCACCCCGACCGCGCCGCCCTCGACGAGGGCGTTGACGAACGCGTTGTGGCCGCCGCCGAGGCCGATCTCGTCGAGGAAGAGGCCGCGCGCGGCCGACAGCCCGTTTCCGAAGATCGGCTGGTCCGCGAAGGCGTCCAGCGCGAGCGTCCACAGGTCGGTGCGCGAGTTCAGCGTCTCCAGTTGCTCGACGCTCTCTCCTCGGGTGGCGAAGGAGAGCAGGCTGTCGGTGAACAGCAGCCCGACCACGATCGCGGACGGCACCCCGATCATCAGCAGTTCCGCGCGGCCCCTCGCGCCCCTGGCGATCACCACCAGCGCGAGGACCCCCGCCGCGCAGGCGCCCGCCGCGCCCCGCGTTCCCGTCGCGATCAGCGCCGCCGCCAGGACGAGGATCGTCACCAGGTACGCCGAGAGCGGCCAGCGGCGCGGCAGCCCGCCCGGCAGCGCGAAGGCCACGGTCAGCAGCAACGCGATGCCGAGGAAGATGCCGGCCGAGACGGGATGGACGTACAGCCAGTTGAACCGGTCGACGGTCAACGGGGTGCGCTGGAGCGGCATGGCCAGCCCGAACCCCACCGAGCACAGAACGAGGACGACGAAGGCATGCGCGAGCCGGTACAGGTCGTCGCGCTCGGCCCGCGTGGCAACGACGTGGCAGACCGCCGCGGTGATCATCATCTGTACGCCCCGGACCAGGGCGAACTGGGCGAACGGCGACCACAGCGCCGACAACAGGGAGTAGCTCGCGAAGGCCCAGCCCAGCAGCAACGGCGCGGGCGCCCGTCTGCGCGGCGGTCTGATGCCGAACCGCCGGTAGAGGTAGAGGGCGACCACCCCGTAGAGACCGATCTCCAGCAGGATGACCGCGTCCACGCCGCCCGAGATGGCCTGGTTCCCGCTGCGGGAGCGGAGTTTGTACTCGCTGGCCAGAATGAGCGTGAGGGGGAGCACCACGGGCCACCACTCCGACCGGAGCCGGCGGCGGCGCGCCTTCGACATTCGCTCTCCTCGTACTGGACACGAGCGCACTGGCCTCGACCAGAATACTTGTGAACACCGTACCGAACGAGGGAATCGCGACATATGGGTGCACGGGAGATGTTACCGGAATCCGTTCTCGATATAGGACGTAAAGCATTCCGGGCGTACGGAATGGCGACGGCGCGAACACGACCCGACCCCGACTTCCTGCTCATCGGCGCCAAACGCGGCGGTTCGACCTCGCTGTACTACGCGCTACTCGAGCACCCGCGAGTCATCCCTCTCTTCCCGTCGGCGGACCTGCTGCCGAAAGCCAACCATACGAAGGGCATTCACTTCTTCGACAGCAATTACGACAAGGGCCTGCGCTGGTACCGGTCCCACCTCCCGAGCAGAGCCGCCCGTACGCGCGCGGCCCGGCGCGCCGGCGGTCCGGTGATCACGGGCGAGGGGTCTCCCTACTACCTCCATCACCCCCTGGCCGCCCGGCGCGCCCACCAGGACGTCCCCGGCGCGCGCATCCTGCTGATCCTGCGCGACCCGGTCGAGCGCACGTTCTCGCACTACCGCGAGCGGGTCAGGGCCGGCGCCGAGTCGCTCTCCTTCGAGGAGGCGCTGGAGGCCGAGGCCGAGCGGACCGGAGGCGAGGAGCAGCGGATCATCGCGGATCCCTCGTATCGCAGCTACGCCCACGAACAGCAGTCGTACGTCGCGCAGAGCGAGTACGCCGGGGCGTTGCGCCGCTGGCTCGATCTGTATCCCGCGGACCGCGTCCACGTGGTCACGAGCGAGGAGTTCTACCGGGACCAGCAGCGTGTCTGCGACGAGATCGCGGCGTTCCTCGGCCTGCCCTCCGCGCCGCTGCCCGGCGCCGGGAAAGTGTGGAACCCGGCGCCGAAGGCCGAACTGGCGCCCGCGGTGAGGAAGAGGCTCACCGACCACTTCGCCCCGCACAACGAGGCCCTCGAGAAGCTGCTCGGCCGGAGTTTCCCCGACTGGGCCGCCTGAGGCCGTGGCGAGGGCTCCCTAATCCCGCGCGGCTCCCAGCAGCTTCAGCGCGGACAGCAGCCGCCGGGTCAGCTCATGGTCGTCCTGTCCCCGGCGGCTGACCCGATCGTGCCAGTATCCCGCGGCCTCGGTGTAGGAGTCCCCCGGACGCGAAGGCGGGCCGCCGCCGTACACGGCGATCCGGGTGGCGAGGAAGTACACCTCGTCGGCGTGCGGCGGGCCGTACCCGGCGTCCTCCCAGTCGATGAGCCAGGGCACCCGCCCCCGGGTGAGCCGGAGATTCCACGGCGTGAGGTCCCCGTGCATCGGCGCCCAGTGCGAGGGGACGTCGTCCGGCCGCGTCAGGCCCCTGCCCAGAGCCTCGCTGATCCCGCTCGCCAGGCCCGAGACCGCGACGCCGGGCACGGGCCGGGCGGGCACCGGTTCCATGGGTGACAGCAGCAGCCACCAGAGCGAGCCGGCCGATCCCGTCCCCAGCACGCGGGGGACGCGGAAGCCGAGCCCGGTGTCCCCGCCCGGCTCACCGGCCGGACCCGTGGTGAACGCCGCCAGTGCCGCCGACTCCCTGGTCAGCTCCGCCGGTGACTCGCGCACCTTGAGGAAGCCCAGGGGCCGCCCCCCGCGCAAGAGCAGCAGCGCGGCGCCGCCGGCCCGCGACGCCTGGGGACGCAGATAACCCGCCATCCCGTCGAAGGGACCCGTGAGCGCCGTGACCTGGGCCGAGACCTGCGACCAGCTCTCCTCGTCGAGCGGCGGCCGCCAGGTCGTGCGCCTGCCGGGAAGCACCCACGGGCCGAGCGCCCCGACCGCCACGTGCAGCGCCCGTTGCATCGCGAGCGGCACCGGCTTCGACAGCGTCACGAGCGACAGCCCTGCCCGGGCGGAGCGGCGGTCACCGGTGGGGATCAGGATGTTGCCGCGGCCGGGGGGAAACGCCAGGTGCCGTCCGTTCACGATGCCAGGCCTGCTCCCCGGCGTCGTCGCGCCCTGAGGAGCACGCCCGCCAGAAGCACGACGGCGAGCCCGCCACCGCCACCCGCGGCCCACATCCAGCGCGGCGCCCTGGGCGACGCCCACGGGGGTTCCGCGCGCAACTCCTCCGGCAGGTCGAGACGGTGGACGGGGGTCGAAGGCTGCTCCGACGAGATGAGCAGCGCGGAACCGTCCGCCGAGAGCGCCAGCCCCTCGCCCTGAGGCTGCTGGGGCAGGTCGATGACCCAGCTCACCTGCCCGCCGGGCTTGTCCCACACGCGGATCTTGTTGTAGCCGCGGAGGACGACGGCGCCCTTCGCCGTGATGAGCCCGTCACTCACCACCTGCGGGATCTTCGCGACGTGGGTGAGCGGGTTCGTGCCCTCGGCGGAAAGCGCGAGCGGGGCGGAGTACAGGTCGCCGCCCTGGTCGCTCTTGGTCACCACGTAGAGCTGCCTGGTGTTCGGGTCGACGAGCAGGGCCTCCGCGTCGTGCTGGCCGTCCGGATAGACCAGCCGGTACGTCGTCGAGGGGACCGCCTGGGTGACCAGGGTGTCGGGCTCGGCGAAGCGGTGCACCAGGATGCCGTCCGGCCGGGGCTTCGGGACGCCGCCGATGTCCCCCACGTAGATCCAGGAGGCTCCGTCCTCGTCCACCGCGCCGCCGAGCGCCTCGGTGTCTACGCCGGTGACTCCCGCCAGGGTGACGACCGCCCGGGTGCGCCCGTCGGGACCCGCGGCGAACAACCGGACCGGCCCCTCGCCGTCGTTGACCGTCCACACCACGCCCTCGTGCAACGCGCTGGCGTAGAGCCCGCTGGACTCGTCGATCGCGGGATCGTTCCAGGAGAACGCGGTCTTCCACGCCGACGCGGGAATGGTCCGCGGTTCCTCCTCCGCACCCGATGACAAGCCCGTTGCCGAGCCCGTCCAGGGGACGGCGATGAGGGCGGCGGCGAAGCTAACGATCAGCTTTGACAGCGACATGAGGACCGGTTTCCGATCGGAGGGTGTGCAGGCGGATCACCAGGACGACGGAGGTGGCCACTCCGCCGGTGCCGATGTAGAAGGGGGCGAGGCCGACGAGATCGGGCCGCCACAGGAGCATGACGACCAGTACGGCGAGTCCGACGACCGACTCGATCAGCCGTACGTTGAAGACCAGCCGCGAATGGCGGTACGCGGTGGCGAGCAGGCTCACCGGCATCGTGGCCGCGATGCTGACGCAGTAGGCGCCCCACCCGGCGACCGTCACCGGCTCGATGTCGAACCGGCCTGCCGTGATGAGGTGTTCGAGCGGCCCGGTGAGCAGCACCGCCACGAGCGCGCTGACCGCGGAGACGGCGGTCAGCGTGACCGACGCCGTGAGCGCGAGCCGTGCCCGCAGCGGTTGGCCGGCCTCCCTGAGCCTGACCATGCGCGGCAGCAGGAAGCTGCCGACCCCGTTGATGAGCGTGAGGGTGGGGGCGAGCAGCAGGCGGGCCGCCTCGGTGGCGGCGAGGGCGGTGCTGGAGACGAGGGCCGCGATGGCGACCCTGGCGAGCAGCAGCGTCGTGGGCCGCAGCACCGCCTGGGCCGCCCGCCACCCGGCGAAGACGGCGACGCCGCGCACGTCGGCGCCCCTGAGCGAGGGCAGCGCCAGTTCCTCGCGCGGTGTCCGCAGCAGCACCAGGCAGGTCGACAGCACGCAGCCCGCGGCCATGGCCACGAGCAGCCATTCCAGGGTGATCCCGGCCGTCACGTGCACGACCGCCAGCACGACGCACGTGGTCAGGAGGTGCAGGCCGTCGTTGCCCGCCAGCCGGCCGAACTCCATCCGCGCGGCGAGCAGCCGCCGGCCGGTGTCCTCGGCCAGCCAGACCACCACGAGAAGTCCGAACAGCATCGCCCGGACGCCGGGCAGCGCGCCGAAGACGAGCGCCAGGATCGTTCCCGCGACCGCGCCCAGGGCGAGCGTGCCCAGCAGCGAGACGAACAGGCCCGCCCGCACCCGGGGGTCGAAGCGGTCGAGCACGGTCAGGGAGTCGCCCACCCAGGCCGTGTGCAGGGTCGCCATCACCACGAGCGCCCCGTTGAGCAGGGTGAAGGCCGCGAAGCCGGATGCGCCCAGTTCGCGGGCGGCGACCAGTTGGAGGAGCAGGCTGCCGACCGCCGTGATGACCTGGGCGAGCACGGCGCCGCCGGCCCCGAGGATCCGCCGCACCGCTACCGCTTCGCGAGCAGGTCGCGGCACAGGACCTCGTAGCGGGCGGCCACGTCGTCCCAGGTGTACTCGGTGCGGGCCCGCTCACGGGCGGCGTCGCCCCTGGCCCTTCCCCTCGCCGGGTCGGCCTCCGCGGCCTCGACGGCCGCGGCCAGCGACGCGGGGTCGGCGAAGAACTCGCCGCTCTCGCCGAGCACCTCCCGGTTGAAGTTCACGTCGTAGGCGACCACTGGGGCTCCTGCGCCCATGGCCCGCAGCAGCGACGGGTTCGTGCCGCCGACGGAGTGGCCGTGCAGGTAGGTCGCGGCCCCCGCGTACAGCGCGTCGAGCAGGCGCTGGTCCCAGATTCCCCCGGTCAGCGTCACCCGGGGGTCGGTCTCGGCCAGGCGCTCGATCCCGCGCGTGTACTCCGCGGCGTACGGCGCCGACCCGACGACCACCAGGGGGTAGGTCGCGCCGCTCTTCACGTAGCCCTCGACGATGAGGTCGACGTGGTTCTCCGGCTCGAACCTGGCGACCACGAGGTGGTAGCGGCCGGGCTCGTATCCGGCGGCGCGCAGCACCTCCTCGTCGGTGGTCTCCTGGATCGGGGCGCCGTACGGGATCATGATGCTCGAGGTTTTGTAACGTTCCCGGTAGTAGTCCTGGATGCCCTTGGCGTCCGCGATGATCTCGTCGGACCAGCGCACCGCGAGGCGTTCGGCGAGGAGGTAGTACCTGCGGCCGGCGCCGTTCCACTTCGCGCGTTTCCACTCCAGGCCGTCGACGTGGGTTGCGACGGGGATGCGGGCCGCCCGTACGAGGGGCAGCAACGGCGCGTTGGCGGCGTTGAACACCAGCGCCACGTCGGTGCGCCGCCCGAGCAGGTGTCCGACCGACAGGGCCGTGTGGCTGAGGGTTTCGAGCACCTTGTGCCGGACGGCCGGCAGGTGGACCAGGCGCATTCCCCGGTACTCCCGCGTCCGCTCACCGCCTGAACGGCAGTAGACCCGCACCTCGTGTCCCGCGTCGGCCAGGCGCCGGCCTATCTCCTCCACCGCCGTTTCGAACCCGCCGTATCGAGCGGGGACCCCTCTCGTGCCGATCATCGCGATCCGCAACCGGCCCTCCATAGAGTCATGGCCGCCATCAAGTGTGTGCAAAAATCGTGAGAACCATACATCGGGATGGGGATTACTTGGATAAGGATCGAGTGGTAATCGCACATCCGTCACCAGATTTATATGGCTCTGACCGCATGGTGCTCGAATCGGTAAATTCGGTCATAAATACGCATCATGTCCTTTTTGTCCTACCGGGTGACGGGCCGCTTACCGAACGCCTGCGGGCGGCGGGCGCCGAGATCGCCTTCCTGCCCGTCCCCGTGCTGCGCAAGTCCCTGCTGTCTCCCCGGGGCCTGCTGTCGCTCGCCTGGCGTACGCTCACCGTCCTGCCACGCATGATCGGGCTGCTCCGGCGGACGCGTCCTTCGGTGCTGTACGTGAGCACGATCACGATCCCGCTGTGGATCGTGGCCGGCCGCCTGGCAGGAGTCCGGGTGATCTGTCACGCCCACGAGGCCGAGCAGAACCTCTCCCCGCTGGTACGGCGCCTGCTCACCGCCCCGGTGCGGCTCGCGCACCTGGTCGTGGCCAACAGCGAGGCGTGCCTGCGCACCCTGACCACGGCCGGGGTGCGCCCGGACCGGGTGCGGGTGATCTACAACGGGGTGCCCGACCGCGGTGACTCGACACCGCCGCGGGAGACGCCCGTGGGCAGGCTCGTGCTCGTGGGCAGGCTCTCCCCCCGCAAGGGCAGCGACGTGGCCGTGCGCGCCGCCGCGCTGCTGCGCGAACGCGGCAGGGACGTACGGCTCACGCTCGTCGGCGCGGTCTTCCCCGGCTACGAGTGGTTCGAGGAGGAGCTCAGGTCGATCGCCGGCGAGGAGGTCGAGTTCGCCGGGTTCCACGACATGGTCGCGCCCTTCCTGGCCGACGCCGACATCGTGCTGGTGCCCTCACGCGAGGAGCCGTTCGGCAACGTCGCGGTGGAGGGCATGCTCGCCTGCCGGCCGGTGGTGGCGAGCGAGGTCCAGGGACTCGCCGAGATCGTCAGGCCGGGCGAGACGGGGCTGCTCGTGCCCCCGGGCGATCCCGCCGCGCTGGCGGACGCGATCGACGACCTGCTGGGCGACTGGCCGCGCGCCCTGACGATGGCACGGGCGGGAATGAAGGACGCGGGTGACCGCTTTGCGCTGACGCGTTACCACAAGGAAACGGCTCGTGTCCTTTCCGCGCCGCATACCTCTGCCTAGACTTCGAAAGGGGAACGCGTGGGAGGTAACGGGGAAGTGGTGAGCGAGGAGTCCGCGGAGGTCCTACCCGAAGTCGGACTCCTGGAGGCGGTCTGGCGTTATCGCTGGTCGTCGCTTCTGATCATCATTCTGTCCGGGCTGGCCGCGGCCGGCGCCACGCTGGTGCTCCTCAACGGCGTCTCGGCGACCGCGCGGTTCGCCGTGACCGACCCGCGCAGCACGTCGTTCCTCCGGCAGGGCGTCTCCTCCGACAGCAGCTTCATCGCCTACACCGCCCAGCGGGCGGCGTACGCGCAGTCGGCGAGGGTCCTGGGACGCGCCAAGACGCTCCTGGAGACCCGGTATTCGTACCGGATCGACCTGGAGACCCTGCGCGAGAGCGTCCAGGCGAGCCCGGGATCGAGCGGCGGCATCATCGAGGTGCAGGCCTCGGCGAAGACCGACAGGATCGCCGCGAACATCGCCAACACCGTGGTCGAGGCCTACCAGAGCCTGACCGCGGAGACCGCCAAGGCCGACCAGGCCAAGCTGCTCAAGAGCATCAGGTCCACCGAGCTCCAGATCCGCAACAACCTGAAGAAGGCCGCTTCCGGGAGCGGCCTCGCGGCCTCGCTCACCGAGGCGCTCGTGCAGCTCCAGCTCAAGGAGAGCGACGCCCAGATCGACCTGGCGACGTACGCCGACGGTGTCCGGTTCGTCGACCAGGCGAACCCGCTGCGGATCTCACCGAGCAAGCTGCCGAGGAACTCCGCGATCGGGCTCGCCCTGGGCGTCATCATCGCCGTCGTGATCGCCTTCCTGCGCGCGACCAACCCCATCAGCCGCGTCGCCCGGGCCACCATGGGCACGGGGCGGCGCAAGCGCCCGCGGCGCATCCTGCTCGCCAAGGCCCAGCCGACGCGGCTGACCGCCAAGGCGCTGACCGCCGCGCCCGCGTCCTCCGGCACGTCGTCCTCCGCCACGTCCTCGTCCGGCACGTCCTCTCCCCCGTCTTCCGGAGCCGGCCCGGGTCCGTCCCGTCCGTCGTACAACGGCTCAGGGACGAGCAGGGTGAACGGAGCCAACGGGACAAAGGGAGTGAACGGGACGAACAGCCTGTACGACGAGGACGAGGACGACAGCACCGCGGTCTACGACCGCAACGCGCTGCTCTCCTACAACGTGGACGACGACGAACTGCGGATCATCGACGTCAGCAAGGACAGGCGCAACTAGGCGCGCCGACCACGGTCACGGCCGCAGGGCGGGCCAGGCGGCGTGCAGCGCCTCCCGCCAGTCCCGCATGGCGGGCAGCCCCGCCTCGGCCCACCTCTCGTGGGACAGCACGCTGAACGCCGGACGGCGCGCGGGCCTGGGGAAGGCGGCGCTGGAGACCGGGCGCACCCTGCCCGGGTCGGCGCCGAGCAGCGTGAAGACCTCGCGTGCCAGGCCGCACCAGGTCGTGCGGCCGGCGTTGGTGCCGTGATAGATCCCCGGCGGGGCGGACCCCCTGACCAGCCGGATCACCTGGTCGGCGAGGTCGGCGGTCCAGGTGGGCTGGCCGTGCTGGTCGTCCACCACGTCGACCGTGTCCCTCTCCCCGGCCAGTCTGATCATCGTGCGGACGAAGTTCGGCCCGGCCGCGCCGTACAGCCACGCCGTGCGCACGACGTGGCCGCCGTGCTCAAGCGCCGCGCGCTCCCCCGCCAGCTTGGTCCGCCCGTACGCGTTGAGCGGGGCGGTCGCGGCGTTCTCGGGAACGGGCTCGCGGGCGTCCCCCGGGAACACGTAGTCGGTGGAAATCTGGATGAAGCGGGCGCCGGCCTCGGCTGAGCGGGCGGCGAGCTCGCGGACGGCGTGGCCGTTCACCGCCAGCGCCTCGTCCTCGTGGCGCTCCGCGTCGTCCACGCCCGTCCAGGCCGCGCAGTTCACCACGACGTCCGGGCGGTGGCCCAGCACCCACTCGCGCACCGCCGCGGGATCGCGGATGTCGAGATCCGCCCGTTTCGGCGCGACGACCTCGCCGTCCGCCCGCCGCGCCAGATCGGTGGCGAGCATGCCGCCGCCACCCGTGACAAGCCAGCGCATCAGGCGCTCCCGAGCAGGGGCTTCCACCAGTCGGGATTGCCGGCGTACCAGGCGATGGTGTCCCTGAGCCCGTCGTCGAAGCCGACGGACGGGCGGTAGCCGAGCGCCCGGAGCTTGGCGTCGCTGAGCGAGTAACGCCAGTCGTGGCCCTTCCTGTCGGGCACGTGCTCGACCATGTCCCAGCCGTACCCGAACGCCTCCAGCAGGCGGGCGGTCAGCTCCTTGTTGGCCAGTTCCGCCGTCCCGCCGATGTGGTAGATCTCGCCCGCCGCGCCGCGCTCGGCCACGAGCTGGATGCCCCGGCAGTGGTCCTCGACATGGACCCAGTCCCTGACGTTGCCGCCGTCGCCGTACAACGGGACCCTCTCGCCCCTGAGCAGCCGCGTGACGAAGAACGGCACGAGCTTCTCCGGGTACTGGTAGGGACCGTAGTTGTTCCCGCAGCGCGTGATCATCACCGGCAGGCCGTGGGTGACTCCGTACGCGCGGGCGATGTGGTCGCCGCCCGCCTTGGAAGCCGAGTACGGCGAGCGGGGACGCAGGGGGGCCTCCTCGTCCCAGGAGCCGGTGTCAATCGTGCCGTAGACCTCGTCGGTGGACACGTGCACGACTCTGGACACCCCGGCGTCCAGGCACGCCTGCATGAGCACCTGCGTGCCGAGCACGTTGGTCCGCACGAACTCGGCGGCGCTGTCGATGGAGCGGTCGACGTGCGACTCCGCCGCGAAGTGCACGACGACGTCGTGCCCGGGAACGACCTCCGCGAGCAGCGCGGCGTCGCAGACGTCCCCGCGCACGAAGTCGAACCCCCCGGAGACCGGCTCCAGGTTGGCGGGGTTGCCGGCGTACGTGAGCTTGTCGAGAACGGTGACACGGGCTCCGGCGAAGGACGGGAAGCCGCCGGAGACAAGGGTGCGGACGTAGTGCGAGCCGATGAAGCCGGCCCCGCCCGTGACGAGGACCCTCACGATGAGATCTGCACCTTACTGTGGTCGCCGAGCACGAGCCGATGTGCCCGGGGCGTGTTGGGGGCCGGGGTGACCTCGACGTCGTGGCCTATCAGAGAGGCCTCAACCCGGCGTACGCCGGTGATCGAGGACCGGGACAGCACGATCGAGTACTCTATCTCGCTGTTCACGACGACGCAGTCGGCGCCGATGGAGGTGAACGGGCCCACGTAGGAGTCCGTGACCCGGGCGCCCGCGCCGATGACGACGGGACCGACGATGCGCGACCCGGTCACCAGCGCGCCGTCCTCGATCACTACGCGGCCGATCAGCTCGCTGGACTCGTCGGCCCGGCCGCGGACGGCCGGTTCGAGGCTCTCCAGGACGAGCCTGTTGACCTCCAGCATGTCGGACACGTTGCCGGTGTCCTTCCAGTAGCCGGAGATCACCGTCGACTCCACCCGGTGTCCCTCGTCGATCAGCCACTGGATGGCGTCGGTGATCTCCAGCTCGCCGCGCCGGGACGGCTTGAGCTCGGCCACGGCCCGGTGCACCGCCGGGGTGAACAGGTAGACGCCGACCAGGGCGAGGTCGCTCTTCGGCGCCTCAGGTTTCTCCTCCAGGCCGACCACGCGCCCGCCGGGGCCGATCTCCGCGACCCCGAACTGCCGGGGGTCGGGCACGCGGGTCAGCATGATCTGGGCCGCGGGCCGGTCGGCGGCGAAGCGGTGGACGATCTCGGTGATCCCCCCGACGATGAAGTTGTCCCCGAGATACATGACGAAGTCGTCGTCGCCCAGGTAGTCGGCGGCGATGAGCACGGCGTGGGCGAGCCCGAGCGGGGCCTCCTGCCGCAGGTAGGTCACCTCGAGCCCGAGCCTGCTGCCGTCTCCGACGGCGGCCTCGATCTCGGCGTGGGTGGCGCCCACGACGATGCCGACCTCCCGGATGCCGGCCGCGGCGATCGCCTCCAGGCCGTAGAAGAGCACCGGCTTGTTGGCGACCGGCACGAGCTGCTTCGCCGAGGTGTTCGTGATGGGCCGCAGCCGCGTGCCCGATCCGCCCGCCAGCACGAGCGCCTTCACCCGGGGCTCCTTCCGCCGGCCTTCGCCTCGTCGCCTCGTGGCACTAGCGGCACTAGTAGGCCCCTTCCCCGCCGACGACCGCCGACCATGTCTTCCACAGGATCTGCAGGTCCATGATGAGCGACCAGTTCTCGACGTACCGCAGGTCGAGCCGCACCGATTCCTCCCAGGACAGCTCCGACCTGCCGCTCACCTGCCACAGGCCCGTCATGCCGGGCTTGACCAGCAGGCGCCGCCGCACGTCGTCGCCGTACTGCGCCACCTCCTCAGGCAGCGGCGGGCGGGGACCCACGAGGGACATCTCGCCGCGCAGCACGTTGAAGAGCTGGGTGAGCTCGTCGAGGGAGTAGCGGCGCAGCACCCCTCCGATCGGGGTGACCCGCGGGTCCTTCCGCATCTTGAACAGCACGCCGTTCCCGGCGTCGCGCTGCGTGAGCTCGTGCTTGACGTCCTCGGCGTTCCGCACCATCGTCCGGAACTTGTACAGCACGAACAGCCTGCCGTCCTTGCCGACGCGGGACTGCCGGAACAGGACGGGCCCGCCGCTGGTCACCCTGATCGCCAGGGCGATCGCCAGCAGGGCCGGCAGGATCACGATCAGCATCAGCGCCGCGACCACCCGGTCGAAGACGCTCTTGACGACCTGCTTGGCGCCCCTCAGATCGGGGTGGGCGACGTGGAGCAGCGGCAGCCCGGCGACCGGGCGGATGCTGATCCTCGGCCCCGCCACCTCCATCAGCGCGGAGGCGACGTAGAGCTCGGTGCCCGTCTCCTCCAGCTGCCAGGTCAGGCGGCGCAGCATCGATCCGTCCAGTTCAGGGCAGGACAGCACGGCGACCGTGTCGGCGCCGGCCCGCTCGACCACATCGGCGACGTCGGAGAAGTCGCCCAGGACAGGGAAGCCGTCGAACTGGACCGGCAGGTCCATGTGCTGCTCCGGGGGGACGCACGCCGCGACGATGCGCATGCCGTGGTGGCGCTGCCGGCTCAGCTGCGCGTGCAGTTCCAGCACCGAGGCCCAGTGGCCGACCACGACGACCCGCCGCAGGCACTCGCCGTCGCTGCGCCGCCGGTGCAGCCGCTTGCGCAGCCCGTACCGCAGGAGAAGACAGGACAGGCCCGCGAGCGGGATGGCGGCCATCACGTAGCTGCGGGCGAGGAGGGTCTGGGTGAGATACGCGGAGATCGCGACGATCGAGGCGATGGCGGCCGTCGCGTGGAGGACCTTCCGGTACTCCTCCGCGCCGTCCCCGAGATGACGGGTGTCGTATCCGCCGATCAGGGCGATGCACAACGGCCAGGCGACGATCAGCGCCGCCGCGAGCGCGCTCTCCCACGTCCCGGCCTCGCCGATCAGGGTTCTGACCCCGAGGACTCCGAGGACGGACGCCGCACAGCAGACCACGTCGCCAACCAGCGTCACGCGGATGTGCCGGCGGGGCCAGCCGGCCCGGTCCGTCGATTGCCTCGCGCCGTATAACGCGTCGTCAATGGCAATGTCCATACGCCCTCGCCTCTGCCCACCCTCACTTCTGGAGGAAAGCCCGCCCCGGTTCAGACTGCGTCAGGGAGGTCATGATTGGAACGATCCTAGGGTATGACAGAAGTTACAGGGAAGTTTAACGATACGTCCGCATGCGGCCATAGTCCCGTGGTGGACAAGATGCCCGACAGATGGTTCCGATTTCACTACGTATTGATCCGCCCTGTGTGCCGGGTATGGGGCATTGCGGTAGATGTCTGCTTAGGGATACATCCGCGCAGGACAAGGAACCGAGCATTGGACGCCTCGTGACGACATCCGGGCAGTTACCTCTCACCGCGACCCCGCCGCCGCGGGTGTCACGCCGGCGCAAGGTGCTGATCGTCGTGACCCTCGCGCTCCTCCTCCCACCGGCCGCCCTCTTCGCGGTGCTGATGCAGCGTCAGCACGTGTACGACACCAACCTCCAGCGGGTGCAGCAGGTGTTCCCGGAGGAGTGGGACCGACCGGCCAAAGTCGTCGGGGCCGCCCAGAACTGGCTCGTCGTCGGCGCGGACAAGCGGCCGGGGGAGAGCGGCTTCCAGCGGTCGGACAGCCTCATGATCGCTCACATCCCCGCCGACCGGAAGCGAATCTTCCTGATCGGCATACCTCGTGACTCTTATGTGTCCATCCCGGGTCACGGACGCGACAAGATCAACGCCGCCTACGCGTACGGCGGCCCCCGCCTTCTCATCCAGACGGTGGAGCGACTGGCCAAGGTCCGGATCGACCACTTCGCCGCACTGGATTTCGATGGCTTCATCGACATGAGCAAGGCGCTGGGCGGTGTGGACGTCTATGTGGCCCGTCAGGTTTACGACCCCGCCAACAAAATCACCTGGCCGCAGGGAAACGTCCATCTCGAGGGCGAACGCGCTTTGCTATTCGTACGCCAGCGTTACGGTCTCCCCGGCGGGGATTTCGACCGCATTAAACGGCAGCAAGCGTTCTTAAGGGCGATGGCCCAAAAGGTGGTCAGCAAGGGGATTCTGACCAATCCACTGGCACTGGACAAGTTCCTCCAGGCATTGACGCGTTCCCTGGCGGTCGACTCGGGGGTCGACATGAAGACCCTCAGGGGCCTGGCGCTCGAACTCCGCGACGTACGCGGCGACGACCTGCGGTCGACCACCTACCCCGTCGCGGGCACGGACACGGTCAAGGGGGCGAGCATCGTCCGCCTGGACGCGAAGGCGGGCGCCAAGCTCACCGAGGCCCTGCGGACCGACACGCTGGAGCGCTACTTCGCCGACAACGGCGGGCTGAACGAGTCCACCTTCGTCAGGTGACGCTCCCCTAGTCGTATTCGAGGTCGGGCAGGGGCGACGGCGGCTCCGGGCTGCGCCACACGACGACGTAGTCGGCGCGCGCGCCGGCCACCGCCGTGCTCAGCCGGTCGAGGTCGAAGTCCGGCAGATACCGCAGCCGGGCGAGGAAGTTCGCGTCGGTCGCCGAGTGCGGGACCACGCAGCCCTCTCCGTCGCGGTCCAGCAGGACGATGAAGACGTCGTCCAACTGGCCGGACGGGTCCCGGCGCTCGTGCCCGCCGACCCGGACCTCGACCACGTCCTCCCAGGCGAGGGCCTCGACGCTGCCGTCGGCGTAGTGACGCGTCACGCCTTCTTCGGTGACGTACACATAGGTGTCCGGCACAGGGTTGCCGTGCATGGGCGCGATTGTGACGACTTGAAGCCGCCCCCTGCAAGGGAATCGGCGTCGAAGACGGTCCCTCGCGGGAGATTCCGGGGACCCCGGACACGGCGCCGGCAGGGTGGTGGCAGGCCGGCGGCAGGTGGCGGCCTCAGCCGTGCCGCCACCGCAGATGCTCGCGTACCGCGCGGACCGCCGCGTCCTCGGGTCCCTCCGCGACGGCGCGCAGCAACCCGGCGTGCTCGGCCGCGAGCTCCCTGGGGTCCTCGTACGCGTGCCTGAGCCGGACCAGCCCGAGCCGCGTCTCGGCGGCGAGCGTGGCGTACAACCGCTCAAGGCGCGGGCTGCCCGCGGCGGCGACGAGGGCCTCGTGCAGGGCCATGTGCTCGGCCACGACGGCCGCCCAGGGCGCGCCCCCCGGCAGCCCCTGCAGGCGGCCCAGCGCCTCCTCCGCCGCCGCCACCCGGCGTCCCGCGACGGCCCGCGCCATCAGCTCCTCCAGCGGCCTGCGCACGTACATCAGGTCGTCCAGGTCGGCTGAGGTGATGACGGGGACGTACGCGCTCCGGTTGCGCTCGCGCCGCAGCAGCCCTTCGTGGACGAGCAGCGCCAGCGCCTCCCGCACGGTGGGGCGGGCCACGCCGTAGCGTGCGGACAGTTCCTGCTCGGGCAGCGCGGCCCCCGGCTCGATGTCCCCGGACAGCACCCGCTCGCGCAGCGCGCCGGCGAGCGCCTCGACCGTGGAGACGGGTCTCAGGGTGGTCACGGGCCGAGCCTACTAACCGGTCCCCGCCGCCGCCCTCGCCGTTTCCGTCGCGGGCGCGTGCGACGCCGCCGCCGTACGGGCGGGCAGCGCCACCACGACCAGTCCCAGGGCGAGCAGCACCAGGCCGCCCCACGAGACGGGGGACAGGTGCTCGCGCAGCGCCACGACGCCCAGCAGGGCCGCGACGGCCGGCTCTGCCAGCGCGAGCGTGGCCGCCGTGGCGACGGGCGTGGTGCGCAGGCCCCTGCCGTACAGGAGATAGGCCAGCCCCGTGGTGGCGCAGCCCAGGTAGAGCGCGGTCAGCAGGCCGGACGGCCGCGCCAGCCAGGCAGGTCCCGTCAGCACGAGGACCGGCAGCATGAGCACGGCCGCGCCGCCGAACAGGACGCCCATCACGACCCCCGACTCCATGCCCCTGCCGATGGCCCGGGCCGCGACGACCGCGTAGAAGGCGTACAGGAGCCCGCCGAGCAGGGCGAGCGCGATGCCCGCGGCGTCCGCTCCGCCTGCCCCTCCGCCTCCGCCGGTGACCAGGACCGCGCATCCGGCGACGGCGGCGGCCGTGGCGAGCGCCCAGCGCCCGCTCGGCCGTCCCTGCCCGGCGATCCAGGAGATGAGCCCGGTGAAGACCGGGCCGCTGCCGATGGCCACCACCGTGCCGATCGCCACACCTGTCCTGGCGACCGCCGCGAAGAAGCACAACTGGTAGGCCGCGACCGCGGCGGCCCCCAGGAACAGTGTCCAGCGCGTCGCGGCGTCTGGAACGTTCCCCCGCCCCGCGCGCCGCCGGGCGCGGTGGGCGGTGACCAGCGCCAACGCGCCCAGCATGGCCCCGCCGAGCACGAGACGGGCCGCCGCCAGCGAGACGGAGCCGGCGGTTGCGAGGGCGCCCGCGGTGCCCGCGGTGCCCCACAGGACGGCCGCCGCGACCACCGCGAGCGGGCCAGATCTGGATTCCATGGCTCGATTGTCTGACAACTAGACACACCTCGGCAAGCGCTTTCATCCGCAACGTCGAGACTGTCCCGATATGACGCGTGATCCAAGTCGTTAGGAACGATCCCCTGGTAGCGCAGCTCACTGATTGCTATGGTTTCGCCACTATTAACACGTGTGTAACCGACGGGCAGGTCCGATGGCTGGTCGGAAACGATCCATCCGCTTCAAGATTTTCGCGATCCTGCTGGTGCCCGTGACCGCTCTGGTGGTGATCTGGGGGTTCGCCGCCAAGCTGACCATCGAGCAGGGGCAGCAGCTCCTGCGCATCCAGAAGGTCTACGAGAACATCGTCCATCCCGTGGACGACGCCATCGACCAGTTGCAGAGCGAACGCTTCGTGTCGGTGAGCTACCTCGCGAGGCGCGCCGCGCCGCTGCGCACCGACATGCAGGCGCAACGCCGCAAGACGGACGCCAGCGCGGCCCGGCTGGCGAGCCTGTCTGCGCAGGCCAGGGACGAGGCGCCTCCCGGGCTGTTCGGCCGGGTCCAGGACCTGCTCAAGCAGATGGACCAGCTCGACGCCCTGCGCGGCCAGATCGACGACCAGCGGGTCAGCCGCCTCAACGTGATCGAGGAGTACAGCGGGGTCGTCGAGACCGCCCACCAGGTCTACGACCGGCTGATGTTCTCCCCGGACGTCGACCTCATCGAGCAGACCAAGGCGCTCATCCTCATCACACGCAGCCGCGAGGTGGTGAGCCAGCAGTCCGCGCTCGTGCTGGGCGCGCAGGCGACCGGGAAGATGACGCAGGACGAGCGGGACGCCTTCTCCGGAATGGTCGGCAAGCGCCGGCTGCTCTACGAGCTCGGCACGAGCCAGCTCGACGCCGAACTGATCAAGCAGTACGGCGCGCTGAACGCCACCGCCGTCTACACCGCGTTCATCTCCCTCGAGAACGACGTGATCGCCAGGGTACGGCCCGGCCAGCCCCTCCCGCCGGAGGCGCTCGCCTGGCCCACGACGGCCCAGGCCCTGACCCGCCAGCTCACCGATACGACCAACACGGCCAGCGACGTCACCGCCGCCGGCGCCATCCCGCTGGCCCACGGCGTGCTGTGGAACATCGGCATCGTCGGCGGCCTCGGCCTCGCGGCCGTCCTCGCGACCGCGTTCATCTCCTTCCGGTTCGCCCGTACGGTGACCGGCGAGCTGACCACCCTGCACAACGCCGCGGCCGACCTCGCGGGCCGGCGGCTGCCCGGCCTCGTCCAACGGCTGCGGCGCGGCGAGGACGTCGACGTGGCGGCCGAGACCCCGCCGATGGCCCAGTCCAGCGGCACCGCCGAGATCGAGAACCTCGGACGCGCGTTCACCTCGGTGCAGCACACCGCGATCGAGGCCGCCGTCGGCCAGGCCGAGCTGCGCAAGGGCGTCAGCAAGGTCTTCCTGAACCTCGCCAGGCGCAGCCAGTCGCTGCTGCAACGCCAGCTCGGCATGCTGGACGGCCTGGAGAAGGAGATCAGCGACCCCGACCTGCGCGAACGGCTCTTCGGCGTGGACCACCTCACCACCCGCATGCGCCGCCACGCGGAGGGTCTGATCATCCTGTCCGGCGCCGCGCCCGGCCGCGGCCGGCGCGACCCGGTGCCGCTCTACGACGTCGCCCGCGCCGCCACCGAGGAGGTGGAGGACTACCTGCGGGTGGACGTGAGCGTGCCGCACGGGTTCTCCCTCGTGGGCGCCGGCGTCACCGACGTCGTCCACCTGCTCGCCGAACTGATCGAGAACGCCACCGTCTTCTCCCCGCCGCACACCCGCGTGCAGGTGAGAGGGGAGCTCGTCGCCCGCGGCTTCGCCATCGAGGTCGAGGATCGCGGGCTCGGCATCCCGCCGGACGAACTGGCGTACCTCAACACCCGGCTCGCCGACCCGCCGGAGTTCGACCTGGCGGACAGCGACCGCCTCGGGCTGTTCGTGGTCGGGCTGCTGGCCAGGCGGCACAACATCCGCGTCTCCCTGCGCACCTCGCCGTACGGCGGGACGAGCGCCGTGCTCCTGCTCCCGCAGGAGATCGTCGTGGAGAACGCGACCAGGGAACCGGTGGTGGAACGCCTCGCGCAGCCGGAGACACCGCCCCCGGCCCTCGCCCTAACCCCGCCGCTCGGCGACGCCGAGGGCTCCCTGCCGCGCCGGGTGCGGCAGGCCAACATCGCGCCGCAGCTCAGAGAGGAGCGGAACGACGTGTTCTCCTCCTTCCAGGCAGGCTGGCAACGCGGTCAGGAGGACTCGTGATCGAGCGCGAGGACGGGCCGCTGCTGCGCCCCTACACGATCACCCGTGGCCGTACCCGCCCGACCGGGCCGGACTTCGACCTGATGACCATCATCAGGACGGCTCCCTCGGCGTACAGCGGGGTCACCGGCCTGGCTCCCGAGCACTGGCGGATCCTGCAGCTGTGCCGGGCGCCCTCCTCCGTGGCCGATCTGGCCTCGGAGCTCGGCCTGTCGCTCAACGTCGTCCGCATCCTGCTCAGCGACCTGCGCGACCAGGGGCTGATCACGGCGCGGCCACCGGCCACCGTCGCCCAGCTGCCCGAGGAGCGCCTACTCCGCGAGGTGATCCAGGGACTCCAGGCGCTCTGATCGGCCGCTGGAGCCCGCTCCGGGCAGGACGCGTTTCCTTCAGGAGTCCGCTTCGCAGGACGCGTTCCCTCAGGAGTCCGCTTCGCAGGACTCCAGGATCCGCTGCACCTGCCAGCGGGCGGGGGTCAGCAACTCGTCGGTGTACCGGTCGAGCAGGTCCGCGCACGCCACCGGATCGGCGGCCTCGGCGGAAGGCAGGGCCAGGATCACCTCCTCGCCGTCGAGCACGAGCTCGCCCCGCACGCTGAACGTGCCCTCGCCGACCGCGACGACGGTCTCGAACACGAGGTCGTGCGCGGGCAGCGCCAGCGCGGCGCCCAGCCGTACGGCGGGCCCGCCCAGATCGGAGACGGGCTCGGCGCGGACGTGGGGGAAGAAGTCGCGGGAGACCGAGCGCCCCATCTCGCTGAATCGCGCCGCCGTGCGCATCAGCGCTCTCAGGAGTTCGGCGGCACCCTGACTGTTGGCGTCCACCCCCGCAGGGTAGATCACGGAAAGTTGCGTTTTGGCCAAATGATTGAGCTCGGCCGGAAATCGGCGCGAAAGGGCAGCGTCAGCGGAACGCGTAGCACTCCACCTCGGCCCGCCGGCGGGTCAGCCCGCCGTCCACCGACTCCTGGACGCAGGAGCGCTGCGCGGGGGTCAGTTCGAGCACGCCGCAGACCCTGACCCCGGAGTACGCGCGGCAGTCGAGGTAGGGATTGAAGGCGCCCACGCTGAACCGCTCGCGCACCTCCGCACGGCAACTCCGCTGCGCCTCCGACGTCTTCCGGTAGACGCACTGGCCGACGAGGATGTCGTACTGGTCGCGGCTCACCTCCTGCCGCTCCACGCCGCCTCTGGGAGCGGGCGCCTGCGGCGCGATCCCCGCCTTCTGACCGGTACTCGTACGGCCGCCCGCCCCGGTGTCCACCGAGGAGACCGCGGCGACCGTCCCGAGCACGGTCATCGCGGCGAGCAGGGCGACAGCGACGATCTTTGTCATGGCGATCCTCCCAAGCAGGAACGTACCCACAGGGGAACCACCGGCCCCCGCGCCGCACCGCGCCCGCATGGACGGCCGTGACCCCACGTCACGGCGAGGCCATGATTGCGATGCCCACGGTAAGCGCGACATTGCCAAGTGTGCCGATCAGCGGTCAGGGGAACGCGCGTTCGCGGGCACGACGGGGACGGCGTTCACGCGCGACCCCTCGATCCCCCGGCGGCGAATCCGGTCATTCCCGACACCACACAGCTTTTAGCTACTCTTTGGCCGCGCCCCTTATTGGCCGCCCGTGCTCCCTCGTGCCGCGCGCCCTCGCCCGTACGGCGGCGCGTACGGCGACGACCAGGACCACCGCGCAGAGCAGGAGGGCAAGCAGCACCGCGACGGCGTAGTCGCCGGGCACACCCAAGCTCCAGCCCAGGAACGGCAGGAAGACGGCGGCGAACGCGGCGGGCGCCGCGAGCAGGAGCCGGGTCCCCCTCGGCCGTGACCGCAACCAGACGGCGAGCACGCCGGCCGTGCCGGCCGCGAACATCGGCACGAAGAGCAGAAGGGCGATCAGGCCTCCCGTCCCCTCCGCCGTCACCACCAGCAGGACACTCGTCCACAGGACCCCGGCGCAGATCCCGAACCGGACCGGCCACCTGCGTGGTCCCTCCGTCGTGCCGAGGGCCGCCAGCAGCGCCGCGAGCGCCACGAGGACGGCGGCACCCAGTTCGGGGCCGATCCGCTTCCCGGGGGACGCGAGGGGAGCCGCGGCGCTCTCCGACAACCGGGCCCCTTCGGGGCCGGGCTCGGAGAAGCCCAGCCGCCGCCACCGGCCGGACACGTCGCGCAGGACGACCCCGTCGGTCCCGTTCGCCACGGCGACGACATGACCGCCGGGCACCTCCTGGACGGCGACGGCCTGGGACGCGGCCGCGCCGCTGCGCTCGCCCAGGGGGTCGGGATTCTCGTAGACCCGGTCGAGCCAGCCCTGCCTGCCTCGCGAGATCTCCCAGGCGGCCGTCCAGGTCGCTCCCCCGTCCGAGGTCTGCTCGACCCTGAGCCGGTTCGGGACGACCCGGTAACACCGCCCCGGGTCGGACGGCACGCACGCCCGGGTCGCCGGAGCGGATGACGGGGACCGGGACCGCGAGCCCTTCCACTCGTGCCACGACCTCCCGCCGTCCGCGCTGGCGATCGTGAACCAGTCCGGAACCGCGACCACGATCTCCCCGTCACGCACCTCGACTGCGTGGGCGGACGGCGCGGGGGGCACCGCGCTCGTAGCCGTGACGGCGAAGACCGCGGCGGGCAGCACCACCAGCGCGCGGGCCCGTGCGGCGTCCCGGCGCGGGGGAAGGGCCGCGCGCCGCCACACCAGCCACGCGACGGCCAGGGCCGGGAGCGCGAGCAGGTCCGTGGGGTCGGCCACCACCCAGGAGGACGGCACGAGCACCGCCCACGCCCGGGTCGCCGCCTCCGCACCGGTCCCCGTCGTCTTCATCCACGCGAACAGCACGCCGGTCAGCGCGATCGCACCCGCCGCCGTACGGCCGCCCGGCGGGACGCGCCGCGCGATCCGGGCCGCGTACGCCACGAACAGGGCCAGCAGCGGGGGCGCGACGAGCATGCCCGCGACGTCGCTGAGCTTGCCGGTGACGACCCCCGGCCACGCGGGTTTCAGCACCAGGTCGTTGACGATCAGCACCCCGATCGCCGCGACGGTCACCGGGTGGCCGAGCCAGGCCGCCTGCGCGCCGGACACGGCTCCGCTCGGTCGCTCGCGGTCGTGCTGAAGACGATCACGCACCCGCCGATCGTAAACGCGTGTTCACCGGTGCGGCAGTGAATTCCCGGCACGGCCGCACCGCCGTACGGGGAACGGATCGACCGACGAGCGGCCTACGGGGTGCTGACGGGCGACGGCCCCTTGGTGAGGATGACAGGGGATGGGCCGCCCAGCGCCAGGCGGGCGGGCAACCCCGCCGTCCGGCTCTGACGTTCGGCACGTGCCAGACCGCTCACCGTCAGCGTCCCGTCGCACGGCCATTCGTCCGCCCGCTCGGCCGGCCGGTCCCACACGACCAGCGGGCCGTCCACCCGCGCGGCCAGCAGATACTGCAGCGGTGTGCGCGGCAGGAACAGGTCGACGTCGGGCGTCGCGCGCCGTACGGCCCGGGGGAGCACCGGCTCGCGCAGCCGCACCAGCGTGGCCGGCTCGGTCCGCTCGACCAGTGCGCGGATGTCGGGCGGGAGCAGGTTCGCGACCTCCCTGGCCATCGAGACGTTCCTGACCAGCACGCGGACCCGTCCTGACGCGCCGTCCATGCGCGCCAGCGCGTGCTCGGACCTGGCGTCGCAGACGACCTGGTCGGCGAACAGGTCGTGCAGGCCGGCCACTCCCCCGGCTCCGATCGCCGCGACGGCCGCCGCCAGGGCGTCCTGGCCCGTGACCCCATTCCAGCGGAGGCCGGGGCCGCACGCCGTACAGCCCGTCGCGGCGGACACGGACCTACGCGGGTGCGGCCCGCGGCACTCCTGCCCGCAGTCCGCGCACAGGACGGCGGAGTGCGCCGGTCCGCCCGGCGGCCGGCAGTCGTCGCAGCAGACGAGCGGATACATGTACCGGCGGCCGGCCCGGTCGAACAGCTCACGGACGCAGGCGGAACAGAGCCCGTGCTCGCTTCGCCGAGCGCCGGGGGAAGCTGAGATGACCACGGAAGCCGCACTGCCCGCCGCCGGTCTCTCTATTCACACCCGTCACACCGATATCACGGCGGTCAGATCCGCTCGACGCCGATGTGGACGCGGCTGTGCCGCGGCCGCTCCACCTCGTCCAGCACGGCGACCGCGAGATCCGCGTAGGAGATCCGGCTCCCCGCGTCTCCCGGCGCGACGCGGTACCCGCCGGTGCGGACCCCGTCGTGGTCGAAGTCGCCGGACGGGCTGATCACGAGCCAGTCCACCGGGGTGACCGCCTCACGCAGGACGGCGTCGCCCGCCTCGTGACCGAGGTAGAACTCGCGGTACTCCTGCGGGTACCCCGGCGTGTCCATCAGCAGCGTGCCCTCGGCGGTCCGCAGACCGGTGGCCAGGCCCACCGCGATCAGCCGCGGGACACCGGCCCGCTCCAGCCCGCCGAGCAGCGCGCGGGCCGCCGCCGGGAAGAACTCCATGGGCGGTGCGGTCAGGTCGGCGGCGGCGTTGACCGCCGCCCGGTGCCCCGCCGCGATCCGGGCGACCGCGTCCGTGTCCGTCACGTCGCCCGCGACGACGTCGTCCACCGCCGGGCTTCCCTCCCCGGAGACGTACGCGGCCGGGTCGCGTACCACCGCCGTCACCCGGTGCCCCCGCTCACGGGCCTCCCTTACCACCGCGCGGCCCGCCCTGCCGCCCGCTCCGAACACCACGATCGCGTTCACGTCCGCCCCTCTCCTCGGGGGACCGGCCCCACGGCCGGTCACAGCGACGGACGGTATCCGTATGGGCGGTTACCTCCGGGTCACCGGTTAGCGTGGTGGGCGTGACCGAACCGCTCGATCCGGACATGTTCGATCCGCTCTGCCCGTCCGGCCTGATGCCCATCCGGCTCGGCGACAAGTGGTCGGGCATGATCATTCGCTGCCTGGAGCACGGGCCCCGGCGCTTCTCCGAACTGCGCGTTCCCCTGCGCGGCATCTCGGCCAAGGTGCTCACCCAGTCGCTGCGCGCGCTCGAACGCGACGGCTTCGTCCTGCGTACGGCCCATCCCGGGGCCGTCCAGCGGGTCGAGTACGCGCTGACGCCACTCGGCCGGAGCCTGATCGAACCGTTGAACACCATGTGCGCGTGGGCCGAGGACCACTGGGAGGAGCTTCTCGACGCCCGCGAGGCGTAGCCGTACGGGCCTGCTCAGAACCGTCCGTAGCGGTCGGCCGGAGGATCAGCCGCCGGGACGGTCCGCCCCGGCGACGCCTCGTACCGCCCACGCTCGGGCGGCGAGTGGGATCGACCCGTCCGGGCCGGCGGGCAGACGGGTGCGCAGCAGGTCGCGCAGGGCATGACGCCGCTGTTCCGGCAAGGACGCGACGTACTTGGGGGCCACCCCCTGACCGCCGAGGAACGGCTCCCAGTAGTCGTCGAAATCGGCGAACACGGTCGGCACGTCGATCGCCCACACCGTCACCCGCTCAAGACCTGCCTCGGCCCACAGCTGTGCGAGCGGTTCCGGAGCGCACAGCGGAAACCGCTGACCCTGGTCCAGCTCGGCCGCGGCCGGGTCCAAGATGGCGGCGGCGTCCCAGAAACGCCGCATCATGGCCATGCCCCCGGCGTAGTCCCAGACGTAGGCGGCGACGACGCCGCCGGGCCTGCAGACCCGGGCGAACTCGGCGACGGCACGGCGAGGATCCGGAACGAAGTTGAGCACCAGCCCGCTCACCACGGCGTCGAATCCGTGACCGGAAAGCGGCAGTGCGCCCGCCTCGCCGGCCAGGAAGTTCGCCCGCCCGTCGGTGATCCGCGCACGCGCGCCGGCCAGGAACCCCTGCGCCGTATCCACGCCGACGACCGACGCCGGGTCCGTTGTCGCCAGCACGCTCGCGGTCAGCGCCCCGGTGCCGCAGCCCACATCGAGCCACCGTAGGCCCGCCGGAGGTTCCAGCCGGCGCAGGAACACCTCGGCGACGTGGCGGCTCCACCGGCCGACGTAGGCCTCGTACGCGTCGCCGGCGCCCCACAGGTCGCGCTCGTACGCCATCACGCGACTATACGTCGGCGATCGGCCGCCGGGCAGGGCGCGAGCGTACGCCGACGCACCGGACCGTCCACTACCGGTTCGACGTCTGGCCACTCGTGAAGCCGCGCCCGAGCGGCGGGCCCAGCCGCAGCTGGAGAGCCGGGTAGCGAGGCGCGTCGAAACCGAAGGACTGGTACAGCTCGATGCCGTACGCCGTGGCGTTGAGGTCGATCGTCCGGACCTCGGTCTCGGTGCGGTACCAGCCGAGCAGCGCGTCGAGACAGACCCGCGCGAGGCCGAGGCGGCGGCGCCGCCGGTCGGTGCAGATGTTGAAGACGTGGCCGTGCAGGCCGCTCGGGTTCGTGGGTCCCGGCGCGTGGGGGTTACAGGGTCCTGAGTCCCCCCACTGGCTCACTCGCCCTGCTGAGAGCCAGCTGAGCTGGGATATCGTAAAAAAGCCGCCCCTGTCCGGACGCCGCCACACCGGTCACGATGCGGGCGCACCATACGGCCGCTCTCACCGGGGGAAGGGACGTCCTATGTCGGAAGTGCTCCGTGCCGTGGACAGGCTGAGGCAGGCGATCAACCGCCACGACCTGGACGCCCTGGCGCGGTGTTTCGACGAGCGGGCCGTACTCGTGGCCCCGGACGGCATCGCCGAGTGCAGGGAGGAGATCGCCTCCTACTACAGCCAATGGATGGAGGCGTACCCCAACATGGTGATCACGCCCCAGTCGGTGACCATGTTCGCGGACACCGTGGCGGCGGAGTTCACGATCAGCGGCACGCACAAGGGGCCGCTGCTCGTCCCCGGCGGGGACGTTCTCGAGGCGACCGGGCGGCCCGTCCTCGTCCGCTCGTGCAGCTTCTCCACGGTGGAGGACGGGCTGATCCTCAGCCACCGGCTCTTCTACGACCAGTTGGAGATGGCCGCCCAGATCGGCGGCTTCCTCAGCTTCCCCGACCCCTCGTAACGGGCTCTCGCGCGGGGGTGCGGGCGGCCGCCCCGCTCGCCTCGGGCATCGTGGACCCGCCCGGCCCGAGGCTCTGAATATTCACCGCGTTCGAGCACCGCCCGCCGATCCCGTACGGCGTTTCGCGAGGTGCCGTACGGTTCGAGCATCCCTGTCACGGAAAGACCCATTTCCACTTCGGCGATTCGTATACACGAGCCGGGCGATTGCCGAGTCTGGGAGCGTCGGCGCCCTTGGGTGCACCGGAAACGGGCGCCGGATGCCGGGACCTTGGCACCACGCCCACTGGAGACGATCGCCTATGCCATTCGGCCACCATCGTTTCGTCCGCAGGATCCGCACGGCCGTCGCGGCGGTCGTCCCCGCCGCGGCGCTGGCCGTGGCCGGACCGGTCCTGGGCACGACGCCCGCCGACGCCGCGGTCACCTGCCGGGTGACCTACACGAGCACCCAGTGGGGAACGGGCTCGGGCGGCTTCACGGCCGCCGTCGACGTGAAGAACAGCGGCGACCCGCTCCCGGACTGGACGCTGACCTTCACCTTCCCGAGCTCCCAGCGTGTCTCGCAGGGCTGGTCGGCCCGGTGGAGCCAGTCCGGCGCCCGGGTCACGGCCAGGAGCGAGTCGTGGAACCGGCCCGTCGCCTCGGGCGGCTCCGTCCAGATCGGCTTCAACGGCACCTGGACCGGGAGCAACCCGCCGCCCACGGACTTCGCCGTCAACGGCGTGCCCTGCCAGGTGGCGGGCGCCTCCCCGAGCCCGAGCCCGTCGCCGAGCCCGTCGCCGAGCCCGTCCGCCAGTCCCAGTGCGAGCCCGGACGTGCCGGTGGACAACCCGTTCGCCGGCGTCACGGGGTACGTCGACCCGGGCTGGGCGGCCGACGTCGAGTCCTCCGCCGTTCGGGTGGACGACGCGGCCGCGGAGAAGATGCGCGGCCTCAAGACGACGTCCACCGCGGTCTGGCTGAACCGGATCGCGGACGTCACCGGCGGCTCCGGAGTCGCCCGTACGCTGAAGGACCACCTCGACACCGCCGTCGAGCAGGGCGCCGGGTACATCACGCTCGTGCTCCACAACCTGCCGGACCGCGACTGCCGGTCGCGGGTCTCCGACGCCGAGTTGCACGAGCAGGACAACGGCCTCCACCGCTACAAGACCGAGTACGTCGACGCCATCGCCGCGCTCCTGGCCGAGCCCGAGTACCGGAACCTGCGCGTCGCGGCCGTCATCGAACCGCGGGCCCTGCTCGATCTCGTCGTGGGAGGCGCGCTGGACACCTTCCCGTGTGAACAGGCGGCGGCGTCGGGCGTGTACGTGATGGGCATCCGGTACGCCCTCGACACGCTGGCGCCCCTGCCCAACGTCTACACGTACCTGGACGCGGGCAGCGCGGGATGGGCCGGCTGGGAGTCGAACTTCACGGCGCTCGCGGCCCTCGTCACCGAGACCGCGCGCGCCACGTCGGGGGGCCTCGCCGGCCTCGACGGCATCGCCACCAACGTCGGGGACTACGTCCCCCTCGTCGAGCCGTTCCTCACCGACCCCCATCAGACGGTGATGGGCCAGCAGCTCCTCCTGAGCAGGTTCATCGACTGGAACCCCCACCTGCACGAACGGGACTACGCCGTCGCCATGCGTGCCGCGCTGATCGCCAAGGGCTTCCCGAGCTCGCTCGGCGTGGTCGTCGACACCTCGCGCAACGGCTGGGGCGGGTCCGCCCGGCCGACGGCTGTGAGCACCTCCGGCGACCTCAACACGTACGTGGACGAGAGCCGCGTCGACCGGCGTCCTTCGCGGGCCGCCGAGTGCAACCAGAAGGGTGCGGGGCTGGGGGCCCGTCCGGTCGCCGCGCCCGTTCCCGACGTCGACGCCTACCTCTGGATCAAGCGGCCGGGCGAGTCGGACGGCGCCGGCGGGCCGCTCCTGCCCGAGGGCTCCGACCGGCTGGCCGACTACCGGTGCGACCCCGACGGTTCCCTCACGCCCTGGTCCGGCGGGTTCCGGCCGACCGGCGCGCTCCCCAACGCGCCGCTGATCGGCGACTGGCACCACGAGCAGTTCGTGATGCTGGTGGACAACGCCTATCCCGCCCTCTGAGGCGTGGCGCGGCTCCGGCGCCGGGCGCCGGAGCCGCCCGCACTCCGCGCCTCGCGGTTCCCGATCGGCGTGTACGGCTACTCGCCCGTACGCCCCTGGAGCAGTTGCGCGTCGGCGGGCAGCGACGCCTGGGTGGAGGTGTCCACCTGTGAAGTGATGTCGATGCCGTTCCTCAGCTGGCTCCACAGGCCGAGGATGGCCGCCGCCTGCGCGACGACGAGCGCGATCCCGCTGCCCGCCGTACCGAGCCGGTAGACGACGGCCACCGGGGTGAGCCGCGACGCGAGACCACCCGGGCGGGTCTGGAGGGTCCGCGCGTCCATGAGGACGGCGACGACGGTGAGCACCAGGAACAGCAGCAGCACCCGCACGAGCGAGCCGCGCACGGGGGCCTGGCCGATGACGTTGTTCAGCACGGCGTGCGCCCCCGTCGCCGCGGCGTACGCGAGGACCGGCACGACGCCCTTCAGGTAGCCGCGCCTGCCGGGCAGGCGACGCCACAGCGCGCCCAGCACGAAGCCCGCCACCGGCCAGACCAGCAGCCCGCCGATCAGGTCGCCGGCCAGGCCGTAGAACCCGTTCGGTTCGCCGAGCCGATCCAGCCAGCCGTCGCGCCCCCGGCTGTCGGTGCTCCAGGTGGCCCAGATGAGGAACACGGCGGCGGGCGCGCCCACGTAGGAGGCGTACCGCGCGGCGAGCCGCGCGTTCGCCCACCACGACCCGGCCGGGCCGCGCGACAGCGCCACGTCGAGCGGGCTGAGCCCGTCCTCCCTGCCGGGGTCGAGGCCGATCTCCGCGCGCAGCACGCGGATCCGGTCGTCGACCGGCCCGTTCTCCCTGTGGTAGGCGTCGTCGTCCAGGTCGCCCGAGGCCCAGCGCCGCCGCAGGCCCTTCTCCCGCGCCTCCAGGTCCCGGCACTCCTCGACGATCACGGCGAGCCTTCGCCGCGACACTCCCGGGTCGGCGGCCTCCGCCCGTCGCGTGAGCCGCAGCAGCAGGGGCAGCACCGCGAGGCCGGTGAGCGCGGCGAGCGGGACTGGCATCCCCGCGTACGTCCCCGGCCACCTGATCGTGCCCACGACGAACAGGAAGACGACGAGCCACGTGGTGAGCGGCCCGACGGATTCCTCACGCCGCCCGCGCAGGCGCAGCAGCAGGAGGAGCAGGAACACCACCAGCGGCCACATCAGGTACGCGACGCTTCGCAGCAGGAGGAAGGGCGACACCACCACGTCCGGCAGGACGTCCGCGGGGCGCACGACGACCGCGTGGGCCACGAACCCCAGTGTCAGCAGCGCCAGCCCGGGGACGCTCCAGCTCAGCAGCGCACGCGCGGCCCCCGGCGTCCGCCCGCCGGGGACGCGGGCGGCGCGGACCGCGACCGCCCACGCCGCCGCGGTGATCAGCAGCGCCGACGCGACGGCCGACGCGACCCACGCGGGCTCCCCCGGGTTCTGGAGATACCGCATGGACAGCGGCGCGAAGCCGCAGACGGCGACGAGTGCCGCTCCGGCGAGCACCACCGCGCCGAACGCGGGACCGCTGAACCGCGAACCACTGAACCGCGAACCGCCGAATCCGGAACCGGCCAGCCCCGAACCGGCGCGCGGGGTCCGGGCACGCGCCGTCCGCCACGCGGCCGCGCACAGCGGCGCCGCCAGGACGGCGATCGCCGCGCCGTCCGTCAGGCCGATCATGTGGGCTGGGAAGCCCGCCTCGGTGAGCACCAGGACGACCGTGATCGCGCCCGCCGACGTGATCGCGGCCAGGACGCCGAGGACGATCCTGACGAGGGCGCGCTCGTCCCGGTCGCCGGAGCGCCGGTGGAGCAGCACGAGCAGCCAGGCCAGCAGCAGGTACGGCAGGGCGAAGCCCAGATAGGTCGCGACCGTTAGCACGCGCTGCCCGCTCAGGTCGACCCAGCGCTGGAACGCCGCCCGCGCGGACAGCGGCACGGCGACCTCGACGCGGGGCGGGGCGGCGCCGTCCCGCCAGACGTAGGTGCCGCCGGGGAGCACCTGCGACGGCAGAGGCGTCACCGTGCGCGCCGGGGACTCCGGCGTCTTGACGACCACGGTCCGCCAGCGCGCTCCGGCGAGCCCGGGCGGCAGGTCCACGGTCGTGGGCAGCAGCGCGACGACCCTGGTCCCGCCGGACTCGCGGCTCCCCCACAGCCCGGCGGACCCCCCGCCCCACTGCGGACCGTAGTGCTCCAGGCGGGTCTCCAGCGTGCTGAGCACCACCACCTCGGCGCCGTCGGCCGACGTCGTGACGCTCGTCCTGCCGCCCTCGGGCAGCAGGCAGCCGACCGCGCTCCCGTCGCCGAGCAGCGCGGCGGACCCCGCCCAGTCGCGGGGGACGCCGACCCGCGTCGTACTCGTCATCACGGGCGTGTCGTGGCCGCGTTCCGCGATGGTCACGGACGTCTCCACCCAGGACGAGCGGGGAGCCCCGAACTCGCAGGCCGCCCGGTCCGCGAGCGCCGGGCCCGACATCAGCGCACACAGGATCAGCGCACACAGGATCAGCGGGCACAGGATGAGCAGGCCGAGCGCCGGCACGGCGGGGATCCCCACGAGCCCGGTCCCCGCTCCACTCGTCAGCCGACGCACAACCGACCTCCCGGACGCGATCGCTTCCCCCGAAGGATGAGTCGTACGGAAAGCCGCGTGGGTTACGGGCGATCCCTCACAGGACCGTCAGGGGCCGGTCAGCCGCCGCTCGCCCTTTGTGGTGATCACGTAGACCTGCCAGGTGTAGTAGGCGTAGTAGTTCCTGATGTCCTGCTTCATCTGGCGCGCGTGCAGCAGCACGGCCTCGACGTACGCCTGGGAGTGGTTGTAGGCGTACAACGCGCGCCGGTAGTCGCCGGGCGCGCCCGAGGCGTGGAGGTAGTTGGCCGCGCCGAGCAGGGCGTCGCCGATGTCGTCGACGTCGCCGCCCATGCCGTACGCCTTCCAGGTGCCCGGCATGAACTGCATCGGTCCTCTGGCGCCCACGTGGCTCGGCGAGCGGACCCGGCCGAACTTCGTCTCGACGAGCATCACCGCGGCCAGCACCTCCCACTCCACGCCGAACCGGCGCTCGGCACGCCGGAAGGCCGCGAGCAGCGCGTCGGCCGGCTCCGCCGGCCTCACCTTGATCTTGATCGGGCCGCTGACGGGGTGGGCGAGGGAGAGCAGGTCGCGGATGGCCGTCACGTTGTCCTTCGCCCGCGCGGCCACCGCCTTGGGCAGTTTCGCGTAGGCGCGGGAGGCGAGCTTGGCGTCGCGGGCGAGACGGCGGTAGATCCGCTGCTCGTACAGCGACAGCAGCACCACGGGCTCGGGCGCCTCCCCCTTCGCGGGGTCGCCCGTGCGCCTCCAGTCGTCGATCGCGTCGCGCAGCCGTCCGACCGTGCTGGTGAGCGCCTCTGCCAGCCGCGCGGGGTCCTTCGGCACCGCCTCGTCAGGGGCGGGCAGGTCCGGTGCGGACGGCTCCGGCGCCGGGCTCGCGGAGGCCGCCGGCGCGGGCGGCGACAGGCGCTCGCGCGGAGCGACCGAGGCGGCCTCGCCCACCGAGCCGCCGCAGCCCGCGAGCGGGACGACCACGGCGAGCACGGTGGCCAGCATGGAGGCCAGCATGGAGGCCCGGCGGCGTGATGGCGGTGAGTTCACGGCAGACTGATCGTTCATCGTCACCAACGTATGCCCCACGGTGACGATCCATGCCCTCTTCCCCGGGATACGGCGTCCGCGACGCGGGAACGTTTTACGGCCGGCCATTTCCCTCGCGCGTGGAATTCGGTGTTGACTCACCCAGTCAGCGCGCACTAAACGTCGTCACGTGCGACTGCCCCGCGTGAAATCCGAGCACCGGCCTCACCGGTACGACGACGGCACCATTCGCATCGGCGGCGAGATTTACGGCATCGCCGCCGAAATCGCCGACCCGTACGGCTGGGTGTGGACGGCGCTCACGCTGATGGACGGCACCCGCTCCCGCGACGAGATCGCCGAGCGGCTGCGCCTGGCCCATCCCGAGGTGCCGGACGCCGTGTCGATCGTGGAGCAACTGGTCGCCACCCGATACCTGGAGGACGCCGCCGCGGTGCCGCCCGACGGGCTGACCGAGCGCGAACTCGACCGTTACAGCAGGAACCACGCGTTCTTCCGCGCGGTCGACGCCGCGCCGGGCGCCCACGGCTGGGAGACCCAGGTCCGGCTGAAGTCCGCGCGGGTCGTGGTGCTCGGCCTCGGCGGCACCGGCAGCCACGCGGCGTGGGCGCTCGCCGCCGTCGGCGTCGGCACCATCCACTGCGTGGACCCCGACGTGGTCGAGTTGTCCAACCTCAACCGCCAGGTGCTCTACGGCGAGCAGGACGTGGGACGCCCGAAGGCCGAGGCGGCCGTGGCGCGGCTGCGGACCGTCAACTCCGACATCCGCGTCACCAGCGAACTCCGCCGCATCGGCAGCAGGCGGCAACTGGACGACCTGATCGCGGGCTACGACGCGCTCGCCCTGTGCGCGGACCGGCCCACCGGGCACGGCATCCGGGTGTGGGCCAACCGCGCCTGCGCCGCAGCGAACATCCCCTGGGCCGGTGGCGGATACAGCGGCCCGCTCGTCACCGTGGGGTGCTTCGCGCCGGGGGTGGGCGCCTGCTACGAGTGCCTGAGCAGCGGCGAGGAGGCGCGGCGCCGCCCCGGCACGCCGGTCGACCTCGGCGGGCCGGGGGTCATCGCCACCTCGGCGGGCGTGTCCGGCCAGCTCGTCGCCCACGCCCTGATCGGGCTGCTGACCGGTGTGCCCGTGCCGCCGGCCGGCACCATCCAGGGGGTCAACCTGATCGCCCCGGACCACCACGTGTGGGTCAGGCATCCGCCGCGTCCCGGCTGTCCGGTGTGCGGCACACCCGGCCCGTACGGCGGATCCGAGCACGATTTCATTCCGGCCGATGAGCCAAATCGGCACGGAATGAATGAAGGAAGAATCCTTGACTGATTCCTGTCAAAGGCGAATCATGAACCCGTTCTCGCGAGAAGATCCATGTCCCCTCCCATCCAGAGAGGAAGCGGATGAACACGAACGAACACGAGACAGAACCCGCCGACGAGACCGCCGCGCCGGCGAAGACGAAGATCACCATCCGGCTGCTCGACAAGATCGAGACCACGACCAGCAGCAACAGCGTCGGCAACTGAACGAACGCCGGGCGAGGCGCGCGGGGGCGCCGCGGGGCCGCCCGCACGCCTCGCCCGGTGAGAACCGGCACGAAGGAGCGCGCAGGGAGGGAAGGGTGGCACACGCCGGGGACATCTTCGACGAGGTGCGGCGGGCCGAGGCGCCGGTCCTGTCCGCGGCCGACTACCAGGCCGAGTTCACCGAGGAGTTCGAGCGTGCCCCCGACGGGGTGTGGAAGCTCGAACGCGCCCAGGAGTTCTTCGAACCCGACGTGGCGAGCTGGCGGGCGATGATGGCCGGCGACTGGGACGGGTCGCTCGCCATGCTGGAGGAGCTGCGGGAGTTCCTCTTCACCTACTACAAGACCCGGCCGGAGGCCCGCCGGATCCGCATCGTGGAGACGCCGCTCACCCCCTATCTCCAGTGGGAGCTGCACGTCCTGGCCGTACGGGCGACGGCGGGCGAGCGTCCCCGGGTGCTGCACGCCGACGCCGTACGTGAGCTGGAGCGCGGCGCGCCGCTCCCCGAGATCGTCGTGCTCGGCCCCTCGCTGCTCTACGAGGTGCTGTACGACGAGATCGGCGCACACGTGGGCGCCCGGCGGATCACCGATCCCGGGCTCGTCGGCCCCTGCCTGGCCGCGATCAGACAGCTCTACGGCCGCGGCGAGGACGTCCGGGCGTACGTCGAGCGGGAGGTCGCCCCGCTGCCGCCACCCGTGATCTCCGAGAGCGCACGCGCGCTCCTGCCCGGCTACTCCCACCACACCGGGACAATCCGCCCCTGAATCCCGCACCAGGAGGCCCGTGTTGGCAGAGGCCACCGTGGTCCGGCTGCGCGAGCTCGCGTTCCGGCAGGACGGCTCGCAGTGGATCGTCGGCCGCCCGGACGGGGACGAGTTCGTCGCCGTGCCGTACGAGGGGATGCGGGCGATCGAACTGCTGTCGGCGGGCGCCACGGTCGAGGAGGCGGAACGCCGGCTGCGCGCGGAGACGGGGGCGGATCTCGACGTCGGCGACTTCGTCCGCGCCCTCGGCGAACTGGGCTTCCTCAACGAGCCGGGCGGCACGGCCGCTCCCGCCGGACCGCCGACACTGCCCCGGCTGCGCCCCCGGCACGTGCGGTGGACGCTGCACCCGCTGCTCCACCTGCCGGTCGCCGGCCTGGTAGCGGCCGGCATCACGGCGGCGGTCGTGCGGCCGGAGACGCTGCCGGGCTGGCGCGACCTGCTGTGGAGCGAGCGGGGCACGCTCGTGCTCGCGTCGCAGATCGCCGTCGGCTGGGGGCTGATCTTCCTGCACGAGATGGCCCACCTGTCGACCGCCAGGGCGGCGGGGGTGCCGGGCAGGATCCGGCTCGGCACCCGGCTGCAGTTCCTGGCCGTGCAGACCGAGGTGTCCGGCGTCTGGCTGGCCGGGCGGCGCGTCCGCCTGACGGTCTACCTCGCCGGAATGGCGACGGACGCGGCGGCCTGTGCCGCCGCGCTCCTGCTGACCGCCGCCGTGGGCCGCCACCCCGCGCTGTCGATGGTCGCGCTGACCTCGCTCGGCATGCTGGCCAGGCAGTTCCTCGTGTTCATGCGCACCGACGTCTACTTCCTGCTGCAGGACCTGAGCGGGTGCCGCAACATGTACGGCGACGCCTCCGCGTACGTCCGCCACCTGGCGCTGCGGCTGCTCCGGCGGCCCTCTCCCGACCCGCTCGCCCGGCTGCCGCGCAAGGAGCGCCGCGCGCTCCGCGCGTACGCGCTGCTGCTGGTCGCGGGCACCGCGGCCTGCCTTGGTGTGGCGTTCGCGGTGACGGCGCCCGCGACGCTGACGCTGCTCGACCGGGCCGTGCGCGGGCTGGCCGACCCCGTGGACCCGGTCGCCCGGCTGGACGCCGCCGCGGTGCTGCTGTCCGCGGTCGCGTTCCAGGCGATCTGGGCACGGGCCTGGTGGCGCAGGCACGGCCCGCGCGTACGGCGCGCGCTGCGCACGCGGCTGGGGCGTTGATCAGGACCGCGCGTAGGAGCCGCTCGTCAGCTCCTCGACCAGTCCGGGCCGTCGCGGTGCCCATCCGAACAGCCGCCGCGCCCGCGAGGCGTCCAGCGGCGACGAACGGGTGAGCGTGGCGGCGAGCGGCCCCATCGCGGCGGTCCCCTGCTCCAGCGTGAGCGACACGGCCTGGGCGCCGGTCAGGCCGGCGACCGCCTCGGCCATCCGCCGGATCGGGGTCCGCTCGGCCGAGGCGGCGTTGACGACGACCCCGGGCTCGCGGCGCTCCAGCGCGGCGACGTACAGCGCCGCGAGGTCGTCGACGTGCACCGACGACCACTCGTTTGCGCCGTCGCCGATGTAGGGCACCATCCCGCTCTGCCGGCCGGCGCCGATGAGCCCCTGGAGCAGGCCCGACCCGCCGCGCCCGTAGACAAGCGCCGCCCGGATCACCGTGCCCGCCACGTGGCCGGCGGCCAGGACCTGCCGCTCGCCGAGCACCTTGTACGGCTGCGCCGACGTCTCGGGGGTGACGGGGTGGTCCTCGTCCACGGTGGCGCCCTGCCGGTCCGGGTAGACCAGGCCCGTGCTGGTGTAGACGAACGCGCCGCCGTCGTGCAGGCCGTCCAGCAGCGCCGCGAGGGCGTCGTGCTCGATCTCGCCCATGCCAGGATCGGCGTAGTCCACGGCGGCGTGGACCACGGCCTCGGCCGACGCGGCGGCGCCGCGCAGGACGTCGAGGTCCCGCAGGCTCCCGGCCACCGCCTTGGCGCCCAGCCCTTCGACCCGCTCGCGGGCCTCGTCCGAGCGGGCCAGGGCGACCACCTCGTGGTCGGCCCTGACGAGGTGCTCGGCGACGACTCCGCCGACGTAGCCGCTGGCGCCGGTGATGAGAATTCGCATGATCGTGTGCCTCCCGTGAGGTCGGTGACCGCGGCGTGTCCGCGTCCGCCGCCGGTCGGTGCCAACCCCACCGTCGCTTCCGGCCGTCCCGCACAGCCAGGGACCGAGAGTCCGTGGCTGAGGGGGTCCGCGCGGCCGACGCCGGGCGTACGGTCACAAGCATGGACAAGCATGGCCTGGCGCGGTTCCTCCGGAGCAAGCGGGAGAGCATCGACCCCGCCGACGTCGGCCTGCCCCTGGGACGCCGCCGCCGCACCCCGGGCCTGCGGCGCGAGGAGGTCGCCCAGCTCGCGTACGTCTCGGTGGACCACTACACGCGGCTGGAACAGGCGCGGGGCCGTCACCCGTCGCGGCGGGTGCTCGACGGCATCGCCCGCGCCCTGCGTCTGTCGGACCAGGAGCGGGCCCACCTGTTCCACCTCGCCGGTGAGCTGGAGGAGAGCCGATCAGGGGAGCCGGTGAGCGAGGTGCGCCCGAGCACGCTGAGCCTGGTCAACCGGCTGACCGACGCCGCCGCGATCGTCGTGGACGACACGTGCCGCGTGCTGGCCTGGAACCCGCTGGCGGCAGCCCTGTTCGAGGACTTCTCGGCCCTGGCCGGCCAGGAGCGCAACGTCATCAGGCGCTACTTCCTGCATCCCGACCCGGAGCGGCGGCACTACGGGATGAGCAGCCCTGAACGGTTCGCCGTCACGGCGGTCAGCTATCTGCGCGTCGCCGCGACCCGCTATCCGGACAGCCACGAGCTGAACAGCCTGATCGCGGAACTGGTGGCGGGGAGCGAGGACTTCGCCCGGCTGTGGAACTCGCAGCGGTTCCACATCGAGCGTCACCTGCACCAGACCGTGCGGCACCCGCGCGTCGGGCCGATCGAGCTGGACTTCGACGTGCTCACGGTGCCCGACCAGGAGCAGCAGGTGGTCATCTTCACCGCCGAGCCGGGGTCCACGGCCTACGAGTCCCTGCAGTTCCTGAAGGTCGTCGGCGCCGAGCGGACGCCCGCCGACGCCTGATCCACGCCCGCCGACGTCCATCTCCCCGCCCGTCGGCGGTTGATGTAAAAAGTTCTGTACATCACGTCAAAGACGGTTTACCTTGATGGTGTCAAAGATTCTGTACATCCAGAGAGGGGAGCCGATCATGACGCACGAGGAGAAGCGCGCCTGGATCCGGCTGGTCGTCGCCGTGGTCGCCTACGCCGTGTACGTCGTCACCATCCTCAGACGGGCGGACGGAGGCCCGCTATCAGATGTGCCGTACGCCGCCGCCCTGCTGTGGACGATCGGCGGGGCGATCGGCGCGGCGATCCTGGCCGAGATCGGGATGGCGATCGTCAATCCGCGGGCCTCGCGCGTCATCGACGTCCGCGACAAGGAGATCGGGCGGCTCGGCGACTACACCGGTCAGGCGTTCGTGGCCATCGGGGCGCTCGCGGCGATGCTCATGGCCGTGGCGGAGTGGGACGGGTTCTGGATCGCCAACGTGATCTACCTCTTCTTCGTCCTGTCGGCGATCCTCAGCGACACCACCAAGATCATCCTCTATCGCAGGAGCGTGCCGGAGTGGTGAAGCCCACCCGAGTGACGAACCGCATCCGCGCACTGCGGTTCGCCCACGACGAGATGACCCAGGCCGAACTCGCCGAGCGCATCGGCGTGACCAGGCAGACCGTCATCGCCATCGAGCAGGGCCGATACTCGCCGTCCCTGGAGATGGCCTTCCGGATCGCCCGGGTGTTCGGCGCCCCGCTCGACGACGTGTTCCAGTATCCCGACCTCCCCGAGGAGACGAAATGAAAGCCATCGTCCAGGACGCGTACGGCCCGGCCGACGTGCTCGAATTACGCGACGTCGACCGCCCCTCGATCCGCGGCGACGAGGTGCTCGTCGAGGTCCGCGCGGCCGCCGTGGACCCCGGCGTGTGGGTCCTCATGACCGGCACGCCGTACCTCGCGCGCGCCGGGTTCGGGCTGCGCCGCCCCAAGGTTCCCGTCCGGGGCCGCGACGTCGCCGGGGTGGTGACGGCCGTCGGCGCCGGCGTCACCCGCTTCAGGCCCGGTCAGGAGGTGTACGGCGCCTGCCCCAACGGCTCGCTCGCCGAGTTCGCGAGGGCGCCGCAGGCCCGCCTCGCGCCGAAGCCGGCCAACCTCACGTTCGAACAGGCCGCCGCGGTGCCGGTCTCCGGCATGACGGCGCTGCAGGCCGTACGCGACGTCGCCGGCGTGCGCCCGGGGCAGCGGGTGCTGGTGATCGGCGCGTCGGGAGGCGTGGGGTCGTTCGCCGTGCAGATCGCCAAGGCGCTCGGCGCGAGCGTCACCGGCGTGTGCGCGACGGCGAAGGCGGACTTCGTGCGGTCGCTCGGGGCCGACGACGTCATCGACTACACCCGCGAGGAGATCGACCACGACGGCGCGCGCTACGACGTCGTCGTCGACACCGCGGGCAACCGGCCGCTGTCCCTGCTGCGGCGCGTCCTGACCCCGCGCGGCACGCTGGCGATCGTCGGCGGCGGGCACACGGCATACCGCTTCACCGGTGGCATGGGACGCACGTTCCGGGCGCCGCTGCTGTCGGCTTTCACGCGGCAGCGACTGCGCCCGATGTTCTCCCGCGAGCGCGCCGACCACCTGGAGGAACTGACCCGGCTCATCGAGTCCGGCGCCGTCATTCCGGCCGTCGACCGCACCTATCCCCTCGCCGCCGCGCCCGACGCGATCCGGCACCTCATGGAAGGCCACCCCGCCGGCAAGGTCGTCGTCACCGTGTGACCGCCCTCAGGACGTCAGGGGCATCCGGCGGGCGCGGACCGTGCGGCGACTGATCCGCCAGCCGTGGTCGTCACGCACGAGCGTGTCCTCGTAGGTCACGCTGCCCGTGGTCCCGTCGGCGTTGACCCCGATGCCCTTCGAGATCGCTCGCGCCCGGCCGTCCGCCGCCTCGGTGACGACGATGTTGGTCACGTGATGGGCGACCGGGTTCCCCTCGCCCAGGGCGAGCGCGGCGTCGCGCAGCGCCGCGAGCCCGACGATCACCCCGCCGCCGAGATCACCGACGTCGTAGACCACGTCGGGCACGAACACCTCGCGCAGGCCGTCGAAGTCGCCGCTGTCCGTGAGATGGCCGTGCAGGTTGATCAGGTCCGTGATGGCCGTGCGGTCGTCGGCAGTCAGGGTCATCGTCCTCCGCCGTTCCATCCAAATGGGGAGCTCCCCGTCTAAGGTTGTCACCGTAAACGGGGAACTCCCCGGATAGCAAGAGAAGCCCGATAGCAAAAGAAGGGAGTGCGGATGACGTCGAGTGGTCCCGAGCCCGCGCCGCCCGGCCGTACGCGCAGGGCGGACGCCTCGCGCAACGCCGCACTGCTGCTCGCCGCCGCACGCGAACTCGTCGCGGAGTCGGGGCCGGAGGTCGCGCTGGACGAGGTGGCGCGGCGAGCCGGCGTCGGCAACGCGACCCTGTATCGGCACTTCCCCACCCGCGCCGACCTGCTCGTCGCCGTGTACGCGGACGAGGTGGCGGAGTTGTGCCGCAGGGGCGCCGACCTGCCGCCGGGCCTCTCCCCGGCCGACGCGCTCTTCTCCTGGCTGGACGCGTTCGTCGTGCACGTCGCGACGAAGCGGCCGCTCGCACTCGCGGCCACGGAAGGTCCCACCGGCCGTCGTAGCGCGTTGTTCGACCAGTGGCACACCTCGATCCACGCCACCGCGTCCGACCTGCTGCGGCGGGCACAGGACGCCGGTGCCGTGCGGCCCGGACTCACCGTGACCGACCTGCTGGCCCTCGCCGGCGGCGCGGCACTCACCGGAACCGATGTGGCCCACGCCCGGCGGCTCACCGCGCTCCTGCGCCGCGGCCTGGAAACCGGCGACTGAGGGTTCGGCTCCTTGGGCCAGAACAGGTCTGGCGAAAAGTGATATCACTTTGCTAGTGTCGTGCTAGACACCGAGGAGAAGACATGACAGATCTGCAGATCGCCGTCGACATGCCGGCCCCCCAGACCCACGAGCGGACGGCGCGAGCGACCGCCGGATGGCCCATGCTGATCCTGGCCCTGGTGGGCCTGCTGATCCCGGTCGCGCTGATCCCCATCGGAGCCGTCCTCGCGGCCGAGGGCAGCGTGGGCGCGGGGACGGCACTGATCGTCGCCGGGACGCTGCTCCTCCTGGCGGCCGTCGTCGTCCTCACCGGGCTCACCGCGGTCGCGCCGGGCGAGGCGCGCGTGATCCAGTTGCTCGGCCGCTACGTGGGCACGGTCCGCACGCCCGGCCTCCGGTTCGTGGCTCCCTTCACCCAGAAGCGCCGGGTGTCGACCAGGATCCGCAACCACGAGACCGACATCACCAAGGTCAACGACGCCGACGGCAACCCGATCGAGATGGCCGCCGTGGTGGTGTGGCAGGTCGAGGACACGGCGAAGGCCGTCTTCGAGGTCGACGACTTCGTGGAGTTCGTCGCCTTCCAGACCGAGACCGCGGTCCGGCACATCGCCGGCAGCTACCCGTACGACGGGCACGACGACATGCTGTCCCTGCGCCAGAACGCGGACGAGATCACCGGCCGCCTGTCGGCCGAGATCCAGGCCCGGGTCGCCTCCGCCGGGGTCAAGGTCATCGAGTCGCGCATCACCCGCCTGGCGTACGCTCCCGAGATCGCGCAGGCGATGCTGCGCCGCCAGCAGGCGGGCGCGGTCGTCGCGGCCCGGCAGCGGATCGTGGACGGCGCGGTCGGCATGGTCGAGGCCGCCCTGGCCCGCCTCGACGCGCACAACGTGATCGAACTCGACGAGGAGCGCAAGGCCACCATGGTCAGCAACCTGCTCGTCGTCCTGTGCGGCGACCGCGACGTGCAGCCCGTGGTGAACACCGGCTCCCTGTACCACTAGACCGTGGCAAGCGAAAGAAAGAGCATCCTGCTGCGACTGGACCCCGCGGTGCACGACGCGCTGGCCCGCTGGGCCGGCGACGAACTGCGCAGCACCAACGCGCAGATCGAGTTCCTGCTGCGCCGGGCGCTGTCGGAGGCGGGACGGCTCCCGGGCAACGCCGCTCGCATCCCCCGGCGCGGCCGGCCCGCCAAGAAGGAGACCCCGGCTCCGGAATCCCCCGCCGCCGGCCCACCCGACGACTGAGAGGAGGGCGGTCCCGTGGACGTCCCCGGTTCCCTGACGGCCCAGCTCTATCTCCTGGCCTACGACCCCCGCAAGGAGCGGGTGGTGACGAACTACCGCCTCCCCTACCTGCTGCGCGCGGCCGCGCTCACCGATCTGCTGCTCATGGGCCGGATCGCCGACGACGACGGCAAGGTCCGCGTGGTGTCGAAGGACCGGCTCGGCGACCCGGTCCTCGACGGCCTGCTCCACCAGCTCGCGGAGTCGGGGCCCCGCCCGTGGCGGCACTGGATCGGCAAGGACGGCCGGGCCACCGTCCGGGCGGTCCGGGACGAGCTGGAGATGCGCCGCTGGGTCAGGGTGGAGCTGCGCCAGCCGTTCCTGATCTTCAACAGGAGCGCCGTCCGCGTACGCGACACGCGGGTGGTGAAGCGCCTCGCGGCGCGGGTGGCCGGCGCCCTCTCCGGGCCGGTGTCCCGGATCGGCGACCGCGACGCGGCCCTCGTCGGGCTGGCCGCCGCGGCGGATCTCGGCACGGTGCTCCCGCGCGCGAAACAGCGGGCGCACAAGCGGCGCATCGAGCAGCTGACAGAACGCGGCGGCCCGGCGGCGGCCGCCCTGCGCAAGGTCATCCAGCAGGCCCGCGGCGCGAGCGGCGGCTGAGCCCGCCCGCCGGCCGCGCGGGCCCGGTCATCGCCGGCAGGTGCGGAGCATGTTGAGCAGGGCCACCTTCTCCTTCTTGGTGACGAAGAGCCGGTAGTGGCGCTTCACGGTGATCCAGGAGGTCGCGTAACGGCACCAGTAGGCGCGGCGCGGCGGACGCCAGCTCTGCGGGCCCTGACCTCCCTTGGCCATGTTGACGGAGTGGCTCACCACGACCAGTTCCGGACGGGTGAGGTCGTTGGCGAACGCGCGCCGCTTCGCCTGGCTCCACCGCTTGGCGCCGGAGCGCCAGGCGTACGCCAGGGGAACGACGTGGTCGACGTCGGTCTGCTTCACGCTCTTCAGCACCTTGCCGTCGTACGGGCTGTACCAGACGCCCTTCACGGCCTGGCAGGCGGCGTTCCTGCGCACTCCCCGGCCCTGGCGGGCGAGGACCACCTCCCGCGCGTCGCATGTCCCCTTGTGGTGCGCCCATCGCGGCTGGAACCGCTGGTGGCTGTACCCGCGGATCGACAGCGGCTTGGCGACCTTCAGCTGATCCAGCATGCGACGGGCCCGCGATCCGGTGTCGGCCGCGGCCTGCGGGGCGAGCACGACGGCGGTGACGGGGAGGAGCAGACAGGAGAGCGCGGCGACCCGGAGCGTGCGATGCAGGTAGATCATGGTTACAGCCATACCAAAATTCCCCACCCAGCGTGACGATACGCGTAGATCCGGGTGACGGCCCGCGGGCGGTGGCGCTCGCGGCGCCCGCGGGCCATGCCTGCCGGCCGGCGTGCCGATGTCGCGCGCCGCCGCCCGAGGGTGGCCGCGACCAGCACCGGGGGTAATCCGGCACTTGATACACGAACATTCTTGGGATCTCCGGCATCTCACCCGGCATGAGACTGCGCATTGCCCTCACGGCACTGCTGCTAACCGCCGTGCCGCTGACCGTCGTGCCTTTGGCCGTCGTGCCTTTGGCCGCACGGCCCGCAGCGGCGGCCACGCCCGTCACGATCGCGTACGCGCAGCGGACGCAGGCGTGGGAACTGGTGCTGACCGACGGACAGGTGGTGCGGGTGCCGGAGGCGCTCGCCGTGGCGCCCAAGGACACCGTCAACGCAGGCGCGCAGGCGCCGTTCCTGATCAGCGGAGACGGCCGGCATTACTTCTACTACCGCAGGTCGGACGGGCTGTTCGTCACGCGCGCCCTCGGCGGCAGGGAGAAGGTGGTGTCGCGGCAGATCACGGCGGCCTCCATCGACGAGGAGTGGCCGCTGGTGTCGGACGACGGCGGCTGGGTGGTCACCACAACCTCGGCGCCGGGAATGGGGGTCTTCGTGGACCTGCGGACCGGCAGGACGTATCCTCCGCCCCGAGGGGCGGACGCCTGGGGGTTCGCCGGATTCAGCCCGGACGGCAAGCGGCTGCTGCTGACAGGGGATCGGGTGACGGTGTTCGACCGTGGGCTGGGTGTCCGGCTGCGGCTGAAGACGCGCCTGTCGCCGATGGCGCTGGCGAACGACTACCGCACGGCGGCGGTGCCCGTCGGCACTTGGCCGAGATATCGCGCGTTCCGCCTGCTCGACCTGCGCACCGGGCACGCGAGCCGCGCGGTGACCGTGCGGTTGCCCCGCGGCCGGTACATCGACGACCTCGACTTCGACCGGACCGGACGCGTGATCGTCCGGTCGAAGACCACGACGGGCGTGGCGGTCTACCGGGTCTCCAAGGCCACCGGCAAGGCGACGCTGCTGCGGACGGTCGCCAGGCCCGGCGCGAAGGTCTGGGTGCTGCCGGGAGACAGCGCGTACGAGCCGTGGACGGAACGGACGAGCAAATCGTCCCGGTGACGAAGTGAACGGATCGCCCCGGCCGGACGTCATCCTCATGACAGAAGGGGAGGCGTTGTGCGTACCGCGTTCGTCTCGGGAATGACAGTGCTCGCGCTGGCGTGCGCGCCCGCCGTGGCGGCCTCCGGCGGGACCCGCCAGGACGGCAGTGCGGGCGAGAGCGCCGCGGCCTGGCGGCTGGCGAGGGTGAACACCCTGCCCGGTGACGACGTGCTCGACGACGTGACGGTCCTGGGCGACGGGTCGGTGTGGGCCGCCGGTCACCGGGTCGTGAACGGGAGGATGCGGGGCCTCGTCCAGAGGTATGACGGCCGGTCCTGGAAGGTGATCCCCGGCGCCCCGTCGTACGAGCTGAACGCGGTGACGGCCACCTCGAACCGCAACGTGTGGGTCTTCGGCCACGGCAAGGCCGCCCGGTGGAACGGCCGCGCGTGGACCACCCTCTCGCTGGGCGGCGCGTTCTCGGCGACGGACGCCGACGCGACGGGCGCGAGGGACGTCTGGGCGGTGGCCGGGTCCTCGACGTCGGCCAGGCACTGGACGGGGTCCTCATGGCGCAGCGTGCGGCTGCCGGCCCGCGCCGCCGCCGTCGACGCGTACAAAGCCGGGGACGCCTGGGCGGCGGGGAGCAGGGGCGACCGCCCCGCGGTCATGCGATGGAACGGGAAATCCTGGGCGCTCATGCCCACCCCCGCGATCACGCTTCCCGCTCCCGGCGCCTCCGCCTACCTCAACGACATCGCCGTCCTGGGCCCCCGGAACGTGTGGGCCGTCGGCGGTGTCACCTGGGAGGGCGCGAACGACGAGGGTGACGACGTCACCTACAACCGCACCCTGGTCATGCGCTGGAACGGCACGTCGTGGGTCGCCTCGGTCGGCGCCGCCAACGCGCAGCCGTACACGGAGGTGGAGCCCGACGGCAGCGGCGGCGTGTGGGTCGTGCAGGGCAGCTGGAACCCCGCCCTGTGGCAGGTCACGGGCTCGGCGTGGCGGAGCGTCCCGCTCCCCCGGAAGGCGGGCACAGAAGCCGTCCTGTTCTCCATCGCGCGCAGGCCGGGCACGGCCACGCTCTGGGGTGCGGGCTTCACCGTGCCGCAGGGCGACCCCGACGACCCCTCGGCCAACGGCGCGTTCTGGCGTACGCGCTGACCGGCTCGTCCGCGAACCCGGCCGCGCCCAGTCCCGAGTGCCCGGCCCTCTCGCCTGACGTACGCCGGTAGGCCGCCCGGACGAGCGCCGGCGCGGCGTCGCGGGCTCTCCCGGCGGTGCTCGTACCAGGTGTGACGAGCAGCGCGTTCTCCCGTTCATAACGCGCTGACCTGCGAGCATTGCACGATTGATCCCTTTTGTGCGCCGACTGTCCCTTTATGCACCCTTTACTCCCACATGGGCGAGTTGGTAGTTTCCATGTCCTGCGGCAGCGGCGCACCCCCAATGCGCCGTCGTCGCGAACCGGCCCCGCCGTGTTTGACAACGACCATCCACTGTCACCGCCGCCACGTCCTCTCCACCCCCCGGGGCGCCGGTGATGCCGAATCCGTGCGGCAAGGAGGCACGGAGCCGGGGAACCAGCCGACCTTCGACGAAGGTCCGGGGTGAATCGGCGCGCGAGCGCCGTAGGGCGGCTTCCCTGCCCGAATCCGTCAGCTAACCCGGCAGGCGCAAGCGGAAGACCCAAGGAGAGCCCCCTGTCCGCCAACCCCGCCACCCTGTCCCACGTCGTCCGCCTCACGATGAGCGGCGTCGCGCTCACCGCCTTCGCGGTGGCCGTCCCCGCCCTGCCCGCGGCCGCCGCGCCGGGAACGACCCCCGAGCCGCAGCCCGTCCCCCCGGTCCCACCCCAGCCCGTCGCGACGGAAACCGCCCAGGTCACCACCCCACCGGCCACCCCACCGGCTACCACGCCCGTCACCGCACCAACCGCAGCGCCGATCACCACGCCGACCACCGCGCCGACCGCAGCGCCGACCACCGCGCTGGCGTTCCGTGCTGCCAGGGCCGCCCGGAACGCCGCCGCAAACGAGAAGCTCGCCAAGTCCGCTCTCCAGCAGGAGAAGGCCAAGCGCGCCATCGAGGTGGCGAAGAGGCAACTCGGCGACCCCTACGTGTGGGGCGCCACCGGCCCGAGCGCGTTCGACTGCTCCGGGCTGGTCCAGTTCGCCTGGCGCAAGGCCGGAGTCAAGCTGCCGCGCACCACGTGGTCGATGCTCGGCGCCGTCAAGAAGAAGGTCTCCCTGGCCCGCCTCAAACCCGGCGACCTCGTCTTCACCGGCGGCGGCGGCCACGTGGGCATCTACATCGGGAACAAGAAGGTGATCAACGCCCCCCACAGCGGCGCGGTCGTCCGCGTCGACAGTCTCAAGGGCTACTGGAAGAGAGGCTTCCTCACGGCTGTACGCCCGGGCGTCTGACACCGGGCGCGAAGACGCCTATCCCCGGCGGGGACGGCCCGGCGCGTGCCGCCGCCCGTCTCCGCCGGGACGCCCAGGTCCTGGCCGGGAGGGGTTCAGAGCGGGCGGACGGCGTCGACGTAGTACAGCACCGGCCCCACCGTGCCTGTCCTCTCGATACGGAGGCCGGCGCCGGGGACCAGTTCGGCGAGCGTTTCCGGCATGGTCGGCCGCATGGCAGGACCGGCCACCAGGGCCGCGAGACGGGCGAAGAGACGGTTGGCCGGCGGCCGGAACTCGGCGATCAGCAGGCGTCCGCCCGGCCGCAGCACGCGGAACATCTCGCCCATCGCGGCGCCGCGGGCGGAGACGGGCATGTGGTGCACGGCGAAGCTGGAGACCACGATGTCGAACGACGCGTCGGGGAAAGGCAGTTCCTGTCCCTCGCCCGCCTGGTAGGAGCAGTTGCCCGGCGAGCGCCGGCGGGCGTGACCGATCATCGCCGGTGACGGGTCGACGCCGGTCACCCGTCCTTCGGACCCCACGAGAGGAGCCAGCAGCCGGGTCAGATAGCCGGTGCCGCAGCCGACGTCGAGAATTCGATGGCCCGCTGCCGCGCCCGACAACAGGGCGAGACGCTCGTAGACGCTGCGGCGGCGGCCGAGAAAACCGATTTCCACCAGCGCCTCATAACGCCGCGGGTAATCGATTGTGCCGCCCCCGCCGTCGTGCTTCGCGTGACCATGCAAAAGCTTTTCCCCGTCCACTTGACTGCTCCTTGTTCCGAAACAATGTGTTCGGTTATAAATGGTCGTTCGCGGCCGCGAAGCGGTCAACAAGCAGATCCGGCAGGCTGTGCCGTACGGAACAGGAGGGGGGAAGGTGTCCGGAAACCCACGGCGGGAAAGCTCCGACCGCCGGGTGCGGCGCACCCGGCGGGCCGTTCAGCAGGCGTTGACAGAGCTCATCTTGGAGAAGGGTTACGAGACGATCAGCGTCACGGATCTGATCAATCGCGCGAACGTCGGCCGCTCGACCTTCTACGCGCATTTCACGGACAAACAAGATGTGCTGTTCAGCAACCTCGACGAACTCTCTGACCTTCTTCGTCTTTCTCCGGCGGCCACGCCGGACACCCTTTTCGCCTTCAGCCTGCCGATGTTCGAGCACGTCCAGGAGCGCGGTCGCCTGCTGCGGGCGCTCCTCGGACGGCGTGGCAGCACCGCCGTGGTGGCGCGCGGGGAACGGATCATAGCCGCGACCGTCCGAGACGAACTGCTGGCGCGACTCCCCCCGGGCAGCGGACCGCCGGCTTCGCTCGATCTCGTGGTGACCTGCGTCGTCGGGGCGTTCATGGCCCTGCTGCGCAGGTGGGCGGACGGCGAGGTGGCCGCCACGCCCACCGAGATGGACGCGGCGTTCCGGGCAGTGGTGATGCCCGGCGTGGAGAGGGAACTCGCCGCCGTCCACGCCTTGGGCGATTCGTCCCCTGCTGGCTACGGACCTCCTCGCTGAACGTGCTCCCGCACGCGGCGGCGGCCGAGAAAGCGGCCGCCTGTGCCGGGACGGCGGCTCGACGCCCGGAAAGGGAAAACCTCCGGCCGGGCGATGCCGGCCGGAGGTCTCAGGAGCCCTGGGTCACGTCGTCAGCGCTGCAACGTCAGCACGCCGGGCCGGTAGGGCAGGAGGCCGTAGTCGCCGCCCGAGTTGGGGCTGCGGCCCTGGTAGAGCAGCTGCAGGTTGCAGGCGTCGACGGTCTTGGTCTGGTCGGGGTTGCTGCGGACCAGGTCACCGTGGCTGATGTCGTTGGTCCAGGTGGCGCCGCTGTTGGCCTTGCCCGCGAAGGGGTTGCTCTCGCTGGTGGCCTGCGGGGTCCACGAACCACCCAGGCTGGTCGCCGTGTACGAGCGGAAGTAACGGCCCTGCGAGCCGATCGACTCGACCAGCATCAGGTACTTGTTCAGGCCCTGGAGCTTGTAGACCTCGACGCCCTCGAACAGGTTGTTCGTCGTGTCACTCATGATCGTGGTGTAGTTGGAGCCGAAGCTGCTCGGGAAGTTCCCGATGGGCATGCTCTGCCGGTAGATCTTGCCGTTGTCGCCGGCGAAGAACAGGTACATGTTCTGGCCGTCACCGATGAGGGTCTGGTCGATGGGGCCGGTGCCGGAGCCGGTGATGCTCGCGGTGGACAGGGTCTGCTGTGCCGACCAGCCGTTGGGGTTGGTGGGGTCGGTGGAGGTCCGGTAGGAGAACGCGGTCCCGCCCCACTGGTAGGCCAGCACCCAGATGTTCTTGGGGGCGAAGTAGAACAGCGTGGGCGCGACGGCCGAGAAGTTCATCGCGTTCTGGCTGGCCGAGGCCATGTCGGACCAGTTCGTGAACAGGCCGAAGTTCATCGAACCCCAGCTCGACCCGTTGTCGTGCGTCGTCGCGTAGACGAGGTGCTTGCCGTTGTAGACGACGTTGGTGAAGTCCTTGAGCGACACCCAGCCGGACTTCGGGGTCGCCAGCGCGCCCGTCGAGGTCCAGCGGTAGCTCGACGGGAGGTCACACGTGCCGCCGGTCGGCGTCACCGTCGGGGTCGGCGACTGGGTCGGGCCGCCACCACCGCGGATGGTCCACTTCTGGTTGTCACCGCCCCAGCAGCTGTAGAGCTGGATCTGGCTGCCGTTGGCGGTGGCGGCGCCGACGACGTCCAGGCACAGCCCGGACGCGACGCCCACGATGGAGCCGTCGGAGTTCTGGCGCCACTTCTGGTTGTTCTGGCCGTTGCAGGACCAGATCACGACCTTGGTGCCGTTCGTGGTGCCCATGTTGTAGGCGTCCACGCACCGGGTGCCGTTGAACGTCCGCAGCTCACCGGACGAGGTGAACTCGAAGCCCTGGTTCGCCTGCCCGTTGCAGTCCCAGATCTGCAGAGCGGTGCCCAGCGCGTCGGTGTTGCCCGCCACGTCCAGGCAACGCCCGGACGCCGTGCCCACCAACGGCGCCGGCGCCGCCGACGCCGGCACCGCCCACGTCGCCGTGGCCGCGACCAGCGCCGCCAGCACCGCCACGACGCGCACGCCGACACCGGCTCGCGAACGACGCCAGCCTCTTCTCACACGAATAGGGGGTGACTCCATGGTCTCGTTCTCCTCCTTGGGGGGTGAAAAGCGTGACGAAGCGCGCCACGCCTGGAAAAACCTCAGTGGTCTCACAGAGCCGGGTGGGGACGGCCGATCGATCGGCCCGGATTCCCAAGGTCTGCCGCCGAGAGTCCGGCGGACTAGCGAGTCGTCGCCGTACGACCCGGTTCGTTGTCGTTCGCGCGCCGGCCTCTGGACCCGCCGCACCGTCGAGGCCTCGCCCCGGCGGGGCGGCGGAGAGGCCGCCGGTGACCGCGGTGGGCCGTCGCGCTGCTGTTAGCGCTAACATCATCCGCAATCCCGGGCTCCTCTCCCTCTGGGCTACTCGATGTGCGATGGTGCGGCGGAGCGACACGACAGGGCGGGGCCACGCGTCAAGAACGCCGTTCCTTCCGCCGCCGGCCACGCACGGGTGCCGCCGCAGTGGCGCGCAGCCGGGGACCGCCTCCGATCATGGAGACCCTCCTTTCCGGGGCCGACGCGTGTTAGCGCTCACATCTCACGACGCAGGATGCTGCTACACAGATCCCGATGCCGGTGATACTGGCGGAGCCAACTAGGACTCATCGGCCGCGTCAAGAGGACGGCGAGAGGGCGGCGGCGCTTCGGACGTCTGGAACGCATCCATCTGGCATTACCGATCCCACCGCACCGCTCGCGATACCGGCCGTGATGAAAGTTTCAAACGTGTGAAGCGCCGCCTCCCACTTCGCGTGGGCCGGAGTGCGCTCGGGTCGACGGCTGCCTGGATCCGGTGGTCACACGCTGCGGCAGGAGCCCAAAGGCGCGGGTCGGCGCCGGACGGGCGAGGCCATCCGTGATGAAAGCTTCATCACGACGTTATGAGAGACCGCGACTTCTCCCCTGGTCAAAACCGAAGGAACGGCCGGCGGCGGCCAGGGTCGCCCCCGGGGGAAAGACAAGCCGCTTGACACACCTCATGACTTCGGATTTGCTCCGCTCCACCACCACCTACAGTCGCCCGGCAGAGAGGAGCACGACCGCCCCCCGTCACTGTTAGCGGTAACAACGCGTCGTCTCCACGGCGGACGGAACTCGCTCCGTCCCCCATCGGACCCGCCGGGGAGACAACACGGCAAGCGCCATGCTGACGCCAACGGGCATCTGAACTCGCCTTGCTCTTCTGCAGGAAAGGGCTGAGCGCGACGACCGGTCGCCGCGCCGCTCCGGATCGACTGACGGTGGGCTCACTTAGCGTTCGAACTCGCCCGGAACGGCCGCTCGACCGGCGTGGACATGCCGACCGCGGACGCTTCCACGGGGCGAAGGAACACCCGAATGGCTTCCCTGTCGACACACGTCGATTTTCGAACGGCAAAGGGAGTTGCGTGAAGTTGAGACAGAAATCCATTTTCGCCGCAGTGGCGGCCGCCGCGCTTCTCGTTCTGGGGACGGGACACATGGCGCTGAGCGACAGCCTCGGCGCGAGCGGGTCGTCCTCGGCCAGCGCCGTCGCCGCGGCGACCGGCGGGTGCGGCAAGACCCCGACACTGAGAAGCGGTTCGCAGACGATCACGACCAGCGGCAAGAACCGCAGCTGGATCCTGCGGATTCCCGACAACTACGACAACAACCGTCCCTACCGGTTGATCTTCGCGTACCACTGGCTGAACGGCACCGCCCAGATCGTCGACTCCGGCGGATCGGACGGATCCGTCTGGGCCTACTACGGCCTCAAGCAGCTCTCGAACAACAGCACGATCTTCATCGCACCCCAGGGCATCAACAACGGCTGGGGCAACTCCAACGGTGAGGACCTCACCTTCACCGACGACGTGCTGCGACTCGTCGAGAACGACCTGTGCGTCGACACCACGCAGCGCTTCGCCATGGGGTGGAGCTACGGCGGCTCGATGAGCTTCGCCGTCGCGTGCGCCAGGCCGACGGTCTTCCGTGCGGTCGCGGTCTACTCCGGCGCGCAGCTCAGCGGGTGCAACGGCGGCACCCAGCCGGTCGCGTACATGGGGATCCACGGCACCTACGACTCGGTGCTCAACATCTCCATGGGCCGGCAACTGCGGGACAGGTTCGTCTCGAACAACGGCTGCACCCCCATGTCCCCCCAGGAGCCCGCGCGGGGCAGCCTGACGCACATCACCACCACCTACTCGGGGTGCCGGAGCGGCTACCCGGTCGTGTGGGCCGCGTTCGACGGGGACCACACCCCGTCCCCGAACGACGGATCCGGCTCGACCAGCGGCGCCAGGACCTGGACCTCGGGCGAGGTGTGGAGGTTCTTCACCCAGTTCCAGTCGACGCAGTCTCCGTCCCCGTCTCCCTCCCCCTCGGCTTCGCCGTCCGCGTCCCCGTCCGCGTCCCCGTCCGCGTCGCCGTCCGCCTCGCCTTCCCCGTCTCCGTCTCCGTCGCCCAGCGGCGGATCGGGCGCCTGCCGGGTCACCGCGACCGTCAACGCGTGGAACAACGGCCTGACGCAGAACATCGCCATCACCAACACCGGCTCGTCCACCATCAACGGCTGGTCGCTCGTCTTCACCCTTCCCAGCGGGCAGACGATCACCAACGGGTGGAACGCCACCTACTCGCCCACCAGCGGCCAGGTAACGGCGCGGAACGTCAGCTACAACCCGACGATGGCGCCCGGATCCACCACTGAGATCGGCTTCCAGGCCACCCACACGGGCAACGCCGCCAAGCCCACCTCGTTCACCCTCAACGGAAACCCCTGCACCGTCGTCTGATCGACGAGAACCACCGGGGGTGGTGTCCGGCCGACACCACCCCCGGGCCCCTCAGCTCACGGCGGCCAGAGCGTCGAGCATGCTCTGCCGGAACGCGCGCATGGACGGCACGGTCGCGTCGCGGCCGACGTCGGCGCCGTGGTACATCCGGGGCTCGACGACCAGGTCGACCGGCACGCCGGCCGCCCTGAGCCGTTCGGCGTAGCGCAGGTTCTCCTCGTGGAACAGGTCGAGGTCGCCGACGCCGATCCACGCGGGCGGCAGGCCGCGCAGATCCTCCCTGCGGCCCGCCGCGGCGTAGGGGCGGGGCTCCGCGACGCGCGGCCCGTGGCCCAGATAGCGGGCCCAGGCGTACGCGTTGGAGCGCGGCGTCCATCCGATCCTGCCGCGGCCCCGATGGTCGCGCACCAGGGCCGTACGGTCGTCCAGCATGGGATAGACGAGCAGTTGGAGCGCCACAGGAAGCCCGCGGTCGTGCGCCTTCTGCACGACCGAGGCCGCCAGCCCGCCACCGGCGCTCGATCCCCCCACGGCGACGCGCGCACCGTCCACGCCGAGCGTGGGGGCGGCGTCGTGCAGCCAGCGCAGGGTGGCGTAGCAGTCGTCGAACCCGGCGGGGAACGGGTGCTCGGGAGCGAGCCGATAGCGTGCGCTCACCACCAGGATCCGCAGGTCCCTGGCGATGCGGCTGCACAGTTCGTGGTCGCTCTCCGGGTGGCCGAGGATCGTGCCGCCCCCGTGGATCCACAGCAGCGCCCCGCCGGGACGCCTGCGGTCCTGTGACTCGTACACGAATGCGTCCAGTCCGCCGGGAACCTCGTGCCGCGTGACCGCCACCCCCGCGACCGGCCGCGTGACGCCGCCGCGCGAGAGCCACCGGGCCAGAGCCAGGCTCGGCCTGCCGGTGATCGGGCGTGGCAGCCACAGCGCCGGTGTCCTGAGGTCGGGCGCGACGGCCGAGAGCGTGTGATGGCGACGCGCCACGGCGGCCAAAGCGGCGGCCCCGGCGGCCACTCCGAGCGCTTTCGCCGCCGCGCCCCGCGCCACGCTCAACGTCCCGGCCCCGCCGGCGCGGGGACGACCACGCGGGTGGCGGCGTCGCGCAGGCTGAGTTCGAGAACCGGTGCGATCGTCCCGCCGAACGCGTCCCTGGCCTCCGCGGGCCCGGCCGTCCACGGATCGGGCCCTCCGACGGACCGGTAGTTGAGGAAGCTCACGACCTGCAGGTCGGGCAGGACCAGCCAGGCGTACGCCTGGTCGGGCTCCTCCGGGGGGTTGCGCAGCACGAGCCCAGAGCCGTTGAGCGGCGTGTACGGCCCGGTGAGGCTGGGGGCGACGAAGCCGTAGAGCCCGGTGGGCGCGCTTCCCGGCGGGTGGAACGAGTGCCGCTGGGTGACGAAGAAGAGGTAGTACGACGACCCGTGCACCACGATGTGCGGCCGTTCGATCTCGTGGTTGACCCCGTCGGCCACGAGGAGCGGCGGCCGCAGCGCCCAGCCGTCCGGTGTCGCGGCGGCGAGCGCGACCGCGCCCATGAAGGCGTGGCCCGCGCCGGCGGGCGCGGCGACGGACGCCGCGACCAGCAGGTAGTCGCGCCCGTCGGCGGGGTCGCGGAACCAGCCGGGATCGCGGAACGCCTTGATCCGCCCGGGTCCCCCCTCGATCTCGTCGGCCGGCAGGTAGGTCACGCCGTCCCAGCGGAGCACCTCCCGGTGCTCGGCGGCCTGGTCCAGCGTGATCCGGTCGCCGTCGGTCACCAGCCGGGCGCGGGCCTCGATGACGGTCTGGGCGAACGTCGGGCGCTCCTCCCCTCGCCGGCCCGCCGCCGTGTAGTACACGGACACCGTGCCGTCCGGCCGGCGGATCGCCGATCCGGACCACTCGCGGCTCCCCGGCGAGGCCCCGTCGGCGAAGACGTGGCCGAGGTCGGTCCAGCCGTCGCCGTCCCTCGCGAGCAGCCGGAGGCGGGCATGGTCGTGGCGCTCCTCCGGATGACCGAGCGCGGGCGCGGACAGCGCCATCCACAGCTCGCGCCCCCGCACCACGGACGTCGAGCCGTCCTCCTCCTGGATCGGCCACAGATCCCAGATGTCGTCGTGGGGCAGCACGCGCGGCGACGCGGCAAAGCCGATGACCGGTGCCGTCGTCGCCGCGTCGCCGGTCAGCGCGGCGATGTGCCGCCGCGTCCAGCGCGCGGGCTCGCCGTTCACGCGGTCCCCCCGTCACGTCGTGGTCCGCCGGCGAGCGCGTCGTACGCGCAGGACCGGGTGCCCGGTCCTGGCGTACCGCCTCGCCGCCCCCAAGCAGCCATCAGAAAGAACCTCCAACTCAGTCGCGCGGGACGTTTCCCACGCGTTCCGGAAAACGGGTCACGCAGGCGCGGGCCGCGCCGTACGGGCGAGCTCCACGGCTCCGACCACTCCCGCGTGGTCGCCGAGGCGGGGCGCGATGACGTACTCGTCCATGGCGCCGGGGCCGTCGGGCACGGGCGGCCCCGGGTAGCCGGCGAGCAGGCTGAGCAGCCGCTCCCTGACCGCGGGAAGCAGCGCGGGGTGCTTGGCGACGCCCCCGCCCACCACGATCCGCTCGGGCGACAGCGCGTAGGTCAGGTTGAGGACGGCGAGCGCGACGTACTCCGCCTCCAGTTCCCAGGCCGTCGGGTCGTCCAGCCGCTCGGCGGGACGCCCCCAGCGCCGGCGCATCGACTCACCGGAGGCGAGCCCTTCGAGGCAGTCGCCGTGGAAGGGGCAACTCCCCGCGAACGGGTCCCTGACGGGGTCGTGCGGGACGCGGATGTGGCCGAACTCAGGGTGCAGAAGCCCGTGCAGAAGCCCGTGCACGAGCCCGTCGTTCACCACCGCTCCGACGCCGATGCCGGTGCCCACGGTCATGTACGCGAGCGAGCCGAGCCCCGCGCCCGCTCCCCGCCGCCACTCCCCCAGCGCCGCGGCGTTGACGTCCGTGTCCAGGCGGACGGGTACGCCGAGCGCGGCGCGCAGCGGGGAGACGACGTCGGTGTTCGCCCAGCCCGGCTTGGGCGTGGCCAATATGTGGCCGTACGTCGGCGAGGCGGGCCGCACGTCCACCGGGCCGAAGGTGCCGACGCCGAGCGCGGCGAGCGGCCGATGGCGCTCGAAGAACCGCACCGCCGCGCCGATGGTCGTCTCCGGCGTGGTCGTGGGGATCACTTCGGTCGCGAGGAGCTCTCCCCCGGCGTCGGCGACCGCGCACACCCACTTCGTCCCGCCCGCCTCGATCCCGCCGTAGACCGGAACGGCTGCGTCCATGCGCGTCACCCTTTCAAGGAGCCCTGGAGCAGAGCCGTGACGAAACGGCGCTGGAAGATGAGGAAGATGACGAGCGTGGGGGCCAGGATCAGCAGCGACCCCGCGCAGAGCAGCGGCATGTCGGTTCCCCACTGGCCCTGGAAGGCGCCCAGAGCCCCGGACATCGTCCGTTTGAGCGGGTCGTCGACGAGGACGATCGCCAGCAGGAACTGGTTCCAGGTCCACAGGAACAACAGGATGGCCAGGGACGACAGCGCCGGCATGGCCAGCGGGACGTGGATGCGCCAGAAGAGCTGCCACACGTTCGCGCCGTCGATCCGCGCGCTCTCCGACAACGCGTCGGGCATGTTGACGAAGTGCGCCCGCATCCAGAACACCGCGAACGGCATGTAAAGCCCGATGAGCGGCAGGATGATGGCCCACCTGGTGTTCAGCAGTCCCATGTCGCGCACCTGGTAGTACAGCGGCGTGATGATGCCCTCGAACGGCAGCGTCAGCCCGAGCACGAACACCAGGAACACCACGTTGCGTCCCGCCATCCGCAGGTGGCCGATGGCGAAACCGGCCAGCGTCCCGAGGAGCAGCGCGAGGGGAACCACGCCGAGCACGATGAGCGTGCTCGACTTCACCAGTTCGAGCATCTGCGCGGCCTGGAACGCCTTGGCGAAGTTGCCCCACTGCGGGTCGCTCGGCCACTCCACGCCCGACGGGTAGCTGCCCGACGGGTGCAGTGCGGTGAAGAACAGGCTGACGAACGGCATCAGCGTGACCGCCATCAGCAGGACGAGCAGCAGCCTTCCTGTCCACGCCTCCCGGCGTCCGACGATCATGAGGACCTGTCCTTGGTGAGCCACTGGATGGGAAGGGCGACGAGGAGGACGAGCAGCATGAGCACGACGGCCAGCGCGGACGCCATGCCCACCTGCCGCTCGGAGAACGCCAGGTAGTAGATCTCCAGCCCGGGGACCATGGTCGCGTTCCCCGGCCCGCCCTGAGTCGAGACGTACACGATGTCGAAGCTGGCCAGGGCCGCGATCACGGTCACCGTGACGCAGACGCCGATCTCCTGCCGCAGGCTGGGCACGGTGATCGAGAAGAACTCGCGCATCGGCCCCGCGCCGTCCATCCTGGCCGCCTCGTACAGCGACATGTCGATCTTGCTCATGCCGGACAGGAGGAGGATCGTGCACAGGCCGAGCAGCACCCACGCCCCGATCACCCCGACCGCCGGCAGGGCCGTGGAGAAGTCGCCCAGCCAGGCGCGTGCCACGCCGCCGAGCCCGACGGACGTGAGCAGCTGGTTGACCAGGCCGGTGGACGACATCAGCCAGCTCCACGCGATGCCGGCGGCGACGAGCGGGATGACCTGCGGCAGGAACAGGACCGTACGCGCCACCAGCGCGAGCCGGCTCTCGGCGATGCGCCGGATCGTCGAGGCGATCGCCAGGCCCAGCACGACCGGGATCACGCTGAAGAAGGCGATCAGCTTGATCGCGTTGAGGATGGAGGCGAACAGGTCGGGGTCGGTGAACACCTTGACGTAGTTGCCCAGCCCCGCCCACGTGGACGCGCCGATGCCGTCCCACCGGTACATCGAGTACTGGACGGTGAGCGCGATCGGGCGCAGTACGAATACCGCGTAGAAGCCGAGCGCCGGAGCCACGAAGAGCCAGCCGACCCAACTCGGCGTACGGAGCCCCCCCGAGCGGGCGGGGCTCCGTTTCCTCGTCACGGCTGCCGGCCCGGGGCGGGTCGCGTCGGGATCGACCGCGCTTTCGGGAGTCGGCCGTGTCATCGGCGCTCAGCTCCCCCCGACCTGGCTCGTGTAGTCGCTCTGCACCGACTTCAGCAGTTCCTCGGGAGTCTGCTGACCGGCGACGAGCTTCTGCAACTGCGGGGTCCAGCTCTTGGCGTAGATCGCGCCGGTGGCGTTGGCGATGAAGTCCATCGCGCCGTTGTCCTCGGCGATCTTCGCCCCCGCGTCCAGGGTGCTCGCGGTGACCGTGTCCTTCGCGACCTCCGGCATGGGGCCGTCCGCCGGGCCCATCGGGTGCGACCCGCCGACCTTCACGCCGATCTCGCGCGCCTTCGGGTCGGTCGCCACCCAGTTGAGGAAGAACGCCGCGCAGTCGGCGTTCTTCGCCCTGGAGCTGATCCCGTAGGTGAGGGGCGCCGACATGGCGGCCTGCTTGCCGCCCTGCTGCACCGGCGGCATCAGGAAGAAGCCCACGTCACCCGGCATCTGCTTGTCGAGGTTCCCCGACTCCCAGTCGCCGTTGAACGAGAACAGGCCGTCGCCCTTGATGAAGCGGCTCATCATCGTCGCGTAGTCGACGGCGTTGACGTCCTTCCAGAAGTACCCCGCCTTGATCCACTTCTCCAGGTGCTGCGTCGCCTGCAGGTTGGAGGGGGTGTCGATCGTGGCGCCCGGCTTCTGGTAGATCCAGTCGTTGATCGGCCCAGGGGGACCGTACGCGGCCATGAGGTCCTGCAGCGGGAAGGCGAGACCGCCGGTCGCCCCGCCGTTGAACTGGGCGATCGGGGTGATGCCCGCGCTCTTGGCCTTCGCGAGCGCGTCGTCCAGCTCGGCCAGGGTGGCCGGCGGGGACGACATGCCGATCTTGGCGGCGAGCTTCTTGTTGTAGAAGACGCCGGTCATGCTGAAGTTCAGCCCCATGGCGTACAGGGAGCCCTCGCCGCGCGTCTTCCCGCCGGGAGCCAGGCGCATCTGCTCCAGCTGGGAGGCGGGCCAGGAGTCCCAGCCGAACGCCTTCGCGTAGCCGTCGAGGTTCTTCAGCAGGTTGTTCTTCACCAGCTCCGACACCTGCGGGAGCCGCATCAGGTCCGGCGGGTCGTCGGCGAGGACGCGCGGCGCGTTCTGCGTGATCACCGCGAACTGGTCCTCTCGGATGTTCCACTTCACGTTCGGATACTGCTTGGAGAACTCGGTGCTGAGCTCTTTCGGCAGGGGGAAGCCGGTCTCGATGTAGGCGTTGAGCGTGACCGGCGCCGTGCCGCAGGTCGGCGCGGCCGCCACGGAAGCACTGGTGGCCTCCGGCTGGGGAGCGTCGCCGCCGGGCGCCCCGCAGCCCGCCGCCAGCGATCCTCCCATCACGACCGCGAGCGCGGCCCCGTTCCAGCGAGTTCGACGCGACATCTGCGTCTCCTTGACTACTCGGGGACCCGCCGGCACACGCCGGACGCCCCAGGACTCAGGTTTGCTAAATCGGATTAGCAGTGCGATAGTCTCATCACACGTGCCGCGGGGTGTCAACCCCCACATCGCAGGAGGTCCCTCGGTGAGCCGACGACGGGTCACACTGGCCGACGTCGCCAAGATCGCCGGCGTCTCGCCGACCACCGCGTCGCTCGTGTTGTCGGGACGCGGCCGGGAGTTGCGCATCTCCCAGGACGTCGAGCAGCGTGTGCTCAAAGCCGCGGCCGAGTCGCAGTATCGGCCAAACATCGTATCCGTAGGCCTGCGAACTGGGACAACTCGGACTATCGGCTTTATTTCCGACACCATCGCGACGTCGCGCCTGGCCGGCGACATGATCAAGGGAGCGCTCGAGGCCGCGCGTGAACGCGGCTTCATGCTGTTCATCGGCGAGACGGAGGGCGACCCGGAGCTCGAACGCCTCCTGCTGCAGGCCATGCACGACCGTCAGGTGGACGGGATCATCTTCGCCTCGATGTACACCAGGACGATCAAGGTCCCGAAGGGCTTGGCCGCCACGCCCGCCGTACTGCTCAACGCGCTCCCCAAACAGCCGTCACCGCTGCCCTCGGTCATCCCCGACGAGATCGAGGCCGGGCGGATCGCCGCCCGGGCGCTGCTCGACGCCGGGTACCGCGAGGGCATCCACCTCATCGGCGCCGGTCCCGCACGGCGCAACGTGCCGGCGGGCGGAAGCGTCGCGGCCGTCGAACGGCTCATCGGCATCCGCGAGGTGCTCGCCGAGGCGGGGGTCAAACCCGCGAGCGGCCACGTCTGCGTCGACTGGCAGCCGGAGTACGGTCTAGCCGCGACCCGGGCGCTGCTGCGGAACGAGCGCCCCAAGGCGCTGATCTGCTTCAACGACCGGATCGCCCTGGGCGCCTACCAGGCCCTCGACGACTACGGGCTCAAGGTGCCCGCCGACGTCTCCGTCGTGTCCTTCGACGACCACCCCATCGCCGCGTGGATGCGGCCCCAGCTGACGACGGTGGCCCTCCCCCACTACGAGCTCGGCCGCAAGGCCGTCGACGTGCTGTTCACCGAGATCGGCCGCGACCGGGAGGACGACGGCGAGGAGGGCGAGGTGCATCGCGTGCCCATGCCCATCCGCCTCCGGGAGTCGATCGCGCCGCCCGGCGCGTGAGCCCGGCCGGCCCGGCCGACGCTCCTGGCCCGCTCGGCGCCGTTTGCGTCCGCTCTGATCTTCGGGTCACCATGACGGAGCCGGGCGTCAGGACGGGAGCGCGAAAGTGCGTCACGAGGAACCGCCGAAGAAGATCGGCAGGTACAGTCCCCAGTCGCATCTCGCGACCGGTGGCATGGGCCGGGTCTTCCTCGCCCTCGATCCCGAGGGGCGGACCGTCGCGGTCAAGCAGCTCCATCCCGGCATCGCCCATGAAAGCGGCATGCGGGAACGGCTCAGGCGCGAGGTCGAGGTGATGCGGAGGATCCGCAGCGCCCGGGTCGCCGAACTCGTCGACGCCGACATGGAGGCCGACCCGCCGTACATCGTCACCCGCTACGTGCAGGGCCGTACGCTCCACAGTCTCGTCGACGAGGAGGGCCCGCTCAGGGGAGACGCCCTGCTCCGGATGGCGTACGGCATCGCCGAGGCCCTGGTGGCGATCCACGACGCCGGTCACGTCCACCGCGACCTCAAGCCGTCCAACGTCATGGTGGCCGGTGGCGAGCCCGTGGTCATCGACTTCGGCATCGCCAGGGAACACGACGCGACCCGGCTCACCCACGAGGGCGCGGCGATCGGCACGGTCGGCTACATCCCGCCCGAGGTGCTGGAGGGGGCGGTGGCGGGCCCGCCCGCCGACGTCTTCGCCTGGGGGGCGACGGTCGCGTACGCAGCGACCGGGCGACCGGCGTTCGGCACCGGCGGAATGCAGGCGGTCGCGCTTCGCGCCTACCGCGGCGCCGCGGATCTGGACGGCGTCCCAGGCGAGTTCCGTCAGCTCCTGACCGCGGCGCTCGCACCCCGGGCGGACGTCCGCCCCGACGCACGCACGCTGGTGCGCGCCCTGTCGGACCACCCCGCCGGCTTCACGATGGACCCGGCCGCCGTCGATCCCGTCCCGGCGCCGGGGTCTGGTGCCGCCACACCGGGCACCGAGCCCGTACGCCCCGGGAGGAGACGGGCACTGGCCATCGGCGCGGGCGCGGCGGCCGCGGCGGTGCTCGTCAGCGGATCGCTGCTCGTCGGGCGGTTCGGTGCGAGGGCCGACCCTCCACAAGCGTCACCCTCACTTTCGCCCGTGGCCGCGCCGTCCCGGCCGTCCTATCAGGCGACCGTCGCCAACGGGCAGGCGGGACAGAAGCTGATGGATTTCCTGGCGGACAACGCGGGCAAGAAGGTCCTCTTCTTCGCCCCGCTGGACGCGGGCATCACCCCCTATGCCGGCGGCGGCGAGCCCTTCGACTCGTTCGGCAAGAACGACATGGCTCTGTTCACCTTCTGGCCGGAATGCCGCGAAAATCTGGACCCGGGCGAGCAGCCGACTTCCCTGAAATGCGAGGGCGTGCAGGTCACCATTCTGGGCGAGCAGCCGGCGCGGGTGGGCCTGCAGTACACCAATGGCTTCTACCGGGTCCAGGGCAATTTCGAGGTGTCCGCGGACGGAACCCATCAGGGCATCCACGCCTTCACGCTCAAGCCCGTCGAAGCTGCCTGACAGAGCCGATCGGGCCGCGCTCGCCGAGGTGATCGGGACACCGGCCGAGGCGCTGGTATATCTCGACCGCAATGGACGGCCTCCCCGGTCCCCACACCCCCTCCGCTTCACGGGACGACTGTGCCCGGGGCAGGCGGAGTCCTGCGGGCGGAGGCGGCGAGCCGGTCAGCCAGCGCGGCGACAAGGCCGCGGAGTTCGTCCGGTCGCTCGATGACGAACGGCCGGTCGAGCGACGCGAGCACCGGAGGCAACCAGTCGAGCCGCTCCACTCGCAACTCGACGCGAAGCCAGCCCTCGGTGCCGCAATCCGTGTCGCGCGCGGACGCGGGTTCCTCCACAGTCGCGACGCTGGCGGGAAGCCGGGCACGGATCTGCTCGACCGTCCCCTGGATGAGCAGGACCACTTCGTGCCGGTACGGAGCCGTGGCGAGGGCCGACAGAACGCGCTGCGCCGGATCAAACCCGGCGGGCGGCTCGAACGAACCGGGCAAGGTCCTCGCGTCCGCGATGCGATCCAGCCGGAAGGTCCGCTCCTCACCGATCCCGGGATCAGCGCCCGTGACGTACCACCGGCCCGAATGGGCGACGAGCCCGTACGGATGCAGCGTCCGTTCGCTGCGCCGGCCGTCGGCGGCGGTGTACCTGATCGAGATCGGCCGGTGATGGCGCACCGCATCCGCGATGGAGAGCAGGACCCGGCTCTCCGGGATGACGAACTCGCCGGGTGGAGCTGTGAAGGCGAGGGACTCGATCACCGTGTCGAGCCTGCGGGCGAGCCGCCCGGGCAGGACCCGCCGGATCTTGGCCGCCGCCGTCTCACTCGCCGTGCCCGTCGTCGTCGTCAACCCTGACCGGCGTCCGGCGACCAGGCCGAGCAGCACGGCGAGCGCCTCGTCGTCGCTCAGCATGAGCGGAGGCACACGATATCCGGGGGCGAGCCGGTACCCGCCGTAGCGGCCGCGCACCGACTCGACGGGTACGTCGAGGTCGACCAGGTGGTCCACGTACCGCCGTACGGTGCGCTCGTCGACGCCGAGCCGGTCGGCGAGCTCGGCCATCGTCCGGGTGCCGCCCGACTGCAGGAGCTCCAACAGCGTGAGCACGCGGTGAGTAGGTCGAGCCACGACGTACAAGTTAGTGGAGATACTGGGCGGTTTCTGTCCGGTATTCGTCCTAGCCTGCGCTCGGAGCACAGCCCATAAGCAGGGAGACCACCATGGACTTCGTATCGATACGCATCATCACGGACGACGTCGCACGCCTCGTCGACTTCTACGAGCGAGCCACGGAAGTACGCGCCACCCGATACAGCGAGGAATTCGCCGAGCTCAGAACCACCTCCGGGACCCTGGCGATCGGCAGCACCAGGACCGTCTCGCTCATCGCGCCTGGCGCTGCCCGGCCGGCCGACAACCGCACTGTGATCATCGAGTTCCTCGTCGACGACGTGGACGGGGTGCATCGGAATCTGTCCGGCTTCGTCGGGGAGTTCGTCAACGAGCCCACCACGATGCCCTGGGGCAACCGCTCACTCCTGTTGCGCGACCCCGACGGCAACCTCGTCAACTTCTTCACCCCCGTCACCCCAGCCGCCCGCGAGAAGTTCGCGCGCTGACGATGCGGCAGGGGCCGGCGGGGCTCCGCGATGAGACCGCCCTCCGGGATCAGGTCGCGGGGGCGGTGCGGCGGCCGCGGCGGGCCACCTCGCGCTCCAGGTACCACTCCACGGCCAGCAGCGGGATCGTCCAGCCGAGCCAGCCGGACAGGCCGGAGATCGTCCACGTCATCAGGTCGGGGTCGCCGCGGAAGACGGTGTCCTGCAGCGGGGGCAGGAGGATGATCAGCATCCCAGTCCACACCCGGTTGGTGATGATGGAGTAGGTCAGCACGGCGCTGCGCAGCATCCAGCGCCGGTGGTCGGCGAACCGGCGGGCGCGGGCGGCACGCCAGCCCGCCACGGTGAAGGCGAGCCACAGCAGGGCGAGGAGCACGTCGCTGACCGCGAGGAACAGCCCGAACGGGGAACGCGCCCCGATGACCAGGCCGGTCAGCCCGGCAGGCAGCACCCCGGCGAACACGTAGACCCGCCCGGCGCGCCGGTGCCCCACCGGGTGCCGCCGCCGGAACCACGGCCATACCTGGAAGAACGCGGTGACCATGGCGATCGAGGCGAACAGCACGTGCGCCACGAGCAGCGGGTAGTGCAGGCCGAACCCCTGTGGCTGCGGCACCCGGGACAGCGACGGGTCCCCGGTCAGGTACGGCGGCAACGAGAACGCGAGGAACCCGGCCGTGACCAGGCCGAGCGGCACCGTCCAGCGGCGCCGCCACCACGGACGCCGGCGGGCCGACACCGGCGGAGGACTGTCGATCATCATGTGCATGACGGCTCCAAGAGGACGGTGGAGAATGCGTATCCCATACGCTAATGCGTATCATATACGCAAAGCGTAGGCTATACGCAAACTGGTAGGCTCACTGGAATGCCGGACGACATCGGGAACGAGCTGCCGCACGCGCTGAACGTGCTGTGGGGACGGGCCAAGCCGAAGGGACGGGGACGCACGCCCGCGCTCAGCCTGGAGCGGATCGTGGCGGCGGCCATCGCCCTCGCCGACGAGGAGGGCCTGGCCGCGCTGTCCATGGCCCGGCTCGCCGAACGGCTCGGCTGCGCGCCCATGTCGCTGTACCGGCACGTGGCCGGCAAGGACGACCTGCACCTGTTCATGCTGGCCGCCGCACCCGGCCCGCCGCCGGAGTTCGACACGGCGCCGGCCGACTGGCGCGGCTCACTCACCCGATGGGCCGTCGAACTGTTCGACGTCTACCTGCGGCATCCGTGGATCGCCCAGCTGGCGAACTCCCCGCCGATGGACCCCGGCCAGCTCGCCTGGCTGGACGCCGCGCTGCGCTCCCTCGGCGGCACACCGCTGGACCCGCGGGCCCGGTTCTCCGTGGTCATGCTGGTGCTGCACTACGTGCGCGGCGCCGCCCAGCTCCTGACGTCCATCCCCGCCGAACGAGAGGAAAGGGCCGACGAGACGTACGCCGCCCTGCTCGCCGAGCTCGCCGACCCCGCCCGGTTCCCGGCACTGGCCCGCGCCGTCGAGGCCGGGGTGTTCACCCCCCGCCCGGAGACCGCTCCGGACGACGACTTCCGCGCCGGCCTTGACCACCTGCTCAACGGCGTGGGAGTGGCGATCGAACGCGCCGCCCGGGCCTGAGCCGGGTCAGCCGTTCTGCTTGAACTGGACGATGGGAAACTTCACCCCGGTGAGGTCTTCGGAGACGGCCCACAACCGCTGCTGGACGGCTGCCTCGTACGACTCCGGGCTGGAGGTGACCAGCCGGGGGTGGCCCATGACCTCGAAGCGTCCGCCGGGACCGTAGTACTGGCCGCCGAGCACGGCGGGATCGGTGGCGGCGCGCAGGGTCGGCAACGCGCCCATCGCCGGCGTCTGGGTGATCAGCGGCGCGAACCAGGTGAGCGGTAGCCGGAAGGCCGCGGGGGCGTTGCGGGCGAGCTCGGTGCTGGAAATGCCGGGGTGCGCGGCCACCGCGACGGTGGTGCCGTGCGTGGCGAGCCGGCGCTGCAGCTCGTACGTGAACATCAGGTTGGCCAGCTTGGACTGTCCATAGGCGGCGACCCGGCTGTACGACCGCTCCCATTGCAGGTCGTCGAAGTGGATCGCGGCCCGGATGCGATGGCCGGTGCTGCTGACCGTCACCACCCGCGAGCCGGGCACCGGCAGCATCAGGTCCAGCAGCAGCCCGGTGAGCGCGAAGTGGCCGAGGTGGTTGGTGCCGAACTGCATTTCGAAGCCGTCACGGGTGGTCTGCTTCGGGGTGTACATCACGCCGGCGTTGTTGATCAGCAGGTCGATGCGGTCGAGCCGGGACCGCAGCGCCGCCGCCGCGGCCTCGACGGAGCCGAGCGAGGTCAGGTCCAGCGCCTGCACGGTCACGTCACCGGTCATGCGGGCCGCGGCCTGCTCGCCCTTCTCGACGTTGCGCACGGCGAGGATCACGGACGCCCCGTGCTCGGCGAGCGCCTTGGCGGTCTCGTACCCCAGTCCGGTGTTGGCCCCGGTCACCACGGCCACCCGCCCGCGCTGATCCGGAATGTTCGCCGTCGTCCACTTACCGCCCATGCCCGGGCTCCCATCTAACGTACCGAAGGTATCTTCCGCCTTTGACGCTAAGGTACCTCCGGTACGTTGTCAACGTACCGGAGGTACTTAAGTTAGGCTGGCGACCGTGAGCTTCCAGCGGGCGCGAACCGAAGAGCAGCGAGAGATCCGCCGGCGGGCGATCCTCGACATGGCGTCGGCGATGCTCCACGAGATGCCCGTGGCCGCGGTCACCCTGAACGAGCTCAGCCGCCGGGTAGGCCTGGCGAAGCCGAACGTGCTGCGCTACTTCGAGTCTCGCGAGGCGGTGCTGCTGGAACTGCTGGACCGCTTCCTGCAGGAGTGGCTGACGGAACTGGCGGGTGAACTGGCCGCCGGCATCGACGAAGACCTGCCCATGGCCGAGCGGGCGACAGCGGTTGCAGAAATCCTCAGCCGCTCGCTCTCCAGCCGAATGGTGCTGTGCGATCTCTTCGGCGCACAGGGCAGCGTCCTTGAACACAACGTCTCCGTCGAGGTCGTAGCACGCTACAAGCGCGCCTCCCTGGACCGCCTGACAACCATGTCCGCCCTGATCCAGAACTACCTGCCGGAGCTGGGCGAGAACGCAACGCTGTTCAGCCTGCAAACCATGGTCATGGCCGGCGCGCTGTCGGCGTACAGCACACCCCCACCCAGCCTGCAGGCGGCCTACCAGGCCGAGCCCGACCTCGCCCGCTTCCACTTGGAGCTGAAGGACTCCTTGAAGCTGGCCCTGACCGCAACCCTCCTGGGCGTGCTACCCCGCCGCTGACCTGCCTTGCACTGGACAGGCCCACTCAGACGAGTCATTTAGCTTGACGTTGGTGCCCCCGCTGTCGCAGTAGCCGCTGGGCGAAGGCCCGGGAGGTGAGCGCACGCGACTGGCCGACCCTTTCGCATATTGATCGTCTGTCCACTTTCCGATGCCGCCAGGTGGCTGAAATGCTTGTCGTCATGACTACGACGAAGATGCGTGCGATCAGCCAGGACGTCCTGGGTGGCCCCGAGGTGCTGAAGGAGATAGAGGTGGAGCGGCCCACGCCGGGCCCGACCGAGGTGCTGGTGCGGGTGCATGCGGCCGGGGTCAACCCGACGGACTGGAAGCATCGCGCCACGGGTGGCTTGCTGGGACAGCCGCCGTTCATCCTCGGGTGGGACGTCTCCGGTGTCGTCGAGTCTGTCGGAATCGGGACAGCTCTCTACAAGCCGGGTGACGAGGTGTTCGGCATGCTGCGCTACCCGTACGGCCACGGCGCGTTCGCCGAGTACGTGACCGCACCCGCCCGCACGTTCGCCCGCAAGCCCGGGAAGATCGACCATGTGCAGGCGGCCGCGCTCCCCCTGGCCGCGCTGACCGCGTGGCAGGCGCTGGTGGACATCGCGGGAGTGAAGGCCGGGCAGCGGGTGCTCATCCACGCCGCCGCGGGCGGAGTGGGCCATCTCGCGGTGCAGGTGGCCAAGGCCCGGGGCGCTCACGTCATCGGTACGGCAAGCGCGGCCAAGCACGAGTTTCTGCGCGGCCTCGGGGCAGACGAGCTCATCGACTACCGGAACGTGGACTTCGCCGAGGCGGTCGGAGACGTCGACGTGGTGATCGACACCATGGGCGGCGACTACGGACCGCGTTCACTGCGCACCCTGCGCGAAGGCGGCGTCATTGTGTCGCTTGTGCTGTCCAACATGGCCGAAGGGCTCAACGCCCAGGCCGAGGAACTGGGCATCCGCGCGGAGTCCATGCTCGTGGAGCCGGACTACGCCGGTATGAGGGCGATCGCCGCGCTGGTCGAGACGGGCCGGCTGCGCGCCGAGATCGACACGGTACTGCCACTGGAAGAGGCGGCCAAGGCCCACGAGCGAGGCGAGACGGGGCGCACCACTGGCAAGATCGTGCTCACTGTGTAGATCGGGCTTCTTCGATCCTGCTCCGCGGATCTGAGAGGCGGGAGCCGCTTTGGCGAGGCGGCTCGTACGAACAGGCAATAAGTTCTCCCTCACCGCGCTCTGTGACTTCTCACTGGCTGCGGGCACGTCGGCGCCTGCACTTGGCAGCATTGACTTGGACAACGAGGGCTGGGAAGACATCGAGGAGCCCCTCGACGCGCCCGCGCTTCCACGGCGTCTCGCCGCGCTCGTCGGCGCGCTAGGAGGGTCGGCAGACCTCGGCGTCCACCATGACCGGTACCTCACTATCCTCACCACGAGGAGTCCGACGGAGCGATCACCGTGATCCTTGCGACACGGGACCCTCGTCGCGGCATTCAACAGGGCCGACAAGGACCACGCCCTGGCCGCGGTGACGGTGTTCCAGGCCGCTTAGGGCGCCAAGTACGGCAAGGCCGTGGCCAAGGTCGTCGACGACCTTGAGGAACTGCTGGCGTTCTACGACTTCCCCGCCGAGCACTGGGTGCATCTGCGCACGACCAACCCGATCGAGTCGACGTTCGCCACCGTGCGGCACCGCACCAAGGTCACCAAAGGTCCCGGGGCCCGGGCGGCCGGGCTGGCCATGGCCTTCAAACTGATCGAGTCGGCCCATGCCCGCTGGCGCGCGGTCAACGCTCCCCATCTCGTCGCCCTGGTCCGCGCCGGGGCGACCTTCATCAACGGCAAGCTCGTCGAACGTCCCGACGATCAGCCCTCACCGGCAGCCGCTTGACACTCGTGATCCACAAGTCTTGACGATTGCTCCCGCAGAGTTCACCGTCGATTCGCCGGAGCAGGAGGAGCGTGCAGGGCCCGGTGCCGCCGCACCGCGTCCCGGTTGGCACAGCGCGGCGAGCAGTAGCGTTGCCGGCCGCTCCGCGAGACGTCCGCGTAAACCAGCCCGCAGCCATCGCGCGCGCAGCGCGCCAGCCGCGACATGCCGCGCCCCGTCAGATGCAGGGCGGTGCCCACCGCGACCAGCGCGCGCAGCATGCCGCCGAGCGACAGGCCCGCGTCGCGATAGTGCAGGTGCCAACCGGTTCCGGCGTGGTCAGTGACGCGAGGATACCCCGCCGAGGTGGCCAGCAGGTCGTTGAGCAGCGCGACCCGTGCGCGCTCGTCGCAGGTATCGACGATCTCACACCACTGCTCGATCAGGTTGAGCGCCACGGCGAGGTCTGCCTCCTCCGGGGAGCGGTCGATGACGAGGCCGGCGTCCGCGCACCGTTTCACCAGGTCGTCGAGGGATGCGGGCGGGAAGTTGGCCAGGTCCGCCATCAGAAGGACCACGTCCGCCCCGTAAGGGTTGAGATGCACAATGCCATTACAGCACGCTATTGACCCATGAACGACCACGACGGACATGACTGGCACACCCGCTCCCACCACCACACCAGCGAGGGGCTGGTGCGCTACCAGACCTGCCACTGCGGCTCCTGGCGGGTGCTGTGCGGGGCCCTTAACCCGCCCACCGCGGCGGTGGTGACGTGGAGCGCCCGGCGGAGCGCACCGTCCGGCCGGGCACACCGCTGACCGGCGCATTCTTTCAACCGGGTACCGCTCAACGACATCCCAAGGCTGGTCGGCGGGGGGACGGCATGAGCGGCCCCAACATGGCCGCGCTGCTTGTACGGCCTCACCGAGTTGCAGCCAGTGGCTGATGTCCGGACAGCAGGACGGCTCGCACCCAGGAGCCGGGCGCGAGCCGGACAGCGGAGCACCGTGAAACCACTCCTCGGTCGGGATCAAGCCCGTCTGGCAAGCGGCCCACTCGGACGGGTCACCCAGCTTGACGTTGGTGCCGCCGATGCCGCAGTAGCCGTTGGGCACCTTGAAGAGATATTGCTGGCTGTAGCAGTTCTCTTCGGGCAATAATTCGCGGCTAGCGTGGGCTGGAGCGGAAGTCAGCCCAGACGTCGACCGCCTGCGAAGTCGAGGCGGCCACGTCCTCGCGAGACATACCGACGGTGGAGATCAAGCGATCCGCAAGCCAATCGGGCACCGGCCCCCTGGGAGGCGGTTGCTCCACGCGGATGTGAGCGGCCAGCGCGCCCAGGCGTTCGATGATCTGCCCAAGCTGCACCACCTCCGGACGCCCCTTGCCGACGGCGCGAACCCTGGCCGTGGCCTCGGCGTAGACCTCACCATCGGCGAGGGGCGGGAGCCGCTCTGGCGAGGCGGCCCGCACGAAGAGGGCAGCGGCGAACCCGGCGTCCACGCGAGGGTCTCGCCGGTGGCGTCGCCTCGCCGACCGGTAGGACGTGGCGCTCGTTACGGCATCGACGACGCTCCGATGATCACGGGACGGTCTTCCTGCATTACGCGGCAGGCCCCAGATCCCAGGTCCACAGCGCTTCGTGACCGCCGCCGACAAGCACAGCGCGGCCGTCGACGTAGCTCATCGACAGAGAGCCCAGGTAGCGGGAAGAACGCTGAAGCGTCCCGACCTGCCGGCTGGTCGTGAGGTCCCAGACCCGCATGCTCCTGTCCTGTGGCGAGTAGGTGACAGCGATCGGGACACCAGCGACCCGTCCGAAGGCGATGTTGCTCACCTGCTTGGAGTGGCCGAGCAACGGACGCTCGACCTGCTTTCCCGTGGCGAGATCGTAGAGTTCCACGGTCCTGCCTGTGGCCACGATCGCGACCGTCGTGCAGTCGAACAAGGCGATCTCCACCCGGGCCGAGTGCTCGGTCTTCGCGATGCGGAACGATGCCATCCGTTTTCCCGCGCCGACGTCCCAAAGCCGGGCGCGGGTGGCGCTGAAGGTCACCGCGACCGGCCGGCCGGCGAGTCTGATGAGGGCCAGCTGTCCGACCGGGCCGTTTGCGACGGCGAGATCGTGCAGCAGCACTCCCGAAGGAAAGTCCCAGATGCGTACCGCCCTCTCTGCCAAGGTTTGTTGAGACAGATGTGGCTAGAGTGCATTTGAGTGACGAGGGCGAGTAAGGATCTCAACGAACTGTGAGCACGATGCTGGCTGAGCGCCCGAGGCCGTCGATCGTCCATG
>NZ_JABBWV010000015.1 GCF_012999535.1 Microbispora sp. H11081
TCCTGGTGGGGAAGGTCACGCCGAAGGGTGAGACGGAGCTGACGCCGGAGGAGCGGCTGCTGCGGGCGATCTTCGGTGAGAAGGCGCGTGAGGTGCGTGACACCTCGCTGAAGGTGCCGCACGGCGAGTCCGGCAAGGTCATCGGTGTTCGGGTGTTCAGCCGTGAGGAGGGTGACGAGCTTCCTCCGGGTGTGAACGAGCTGGTGCGCGTGTACGTGGCGCAGAAGCGGAAGATCACCGATGGGGACAAGCTCGCCGGTCGTCACGGCAACAAGGGCGTCATCTCCAAGATCCTGCCGGTGGAGGACATGCCGTTCCTTGAGGACGGCACTCCGGTCGACATCGTGTTGAACCCGCTGGGCGTGCCCGGCCGGATGAACGTCGGCCAGGTGCTGGAGACACACCTCGGGTGGATCGCCGCCCGCGGATGGGACGTCTCCGGTATCGAGGAGGAGTGGGCGGAGCGCCTGCGCGAGAAGGACATGGACAGGGTCGAGCCCTGGACCAACGTCGCCACCCCGGTGTTCGACGGCGCCCACGAGGGAGAGATCGTCGGCCTGCTGGGCAGCACCCTCGCCAACAGGGACGGATCCCGCATGGTGGGGGAGAACGGCAAGGCCCGCCTGTTCGACGGCCGCTCCGGCGAGCCGTTCCCGCACCCGATCTCGGTCGGCTACATCTACATCCTGAAGCTGCTGCACCTGGTCGACGACAAGATCCACGCTCGTTCGACCGGCCCGTACTCGATGATCACCCAGCAGCCGCTGGGTGGTAAGGCGCAGTTCGGCGGCCAGCGCTTCGGCGAGATGGAGGTGTGGGCCCTGGAGGCCTACGGCGCGGCGTACGCGCTGCAGGAGCTCCTGACGATCAAGTCCGACGACGTGCTTGGCCGCGTGAAGGTCTACGAGGCCATCGTCAAGGGCGAGAACATCCCCGAGGCGGGCATTCCCGAGTCCTTCAAGGTCCTCATCAAGGAGATGCAGTCACTCTGTCTGAACGTCGAGGTTCTCTCCAGCGACGGCATGTCGATCGAGATGAGGGACACCGACGAGGACGTCTTCCGCGCGGCGGAGGAGCTGGGCATCGACCTGTCCCGGCGTCCCCACGAGGGCGCGATGACCGTCGACGAGGTCTGATTCAAAAGGGGATTATCTAGTGCTCGACGTCAACTTCTTCGACGAGCTGCGCATCGGCCTCGCGACCGCCGACGACATCAGGCAGTGGTCGCACGGCGAGGTGAAGAAGCCGGAGACCATCAACTACCGGACCCTCAAGCCGGAAAAGGACGGGCTCTTCTGCGAGAAGATCTTCGGTCCGACCCGGGACTGGGAGTGCTACTGCGGTAAGTACAAGCGCGTCCGCTTCAAGGGCATCATCTGCGAGCGCTGTGGCGTGGAGGTCACGCGCGCCAAGGTGCGCCGTGAGCGGATGGGCCACATCGAGCTGGCCGCGCCGGTCACCCACATCTGGTACTTCAAGGGTGTCCCTTCCCGCCTCGGTTACCTGCTCGACCTCGCCCCGAAGGACCTGGAGAAGGTCATCTACTTCGCGGCGTACATGATCACGCATGTCGACGCCGAGATGCGTGACCGCGACCTGCCGTCGCTGGAGGCGAAGATCTCCGTCGAGCGGCAGCACATCGAGCAGCGCCGCGACGCGGACATCGAGTCCCGGCAGAAGAAGCTCGAGGCCGACCTGGCCGAGCTGGAGGCCGCCGGCGCCAAGGGCGACGCCCGCCGCAAGGTGCGCGAGGGCGCCGACCGCGAGATGCGCCAGCTCCGCGACCGGGCCCAGCGTGAGCTGGACCGGCTCGAGGAGGTCTGGAGCCGCTTCAAGAACCTCAAGGTCCAGGACCTGGAGGGCGACGAGCTGCTCTACCGCGAGATGCGCGACCGGTTCGGCCGCTACTTCCGCGGCGGCATGGGCGCCCAGGCCATCCAGGAGCGGCTGGCCAGCTTCGACCTGGAGGCCGAGGCGGAGAACCTGCGCGAGACCATCCGCAGCGGCAAGGGCCAGAAGAAGGCCCGCGCGCTCAAGCGGCTCAAGGTCGTCGCGGCGTTCCTCAACACCCGCAACTCGCCCAGCGGCATGGTCCTCGACTGCATCCCGGTGATCCCGCCGGACCTGCGGCCGATGGTCCAGCTCGACGGTGGCCGCTTCGCCACCTCGGACCTGAACGACCTCTACCGCCGGGTCATCAACCGGAACAACCGCCTCAAGCGTCTGCTCGACCTCGGCGCGCCCGAGATCATCGTGAACAACGAGAAGCGGATGCTCCAGGAGGCCGTCGACGCCCTGTTCGACAACGGCCGCCGCGGCCGCCCGGTCACGGGCCCCGGCAACCGTCCGCTGAAGTCCCTCAGCGACATGCTGAAGGGTAAGCAGGGTCGTTTCCGGCAGAACCTGCTCGGCAAGCGTGTCGACTACTCCGGCCGTTCGGTCATCGTCGTCGGCCCGCAGCTCAAGCTGCACCAGTGCGGCCTGCCCAAGCAGATGGCGCTGGAGCTGTTCAAGCCGTTCGTGATGAAGCGCCTGGTCGATCTCAACCACGCGCAGAACATCAAGTCCGCCAAGCGGATGGTCGAGCGGTCCAAGCCGGTCGTGTGGGACGTGCTCGAAGAGGTCATCACCGAGCACCCGGTGCTGCTCAACCGTGCGCCGACCCTGCACCGCCTGGGCATCCAGGCCTTCGAGCCGCAGCTGGTCGAGGGCAAGGCCATCCAGATCCACCCGCTCGTCTGCACCGCGTTCAACGCGGACTTCGACGGCGACCAGATGGCGGTGCACCTGCCGCTGTCGGCCGAGGCCCAGGCCGAGGCGCGGATCCTGATGCTGTCCACCAACAACATCCTCAAGCCGGCGGACGGCAAGCCGGTGACGATGCCCACCCAGGACATGGTCATCGGTCTCTACTGGCTGACCACCCAGAAGGACGGCGGCGCGGGCGAGGGCCGGGTGTTCACCACGGTGTCGGAGGCCCTCATGGCCCACGACCGCCACGAGCTGGACATCCAGGCCAAGATCCAGGTCCGCCTCAAGGACGTCCCGCCGCCGCGCGGCTGGGAGGCCCCGGAGGGCTGGGAGGCAGGCGACCCGATCCGGCTGGAGACCACGCTGGGCCGGTGCCTGTTCAACCAGACGCTGCCCGCCAACTACCCCTTCGTGAACTACCAGGTCGGCAAGAAGCAGCTCTCGGCGATCGTCAACGAGCTGGCCGAGCGGTACCCGAAGGTGGAGGTGGCCAACGCGCTCGACTCGCTGAAGGACGCCGGCTTCTACTGGGCGACCCGCGCGGGTGTCACGATCTCCATCGAGGACGTCGTGGCGCCGCCGAACAAGGGCGCCATCATGGAGTCGTACGAGCGGCGCGCCGACAAGGTGCAGCGCGAGTACGACCGTGGTCTGATCACCGACGAGGAGCGCCGTCAGGAGCTCATCGAGATCTGGACCCACGCGACGGCGGACGTCGAGACCGACATGGTCAACGCGTTCCCGGCGACGAACCCGGTCTGGATGATGGTCAACTCCGGCGCCCGTGGTAACCGCATGCAGGTCCGGCAGATCGCCGGCATCCGCGGCCTGGTGTCCAACACCAAGGGTGAGACGATCCCGCGTCCGATCAAGTCCTCGTTCCGCGAGGGCCTGTCGGTGCTGGAGTACTTCATCTCGACCCACGGTCAGCGGAAGGGTCTGGCGGACACCGCTCTGCGGACCGCCGACTCCGGTTACCTGACCCGTCGTCTGGTCGACGTGGCGCAGGACGTCATCGTGCGCGAGATCGACTGCGGCACCGACAGGGCCGTTCCGCTGCACGTCGGCGAGCGCGACGCCCAGGGCAACCTGGTCAAGGCCGAGAACGCCGAGAGCAACGTGCACGGCCGCATCCTGGCCGAGGACGTCGAGGTGGACGGCAAGCTCGTCGCCGCGGCGGGTGTCGACATCAACGACGACACCGTCACGGCGCTGGTGAACGCCGGCATCGAGACCGTCAGGACCCGCAGCACGCTGGTCTGCGAGGCGAAGATCGGTGTCTGCGCGACCTGCTACGGCCGCTCGCTGGCCACCGGCAAGCTGGTGGACGTCGGTGAGGCCGTCGGCATCATCGCGGCCCAGTCGATCGGTGAGCCCGGCACCCAGCTGACCATGCGTACCTTCCACACCGGTGGTGTGGCGGGCGCCGACATCACCCACGGTCTGCCGCGTGTCCAGGAGCTGTTCGAGGCGCGCATCCCCAAGGGTGTCGCCCCGATCAGCGAGGTCGCGGGCCGGGTCAGGATCGACGAGACCGACAAGACCCGCAAGATCGTCATCACTCCGGACGACGGCTCGGAAGAGGTCGCCTACCCGGTGTCGATGCGGTCGCGGCTGCTGGTCTCCGAGGGTCAGCACGTGGACGTCGGCCAGCTTCTGATCGCCGGTGCGCGCAACCCGAACGAGGTCCTGCGCATCCTCGGCCCGCGTGCCGTCCAGCTCCACCTGGTGGACGAGGTGCAGCAGGTCTACCGCTCGCAGGGTGTGTCGATCCACGACAAGCACATCGAGGTCATCGTCCGGCAGATGCTCAAGCGCGTGAACGTGCTGGAGTCCGGCGACACCGAGCTGCTGCCCGGCGAGCTGGTCGAGCGGCCGCGGTTCGAGGCGATCAACCGTCAGACCGTGGCGGAGGGCGGCCAGCCGGCTGCCGGCCGTCCGGTCCTGATGGGCATCACCAAGGCCTCGCTGGCCACCGAGTCGTGGCTGTCGGCGGCGTCCTTCCAGGAGACGACGCGAGTCCTCACCGACGCGGCGATCCACGCCAAGTCGGACTCGCTGCTCGGCCTCAAGGAGAACGTCATCATCGGTAAGCTCATCCCGGCCGGTACGGGCATGCCCCAGTACCGCAACATCCGGGTGGAGCCGACCGAGGAGGCCAAGGCCGCGATGTACACGGTCGGCGGCTACGACGGCTCGGCGGCGGACTACACCTTCGGTTCGGGCAGCGGCGAGGCCGTCCCGCTGGAGGAGTACGACTTCGGCCAGTACGGTCGCTGACAGGTCGCCGCGGCGCGCGATCGCCGCGGCGGGGACGTGAGAAAGCGGGCCCGGGGCACTCGCCCCGGGCCGTTTTCCGTTACCAGCGGTGTGTGGTGGCGTGGCGGCCTGCGGCGGCACGAATCGGGGACGGCGTCGAAACTGTGAGAAGCCCCGCATGGGGACGGTATGATGTGCGGCGGAGTCCTTCGACGGTCCTGTCAGGTCGTCGGCGAAGCGGCATGTCAGGGCAGCGGGGCACGTCCCTCCGAGGCGTCCTCCTCTGTTTTGACGTGTTGTACGGGGGCGGGTAGGCTTTACGTTCGTGCCCGTCTATGGGCTCGCACGCGTGCGCTCAGATGCCGCTTCCCGATGAGGGAGGCGTGTGGGGCGCCGGGTGACTCCTCCAGATCGACCGGGTCCGCCCGGGTGTGCTGCGAGCAGAGCGCGACACGCCCGAGCGCGTGGGTCGAAGAGGATGGAAAAACCGCAGGTCATGACACCGGCAGTACCTGCAAGCCTGTGAGAGGCGGCATCGCCACCTCGACCAGGTCCCACGTATCACCGGCTAGGCACGAAACGGAGACGCGGTGCCCACCATTCAGCAGTTGGTCCGGAAGGGCCGGCAGGACAAGGTCAGCAAGACCAAGACTCCTGCCCTCAAGGGGAGCCCGCAGCGACGCGGCGTCTGCACCCGCGTTTACACGACCACCCCCAAGAAGCCCAACTCGGCGCTGCGCAAGGTGGCCCGTGTTCGGCTCACCAACGGCATCGAGGTCACGGCTTACATCCCTGGTGTGGGCCACAACCTCCAGGAGCACTCGATGGTGCTCGTGCGTGGTGGTCGTGTTAAGGACCTGCCGGGTGTTCGCTACAAGATCATCCGTGGTTCGCTGGACACCCAGGCCGTCCGGAACCGCAAGCAGGCCCGCAGCCGCTACGGCGCCAAGAAGGAGAAGAGCTGACATGCCGCGCAAGGGTTCCCCTGGCCGCCGCCAGCTGGTCGCTGACCCGGTGCACAACTCGCCGCTGGTCACCGCGCTCATCAACAAGGTTCTCCTGGACGGCAAGCGCTCCCTCGCGCAGTCGATCGTCTACGGCGCCCTCGAGGGCTGCAGGGAGAAGACCGGCAACGACCCGGTCGTCACCCTCAAGCGCGCTCTCGACAACGTCCGCCCGACGCTCGAGGTGAAGAGCCGCCGTGTCGGTGGCGCCACCTACCAGGTGCCGGTCGAGGTCAAGGCCTCGCGCAGCACCACGCTGGCGCTGCGGTGGATCGTCCAGTACTCCCGGGCGCGCCGCGAGAAGACCATGACCGAGCGGCTCATGAACGAGCTGCTCGACGCGAGCAACGGCCTCGGCGCCAGCGTCAAGCGGCGCGAGGACACGCACAAGATGGCCGAGTCCAACAAGGCCTTCGCGCACTACCGCTGGTAGTGAGCACCGACGACGAGTTAAGGACGCGAAGAAGTGGCCACCACGACCGCTCTTGACCTGGCCAGGGTCCGCAACATCGGGATCATGGCCCATATCGACGCGGGCAAGACCACGACGACTGAGCGCATCCTGTTCTACACCGGCATCAACTACAAGCTGGGTGAAGTCCATGAGGGCGCTGCCACCATGGACTGGATGGAGCAGGAGCAGGAGCGCGGCATCACCATCACGTCTGCCGCCACCACCTGCAGCTGGCTTGATCACACGATCAACATCATCGACACGCCCGGGCACGTGGACTTCACCATCGAGGTCGAGCGGTCGCTGCGCGTTCTCGACGGCGCGGTCGCGGTGTTCGACGGCGTCGCCGGCGTGGAGCCGCAGTCGGAGACGGTCTGGCGTCAGGCCGACCGGTACGGCGTGCCCCGCATCTGCTTCGTGAACAAGATGGACCGGGTCGGCGCGGAGTTCCACCGCTGCGTCGACATGATGATCAGCCGGCTGGGTTCCACCCCGGCGGTCATCCAGCTTCCCTGGGGCGTCGAGGCCGACTTCAAGGGCGTCATCGACCTGGTGAAGATGAAGGGCCTGCTCTGGAGCGCCGAGGCGGCCAAGGGCGAGATGTACGACACCGTCGACATCCCGGCCGACCACGCCGACGCGGCCCGCGAGTGGCGCGACAAGCTGGTCGAGACGGTCGCCGAGAACGACGACGAGCTCATGGAGCTCTTCCTGGAGGGCGTCGAGCCCACCGAGGAGCAGCTCGTCGCGGCCATCCGCAGGGCGACGGTCGCCGGCACGATCAACCCGGTCCTGTGCGGCACCGCGTTCAAGAACAAGGGCGTGCAGCCCCTGCTCGACGCGATCGTCGCCTACCTCCCCGCCCCCACCGACATCCCGGCCTTCAAGGGCCACGCGGTGGGCAACGAGGAGGAGATCGTCGAGCGCCACGCGGACCCGAACGAGCCCTTCGCGGCGCTGGCGTTCAAGATCATGAGCGACCCGCACCTGGGCAAGCTCACCTACATCCGCGTCTACTCCGGGACGCTCGAGACCGGCACCACCGTGGTGAACTCGGTCAAGGGCAAGAAGGAGCGGATCGGCAAGATCTACCAGATGCACGCGAACAAGCGCGAGGAGCGCCCGTCCGCGACCGCTGGTCAGATCGTGGCCGTCATGGGCCTGAAGGACACCACCACCGGCGACACTCTGTCGGACCCGGTCAAGCAGGTCGTCCTCGAGTCGATGACGTTCCCCGCGCCGGTCATCAACGTCGCGATCGAGCCCAAGACCAAGGGCGACCAGGAGAAGCTGGGCACCGCGATCCAGCGGCTGGCCGAGGAGGACCCGTCCTTCCAGGTCCGCCGGGACGAGGAGACCGGGCAGACGGTCATCTGGGGTATGGGTGAGCTCCACCTGGAGATCCTCGTCGACCGGATGCGCCGCGAGTTCAAGGTCGAGGCGAACGTCGGCCGCCCGCAGGTCGCCTACCGCGAGACCATCCGCCGCAAGGTGGCCAAGGTCGAGTACACGCACAAGAAGCAGACCGGTGGTTCCGGCCAGTTCGCGCGCGTGATCATCGACCTCGAGCCGCTGGGCGAGGGCAACGACGGTTACGAGTTCGAGAACAAGGTCACCGGTGGCCGCATCCCGCGGGAGTACATCCCGTCGGTGGACGCGGGCGCGCAGGAGGCGGCCGAGTTCGGCGTGCTCGCCGGCTACCCGATGGTCGGCGTCAAGGTCACGCTGCAGGACGGTGCCTTCCACGAGGTCGACTCGTCGGAAATGGCCTTCAAGATCGCTGGCTCGATGGCCTTCAAGGAGGCCGCGCGCAAGGCGGACGCCGTGCTCCTCGAGCCGATGATGGCCGTCGAGGTCACCACGCCCGAGGACTACATGGGAGACGTCATCGGCGACCTCAACGGTCGTCGCGGGCAGATCCAGGCAATGGACGAACGGTCCGGCGCCCGCGTCATCAGGGCGCTCGTTCCGCTCTCCGAGATGTTCGGCTACGTGGGCGACCTGCGCAGCCGTACTCAGGGACGGGCGAGCTACAGCATGCAGTTCGACTCCTACGCGGAGGTGCCCCCGGGCATCGCCAAGGAGATCGTCGCGAAGGCTCGGGGCGAATAGTTCCGCACCACTGTGGCGGGGCGCGGTAGAGATCGTCGCCCCGTAGCCAGAGGGGCTCGGGACGAATGAGTTCCGCTCGGTGTACGGCGGGGGAGTTCCTCCGCCGTACACAGCCTGAGGTAGAAGACGCAAGTCAAGTCAGAAATCTCTAAGGAGACAGACCAGTGGCCAAGGCCAAGTTCGAGCGGAACAAGCCGCACGTGAACATCGGCACCATTGGGCACATCGACCACGGCAAGACCACTCTGACCGCGGCGATCACCAAGGTGCTTCACGACCGTTTCCCGCAGCTCAACGAGGCGACCCCGTTCGACAAGATCGACAAGGCGCCCGAGGAGAAGGCTCGCGGAATCACCATCTCCATCGCGCACGTCGAGTACCAGACCGAGAAGCGCCACTACGCCCACGTGGACTGCCCCGGTCACGCCGACTACGTGAAGAACATGATCACCGGTGCCGCCCAGATGGACGGCGCGATCCTGGTGGTCGCGGCGACCGACGGTCCGATGCCGCAGACGAAGGAGCACGTCCTCCTGGCCCGCCAGGTCGGCGTCCCCTACATCGTCGTGGCCCTCAACAAGGCCGACATGGTCGACGACGAGGAGATCCTGGAGCTCGTCGAGCTCGAGGTCCGCGAGCTGCTGTCCGCCCAGGAGTTCCCGGGCGACGACCTGCCGGTCGTGCGCGTCTCCGCGCTCAAGGCCCTCGAGGGCGACGAGAAGTGGGGCGACTCGATCATCGAGCTCATGAACGCCGTGGACGAGAACGTCCCCGAGCCCGTTCGTGACACCGACAAGCCCTTCCTCATGCCGATCGAGGACGTGTTCTCGATCACCGGTCGCGGCACCGTCGTCACCGGTCGTATCGAGCGCGGCATCGTCAAGGTCAACGAGACCGTCGACATCATCGGTATCAAGGAGAAGAGCACCACGACCACCGTCACCGGTGTCGAGATGTTCCGCAAGCTCCTTGACGAGGGCCAGGCGGGCGACAACGTCGGTCTGCTCCTGCGCGGCATCAAGCGCGAGGACGTCGAGCGCGGCCAGTGTGTCATCAAGCCGGGCACGACCACCCCGCACACCGAGTTCGAGGCGCAGGTCTACATCCTGTCCAAGGACGAGGGCGGCCGCCACACGCCGTTCTTCAACAACTACCGGCCGCAGTTCTACTTCCGTACGACGGACGTGACCGGTGTCGTGAACCTGCCGGAGGGCACCGAGATGGTCATGCCCGGTGACAACACCGAGATGTCCGTCCAGCTCATCCAGCCGATCGCGATGGAGGAGGGCCTCAAGTTCGCGATCCGCGAGGGTGGCCGCACCGTCGGCGCCGGCCGCGTGACGAAGATCATCAAGTAGTAGCACCGCTGGGCGGCGGTCGGGCCCCGAAGGGGCCTGGCCGCCGCACCACGGAGGGGCCGGAAACGGCCCCCCACGGACGACGAGGCCGTGATCTCGCAGTGCTTTCGGCCGCAATTCGACCGAAGCCACTGCCAGATCACGGAACACCGGACGGGCTCCGGGCGTCGGTCTCGTGGAAACTGACCTGCGGCAACAGGCCGCGCGTAGCTTTATAGGACGACAGCGAAGGACACCGAGGCCATTATGGCGGGACAGAAGATCCGCATCCGGCTTAAGGCGTATGACCACGAGGTCATCGACAGCTCGGCCAAGAAGATCGTCGAGACGGTGACGCGGACCGGTGCCAAGGTCGCTGGCCCGGTGCCGCTGCCGACCGAGAAGAACGTGTACTGCGTCATCCGGTCGCCGCACAAGTACAAGGACAGCCGTGAGCACTTCGAGATGCGTACGCACAAGCGGCTGATTGACATCATCGACCCGACGCCGAAGACGGTCGACTCGCTCATGCGGCTCGACCTTCCCGCCGGCGTGGACATTTCGATCAAGCTCTAAGGAACGCACTGACATGGCTAAGCAGATCAAGGGCGTCCTGGGCAAGAAGCTCGGCATGACCCAGGTCTTCGACGAGGCGAACCGGGTGATCCCGGTCACCGTCGTCGAGGCCGGTCCGTGCGTGGTGACCCGGGTCCGCACTCCGGAGAAGGACGGCTACTCCGCCATCCAGCTCGGCTACGGGCAGATCGACCCGCGCAAGGTGAACAAGCCCCTGGGCGACTACCTGCGCAAGCACGACATCACCCCGCGCCGCTACTTCGCCGAGGTACGCACCGAGGACGCCTCCGAGTACACGGTCGGCCAGGAGGTCCTCGCCGACGCCTTCGAGGCCGGGCAGTACATCGACGTCACTGGCAAGAGCAAGGGCAAGGGCTTCGCCGGTGTCATGAAGCGCCACAACTTCCGTGGTCTCGGCGCTTCGCACGGTACCCAGCGCAAGCACCGCTCCCCGGGCTCCATCGGCGGGTGCGCCACCCCGGGCCGCGTCTTCAAGGGCCTGCGCATGGCCGGCCGGATGGGCAACGTCCGTACGACGGTCCAGAGCCTCAAGGTGCACGCCGTGGACGCCGAGAAGGGCCTCATCCTGATCAAGGGTGCGATCCCCGGCGCCAACGGCAGCCTGGTTCTCCTTCGCACCGCCGCCAAGAAGGGGGTTGCTGCCAAGTGACCACGACCATCGACGTCCTCGACGCCAGTGGCGCCAAGGCCGGGACCGTCGACCTCCCCGCGGAGGTCTTCGGCGCCAAGGTCAACGTGCCGCTGATCCACCAGGTGGTCGTCGCCCAGCTCGCCGCGCGCCGGCAGGGCACCCACGCGACCAAGACCCGCGGTGACGTCTCCGGTGGCGGCAAGAAGCCGTACCGGCAGAAGGGCACCGGCCGCGCCCGTCAGGGCTCGACCCGCGCTCCGCAGTTCGCCGGCGGTGGCGTCGTCCACGGCCCGCAGCCGCGCTCGTACGAGCAGCGGACGCCCAAGAAGATGAAGGCGGCGGCCCTGAAGGGCGCGCTGTCCGACCGCGCCGCCGGTGGCCGCGTGCACGTGGTGAGCGGCCTGGTCACGGGTGACACGCCCAAGACCAAGGCGACCCTGGAGGCTCTGCGGAAGATCACGCAGGCCCGCAGCGTCCTCGTCGTGGTCGACGAGAACGACGAGCTGACCTGGCTCAGCCTGCGCAACGCGCCCGAGGTCCACCTCCTGGACGCGGGGCAGCTCAACACCTACGACGTGCTGTGCCACGACGACCTGGTCTTCACCCGTGAGGCCTACGACCAGGTCGTGGCCCGGCTGGCGAACAGCGGGAAGGAAGAGGCCTGATGCAGAAGATCGCCGACCCGCGTGACATCATCGTCAAGCCGATCGTCTCCGAGAAGAGCTACGGCCTGATCGATGAGCACAACAAGTACACGTTCCTGGTGCGCAAGGGTGCCAACAAGACGCAGGTGAAGATCGCCGTCGAGCAGATCTTCGGCGTCAAGGTGACCGGCGTGAACACGATCAACCGGCAGGGTAAGCGCAAGCGGACCAAGCACGGTTACGGCCAGCGGCCGACCACCAAGCGCGCGATCGTGAGTCTGGCCGAGGGCGAGCGGATCGACATCTTCGGTCAGATCGGCTAGCACCTGCCGCAGCGGGGAGACAGGGGCCCCTCGCGCGTCGCGCGAGGGAGCGCCCCAAGGAAGAAAGCACCGGGGGGACCGTCGTGAGGCGGACCCCGACCGGTACGAACCGACGAAGGATGAACGAAAAAGATGGGCATCCGTAAGTACAAGCCGACGACTCCGGGTCGGCGCGGCGCGAGCGTCTCGGACTTCGCCGAGATCACGCGCAGCACGCCGGAGAAGTCGCTGCTTGCCCCACTGCACAGCAAGGGCGGCCGCAACGTCCACGGCCGGGTCACCGCCCGGCACCAGGGTGGCGGGCACAAGCGCGCCTACCGCATCATCGACTTCCGTCGCCACGACAAGGACGGGATCCCGGCCAAGGTCGCGCACATCGAGTACGACCCCAACCGGACCTCCCGCATCGCGCTGCTGCACTACGCGGACGGCGAGAAGCGCTACATCCTCGCCCCGACCGGCCTCAAGCAGGGCGACCAGGTCGAGAACGGCCCCACGGCCGACATCAAGCCGGGCAACTGCCTGCCGCTGCGCAACATCCCGACCGGTACCTTCATCCACGCGGTGGAGCTCCGTCCCGGTGGCGGTGCCAAGCTCGGCCGCAGCGCCGGCGCGCAGATCCAGCTGCTCGCCAAGGAGGGCATGTACGCCACGCTGCGTATGCCGTCCGGAGAAATGCGCCAGGTCGACGTGCGCTGCCGGGCCTCTGTGGGCCAGGTCGGCAACGCCGAGCAGGCCAACATCAACATCGGCAAGGCCGGGCGTAACCGCTGGAAAGGCAAGCGCCCCACGGTCCGCGGTGTCGCCATGAACCCGGTCGACCACCCGCACGGCGGTGGTGAGGGCAAGACCTCCGGTGGTCGCCACCCGGTGAACCCGAAGGGCAAGCCCGAGGGCCGTACGCGCCAGCCGAACAAGCCGAGCGACCGGCTGATCATCCGTCGTCGGAGCAAGAGGAAGAAGCGGTAGGAGCAGCCGATATGCCACGTAGCCTTAAGAAGGGTCCCTTCGTGGACGACCACCTGCAGAAGAAGGTGGACGCCCAGAACGAGAAGGGCACCAAGAACGTCATCAAGACGTGGTCGCGGCGCTCCATGATCGTGCCGGACATGATCGGCCACACGATCGCCGTGCACGACGGCCGCAAGCACGTCCCGGTGTTCGTCACCGAGTCGATGATCGGTCACAAGCTCGGTGAGTTCGCCCCCACGCGGACGTTCCGCAGCCATGTCAAGGAAGACCGCCGCAGCCGGCGGTAAGCGCCTTCAAGCCAGCAGTTAGAGGAGAAAGCGATGGAAGCCAGGGCACAGGCGCGGTACGCGCGCCACACGCCCCGGAAGGCCCGCCGTGTGGTGGACCTCATTCGCGGGCTGCCCGCTTCGGAGGCGCAGGCCGTGCTGCAGTTCGCTCCCCAGTCGGCGAGCGAGACCGTCTACAAGGTGCTCTCGAGCGCGATCGCGAACGCTGAGCACAACTTCAAGCTCGACCGGGACACGCTGTTCGTGAGCCGGGCGTGGGTCGACGAGGGCCCGACGCTCAAGCGCTTCCGTCCGCGCGCCCAGGGTCGTGCCTATCGGATCAACAAGCGGACGAGCCACATCACCGTGATCGTGGAGTCCCGCGAGCCGAAGGGAAGGACCCGCTAGTGGGCCAGAAGGTTAACCCGCACGGGTTCCGCCTCGGCATCACGACCGACTTCAAGAGCCGGTGGTACGCCGACAAGCTGTACAAGTCGTACGTCGCCGAGGACGTGTCGATCCGCCGCATGCTGCAGAAGGGCATGGAGCGGGCCGGCATCTCCAAGGTCGAGATCGAGCGCACGACCGACCGCGTCCAGGTCGACATCCACACCGCCCGGCCGGGCATCGTCATCGGCCGTCGCGGCGCGGAGGCCGACCGCATCCGCGGCGACCTGGAGAAGCTGACCAAGAAGCAGGTCCAGCTGAACATCCTCGAGGTGAAGAACCCCGAGATCGACGCGCAGCTCGTCGCGCAGGGCGTGGCCGAGCAGCTGTCCAGCCGCGTCTCGTTCCGCCGGGCCATGCGCAAGGCCATGCAGTCCGCCATGAAGAGCGGCGCCAAGGGCATCCGGGTCCAGTGCTCCGGCCGTCTCGGCGGCGCCGAGATGTCGCGCTCCGAGTTCTACCGCGAGGGCCGCGTGCCCCTGCACACGCTCCGGGCGGACGTGGACTACGGCTTCTACGAGGCCCGCACCACCTTCGGCCGCATCGGCGTGAAGGTGTGGATCTACAAGGGCGAGGCCCCGACCAGCCGCTCCGAGCGGGAGGCGGCCGCGGCCGGCGCCCGTGCGGGCCAGCGTCGTGAGCGTGACGACCGTCGTGGTGGTGCGGGTGAGCGTCCGCGTCGCGGCGGCGGCGAGCGTCCGCGTCGCGGCGGCGCGGGCCGTACCGACCGCGCACCCAGGACCGAGGCGGCCGCGCAGGCCGCCCCCGAGACCGGCCCGGCGGATCAGCCGGGTGCTGAAGGGAGCTGACCATGCTGATCCCGCGCAGGGTCAAGCACCGCAAGCAGCACCGGCCCGACCGCAGCGGCGCCGCCAAGGGCGGCACCAGGGTCGTCTTCGGCGAGTTCGGCATTCAGGCGCTTGAGCACTCCTACGTGACCAACCGCCAGATCGAGGCCGCACGTATCGCCATGACCCGGCACATCCGCCGTGGCGGCAAGGTGTGGATCAACATCTTCCCTGACCGTCCGCTGACGAAGAAGCCGGCCGAGACCCGCATGGGTTCCGGTAAGGGTTCTCCGGAGTGGTGGATCGCCAATGTCAAGCCCGGCCGTGTCATGTTCGAGCTGTCCGGTGTCGCCGAGCCCGTGGCCCGCGAGGCCATGCGGCGCGCGATGCACAAGCTCCCCATGAAGTGCCGTTTCGTCAAGCGTGAAGTGGGTGAGGCGTGATGGCTAAGGGTCTGACCGCCGCGGAGCTGCGAGTCGAGGACCAGGAGGTCCTGGTCCAGAAGCTGAAGGAAGCCAAGGAGGAGCTGTTCAACCTCCGCTTCCAGTCGGCGACCGGACAGCTGGAGAGCTACGGGCGGCTGCGCGCCGTCCGCCGCGAGATCGCCCGCATCTACACCGTGATGCGCGAGCGCGAGCTCGGGATCGTCACGGTCGAGAAGGAGCCGAGCGATGTCTGAAGCAACCGAGACCCAGACCACTGAGACGCGGAACTACCGCAAGACCCGTGAGGGTCTGGTCGTCAGCGACAAGATGGACAAGACCGTCGTCGTCGCCGTCGAGGACCGCGTCAAGCACCCGCTGTACGGCAAGGTCATCCGCCGTACGACGAAGTACAAGGCCCACGACGAGCAGAACTCCTGCGGCGTCGGCGACCGTGTCCTCCTGATGGAGACCCGGCCGCTGTCCGCCACCAAGCGGTGGCGGGTCGTCGAGATCCTCGAGAAGGCCAAGTAACGTCGCATAGACGCGCCTCGTGGGGGGTGGGTGACCGCCCCCCACGACGGTGTCCAAGGGGTGGGGCCGGCTGTCGGCCCCGTCCGCCAGCGGCGGCGGTCGTACGGCTGTCGCCGAGGGAAAAAGACCAATTCAGTTCGGCCAGGCTCACCGTCAGGGTGAGAACCGGCACGACACACAGGAGTAGACGTGATCCAGCAGGAGTCGCGGCTCAAGGTCGCCGACAACACGGGTGCCAAGGAGATTCTCTGCATCCGCGTTCTCGGTGGCTCGGGTCGGCGCTACGCGGGAATCGGCGACATCATCGTGGGCACGGTGAAGGACGCCATTCCGGGCGGAGGCGTTAAGAAAGGCGACGTTGTCAAGGCTGTCGTGGTGCGCACCGTGAAGGAGCGCCGCCGCCCCGACGGCTCCTACATCCGCTTCGACGAGAACGCCGCGGTCATCATCAAGGACAGTGGCGACCCTCGGGGCACCCGTATCTTCGGCCCGGTCGGCCGGGAACTGCGCGACAAGAAGTTCATGCGCATCATCTCGCTCGCGCCGGAGGTGCTGTGATGCCCAAGCTGCATGTGAAGAAGGGCGACCTCGTCCTGGTCATCGCCGGCAAGGACAAGGGCGCCAAGGGCCGGATCATCGCCTCCTACCCGCGCGAGGAGCGCGTGGTGGTCGAGGGCGTCAACATGATCAAGAAGCACTCCAAGGTCACCAACCAGGGACCGCGCGGCGCCAAGGAAGGCGGCGTGCAGACCATGGAGGCTCCCATCCACGTGAGCAACGTCAAGAAGCTCAAGGATGAAGAGAAGAAGCCCGAGAAGAAGGCCGCCGGCAAGGGCGACGCCGAGGCGACGGGTGAGGGTGAGGACAGCTGATGACCGCCACCACTACTGCGTCCACTGAGACCGAGCGCGTTGTCCCGCGCCTCAAGCAGCGCTACCGCGAGGAGATCATCGCGAAGCTGCGCGAGGAGTTCGGCATCGAGAACATCATGCAGGTGCCCACGATCACCAAGATCAAGGTGAACATGGGTGTCGGCGAGGCCGCCCGCGACTCGAAGCTCATCGAGGGCGCCGTGCGCGACCTGACCGCCATCACCGGGCAGAAGCCGGCCGTCGCCCGCGCCCGCAAGTCCATCGCGCAGTTCAAGCTGCGCGAGGGCATGCCGATCGGCGCGCACGTGACGCTGCGCGGCGACCGCATGTGGGAGTTCCTCGACCGCCTGCTTTCCCTGGCGCTGCCGCGTATCCGGGACTTCCGCGGCCTGTCGCCGAAGCAGTTCGACGGCAACGGGAACTACACCTTCGGCCTCACCGAGCAGGTCATGTTCCACGAGGTCGACCAGGACAAGGTCGACCGGCAGCGGGGCATGGACATCACGGTCGTGACCACCGCGAAGAACGACGAGCAGGGCCGGGCGCTGCTGAAGCTCCTCGGTTTCCCCTTCAAGGAGGCCTGATCATGGCGAAGACGTCGCTGAAGGTCAAGGCAGCGCGCAAGCAGAAGTTCGAGGTTCGGGCGTACACTCGGTGCTCGCGCTGCGGTCGTCCCCGCGCTGTCTACCGTAAGTTCGGGCTGTGCCGCGTGTGCTTCCGCGAGATGGCGCACCGGGGCGAGCTGCCCGGCATCACCAAGTCGAGCTGGTGACGTCCCGGTAGGGATGTCATTCCCTGACGGCATCGCACTGGCTGCGGTGCCGCCGGGGGAGCGCGGGGATCGTCCCGCATGAAGTCTTATCAACCGGGCGCTGTCCGCAGCGCCCACGACCACACCGAAGGTCCCATCGGGAAACCGCGGTGAGGAAGGCCACCGGCCATGACGATGACCGACCCGATCGCAGACATGCTGACGCGTCTGCGTAACGCGAACTCGGCCTATCACGACACCGTGAGCATGCCTTACTCGAAGATCAAGGCACACATCGCGGAGATCCTCCAGCAGGAGGGCTACATCCAGGGCTGGAGCGTCGAGGACGCGAAGGTTGGCAAGAACCTCGTGATGGAGCTGAAGTTCGGCCCCACCCGCGAGCGCTCCATCGCGGGCCTGCGCCGGGTGTCCAAGCCCGGTCTGCGGGTCTATGCAAAGAAGGACAACCTGCCCCGGGTCCTGGGCGGTCTGGGCGTCGCGATCATCTCGACGTCCGGCGGGCTCATGACGGACCGGCAGGCGACCAAGCGTGGAGTGGGCGGGGAAGTCCTCGCCTACGTCTGGTAACGAGGGGAGGAACTCAGCATGTCGCGAATCGGACGGCTGCCCATCCCCGTACCGGCGGGTGTCGACATCACGATCGACGGTCGGGAAGTCCAGGTCAAGGGGCCCAAGGGCACGCTCACTCACACGGTCGCCGAGCCCATCGAGGTCTCGCGCGGCGAGGACGGCGTCATCTCCGTCACCCGCCCGAACGACGAGAACAAGGTCCGTGCGCTGCACGGCCTGTCTCGGACGCTCATCGCCAACATGGTGTCGGGCGTCACGCAGGGCTACACGAAGACGCTGGAGATCGTCGGCGTCGGTTACCGAGTCCAGGCCAAGGGCCCGGCTCAGCTGGAGTTCTCGCTTGGCTTCAGCCACCCGGTGATCGTCGACGCGCCGGAGGGTGTCAGCTTCCGTGTCGAGAAGCCGACCCTGTTCCACGTGGACGGCATCGACAAGCAGAAGGTCGGCGAGGTCGCCGCCAACATCAGGAAGCTGCGCAAGCCGGACCCGTACAAGGGCAAGGGCGTGCGCTACCAGGGCGAGGTTGTCCGCCGCAAGGTCGGAAAGGCTGGTAAGTAGGCATGGCTGGAAAGACTGCGTTCGGCAAGCACACGGCCGCCCGCACGGTCTCCCGGGCCCGCCGGCACCGCCGCGTCCGCAAGAACGTCTTCGGCTCCGCCGAGCGTCCGCGGCTGGTCGTCAACCGGTCCACGCGTCACCTGTTCGTGCAGATCGTCGACGACACTCAGGGGCACACGCTGGTGAGCGCGTCCACCATGGACGTCTCCCTGCGCGGCGCCGAGGGTGACAAGACCGAGAAGGCGAAGAAGGTCGGCGAGCTTCTCGCTCAGCGGGCCAAGAGCGCCGGGATCACCGCTGTCGTGTTCGACCGCGGTGGCAACCGCTACGCGGGGCGTATCGCCGCTCTCGCGGACAGCGCCCGTGAAGGCGGGCTGGAGTTCTGATGGCTCCGGCCCGTGGGTCGCGCCTCGCGACCCGTCCCAAGAGCAACGAGAAGAGGAACCACTGATGGCTGCAGCTCCGCGTCGCGGTGCCGGCGGCGGTGGCGAGCGGCGTGACCGTCGTGATGACCGCCGCGGTGGCGCCGCAGACAAGGGCGTCTCGTACATCGAGCGCGTCGTAAAGATCAACCGAGTGGCAAAGGTCGTCCAGGGCGGCCGGCGCTTCAGCTTCACCGCGCTGGTCATCGTCGGCGACGGCAACGGGCTGGTCGGGGTCGGCTACGGCAAGGCCAAGGAGGTGCCCGCGGCGATCGCCAAGGGCGTCGAGGAGGCCAAGAAGCACTTCTTCAAGGTCCCGCGCATCCAGGGCACCATCCCGCACCCGGTGCAGGGCGAGGACGCCGCCGGCGTCGTCCTCCTGCGTCCGGCGTCGCCCGGTACGGGCGTCATCGCGGGTGGCCCGGTCCGCGCGGTCCTGGAGTGCGCCGGGATCCACGACGTGCTGTCCAAGTCGCTCGGCTCCGACAACCCGATCAACATCGTGCACGCCACCGTGGCGGCTCTGAAGGGCCTCAGCCGCCCCGAGGAGATCGCCGCCCGTCGTGGCCTGCCGATCGAGGACGTCGCCCCCAAGGCCATGCTCAAGGCTCGCGCCGAGGGTCTGGCGGAGGCCGCGGCGGCCGCGAAGGCGGTGAGCTGACGATGGCTCGTCTGAAGATCACCCAGACCCGGTCCAAGATCGGCGGCCAGCAGAACCAGCGTGACTCGCTGCGTTCGCTGGGCCTGAAGCGAATCGGCGACGTGGTCGTCAAGGAGGACCGTCCGGAGATCCGGGGCATGGTCGCCAAGGTGTCGCACCTCGTCGCGGTTGAGGAGGTCGACTAATCATGACCGAGAACGCTCCGCTCAAGATCCACGACCTCCGTCCGGCTCCGGGCTCCAACAAGGCCAAGATCCGCAAGGGTCGTGGCGAGGGCTCCAAGGGCAAGACGGCCGGCCGTGGCACCAAGGGCACCCGCGCCCGTACGTCGGTGATGCCGGGCTTCGAGGGTGGCCAGGTTCCGCTCCAGCGGCGGCTGCCGAAGCTGAAGGGCTTCTCCAACGCCCTGTTCAAGACGACCTACCAGGTCGTCAACCTGGACAGGATCGGGGAGCTGTTCCCCCAGGGCGGCGACGTCACGATCGACGCGCTGGTTGCCAAGGGTGCGGTCCGCAAGAACCAGCCCGTGAAGGTGCTGGGTACCGGTGACATCTCCGTGGCGGTGAACGTGCAGGCGCACGCCTTCTCCGCCACCGCCAAGGAGAAGATCGCCGCGGCCGGTGGCTCGGTTTCCGAGCTGTAGGCATGACGCTACGCGAGGCGCGGAGGTTCCCTATGAGCCTCCGCGCCCGTAGTGCGTTAGAGTTCGCCTGGCACGAGGCTCCGCCCGTGTCTGACCAAGCACTCTGGCAGGAAGACATGTCGATGGACGTCTTGCGGGCCATCGCCGACCGTAACCGCGTCACTGGCGCGCAGGAGGGACCGTGCTAACCGCGATAACCCGGGCGTTCCGGACGCCGGACCTGCGCAATAAGCTGCTCTTCACATTGGGCATCATCGTGCTGTTCCGGCTGGGCTCGGTGCTGCCGACTCCAGGCGTGAACGCCCAGAACGTTGCCCTGTGTCTAGACCAGGCCCAGGCGGGAGACGCCGGCAACATCTACGGGATGGTGCAGCTCTTCAGCGGCGGCGCCCTGTTGAAACTTTCAGTGTTCGCGCTCGGCATCATGCCGTACATCACCGCGAGCATCATCCTGCAGCTGCTGACGGTGGTGATCCCCCGGCTGGAGGCCCTCAAGAAGGAGGGCCAGGCGGGCACGTCGAAGATCACGCAGTACACGCGTTATCTGACCATCGGGCTTGCGGTGCTCCAGTCGACGGCGTTCGTCGCGCTGGCCCGCAGCGGGCAGCTCTTCCCGAGCTGTAACGAGCAGATCCTGCTGAGCCAGGACGTGTTCCCGCTGGTGACGATGGTCATCACCATGACCGCCGGCACGGCCGTGATCATGTGGCTCGGCGAGCTCATCACCGACCGCGGCGTCGGCAACGGCATGTCGATCCTGATCTTCACGCAGGTCATCGCGGTGTTCCCGTCCGAGCTCGTGAACATCTACCGGCTCAGCCCGTTCAAGTTCGTCGTCGTGATGATCGTCGGCGTCGTGATGATCGGCGTGGTCGTGTTCATCGAGCAGGCGCAGCGCCGGATCCCGGTGCAGTACGCCAAGCGGATGGTCGGCCGGCGCATGTACGGCGGCACCTCGACCTACATCCCGCTCAAGGTGAACCAGGCCGGCATCATCCCGGTCATCTTCGCCTCGTCGCTGCTGTACCTCCCGCAGCTTCTGGTGACGCTGTTCGGCAACACCCAGAACCCCAACGTGGTGGTCGAGTGGCTGGCGCAGAACATGGTCAGGGGCGACCACCCCATCTACATGGCCACGTTCTTCCTGTTGATCGTCTTCTTCACGTACTTCTACGTGTCCATCACTTTCAACCCCCCTGAAGTGGCTGACAACATGAAGAAGTACGGTGGGTTCATTCCGGGCATCCGCCCGGGCCGGCCGACCGCTGAGTACCTGGGCTACGTGCTCAACAGGCTCACGGCCGCAGGCGCTCCGTATCTGGGTGTCATCTCGCTCATCCCGATCGTCGCGCTCGCGGTGGCCGGGGCGAGCCAGAACTTCCCGTTCGGAGGGACCAGCATTCTGATCATGGTTGGTGTTGGTCTGGACACGGTCAAGCAGATCGAGAGCCAGCTTCAGCAGCGCAACTACGAGGGCTTCCTGAGATAGTGCGCGTCGTCCTGGTAGGGCCCCCCGGAGCGGGTAAGGGGACGCAGGCCCAGTTCATCGCATCGCACCTGTCGATCCCGAAAATCTCGACAGGCGACATCTTCCGTGCCAACGTCTCCGGCGGCACGGAGCTAGGCAAACTTGCCAAGGAGTACATGGACCGCGGTGACCTCGTACCCGACGAGGTGACCGTGGCCATGGTGAGGGACCGGCTGTCGGAGGACGACGCGCAGGAGGGCTTCCTCCTGGACGGCTTCCCCCGTAACGTGCCCCAGGCCGAGGTCCTGAAGAAGATGCTGGCCGAGTTCGGCACGGCGCTCGACGTGGTGCTCAACCTGGTCGTCGAGGACGACGAGGTCGTACGCCGCCTCGCGGGGCGTCGTACCTGCCGCTCCTGCGGCAAGGTGTGGCATGTGCTGTTCGACCCGCCCGCGGTGGAGGACGTCTGCGACGCCTGCGGCGGGGAGCTCTTCCAGCGGGACGACGACCGCGAGGAGACCATCAGGCGGCGCCTGGAGGTCTACCAGGAGCAGACGTCGCCGCTCATCTCGTTCTACGCCGACGAGGGCATCCTGCAGGGGGTCGACGCGACCGGACCGGTCGAGGAGATCACCCAGCGGGCCATGTCGGCACTGAGACGGTTCGCTGACTGAACCATTACCGCGGTCGTGAACGCCACTCCTCTCCATGGGGTGGCGTTCAGGCTTGTATGGGACAATTTCGGGAAAGGGGGTGTATCGCGTGTTCAAGAAGAACCGGCACGGAATCCAGATCAAGAGCGCGGAGCAACTGGAGAAGATGCGCGCGGCCGGCCTGGTCGTGGGCCGGACGCTGGAGCTGCTCCGGACGTCGGTCCGGCCCGGGATGACGCCGCTCGACCTCGACGCCATCGCCGAGGAGGCCATCCGGAGCGAGGGCGCGATCCCTTCGTTCAAGGGATACCAGGGCTTCCCCGCGACGATCTGCGCTTCCGTGAACGACGAGGTCGTGCACGGCATCCCCACCGACCGCCGCGCGCTGCGCGAGGGCGACATCATCTCCATCGACTGTGGCGCGATCCTCGACGGGTGGCACGGCGACTCGGCCATCACCGTGGGGATCGGCGAGGTCGACCCCGCGCTGACCGAGCTGATGCGGGTGACCGAGGAGGCCATGTGGCGCGGCATCGCCGCCCTGCGGGTCGGCGGGCACCTGTCGGACATCGGCTACCAGGTCGAGAAGTACGTGCGGTCCCAGGGCCGCTACGGCATCCCCCAGGAGTACGGCGGTCACGGCATCGGCACCGAGATGCACATGGACCCCTGGGTGGCCAACCACGGCCGGCCGGGACGCGGCCCCCGCCTGGAGGCGGGCATGTGCCTGGCGATCGAGCCGATGGTGAACCTCGGCACCGATCGCACCAAGGTGCTGGCCGACGACTGGACGGTCGTCACCATCGACGGCCGCGCGTCCGCGCACTTCGAGCACAGCGTCGCGGTGACGGAGAACGGCCCGCTGGTCCTCACCGCGCTCGACGGAGGCGCCTCGCGCCTCCCGGGCGCGGGTGCCGAGGCGGGGGAGACCGTCTGACGACTCCCCGCCATGGCGGAGGCCCGTGCAGCATAATGGTCATATCGCTCGAACAGCCGGGAGATGGTGATGGCGCTAGCGCCCGAGATGCGCGCCTCCGACGGCGACCGGGAGCGGGTCGCCGCCGCGCTGCGCGAGCACATGGCCGAGGGCAGGCTCACGCTGGACGAGTTCAACGAGCGGCTTGAGCGGGTCTACCAGAGTCGCACGTACGGGGAACTGGACACGCTCACCTCCGACCTGCCCGGCATCGACCTGCACCGGCTGCAGAGCGCCGTCGAACCCGCGCCGCAGGCCCGCCGGGCCCGGCCGGCCCGGCCCGACGGCAGGGCGCGAACAGGTCTGCAGGCCGCCTGGTCCACCTGGGCGGGCGCCGTCGGCGTGACCTGGACCGTCTGGCTCGTCGCCGGTCTCTCCTCCGGCCACTTCGCCAACCCCTGGCCGCTGTGGGTGATGGGCCCCTGGGGCGTCATCCTCCTCATCAGCACGATCACCGGTATGGCCGGAGGCTCCCGGGGGCGCGACACCTGAGCGCTCCGCCCGAGGTGAGCCGCGTACGGGCGCCGCTCGGGCCGCGCCATCCGGCGGTGAGGCGTCCGCGTTCGGTTCGCCGCCGGGTCCTGCAGGGGGTAGCCTGTGATCTGGTTGTGTTGGGACCCCTGCCGTCGTTTCGCTATTCGGCCCGGGTTGTCGTACACTCCTTTGTCGGTTCACTATGACCTTTGCGCCTAGGCGGCCTTGCTGGTCGCCGCTCTCTGGAAGCGCCCGAAGGTCGCGGCTGCTTAGTGTTCCGAAGCCTCTGGACGATCCGATCAGTGAAACGCGAGGGCCATGGCCAAGAAAGACGGCGCCATCGAGATTGAGGGCACTGTTATTGAGTCGCTCCCGAACGCGATGTTCCGGGTGCAGCTCGACAACGGTCACAAGGTCCTGGCCCACATCAGTGGGCGGATGCGGATGCACTACATCAGGATCCTGCCCGATGACCGGGTGGTCGTGGAGTTGAGCCCCTACGACCTGAGTCGCGGACGGATCGTCTACCGGTACAAGTAGCCCGCCCGACGCGGGACGGGCCGTATGCGGAACGAATAAGGACTATGAAGGTCAAGCCGAGCGTCAAGAAGATCTGCGACAAGTGCAAGGTGATTCGCCGGCACGGTCGAGTCATGGTGATCTGCGACAACCTGCGCCACAAGCAGCGCCAGGGCTGAGCCCAGCTCAGGACGTCGCCACCAGGCCCCTGCTGAGTCCGTCGGTGTGACGGGCTCCACCCGCGTGAGGGCCGGAACAACGAAGTCGCGTCACACACCCGCGCAGGCGGCGCAAGCCGTACCACGCGGGAGACCCCCGGTCGGAGGCCGGGGCCCTCGCCCGGGCATGGGAGGGGAAGTGTGGCGCAAGACCTCCGCCACACTGAAGGAGAATGCCCGACCATGGCCCGCCTGGTTGGCGTCGACCTCCCCCGCGACAAGCGGCTGGAGATCGCTCTCACCTACGTTTTCGGAATCGGCCGCACCCGCGCCAAGGAGATCCTTGACGCGACCGGCATCAGCCCCGATCTGCGCGTCCACCAGCTCACGGACGCCGAACTCGTCCCGATGCGTGACTTCATCGAGGCGAACTACAAGATCGAGGGCGACCTTCGCCGCGAGATTCAGGCCGATATCCGCCGCAAGATCGAGATCGGCTGCTACCAGGGCATCCGGCACCGCAAGGGGCTGCCTGTCCACGGTCAGCGGACGCAGACGAACGCGCGCACCCGCAAGGGGAAGAAGAAGACCGTGGCCGGCAAGAAGAAGCCGGGCAAGAAGTAGTCCTTAGCAGCCACTGCCAGGAGATAGCGCTTAAATGCCGCCGAAGAGCCGCCAGGGCGCACCGAAGAAGGTGCGCCGCAAGGAAAAGAAGAACGTCGCTCACGGGCACGCCCACATCAAGAGCACGTTCAACAACACCATCGTTTCGATCACCGACCCGAACGGGAACGTGATCTCCTGGGCCAGCGCCGGCCACGTCGGGTTCAAGGGCTCCCGTAAGTCCACCCCGTTCGCCGCCCAGATGGCTGCCGAGAACGCCGCTCGCCGCGCCATGGAGCACGGCATGCGCAAGGTCGACGTCTTCGTCAAGGGCCCCGGCTCCGGCCGTGAGACCGCGATCCGTTCGCTGCAGGCGACCGGGCTCGAGGTCGGGTCCATCCAGGACGTGACCCCGGTTCCGCACAACGGCTGCCGTCCGCCCAAGCGCCGGCGCGTCTGAGCCTCAGGAGAGTAGAGAGAAATGGCTCGTTACACGGGTCCGGACTGCAAGCTCTGCCGCCGTGAGAAGACCAAGCTCTTCCTCAAGGGCAAGAAGTGCGAGTCCGCCAAGTGCCCCATCGAGATCCGCCCGTACCCGCCGGGTGAGCACGGCCGTGGTCGGCCGAAGGAGTCGGAGTACCAGCTCCAGCTCCGTGAGAAGCAGAAGACCCGCCGGATCTACGGCGTCCTCGAGAAGCAGTTCCACAACTACTACGAGGAAGCCAACCGCAAGGCGGGCAAGACGGGTGAGAACCTCCTCCAGATCCTGGAGAGCCGTCTCGACAACGTGGTCTACCGCGCCGGCTTCGCCGAGTCGCGTGACGCGGCCCGCCAGCAGGTGCGCCACGGCCACTTCCTCGTGAACGGCAAGAAGGTCGACATCCCGTCGTACCGCGTGCGCGAGCACGACATCATCGAGGTCCGCGAGAAGTCGCGCAACCTCCTCCCGTACGAGGTGGCCCGCGCGACCGCCGGCGACAAGACGGTTCCGGCCTGGCTGGGCGTCTCCGCCGACAACATGCGCATCCTCGTGCACCAGCTCCCGGTCCGCCAGCAGATCGACACGCTGGTCCAGGAGCAGCTGATCGTCGAGCTCTACTCCAAGTAGTAGGGTCCCGGCATTTAGTGACGCCGTACGGCCGGTACACTCCCGGCCGTACGGCATCATGGTTGTAGGCGAGCGGCGTCAAATAGCGGGCGTCGCCGTGACACAGGGGCCTCCCCTCCGCAGTGACGGGGTCGTCCCGGATCCAGGAGATCCTGATGCTCATCGCACAGCGCCCGAGCCTCCAGGAGGAGTCGCTCGAGGAGCACCGGTCCCGGTTCATCATCGAGCCGCTCGAGCCGGGCTTCGGCTACACCATCGGCAACTCTCTGCGGCGCACGCTGCTGTCCTCCATCCCGGGGGCGGCGGTCACCAGCATCCGCATCGAGGGCGTGCTCCACGAGTTCTCGACCGTGCCCGGGGTCAAGGAAGACGTCACCGACATCATCCTGAACCTCAAGTCGCTGGTCGTCTCCTCCGAGCACGACGAGCCCGTGGTCATGTACCTGCGCAAGCAGGGCCCCGGTGAGGTCACCGCCGCCGACATCGCGCCTCCGGCCGGTGTCGAGGTGCACAACCCGGACCTTCACATCGCCACGCTGAACGGCAAGGCGAAGCTGGAGATGGAGCTGACCGTCGAGCGCGGCCGCGGTTACGTATCCGCCGCGCAGAACAAGCAGCCGGGCCAGGAGATCGGGCGGATTCCGATCGACTCGATCTACTCCCCGGTGCTCAAGGTCACCTACAAGGTCGAGGCCACCCGTGTCGAGCAGCGCACGGACTTCGACCGCCTCATCCTCGACGTCGAGACCAAGCCGTCCATGAAGCCCCGCGACGCGGTGGCCTCGGCCGGCAAGACCCTGGTCGAGCTGTTCGGCCTGGCCCGCGAGCTCAACGTCGAGGCCGAGGGCATCGACATCGGCCCGTCGCCGACGGACGCGGCTCTCGCGGCCGACCTGGCGCTGCCGATCGAGGAGCTCAACCTCACCGTCCGTTCGTACAACTGCCTCAAGCGCGAGGGCATCCACACCGTGGGTGAGCTCGTCGCCCGCAGCGAGCAGGACCTGCTGGACATCCGCAACTTCGGCGCCAAGTCGATCGAAGAGGTCAAGCAGAAGCTGCACGAGATGGGCCTGGCTCTCAAGGACTCCCCGCCCGGGTTCGACCCCTCCGCCGTCGCCGGCGGCGGGTACGACGACGAGGACGGCGGGTTCATCGAGACCGAGCAGTACTGATCGCCCGTCTTCGAGCGACGCACCACCGTCTCATGCCGCCCTCCTGGGCGGCATGAGACGGCGATGACAAGTCACGACCGGTACGCCGGTCGGCCCGACCCCGGTACCTGACACGGCCGGAGCGGGTTATCCATGAGGAGCATCACATGCCCAAGCCCACCAAGGGCGCCCGCTTCGGCGGCAGCCCGGCCCACGAGCGCCTGATTCTGTCGAACCTCGCCACCGCGCTCTTCCAGAACGGCCGGATCACCACCACCGAGGCCAAGGCCAGGCGGCTCCGCCCGCTCGCGGAGAAGCTGATCACCAAGGCGAAGAAGGGCGACATCCACAACCGTCGCCAGGTGCTGACGGTCGTCCGCGACAAGGGCGTCGTCCACCACCTCTTCACCGAGATCGCCCCGACGTACGCCGAGCGTCCCGGTGGCTACACCCGGATCACCAAGCTCGGCCCGCGCAAGGGCGACGCCGCCCCCATGGCGGTCATCGAGCTCGTGACCGAGCAGCTGAACCCGGTCAGGGTCTCCTCCCGCACGGCCGCGGCCGAGCCCGCCGCCGAGGCCGCTCCGGCCCCCGCGGAGGCCGAGGAGACGCGTCCGGCGGACAGCGAGGCCGCCGAGAGCACCACCGCCGAGGCCCCCGAGGCCGCCCCGGCGGAGGGCGAGAAGAAGGACCAGGCCTGATCTCAGGCTGTGTGAGCGGGCTCAGCTTCCCTTCCCGGGACGCTGGGCCCGCTCTTTTTCTGTGCACCGTACGAGCACCGTACGAGGGATGGCGTGACGCGAGAACTGCGGTTAAGGCTGGACTTGGGGTACGACGGGACCGACTTCTCCGGCTGGGCGCGCCAGCCGGGGCTCCGGACCGTGCAGGGGGAGATCGAGGACGCGCTCGGCCGGATCCTGCGCCTGGACGCGCCGCCGTCGCTGACGGTCGCGGGCCGCACGGACGCGGGAGTCCACGCGAGGGGGCAGGTGGCGCACGCCGACCTGCCGCCCGCCGCCCTGGCCGCCGTGGCCGCGCGGCGCGCCCCCGTCCCGGCGGAGCCGGAGGAGGCGTGGGAGGAGCACGGCGCTGAGTGGCTCGCTGCGCTGACGAGGCGGCTGGCAGGCGTCCTGCCCCCGGATGTGCGGGTGCACGCCGTCAGCGTGGCCCCAGAGGGCTTCGACGCCCGGTTCTCCGCGCTGTCGCGGCGGTACGGCTACCGGGTCGGGGACGCCCCCGGGGGCGTCGACCCGCTGAGGCGGCGCGAGGTGCTGTGGTACGCCCGTCCGCTGGACGTGGACCTGCTCAACGAGGCCGCCGCCCTGCTGCTCGGCGAGCACGACTTCGCCGCCTTCTGCCGCAGGCGTGAGGGCGCGACGACGATCCGCGAACTGCAGCGGCTCGACTGGGTCAGGGGCGAGGACGGGATCCTCCTCGCGACGGTGGTCGCCGACGCGTTCTGCCACTCCATGGTCCGTGCGCTGGTCGGGTCGCTGCTCACCGTGGGCGAGGGCAGGCGGCCCGTCACGTGGCCTGGGGAGGTGCTGGCGAGAGCCGTACGGGACTCGGGCGTGCACGTCGCGCCCGCGCACGGCCTCACGCTGGAGGAGGTGCGCTATCCCGAGCCAGGGGAACTGGCGCGGCGGGCCGCCGCGACCCGCCGCGTGCGCACGCTGAGAGCCTGACGCTCGTCAGCTGTTCGTCGTCAGCGGCTCGCCCGCTTCTCGATCACCTTCGCCGTGTTGTCGCGGAAGGCGCCGCTGACCGGTCCGAGGTTCTTGTCCTCCGCCTCCGGCGTGTGCCCGTCGGCGTAGGTGGCGTAGCTGAACACGATGTAGCGGCCCCACACCATGCCCGCGGCGTAGCCGCCGGAGATCGAGACCTTGTCGCCGCCGCTCTTCTTGTCGCCGTCGAGGCCGCGGAACCAGACGTTCGTGCCGAGGTTCTTCGTCTGGTCCACGGCGAGCGCCTCGGTCTTGCCGGGAAGCACTGCGATGCCCGTGGTCACGGCGTACTGACGCTTGCCGTCGACGTACGTCGCCCTGAGCACCCTGCGGCACTGCTGCTCGGTGAGGGCCTGCGCGAACGCGCCCGCCGCGGCCTTCTCGCAGTCGTCGGTCACGTCGACCTTGACGCGGCGGTACGTCCGCCCGGCCAGCGTCACCTTCTCGTCGGGGAACGCCTCGTCCGGCTTGAGGGTCTTGGGGTCGGTCTGCTCAGAGTCGAGGATCACGGAGGCGGTCGTGGAGGTCGGCTGCGGCTCCTGGGAGGCGGGCGGCGGGGCGGAGGCCCCCGGAGTGGGGGCGGCCTGACCGCCGGTTTCACCGGTGTACGCGAAGTAGGCGGCGGTGCCGATCACCCCCACGACGACCGCCGCGCCGGCGGCCATCAGGATGCGCCTGACCTTCCCGCCCGCAGGGGGAGTCCCGGTGGGGCCGAGGGTCGCGGGGAGGTTGCCACCGCCGGGGGTGGAGGGATCCGGCCCGAATCCGGGCGGAGGCGCCGGCTTGCCCGCCTTGGCGGGTGTCACCGGCGTGAACGCGAACGGAGTCTCGTCGGTCGGCTGCGAGGGCGAACCGGTCGTGGGAGAGGTTGTCGCCATCTGTCCTTGTGTGGTGGTGGGGGAGCCCGCCCCGTCGGCGCCGTCGCTCGCGGACGGTGCGCCGGGTGTGTGCGGGGGCGGCGTGTCGGATGACGCCGCGCCCGCGGGCACGGCCGCCACGGCGGATGGCGGAACATCCGCCGTGGGCTCCTCGGACGGTGTCCCCGGCGGCGCCGTGGCCGCTGTCGCGGACGGTGCGCCGGGTGTGGGCGGGGGCGGCAGCGGCTGCGTCGCCCTTTCGGGGGACGCGGGCTGCGGTTCGCCGTGTGCCGTGCCCGGTTCGGGGTCGCCGGGACGGCGGTTGGGTTCGTGCGGAGCGCCGGGCGCCTGGAACCCTTCGGCCGGCGTCGTCGCATGGGCGATGTCGCTCGCGAAGTCGGCGTGCGGTCCGGCGGGGCCCTGCGGGAGGGGGTACGGCGGGCCGCTTCCCTCGGGGACCTCCCGTGGCGGGTCGCCGGGCGCACCCGTTCCTTGGGCCTCCTGGGTCGTCCACTCCGTGGGAGCGGCGAGCGGCTCCCCGCCCTGCCGCGCGTACGGGTGGGGGTCGCCGGAGGCGCCCGGGTGGTCGGAGGCGCCGGGGTGGTTCGAGGCGCCGGGGTGCGCGGAAGGGTCGGTGCGCCCAGGGTCGCCGGGGTGTCCGGGGTCGCCGGGGTGTCCGGTGGTTTGGCCGTGCTCGCCCTGGTAGGCGTACGCCGGGGGCCAGGAGGTGCCCGCGGGCAGTTCACCCTGCGGGTGCGGCTCACCCGGGAGCCGGGGAGGCCATACGGCGATGTCGCCGGGCTCCCCGGGCCGGATCTGCTCCGGCGAGGCGGCTTCGTGGTCGTGCGTCCGCTGCTGGCCGCCAAGGGGCTGAGGCCCCGGCGGCAGCGCCTGCGGCATGTCCGCGGGCGGATATCCCTGCGGGGTCTGGGGCCACGCCTCCCCGCCGTACGGCTGCCCGCCGGCCGGTGGGGGCCCCCACGCGGGGAACGACGGCACGCCGGGCGGGGCGGGCTGGGGGCCCCCGGCGTTCTGCTGATGAGGGACGTAGGGCCCCGGTGCCGGAGGCCCACCGGGCTGCCAGCCGGATCCTGGGTCCTGCCACGGCTGCCCCGGGGACGCGTCGTGGGGCGGCACGGCGCCGGGGTGTCCGTGGGGTCCGGCGTCGTACGGCGAGGGGGCCGCGCCGAAGGCGCCGGGAGCGGCAGGTTCACCGGGCGGCGGGGGCGACCACGTCGTGGGGCCGGCGCCACCCGGCGCGGGCGGCGGGGGACCCTGCTGCCACTGCGGCTCGTTGCCCGCGTAGGGCCACGCGTTCACACCTGGCTGCGGACCAGGCTGCGGGCCTGGCTGCGGGCCTGGCTGCGGGCCGGGTTCGCCGCCGGGGGCTGGCCACGGGGGAGGCTCCTGCTGCCAGTGCTGGGGAGCCGGACCCTGCTGGGGAGCCGGACCCGCGTGCGGCTCCCAGGAGGGGCCTCCAGGGCCGGGCGGCGGCTGCCATGGCTGCGCACCCGCGCCGGGCGGGGGCGGCTCCCAGGCCGGGTTCACCTCGTCAGCCGGGGGCTGCCAGGCGTGCGGCCCCAAGCCGTAGGCGGGCTGCTGCGGCGGGGGCGGCGGCGGGTTCTGCGGGTACGCGGGGCCGCCCGCGCTCTGGCCGGGCTGCCAGGACGGCGACCCGGGCTGCCAGGCCGGCTGGCCTGGGTGCCCTGAGTGGGATTGTTGGCCCGGCGGGTGCTCCCATCGGGGGACATTCGGATCAGGCTGGGGCTGCCAGTGGGGTCCGGCGGGGGCGGGCGGCTGCCACGCGGGCGGGCCGTACCCCGGTGGCCGCTGGTCGCCCTGACCGGCCGGAGGCTGCCACGTGTGGATCCCCTGGCTCTCCTGAGGCGGCCCGGAGTGCGGTCCCGCGCCGTACGCGGGTTGCGGCGGCACGGGGCCGGGATGCGTCTCGCCGTATGCGGGCTGTGCCGGCACGGGGCCAGGTGCCTCGCCGTACGCGGGTTGCGGCGGCACGGCGCCGGGCTGTGCCTCACCGGGCGCGGGCGAGCCGAGGCCTTCGTCGCCGGGCGGACGCGGCGCGGGAAGGGCCCCGGCGTTCCCCGGAGCCCCGGCGTTCCCCGGAGCCCCGGTGTTCCCCGGCGAGCCGATGCCGGCCGGTGACCCGGTGTCCCCCGGGGCGCCGGAGGAGGGCGGCGGGGGACCGTACGCGGGAACGGCCCGGAACCTGTTGGTGCTCTCCGGGTCCTCGGCGGCCGGTTCCGGCCCCCCGAGGCCGCCGGGCGGCCCATACCTGGTGGGGTAGGCAACGGCGGGCGGCATGGGCGTGGGCCCGTGCGCCGCGCCGGCGGCGTCGGGGGCCCAGGCCGTGCCGTCGTCCACGGGCGGCTGCCCGTACCCGGGCGCCGGGGTCTGCCCGAAGCTCGGGGGTGGCGTCGGGGGTGTCGCCGCCGAGCCCTCGGCGTCCGCCTCGCGGGCGGTCCACGCCGTTTCGTGTTCGTGCTCGGAGCCGGAATCCTTGCCACGCATAGCCCGAAGCGTAACGGCGTGGGCGCGATCGGCGTGCCCCTATGGGCGTTTCGGTCCGTGCCGCCCCAGGTCGCCCAGCGGCTCCCACCTCAGCGAACGCCCGGCCTCACCTGGGGCCACCGTTCAGCGATCGGGTGTCGAGGGCAGGGAAAACAGTCGCGTCGGTGACGTCCACCGCGGCCTGGTAGAGCCGCTTCTGCTCGGTCTTGGTCGGTTTATGGCCGTCCTTGAACTGGAACCACAGCAGCAGCGCGTAGTGGCCGTGGGTCCAGCCGCCCGCGTATGCCTCGCCAGTGCCGAGGTGCTTGCTGGCCTCGTCCTTGCCCGGCAGCGGCTTGAGGTAGTCCTTGCGCTCGCCGCCGCCTCCGGCGGAGGCGACCAGCTTCGCCGCGGCGGAGGTCCGCAGGTTGGCGACGCCCACGGTGCCGATGATCGTGCCCTTGGAGTCCGCGAAGCTCGCCCGCAGGAGTTGCGTGCATCCGCCCGCCTTGAGCGCCTTCGTGATCTTGTCGCCGGTGACGCCGTCGGCGCACTTCTTCTCCCTGCGCACGACCGTGCGGACGTACGACCGCTTGTCCTTGACGAACTTGCGCTGGGGGAACAGCTCCCCGAGGGTGAGCGGCTTCTTGTCGGTCGTCCTGGAGCCCGTGTAGCCGTACTTGCCGGTCGGGCCCGCGGGGACGAGCGGCGTGGGCCGGGCGGTGGGCGTGGGAGCCGCGACCTGCGGCTTCTCGTTGCTCGCGGCGTACCACAGACCGGTCAGCAGCGCCCCGATCATGCCAAGCAGGACGAGGCCGAGCGCCCAGGGGCGACGCCACAGAGGGGGTTTCGCGTAGGGATCCCACACGGGCTCCGGCGGCAGGGGCGCCCGCGGCGCCGACGATTGCCGGCGAGCGTCCCAGTCACCGCCCGGCTGAACGCCCGGCTGGCCGCCCTGGTGACCGCCGGGCGGGGGCGCGAAGGGGCCGCCGGGGGCAGGCGGGGGTTCCTCCGCGCGGAGCGGGCTCTCCTGTCCGTACGGCCCCTGCCCGCCGTAGGGCGGCTGCTCGGCGTACGGCGGCTGCTCGGGCCGGTAGGGCTGGTAGGGGGCCTGCTCTCGTTCGTACGGCGATCGCTCGCGGGCGTACGGCGACTGCTCACGCTGGTAGGGCGGCTGGCCCCCGCCGTGCGGGGACGCGTCGCGACGGGCGGCGAGAGGCGAGTCGCCCTCGCCCGAGTACGGCGGCAGGTCCCGTCTGCGGGGGTCGGGCGGCTGGTGCGGCGGAGGTGGTTGCTGGTCGCCGGGGTAACCCATGGCGCTGAGATTAGTCGGCGATTCGGACAGACGACGAAGGGTCAGGAATACCCGAAGTCCTCCGTCCACCACGGGCCGCCCTCACCCATGCTCACGCCGACCCCGGTCGCGACCAGGCGGCAGTTGAGCAGCGTGGCGCGGTCGCTCCGCCCGGCCATCCAGCCGCGTACGACCTCCGTCGCGGTCTGGTAGCCCCGCGCGATCGTCTCGGCTCCGCCCTCGGAGTAGCCCGCCGCGCCCATGCGGTCCCAGGGGGTGGCGCCCCCGGGCGAGTTGTGCCGGAACAGCCCGCTCGACGCCATCTCCGCGGAGTGCGCGCGGGCGGACTCCACGAGGCGGGGGTCCACCCGCAGGGGCCTGCACCCGCGCTTGCGGCGCTCGACGTTGACAAGGCGCACGACCTCGGCCTCCATCGAGGCGGCCCGCCTGGCGTCGGCGTCGTTCGCGCCGTCGCCTCCGTTCGCTCCCGGGGTGAGGACGGAGTACGGCGATCCGCCGCCGGAGCCGTCGATCACGTTGGAAGGCGGCTGTTCGCCCCGCGTCTTGCGCTGCGGCTGCTCCGCGGGGGCGACCGGAGTCACGGTGCGCAGGACGTGGTCGAGGGTGGGCCGGTCGCGGGGCGTCGCGCCCCGCGCGCTCGCGACGGGCGAAGGGGAGTGCTCCGAGTTACGGAGATAGAGGTCGTCGACCACGCTCGACCTGGCGCTCATCCGGCCGATCACGACGCCGGTGAGCAGAATCGCCACGGCGCACGCCAGCAGACCCATCAGCGGCCCCCGCCGGGGAGCACGGAAGGTGTGATTTTTGTGAGGGGTCTGCGACATAGCGCAGTCAAATATATGGATCTGGGTCGTGGGGAAGAAGGGGCTATTGGGTACTGATTTGATGAGCGTTCAAATGTGTCGTTCCAACCGCGCGTACTCTCCCGCTGTTTTGACCGGGCGACGCGGGGTCGGTAGTCTGCTAGTTCGTTGTGTGTGGATCGGTCTGCCCGCAGACCGGTGCACGGCGCGTCCGGCGTCTTCTCCCGTACATGTGGAGACGGAGGTTGTCGCCGTGCCTGCGCAACCTACCGAGAGTTCACATTCCGACAGAAGGCACTGCCGTGCGCACGTTCTCACCGAAGCCCAACGACGTCGAACGTCAGTGGTACGTCATCGACGCGACCGATGTCGTGCTCGGCCGGCTGGCCAGTCAGGTGGCTACCCTGCTCCGCGGGAAGCACAAGCCGATCTTCGCTCCGCATGTCGACACGGGTGACTTCGTCATCGTCGTCAACGCCGAGAAGATCGCCCTGAGCGGCAACAAGCTCCAGCAGAAGAAGGCCTACCGCCACTCGGGTTACCCTGGTGGTCTGCGCGCCATCAGCTACGGCGAGCTCATGGAGAAGCGTCCCGACCGTGCCGTGGAGAAGGCCGTCCGGGGCATGCTTCCCAAGAACGCTCTCGGCCGCAAGATGGCCAAGAAGCTCAAGGTCTACGCCGGTGCCGAGCACCCGCACCAGGCCCAGCAGCCGGTGCCCTTCCAGATCACGCAGATCGCCCAGTAATCGCGAGCCAGGAAAGTTAGAGGAGAACCGTGGCCGAGACCACCGGTATCGAGACGCTCGTCGAGGGCGAGCCGGAAGAGTACACCGCGGAGGAGTTCCCCTCCGAGTACACCACCGAGTCGGCTCCCGCCGGTGACGGCGTCGTCCGCAAGCCCGTCACCACGGGCAACTCGTACGGCACGGGCCGCCGCAAGGAGGCCATCGCCCGGGTCCGCATCGTGCCTGGCACCGGTAAGTGGACGATCAACGGCCGCTCGCTGGACAACTACTTCCCGAACAAGGTCCACCAGCAGCTGATCAACGAGCCGTTCGTCGTGCTCGGCGCCGAGGACGCGTTCGACGTCATCGCGCGCATCGACGGCGGCGGCGTGACCGGCCAGGCCGGCGCGCTGCGCATGGGCCTGTCCCGCGCGCTCGCCCTGCTGGACGCCGAGGTGAACCGCCCGCCGCTGAAGAAGGCCGGCTTCCTCACCCGTGACGCCCGCGCCACGGAGCGGAAGAAGTACGGCCTCAAGAAGGCCCGCAAGGCTCCTCAGTACAGCAAGCGTTAATGTCGGAGGAACCCGCAGGCGCCTCCTCACGGGGGCGCCTCTTCGGCACGGACGGGGTACGCGGGGTCGCCGGGCGCGACCTGACGGCGGAGCTGGCCATGGACCTGTCCGTGGCCGCCGCGCACGTCCTCGGCGATGCCGGGGCGTTCCACGCCAGCGTCGGGCGGCGTGGCCGTCCGATGGCCGTCGTGGGCAGGGACCCGCGGGCCTCGGGTGAGTTCCTGGAGGCCGCGGTGGTCGCGGGCCTCGCGTCGTCGGGCGTGGACGTCCTGCGGCTCGGGGTGCTGCCCACTCCCGCGGTGGCGTACCTGACCAACGCGCTGGGAGCCGACCTCGGCGTCATGCTCTCCGCGTCGCACAACCCCGCGCCCGACAACGGCATCAAGTTCTTCACCCGCGGCGGCTACAAGCTGCCCGACTCTGTGGAGAACGAGATCGAGCAGCGGCTCGGGGAGAAGTGGGACCGGCCGGTCGGCGCGTTCGTCGGCCGGGTCAGGGAGGCGTACGGCGAGGCCGACCGGTACGTCTCACACCTGCTGACCACGCTGCCCCACGGCCTCGACGGGCTGCGCGTCGTCGTCGACTGCGCGCACGGCGCCGCGCACATGGTCGCTCCGGAGGCGCTGCTGCGCGCCGGCGCGGTCGTGGACACCATCGGTGCCGCCCCTGACGGGCTCAACATCAACGACGGCGTGGGGTCGACCCACCTGGCCCTCCTGAGGGAGGCCGTCGCCGCGCGCGGGGCCGACCTCGGCATCGCCTACGACGGCGACGCCGACCGCTGCCTCGCGGTCACCGGCGCGGGCGAGGAGATCGACGGCGACCAGATCATGGCGATCCTGGCCCTGTCGATGCACGCCGACGGCCGGCTCGCCAAGGACACCGTCGTGGCGACGGTGATGTCCAACCTCGGCTTCAAGATCGCCATGAAGGAGGCCGGCCTGTCCGTGGTGGAGACCGCGGTCGGCGACCGGTACGTCCTGGAGGCGATGCAGGACGGCGGCTACAACCTGGGCGGCGAGCAATCCGGCCACGTGATCATGCTCGATCACGCCACGACCGGCGACGGCCTGCTCACCTCGCTGCACCTTATGGCCGAGGTGGCCCGGCAGGGCCGCTCCCTCTCCGACCTCGCCTCCGTGATGACGAAGCTGCCGCAGGTGCTCGTCAACGTCCGGGACGTGGCGAAGTCGAAGGCGTCCGCGCCCGAACTGCGGGCGGCGGTGGCCGGGGCCGAGGCGGAGCTCGGGGCGACCGGCCGCGTGCTGATCCGGCCGAGCGGGACCGAGCCCATGATCCGGGTCATGGTCGAGGCCGAGTCGCACGACCAGGCCAAGTTGGTGGCGGACCGCCTCGCGCAGGTCGTCCGCACGGTCTGCGTCTGACGCTCCACGCGTCACCACTCCTGAGAACCCCGCCGGGCGTCCGCCCGGCGGGGTTCTCTTATTGGAAGCACTACTCAATTGCGTAATGCGGGCGTAACACTGATGTATGTCGTATTTGACCGGTGTGCGGTCGGATCCCGTAAGGGGCCGTGAAAAGGAGTCGGACGCGCTCCGCGCGCTGATGGAGCGGGCCAGGACCGGTGCGGGCGGCTGCCTGCTCCTCCTCGGCGGGCCGGGCGCGGGCAAGACCACGCTGCTCGACCTCGCCGCCGCGCACGCGGACACGGGCCTCCCCGCCGAGCACGCGGCCAACGGCCTTCCGGACAGGCACGCGGCCCCCGGCGTCCCCGGCGGGCCGGAATTCCTCGTGCTCCGCGCCCGGGGCGTCAGAGCCGAGACCCACCTGCCGTACGCCGGGCTGCACGCGTTGCTCGGCCCGATCGCCGACCGGCTGGAGGACCAGGCGGACGACGACACGCGGGTGCTCGCCGAGGCGCTGCGTACCGGCGTGGGCGGGGGCGGCCTGGCGCTGCCCGCCGCGCTGCTGCGGCTCCTGCGGGCCGCCGGGCGTCCCGTGCTGGTCTGCGCCGACGACCTCCAGTGGCTCGACGCCCCGAGCCGGGAGGCGATCTGCTTCGTGGCCCGCAGGGTGGCGACGATCCCCGTCGCCGTGCTGCTGGCCACCTCGGAGCCCGGCGCCGCGCCCGGCGACCTGCCGCCACTGCCGCTCGGCCCGCTCGACGAGAGGGCGTCGCGGCAGGTGCTCGACGACCTCATCCCCGAAGGCCTCCCCGCGGACCTGCGTACGGCACTGGTGCGGACGGCGGGGGGCAACCCGCTCGCGCTGGCGGAACTCGCGGGCTCGCTGACCGGCGAGCACCGTGCCGGTGCGGCGCCACCGCCCGAGACGCCGCCGCGTGGCGGCCGGCTGTGGCGGGCGTACGCCGACCGGCTCCGCGGCCTGCCCGCCGACACGGCGGAACTCGTCCTGCTGATCGCGGCCGATCCCGGCATCGACGCGGTCACGCTGACACGAGCGGCGGAGGCGCGGTCCGGGCTCGCGGCCCTGGAGGCCGCGGAGGCCGCGGGCGTCGTCGTCGAGTCGCCGGACGGCGGCTTCGACCTGGCCGACCCGCTCCTGCGCCACGTGGCCTACGCCGAGGCGTCCCTCGCCCGGCGGCGGGCCGCCCACCGCCTGCTCGCGGGACTCCTCGACGACGCCTCCGGCGGGGAGCGCCCGCATCTGCGGCGGGCGTGGCACCGCGCCGCCGCCCTCGACGGCACCGCGGGCGAGCTGGCCGAGGACCTCGTGCGGGCGCTCGCCGCTGTGCCGAAGGCGGCGACGGCGGCCTTCCCCGAGCCGTTCCGCGTCCTCGAACGGGCGGCCGAGCTCACCGGGCACGGCGAGCTCAAGGCCGCACGGCTGGCGGCCGCCGCTCAGCACGCGTGGCAGGCGGGCCGGCCGCAGCGGGCGAGGTCGCTGCTGTCCAGGATCGACGCGCTCACGGCCGGCGCCGAGGTGCGCGGCAGGGCCGAGCTGCTCAGGGGCAGCCTGGAGCTGCGGGCCGGCAAGACCGACAGCGCCTGCGACACGCTGCTCGCCGCCGCGGAGCGGCTGCTCGGCACCGACCGCGAGCAGGCCGTACGCGCGCTGGTCCGGGCGGGTGAGGCGAGCTACCTGGCGGGCGACAACCGGCGGTTCCTGACGATCGCGCGGCGGGCCGAGACGCTGCGGCGGCCCGGCGACGACCACGTCACCGCCATGGCGCTGGAGTATCTCGGGGGCATGGCCGCGACGTTCCGTGGCCGCCACCGTGAGGCGACCGAGTCGCTGCGGCGCGTCGCCGCCGGGGTGACGGCGCACTCCCTGGCACGCAGCCCCTCGGCGCTCGTGTGGGGCGGCGTGGCGAACCTCCTGCTCGGCAACGGCGCCGCCGCGCTCACCCTGACCACCCGGGCGGTGGAGGTCGCGCGCGCCAACGGCGCGGTCGCCAGGATGCCGCAGATGCTGGAGATCCTCATCCAGGCCCAGCAGTGGATGGGGCGTTACGACGCGGTGGCGGCCAACGCCACGGACGGCCTGCGCCTGGCGCAGGAGACGGGCCGCGCCGTCAGCGGCGCGCAGCACCTGGCCTGGCTCGCCTTCACCGCCGCCGTCGAAGGCGACGAGGAGACCTGCGCCCTGCGGGCGGCACGTGCCGTCGAACTGGCCGCCGCCCACGGCGTCAGCGTGGCCGAGGCGGTCGGCACGCTCGCCCTCGCCCATCTGGACGTCGCGGCCAACCGCCACGCCGACGCCGTGAACCGCCTGCGCGCGGTGGCCCGTACGGGAGACCCCCTCGTCGTACGGGTGATGGCGACGCCGCTGCTCGTCGAGAGCGCCGTACGGACGGGGGACGTCGCGCAGGCGCGGGACGCGCTGGTCGTGCTGGAACGCTGGGCGGACAGCACCCGTGACCCCGACAGGCTGGCGCTGGCGGCCCGGTGCCACGCGCTGCTCGCGCCCCCGGACGAGGCCGGGGAGCGTTTCACCCAGGCACTGGAACTGCACCGGCAGGGGTCGTGCGCGTTCGAGACCGCGCGCACGCGGCTGTTGTACGGCGGCATGCTCAGGCGGTCGCGCCGCCCCGGCGTGGCCCGTGAGCACCTGCACGGCGCGCTGGAGATGTTCGAGCGGTACGGCGCGCGCCTGTGGAGCGCGCACGCCCGCGCGGAACTTCGGGCGGCGGGGGAGTCGGTGCGACCCTCGGGCTCCCGGTCGGAGGCCGGCCGGTTGCTGACGGCGCAGCAGTTCCAGATCGCCGGCCTGGTGGCGGAGGGGGCGACGAACCGTGAGGTGGCGGCCCGGCTGTTCATCAGCCCGCGCACGGTGGAGCACCACCTGAGGAACATCTTCGCCAGGCTCGGGGTGCGCTCCCGGGTCGAACTGGCCCGCCTGCTGTCGTGAGACCGGTGGGTGCGGGCCGGTAGTTCGGGGCGGCCGGTGATTTCACCGATGCGCGTGGGGGGCCGGCGGCGCGACAGTGACGGCGGTCAACCCGTTCGAGGGAACCGGCCCGCGTGCCCGTTCCCACTCCTACCCCCAGGGAGTGCACCGACGTGCCGACACACCCCCCGACCCCGCTTCCGCGCCGCCTGTGCTCCGCGGTCACGACGCTGACGCTCGTCGTGCTGCTCGCGCTGGCCGGCGGTCTCCTCACCGCTCCCGCCGCCCACGCCGCCGTCCACGGCCCCGACCCGACGGACGCGCTCCTCGAAGCGTCGCGCGGGCCGTACGCGACCTCGCAGACCGACGTGTCGTCGTTGTCCGTGAGCGGCTTCGGCGGCGGGACCATCTACTACCCGACCACCACGTCAGAGGGGGCCTTCGGCGGCGTGGCCGTCGCCCCCGGCTACACGGCCGACAAGTCCAGCATGGCCTGGCTGGCGGCCCGGCTCGCCTCGCACGGCTTCGTGGTCTTCAACATCGACACGCTGACGCGGCTCGACCAGCCCGACAGCCGTGGCCGGCAGTTGCTGGCCGCGCTCGACTACCTGACCCAGCGCAGCTCGGTCCGCGCCCGGGTGGACGCGACCAGGCTGGGCGTCATGGGCCACTCGATGGGCGGCGGCGGCACGCTGGAGGCCGTCGCCGCCCGGCCGTCCCTGCGCGCCGCGGTCCCGCTGACGCCGTGGAACCTCGACAAGACCTGGCCGGGCGTCCAGACACCCACCCTGATCATCGGCGCGGACGCCGACACCATCGCGCCGGTGGCCACCCACTCGCTGCCGTTCTACACCAGCCTGCCCTCGTCGCTCGACAAGGCGTACCTGGAGCTGAACAACGCGACCCACTTCGCGCCCAACGTGTCCAACACCACCATCGGCAAGTACTCCGTGGCGTGGATCAAGCGGTTCGTCGACGACGACACCCGCTATGACCGCTTCCTCTGCCCCGGCCCCGGCAGCAGCCTGACCGTCGACCAGTACCGCAGCACCTGCCCGTTCTGACCCACCTCACGACGGCGGCCGCCCCTCCCGGCGGCCGCCGTCCCGAGATCATTCGTGCGCTTTGAGCTGTCCGTCCAGCGTCCATATGCCTACGTCGACGCCGACCACGCGTCGCCTGTACATCTCCCGCTCGGTCAGGATGCACAGGTCGCCGAGGCCGAGCCCGCTCATCGCGTGGTCCGCCAGCCCGATCCCCGTTCCGCCGCCTCCGAGGAGTTCGCGTAAGAACGGCTCGCCCCACTCGACCGTGTGCAGCACCCAGGGGGCTTCACCCCTGATGACCAGATCGAGGAGCGCATGGAGCTTCTCCGCTCGATCCCGCCGGTCGTGTCCGTTACCGAGTTGCGCGATGTGGTTGCCGGTCTCGATGACCGCGGTGACGGGCAGGATGAGATCGCACTGGCGTCGCTTCAGCCGCAGCTCCTCAACGGTCCTCCGCTGGTGCTGGTTCTTGCCCGGCACGTCGAGGAGGTTGCAGAGAATCGACGTGTCCACGAACTCCACACGGCGAGCCATGATCACCCGATCCCCATGAGGCGGTCGAACTCGGAGAAGTCGCTGTGCCGCTCCTCGCTCAGCAGATTCGCGGTCACGACGGACCCTAGATCGCCCTGCGCCATCAGCCGGGGATATCCGTCCAGCTCGGGTAGCGGAGTGAGCGTCGACTCCTGCGTTTCCGGGTCCCGTGAACAGACGACGACCGACTTGTGGTCCTCGGCGGACAGCCCCGACAGCAGTGCGGGGCTGTGGGTGGTGAACAGCACCTGAGCTCCGTCGTCCTTGACTGCCCTGCGTACGAGTTCGAGGGCTTTGCCCGCCTGTGAGGGATGCAGGCCGTTCTCCAGCTCCTCGATCACGACGGTCACGGGCCGTTCGTGGTCCGGCATGCCGCCCAGATCCACGTCCCGGCCACGAGTGATCAGGGTCGTCGCGATGGCCATGAAGCGCAGGAGACCGTCGCTCATCTCACGGGCGGGAGTGATGGCCCGGCCCTCGCGCAGCGCGAGCATGACGTCGTTCAGCTCGGACCGGACAATCTCGATGCCCGTCACCTCGTGTTCCACGAGATCGCGGGCGAGTTGGACCAACTGGGCGAACTGATCAGGATCACGCTCCGCCATCTGGCCGATGACGGCCGAGAGATTCTCGCCGGTGCGCCGCAGCCGCACGTCACGCCCCGGTACGTACTGCCGCATGAGATGGGGGACGGGATCGAGATGGAAGACGCCCTGAAGGGCTTCCAGCATGTCCTCGGCTGCTTGGACTACATGTCGTTCTGTTTCGGTGTCCTGGGCCAGCCGGAGCGGAAGCTGCGCCGTGAGCAGCCGGGTCGCACGGAAGGGCGCAACGCGGCCACGCCCCCGGGTTCCCCGGTACCACGTGGCGTCGATGCTCCCACTTCCCGGTTCCGGGTCACGGGTCGTCAGTAGTTTGTGCCAGATTCTGGAGGAAGGGTCCTTCGTGTTACGCGCTCTGCCGGACACGCCCGTCAGCGTCTCGCTGACGATCTCAGGTTCCGGTCGCACCCGCACGGTGACGTCGAGATCGATGAGTGCGTAGCCGCTGCCGGCCCGATCGAGCGACGCGACCGTGCAGCCAAGTCGGAAGCGGTCGGTTCCGTGCGGGGGGCAGCCCTCGATTCCTCCTCGAAGCGGTCCCTCGTCCCCGCGGCGGCTGTCGAGCGCCTCCAGGAGGTCAGCGCCCGTCGCCAGCCGGGAAAGCACCTCCAGCCCGTCGAGGGCGTTGGACTTGCCGCTGCTGTTGCGCCCGATGAGCACGGTCATGCCGTCCAGCCGCATCGCCGAAGCATCGCGGAAGGACTTGAACTCGGTGAGGCGAAGCTGCGCCAGGCGCGGTCTCATGTGTCCCACCGTAGCGACTCCATAGGACGTCAGAGAGCGCGTCGGTGCCCACACCCGGCCCTTCGCCGAGCTCGGCGGGTTGTCGCTCGCGGAGATGTCCTCGGTGGCGTTGACCTCTGGGAAGGTCCGGAATCTCGCCCGGAAACGCCTGGCGTGCGTCCTCGATCAGGTTGGCGAGAGGTGCTCCCGCAACGGCTGCTCAGGGGCGTACGCCTGCGGGGTCGCGGACGTCGCGGCGCAGGCGGGCGGCGTCCTGGCTGGGAGGCGAGCCGAACTGGCGGCGATACTCCCTGCTGAACTGTGACGGGTTGTCATAGCCCACGCGCTGCCCGACCCCGGTGACGTCACCCGGGTGGGTGGTGAGTAGCAGCCGGGCCTCCTGCAGCCGGATCTGCTTCTGGAACTGGATGGGGCTCATCGCGGTCACCGCGTGGAAGTTGCGGTAGAAGGCGGAGACGCTCATGCCGGACAGCCGTGCCACCTCCTCGACCCGGAAGGGCCGCGCGTAGTGCTCGCGGATCCAGCTCACGGCGCGGGAGATGTGGCTGAGACCGCTGTCGGCGAGGCCGAGTTGGCGCACCGTCGCGCCCTGCTCGCCGGTGATCAGGCGCCACAGGATCTCGCGCTTGACCAGCGGGGCAAGCACGGCCCGGTCGCGGGGCTCGTCGAGCAGGCGCAGCAGCCGGACCACCGCGTCGAGCAACGGAGCCGGAGCGTCGCTGACGGCGATCCCCGGCGCCGCGCCGCCACCGCTGGAGGGAGCGTCGCCGGGGGCGGCCCGCAGCAGCAGTTCGGCGACGGCGGACGGTTCCAGGACGAGACCGAAGCCCAGCGCGGGCCGCTCGGGGTCCGCCTGGGTGAACTGCCCGGTGACCGGCAGGTCGACCGAGGCGATCAGGTACTGCCCGGCGCCGTACTCGAAGATCCGGTCGCCGAGCGCGAGCCGTTTGGCGCCCTGGGCGATGACCGCCAGCACGGTGCCGGACATCGAGGGCGCCGGCGGGTCCGACCGGTCGACCTTCGAGACGAGGACGCCGTCGATCGGGGTGGTCCCGTCGGGCCTGGCATGCCGGGCCAGCAGGGTGCGGAGCTCTTCGAGGCACATGCGGCCATTGCAGCACGATTCCGCGCCTGGCTCTCGCAGACGAGAGGATCGTGCAAGCACCCAGGAGCATCGTTCTAACGTTTCCGCAGGTCATCCCGATTGAATGGAATCACGTCATTCCACTACCGAAGGAGAGACCCTGCCATGACCGTCGGCTACGGCTTCGCCGCCACCCTGACCGCCAAGCCCGGAATGGGCGACCGGCTGGTCGACGCGCTGCTGACCGGCCTCGACGAGGGGAGCCCCGGCGCGAGCGAGCACTGCGCCGTCTACCTGGTCTCCCGTTCCGCCTCCGACCCCGACGTCGTCCACGTCATCGAGGGCTGGACGACCGAGGAGGACCACCACCGGATCTTCGCCGGTCAGGCCGCCCAGGACATCGTGGCCCGGATCGGCGGACTGCTGGCCAAGGAGTCCGAGTACGCCGACTACGTCCCGGTGCGCGGCAAGGCCGCCTTCTGACCCCGCCCGCCGACCCCTCTCTTGCGAAAGGCAGTGACCATGACCCCCGTACGACCCGACCTGGACCCCGAGCTGCGTGAACTGCTGGCCGACATGCCCCTCATGTCCCAGCTCAACCCGGAAGTGCTCACGCAACTGCGCCGACTTCCGTCGGCACCCGTAGACGCCCTCCTCGCGCACCGGGAGGTCGACCGACGCGAGGTCACCGTGCCCGCCACGGACGGCGCCCCGATCCCCCTGTCGGTCTTCGCCCCCGCGAACGCCGCCCGCGCCACCGCCGCGCCCTGCGTCTACTGGATGCACGGCGGCGGAATGGTCATGGGCGACCGCTTCTCGCAGATCGACATCCCGCTGGAGTGGCTCGACAGGTTCGGCGCGGTCGTCGTCTCCGTGGACTACCGGCTCGCTCCGGAGGCCACCGGCACCGCCCTGGTGGACGACTGCTACCAGGGCCTGCTCTGGATCGCCGAGCACTCCGCCGAGCTCGGCGTCGACCCCGCCCGGGTCGTCGTCGCGGGCGCCAGCGCGGGCGGCGGCCTCGCCGCCGGAGTCACCCTGCTGGCCCGCGACCGCGGCACGCCGCCGATCGCCGCGCAGATGCTGATCTGCCCCATGCTCGACCACCGCAACACCACCACGTCGAGCCGCCAGTTCTCCGGCGGGCCCGGCGTCTGGACCCGCGAGATGAACGAGTTCGGCTGGCGCTCGGTCCTCGGCGGCCTCACCGGCGACGAGGTGCCCCCGTACGTCTCGCCCGCGCTGGCGGACGACCTGTCGGGCCTGCCGGCCACGTACATCGACACCGGCTCGGCCGAGGTCTTCCGCGACGAGGACGCCGACTACGCCACCCGCATCTGGGCGGCCGGCGGCCAGGCCGAGCTGCACGTCTGGGCGGGCGGCTTCCACGGGTTCGACGCCCTGTATCCGCAGGCCCGGATCTCGGCCACCGCGCGCAGGACCCGTACGGACTGGCTCGCCCGGGTGCTGTCCCCGGAGCCCGCCGCCGAGCCCACTCGCTGACACCCACGACCACACCACAGGAGATGAGCATGAAGGTCGCCATCGTCACGGGCGCCAGTTCCGGCATCGGCCGGAGCGCCGCCATCGAGATCGCCAAACGCGGAACCGGAGTCATCCTGACCTACGGCGGCAACTCGCGGGGAGGGCTGGAGACGGTCGCCGCGATCGAGAAGGAGGGCGGCACCGCCGTCGCACTGCCGCTGGACGTCGGCGAGACCGGCACCTTCGCGGCCTTCCGCGACACGGTGGCCGACGTGCTGCGCGACATGTGGCAGCGCGACACCTTCGACTACCTGGTGAACAACGCCGGAGCCTCGTCGGCGTCGTTGATCGAGGACACGACCGAGGAGACGTTCGACAGGCTCATGCGGGTCCTGCTCAAGGGGCCGTACTTCCTCACGCAGAGGCTGCTGCCCCTGATGGCGGACGGCGGGGCCATCGTCAACACGAGCAGCAGTTCGGTGGCGAAGGCCGGGCTGGAGCCCGGCTACTCGGCCTACGCGTCGATGAAGGGCGGCCTGGTCGTGCTGACCCGATACATGGCCAAGGAGTTCAGCGCGCGGGGCATCCGCGTCAACGCCGTCTCACCGGGCCCGACCCGCACCCGGCTCGGTGACGACGCCTTCACCAGGTTCCCCGAGGTCGTCCCCGCTCTTGCCGCGAAGACCGCGCTCGGCCGGGTGGGCGAACCCGGCGACATTGGCGCGGTGATCGCCACGCTGGTGTCCGACGAGAGCCGTTGGGTCACCGCTCAGGACATCGAGGTGTCGGGCGGCTTCAACCTCTAGGACCTTCGTGGCCGGGCGGAGAGCTATTCGTCGCCGGTCAGGGAGAGGGAGCGCAGGCGCTGGCCGGTCCAGACGACGGCGCCGACCGTGACGATGACCATCGCCGGCACGGCGAAGCCGAGCGTCACCTCGCTGGAGAAGAAGGGCGAGGAGGAGACCTGGTCGGCGAGCGACTGGGCCCACTGCTGGATGGAGAACTTGCGCGCGCCGGGCACGTAACCGCCGACCACGCCCTCCCACACGAGTGCGTAGATGACGCCGACCGCGACCGCGTGGCGGGTGAGCACGCCCAGCAGCAGGAACACCGCAGCGTAGGCGATGCCGCCGAACAGCGCCCCGAGGGTGAACCCGGTGGCGACGCCCGACTCCGAGCCGGTCAGGAGATAGGCGGCGGCGTAGGTCGAGACGGCCGCGAACACCGCGACGAGCGAGGCGGCGACCACGAACTTCGTCACCGCGATCACCGGGCGGGAGATCGGCTTGGACAGCAGGTGGATGATCGTGCCGTCCTCGATCTCCGGGGCGACGACGCCCGTCCCGGCGATCAGTCCCAGCAGCGGCAGCATCGTGCCGATGGCGAAGCTCTTCATCAGGGTCACGGCCGTCTGCTCGTCGTGGCCGTTGATCAGCCTGAGCAGCGCCGCGAGCACGACCAGTGCCACCGGCAGCAGCACCAGCAGCCAGATCCGCTTGCGGCCGAGCATGGCCCGGTAGGTGATGTCGGCCACCACCGTGTTCATCGCGTGCTCCCTGAGATGAGGTAGGAGAAGACGCTTTCCAGGTCCTCGTCGGTTGGGGAGACCTGCCACAGGTGTACAGCGAGGTCGCGTGCCATCCGGGGCAGCAGCGCGGTGAAGCGCGCGTAGTCGGTGACCTGGACCTCGACGCCCTGCTCGGTCAGCGTGACCGCGCTGGAGGCGGGGTCGGCGATGAGGGCGGCGGCCAGGCGCCGGTCGTCGCTCGACCTGACCCGGAACAGGTGCGGCCGGTTGGCCATGCGGCGCCTGATCTCGCGGTAGTCGCCCGACGCGGCGTGCCGCCCGGCGACCAGGACCTCGATGTGGTGGGCGACCCGCTCGACCTCTTCGAGGATGTGCGAGCTGAACAGGATGGTCCTGCCCTCCTCGCCCATGCGCCGGACGAGGTCCATGAGGTGGAGCCGCTGCCGGGGGTCCATGCCGTTGAACGGCTCGTCCAGGAGCAGCACTTGCGGGTCGTGGACGAGGGCGGCGGCGACCTTCACCCGCTGCCGCATGCCCTTCGAGTAGGTCTCGACGCGGCGGCCGGAGGCGTCCGTCATCTCCACCAGGTCGAGGGCCCGCTTGGCCGCTTCGGCGGGCGAGGGGAGGCCGTGCAGCCGGGCGGACGAGAGCACGAACTGCCATCCGGTGAGGAAGCCGTACACGGCCTCCTTCTCGGGGACCAGCCCGATCTGCCGGTAGATGTCGTGGTTGTGCCAGATCTGCCGGCCGTCGAGGGTCGCGGTGCCGCTGGACGGCGCGAGGAACCCCGCCATCATGTGCAGCAGCGTCGACTTGCCCGCGCCGTTCGGCCCGAGCAGGCCGGTGACGCCGGGACCGATCGTCATCGTGACGTCGTTGACCGCCACGACGTTGCCGTACCAGCGGGAGACCTGGGCGAGTTCGAGCACGCCCTGGCGGGTGGTCACGGGGGGACTCGTGGTGGTCACGACGCCGCCTTCCGGTAGCGCAGGAGGACGCCCGTCACGGCCAGGGCGATCACGGCCAGCAGGATCAGGCACGCGGCGATGCCGGGCGGATACCCCTCGTCGTTGATCGGCGCGGTGCCGAACAGCGCCGACTGGACGGTGTCGACGAGGAAGAACGGGTTGAGGATCAGGGCCCAGGGAGCCACGTCGTCCCGGCCGGTCGAGGAGAGCACGGCGTAGAAGAGCGTGGAGACCGCGGCGGTGAACATGTAGAACGCGATCACCACCGCGACGCCGAGCCCGCGGCGCGGGGTGAACGACGCGAGGGCGATGCCCACGGAGGACAGCAGCACCGCGTAGAGGACCGCGCCGCCCAGCGCGCCGAGGTAGTCGGCGGTGTGCGGCGGTCCAGGCAGGTCCACCAGCAGTTCGCCGACGAACTGGATCGTGATCGGCACGGCCAGCAGGCCGAACAGCGCGACCGCGAGCGCGGCCAGCTTCGCCACGACGTAGTCGGTCACGGTGAGCGGCCGGGACAGGTAGAGCGGCAGCACGCGGAAGCGCAGATCCGGCGCGACCAGGTACGGCGACTGGGCGGCCAGGAAGACCGCGATCACGGCCTGCATGAAGACGGCGTATCCCGGATAGGGCATGATGAACTGCTTCGCGAGCGCCATCACGCCGATCGACACGACGGTCGGCATCAGCATGATCGCCATCAGCAGCAGCGGCATGATCTTCGCGCGGGTCGTGCGGCCGAACCCGAAGACGCCGCGCAGGCTCTGCACCCCGAGGGCGAGCGTCGCCCTGCCGCGCCCCAGCCGTACGCCGTCGTAGTGGCGGTATCCGATGTCGTGGATGACCGCGGTCGGCTCTGTCATGCCACCGGCTCCTTGAAGACGTCTTCGATGCGGCCCCGGCGCTGCTCCAGCCGCAGAAGGCTCAGGCCGAGGTCGCAGACCGCGTCGCGTACGGCGTCGTGCGTGCGGCCGGGGTCGTCGGCGGACACCTGGACCGTCAGCAGCCTGCCCTGCGCGGCGACGGTCTCGCCGAGGGCGGCGAGGCGCTCGGCCAGGCGCCGCTGTCCCTCCTCGACCTCCACCGCGATGGTCTGCTCGGCCCGGGTGAACTCCCGGATGGCCGACGAGCGCAGCAGCCGTCCGCCGTCGATGACGATGACGTGGTCGCACACCCGCTCGAGCTCGCCGAGCAGGTGGGAGGTGACCAGCACGTCGATGCCGAACTCGGTGCCGACACGCCGGATCAGCGCGAGCATGTCGTCGCGGCCCTGCGGGTCGAGCCCGTTGGTGGGCTCGTCGAGGAAGACCAGTCGTGGGTCGTGTACGAGGGCCTGGGCGAGCTTGACCCGCTGCCGCATGCCCGTGGAGTAGCCGCCCATCGGGCGGTAACGCTCCTCGTCGAGCCCCACGTGACGGAGGGTGTCGGCGGCGCGCTCGCGGGCGGCCGTACGCGGCAGCCCGGACATCTGGGCCATGTGCACCACGAACTCGGTGGCGGAGATGTCCGGGGGCAGGCAGTCGTGCTCGGGCATGTAGCCGACGGCCCGCCGGATCTCCAGGCCCTGGGTGGCCGTGTCGAGGCCGAGCACCGAGGCGCGCCCGGAGGTCGGCGGGAGCAGGCCGAGCAGGATCTTGATCAGCGTCGACTTGCCCGCGCCGTTGGCGCCCACGAGGCCGGTCACGCCGGTTCCGGCGGCGACCGTGAGGTCGTCGAGCGCCGTGACGCGGGGGAAGCGCTTGGTCAGCCCCTCGGTCGCGAAGCATGGGGTCGCGCTCGCAGTCATGATTCGACCCTAGTGGGCGGCGGATCGCCGGACCTCCCTCTGACGGAGGAACGCGCCTACGACTCAGGTATGCCCGTCACGCCCGTCGTACGACTCCGCCGTACCGCTTCCAGAGGAAACGCTGGAGGAACAGCGTCAGCGCCCCGGCGACGACCATGCCGGCGATGTTGACGAGGAGTTGCAGCGCGGAGCCGCCGACCTCGTCCCAGCGCGCGAGCGCCAGGGCGACGGCCATGTAGCCGGCCGCGGGGACGGTCGTGACGGAGATGAAGACGCCCACCAGCGCGGACGACTTGCCCGCCGTGATCGACAGCACGCCCGCGGCGCCGGCGAGCAGCGCCACGATGAACGACCACTGGTCGGGCGTCACGATGAAGCGGACCTCGTCGTGGTGCCGCAGCGTCTCGGGGGAGATCCAGCCGAGGCCGCGTGTTGCGAGGGCGCAGAGCAGGGTGACGGCGATCGCGGACGCGAAGCCCACGGCGAGCGTGCGGGAGGCCGCCCCGACGACCGGCCACCGGCGGCGCAGCAGGCCGAAGGAGACGGCGGCCACCGCGCCGAACTCCGGCCCGAGGACCATCGCACCGACGATCAGGATCTGCGACGGGATCAGCACGCCGATCGCCGCGATCATCGTGGCGATGACGAGGAACGCCAGGAACGCCCAGGTGACGCGGCTGTCGAGGGCCACCCGCTGCTCGAACTGGTCCCACACGACGGCGTCGTCGCCCTCTCCCGGCGCCTGTTCCTCCGCCTCGGCCGCGCGCCGGGAGATGGACAGCTCGACGTCCGCGGCCGTGATCGAGCCGTCCCGTTCCAGGCCGAGCGCCTTGAGCTGCTCGATGACCGAGTCCGCGGCCTCCCTGGCGACGTCGGCGAGCACGACGTCGCCCTCCGGCCGCCTCGCCGCCTCGCGGAGGAGCACGACGTCGGTGACGCCCGGCGCGTGGTCGAAGATCTCGATGACCCGGTCCGTACGCTCAAAAGGGGCGATCACCCGCAACCGCAGCACCGGACGATTATCAGGTACGGCGGAGCCGTACGTGGGTGATCGAGTGATCAGAACCCTTGTGGAGGACCAGACCGGCCCGCTCACGCGTGGGCGTGATGTTCTCCACGAGGTTGCGCTCGTTGACGTCCCGCCAGACGGACTCCGCGAACGTGGTCGCCTCCTCGCGCGAGAGCGCCGCGATGTGCCGGAAGTAGGACTTCGGGTCGGCGAAGGCCGTACGGCGCAGCTTGTGGAAGCGCTCGACGTACCAGGTGCGGATGTCCTCGATCCTGGCGTCCACGTAGATGGAGAAGTCGAAGTAGTCGTAGACGGCGAGGGCGTCCGGCGGCGCGGGCTGCAGGACGTTGAGCCCTTCCACGATCAGGATGTCCGGCCGGTCGACGGTGTGCGTCGCCCCGGGCACGATGTCGTACTCCAGGTGGCTGTAGACGGGCGCCTCGACCGAGGGACGGCCCGCCTTCACGTCGGCCACGAAGCTCACCAGCGCCCGCCGGTCGTAGGACTCGGGGAAGCCCTTGCGGTGCATGATCCCGCGATCTTCGAGCACCTTGTTGGGGTAGAGGAAGCTGTCGGTGGTGATCAGATCGACCCGCGGGTGCTCGGGCCAGCGGGCGAGCAGCGTGTGCAGCAGCCGCGCCGTGGTCGACTTGCCGACCGCGACGCTGCCCGCGATGCCCAGCACGTACGGCGGGGGCGCGTCCTGCTCGCCGAGGAACGCGCCGACGGCCGCGCCGCGCTGCCGCGAACCCGTGAAGTGCAGGTTCAGCAGCCGGGTGAGCGGCAGGTAGATGTCCGTCACCTCGGACAGGTCGATCGGGTCGTGGACGCCGCGAAGCTCCTCCAGCTCCGCCTCCGTGAGCGTGAGCGGTGTGTTCTTGCGCAGGTCACGCCACTGCTCGCGGCTCAGCTCGACGTACGCGTCCTCATCTGCCACGACGGCAAGCGTAACCATGGCGTCCTGGTACCCCGACGCCGGGTGTGCACAGGCTGTGGACAAAAATCGATGGATTACTTCAGCGCGTGACGGGGAAGGAATGTCGGCCCGTACGCTGGCGGTGTGATCGTGGGCATCGGGGTGGACGTGGTCGAGGTGGCGCGCCTGGGCGCGGCCCTGGAGCGCACGCCCGCGCTGCGGGAACGCCTGTTCACCGCCGCCGAGGGCACGCTGGCGCTGCCCTCGCTGGCCGCGCGGTTCGCCGCCAAGGAGGCGGTGGCCAAGGCCCTCGGGGTGCCGCCGGGGCTGCGGCACCTGGACGCGGAGGTCGTGGCGGGCGGGCGCGGCCGTCCCGAGCTGAGGATCACCGGCCGGGCCGCCGAGGTGGCCCGCGACCTGGGCGTACGCAGATGGCACGTCTCCCTTTCACACGACGGCGGTATGGCGGTCGCCTACGTCGTCGCCGAGTCCTGAGCCGGCGGCCCCTGCGAGGCCGCCGCCCGGGTCCGCCGCCGCTGGGGCGGTGATCGCCTTCGCCGTCGCGGGAGGCTACGGTCGGACCCATGCGGACCGCCTACACCTCAGAACAGATCCGCGTTGCCGAGCACGCGCTGATGGCGAGGCTTCCCGAGGGGACGCTGATGGACAGGGCCGCCGCCGGGCTCGCCGCGGTCTGCGCCCACCTGCTCGCCGGCTCCCGCGGCAGGGTGTACGGCTCCCGCGTGGCGCTGCTCGCGGGCGGCGGCGACAACGGCGGCGACGCCCTGTACGCGGGCGCCCGGCTGGCCCGAAGGGGGGCTCGGGTGGAGGCCGTGCTCGCGGGCTCCCGCGCCCACGAGGGCGGGCTGGCCGCGCTGCGCGAGGCGGGAGGCCGCGCCCACCCGTACGACGCCGCCCGGGCCCGCGAACTGGTCAGCGGCGCCGACCTCGTGATGGACGGCCTCGTCGGCATCGGGGGCGGCGGGGCGCTGCGCGAGCCGTACGGGACGCTGGCGGAGCTGACCGCCGAGGCCGACGGCCTGGTCGTGGCGGTCGACGTGCCGAGCGGGGTGGACGCGAGCAGCGGAAGGGTCGAAGGGGCGGCCGTACGCGCGCACATGACGGTGACTTTCGGAGCGTACAAGGTGGGCCTGCTCGTCGACCCCGGAGCCTCGCACGCGGGCGCGGTCGAGCTGGTGGACATCGGCCTCGGGCCCTTCCTGCCCGATCCCGAGATGGCGGCGCTGACCGCCGACGACGTGTCCGACGCGCTGCCCCGCCCCGGCGCGGAGAGCGACAAGTACCGGCGGGGTGTCGTCGGGGTCGCCGCGGGCAGCGACAGGTACACGGGGGCCGCCGTGCTCTCGGTCGGCGGCGCGGTGCGCGCGGGCGCGGGGCTGGTGCGGTTCGCGAGCTCGGCGGAGCCGGTGCGGCTGGTCAGGGCCAGGTGGCCGGAGGCGATCACGACCGTGCTCGACCCGGCGCTGGTGCTGAAGAGCTCGCTTGACGAGGTCGGGCGCGTGCAGGCGTGGGTGCTCGGCCCCGGCCTCGGGACCGGCCCCGAGGCCCACGCGGTGGCCCGCGCCGTGCTGTCCACCGGCGTGCCCGTGCTGGTGGACGCCGACGGGCTGACGCTCGTCGCCAAGGACCGCTCGCTGCTGCGCAGGGCCGCCCCCACCGTGCTCACCCCGCACGCGGGGGAGCTGTCGCGGCTGCTCGGCGTGCCGCGCGAGCAGGTCGAGGCCGGGCGGCTCGACCACGTGCGGCGGGCCGCCGCGGAACTGGGGGCGACGGTGCTGCTCAAGGGCTCGACCACGCTCGTCGCCGAGGAGCACCGCCCGGTGCGGGTCAACACGACGGGGACGCCCTGGCTGGCCACGGGCGGCACCGGCGACGTCCTTTCGGGCATCGCGGGCGCCCTGCTCGCCGCGGGCATGAAGGGCTACGACGCCGCCTCGTGCGCGGCGTACGTCCACGGGCTGGCGGCGCGGATCGCCGCCGGGGGCGGCGCCACGGGCCTCGGGCGGGCGCCGATCGCCGCGCTCGACGTGGCCCAGGCGCTTCCCGAGGCCCTGCGTATGCTCTGACGTGCGGTGTCGTGGTGGGCGCGGGCACCCGGGTCCACCTGACACACTGGGGAAATGAGCTTCTCGACGGTGCGCTCCGCCACCCCGGCCGAGGCGCGCGTGGACCTGTCCGCGATCCGGCACAACGTCAGGCTGCTCGCCGAGCGGGCCTCGGGCGCCGATCTCATGGCGGTGGTCAAGGCCGACGCGTACGGCCACGGCGCGCTGCCCGTGGCGCGGGCCTGCCTGGAGGCGGGGGCGACCCGCCTCGGCACGGCCTTCGTCCGCGAGGCGCTGGCGCTGCGCGAGGCGGGCGTCACCGCGCCGATCCTGTCGTGGCTCATCACGCCGGGCGAGCCGCTCGACGCCGCGCTGCTCGCGGACGTCGAGCTGTCCGCGGGCGCGACGTGGGTCGTCGACGACATCGTCGCCGCCGCCCGGCGCACCGGTCGTACGGCCCGGGTGCACCTGAAGGCCGACACCGGCAACTCCCGGGGCGGCGCCACGGTCGCCGACTGGCCGTCGCTGGTCGAGCACGCGCTCGCCGCGCGGGCGAGCGGGGCCATCGAGATCACCGGCCTGTGGTCGCACTTCGCCTGCGCCGACATCCCAGGCCATCCGTCGATCGCACGCCAGCTCGCGACGTTCGACGAGGCCGTCGCCGTGGCGGGCAAGGCCGGTGTGCCGGGCGACGCGATCCGCCACATCGCCAACTCCGCCGCCGCCCTCACGCTGCCGCAGGCGAGGTACGACATGGTGCGCGCGGGCATCGCGATCTACGGCCTGAGCCCGGTCCCCGAGCTCGGGGACTTCGGGCTGCGCCCCGCCATGACGCTGGCGGCGCGGCTGGCGCAGGTGAAGGAGGTCCCCGCCGGCTCCGGCGTGTCGTACGGGCATCTGTACGTAACTGATCGCGAGACCACGCTTGGTCTCGTCCCTCTCGGGTATGCGGACGGCATCGCGCGAAACGCGACCAACCAGGCGGAGGTGCTCGCGGCGGGGCGCCGGCGGCGGATCGCCGGCCGGGTGTGCATGGACCAGTTCGTCATCGATCTCGGTGACGACCCGGCGGAAGCGGGGGACGAGGTGCTCCTTTTCGGACCTGGGGGCCAAGGAGAGCCGACCTGTCAGGATTGGGCGGATTCCCTGGGCACGATTAACTATGAGATCGTGACGAGGATCGGATCCCGCGTGCCTCGCGTTCACCTGGACGAACGCTGAGCCGCGGCTGCGAGGAGGGCAGGCATGGGCACACGTCGCAAGGTCGGGATCGCCGGAGCGGTCTTCGGCGCGGCGTCGGCGGGGGTGGCCGCGGCCACGCTCGCCAAGAGGTACGCCGTCGGCCGCATCCGCCTGCGGCCGGACCTGGAGGCGAGTGAGCCCTTCGGCGAGCTGCGCGGCCGTCCGGTGACGCTCACGACCTCGGACGGCGTGCGGATCCACGCCGAGGTCGACGGCGTGGAGGACGCGCCGCTGACGGTCGTGCTGTGCCACGGCTACTGCCTTTCCTCGGACTCCTGGCACTACCAGCGGCGCGACCTGCGCGACTCCTATCGGGTGGTGCTGTGGGACCAGCGCTGTCACGGCCTGTCGGCACGCGCCCCGGCCGGCGACTGCACCATCGAGCGCCTCGGTGAGGACCTCGCGCTGGTCCTCGACGAGCTCGTGCCTGGGCCCTGCGTGGTGGTGGGCCACTCCATGGGCGGCATGACGATCATGGCGCTGGCCGAGCGGCGGCCCGAGCTGTTCGGTGACAAGATCCGCGGCGTGTCGCTGGTCGCGACCTCGGCGGGCAAGATCGCCGAGCTCACCCTTGGCCTGCCCGCCCTGGTCTCCAAGATCGTCAACCTCGCGGTGCCGCCCGCCGTGTCGGTCATGCGCAAGAGCGGCGCGCTGGTCGACCGGGGCAGGCAGGCGGGCACCGACCTGTCGTTCCTGGCGCTGCGCCACCTCGGGTTCGGCGATTCCAAGAACGTCAGCCCGACCGTCGTGGACTTCGTCGAGTCCATGATCAGGGCCACTCCCTCCGAAGTGATCGCCGACTTCTACCCGGCGCTGATGTCGCACGACAAGCTGACCGCGCTCGACGTGCTCAACAAGGTCCCCACCGCGATAATCGTCGGAGACCGCGACTGGCTGACGCCGATCGACCACAGCAGGGCGATCGCGTCGGCCGTGCCGACCGCGCAGCTCACCACAGTGCCGGAGACGTCGCATCTCGTGCAGCTCGAACGGCCCGACGCCGTGAACGAGGCGCTGCGCGAACTGCTGAAGCGAGCGGAGAGGGGAAACACGTGACCACGGCTGAGTTCCGGGCCGCGACCGCCGAGGACACGCGGGCGCTGGGGGCGCGGCTGGCCGCGCTGCTCGGCCCGGGAGACCTGGTCGTGCTGAGCGGGCCGCTGGGCGCGGGGAAGACGACGCTGGTGCAGGGCGTCGCCGAGGGCCTGAAGGTGCGCGGGCCGATCACGTCCCCGACATTCGTGATCGCGCGGGTCCACCCGTCGCTGTCCGGCGGGCCCGCGCTCGTGCACGCCGACGCCTACCGCCTGGGCGGCGCGCTCGAAGTGGACGACCTGGACCTCGACGCCTCGCTGACGGAGTCCGTCACCGTGGTCGAGTGGGGCGAGGGACTGGTCGAGGGCCTGTCGGAGGACCGCCTGGAGATCCACCTTGAGCGCGGCGCCGAGGGCGAGGAACGCCTCATGAAGGTGACCGGCGTGGGCCCGCGCTGGTCCGAACTCTCCCTCGTCTGACGCATCCCCACGCTCCCGGATAAAGGCCACAATCTGCCTCTGACGTGCGGATAAGGATCTGCGGGGACAAGCCGGGCATTGTCCCCGCGGGATCCAGACCGGTCCGCCGCATCTCCTTGACGCCTGTCCGCACACCTGTGGATCATCAGGACGTAGAAGATCCTCGGTCATGAGTCGGCAAGGATTTTCTGGGTAAGGGACCGGCGTGGAAGAGGTGTGCCGTTGAGCAGGATCACGCAGGTCGCCGTCGGGGGAGCCGTGCTGCTCTGCGCGCTGGGCTGCTCGGCGCAGGCCGGGACGGTCTCGACCGAGCCGACCATGACGCTGACCCCGGCCCTCCCGACGCCGATCGTGTCGGTGTCCCGGCAGGACGTGCGGGTGGACGTCGATCCCAAGCGTGTCGTCGGCGGGTCGACCAAGAGCATCCACATCACCGCCAGGTGCCCGCTGCCCCAGGGCGGCACCGACTACCGGGCGACGGCCCGCTCCGACGCCTTCACCGGGCTCGTCACGCTGGTGGCCCCGGCCGCGCCGTCGGCCAGCCCCGGCGCCGCGGCCGTGCCGATGGTGCGCGGCAGCGCGACCATCAGGGCCGGGGCCAAGACGGGCGGCTACCGCGTGCAGGTGCGCTGCGAGGCCACCAACGACGTCGGCAGCGCCTCCTTCAAGATCGTCGCGGCGGAGCCCGACCGCACCGAGGACAACACGAGGATTCCCACCAGGGCGCCGCACGCGGGCGGTGGCGGCACGGCGGCCGGCGGCCCCACGGACGAGCCGGGACTGCCGGTCGGTGTCACCGTCGTCGTCCTACTGGCCGCGCTCGGCGTCGGCGTCGGCGTGGTCCGCAGGCGTTCCGGGGCCTGACCTTGGCGCTCTCCACCCGGGGGGTGATCATCGCGGGGGTGATCACCGGGCTCGTGTTCGCCGCGGTCACCGGCGGCGGGGAGGAGGAGCGGCCCGCCGCCAAATCCTCCGCCGTACCCAAGCGGATAGACATCCCGGCGTTGAATCTCAAAGCCCCTCTGATGAAGCTCGGCCTGTCCGACGAGGGCGACGTCGAACTGCCGCCGTTCGACAAGCCGACCACCGCGGGCTGGTACACGGGCAGCGTCGTGCCGGGAGACCCCGGCGCCTCCGTGATCATCGGCCACGTGGACACCAAGACCGCCCCCGCCGTCTTCTACCGGCTGCGCGAACTGCGCAAGGGAGCGGTCGTCAAGGTGGTGCGCAGCGACGGCAAGACCGCCTCCTACCGGGTCGACTCCGTGGAGCGCGTGCCGAAGGACGACTTCCCCGCCGAGCGCGTCTACACCGAGGACGGCCTGCGCCTGATCACCTGCGGCGGCGACTTCGACTGGTCACAGCGTGAATATCGCGACAACGTCATCGTCTACGCCTCCCTGATCCGCGCAGCCTGACCTCGTTCGCGGCGGGAGCGGCGGGAATCGCCCAGGTGTGGCCGTCCGCCCCCGCGCAGCGACTACGCTTGACCTCCGTGCTTGTCTTGGCCTTCGACACCGCCACTCCCGCCGTCACCGCCGCGTTGCACGACGGCGAGCGCGTGGTGGCAGAGTCGACCACGATCGACGCGCGACGGCACGGGGAGCTTCTGGCGCCCGCCGTCGAGCATGTCCTGCGCGAGTCCGGAGCGACGCTCAAGGACGTCACCGCCATCGTCGCGGGGACCGGTCCCGGGCCGTACACCGGCCTGCGGGTCGGCCTGATGACCGCGACCGCGCTGGCGCTGACCGCCGGCGTGCCCGCCTTCGGGGTGTGCACGCTCGACGCGCTCGCGTACGCCGCGCGGGAGAGCGGGCCGTTCCTCGTCGCGACGGACGCGCGCCGCAAGGAGGTCTTCTGGGCGAGGTACGGCGACCCGCGCACGCGGCTCGACGGACCGCGCGTGGACCGGCCGCACGACCTGCCCGCGGACCTGCCCGTGATCGGCGCGGGCGGCGCGATGTACGCGGACGTCATCGGCCCCGGCCGGGTGCGCGGCCCCGAGCATCCGTCGGCCGGCGCGCTCGCCGCCCTGGCGGCCGAGCACCTCGCGACGCTGAGCGAGGAGGAGGCGGCCAAGATCGCCCAGGTGCCCGAGGGACGCGTCGACTCCGTCGAGAAGGCGCGGGAACTGGCCGTGCTCGGCCCGCCGCGGCCCATCTACCTGCGCCGTCCCGACGCGCAGGTGCCCGGGACGCCCAAGCGGGTGACGGCGTGACCCGCCGCGGGAGCGCGCCGTGAGGCAGGCCGAGGCCGTCCTGCGCCAGATGACCCACGAGGACCTGCCCGCCGTGATGGAGATCGAGCGGAGCACGTTCCCCGAGGACGCCTGGAGCGAGCCCATGATGCGCGGCGAACTGGCCGACCAGCCGCGCACCCGCCACTACCTCGTCGCGGAGGTGGGCGGCCGCGTCGTGGGCTACGCCGGGCTCGCGGTGGCGGCCGACCAGGCGGACGTGCAGACCATCGCCGTCCTCGCCGACCACCGGAGGGCCGGCGTCGGAACCGCGCTGATGGACGCCCTGCTCGCCGAGGCCGTACGCCGCGGCACGGCCTCGGTGTTCCTGGAGGTGCGCGCCGACAACCCGCCCGCGCAGGCGATGTACGAGCGGTTCGGCTTCCGGCGGCTGGGCGTGCGACGGCGCTACTACGACGACGGCACCGACGCCATCACGATGGTTAAGGACCTCGGGCCGCGACACCAGGACGGCTGAACGCCGCCGGAGCGAGGCGGCCGAGCGCCTCCGGCACGACCCGGCGGACGCGGGCCGCCCTGATGAGCGAAGCGGGAAACACGAGATAGGGGAGCGGGCATGAGCGGGCATGACGAGCCGATCGTGCTGGGGATAGAGACGTCCTGCGACGAGACGGGCGTGGGCATCGTCCGCGGCCACACGCTGCTGGCCAACACCATCGCCTCCAGCATGGACGAGCACGCCCGGTTCGGCGGGGTGGTGCCCGAGGTGGCCTCACGGGCGCACCTGGAGGCGATGACGCCCACGGTGGAGAGCGCGCTGGCCGCCGCCGGGCTGCGGTTCTCCGACATCGACGCGGTCGCGGTGACCGCGGGGCCGGGCCTCGCGGGGGCGCTGCTCGTCGGCGTGGCCGCCGCCAAGGCGTACGCGCTGGGTCTCGGCGTCCCGCTCTACGGGGTCAACCACCTCGCCGCGCACGTCGCCGTCGACCAGCTGGAACACGGCCCGCTGCCCAAGCCCGCGATCGCGCTGCTGGTGTCGGGCGGGCACTCCTCGCTGCTCCTCGTGCCGGACGTCGCGCAGGACGTGATCTCACTCGGCTCGACCGTGGACGACGCGGCGGGCGAGGCGTTCGACAAGGTGGCCAGGGTGCTGGGGCTGCCGTTCCCCGGCGGGCCGTACATCGACAGGGCCGCCCGCGAGGGCTCGGGCACGGCGGTGGCCTTCCCCCGGGGCAAGTACGACGACGGCACGCTCGACTTCTCCTTCTCCGGCCTGAAGACGGCCGTGGCGCGGTGGGTCGAGGCCCGCGAGGCGTCGGGCGAGGCGGTGCCCGTGGCCGACGTCGCCGCGTCGTTCCAGGAGGCGGTCGTGGACGTGCTCACCCGCAAGGCGCTGCAGGCGTGTGCCCGCTACGACGTGCAGGACCTGCTGATCGGCGGTGGCGTGGCGGCCAACTCGCGGCTGCGGGCGCTCGCCCAGGAGCGCTGCGACGCGGCGGGGGTGCGCCTGCGGGTGCCCAGGCCCGGCCTGTGCACGGACAACGGCGCGATGGTGGCGGCGCTCGGCGCCGACCTGGTCGCGGCCGGCGCCACGCCCTCGACGCTGGAGATCCCGGCCGACTCGTCGCTCCCGATCACCGTCGTCCACGTCTGACCGGCGGCGGGCCGCCGATCCGCGCGTCCAAGGTCGGGGTGGTCGCCTGCCCCGCGCGGGTCAGTCGGTGTGCTTGTGGGCCGGGCGCAGCAGGACCTCCGCGAGCGCCAGCATGGTCTCCTCCAGCGCGGCGAGCCGCCGGGCCACGTCTCCGCGCGCCGGCTCCATGGCGCGGGTGACCGCGTCGGAGACGGTCTCGGCGATCTGCTCGCGGTCGGGCCTGCTCCGCACCGCCTCCGCGAGCGGCGCCACCGCCCCCGCCGTAAGGGTGAGATCGGCGTTCATGCCCGCCATGGTCGTGCTCATCTCGTCCACGCTCGCGGCGACGTCGCCCAGCCCGGCGCTCAGGCCCGCCACGGCGGCGTTCACGCCGTCCACGTTGGAGCCCAGCCCCGCGACGGCGCCGCGCAGGTCGCCGATGCCCAACTCGGCGGGGAGGGTCCCGACGCGCTCGCCGACCGCCTCGACGCCGCTTCGCACCGCCTCTATCCGGCCTCCGGCCGAGTCGAGCCCCTCGACGACCACGGCCTCCAGCCGTTCCGTGCGCTCGGTGAGGGAGGCGAGGGCCTTGTCGAGGCGGGTGAAACGCCCGGCGGCGGCCTCCATGCTGCCCTGGAACTTGCCGAGCCGGTGGGCGAAGTCGGCCATGCGCTCGGCGAGGCCCTGGGTCCTTCCGCCGGTCTCCTCCACGTGGTCGCGCAGCAGTTCCACGTGCTGGGCCAGCCCTTCGGCCCAGGCGGGCGGTCTCGTGTTCATGTCGTCGAGCCGCTGGGTGATCGCCTCCAGGGCCGCGCCGAGGCCGCCCAGTTCGCGCTCGCGCACCTCCCGGAGCAGCCACTCCATGCCCTCAAGCCGCTGGCGGATCTCGTCGAGCACCGCGCCCTGCGTCCGCTGCTCGTAGACGTGGTCCTGCGCCGCACGGGCGAGCAGTTCGCGCATCCGGTCGGAGATGGCGGTCTGGCTGCCCGCTTGGAGGAGGTTGTGGCTGGAATGCTCCACCGAGAATGCTCCTTCACTCGCCGAAACGTCGGTTCGGCCCGTCTCGCGCAGGATGAACGAACAGGCGGCACGCCCGACGGCCAACTTTAGGCCCTGACCCGCGGCCATCAGGGGTGGAATGAGAAAGGCGGCAATTGCCGGTGGATTACTCAGGTTTCACCCGTCGGTGCTGGTCCGCACCACCTCGGGGGCCTGGCAAAGCAGTACGTACGGCCGCTCTCCGATACGAGTCAGGACAATTACCACAGAATTGTCCCCGGAAAGCCGCAAATCCTTGCGTAGCCGTTCGACGTCGACGGCGGACCCGCGTTTCTTGATGGTGACCGCGCCGACGCGCCGTTCGCGCAACGCCGCTCGCAGCCCCTTGAGCGAGAACGGCATGACGTCGGTCACCTCATAGCACGACGCCCACTCCGTGCGTACGAGGCGATCGCTCGTGATGTAGGCGATCCTGGGATCGAGGAGATGGCCGGACACCATGGCGGCGACCTCGGCGACCAGGTGGGCACGCACCGCCGCGCCGTCGGGTTCGTAGAGGTAGCGGCGCACCGGCCCGGTCTCCGCCTCCGCGCCGGACGCCGTGAGGGTCACCCCGGACGGCAGCAGGGTGGCGCGCCGTCCCTCCGTCCCCATCCCGGCCCAGATCGCCGCCTCCTTCACCTCGCCCCGGTACGACACCCACTCGGCCTCGGCGCCCTCCGGGATGAGCTCGTACGGAATGCCGGGGGCCACCTTCAGGCAGGCGGCGGGGGCGCGGGCCACCAGTTCGAGCACGACCGGCCAGGCGGGGGAGTAGGCCATCGGGTCGAAGGTCCGTCCCCGCGCTCCGCGCCTGGCGGGATCGGCGAACAGCAGGCCGTAGCCTCCGGGGTCGGCCAGCGCGGCGTCACCCGTGCGGACCGAGGCCAGGGAGGACAGGCCGAGCGCGGCGGCGTTGGCGCGGGCGACCTCCACGGTCAGCGGGTCGAGGTCCACGGCGTCCACGGCGCAGCCCGCCCGCGCCAGCGCGAGGAGGTCGCCGCCGATCCCGCAGCAGACGTCGAGCACGGTGGGGCCGCCGTCCGGCAGGGTTTCGGCGCGGATCCTCGTGGCGCGATGCGCGGCGACCTCGGGGCGCGTGGCCTGCTCGAGCCCGTGCGGGGTGAAGTACATGACGGCGGCCTCGGGGCCGAACTTGGCCTCGGCCCGCCGCCGCAGCGACGCCTGGGTGAGCGCCGCCGCCGTCAGGTCCGCCGGGTGGCCGCGGCGCAGCGCGCTCGCGGCGGCCACCGGGTCGGCGCCGTCGGCGAGGATCCGCGTCGCCTCGTGCAGGGCGGCCTGCCCGGTGGGCGTGAGCAGCATGCGGAAGGCGTCCAGGTCCACGCCCGCGACGCTACACCGCCCGGCGGCGGCGCCGATCCGCCGGACGTGGTCAGCAGGGGCCGGCGTCGCCGAGCGAGGTGAGCAGCTTGCGGAGAAGCACGGAGAGCTGGGCCCGGTCCTCGCCGGTGAGGCCGGCCAGCAGTCGCTCCTCGTTGGCCACGTGACCGGAGAGCAGCGCGTCGACCAATGCCCGGCCCTCGCCGGTGAGGGTGATCAGCACCATGCGGCGGTTGGCGGGCGAGACCTCCCGGTGCACCAGTCCCTTGGCGGCGAGGCGGTCCACCCGGTTGGTGAGCGCGGCGGAGCTGACCATGGCGGCGGTGGCGAGGTCGCTCATGCAGAGCCGGTGGTCGGGGTTGGACCGGAAGAGCGTGGCGAGCACGTCGAACTCCCACGGCTCCAGGTCGTGTTCCGAGAAGTGCTCCTTGATGCCCCTCTCCAGCAGCCTGGAGGCGCGGGAGATCCGCCCGGCCACCCCCATGGCCGAGCAGTCCACGTCAGGGCGCACCTGGGCCCACTGGCCGAGTATCCGGTCGACGGCGTCGGCGCGCATGGTGCCGGTGCCTATCGTGCCGCCGGTGCCTGTGGTGTCGTCGCCGGTGGTCTCGTCGGCGAGGGTGTCGTTCATAGCGCGCAGCGGCCTGGGTCCTCCGCCGCTCCTCCTCCACCGTCCATGGTAGCCGACACTTCGACGTTGAAATATCTTCCGGCCGTACGCTAGCCTCTACGTCGAACAGTACAACGTCGAAATGTTTGAGGTAGAATGATGAAGGTCCTGCTGCTCGGCGCCACGGGGTACATCGGCTCGGTGCTGGCGGAGCGTCTCGGCGAACACGGCCACGAGGTCGTCTCACTCGTCCGCGCGAAGCCCCGCGACACCGCCGTGCCCGGCGAGGTGCGCCACGGCGACATCAACGAACCCGGGACGCTCAGGGCGGCGGTGACGCCGGACATCGACGTCGTCGTGCACGCGGCCAACCCCGTCGGGGACGAGGCGGCCGACGTCGCGGCGATCGAGGCGCTGGCCGGCGGCGGGGCGCGACTCGTCTACGTCAGCGGCGTCTGGGTGCTCGGCGCCACCACGGAGGCGGCGGACGAGGACGCGCCGGTCAATCCCATCGCACTGTCCGGCTACCGGCCGCGGGTGGAGAGGCTGGTGCGCGACTCGGGCGGCGTCGTCGTCAGGCCGGGCATCGTCTACGGCCGGGGCGCCGGCATCCCCACGCTGCTCGTCTCCCCCGAGAGGGAGGACGGCCGGTACGTCCACGCGGGCGGCCCGGTGCCGACGTGGCCGACCGTCCACGTCGACGACCTGGCCGACCTGCTGGTGCTCGCGATCGAGAAGGCCGAGCCCGGCAGCCTCTTCCACGGCGTCGCGGAGGAGGCGGTGAGTGTCGCCGAGATCGCGGCGGCGGCCGGCCGTACGGGGAGGGCGGTGCCGTGGCGGATCGACGAGGCGGCCGAGGCGCTCGGCCGTCCGTTCGCCGAGGGGCTGGCCCTGAGCCAGGTGGTGAGCGGCGATCTCGCGAGGAAGGTGCTCGGATGGGAGCCGCGCCGTCCGGGCATCGTGGACGACGTGCGCTCCCGTCCGTCGGCCTCCCGCGTCTGACCTGCGATGCCGGTTCGTGTTGACTGTCACGCGCCACTTGCATACTGTTTCGTGTTGGCACTCTCCTACTGAGAGTGCCAATAGCGACGAGACAGGTCTGACACCCGCGACGGCAGGCCGCTGGTCGCCTCTTCAGCTCATTCATCGCAATCTGAAGGGGAGGTCCGATCGTGACGACCGCCACCAAGGTTCCCGTTAAGCCGCTCGGCGACCGCATCGTGGTCCAGCCGCTTGAGGCCGAGCAGACCACCGCCTCCGGCCTGGTCATCCCGGACACCGCCAAGGAGAAGCCGCAGGAGGGCCGCGTCCTCGCTGTGGGTCCGGGCAACTGGGACGAGGACGGCGAGAAGCGCATTCCGCTCGACGTCAAGGAGGGCGACGTCGTCCTCTACAGCAAGTACGGCGGCACCGAGGTCAAGTACGGCGGCGAGGAGTACCTGGTGCTCTCGGCCCGCGACGTGCTCGCCATCATCGAGAAGTAGGCCGCGTCGGCCAGTGGAGCCCCGGGTTAAGCGCCCGGGGCTCCGCGCGCTCACAAGGAGACCTGAATGCCGAAGATCCTGGAGTTCGAAGAGGACGCGCGGCGCGCTCTCGAGCGTGGTGTGAACGCTCTCGCCGACGCCGTCAAGGTGACCCTCGGCCCGCGCGGCCGCAACGTCGTCATCGACAAGAAGTTCGGTGCCCCGACCATCACGAACGACGGTGTGACCATCGCTCGCGAGGTCGAGCTGGACAAGCCGTACGAGAACCTGGGCGCCCAGCTCGCCAAGGAAGTGGCGACCAAGACCAACGACATCGCGGGTGACGGCACCACCACCGCGACCGTCCTGGCCCAGGCCATGGTCCGCGAGGGCCTGCGCAACGTGGCGGCCGGCGCGCAGCCGCTGTCGCTCAAGCGCGGCATCGACAAGGCCGCCCAGGCGGTCAGCGAGCGGCTGCTCGGCAGCGCCCGCCACGTCGAGGACAAGAAGGAGATCGCCAACGTCGCCACGATCTCCGCGCAGGACGCGAAGATCGGCGGCCTGATCGCCGAGGCGTTCGACAAGGTGGGCAAGGACGGTGTCATCACCGTCGAAGAGTCCAACGCGATGGGCCTGGAGCTGGAGTTCACCGAGGGCCTCCAGTTCGACAAGGGCTACCTGTCGCACTACATGGTGACCGACTCCGAGCGCATGGAGGCGGTCCTCGAGGAGCCCTACGTCCTGATCACCCAGGGCAAGATCTCCTCGATAGCCGACTTCCTGCCGTTGCTGGAGAAGGTCGCCCAGAGCAAGCGCCAGCTCCTGGTCATCGCCGAGGACGTCGAGGGCGAGGCCCTGGCCGTCCTGGTGACCAACAAGATCCGTGGCACCTTCACCTCGGTGGCCGTCAAGGCCCCCGGCTTCGGCGACCGCCGCAAGGCCATGCTGCAGGACATCGCCATCCTCACCGGTGGCCAGGTCGTCAGCGAGGAGATCGGCCTCAAGCTGGAGCACGTCGGCCTCGAGGTGCTCGGCACGGCCCGCCGCATCGTGGTCAACAAGGACACGACCACGATCGTGGACGGCGCCGGCGACGCCCAGGCGATCGAGGACCGCGTCCGCGAGATCAAGGTCGCGATCGAGCAGTCCGACTCCGACTGGGACCGCGAGAAGCTCCAGGAGCGTCTCGCGAAGCTGGCCGGCGGCGTGTGCGTGCTGCGCGTCGGCGCTGCGACCGAGGTGGAGCTGAAGGAGAAGAAGCACCGCCTCGAGGACGCGATCTCCGCGACCCGCGCCGCGATCGAGGAGGGCATCGTCTCCGGCGGTGGCTCCGCGCTGGTGCACGTGGCCAAGGAGCTCGACGACCTGGGCCTGACCGGCGACGAGGCCACCGGTGTCTCGATCGTCCGCAAGGCGCTGGTCGAGCCGGCCCGTTGGATCGCCGAGAACGCCGGCCTGGAGGGCTACGTCGTCACCTCCAAGATCACCGAGATGAACGCCGGCGAGGGCCTCAACGCCGCCACCGGCGAGTACGGCGACCTGGTGGCCCAGGGCGTCATCGACCCCGTCAAGGTGACCCGCTCGGCCGTGCAGAACGCCGCGTCCATCGCCGGCATGCTGCTCACCACCGAGGCCCTCGTCGTGGACAAGCCCGAGGAGGAGGCCCCGGCCGCCAACGGAGGCCACGGGCACGGTCACGGCCACGGCCACTGATCGAGTCCGCTGATCGAGTCCGCTGATCGAGGCGGGCGGCCCTCCCGGCCGCAGGCCCCGTAGGTAGCATCCCGCGCCCCGCGCCCGCCCAGAAGGCGGACCGCGGGGCGCGCCGCTTTTCCGCCCCTTGTTCCGTGCCGTGCGCCCGGGGCGCGCCGCCGGAAGCGCGGCCGGGGTGTGGCAGGGCCGCGGGCAATGAGAACGACCCGCATACTTCTTTTTCGCTGTCAAGCCGTCGCGTATATATCTCGCGTTTTGGGCATTCCGGTTGGAAGGTTCCAACAGGTGAGTGGCCGAATGATTACGGTCCGTTATCGACGCGTCAATGTGACCAATCCGTAGCCGTTAACCATGACGACATGAACGATCGCGGCGGGCATCATGCGTAACGTGACCGAGGGATGCGTCGCCGACGCCGCAACTGGGGTAAGGCTTGCGACGAGATCGGATGAGTCCGACCTCAGGGAACTGACCAGCCTTGCCGTACAGGGAGATCGCACCGCGATCGAATCACTGCTGGGGCATCTGCGCCCGATGGTGGTCCGGTACTGCAGGGCTCGACTGGGCAGGGTGTCCGGTCAGTACCACATAGCCGACGACGTGGCCCAGGAGGTGTGCATCGCGGTGCTGTCCGCGCTGCCGCGCTACCGCGACATGGGCCGCCCGTTCGCGTCGTTCGTCTTCGGCATCGCCTCGCACAAGGTGGCCGACGCCCTGCGGAGCTCCGTCCGCTCGGCCGTGCCGACGCAGGACCTGCCCGACGGGCCGGACGAGGGCCCGGGGCCCGAGGAGACGGTGGTGCGCTACATCGAGGCGCAGCACGCCAGGGACCTGCTGGCCCGGCTCCCGGACACCCAGCGTGAGCTCCTCATCCTGCGGGTGGTCTCGGGCCTGTCGGCCGAGGAGACGGGTAATGTACTCGGCATGTCACCGGGCGCCGTCCGGGTCGCGCAGCATCGCGCGCTCGCACGGCTCCGGCAACTCGCCGAGTTGGAGTCGATTGCGTGACCACGAAACGTCGTCGCAGGGTGCGCCACCCGCGGTCGTACGGCGATGCTGATCTGGAGGGCGACGTAACGAGGACGGACGCCGTCCTCGACGCGCTCGCCCGCAGAGAGCCGGTCGGCGGCACGGACGCCGCCGTCCGGTTGCTGGGCGCGCTGATCGCCGACGTGGACAGTCAGCGGCTCTCCTCCGTGTCGATCACGCCGTCCACGTAGCCCCGGGCGTACTCCCAGCTTACGTAGTCGGCGGGATCGGGCTGGTAGGCAGGCTCGTGCACCTGCGGCCGGCCGTTGTCGATCATCTGGCGCAGGTTGCCGCGCAGCAGGTCCCAGTCGAAGTAGTGCTGTTCGCCGCACTCCGGGCAGTCGAGCACGAGCCCGAGCACGCCCTGGGGTTCGAGCAGGGAACGGAAGACCTCCACGTCGGCGAGATCGGTCAGCGCCTCGTCGCGCTCGGCGAGCGTCAGCGGCTCCACGTCGTCGGGTGTTCCAAGCTCCGCCGCGGGGTCGTTGGGGTCATCCGCGAACGGGTCGCGGGGGACGTCTTCCAGCACGCATCCCACCTTATGACCACCGCCCCCTCCACGAGTGAAAGTGCGCCTCATCTGCTCGTCGGGCCGCGGGCGCGGACCCGTCACAGCCAGCCGCGGCGGGCGGCCTCCACCCCCGCCTGGAAGCGGGACTGCGCCCCGAGCTCCGACATCGCCTCGGCGAACCTGGCACGGACCGTGCGTACGGACACCCCGAGGTGGCGGGCGACGGCGTCGTCGGACAGGCCGTGGGCGGCCAGCCGTAACACCTGCAGCACGTTGTTGTGCGGGGAGATCGGCGCGGCCCGGGCCCACAGCTCCTCGAACAGCGCCCGCAGCGCGCCCACCGCCACCGGGGCGTGGACCAGGTAGCAGTTGTAGGAGTGCTCGGGCAGCGGGACGCCCCACTCCGCGGGCAGGCCCGCGGCGCCGTCGCCGAGCGCGAAGAACCAGCTGGGCACCGCGTCGAGGGTGCGCAGCCCCGCGCCCACGGCGGAGAACCGCCCGCGCACCTCCCGTACGGCGGGCGAGGACAGGGCGTCGAGCGCCACGACCAGCCGCAGGCGCAGGATGCCGTCCGCGGCGGCCTGGAGCCACTGGCCGCCGTACCCGTCCGCGAACCTGGCCATGGTCCGGCGGTCGGGCACGGCCATGACCAGCTCGGCGGGGGGCGCCTGCAGCGCGAGCCCGATGACGCTCTCGCAGAGCTCGTCCGCGCCGCTCATCGGCTCGACGGAGAACCTGCCGCTGCGCCAGTCGCGGCCGGCGTCGTAGTGATGGGCCAGACGGCCGGCCGCGGCGAGCACCTCGTCGATCTGGCGGGTCTCCCTGGCCATGCGGTCCAGCCGCTCCGCCACCAGCCGCCCGATCGCCGCGGCCGGGTGCCGTACGGAGAACTCCTCCCGCCGCCGGTCCACCGCGCCGAGCCGTACGAGCCCGTCCAGGGCGTCGAGCACGTCCTCCGCGGGCCTGCCGACCACCTCGGCCAGCTCCGTCAGCGTGGCGCGATGCAGCCGCAGCATCGCCGTGTAGAGGGCCGCCTGGCAGGGGGAGAGGCCGAGGCCTTCGAGAGGGCCGGTCTGGGGATGGGCGTTGCGCGTCGTGCTCATGCTCGCTCCGTCGGTGGTCACACATGGTCCCCAGCGCTGATCGGACCGCGCTGGTCGCATCGGCCGCACTGGCCCGTGGTGCGAAAACGGCTCCCGGCGTCCCGCGCCCCGACTTCCGCCTCATCCCCGCATCGCTTCGCGTCGTGAGAATAGCTCGGCTTTTCCGCGCTGTCCGTCCCGTTCGCACATTCGGTACGACCGGATGCGGCGGCTTTTGCAGGGATGCGGGCGATCACATTTCCTTTCGGTCGCGTTTTCGAAAGCGGAAATGCATCTTTGTGCAGTTGCACGTTACGCCATTGCGCGTTGACGTTCCGTGACGCATCCTTGACCCAGCGTTAGCCGGGAACGCCGCGACCGCCGGGCACGGAGGGGGGCTCGACGGAGTGGCAGGCGCGACGCGTGGAAGTGGGGGGACCGGGAGCCGGTCCCCCCACTTTTTGTGCCGGCCCTCTTGACAGGTCTGCCGGTTTGCGGTTTGAGACGACCACTAGACTGACCTCGGGTCCGGTGGGGGACCCACGCGCGGGAGCCGCGGCGCAGGAGGGGTGCAGCAGATGGCCAAGTTCACCGAACCGGGACTCACGTTCGACGACGTGCTCCTCGTTCCCGCTTATTCGGACCTGCAGCCGGGGGAGGCGGACACGACGACGCGGCTGTCCAGGAACGTCACGCTGCGCATCCCGCTGGTGTCGGCCGCGATGGACACGGTGACCGAGGCGCGGATGGCGGTCGCGATGGCCCGGCAGGGCGGCATCGGCATACTCCACCGCAACCTCTCGATCGAGGAGCAGGCGCAGCAGGTCGACCTGGTCAAGCGGTCGGAGGCGGGAATGGTCACCAACCCGGTGACCTGTTCCCCCGACGACACCCTCGCCGACGTCGAGCGGCTGTGCGCGACCTACCGGATCTCCGGGGTCCCGGTCACCGACGTGGACGGCGTGCTCGTGGGCATTGTCACCAACCGCGACATGCGGTTCGAGAGCGACCAGCGCAGGGCCGTGCGCGACGTCATGACCCCGATGCCGCTCGTGACGGCGCCGGTGGGCGTCGACCGCGACGAGGCGTTCCGGCTGCTGCGGCAGAACAAGGTCGAGAAGCTTCCGCTCGTGGACGGGGCAGGCCGCCTGCAGGGCCTCGTCACGGTCAAGGACTTCACCAAGAGCGAGCAGTACCCCATCGCGACCAAGGACGCCGACGGCCGTCTCATGGTCGGCGCGGCGGTCGGCGTCGCGGGCGACGCCGAGGAGCGCGCCATGACGCTGATCGACGCGGGCGCCGACGTCATCATCGTCGACACCGCGCACGGGCACTCGCGGGGTGTCTGCGACATGATCGCCAAGATCAAGGCCAACGGCCGGGTCGACGTCATAGGGGGCAACGTCGCCACCCGCGCGGGCGCGCAGGCGCTGGTCGACGCGGGCGCCGACGCCGTCAAGGTGGGCGTCGGGCCCGGCTCGATCTGCACCACCCGGGTCGTCGCCGGCGTGGGCGCGCCGCAGCTCACCGCCATCTACGAGGCGGCGCTGGCGTGCGGGCCCGTGGGCGTCCCGGTCATCGGCGACGGCGGCCTGCAGTACTCGGGCGACATCGCCAAGGCGCTGGCGGCGGGGGCCGACACGGTCATGCTGGGCTCGCTGCTGGCCGGCTGCGAGGAGTCGCCCGGCGAGCTGATCTTCATCAACGGCAAGCAGTTCAAGTCGTACCGGGGCATGGGCTCGCTCGGCGCGGTGCGCAACCGCGAGCGCGGCGGCGCGTCGTTCAGCAAGGACAGGTACGCGCAGGCCGAGGTGTCCGGGGAGGACAAGTACATCCCCGAGGGCATCGAGGGCCAGGTGCCCTACCGCGGCCCGGTCGCGGCGGTGGCCCACCAGCTGGTCGGCGGCCTGCGGCAGGGCATGTGGTACACCGGCTCCCGGACGATCGAGGAACTGCACGAGAAGGCGCAGCTCATGCCGATCACCACGGCCGGGCTCAAGGAGAGCCACCCGCACGACATCCAGATGACGGTCGAGGCCCCGAACTACCACGGGCGATAGTTCGCACCCGAAGAAACGGAAAGAACAAGCGATATGACACAGGTGGAGATCGGGCGCGGCAAGAGCGGACGGCGTGCCTACGCGCTGGACGAGATCGGCATCGTGCCCTCCCGGCGCACCCGCGACCCGGAGGAGGTGTCGATCTCCTGGCAGATCGACGCCTACCGGTTCGACTCTCCGCTCGTGGCGAGCCCGATGGACAGCGTCGTGTCGCCGCAGACGGCCATCGAGATCGGACGCCTCGGCGGCCTCGGCGTGCTCGACCTCGAAGGCCTCTGGACCCGCTACGAGGACCCGGCGCCGCTGCTCGAGGAGGTCGCGACCCTCGACAGGGAGGCCGCGACCCGGCGGCTGCAGGAGATCTACACCGCGCCGATCAGGGACGAGCTGATCGGCCGGCGCATCGAGGAGATCCGTTCCGCCGGTGTCACCACCGCCGTACGGCTGTCGCCGCAGCGCACCGTGCAGCACCACAAGGCCGTGATCGACGCGGGCGTGGACATCTTCGTGATCCGCGGCACGACGGTCTCCGCCGAGCACGTGTCGGGCCAGGCCGAGCCGCTCAACCTCAAGCAGTTCATCTACGAGCTCGACGTCCCCGTCATCGTGGGCGGCTGCGCGACGTACACGGCCGCGCTGCACCTCATGCGGACCGGCGCGGCAGGCGTGCTCGTCGGCTTCGGCGGCGGCGCGTCGCACACCACGCGCAACGTGCTGGGCGTGGTCGTGCCGATGGCGACCGCGATCTCCGACGTGGCCGCGGCCCGCCGCGACTACATGGACGAGTCCGGCGGCCGGTACGTCCACGTCGTGGCCGACGGCGGCATGGGCGGCTCCGGCGACATCGCCAAGGCGATCGCCTGCGGCGCCGACGCCGTCATGGTGGGCTCGCCGCTCGCGCGGGCCACCGAGGCCCCCGGCCGCGGGTTCCACTGGGGGTCGGAGGCCCACCACCCCGAGCTGCCGCGCGGCAAGCGGGTCGAGTTCGGCACGATCGGCACGCTCAAGGAGATCCTGCACGGCCCGTCGTCGCTGGCCGACGGCTCGATGAACCTGCTCGGCGCGCTGCGCCGCACGATGGCCACGGCCGGCTACTCCGACCTCAAGGAGTTCCAGCGCGTCGAGGTCGTCGTCGCCCCGCCGCAGCGCTGAGGTGTCACCCGGAGCGGGGGCCGGCTCCCGCTCCGGGCGTCCTGCCCCGCTCCGTACGCCCTGCCCCGCTCCGTACGCCCGAGCGCCGGGGGTCAGCGGTCGCGCGGGGTCACCAGGCCCGACTCGTAGGCGATGACCACGAGCTGCGCGCGGTCACGCGCGTGCAGCTTGGCCATGGCCCGGTTGATGTGGGTCTTGGCGGTCAGCGGGCTGATCACCATGCGTTCGGCGATCTGCTCGTTGGACAGGCCGCGGGCGACCAGGGCGACGGCCTCGCGCTCGCGGTTGGTCAGCTCCCCCAGCTCGATCCCGGCGCCCAGATGGAGCGGCTGGGTCACGTACCGGTCGATCAGCTTGCGGGTGATCGACGGCGCCAGCAGGGCGTCGCCGCGCGCGGCGACGCGTACGGCGTGCAGGAAGTCCTCCGGCACGATGTCCTTGACGAGGAAACCGGCGGCGCCGGCGCGCAACGCGTCGAAGACGTACTCGTCCAGGCCGTAGTTGGTCAGGATGACGACGTGCACCCCGGCGAGGGCCGGGTCCGCGGCGATGCGCCGGGTCACCTCGATGCCGTCGGCGGCCGGCATCTGGATGTCGACGAGGGCGATGTCGGGCAGATGCTCCCCGACCAGGGCCAGGCACTCCATCCCGTCGCCCGCCTCGGCGACCACCTCGATGTCGTCTTCGAGGTCGAGAAGCGCGCGGAATCCGCTGCGCAGGAGCGGCTGGTCGTCGGCCAGCAGGACCCGGATCACGGCGGCACCGGCAGTTCGGCGTGGACGGTGAAGCCGCCCTCGCCGCGCGGCTCCGCGCGGAGGTGACCGCCGAGGGCGGTGACGCGTTCGCGCATCCCGAGCAGTCCGACGCCGGGCACGGGCGCGGCGCCCGGACATGCCTTCCCGTCGTCGTCGACCCGCACGACCAGGGCGCCGGGACGGTAGCCGATCCGGACCGTCGCCGTGGTGGCGGAGGCGTGCCTGGCGACGTTGGTGAGCGACTCCTGGACGATCCGGTAGGCGGTCCTGTCCACCGCGGCCGGCACGTCGTCTCGCTGTCCCTCGATCGTCAGCGTCGCGTCCAGGCCGGTCGTACGGGCGCGTCGCACCAGGTCGGGGACGTGGTCGAGCCCACGCGCCGGGTTCTCGTCGTCGCGCAGCGCCTCCAGGGTCGCCCGCAGCTCGCGAGCCGCCTCACGGCCGGCGTCCCTGATAGCGAGCAGGGCCTCCGGCACCTGCTCCCCCCGCTTGCGCGCCACGTGCACGGCGACTTCGGCCTGCACCTTGATGACCGAGATCTGGTGGGTCAAAGAGTCGTGCAACTCCCGCGCGATGTGCAGCCGCTCCTCGTCGGCGCGGCGGCGCGCGGTCTCCTCACGGGTCCGCTCGGCCTCCTCGGCCCGCCGCTCGGCCTGCCGCAGCGCCTCGCCCGCCGCGCCGGCCGCGATCAGCCAGGCCAGTTCGAGGGCGCCACGAGCCTGCGCGAGCGCCGCGCCCGTGTCGTGCAGGCCCGAGGCCATGGCCGCGAGAGGGAGCGCGGCCAGCATCGTCACACTCGCCGCCACCGTGACGGCGCGGTGTCCCGCCCGCATCGCGGCGTACACCGCGAACAGGAACGCGACGGCGGGCACGTCGAAACCGGCCGCCTGGTAACCCACCGCGCACAGCCCGGTGACGGCCAGGACGGGGACCGGTGCGCGGCGTCCGGCGGCCAGCGCCAGGCCGCCGGACGCGAGCAGCGCGAAGCCGACCGGATCGAGGCCGGTCGCGGGGTCCTGCTTGGACAGCCCTGTGACCACCAGCGCCGCCGCCACGCAGACGGCGATCGCCCCGTCTATGACACCGGGCCGGACTGTCCTCATGCGCGCACCCTAGCCCGGCGCGGGCGCGGGGGACTCCTCCGCGCGGATGATCGGCCGGCTACCGCCCCCGCGGTACTCGCGCCGCCCCCGTGGCGTACGCGGCAGCGGGGTGCGGCGCCGGCGGCAGCGTGAACGGCCCGCCCACGGCGGACGACGGGCGGCGGGTCCGGCGGACATGCTCGGGTCACGTCCCGTCGTACGAGGAGAAAGAGCACCTCATGTCCGTGCGTCACCTGTTCGCCGCCGCCCCGACCGCCCTGCTCGGATCCGCCGGGCAGGCGACGTCGCCGGTGGTCCATCTCCTGGTTGAGCCGGCCGGCGCCTACACCATGACCGCAGGACGCCTCTGGGCCCTGGTGGCCATGGTGCTGGGGCTGGCCGGCGTGGCCGTCGGCGGGCTGGCCCTGGCCCGCTCCGCGGGCCGTATCCGCGTCGGCGACGCGAGAAGCGGGGCCGTCGTGGCGCTGGTGGCCGGGCTGACCGGCACGGTCGTCGGCGGCCTGGTCGTGGCCGCCGCCGACGGTGGTCCCGGCGCCGGCTACGGGATAGTCGGGGGCTACGTCGCCCTGGTGGTGGGGCCGGCCGCCGCGGTCGTCAGCGGGCTGGCGCTGAGTCGTTCCCGCCGCGCGGGTGACCGGTCGGCGTAGGGCCGGCGGCGGGCCTCAGCGACGGGCGCGTACGTGGGCGGGCACGAGGCGGGCGGCACGCCCCAGGGTCGCCACGAAGGCGGCGGCGAGGGGATCGGGGCGGCCCCGCGTGTAGGCCGTCATGACGCGCTCCACGGGCGGCCTGGGCCACAGCACGCGTCCGTCGAAGTGGGGCGGGATGACGTTGGCGGGCACCAGGGTGGGCCCCAGCCCGGCGGCGGCGAGGACGGGCGCGGCGGCGGTCTGCTCGGTGCGCACGGCGGCCCGCGCCTGGAACCCGGCGGCCGCGCACGCCTGGTCGAGGATCTCACCGAGCCCGTTGCCCGGCGCGAAGTGCACCCAGTCGCGGCCGGCCAGCGCCGCCAGATCCACAGACTCCCCGGCGTCGTCCCCGGCGTCGTCCCCGGCGTCGTCCCGAGCGTCCTCGTCGTCGGCCGGGCGGCCCGCCGGGTCGTCCGCGGGGAGCACGACGAGGAACGGTTCGGTCCCGAGCGGCGTGATCTGGCCGTCCCAGTCGCGCGGGGCGGGCCCGATGGCGAGGTCCGCCTGGCCGGCCAGCATCGCCTCGCGCAACTGCTCGGCGTGCGGATGCTCGAACAGCCTGACCCGTACGCCGGGATGTGAGCGCCGCCAGGCGCGCAGCGCGGGCGGCAGCACGCCGAGGCTCACCGAGTAGAGGGTCGCGACCTGGAGCTCACCGGTCTCCAGCCCACCGGCCTGCCGTGCCGCGCACCGCGCCCGCTCCGCGTCGGCCAGCGCGGCCCGGGCGTGCGGCAGCATCGCCCGGCCCATCGCGGTGAGCCGCACCGCTCGCGGGAGCCGTTCGAGCAGCGGGCCGCCGACCTCGCGTTCGAGCGCCCGCACCTGGTGGGACAGCGCGGGCTGGGACACGTGGAGGAGTTCGGCCGCCCTGGTGAACGACCCCTCGTCCACGATCGCGACCAGATATTCGAGCTGCCGCAGGCTTGCCATGAACAGAGATTATCGGAGCTGTGAAATCCATGTCTTGGACTAATCTCAGCGGCCGCCCGAAGCTTGGACCATGGACACGGACCACAAGGTCGCCCTCGTCGTCGGGGCGAATGGCGTCATCGGCCGCAATCTGATCGATCATCTCGTGGAGCTCGGAGACTGGGACGTGATCGGCCTGTCCCGGCGGGGCGGGACCGACGCGGGCCGGGTCAGGCACATCGCCGTGGACCTGCTGGACGCGGAGGACCGCCGGGAGCGGCTGCGCGGCCTCGACCGCGTCACCCACGTCTTCTACGCCGCCTACCAGGACCGGCCGACCTGGGCGGAACTGGTGCCGCCCAACCTCGCCATGCTGGTGAACGTCGTCGAGGCGGTGGAGGCCGCCGCACCCGGCCTGCGCCACGTCAGCCTGATGCAGGGCTACAAGGTGTACGGCGCGCATCTCGGGCCGTTCAAGACGCCCGCGCGGGAGGACGACCCCCACCACATGCCGCCGGAGTTCAACGTGGACCAGCAGAACTTCCTCGAAGAACGCCAGAGGGGCAAGGCGTGGACGTGGTCCGCGCTGCGTCCCTCGGTCGTGTGCGGGTTCGCCCTCGGCAACCCGATGAACCTCGCCATGGTGATCGCGGTGTACGCGGCCGTCTCCAGGGAGCTGGGCCTGCCGCTGCGGTTCCCCGGCAGGCCGGGGGCCTACCACGCGCTGCTGGAGATGACCGACGCGACGCTGCTGGCCAAGGCCACGGTGTGGGCGGCGACCAGTGAGGCCTGCGCCAACCAGGCGTTCAACATCAACAACGGCGATCTCTTCCGGTGGGAGGAGATGTGGCCGGAGATCGCCCGCTTCTTCGGCCTTGAGGTTGCGCCGCCGCTCCCGATGTCGCTGGAGGTCGTCATGGCGGACAAGGGGCCGCTGTGGGACTCGATGGTCGAGCGGCACGGCCTGATGAAGAACTCCTACGAGGAGGTGTCGTCCTGGCGCTTCGGCGACGCCGTCTTCTCCTGGGACTACGACTTCATCGCGGACGGCTCCAAGGCGCGGCGGTTCGGATTCCACGAGTTCGTCGACACCAGGAAGATGTTCCTGGACATCTTCGCCGGCTTCCGCCGCCGCGGGATCATCCCGTGAACGCGCCGCGCCACCAGAGGGGGCCGGGGCCGCCGGTCAGGGGTGGCGGGCCCAGGCGCCGCGCCGCATCACGCCGGCGACCTCCAGGTCGTCGTCGAGCACGACCAGATCGGCGTACCTGCCGACCGTGATCGAGCCGACCTCGCCGTCCAGGCCGAGGACGCGGGCGGGGGTGAGGGAGGTCATGCGGGCGGCGTCCACCAGCGACCGCCCGACCTCACGCACCGTGCGGCGGAAGGCCACGTCCATCGTGAGCGTGCTGCCCGCGATCGGGCCCGGCTCCCCGGAGACGCCGGAGGCGATCCTGGCCACCCCGTCGACGACGTCGACGGTCATCGGGCCGAGCGGGTAGCGCCCGTCGCCCATGCCGGCCGCCGCCATGGCGTCGGTGACCAGCGCCGTGCGGTCCGCGCCCGCCGCGTCCATGGCCAGGCGCAGCATGGCCGGGTGGACGTGGACCCCGTCGTTGATGAGTTCCACCGTCACCCGCTCGTCCTGCAGCAGCGCGGCGACCGGGCCGGGCGCGCGGTGGCCCAGCGGCGGCATCGCGTTGTAGAGGTGGGTCGCCACGCTCGCCCCCGCCTCGATGCCGTCGAGCGTCCGCTCGTAGGTGGCGTCGCTGTGCCCGAGGGCCGCGACGATCCCCTCGGCGGCGGCGTCCCTGATCACGTCGAGCGCGTTAGGCAGTTCCGGGGCGATCGTCAGCATCCGTACGTGCCCGCGCCCCGCCTTGACCAGCGCCCGGAACTCCGCCCGGTCAGGCTCGCGCAGCAGCGCGGGCTCGTGCGCCCCGCACCGCGACCGGGCGATGTACGGCCCCTCGAAGTGGACGCCGGCGAGCAGGCCCTGCTCGCACAGGTCGGCGAGCGACGCGGCGGCCCGCGTGAGCGTGTCCGGCGCGGCGGTGACCAGGCTGGCCATGAGGGTGGTCGTGCCGCGTCCGAGATGGAAGGCGGCGACCTCGGCGGCGGTCTCCGGGTTCCCCTCAGGGAAGCTCCCCCCGGCGCCGCCGTGGCTGTGGATGTCGACGAAACCGGGGACGACGGTGCGTCCGCCCAGGCCGAACCCGTCGCGCGGCGCCTGTCCGCGCCCTATGTGGGTGATCCTGCCGTCCTCGATGGTCAGCCAGCCGTCGTGCACGCCGTCGGGAGTGACGACGCGGGCATCGGAGAGAGTCACGCTCATGCCGCCATCCTTCCGCGTACGGCCCGCAAGTGCCGCCGCGGGTCCCGGAGCGGGCGCGCGGGCGGCTCCGGCCGTCCGCCGAGCGCCTGGCGCGGGGACGAGTTCACCGACTTTCCGGAGATCATCGGAAAAGTGGGCGAAAAGGATGGATTCCCGGGTGGCTACTCGTGGGTAGATTTACTCGGCACAGGTGCAAGCGGTACAGAAGGAGCTTTATGACGGCGAGGATGGGCACGGCGCGACTCGGCCCGGCGGAACGCACCGCAGCCCTGGCACGGATGGAGGCGCAGGAACTCGACGTCGTCGTGATCGGCGGCGGCGTGGTCGGCGCGGGCGTCGCGCTCGACGCCGCGACCCGCGGGCTCTCCGTCGGCCTCGTCGAGGCGCGCGACTTCGCCTCGGGCACGTCCTCGCGGTCGTCGAAGCTGATCCACGGCGGGCTGCGCTACCTGGAGCAGCTCAACTTCGACCTGGTCAGAGAGGCCCTGCGGGAGCGTGCCCTGCTGCTCAAGCGGATCGCGCCGCACCTGGTCAGGCCGGTGCCCTTCCTGTATCCGCTCACCCACGCGGGCTGGGAGCGGCCGTACATCGGGGCGGGGCTCGTGCTCTACGACACGCTCGGGCTGTCCTTCGGCCTCACCCGGGGCGTGCCCGGGCACCGCCACCTGACCCGCCGCCAGGCCCTGCGGGTCATCCCGTCGCTGCGGCGGTCGGCGTTCACCGGCGCCGTGCAGTACTGGGACGCCCAGGTGGACGACGCCCGCTACGTGATGACCACGCTGCGCACCGCCGCGACGTACGGCGCGCACGTCGCCTCGCGGGTGCAGGCGATCGGCTTCCTGCGGGAGGGGGAGCGGGTCACCGGAGTGCGGGTCTGCGACCTGGAGACCGGCGCGGAACTGGACGTGCGGGCCCGCCAGGTGGTCAACGCCACCGGCGTGTGGACAGACGACATCCAGCAACTCGTCGGCGGCCGGGGACAGATCCACGTGCGGGCGTCCAAGGGCATCCACCTCGTGGTGCCGCGCGACCGCATCCACTCGCGCAGCGGCCTGATCATGCGCACCGAGAAGTCCGTGCTGTTCGTCATCCCCTGGGGGCGGCACTGGGTCATCGGCACCACCGACACCCGCTGGAACCTGGACAAGGCACACCCCGCTGCCTCCCGGGCGGACATCGACTACCTGCTCGACCAGGTCAACTCCGTCCTCGCGGTGCCGTTGACCAGGGACGACGTCGAGGGCGTGTACGCCGGGCTGCGGCCGCTGCTGGCCGGGGAGTCCGAGGAGACCTCGAAGCTCTCGCGCGAGCACGTCGTCGCCCACCCCGTGCCCGGGCTGGTCATGGTGGCCGGCGGCAAGTTCACGACGTACCGGGTCATGGCGGCCGACGCGGTGGACGCGGTCGCGCTCGGCCTCGACCAGCGCGTGCCGCCGTCGTGCACCGACCAGGTGCCGCTCGTCGGCGCGGAGGGCTACCAGGCGCTGTGGAACTCCCGCCACCGCATGGCGCGCTCCTCGGGACTGCACGTGGCGAGGATCGAGCACCTGCTGGAGCGGTACGGCTCGCTGATCGACGAGGTGCTCGCGATCATCGAGGCCGACCCCTCGCTCGGCCGGCCCCTCGACGGCGCCGACGACTACCTGCGGGCGGAGATCGTGTACGCCGCGACGCACGAGGGCGCGCGGCACCTCAACGACGCGCTGACCCGGCGCACCCGCATCTCAATCGAGACCTTCCACCGGGGCACCGCGGTCGCGGGGGAGGCCGCCGAGCTCATGGCCGGCCCGCTCGGCTGGGACGGCGATCAGGTCAAGCGCGAGGTCGAGTACTACACCAAGCGGGTCGAGGCGGAGCGGGCCTCCCAGGAGCAGGACACCGACCAGGAGGCCGACGCGATCCGCCTCGGCGCGCCGGAGATCGTTCCCGTCGCGCCCCCGCGCGACCTCGCGAAGGCGCGGGGGAGCGGAAGCTGACCGTCAGCCGAAGGGGATCCACGCCCGGTCGGCCAGCGTGGCCGCGTCGCTGACCTTGAGGCCGTTGTCGGACAGGGTCCACAGGTCGTCGCCGATGACGAGGGAACGGCGGATGCCCTGGCCGGCGGGGGCGAAGCCGCTCCTGCCGGCCTGCCCCGGGTGGCTGACGACGCCCAGCTTGGTGATCTCGCGGTCGCCCACCCGCAGGGCGAGGGCGGCGCTCCCCGCGATCCCGCCCTCGGTCCAGTTCACGAGCGGGAGCACGGCCAGCCCGGTGGCGGGCCAGTAGAGGAAGGCGTGCGGGTCCCACTCGGCCTCCGAGCCCGACCGCTCCTGGTGGAACCGCGACAGCACGGCGGGCGCGGCCGGGTCGGAGACGTCGAACAGCGAGATCTGCGTGCCGAGCGTGCGGCCCTCATCGCTCGCCTCCTGGCCCACGCCGATCAACCGCCCCTCGCCCGCCGGGTGGAGATAGGCGGAGAAGCCGGTGATCTTCAGCTCGCCGGTGACCTTCGGCGCGGCCGGGTCACGCAGGTCCAGCGCGTACAGGGGGTCGGTCTGGCGGAACGTCACCACGTAGCCGAGGCCGTCCATGAACCGGACGGAGTAGATCCGTTCGCCCCTGCCGAGGCCCGTCACCGAGCCGGTCGGGGAGAGCGTGCCGGCGTCGAGCACGTACACGCCGCTCTCGCTGCCGGACGCCTCCGCGCCGCTGGTCGTCGCCACCCGCAGATGGCCGTCGTACTCCGACAGGGAGTACTGGTTCAGCAGCCGTCCCGGCACCGATCCCGAGGCGACGTAGCGCGGGGCGCCGGGGGCGGAGACGTCGAAGCGGTGCACCTCCGTGCGCTCGGGGGGAGCGGTGGGCGTGGGCGCGGTGGCCGTCGCGCCGGGGATGGGCGCCACGTCGATCGGGCGGGCCGCCCACCACAGCGGGTTGCTGGTGACGTATAGGCTGCCCGCCGTCCCGTACACGGTGTCGCCGTCGGCCGCGACCGCGATCGGCGTGGGCGAGCCGAACGGCGTGGCGGCGGCCAGGTCGATCGTGTGGATGGTCAGCATCGAGGCCCCGGTGAAGCGCTCGGGATGGCTGACCCGGTCGCAGGCGACCCGCTCGGTGCGGCTCACACCGCCGGACTCGACGTCGTACGACGGCAGCCACGCGTCCGCGGGGGCGGACAGCACGGCCTGACGGTTGCCTTCGAGCAGTTCCTTCTCCGCCTCGTTCCCCTTCGGCGGGGGGAAGACGATCGCCGGCTGGGACCTGGCGACGAGCCGCACCACGGAGCCGGTCTGCCGGGCGTCGACGTGGTGCCCCCGCACGGTCATCGCGCCGAGGACGCGCGGCTCGCCGGACAGGTCCACGAGGACGTATCTCGGGCCGCCGGGACCGTCCGCGGGCCTGGCCGTCGTCCCGAAGGGAATCACCCCGCCACCCTCGAACAGCACGAGCGCGCGGTCGCCGTGGACCAGCAGGTCGGCCTGGGCCCACGACTGGTCCTCGGGGACGAGCCGCAGCGTCGCCGTGACCTTCCGGCTCCTCGCGTCCACGACGCGCAGCACGCCCGCCGTGACCGTGACCACCCGTTCGCCGTCCGTCTTCACGAGGTCGGGCTCGTCCACGCCCGCCTCGTGGGTGTTGGTGGTCGAGTGGGACGGCTGCCCGGACGCCGCCTCCCTGCCCGCGGCGACATCGGAGCGGGCCATGAGGAGCAGGCTCTCCTCGAAGCCCCAGGGGGTGACGTTCCGCGCGGCCGCCTGCCGCAGCCCTTCCGTCAGTTCGTCGCAGCCCGCGTACGCGACGAGCCGCACCTTCCCGGTCAGGTCGGCGGGGGAGGGCGGCGAGTCCGGAGTCGTACGGCCACCCGCGCAGGCCGTGGCTCCGGTGGCCCCCATGGCCAGCAGCGCGGCGACAACGCCGGCCGTACGGATCGATGTCCTCATGCTTCCAAGACGGATCGGATCGGAAACGGGTTCGACGGCCGGGATCTAGGGTTGCTAGGTTGTGCCTAATAGTCCTAGGAAGGGATGGGCGGATGCGAAGGGCCGGGCTTACGGCGGACCGGGTGACGCTCGCCGGCGCCGAACTGGCGGACGAGGCCGGGCTCGACCACGTGACCATGTCGGCGGTGGCGCGGCGGCTCGGCGTGAAGGACGCCAGCCTCTACGCGCACGTGCGCAGCCTGGAGGATCTGCGCGGGCGGATCGCGCTGCTCGCCGCCGACGAGAAGACCCTCCGGATCGCGGAGGCGATCGCCGGACGGGCCGGGAAGGACGCGCTGGTCGCGTACGCGAACGCCTGGCGGCAGTACGCCCACGACCACCCGGGCCGATACCTGGCGACGCAGATCCCGATGCGGATCGATCCCGAGCTCGTGGCCCGGGCTCCCGGGCCGCGACGCGCGATCGAGCTGACCTACGGCATGCTGCGCGCCTACGCGCTGGAGGAGCCCGACCTGACCGACGCGGTCCGGCTGATGCGCAGCACGCTCCACGGCTTCACCAGCCTCGAGGCCGCGGGCGGGTTCGCGCACGAGCGCCCGGCGCAGGACACGTGGATCCGCTGCCTCGACGCCCTGCACACCCTCCTGGAGCACTGGCCCTCGCGCCCCGAAGGAGACCCCGCATGACCAGCCCGATCGTCGGCCGCCTGCGCGTGGACGGCGCCACCCTGCGCTACGAGGTGCGCGGCAGCGGCCCGCTCCTCCTGCTGATCCCCGGCGGCACGGGCGGCGCGGCCGCCTACGACGGGGTCGCCGACGGCCTGGCCGCCGAATACACGGTCGCGTCCTATGATCCGCGCGGCCTGTCCCGCAGCCCCCTGGACGACCCGGAGGCCGAGCAGCGGGTCGCGCGGCACGCCGACGACGCGGTGCGGCTGCTTGACCTGCTGTCTCCGGACGCGCCCGCCCGCGTGGCCGGCTGCAGTTCCGGCGCGATCGTCGCGCTGCACCTGCTCACCACGCACCCCGAGCGCGTCGAGCGGGTCGTGGCGCACGAGCCGCCGGTGGTCGAGGTGCTGCCGGACGCCGCCGAGCACCGGGCGCTGCTCGCCCGCGTCGCGGACACGTTCCGCCGGGAGGGGCTCATGCCCGCGGCCGCGGTGTTCGCGGCCGGCCTCAGGAGGCCCGGCGACCCCGTCGAGCCCCCGGCGGCCATAGCGCCGCCGCCGGGCCGGGCCTTGACGGATATGTCGTACTTTCTCGGGCGTATCGTGCCGAGCTTCATGGCGTACAGGCCGGATGTGGACCGCCTGGCGGCGCTGTCGGACCGGCTCGTGCTCGCGGCCGGCACGGACTCGGTCGGTGAGCTGCCCTATCGTCCCGCCGCCTTCCTGGCAGAACGCCTCGGCACGGAGCTCGTCCACTTCCCCGGCGGCCACGTGGGGCTCACCACGCACCCCGCCGAGTTCGGGGAGACGCTGCGCGCGGTCCTGAGCGCCCAGCGGCCCATTACCAGGCGGTAGCCAGGAGCGAGGCTCCGGAATATTCTTCGGCCATGGGTGCCATGAATCGGACGCTCGACGCGGCCATGGTCGACCGGATCCTCACGCACGTCTCCTCCGAGGGCAAGACGCGGGAGATCCTCGCGCCGTTCACCGGCGACGTCCTGGCCGAGGTCCCGATCTCCACCCGGGACGACGTCCGGGAGGCGTACGCCAGGGCCGGGCAGGCGCGGGAGGCGTGGGCGGCGCTGCCGGTCCGCGAACGGGTCAAACCCTTCCTCCGGCTCCACGACGCGCTGCTCGACCGGCGCGCCGACCTGCTCGACGTGGTGCAGTGGGAGACGGGCAAGGCGCGCCGCCACGCGTACGAGGAAGTCGCCGACGTGGCGGGCTGCGTGCTCTACTACGCGCGGCGGGCGGCCGGGCTGCTGGAGCCGAAGCGCAGGCAGGGCATCTTCCCGGTCGCCACCCGTACGACCGAGCTGCGCCACCCCAAGGGCACGGTCGCCGTGATCAGCCCGTGGAACTACCCGCTGGCCCTCGGCGTCACCGACGTCGTCCCCGCCCTGATGGCCGGCAACGCGGTCGTGCACAAGCCCGACACCCAGACCCCGCTGTCCGCGCTGTGGACGATCGACCTGCTGGCCGAGCTGGGCATGCCGCGCGACATCTGGCAGGTCGTGCTCGGCGACCCCGAGGAGATCGGCGAGCCGCTGATCGACGGCGCCGACTACGTCGCGTTCACCGGCTCGACGCGCGGCGGGCGGAGGATCGCGGAAGAGGCGGCCAAGCGGCTCATCGGCTGCTCACTGGAGCTCGGCGGCAAGAACCCGATGGTCGTGCTCGACGACGCCGACCTCGACGTCGCGGCGCAGGGCGCGATCCGGGCCTGCTTCACCAATGCCGGGCAGCTGTGCCTCTCGATCGAGCGGATCTACGTGCACGAGGCCGTCGCCGCCGCCTTCCGCGACAAGTTCGTGCGGGCGGTGGAGAACATGAGGATCGGCCCCGGCCTCGACTGGGACCCGCAGATGGGCTCGCTCACCTCGCAGCGGCAACTCGACGCGGTCGTCGCGCACGTCGAGGACGCGGTCGCCAAGGGCGCCACGGTGCTGACGGGTGGCCGGCCGCGGCCCGACCTCGGCCCGTTCTTCTACGAGCCGACCGTGCTCGACGGCGTCGGCGAGGACATGGCCGTCTGCAGGGACGAGACGTTCGGGCCGGTCGTGTCGCTCTACCGCTTCAGGGACGACGACGAGGCGGTCCGCGCGGCCAACGACACGGCGTACGGGCTGAACGCCTCGATCTGGACCAGGGACGTCGCGCGGGGCCGCCGCCTCGCCGCCCGGATCAAGGCGGGCACCGTCAACATCAATGAGGGGTACGGCTCGGCGTACGCCTCCTATGACGCGCCGATGGGCGGGATGAGGTCGTCCGGGCTCGGCCGCCGCCACGGGGCCGAAGGCCTGCTGAAGTACACGGAGGTCCAGACGGTGTCGAGCCAGGCCACGTGGCTGGGCTTCGAGCCGATCCTCGGCATGACCTACGACAAGTACGCCGACACCCTCTCCGGCGTGCTCAAAACCATGAAACGCCTCCACCTCAAATAACCCCACCCATAAAGCCCCCCTCATGAAGCCCCCCTCATGCCGTGATCTTGCAGTTTGTCGCAGGCGTACGCCTTGAGCTGGAGCGGAACCCTCCGTGATCATGCAGAAAAACTCTCTATCGGCCTCTCACCTCGGACGACATCCACCGTGATCATGCGATTGCATGATCACGACATGCGAAAGACGAGGTCGGGGGGTCATCCGCGGAATTACTGCAAGATCACGACGAATAGGCGCCCAGGTGAGCGGCCATCCGTGCGACAAACTACAAGATCACGGTGGTGGGGATGGGATGGGTGGGGTTGTGGATTACGACGTTGTGGTGATCGGGTCGGGGTTCGGCGGGAGTGTGACCGCGCTGCGGCTCACTGAGAAGGGTTACTCGGTCGGCGTCATCGAGGCCGGCCGGCGGTTCGACGAGAAGACCCTGCCCAAGACCTCGTGGCGGGCCAGGGACTTCCTGTGGGCTCCCGCGCTCGGCCTCAAGGGCATCCAGCGCATCCACGTCCTGCGCGGCGCCAACGGCGTGATGGTGCTGGCCGGGGCCGGCGTGGGCGGCGGCTCGCTCGTCTACGCCAACACGCTGTACGAGCCCCTCGCCCCGTTCTACGAGGACCCGCAGTGGCGCCACATCACCGACTGGAAGGCGGAGCTCGCCCCCTACTACGACCAGGCCAAACGGATGCTCGGCGTGGTGGAGAACCCCACGGTGACCGCCGCCGACGAGGTGATGAGGAAGGTCGCGGAGCGGATGGGCGTCGGCCACACCTTCCGCCTCGCACCGGTCGGGGTGTTCTTCGGCGAGCCGGGGGCCGAGGTCGACGACCCCTACTTCGGCGGGGTGGGGCCACGCCGACGCGGCTGTGTCGAGTGCGGCGAGTGTATGACCGGCTGCCGCCACGGCGCCAAGAACATGCTGATCAAGAACTACCTCTACCTGGCCGAGAAGGCCGGGGCCAGGGTCCACCCGGAGACCACCGTGACCGGCGTACGGCCCGTCGAGGGCGGCTACGAGATCACGGTGAAGCGCACCGGGGTGTTCGGCTCCACCCGCACGCTGACCGCCGCCCAGGTGGTCTTCGCGGCCGGCACGTACGGCACCCAGCTCCTGCTCCACCGGCTGAGGGCGACGACGCTGCCCCGGATCTCGCCCCGGCTCGGCGCGCTGACGAGGACGAACTCCGAGGCGCTGCTCGGCTTCGAGCGCCTCGCCACGAAGGGCGTCAAGCTCAACCGCGGCGTGGCGATCACCTCCTCGATCCATCCGGACGCGGAGACGCACATCGAGCCGGTCAGGTACGGCGACGGCTCCAACGCCATGGGCCTGCTGCGCACGCTGCTCGTGGACGGCGGCGGCCGGGCTCCCCGGTGGCTGAAGTTCCTGGGCGCGGCGCTGCGGCGGCCACGCGTGCTGGCCCGGCTGGTCAACCACCGCGGGTGGTCGGAGCGCGCGGTCATCGCCCTGGTCATGCAGGCCAAGGACAACTCGATCACGCTGTCCATGAAGGGCGGCAGGCTGCGGGCGGGGCCGGGCCACGGCGAGCCGAACCCCACCTGGATCCCGGCCGGGCACGAGGCCGTACGCCTGGCGGCGGAGGAGGTCGGCGGCATGCCCGGCGGTTCCTGGCTCGACCTGTTCGACATCCCGGCTACGGCGCATTTCCTCGGCGGCTGCGCGATCGGCGACTCGCCCGAGACGGGTGTGATCGACCCCTACCACCGCGTTTACGGGTACGACGGCCTGCACGTCGTCGACGGCTCCGCCGTGTCGGCGAACCTCGGGGTGAACCCCTCCCTCACGATCACCGCCCAGGCCGAGCGCGCGATGGCGCTGTGGCCGAACAAGGGCGAGCGGGACCGCCGCCCCGCCCCCGGCTCGCCGTACGTGCGGCTCACCCCGGTCGCGCCCGTACGGCCAGTGGTCCCGGCGTCCGCGCCGGGGGCGCTGCGCCTGCCCATCGTGGAGATCACCGGACCTCCGTCGCCCGACGGGTGAGTGTGGCCGGGCGGTACGCGTCACCGCGCCGATAGACTGGCGTTACCGCCTCGCTGCCTTCATGGGGGTCCTTTCCAGTGTCCGAGTTCGACACGGTGCTCGTCGTGGACTTCGGCGCGCAGTACGCGCAGCTGATCGCCCGACGGGTGCGTGAGTGCCACGTCTACTCCGAGATCGTCCCGTCGTCCATGCCGGTCTCCGAGATGCTGGAGCGGAAGCCCAAGGCGATCATCCTGTCCGGCGGACCTTCGTCGGTGTACGCCGAGGGCGCCCCGCCGGTGCCGGACGGCCTGTTCGAGACCGGGGTGCCGACCTTCGGCATCTGCTACGGCTTCCAGGCCATGGCCCAGGCGCTCGGCGGCGAGGTCGCCAGGACCGGCTCCGCCGAGTTCGGCGGGACCGCGCTCAAGGTCGTCGACGAGGGACGGCTGTTCGCCGGTCTCCCGGCCGCCCAGACCGTCTGGATGTCCCACGGCGACTCGGTGGTCGGCGCCCCTGCCGGGTTCGCCGTCACGGCCGCCACCGACGCCACCCCGGTCGCCGCGATGGAGGACCCCGCGCGCGGCCTGTACGGCGTGCAGTTCCACCCTGAGGTGCTCCATTCCGAGCACGGGCAGCAGGTGCTCAAGCACTTCCTGGAGGCGGCGGGCTGCCGTCCCTCCTGGACCATGCTCAACATCGTCGAGGACGCCGTGGAGGCGGTGCGCGCCCAGGTGGGCGACGGCCGCGCGATCTGCGGCCTGTCGGGCGGCGTGGACTCCGCGGTGGCGGCCGCGATCGTGCAGCGGGCCATCGGTGACCGGCTGACCTGCGTGTTCGTCGACCATGGCCTGCTGCGTAAGGGCGAGGCGGAGCAGGTCGAGCGGGACTTCGTCGAGGTGACCGGCGTCAAGCTGCGCGTGGTGGACGCCTCGGAGCGCTTCCTCAAGGCGCTGTCGGGCGTCACCGACCCGGAGGAGAAGCGCAAGATCATCGGCCGGGAGTTCATCCGGGTCTTCGAGGACGAGCAGCGCGCGATCCTCGCCGACGGGCCGGTGGACTTCCTCGTGCAGGGCACGCTCTACCCGGACGTGGTCGAGTCGGGCGGCGGCACGGGCACCGCGAACATCAAGTCGCACCACAACGTGGGCGGGCTGCCGGACGACCTCAAGTTCCAGTTGGTCGAGCCGTTGCGCACGCTGTTCAAGGACGAGGTGCGGCGGGCCGGCGAAGAGCTCGGGCTGCCTCCGGCGATGGTCTGGCGCCAGCCGTTCCCCGGGCCCGGCCTCGGCATCCGGATCATCGGCGAGGTCACCCGCGACCGCCTCGACCTGCTGCGCGAGGCCGACGCGATCGCGCGGGAGGAGCTCACCCGCGCCGGTCTCGACCGCGACATCTGGCAGTGCCCGGTCGTGCTGCTGGCCGACGTCCGCTCGGTCGGCGTGCAGGGTGACGGGCGCACGTACGGCCACCCCGTCGTGCTGCGGCCGGTGTCCTCCGAGGACGCCATGACCGCCGACTGGTCGCGGGTGCCGTACGACGTGCTTTCGCGCATCTCCACCCGGATCACCAACGAGGTCCGCGAGGTCAACCGCGTGGTGCTCGACGTAACGAGCAAGCCGCCGGGCACCATCGAGTGGGAATGATCCTGGATCAACAGGAATAGATCCGGCGTCTCTGGATAGGGTGACGCGGTGATAGCCACTCAGCCCGTCACCGCCGCGTCACACCAGGTCACCCGGCTGGCCTGGCTGGACGCACTGCGCGGGATCGGTGCGATGGCGGTGGTCGCCGAGCACGCGCTGCCCTGGCTCATGCCGTCGTTGCGCCCCTACTGGTTCAGTCTCGGCATGTACGGCGTGCTGGTCTTCTTCCTGGTCAGCGGATACATCATTCCCGCGTCGCTGGAGAAGCGGGGCGACGTGGGAGCGTTCTGGATCAGCCGGGTTTTCCGGCTGTATCCGCTGTATCTCCTGGTGATCGTGCTCGTGCTCGCGATGGCGTTCTGGGTTCCGGTGCGTGCGGAGGTGCCCCGGGACCCCTCGGGCGTGGCCGCGCACGTGACCATGCTGCTCGACGTCGTCCACACCGGCGCGCTCGCCGACCCGATGTGGACGCTGTCGTACGAGATGGTGTTCTACCTGCTGGTGACGGCGTTGTTCGTGGGTGGCGTGCACCGGCGCAGCGGGCGGCTGGCGATCGCCTTCGGTCTCGTGGCGGTCGGCGCCGGTCTGGTGCTCTCGGCGCCGCTGCTGCCGGGGCCGTGGCCCGCCGTCGTCTCCTGTGTGCTGTTCGTCGTGGGCCTGGGCTGCCTGATCACCGGCAGGTTCCGCACGGTCGCGGCGTACGCGCTGGGCCTGATGGCGCTCGTGCTCCTCGTGTTCGGCAGCTACGTGCCGTGGTTCGGCGCGGCCATCCTCGCGGTGATGTTCACGGGGACGGCGCTGTACCGGTGGGAGCGCGGGACGGGCGGGCTCGGCCCGGTCGTGGCCGCGGCGGCGCTGGTGGCCGCCGCGCCGGTGTGGTCGATCCAGGCGGGGTGGTGGTGGGTGCAGCCCGACGTGTGGATCATCACGATGATCCTCGCCGGCGGGACGTTCGCGCTCGGCATGGCGCTGCGCGGGCGGCGCGTCCCCGGCGTGCTGACCTGGCTCGGGCTGATCAGCTACTCCGTCTACCTGCTGCACCACCCGCTGCTCAAGTATCTGAACGCGCTCGCGGGCGACCTGCGGTCGCTCCCGCCGACCGGCCGGACGGCTCTCGGGCTCGGTTATCTCGTGGCGCTGCTCACGCTGAGCTGGGTCACCTACCGCTTCCTGGAGACGCCGGCCCAGGCGCTGGGCCGCAGGATCAGTGGACGGTGGCCGTCGTCTCCGTCCCCGACCGGTCGGGATATACCTGTCCCGGGGTGAGCTCCTGGCCCTGCAGCAGGGTGGACACCGTCACGAAGCTGTAGCCCTCCGCCGTCAGCATCTGGAGCACCTCGGGCATGGACGCCACGGTCTCCTTGACGGTCTCGTGCATCAGCACGACCTCGCCGTCGCCGGCCACGTCGAGTGCCCGGGTCGTGAGCAGGTCCACGTGCCGGTAGTCCTTGATGTAGTCCTTGGTGGCCGTCGTGCCGGGCACCTGGATGAGCCCGAACTTGGCGGTGATCTCCTCCACTCCGCCGTTGCGCAGCCCGCCGGGGGCGCGGAAGAGCTTCGGGGCCTTGCCGGTCGTCTTCTGGATCAGTCGCTGGCTGTCGCCGATCTTCTTGTTGATCTGGGCGTACGTCAGCTCGGTCAGGTAGCTGGCGTCCCACGAGTGGTTGCCGATCTCGTGACCCGCCTTGGCGATCATCTGAGTGATCTTCGGGTGCTTCTTCACCTCCGTCCCGATGACGAAGAACGTCGCCTTCGCCTTGTACTGGGCGAGGGTCTTCAGCAACGTCTGGGTGTACTTCCCCGGACCGTCGTCGAAGGTCAGGGCGATGCACTTGTGGGTCGCGCAGTACGGTTCATCGGTCCCGCGGGCCTGCGCAGGGGTGGCGGTGGCCGCGGCGAGGGCGCACGCGACGGCCACGGCGATCAGACGACGTACAGCCATGGGGATACTCCTCGGGAATCTATAACGCGGCATCGTAACGTGCTTCACGTCACTTCCTCCTCGTCAGTCCGGTTTCTCACCGCCGGTAAATCCGCGCCCACCTGCGGCGAAGGGCGATTAAACCTTCGGCCAAGGAAGGGAATAACCCGGCCCGTCACGGGTGGGGTTCGCGATGCTGGGCCGGTCGGAAGAGGACCCCGGGCATGGTGAGGAGGGCGGGTGAAGCGAGCCGCCTCCCGGTCGGCGTGGGGGACGTGGATCGGGTTCGAGTCCTGTCCCGCGCTGCTCGGCCGTCTCGTCGAGGGCTTCGCCGGTCCCTGGACCGCGCTTGAGGAGGTGCCCGTCCCCGCGCCGCCGTCGGCAGCGGCGGGCGACGCGGACGCGATCCCCGGCACCGTCCCCACAGTGAACAGCCCGGACGGCGCGACCGGCGTGGAGCGGGCGCAGGATGGCACCGGCGCGGTCGGATGCGTCGTGCTCGCCGCCCGCTCCCCGGCCGATCTGCGCAGGGCGGTGCCGCTGCGCGGCCTGCTGCCCACGGCGACGCGGGTCAGGATCGCCGTCGCCGACGTGCCGCCCTGGGCGGCCCAGCCCCTGCCGGCCGCCGCGCCGGGCGCCTGCTGGCGTCACCTCGCCGAGATGCGGATCGTGCGCCGCAAGCGCGGCTGGCACCTGGACGCCGCCTTCACCGAGCCGGTGCCGGCCGGTGACGTCGTCGCCCACGTGGCACGCGGCCTGTTCGGCGGGTGCGAGGCGACCACTCCCGTCGCGGGGCTGGAGGGCGGCGGCGCGGCCGACTGGCGGCCCGGCGACCCCAACGTGACGTTGTCGCCGCCCGGCGGGCCGGTGCCGGACCGCCGCGACGCCCCCGGCTGCGATCTGCCGCTGCCCCTGGCGGAGACGGCCGGTTCCGTGCCGCCCCTGGACGAGGCCGTGGTCAACCCCATCGGGTTCCGGCAGCATCCCGCGCAGGGGACGGCGGCGCTCGCCGCGCACCGGGACGGGTTCGTCGTCACCCTCGGCGGTGACACGCTCGTACGGATCCCTGCCGCGGGCCGGGTCACGGACGTCGACGTCGCCCGCCTGCGGGACTTACGCGGGATCGAGGTGCCCGCGATCGAGGGACGGGCGTCCGCCGTCGCCCGTGTCGTGGCCGCCCTCGCGGCCGCCGGGATCCCGGTCGTCACCGCACCCGACGCCGCCCGCGACCGGGCGCTCGGCCCCGGCCTGGCCGCCGCGCTCGCCGCCGTGACCCACGAGGCGATCACGTCCGACCTGCGCCGCGAGGAGCTGAGCGTCCGGCTGCGCAGGGCCGCGCTGCGCGAGCACGGGGCCGCCGCCCGCTGGCGGGGTCTCGCCCTGGCCGCGGGCCTGCCGGTGCCGCCGGAGCCGCGGGTGTCGATCCTGCTGTGCACGCGCCGCCCTGAGATGGTGCCGTTCGCGGTCGAGCAGATGGGGCGCCAGCGCGGCGTCACCGCGGAACTGATCGTGGGGATGCACGGCTTCACGGCGGCGGAGACGGTGCTGCCCCGTACGCCGCTGCCGCTCACCGTCATCGAGGCCCCGGCCGCGACGCCGTTCGGCGAGGTGCTGAACCGGATGGCCGCCGCGGCGTCGGGGTCGTACCTGACGAAGGTGGACGACGACGACTGGTACGGCCCCGACCACCTCGCCGACCTCCTGCTCGCGCGGCACTACAGCGGCGCGGACCTGGTCGGGACCGCGGCGGAGTTCGTCTACCTGGAGTCGCTCGACGTGACGATCAGGAGGTGCATCGGCACCGAGCGGTTCGCCCCGCTGGTCGCCGGGGGCACGATGCTGGTCACCCGGGCGGCGTTCGAGGCGGCCGGCGGCTTCCGGCCGCTGGCGAGGACCGTGGACGGCCAGCTCCTGCAGGCGGTGGAGGCCGTCGGCGGCCGGATCTACCGCACCCACGGCCTCGGCTACATGCTGCGTCGCCGCAGCGCGTACGGACACACCTGGCGCCAGCCCGTGCAGTCGTTCCTCGCGGCCTATCAGGAGCAGTGGCGCGGGCTGGTCTTCAACGAACTGATGGAGGACGGTGCCGGATGGCGGGCGGAGGTGAGGACGTGACGGGGGCTGTGCGCATCCCGCTCAACGACTACGGGGTGCTGGGGGAGCCGCCCGCGCTCGGGGAGTGGACCCCCACGCGGACGGTGAGCGTGGTGGTCCCCGCCCACCGCGCGGAGCGCACCCTGCCGCTGACGCTGGCAGGCCTGGCCCGGCAGACGTACCCGGCCCACCTCATGGAGGTCGTGGTCGTGGACGACGGCGAACGGCCCATGTCGCCGCCGCTCGAGTCGTACGCGGGGCCGCTGCCGGAGCGGCTGCGGGTGGTACGCCCGCGTGACGGGGAGTGGGGCAGGGCGAGCGCCTGCGCGGCGGGGGCCGAGGCGGCCCATGGAGAGGTGATCCTCTACCTGGACGCCGACATCGTGCTGTTCCCCGAGCACGTGGAGGCCCAGATGCGCTGGCACCACATGGCCGACTACCTGGTCGTGCTCGGGCACCTGCGGTTCGTGCCCGGCCTGGACGAGGTCCCGGCGAGCGAGGTGCTCGCGGCCGTCGACGCGGGCGCGGTGCACAAGCTCTACGCCGAGGAGGACGCCACGCCGCAGTGGACAGAGCGGCGCTGGGACCAGACCGACGACCTGCGGGCGGCCGGTTTCAGCGCGTTCTCCGTCATGGTCGGGGCCACCGCGTCGCTGCCCGCCCGCCTGCTGCGTGACGCGGGAGGGCTCGACGCCTCGCTGGTCCTCGGCGAGGACACCGAACTCGGCTACCGGCTGGCCCAGGCGGGGGCCGTGTTCGTGCCCGACCGCCGCAGCCGGTGCTGGCACCTCGGCAGGTCGACCGTCATGCGCCGCGAGGCCGACGTGAAGCGGCACAACTGGCCCCACCTCGCCGAGCGCGTCCCGAGCTTCCGCTGGCTGCGCAGGCACCCCCACCGCTCCTATCTGGTGCCGTACGTCGACGTGGTGGTCGAGGTGGGGGACGCGTCGTTCGAGGATGTCAGGGCCACCGTCGACGCCGTGCTCGCCGGGCGCCTGCCCGACGTGCGGGTGACCGTCGTCGGGCCGTGGGGGCGGCTCGGCGGCGGGCGGCGGGACCCGCTCGGCGATCCCGCGCTCGACCTCCGGCTGGTTCTCGCCTGCTACCAGGGCGAGCCGCGCGTGCGGTTCCGGGAGGCCGTGCCGGACGACTGCTTCCCCGTGCCGTTCCGCTTCCACTGCCCGCCCGGCTGGGTGCCGTCTCGGGGCACCATCGGTTCTGTCGTGAAGCACGCGGACCGGCAGCGGCTTGGCGTCGTCTCGCTGGCGCTGGACGAGCGGAAGGACGGCCGCGTCGTCAGCGCCCGGCTGGAGCGCACCGCCGCGATGAGCCGCGCCCGCCGGTGCGCGGGGCCGGGGGACGACCTCGACGACCTGGTCCACGAGATGTACGGCACGGTGTGGGTCGCGGGCGCCACGTGGGGGTTCCTGCCCGCCGACATCGCGTCGGCCACCGCGTCGCCGATGCCGGGGCACGACCGGGCCCGCTCCTCCTCCGGATCGCCCCGCTCCGCCCCTGGATGGGTGCGCTTCACTCCCAGGTCGCTTCGCGCCACCCCTGGATCGCTTCGCTTCGTACGCAGGCCGCTGCGCCGCACGGCCCGGTCGCTCCGCAGGCGCCTGCGGGCGCTCGTGCGCCCGGCCTGAGCCGGGCCTACCACCGACCGCCGACTCGCAAGGACAAGCCATGCCCCGCCTGAGCGTGATCGTCCCCATCTACGACGTGGAACCGTACCTCGCCGGGTGCCTGGCCTCGGTCGCCGCGCAGACCTGGGAGGACGTCGAGGTCGTCATGGTCGATGACGGCTCGCCGGACGGCAGCGCCGCGATCGCCGCCGGCTTCGCGGCGCGGGACGACAGGTTCCGGCTGGTGAGCCAGGCCAACGCGGGGCTCGGCGCGGCACGCAACACGGGGGTGCGGCACGCGACGGGGGACTACCTGATGTTCCTCGACAGCGACGACCTGCTACCCGCGCACGCCCTCGAGCACCTCATGGCGTCCCTGGAGCGTACGGGGTCGGACCTCGCCACGGGCAACGTGCTGCGCCTCGACGCGCGCGGCGCCCGCCAGTCGGCCATGCACAGGGCCGTGTTCGCCGACGCCGCCGCGGCGACCCACATCACCAGGACGCGCACGCTGCTCCGCGACCGCCTGGTGACCAACAAGCTGTGGCGCCGCTCGTTCTGGGACGCCCACGGGTTCGCCTTCCCCGAGGGCGTGCTGTACGAGGACATCGCGGTGGCGCTGCGCGCCCACTTCCTGGCGCGGTCGGTGGACGTCCTGCCCTCGCCGGTCTACGTGTGGCGGCGGCGCGAGGACGGCGGCCGTTCGATCACCCAGGACAAGGCCCGGACCGCGCATCTGGAGGACCGGTTCGCCGCCGTGACCCAGGTCCGCCGCTTCCTCAGCCAGCACCACTTCACCGCGCACATCCACGCCTGGGACCACGCCGTGCTCGACGGCGACCTCACGAACTTCCTCGACGTGCTCGACCAGGGCACCGCGGAGTTCCGGGAGCGCTTTCTCGACCTCGCCGGCCGCTACCTGGAGGACGTGGCGCCACCGGTGCTCGACGGGCTGCCCGCCCTGCGGCGCCTGCAGTGGCATCTGGTGCGCCTGCGCCGCCTGACCGACCTGCTGGACGTCCTGGCCTGGGACCGGGAGGTGCGACCCGACCGGCGGCTCGTCCGCAGGATGGGCGGCCACCATCTGAACGTCTCCCTCCCGCGCTCCGCCGACATCCCCGCCACCGTCACCAAGGCCAGGGACGAACTCGTCCCGCGTCACCGGATCGACGCGGTCAGGTGGGAGGACGGCGTGCTCGTGGTGGAGGGCCGCGCCGCCCCGCCGTACCTGCGCCCCACCCGGCGCGTCCACCAGCAGGTCTTCGCGACCCTCGTCCACGAGCGGACGGGACGGCGCGTCCGGGTGCCCGCCTCGGTCACCAGGGCCCGGATCTCCACGAAGTCGAAGGAACGCGACTGGGGCGGCTTCCGGCTGGCGATCGACCCGGCGGCGCTGGCCAGGCCGGGCCGCCTCGGCCGGTGGCACGTTGAGTTGCGCGTGCTCCACCGGGGCGCCCTGCGGCGCGGACGGCTGACTGATCCGCGCGTCCCCGTCCCGATTGTCGAGGGGGCGGGGTATCGCGCCGTGGGCCCCGACCACTACGTCGCGCCGCTCCTCGGGGAGACCGGCGACCTCGTGCTCCGCGCCGAGCGGGAGACCGCCCGGGTCGTCACCCACGAGGTGCGGGACGGCCGCCTGCGCCTCGTGGGCCACGTCGTCAACGACCTCGGACCGAGCCCGGTGCTCCAGGTCACCCGGCGTCCCGGCGGCGTTCCCCGCACCTGTCCCGTGCACGTCGACGGGCGGACGTTCGAGGCCGTCGTCGACCTGCGCGACCTACTGCCCCCGAGCCGGGCCGCCGCGTTCCGGGAGCTCGTGCCGGCGGAGGTCGCCGCGCCGGAGGCATGGTGGGAGGTCACGGTGGTGGCCGCCGACGGCGCGGTCACCCCGGTGACCCTCGCCGAGGACGTGCCCACCGGCCGGTACGGCCTGGCCGGCCGGGAGATGGTCGTGTCCAGGGACGGCACCGGCGGCCTGGTCCTGCGCGACCAGGCCGCCGCGGCGTACGCCGACCTCGCCGAGTGGCTGCCCGGCGGCGAGTTGCTCCTGGAAGGCGGCCTCACCGTGCCGCACGAGATGTCGGCGCTGGTGGTGACCGCGCTCGACGCAGCCCCCTGGCGCGGGGAGCGGCTGCTGCCGATCGAGGGCGCGGGGAGCCGGTTCAGGGCCCGGCTGACGCCCGAGCGGGTGTGCTCGGCCGCCGGCCCGTTGCCGCTGCCGCGCGGCCGGTACGCCCTGTCGATCCGGGCGCGCGCCGCCGGGGGAGGCTGGACCGATCTGCCCTTGGAGCTCGACACGGAGGTGCCGGCGCCCCACCAGACGGCCCGCCGTACGTTCGGGATCGCCACGTCGGGTCCCGGCAGGGCCGTGCTGACCGTGAGCGGCGACCTGACCGCCGACGAGCGCGGCAGGAAGGCGCAGCGGGTGCTGCGCGCGACGGCCTATCCGCAGATGAGGGACAGGTCGCTGCGGGACGCCGTCCTGTTCGACGGCGGCGCGGGCACCCGTTTCGGCGGCAGCCCGAGGGCGGTCTGCGAGGAACTGCGCCGCAGGGGGGCCGACCTGCCGCTGCTGTGGAACGTGCGCGACGGCCAGGTCGCCCTGCCCGGCGACGTGGAAGCGGTGCGCACGCTGGGGCGGGAACACTACGAGGCCCTCGCCCGGTGCCGCTACGTCGTCACCGACGCGCCGCTGCCGCGCTGGTTCAGGCGCAGGCCGGGCCAGGTGGTCCTGCAGACCTGGCAGGGGTCCGCCCACGGTGGCGGTGACGCCCGTGACGATGTCGGGGCGGGTCAGTGGACCCATCTCCTGTCCCCAGGCCCGCGGTGGACGCCGTCGCTGCGGGGGACGCCGGGCTTCGGCGGGCAGGTGTGGGAGACCGGCCTGCCCTGCGACGACCTGCTGACGGGCCCCGGCGCGGAGGAGCGCGCCGCCGAGGTGCGGCGCCGCCTCGGTCTGCCGGAGCCCGCCCGCGTCGTGCTGTACGTCGCGGGGGAGCACGACACGCTCGACGCGGGACGCCTGGCGGACGGGCTGCCTGAGGACCACGTCCTGCTGGTCCGCCGGCTCTCGGAGGCAGGGCCCGACGAGGCGCGCCTGCGGGACGTCACCGGCCATCCCGACCCGCACGAGCTGTACCTCGCCGCGGACGTCCTCGTCGCCGGGGACGTGGCGGCCGTGTTCGACTTCGCCGTGACCGGCCGGCCGGTGCTCCTGCACGCGGGCCGGCCGCAGGACCTGTGGCTCCTTCCAGAGGCGCCGGGGCCGGCGCTGCGGCGCGAGGCCGAGGTGCTCGACGCGGTCGCACACCTCGACGAGGTCGCCGACAAGCACCGGGACGCGCACGCCGCCTTCCTGGCGAGGCATCGCCCGATGGCCGACGGCCGGGCCGCCTGCCGCGTGGTTGACGGCCTGTTCGGCTGACCACGCCGCATACGCGGGTCAAGAACCGGCAAAGCGACCGTAAGGCATCGGGGATGGGCCGGGTGGCGCGCCGCCGGGCGTCGGCATCCTGACGGCGTGACGGTGCCTCCCAGCCTCTCGGTGGTCGTCCCCCTGTACGGCGGGGAGGAACACGCCGAGGAGTGCCTCGAATCCCTGCGCGACCAGACCCTGGACGACCTGGAGGTGATCCTGGTCGGCCGCCCTAGAGGCATTCGCCCGCCCGACCACAGGTTCACGCTCCTCACGCTCGGCGACGGCGGCGACGACCCCGGCGTCACGCGCAACACGGGCGCGGCGTGCGCCACCGGGCGCTACCTCGCCTTCGCCGACCCCGGCTCGGTCGTCCCCGCGGACGCCTACCGCGCGCTGGTCCGCGCACTCGACCACACCGGCTCCGACCTCGCCTGCGGCAGGATCCGCACCTGGACGCCGTACGCGCGGGACACCGCCTCGAAGGCCAAGGAGCTCCTGCGCACCCACATCACCCGGCATCCGAAGCTGCTCGACGACCCGCGGGCGGGGGGCACCGTGTTCCGCCGCGAGTTCTGGAACCGGCACGCCTTCGCGTTCCCGGCGGGGCTGGGTGAGGACTTCCCTGTGACGATCCCCGCGCACGTGCTGTCCGCGTCGGCCGACGTGCTCGGTGACGTGGTCTGCCTCACCCGCGGGTCCCGGCCGCCCGCCGACCCCCTGTGCCGCCTGCGGGCCATGCTGGAGGTGTCGGACCTGCTCGGCCGGCACGCGCCCGCGCTGCGCACGGCGTACGACCTGCGACTGGCCGAGGGGCCCGACCTCGACGCGGTGCTGGACGCCGTGCGCGACCACGTCCCCGACGGGATCGCCGAGGCGCTGGGCCGCCTCGACCCCGGCGCGGTCGAACGGCTGCCGGTCCTCAGGCGGCTGCGGATCCACCTCGCCGCGCACGGCATGACCGGCGAACTGGCGGAGCTACGGACGTTCACCGAGTCGGAGATCAGGCACCGGGGCGTGCTCCGGCGAGGGCTGCGCCGCCGCCGCTGGTATCTCGACTATCCCTTCAGGCGCGACCCCCGGCTTCCGCGCTCGCTGTTCGACGCCACCCGCGACCTGCGGCTCGTCGCCTGCGTGGACGACGTACGCCACACGGAGGACAGGCTCGTCGTGGCCGGGCACGCGTACATCGCCCATCTGGACAGCGGGCGCAGCCGGATCGATCTGTGGCTCCAGCGGGGCGAGGAGCGCATCACCCTGCCGGTACGGCGGACGGCCAGGCCCGACGTGACCGCGGACTCCCGGCAGTCGGTCGCCTGCCACGACGACTCCGGCTTCGAGACCGTGGTCGCGCTCGACGCGCTGCCTCCCGGCCGCTGGGCGCTGCACGCGCGGGTCCTGGCCCGGGGCGTGACCAGGACCGGGCGGGCGGCGGGAGGCCCGAGCGAACGCGTCTTCGACGCGGGAGGCGTGCGCGTCAGCCTCACCCGCGACCGCGGGCTCACCCTCGGCCCCGGCGCCGCCGGCGACCCCGATCCAGGCGCCGGTCGCGGTGTATGCGGCCGGATAAGCGCGGTCAGGTGGACGGAGTCCGGCGAGTTGGTCCTGCAGGGGACAGGACGCCCGCCGGTCGGCCGGATCGTCCTGGAGTGCGGCACGGAGCGGCACGCGTGGCCCGTCCGCCAGGACGAAGCGGTGCGCACGGTCCGCGAGGACGAGGCGGCGGGGCCGGGTTCCGAGGACGAGACGGTGTGGACGGTCGCGGTCGGCGCGACGGCCGAGGGACTTCCGCTCCGCAGCGGCACCTGGCGGGTCCTCGCCGTGACACCGGACGGCGGGGAGGAGCGGGTGCGCCTGAGCCCGGCGCTGATCGCCGACCCGCCGAGGCCGCGGGTCACCGGGTTCCACGAGGTCTCCGTCCGCACCTCGCGCGACGGCGACCTGAGCCTCGCGGTGCGGCCCGCGCTCGGCCCGCACGAGCGCGGGCCGTACGCGACGCGCAGGCGCCTGGCCGCGGCGGGGTCCCGGTCGCGGGGGCGCACCGCTCCGCGGAACGCGGCGCTGTTCGACAGCTACGGCGGCGGGCAGTACTCGTGCAATCCCCGCGCCGTCTCCGAGGAACTGGCGCGCCGCCACCCGGACGTCGAGATCGTCTGGGTGACCAGGGACGGGCAGTTCGCGGTGCCGCCTGGCGTACGGCTGGTCCTTTTCGGCTCGCGCGAGCACGAGGAGGCGCTGCGCACCAGCCGTTTCGTCGTGGCCAACCGGCGCACCCAGCCTGGCTGGTACCGCAAGCCGCGGTGGCAGACGTTCGTGCAGACCTGGCACGGCACGCCGCTCAAGCGGCTGGGGCTCGACCTGGAGGGCATGCCGTACGCGCGACGGGTGCCGCGCGACGAACTGGCGCGGCAGGTGGCGACCTGGGACCTGCTGCTGTCGCCGAGCCCGTTCGCCACGGCGGCGCTGCGGCGGGCGTTCGGCTACGAGGGGGAGATCCTTGAGTCGGGTTACCCGCGCAACGACGCGCTCTTCGACCCCGCCCGCGCCCGCGCGGCGCGGCGGCGGCTGGGGCTGCCCGACGATCGGCGGGTCGTCCTCTACGCGCCGACGTGGCGGGACGACGAGCCCGTGGGGCGGCTCGCGCTGGACCCGGTCCGGGCGGCAGGGGCGCTGGGCGACGACGACGTGCTGCTCGTGCGGGCGCACTACCTGGTGGCGCGGGACATGACGATCCCGGCCGGAGACCGCATTCGCGATGTCTCGAAATTTCCAGACATGGCGGATCTCCTGGCCGCCGCGGACGTGCTCGTCACCGACTATTCGTCGGCCATGTTCGACTTCGCGTGCACCGGGAGGCCCATGGTGTTCTTCGCCCACGACCTGGAGCGCTACCGGGACGAGGTGCGCGGCTTCTATCTCGACTTCGAGGCCGAGGCCCCCGGGCCCGTACTCAGGACCGGCGACGACGTGCTCGACGTGCTGCGCGACGGCGACCTCGGACGCTTCGCGGAGCGCTACGAGCGATTCGCCCGCACGTACTGCCCCTGGGACGACGGGCACGCCTCGGCGCGCGTGGTCGCGCGGATGCGGTCATGACCCGCGCGCCCCGGCGCACCGCGCCGCCGTCGCAGCCGTCGTCCCGGTCGTCCGCGTCCCGGTCGTCCGCGTCGCGGTCCGCCGAGTCGCCGGAGCGGCCCGGGTGGCGTGACCTGCCCGGCGTCGTCACCGTCACCGTCGTGCCCGCCGTCGTCGCGCTGGCTGCCGGGCTGTGTAACCTCGGGGGGCCGCCGCCGTGGCGGGACGAGGCGGCCACCATCAGCGCGGCCGGCCGAACCCTGCCCGAGCTGGCGCACCTGCTGCAGTCGGTCGACGCCGTGCACGGCCTCTACTACCTGGTGGCGCACGTCGTCGCCGACCTGTCCGGCACCGGTGAGGTGGCGCTGCGGCTGCCGTCGGTCGTCGCGGGCGCGCTGGCCGCGGCGGGGACCGGCGCGCTCGGCCGCGCCCTCGGCTCCCCCCGGGCGGGCCTGTACGGCGGCGTGCTGCTGGCCCTCATGCCCATCTTCTCCAGGTACGTCCAGGAGGCCCGGCCGTACTCGCTGGCGGCCGCGGCGGCCGTGGGGGCGACCCTGCTGCTCCTGCGCCTGGTCAGGTCGCCGACGTCGGGGGTCCTCGCGGCGTACGCGGCGGCGCTGACCGTGCTCGGCTACCTCAACCTGTTCGCGTTCCTGGTCGCGGCGGCGCACGGCGTCGCGCTGATCCTGTCCAGGGGACCACTGCTGCGCTGGGCGTGCGCGGCGACGCCGGCGCTGGCGGCCGTGGCGCCGCTGGCCTGGCTCGGCTCCCGGCAGAGCGAGCAGGTGGACTGGATCTCCCCGCCGGACGCGTCCGACGTGGGCAGGCTGGCCGTAGAACTGTTCGGCGACCTCGGCGGGGCGACCGGACCCGGAGTGGCCCCCCTGACCTGGGGGCTCGCGATCTTCGGCCTCGCGGGCGCCGCCGTCGCGGGCGTACGCGGGGCCCGTGCCGCACGCGGCGCGGACGAGCCCACGGCGCGTCACACGCCGGAGCCTCCCGCGGAGGCCCCCGCCCACGCGCCCGGCGGGCATGGGGCGCTCGTGCGGCTGACGCTGCCGTGGCTGCTGGTGCCCGCGCTGGTGCTGCTCACGATCTCCTGGACGGGCCATCCCGTGTACGTGTTCCGGTACGTCTTCTGCTGCGTGCCGGCGGCCGCGCTGCTCGCGGGGGCGGGCCTGGCCGCGCTGCCTCCCGGGCTCGCCGCCGCCGTGCTGGCCGCCTGGCTCGGGCTGTCGGTTCCGGGGCAGTTCGCCACGCGCGGGCCGGACGGCAGGCAGGATGATCCCCGGCCGGTCATGGCGTTGCTCGCGGCCGAGGCGCGGCCGGGCGACGGGGTGCTGTTCGTCCCCGCCAAGGTCAGGAAATACACCATGGTCTACCCGTCTGTCTTCGGCAGGCTTAGTGACGTGGCGCTGGCCCTGTCACCGGAGCGGGACGGCAGCTTCCCCGGCCGCGAGACGGGCCCCCGGGCGCTCGCCGCCCGGCTCGACGGGCTGCGCACGCTCTGGGTGGTCGGGCACACCGGCAGGCACACGATGCCCGCCCGCCGGCGCGCCCTGGTCGCCCGTTCGTTCACCCCGGCCGGCCACTGGACCTTCCGCGGCCTGTTCGTCGCCCGTTACCTGCCCAAGGACAGGCCGGAACCGTCCCGCTGACTCGACTCGGTCTCAGCGCAGCTCGAACGGCGCCGGGGTGGGGAAGTACGCCTCCAGGAAGCGCGCCAGCAGGGCGTCCTGCTCGACGGTGGTGGGAGCGGTGTCGTTCAGGCAGAACACGTCGTGCCTGCGCCGGGCGAGCATGCGGCGGAGCTTGGCGGGCGTCTTCGGCAGCGACAGGTCGACGTAGGTGTAGTCGACGGTGCCGGGGACCGCCCGCCCGCTCAGGTAGCCGTAGTAGTGCGCCAGCGAGGACACCACGGAGATGTCCCGCGACGTGCGGAACCTGCTGCGGGCGGTCGCGGTGAACTCCGCCGCGAACCGCTGCTCCAGTTCGTACATCAGCGACCGGCGCAGCGCGTACGGCACGTGCTTGAGCTTCTGCGTGATCGTGCGGCCGGTCAGGTCCTCCAGGATGCGCCGGTTGTTCATGCCGGCGGCGTGCACCGGCGACTCCTCGGTCTCCGGCACGCCGAACGGCACGTGGACGGTGCTGGGAAAGAACCGGGTGATCCCGTTGCCCTCGAAGAACGTCCGGGGAGGCAGCGGCCTGCCAAGGAAGAAGTCGTCGTTGAAGTAGAGGAAGTGCTCGCTGAGCCCGTCGATGTGGTGCAACTGGGTCTCGATGGCGTGGGAGTTGAACACCGGCAGCACCGACGGGTCGGTGAAGATGTCCTTGTGGTCGACCACCGCGACCATCGGATGCGTGGTGTCGAGCCACGGCGGCGTCTGGCCGTCGGTGACGATCCACACCCGGTTGATCCACGGGGCGTACATCAGCAGCGAACGCAGCGAGTAGCGCAGCTCGTCCCTGCTGGTGAAGCGCGCCTCGGTGGTGGCCATCTCGCTCAGCGGCCCGCCGGCGCGCAGCGACTCGCCGCGCTCTGCCTGGTCGCGGCGGGCCCGCCAGGCCGGGTCGGCGCCGTCCACCCACGTGTAGACGGCGTCGATCGGGAAGTCGATGTCGTCGAGCAGCCGCCTGGCGAACTCGGGCCGGGTGCGGTAGACGCGAGCCCGGCGGGTGGCGCACGCCAGCGGGGTGAACAACTCCTCGCCGCCGTCCACGTCGGTGCCCTCCACGGGCACGCGGTCGCAGGCGGGGTTCGGCCTCGGCGCGACCAGCTCGTCACCCTCACGGGCCCAGAACTCCAGGTCGCAGCCGTTCTCCGGGCCGAGCGTCAGCGTGCGCGAGGGGCTGGCGAAGTACATGGCCACCCGTACGACCCTGGCGTCGCCGAGCAGCGCCGCCGCCCGCCGCAGCGGACGCATCCGGCCCGCGTCCGCCTGGCGCGCCCGCGGGCCCTGCCTGCCGTACGGCTGCCGCGCCGCGAACAGCGGGTGGTCGCCGGCGGCGAGCGCGGTGAGCGCGCGGGCGCGCGAGTCCTCCGGCACGGCGACGACGGGCGGCCGGTTCGGCAGCGGCCTGACGCAGAAATAGGGCACGCCCGCCCCGTCCAGCAGGGCGCACACCACGTCCAGCGTCTCGCGCTGGGCCTGCAGCGGACCCGCGTCAGGGCGGATGAGCGCGGCCCGCGGCGCGGGCTCCCATGACGGCAACCGCCCCTGCAGCCGCCGGTACAACGTGACAACGGGCATGGTCTCCCCCTCGAACACGGACTGTAACCGATCGGCGACCGTATTGGCGCACGGTTTACCTACCTGTGGAAGACGGTCAAGAACCGGCAATGAGATGCCCTGCCTGTTACCGAAGAGCAGGCCAACGGCTACCCGTTGTAGTCATTCTTGCCTGCATGGGGGGCTTCACGCTGAACGACATACTCGCGACACGCAAGCCGAGGGACTCGTGGTGGACCGTCTTCATGGTCGATCCGCTCGCCTGCCGGCTCGCGCTGCTCGTGGCTAACCACACTTCGATCACGCCGAACGGGCTGACCAGGCTGTCCATGCTGATCGGCTTCGCCTCGGCGGCCGCGTTCGCGGAGGGCATGCTCGTCGCGGGGGCGGCGCTGTTCTACCTCAGCTTCACGATCGACTGCATGGACGGGAAGATCGCCAGGCTCAAGGGCACGGGGACGCCCTTCGGCCTGTGGCTCGACTACGTCGGCGACCGGCTGCGGGTGGTCTGCTGCGCCTTCGGGCTGGGCTTCGGGGAGTACTCCCGGACGGGCGACGCCGATGTGGTGCTCGCCGCCGTCGGCGTCGTCGTGCTCGACCTGTTCCGCTATATCAACGGCCCGCAGCTGAAGCGGGTCAAGGACGCCACCCGCGCGCTGGTGGAGGCGCGGCTGGATGGGCAGTGCGTCCTCGCCGAGAGCGTCCTGCGCGGCAGGCCGCGGGCGGAGCTCGGCCAGGCCGCCGCCGAGTTCGGCCAGGTCGCCGACGAGACCGGCGCCACGGTGGTCGACCTGCAGAAGGCGTTCCACGCCCGCTTCCCCTGGTACGACAGGTTCCGCGTCTTCCTGGTGCGGCGGCGGGTGCGCACCCACGTCATGAGCGGCATCGAGTTCCACGCCGCGGTCTTCGTCGTGGCCCCGCTGCTCGGGCCCGCGGCGCTGGTGCCGGTCTCGGCCGTGGCCGGCGCGCTGCTGCTGGCGTTCGAGATGAGCCTGGTCTACCGCGTCTGGCTGGCGTCGCGCCAGGTGCCAAGCTCCGCCGCCGAGAGAGAGAAGATCCTCGTCTGACCTGGCCTGCTCGGCCTGATCCACCAGCTCGTACGGCGTGCTGCCGTAGGACTCGCGTCATGAGCCGCGCCCGGGGGCGGTGGCCCTGACGTCCGGAAATTTCACCACGGGGGATAGAACTCATGCATTCGGACAGACCTGTCTTCGTCGTCGGCTGCCCGCGCTCCGGCACCACCATGCTGCAGCTCATGCTGCACTCGCACCCGCGCATCGCGGTCCCGCCGGAGACGCGCTTCCTCGTCCCGGCCTACTTCTCCCGCCGGGCGTACGGCGACATGCGGCTGGCCGACAACCGGCGCAAGCTGGCGACCTGGATCGCCGAGGGCCGCACCACCAAGTTCCACGAGCTCGGCCTGAGCCGTCCCGACTTCGTCCAGGCCGCCATGCTCGGGCCGGGCAGCTTCGGCTCGGTCATCGGCATGGTCTTCAAGTCCTACGCCGAGCGCTTCGGCAAGCCGCGCTGGGGCGACAAGCGGCCCAGCTACTACCGGCACGTCGAGATGCTGACGCGGATGTTCCCCGACGCGCAGTTCGTCCACCTCGTCAGGGACGGCCGCGACTGCGTGGCCTCGCTCAAGCAGATGCCCTGGTACAAGGCGGACGCCGTACACGCCATGGCCAACTGGGCCGAGGCGATCGACTTCGGCCGGCGGCACGCCCGCAAGCTGCCTGCCGACAGCTTCTACGAGCTGCGGTACGAGGACCTCACCGCCGACCCGGAGACCGAGCTGCAGAAGCTGTGCGTGTTCCTCGGCGAGGACTACGACCCGGGGATGTGCGACCCCCGCCACATGGCCGAGCTGGCCGTGCCCAAGCACAAGGTGTGGCACAGCAACACCCACGAGGAGGTGACCACCGCCCACTCGGGCAAGTGGGCCTCCCGGCTGGAGCCCTGGGAGATCTCGCTGTGCGAGGAGGTGCTCGGCGAGCGGCTCACGGCGTACGGCTACGAGCTGAGCGGCGCGCGCAAGGCGGACCGTGACCACGTCGCGGCGTTCAAGGCGGCGGCGGCCAAGCGCCGCGCGGCGCGGCTGCGCAAGTACAACCGTGACCGGCTCACCCGGCTGCGCGAGCCCGGCCCCCTGGCGGCCCTGCTGACCGAAGGCCAGCGCCGCCTCGCGGGCCTCCCCCAGCAGCGCACCCCCGAACTCCTCCCTCACTAACCCCCCTAGGGCGTGATCTTGGAGTTTGTCGCAGAAAACCCGCCTACCTGGGCCGATACCCTTCGTGATCATGCAGAAATCGGTGGATGTGCCAGCTGGCCTGCGCGTGTGCCTTTCGTGATCTTGCAATTGCAAGGTCATGAAAGGCGTCCGCGCAGATGGGAGGCCCTCGTCGGCAAAAAGTGCAAGATCACCAAGGGTATCGGCGCAGGCCAGGGCATATCTCTGCGACAAACTACAAGATCACACGGGGGGTGTTGGTGGTCGCTGGGGGGTTGAAGCGGGAAAAGTCCTCGAAGGCCCAGCGCAGCGGGCTCGCGCCGTCGATCTGGAGCACGCGCTCTACGTCGAACTCCACGAGCCGCTGGGCTCCCGGCACACCGCGAGGGTCCCACTCGACCTGCGCGCTGCCGGTCAGGTGCAGCGCGTCGCCGGTGGTCCAGTCGAGGAAGAGCAGGCCGGCGGCGGGGTTCAGCTCCAGGTTGCCGAGGGTCATGTACATCAGGTTGCCGGCGTAGTCGGGCCAGACGAGCCGCCGGTCGTCCACCACCTGGACGAACCCGGGGTTGCCGCCCCGGTGCGAGACGTCCGAGCCGAGCCCGGGCGCGTGCGTCGCGACGAAGAAGGTGTCGGCGTTCCCGATCCACTCCCGCTGGGCGGCCGACAGACGGTCTCCTGACCGAGCCGCCCGCTCACCCGGCTCCAGGTCGCCGATGATCGTACGCCGCTGCAGATACTTCGGGCAGTTGGCGTACACCTGCTCGGTCCGTACGCTCAGGCGGTCGCCGTCCCGCCGGGCGCGGCCGTTGATCCGCATCCGGCGCCGCGACCACGGCTCGATGGCCAGCATGCCGATGTCGCGCTCGTCGTCGAACAGCCCCGCGAGCGGCGCGCCGGGTACCGCCTCGACGAGGATCGCGCGGTCGCCGGCCGCGGCGACGAAGCCCGCGGGACCGGTGAGCGGCGCGGCCCACACGCGGCCTTCCCGGTCCTCCGCGCCGATCACGACCATGCGCTGGGACTCCAGGAACCGCGCCGCCACCTCTGGGATCTCGGCCCGTACGCGGGCCGATCCGTGCTCGGCCAGCCGGACGCCCGCCCGGCGCTGGACCGCGATCTCTCCGGTGTGCCGCATCAGAAGAAGCCGCAGGTCGGGGCGTCGGACCGGGGTGCGGGGCGCTCGTCGGCGCCGCTCGGCGCGTAGATCTCCAGCCGGATGCCGTCGGGGTCCTCGAAGAACACGCCGCCCGAGGAGGCCCCTTCGCCGTGCGGCACGATCCCGCCGTGGTGGATCGCCGCCCCCGTCTCCCTGATGACGGCCTCCGCCCTGCGTACGGCGTCGATGTCCGGCACCTGGAAGGACAGGTGGTGCAACCCCGGCAGGCCGGGTGCGAACGTGCCCTCGCTCTGCTGCCACAGCGTCAGCACCAGCGTGCCGTCCTGCGCGAGGAACGCGTACCGCCGTGCCTCGTCGGCCGACTCGCCGGTTACGTCGAAGCCGAAGACCTTCCGGTAGAAGCCGACGGACCTGTCGAGGTCGGAGACGTTCAGTCCGATGTGTCCCGTGGTGAAGCTCATAGCCGTTCCCCTTGCTATTTCTAACGGATGGTTCCGTTAGAAGATGAGGGCAGGCTAATGGAACCTGACGATAAAGTCCATTAGGAGTCTGGCGGGCCGACCACGCGAGGAGTGAACGCGCGGGGGATCAGGTGTTCTTGTGCTGCCGGTAGTGGCGGGCCGCGCGGGCGCGGTTTCCGCAGGCCACGGAGCACCACTCCTGGCGCGGGTGCTCCTTGAGGAAGTACAGCACGCACCTGGGCGCCGGGCAGGTGCGGAGTTGCTCCCGCCGCGGCCCGGCCAGCAGGTCGATGGCGGCGGCCGCGAGCGTCGCCCGGAGGCGGGCCGAGTCGTCGGCGGCCCTGGAGGGCAGCATCCGGGCGCGGGGCCCGTCGCCGGCCGGCCATTCCAGCCGGGGAGCGACGGGCATCGCCGCCGCGGTGGCGTTGACGAGATCGAGGGAGGGCTCGAAGGCCGGCAGCCGGGCCGCGTCCGCGCCGCTCGGCGGCGCGGGGGAGACGGCCCGCGCGAGCAGCGCGCGGATCGCCTGTCGCAACGCCACGACCTCGTCGAGCATCTCCGTGGTCGCGGCGAACGTGCCGGGGTCGACGCCGAGATCGGGCGCGTGTTCCCGGACCCAGGCGGTCAGGCCGCCGACGTCCTCCAGCGCGTCCACGGGTCCTGAGCGGTCCGCGCGGACGGTGCTCACGAATTCCAGGGTCAGCAGGGAGGACATCGCGTCAGTCTAACGCGACCGTCCGGCTCCATCCATGAGAACGCCGTCAGCGGCGGATGATTTTGGCGAGGATGGCGACGAAGGCCGCGAAGCCCAGTCCTCCGACGATGATGGGCGCCATGACGACCGCGTCGGGAACGGGCCCGGCCAGATAGCGGATGCCGATGCCGATGAACAGCAGGCCGCACAGCAGGGACATCCAGTCCGTACGGTGTGTCCGGCGCGGGCGCTCGGGCTGGATCTCACGCTGCACGGCGCACCTCCACGTCGCCGACCCCCGCCTTGACGTGCAACTCGATCGTGGGCGCGTCGCCCTCGACGGGCGTCTCGGGCTCCAGGACGCGGTCGAAGCGCACGTCCGTGCCGCCCTCGACCCTGTGGTCGATCTTCACCTCGCCCAGCTTGGCCGAGCCGAACACCTCGACGCGGGCGGTCGCCGGGACGATCACGGTGAGCTGTCCCAGCGACACCGAGGCGTCGAACCTGACCCGGGCGCCCGGCTTGAGCGCGATGTCGCCGAGGTCGAGCTTGCCCTGGCCGATCCCCAGTTCGTACGTCCCGGGCGACTGGACGGTGCCGACGGGGTGCCAGACGAAGCTGCCGACCTTGCGGGGGATGCCGTTCACCGTCGAACTCCCCACCAAAACGAGGGCCACGATCGTCCCGGCGGCGACCAGCCCCGCGCCCCGGCCGAACCACGTCGCCACCAGCAGGCCGGCTCCGATCGTGACGAGGACCGCCCCGCCGACGACCGGCAGGCCGACCGAGCCTGAGCCGGTCCGCTCCAAGGTGACCATGATCCCTCCAACGATCAGGGCGAGGCAGATGGTGAGGACGCCGATGAACGACCTGGGGCGCTTGGGCTTCGCGGGCCGCACGGGCGGCGGCGCGGGTGGCGCGTAGGGGGACGGCGCGTAGGACGGGTGCGCTTCCCGCGTCATGTAGGGGCCGTGCGGGGCGAACGGCTCTCCCGACCCGTATCCCTCGCTCCCGGTTCCGTGTCGCCACGTGCCTTGCCTGGCGTCCCGGGCGCCGCTGGGACCGTACGCGACCTCCCGCGCCTCGCGAGCGAGATCGGACAGCCGCCGGTAGCCGTCGGCGGCCGGAGGCGCGGGGACGGAGGGTCCCGGTGCTCCGGAGGCCCAACCGGCCGGCGCACCCTGGGCGTGGCCGGATTCCGAGGGGGCGGGCTCCGCGGCCAGACGGGAGACCGGCTCGGCGGCCGGCGGGGCGACGGGCTCGAAGGGCCGGGTCGGCGGGCCGGCGTCGGCGCGCTCCGCCGCGTCGCCGGGCACGGCCTCCTGGACGAGCGTGTGGTCCACGGCCGTGTCCTCCCTCCTGTCGTCCGAGGCCGGACCGGGGGTGACAGGGGCGTCCCCGGCGGGGCCCGGCGGCGGCGGAGGCGGGGTCTGCCGCAGCGGCGCTCCCGCCCCGGGCGCACCGGCGCCGTACGGCTCCCAGCCGGGCGGCGGAGTGGGGGGCGCGAACGGCGCGAACCTCGGGGCGGCGCGGGTCATGCCGCGCCGTCCGGTCGCCCGGTCGGGCATCGACTTGGCCATGGTCAGCAGGTCGACGCCGCGCGCGTGGGCGGCCATCAGCACGATGGCCAGCAGCGTGCCGACCACGATCGTGCCGCGGTTGATCCCCCCGGACGCGACGTTGACGATCAGGCCGAACGCGAAGACGGCGGCGAGCAGCGCGAGCACGGTCTCGGCGTCGAACAGCCGCCGGGTCCACTGCTCCAGATGGCCGGGGCCGCCGTCCGGCCTGCGCATCAGCAGGAACGCCGCGACGTACAGCATGACGCCGATGCCGGAGGCGAGGACCAGCACAGCGAAACCGACCCGGAAGAGCACGGGGTCCATGCCCGTGAACCTGCCGAGGCCCGCGCAGACCCCTGTGATCATGCGGCCGTCCCCGGAACGGCTCAGCGCCTTCTCGGGCTCGGGCGGGCCTGCGGGGTCGGGAGCGGGGGTGGATGGTGCCTCGGTCATGGTCCCATCCTGTCGTCGCCCGCCGTGTCTCTGCCATCGGGGGAACCCCTGACTCGACCCCGACCCCTCAGGGATGCGGTCAGGGCATGCCCTGATGCGCTCATGGCCCGTGACGTGTGACGATGCTTCCCGAGATGTCTGAGATGCCTAACGCCCCCGTGGCGTACCCCCGGATGGTCCGGCCCCTCGCGGGCCGGGTGGTCGCGGGCGTCGCGCAGGGCGCCGCCGCCCAGCTGCGGCTCGACCCCGTCGTGCTGCGCCTCGCGTTCGTGCTGCTCACCGTGGTCGACGGGCTGGGGCTCGTGGCGTACGCCGCGCTGTGGATGTTCACCCCCAAGGAGGACGTCCCCAAGGAGGAGGCGAAGGGCCGCGAGCCGGCCCGTGACTGGGGCCAGCTCGCCGCGTACGGCGTGCTCTGGCTGGCCCTGGCGGGCTTCGCCTGGCTGACCGGCGCGTCCAGCGGCGGGTTCGGCATGTGGCCGATCGCGGTCGGCGGCATCGGCGCGCTGATCCTTTGGCAGCAGGCCGACCCGGGGAGGCGGCAGCGGTGGATGTCCGGCGCGGTGAAGCAGGTCAGCGCGAGCTGGGTGCGCACCGGCGTGGGGGCGCTGCTCGTCGTCGTGGGCGCGATCGGCTTCCTCGCCGCGAGCGGCGAGCTGGCCAAGGCCAGGACCGGGCTGGTGTTCACCGCGGTAGTCGTCGGCGGCATGTCGATGATCGCCGCGCCCTGGCTCGCCTCGCTGGTCAAGGAGCTCCAGCGCGAGCGCACCGAGCGCATCAGGCAGGAGGAGCGGGCCGAGGTGGCCGCCCACGTCCACGACTCGGTGCTGCACACGCTCACCCTGATCCAGCGCAACGCCCACGACGCCCGTGAGGTCGTGCGCCTGGCCAGGTCGCAGGAGCGGGAGCTGCGCAACTGGCTGTACCAGCCCAAGCAGGACGCCGACGCCACCCTCGCGGCGGCCGTACGGCGGGTCGCGGCCGAGGAGGAGGACGCCCACGGGGTGCAGATCGAGGTCGTCTGCGTGGGCGACTGCGAGCTGAACGAGGGCCTGGTGGCCCTGCTGCACGCGGCCAGGCAGGCGATGGTCAACGCGTGCAAATACAGTGGGGCTCCGGTCGTCTCCGTCTACGCCGAGGTCGAGCCCGACGAGGTGACGGTGTTCGTCCGGGACCGTGGCAAGGGCTTCGTGCTCGACGACGTCCCGGGGGACCGGATGGGCATCCGCCAGTCGATCATCGGCAGGATGGAGCGCAACGGGGGAAGCGCCAGGGTCAGGACCGAGCCAGGCGACGGAACCGAGGTCATGCTGACCATGAAGAGGGAGCGATGAAGACCGTACGCGTGCTGATCGTCGACGACCACCGGCTGTTCCGTTCCGGTGTGCGGGCCGAGCTGGGGCCGTCGATCCAGGTGATCGGCGAGGCCGAGGACGTGGAGTCGGCCGTGAAGACGATCGCCGAGCTGGAGCCCGACGTGGTGCTGCTCGACGTGCACATGCCGGGCGGCGGCGGCCAGGAGGTGCTGCGGCGCGTGCTCGGCTCGGGCTCCCAGGTGCGTTTCCTCGCGTTGTCGGTGTCGGACGCGGCCGAGGACGTGATCGGGGTCATCCGGGGCGGCGCCCGGGGCTACGTGACCAAGACGATCAGCGGCGCGGAGCTGACCGACGCGATCGTCCGCGTGTCGGAGGGCGACGCGGTGTTCTCACCGCGGCTGGCCGGCTTCGTGCTCGACGCGTTCGCCTCGACGGAGGCCCCGCCCATCGACCCGGAGCTCGACTCGCTGACCCAGCGCGAGCGTGAGGTGCTGCGGCTGATCGCGCGGGGCTACGCCTACAAGGAGATCGCCAAGGAGCTGTTCATCTCGGTGAAGACCGTCGAGACGCACGTGTCGAGCGTGCTGCGCAAGCTGCAGCTGTCCAACCGGCACGAGCTGTCGCGCTGGGCCACCGCACGACGCCTGGTCTGATCCCGTCTGGTGCGATCGCCCTCCGGCGTGCGACGCTCGGTGAATGGGCCGTGACGTACCTTCCGTCTCCTTCACCCGGGAGGACCGCCGACGCTACCGGGACAAGGTGAAGCTGTCGCTGGACGTCCTGGCCGACATGCTGCGGGCGTCGCGGTTCTCGTTCGACCGGCCGCAGATGGGCATGGAGATCGAGCTGAACCTGGTCGACTCCCGGGGCGAGCCGGCGATGAAGAACGCCGAGGTCCTGGCCGCCATCGCGGAGCCCGACTGGGCGACGGAGCTGGGGCAGTTCAACGTCGAGATCAACGTCCCGCCGCAGGTGCTGTCCGGCGAGGGCACCCGCCTGCTTGAGGAGTCCGTACGGCTGCGCCTCAACCGGGGGCAGGAGCGGGCGGCGCGCGTCGGCGGGCAGCTCATGCTGGTCGGCATCCTCCCGACGCTTCGCGAGAGCGACGTCAGCGAGGGGACGCTGTCGGCCAACCCGCGCTACAAGCTGCTCAACGAGCAGATCTTCGCGGCCAGGGGCGAGGACCTGCACCTCATGATCGAGGGAGTGGACCGGCTCGACACCTACGCCGACAGCATCACCCCCGAGGCGGCGTGCACGAGCGTGCAGCTCCACCTGCAGGTCAGCCCGGAGACGTTCGCGGAGCACTGGAACGCGGCCCAGGTCATCGCCGGGCCGCAGGTCGCGATCGCGGCCAACTCGCCGTTCCTGTTCGGCAGGGAGCTGTGGCGGGAGACCAGGATCAGCCTGTTCGAGCAGGCCACCGACACCCGGCCGGAGGAGCTGAAGGCCCAGGGCGTGCGGCCGCGCGTCTGGTTCGGGGAACGATGGATCACCTCGGTCTTCGACCTGTTCGAGGAGAACGTCCGCTATTTCCCCGCGCTGCTGCCTCTGTGCGACGAGGAGGATCCGAAGCGGGTGCTGGAGGAGGGCGGGGTGCCGGAGTTGCACGAGCTGCGGCTGCACAACGGCACCGTCTACCGCTGGAACCGCCCCATCTACGACGTCTCGGACGGCGTCCCCCATCTGCGGGTGGAGAACCGCGTGCTCCCCGCCGGTCCCACGGTGGCCGACATCGCGGCCAACGCCGCGTTCTACTACGGGCTCATGCGCGTGCTTCCCATGGCCGAACGGCCCGTGTGGTCCCGGATGTCCTTCGCCGCCGCCGAGGACAACCTCCGCAACGCCGCGAGGTACGGTCTCGACGCCCGCCTCTACTGGCCCGGCCTGGGCGAGGTGCCCGCCGCCGAGCTGATCCTGCGCAGGCTGCTGCCGATGGCCTACCACGGGCTCGACCTGTGGGAGGTCGACCCGGCCGAGCGCGACCGGCTGCTCGGCATCATCGAGCGGCGCTGCGTGACCGGCCGTACGGGGGCGGACTGGCAGGTCAGGACGGCCCGGGCGTTCGGCGGCGACTACGAGGCACTGCGCCGCATGACTCTGCGCTATCTGCAGCACATGCACACGAACGAGCCGGTCCACACCTGGGGCATGTGAAGTCTCGTACCAAAGGCAGTTTTTGCCGTCTGAATGGGTATTCACCCATAGATGACCCGCCGTGTACTCGCCGCGTTCCTGTTCGTGGTGTTCCTGGTCGCCTCGTGCGGCACGCTCACCGAGTCTCCGCCCGACCGGGCCCAGCCGGGAGACGCCGAGTCCGGGGGCCGGACGCCCTGCGAGGGCGCCGGTGACGACTTCCCGGGCGACGTCGCGCTCGCCCGGTGCCTGACCGAGTGGTTCTGGGCGCGCCGCTTCGAGCAGAGCGGGGGCGCCTACCGTCCGATCACCCGCTTCGTCGCCTACGAGGGGAACGGCGGCCCCGACTGCGGCGGGCAGCCGGCCGTGCCGGAGAACGCCTTCTACTGCCCGTACGGCCACTTCATCGCCTACGACGCGGCCTGGCTGGAGGCGATGTACGACCAGATGGGCGACGGCGCGGTCTACGTCGTGATCCCGCACGAGCTGGGGCACGCCGTGCAGGCCCAGCTCGTGGACGACTTCCGTTTCAACGTGGAGCGGGAGTTGCAGGCCGACTGCTACGCGGGCGCCGCGCTCAGCGGCCTGATCCGCGTCGGGGTGCTGGGCGCGGAGCAGGGCGACGAGGAGGAACTGCTCGCCAACCTCGAGGCGGCGGGCGATCCCACCGACGTCTGGTGGACCCCGGACGCCCACGGATCGCCAGAACTGCGCCAGCAGTACTTCGCCCGCGGCTACAACGACGGCGTGGGAGCCTGCTGAGGCGGCGTACGGCATGCTGACGTCCGGGAGGCCGTGAAAGGGCTCCGGAGCCCTCGGGGTTTCCGGGGCGAGAGGACGGAGGACGGGTGAAGCCTGCGGTCGCGGGATGCGTCGGGGTGCTCGCCGCGGCGAACGTGCTCAACAACCGGATCGCCAGGCGGTGGGCGCCGGTGACCTCGGCGGTCGCGACGGGGACGCTGCTGGTGGTCGCCAGGCGTGCGGGGCTGACCTGGCACGAGCTGGGCTTCCGCGACGCCCGCGCCGGTGCGGTGACCGGGGGCGCGCTCGCCGCCGCCGTCGCCGCCGGGTACGCCGCCGGGGTGGCGCTGCCCCGCACCCGGCCGTTGTTCAAGGACCAGCGGGCGCTGGCGCTGTCTCGCCGCCGCGTGCTGGAGGAGGCGCTGGTCCAGGTGCCCTTCGGGACCGTGCTGCTGGAGGAGGTGGGCTTCCGCGGTGTGCTGCCCGCCCTGCTCGGCCGCGTCATGCCCGCGCGTGCGGCGGTCGCCGGCTCGGCCGCGCTGTTCGGGCTGTGGCACGTGCTGCCCGCGCTCGACATGGCCAGGGCCAACCCCGCCCTCGGCCGGCTGACCGCGGGGGAGACCCCGGCCGAGGCCGCCGGCCCGGTCGATCCGGAGCGGCCCGTACGGGCGGGACGCGGGCGGGCAGGACACGGCCTGCGGACAGGAGGGCCCGAGGCAGGACGGCCGGCGGAGGCGGGACGGCTGGTGGCGGGGACGGTGGTGTCCACCGCGGTCGCCGGGCTCGGGTTCCACGCCCTGCGGCACCGAGCCGGGCTGCTCGCCCCCGCGCTGCTCCACCTGGCGACCAACTCCCTCGGCTACGCCGCCGCCCGGGTGGCCAGCCGCCTGGATCAGCCCTCGCGGGGGTCGGCCAGGCCGGTCCGGTAGGCGTACGCGACCGCTTGGGCCCGGTCCCGGAGGCGGGCCTTCGCGAAGAGGTTGTTGATGTGCGTCTTGACCGTGGCCTCGCTGACGAACAGGGCCTGCGCGATCTCGCCGTTCGACAGGCCGTGCGCGATGAGCCGCAGGACCTCCGCCTCGCGTGGCGTCAGCCCGTCCGGCGGTGTCCCGGTCCTCCCTGTGCCCGCTGCCGTCCCGGTGTCCGTCGGCCTCCCAGTGCCTGCCGGCCTCCCGGTGCCGTGCGAGCGGGGAGCCGGTGCGGGGACGGGGCCGGGGGCCCGCGCGGGCGGCTCTGTGACGGCGTTCAGCAGGCGGCGCTGCACGCCGGGGTCGAACTGGGCGTCGCCGTTCATCACCGTGGTCACGGCGCGGGCGATCTCCTCCGCGTCCGCGCTCTTGGTGAGGAAGCCGCGCGCCCCCGCCCGCAGGGCGGCGAAGACCGACTCGTCGTCGGTGTACGTCGTGAGCACCACGACCTGGGTGCCGGGGAAGCGGGCGCGGATCGCGCGGGTGGCCTCCACACCGTCCATCCTGGGCATGCGCAGGTCCATGAGCACCACGTCGGGCCGGTGGTCCGCGACCAGTCGGAGCGCGGCCTCGCCGTCGCCCGCCGACCCCACGACCTCGATCTCCGGCAGCAGGCCGAGCAGCAGCACGAGCCCTTCGCGTACGACCGACTGGTCGTCGACCACGAGCACGCGGGCGGTCACGCCGGCATCCGCAGTCTGACCCGGAAGCCGTCCTCCGTCTCGCCGGCCTCCAGGGCGCCGCCGAGAAGCTCGGCCCGTTCGCGCATGCCCACGAGACCGTATCCTCCACCCGGCGTTCCCGGCTGGTCGCTCGGGGGGTTAACGACCTCCAGTTCGCACGCTCCGTCGCGGAAGTCCAGCCGCAGGGCGACGGGGGAGCCGGGCGCGTGCCGCCGCACGTTGGTGACGGCCTCCTGCGCGGTACGGATCACCGCGAGCTCGATCTCCGGGGGCAGGCGGCGTCGCGGGCCCAGGATGTCGAGCGTGCACTCCGTGCCGGTGGCCTGGCGGAACTCCTCGGCGAGCGCGTCCAGGGCGGAGGGGAGCGGCGGCGTGTCGTCCCGCAGCGCGGCGACGGCCCTGCGGGCCTCCTCCAGGCCGTTCTTGGCCAGTTCGCGGGCGCGTTCGACCCGGTCGAGCGCCTCCGTGGACCGGTCGGCGCGCAGCAGCAGCCGGGCGCCCTCCAGATGCACGATCTGCGCCGACAGGGAGTGCGCGAGGATGTCGTGGATCTCCCTGGCGATCCGGGCGCGCTCGGCAAGCACGGCCTCGCCCTCCTGGGCGGCGGCGGCGGCCCTGCGCTGTTTGACGGCGTAGGCGACCGCGAAGACCACGCAGATCGAGACGCACAGGCCGAGGTCGCGCTGCCGCGCCTCGGGGGAGACCGGCGGCAGCAGTCCGATGGCGCTCGATCCCAGGCCCGTCAGGGCCAGCAGCAGGAGCGGCAGCGACCATCTCAGCGGATGCCGTACGGCGGCGGCCCCGACGGCGAACATGAGCACGGCGACGGCCGGGCTGCTGTCCGAGACCATGTCGAGGGCGATGGCCGCCACGATGGTGAGCCCGACGAGGACGGCCTCCGCCGGCCCGCCGTTCCAGCGTCCCGGCAGGATCGGCCGCAGCCGGATGACGACCATGAGGGACAGCGTCACGGCGATCGCGGCGGTCAGCGCGCTGATGGCGAGCCGGTCGCCGTTCAGGCCGAACCCCGGATGGCCGGTCGCCTGCCCGCCGACCAGCAGGGCGATCACAGCCAGCCGCAGGAACACGCCGGCGATCGCGTTCCTGCGGCTGGACTCTCGGCCGGCCTGGACATAGCCGTCACGACTGGGCACGTCCCGACGTTAGCGGGCCGTCTGGATGCCCGATGCGGGGCCGGTGGGCAGGGCGTTCGCCCGCCGGGCGACGACGAGGAACTGCACGCCGAGAGTCACCCCGACGAACAGGAGCACGGAGTTCTGCGACGAGGCGAGGCCGAGGAAGGAGGTGAGGGCCATCATCGCGACCCGGACGGCGATGGAGCCCACCCAGGCGATGAGGGTCGGGACGCCGCCCTGCGCCCACGCCACGCCGCGCTGGTCACGCCACACGCGCGTCGTCATGGCCCGCAGCACGCCAAGACCGGCGGCCACGAGGAGTTCCGCGACGAGCACCGCGATGCTCAGGGACGCGTGACCGGCGTCGACGAGCCCGCCGCCGCTGAGGCCGGCCAGGATCATCACGGCGGCGATGATCGCCCCCACGGGCCTGGCGACGGGCCTCGGCCTCATCTGCCGATAGATCACGACGGCGACGACGACGAGGGTGAGGGCGACGATCTGTGTGGTTTCCATGCGCTCGACGGTAGGAATATCGGGCGCGCACCGGATCGGCGCGAGGGTGGAGAACAGGGGTGGAGATCAGGCGATCTCCACCCCCGGGTGGACGAGGCCCATGGGAGAGCGGCGAGGCGGGCTGGGTGGGGGATCGACGAGGGGTTGCGTGTCGGGGGCGTCGGTAGTCCCTGGGGTGTCGCGGCTTTGGGGCGGCGGCGCGCCCCGCTTGGATGCCGGGGCTCAGGCGGTGTTGATCCGCTGGAACGCCTCCGCGTACGAGCCCTCGGGGAGGCCCGCGGCGGCGGCGTGGCCGGAGAGCCAGCCCTTGACCATGCCGTCGAGGTCGGGGATGTGCGCGGTCTGGCTCTCGTGCGCCCGCAGCGCCGCGATCTTGCGGTCCACGGTGGCGGTGACGTCGACGTAGTGGTTGACGGTCATGCCGCCCGTGAGCCACACCTCGCGGACGGTCCAGGCTTCGAGCCCTTCGTCGGTCAGCAGTTCGGGGAAGGCGTACGGGTTGCGCGCGTCGGGGTAGACCGCGTCGAGGGTGGCGCCGCCGACGGCGCGGTGGTCGGGGTGGCTGGGGCCGAGCCGCTCGTAGTTACGGTCGGGGCTCGACGTGACGACCAGGTCGGGGCGCACCTGGCGGATCACGCGTGCGATGTCCCGCCGCAGGCCGAGCGTCTGCTCGACCATGCCGTCCTGGTAGCCCAGGAAGCGCAGGTCGCCGACGCCCACGCACTTGGCCGCGGCGGTCTGCTCGGCGCGGCGCAGCGCCGCCATGCCGCCGTTGTCCACCGCCCGGTCGAACCCGCCCGCGTCGCCATTGGTGACCAGGCAGTACACGACCTCCGCGCCGGAGTCGGTCAGCCTCGCGACCGTTCCCGCGCCGCCGAAGTCGATGTCGTCGGGGTGTGCGACGACCACCAGCACCTTCTTGATTTCCGCCTCGTCCAGCACGTGCGACCTCCTCATTGTGTGGCACATCACCTTAAACGTGACTTGCCGGGCGAGTGGGCCCCGGATGTCGGTGCGCGGCCATAACCTAAGGAGGGTGTCCACCCGAGCCGCCACTCATCCATTGCTCGACGGCCTCAACCCGCAGCAGCGGGACGCCGTCATCCACCAGGGCAGCCCGCTGCTGATCGTCGCCGGGGCCGGCTCCGGAAAGACCAGGGTGCTGACGCACCGTGTCGCGTACCTGCTGGCGGAGCGCGGTGTCCAGCCGGGGGAGATCCTCGCGATCACCTTCACCAACAAGGCCGCCCGCGAGATGAAGGAGCGGGTCGACAAGCTCGTCGGGCCGCGGTCCAGGGCCATGTGGGTCATGACGTTCCACAGCGCCTGCGTACGGATCCTGCGGCGCGAGGCGAAGCGGCTGGGCTTCACCTCCAGCTTCTCGATCTACGACCAGGCCGACTCCCAGCGGCTCATGGCGATGGTGTGCCGCGAGCTCGACCTCGACCCCAAGCGCTACCCGCCGCGGTCCTTCTCCGCGCAGGTCAGCAACTTCAAGAACGAGCTGATCGACTACGAGACGGCGGCCGACCGGGCCTCGACCCACCTGGAGCGCACGCTCGCGGAGGCGTACCGCACCTACCAGCGGCGGCTCACCGAGGCCGGCGCGATGGACTTCGACGACCTGATCATGCTGACGGTCACGCTGTTCCAGCTCTTCCCCGACGTGGCGGAGCACTACCGGCGGCGGTTCCGGCACGTGATGGTCGACGAGTACCAGGACACCAACCACGCGCAGTACATGCTGATCCGCGAGATGGTCGGGCGGCCCGAGGTGCGCACCGCCGACGGCGACGTGGTGCGGGAGGGTGTGGAGCCCTCGGAACTGGTGGTCGTCGGCGACGCCGACCAGTCGATCTACGCGTTCCGCGGCGCGACTATCCGCAACATCCTGGAGTTCGAGCGCGACTACCCCGACGCGCGGACGATCCTGCTGGAGCAGAACTACCGCTCCACGCAGACGATCCTGAACGCCGCCAACGCGGTCATCTCCCGCAACGAGGGCCGCAAGCCGAAGAACCTGTGGTCCGACCAGGGCGCGGGACCGAAGATCATCGGATACGCCGCCGACAACGAGCACGACGAGGCCATGTTCGTCGCGCAGGAGGTCGACCGGCTCGGCGACGACCACGGGGTCGTCCCCGGCGACGTGGCGGTCTTCTACCGCACGAACGCCGCCTCCCGGGTGTTCGAGGAGATCTTCATCCGCACCGGCCTGCCGTACAAGGTCGTGGGCGGGGTGCGCTTCTACGAGCGCAAGGAGGTCAAGGACCTGCTCGCCTACCTGCGGGTCCTGGCCAACCCGAACGACACGGTGTCGCTGCGGCGCATCCTCAACGTGCCCAAGCGCGGCATCGGCGACCGCGCCGAGGCGATGGTCGAGGCTTTCGCCAACCGGGAGCGCATCGGCTTCTGGGAGGCGTTACGCCGTGCAGACGAGGCGCCGGGGGTGGCCACCCGCTCGCTCAACGCGATCCGCGACTTCGTCACGATGCTCGACGAACTGCGCGCCAAGGAGCTTCCGCTGTCGGACCTGGCGGAGGAGGTGCTGAGCGCCACCGGCTACCGCACGGAGCTGGAAACCTCGGGCGACCCGCAGGACGAGAGCCGGCTGGAGAACCTCAACGAGCTGATCTCGGTGGCCGCCGAGTTCGAGGAGGCCAACCCCGAGGGCACGCTCGTCGACTTCCTGGAGCAGGTCTCGCTGGTCGCCGACGCCGACCAGATCCCGGACGGCGACGACCACGGCGGCGTGGTCACGCTGATGACCCTGCACACCGCCAAGGGCCTGGAGTTCCCCGTGGTGTTCCTCACGGGCATGGAGGACGGCGTCTTCCCGCACATGCGCTCGCTGAGCGACCCCAAGGAACTGGAGGAGGAGCGCAGGCTGGCGTACGTCGGCATCACCCGGGCCAGGGAGCGGCTCTACCTGTCGAGGTCGGCGGTCCGCTCGGCGTGGGGCGCGCCGTCGTTCAACCCGGCCTCGCGCTTCCTGTCCGAGGTGCCCGGCGACCTGGTCGAGTGGCGCGGCGACCCGGGCAAGACCGCCTGGTCCGCCGCGACCTCCCGCCCGGCCGCCCGTACGGCTCCCGCGCAGAGGGCCGGAGGCCGGCAGGTTCCGAACCTGTCGCCGGGCGACCGGGTCACCCACGACACCTTCGGGCTCGGCACCGTGGTGGCGGTGGACGGTCAGGCGGAGAAGACCCGTGTGAAGATCGACTTCGGGAGCGAGGGCGAGAAGACGCTGCTGCTCGCCTACGCGCCGATCGACAAGCTCTGATCGACAAGCTCTGATCGCGTCCAGGGGGCCGCGGCCGGTGGCTGTGTCGCGGGCGGCGGCGTCCGTAAGACCGCGGCCGGTGGGCGTAAGCGAAACGGCCGGCCCCGGGGGGAGACCCACCCGGGACCGGCCGTCGATGGCCTGTGCCGCGCGAGGGGTTCGGTCGCGCGGCGTTCACTCACATCCGGTCGTGCGGCTCAGTTGGGCAGGATGACGGTGCCCTGCGTGTCCGGCACGTCGCCGTCGATGTCGTTCAGCCCGGCGACCTTGCTCTTCGGCGGCGCCTTGACCGTGACCTTCTTGCCCCAGCCGGCGAACGTGATGACGTCGGACAGGCTGAAGGCGACGGAGTCGTCCTCGAGCTTCATCGTCAGCTCGGCGCTGGCCGAGGCGCGGCGGACGAGCTGGTCGGCGCCGATCCACAGCTTCCAGGACACCATGGTCTTGCCCGGGTTGGCGCCCAGGCCGGCGAAGCTGTCCTTGATGCCCGGGTTGGTCTTCATGAGCTGCGACAGCGTGATGGTGCCGCGGTAGAGGGTGGTATTGGCGCCGTTGACGCTGCCGCCAGGCCCCTTGGCCTTGGTGGTCGCGAGGACCGTCTTCAGGCTGCGCCAGTCGGCGGGGTTGACGAACTCGCCCAGGCTCACCGAGGAGCCCGGCCGCTGGCCGGGGACGCGCAGCCAGGTCTTGCCCTCGGGCAGCAGGCTGGAGTAGAACCCGCCGGAGAGGTAGCCCGTGCTGCCGATGACGATGACGCGGAGGGGCTTCTCCGCCTCCTTCAGGTCCTCGTTCTCCTCCTTCAGCAGCTCGTTGTACTTGAGCTTCTGCGTGCTGTCGGAGGCGACGACGCCGGAGCGGCCGAAGGCGAGGCCGCCGTTCGCGGTGAATTTGATCGCGGTGATGCCGGCGAAGCGCATCGTGCCCGTGGAGACGTACCGCACGCCGTGGCCGGCGACGTAGTGCTTGCGCAGCGCCGCGACCGGGTCGGCGGCGGCCTGGGCCTGCGCGGGGGTCTGCGCCCGCGCGGGGGTTTGAGCCTGCGCGGGGGCGGCGACGGCGGGCGCCACGAGCGCGGCCGTTGCGGCGCACGCCAGCGCCATGATTGCTCGCTTCAAGGTGAATCCTCCCGTAGTTGCCCTCATGATCGAGAGGGCAGCTCGGAAATCTTCGCGATGTCTGGTCACAGCAATGTCACGAAATTCCACATTTTTTGTGAGTTTCCAGGTCATTGCGGGGTATGCGGCCTGATTATCATTTCGCCGCGAAATGTTCGTAGCGAAAGGGCGTCATGGAGGAGAAAACGGCGGTCGAGGAGATATCCCGGCTCTATCCCACGGTCCACCGGCGTCTGCGTACGTCCAGCCGCCTGCTGCCTGGCCGTGACCTGACCGCCCGCATGGCGTCGGTCCTGTGTTACCTGATGTCGTGCGGGCCGCTCACCGTGGGCGACCTGGCCGCGCGTCTGCGGCTGTCGCGCGCGGCGACCACCGAATTGCTCGACCGCGTCGAGATCCGGGGGCTCGCCGAACGGACGCGCGACGAGCGTGACCGGCGGCGCGTCTACGTACGGATCACCGAGCGGGGGCGTGCCGCCGCGGGCGCGGACGGCGACGTCGACGCGCCCGACGACGACCCGCTCGCGACGGCCGTGCGCATGATGACCCCGCAGGAGAGGCAGGGGCTGGTGGACGGCCTGCGCGCGCTGCTCAGGGAGCGGCCCGCGATCGGCTGACGAGGGGCCGTTCCCCGGGGATGCGGGGCGCGGCGGTTACGCTTCGGGCAGCGAGCACCATCTGCGGGAGGTCGTCATGGCAGGCAGGATTCGGGTCGTCATCGCAAAGCCGGGGCTCGACGGGCACGACCGCGGGGTCAAGGTGGTGGCGAGGGCGCTGCGCGACGCGGGCATGGAAGTCATCTATACGGGGCTGCACCAGACGCCGGAGCAGATCGTTCGTACGGCGGTCCAGGAGGACGCGGCGGCCATCGGGCTGTCCATCCTGTCCGGCGCCCACATGACGCTGTTCGCCCGGCTCTTCGAGGTGCTGCGTGAGGAGGGCGCCGATGACATCGTGGTATTCGGCGGTGGAATCATTCCCGATTCTGACATTCCCGAATTGCACAAGATGGGGGTGGCCAGAATCTTCACGCCGGGGGCCACGACGCAGGAGATCGTGGAATGGGTCCGTTCGGCGGTTCCAGCCACCGTTTAGGCCATTTGCCCAACCTTGCCGTACTTGAGGGTTGTTGGCAAGGCTCGGGTGGGACCCGATGACGTGGTCACGCCGGCACGGGGACTAGGCTTCATGCGCGGAAACGTCGGGCGGGAACGACGGCGCCCGGCCTCGGACATCAAAAGGGACGGACCCTCGTGGACCTGTTCGAACATCAGGCGAAGGAGCTCTTCGCGGAGTACGGCATCCCGGTGCCGCGCGGTATCGTCGCGGAGACACCGGAGGAAGCGCGGGCGGCTGCCGAGCAGCTGACCGGACGCGTTGTCGTCAAGGCCCAGGTCAAGACCGGTGGGCGCGGCAAGGCCGGCGGTGTGAAGGTGGCCGACGACGCCGCCGACGCGTACGCGAAGGCGACGCAGATCCTCGGCATGGACATCAAGGGCCACACGGTCCACAAGGTCCTGATCGAGGAGGCCAGCCAGATCGCGGAGGAGTACTACTTCTCCTTCCTCCTCGACCGCGCCAACCGCTCGTTCCTCGCCATCTGCTCGGCTTCGGGCGGCATGGACATCGAGGAGGTCGCGCACACGGCGCCGGAGAAGGTGGCCAAGGTGCCGGTCAGCTCGCTGACGGGCATCGACCGCGCCACGGCCCGCGAGATCGCGGTGGCCGGCGGCCTGCCGCAGCAGGCGCTGGACGGCGCCGCCGAGCTGATCGAGAAGCTCTGGGCCGTGTTCGTAGACGAAGACGCCACGCTCGTCGAGGTCAACCCGATGATCCTGTCGGCAGACGGCCAGGTGAAGGCGCTCGACGGCAAGGTCACCCTCGACGACAACGCGAACTTCCGCCAGGCGGAGCACACCGCGTACGTCGACAAGGCGGCGGAGGACCCGCTGGAGGCCCGGGCCAAGGAGAAGCACCTCAACTACGTCAAGCTGGACGGCAACGTCGGCATCATCGGCAACGGCGCGGGGCTGGTCATGTCCACGCTCGACGTCGTGGCGTACGCGGGCGAGGAGTTCCCCGGCCAGCCCAAGCCGGCCAACTTCCTCGACATCGGCGGCGGCGCGTCGGCCGAGGTCATGGCGAACGGCCTGGAGATCATCCTGTCCGACCCGTCGGTGAAGTCGGTCTTCGTGAACGTCTTCGGCGGCATCACGGCCTGCGACGCCGTCGCGAACGGCATCGTCTCGGCCTTCGATCTCCTGCGGAGCCGTGGCGAGGAAGTGACCCACCCGCTGGTCGTCCGCCTGGACGGCAACAACGCCGCCCTCGGGCGGCAGATCCTGGCCGATGCCGCGTTGCCGCGGGTCGAGCTGGTCGACACCATGGACGAAGCGGCCAAGCGCGCCGCAGAGCTCGCAGCGGTAGGTGCGTAATGGCTATCTGGCTCACCGAGAACAGCAAGATCATCGTCCAGGGCATGACCGGCGGCGAGGGCACCAAGCACACCCGCCGCATGCTCGCCGCCGGCGTCAAGGTCGTGGGCGGCGTGAACGCCCGCAAGGCCGGCATCACGCACGAGGGCCTGCCGGTCTTCGGCACGGTCCAGGAGGCCATGGAGCAGACCGGCGCCGACGTGTCCGTCGTCTTCGTGCCCCCGGCCGCCACCAAGGCCGCCGTACGCGAGGCCATCGACGCGGAGATCCCGCTGTGCGTGGTCATCACCGAGGGCGTGCCGGTCCACGACACGACCGAGTTCTGGGCGTACGCCGTGTCCAAGGGCAACAAGACGCGCATCATCGGCCCGAACTGCCCCGGCATCGCGTCGCCCGGCGCGTCCAACGCGGGCATCATCCCGGCCGACATCACCACGAAGGGCCGTGTCGGCCTGGTGTCGAAGTCGGGCACGCTGACCTACCAGCTCATGTACGAGCTGCGCGACATCGGCTTCTCGACCTGTGTGGGCATCGGCGGCGACCCCGTCATCGGCACCACGCACATCGACGCGCTCCAGGCGTTCCAGGAGGACCCGGAGACCGACGCGATCGTGATGATCGGCGAGATCGGCGGCGACGCCGAGGAGCGCGCCGCGGCCTACATCGACGAGCACGTGACCAAGCCGGTCGTCGCCTACGTGGCCGGGTTCACCGCGCCCGAGGGCAAGACGATGGGCCACGCGGGCGCGATCGTGTCCGGCTCCGCCGGTACGGCCCAGGCCAAGAAGGAGGCGCTGGAGAAGGTCGGCGTCCGCGTTGGCCGTACCCCCAGCGAGACCGCCCGCCTCATGCGCGACCTCATGTCCGCGTGATCTTGTAGTTTGTCGCAGAGGGTGCTGTTGACCTGCGCCGTCACCCTTGGTGATCATGCAGTCAACAGGCGCCCGGCGCTCCTGCCAGCGGTTTCGTCATTCGTGACCTTGCACTTCCCGGTGAAGTGCAAGGTCACGATGCGTATAGGGCCAGCTCACGGGGGGTGCTAGCGATTTTCTGCAAGATCACGAAAGCTTCCTTCCCAGGTCAGGCGGCCGCTCTGCGACAAACTACAAGATCACGGCGATTTTGGGGGGAGGGGGCGGCGTGGCGGCGTGGAGGAACGCGGAACGGCTGGGATGATGCGGTAGCGTGACGGGCCTTCTCAATCAATTCAGGACCGTTCCCCGCGCCGTGCTCGGCCGGGGCGACGACGAGGAGACCCGCCGTCCACTCCCCGTGTCCGGCATGCTGGCCGCGGTCGGGACGCTCGGCGTCGGCCTCGCCGTCCTCACCACGCTCACCCTCATCGGCTGGATGGCCGCGCCCCGCGGGCCGTTCGGCGAGGGACTGCCCGGTGTCTTCCGCACGGCATGCCAGCTCTGGCTCGCCGCCCACCACGCCGGTTTCGCGATCCCCGGCGGCCGGGTGGGCCTGCTGCCCATCGGGCTGATGATCCTGCCGGGGGCGCTGCTCTACCGGGCCGGTCTGTGGATGGCGCGCGACGCCGACCTGCGGCTGCGGATGCCGGCCCGGCTGCCCAAGGGCACGCCCCGCGACGTCGAGAACGCCCGGCGCCGTGCCCAGCTCGTGCTCATCGCCCAGGCCGGCATCTCGCTGGCCGCGCCGTACGCGCTGCTCGCCGGGGTTATCGCCCTCGTCTCCGGCAACGAGATCATGCAGCCGTTCCTGGGGGAGGCGCTGGTCAGCCATCTGCTGCTGGCCTTCATCACCGGGTCGGTGGCCACCGCCCGCACGATCGGGCCCTGGCGGTCGATGCTGCGCCTGCTGCCCGAGCGGCCGCGGTCGCTCGTCGCCGGTACGGCTGTCGCGATCTCGCTGATGCTCCTGGCGGGGACACTGCTTGTCCTCGGGGCTGTTGTGGTCAACTTCGCCCGGATCCAGCAGCTGTCCGAGGTGCTCAGCCCCGGGTTGGTCGGCGGCGTGCTGCTCCTGCTCCTGGAGGTCCTCTACTTCTTCAACGCCGTGATCTGGGGCCTGGCGTACATCTCGGGGCCGGGTTTCGCGGTGGGCGCGGGGACGCTGGTCGCGCCCACCGGGGTCAAGCTGAGCGCGGTGCCCATGCTGCCGTTGCTGGGCGCGCTGCCGCCGTCCGGCACGGCGCCTCCCTGGGTCATGGGCGTGATCGCGGTGCCGTTCGCGGCGGGGGCGGTGGCCGGCGTGGTGACGGCCCGCGTCGCGCCGACCCCGTCGATCGAGGCCGCGCCCCTGTGGGGGTTCGTCTGCGGCATCACCACCGGTCTCGTCGCCGGGACGCTCGCGGCGCTGTCGGGCGGCCCGCTCGGCGGGGCGGGACTCGCCGCGGTGGGGCCGTCTCCGTGGGAGGTGACGCTGTCGGTGACACTGGAGGTCGGCGTGGCCGCCGGCATCTCGGCCGGCATCGCCAACTGGTGGCTGATCTCCCGGAGGCCCGCCACCGCGCCCGAGCCGGTACGGCGAGCAGGCGCAGTGATCGCCAAGGCCGCCGGCCGGGTGCGGCCCGCCCGTGGCGCCCATCTGCCGGGCCACTGGCTGGACGCCACGGAGGCGGAGACGCAGCCGATTCCCGTGATCAGGGACGACTGGGCCGACGAGCACGCCGCGGCGGCCGCCGAGACGTTCGACGACATGAGCGCGCGGCGTGGCACAGCCACCCCCCGGAAGCCCGCCCCGAACCCGCCGCCGAAGCGCAAGGACATCGTGGACGAGACCGACGACCGCGGGGGCCACGTCATCTACGTCGATCCCTACGCCTGGGACCGCGACTGATCCTCCCGGACGGGGGCCGTTCCCAGCGCGCGGCCGCGCGACGCCGCCGCGTTCCTCACGGTGTCCCGCTGTACGGACCGGCGGGCGGCTCGGCGACGGCCGAGGCGAGGCGGTTCCGAAGTTCTGTCAGGCGGGCGATCTCGGCGTCCAGGGCGGCGATCCGGCGTCGCGCGACGCCGCTTCCGACGCCGCTGCCGCCGGAGCAGCCGGGGCTGTCGTACGGCGGCAGCGTGTCGCCCTCCAGCAGGTCGAGGCGGTCGGCGCAGCGGGCGACGTCCTCGATGGTCAGGCCGAGGGCGAGCAACTGACGCACCAGGCGGATGCGGGCGATCTCCCGCGGGCCGTACTCCCGCTGGCCCGACGGCGTGCGCGGGGGTGGCAGGAGCAGTCCGCGCTGCTCGTACAGGCGCAACGCACGTGGCGTGGTGCCCGCCGCCGCCGCGGCGTCTCCGATCCGCATGAGCCCTCCTATGCCGTGCTCACGGCTGTCGATCTTTACAGCTCCACGACGACCGTTCCCACGTGCCGCCCCTCGAACAACTCACGCAACGCCCGCGGCGCGTTGTCGATGCCCGAGATCCGGGTGTGCGGGAAGGTGGCGGCGCCCGAGCGCAGCCAGGAGCCGAAGCGCTCCGTCCACTCCGCCCGAGTCTCGTCGTCGACGCCGACAAGGCCGCGGAGGGTGACGTTCTTGGCGATGAGCTGGAAGGCGTCCAGCTCCACCGGGGCCGTCGTGCCGCCTGACGCGGCCGACAGTTGCGTGGCCAGGGTGCCGACCACGACGAGGCGGGCGCCGGGCCGCGCCACGGCCACCGCGGCCTGGAGTTGCTCGCCGCCGACGGTGTCGACGACCACGTCGACACCCTCGGGCGCCGTCTCGGCCAGTCGCCCGCCGATCGGGCTCCCGTCGCGGAGCACCACCGCGTCGTAGCCGAGCTCGGCGATCATGCGCTCGGCCTTCGCCGACGAGCCGGTAGTGCCGATCACGCGTGCCGCACCCAGCAGCCGGGCGATCTGGCCGGCGAGCGACCCGAGGCCTCCGGCGCCCCCGGTGACGAGCACCGTCTCGCCCGCGCGCAGGCCGGCGATCCGGGTCAGGGCGGCGTACGCGGTGGCGCCAGGCGCCAGGTGCGCGGCCGGGTCGGGCAGAGAGTCACCCAGCGGAGCCGACGCGGGGACCACGGCGTACTCACGCCAGCCCTGGAAGTGCGCGACCAGGTCGCCCGGACGCGGATCGTCGTTGTGAGGGGCCGTGACGACCTCGCCGACGGCTGGGCCGAACAGCGTGTCCCCGGGACGAAGCGGCGGGAAGGGCGTGCCGGGCACGCCTCCGGCGATCAATGTGCGCAACGAGGGGAAGACCTGGAACCAGCGGTTGCGCACCAGGACCTCACCGGCGCCAGGAACGGGCAGCGGCACCTCGGCGACGATCAGGTGCTCGGGGCCGGGGAGACCGGATGAAACCTCGGCGAGCCGGATCTCCCGTGCGGTGCCTGGCAGGGTTTCTGGCATGGGAACTCCCACGGTGGTGTCGGCAGGGGACCGCTCGTGCGGCGCTGCCGCACGGCCCCGCGACGCTAACCCCTGACCCGCGCGTCAAAGGCAAGGCCTCCGCATGGCGTTCTCGCGTACGGCGGCAGCCTTCTCAGGCGGGGGCGGGGACCCCGGCGGGCCAGGTCACCCCGAGCTTGCGCTCGAAGGCCCGCATGAGCTGGTCGGAGCACTCCTGCTGGGCCATGACCGTCCCCGCGCCCTTGCGGCACTCGGTGTAGGCGTTGAGCTCGTTCGAGAAGTAGAGCTGGAATCCCGTCGTCACCACTCCCAGGATGAACGCGAGTGACGAGAGCACGATGGCGCCGGTCGCCATCCCGACCCCGCGTCGTTCCCTGCTGAGCAGGCGCATGTCGCGGATCCCGATGAAGATCGCGAATATCGACAGTGCGAGCCCGGCGGCCGGCAGCAACAGCGTGAAGACCAGCGCCATGAGGGCGAGGACCAGAGCTCTGCGTCCTCCGGTCGCGGGGGCCTGCGTCTGTAGGGGTGTAGTCACGGTCTCTTCGCCTCGCGTTCGCATAACCCGTCGTAAGTCGTGATGGCCGGCGCCCGATACGCTTTAGCTGCGTCGAGGGACGGCCCTCCACGCTCGACCACTGTCTAAGGAACCATCTCCCGGCAATCACCTGCAAAACGAAGGCAGCTCACGAAGGAGTTCCGCCCTGTCGTTCCGGCTCGTCGTCCTCGTCTCGGGTTCGGGGACCAACCTGCAAGCGCTGCTCGACGCGGCGGCGGACGACGCGTTCGGCGCGACCGTCGTGGCCGTCGGGGCCGACCGTGCCGGCATCGAGGGCCTGGCCCGTGCCGAGCGCGCCGGCGTCCCCACGTTCGTCGAGAGGGTGGACGACCACCCCGACCGGGAGAGCTGGGACGAGAGCCTGGCCGAGCGGATCGCCGAGCACAAGCCCGACCTGGTGGTCTCCGCCGGGTTCATGAAGATCCTCGGTGCTCGCGTGCTCGGCGCTTTCCCTGTGGTCAACACCCATCCGGCGCTGCTGCCCGCTTTCCCGGGCGCGCACGCGGTGCGCGACGCCCTCGCGTACGGCGTCCGCGTCACCGGCTGCACGGTCCACCTCGTCGACGCGGGCGTGGACACCGGGCCGGTGATCGCCCAGGAGACGGTGGCCGTACGGGAGGGGGACGACGAGGAGTCGCTGCACGAGCGCATCAAGGGCGTCGAGCGCGGTCTCCTCGTCGAGACGGTGGGCCGCATGGCCCGCGAGGGCTGGACCGTGACCGGGCGGGCCGTACGGCTCGGGCCGGGACGAGCCGCAGGAGAGGCCGCACAAGGCCCGACACCAGGAAGGACCACGAAGTGACCCGCATCGCCATCCGCCGTGCGCTGATCACCGTTTACGACAAGACGGGTCTCGAAGACCTGGCGCGGGGGCTGGAGGCCGCGGGCGTGGAGATCGTGTCGACCGGCGGCACCGCCGCCGCGATCGCCTCCTACGGCGTGCCGGTCACCAAGGTCGAGTCGCTCACCGGATTCCCCGAGTGCCTGGACGGGCGGGTCAAGACCCTCCACCCGAGGGTCCACGCCGGGCTGCTCGCCGACGGCGCCAACCCCTCCCACGTCAAGCAGCTGGAGGAGCTGGAGATCGAGGCGTTCCAGCTCGCCGTGGTGAACCTGTATCCCTTCGCCGCCACGGTCGCCTCCGGGGCCTCCGACGCCGAGTGCGTCGAGCAGATCGACATCGGCGGTCCCGCGATGATCCGCGCCGCCGCCAAGAACCACGGCACGGTGGCCGTGGTCGTGGATCCCGGCGCGTACGGCGAGGTGCTGGCCGCGGTCGCCGAGGGCGGCTTCACGCTGACCGAGCGCAGGAGGCTGGCCGCCGCGGCGTACGCGCACACCGCCGCCTACGACGTCGCGGTCGCGTCCTGGTTCGCGAACGTGTACGCGCCGGAGGGCGACTGGCCGTCCTTCATGGGCGCGACGTGGAAGCGCGAGACCGCCCTGCGGTACGGCGAGAACCCGCACCAGGGGGCGGCCCTCTACACCAGCGGCAAGGACGGCCTGGCGAACGCCGAGCAGTTGCACGGCAAGGAGATGTCCTACAACAACTACGTGGACGCCGACGCCGCCTGGCGGGCCGCGTGGGACTTCGACGAGCCGTGCGTGGCCATCATCAAGCACGCCAACCCCTGCGGCATCGCGGTCGGCGCCGACGTGGCCGAGGCGCACAGGAAGGCGCACGAGTGCGACCCCGTCTCCGCGTACGGCGGGGTGATCGCGGTCAACCGTGAGGTGACCCGCGCGCTGGCCGAGCAGATCGCGCCGATCTTCACCGAGGTGGTGGTCGCGCCGTCGTTCGCGGCGGACGCGATCGAGGTGCTCAGGGAGAAGAAGAACATCCGTCTGCTCGCCTGCCCGCAGGGGCCGTCTGACGCCGCCGAGTTCCGCCGCATCGACGGCGGCCTGCTGGTGCAGACGGTCGACCGGCTGGACGCGCCCGGTGACGACCCCTCCACGTGGGAGCTGAAGACCGGTGAGGCGGCATCGCCGGAGTTGCTCGCCGACCTGGCCTTCGCCTGGCGGGCGTGCCGCTCCGTGAAGTCCAACGCGATCCTGCTCGCCTCGGGCGGGGCGACCGTCGGCGTCGGCATGGGCCAGGTCAACCGGGTCGACTCGGCCCGGCTGGCGGTGTCGCGGGCGGGTGAGCGCGCGGCGGGGTCGGTCGGCGCGTCCGACGCGTACTTCCCCTTCCCTGACGGCCTGCAGGTTCTGGCCGACGCGGGGGTGAAGGCGATCGTCGAACCGGGCGGGTCGATCCGCGACGACGAGGTCGTCGAGGCGGCCCGGGAGGCGGGCATCACGCTCTACTTCACCGGGACCAGGCACTTCTTCCACTGATCGGGAAGCCCAGCCGTGCCGTAAGGGAGGGGCGGCGGCTGGGACGGATGGGGCGAAAACGGCACGATCACCCCTGAGGTGCGGTTAGCCTGAATCGCTCACCCCATCCTCTTCACGGAGCCCCTCCATGCCCCTTGATATGATCATGAGCTCCTTCGCGACGATGAACGGCATGTGGAACAGCCCCATCGCGCTGCTGCCCATCGTCGCGCTTGCCGCCTATTTCGGCTGGCGGATCGTGGAGTTCATCCCCTTCACCCGGCGGATCATCGAGCGCCGGGAGGGGGGAAAGTAAAGCACCTGGAAGGACGGGAAGTGCCATGACCGCGCAGGTACTGGACGGCAAGGCGACCGCTGCCAAGATCAAGAGTGAGTTGGCGGAGCGGGTGAAGGCCCTGGCGGCCCGGGGGATCACCCCCGGTCTGGGCACGATCCTGGTCGGTGACGACCCCGGCAGCCAAATCTACGTCGGGGGCAAGCACCGCGACTGCGCGGAGGTCGGCATCACCTCCATCCGCAAGGACCTGCCGGAGAGCGCCACCCAGGCGGAGGTGGAGGCCGCGGTCGACGAACTGAACGCCGACCCTGCCTGCACGGGCTACATCGTGCAGTTGCCGCTGCCGCGTCACCTGGACACCCAGGCGCTCATCGAGCGCATGGACCCGGCCAAGGACGCCGACGGTCTCCACCCCGTCAACCTCGGCAGGCTCGTGCACATGGTCGACGCGCCGCTGCCGTGCACGCCACGCGGCATCGTGGTCCTCCTCCAGGAGTACGGCGTGCCGTTGAAGGGCGCCGAGGTCGTCGTGGTCGGCCGGGGCATCACGGTGGGCCGGCCGCTCGGCCTGCTCCTCACCCGTCGTACGGAGAACGCCACCGTGACGCTCTGCCACACCGGCACCCAGGACCTGGCGTCCCACGTGCGCCGTGCGGACGTCGTCGTCGCGGCGGCCGGAGTGCCCCACCTCGTGACCGCCGACATGGTCAAGCCCGGCGCGGCCGTGCTCGACGTGGGCGTCTCCAGGGTCGAGGGGAAGCTCACCGGCGACGTCGCCCCCGACGTACGCGAGGTCGCGGGCTTCGTCGCCCCCAACCCCGGCGGGGTGGGGCCGATGACGCGGGCCATGCTGCTGGCCAACGTCGTCGAGGCCGCGGAGAAGCGTTGATCAACGCGGCGCGTTGACCGCGGGATCTCTGTCCCGCGGACGCGTGCTCCATCCACCGTGCCCGGCGGGTCCCTCCCCGGAGGCGACCGCCGGGCCGGGGCCGGCGCCGCCGTCTCCCGAGGTGTCCGTGGATGCGGACGCCGTCGGCGCGCGTCAAGCACGAACCAAGGATCGAAATCCCGGCTGCTGACGCGGCATGCGATGACATATCGTCACTGTCTGTGAGTTATCGGACGCGATTCGCGCATGGCGTGCGGTCCCGGGCCCCAGGGCTGGCGGCCTGGGCCGCGCTGCTGATCGGCGTTCTGGACATCGTCAGAGCCCTGGTGCCGAGCCTGCGCGGCACGAGGATCGGCGAGATCGCGAGCGTGCTGCCGGGCACCGCCACGACGCTCGCCGAGGCGGCGTCGCTGCTGGTAGGCATCCTGCTGATCATGCTCTCCCACGCTCTCAGACGGCGCAAGGTGCGGGCCTGGCGCGCGGTCGTGGTGCTGCTGCCGGTCGACGCCGCGCTCGAAGGGCTGCGCTGGCGGCACCCGGTCGCCGCCTCGGTGTCGCTGCTCCTGTTCGCGGTGCTCATCGCCGCCCGTGGGGAGTTCTACGCGCTGTCCGACCCGCGCTCACGCTGGCGGGCGCTGTGGAACCTGCTGGCGCTCGGCGCGGCCGATGTGGTGCTCGGGTGGGTCCTCGTCGCCTCACACCACCGTTCCTTCGCCGGCCGGCCGAGCTTCGGCGACCAGATCCAGCACGTCGTGCTCGGTCTGCTCGGCATCGGAGGGCCGGTCGCGTTCACCTCCGAGCGCGCCGGCGATCTCGTGTACTTCTCGCTCGCGGGGCTCGGCGCGCTCACCGCCGTCACCACCATCTATCTGGCGCTGCGGCCGGAACGGCCGGTAGCGGCGCTCAGCGAGGACGACGAACGGCGCCTGCGCGCCCTGCTGGACCGGTACGGCAGGCAGGACTCGCTCGGATACTTCGCGCTCCGCAGGGACAAGAGCGTGATCTTCTCGCCCAGCGGCAAGGCGGCCGTCGCCTACCGGGTCGTCGCCGGGGTGATGCTGGCCGGGGGCGACCCGATCGGCGACCGGGAGGCATGGCCGGGCGCGATCAGGCGGTTCCTGGAGGAGGCCAGGCGGCACGCGTGGGTTCCCGCCGTCATCGGCTGCGGCGAGGCGGGCGGCGAGGCGTGGACCAGGGAGGGCGACCTCGACGCGCTGGAGATCGGGGACGAGGCCGTCGTGGATGTGGCCGGCTTCACCCTGGAAGGCCGGGCCATGCGCAACGTGCGGCAGATGGTGAAGCGGGTCGAGCGCCTCGGCTACACCTGCCGCGTACGGCGGTCGGGGGACCTGAGCGAGGCGGAGCGCGAGCGCATCGGCCGCGCGGCCGACCTGTGGCGCGGCACCGAGACCGAGCGGGGCTTCTCGATGGCCCTCGGCCGGTTCGGCGACCCCGCCGACTCCGGCTGCCTGGTGGTCACGGCCCATCGGGCGGCCGGGCCGCAGGACGAGCAGACCCCTGGCGGGGACGTCAGAGCCGTCCTGCACTTCGTGCCCTGGGGGGCAGACGGCATCTCCCTCGACCTCATGCGGCGCGACCGCGATGCCGACCCCGGGCTCAACGAACTGCTGATCGTACGGGCCCTGCAGGCCGCGCCGGAGTTCGGCGTGACCAGGGTGTCGCTGAACTTCGCGATGTTCCGCTCCGCGCTGGCCCGGGGGGAGCGGCTGGGGGCGGGACCGGTGCTGCGCGCCTGGCACGGCGTCCTGATCTTCCTGTCCCGCTGGTTCCAGATCGAGTCGTTGTATCGCTTCAACGCCAAGTTCGGGCCTGTGTGGGAGCCGAGGTTCCTCGTGTATCCCGCCGCCCGCAATCTGCCGCGCATCGGCGTCGCCGCGCTCCGGGCGGAGGCGTTCCTCCCGCCGCCGGGCCGGGGGTGGGCGGGTGGCCTGCCGCTACGGCGGCGCCACGGGCAGGCTGCCGTTCCCCGCTTCCTCTCCCACGCGGTCGTGGGCGGGAGCGGCGGCCCGGACGACCGGCCGGAGACCCGCAGAACGGCATGACCACACCCGCCCGGCGCGGGCACCGGGGTCTACCCGCAGACGCCGGGCAGGCCGCAGAGCTTGGCGGCCATCGTGCGGGCGTCCTTGATCAGCGGACGGAACTGGGAGACCGGAAGGCTCTTGGTCACGAGGCCGGTCCTGACGTAGACCGCCACCGCGCTTCCCCTGCGGACGATGACGGTGCGGGAGCGGTTCTCGAAGAAGAAGCCGCCGATCCGGATGGCCTCGTCGCCGATGCCGGTGCTCTTCCAGCGGTACGAGTAGCGGTCGTGGCCACGGCCTCCCGAGCCGCATTCGGCCAGGTCGGCGCGTACGGATCGCATCGCCGCCTTCGCGGCCCGCTCAGACGGGTAGAGCACGACCTGCTCGCTGCGGTAGACGGTCTCCGCCAGGTAGGTGAACGTACGGCTCGCGCTGCGGCCGTCGCGGGCGGCCCTGCGTCCGCAGGGGTTCACCTCAAGGGGCTTCTTCAGGCTGTCGGTGAGCTTCAGGTGCTCCCACGGCCTGCGCGGGCCGTTCACCTTGGCCTCGTTCAGCAGGAACCCCTTGGGCAGCACGGCCGGAGCAGACATATGGCTCGCGTCCGCCACCGTGGCCGCTACGTGCGCCACCGGCGCCGCGCCCGCCTGACTCGCGCCCGCCTGACTCGCGCCCGCCTGACTCGCGCCCGCCTGACTCGCGCTCGTCACCGTAGCCGTCACCGTGACCGCGGCGGCCGCCACCACGGACGTCAGAACCCTGCGCATCGCATGCTCCCTTGGCGATCGATCGACGTCCGGTTCGACGGTGCCTTCGCGGATTTTGTTCTGCACGCCGTCTGGCATGTCGCCGTCAGCGCCTGTTCGCCAGGTCGCGGGCCTCGCGTTGCAGCCGATCGGCCTCGTCGAGGAGACGAGCCGCCACCGTGCCGCAGCGCGTTCTCCAGGTTCCGATCTCGCCGCGTATCCGGTCGGTCAACGGACCCGACCACTCCATGGTGGCCGCCATACCGTTCACGTTATCGACCAGTTTTTCCACGTCGCCGGCTAATTCCCGAAGTTTGGCGGCCCTGTTCTCGAGTTCCTGCACCTCGGGCGGAGACGACACCTTTTCTCCTCTCGAAACGCTTTAACAGAGGATAAGTTACAGGTAGGCTCCCGCCGCATGGGGGAAGGCGTGACGCGGAGTTTCAGGCCAGAAGAGCTTGAACGTCTGGCCGGTCTTATGGACGACCTGAACAGGTCGGCGGATGAGGTTCTTAAGCGTGCCTGGCCCCTACAGGTGTCCCAATTCGTCACACCGCTGGGGGAAATGCCGCGCTGGGGGAGCGAAACCGCCAAGGACCTGAGGCAGCGGGCGGCTATTGGGCGACTGCAGACAGGTGACCCGTTCGCCGGGCTCGTGTGGGCCGGCTTTCCACCGCTGGAAATCGTCGCGAATGGCAACAAGATCGACCCAGCGACTCTCATCTCCGTCAACTCGGTCGCGGACTGGGCGAATGCAACGGGAAATTCGGATTTCCAGCGCAAGCCCGGAGAGTCGCTGGACGATTACCTGAAGCGACTCGAGGCTGCCGCGATCAGCAAGGCGATCCCGGCCCTCACGCCGCACGAGGCGACGGTCGCCAACATCCTCAAGATCGTCGGCGATGTCAAAGGGGTCGCCGCCACCGCCCCGATCGTCACCACCCAGGCCGTGTCCCTCAGTCGCCTGCTGCTGAACAACCATGTCTCGCGGCCGCTCATCGGGAAACTGACAGGGGGCGCGTGGACGTTGCCGACGAGGTCCGCCACCGCGCCGGGCCCCGGAGCCGCGAGCCTGACCCGCCGGCTATTCATGAAAAGCAGTCTTTACCGCGACTACGTGTCCATGCTTCCCGAGTACGCAGAAATGGATCAGGTCAATCGGGCAGTGAACGCGGGGCGGACGCTTGCTGGTGCCAGGGTGAACAACCTCCTCAACGTTGCCTTCGGCAACAATGAGCTCGCCGCTGTGCTGGGCGGTACCACCCACTCGCGCGAAACTGTGACTGCCTCCAGCCAGGCCAACCTGCTCAAGGTCTGGTCGGCCACCGCGGACCCGAAGAAGATGGAGGCTGCTGCCGCGGTCCTAAAGGTCGAGCCCACCGCTCTTACCCGGCTGGGAACGGTGGCCCGAACCGCCGGCGCCGTCCGGTCGCTGGGCATCGTGGGTGGGGTCGTCTCCACCGGCTACAGCGCGGCAAACGTCATCTCGCAGGGCGATCCGATCGCCGCGTTCAAGCGCAACGGCGCCGGATATGTCGCGGATATCGCCGAGGTAGGCTTCAACGCCTCCCTCACCGCCGCGATGATCTGCCCCAATCCCCTCACCCTCGGAGCTACCGTCGTCACGGGCGCCGTATACGTCGGTGCCAAAGTCGTCGAAAATTGGGACGACATCGAGGCGGGTGCGAAGAAGGCGTGCAAAGCGATCGGCGACGGGGCCGAAAAGGTATTCAGCAGCATCAACCCCTTCGACTAGCGCAGGGAGACCGACCGATGCCGTCCTTCGACAGTGCACGTGACCGATTCCGGCTCGGCCCCGCCCATCTGGGGGTCCTGGGCTGTTTCTATGAGGGGAGGGCGGTCACGGCCGACCTGGTGACTGCCCGGAACGAGCTGCGGGCCGCCGGCTTGATCAATGACGACGACGCCGTCGTCCCCGAGCTCGCCGGCCTGACGAACGCCCTTGCTGAGCCGATCTTGCTTGTCCACATCGAAAGCACCGGTGGTCAGGGCACCACGAACCACGGTGCGGTCATCGGCAACGACGCCTGTTACGTGTACGAAGGGTGGCCGGGTGAACCGGAGTCGGAGTATGTCCGCACCGACCTCAGCACCCTCGTGTGGTCACTCGCCCGAGCGGTCGGCCTGCGTGAAAGCGACGCCAAGCCACCGGCGGCGACGATCATCACCACGACGGTCGGTGTCATGGACGCCGGATTCGTAGCGCTCTCTGAAGCGGACACCGACGATGTGGAGGGAGTCGCCGAGCGGTTGCGCGCGGCGTTGGCCGCCAAGGGCGGGCTCGCTGATCCTGAACTGACGGTTTTCACCCATCTTCTGTTGCAGCTCAACGGCAACTGGCGGATGACCGTGGCGTGGAACAACCGCGAGGGCCGGGGAACAGACATCCGCGGTATCACCGTGCTCGATTGCGGCCCCCTCGGATACTGGCTGCGCGAGCGTCCCGCCGAGCCGATCATGCCGGGGGCGGTGACGCCCGACAGCGAGCTCCGGCTGGTGTTCACGGAGACGCCGCGCGTCTGGGAGCTGATCACCGAGCTCCTCCCCAGCCTCGATCAATTGCCCGCTCCGACGAAACGGTGAACGACGTGCACGGGTTCGATTTCGACCTCGTACGGCGCATGCCCTCCCGCTCCTTCGAGCGGCAGAGCACGTACCTCTCCCTGACCGGTACGGCCGGGCAATATGGAGAAGTGACCGTCACAGTGGGGACGGTTCCCCGGCAGGCCACGCTCGCCGCACCAGGGTTGCCTGAGGCGTCGGTCTCTCATCCCGACGATCTGAAGCAGGGTCTCATCCTCATCGATGAGCGGACACGGCTTAGCGTGGGCGGGCTCCAGGCGACCCTCACGTGGAATCGGCGCTCTATCGGGAAGAAGGGCCGTGGCATCCGCATAGGGCTGGGAGACCGTGACTACGCATACCTTCGGATCGGCACGGGAGAGGAGGAACTGCGTGACGCCGAACGCGGGCCGCTCGTACGTCAGCGCAATCGCTTCGGCAGATCTACGGTCGGAATGACCGTACTGTCGGCTGCCGATTCCATCGACCTCGCACTGGCCCTTGTTCTACAAGGCGCCGACAGGACAGGGCTGACCATCACGCAGACGGCAGTCTTCGGCGTTCTGTCGTACCTGTACCCGGGGCACGGCGATGTCTGACGTCGAGATCGTCTACAAGGAGCGGCCCGGGAAGCCGAAGCTGTGGTTCGGCGTGCCCTGGGCGCTGTGCGCCGCGCTCATGATCTGGTCCTTTTGGAACTACTGGACGGAGCATCATGAGATCCCGCTCGATGCCCTGGTCGTCCTGACTCCGCTGTTCTTCGGCATCGCCTCCATCCCCGGGCTGGTCTCGCTGAGCAAGCGCCGTTACAACGCGATCACCCTGACGTCCCGGACGCTGCGCGTGGGCCGTCACACCTTGCCCGTCTCCGACATCACGCTCCACCCGCCTACCACCGGCCGCATGCCCCGTCTGCTGGGCGGCGGGTACGACGTTCCGGTGGGCATGCATTACGTCGAGTTCGGCGGGCGGGGCGGTGAGCACTACCGGGTGGCGGTGGTGAACCCCCAGGCATTTCTCGCCGCGCTGACCCGAGTGAGCGCTGGGGCATGACGACGAGCGGCAGGGCAGCGCTCATGGCGTGGGCCTGCCCGGCACGGCCAGTCCGGACCGCATACGCGGGGACTCGAGGCCGTACGTCGGCCGCGGGGCGTCCGGAACGCTCCATCGGCCGCGCGGGAAGGACGGCTTCCAATCCTTGGCGGCCGGTGGGGCGAGGCCTCAGGACGCCCGGCGGCCCGCGGGGGTCCGTGGCTGTGGCTGCGGTTCCGGCTCGGCCGGCCCGCCGGTCCGCTGCGGTGGCACGACCGGCGTGGGCCGCACCAGGCCGAGGGCGACGACCTCGTTGGCGAGCCGGGTGCGCCGGTTGGTGCCCTCCGGGATGCGGAACTTCTGGTACAGCCGCAGCAGGTGCTGCTTGACCGCGGCCTCGGTCACCACGAGGTCGTCGGCGATCTCCCGGGCCGTCGCGGGCGCGACGAACGCCTCGTCGGACAGCGCGGGGCGGCAGAGCGACGTGAGCACGTCGACCTCCCGGCGGGTCAGCTCCGGCGCGGCGGCGCGGCGCAGCTCGACCTCGGGGGCGAGGTCCTCCCGCGGGATCCCGCCGACCCGGGCCCGGGCGGCCCCGAAGGAGACGACGTCGCCGTCGTCCAGCACCCTCCTGGCGATCGGCCTGCCGTTCACCCGGGTGCCGTTGCGGGACAGGCCCAGGTCCACGACGTACAGGTAGGGCCCGCGACGGACGAATTCGGCGTGCAGCCGTGACACGCTCGGATCCGTCAGCCGGATGTCCACGCCCCGGCCTCGGCCGATCGTGGTGACGTCGGGGCGCAGCGGCACCACCTCGCCGCTGTCCTCGATCCGTATGAACGGCCCCTCCACGGCAGTTCCTCCCCAGGTAGCCCGCCGTTACTTTCCCTATAGCTGCGGCTTACCCACCCGTGGCGATGGGGAATCGCCTTTGCCGCGAGCAGAATCAATCGCGAATTTGGTCTGGACCTTTGGGGGGTGCTTTACCTGCTCACGGGTAGACTTCGCACGGAGATAAGCGGAGGAAACACCCATGGCGGACAAGCCCACCAAAGGCCTCGCCGATGTCGTCGCCGCGTCCACCGCGATCAGCGACATCGACGGCAAGGCCGGTCGTCTCTTCTACCGGGGATACGACATCCACGACCTGGCCGGGCGCGCGACCTTCGAAGAGGTGGCCCACCTGCTCCAGTGCGGCACGCTGCCGACCCGCGAGCAACTCGCCGGCTACGGCGCGGAACTGGCCGCGGGTCGCACCCTGGGCGCGCTCGCCGAGAGCAACGTCTCCGAAATCGCGGCGAAACAGGCGCCCATGGAGGCGCTGCGCACGCTGGTCTCGCTGGGCAGCGCCGACGACCCTGACAAGGATTCCAACGCCGGCGACGCCAACCGCCGCAAGGCCGCCAGGCTCACGGCCCAGCAGCCGGTCCTTGTCGCCCGCTACCACGCGGCCAGGACGGGAGCGGACATCCCCGACCCGGATCCCGAGCTGAGCACGGCCGCGAACTTCCTGCTGCAGATCACCGGCCGCCGTCCCGAGCGGCGCGAGGCCGAGATCTTCGACACCTGCCTGGTGCTGCACGCCGACCACACGATGAACGCCTCGACGTTCGCCGCCCGCGTGTGCGCCGCGACGCTGTCCGACATGCACTCGGCGATCGTCGCCGCCATCGGCACGCTCAAAGGCCCCCTCCACGGGGGCGCGAACGAGCAGGTCATGCGTACGCTGGAAGCGCTGGACCCGAGCGGCGTCGCGCAGGCCGTAAGGGACAGGCTGGCGGCGGGCGAGAAGATCATGGGATTCGGGCACCGCGTCTACAAGACCGAGGACCCCCGGGCGACGCACCTGCGGAAGATGTCGCAGGAACTGGCCGAGGCCTCGGGCGACGACACCTATTACCGCATGTCGCGGGAGATGGAGGAGGTCGTCTTCGCGGAGAAGCGCCTGTATCCGAACGTGGACTTCTACGCGGCGACCGTCTACCACTATCTCGGCATTCCGACGGACCTGTTCACGCCTGTGTTCTCGGTCAGCCGGATGGCCGGGTGGACCGCCCACGTGATCGAGCAGCACGCCGACAACCGGCTGATCCGGCCGGACAGCGAGTACATCGGCGAGCGCGACCTCAAGTGGGCGCCCATCGACGAGCGGTGACAGCGCGGTGACGGACGAGACCGGCGGGAGGAACGCGCCGAGGACATCGGCGGCAGGCATGGGAGAGAAGTGAGAACGAGGGAGAGCACGGCCTGGGGGCCGTACCTGCTGGTGGCGGCGCCCGCCGCCGCGGGGCTGGCCGCGATCGGCCTGGGTGTGCCGGTGACCGCGGGTGGTGCGATCATGGGGTTCGGCTTTCTCTTCGGATCCCTGATCCGGGTGACGGTCTCCGCACGGCGGGCGGGCGCGCTCGCGGTGCGCAGCAGGCGGATGGACGCGCTCACGCTTGCGGTGTTCGGCGCGGCGCTCGTCACCGGCTCGCTGCTCATGCTGCTGCGGCTGCACGACTCGTAGGGACACGACCTCGTCGCGGACTTACCACACCCGTCCGATAGCCTCAACGGCCAGTGAGCCTCAAAAAGGACGTGCTGGCCAGTTAATTCAGAAGGGGAACCCCACGCATGCCCAAGATCAAGGTAGCGGGCCCAGTCGTCGAGCTCGACGGCGACGAGATGACCCGGATCATCTGGCAGTTCATCAAGGACCAGCTGATCCTTCCCTACCTCGACGTCGACCTGAAGTACTACGACCTCGGCATTGAGCACCGCGACGCCACCGACGACCAGGTGACGATCGACGCCGCCAACGCCATCAAGCAGTACGGCGTGGGCGTGAAGTGCGCGACCATCACGCCGGACGAGGCCAGGGTCGAGGAGTTCGGCCTGAAGAAGATGTGGAAGTCCCCCAACGGGACCATCCGCAACATCCTCGGCGGCGTCATCTTCCGCGAGCCGATCATCATGTCGAACATCCCGCGGCTCGTGCCGGGCTGGACCAAGCCGATCGTCGTCGGCCGTCACGCCTTCGGCGACCAGTACCGCGCGACCGACCTGAAGATCCCCGGTGAGGGCACGCTGACGCTGACCTTCACGCCGAAGGACGGCAGCGAGCCGATCGAGCTCAACGTCTTCGACTTCCCCGGCTCCGGCGTCGCCCTGGCGATGTACAACCTGGACGAGTCGATCCGCGACTTCGCCCGCGCCTCGATGCGGTACGGCCTCAACCGCGGCTACCCGGTCTACCTGTCGACCAAGAACACGATCCTCAAGGCGTACGACGGCCGGTTCAAGGACATCTTCGCCGAGGTCTACGAGACCGAGTTCAAGGCCGACTTCGAGGCCGCCGGGATCACCTACGAGCACCGCCTGATCGACGACATGGTGGCCGCCTCCCTGAAGTGGGAGGGCGGGTACGTGTGGGCGTGCAAGAACTACGACGGTGACGTCCAGTCGGACACGGTGGCGCAGGGCTTCGGCTCGCTCGGCCTCATGACCAGCGTGCTGATGACCCCCGACGGCCGCACCGTCGAGGCCGAGGCGGCGCACGGCACGGTGACCCGGCACTACCGCCAGCACCAGCAGGGCAAGCCGACCTCCACCAACCCGATCGCCTCGATCTTCGCGTGGACCCGCGGCCTGCAGCACCGGGGCAAGCTCGACAACCAGCCCGAGGTCATCGACTTCGCCGAGAAGCTGGAGCAGGTCTGCGTCGAGACCGTCGAGGGCGGCCAGATGACCAAGGACCTCGCGCTCCTGGTCGGCGGCGACGCCGAGTGGCTGACCACGCAGGACTTCCTCGCGGCGCTCGACGAGAACCTCAAGAAGAAGATGGGCCAGTAACACCCCTTCATCGGCGGGGGCCGTCCGGAGTGGTTCCGGGCGGCCCCTTTCCCGTTGCCGCGGGGCGGACCGCTCGCCGCTCCGTCACGACCTCCGGACGTCACGGCGCGGTCTCGGGCCGCGGAACAGCGGTGCCGGGGCCGTAAAGTTTTGGTGGCCGGTACTTTGCAGAATCGTGGGGAACGGGGATGCCGCAGATCGCGCCGCTACAACCGGGGGATCCGACCAGGCTCGGTCCCTTCGTGCTGTCGGGCCGTCTCGGCGAGGGCGGGCAGGGCGTGGTCTACCACGGCCAGGACCAGGCAGGCGAGCGGGCGGCGGTCAAGCTGCTGCACGTCAAGTTCTCCGGTGACGCCACCGCCAGGTCCCGCTTCGCCCGGGAGTTGCGCGCCGCCCAGCGCGTGGCGAGTTTCTGCACCGCCCGGGTGCTCGCGGCCGACCTGGAGGGCGACACGCCGTACATCGCGAGCGAGTTCATCGACGGTCGGTCGCTGCGCGAGACCGTCGACGCGGACGGGCCGCTGACCGGTCGCGCTCTGGAGCGCCTGGCGGTCGGCACCGCCACCGCGCTCACCGCGATCCACCAGGCGGGCATCGTCCACCGCGACTTCAAGCCGGACAACGTGCTGCTGGCCGTGGACGGCCCCCGGGTGGTGGACTTCGGCATCGCCAGGATCCTCGACTCGACCGCCACGATCACCAGCCGGGCGATCGGCACGCCGGCGTACATGGCGCCGGAGCAGATCTCCGGCGGGCTGGTCGGGCCGCCTGCCGACGTGTTCTCCTGGGCCGCCACGATCGCGTACGCCGCGACGGGGGACGTCGTGTTCGGCGGGACCTCGATCGCGGTCGTGCTCAACCGCATCCTCAACCACGACATCGACACCGGCATGCTGCCGGAGCCGCTCGGCGGCGTGGTCAGGGCGTGCCTGCGCAAGTCGCCTGACGAGCGGCCCACGGCCGACCGGATCCTGCTCAGCCTGCTGGGCCGCGCGGAGTCCGGCGACGCGTCGGCGGTCGTGCTGTCGGAGGGGGCCGCGCACGCGGCGGACCCCGAGGCCGCGCGGTTCGCACACACGGGGCAGGGACGCGTCGGGGCGACCGCCACGGGCCCTCTGACGTCCGGCGGCGGACGGACCGGAGGCGGCGCGCCCGCCGGGAACGCCACGTGGACCGGCGCCGGACCTTGGACGGGGACCGCAGGGCCCACCGGGAACGCGGGGCCCACGGGGCCCGGCGCGCCGGCCGGGGCGTCCCCGGCGTTCTCCCCGTCGTCCGGCCCCACCGACCCGAGGCCCACCGACCCGAGGCTCAGCGACCCGAGACCCGCCGGGCCAGGCATGCCGGTCGGGTCCGGGCCGGGGCGGCGCCGCCGGAAGGGCCCCCTCTTCGGCGCGATCGCGGCCGTGATCGCCGTCGTGGCCGCCGTGGGCACGTTCCTGGTCGGCAAGACAGGTCTCGGGTTCGGCGAAACGCCCTCGGAGAGCGGCTCGGGCGACGCCACCGTCGCGCCGCGATCCCCCCGGCCCAGCACGACGTACGCCTCGGTGTACGACAAGGCGCTGAAGACCAGACGGCTGACGATCGGGGTGCGGGGAGACGTGCCCGGGGTCGCCCTGCAGCAGGGCGACGGTTTCCGCGGTTTCGACGTGGACGTCGCCACGTTGATCGCCAAGAGCCTCAAGGTGCCCGCGACGGGGATCACGTTCCGCAGGCTGGGCGTCGGCGACCGGGTGCGGGCGCTGGCCGACGGCAGCGTGGACATGGTCGTGGCGACCTACTCCTACGACGACAACCGGGGCGACTCCGTCACGTTCGCCGGGCCGTACTACGCGGCGCACGCCGACGTGCTCGTGCTTTCTGGTTCGCGCATCAAGAAGCTCGAGGACCTGGCCGGACGCCGGATGTGCTCGCCCAGCGGCGGCGGCGTCGCCCGGCTCGTCGCGGACAAGGTGGAGGTCGAGCAGGTGCCGGTGGGCGACTACGCCGAGTGCATGAACCTGCTGACCAGGGGCGAGGTCGACGCGGTCCCCGGCGACGACCTGATCATCGCGGGCTTCGCCAACCGGGTGGCGAGCCTGAAGCTGTCGGTGCTCGGCCTGCGGCTGACCGACCAGCGCTACGCCGTCGGCCTGCCGAGGAAGGACGTGCGCACCTGCGAGGCCGTGACGGACGCGATCGGCCGCATGTACGACGACGGCACGATGAAGGCCCTGCTGCGCAAGCACTTCGGCAACGTCGACTTCGACACCGAGCGGGACGCGCCGCGCGCCCTCGCCTGCGGCTGAGCCCTCCGGCCGGCGCGGAGGAGGTCAGGCCCGGCGCCCGATCGCGGCGATCGTGTCGTTCGCCCACGCGAGGGTCGTGCGGGTCTGCCGGATGCCGAGGTCCAGGGCGAGGTTGCCGAACCTGACGCCGGTGGTCGCCCCCTCGGGGACCGGCGACGCGTGCTTGACCGCGTGGAGGGCCTCCAACTCGGCCAGTTTGCGCTCCGTGTACGCCCTCAGCCGCTCCAGGACGGCCAGCGCCTCACCGGGATCGAGCAGCGGGAGCAGGAACGCCTGGAGCGCGACCTCGTTGCGCGCCGGACCCGTGGGGTCGTGCGAGATCAGCCAGGCGCGCAACTCGGCGCCGCCCTCGGGGGTGATCGCGTAGATCTTGCGTCCCCGGGCGCCCTCCGCCTCGACCGTCACGAGCCCGTCCGCGGTCATCTTGGCCAGCTCGGGATAGATCTGGCTGTGCCCGGCCTGCCAGACGTGGGCCACCGATCTTTCGAACGACTTGGCCAGGTCGTAGCCGCTCGCCGGGCCGTATGCCGTCAGAAGACCGAGAAGAGCCATGCGCAGGGACATGCCTCCACTCTATATCTGGATTGACATGTAAGAACTTACATGTCACTTTCGACATATGCGATCCAGAGACGGACTCCTGTTGTTCGCCGTGCTCGGCGGCATGTTCCTGGCGATGCTCGACCAGACGATCGTCGGCACCGCGCTGCCGGCGATCACCGCCGAGATGGGCGGCAGCGGCCTCTACACCTGGGTCGTGACCGCCTATCTCCTCACCTCGACCGTCACCGTCCCGCTCTACGGCCGGCTGTCCGACGCGTACGGGCGCAAGCCGCTCCTGCTGATCGGGGTGGTCCTGTTCCTGCTCGGCTCGATCCTGTCCGGGGCGGCGCAGAGCATGGAGCAGCTCATCGCCTTCCGCGGCGTGCAGGGGCTCGGCGCGGGCGCGCTGCTGCCGCTGTCGCTGGCGCTGGTGATGGACCTGTTCCCGCCGGAGCGCAGCGGGCGGGTGCAGGGCGCGCTCGGCGGCGTGATGGCGTTGAGCTACATCGCGGGACCGTTCCTCGGCGGGCTTCTCACCGACCACGCGAGCTGGCGCTGGGCCTTCTACGTGAACGTCCCCATCGGCGCCGTCCTCGTCGCCATCATCGTGTGGCGGCTGCCGTACCGGCCGGGACACGGCGGGGCACGGCCCGACTACCTGGGCATCGCCGTGTTCAGCGCCGCGATCAGCGCGCTGCTCGTCGGCCTGACCGAGAAGGGGATCGACGGCCACACCTGGACGAGCGGGCCGGTCGCGGGGCCGATCGGCGCGTCTCTTGCGCTGCTCGCGGTGTTCGTCCTCGTCGAGCGGCGGGCCGCCGAGCCGATCGTGCCGCTCCACCTGTTCGCGAACCGCACGTACTCGCTGGTCAACGTCGCGTCGTTCTTCACCGCGTTCTGCATGTACGCCGGCGTGGTCTTCCTGCCGCGCTACTTCCAGGAGGCGCACGGCCTGAGCGCCACCTCCTCCGGGCTGCACATCTACCCCCTGATGCTGGCGATGGTCGTGGGCAGCGCGGTCACCGGCGCGCTGATCTCGCGGACGCGCCGCTACAAGCCGTGGCTGGTGATAGCGCCGTTCTTCCTGGTCGCGGGCTCGGCGCTGTGCGCGAACCTCGCGGTCGGCACCCCGACCCCGATGCTCGTCGCGTGGATGGCGCTGATCGGGCTCGGGATGGGGCCGATGCTGTCCGGGCTCACCGTGGCGGTCCAGTCGTCCGTGCCGTACGGGTACATCGGCACGGCCAGCGCCAACCTGACCTTCTTCCGGCAGATCGGCGGCTCGGTAGCGCTGGCCCTCGCCGGCACGGCGTACACGTCGGTGGTGACGCGGGAGGCTCCGGCGCACGGCCTGCCCGCGGCCCACGCCGCCGCGACCGCGACCGTCATGCCCTGGCTCGGGGTCGTGGGGGCGGTCGTCGCCCTCCTCGCGCTCGCGCTGCTGCCGCGGGGCGGCGTGCGGACCGGCGGGCCCGAGCCGCGACAGGACGTGAGTCGCGGCTTGAGCACCGTGTGAGGCGGGCGGTGACTCCGGTACGGCGGCGTGTCGGACGGTGCGCGGGCCCCGTCGGGCACGGTTGAATTGATCTCAAGCGTTCGGGGGAGCGGCAGTGGGTCGTAGGGTCGTCACGGGGTTGGTCTGTGTTTTCGTCGCCGGTGTGCCGCAACCGGTGCTCGCCTTCTCCGGGGAGACGCCCCGGCCGGCGCCGGTGAAGGATCAGTGGGGCACGGCCGACCTCGACGTCGGCATCACCGCCTCGCCGCGGGTGGCGCAGCCGGGGCAGCCGCTCACCTACCGCGTCACCGTGCACAACAAGGGCCCGGGGGACGCCGTGCTGCCGACCCTGCGGGTGCGGCTGCCCAAGGACTTCCAGGTCGTCAACGTCGGCGTGGCGGAGTGCGAGCCCGGCGGGGCGCGCAACCGGGTCGTCTGCCACTCGTCCGACGACGTCCTGCCCGGCGGCTCGGGCGACATGACGATCACGGGGGTCGTCGCGCCGGGCGCGCACGGCCCGCTGCGGGCGCGGGCCGACCTCACCTCAGAGGTGATCGACCAGGACGAGACCGACAACACGGCCGAGGCCGTGACCAAGGTCGACGAGGGGGCCGATCTGGCGATGCGGTTCCGCTCCTCGACCAGGTTCACCCGTCCAGGCCACTGGTTCTCCGTACGGGCGGAGGTGCACAACCGGGGGCCGCGCGTCGTACGGGACGCCTACGTGTTCTTCCAGCCGCGCGAGGCCCGGCTGGAGTCGGCGAGGGGCGGGCGCTGCCGGGGGAACCGCCAGTTCGTGGGGTGTTCGCTGCCGCCGATCAGGTCGGGGTCGCGCGGGCTGCTGGAACTGGTCTTCCGGGTGCCGTCCCGGGCCTCCCACGCCGTGGCCACGATGGCGACCGTCTACTCACGCCGTTACGGCGACCGCCGGCCGGCCAACAACAAGGCGAGCGTCCGCGTGGCCCTGCGCCGCGCCTGATTCCCGCGCCTTATCCCGCGCCTGATTCGCGCGGACCTGATCCGCACGGGCCTCAGGCGGGTTTCGCGCAGGCGGCCCAGGCGTCGGCGACCATGTCCCGCAGCGTCGGGTGGACCGGCTTCCAGCCCAGCTCCCGCTGGATCTTCTCCGAGGACGCCACCAGGATGGCAGGGTCACCGGGACGGCGGGGTCCGACGGTCGTCGGGATGGAGTGCCCGGTCACCTCGCGGCAGACCTCCACGACCTCCTTGACGGAGAAGCCCGTGCCGCTGCCGAGGTTGTAGATCCGGTGCTCGCCGGGGGCGCAGGCGTCCAGGGCGAGCAGGTGCGCCTGGGCGAGGTCGGCGACGTGGACGTAGTCCCGGACGCAGGTGCCGTCGGGCGTGGGGTAGTCGGCGCCGAAGACGCCGACCGACTCGCGCTCCCCGAGCGCCACCTTGAGGACGTTGGGGATCAGATGGGTCTCGACCGTGTGCCGCTCGCGGAACTCGCCGTACGCTCCCGCGACGTTGAAGTAGCGCAGGCTGACCGCGCCGAGGCCGTACATCCCGGCGAAGGCGGTGAGCGCGGTGTCCACGGCGAGTTTGGACGCGCCGTACGGGTTGCCGGGGCGGGTGGGGTCGGTCTCGACGATGGGCGTGCGCTCCGGCTCGCCGTAGACGGCCGCGGTGGAGGAGAACACGATCCGGTCCACCCCGGTCTGCCGCATCGCGTCGAGCAGCGCCAGCGTGCCGCCGAGATTGTGCGACCAGTACAGCCCCGGCCGCTCGACCGACTCGCCCACCAGCGACTTCGCCGCGAAGTGGAGCACGGCGTCGAACCCGTCGGCGAGCACGCCGGCCGCCTCGGTGATCGACGCCTGCACGAACGAGGCGCCCGGCGGCACCGCGTCCGCGTGCCCGGTCGACAGGTCGTCGAGCACCGTCACCCGGTGTCCCTCTTCCAGGAGTCGCGCCGCCACGACGCTGCCGATGTAGCCGGCGCCACCAGTAACCAGCAGCTTCACCGTTTGCTCCTGTTTGTTCTTGTTGGATTATGTACGTCCCTGGCCTAGCTTACGCGCTTCCCATAGGGAGCGGGTTAAATGCCACCAGTACCGCAATCTCTGCGCGTCACGGGGGACGCGACGACCGGCCTGGCACGCCTGACACCCGAACGGACTTATGACGTGAGCAACGTCGCGGTGACCATCGCCCTGGTCCTGCTGTTCATCCTGATCGGCGGATTCTTCGCCGCGGCCGAGATGGCGATGGTCTCGCTGCGGGAGAGCCAGATCCGCCGCCTGAGCCGCGAGGGACGCCGCGGCGCGCGGGTGCAGAAGCTCGCCCGTGACCCCAACCGCTTCCTGTCCGCCATCCAGGTCGGGGTGACCGTGGCGACCGTGCTGTCGGCCGCGCTCGGCGCCGACGCGCTGGGCCCGCGGTTCGCCCCGGTGCTCGAGTCGTGGGGCATGCGCGCGAGCGTGGCCGCGCCCGTCGCGTTCGTGGTTGTCACCATGACCATCTCGTACGTCACGCTGGTGCTCGGCGAACTGGCGCCCAAGCGGCTCGCCCGGCAGCGGGCGGAGAGCCTGTCGCTCATGAGCGCCCCGCTGCTCGACCGGATCGCGACGCTGTCGAGGCCGGTGATCTGGCTGCTGTCCAAGTCGACCAACGGCGTCGTACGGCTGCTCGGCGGCAACCCGTCCGCCGACAGGGCGGCCATGACCACCGAGGAACTGCGCGACATGGTGGTGGGCCACACGGACCTCACCCAGGACGAGCGCGACGTGATCGCCGAGGTGTTCGCGGCGGGCAAGCGGCAGCTCAGGGAGGTCATGCTGCCCCGCACCGAGGTCGAGTTCATGGCGGCGGACACCCCGCTCGCCGAGGCGGCCGTGCTCGCCGCCGCCATGCCGCACTCCCGGTTCCCCGTCTACCGCGACACCTACGACGACGTCATCGGGTTCGTCCATGTGCGCGACCTGCTCGACCCGGTCCGCACCGGGCGGCTGGAGCCGATCAGCGAGGTCGTGCCGATTCGCCCGGTCAAGCTCGTGCCCGCGAGCAAACGGGTCCTCGCCACGCTCGCGGAGATGCGAGACGAGGGCCACCACCTCGCCATCGTCGTGGACGAGTACGGCGGCACCGACGGCATCGTGACGCTGGAGGACCTGGTCGAGGAACTCGTGGGCGACATCCGCGACGAGTACGACGAGAGCGCCGACGCCGTACGGATGATCGCCGGGGACGTCGAGGTCGAGGGGCTGGTCAACCTGGACGAGTTCCACGCGCAGACGGGCGTGCGGCTGCCCACCGGGCCGTACGAGACCCTGGGCGGTTACGTCATGGCCGCCCTCGGCCACCTGCCCCAGCGCGGCGAGGTCGCCGAGGCGCCGGGCGTCAGGCTGACCGTGACCGAGATGGACGGCCGCCGCGTCTCCCGCGTCCGCGTCACCCGCGACTCCCCGGAGGACCCGGCGCCGCAGGCGACCGGCTGAGCGGAGCGCCGCGCGGCGTCTGTCGCGGGCAGCCCGCGACTGCTGACAGAATTGCCGTATGGCTCTCGCGCGCGTCCTGTCCGGCATCCAGCCCACCGCCGACTCGTTCCACCTGGGCAACTATCTCGGCGCCATCCGTCAGTACGTCGCGCTGCAGGACACCCACGAGGCCTTCTTCTTCATCGCCGACCTGCACGCGCTGACCGTCACCCCCAAGCCCGAGGAGCTGCGCCGGCGCACCAGGGTCGCCGCCGCCCAGTTGTTCGGCGCCGGGCTCGACCCGGAGCGCGCCGCGGTCTTCGCGCAGAGCCAGGTGCGCGAGCACAGCGAGCTCGCCTGGTATCTGATCTGCCAGACCGGCATGGGCGAGGCCGGGCGGATGACCCAGTTCAAGGACAAGTCCGCGCGGTACGGCGAGAGCGCGGCCAGCGTCGGCCTGTTCACCTATCCCATCCTCCAGGCGGCCGACATCCTGATCTACCAGGCCGACCAGGTGCCGGTCGGGGTGGACCAGAAGCAGCACCTGGAGCTCAGCCGCGACCTCGCGCAGCGCTTCAACAGCCGCTACGGCCAGACGTTCAAGGTGCCGAGCCCGTACATCCTGAAGGAGGTCGAGAAGATCACCGACCTCCAGGACCCGACCGCGAAGATGTCCAAGTCGTCGTCGAGCCCGCAGGGCATCCTCGACGTGCTGGAGGAGCCGAACGTCCTGCGCAAGAAGGTCATGCGCGCGGTGACAGACACCGGCAGCGAGGTCGTCGCCGACGAGGAGAACAAGCCGGGCGTCACCAACCTGCTGCGGATCCTGTCCGCGCTGACCGGCACGCCGATTCCCGAGCTGGAGGCGCGGTTCGCCGGGCAAGGGTACGGCGCTTTCAAGAAGGAGGTCGCGGAGGCCGTCCTCGAGACGTTCTCCCCGATCAGGGAGCGCACGGAGAAGCTGCTCGCCGACGAGGCCGAGCTCGACCGCCTGCTGGCCGCGGGCGCCGCCCGCGCCCGCGTGGTAGCCCGCGAGACGATGGAGCAGGTCCGCGAGCGCCTCGGCCTTCTGCCCACGCCGCACTTCGAGTGAGCCGTGCCTGAGACGGCGCCGGACCGCCTCCGGTGCTGGCATCGGGACGCCTTCTCCGGGTAGACAATGCCGATGGGGATGGCGTTGGTCGACCAGGTCACGCGGCGCGTCGACGCGGTCCGCGCGTGGGGCCGGATGCGGATCGAGCGCGACCGGATCCGCTTTCTCTGGTTCGACCACCTGATCAGGACCGTGCAGCGTTACCAGGTGCAGGCGGGGGACCGGCTGGCCGGCGCGATCACCTACTTCGCGTTCCTGTCGTTCTTCCCCGTGATCGCGCTGGCGTTCGCCCTGTTCGGGTACGTCGTGACGATCCGCCCGGACGCGCTCGCCACTCTCACCGAGGCGATCAACGGCCAGCTTCCCGGGCTCGCCGACCAGCTCCACATCGACCAGCTCGCCGGGGCCAGGGCCCAGGCCGGGCTGATCGGCCTGCTCGGCGTGCTCTACGCCGGGCTGGGCGCCATGGACGCCCTGCGCGGGGCCCTGCGCACCATCTGGATGACCTGCGAGCCGCCGCTCAACTACTTCCTCGGCAAGCTCCGCGACATCGTCGCGCTCGTGCTCATGGGCGTCGCCGTGCTGATCTCGGTGATCGCGAGCGGGTTCGCGACCGGCGCCACGAGCACGGTCGCCGGGTGGCTCGGCCTTGGTTCATCCCCGCTGGCCGGCGCGGGGGTCTGGGTCGCCGGGCTGGCCGCGAGCCTCGTCGCCGACCTGCTGCTCTTCCTGGTCGTCCTCGGCTGGCTGGCCAAGCCGTCGCAGCCGTTCCTCGTCGTGCTCAAGGGCGCGCTGCTGGGCGCGGCCGGTTTCGGCGTGCTCAAGCAACTCGCGGCGCTGATCCTGGCCGGCACCCTGCGCAACCCGGTGTACGGCACGTTCGCGGTGGTCGTGGGGCTGCTGCTGTGGATCAACCTGTCGGCCCGGGTCGTCCTCTACGCCGCCGCGTGGACGGCGACGGCCACGCTTGGCCCGCCGCCCGAGCCCACCCCGCTCCCGTCGCACGCGATCACGCCCACGACCGGCCCCGCCTGACCTGCCGATGCGCCCCTAACGGGGGCGCAATCCGTGGAGCGCGGTCTCCACGACCGTGTCGGCGTACTCGGGGGTGAGCGGGCCGCCGCGCTGGAGCCATCGGTTGAGCAACGGTCCCCACAGCATCTCGATCGCGACGTCCAGGTCGAGGTCGCCGGACAGCTGCCCGGCCCGCTGCGCGCTGCGCAGCCGCTCCTTCTTCAGCTCCTTCATCGGCCGGTCGAGCCGTTCCGCGTACGCGGCGGCGAGCGCGGGGTCGTGCAGGATCTCCGTGTTGAGCGCGCGCATCGGCTCGTCGTATCGCGGGTCGTTCAGCTCGGCGACCGTTGCGCGCAGGACCGTCTTGAGGTCGGCCTCCAGGTCGCCGGTGTCGGGCAGGGCGGGCGAGTCGTCCTCTCCCTCGGAGAGCATGAGGAACGCGTCGAAGAGCACCGCTCCCTTGGAGGGCCACCAGCGGTAGATGGTCTGCTTGCCGACCCCGGCCCGGGCGGCGATGCCCTCGATGCTCAGCTTGGCGTAACCGACCTCGCCGACGAGCTCGAACGCCGCGGTGAGGATGGCCCGCCGCGAGGACTCGCTGCGGCGTCTGGCGCCTGAGGCCGCGCCGCTCTGTGCCGTCATGGGCCAGAACCTACCAGAAGCGAGACGAGACGATCCGTCTTGACAAGGATTCGGGGCGCCGCCATGATTGGCCAATCGAGACGATACGTCTCGTTTCATTGAGGTAGCGAATGGAGTGTCCATGCGTACGACGACCGCCGCTTCGGGACGGGTCTGGTTCATCACCGGTGCGGGGCGGGGGCTCGGACGGGCGTTCACCAGAGCCGCTCTCGACAACGGCGACCGGGTGGCCGCCGCGACCAGGACCGTGGCGCCGCTGGAGGACCTGGCCGCCGAGCACGAGGACAGGCTGCTCGTGCTCCCTCTGGACGTCACCGACCGTGCGGCGGTCCACGCCGCGGTCGACCGGGCGACCGAGCGCTTCGGCCGGCTCGACGTCGTGGTGAACAACGCCGGGATCATGTCCATGGGGATGATCGAGGAGTTCACCGAGGCCGAGGCCCGGGCCCAGATGGAGACCAACTTCTTCGGCGCGCTGTGGGTCAGTCAGGCCGTCCTGCCCGTTCTGCGCGCCCAGAGGTCCGGGCACATCGTGCAGATCTCCAGCATCGGAGCGCTGGGGGGCTTCCCCACCACGGGGCTGTACAGCGCGAGCAAGTTCGCGTTGGAGGGCATGAGCGAGGCCCTGGCGATGGAGGCCGCGCGGTTCGGGGTGAAGGTCACCATCGTCGAGCCCGGCGGCTACTGGACGGACCTGTACACGAGCATGACCGCGACCACGCCACTGCCCGACTATGCCGAGCTACGGGCCGAGCTGGAGAAGCAGTGGGCCGAGGGATCGGTGGACAGCGATCCCCGGCTGGCCGCCGAGGCCGTGCTGAAGCTCGTCGGCAGCGACGATCCTCCGTTGCGGCTGCTGCTGGGCGGCACGGTCTACGACCTGGCCTTCGACGTCTCCCGGCGGCGCATGGAGACGTGGGCCCGCTGGGAGGACGTCAGCCGCGCGGCCGAGCACCCCATCCCCGCCCCTCCCGGGCTCTAGTCGGCCGCCTCGCCGGGCGTCCCGCGGCGCCGGCGCAGGCCGTACGCGCCGGCGGCGAGGACGACGAGGGCGCCGCCGCCGATCAGCAGGGGAGTGGTCGCGCCGGAGCGCTTCGCGGCGGGATCCTCGCCACGCGCGCCCGCAGCCGCCGGGGCCGCGCCGGGCGTCGGAGAGGCGGGCCGTACGGCCAGGGGGGAGGACGAGGGCTTGGGGTCGGGCACGGGCGGGACCAGCCGGCCCACCGGCGTCGCCTTGCCCCTCGCGGCGAAGCCCCAGTCGAGCAGCTTGGAGACCTCCTCCCAGAAGCCGCCGGGGTGATGCATGATCGCTACGATGACGGTGTGGCCGTCGCGCCTGGCCGCGCCAACGAAGCTGCCCAGGGCCTTGGACGTCCAGCCGTTCTTGACGCCGAGCATGCCCTTGTAGCGTCCGAGGAGCCGGTTGTGGTTGGCCATCTCGTAGTAGGTGGGCCGGGGGGACTCGCTGGCCTCGGAGTCGTCCCTGCGCTTCTTCTTCTTGTCCTTCTTGAGGTAGTCCTTCGGCGCGGGGAACTTGGCGACCTTCGTGCTGACGTACTCGCGGAAGTCCGGCAGCGCCAGCCCGGCCCGCGCGATCAGCGCGAGGTCGTAGGCCGAACTGCGCTGGCCAGGCGCGTCCAGGCCGTTCGGCGTCTTGGCCACCGTGTCGTACGCCTGGAGCCTGCGGGCTTCCTTGTTCATGTCCGCGAGCGTCTTCTTCAGGCCGCCGTTGGCCTCGGCGAGCGCGATCGCCGCGTCGTTGCCGGAGACCATGAGCAGCGCCCGCATGAGGTCGTCGACCTTGTAGATCGGCTCGGGGACGATGCCGACGGCGCTGCCCTCCACGTTGCAGGCCTCCTCGCTCGGCTTGACCTTGCGGTTCTTGTCGAGCTTGGGGATCAGCGTGACGGCCGTCAGCGTCTTGAGCGTGCTCGCGGGCAGGTAGTGCCCATGCGGGTCCTTGGCCGCGAGTACCTGGCCGGTTTCCGCGTCGGCGATGACGTACGACGAGGCCTCGGTCTTGGGCGGGGCCTTGACCCCCGAGGGGGCGATGATCCCGCGGCCGGCGAGCAGGTCGCCGCCGACGGTGCCGTTCCCCGTGCCGTTCTCCGTCACGGCCGTGCCGGTCGCCCGCGGCGCCAGGTCGGGCACGGCCCGCGCGCCCGCGGGGGGAGGGGCGCAGAGCAGCGACGTCGTCAACACCCCCGCCGTGGTCACGGCAGCGGCAAGGACACGATGGTTCGTCCGCATAGGTGGCTCAGCCTAGCCTCGACTGCCTTCGCATGAGGCGACATATGCCCCATATGCCACGCAGCCACGCCGGGGGGCCGCCGATACTGTGAGCATGACTAGACGGGTATCGGTATTTCTCGTGGCGGTCGCCGCGTTCATGATCTTCGAATGGATCAATCTGGGCTTCAACCTCGCCGACGGGCATGAGACGTCTTTCTACGTCGTCCACGGCGTGCTCGTCGCGGTGAACATCCTCCTGGCTCTGGCGCTCGGCGCCGTCGGCGTGCGGGGATGGAAGAGGGGTAGGGCGTGAGCTAGAACGACCTTGTCCGGTGTGACCTGAGTGGCCACAGGGACCGAACGTGACGGAGGCAGGCTTTGGCGATCGACTTCAATCCCTCGCGTGGCGCGACGCTCGGCGTGGAGTGGGAGCTTCAGCTCGTCGACAGGCACACGCGTCATCTCCGCCAGGACGCCAAAGAGGTGCTCGCCGCGGTGCCCGACCTCAGCGAGGGGCAGCGGCCCAAGGCGATGCACGAGCTGATGCAGTCGCAGATCGAGATCGTCACGGACGTCTGCCACACGGTGGCGGAGGCGGTGCAGGACCTGAGGAAGAGCCTCGGGCGGCTGGCCGAGGCCGTCGAGCCGCGCGGCATCGGGCTCGCCTGCACGGGGACCCACGCGATCAGCGACTGGCGCGACGCCGTCTACGCGCCCAACCAGCGCTACGTGGAACTGGTCGAGGACCTGCAGTGGCTCGCCTGGCGGATCCAGACGTTCGGCGTGCACGTCCACGTGGGGGTCAAGGAGCGGGACAAGGTCATCCCGATCGTCAACGCGCTCGCGGCGTACCTGCCGCACTTCCTCGCGCTCACCTCCTCCAGCCCCTACTGGGGCGGGCAGGACACCGGGCTGGCGTCGAGCCGGGCCATCGTCTTCGGCTCGCTGCCCACGGCCGGGCCGCCGCACCTGCTCGCGGACTGGGCCGAGTTCGAGGAGTACATGGACACGCTGCTGCGGGCGGGCACGATCCGCAGCATCAAGGAGGTGTGGTGGGACATCCGGCCGCATCCCGACTTCGGCACGATCGAGATCAGGATGTTCGACGGGATCCCGACGCCGCGCGAGGTGGGCATGGTGACCGCGCTGTGCCAGAGCCTGGTGCAGCAGTTCGACCAGCAGATCGACCGGGGCTACACGCTGCCGCATCCCGCGCCGTGGGTCGTGCGCGACAACAAGTGGCGGGTCACGAGGTACGGCCTCGACGCGGACGTCATCACCGACGACCGTGGCTCCACGGCGCCGGTCCGCGACGTATTGTATGAACTTCAGCGTGAACTCGAACCGGTCGCCGAGCGGCTCGGCTGCGCCGACGAACTGGCGGTCGTGACCGAGGTGCTGGAGCAGGGCAGCTCGTCCGAGCGCCAGCGGGCGATCCTCGCCGACGGAGGGACCCTCCAGGACGTGGTCGACGCCACGCTCATCGAACTCGCGGAGGACAGGTTCGTGACCTCGAACCCCAACCGCGAAAGCGGACAATCGGGCACCTGACTGGGTAGGGCCTGATATGTCGAGCATGGGTGCCTGAGGTCTCACAACGTATGGAGTCCGGTGTAAATACTGGGCAATCCGCCGTCTCAGAGGCCCGAGGCGTGAAAGGATTGTGAATGAAGGGTCGGTGGAGGCGAGACGCCCGCTCGGCCCTTTTGGGCTTTTCTGTGACTTTTCGTGATCATATGGGCCGGCGACCCGTGGCGGGACGGCTCGCCGGAGGAGGGAAGTTCCGTGACCACCTCATCGAAGCTCGCAGCGCCGGACGCGGCCGTGCCGGGAAGTAACGACCTGGCCGGGCAACTGGCGGAGTTCCTTCGCGAGCACAACGATGAGCTGATCGAGTTCCGGCGCGACGTGCACGCGCACCCGGAGATCGCCTTCAGCGAGCATCGCACCACCGAGAAGATCGCTGAGCGGCTGACGGACGCCGGGCTCACCCCGCACCCGCTGTCGCGCGGCACCGGCCTTTGGGTGGACTTCGGCCGGGACGAGGGGACCACGGTCGCCCTGCGCGCCGACATCGACGCGCTGCCCATGGAGGACGAGAAGGACGTCCCCTACCGCTCCACGAACTCCAACGCGTGCCACGCCTGCGGTCACGACGTGCACACGGCGATCGTCATCGGCGCGGGGCTGTTCCTCGCGTCGCAGGCCGACGCGGGCGCGCTCCCCGGACGGGTGCGGCTGATCTTCCAGCCCGCCGAGGAGGTCGCGGGCGGCGCGCTGGAGGTCATGCGCGACGGCGGCCTGAACGAGGTCGACCGCATCTTCGCGGTGCACTGCGACCCGCGTCTCGACGTCGGCAGGGTCGGCCTGCGCACCGGCCCGATCACCGGGTCCTGCGACAGCCTGCGCATCCGCGTGGCCGGCCCCGGCGGGCACACGGCCCGGCCGCACCTGACCGTGGACCTCGTCTACGCGCTCAGCAAGATCGTCACGGAGCTGCCGGCCGCGCTGTCCCGCCGGGTGGACCCCCGCTCCAGCCTCAGCCTCGTGTGGGGCCAGATCTCCGCGGGCTCGGTCGCCAACGCGATCCCGGACGTCGGGGTCGCCCAGGGCACCGTCAGGTCGCTCGACGAGGATGCCTGGCACCAGGCCCCCGACCTGGTCAAGGCCCTGCTCGACTCGGTCGCGGGCGCGTACGGCGTCGACGCGGAGATCGACTACCGGCGCGGCACTCCCCCCACGGTGAACGAGGCCACCAGCATCCAGATGCTGCACGACGCGGTCACCCAGATCGTGGGCGACGGGGCGGCCGTGCCCACGGCGCAGAGCCTCGGCGGCGAGGACTTCTCCTGGTACCTCGAGTCGGTGCCCGGCGCGCTCGCCCGGCTGGGCACCCGGCCGGTGGGGGCCGTCGACGAGGTCGACATCCACCGGCCGCAGTTCGACGTCGACGAGCGGGCGATCGGGATCGGCGTGAAGGTCCTCGCCGCCACGGCGCTGACCGCGCTGTGGGGCGGCGCCCGCTGACGCGCGCCGTACGCGCTGACCTGCTCCTTTCCGGATGGAATCCGTCAGAGGTTCGCTGCGGCGCGTTTCTCCGCCGAGGCGCGGCGGGTATCGCGGACAGTGGGGTCACGGTCACCCTGCTGAGGAGGTCCGATTGCGGGCGTTCCGTGCGGTGACGGCGGGCGCAGTCGCCGCGACCGTCGCCGTCGCCGCCGGGTGCGGCGGCGGGGCGGACACCGCGCAGCCACACACCCGGCCGCTGATGGTCGGGCTGGCCTTCGACGTCGGCGGACGGGGCGACAGGTCCTTCAACGACGCCGCGGCGGCCGGGATCGACGAGGCCCTGCGCAACATGAGGGGCATGCGGGTCAAGGAGGTGCCGGCCGAGCGGGGCGAGCCCGCCGGCCGGAAGGTGGAACGGGTGCGGGCGCTCGCCAAGGCGGGCTACGACCCCGTCATCGCCGTCGGCGAGTCGTACGCTCCGGCGCTGAGGCTCGTCGCCCCGCGCTTCCCCCATACGCGTTTCGCCATCCTGGACGATCCTGCCGTGTCGGGCCCCAACGTCACGAACCTGCTGTTCGCCGAGGAGCAGGGCTCGTTCCTGATGGGCGCGGCGGCGGCGATGACATCGCGCACCGGCGACGTCGGCTTCGTCGGGGGCGAGCGCTCCGCCCCGGCCAGGAGGCTGGAGGCCGGCTACGTCCAGGGCGTGAAGCATGTGAACCGGCGGGCGCGGATCAGGATCGCCTATGTCGGCGGCCATCACGATCTCGGCGGAGCCGAGAACCCGGAGAGGGCGCACGGGGCCGCACGGCGCATGTGCCGCGCGGGCTCCGACGTGATCTACCAGGTGGACGCGGCCTCGGGGGCGGGCGTGTTCCGCGCGGCCAAGGAGGCCGGGGTGTGGGCGATCGGCTCCGGTCACGACCACGCCTTGAGCGCCGACCCGGCGGTGCGCGGCGCGATCTTGACCTCGATGGTCAAACGCCTCGACGTCGCGGTCTACGACTACCTCGCCGACGTCGAGGACGGCACCGTCACCAGCGGCCCGGTGACGTACGACCTGAAGCTCGGAGGCGTCGACTACAGCCTCACCGGCGGTCACATCAAGGGCATCCAGCCCCGCCTGGAGCAGCTCAAGCAGGAGATCATCCACGGCCGGTTCAAAGTTTCCCCAGGCTGACGCGCCGGTCACGGTGTGGCGTGGTCTCAATAACGGACATGTTGCGGACTGCGGTGCGGGTTTGGTCTATGCAGGTCAAACAACTATCTTCCGTGCAGGGTTGCCGTGCGTTCCTGCGTGCGTGCGACGAGAGTCTGACGGGCGGGGAACGGAAGGGGAGTCACGACCTTGCTCCACAATCGAATTAGCAGACTGGCCGCCGCCACCATGGGAGGCGCCTTGCTCATGGCCGCCGCCGCGTGCGGCGGTGGCGACGACGCCTCCACCACGACCGAGGCCTCGGCCGGCGCGTCCTCCGCGCCCGCCGCCGCTCAGGCCAAGGTGGGCCTGGCGTACGACATCGGCGGCCGTGGCGACGGATCCTTCAACGACGCGGCCGCGGCCGGCCTGGACAAGGCCGTGTCGGAGCTCAAGGTCGAGAAGAAGGAACTCGAGGCGACCGCGGGCGAGACCGACGCCCAGAAGGAGGAGCGGCTGCGCCTGCTCGCCTCCGGCGGCTACAACCCGGTCATCGCGGTGGGCTTCGCCTACTCCGCTCCGGTGGCGAAGGTCGCCGCGGAGTTTCCCGACGTCAAGTTCGCCATCGTGGACGACGACGCCGCGAAGGGCGACAACATCACCAACCTGATGTTCGCCGAGGAGCAGGGCTCGTTCCTGGTGGGCGTCGCGGCGGCGCTCAAGTCGGAGAAGGGCAACGTCGGCTTCGTGGGCGGCGTCGACGTGCCGCTGATCCACAAGTTCGAGGCGGGCTTCGAGGCCGGTGCCAAGGCCGTCAAGCCGGACATCAAGCTCCAGAGCAAGTACCTCACCCAGCCGCCGGACTTCAGCGGCTTCGGTGACCCGGCCAAGGGCAAGACGGCCGCGCAGGGCATGTACGACGCAGGCGCGGACGTGGTCTACCAGGCGGCCGGCGGTTCCGGCGCGGGCGTCTTCGAGGCCGCCAAGGCCGCGAAGGCGACGGCCATCGGCGTCGACTCCGACCAGGCGGCGCTCCCGGCGTACGCCGACTTCAAGGACGTGATCATCACCTCGATGATCAAGAAGGTCGACGTGGCGGTCTTCGACTTCCTGCAGAGCTACTCCACCGGCGCGGTGAAGGCCGGTCCGGCGATCTACGACCTCAAGGCGGGCGGTGTGGACTACTCCACGACCGGCGGCAAGGTCGACGACATCAAGTCGAAGATCGACGAGTACAAGCAGAAGATCATCAACGGCGAGATCACGGTCCCGACGTCCTGACCTGGGTAAATCGAGGGGCCCGGGGGCACCCGCCCCGGGCCCTTTGCTCTACTCTCACTACCACTCGACCGATACCGGGCACTCCGCGAGGAGGAGGCCGACATTACCGCCGCGACCGTTACGGAACCCGCAGTAGAGCTCACGGGAATCACCAAGAGATTCCCGGGCGTCGTCGCCAACAGCGACATCCACCTCCGCGTCTCCCGAGGGCACATCCACGCCATCGTCGGTGAGAACGGCGCGGGGAAGTCCACCCTGATGAAGATCCTGTACGGGATGCAGCGTCCAGACGAGGGTGAGATCCGCGTCGAGGGGACGCCTGTGGGCTTCCGCACCCCGGCCGACGCCATCGCCGCCGGCATCGGCATGGTCCACCAGCACTTCATGCTGGCCGACAACCTGACGGTGCTGGAGAACGTGGTCCTCGGCAGCGAGCCGCGCCGCGGCGGCCTCGCCCTCGACTTCGCCGCCGCGCGGAAGAAGATCAAGGAGATCTCCGACGCGTACGGCCTGGGCGTGCGGCCCGACGTGCCGGTCGAGGACCTCGGGGTCGGCGACCGCCAGCGGGTGGAGATCCTGAAGGTGCTCTACCGGGGCGCCCGCATCCTGATCCTGGACGAGCCGACCGCCGTGCTCGTGCCCCACGAGGTCGAGGAACTGTTCGACAACCTGCGCGGCCTGGTCCGCGAGGGGCTGACCATCCTGTTCATCTCCCACAAGCTGGACGAGGTGCTGCGGGTCGCCGACGAGATCACCGTCATCCGGCGCGGCACCACCGTGGCGACCGTGGGCCCCAAGGACGTGACCTCCCGCAAGCTCGCCGAACTCATGGTCGGCAGCGAACTGCCCAGCCCCGAGACCCGCGAGTCGACCGTCACCGACGTCGTCGCCCTGTCCGTACGGGACCTGACCGTGCGCACCGGCGACGGGCGGCCGGTGGTCGAGAACGTGAGCTTCGACATCCACAAGGGCGAGGTGCTCGGCATCGCGGGCGTCGAGGGCAACGGCCAGGCCGAACTGGTCGAGGCGATCATGGGCATGCGCCCCTGCGAGGTGGGCGCGCTCACCCTCGGCGGCGCCGACATCTCCCACTGGTCGACCCTGAAACGGCGCGCGGGCGGCATCGGCTACATCCCCGAGGACCGGCACAGGCACGGCCTGCTGCTGGAGTCACCGCTCTGGGAGAACCGCATCCTCGGCCACCAGACCCGCAGGCCCAACGTCAAGGGCCCATGGATCGACCGCTCAGGCGCGCGGGCCGACACCCGGCGCATCGTCGAGGAGTACGACGTGCGCACCCCCGGCATCGACGTGGACGCGGCCACGCTGTCCGGCGGCAACCAGCAGAAGCTCATCGTCGGGCGGGAGATGAGCGGCGATCCCGTGCTGCTCATCGCCAGCCACCCCACCCGCGGCGTGGACATCGGCGCGCAGGCGGCGATCTGGGACCACCTGCGCACCGCGCGCGCCGCCGGGCTGGCCGTGCTGCTGATCTCGGCGGACCTGGACGAGCTGATCGGGCTGTCCGACACGCTCAAGGTCATCCTGCGCGGCAGGATCGTCGCCGACGTCGATCCCGCGAACGCGACCCCCGAGCAACTGGGCTCGGCGATGACCGGCGCCGGGGAGGGCGTATGAACGGGTTCGTCGACCGGCTGCTCGGCCGGGTGCGCCTCGGCGGCTGGCTCGGCGTCGCCGCGCCGGTCATCGCGGTCGTCTTCGCGGTGCTCATCACCTCGGGGGTCCTGCTCGTCGCGGGCAAGGATCCGATCGAGGCGTTCACCACCCTCGCGGACTACGGCACCCAGCCGCGGTCGATGGCCATGATCCTCAACACCGGGGTCATGTACTACATCTCCGCGCTCGCGGTCGCCGTCGGCTTCCGGATGAACCTCTTCAACATCGGCGTGGACGGCCAGTATCGCCTCGCAGCCGTGGTCGCCGCCGCCGTCGGCGGCGCCGCCGTGGTCCCCGGCGTGCTCAACATCGTCCTCGTGGTGGTCTCCGCGGTGGTCGTCGGCGCGCTGTGGGCCGCGATCGCGGGCCTGCTCCGGGTCTACCGGGGCGTGAGCGAGGTCATCTCGACCATCATGCTGAACGCCATCGCGACGGGCCTCGGGGCGTGGCTGGTCAGCGAGCACTTCGGCGTGCTGACCGGCAACGACCTCGGCACCCGGCCGATCCCCGACGACGCGCACATGCCGGGCATCCCGCTCATCGCCGGCACGCCGGTGCTGGTCAACGGGTTCATCGTGGTCGCGGTCCTGCTCGGGATCGCGTACTGGCTGGTGCTCAACCGCACCCGGTTCGGCTTCGAACTGCGGGCGACCGGCAAGTCCGAGACCGCGGCGGTGGCGAGCGGCGTCAGCGTCAAGAAGATGATCGTCGTCACGATGGTCATGTCGGGAGCCGTCGCCGGTCTGATCGGCATGCCGGAACTGCTCGGCGCCTCCTACAAGTACAGCAACAACTTCCCGGCCGGCCTCGGCTTCACCGGCATCGCGATCGCCCTGCTCGGCCGCAACAACCCGGTCGGCATGGCGGTCGGCGCGCTGCTGTGGAGCTTCCTGGAGAACTCGTCCAACCAGCTCCAGCTGCTCGACATCTCCAAGGAGATCGTCCAGATCATGCAGGGGGTCATCGTGCTCTCGGTGATCATCGCGTACGAGCTGGTCCACCGCTACCGGATCGTGGCCGAGCAGCGCCGGGTCAGCAGGGAGCTGGCCGCCCCTGCGGAGCCGCCGAAGGCGGAGGCGGCGGTATGAGGCGCCCGGACGGAATCGAGGAGACGGCATGACGGCGACGGACCTCCCGGTCGACCGCCCGGTCGAAACGCCCCCGGCGCGGCGCTTCCGGCTGTCGGCGCCGGTCCTCCTGCTCGGCATGGCCGGGCTGCTGGTGCTGCTGTCGATCGCGCGGCTGGTGACCGGCGCGAACGACATCACCTCGGCGGGCACGGTCAGCGCCGCGCTCGGCCTCGCCGTGCCGATCGGGCTCGCCGGTCTCGGCGGCCTGTGGTCGGAGCGGGCCGGCGTCGTCAACATCGGCCTCGAAGGCATGATGGTGCTCGGCACCTGGTTCGGCGCCTGGGGCGCCATCCAGTTCCACAACCCCTGGGCGGGCGTGCTCGCCGGCGCCATCGGCGGGGCGCTGGGCGCGGCGATCCACGCCGTCGCCACCGTGACCTTCGGCGTCGACCACATCATCTCCGGTGTGGCGATCAACATCGTCGGCCTGGGCTTCACCCAATATCTGTCCCAGCTCGTCTTCGACGGCATGCCGGGCGGCGGGACGAAGAACTCGCCGCCGCTGCCCAAGATGGGCACGGTGAGCCTGGGCTTCCTCGACGACCCGCTGCGTACGGTCGAGGCCAAGCACTGGTTCGTGCTGTCGGACTTCGTGGGTGTGCTGCGGGGCATCACCCAGGGTGTGTCGTTGTTCACGATCCTGGCGATCCTGCTGGTCCCGCTGTCGGTCTACATCCTGTGGCGCACGCCGTTCGGCCTGCGGCTGCGGGCGTGCGGCGAGCGTCCGGTCGCGGCGGAGTCGCTGGGCGTCAACGTCTACCTGTACAAGTGGGCCGCCGTGATCGTCTCCGGCGTGCTCGCCGGCCTCGGCGGCGCGTTCCTGTCGATCGTGGCGGCGGGAATCTACCGGGACGGGCAGACGGGCGGCCGCGGCTACATCGGCCTGGCCGCCATGATCTTCGGCAACTGGCGTCCCGGCGGGCTCGCCGGAGGCGCGGCGCTGTTCGGCTACACCGACGCCCTCCAGCTCCGCCAGGGCGGAATCTCGGTGCACGCGCTGCTGCTCGTCGTCGCGCTGCTGCTCGCCGCCGTGGCGGTCTACCAACTCGTACGGCAGCGGCGCGGGGTCGCGGCCCTGATCACCGGGATCGTGGCGGTCGCGGTGTTCGTGGTGTTCGCCCTGACGGACACCGTTCCTGAGCAGTTCACCTCGTTCACCCCCCACCTGACCACGCTGCTGGTGCTGTCACTGGCCTCACAGCGGCTGCGCATGCCGGCGGCGGACGGCGTCCCGTACCGAAGGGGGCAGGCGAAATGAGCATCGACTGGGAGGCGCTGCGGGTCGCGGCCCGCGAGGCCATGGCCCACGCGTACGCGCCGTACTCCAAGTTTCCCGTGGGGGCGGCGGCGCTCGTCGACGACGGCAGGATCGTGACCGGCTGCAACGTGGAGAACGCGTCGTACGGCGTCGGGCTGTGCGCCGAGTGCGGGCTCGTCTCCGCGCTGCACGCGGGCGGCGGCGGCCGGCTGGTCGCCTTCACGTGTGTGGACGGCCACGGCGAACTGCTGATGCCGTGCGGGCGCTGCCGCCAGTTGCTGTTCGAGCACGGCGGCGCCGAGTTGCTGGTGGAGACGCCCGAGGGGCCGATGCGGATGGCGGACTTCCTGCCATTCGCCTTCGGGCCCGACGACCTGTCGCGATAGAGGGGGAAGTGTGGGGTTCGACGCGATCGAGGTCATCATCGCCAAGCGTGACCGCGGTGAGCTGCCGACCGCCCAGATCGACTGGGTGATCGACGCGTACACGCGGGGCGAGGTGGCCGACGAGCAGATGTCGGCGCTGCTGATGGCGATCCTGCTCAACGGCATGAACCGCAGGGAGATCGCGGACTGGACCCAGGCCATGATCAGGTCGGGGGAGCGGATGGACTGGTCCGCCCTCGACCGGCCCACCGCCGACAAGCACTCCACCGGAGGGGTCGGCGACAAGATCACCCTGCCGCTCGCCCCGCTCGTCGCCGCCTGCGGGGCGTACGTGCCGCAGCTGTCCGGGCGGGGCCTCGGGCACACCGGCGGCACGCTGGACAAGCTGGAGTCGATCCCCGGCTGGCGGGCGTCGCTGTCGAACGACGAGATGCTCGGCGTGATCCGCTCGGCCGGGGCCGTCGTGTGCGCGGCGGGCGCGGGCCTCGCCCCTGCCGACAAGAAGCTCTACGCGCTGCGCGACGTCACCGGCACTGTCGAGTCGATCCCGCTGATCGCCTCCTCGATCATGTCGAAGAAGATCGCCGAGGGCACGGGGTCGCTCGTGCTCGACGTGAAGGCGGGCTCGGGCGCGTTCATGAAGAACGTGGACGACGCGCGCGAGCTGGCTCAGGCGATGGTCGAGCTCGGCACCGACGCCGGGGTGCGCACGGTGGCCCTGCTGACCGCCATGGACCGGCCGCTGGGCCTCAAGGTGGGCAACGCGCTGGAGGTGGAGGAGGCCGTTGAAGTGCTAGCCGGAGGCGGCCCCGCCGACGTGGTCGAGCTCACCGTACGGCTGGCGCGGGAGATGCTGGAGGCCGCCGGGGTGCAGGACGCCAGGGACCCCGAGGAGGCGCTCAAGGACGGCTCGGCGATGGACGCCTGGCGGCGCATGATCATCGCGCAGGGCGGCGACCCGGACGCGCCGCTGCCGAAGGCCGCCGAGTCCGCCGTGGTCACCGCTCCCGCCTCCGGCACGCTGCGCACGCTCGACGCGCTCAAGGTCGGCCTGGCGGCATGGCGGCTCGGCGCGGGGCGGGCCCGCAAGGAGGACCCGGTCTCGGCGGGCGCGGGCGTCGTCCTGCACGCCAAGCCGGGCGACGCCGTACGCGAGGGCGCGCCGCTGCTGACCCTCTACGCCGACGCGGCCGGCCGGTTCGACCGGGCGCTCCAGGCACTCGACGGGGCGTACGAGATCGGCGCGGACGGCGGCGTGGACCTGCTGCCGCTGGTCATCGACCGCCTGACGGCCTGAGACACCCGTCCCGCAGGGAGAACCGTGCCCGAGCACCGAGGCATCCGGCAGGTCGAGATCGGCGTCGCCGACCTGGCGCGCTCGCTCGACTTCTACCGCGACGTGCTGGATCTCACCCCCGTGGACGGCCCGTCCCGGGGGCAGGGCGTCGCCTGGCTGGCCGCGGGGCCCGCGCTGCTCAAACTGGTCGAGACGGGCGACGGCGACCTCGGCGGCTGGGTGAACGACGACCTCCAGCGCGGCATCCGGCACATCGGCTTCAAGGTGGGAGACGTCGACCTGCGGGCGGAGCGCGTGCGCGACGCCGGGGCGCCCTTCACACTGCCGCCGCTCGACGCGGTCGGCGGCGTGCGCATCGCGTTCTTCCAGGACCCTGACGGCGCCCACCTGGAGATCACCTCCGGCTATCTGCGGTATCACCGGGTCGCCTCGCCGGGGCCGGCCGAGCGGGAACGGCTGGCCGCGCTGGCCAGGCCGCGTACGGCGCCGCCGGTCTTCGACCACGTGGCGGTCACGTCCGCCGATCTCGGCGCCGCGCTGGCCTTCTACCGGGACACGCTGGGCTACGAGGTGATCGGCCAGATAACGCAGGACCAGGACCCGCGCGGCTTCCTGATCACCTATCTGCTGGCCGGGGAGGCGGTCCTGGAGGTGTTCACCTTCACCGCTCCGACGACCGCGAGCCCGTGGACCCCCGATCCGTGCCGGCACGGCTTCCGGCACGTCGCGGTAGCCGTGGAGGACCCGCAGGAGGAGGCCGCGCGGCTGGTGGCCGCCGGGGCGCGGGTCGAGGCGGACGGCCTGCTCGTCGATCCCGACGGCGTCCCTCTCCGCCCCTTCTGACCACGCGGGGACGCGCCGGTGTCTGTCTTTTGGGTCAGCGAGGGCGCGGGGCGTCGTCCGGGCCGGGAGGCACGCGGCCGGCGTTCACGAGGTGCGGGGACAGGTGCGCGGACAGGACGGCCCGGTGGGTGGCGATCGCCTCCGCGTGCCTCCGCCGGCCTTCCTCGGTGACGTGGACGAACACGCCGCGCCTGTCCGCCTTGCACATCTCACGGGTGACAAGCCCCTCGCGCTCCAGCCGTGCGATGAGGCGCGACAGCGCGCTCTGGCTGAGGTGGACCTGGCCGGCGAGTTCCTGAACGCGGAACTGGGCCGCCTCCGGCTCCGCGCAGGCCGGCTGTGCGTCCGTCAGGCGCTCCAGCACTTCGAACTCGCTCACGCCGAGCCCGTGCCTGTCGCTCAGCTCCCGCTCCAGGGCGCACGACACCTCGGCGTACCTGGCGAGCAGTTCGCGCCAGGCCGCGACCACGAAGCCGGTGTCGGTGCCGGTGTCGTTCACGTGAGACCGCCTTTCTCCGCGCACCATACCATGCGTACGCATTAGATGCACACGCATCAGTTGCTTGTGCATTTGATGCATGTGCATGTACCTTCCCGTTCCATGACTTCCTCCATCAAGGACGCGCGCTGGGGGGCCCGCCTGTGGGGTACGCTCACCGTTCTTTGCGCCGTCGTGTTCCTCGACGCACTCGACGTGTCGATGGTCGGGGTGGCGCTCCCGTCCATCCAGGCTGAACTCGGCATGTCCACCTCGTCGCTCCAGTGGGTGGTGAGCGGCTACGTGCTGGGGTACGGCGGTCTGCTGCTGCTCGGGGGCCGGACCGCCGACCTGCTCGGGCGTCGCCGGGTGTTCCTGGCGGCCCTGGTCGTCTTCGCGGTCGCCTCACTGCTCGGCGGGCTGATGAACGACGGGACGCTGCTGATCGCGGCCCGGTTCGTGAAGGGCGTCAGCGCCGCGTTCACCGCGCCGGCCGCGCTGTCCATCATCACCACGACCTTCGCCGAGGGCCCCGCCCGCAACCGGGCCCTGAGCATCTTCACCGCCTGCGGTGCCAGCGGATTCTCACTCGGGCTGGTTCTCTCCGGTGTGCTCACCGAGATCGGATGGCGCTGGACGTTCTTCATGCCCGTGCCGGTCGCCATCGTCGCTCTGGTGGCCGGGGCGCGACTCCTCGAACGGGGTGAGGAGCGCGGCGAGGGCGGCCACGACCTCCTCGGCGCCGTGACCATCACGGCGGCCATGCTGCTCCTGGTCTTCGCCGTGGTGGAGGCGCCGGAGGCGAGCGTGGCGCGCACCGTCCTGTCGCTCGCCGGGGCCGCCGCCCTGATCTGGCTGTTCGTCTGGTGGGAGGGCCGGGTCAGGCATCCGCTGGTCCGGCTCGGCATCCTGCGCTCCGCGCCGCTCGCCCGGGCCAACATCGGCCTGGTCATCCTGTTCGGGTCGTACGTCGGCTTCCAGTTCGTGGCCATGCAGTATTTCCAGAACCTGCTGGGCTGGAGCGCGTTGCAGACCGCCCTCGCGTTCCTGCCCGCGGGGCTGCTGGTCGCGCTCACCTCCACCACGATGGGCGGGTTCGCCGACCGCTTCGGCACCCCGCGCCTGATCGTGGCGGGCTCGGTGGCGCTGCTCGCCGGCTACGCCGTGTTCCTGCGGGTGGACCTCCACCCCCGCCTGCTCACGCTGGTGCTGCCGGGAATGGTCCTGCTGGGCCTGGCGTTCGCGCTGTCGTTCCCTTCGCTCAACATCCAGGCGACCGCCGGAGTCGACGACGAGGAGCAGGGGCTCGCCTCGGGCCTGCTGAACACCTCCGGCCAGGTGGGCGGAGCAGTGGTCCTGGCGATCGTCACCGCCGTCCTGACCTCGGGGGCGGACGGCGGTGACCCGATCGCCCGGTTCCGGGCCGCGATCCTGGTCTCGGCCGGGTTCGCCCTCGTCGGCCTGGCCGTCGCCCTCACCGGGCTCCGGTTCGGGCGGCAGCGGGTCGCGGCGCGGGAGGAACCGGTGCCGGAGGCGGTCTGATCCGCCCACCGGCCGGAAGGGGCGTCCCGGTCCTCGGGACGCCCCCTTCGTCCGTTCTCCTGGGCGTGGGGGCGCGGCGTGGGCGGCGTACGGCGTGGGGGCGCCGGGTGGTCAGCGCAGCGCGCCGGGGACCCAGAGGGCGGGCACGCCGCCCGCCTCGTCCATGTCGATCGGCTTCGAAGCCCCGGTGCGCACGTCGACGGCGTGAAGGGAGTATTCCATCTCGTATTCGCCGTCTCCGGGCCGCTCGGCCTCGACGATCACCTCGTGGGCGCTCGCCCAGCCGTGCAGGGCGATGACGTGCGCGTCTCCGGGAAGGGCGGCCTCGTGCCGGGTGAGCACCCGGCCGGTGGCCGTGTCGAGGGTCGCCACCAGGCCGTGGTCGTCCTCGCGGGGATGGGCGCGCTCGGCCGCGACGGCGAGGGCGCGTCCGTTCGGGGAGACGGCCACGCCGGCCTCGATCAGCCCGGGGTCGATCGGCACACGGCTCAGCGTCCGCCCGTTCGGCCGCATCCGCAGCAGTTCGGTGGTGCTGATCCGGCCGGGAGCCGCGTCGGTGTCCCAGGTCGCCGTGCCCGTCACCGTGCCGTCGTCGCCGACCGCCAGGACCCGCATCCGCCGCGGCAACGTCGAGACCCGGTAGTCGGCGAGGTTCTGCACACGTGGCGAGATCGCTTCGGCGGCCTGGCCGAAGTCGGCGGCCATCCACCGGCCGCCGGGCGAGATGACGAGGCGGGCGGCCGCCCGGGACGTCTCGTCGCTGAGGGAGACCATCCCGGTCCTCCGCACCGTCGTGTCGAGCCGGTCGAAGACGACGAAGTCGGACGACGCCTCGCTGAAGTAGGCCACGTGGTCGCCGTCCCCGCTGATCGCGACGGGAGGCTTCCCGTCGTCGCCGATGCCGGGGTACACGTCCACCATGCGCCATTGCTCGCCCGTCGTCATCACGAGCCGCCATTCGGCGCAGCCGTCGTCCGCGGGCTTCCCGGTGTCCTCGTCCCACGCGCAGGATCCCCGATAGGCGAAGCGTACGGGGGCGGGCAGGGAGGACGGCGGCGGACCGGGGACCGGCATGCTCGCGCCGGGGGAGCCGGGGGAGGCGCCCGTGTCCCGGCTCGCGCGCTCGGCCACGCCGGCCGCGACGAACGCGATGGGGACGACGACCAGGGCGGCGAGCGTGACGCTCATGCCGGTGACCAGGGAACGGCGCCGTGTGCCGTCCCGGCGGCCGGCCTTCCCGGCCTCGGCGGTGAGGGGGACGGGGTCGAGCGCGGGCATCGCCGCGGACAGCGCGGACAGTTCACGGCGCAGCGCCGCTTCCCACGGGCCGTCGTCTCGCGACTCGCCGGCGTCCACGGGGGTGGGCGAGGGCGTGGCGTGGTACGGGTCCGGTGCTCCGGCGGCCTGCCCCACGCCGTACGGCGAGGCCGGGGGGAAGGGCACTCCATCCGTCGGCGCGGCCCAGGACGTCGGCGCGGCGGGGGTGAAGGCCGCATCCGACGGCGCGGCCCAGGATGTCGGCGCGGGCTCGGTCACCGTGCCGGCGGCGCTCCCGGCGCTGTCCGTGCTGTCCGCGCTGCTTGCGTTGTCCGCGCTGTTTGCGCTGTCCGGGGCCGTCCCCCCGGCGAACGAGGCGGGAAGCCGATGGCGCAGTTCGGCGACGGCGAGCACGGTCTCGGTCCTGGCCGGTTCCGCGGCCATGCGGCACAGACCGGCCGCCTGCCAGAAGGAGTGCCCGTCCTGGAAACAAGCCACGACCAGGGCGCGGCGGCGCGGCGTCAGCCCGGTCAGCGCCTCCGCGAGAGCCGCCGTGCCCGTGCCCGGAGTGAAGATCGGCTGCGTGCCGCGCCGGCGTGCGGCCCGGTGGGCTCGCGGGCGCTTCAGGTAGGCCCGATACAGCGCCTCCCGGGCGACATGGGCGGGGAACGACCAGCGTACGGCGCTCCACCGCGCCGCGACCGCCGAGAGCGCGGTCACCACGAGCCCACGGGCGGCGGCCGGGTCTCCCGTCAGCGCGAGAGCCGTACGGGCGAGTGGCTGGGCATGGTCGGCGGCGAAGGCGTCGAAGCCAGGCAGGTCTCTCATCACGGCTCCCCGTCCGCGCGGTGAGGGTGCGTGCCGTGTCCGGTGGTTCCCATGTCACTTGAGCCCGGCGGTCCCTCTCGCCACTCCAGCCGCTCAAGCGTAGTGGGGAGTCGGGCAAATGACATGATTTCGGGGTTGAACTGACAGACTGGTCGGCATGGTCAGGAGGATCGAGAGCCCCACCCGCATCCCGGTGCCGGGCGGCAAGGTCATTGACGAGTACGTGGGCCGCGTCAACAGCGGCGACGAGCAGGTCTCCATCGCGCACATGGTGGCGCCGCCCGGATGGGAGGAGCCCGCGCAGACCCCGGAGTTCGCCGAGTACACGCTCGTGCTGAAGGGGTCGGTCGTCGTGGAGCACGAGGGCGGCACCACGGTGATCGAGGCGGGCCAGGTGTTCGCATGCGAGCCCGGCGAGAAGATCCGCTACACCTCCGGGCCGGCCGGCGCCGAGTACGTGGCGGTCTGCCTGCCCGCGTTCTCCCCGGACACCGCCAATCGCGAGGAGTGAGAATCGGCAGGTCTCGGCGATCCGAAGCCGTCCGGTCCCTGGCTAGGATTGCCGGACGTACGAGCGTGGGAGGAGGGTGGCATGAGTAAGCTGCCCGATCTGGAGGAGATTCGCAGGGCGCCCAAGGTGCTCCTGCACGACCATCTCGACGGCGGGCTCCGTCCCGGGACGATCGTCGACCTCGCCGGTGAATGCGGCCACGTTCTGCCCACCTACGACCCCGGTGAGCTGGCGGCCTGGTTCAGGGACGCCGCCGACTCGGGCTCGCTGGAGCGCTACCTGGAGACGTTCTCGCACACCGTCGGGGTGATGCAGACCCGCGAGGCGCTGGTCAGGGTGGCCGCGGAGTGCGCCGAGGACCTGGCGGACGACGGCGTGATGTACGCCGAGGTGCGCTACGCGCCCGAGCAGCACACCTCGCAGGGCCTGTCGCTGGACGAGGTCGTCGAAGCCGTGCTCGAAGGCTTCCGGATCGGCTCCGCCGGGCCCGACGGCCGGCCGCGGATCAGGGTGGGCACGCTGCTGACGGCCATGCGCCACCAGGCCCGCTCCATGGAGATCGCCGAACTCGCCGTACGCTATCGGGACCTCGGTGTGGTGGGGTTCGACATCGCCGGAGCCGAGGCCGGTTATCCGCCCACCCGGCACCTGGACGCGTTCGAGTACCTCCAGCGGGAGAACGCCCACTTCACGATCCACGCGGGGGAGGCCTTCGGGCTGCCGTCGATCTGGCAGGCCATCCAGTGGTGCGGCGCCGACCGCCTGGGCCACGGCGTACGGATCATCGACGACATCACGGTGGCGGACGACGGCGAGGCGAAGCTCGGCAGGCTGGCGGCGTACGTCCGTGACAAGCGGATCCCGCTGGAGATGTGCCCGACGTCGAACCTGCAGACCGGGGCCGCCCCGTCGATCGCCGAGCATCCGATCGGCCTGCTGCGCCGCCTCTACTTCCGGGTGACGGTCAACACCGACAACCGGCTGATGAGCAGGACGAGCCTGTCGCAGGAGTTCGCCAGGCTGGTGGACGCCTTCGGCTACGACTGGGACGACCTGCAGTGGTTCACGGTCAACGCGATGAAGTCGGCGTTCATCCCGTTCGACGAACGGCTCGCGCTGATCAACGGCGTCATCAAGCCCGGCTACGCGCAGATGAAGTGGCGCGCATGAAACCCGAGATCTACCGGTCGAAGCTGGCCTGGGTCTGCGGCTGGGCCTGGATGGTGTTCACCGCCTGGAACGTGTGGGACCTGTTCGCCCGGGGGAGCATGCCCAGCGCGCTGATCGCGGGCGCGGTGCTAGGCGTCATCACCGCGCTGGTCTTCGTGATGGCACTGCGGCCCGCCATCGTGGCCGAGCAGGGCGGCGTACGGGTGCGCAACGTGCTGAAGAACGCCTACATCCCATGGAGTGGCGTGGACGACGTGTCCGTGGCCAGCGCCATCGTGATCGAGTCCGGGGACACCACGGTGCGGTGCTGGACGCCCCAGTCTTCGGCGCGGGAGCGGGCCAGGGCCGCCGGGCGGGCCGCGAAGGCGGCCAAGTCGGCGAACCGGGTGGAGCGGGCGACCGCCGAGGCGGTCGGCGCCAGGACCCACGCCGACTGGGTGGCCGCCCAGCTCACCGAGATGAGCCGGACCCGCAGGGAAAGCTCCTCGGGCGAGACCCGCGTCACTTGGTCGCCATCCGCCCTGGCAGCCATCGCCGCCGCGTTAGCCCTCGTAATAGCCGCCATCATCGCCTCCTAACCCCACCCCACCCCCCACCCCCCACC
>NZ_JABBWV010000016.1 GCF_012999535.1 Microbispora sp. H11081
GATCAGACCAAGAAGAATGTGCTCAGTACCGATGTAGTTGTGGTTGAGCATCCTGGCCTCTTCCTGAGCCAGAACGACAACCCGCCGCGCACGGTCGGTGAACCTCTCGAACATCTCGTCGCTCCTCGCTGCGGCGTGACCCTACAATCGGAGTCTCCACTTCGGTTCTAGGCTATGAAGCGGCGAATCCGGATGTCAATCGAGGCGTGGGAGAGCCGAGGGATGCCGAACCACCAGAGCGTTCCCGGACCGGACACCTCCGCAGGACCGGTGCGAGCGCTACGCGCCGACGCCCAGCGCAACCGGGCGCGCATCCTGGAGGCCGCCGAGGCCGTGTTCGCCGCCAAGGGCCCCTCCGCCTCCACCGAGGAGATCGCGCAGAAGGCCGGGGTCGGGATCGGGACCGTCTTCCGGCACTTCCCCACCAAGGAGTCCCTGCTCAAGGCGATCATGCACGAGGTCGCCGTACGGCTGGCCGAGGAGACCCGTACGCTCGCGGCGGAAGGCGACCCCGCCACCGCGTTCTTCACCTTCTTCAGCCGCACCGTCGAGCAGGCCGCGGAACAGAAGACCGTCGTCGACCTGCTCGCCCAGGCCGGCATCCCGGTCACCGTCGCCAAGCCCGTACTCGCCCTGCGCGAGGCCGTCGAGGTGCTCGTCGGCAAGGCCCAGCAGGCCGGCGCCGTACGGTCCGACGTGCGCGTGCCGGAGGTCATGGCCCTGCTGATCGGCCTGTGCCAGGCGTCCCTGCACACCCGGTGGGGGCCCGATCTGCGCGCCCGTACGCTCGCGATCGTCTTCGCGGGCCTGCGCCCCGCCGCCTCGGCAAGCTGACCCCCGCCTCCAGACGCTCACACGAAACCGCAGGTCACCGGCGTGGCGGGCACGCGGTGTGATCTAACGGGCCGCACAGCCGCAATGATTGGCTTCCGGACGGCGCCGATGACCTCGCGGTGATGGAGGCGCCGGCACCGGTCACCGTTGTCAGAGAGGAGACGACGTGCGGCGCCAGGACGAGGCCGAAGATCTGGTCCAGTTGCTCACGCCCGAAGGCGAGCGTGTGGCGCATCCCGAGTACGACCTGGATCTGTCGAAGAGCCAGTATCGGGGGCTGTATCGCGACATGACGCTGGTGCGCCGGGTCGACCGGGAGGCCTTCGCCCTCCAGCGTCTCGGCGAACTGGGGATGTGGATCCCCAGTCTGGGGCAGGAGGCGGCCCAGATCGGTTCCGGCCGGGCGCTCGCGCCGGACGACCACGTCTTCCCCTCCTACCGGGAGCACGGCGTGGCCTGGTGCCGCGGCATCGCCCCCCTCACGCTCATGGGGATGCTGCGGGGCACGACGAACGGCGGCTGGGACCCCAGGGAGACGCGCTTCCACCTCTACACGATCGTGCTCGGCGCGCAGACGCTGCACGCCGTGGGGTACGCCATGGGGGTACGCAGGGACGGCGACGACTCGGCCGTCGTGGCCTACTTCGGCGACGGCGCGGCGAGCGAGGGGGACGTCAACGAGGCGTTCAACTTCGCGGCCGTGTTCGACGCGCCGGTGGTGTTCTTCTGCCAGAACAACCAGTGGGCCATCTCCCACCCCGCAGGGCGGCAGAGCCGGGCGCCCATCTTCGAGCGCGCGCGGGGCTTCGGCTTCCCCGGCGTACGGGTGGACGGCAACGACGTGCTGGCCTGCCTCGCCGTGACGAAGGCGGCGCTGCGGCACGCCCGCTCCGGAGGCGGGCCGTTCCTCATCGAGGCGTACACCTACCGGATGGGCCCGCACACCACCTCCGACGACCCGGGGCGCTACCGGCCCGCCGGTGAGGTGGACGCGTGGCGGGAGAAGGACCCGATCGCGCGCCTGCGGGCGTACCTGCTGCGGGAGGGCATGGCCGACGACGCGTTCTTCGCCGAGGTCGAGGAGGAGGGCGACCGGATCGCCCTCGAACTGCGCGACGGCGTCATCGCCATGCCCGATCCGCCGGTGGACGCCATGTTCGACCACGTCTACGCCGACCGGCACGCGCTCGTGGAGGAGGAGCGGGCCTGGTACGCCGCCTATCTCGACCGCTTCGAGGACCACGGCGCGTGACCTGGCGGGCCTGACGTCGCGACGGACACCCCGGTACGGCCGACCATGCGCCACATGCCGACCCGTACGGGCACGCCGGGAGACGCGTGCACGAGCGGGTCGTGGGCGGGCGCGGGCAGGCCGGCCGCTTCGAGCAGCCCCTGGTCCAGCCCGGACAGCCGGGCATGGTGCAGTGGCCAGCGCGGGTGTGCCACCTCGGCGGTCGCCAGACGGCCCGCGACCAGCGTGAAGAGCCGGTACCGCTCGACCAGGAAGTCCGCGAGGCCGTCCCGCTCGGCCTCGCCGAGCGCGGGGCCGAGGTCGACGTCGACGTCGCACCGCGCCCCGGAGGGGCCCGGCCACCGGCGCACGCAGCGGTAGCGCCGCCGCGACCCCTCGCCGGTCACCGACATGTCCGACCAGTAGTACGGCAGCCCGTACGCGGCCCGGGCGCCGAGCACCGCGGGCAGACTCCCGGCGTCCAGCGACAGGAACCACAGGCCGCGCCGCCCCTGGGCGTCCCGCGCGTAGGTGCGCACGTTGGTCTCGGGAAAGCGCGACAGCCCCGGCAGCGGCGGCACCCCCGGCGCCCGAACGCCGCGCATCAGGAACGGCGTGAGTCCTACGTACGCGGACCCCTCGAAGGTGTCGGCGGTGAGCCCGTCCGGCAGGAACGCCTCCACGATCTCGGGCGGATACCTCCAGTGGACGAAGGTGATGTCGGACCAGTGGTGGAGCATCACGGGACGCTCGACCCGTCCTGCCGTGGGGAAGACCATGCCCGGGTTGGAGACCATGCCGGGGTTGCTACCCAGGAGACCCATCGCGGCACGCGGTCCGCACCAGGCGTCGGCCGGCACAGGAACTTTCGCTATGCATGACGAAAGTTATCCAGCTTTCACTAGAACTATCTTCACAGATCGGCAAAAGGAGCTTACGTTCGGTGCGATCACCGCTTCCGAGGTGGATCTGTGAAGCGAGGTCACGCGCCCGGGATCGTGCCGGGCGTACCGCACCGACGAAGGGAACCTCCGCCATGCCCCCCAGGCGGCCGACCGATCGCCTAAGAAAACGGATCGCGCAGACCTGTGCCCTAGTCCTGGCCTTCCCTGGCCTGGCCGTGCTCACCCCGGCCGCGCCGGCCCAGGCACACACGGCGCCCGTCGACGCCGCCGACTACCAGCGCGTGGAGATGGCCAAGGGCGTCGCCGAGATGGGCGAGCCGATGACGATGAGCGTGCTGCCCGACCTGTCGGTGCTGCACACCGCGCGTGACGGAGTCCTGCGGCGCACCGACGCCCGCGGCGACACCACCGTGGTCGGCACGCTGAACGTCTACACCCACGACGAGGAGGGCCTCCAGGGGGTCGCGGCCGACCCGGGCTTCGCGACCAACCGGTTCGTCTACCTCTACTACGCCCCCCGCCTCGACACGCCCGACGGCGACGCCCCCGCCACCGCGTCCGACTTCTCGGCCTGGAAGGGTGTGAACCGGCTGTCCAGGTTCACGATCAAGCCCGACTGGACGCTGGACAAGTCCAGCGAGGTCAAGATCCTCGACGTGCCGGCCGACCGCGGCATCTGCTGCCACGTGGGCGGCGACATGGACTTCGACGCCGACGGCAACCTCTACCTGTCGACCGGCGACGACAGCAACCCCTTCGACTCGTCGGGCTACTCCCCCATCGACGAGCGGCCCGACCGCAACCCGGCGTACGACGCCCAGCGCACCTCCGGCAACACCAACGACCTGCGCGGCAAGATCCTGCGCATCAAGGTCGAGCCGGACGGCACCTACGACATCCCCGAGGGCAACCTGTTCCCGCCCGGCACCCCGGACACGCGGCCCGAGATCTACGCCATGGGCTTCCGCAACCCGTTCCGGATGAGCGTCGACAAGGCCACCGGCGTGGTCTACGTGGGCGACTACGGTCCCGACGCGGGCACCACGGACGCCAACCGCGGGCCGAGCGGCCAGGTCGAGTTCAACCGCGTCACCGGCCCAGGCAACTACGGCTGGCCGTACTGCACGGGCACCAACACCTCGGTCGAGACCTACAACAAGTTCACCTTCCCCTCCGGTCCCTCCGGAGCGAAGTACGACTGCGCCGGCGGGCCGGTCAACGCCTCCCCGCGCAACACCGGGCAGCGCACGCTGCCGCCCGCGCAGCCCGCGTGGATCAGGTACGGCGGCGACGCCGGCTCTCCGCCCGAGTTCGGCGGCGGCTCCGAGTCGCCGATGGGCGGGCCTGTCTACCGCTACGACGCCGATCTGGAGTCCGCGGTCAAGTTCCCGCAGGACCTGGACGGCCACTTCTTCGCCGGTGAGCTCGGCCGCAGGTGGATCAAGGCGATCGACGTGAAGGCCGACGGCGCACGCGGCGACATCGCGGACTTCCCCTGGACCGGCACCCAGGTGATGGACCTGGAGTTCGGCCCGGACGGCGCGTTGTACGTACTCGACTACGGCACCGGCTACTTCAACGGCGACGCCAACTCGGCGCTGTACCGCTTCGAGTACATCAAGGGCCGCGACCGTTCCCCGATCGCCGTGGCCAAGGCCGACAAGACGTCGGGCGAGACGCCTCTCACGGTCACGTTCTCCTCGGCCGGCTCCACCGACCCCGAGGGCGCCACGCTCACCTACGCCTGGGACTTCGGCGACGGCACCACCTCCACCGAGGCGAACCCGGTCAAGACGTACGACAAGGACGGCACGTACACCGCGACGCTCACCGTGCGCGACCCCGGGGGCAACAGCGGCAGCGCGAGCGTGGTCGTCACGGCGGGCAACACCGCGCCGGCCGTGACCATCGAGACGCCCGTGGCCGGCAGCCTGTTCCAGTGGGGCGATCCGGTGCCCTTCTCGATCAAGGTCACCGACCCGGAGGACGGCGAGATCGACTGCTCGAAGGTCAAGATGACCTACGTGCTCGGCCACGACAGCCACGGCCACCAGATCTCCTCGAAGACCGGCTGCTCTGGAGAGCTGACCATCCCGGTCGACGGCGAGCACGACGACGCGGCGAACATCTTCGCGGTGTTCGACGCCGAATACACCGACAAGGGCGGGTTGACCACCCACGCCCAGCACATCCTGCAGCCGCGGCACCGCCAGGCTGAGCACTACACCGCCTCCGAGGGCGTAAACCCGATCGGGAAGAGCAACGCGCACGGCGGCAAGACCGTGGGTGACATCAACGCGGGCGACTGGATCTCTTTCAAGCCCTACGAACTGAGCAAGGCCAAGGGGATCACCGCCCGAGTCTCCTCCGGCGGGAAGGGCGGCACCCTGGAGGTGCGCGCGGGGTCGCGGACCGGCACCCTGCTGGGCAAGGTGAGCGTGCCCGTCACCGGCGGCTGGGAGACGTTCACCGACGTGTCCGCGCCGCTGTCGAACGCCCCGGCCGGGACGACAGAGCTCTTCCTGGTCTTCCAGGGCCACGACGGCGCGTTGTTCGACCTGGACGACTTCACGCTGACGGCCGAGCCGCCGGCCGGCGCGAGCCCGGCACCGATCGTCGGCGCCGGCGGCCTGTGCCTCGACGTCGCGAACGCCGACCCCGCCAACGGCACCAAGGTGCAACTCTACGAGTGCAACGGGACCGGGGCGCAGGTCTGGACCGCCAGCGGCGACACCCTCCGCTCGCTCGGCAAGTGCCTCGACGTGTCCAACGGCGGCACCGCTGACGGCACGCGGGTGCAGATCTGGGACTGCGTCTCCGGCGTCGGCGCGCAGATGTGGACCGTCGGAACGGACGGCACCATCAAGAACCCCCAGTCGGGCAAGTGCCTCGACGCGACCGACCCCGCCCAGATCGTCATCAGGACGTGTGACGGCCGCGCCGCGCAGAAGTGGACGACGGCGACCCCGGGCGGCGCCGAGGGCGAGGTCCTGGTCTTCTCCCGTACGGCCGGCTTCCGGCACGACTCGATCCCGGCGGGCGTACAGGCGATCAAGGACCTGGGCTTCACGGTCACCGCGACCGAGGACCCCGCCGTCTTCACCGCCGAGAACCTGGCGAAGTATAAGGCCGTGGTGTTCCTCAGCACCACGGGCGACGTGCTGAACGACGCCCAGCAGGCGGCCTTCGAGGCGTACGTCAAGGCGGGCGGCGGCTACGCCGGCATCCACGCGGCGGCGGACACCGAGTATGACTGGCCGTTCTACGGCGGCCTGGTCGGAGCGTGGTTCGCCTCCCACCCCGCCGTACAGCAGGCGACCGTGAAGGTGGAGGACCGGGCGCACCCGGCGACCGCCCACCTCGGGCCGACGTGGACGCGTACCGACGAGTGGTACGACTACCGGACCAACGCCCGCAGCACCGCGCACGTGCTGGCCACGCTCGACGAGAAGTCGTACTCGGGCGGGAAGATGGGCGACGACCACCCGATCGCCTGGTGCAAGGAGTATCAGGGCGGCCGGTCGTTCTACACGGGCGGCGGGCACACGGCGTCCTCCTTCTCCGAGCCGGAGTTCCGGCAGCACCTGCTCGGCGGCATCAGGTACGCCATGGGCGACGTCAAGGCCGACTGCCGTCCCGAGACCGGCTACACGACGCTCTACGACGGCAGCACCACCGGCTGGGAGCAGGCCGGGCCCGGCGGATTCACCAACACCGACGGCACCCTGACCTCCCACGGCGGCCTGGGGCTGTTCTGGTACAAGGCGAAGGAGTTCCGCTCCTACTCGCTCAAGCTCGACTGGAAGATGCGCGGCGACGACAACGCGGGCGTCTTCGTCGGCTTCCCCGCCTCGGACGACCCGTGGTCGGCGGTCGACAACGGTTACGAGATCCAGATCGACGCCACGGACGCCCCGGAGAGGACGACCGGGTCGGTCTACGGCTTCCAGTCGGCGGACCTGGCGGCCCGGGACGCCGCGCTCAACCCGCCGGGGCAGTGGAACACCTACGAGATCCGCGTGGAGGGCGAGCGCCTGCAGATCTTCCTGAACGGCGTGAAGATCAACGACTTCCTCAACACCGACCCGAAGCGGTCCCTCCAGCAGGGCCACGTGGGCATCCAGAACCACGGCGACGGCGACGAGGTGGCGTTCCGGAACATCCGTATCAAGGAGCTCGGCGCGTCGGAGGGCGACGTCACCATCCAGGCCGAGAGCTGGACCGAGGCGAACGGCGTCGACACCTACCCCCACGCCCCCGCGCACGGCGGCACCGTGCTCGGCTACGTCAACCCCGGCGACTGGGCGGCGTACGACGGCGTGGACCTCACCGGCGTCACCCGCTTCACGGCCCGGGTGGCCTCCCCCGCGCCCAGCGGCGGCTTCGAGATCAGGACCGGTTCACCGACCGGCCCCGTGCTCGGCACCGTCACCGTGCCGAACACCGGCGGGTGGGAGTCGTACACGGACGTCTCGACGCCGCTCACGAACGTCCCCTCCGGGAGCGTGAAGCTCTACCTGGTGTTCACCGGGGCGGACTTCGACGTGGACGACTTCACGCTCGTCCGCGGCCGGGGCGACTCGCCGGAGGTCAAGCTGACCGTGACAGCTTCGTCCCGCTGTATCGGCACCTCGGCGTACCTCGCCGTGACGGCCGTGAACGACGGCGACGCGCCGGCCACTGTCACGCTGACCACTCCGTACGGTGCCAAGACCGTGGCCGACGTGGCTCCGGGCAAGCAGGCGTACCAGTCCTTCAACACCCGGGCCGGGCAGATCGGCGCGGGCACGGTGACCGTGAAGGGGACCGCGACGATCGACGGCAAGCAGGTCACCTCGTCCTACGAGGCGGCCTACGCCGCGGCCGGCTGCCGCTGAGCTGCCTATCCGCGGCCGGCTGCCGCCGACCGCACCGGCGGTGACCACGGTCCCCACGACGAGGACACCGCTCTAGCACAACCGGGGCCGACCGGCCGAACAGCCGGCCGGCCCCGGCGCGTTTCCGTTTCTGGCTCGCCCGCGTCAGGTCTCCGCGAAGCGCGGAATACTCCCGGCGGAGTAGCCGTACCCCGGTCGGAGGAGGACCGAGGTGCGTGCGGCCGTACGACGCGGCGCGGACGCGACCCGCCCTAGCGTTGCGGCGTCACCAGTCCCTCGTGAAAGGGCCCGCATGGCCGCATCCCTCACAGTGCCCGCGCCCGCCTCCGCTCGCCCTTCGAGCCGGGGTCGCCGGACCGGCTGGATCGCCGACGTCGCGCTCGCCGCTCTCACCGTGGTCCTCTTCGTGGCCGTCGCCCTCGCCACCGGCGTACGGCGACCATGGGACGGCGTTATCCCAGTCGCCCTTGTCCTCGGCGCGCTCCTGCTCGTCCGGCGCCGGTGGCCGATGACCGTGCTGCTGCTGTCGGTCGCCGCCGTCTTCGCCTACCACTGGGGGCATCCGTCGCCCGCCGGGTGGATCTGGCCGGTGGCGGCGGCCTACTTCACCGCGGCCGCCGCCTCCCGCACGCGCTGGGTGGTCGCCGTCGGCGTCGCCCAGCTCGTCTACTCCGCCGTCGACGCCTCGGGGATCGCCGGCCGGAACCTGACCCGCTACCTCGTCCACACCCTCGGCGAGGGGCTGCTGCTCGCGGCCCTCGTCGCGGCGGGACTCGCCTACGCCGCGTCGCTGCGGCGGCGCGACCTGCTGCGGGAGGCCGAGTATCGCGCCCGCGCCGCGGAGGAGCGCCTGAGCGTCGCCCGCGAGGTGCACGACATCGTCGCGCACACGCTGGCCGTCGTCGGCGTCCACCTCAACGTCGCCGCCGACACCCTGCGGGAGGAGCCGGCCGAGGCGGCCGCCGCGCTGGGCCTGGCCCAGGACGTCAGGAACCGGGCGATGAAGGACCTCAACGCGCTCATCGCCGTCCTGCGGGAGGACCCCGCCGGCACCGCGCCCCAGCCCGACGCGTCCTCCATCGGCGTGCTCGTCGCGGACGCCCGCGCCGCCGGGCTCGACGTCACCCTTCACGAACACGGGGACCTGTCCACGATCCCAGCGACCGCCTCCGTCGCGGTTCACCGCATCGTGCAGGAGGCCCTCGCCAACACGCTCAGGCATTCGGGGGCCACCATGGCCGAGGTGACGGTCGATCGCCGCCCGCGTTCGGTCACGGTCGAGATCGCCGACGACGGCAAGGGCGATCCATCCGGCGGCGTCACCGAGGGAAACGGCCTCACCGGCATGCGCGAGCGGGTGCGCGCCCTCGGCGGGACGCTCACCGCCGGTCCTGCGCCGACAGGCTTCGCCGTGCGGGCCGAGATCCCTGTGGCAGGCTCACCGGAGTGACGATCAGAGTGCTCCTCGCCGACGACCAGGCGCTCGTACGCGCGGGCTTCCGCAGCCTGCTGGCCCGCACGCGGGACGTGGCCGTCGTCGGGGAGGCCGCCGACGGCGCCGAGGCCGTGCGGCTGGCCGAGAGCACCCGCCCCGACGTCGTCCTCATGGACATCCGCATGCCGGGTACGGACGGCATCACGGCCACCCGGAGCATCGTCGAGGGCCAGGACTGCCGGGTCGTCATCCTCACCACCTTCGACACCGACGAGCACGTCTTCGCCGCTCTGCGGGCCGGAGCCAGCGGTTTCCTGACCAAGGACGTCGAACCGGCCGAGCTGCGCCGCGCGGTGACCGCAGTGGCCGCCGGCGACGCGCTCCTGTCCCCCGGGGTCACCCGCCGCGTCATCGAGCGGTTCGCCCGGCGGCAGGACCTCGCGCCCGACGCCGGGAAGCGGCTGGACGCCCTCACCACACGTGAGCTGGAGGTGGTGCGGCTCGTCGCGCTCGGCATGTCCAACGGCGAGATCGCCGAGCGCCTCGTCATCAGCCCTCTGACCGCCAAGACCCACGTCACCAGGGCCATAGCCAAGCTGGACGTCCGCGACCGGGTCCAGCTCGTCATCCTCGCCTACGAGAGCGGCCTGGTACGCCCCGGTGGCTAAGGCCTCGGGCCGTCGTGGTGCCGGATCCGATGCCCGCCCGCCTCACAGCGAGGTCGGCAGCGGCCCACCGTGCCAGGCCATCGCGTCGCCGAAGGCGGCGAAGAGATCGACCTCGCCGCCTTCGGCCTCGGCGTAGGCGCGGTGCAGGTTGAGCACCAGGCGCTCGGCGTCCGCCCATCCGGCGAACTCGCCCAGGTCGGCGGCCTGCGCGGCGGCCAGCGGGGTGAGCCCGTTCTCACGTCCTGCCTGGGCGGTGTCGAGGACGAAGCGGTAGTACCGCTCGTGCGCCGCCAGCACGTCCGGTAGATCCGACGCCGTTGCGAGCGGCCCATGTCCCGGCACGACGTGCTCGGGTTCGAAGGCGGCCAGCCAGTCCAGCGACCGCAACGCCCCCTCGACCGACCCCATCAGCACCATCGGGGTGAGGCCGTTGAACAGCAGATCCCCCGCGAACAGCACGCGCTCGCCGGGAAGCCACGCCACCACGTCCCCGGGGGTGTGGGCGGCGTGACCGGGATGCCGCAGTTCGACCCGGCGCTTCCCCAGATGGACGGTCAGCTCGGAGGAGAAGACCACCGTCGGTGGGCGGCGCGTCACATGTCCCCAGTCGGGCACCGGAGTCCATATCGGCGGACATCCGTCGATGAGCGGATCGGCCAGCAACGCCTCTCTCATCGCCGCGTGCCCGAAGACGACCGTGTCGTCAGGAAGCAGGCTGTTGCCGTAGCAGTGGTCCCCGTGCTGATGGGTGTTCACCGCCATCCGGACCGGGGCGCCGCCGGTCGCCGCGGCGACCGCGCCGAGGAACCGCCGGGTGCGTGCCTCGGTCGCGCAGGTGTCGACGATCAGGACCCCGTCGTCGTCCGCCACGGCTCCGGCGTTGTTCAGCCACCATGTGCCGTCCGGCTGCACCCACGCGAAGATCCCCTGCGCCACCTCGTGCAACCTGGCTTCGCCGGTCCGCTCCATCATGCTCACTCATCCCCCTCGTCCGCTGGTGACCAGGGGACCTTACCGACAGGGCCGGTGCGCGCCGTCACCACGGGTCAGCCGGTGAGGAAGACCTGGCGCTCCGCGGCTCTGTCGTCGAACGCCTCCAGGCGGGCCTGCCCCTCGTCGGCGAGGACGTCCAGCATGGTGTGCAGCAGCGCGGTGCACAAAACCACGGGACCGGCGTGGGAGTCGAACGCGAAGTCCGAGCTCACCGGGGCCGGCAGGACCTCGTCCGCCAGTTCGGCGAGCCGGCCCACCGGCTGGTCGGTGACGAGGGCGACCTTCAGCCGGACGCGCCGCGCCCAGAGGAGCCCTTCCGCCAGCTCACGCGGGTAGCGCGGCAGGCCGATGGCGAGCACCCATTCCGCGCCCGACTCCGCCGCCCTGCCCAGCCGGTCCTCCAGGACCGAGCCCGGCACGTCCAGCACGCGTACGTCAGGGAGCACCTTCTCGGCGAGGTAGCCGAACAGATGCGCGAGCGGCGCGGAGATCCGCAGTCCCATGACCAGGAGCGGGCTCGACCTGGCCAGGCTTCCTGCTACCCGCCGGAGCTGGGCGGGATCCGCGAGGCCGTCGCGCAGCCGCTCCAGGTCGCGGATCTCGGAGTTGACGAGCTCCTGGATCTCGTTGAGCCGGCCGGCCGAGGTGTCCGGCGGCTGCTCGGCGAACACGGACATGCGCAGCGCATCCCGGAACTCGGGGAACCCGCGGAACCCGAGCGCGGCGGCGAAGCGGGTGACCGACGGCTGGCTGACTCCGGCGCGCTCGGCGAGGTCCGCGCTGGTGAAGAAGACGGCCTCCTGCGCGTTGTCCAGCAGGTAGCGCGCGATCCTGCGCTGGGACGGAGAGAACCGGTGGCCGGCGAAGAGCGCCCGCAGGTTCGCGGCGATCCGGGAGGCGTCCAGCACGGCGAGCGATCGGCCTGTCTCCGGGACGTTCCTCATCGTGGAACACTTCCCTTCCTCGTGGAGTGAGGGGACCTGCCTCCTGGGCCGGCCGCCTTACTCATGAATCGTGGAGCGCCCGCCGGGTGCAACGCCGCCGGGCGGCCCCCGTGGGGACCGCCCGGCTTCGCCGCTGCTGAGTGACGTCGGTCAGCTCTTCGGGCCGTTGCCGTTGAACCTCGTCTTGCACTGCTGCAGCCGCACGTCCACCTGCTCGCCCCTGTCGACGGTCACGTGCACCGTCTCGAGCACCTCGCCCGTCGGGCGGGCGCAGGTCAGCGTCCAGCTCTCCTTGACGAAGTTGCCCGGCCCGGTGGCGACGACCCCGGTCTCGGTGTACGCCGGGACCGGTCGTACGGACGGGTTGACGTGCCACTCGAACTTGCCGTTGGTCGGCGCGACCAGCGTCGACTCCAGGTGGGTGGGAACCCGCTGCGGCGGGTCAAGGACGTTGCCCGCCTGCCTGATCGGCGCGGTCCACAGGTCGAAGTCCTTGGTGATCTTCAGGACCGCGCCCTTCGGCGCCTTGCCGGTGATGACGGAGTGCCCGGCCGGGTCGGCCGCGTACTCCAGGGCCACCATGAACGCCTCGCGGTTCGACTTGCCCTCGTAGCGACCGGTGCCCGTGTAGTCCTCGATCACCTCGGGATAGGTGTTGTTGGTCGACTGGGTCCGCATGATCTCGAAGGTGAACCCGAGGCCGCGGGTCGCGTAGTACGACCAGTCCGGGGTCTCCCCGGTCGTCTCGTAGTCGTAGCCCGACTTCATGCCGGTGTAGCCGTTCTTGGCCGCCATCGCGTCGGTCAGGGCGGCGTAGACGGCCTCGTCCGGGGCGTCGCCCGCGCGCTTCTCCAGCGGCGGACGGAGGAGGGTGTGGCCGGAGGTGTGGTTCGTGATCAGGACCGTGACCTGGTTGTTCTTGGTCAGGTCCATGATGTTCTGCACTTCGGGCTCGGAGCCGGGGCCCGGCCCGCGGTTCGTCGCGTTCGAGCCGGCGTTGCTGCCCCAGCCGAAGGGGTAGTTGCGGTTGATGTCGACGCCGCCGCTGCTCGCGCACGTCGGGGAGACACCGCAGCTCGTACGCCGGTTGATGAGGAAGCCGTCGACGTTGACGACCGGCACGAAGATGACCCGCGCCTGGTCGAGCAGGCGCGTGACCTGGGGGTCCTTGCCGTCGTTGTTGACCAGGTCGTAGGCGAACTCCAGCGTGTGCTCCCCGGAGGGCCACTCGTTGCCGTGGTGCATGCCCATCATGAACAGGACCGGCTTGCCGTCGGCGGCGTCGACGTCGTGGCTGACCTCGATGCCGTACACCTCCCGGCCCTGGCGGGTCTTGTGCGGCAGCGTGATGTGCTTGACGACGCCGGGGTGCTCGGCGCTGAGCGCGAGCATCTCGTTGTTGTAGTCGGTGATGGTCCGGTAGGTGGTCCGCCCGCTGGGCAGGCTCGGCGCCTCCTGCTGGACGACGGCCTGGCTGTCCGCCTGCGTGGCGGCGCCGGCACCCGCGGCCGGAGCGACGAGAGTCGCCAGGAAACCGGCGCCGAGCGCCAGCGCGAGTACGCGTTTCCGGGCGGCAGAGGCAGTGGAGGGGGACGTGCCTCCTGAAGACATGCTGAAACCTTTCTCAGCCACGGAAGAGCGGGAAACGCGAGAGCTTCCTTTTCTCCGAGCCGTCTTTCGGCAGCGCGCGACATCCCCCGACTGTCGCTGACTGCAAATTTTCAGTAAGTCTGCGCGTTGAATGTTCACCTGTCAACTGCTGATCGTCGGCCTTCTCCGCACATCCGGGAAACGCGCGAGTGATTTCCGCACGCTGGACGAAATCCCGAGGTGCGAGAACGTCCTGCTCTCCCCCGCGCCGCCCCACGACGCGCCGCAGGGGCGCGGGAAGCTCCAAGGCGAAGGCACTCCGAGGGCCGGGGGCGCGGCTTCGCGCTCGCGGCGGCGTCGCCCGTCCCCCTCCTGGCCGACGCGCGCCCGCTCGACGCACATCGGAAGCCACACTCGACGCGCATCGGGAAAGAGGGCTCATCCGCGCGGGCTCGGCGAAATCACCAGACCGCGCTTCACTCCATCACCGACCGTGTTGTAAATGCCTTTGTCGATGACGACCAGGCAGCTGGTTAATTTTCCGGCAGGACAGCGCACAGACGTTCGTTGACTCGGCATCTGTCATTCACCTGTCGTTTCGCCGTTTTCCGAAACGGTGAGCGGAGAGCCCCGGGCCGGCGCGGTCGCGTCGCGTTCACCTCTCCCCGGTGTCGACGTAGATCACCGCGTGCTTCACGGCCACCGGGGTCCACGGCACGATGACGACAACGCCGTTCCGTTCGAAGACCCGTGCGTCCTCTCCGTCCGTGCCGTACTCCTGCGGCAACTCCGCCACCTCCTCCGCCTTGCCGGTGGCCGCGTCCAGGCGTACGAGCCGGGGAGGAAGCACGCGCCGGTCGCCGGCCTCCAGGGCGAGCAGGCCGTGCTCGTCGGCGCGGACGGGGGTCAGCATGCCGGGCGTCGTGCCGGACGACTGCCACACCTGCCTGCCGGTCTTGATGTCGAGGGCGAGGATCGCGTTGCCGGAACGCCCCGCTCCCGGCACGTTCTCAGGGAACGTCGCGAGGTAGAGGCGGTCGCCGTGCACCGCGTAGCGGCGCTGCTCGAACATCCCGTCCACGAACGCCACCTTGTTCATGGCGAGCATGTCCACCTTGCCGGTCGTGAACTCGCTGACCTTGCGGCCTCCGTCGTCGAGGACGGTGACGGTGTTCTTGTCGCCGTTCTCCTGGTTGACGATCAGCGGGTCGGCCGACAACATCGTGCTCATCAGCCGCAGATCACCCATTTTGTACTGCCATCCGGCCTTGCCGGTCTTCGGGTCGAGCACCAGCACGACGCCGGAATCTCCTCGGACGAAGCATTCGAGGAGCAGGGCCACCCGCGCCGCCGCCGCGTTCACGTCCTTCACGTGGCAGCCGTCGGGGAACTGGAAGGTCCACCGCTTGCCGCCGTCGGACAGCCGGTAGCCGGACAGCACGCGATTCGCGTAGACCACGGCCATGTCACCCGCGCTCATGATGCGGGGCGTGATGAGCAGGTTCGCCAGCCGGGACTTCTCCGCCGGGATCTTGATCTTCCACGTGATCTTCCCCGTCGCGGTGTCGATGCCGGCCAGGTGGTCGCACAACTGCCCGCTGCCGTACGCCACGGCGCCCTTGCCGCTCGCCAGGTCCGGTGTGGCGCCGCAGAGCTGCTCGCCGGGCGAGGGCGTGCCCCAGGCGCGCTTGCCCGAGGCCAGGTCGTAGGCGAGCACCCCGTCCCGCTGCACCCGGATCACCGTCGAGTCGCCGAGCCAGCTCGCGAACGCGAGCCCCTGGGTGAAGTCCATGCTGTCGGCGTTCGCGAGCGGGACCGACCACTCCTTGCCGCCGCCGGATCCGGTGGCGGAGCCTCCGCGCGCGACGAACCAGGCGGTTCCCGCGCCCACCGCGAGCAGCACCACCAGCCCGAGCGCGACGAACAGCGGCGTGGCGCCCCTGCGCCGGGACGTAGGCGGCTGTGGCTGTAGCGTGGGTCCCTGCGCGGGATGTACGGGAGCCGCGTAGCCCTGCTGCCCCGGGTACTGCTGCCCCGGGTACCCCTGGCCCGCGTAGCCATGGCCTGGATATCCCTGACCGGCGTAACCCTGTCCCGGATAGCCCTGCCCCGGATATCCCTGACTCGGCTGACCGTACGGAGCCGGGGCCGCGGGGGCGCCCGGACCCCAGGGCGCGGCCTGACCGGGTGGGCCAGGCTGGCCGTACGTGGGAGGGGTCTGCGGGCCCGGACCGGCCTGACCGGGCGGGGACGCGCCCCACGGCCCCTGACCACCCTGCTGCCCGTGCGCCTGTTGCCCATACGCGGGCCCGGGAGGCGGTGCCTGCCCATAAGCCTGCTGCCCGTACGCGGGCCCGGGAGGCGGTGCCTGCCCATAAGCCTGCTGACCCCCGTACGCCTGCTGCCCGTACGCGGGGCCGGGAGGCGGTGCCTGCCCGTACCCCTGCTGACCCCCGTACGCCTGCTGACTTGGGGCGGTGGGACTCCATCCGCCCGCTTCACCCGGATGTCCCTGGCCGGGGTGTGGCTGCTCCTGCCCGCCGGCCTGCGGCTGTGGCGGGCCGGAGCCGATGTACGGGTCTTCTCCTGCGTGCCGATCCGTCATGGCCGTCCCCCGATCACGCGAGCCGGGCGCGGACGTAGGCCGTCCACTGCCGCTCGAAGTTCGCCTTCGTCACCCCGAGCACCTGGAACAGGGCGGCCTCGCTGTCGTCGCCCGACGCCCGGTAGGCCGCGACCACGCCCTCGACCAGCTTCCGCTCGCCGTACTTCTCGGCGATGTACCGCATGGCCAGATGCCCCATGAAGTAGTAGGTGCTCGTCATCCCCTTGTAGTCCCACTGAACGTTGTCCGGCAGCGTGCCCCCGAAGGGCATGGCGAGCCGTCCCTCCAGGTAGGCGCGGCCCTCCGGGAGCCGCCGATCGTCGGTGACCGGCCGGTCGCGGCCGGCCATGTACTCGGCGAAGCCCTCGGTGATCCACTTCGCCCTGCCGAGGAAGCTGAAGCCGGCGCTGTCGAGCCCGGCGATCAGGGAGTGCGCCAGCTCGTGCTCGGAGATATCGGCGATTCCCTGGGTGTTATCGAAGAACTCGGTGGTCGTGTCCATCACGATGCGGGTGCCGCCGACCTTCACCGTGTCGTCTCCGACCTGCCAGCTCGGCATCGGGATGGAGACGCCGGCCTCCTCCGCCTTGGCGGTGCGGAACAGCTTGCCGAGCTGGGCCTGTCCCTCGACCAGTGCCACTACGAACCCGGACGGCACGGCGGCGTTCTGATCGCCGTTCTTGCGCCAGAAAGCGAAGTTCCTCGTGGCGGCGGCCGAGACGATCGGCGCGACGCGCCGGGCCAGGGCGGCGTCCTGCGGCCTGGCGAGGACGAGGCTGCTGCCCGCCTTGACCACCTCGATGTCCGGCCAGATGTCCCATGGTCCGGGGTAGTAGACCGTCTTCGACGCCTCGCCGCTGATCGGCGGCGGCGCGCCCGCCACCTTCGTCACGACGAGCGGCGCGTTCGGCGACGCCTTCTCGATGGTCCAGCGGTACCACTCGGCGACGGGGCGCAGGTCGATGCCGTCGAATCGGTGGACGAACGCGACGTCCTGCGTGAACTTCACGCCCCGCCCGAAACTGTCCTCGGCCCGGCCCTGGCGGCCCAGCTTCTGGTAGGACTTCTCGGCCAGCGGCATCTTGCGCAGGTTGGCGAAGACCCTCGCCTGACCGCGTACGAGGGCGGCGTTCTCCTGGTCGAAGATCGAGGTGAACGCCTTGGCGTCGCCGGAGGCCAGCGCCCTACTGTGCCCCTCGATCAGTTTGGCGATCTCCTCGTCCTTCACGACGACCGTGTTCGGGTCGGTGACGCCGTCATCCGTGACATCGCCACCGGAGCCTCCGCCCCGCAGGACCAGGCCCACCCCTGCGCCCACCGCGACGACGAGCACGAGGGACACGATGCCGAGAGTCACCCACAGCCCGGTCCTGCGTCCGGGAGCAGGAGGAGGAGGCGGCGGCGGAGGCTGCCACTGCCCTGGTGGCGGTCCGTACCCCCATTGCGGCGGAGGGGGCTGCGGTGCCGACTGCCACTGCGGCGGCTGAGGCGGATACTGCTGCTGATAATCGGGCCCCGTCGTCACTTCCGCCCCGTAATAATCAGAGTTACCGAAAGGTGTAAAGGGTATCAGCGGCCCATAAGCGCCCACTGGAACTTTTCCCACCACACTGCGTATTACTTCCGGATATGGCCTCTGACCAGGGATTACGTGCCGTGAGGGCGGATTACCCCGGACGTTCGCGAGCGCTCCGCACCGGTGCCGGCCATTCGCTCAACCAGCGATTCCGCGACGAGAGCCGAATGGAACGATCCACTTTCCGGAGTGCGGAAAGAAAACGCACCGGTCTGCTCGTCAGTCCCTGACCAGCAGACCCTCAAAGGTGACGTCGCCTTCGTGGCCGTCCCCTCGGTAGGCGAGCCCTTCCCCGGTCTGGATCAGGGTGATCCTGCCCGGGGTGCACGCGTCCAGCCTGAAGACGAGCGCCGTGGCCGAACTGCGGGTCAGCGTCAGGGTTCCCCGGCACGAGGTGTTGGTGTCCGTCCAGCTTCCGGAGCGCTTACCCGGCTGCAGCACGATCAGGACGTCGGTCTCGCTGGTTCCCACGAGCTCGTCGGGCTCCAGATGGCCTCCCCAGGTGCCGGCGAACGCGGCGGGAACCGTCCCGCCCGGCGTGGTCGAGGGCACTGGCGAGCCCTTCTGCGTCGCCGTGGGGTCCCCGCCGGCGTCCTCCGTGGTCCCGGTGTCGTCCTGGGTCGCGCCGTCGTCGTACGGGGTCGCGTCGTCGTACGGGGTCGCGCCGTCGTCCGTGACGGTTTCCCCCGGCGTGGTGTCGGCGGGCGGCGGTTGTGGTGAGCCGCCGCCCGGCGAGACGCTCGTCATGACGCCCTGCGTCGAGGAGGATGCCGTGCCGTCGGACAGCAGGCGCGGCCCCAGCACCGCCGCCGTGACCGCCACCGCGGCCACGGCGGCCACCACCCCGGCCACGATCCCGGCGCGGGAAGCCCTCCGGCCGCCCGTGGCGGTGGTCGCCACCTTGGTGTCCGGGGCCGACGGGCTCGTCCCGGCCGGACCGGCAGGCGGGAAGGCAGGGAGAATCGCGGTCGTCCCAGGTACGGCTTCCGGCCTGGTGGTCGCCGCGGCCGCGCCCGCCTGAAGCGGGTCTGGGGCGTGGCCGACGAGCTCCAGGAGCAGGTCGCGGGAGGCCGGCCGGCGGGCGGGATCCTTGGCGAGGCAGCGTTCGACCACCCCGCGCAGTGAGCGGGGCAGTGCCGAGGCGTCGGGCTCCGCGGTCAGGATCCGATGCATGACGGCGGGCACGGTGGCCGCGCCGAAGGCCGTACGCCCCGTGGCGGCGAAGACCATCGTGGCTCCCCACGCGAACACGTCGCAGGCGGGCGTGGCCGGGTCCCCGGCGATCTGCTCGGGAGCCAGGTAGGCCGGGGTGCCGATCGGCCCCGCCGTGATCGTGTCACTCGCGCCGTGCCTGGCGATGCCGAAGTCCACCACCCGGGGGCCGTCCGGCCCGAGCAGCACGTTGGCCGGTTTGAAGTCCCTGTGCACGATCCCGGCCGCGTGGATGGCCGCCAGCGCCGTCGCCGTGCCGACCGCGAGGCGTTCCAGCTCGCCGTCCCGCAGCGGACCGCCGGAGTCGACCCGCTGCTGCAGGGACGGCCCGTCGATGAACTCGCTCACGACGTACGGCGTCCGCCCGTCGACGACCGCGGTCAGCACCCGGGCGGTGCAGAAGGGCGCGACTCCGCGCATCGCGTCGAGCTCCCGGACCAGCCGTTCCCGCACCGACGAGTCGAGCCCCGACTTGAGCACCTTCACCGCGACCTGTTCCCCGCGTGGCGACCGGCCGAGGAACACCACCCCCTGGCCGCCCTCGCCGAGCCGTCCCCCGAGCGTGAACTCACCCAGTGCGCGCGGGTCGCCGGGCTCCAAAGGGGTGACCATGACACCGAACCCTAGTGCGCTGTCCACCGACATTCACCGGGCTTGAGGGAGCGGAGCGGAAGGGAGCGAGGACCGCAGCGAAGGCCCAGCGGAGCGGGCTTCGCGAGGACCGGAGGTTCCTTCCGGCGCAGTGACCGACCCGGCCAAGGGTGCGTGACGGGCCACTAGCGACGCGGTACGCCTCACGGCGACGGGTCCGAGGCGCCGCCGGAACCGCTCACGCCGGACCATGCGGGTAACCCCCGAACCGTGGGTCCGGGGGTTGTCCGCCTCGTGAGCCCTTACTGCGAGAGACCGGAGACAGCCGTCACCCGGAGGCGGTGGTCAGGTCGACGATGTTGCTCTTGTAGAGCGTCGTTCCGCCCGTCTGGGCGTCCCACCACTTGAGCCGGGCCTGGTACGCCGTCCTCGGCTGCAGGCCGCTCCTCGTGCACGTGATCGTCCGGGGGTTGCCGGCGACGTACTGCCGGGGGCCTTCCGAGAACTGCCCTTCCGTGGCCGTGGCCCACGACGCGCAGGAGACCCAGCCGCTCTGCTGCGCCGGGTCGACCCGGGTCGTCCACTCGATCGTGGTCGCCGTCGGCGCCGCCGGTCCTGCGGACGTGGTCATCACCGGAGTGCCGGCGAACAGCGCGCCGCTCACCGCCCCGGCCCATGCCTGGATGCTCGCGTTGTCACCGACCAGGTCATACTGCGGCCACAGGGCGGAGTCGTAGTAGGTGACGAAGCGCGCGTCGGCCGTGTTCCGCATCCACTTCGCGATGTCCCGCAGCATCGCCGGACGGTTGGCGTGGTCCCGCACCCCGAGTTCCGCCACGGCGTACGGCTTGTTCTGCGACCGGGCGATCTCCAGGGCAGGACGGCTCGCGTTGTGCGCGGCCATGGTCTCGGCGCTCGCCTCGTCGAAGCCGTACACGTCCCACGCCATGACGTCGACGTACGCGGAGCCGGGATAGTAGTCCTCCCACTGCCTGCCGCTGGCCTTGGTGAGCGTGTAGTCCATCAGGATGGTGGTGGCGAACAGCCGTGCGTTCCCCGCTTCGTCGGCGAGGCTGTCGATGCGCCGCCACGCCGACTTGTACTCCTCGGCGGTGAAGTGCCCGTCGCGGATGTCGTCCTCCGGCTCGTGGTAGAAGCACCAGAAGATGTCCCGGTCCCGGGGCGCGCTCGCGAACCACGAACGCAGGTACGCGTCGTACTTCCCCGCCAGCACGTCCTTCGGTTTGTACTTGAACGACACGACGGTCGTCCGGCCAGGGGTGTTCAGCCTCACGTCGGTCCACGCCGCCGGACCGTCGGTGAAGAAGACGCGCAGGGCCGGGAGCTTCCCGTACCGCGCGTCGGCGGCCGCCAGCGCCTGGGCGAACGTCTGCCCCGACGGTTGGTTGACGGAGGCGCCGAAGGCCGTCGGTGTGTCCGCGTTCGCCGGCGCCTGCGGACCGAACAGCACGGCCGTTACGGCGACGACCGCCGCGACTATTCGCCTCAAAGTTGTTCCTTTCCCGGCCGGGGACCCCGGCCTCCGCATCGCCCGCCTCGGCGGCGACATGAGCCACAGCCCTCCGATGCCGGCCAGGACGGCGACCACACGAGCGCCCCTCCGGACCTGGGGATCGACCGTCGGCCGCTCCCCAGGTCCGGCTTGCCCCCCGCGTGCCGGCACGTCCGTTACGGAAACCGGCTCCGCTCATCAAACCCGGCGCCCGACCGGCGCACCATGACGTTCAGCCTGACGTTGAGCCTGACGTTGAGCCGGAAGTTGATCGCGGCATAGGGTGTGGACACGTGATCACGGGAGGCTGAGGCGTGGGAGACGCGTTCGGTGCGCTGCTCCGGTCTCACCGGCTCAGGCTCCGCCTCACCCAGGAGGCGCTCGCCGAGCGGGCGGGCATCAGCTCCCGGTCGATCGCCGAGCTCGAACGGGGACGCGGCCGAGGTCCCCGGCCCCGTTCGCTGGAACAACTGGCCACCGCGCTGGACCTGGACGGCCAGGAACGGGAGAGGTTCTTCGCCGCCGGCGACGCCCTGTTTTGGGCCAGCCGCGCCGGCCGGCCCCACCGGACCCCGCCGGTGGAAGACGCCCCCGCCGCCGCTCCCACGTGGAGGCAGCTGCCCCCTGACCTTCCCGACTTCGTCGGACGCGACGAGGAACTCGCGCTGCTCGCCGCGGTCCTCGACCCCCTCAACGACAACGCGAGGCTCGCGGTGCTCTCCGGGCCGCCGGGCGTCGGGAAGACGGCCCTGGCCGTACACGCCGGCCACCGGTTCTCGTCGTGGTTCCCCGACGGGCACCTGTACGCGGCGTTGCGCGGCGCCACCGCCGATCCCGCCGACATCGCCGAGGTGCTCGCCCAGTGGCTGCGGGCCCTGGGCGTGCACGGCTCGGCCCTGCCCGCCGGCGCCGACGCGCGTGCCGCGCTGCTGCGGGACAGGCTGGCAGCGCGGCAGGTGCTTCTCGTCGCTGACGACGCGGGCGGATACCGCCAGGTGGAGCAACTGCTGCCGGCCAAGGGCGTCGCCGTGGTGGTCACCAGCCGGTTGCCGCTGACCGGCCTTCCCGGCGTGACCTCTGTCGACCTGCGACCGCTGCCCGGCCCGACGGCTGTCAGGCTTCTGAGCCGGGTGGCCGGTGAGGATCGCGTACGGGCCGAGCCCGCGGCGGCGAACGAACTGGTCTCCGCGTGCGGCGGGCTGCCCCTGGCCGTACGGATCGCCGGGGCGCGCCTGGCCGCCCGCCCGCACTGGACGGTCGAGTCCTTCAACGAGCGGCTGGCCGACGAACGCCGCCGGCTCGACGAGCTGCGCCACGGCGACCTGGCCGTACGTCCGGGGCTCGGTCTCGCCCTGCGAGGACTCACGCCCGCCGCCGCCCGCGCGTTCGCGCTGCTCGGCGAGCTGGGGGTGCCGTCCTTTCCCGAGTGGTGCGTGGCCGCCCTGCTGGGAGCCGATCCGGCCGTGGGAGCCACCGTCCTCGAAGAACTGCTCGACGCGCGGCTCGTGGAGGCGGTCAGCCCCGATCAGGCCGGGCAGCCGCGATATCGGTTCCACGACATCACCCGGATCTACGCGCGCGAGCGACGGGAAGCCGAGATCGACCAGGCTGAGTGGACGGCCGCGCTGGCCCGCGTCGCCGCCGGCTGGCTGGCCCTCGCCCGGCAGGCGCATGACCGCCTCGACTGCCTGCGCCTCCACCTCGACGACAGGGACCACGCGGCGGACGTCACCGATCAGCGGGCTCGTGCCGTCGCCGCCGAGCGGCCCGTCGAGTGGTTCGAAGCCGAGCGGGAGGCGCTGGCCGTGCTGGTGCCGGCCTGCGCGGAGGCGGGTCTGACCGCGACTGCGCGCTGCCTGGCCGGCTGCGGCGCCGACTTCTACGAGCTGCGGGGATACTACGACGACTGGCAGCGGGCCGTGAGCGTGGCGCGGGCCGCCTGCCGGCAGGCCGGTGATCGCCCCGGCGAGGCGACGATGCTGCGCGGGCTCGGCAGTTGCCTGATCGAGCTGGATGATCCCGACGCCGCCCTTGCGGCTCTGCGCCAGGCACAGGCGCTGGCGGAGGAGATCGGCGACCCGGCCTGCGCCGCCCTGGCCGGCAAGGAGATCGGCTTCACGCTGGGCATCACCGGTCGCCTGCAGGAGGCGGAGGCCGAGCTGCGTACGGCCGTCGAAGGGCTCGGACAGGCCGACCTTCCTCTCGCCATGGCCATCGCGCTGACGAGCCTCGGATTCGTGCTGAGAGAACGGGGCGAGACGGCCGCCGCCGTCGAGGTCGTCGACTCCGCGCTGACCGTCGCCCGCTCATGTGGCGCACGGTTCACGGAGGCGTACGCCCTGCGGGGTCTCGCCGGCGCCCTGCGGGCCTGTCATCGGATCGAGGAGGCGGAGCGCGCCGCCCGCGCGGCCGCCACACTCTTCGAGCAGGTCGGCGACCTGATCGGCGCCGCCCAGAGCCTGCGGGTGCTGGGCGAGACGCTGGCGCACGAACCCCACCGTGTGGACGAGGCGGAACAGGCGCTGGCCGCCGCGGCCGCTCTCTTCCGCGACCAGGGACACCGCTGGGGACTGGCACTCACCGAGCTGAGCCTCGGCGAGATCGAGGCCCGCCATGGTGACCCCCGGGCCGCAGAGCGCCTCCGCCGGTCCCTGCGGTACTGGACCGACGAGCAGGTCCCGGCGCTGCAGGCTCGTACGCTCGTCGCCCTCGCGACCACCGCGGAACAGCGGGACGATCCCGCCGCACGCGAACTGCTGGGGCGGGCGTACGAGCTCTACCGGGCCCTGGAAGCGCCCGCAGCGGCCCAGCTCGCGACACGGCTAGGGATATTCGAAGGCACCGCGTCACCGGCCTGAGCGGCTGAGACCGCACGGACGCGCACGGACGCGCACGACAAGCTTTGGACAAGCCCGCGTGGCTAGCGTGCTCCGCAGCCACTCAAGCGGGGAGTTGCCATGGCTACTTCGGCGCCCATCCGTCCGCGAGTTCGTCCGAGCATGAGAGACAGCGGCTCTTTCCAGGCGGCATGCGGCGCATTGATCGCGTTGGGTGGCGCGCTGACGGCCCTGGTCTTCTACGTGACCTATGCGGAGGGCTGGGTCGACCTGGAGGTCTACCGGGAAGGCGGGGCGGCGGTCCTGCGGGGCGATTCCGTCTACGACCTGGTGGTCGGCAAGTATTCGCTCCAGTTCACCTACACGCCGTTCGGGGCGATGCTGTTCACGCCTCTCGCCCTGGTCGGCATGGAGGCCGCCATCACCCTCTGGGTGCTGGTCTCCATACTCGCCTTCGAGGCGGTGATATGGATCCTCGTCGGCCGCACCGCGGGGCGGAGCCGTCGCCGCCGGGCGACCCACACGTTGCTGGTCGTCATCGCGACGCTCCCCCTGTATCCGGTGATGCTGACGCTGTGGAACGGGCAGATCGGCCTCATCCTGCTGCTGGTGATACTCGCGGATCTGACGCACGGCAATGCGAAATGGCACGGCATAGCAACGGGCATCGCCGCCGGCGTCAAACTCACCGCACTGATCTTCATTCCCTATCTTCTCGTCACGCGTCGCTTCCGGGCCGCCCTGACGGCCGGCGTGAGTTTCCTCTGCACGGTGGCCCTGGGAGCCCTGCTGCTGCCGGCCGATTCGCGGGACTACTGGGGTGGTGCGTTCATGGACACGCACCGGGTGGACGGTCAGGGCACGAACTTCTTCAACCAGTCGCTTCGCGGCGTGCTCGGGTTCCTGCCCGGCTCCTGGCCCACGACGCCTGTCTGGCTGGCCATGTGCGCGGTGGTCGGCGCGGGTGGGCTGCTGATCGCCGCACGGACCGCCAAGAAGGCGGGCGAGCCTGCCGGCATCACCTTGTGCGCCATCGTGGGTCTGCTCGTCTCACCCGTCTCCTGGCCGCACCACTGGGTCTGGTGCGTACCGCTGCTGGTGCTCTGGGCACAGCGTGCTCAGCGCGTCGACGCCCCGCTCGAGAAGGTGGGCGTGGGGGTCACGTGGTTCGTCTTCCTCCTGCCCGGATATGTCACCCTGGCGACGCTCTTCCTGTATCCGGCCCGGGCCGGAATGTGGCTCATGCCGCTGATGAACAGCTATGTAGTCATCGGACTGTCGGCACTGCTGGCGCTCGCGGTCCTTTCCGGCCGGAGCGATCGGCTGCGGCGAGGGCGCACGCCAGGCGACGACGAGCCGCTCTCTGTCGTTCCCGGATACTGATGCGGCGGGAATGGTTTCCGCGCGGCGCCCACCGTTGTAGCTGAAAGTTTCATCGGCACACGGCATTCGCCGCTGCCGAGATAAGCGGTCTCCCCTGAGACCCTCCTGCCCGGAATGCCCTGATCCGACCGGCATCCGCGAGCGCCCCTTGGCGGATCGCGCCGGGTCGCGGTACGCATGACCGGCGGCGACCCGCCGCTGCCCCGACAGCGCACTATGTCGCCGGACGCTCGGCGGCCCTCGCGGCGCCAGGGTGGACGAAGAAGCGCCTCAGGCGCTGCCGCGCGGCGCCCCTCTCGGAGCCTGCCTGTTCCTAGACATCAGTCGGCATACGTCATACGTTTCGTCCGAAATGGCAGCGTCACGTCTGCCACAGGCTCTTTAGGACGTGTTATGGGGCGACCTCGCGCCCCGGCGGCGCGACCGTTGTCAGCGCGGGGCCGGGGTGGACGGCCGGGACTTCCACCACACCGGCAGGCTCGTCCTTCACGTACCGGAGGGCTCGTCGCCATGTCCGCGCGATGGCACACCCCGGCGAGTTCTGCTGAGGCGGGGCGACTTCGCGGCGGAGATCCGCTCGGAACCAGCGAAAGGAACAGAGCGTGAAGTCAGCCCTGTCCACCACTGGAAAGGCGTTAGCAGCGCTCGCGGTGTTCGCCGCCGCGGTGTTGCTGGCGACCTTCACAGGGAGTACCGCGGCCTCGGCAGCCACCCAGGCGACCTACTACGTCGGCCCCGATGGCAACGACTCCAACCCTGGAACGATCACCTCACCGTTCAGAACCCTGCAGCGCGCGAGGGACGTCGTCCGTACGGTGAACGCCAACATGACCGGCGACATCTACGTGTATCTCCGCGGGGGCACCTACTCGGTCGGCAGCACCATCGACTTCACGACGGCCGACTCCGGCACGAACGGATTCCGGGTCGTCTACTCCGCGTACCAGAACGAGACGCCGGTCCTCACCGGAGGCGTCCAGGTGACCGGATGGACGCAGCACAGCGGCAACATCTGGAAAGCCCCGCTGAACCGCGCCAACAAACTCCGTGCGCTCTATGTCAACGACAAGCGCGCGTACATGGCTTCGAAAACGATGAGCTCACAGGGGTGCTACGGCACCTACACCGTCACGGCGGGGCAGGCGTCCTGGGCGTGGGAGTCGGGCTCGCAATGCGCGGGAGCGAAGTACGGCCTGAACGACTTTCCCGCCGTCGCCGCCAACCAGGACGACATCGAAATTGAGACCTCGACGACCTGGACCACGGCCATCGTGGGTGTCCGGCAGGTGACCACTGAGGGCTCGAACCGCATCGCCCTGTTCCAGCAGCCGGGAGCGGCCATCGCGCAGGGCGCCTTCAACGGCAACGCCCAGATCGGCGGCACCCACAAGGTCATGAACGCCTACGAGTTCCTGGACGCGCCGGGCGAGTTCTTCTTCGACAAGACGAGCCGGACCTTGTACTACTACAAGGCGAGTTCGGAGAACATGACGACCGCGGCGGTCTGGGCGCCCAACAACGTGTCCACCCTTCTCAAGGTCGCCGGCGCCTCCACGAGCAACCGTGTCCGGAACATCACGTTCTCCGGCCTCACGGTGCAGCACTCCGACTGGAACCTGTTCAACGTGGCGGGCTCGGTGCTCAAGCAGGCCCAGCAGGGCAACCTCGGCGCGCTCGCCTACGCCAAGCAGAACTTCCACGCCTACTACTACCGCAACGTCGACCTGGCGCCCGGCATGATCCAGATCGAGAACGCCGACGGGCTCGTCCTGCAGAGCAACCGGATACAGCACACCGGCGTCGACGGAATCACCATGGCCAACGACGTGGTGAACACGCGGCTGATCGGCAACTACACCAACGACATCGCCGGATCCGCCATCTCCGTGGGCCATCCGCAGCATGTCTACATCGGCGACTACACCACGTCCAACCGGGAGAAGTACTCCGTCCAGGTCGAAGGCGCGCCCAAGAACATCGAGATAAAGAACAACTACATCTACGACAGCGCCGTGTTGTTCAACGGGCACAGCCCCATCTCGGCGTACTTCGCCGACGGCCTGACCATCCAGCACAATCTCATCGAGAAAACCCCGTGGTCCGGTATAACACTCGGCTGGGGGTGGTGGAACTTCGACGGATCGTCAGGCTCGATCGCGCCCAACCGGCCGACCACCACGGCGAAGAACAACACCATCAGCGACAACCACATCATCGACACGGTGCAGCGCCTCAGCGACACCGCTCCCATTTACACGCTGGGCAGCCAGCCGGGCACCACGATCACGAACAACTACCTGCAGGGCGTCCCGTCCGGTCACAAGTACGGACTCCACCCGGACGAGGGTTCCGCGTACATCACTTTCCGCGACAACGTCCTGAGCGTGGACAAGAACGTCACGTGGCTCATCAACTCCGACGACTGGGGGCGTAAGCACGATCTGAGCATCACGCAGACGTACGGCCCCATCAACAAGGTCTCCAACAAGAACCTGCCGAACAGCACGGTCCAGGACATCATCGTGTCCTCCGACTACGTCTGGCCGTCGCAGGCCTACGGCATCGCCGTGAACTCCGGACTCGAGGACGCGTACCGGAACGTCATCCCCCAGAGCAATCTCTCGCTGCCGGACTACGTCCTGCCCGCCAGCACGTACGTCGGCTCCGGCGTGACATCGATTCCCATCCGGAGCGCCGGCGACGCGAGCAAGACGGTGTGGCTGGCCCCCTCGGGCACGACGTCCTTCGCCGTCGGCAACACGATGACCAGGGCGGGCGGAACCGCGACCTCCATCGCGGTTCCGACGTCGAACGGTGATTATCGGCTCTACGTCGTGGACGCCCAGGGGAACCGTTCCGCCGAGTCGAAGTCGCTCGTCAGGCAGGGGAACGGCGGCGGAAGCGGCCAGCAGAGCGGCTCGATCGTCGGCGGCCAGTCCGGCCGTTGTGTGGACGTCACCGGCGCCTCGGCGACCAACGGCGTCCAGGTCCAGCTGTGGGACTGCAACGGCCAGACCAACCAGCGGTGGACGTACACGTCCGGCAAGCAACTGCAGGTGTTCGGCAACAAGTGCCTGGACGCGTACAACCAGGGCACCTCTAACGGCACCCAGGTGATCATCTGGGACTGCAACGGACAGACGAACCAGCAGTGGAACCTCAACTCCAACGGCACCTTCACCGGTGTGCAGTCCGGGTTGTGCCTGGACGCCAACGGCGCGGGCACCGCCAACGGCACGAAGCTCATTCTGTGGTCGTGCAACGGCGGCTCCAACCAGCAGTGGAGCCTGCGCAGCTGATGTGAGGTCCTACCGGGCCGCGGACGGTCGCACCAGCACCGTCCGCGGCCCGCCCTTCCGGCGACCGGGACCTCCACCGCGGGTCAGGAGTGCTCGGCCCGCAGCCTGCCCAGGGCAGGCACGAAGCGGCCCGTCCGAGACGCGTAGGCCAGGTAGCGCGGGCCGTGCGCACGGATCAGGTAGGGCTCCTCGACGACCCGGACCTGCAGTTGCACCGCCACGACCAGGGTGACGAGCGCGAGCAGGGCCGGCCATGAGGGCATCAGCAGGCCCCAGCCGATCGACGCCGTGGCCATCGCGGTGAAGATCGGATTGCGGGCCACCTGGAACGGGCCGGTGGTCACCAGGGCGGTGGTCTCACGCTCGTCCACTCCGACGCGCCAGGACGCCCCCATGACCGACTGCGAGAACAAGGTGCCTGCGCCGCCCAGAAGAACGAGGGCCGCGCCGGCGATCTGTATCGGGGCGGCGACGAGAGCCGCGACCGGCTCACCGACGCCGGTCAGCGCGAGGATCGGCGTGAGCAGGCCCAGGGCGATCGCGACCGCGAAGAGCGTTCCGGCCCACCACTCGGCCGAGAACACCCGTCCGCGGAAGCCGTTCATGCCCGTACGGCCGGTACGGGCCCGATGGATCCACGCGCGGGCTCCGAAGGCCAGGAACATCAGAACCAGGTAGCTGAGCAGGGAAGCCCAGGCCGCGACGAGCATCCGCATCCTCCTTTCCAGGCAGGCGTCCCGCGCCGAGCGGTCGCCGCGTCGTCGAGTGGTCGACTGGACGGCGAAAGTACAAGCTTTTATGAATTCAGCGCAAGCTGTACTCTCGGCGTACGCCAGTCACCCAGAGCCCCGAGCCCGCGTCTCACTTCGGAGTACATGCATGACTGAATTCATGGGCCGATGTAACGTTTTGGGGGTGTTCACTGTCGCCCCCGACATCGAAGTGCTCGCCCGCTTCGGCCGCGCCCTGGCCGACCCCATTCGCTGCCGGATCCTGATCGCGCTTCGCGAGGCGCCGGCTTACCCCGCCGACCTGGCCGACCTTCTCGGCGTCTCCCGCACCCGGCTGAGCAACCACCTGGCCTGCCTGCGCGACTGCGGCCTGGTAGTCGCCCTGCCCGACGGCCGGAGGACCCGCTACGAACTGGCCGACGAGAGGCTCGGCCACGCACTGGACGACCTGCGGACCGCCGTGATCGCCGTGGCCGCCGACCGGACCTGCGTGGACACGGACCAGAAGGGATGCTGCTGACCTCCTCGATCTCGCTCGGCCTCGCCCCGGCCCACCGCGAGCGGCTGCGGCGGCTGGGCGTGCTGGCGCACCTCGGGCCAGTGGAGCCGGAGCGTCCGCGCCTCAGGACGCGGACGCACCCGCCGGCGGAGTCGTACGTCTCCTGCCATCCGCCGACGGGTGCCTGTCGCGCGCTTCGCGGCGCCGGTTCAGCGGTCGATGAACACCGGGTTGGAGTAGAACCACAGGTCCGACCAGGGGTCGGAGCCACGCGGGTCGGGCTGAGGCTCGAGCTCGTCGGTGTTGGTGCCGCGCACCCGGACGTACATCGGGCCGTCGATGTCGCGCAGCGTGTGCCGGACGACGATCTCGTCCCCTTCACGGCTCCACTGACCCGGGCCGTACCTGCCGGCGACGGCGGTGGTCGGGTTGGTGTCGGAGGAACGATCCGCGGCCGGTCCGGTGACCCGGCCGGTGATGATGTCGATGCGGTTGACGTGCGGGCGCTGCCCCGAGGCGTTGGGCGTGCGGGGTTCGCGGACGCGGACCTCGATCTCGGCGTCGCGGTCACGGCCGCGCAGCGTGAGGGTCTCGCCGACGGTGGCCGACGACCCGTTCGCCTCGGCGTGTTGGGGGGCCTTGCCGGCACGACGGACCGTCAGATCGAGCTGGTCGATCAGGTCGCCGAGGGTCACGAAGATCCGCCCGTTGCGCAGCGCGTCGAGGATGTCCGCGTAGTCCCATCCGGCGTAGACGTACGTCTTGGAGTACTCGCCCGGCCAGAAGTCGCTGCCGCCGTCGTGGTAGTGCACGTGCGAGTCGGAGGTGGAGGTGATCCACCAGCGGCGTCCCTCGCCGAGCAGGGAGTCCCACAGGCCGCCGAGGCGGGCGGTCATCTGGTCGAATCCACCCATCGTCGGGTAGTTGCCGTAGCCGCCGCGACTGCCGTTGGGGTTGATCGTGCCGTCGCGGTTGAGCGTGCCGGCCTGGTGCCCGGGGGCGCCCTCGAAGCCGTGGGCGATGTCGGGTGCGGTGTCGTTCCAATTGCGGAACTCGGCGGGGGTGTCCTGGCCGTACACGCCCAGCCCGGAGGCCGAACGGGCGGGGTGGTTGGCGAAGAGCAGCGGCTTCTGCGGGAGCTGGCTCATGACGCGCAGCGCCTCGAGCATCTTCTGCTCGGTGTTGAAGGCCGGGTCGGCGGGGAAGGGGTCGCGGCTGGAGAATCGGCTCTCCAGGTCGAACAGGATGTCCCGCTCGGCGGCGACCTTGGGGATGATCAGACTGGAGTGGTCGGCCGCCGGGGTGTCCAGCTCCATGCCGTAGAACTGCAGCACGCCGGGCACCTTGCGACGCGCCTCCAGCAGGCTGGGATAACGCTTCTCGGCGTCCAGCTTCGAGTGCTGCGGCCCGCCATGGTCGGTCGAGACGATCCACGCGAGCCCGAACTTCTCAGCGTTGGCCGCGTTGACCGCCAACGGATAGATGGCGTCGCCGGCGATGATCGGGGTGGGCGGGGTCGTGGAGTTGTCGTACCCGACGCTGAACTCGCTGTGCACGTGGTGGTCACCGGCCAGCCACTGGCGGCGGCCACGGGGAAGCCCGGCGCCGGCCCAGGCCGGACCGGCCAGGCCGCTGACGGCGACCGCGCCGACGAGGCCGCCGGTGACGGCGAGCAGCCTGCGTCGCGTCAGAAGGGCGGGGGCCTGTCGCTGATCGTCAGAACCAGGCATTGAGCAGATCCTTTCAGAGTGGTGCTGATCCGCGATCAAGACCATCTGTTGATCATGTAGCTCGCTTGAATGCCTGTTGACCTTGATGGAAACAATGGCCGGCCGATCAGAGGCCGGCCGCGAGCACCGCGACCGGCGCACACGCGGGCGGCAGCGCGCAGGGCATCGGCGTGGATGTGGTGGAAACGCATCCGACAGGACGGGCCGGCGACGCCTGGGATGTCGGCGAGAGGGCCATCCGCCGAATCGAGCCGGCAGCAGGCGGGTCAGTCGTCGAACTCGAAACCGTCCGCCTCGGCGGCTACGACGAGCCGCCGCATTGCGGTCCTGAGCGCCCTGGTCGTGCGGCTGAATCGATGCGCACAAAACCGCTCGTCAAGCCGACGGTCCGCTCTTAGCATGCTTTCTCGGACGAGACACGAGACGGGGTGAGAGTGCGCCTTTCAGAACAGACATGGCCAACATTGATCAGCGAGGTTCGCCTTGACCGCGGCGAGTACCGCGTGGTCCGGCCGGCCCAAGCCGTGAAGCACGCGATGCTGTACGACGGCCGGCTCGGCACGGAGCTCAGCGTGGACAAGCAGGCGGCCATAGCACTCGCGATGGCCTGGGGGCTGGCCGCCCGCTCCCCGCACAGCCTGATCTACCTGCCGCTCCGCACGGCCCGCCCGGCTGACTCGGCGAACCAGGAACGGCTGCTGGATCTGGTCCTGTTGCATCACCGCCTGGCGTTCCCGGTCTCCCGCTGGAAACAGGTCCGCGACCGATTGGGAGCGGGCAGGCCGCATGGCGTGAAACTGCCCCCTCAGGAGTTTCGCCGGCGCCCCGATGCCGATCAGTGGCGGTGGACTCATCAGGGCTTCCGTGATCATCTCCGTTGGGACATCGCCGCGGACACCCTCTTCCTGATCGGCAGCCGCGAAGCCTTCGAGCTGGAGGCAGATCAGGTGCGTGCCCTGGCGGAGGATTGTCCGGAGCATTTCGCGGAGAGTCCCGACGCGCACTGCTGCGCTGAGATCAACCTGGGCCGGATGGGGTACCCGGACCGCCGCCGCCCGTGGGCGGAACTACACGTCGAGTACTGTCAGCACCACCGATAGCGGCGATACCCGTCCTCATCTGCCGGATGTCATGATCGATGCGATGAGCAGCGATGAGGGCTCCGACCCCCTTCTGAACGAGGTTCGCCGACACCACCTGGAGCGGGTGAACGGTGTGCTTCGTCGCCCTGGCATGTACGGCAGGGATGAGATGGCGGAACGGCTTCTGCTGGAGGCGATGGCCGCCGTGGACGGGAGCCTGACGCGGTGGTGGGCGGAGTGCGATCGACTCAGCGAGCGCGACGCGTTCAACGCGCTGGGCGTGGAAGGCGCCTACAGCGACATCCTTCCCGCCGACGCCCTGCGTGAGGCCACGGCCTCCGTCTACGCCGAGATCGCTCATCGTCTCGGCTGGCTGGAGCTGGATCGGGCGCTGTCAGCGGCTGAGCATCAGCGGTTGAGCGCCGACATCGGCGGATGGGTGACGCAGAACCGGACGCTGTCCGAGGTCATCGAGACGTTCGGCCCTCCGTCGCTGTGGATCGGCGGAACCAACCCGTTCTTCCCCAAGACCCTGGGCTACGTCACCGCCAGTCGCGACGACGACCTTATGTGCTTTCACCTGTGGAATGCCTTCGCGGACACCGCGCCCGAGACCGGTCTGCGGGGCGTCCACCCCGAACCGGTGGTGCTCGCCGTACGCCATCGGCCGGGGCCATTTCCCGGCGCGTTCTCGTTCACGCCGGAGGGCCTGCGCCGCAGGCCCAGCGCCGACCAGAGCGATCCGCTCAGGCCGGCCGTCTGGATCTTCCACGGTGACCACGCCCGACACGCCTCCGGCGTGTTCGACACGCTGGATGCAGGACTCGCCTGGGCAGCCGAGCACCAGGTGACCGGGATCCTGGCCGAGTACCCTTACGGCGGCGCCTACGACGTCGCAGTCAGCGAAGGCCGCTTCACGCCCTCGAAGCCTCATCACGGCACCCCCGATCACGTCGCCGCCTTCAGCCCGGGGTTATGTCATATCCACCTGATCGACGGCCGTACGGACTAATGGACGTCAGCACGGCATCACCCGACGCGGGTGGAGTCCATGGTCCAGTTGGTCTCCCAGGTCTGCCCGCCGTCGTAGGAGAATGCCTGCTCCCAGTGGCACGAGTCGGGCGTGATGCCCGACCAGATGAACCGGACGCGGATCGGGCGGCCGTCGTCGGTGTCGTCGGCGTAGAAGGTGCCGACCCCGTCGACGAAACGGCCGACAACCGGGACCGGATCCAGACCGCGCCTGCTGTTGACCCAGTAGATGGACCACTCGTCCCGCTCGGCGTCGTACGTCCGGACCGTCGCGCCGTCGAAGTCCTTGGTGGGCAGCGTGAGCGTGTCGAAGCTGCCCGCGCCGTCGAAGAAGCCGTACGCGACGCAGCGGCCGGGGAACTCCTCCCACTCGTCGCTGCCGACGCCCCGCTTCAGCAGCCTCCGGTTGGCCACGTCCCACCTGCCGACGAGGAAGTCGAAGTTGTTCACAGTCCCGCCCCTTCCGACCGGATGCCGGCCAGGTGGTCGCGGTCCGGGGATTCGCCCCTCGGCTCGAACACCGGCCCGGGCGGGTCGTTGTGATGCCGGTCGTCGACCGCGATCGGGTCGAGCGGCTGTGTGATCTTCTGGATGAACGCCATATCCGGGACAGTACGGCCCATCCACTGACACGTACCGTCAGTGGATGGCGCGCGTCCCGGCTGCTGTCAATCCTTCCGCTGCTCCAGTCGCGGGGGCGCCTTACGGCCCGCCAGCTCGCCGAAGATCTGGGGTGAGTGTCGGCACAATCCGAAGACGTCCTGCCGGTCGGCGGTGGCCGCGTCGAGACGTCGGGCCGCTCGTGGCGATCGCCGTCGGGCGACACGAGGGCGGTGCCGACGCGGCCCGTGCCCCGGTCACCGTGCGCTCGTCCCATGCAGAATGCGGTCCACCACCTCGGCTGCTGAGTAGTCGTCCGGCAGCCCGTCGAGGAAGCCGGTGTCCTGGCCGAGGGTGAGCAGCGGGGGCTCCAGATACCCGTCCGGGCGGCGCTGCCCGAGGCCGATCGCGGCGAGCAGGCCGTTGCACAGGCACCGGCGCTCGGTGGCCTCCTCCATGCGACCGCCCTTGCGGACGTAGGTTTCCACCGGTTCCGCGGGGCAGCGGTAGCCGACCCCGCCGTCCGGCTTCTGATAGGGCGTGCGCAGGTAGCCCAGGTCGCACAACCGGGTCCGCTGCGCGTAGACGCCGGCTTCGGACAGCGTGCCGGGGACCTGGGCGACCTTGAAGGGGAACCCCGCAGGGGAGGCGTGCGGATCGTTGCGGACCTCAAGCGTGCCGTCGGCGGCGCCGCGCAGCAGTCGCCGTCTGAGCTCGTCGTCCAGGCCGGACTCCCGGCAGAGCGCGAATGCCGACCCCACCTGGATCCCGGTAGCCCCCATCTCCAGCGCTCTGGCGAGCCCGTCGGGCGTGCCGTGCCCGCCCGCGAGCCAGAACGGCAGGCCGAGCGCCGCGACCTTGCCGGTGTCCACCTCGTCGCGCGGGCCGTACACAGGTTCACCCGCCTCGTCCAGACGCAGCCGGCCGCGCGGCGGCGCGCTGTGCCCGCCCGCCGACGGCGACTCGATCACGAACCCGTCCGGCCTGGTGCCGGGCGAGCGCGCGAGGTAGGCGGCCAGGACGTGCGAGGAGACGATCGCCATCAGCCGGGGCCGTGCCAGAGGCGGGAGCGACCGGCCGAGCAGCGCCACCGGGTCGAGGCCGACCGTGTACGGCGTCTCGCCGCCGGCCACGGTCACCGAGATCGCCGCCGCCCGGTGCGCCGCGAGATCGTCGAGCAGCCGCGGAATCTCGGCCGGTATACCCGCGCCCATGAGCACGTAGTCGACCCCGGCGAGCATCGCCCCGTAGACCGCGGCCGGCGTGGCCATCTGGATCTTCTCCAGATAATTGACCCCGATCAGGCCGTGGTGCCCTTCCTTTGCGAGCAGGACCTCGGCGAAGTTGGCGACCACGGCCAACTCGTCCGCGGCCTGGTTGTGCCGCAGCCCCAGGCGCGGCACCGGCCGGTACGGCCTGCCGCTGCCGGCCTCGCCAGAACAGAAGTAGCGGGTCAGGACCCGCTCGGCGATCTCGGGCACCGGGAAATGGGCCAGCGCCCGGCGCAGATGCCCTCCCGGATCTCCCTGCTGCAGCCGGCGGGCCAGGGTGACGTCGAGCGCCGTGCCCGACACCACACCGAGCTGACCGGTGCTCGCCACCGCGCGTGCCAGCCGCCAGCCGGACACTCCCACTCCCATCCCGCCCTGTATCAGGACGGGCGGCGCCACCCCTGCGGGCCCGGTCCGCGCTACCGGGAAGGCTTCCATAAGGCAATCGGCGTCGGACAACCCGCACCCCCGAATCTCAGGTCCTCTTATGCGGCCCGCCGGCATTCAGGACGGGCAGGGCCGATCAGGAGTCCACCACGCCCCGCGAGGGGGCTGTAGTGACAAAGGTCCCCGCCGGGGAGACGGTGGTCCTCCTGTCGACCTTTCCGAGAGGCCAGCGCGGCACAGGTGGCGACCAGCGTGGTGCCTGTGTCGGCAGCGCACCGAGGCAGATGACCAGTGACACGAGTTCCCATGCCTGATGGGCGTTCCGCAGTGAGGCACGCAGCATGTGGCCGCCCGAAAAGCGAAAAGCGGGACAAGTAACTACTTGTCCCGCTTCAACGCACTATGGGTGCCCCCTGCAGGATTCGAACCTGCGCACCCGGCTCCGGAGGCCGGTGCTCTATCCCCTGAGCTAAGGGGGCTCAACCGCTGATAAGGCTACCAGCACTTGAAGGCCGTTCGTCACATCAATACGGCCGCCCGGGAGCGGCGGCCCGTAGATCAGCGAAAACCGCGCGCTCACCCCGTCTCGTTGCTAACTTTGCCGCCGTGAGCGAGCTTCTGGGACGCGTGCTGGTCGTGGATGACGACGAGATCATCCGGCAGCTCATAGCGGTCAACCTGACCTTGGAGGGGTTCGAGGTCGAGACGGCCTACGACGGGCAGGACTGCTTGGACCGCGTCCACGACGTGGATCCCGACGTCATCACTCTCGACGTCATGATGCCGCGTCTGGACGGATGGGAGACGGCCACCCGGCTGCGGGAGGACCCGAGCACCCGGCACATCAAGGTCATGCTCATCACGGCCCGGGCCCAGGAGGACGACCGCAGGCGGGGCTACGACATCGGCGTCGACGCCTATCTCACCAAGCCGTTCGACCCTGCCGAGCTGATCCAGATCGTACGGGACCTCGCGGAGGGCCCCGGCTCGGTCTGAGCGGATTGGTCCACGCGCACAGCGGCCGATTGGCCCGGGAACCCGGGCCGGAACGCTTCTAACCTCGGCAAGCGTGATCGATGCCTCGACGTTCCTGGTTTTCGCGGCGACCTCGGCGGCTCTGGTGGCCGTGCCGGGGCCCAACCATCTCTACATCGCCGCCCGGGGGGTCACCCAGGGCCGCCGCGCGGGGGTCGCCTCGGCGCTGGGCGTGGAGACGGGCACGCTGGTCCACATCGCCGCCGCGGCGGCCGGGCTCTCCTATCTGCTCGCGCGGTCCGCGGGGCTGTTCGCCGCGGTGAAGTGGGCCGGTGTCGCCTATCTGGTCTATCTCGGCGTCCGCGCCCTGACCCGCAAGGGCTCGGACGACGACGAGCCGAGGCCGCAGCCGCTGCGCCGGGTCTTCCTCGAAGGCGTCGTCGTCAACGTGCTGAACCCGAAGACCGTGCTGTTCTTCCTGGCGTTCCTGCCCCAGTTCGTGGATCCCTCGGGCGACGTGCCGGGGCAGATCCTCCTTCTCGGGCTGGTCATCGCCGTCATCGGGCTGGCCGCCGATCTCGCGTACGCGCTCACGGCGGGGTCGCTGGGCGGGCGGCTGCGCGCGGGCACGCTCAGGTACGCCTCGGGGCTGGTCTACCTGGCGCTCGCCTTCGTCGCCGCGTTCAGCGGAGCCGGACGTACGGCACGGGGTTGATCAGGCCGGGGTGATCAGGCCCGGCAGGCAGTGACCGTCTCGGCGGCGTCGTCGACGAAGCGGGCGATCCAGGCGGGATCGGCGAGCACGGTCAGATGGCCCCGGCGGGGCACGTGGGTGAGACTGCCGTTGGCGCAGGCCCGCAGGAACGCCTGCTCGTCGGCCCGGAACGGGTCGCGCCTGCCGTTCACGAGCCAGACCCGCCCCTGGTAGCCCGCGAGGTCGGCGAGGGGGTCCTCCGCCGTGACCGCCGTAACGACGGGCGTCACGACCTCGCTGCTGAGCCCGCCCGCGACCGCGGCCTCGCCGACGGCGCCCGGCAGCATCCGGCGCAGCGCGAAGCGGCTCATCCGGTCGGCCCGCTCCGGGTCGCGGGAGGCCAGATGCCCCATGAGCCGGTAGGCGCGTGCGATGGGCCGGTCCGGCCGCGCCGTGCATCCCATCGCCACCAGGCCCGCGACGAGGCCGGGATGCCGTGCGGCGGTGGCGATGCCGACATAGCCCCCGAGGGACATCCCCACGACGAGAGCCCTGCCCCCCAACTCCTCGATCGCCTCCGCGACGACGCGGCAGGCCGCCTCCGTGTCGTACGGCTCGCCGCGCCGGTGACCGTGTCCGGGCAGGTCGGGCGCGGCGGACGGGGCCCGCAGCAACTCCCGGACCGGGGACCACATCGTGCCGCTCATCCGGATCCCGTGGACGAAGACCACCGGCATGCTCATGAAATCCTCCATACGCAATGCAACGCACCGTTGCGTTGCATTTTACTAATAAAACACAACGGTGCGTTGCAGTAGGCTCCCGGCATGGCCCCACGCAAGAAGGACGACATCTTCGACGCCACGCTCACGCTGCTGGCCGAGAAGGGCTACGAGGGCCTGACCATCGAGGGCGTGGCCGAGCGGTCAGGGGTCAACAAGACGACGATCTACCGGTGGTGGCCGTCGAAGGCCGCCCTGCTCGGCACGGCGCTGACCGAGGCGCGGGCGTTCGATTTCGACGCGCCCGACACCGGCAGCCTCCGTGGCGACCTCCGCGCGCTGCTTGACGGCCTGGCGTGGATGCTCACCACTCCCCCGGCTGCGGACATCGCCGTCGCCGCGCTGGGGGCCGCCGCCAACAACCCGGAACTGGCCGCGGCGGCCAAGGGGTTCTTCGCCGACCGGTTCACCCGGGAAGGCCCGATCTTCGAGCGGGCCCGGGAACGCGGCGAGATCGACGACCACGCCGACCCGATGACGATCATGGATCTGCTCGCCGGCGCGGTCTGGCTGCGGGTGGTATTCCGGCAACTGCCTCTGGACGATGGCTTTACCGAGCGGGCGGTGAACGCCGTACTCGATGGGGTAGGGCGGCCAGGGGATCCGGAGGCAGGCCGACCGGCGCCGACCGGCGGCTGACCGACGGACCAGGCCTACCAGAAGGACCGGACCTGCCAGACGGCCTGTCACCGGGCCGGCCAAGCGGGCCGGTGGCGTGCCCCTCGGCTCGTTCGCCGGCGCCGCGCGCTCCACGCGCGGCCATGCGCGGCCGGGCGCGCCCGGCCCATCATTCCCGCGGACGTCCCACGACCTTCGCACGCCCGCTCACGTCGTTCGCGCACAGTCCCAGCCGCGCCGGCCGCGTCAGGCCGCACCGCGTCATGCCGTGCCCCGGCGCGGGACTGGAGGGAGCACACCGATGACCACTTCCAGCAAGCCGCAGAGACATCATGGCAAGCGGCCCCGGCTCCTCCTCGGCGTCGCCGTGGCGGTCACGCTCGCCACCGGCGCCGGCCTCGCCGCGGCCGGCGCCCCTGGCCAGGAGGTCCAGTCGCGGTACGACCGGGCGGGACAGCTCGCGCCGGGCCCGGAGCGGTTCGGCATGACCGAGCTCGCCCTGCTCCAGCTCGGACCGGTCAGGGCGCAGGCACAGCCCAGCCCGTCCGGCGACTACCAGACCTTCACGAGCCAGACGGGCGCGGTGGACTCGGTGCAGAACGGCACGCTCACGGTCGGCGGCCGCACCTACACGGTCAACGAGTCGACGCGGATCGTCGCCGACTACAAGGGCCTGCAGGGGATCCAGCCGGGCGACCAGGTGTGGGTCGTGGGCACGACGGGCGACAAGCCGACGGCGCTCATCGTCGCGGACGCGAGCCGGCCGGCGCTCCCGGGTCACGGCGGCGGCGGGGCGCCGTCGGAGGCGCCGCAGACTCCGCCCGCGCCGGTCACGCCCAGCGGGCCGGCGTCACCGGAGACCGTTCCGCCCACGGAGTGACGTCAACGGAGTGACGTCAACGGAGTGACGTCGCTCGTGGTCCACGGGCGGGGGACCGTCGCGGCCCCCCGCCCGTGCGAGCCTCACGACGTGGCGAACGTGAACCAGTTGAGGTTGACGAAGTCGGCCGGCTGGCCGCTGCTGAACGTCAGATAGACGGTGTGGGTGCCGGTCGTCGGCGCGATGTTCGCCGGGATGGTCGTCCAGCTCTGCCAGCCGCCGGTGTTGCCGACGGCGAAGTCGCCGATCGGAGTGGCGGTGGGGCTGTCGAGCCGCACCTGTACGAGACCGCTCACGCCGCCCGCCGCGCCGGAGGCGACCCTGGCCTTGAACTGCCGTGCCGCCGTCGACCCGAAGTTGACGTTGTCGTAGCGCAGCCAGTCGCCGTTGGAGATGTAGGCGACGTTCTGCCCGCCGCCCGCGTCCTGGGTCGTCTCCGTCTGCGTGCCGCTCTGCGCCTGATAGCTCTCCGCCTGGATGGTCGAGCGGGCGTCCACGCCACCGGGCGGGGGCGAGCTGGGCGATGGCGACGGGCTGCTGGTCGCGCCGCTCTGCCAGACGGCCACGTAGTCGACCACCATCGGGCGTCCGGACACGGTGGCGGAGGTCGGCGTGGAGAATCCGGCGACGCCGTTGGGGAAGCCGCCGCCCATGGCGACGTTGAGCAGGATGAAGTATCCGGCGTGCGAGGTCATGTTCGACCAGGTTGTGGCGTCGAGCTGGTTCTGGCTGACGCTGTGGTACTGCTGGCCGTCGACGTACCACCTGAGCTGGTTGGGGGTGACGCCGCGGTCCCACTCGAACCGGTAGGTGTGGAAGGCCGACTGGCAGGTCGAGCCGGGGCAGGCCCGGCTGTTGCCCAGGCCGTTGGTCTCGTTGCACGCTCCCCCGGGGTTCACCCCGCAGTGCAGCACGCCCCAGGCCGAGTTGATGCCGTTGACGTTCTCCATGATGTCGAACTCGCCGATGGCCGGCCAGTTCTGGTAGTTGCCGCGGTACGGCGAGCCCAGCGCCCAGAAGGCCGGCCAGTAGCCGAGGGCGGCGTCGCCGGTGACGTTCGGCATCTGGATGCGGCCCTCGATGCGCAGGGTCCGCCCGGCCTCGGGCTTGAAGTCCGTACGGCGGGTCTCGATGCGGGCGGAGGTCCAGTTCTGCCCGCTGCCGATCGGGGTGATGCGCAGGTTGCCCGAGCCGTCCAGGCTGACGTTGGCGGGGTTGGCCGTGTAGTTCTGGATCTCACCGGTGCCCCAGTTGGACGGGCCGCCCGGGTAGGAGTGACCGGTGTCGATGATCCAGTTGGTGGACGAGGGGAGCGATCCTGCCGAGCCGTTGAAGTCGTCCGCCCAGACGAGCGACCAGCCGGACGGCGTCCCGGGCACGGACGCGTCTGCGGGCCGTACGGCGAGGGCGGTGACCGCGGCGGCCGCGGCGAGCAGCGCCAGCAGTGAGCGCCGCCATGGGGAGTTGAGCACGCGCATGAGCACCTCTCTCCTCGGTCCGGCCGTCGCGGCGGGGGGATGGGGGTACGGGTGGCCTCACGCGGCGAAGACGGCGGACGTCTTCAGGGCCGGACGGCGGCGTCCGGAGGGGTCGTGAGGGCCCGCGCACCGCGATCGCGGACCGCTTGAGCGCCACTGTTCCCTCCGGTATCACCGAAGTCAAGAGAGTCTGTGAAAATCGAAGAGAGCGTTCTCTCCGACAAAGCGCCTGTGGACGGCACGGACAGAGAGCGCTCTCCCCAGCGCAGGTACCCAGTGCGGGGGCCCCGTGCAGGGCCCCCGGACATGCCGGTGCCCACCCCCAGGAGCCTGGGGGTGGGCACCGGAGTCGCGGGTCTACCTGAGGATCGGGAGGCGGCGGACCAGCGGGGTGGCGGCCCATGCCTTGCCGAGTCCGAGGGTGTCGCCGGCGTTGGCGAGGGCCAGTCCGATCAGGACGATGGCGTAGACGATGTGGTCGTCCATGAACGGGTTGGTGGTCAGGGGCAGTTCGGCCGCCCACATCAGGACCAGGAGCAGTCCGCCGGTGGCGGCGGCGATGCGCATTCCGATGCCCAGGATGAGCGCGGTGCCGATGCCGGCCAGACCGATCATGAACAGCCAGTCGACCCAGGCCTGTCCGGCCAGCGCGTTGAACATGCCGCCCAGAGCGTTGTCGGCGGTCCCCTTCAGGAAGCCGGTGGTCGGGCTGCCGCCGTTGATCCAGGCCTTGGCGGCCGGGGTGGCGAAGCCGAAGCCGAACGTCTTGTCCAGGAAGGCCCACAGGAACACCCAGCCGATGGCGATGCGGGCGGCGGCCCAGGCGAACCGGGCGGGGCCCTGGGTGGTGGTCTGGGGCTCGGTGGCGCCGGTCGTGCCGGCAGCCGCGGCGGGAGCGGTGCGACGGAGGCGGTGCCTCCTGTTGCGCCCTTCGATGGTGGCCATGACCGGCCCCTTTCAGCGTTCACATCTCTCTTCGACACCTCTAGCAAACCGCGCCCACCACCCCCGCCGCTGGTGCCGTACGGCACGCCGGGGTCGTCCCGAGGTCCCGCCCTCATAGGACTTTCGTCAGATCGCGGACAGATCGCCGGCACCTCGCCAGCGGCGTGGTCAGGAGCCCACGCCCCAGCGGTAGGCGCCGTACGCCGTCAGCAGCAGGCTCACCGCGCCGCCCACGGCCCGCCAGGTGTTCCACGTGCTCCACCGGGAGGAGTAGTCCGACCAGATCCGGGCGGCGGCCTCGCCCGGGTCGCCGTGAGCCCCCGCGGCGGCCAGGGCGTCGTTCATCGGCACGTTCACCGCGGCGGTGATCAGCACCACGCCCACGACGTACACGGCGGCCGCCGCGAGGAACGGCCAGGCCGCGCCGGAGTGAGGGGTGGCCAGCAGGAGCGCGCCCGCCCCGGCGGCGGCGACCGGGGCGAGGACGAACGCCCCCAGGAACACCGGGTTCTGGATCTTCACGTTGACGGCGTTCATCGCGTCGATCGCCGAGGAGGCCGGCGCCGCGTTCAGCCCCGGCATGACGCCCACCGAGAACCCGAAGAACGTGCCCGCCATCCCGGCGGTCATGAGCATGGACAGAGCCGCGGCGACGGCGGCCAGGAGAGACGTCATGCCTCCTCCACCGCGCCGCGGCCGCCGAGGTCGACCGGTATTCGCGCTTTCTTCATGGTCACCACTCAACCGGCGGGCCGCTCCCGGGGACATCGCCGAGACGCTCGACCGCATATCCGGCCGTCTACGATCTGGGCATGGACGCGCTGGCCGATCTCCTGGACGGCCCCCGGGCGCGAGGGGCCTTCCTGCTGCGGGCGACGCTGAGCCCGCCCTGGTCGGTGCGGATCCAGGACGAGGCGCCGCTGTGCCTGATCGCGATGGTGCGCGACGAGGCGTGGATCGTCCCGGACGGCGACCGGGCCGTACGGCTGGGGCCAGGTGACGTGGCGGTCGTGCGCGGGCCCAGCCACTACACGGTCGCCGACGACCCCGCGACCACGCCCCGGGTCGTGATCCACCCCGGGCAGGTCTGCACCACGCCGGACGGCCGCGTCGTCTCCGCGGAGATGGCCCTGGGCACGCGCGGCTGGGGCAACGACCCCGGCGGCTCGGCCGTGATGCTCGTCGGCGCCTACCCGATGCGCGGCGCGGTCACCGGCCGCCTGCTGGCGGCGCTGCCTGCGCTGCTCCTGCTGCGCGGCGACTCCTGGGACGGCTCCCTGGTCACGCTGCTCGGCCGGGAGATCGTCAAGGACGAGCCGGGCCAGGAGGTGGTGCTCGACCGCCTGCTCGACCTGCTGCTGATCGCCGTGCTGCGGGCCTGGTTCTCCCGCCCGGACGCGCGGGCCCCCGGCTGGTACCGGGCGCACGGCGACCCGGTGGTCGGGCAGGCGCTGCGTACGCTGCACGCCGACCCCGCCCACCCCTGGACGGTCGCCGAACTGGCGCGACGGGCGGGGGTCTCCCGCGCGGCGCTGGCGCAGCGGTTCGCGCGGCTCGTCGGCGAGCCGCCGATGGCCTACCTGACCGGGCTGCGGCTGGCGCGGGCGGCCGACCTGCTGCGGGAGACGGACGCGACGCTGGAGGCGGTGGCCCGGCAGGTGGGGTACGGCACCGCCTTCGCGCTCAGCTCGGCCTTCAAGCGGGAGCACGGAGTGAGCCCACAGCGGTACCGCGAGGGCCGGAGGGACCCGGACGCCTGAAAGCCGCAGGGGCGGCACGCCGGTCACGTGCCGCCCGCCGCGGGCCGTTCGCCGCGGGCCGTTCGTCAGGACGTGGCGAACGTGAACCAGTTGAGGTTGACGAAGTCGGCCGGTTGACCGCTGCTGAACGTCAGATAGACGGTGTGCCTGCCGGTGACGCCCGTGACGTTCGCGGGGATCGTCGTCCAGCTCTGCCAGCCGCCGGTGTTGCCCACGGCGAAGTCGCCGATCGGGGCCGCCGTCGGGCTGTCGAGCCGCACCTGTACGAGACCGCTCACGCCGCCCGCCGCGCCGGAGGCGACCCTGGCCTTGAACTGCCGCGCCGCCGTCGACCCGAAGTCGACGTTGTCGTAGCGCAGCCAGTCGCCGTTGGAGATGTAGGCGACGTTCTGCCCGCCGCCCGCGTCCTGGGTCGTCTCCGTCTGGGTGCCGCTCTGCGCCTGGTAGGCCTCGGCCTGGATGGTCGAGCGCGCGTCCACCCCGCCGGGGACGGGCGACGGGGATGCCGAAGGCGACGGCGAGGGGGACCTGGACGGGGAGGGCGAGGGCGACGGTGACGGCGAGGGTGACCGGGACGGGGAGGGCGACGGCGACGGGGAGGGCGACGGCGACGGGGAGGAGGTGGCTCCGCCCGCGCTGGTCGCCGTGGACCTGGCCGGCACGGTCAGGGTCCTGCCGTCGGAGAACCGCACCGTCCTGGCCGACGTGCCGAAGTTGTGCGCGACGTACGTCCGGGTGGAGCCGCTGACGAAGACGGCGGCGGTCGCGCTGTCCGCGGTCACGCCGGGGTCGACCGTGCCCATCCTGGCCAGGTTGTAGATCCAATGATAGGTGTGCGCGAGCGACTCCCCCGTCTCGGGCGTCAGCGTCGTGTATCCGGCGTCCCACGCGCTCTTCGCCGCGGCCGGGTCGGCGAGCGCCCTGAACTGCCAGACGACGTCCTTCCACTCGACCGCCGGGCCGCCGTTGTTCGCCTCCATCTCCGACAGGTTCTGCCGCACGTCGGCCTGGTAGAGCCCGTGGTAGAGCGACCCGCCGGTGACCGGCAGCATGTTGATCCCGTGGATCTCCTCGGGGTTGGCCGTCCACCAGGTCGAGTACGCCGCGCCGGAGCCCCAGATCATGCCCGCCGTGTCGTGCCCGAACGCCGCGGGGAAGACCGCGCCGTCCTTGTCGAACCAGTACTGCGCGATGGCCGCCGTCTGGGTCGTGTAGAGGTAGACGCCGAGGTCGCGCAGGGCGGTGTCACCCGTCGCCGCACCGAGGAGTATCGCCCCTGTCGCGAAGTTCATCGCCTCGGACGACGACTCCTCGTTGTTGCCCGCGGCGAACCCCTGGTGCCCCGACGCCCAGCCGTGGCCGGCGTACGCGTCGAAGTTGCGCAGGAACGGGAACCGGGTCTCCGACCTGTCCCAGTTGTTCGCGTCCGCGGCCAGCAGCCTGGCCATCGGCGCCCAGCTCGCCGCCCAGGACGTGTCGTACCTCGCCACGGTCGCGGCGGCCATCAGGTAGTAGCCGTAGTGGAAGTGGTGGTCGTTGACCTCGGTGTCGCTGCCGTACGAGGCGGGGTAGCCGGTGAGCACCCCCCACGTGGAGTCGTAGCGGAACTGCTCGGCTCCCCCGGCCGTGAACCAGCTCTCCAGCTCGCTCTTCAGCAGGCCGAGCAGCCTGTCGCGTGAGGTGGTGTCGCCGAGCTGGTCGGCGATCGGCACGAGCTGGGCGAGGCGTCCTAGCGCCTTGCCGGTCCAGTAGGTGTCGGTCGCGCCCTTCCACGGGTCGGCCGCGTTCGCCTCCTGCCTGACGTAGTCGCCGAGCCTGGTCCTGTCGTACGCGCCGAGGTCGGGCAGCGAGGGCAGCACGCCGTGGAACGTCTCGACGGTGCTGAACGACGTGCCCTCGCGCAGCTTCATCGTGCCGCGCGGCGAGACGTAGGTGTACGACGTCAGCGGGCTGCTCGTGGCCAGCCACTGGTGCCGGTAGAGCGCGAGCAGCGTGCCGGTCTGCGTGCCCTCCCTGGCCGAGGTGGTCGCCGTGTAGGTGGTGGTGAGCCGCGCGGACGCCTCGTCGTACGACCAGGTCACCCTCGTGCCGGTGACGAAGCTGAAGGCGTACTTCGCGAACAGGTCGAGCGTCGAGGCGGACGCGTCGGGCAGCGCGGCGACGGAGAAGTAGTTCTTCCCGCCGAGCGCGTCGGTCGCGACCGTGCCGCTGAGGTTCCAGTCGGTGCCGGACGGCCCGAAGATCCCGTAGTGGTGGCCGTTGACGGTGACGCCGAGGACGTTGCCCCGGTCGGCCCAGACCGCGGGCGTCGCCACGAACGCGACCCTGGCGTCGCCGCCGCTCGGCGAGGCGTAGACGTACGGCAGGCCGTGCCCGATGGTCGCCTTCAGCGAGCGCGCGCCGTCCGACCAGTACGGCGTGACGGTCCAGTCGGACCAGTCGTCCACCTTGGTGTCGGGCGAGTTGAGCCCGGTCACGCCCAGGGTGAGATCGCGGGCGTGCGCGAACTCGTACTGCCGGCCGTCCGAGCTGATCAACGGCGTCCCCGGGTAGCTGACCTCCAGCCCGCCGGACACCGCGCGGAAGGCCAGCGGGTGGCCGTACATGTTCTCCGAGTACGGGTTGCCCGCGTACCGCTGGAAGGCGAGCGACGACCACCAGTCGTTGGTGGGTACCTTGCGGGTGACGTTCGAGGTGACCTTGGGCGTGACAGGCGCGCCGGCCGAGTTGGCGGGGCCGCTGGCTCCGGCGGGCAGGTCGGTGGTGTAGCCGCCCGCGCCGACCGGGACCGTGGCGGCGCCGGCGGGCGTGGCAGGCAGGACGGGCAGTGACAGGGTGAGGGCGGTCAGGACGGCGAGGCCGAGGGTTCTGAGGGGACGAAATGGCATGGGCGACCTCCGCTGGGGGGTTCAACGGCTGCGGGAGGCAGGGCACCGGGCGGTTCCCGGATTCGGCGGCGTCATCCGGCAGCCTGCTGGAAGCGCTCTCAGCGTCGTTGACGCTAAGCGTGCTGAAATAGGCTGTCAACACGCAAGGAAAGTTTCACGACGAGCGCGAGAGCGCTCTCACATTGGAGACATCGTGCAGGGAGCCGTGAAGGGTTGACCGAGCAGACCATCACCACCACAGGGGAGGCCGCTGCGCCGCGGGCGGTCTTCCCCGACGGCTTCGTCTGGGGAGCCGCCACCGCCTCCTACCAGATCGAGGGCGCCGCCACAGAGGACGGCAGGGGTCCCTCGATCTGGGACACGTTCTCGAAGACGCCGGGCAAGGTCGCCGACGGACACACCGGCGACGTCGCCTGCGACCACTATCACCGCTACGCCGACGACGTCCGGCTGATGGCGGACCTGGGCCTCGCGGCCTACCGCTTCTCCGTGGCCTGGCCGCGGGTCGTGCCCGGCGGGACGGGCGCGGTCAACGCCGCAGGGCTGGACTTCTACGACCGCCTGGTCGACGAGTTGCTCGCCCACGGCGTCACGCCGTACGTGACGCTGTATCACTGGGACCTGCCGCAGCCGCTGGAGGACGCCGGCGGCTGGGCCGCGCGGGACACCGCCCGGCACTTCGCCGACTACGCCGCCGTCGTGCACGAACGGCTCGGCGACCGCGTCCGCACCTGGACGACGCTGAACGAGCCGTGGGTCGCGGCCTTCCTCGGCTACTGCTCGGGCGAGCACGCGCCGGGCAGGCGCGACCCGGCCGCCGCGTTCCGCGCCGCCCACCACCTGCTGCTCGGCCACGGGCTCGCGGCCCAGTCGCTGCGCGCGGCCGGCGCCGCGGAGGTCGCGCTCACCCTCAACCTCTCGCCCGTGGTCCAGACGGACGGCGGCGAGGACGCGGCGAGGCTCGTGGACGGGCTGCTGAACCGGCAGTTCCTCGACCCGGCCCTGCGGGGGCGCTACCCGGAGGACCTGCTGGAGATCGTCGCCCGCCACGGCGGCCTCGGCCACATCAAGGACGGCGACCTGGACGTCATCCACCAGCCGCTCGACCTGCTCGGCATCAACTACTACAACCCGACCCACGTGTCGGCGGCGCCCGGGCAGCCCGCGGCCCCGCCCTTCCCCGGCACCGAGGACATCCGGTTCGACCCCCCGGCAGGACCGACGACCGCGATGGGCTGGCCCATCGACCCGTCCGGCCTGGAGTCCCTGCTCGTACGGCTGTCGCGCGACTATCCCGAGGTCGGGCTGCTCGTCACGGAGAACGGCGCGGCGTTCGACGACCGGCCAGACGGCGACCGGGTGCGCGACGACGACCGCGTCGCCTTCCTCGACGGCCACCTGCGGGCGGCGCACGCCGCGATCGCCGCGGGAGCGGACCTCAGGGGTTATCTCGTATGGTCGCTGCTGGACAATTTCGAGTGGGCCTTCGGCTACCACAAGAGGTTCGGCATCGTGTACATCGACTTCGAGACCCAGCGGCGCGTTCCCAAGGACAGCGCGCTGTGGTATCGCGAAGTCGTCAGGCGCAACGGTCTGTAGGGACGCATGAAACAGGGGAACGCATGAAACGACCCACGCTGGAGGCGGTCGCGGCGCGGGCGGGAGTGTCCCGCGCGACCGTCTCCCGGGTCGTCAACGGGCAGCTGACGGTGACCCCGCAGATCAGGGATGCCGTCATGCGCGCCGTCGACGAGCTGGGATACGTCCCCAACTCGGCGGCGCGCAGCCTCGTCACCCAGCGGACGGACTCGGTCGCGCTGGTCGTGTCGGAGCCCCCGACCAGGGTCTTCTCCGAGGACCCGATGTTCTCCACGGTCATCCGCTCGGCCAGCCTGGAGCTGGAGGCCGCCGACAAACAGGTCGTGCTGATGCTCGCCGGCTCCCAGAAGAGCCACGCGAGGATCGAGCGCTACGTCGCGGGCGGCCACGTCGACGGGGTCATGCTGATCTCGATGCACGGCGCCGACCCGCTGCCCGCCGCCGTCGCGCGGATGGGCGTCCCCGCCGTCTCGTACGGCAGGCCCGCCGTCCCCGTACCCCTGCCGTACGTGGACAACGACAACGTGGGCGGCGCGGTGAAGGCGGTGCGCCACCTGCTCGACCGCGGCAGGCGGCGCATCGCCACGATCGCCGGGCCGCAGGACATGATCGGCGGCCAGGACCGGCTCGCGGGCTACCGCGACGCGCTGCGCGACTCCGACCGCCGCTCGATCGTCGCGGTCGGCGACTTCACCCGGCAGTCCGGCGCCGCCGCCATGCGCCACCTGCTCCAGGACGACCCGCAACTGGACGCCGTGTTCGTGGCCAACGACCTCATGGCGATCGGGGCGCTGCAGGCCCTGCGCCAGGCGGGCCGCCGGGTGCCCGACGACGTGGCCGTCGTCGGCTTCGACGACATCGAGGCGGCCCGCTTCACCGAGCCGCCGCTCACCACGATCAGGCACCCGGTCAGCGAGCAGGCCGCCGCGATGGTCCAGTTGCTGCTCGGCCTGCTCAGGGGCGGCCCCGCCGTGCCCGTGGTCCTCCCCACCGAGCTCGTCGTCCGCGACTCCGCCTGAGCCCGCGAGACGCCTGAGCCCGCGAGACGCCTGAGCCCGCGAGACGCCGGGGGAACGTGGCATTCCGGCGGCCGCTCGCATGACCGCGGGCGGCGCCCGGACCGTTCAGGCGAGCGCCTCGGTGATGCGGGCCAGCGCGTCGAAGGGCGCCAGGCCGTACGCGGAGAAGTCGACTGCCCCCGCCCCCGCCGTACGGGCGGCCCGGACCTTGGCGGCCAGCCGGTCCGCGGAGTCGGTGTCCGGCGCGCCGGGGCGCAGCACGACCCTCAGCTCGGGGTTCTTGCCCACCGACCTGCGGTAGGCCGCGACGTCGTCGGCCACCCTGGCGGGGTCCCTGGCGTACCCGAGCACGGCGAACGACGGGACCAGGTCGCCGAGCGCCAGCAGGTCGATCCCGAGCTGCCAGGAGTCGTGCGCGGCCAGACCGGCCGGGGGCAGCCCGTGTGCCTGGCCCTTGACCGCGCCCGTCGCGTCCGCGAACGTCAGCCGCGCGCCCTCGGCGCCCACGGCCGCCGCGACCTCGCCGACCAGCGTCGTGACGCTCTCCGAGCGGGCCCGCGCGTACGCCACCGCCTCCGGGCCCGCGTACGCCGTCAGCGCCGCCCGGGTGACCTCGCCCTCCGCGGGGGGATCGCCGTCCAGCACGCCTCCGACGATCCTGGCGCACTCCTGCCTGGCCACCTCGGCGTTCACCCCGAGGTCCGCCGCCGTGTCCATGCAGTGGGCGCAGAAGCACAGGCCGAACAGGAAGGCGTCCATCGGGCCGAGCGCCACCAGGCACCGGTCGTACGCGAAGGGCCCGAAGTGCAGCGACTCCGCCACGACCGTGTCCACCCCCTGCCGCGCCACTGCCCTCGCCAGCGCCACCGCGTACGCCCGCACGTCGGGGTGCGAGGGGCACAGGTCGGCCGGGGATCCGCGGTCGCCGAAGCAGTTCTCCACGGTCACGTCAGGGCAGGCCAGGCCGATCGTGGCGTTGCGCAGGAACACCGTCCAGCCGTGCAGCCGCATCCCCCGGTCGGCGCAGGCCAGGCGCAGCTCGTCGAGGGGCCCGTCCTCCGCCCCCGGCTGCACCGGCGGGGTCAGGCGCAGCCCCCCGAACAGGTCGTCAGGCGGGAGGAAGTGGACGCCGTCGCGGCGCAGCGTCAGCCGCGACGCGCCGTGCGGGGTCACGTCCCTGCCCTGGTGGAAGGCCGCGGCCACGGCCAGGCCTCGCACGCCGTACGCCGAGGCCCGGTCGAGCAGCCCCCGCACACCCTCCGCGCGCAGGTCCTCGACGTAGACGTACAGGGCGCTGTCCATCGTCAGCGGCCCGCGTACGCCGCGAAGAGCTCGCCGGCCCGGGGGCCGGGCGCGCCCGGCCCCGAGGTGCGCGGGACGCCGCCGGCCACCACGGCCCGCGAGTGGGGCCCGATCGGCGGGGCGTCCTCGGCCGTACGGGTCTCCTGCTTGCCAGCCATCGTCACCGCTCCGGAAGATCAGAAATACGTATTGATCAAATCAATCACGACGTCGTCGTCGTCCACCACGGGGATGACGCGCCACTTGTCGAAAGCCGTGCACGGATGGGAGAGCCCGAACGACACCAGGTCTCCCGGGCGCAGCCCTGCGTCGCCGCTGAGATAGGCGTGCTGGTCCCACAGCTTGACGACCGTCACCCCGGTCAGCGGCTCGGCCGGCTCGCCGCCACGCCGCACGGCCTTCGGGGACGGCAGGTGCAGGTCGTACGGCACGTCGCGCTTGCCCATCCCCACCAGCACGATGCCGGGCTCCGGCACGGACAGGACCTGGGCCCAGACCTCCAGCGCCGGCCGCAGCTCGCCCGCCAGCCGGTTGTACGGCGTGGTCTCGCGGTAGAAGCCGTCGTCGTGGGCGATGTAGGCGCCGCTGCGCAGCACCACGGTCGCGCCGAGCTCCTCGGTCAGCGGCGCGAGCTCCTCCGCCACCAGGTCGAACCACGAGCTTCCCCCGGCGGAGACCACCAGGGGACCCGTCACCCACGGCGCCACCGCCCGCGCCGCGCGCGCCAGGTCGCGCAGGTACGCCCGGACCTCTTCGGCCGTCCCAAGGGTGCCCTCGTAGCCGGCGACCCCGGCCGGCTCGGTCCCCGGAGCATCGCGCAGCGCCCTGGCGACCTCAAGCAGCTCGTCCTGATTCCGGCAGCCGGTCCTGCCGCCCGGGTGGCCGAGCTCGACCAGCACCCGGAACGGCGTCTCGCCGGCCGTCTCGTCGAGCGCGCGCACGCCCTCGGCCGAGTCGGCGTAGCAGAGGAAGTCGAAGTGGCCGATCTCGGCGGCCAGCCGGCGCAGCGCGCCCCGGTCGAGGATCTCGTTGGCCAGCAGCACCCGGGGCACGCCGAAGGAGCGGTGCACGAGCACCTGGCCCGCCGTGGCGGCGGTGACCCCCCACGCCCCGGCGTCGAGCTGCGCCTGGACGAGCTGGGGCGACATCGTGGTCTTGGCGTGCGGCGCCAAGGCGAGCCCGTGCCGGTCGGCGAACGCCGCGAGCGTCGCGATGTTGTGGTCGATAGCCGAACGCCTCGCCGTCATGACCGGCCAGGTGAACATGCCGTCGAACAGGGAGTGCCGGGCCGCGGCGAACTCCCGCCCGCCGACCGGCTCGCCCTGCCACAGGAAACCGCGCGTACGCGCGTCGACGACGATCTCGGGGAGTTCCCCGGTCCGGCCCGTTTCGCGCGCCGGGGCCCGGTCCTGGGTCTGGCCCGAACTCTGGTGCCAGGTCTGGTCCTGGGGGCCGTCCGCGAAACTCACGCCGCCCCCTCGCTGTCCCGGTTCAGACCACCTCGTGGATCGTACTGGACCGCGCCTGCGGTGGCGGACTCCGCGCCTTCGTGACCGGCGGCGCGCGAGCGGAACGCGGGAAATCGTCGTAGGGGCTCGCTACAGTGCGTCAGCAGTGGGCACGAGTTCCGCGACGATCACCCGATGGGACCGGTACGAGCGACAGAGCCCCGCGAGGCGGTCTCCGTTCGATCACATGTTCGATATAGGGTGTGGTGATCCTCGCAGGGAGCCCGTCCCCGCGCCAGCGGGTTCACGTGTGCGTGGGCAGACCACGCGTATCGAACAGGAGCCACCCATGACCGAACCGAAGACCCTCACCCTCGATGTGCCGGGCTGCGTTCTGCACTACGACGTGCGCGAGGCAGAGGACACCACGGAACCGGTTCTGCTGCTGATCGGATCGCCGATGGACGCGGCCGGATTCGGCGCCCTCGCACGGCACTTCCCCGACCGTACGGTCGTCACCTACGACCCGCGCGGGAGCGGGCGCAGCAGGCGGACCGACGGCTCGGTGGAGTCGACGCCCGAACTGCACGCCGACGACCTGCACCGGCTGATCGGCGCGATCGGAGGCGGGCCGGTGGACATCTTCGCCAGCAGCGGAGGCGCGGTCAACGCGCTCGCCCTGGTCGCCGCGCATCCGGAGGACGTGCGCACGCTCGTGGCGCACGAGCCCCCGGCCGTCGAGGTGCTGCCCGACCGGGAGCGGGCGCTGGCCGCCGTGGCCGACATCCGGAGCACCTACGACCGGGAGGGTTTCGGCCCCGCGATGGTGAAGTTCTCCGCGATCGTGAGCCACCAGGGCGAGATCCCGGCTGACTTCGCCGACCAGCCGCTGCCGAGCCCGGCCGACTTCGGGCTGCCCGCGGAGGACGACGGTTCGCGGGACGACGTGCTGTTCGCGCAGAACCTGGTCACCTGCACGGGTTACCGGCCCGACTTCGAGGCGCTGCGCGCGGCCCCGACCCGCGTCGTCCTCGCCGTCGGCGTCGAGTCGGAGGGCCAGCTGGCCTGCCGCGCGGGCACGGCGATCGCCGAGCGGCTCGGCGGCGAGCCCGTCGTCTTCCCCAGCAACCACGGCGGTTTCCTCGACGACACCTACGGCATGCCGGGGGACCCGGACGGCTTCGCCGTCGCCCTGCGCAAGGTCCTCGCCGAGCAGGCATAACCGCGCGGCGGGTCCTCGCGGAGCGGACGCGGGCAAACCGGGCGACCTCCACCAACCCCACCGGCGCCCGGTAGGCGCGGATGCGGGTCACTTACGGCAGGCCGCCCCGGCCCGCGCTCGCCCAGACGGGCGCGGGACGCGGGGTTCGTCCACGAGCAGGCCGCCGCCGGTCAGCGCGGCGACAAGGTCGCGATCGGATCAGTCGGACGGTCCCGGCACGCGCGACGAGCCGGCGCAGTCGACCGGCCGCAGGAGGGGTTTGCGCTCCAGCAGTTCGCGGGCGCGGGCGCGGGCGAGGTTCCAGCCGTTCCAGGGGTCCGGCTCGTAGAGGCCGTTGACCGCGACCACCTCGCGCAGCACGCAACTGCGGTCCGGCTCCGGCAGGCGGTCCAGGATCGGCACGGCCTCCGCCCCCAGTTCGCTGAGGTAGCCGTGGTCGAGCCGTTCCACGCCCCGCACCGTGAGCTGGGTCTCCGCGACCCGCGCGTCGGGGTCCCACACCGCGAACACCAGCAGCGAGACGCCCGTGAGCAGCACGATCCCCCGGGAGAACCAGGCCGTGACGCCGCCGAACAGCCGCATCGCTCCCGCCACCAGGACCAGCACGAACACCGCGCCGAGCCACCAGATCGTCGCCTCCACCGACGCCCGCAGCCGCGACAGGCCGTACGCGTCGGTGTAGAGGCCGAGCCGGTGCAGCGCCGAGGCGAGGACGACCAGCGTGAACGCGCACAGCAGGCCGAGCAGGACGGCGAGCAGCCAGCGGTCGGCCCGGCCGCGCGGGCGCACCAGGGCGACGGCGGCGGCCACGATGGCGAGCACGAAGACGCTGACCGTGACGAGTTCGAAGAACCCCGACCGCGCGTACTCCGCATAGGTGAGCCTCGCCGTCGACAGCACCCTGCGGCTTCCGCCGGACAGCACCGAGACCTGGACGGTCACGAACGCCGCGAACAGCAGGTTCAGCCCGGCCAGCGGGATCACCCACACCTGGCGGCCGAGGGGCATCCGCAGGTCGGGTGTGGCGGGCGCGGGCGCCGGGCGCATGCCCACCAGCACCGCCGCCGCCGCCAGCACCGCGAACACGCAGAACACGAAGGCCCGGTACGGCAGGCTCCGCGCCCATTCCGGCGTCTCCAGCAGGTCGCTGAGGAAGGCCGAGAAGACGGCGTCGGCGGAGGAGAACAGCAGGCCGAAGACGGCCAGCAGCACGACGGTCACGGCGGCGCCGACCAGCGTGGGCAGCATCCGCCGCCGTCGCCGCACCAGGGCGCGCAGCGGCCCGGCGAGGAACCACGGCGTCGGCAGCACCGCGAACGCGACCGAGACCGCTCCCCTGATCATGGCGAGCCAGCCCCTGCCGCCGCCCGACAACGCCAGAGACCCCATGCCGAACGCGGCCAGCAGCACCGGCACCACCAGCCATTCGGCGTCACGGAAGATCGCCACGGAGACCAGGGCGTACCCAAGGACGCCGAAGGCCAGCGTCCACGGGTTGACCCGGCCGCGCCGGAGCGGCAGCACCGAGGGGAACACCACCGCGCCCATCGCCACCGCCGTCAGCACGAGGCCCAGCCCCGCCGACGCGTACGGCAGGGTGAGGGCGGCGACCAGCCCTGCCGCGGCGGCGGCGGGCAGCAGCCGGCGGGGCGGCTCGGGCAGGTCAGGCTGCGGGAACAGCGGCGGCGGCACATAGGCGGGCGGCGGAGTGGCCGATTGGTCGGTGGAGCCGTGCTGCGCGGCCCGCGTGCGCTGAATGTCCAGTGCTCGGGTGTCCAGTGCTCGCGCGTCCAGGGCTCGCGCGTCCGGTGTGCGCTGGGCGTCGAGGACTCGCGTGTCCGGGGATCGCGTGCCCGGCGGGCCTGGCGTGGGCGTAGCTGCGCTCGACGGTGGCGAGGACGCGCTCGCGGACCGCCGGACCGTCGAGGAGCCACGGGTCGCCCCCGCGACGGCGCCGACGGCGGTGAACAGCACCAGGGGCAGGATGCCCATACTCCGCACGCCGAGGAAGATCGGCGCGATCAGCCCGGCGGTGAATCCGGCGAACATGCCGACGCCCGCCCCGAGGGCCGCCCGCGCCAGGTGCCGGGCGGAGTCGTCGGCCGCGCCGGGCTGTGACGCGAACCTCTGTCCGGCTGCCACCTGACCGGGCGCCATCTGACCGGCCGCTACCTGGCCGGCGCCGCCCGCCGCCTGATCCGGCCGGCCCGCCCCGGAGTGGACGAGGCCCGGCCGCCCGGAGCCCTCCCGGTGGTCGTCGCCGCCCTCGCCGCCGTCCGGGAGGACGCCCGGGTTCACGCTCCCGGCGTGCGCGGGCTCCGCGGCCCCGCGAGGCGGAGCCGGGGACTCGTGGGAGGACCCCGGGCTCTCCGTCTGACGGTCCCCTGGTCGATCGCCACCACCGGAGGGCAGGGGCGCGGGCGGCCACGCGTCCTCGCCCCGCGCGCCGGGAGCGGGCCGTTCCGCGCCGGAACCCGGCGCGGCGAGCACGGGCGGCGAAGCCGCGACCTGCGCAGCGGTGATCCGCGCGCTGACCTGCACAATGGCCTGCGCGGCGGCGGAACCCGGCGCGGCAGCGTGTGCTGCGGCGGAACGGGACGCGGCCACCTGCCCGGTGGCGGAACCCGGCGCGGCAGAACCCGACCCGGTGACGTCTGCGGCGGTGGAGTGCGAAGCGGCCGTGTCACCGGCGTTCTCCGGCCCGTCGGCCGCCCTGGCGCCGCTCACCGCCGGATCGCCGCCGTCCCCGGGTGAGCCCTCCCCGCCGGGGCTGCCAATGAGCCGGCCCGCGCCCGCCCGCCGGATTTCCAGCTCATGCCTTCGCTCGCCGGCGCGGACGGGGCCCTCCACGCTCTCCTCCGCCGTCTGCTCCCTGTGCCGCGGCAGCGCGACGACCATCCGGCATCCCGGGGCCGTCCCCCGGTCTCGCTCCGAAGGCCGTCCCACGGCCGGGAGCGGGTCCGCCACCGAGATCGACCCGCCGTGCAACTCGACGATCTCCTTGGCGATGGCGAGGCCGAGCCCGGCCCCGCCCGCGTCGGCGGCGCGCCCGGCGTCGAGCCGCGAGAAGCGCTCGAAGACCCGGGCCCGCTCCGCCTGCGGGATGCCCGGCCCCTGATCGGTGACGGATATCTCCAGGTTGGGACCGGCGCTCCGCGCCTCCACCCGGACCATGCCGCCGGGCGGGCTGTGCCGTACGGCGTTGTCGAGCAGGTTGGCCAGCACCTGGGCGAGGAGGGCTCCGTCCGCGGGCAGCGCCGTCCCCGGCGTGACGGCGTTCACCACCGTCACGTCGTCGCGCGCGATAGCCGCCTCCGAGACGGCCTGGCGGCACAGCGACGCCAGGTCAAGCTCCTCCGGCTCGATCAGCCGCGCCCCCGAGTCAAGCCGCGACAGGTCGAGGAGCTGGGCCACCAGGCGGCCGAGCCGCTGCGTCTGGGCGAGCGCCGTGCCCAGGGTGTCGAGGTCGGGCGGTGTGACGCCGTCCACGACGTTCTCCAGCACGGCCTGCAGGCCGGTGATGGGCGTGCGCAGTTCGTGGCTGACGTTGGCGACGAGCTCGCGCCGTTGCCGGTCGACCTCTGCGAGGTCGGCCGCCATGGCGTTGAACGCCCGCGCCAGCTCCCCCACCTCGTCGCGGGACGTGGCGGTCACGCGCAGGCCGTACCGGCCCTTGGCGATCGTCTGCGCGGCGGCGGCCATCTCGCGCAGCGGCCGGGTCATGCCGCGGGCGAGGAGCTGCACCATGATCAGCGCGAGCACGACGGCGATCGCGATCCTGAGATCCCGGGACAGGCTCGCGTTGATGCCGACCTCGTTGACGACGAACGCCACCACCACGGCGAGGACGATCACGATGCCGAGCTTGACCTTGATCCGGCCGAGGAAGTCGAGCGGCCTCATCGTCTGGCTTTCTCCGTTGCGGTGCGCGTCACGGACGGACGAGCGCGTATCCCACGCCGTGGACTGTGCGGACGACGTCCGGGCCGAGCTTGCGGCGCAGCGCGCGGACGTGGCTGTCCACGGTCCGGGTCGCGGCGGCCTCGGAGAAGCCCCAGATGTCCGACAGCAGCCGTTCCCGCTCGAAGACGTGGCCTGGCCGCTCGGCGAGACGCCGCAGCAGGTCGAACTCGGTCCGGGTGAGCTGGGCCTCGGTCCCCTGGACGAACACGCGGCGCTCGGCCGTGTTGATCTCGACGTCGCCGATCCTGATCACCCTGTCGTCGTGGGCCAGCAGGTTGGCCCGATCCACCCGCCGCAGCAGCGCGTGGATCCTCGCGACGAGTTCTCTCATGCTGAACGGCTTGGTGAGGTAGTCGTCGGCCCCCACGGCCAGGCCGACCAGCACGTCGGTCTCCTCGCCGAGCGCGGTGAGCATGAGCACCGGCACCGGCCGGGCCGCCTGCATCCTGCGGCACACCTCGAGCCCGTCCAGGCCGGGCAGCAGCCGGTCGAGGACGACGATGTCGGGCTCCGCCTTGGCGTACGCCGCGAGCGCCCCCTCACCGTCGACGGCGACACGGACGTCGAAGCCCTCCGCCACGAGCCGGAGCCGTACGGCGTTGGCGATGGTGGCGTCGTCCTCCACCACGAGGACACGACGTTGCTGCGGAGTTGCCATGCACGGAAGCGTAAATCCCCGCTGTGCAGAGCTGTCGTCCCGGAATGTGCAGATCCCGTGCACCGGGAGAATCCCGCGGCCCGCGGGCCGCGCGCCACCCGGGCCGCCACGGCGTCCGCGCATCGCCCGGGAAGCGCGCCGGGCGGGAAGCGCACCGGGCGCCGAATCCGCTGGTCAGGGGGTTTCGCCCCCCGGTTGCGGGTAGCCACGATATGACCACGAAGGAGGCTCTGATGGACCGCCACTCAAGGCCGGAGACCATGCGGGAGAACGACGTGATCGATCTCCTGACGCACCAGCACGCCCACATCCGTGAGTTGTTCGACGAGGTCGACCGATGCCAGGGGGAGGAACGCAAGGAGGCGTTCAGCCGCCTCGTCCGCCTGCTAGCCGTCCACGAGACGGCGGAGGAGGAGATCGTCCACCCCTACGCGCGGCGCAAGCTGGTCGGCGGCGACGCGATCGTGGACAACCGTCTGCAGGAGGAGGAAGAGGCGAAGGAACTGCTCAGCCGTCTCGACGACATGGACGTGACGACTCCGGAGTTCTCCCATGAGCTCGACAGGCTGCGGGCCGCCGTGTTCGCCCACGCCGCCGCCGAGGAGCGCTACGAGTTCTCCGAGCTCAAGGCGTGCACGTCCGACGCGGAACGCAAGGCCATGGCCGTGGGCGTCAAGGCCGCGGAGGCGATCGCGCCCACGCATCCGCACCCCGGGATCGAGTCGGCGACCGGGAACATCCTGATGGGCCCGCCGATCGCGATCATGGACAGGGCCCGCGACGTGATCCGCAAGGCGATGGGCAAGCAGGAGTCCGGCGAGGGCTGAGTCTCCCGCGTTTCCGCCGCTGGGGGCGCGGCGGAACTCGGCCGGGACTTCGGACGTTCTCCCAGCGACGCGCGACGACGTTCCGCGCGGGACCCGACACGAAAGGCCTGACGATGTCGCCACTGGGCAAGTATTACGTTGGCGCGGCGGTGGTGGCCGTGCTGGTCTTCATCCTTCCGGTGCCGACGCTCCTGGCCTGGCTAATCACGATCGGCGCGCTGGGAGCGCCGGTCGTCGCCTATTTCATGCTCGACGAGTCGCAGCGCGCGCGGCTGCGGCGCATCCGCCGGCGCCAGATCGGCGGCTGAGCCGGCCTCACCGGCCGCGCGGCCTGTCCACAGCTCGCCCATAACGCACTCCGGCCGGGCGCCGTCATGGCGCCCGGCCGGAGTGCGTTCACGTGACGGCGCTCACCGGGCGGCCCTCACGAGCGGAGCGGCGCCTCACGAGCGGAGCGGCGCCTCACGAGCGGAGCGGCGCCTCACTAGGCGGCGGCGAGCCTCCTGCGGACCCGCTCGGTGACGTTCCGCTCCAGGACGAACGACAGGAACGGAATCGTGCCCGCGATGAGCACGAGCAGCAGGTAGCCGATCGGCCAGCGGGACTTGAGCAGGCCCAGGTTGATCGCGGTCACCAGATAGACCATGTACAGGAAGCCGTGGATCGGCCCGACGATCGCGACCATGGTGCTGTTGTCGAAGCCATACTTGACGATCATGCCGGCACACAGCAAGAGCAGCATCACGCCCACGATGTAGGCCACGACGCGGTAGTAGTTGAGCGCGGATTCCACGGCGATCATTACCTCTGCTGGGGAAACGGTCACCACACCATATCCGCGTGAGGAGGTGGTCCGGGCCGCAGGGCCCGTCAGACCTCCGCGCGCGCGGCGGGCTCGGCCGGCTCGGAATCCGGCCGCTCCTCTCCCTTGCGCCGCCTGCGCAGGTCGTCGCGGACGAAGTGGAACCACATGTACACGGCGAACAGCGCGAAGATCCACCACTGGAGTGCGTAGGCCAGGTTCTTCCAGTTGAATCCGCTGCCTATGGTCGGCGGGGGCGCGGCCACCGGCGTGACGCGAGACGGCGGCTCCTGCGCGCTCATGACGACGAACCCGTCCCGCAGCCGCGCGTCCGGCCACGTGTTGATCAGCTCCGCCGTCGACACGGTCGCCACCTGCCCGCGCGGCAGGTTGCCGTTGCGCATCACGTCGTCGGTCTGCTCGGCGGGCCGGAGCCGCCCGGTCACGGTGACGGAGCCCTCCGGCACGGCCGCGGCGGCGTCGGCCGCTGTCGCGACCCAGCCGCGTACGACGGGGATGGTCGTGCCGTCCGCGAGCCGCAGCGGGGTGAGCAGCCAGAAGCCGCTCCCCTTGGCCGCCCTGCCGCCGGGGGCGGCGACGTCCGCGACGCGGTCGGCCACCAGCAACTGGTTCGCGGCGTCGTAGGTCCCCGTGGCCGTCACTTGGCGGCTGATCGCGGCGCCGGTGAGGTGGCGGCCCACCTGGGCCAGCTCGGTGACGGAGACGGGCGCGGGGTCGGGGGCCCGTCGTGGGGCGCCCGACGCCTCGAAGACGCCGAGCTGCCAGCGGCCGAGGAAGGTGAAGGACACGAGCACCCCGATGACCAGCAGGTGCAGGACCACCAGCCGGGGAGCCAGGAGGGTGCGGAGCATGGACACAACGCTATCCGCAGGCCACGCCGGTCCGGTACTCGCGCCCGGGTCGCGGGCGGCGGCGAGGAGGAGCCCTCACGTCAGCGCCGCCGGAGGGTAAAATCCGACAAATCGCAGCCGGGGCACAGCCCGGGTCGCTAGAGTCGTGCCATGTCCGACCCTCAGATCGACCCGGCCGGAAACACTCAGGCTTTCCGTGCCTTCGCCCAGCAGCAGGACGCCACGGCTTCCAACGAGCAGCCGTCCCGCCTGCCGATTTGGATCGCCGTCGGCGCGGCGGTCGTCGTGGTCCTCGCTGTGGTGGCGTACCTCCTGGTTCGCTGACATACCCGTGCCAGCCGCCGACGACCGCGCCCGTCGGCGGCTTTGTCATGCCCGCGGCCCGTCCGGGCGGGCTCCGGATGACCGGACTTCGGCTCCTGGACCCGGCTGGGACGCGCGAATACGTTGGACTCGACTCCAATAGGACGGGAGGCCGCATGCCCGGTCCGGGCATCACGATCATCGGCTCCGGGTTCGCCGGACTCTGCATGGCCATCAAGCTCAAGGAAGCCGGCTACCACGACTTCGTGATCCTGGAGAAGGCCGGCGACCTCGGCGGCACCTGGCGCGACAACACCTATCCCGGCTGCGCCTGCGACGTCCCCTCGCCGCTGTACTCCTTCTCGTTCGAGCTCAACCCCGGATGGTCGCGGCTGTTCTCCCCCCAGGAGGAGATCTGGGACTACCTGCGGGCCTGCGCCCGGACGTACGGCCTGGAGCCCCACCTGCGGTTCGGCACGGAGGTCCGCGGGCTGGAGTACGACGACGAGCGCGCCGTGTGGCGCGTGTCGACCGGCGACGGGGAGACGTTCGAGACCCACGCCGTCGTGTCCGGCATCGGCGCCCTGCACGTGCCGTCGTTGCCCGAGATCCCCGGCCGCGACCGGTTCGCCGGCCCGGCGTTCCACTCCGCCCGGTGGGACCACTCCGCGGACCTGACCGGCAGGCGCGTCGCGGTCGTCGGCACCGGCGCGTCCGCCGTCCAGTTCGTCCCGGTCGTCGCCGAGCAGGCGAGCCGGCTCACCGTGTTCCAGCGCACCCCTCCGTGGATCCAGCCGAAGCCCGACGTGCCGATCGAGGGGCGGCTGAAGCGGGCGCTGGAGAAACCGGGAGCGGCCCGCCTGCTGCGTGACGCCGTCTACCTGCTGCTGGAGACCCGGGCCGTGGGCTTCACGATCGACCCGCGGCTGATGAGCGTCCACCGGGCCATGGCCGAGCGGCACCTCGCGCGGCAGGTGCCCGATCCCGGACTGCGCGCCAGGCTGACCCCGGACTACACGATCGGCTGCAAGCGCATCCTGCTGTCCAGCGACTACTATCCCGCTCTCACCAGGGACAACGTCGAGCTGGTGACCGACCGGATCACCGAGATCACGGAACACTCCGTCGTGGACGCCACGGGCCGCGAGCACGAGGCCGACGTGATCGTCTACGGCACGGGCTTCCGCGTGGCCGACTCCCTCGCCGAGCTGCCCATCACCGGCAGGAACGGCCTCAAGATCCAGGACGCGTGGCGCGACGGCATCGAGGCCTACCACGGCGTCACCACCGCGGGCTTCCCCAACCTGTTCTTCCTGCTCGGCCCCAACACCGGTCTCGGGCACAGCTCGGTCGTCTTCATGATCGAGTCGCAGGTCCGGTACGTCATGGAGTGCCTGCGGCTGCTGTCCAGGACCGGGGCGAGGGCCCTGGACGTACGGCCGTCGGCGCAGCGGGCCTACAACGACCGCCTGCAGCGGCGGCTCGAACGGCTGGTGTGGAGCGAGGGCGGCTGCACCAGCTGGTATCTGGACGAGCACGGCACGAACCGCACGCTCTGGCCCGGCTTCACCTTCGAATACTGGGCCCGCACCCGGAAGGTGAAGCCGGAGGCCTACGAGCTCATCGGCGCCCGATGCTGACCAGAGGGGCTGACCAGAGGGGCTGACCGGGGTCAGCGGCGGGTGCTGACCACGAGGGCGCTGCCGCCGCCCCGCCTGGCCGGCTCGGCGACCGCCTGGACGCGGCCGTCCCGCAGGAACTCCAGGCCGGTCGCCGCGCCGATCTCGCCCGCCGGCGGCCCGGGGACGTCCGTCAGCGTGTGACCGAGCGCGGTCAGCTCCGCGCCGTACCGCTCGACGAACCCGGGCTCGGCCTGGGTGGCGGCGGTGTTGCGCTGCGAGGCGCGCGGCGCGGCCACCGCCTCGGGCAGCGACATGCCGAAGTCGAGCCGGTTCAGCAGGATCTGCAGCACGGTCGTGATGATCGTCGCGCCGCCGGGAGAGCCGACGGCGAGCAGCGGCTTGCCGCCCTTGAGCACGATGGTGGGGGCCATGGACGACCTCGGGCGCTTGCCGGGCGCGGGCAGGTTCGGGTCGCCGGGCGCCGGGCCGAAGGTGAAGTCGGTCAGCTCGTTGTTGAGCAGGATGCCCCGGCCGGGCACCACGATCCCGCTGCCGCCGGTCTGCTCGATCGTGATGTTGTAGGCCGCCACGTCGCCCCAGCGGTCGGTGACCACGAGGTGGGTGGTCTCCGGCCCCTCGCTCTTCTCCTCGGGTACTGAGGCGGGGGCGGGCGATGAGCACGCGGAGTAGGACCCGTCGGGCGACCCGGGCGCGGCCGGATGCGCCATCGCCCGCGGGCCGATCAGGCAGGCGCGCTCCTTGGCGAACCCGTCGGACAGCAGCGCGCCGAGCGGCACGTCCGCGTGCGCCGGGTCGCCGACGTAGGCGTTGCGGTCGGCGAAGGCGAGCCTGGACGCCTCCAGGTATTCGTGTGTCCCGATCTTCGGCAGGGCCTCCAGGATGTTCAGCGCCTCCCCCACGGTCGAGCCGCCCGACGACGGCGGCGCCATGCCGTACACGTCGAGGCCCTTGTACGTGACCTTGGTGGGCGGCCGTTCCAGCGCCCGGTAGGCGGTGAGGTCGGACACCTCCATGAGCCCTGGCCTGACGTTCCTGGTGGCGCCCGCGCGCACCGGCGGCTTCTTCACGGTGGCGACGATCTCCCGGCCGAGCGCGCCACCGTACAACCAGGATGGGCCGCGGACGCCCAGTTCGCGGTACGTGCGCGCGAGGTCGGGGTTGCGGAAGACCGAGCCGACCGGCGGCGGCTGCCCGCCCGGCAGGTAGAGCGCGGCGGTCGAGGGGAAGTCGGCGAACCGGTCGGCGTTCTGCAGCGTCTGGTCGTGGAACGTCTGGTCGACGACGAAGCCCTTCTCGGCGATCTGGACGGCGGGGCGCAGCACCTCGCGCAGCGGCATGGTGCCGTACTTGCGCAGCGCCGTGTCCCAGTGGGCGACGCTGCCGGGCACGCCGACCGACAGCCCGCTGGTGACGGCCTCCGCGAACGGGATGCCCTCCAGCGTCGTCGGGGTCATCGCCTGCGGGGCGGTCTCCCGCCCGTCGATCGTGGTCACCTTTCGCTTGCGGGCGTCGTAGTAGACGATGAAGCCGCCTCCGGCGAGCCCGGCCGAGTAGGGCTCGGTCACGCCCAGCGCGGCCGCCGCCGCCACCGCCGCGTCCATGGCGTTGCCGCCCCGGCGCAGCACCGTGAGCGCGGCCTTGCTCGCGTCCAGGTCCACGGTCGCCACGGCCCCGCCGTAGCCCTCCGCGACCGGCCGCTTGACCTCATGCGGAGGCGGAGGTGGAGGAGGATGCACGCCCGCCCAGGCGGGCGGGACGAGGAACCCCGCCAGCGTGACCAGTCCCAGCGACGTCACGACGACATTCCTCATGCCCGGCACCTCCATCACATGCGCGATCGCTCCAGCATGACTCACGCGAGTCAGAATCGCTGCGGAAATGTCCGCATTCGGACGTGGGTCCTGCCGCTACTCCTCCCGGCGTACGGCGGACTGCGGCGGCGGAGGGATGCGGCGACCGGCGGCGATGGCCTAGCGTGCGGGATGTGCGCCCCGGTTCCACGTTGTATCGCCGCATTGATCCCGTTCTGCCGGTCGTCGTCGGGATCCTCGAGGTGTTCCTGTCGATGGGCGCCCAGTACGGTCAACTGCGTAACCCCGACCTCGGGCGGGTGCCGCTGACCTGGTGGGGTTACACGCTGCTGCTGGTCGGGGCGTTCTCGATCGCGCTGCGCCGCCGGTCCCCCGTCGGCGCGCTGGCCCTCACGCTGACGGCGACCTCGGTCTACATGCTGTTCGACTACGCGTACGGGCCCGTGTTCCTCAGCCCGATAATCGTGATCGTCAACGCGGTGCTGTCCGGGCACCGCCGCGCGGCGTGGCTGTCGACGGCGGCGTTCTTCCTGTTCGTGGTCGTCTACGCCACCTGGCTCATCCCCCACGGCGCGAGCCTCTTCCACCACACCGCCGTCGCGGCGTACCTGCTGCTCACGCTGACCGCCGCCGAGTTCTACCGCGTGCGCCGCGAGCGCCTCGCCGAGCGCAAGCGGGTCGAGCGGGAGGAGGCCAGGCGGCAGGCGAGCGAGGAACGGCTGACCATGGCCCAGGAACTGCACGACGTGCTCGCCCACAACATCTCGCTGATCCACGTCCAGGCGTCCACCGCGCTGCACCTGCTCGACGGCCACCCCGAGCAGGCCCGCACCGCGCTGAGCACGATCAAGCAGGCGTCCAAGAACGTGCTGACCGAGATGCGCGGCGTGCTCGACCTGCTCAGGGACGGCGCGCCGCGCTCCCCCACGGCCGGGATGGCCCACCTGGCCGACCTGACCGGGCGCAGCGGCCTGCCGGTCAGGCTGGAGGTCGCCGGACGGGAACGCCCGCTGCCCGCGAGCACCGACCGGGCCGGCTACCGGATCGTCCAGGAGTCGCTCACGAACGTCTCGCGGCACGCGCCCGGTTCGCGGGTGACCGTCCGCGTCGCGTACGCGCCGGAGGAACTGGTCGTGGCGGTCGAGGACGACGGCGCGGGCGCGGCGCGGGCCGAGACGGGCCTGGGCGGCGGCAACGGCATCCCGGGCATGCGGGAGCGCGCCGCCGCGCTCGGCGGGTCGCTGACGGCCGGTCCCCGGCCGGGCGGCGGCTTCCGGGTCGAGGCCCGGCTCCCTCTTCCCCTGTCCGACGGCCAGAAGGAGCCGATGTGATACGTGTCCTGCTCGCCGACGACCAGGCACTGGTCAGGGCCGGGTTCCGCGCCCTGCTCGACGCGCAGGAGGGCATGACCGTCGTGGGCGAGGCGGCGGACGGCGAGCAGGCCGTCCTGCTCTCCCGGGACCTGCGCCCCGACGTGGTGCTGATGGACATCCGCATGCCCGGCACCGACGGCCTGACGGCCACCCGCCGCATCGGGGAGGATCCCGCCCTCTCCGACGTCAAGATCATCATGCTGACGACGTTCGAGCTGGACGAGTACGTCTTCGCGGCCCTGCGCGGGGGCGCGAGCGGCTTCCTGGTCAAGGACACCGAGCCGGCCGAGCTGATCCAGGCTGTGCGGGTGGTGGCCTCCGGCGACGCCCTGCTGTCCCCCGGCGTGACGCGCAGGCTCATCGCCGAGTACGTCGCCCGCGCCAAGGAGCCGGGCATCACGACCAGCCTCGACGCGCTGACCGAGCGGGAGCGGGAGGTGCTCGCGCTCGTGGGCGCCGGCCTGACCAACGACGAGATCGCCACGCGGCTCTACATGTCCCCTGCGACGGCCAAGACCCACGTGAGCCGCACGATGACCAAGCTCCACGCTCGCGACCGGGCCCAACTCGTCGTCATCGCGTACGAGTCCGGCCTGGTCAGGCCCGGCTGGCTATGAGGCCGCCTCGTCCCGGCGGCACTCCTCCAGCTCCGCGCGCAGGGCGGCGAGCGTCGCGGCGGTCCTGGCGAGGTCCTCGGCGGGGAGGCGTGCCGTACGGGCGGCCAGTTCGTTCGCGACGGTGGGACGCGCGGCCTCCAGGATCCGCGAGCCCTCCGGCGTGAGGCTGAGCACGGAGGACCGCCGGTCCTCCGGATGTGCCGTGCGCACGCACAAGCCCGCCCCCTCCAGCCGGTCGACGGCCTTGCTCACGGCGCCGACCGTGATCCCCACCTCGCGCACGATGTCGAGCACGCGGCACCCGGGAATGCGGTCGATGATCTCCAGGAACTCGAACTGGCCCAGGCCGACTCCGTGCTCGGCGCGCAGCCGGTCGCTCACCGCGTTGTAAAGCCGGGTCTCGGCACGCACGAGGTCGACGAACAGGCGAGTGACGTCCGTCACAGTTTCCGCTCCTATAGATTCGGAGGAATCATCTTCCTTGGAATCGGGTTGAGGCTCACATAAGCGCATTCCAAGTAATACATTCTCGCATCCTCGATCCCATGGGAGGTCACCGATGACCCGCCTGCAGCGCGAGGCCGTCGACGCCCTGCACCGCAACGCCCCCGTTCACCCGAACCCGACGCTCGCACAGCAGCGCGCCGGGTTCGCCGCCGCCCTCACCCGGCCCGCCCCCGACGACGTCGCGGTGCGCGAGACGGCGCTCGGCGGTCTTCCCGCGCTCGATCTCACCCCGGACACCGCCACCGGCCGGGGGCAGCTGCTCTACCTCCACGGCGGCGGCTACGTCCTGGGGTCACCCGCCACGCACACGGGGATCGCGGGCCAACTGGCGTCCCGGGCCCGGCTGCGCACGATCTCGCCGGACTACCGGCTGGCCCCCGAGCACCCCTTCCCCGCCGCGGTGGACGACGGTCTCGCCGCCTACCGGGCACTGCTCGGCGAGGGCGTACGCCCGGACGAACTGGTGCTCGCCGGCGACTCCGCCGGTGGCGGGCTCGCCATCGCCACTCTCGTCGCGGCCCGCGACGCCGGGCTGCCACAGCCGGCCGGCGTCGTCGTCTTCTCCCCGTGGGTCGATCTGACACTCGCCGGGCAGAGCATGACCACCAAGAAGGACGCCGACCCGATCTTCACGCGCGAGGCGATCCAGGCGTTCGCCACCCCCTACCTGGCCGGCCAGGACCCCGCCCATCCACTGGCGAGCCCGATGTTCGCCGACCTGCGGGGCCTGCCGCCCTTACTGGTGCAGGCCGGCTCGAACGAACTCCTGCTGGACGACGCCGTCCGGCTCGCCGCACGCGCCGCGGCGGACGACGTCGACGTCACGCTGCGGGTCTGGGCGCAGGTGCCGCACGTGTTCCAGAACCACTTCGGCCATCTCGACGAGGCCGACGAGGCGCTCGACGAGGCCGCCCGCTTCCTGTCCGTACGGCTCCGGAGCGGGCTGATGTCCGGCTGACGGCATCCCCCGGCAGGGCCGGCGGCCGGCCCTGCCGGGGCGAGGAAGGCGACCCCTCTAGTCGGCGAGCGGCTCCTGGAGCTCGGTCACCCACCCGGCGGGGTCTCCCCCGGCCTCCAGGTAGAGCTCCCTCGCGTACCCGGCGGACCGGTGACCGCCGTCGGCGATCCACCGCGCCAGCGTCTGCGCGGTCGGCAGGACGTCGTCCATCGAACCCCGGTGCACGATCGTGGCCGCCCGTTCGATCGCGGGCAGGTCCACGACCGTGAGGGCGTCGTCCGCGGGCGCCACCGCGACCGGCATGGCGGCGTGCGCGAGGACGCCGTCGCCGCCCGGGGCGTCCTCGTAGTAGGCGATCCCCGGCCCCACGGGAGTCACCCCGGCATCGGCCAGCCTGCGGCACAGCTCGTCGAACAGCGGGCCGAGGACCGGGCTGATGTCCTCCGGCCCGTAGCTGCGCACCACGGCGCTCATCTCGGCCACCCGGACGGCCGGCACGCGCTTGACCACCACGTCGTCGGTTCTCATTCGTCCCTCACTCTCGATCGTCCGGAGCCTCGCCTCGACCTGGGCCAGCCGTGCCGTCGCCGCGGCCATCGCCGCCTCCAGCTCCGCCTGCCGCAGCCGCAGCATCCCGCGCAGTTCCTCCGCGCTCACCTGCTCGTCCAGGACCTCACGCACCTGCCTGAGGGTGAAGCCCAGGTCCTTGAGCGCGGTGATCCGGTTGAGCCGGGCGAGCTGGCCCGCCTCGTAGAAGCGGTAGCCGCTCGCGGGATCGACGTGGGCCGGGCGCAGCAGCCCGATCGCGTCGTAGTGGCGCAGCATGCGGACCGACACGCGGCCGTGCCTGGCGAAGTCTCCGATGGTGAACATGATGGGCCGATTCCAGCGCCTCACACGGTGTCAGGGTCAACGGCGCCCATGCGGACGCTCCGGGGCGGCGCGCCCAGCGGTTCTGGCAGCCGTAGCGGGCCGCGGCCGGGGGTGATCGTGCCGAGCACCCGAGGCCCGGCCGCGCCGGTGCAGGCGGGCACCGTGCCGGGCAGGCCGTGCGCGGTCAGCCAGCCGAGATAGGAGAACGCGATCGCCTCCTTGGCATCCGAGGGCACGCCGAGGTCGTCGCTCGGCAGCAGCCGCAACCCCGCGGCCCGCACGTGCAGGGCGCGCATCAGGGCCGGGTTGCGCACCCCGCCGCCGGACACGACCACCGTGCCGAGCCGGTGCCGCCGGATCTCGGCCGCGACCGTCTCGGCGGTGAGCGCCGCGAGCGTCGCCAGCAGGTCCGGGAGCCCCAGCGCGTACGGCACGGCCACCCGCTCCAGGTAGCCCGCGTGGAACAGCTCCTTGCCCGTCGTCTTGGGCGGCGGCCGGTGATAGTAGGGCTCGGCGAGCAGCTCGGCCAGCAGGCCCTCGTGGACCTTCCCCGCCGCGGCCAGCCTGCCGTCCTCGTCGTACGGCCTGCCGGTGGCGGCGAGCACGGCCGCGTCCAGCAGCGCCGAGGCCGGGCCGGTGTCGTAGGCGAGCGGCGGCTCGCCCACCGTGGAAGCCACGGTGAGGTTGGCGATGCCGCCGAGGTTGAGGGCGCCGGCCCGCCCCGCCGACGCGGGCAGCCGGGACAGCAGCGGCAGGTCGAAGGCGGACACGAGCGGCGCGCCCTGCCCTCCGGCCGCCACGTCGCGCACCCGCAGGTCCGACACGACCGGGACGCCGAGCCGTTCGGCGATCCAGGCGGACTGGCCGAGCTGGAGCGTCCCGCGCACACGCCCCTCCTCGACCCAGTGATACACCGTCTGCCCGTGTGAGCAGACGAGGTCGGCGGCCGGGCAGCGCGCCGCCGCATCGGCGAACGCCTGCCCGACGAGCGTGTCGAGACGGCAGACCTCGCCCATGTCCGTGCTGTTCGGCGGCAGCGCGGCGACGATCGCGGCCCTCAGGCCGGGCGGGTACGGCACCGTGCCGGTGTGCTCCACGACCCCGCTGAGCACGTCGCCGTCCGCCGACCAGCGGACGAGAGCGCAGTCGATCCCGTCGTGTGAGGTCCCCGAGATCAGTCCCAGCACGCGCATGGCCACCTCGCGAGAACCCGCTAGCCGGCGGGGACCATTGTACGAAGAGGTCACGTAGCGAACGGCGAAGATCGTGACCTACGCGAGGGGGGCGGCCCGGCGAGGGGCCGCCCCGCAGGATCGGCTACTGGTCGGTGTCGGGGATCCAGGAGCCGTGGATGCCGCCGGTGACGCGACGGGGCAGGTGGACGGTGGCGATCCGGCCGAGGCCGGTGGCGTCCAGGACCAGGAGCTGGGAGGCGTCCTGCTTGAGGTCGGAGACGACGGTGAGGAGATAGCCGTCGTCCTCGTTCACGGCGCCTTCTGCGGGGACGAAGACGGCCTCGCTGGGCAGGCGGGCGTCACCGGCCTGGTGGACGCGGCGAGCGCCGGTCGCGCGGTCGTACTTGACGACTCCGTAGCCGCCGAAGCCGTCCTGGTCGGGGAAGGAGACGGCGTAGGTGTAGCGGTTCTCGGTCCCGAGGTAGTCCTCGTTGAGAGTGGGAAACTCCACGGCGAGGTCGTCGATGGTCTGCTCGTCGACGCTGCCCTGGGCGAGGTCGACGACCCAGCGGCGGGTGTAGGAGCGGGTGACGGGTTCGGTGGAGCGGCCGGGCGCGCCGACCCACCAGTTCCAGGACAGCTGGAAGCCCTGGCGGTCGACGGTGGGGCCTTCCAGGACGATCCGGCCCCGGGCGTCCTCGTAGGCGTTGGCGGCGTGCAGCATGTTGCCGGGCTCGATGTCGAACCAGCGGATCTCGGCGGCGCCGTCGTCGGTTCTGGGCATGACGCCGATGCGGGAGGGCTGGGCGTCGCTCCAGCCGTAGGGGATGCCGGAGTGCTCGGCCGGGTCGAAGGTGACCGAGCCTTCGACGAAGACCACGTGGTGGCGGGTGATCGCGAAGTCGTGCTTGAGGGAGGCGGTCGCGCCGGGGATCTCGGCGCTGTGGACGATCCGGCCCTTGGCGTCGGCGATGTAGTAAAGGAGGTAGGGCGGGAACGGTGAGGAGCCGAAGAAGTGCAGCTCCCCGGTGACGGGGTCGGTCTTTGGGTGGGCGGTCATCGCGCTGCGCAGCTTGCCGTCGAAGTCGTAGGCGCCGACGGTCTCCAGCTCGGCGTCCAGCTCGAACGGGAAGTTCGCCTCGCACAGGGCGAGCAGGCGTCCGGCGTGCTCGATGACGTGGGTGCCGGCGGTGCTGGCGGTCATGTCCGGGCCGTGCTCGGTCATGTAGGGGGCGCCGTCCAGGGCGGGGGTGCGGACCCAGCGGTTGCGGTACCACTCGGCCCGGCCGTCCCCCAGCCGGATCCCGTGGACCATGCCGCTGCCCTTGAACCAGTGCGTCGGGGTGACGCCCGGCTTGGGGTTGTGGCTGTTGCGGATCAGCCGGCCGTTCAGCTCGGGCGGCAGGTGGCCCTCGACGGTCAGGCCGGTCGCGGTGATCTCGTCGACGGCGGGGGTGTAGTGGCCGATCAGGTAGGGCTTGGTGGCCATGGCGAATTCCTCTCCCTTGATGTGGTTCGGGTGTCCTGCGGCGAAGGGGGTCGTCATCAGGCGGTCTGCTCGGCGCGGGTCTTCAGGGCCGCGAGCCAGGATTGGAGCGAGGCGTGCAGGGCCTGGCCGAGTTGCTCGGCGGCGGCCTCGACAGGCGCCCCGGCCCACGACTCCTCGGTGCGCACGGTCACGCGGGGCGTCGATGGTGGTGGACAGGCGGACGATCACCGGGGCGGTCTCGTCGATGGTGCGCATCTCGGGGTTCCTCTCGGTCGGACGCGTCAGGCAGGCGGCCAGGACGGCCGTGGCGAGCAGGACGACGGCCGAGGCGGCGAACGCCGCGCGGTAGCCGTCGGTAAGGCCTTGGAGGTGAGGCTGGGAGGAACCGGCGGTGAGCGATCCGGCGAGGGTCGCCAGGACGGCCAGGCCCGCGGCCCCGCCGACCTGCCGGGTGGTGTTGATCAAGCCGCCCGCCGTGCCGGCGTCGGCCTTGGCGACGCCGTCCATGGACAGGGCGGTGAGCTGGACGAACGCGACGCTGAGACCGAACCCGACAGGGACGCTCGGGCCGAGCACGTCGGCGAGGTAGGAGCCGTCGGCGCTGATCCGCGACAGCCACAGCAGTCCGGCGGCTTCGACGACCAGGGCGGCGAGCAGCGCTCGGGACGCGCCGATCCGGGCGGTGATCCGGGGCGACAGGGCGGAGCCGAGCATGATCGCGCCGGCGAGGGGGAGTTGCCCGAGCCCGGTGAGCAGCGGCCCTTCCCCAAGGACCTCCTGCTGGTAGAGCGGCAGGAAGAAGAACAGCGCGATCCACACCGAACCGAACAGGGCCATCAGCGCGTTGGCCGCGGCCACCCGGCCGCCCTGGAACAGCCGCGGCGGGACCAGTGGGTCGGCGTGGCGGCGCTCGGCGAGGACGAACAGCGTGCCGAAGACGAGGGCGCCGGCGAGCGCGCCCAGGACGCGCGCGTCGGTCCAGCCCTGTTCACGTGCGGTGGCCAGCCCCCACACCAGACCCGTCAGGGACAGGGTGATCATGGCCGTGCCGAGCAGGTCGAAACGCCCGCCACCGCGCTCGGCGGACCGGGGAGCCGAGACCGCGACTGCTGCCAGCACGGCGAAGGCCCCCGCGGCGACGGCGAAGAACAGCGCCCGCCAGCCCCACGCCTGGGCGAGGAGCCCGCCCAGCAGGACTCCGGCCGCGCCTCCCGCGCCCGAGACCGCGCCCCACACCCCCAGCGCCCTGCCGCGCCCGGGGCCCGGCGGGAACAGGCCCATGACCACGGCCAGCGCCGCCGGGGCGACGGCCGCCGCGCCCACGCCCTGCACCGCTCGCGCGGCGATCAGCAGGCCCGCCGACGACGTCACCCCCGCCACCGCCGACGCGCCACCGAACACCGCCAGACCGCCCATCAGCACACGGCGGTGCCCCAGCAGGTCAGCGGCCCGGCCGCCGGCCAGCAGCAGCGCCCCGAAGGCCAGCCCATAGGCGTTGACGACCCACGTCGTGCCGCCGTCGGTCAGCCCGGCCCCCTCTCGGATCTGCGGTAGCGCCACATTGACGATCGAGTTGCCGAGCACGACGAGGAACTGTGCCGCCGCCAGGGCCGTGAGCACTGTGCCCGTGGCTGTCTTACGCATCTCCGACTCCAAGTGTGTGTGGTTGACCACTCAATTTCGTGGTGGAAAGAAAGGCGGGGCACGAGCCCCGCCGATGTCGCCCAGGAGGGGCTCAGTAGTGCGTGATGCCCGCCGAGAGGGTCCGCGCCCAAGGCGCCTCCACCTCGCCGGCGCCCGTGGACACCAGCAGGTGGCACAGCATGCCCCGAGCGAAGAAGTCCTGGACCTGGGCCTCGCCGCCGCCGGAGGCGCCGCGCACGTACTCCACCAGCCGGGCGTACCCCTGCCGGACCGCCTCGCGCACGGCCGGCTCGGACACCGCCGCCGCCTGGGCGTGCAACTGGATCAGCATCAGGTCGTTGTCGGTGATCAGGCGCGCATAGGCGTCGCCCATCGCGCGCAGGACCATCTCGGCCGAACCGCCGCCGTGGGTGGCCACAGCCTGCTCCAGCGCGCCGCGCACTTTCACGAAGCAGTGCTCGACGACGGCCACGAACAGGGACTCCTTGCTCGGGAACAGCCGGTAGACATAGGCCTGGGAGATCCCCGCGGCCTTGGCCACCTCCGTCGTGGTCGTGCCCCAGTAGCCGCGGGCCGCGAAGGCGCCGATGGCGGTGGCGAGGACCGTCTCCCGTCGTTCCTCGGCAGTGGACAGCCGCCGCGCTCGATTCGTCATGTGAGTAATAAACCACTCACACTGTTCGGTGTCAAAGTGGCCGCCCGCTCGCCGCGCAGCACGGGACCCGGGAATATGCGGTGATCACGTCACTGGCGGAAACTTACTTCCAGATCAATGCCGATAAAAGAAAGTGCCATAGACGTGTAATCTGCCCCAGGAGGTTCTCGCGTGAGACGGATGGTGCGTGCAGGTCACGTCGCACCTGTCTCGACATGTGGACTTCTGGTCCCCTTGCCCAACACCGGCGGGCGAGTGGATCAAAGCTGATCGCGCCACAGGAGAGGCTGCAGGTGATGAACGAGAACGAGGGCGCCGCACCGGTCAACCCGATCGCGACCGTGCGTGCGGTGCTGCCCTCGCTCACCCCCGCCGCCCGGACCATCGCGCGTCTCATCCTCGACGACCCCGCCATGGTGGCCCGCAGCACGATCACGGAGATCAGCGCGGTCTCGGGGATCAGCGAGGCGACGATCGTGCGGACCGCACGGGCGCTGGGCTTCGCCGGCTACTCGCAACTGCGGTTCGCGCTGGCCGCGGCCGTGGCCAGGGACGAGCCGGAACGGCTGGTGCCTGGCGACCTCGCGCCGGACGACCCCCTGACCGACGTCATCGCCAAGGTGACGCGGGCCGAGTCGCAGGCGCTCGCGGACACCGCGGCCCAGCTCGATCCCGCGGAGCTCGGCGCGGTGGTGGGCGCCGTCACCGCCGCCCGCCGCGTGGACGTCTACGGCGTGGGCGCCTCCGGCCTCGTCGCTGCCGACATGGCGCAGAAGCTCATGCGGATCGGGCTGCCCGGTCACTACTTCACCGACCCGCATCTCGCGCTCACCAGCGCCGCGCTGCTGCGCGAGGGGGACGTCGCCGTCGGGGTGAGCTGCACCGGCGAGACGCCCGACGTGCTCGGTCCGGCACGGGTCGCCCGCAAGGCCGGCGCGACGGTCGTGGCGATCACCAACAACCCGCGCTCGCCGCTGGCCGGGCTCGCCGACCACGTCCTGGTCTCCGCCGGGCGCGAGACGGCGTTCCGGCCCGGCGCGCTGGCCAGCCGGATCAGCCAGCTCCTCATCGTCGACTGCGTGTTCGTCGGCGTCGCGCAGCGCACGTTCGACACCTCGGACGCCGCCCTGCGCGCGACCCGCGACGCGCTCTCCGACTACATCGGCGACGCCCACCGCCGAGCCCGCAGCGCCTGACCACTCCCCGGGGCCTGTCCGTGAAGTCCCCCGCGCCGTAGCCGCCTCGATCGGACGCCCGGCCCGCTCCGGCGACGGCGACCCCGGGTCCCCCTCGACCCCCACCGGGAGTGTCGGTCTTCTCTCCGGCCGGTCAGCGAACTGTTACTGGCCGCCTCCACGCGATCACATTACGTTGCGAGCAAAGGCCCCGGCGTACGAGGAGGACCGGCGTGAAGTCCATCGCCCGATTCTGTGGCAACTGCGGCTGCGGCTGCCCCGAGCTGTTCGTGGACGCCGCCGCCCCGGCCGAGCGTCAGGTCGTCATCACCGACGACTTCGGCCAGAAGGTGGAGATGAGCCTCGACCAGCTCGGCTCGCTCGTGGAGGCGGCGAAGACCGGCGCACTGGACGACCTCGCGCTCACCGGCTGACCCGTGAACCCGGCCGCCCTATTCGCCGGGGGCCTCGCCGCCGGCCTGGCCGCGGGCACGGCGTCGTGCGCCGCCGTACAGGGCGGCCTCCTCATCGGCCTTGTCTCCCGAAAGGCCCCGGGGAACGCCACTGCGAACACCTCTGCGAACGCCTTTGAGAACGCATCCGGGAACGCGGGCCGCCCGTCCCGCGCCCTCCCGCCGGTGGTCGCGTTCCTGACCGGCAGGCTGGCCGCCCACACCGCACTCGGAGCGCTGCTCGGTCTGGCGGGCGCGGCCGTACGAATCGGCCCTGGCACCCGGGCGGCCTTGCTCGTCGCCGCGGGGACCGTCGTGGTCGTGCTCGCCGTACGGATGCTCCGCAGGCGTCGCGAGACGGGCTGCTCACCGGCGGGAGAAGGGCCCGCACGCGTCCCGATCGTCGGAGCCTTGCCAGGACGCGCCACCACAGACCTCGGGCGTGATCGCCCTCCGGCATGCGGCGCGGCCGGCGCGAAGGCCACGCGGGCCGGTGCGCGCTCCCCCACCGTCGTGCGGGCTGCCGGGCTGGGCATGGCCACGATCCTCGTTCCCTGTGGCGTCACGGTCGGCATGGAGGTCGTGGCCGTCTCCACGGGTTCGGCGGCCGGGGGCGCCGCCGCGCTCGCGGGGCTCGCCACCGGGACTACTCCCGCCCTCGCCGCCCTCGGACTGCTGGTGCGCAGGCTCGCCTCGACCAGGCTGGCCGCCCTGGCGGGGGTCGCGGCCCTGGCCGCCGGGCTCTTCACCATCGGCTCGGGACTGCGGCTCGGCGGCTGGCTGCCGGACCTCTCGCAGGCGCGGTTCGGCTCTCCCGCCGCCGCGGCGGGTCGCGCGCTCACCGGGGCCGACGGCGTACAGCGGCTCACGGTCTGGGCGACCGGACGGGGTTTCCGGCCAGGCGTCGCGGTCGCCGCCGCCGGCCGGCCCGTCGAGATCGTCTTCAGGACGAGGGACAACGGGGGCTGCACCCGCACGGTCGCGATCGACGACCACGACGTCGTGCTCCCCGTGAACGGCGAGCGCGTGGTGCGGCTCGCGGCCCGTCCCGAGGGGCGGCTGCGCTACGCCTGCGGCATGGGAATGTACGTGGGCTTCGTCAGGTTCGAGCGCGTCCCATGACCCCAACGTCTTGCCAATAACCCTCCGTGACAACTCGGTTACGTGCCACCCTGTCTCCCATGACACTAGTGGGAGCGACGGAGGCGGCGGCCTGGCCTGGGATACCGGTCCCGCGTGCCTCTGAACCCCTGGATCCGGCCGAGGCGAACCTGCTCGACAGGGCACGCGACGGCGACCGTGACGCGGCGCACCGGCTGGGCCGGCTGTGCGCGGAGCGCGACGACCGACTGGGCGCCCGGCACTGGTGGGAAAGGGCGGCGCGGGCTGGCAACGTCGACAGCGCCTACAACCTCGGGCTGTGGCACCGCACGCACGGCACGACCGAGGAGGCCATCGGCTGGTTCGAACTGGCCGCGGCCACCGGCGACGCGGACGCCGCGACGAACCTGGCCTCGCTGCTGCTCGAAAGGCGCGGCGACGCCGACGCGGCGCGTCAGTGGTTCGAGCGGGCGGCCGAGGACGGCTCGCGCCACGCGGCCCGGCGGCTTGCCCTGCTGTGCGAGGACCAGGGCGACGGCATGGGCGCCCGGCGCTGGCACTTCAGGGCGGCCCTGGACGGCGACCTGCGCTCGGCCCACGATCTGGGCTTCCTCGGCTACGCCGCGGGCGACGAGGCCGAGGCGCTGCACTGGTGGGAGTACGCGGCCCGCGGCGGACACGCCGAGGCCGCCTATCACATGGCCCTGCTCCTGCACACGGCCCGCGACGAGAAGGGCGCGGAGGCCTTCTACCGGCTGGCGGCCCGCACCGACCACCCCGGGGCGGCCTTCCGCCTCGGGGACCTCGCGCTGCGCCGGGGCGACTTACCCACCGCGCGCGCCTGCTTCGAACGCGCGGCGCGCACCGGGCGGCCAGACGCGCGGCGGATGGCCGGCCTCGTCAGCGCCCGGATGGACGACAAGCAGGCGGCGGCCTACTGGTACGGGCGAGCCGCCGCCGACGACCCCGAGGCCGCCTTCCGCCTGGCGCTGCTGCTCGTCGCGGAGCACAACGACCTGAGGGGCGGGCGCCAGTGGTTCAGGCGCGCGGCCGAGTTCGGGCACCACGGCGCGATGGTCGAACTGCGGACGCTGCTGCCCCTGCTCGGCGCGTCCCCGGAGGCCGAGGACTGCCTGCTCGACCCGCCCCCGCCCCACTGGAGCCGGCCCGCCGAACCCGGCCAGGCCGCGCGCGCCGAACTGGCCGTGGCGGCGGCGCGCAGGCGCGGCGACTCCGCGGCGGAGCCGGCGGACCTGGTCGAGATCCTCGGCACGTGGGATCTGGTCATCACGGAGATGGCGACCGGGAGCCTGGCCGCGGACGGCCTGCCGGGCGCGGACGAGACCGGTCCCGCGGACACCGTGGGACGGCTCGCCAGGGCGAGCGGACTGCACAGGGCCGCTGTCGAGCACCTCGCTCTGGTGCGCGCCACGCTGCTGCGGCCGGGCACCGCCCCCTTGCCCACCCCCGCCGAGGTCGATCACGTGCTCGGCACCGCGAGAGACCTGCGCAGACGCCTCGCGATCGGGCTCACCTGACCGATCACGCCCCCTGCCGCGCGGGCGCGGGCGGCGCGTCGCCGCCCCGCCCGCCGTCCATCCCCCCAGGTGCCCGATCAGGTGCCCGATCAGGTGCCCGATCAGGCGGCGAGGATCTCCGCGACCGGCGTGTACGACAGGTCGTGGGCCACCGCGACAGGCTCGTTGGTGAGCACGCCGGCGTGGGTGTTGAGGCCGAGGCCGAGCGCCTGGTCGGCGCGCAGCGCGTCCTTCCAGCCCTTGTCGGCGATCTTAACGACGTAGGGCAGGGTGGCGTTCGTCAGGGCGAAGGTGGAGGTGTTGGCCACCGAGCCCGGCATGTTGGCCACGCAGTAGAACACCGACTCGTGCACCAGGAACGTCGGGTCGTCGTGCGTGGTCGGGCGGGAGTCCTCGAAGCAGCCGCCCTGGTCGATGGCGATGTCGACCAGCACCGAGCCCGGCTTCATCCGGGAGACCAGGTCGTTGCCGACGAGCTTCGGGGCCTTGGCGCCCGGGATGAGCACCGCGCCGACGACCAGGTCGGCTTCCAGCACGGCCCGCTCGATCGCGTACGACGTGGAGACCAGCGTCTTCAGCCGGCCCTGGTAGATGGCGTCGATGGAGCGCAGCCGGTCGATGTTGACGTCGAGGATCGTCACGTCCGCGCCCATGCCGACGGCGATCTGCGCCGCGTTGAGGCCGGCGACGCCGCCGCCGATCACGACGATCTTGGCGGGGGCCACGCCGGGCACGCCGCCCGGGAGCACGCCGCGGCCACCGTTGAAGCGCATCAGGTTGTACGCCCCGACCTGGGGGGCGAGCCGCCCGGCGACCTCAGACATCGGGGCCAGCAGCGGCAGCCCGTTGCCGGCCTGGACGGTCTCGTACGCGATGGCGGTGGTGCCGGCGGCGAGCAGGGCGTCGGTGCACGGCCGGGACGCGGCCAGGTGGAGGTAGGTGAACAGGATCTGGTCCGCGCGGAGACGGTCGTACTCCTCGGCGACCGGCTCCTTGACCTTGAGGATCATCTCGGACTCGGCCCACACCTCGTCGGCGCTCTCGACGATCTTGGCGCCGGCCGCGAGGTACTCCTCGTCGGTGATGGAGGAGCCGAGGCCGGCGCCGCGCTGGACGTCGACCTCGTGACCGTGACGGACAAGCTCGTGGACGCCGGCCGGGGTGGCGGCGACACGGTATTCATGGTTTTTGACCTCGGCGGGCACGCCGATCTTCATGAGTGGTGTCCTTTCAGGTGGTCACTCGTCACGGTCGCCCCCTACCCCGGCCGCACGAGCGCCACGGTCTACAGGCGTGCCCACGCCTCCGTGAGCACCGCGCGGAGAATCGACTCGATCTCGTCGAACTCCTTCGGGCCGCAGATCAGCGGCGGGGCGAGCTGCACGACCGGGTCCCCACGGTCGTCCGCCCGGCAGTACAGGCCGGCGTCGTACAACGCCTTGGAGAGGAATCCGCGCAGCAGGCGCTCCGACTCCTCCTCGTTGAAGGTCTGCTTGGTGGACTTGTCCTTGACCAGCTCGATGCCGTAGAAGTAGCCCGAGCCGCGGACGTCGCCGACGATCGGCAGGTCACGCAGCCGGTCGAGAGTGGCCTTGAAGACCGGCTCGTTGGCCGTGACGTGCTCCAGCAGGCCCTCCCTCTCGAAGATGTCGAGGTTGGCCAGGGCGACGGCGGCCGACACCGGGTGGCCGCCGAAGGTGTAGCCGTGCGCGAAGGTCTCGGTGCTGCTCTTGAACGGCTCGAACAGCCGCTCCGATGCGATCATCGCCCCGATCGGCGAGTAACCGCTGGTCAGGCCCTTGGCGCAGGTGATGATGTCCGGCACGAAGTCGAACTTCTGGCCGCCGAACATCGTGCCGAGGCGGCCGAAGGCGCAGATGACCTCGTCCGACACGAGCAGCACGTCGTGGGCGTCGCAGATCTCACGCAGCCGCTGGAAGTATCCGGGGGGCGGCGGGAAGCAGCCGCCGGCGTTCTGCACCGGCTCGACGAAGACGGCGGCCACGGTCTCCGGGCCCTCCATCTCGATGGCCTTGCCGATCTGGTCGGCGGCCCAGCGGCCGAACGCCTCCGGGTCCTTCTCCAGGCCGGGGAACCCGGAGATCTCGTCGGCGCGGTAGAGGTTCGTGTTGGGAGCCTTGATCGCACCGGGCACCAGCGGCTCGAACACCTGCTTGAGCGCCGGGATGCCGGTGATCGACAGCGCGCCCTGCGGGGTGCCGTGGTAGGCGATGGACCGGCTGACGACCTTGGTCTTCAGCGGCTTGCCCTTGAGCTTGTAGTACTGCTTGGCCAGCTTCCAGGCCGACTCGACGGCCTCGCCGCCGCCGGTGGTGAAGAAGACGCGGTTGAGGTCGCCGGGGGTGAGCGACGCGAGCCGCGCGGCCAGCTCGGCCGCCTTGGGGTGCGCGTACGACCACAGCGGGAAGAACGCGAGCTCCTGGGCCTGCTTGGCGGCGGCCTCGGCCAGCTCGGCGCGGCCGTGGCCGACCTGGACCACGAACAGTCCGGCGAGTCCGTCGAGGTATCGCTTGCCGTGGATGTCGTAGATGTAGGCGCCCTCGCCGCGCACGATCATGGGCACCTCCCCTCCCGCGTAGGAGGAGTGGCGCGTGAAGTGCATCCAGAGATTGTCCTGTGCGGCCTTGAGACTGTCGGGGCGCGTCATCGCAACCTTCCCTCAGGTGATCCGTCGCTGGGGACAGTCTGCACGTCACTTCCACGGTTTGCCAAGTGATTACGTGGCTTCAGTGTGGAAGAAGTTCGAATTCCGCTACATCGACATGCCACAGCAACGAAATCCGTCAAGGTAGATTGGGGCCGTCCAGACGCGCGAGACGGGCCTCGCGGGCCGTGTGGTCAAATTGGGTCCACCGAACACCGGGAAGACCCACGCACATCCGGGGGAGAACGCCGTGACACCTGAGGAGATCGAGCGCGTCGTCGAAGAGGGCATGCCGCAGACGGTCGAGGATCTCAAGCGTCTGGCCGCCATCCCCTCCGTCGCGTTCCCCGGCCACCCCGAGGCCCCGGTGCTTGAGGCCGCGGCGCTCGTGGAGGGACTGCTGCGCGCCGCCGGCCTTCCCCACGTCCGGCAGATCCCCATCGAGGGCAGTTTCCCCGCCGTGTTCGCCGAGGCGCCCGCTCCCGAGGGAGCGCCGACCGTACTGCTCTACGCGCACTACGACGTGCAGCCCGCCGGCGACCTCGCCCTGTGGCGCACCCCGCCGTTCGACCCCACGGTCGTCGACGGGGTCATGTACGGCCGGGGCGCGGCCGACGACAAGAGCGGCGTCATCACCCACGTGGCCGCGCTGCGCGCCTTCGACGGCCGGTTCCCGGTCGGCGTCAAGGTCATCATCGAGGGCCAGGAGGAGTACGCGGGCGAGCGCCTGGAGTCGTTCGTCGAGGCCAACCCCGAACTGCTGCGCGCCGACGCCATGGTCATCGCCGACGTCGGCAACCCCCAGGTGGGCGACGCCTCGCTCACCACGTCGCTGCGCGGCATGGCCGCGTTCACCGTGGAGGTCCGCACGCTCGCCGAGGCCGTGCACAGCGGCGCGTTCGGCGGCGCCGCGCCCGACGCGCTGACCGCGCTCATGCGCATGCTGGCCTCCCTGCACGACGACCAGGGGAACGTACGGGTGCCCGGCCTCGAACCGGGGACCTTCCCCGGCGCGGCGCCGCCGGAGGAGGAGTTCCGCTCGCTCGCCGGGGTGCTCGACAACGTGTCGCTGGTCGGGACCGGCTCGCTCGCCGACCGGCTCTGGGCGTCGTACTCGATCACGGTGACCGGGCTGGACGTGCCGACCGTGAGCGGCGCGATCAACGCGGTCCAGGCGGTGGCCCGGGCCCGCGTCACCATCCGCGTCCCCGCGAGCGGGAACGCCAGGCAGGCGCTGGACGACGTGACGGCCTTCCTGGAGAAGGTCGCTCCGTGGGGAGCCGAGGTCTCGTTCAGCGACTTCGTCAGCGGCTCCGGCTTCCAGATCGAGCCGGGCGGCCCCGCCATGAACGCGGCCGAGCGGGCGATGGAACGCGCCTTCGGCCGGGCGCCGCGCCAGGTCGGCCAGGGCGGCTCGATCCCGCTGGTGGCGGCCCTCGCCCGGCAGTTCCCCGAGGCCGAGATCCTGCTGTACGGCGCCGAGGACGACGGCGCCTCGATCCACGCCCCGAACGAGCGGGTCGTCCTGGAGGAGTTGCGCCGCGTCATCACGACCGAGGCCCTCTTCCTCGCCGACTACGGCGGCTGGCACGGCGCGGCCTGACGCCGGTCGTGCGACGGGGAAGGGCCTGAGGCTCATCACGGCCCTCCCCCGCCGGCCGCCGCCGCGAGAGCGCGACGGCGGCCGGGGATCGTACGCCTGGCCGGACAGGGGTGCTCAGCGCGCGCCGGCGCCGCCAATGACGATCGACTTCACGCTCGACGGGGTGTCGAGGGCGTAGGAGTACGGAATGGACGCCACGCTGCCGCCGGTGTCGCCGCCTCCCGACCCGACCTTGTAGTTGTCGCGTGCCACGAGGTTGCCCGGAGGCGACGATCCCTCGCCCCGGTGGTAGGGGTCGCCGACGTTCTCGAAGTAGTTGCCCTCGACCAGCACGCCCGCCTCCTGCGTGGAGGCCACGCCGTACCCGCGGTTGTTGTTGTAGTAGTTGTTGAACACGTGCACGGGGTTGCCGAAGCGCACACGTGGATTGCGCTGGACGGTGCCGTCGAACCAGTTGTGGTGGTAGGTCACCCGCAGGTGCCCGCGGTCCTCCGCGCCGTTGTCGTCGCTGTGGCCGAGCAGCATCGTCTTGTCGTGGCTGAAGACCCGGTTCCACGACACGGTCACGTAGTCGCTCGCCCGCTTGACGTCGATCGCGCCGTCGTACCCGTTGGAGAGCGTGTTGTGGTCGATCCACACGTTGGTCGAGTACTGCACGTTGATGGCGTCGTCGTCCCAGTTCCGGAAGGTCAGGTTCCGGATGATCACGTTCTTCGCGTTGGACACGTTCAGGCCGCAGCCGACGAGCGCGGCGCCGGACGCGCCGACGATCGTCTTGTTCGAGCCGACCCTGAGCATTCCCGAGCACGAGATCGTGCCGGACACCCGGACCACCGAGGCGGTCGTCCCCTGGATCGCGCTGGTCAGGGCAGAGGCACTGCTCACCGAGACCGTGGCCGCGTTGCCGCCGCCGCTGGTGCCGCCGTTCATCGCGGCCCAGCCGACCAGGCCGCCGGTGTTACCACCGGGCGTCGGGGTCGGGCTGGGCGACGGACTACGCGTCGGGCTCGGGCTGGGCGACGGACTGCGTGGCGGGGATGGCGTGGCGGACGGGGACCCGCCGACCGAGCCCGTGCAGGCGGTCCCGTTCAGGACGAACGACGAGGGCACGGGATTCGACGACCCGAAGGTCCCCTGGAAGCCGATCGAGGTCGTGCCGCCGGTGCCGATCGAGCCGTTGTAGGAGACATTCGTGGCGGTCACCGCGGTGCCGCTCTGCGAGTACGTGGCGCCCCAGCCGCCGGTGATCTGCTGGTCGGCGCCGAACGACCACTTGAGGGTCCAGTCCGACAGCGGATCGCCGAGATTGGTGATCGCGATATCGGCGACGAAGCCGCCCTGCCACTGAGAGGCGATCGTGTAGGTCACACGGCACCCCTGGGCCGCGTTGGCCGCCGGCGCCAGGGCGGCGAACCCCGCCGACGCGACCGCCACCGCGGTGGCCGCCCCCAGCATCAGCTGGGGACGTCTGCGTAAGGACATCGCTTTCTCCCTTTCGTTGCATGGCTGATGAACACACCGGTCCGGGCGACCGGCGTACGAGCGGACAGCGGGGAGGCACGCACAGGAAGGAGCGGAGGCGTTCAGAAAGGTGAACAGCGTCCATGCCACTGACTGTTAGCGCAAACATACGAGCGCGCGCGATGGCGGTCAACGAAGCGGTTCGACGCCCCCGCCTTCACGCAGGTGAACCGGTATCGCCGCTGGCAGGGCGGCGGAGTTCGCTGAATGTTTCACTATCAAGGCGGCCGGGACGAGCGGCGCACGCCACGCCCGCGTCCGCCGCGGAGCACCAAGAATGCGTCGCCTGGGAGCATCACGGCCGCGCCCGCGCGGAACGGGCGCGACGCGTTCAGGTGGAGGGGAAGGGCCCGCGAGCCTCAGGAGAAAAGGTCGTCGACGGAGTTCACCGTGACCGCCCGGCGGATCCACTTACCCAGCATGTTGAGGTCGGAGCAGCGGCTGATCCGCTCACGCGCCTCGGAGGGGATCTCCAAGCCCCGGGCGTCGAGCACGGCGAGGATCGCCTCGATCTCACCCTCCGCACGGCCCTCTTCCCGGCCTTCTTCCCGCCCCTCTTCCCGGCCCTCTTCTCGTCCCTGCTGACGGCCCAACTCCCGGCCCTTGTTCACCCATTCGGCGAAGTAGCGGTCACCGATGACCTTCTCGTAGTCGGCTGACGCTGTCATCAGGAGCTCCTTAAGTCGCTCGCCCGCTACCGTGGGTATCTGGCCGAACACGTAGTTCAAATATAACGGGAAGCCCTCCTGGCTCGTCGCCTTGAGACCTTCCAGCATGGCTTCCAGCCCCTTGTCGATGTCGGGATGGTCGCCGTTCATGGCCACAGACAGCACGGCCAATTCGGGATGCGTGCGTGCCTCCTCCGGATCCGTGACCAGAGGCAGCCGGCCCGAATGAATCGCCACCGGTGTGACGATCCCGCTCGGGCCCATGGAGATGGGCTGCTCGCACCAGCGGCCCACCGCCCGGTCCAGGCAGATCACCAGCAGGGCGGTGTCGCACTTCAGCCGGGCGCGCAGCGCGGCGACGTACACGGGCCAGCTGAAGCGTTTCTGCGCGTCGCGGCGCGACTGCACCTCGACGATCACCGCGAGGCACGCCGCACCCGTGTCATCGCGGAGCACCACGACCGCGTCCGCGCGGTACTCCACGGGGGTCAGTTGCGTGGCGTCCGCCGCCTCCGCCGTGGCCATGGCGTACCGGGGCGGGTCGATGCCGCCGACCGCGCGCAGCAACTCCACGGCGGCGACGGGGCGGTCGTGGAAGAAGTCGACGGTCTGCTGGTGGACGAGCTTCGGCATGGAGCGGACTTTACTCAGCGTGACCGACAGATTACGGAGGATCATCGAACCATGTGATGAGGGAAAAGGGGTGGATGCGTTAGCGAGACGAGATGATCCGCAACTAAGGTGAACCGCCATTCGTCGGGATGAATGCAGGCATCCCGGAGCAATGGAGGAGACCGTGTACCCCCCACCGCAGCAGAAGCGCCGTCGCAGCATGGCTCCGTTCATCGTCGCGGTCGTCTTCGCGGGAGCGCTCATCGTCGGGTTGAGGCTGCTGTTCGGCGGGGCGTCCGGCGATGGGAAGGCCGTCGGGGGCGGGACGGCGGACGTACGCGCCTGCGGCGGCGACGGGATCACGCTGAACATCGCCGCCTCCAGCGAGAAGGCCGAACTGCTGCGCACGATGGCCAAGGACTACAACGGCCGCGAGGTGGACGGGCGCTGCGTCGACGTGGTCGTCACCTCCAAGGCGTCCGGCGGGGCGATGCAGGCGCTGGCGCGCGGCTGGGACGAGCGGCAGGACGGCCCGAAGCCCGACGTGTGGACGCCGGCGAGCACCGGCTGGATCACCCTCCTGCGGCAGCGCGTCGAGGGCGGCGATCAGGCGTCCCCTGTTTCCGCGGAAAATCCGACGGTCGCCACGTCTCCCCTGGTCATCGCGATGCCCAAGCCCATGGCCCAGGCGCTCGGCTGGCCGTCCAAGGAGATCGGCTGGTCCGACATCCTGGACCTGGCCAACGACCCGAAGGGCTGGGCGAGGTACGACCACCCGGAATGGGGGCGGTTCCGGCTCGGCAAGACCAACCCGAACTTCTCCACCTCGGGCCTGAACGCGACCGTGGGGGCCTACTTCGCGGCCACCGGCCTGTCGGGCGACCTGACGGAGCGGGACGTGGCCGCGGCGAAGACGCGTGACTTCGTGAAGGGAGTCGAGCGGTCCATCGTCCACTACGGCGACACCACGCTGACCTTCCTGTCCAACCTCCAGCACGCCGACGACTCGGGGACGGCCATGTCGTACATCTCCGCCGTCACGGTGGAGGAGAAGTCGGTGTGGGACTACAACCAGGGCAATCCGACGGGCGACCCGAAGACGCTCGGTGACCACGCCAAGCCGAAGGTGCCGCTGGTCGCGATCTACCCCAAGGAGGGCACGCTCCTCTCCGACCACCCGTACGCCGTGCTGTCCTGGGCGGACGCCGCGAAGCAGGCCGCGGCGGCGGACTTCCTGAAGTACCTCCAGGCGCCCGAGCGGCAGCAGGTGTTCGAGAAGTACGCCTTCCGGTCCTTCGACGGCAAGCCGGGCAACCTCATCACGACCGCCAACGGCCTCGACCCCAAGCAACCGGCCACCACGCTCAGCGCGCCGGCTCCACGGGTTCTCGACCGGATCCTCGGCAGCTGGGCCGAACTGCGCAAGCCCGCCAACGTCCTGATGGTCATGGACGTCTCCGGCTCGATGGGCGCCGACGTCGCGGGCACCGGCAAGACCAAGCTCGACCTCGCCAAGCAGGCCGCGATCAACGCGCTGCCGCAGTTCGGCCCGAACGACCGCGTCGGCCTCTGGCTGTTCAGCCTCAAGCAGGACGGCGACAAGGACTACCGTGAGCTCGTCCCCTTGGGCACGGGCAACCAGTCGCGGCTCAAGAACCGCATCAACGGCCTGATCCCCAGCGGCGGCACGGGCCTGTACGACACGGCCCTCGCGTCGTACGAGCACGTGACGCGGCACCAGAGCGACGACGCGATCAACGCGGTCGTGTTCCTGACCGACGGCAAGAACGAGGACAACAACTCCATCTCGCTCGACAATCTGCTGCCCGAACTGCGCAAGGAGGCGGGGCAGGAGACCGTGCGGATGTTCACCATCGCCTACGGCGCCGACGCCGACCTCGACGTCCTGCGGCGGATCTCGCAGACCACCGACGCCGCGGCCTACGATTCACGCAAGCCGGGGAGCATCGACGAGGTGTTCACCGCTGTGATCTCCAACTTCTGACCGGGAGCCCCCTGCCTGTGTCCCGCTTCACCGACGAACTGCGCGACCCCTGGGCGCTGCTCCTCGGCGCCACTGCCGCCGGCGCGGCCTGGGCCGTCGCCCTCCCCCCGGCGGGCGTGGCCGTCGCCGGGGTGGGGGTGTGGCTCATCAAGGCGTTCGCCTCCGCCTGGCAGTCCACGAAGGGTGAGAGCCGTACGCGGCCGGAGGCCCCGCCTGTCGCACGCGGCAGCGTGGAGGAGGCGTGGCTGCGGCGGGCGGAGCAGGCCGCCGCGTCCTTCGCCGATCTGGCCGCCTCGATGCGCGGGCAGATCCTGCTCGACCGGATCGCCGCCATGCGCCCGCAGGTGGACGACACCGTGGAGACCCTGCGCCGGCTGGCCGGGCACGCCTCGGTCACCGGCGCGGCGCTGGCCCGCTTCGACCCCCGGTTCCTCGAGCAGGAGCGCGCGCGGCTCACGCAGGCCAGGCGGACGGCCCGGCAGGAGGTCGCGGGCGAGCTCGACCGTTCGATCGCCGCCCTGGACGCCCAGCGCGGGGTGTACGACCGGTTGTCGGGCGCGCGCGAGCGGGTGCTGGCCCGGCTGCAGTCGGGCGCCATCAGCCTGGACGGCCTGGTCGCCCGGGCCGTCGAGATCTCCGCCATGACCGCGACCGCCGACGCCGGGGGCGGCGGCGCCCGGGCGCTCGACGACCTGACCTCGGAGCTCGAGCTCACCCGGCAGAGCCTGCACGAGGTCGAGGAGGCCACCCGCCTCGACCTCGGCCCCTGAATCCGGCGCTGCTATGGGAGCGCCGTGAGCGCCGGGAGACACAGCGGCGCGGCGGCCGCGCGGATCTCGTCGCTGAACGGCACCGGCCGGAACGTGGCCGGATCCAGGTTGACGTTGACGCGGTAGCCCTCCGCGTGCACTGTGGCGCGGTCCGCGGACAGCACGCGAAAGCCGTACACCCCGCTGGTGCGGCCCATCCGCTCCAGCCAGAAGTGCACCGAATGCTCGCCCGGCTCCGCGATGGGCACGTGGTAGGTCACCTTGAACTCGCGGACGGCCATGAGCACGTCCCTGAACGCCGACCTGGCGGGGTCCGACGCCCAGCCGAGCCGGTGCCAGAACGCGCCGATCGCCCGCTCGACCAGCACGGCGTAGCGCGAGTTGTGCAGCAGCCCCATCGCGTCGAGGTCGTCGAAGTGCACCTGGACGGTCTCGTGGACGCCACCTGCGGTCATGTCAGTCCTCCGGGAGAAGTTCGGGGTCGGGGCAGAGCGCACGCAGCCGCGCGAGCACGGCACGGCGGGAATGGACGAGGGCCTGCGCCCCGTCGTACAGCCGGGAATGGACGATCACCATCTCGCCGAGCGCCTCGATCTCGAAGGCCAGTTGGGCCGGATCGGCGTCGTCGACGAGTTCGCCGAGCGTCACGGCCTCCGCGACCATGCCGCGGATGAGCCCCTGCCACTCGCGCATGGACCGCGAGAGGCGGTCGCGGACGGCGCCGGGACGGTCGTCGAACTCGGCCTGGACGGCGAAGAAGAAGCATCCGCCGGGCAGCACACCGTCGCGGTAGAAGGTGAGCCGCGCCTCGTGCAGCGCGAACAGGCGGCGTACGCCGGCGGGGGCGCGCATAGCGGGCCCAACCACCTGCTCGGTCCACTGCCGGACGGCCCATTCCACGGCGTCGAGCTGCAGGTGCTCCTTGTCGGGCCAGTGCGCGAAAAGCCCGGATTTGCTGACCCCGGTCGCCGTCGCGAGCCGCCCGAGGGAGAGCCCGTCGAGCCCTTCGACGGAGGACAGCTCCACCGCCTGCCGCAGGATCGTCTCGCGGCTGCGCAGTCCGCGTAGCCGCCGGCCGTCGTGTGTCACCCCCGCACAATATACGACCGACCGATCGGTCGTCTATTCTGCCGCCTCCAGCAGGCGGCCCAGCTCGGCCGGGCCGGCGTTGCCGCCCGTGCAGACGACGGCGACCTTCCGCCCGGCGAACTCCTCCCGCCTGGCTAGCAGCCCCGCGAGGGCGGCCGCTCCCGCGCCCTCGGCCAGGGTGTGGGCCTCGGCGAGCAGGAGGCGCTGTGCCCGCAGGATGTCGTCATCGTCCACCAGCACGAAACCGGCCAGCCTCTCCCGCATCACCGCCTGCGGCGTCGCGAACGCCGAGCCGGTCGCGAGCCCCTCCACCACGGTCTTGACCGGCCGGGTCACGAGCTCCCCCAGCCGCCAGGAGTCGTACGCGGCCGGGGCTTGGGCCGACTGAACGGCGATCACCTGGCAGCCCGGCGCGAGCGCGGCGGCGGCGAGGCACGCGGCGGCGGCCCCGCTGCCGCTACCCACGGGCACGAACACCGCCTCCAGGTCCGGCCGGGCGGTGAACATCTCGACATAAAGCGTGCCCACCCCGGCCAGGATGTCCGGCTCGTCGGCCGGGCTGATCAGCCTGCGTCCGGTGCGCTCCGCGAGGTCGCGCGCGTGCCCGGCGGCCTCCACCATCGTCGCGCCCCGGACCTCGACGGCCGCCCCCAGCGCCTGGACCGCCGCGACCTTGGCCGGGTTCGGGTTCTCCGGCATGAGGACCGCGCACGGCACGCCGTACAGGCGGCAGGCGTACGCGACGGACTGGGCGTGGTTGCCGGTCGAGTACGCGACGACCCCGCGGGCCCTGTCGTTCATTCGGGCCAGCAGCGTGATGCCGCCGCGGACCTTGAACGCCCCCGTGGGCTGGACGTTCTCGTGTTTGACGTGCACCTCGGCGCCCACGGCCCGGTCGAGCACGGGATAGGACCACATGGGGGTCTCGGGCAGGTGGGGGGCGATGAGCCGCCGGGCGTCCAGGATGTCGCGGATGTCGCGGATGTTCGTCATGGCCCCAGCCTGGCCCGGTGCCGGACAATAGGTCCAACTGAACTTCTGAGGCGAATCCATAGACGGGATCGATGAATGCCGCTCGACGTCGTACGGCTGCGGGTGCTGGTGGCTGTGGCCAGGACCGGCACGGTGACCGCGGCGGCGCGGGAACTGCACTACTCGCAGCCGTCGGTGAGCCACCACCTCGCCCGCCTGGAGGCGGAGACCGGCGCGCGACTGGTGCAGCGGGTGGGCCGCGGCATCCGCCTCACCGAGGCGGGCCACCTGCTCGCCGAGCGGGGCGCGGAGATCCTCGGCCGCCTCGACGCGGCGTCCGAGGAGCTGTCCGCGCACGTCGGGCTGCGGGCCGGGCGCGTGCGGCTGGCCGCGTTCCCTTCCGCCCTCGGCACGTTCATCCCGGCCGCCGCCGCGCGGCTCGCCCGGGACCACCCCGGGCTGGATCTGCGGCTGATGGAGGCCGAGCCGCCCGAGGCGCTGCGGCTGCTGCGGGCGGGTGGGGCCGACGTCGCCGTGATCTTCCGGTACGGCGAGAGCGGCCCTGAGGACGACGGTGTCCGGCTGGTCCACCTGCTCGACGACCCCAGCCTCCTCGTCACCTCCGCCGCGCACGACGGCGCGGCGGACCTGGCGGCGTACGCGGACGAGGCGTGGATCGCGGGCTGCGAGCGGTGCCGGGCCCACCTGCTCGCGCTGTGCGCCGAGGCGGGTTTCGAGCCGCGGATCTCGTTCACCACCGACGACTACGTGGCCGTGCAGGCGATGGTCGCGGCAGGGCTGGGCGTGACGGTCCTCCCCCGGCTGGCGCTGTCGGCCCACCGGCATCCGGACATGCGGGTGTCCGAGCTGTCCGGCCCGCCCCGCCGCGTCTACGCGGCCACGTACGGCGAGCCGCCCGACCCGCCTGCCACCGCGGCCCTGATCGCCGCGCTCCTGTCCCGGAAAGACGCGTGACAGGTCCGCGGACGCGGGCCGATGTCCCGCACCACTACCACGGTGAACCGGTCGATCGCCCGACCCGCCATGAAGGAGACGCCGACGCATGACCACGCCACCATCGCCGCCCGGGCCGGAGCGGACCGGCGGATCCTCCGTGCGGATCGGCGTTCTCGCGCCGTTGACCCGGCCCGGCTGGGTCGAGGCGGGCCGGCACCTGCTCGCCGGGATGGAACTGGCCGCCGGCGACGTCAACGACGCCGGCGGGATCGCGGGAAGTCCGCTGGAGCTGGTGGTCCGGGACACGGCGGCCGATCCGCACCGGGCCACGGCGGCCGTGGACGAACTGGCCCACCTGGGCGTGGCCGCCCTTGCGGGGGAGTATCACAGCGTCGTCGCCCGTGCCGCCGCCGCCAGGGCCGACGCCCTCGGCCTGCCGTTCCTCTGCTCGTCGGCGGTTCTCGACGCGCTCACCGAGCGGCCGGCGAAATGGGTCGCGCGCCTGGCCCCTGCGCAGTCCCACGGCTGGCGGATCTACGCGGACTTCCTCCTCGGCGCGGGCCACAGCCGGATCGCCGTGGCCGCCGACCAGAGTGTCTACTGGGCGTCCGGCACCCGCATCCTGCGCGACCACCTCGCTCCACGCGGCGGCACCGTCGTCGAACTCGACGTGCGCGCGCTCACCCCCACCGCCGTGTGCGACGAACTCGCCGCCAGTGGCGCTACGGCCCTCCTTCTTCTGGCCGGCCACCCGGAGCCGGCCGTGCCGATCGTCAGGTCGGTCCGCCGCGACCGGCGCCTGACCGAGATCATGATCGGCGCCCCGGCCGGGCAGCCGGAGTTCGCCGAATGGGCGAGGTCGCTGGGCGGCGACGGCGCCGGGGTCCCGTTCCTGCGTTACCTGCCCGAGCGTCTTGGCCCACTCGGCGCGCGAGTCGAGACGGCCCTGCGCGAGCGGCTGGCCCAAGCGCCCTCCTTCGTCGCCTTCGAGGGCTACGACACGATCGCCGTCCTCGCCGGCGTGCTGCGCTCCGGCGGCATGGACCGGGCGCGCGTCGCCGCGTCCTGGCCACATGTGGCGGTCGAGGGCACCCGCGGGCTGATCCGGTTCTCCCGCGTGCCGGGTATCGGCGTGTGGCAATGGGCGTGGCCGCCGGTCCAGGTCGCCGACAGGGATCCGGCGGACCCCGCTCGCTTCCGCGTCCTGGCCTGAACAGGCGCCGCACCGCAAAGGTGCGACCGATCTCTTTCCGCGCTACTTCTGACGACGGTCAGCTCGGGCTCGGCGCGGGCGACGGTGTCGCGGCGTCGTTGTCCACCTCCCGGACGTTCCACAGGGCGACGCCGCTGCCCGGGAGCTGGCTGATCCGGGACATGAACGTGGCGGTGCCGTCCTCCGCGTCGCCGTCCTCCTCCGCGAAGACGGTGAGGGGCTGCCAGGTGGCCCACTCGTCGGCGGGGAAGAGCAGCCGTGGGCCGATGGACAGGTCGGAATCGCCCAGCAGCCGCTCGCTGTCGACCGTCACCCATCCGTACGACGGGCGCTGGCTGAGCCGCACGTAGATGACGGCCGAGCCGCCCTCGGGCACGGCGATGGACTCGGGCGAGACGACGACGCTCGGCGTGGCGCTCGGGCTCGGCGAAGGAACGGGAGTGGGGGCCGGGCTGGGCTGCGGGCCGGCCACGCACGGCACGCCGTTGACGGCGAAGTTCGTCGGCGGCGGGTTGCTCCCGCTCCAGGTGCCGTTGAATCCGACGGTGGCCGACGCGCCGGGCGAGATCGAGCCGGCCGGGACCGAGGCGGCGACCAGGTTGCCGGTCTGCGCCCACTGCGCCGACCAGCCGTACGAGAGCCGCTGCGAGCCGGGGAAGGTGAACGTCAGCGTCCAGCCCGCGATGTGGTCGCCGGTGTTGGCGACGTCCACACTGGCCGTGAAGCCGCCTCCGCCCACTCCCCACTGCGAGGTCACGTACGTGACCCGGCAGGAGACGGCGGCGCCGGCCGTGCCCGGGACGAGCCCGGCCGTGGTGGCCGCCGTGGCCAGTACGGCCGCGAGGACTGCCGAGCGACGTAACCGGCCGTGGGGGAATCGCATCGGCACCTCCGTGGTGAGCTGACCACACCGTCCGGCCGGCTGCCGCTGATCGCCGGCGATGCTCCCAGCGTCGGTTCTCCCTCGCCCGCTGTACAGGAATTCCGGCGGGCGGCCGTCGCCGGTACGTGGCCGGGCACGGGCCGGCCCGTGCCTTCCCACCTCGGGGAACACCGGCGCACGGTGGCCGGGGGCGGAAGGCCGCCGCGCCCGCGGACCGGTGAAAGATTCAGAAAGAACGGCCCCCCGGGGCCGCTTCCTCATGCGCCGGGGTGGCAGGCGCCCGAGCGTCAGCCGGCTTGGCGCAGGCCGCCGGCAGGCGGGCCCTCGGCGCAGGCGGCGGCCAGTTCGTCCAGCGACAGCCCCAGCGCGGCGGCGAGTGCGGCGACGGTGAAGAAGGCCGGGGTCGGGGCGCGGCCGGTCTCGATCTTGCGCAGTGTCTCGGCCGACAGCCCGGCCGCCGCCGCGACCTCGACCATGCTGCGCTCGCCGCGCGCCTGCCGGAGCAGGGCGCCGAACTTCTCCCCCCGCAGCCGCTCCTCGGGGGTCAGGGGCACTCTCACCATGACCGTGATACTAATACCGGTATTGTTATTGGCGCCACTCGGAAGGGCCATGTCATGGTGGAGATCAAGACCGACGCCGCGCTGGACGCGATGCGGGAGTCGGGCCGTGTGGTCGCCCGCGTCCTCGACGCCGTACGGAAGACCGCGGCCATCGGGGTGCGGCTCACGGACCTGGACGAGACGGCGCGGGCGGTGCTGCGCGAGGCCGGGGCGAGCTCGCCGTTCCTCGGCTACCGGCCGCGGTTCGCGCCGACACCGTTTCCCGCCGTGATCTGCGCGTCCGTCAACGACGCGATCGTGCACGGCATCCCGACGGACTACCGGCTGCGTGACGGTGACGTCGTCGGCGTCGACTGCGGCGCGGAACTCGACGGCTGGACGGCCGATGCCGCCGTCACGTTCATCGTGGGCGCCCCGCGCCCCGAGGACCTGGCGCTCGTCGACACCACGCGCCGGGCCCTGGACGCCGGGATCGCCGCCGCCACCGTGGGCAACCGCATCGGGGACATCTCGGCGGCGATCGGCGCGGTCGCCGAGGAGGCCGGGTACGGCATGCCCAGGGACTTCGGCGGCCACGGCATCGGACGTCGCATGCACGAGGACCCGTCGGTGCCCAACCACGGCAGGCCAGGCCGGGGCTACCCCCTGCGGCACGGCCTCGCACTGGCCATCGAGCCGATGTTCATCGCCGGAGGCCGGGACGGTTACCGCACGGCGGGCGACGGCTGGACGCTGCACACCGTGGACGGCAGCAGGGCCGCGCACATGGAGCACACGATCGCGGTCACCGAGGACGGCCCACGCGTGCTGACCATGCTCTGACCGGATTCCGGCCGGACCACCGGCCCGAAATAGGAGTGCCCGGGCAGGCACGGTGTCCGTAACATCGGAGCCATGCCGACGCTGACAACACTCGCCCTGTTCGCCGCCGCCACGCTGGCGCTGCTCGTGGTCCCGGGACCCGCCGTGCTCTACATCGTCACCCGCAGCGTCGCCCAGGGCCGTTCCGCGGGGCTGGTCTCGGTGCTCGGCGTCCACGCCGGCTCTCTGGTGCACATCGCCGCCGCGGCGTTCGGCATCACCGCGCTGCTCGCCGCCTCGGCAACGGCGTTCGCCGTCGTGAAGTACCTCGGCGCGGCCTACCTCGTCTACCTGGGGATCCGCAAGCTCGTGCGGCGGACGGAGGCGGAGGACGCGGCGGTCACGACGGCTTCCAACCCCCGGCTGTTCACCGAAGGGCTGGTGGTCAACGTGCTGAACCCGAAGACCGCCATGTTCTTCCTGGCGTTCCTGCCGCAGTTCGTCGATCCGGCGCGCGGCCCGGTGGCGCCGCAGGTGCTCGTGCTCGGGGCCGTGTGGGTCGCGCTCGGCATGGCCAGCGACGGCACGTACGCGCTGCTGGCGTCGGTGCTCGCCGGCCGGTTGCGCTCCTCGGCCCGCGCCCGGCGGCGGCTCGACCGGGGCAGTGGCGTCGCCTACCTGGGTCTCGGCGCGGTGGCCGCCCTGGCCACCGAGGGCGCCAGGAAGCTCTGACCACCACCCAGGACATTCGTACTGCCGCGATCGGGATTTCGGGATCTGCCCGGCTCCTCCGGTTTCCGGGACGCTTGACGCGTGCGTAGAGACGACCAGGAGGAGCCGATGACGCAGACCCTGACCACGCCGCCGCAAGCGGTGCGGCCTCGGCGGAACAACCTCAGCACGTCGCTCACGCCGCTGGCGCTGGACGTCGCCGCGCCACTGGTCTGCTACTACGTCCTGCACGGCGCGTTCGGCGTGGGCGAGGTCGCCGCGCTGACCGCGAGCGCCGTGATCCCGGCCGTACGGGTGGCCTGGGGGGTCGTCCGCGACCGGACCTTGAACGGGCTGGCCGGGCTGACGCTGGCGGTCAACGCGGCCGGTGTCGCGCTGAGCTTCGTCACCGGCGACGGCCGCATGATGATCGCCAAGGACTCCGGTCTCAGCGGCGTGCTGAGCCTGGTGATCATGCTGTCGGCGTTCACCCGGCAGCCGGTGATGACGGCGGGCATGCGCCCGTTCATCACCAGGGGGAACGCGGCGAGGGAGGCCGCGTGGGACCGGCTCGCGGAGCGGTCCCCCCGGTTCCGCCGGGCCGTACGGAACTTCAGCGGCATCTGGGGCGGGGTGCTGCTCGCCGAGTGCGTGGCCCGGCTGGTCGGCGCGTTCACGCTGCCGGTGTCCACCATGGTCTGGCTGTCCAACGTGATGCTGATCGCCGCGATCATGCTGGGGCTCGTGCTCGCGGGGGCGTTCGCCTCCGGACCGATCATGGCGATGGTCAGGGCCGAGGCCGCGCGCTAGCGCGGACCGTCCGGGCCGATCAGGGGCGGGCCTGGACCATGGCGTGGGTGCCGCCGGTACGCCAGCCCCGGGAGTGGCCGGCCGCGTCCAGCTCCGCCAGCGTGCGCTCCGGCACGCCGACGAGCGCGTCCGACTTCAGCGTGCGCAGCGCGACGACAGGCCCGGGGAAGTAGCCGGTGACCGTCGCGAACGGTGTGGTCGCCGGCCATGTCCGGTCGCCGACGAGCCGCCGGTAGTTGAGATCGCCCTTCAGGACGGTCAGCGAGGCCGCCGCGAACTCCTCCCCCAGGTCGTCCGGCATGTCCGAGTAGGGCAGCGGGGCGCAGGCGAAGGGATGCGCCCGCAGCCTGAGACGCCCCTCCTCCATCGCGGCCCACAGGCGCGCGCCGGCCTCCCCCGCCCGGCCGGGCGCCGCGGCGAGCCGCCGCAGGCACGCCAGCACGTCGGCCGGGGTGGCGTCGGACACGAAGTAGGGGACGGGCTTGACGTGGAGGACGACCTCGCCCGCGAGCCCGCGGGCGAGCAGATGGTCGACGAGCACCAGGTCGGGCAGGAGTTCGCGGCCCGCGTTGTCGGCGACCAGGCAGATCCTGCCCGGTGCGGCGGCCTCGATGAGCGACCACAGCAGCGGGGAGTCGTCCACCACCAGGTCCGCCGCCCTCTCGCGGTCTCCGTCGAGGGTGACGCCGAAGGACAGGTCGGCGCGGTTGCCCCAGAGCGAGCCGAGCAGCAGCGCCTCGGCCCGATCGGCCGGGGAGAGCGTCTCCGTCTCGTCGAGCGCCGCCAGTTCCCCGTCCACGACCGGGCCGTCGAGTTCGGCCTGCTTCATGGGGCCGAACGGATCGACCCCGCGCCACGGGCCGTCGCCGAAGTATCCGGTCGCTTCGAGCAGCTTGCGGTAGAAGTAGCTCTCGGCCCACAGGAACGGCACGTCGACGTAGCGTCCGCCGATCTTGCCGCGTCCCCACTCGGCCCATTCGGCGCCGTCGTGCGCCGACGGCTCAAGCGGCGCCATGACGTCGCGTACGACCTCGTCGAGCAGCCGGTCGAGCGCGCGTCGCCGGTCCGGGTCGTACGGCAGAGCCTCCGCGACCTGGCGGACGAGGACCGGATGCCGCTCCCTGAAGACGCTCAGGGCGTACGAGCCGGGGACGTTCCCCATGATCGGCGGTGGGATGGGCGGGGCGTCCTCCACCGTCTCGTCGCGGGCGCCATTCATCCCCGCCATCCTCCCTCGGCTCGCGGAACGACACCGCCAGTAAACCGCAGCGGCCGAGCGACCGGGGGCGGCGGGGGCGCGAAGGACCGATACCGAACGTGTCGGGTGACCCTGGCCCGCATGCCTACTGACACATGATGGCGCCGAAGCGAACTGAAACGCGTTCTAATTGTTTCGTTCCCATGGATTCCTACCAGCGGGTAACCCGATCGACGGAGGCGCGACCGGAGGCCTGACAAGAACGCGTTTCATTGGGGATGAACCGCCCGTCGGGCGACCCATCCAGAACCGTTACAGTCAAATTTCATGACAATACGGGATTGCAGCCATACCACGGGAGTCGTACCTTCCCCCTATGGATCTGGAGATCCGCCATCTGAGAATCGTTCACGCGGTCGCCGAAGCCGGAAGCGTCACGAAAGCGGCCACCCGGCTCGGCCTCGCCCAACCGTCGCTCACCGCCCAACTCAAGCGCATCGAGCGCTCACTCGGAGGCCCTCTGTTCGAACGCGACCGCAACGGCGCCCGTCCCACTCCTCTCGGTGAAATGGTGCTGTCCCGCGCCCGGGTGCTGCTGCCCGCCGTACGGGACCTTCAGGAGGACGCGGTGCGGTTCGCCAACACCTCGGTCAAACTGCCCGGCTATCGCATCGGCGCGACGAACGGGCCCATACTCGGCGGGCTGGTGGAGCGCCTGACCGCCGACCAGCCCGGCGTCCCGGTCACCACCCGCACATCGTGGTCGGCCAGTGAGCTGACCGCGCTCGCCGTGGCGGGCCGGCTCGACTTCGTCCTGCTCGGAACGTGCGGCGACAGCCCGCCTCCCCCGGCCGAGGCGATGAACTGGACCGCGGTCGGCACCGACCCGGTCTTCGTGCTGCTGTCGGAGGACCACCCACTGGCCGGGGAACGCGAGCTCGAGCTGTCCAGCCTCGCCGACGAGCGCTGGACCGCCGCCCCCGGCGACGGCTGTTTCGCCGACTGCTTCGCCGCCGCCTGCTCCAGGGCCGGATTCGTCCCCGAGTCCATCTACGAGACCGACGTGGGCACCTGCCTGCACCTGGTGGGGGTGGGCAAGACGGTCGCCCTGTGCCAGGCGACCTTCCGGCTCACCGCCGGGCTGGTCATGATGCCGCTGGCCGGCGCGCCGCTGCGCTGGCGGCACCTGCTCGGCTGGCACGCCGACTCGATGGGGGCGCGGGCCGCCGCGCCCATCGTCGCCGCACACGCCAGGGCCGCGTACGCCGACGCGGTCCGCCGCAGCGCCCGCTACGCGGACTGGCTCGTCACCAACCCCGACTACGGCACCGTCCCCTGACATGGCGGCGGGCGCGCCCAGGTCCGCCGTCTTGAATCCGGCTTAAATGTTCCGGCCATGCCTAATGGCCGGCGTACGTCGCGGCACCTCTCATTTCCGCGCTTCCGCGCGCCCGCAGGTTCTCGCGCGGTTATTTCCGGGCCAGCGAATCCCCAGAGGAGGGCGGTTCCATAACTCGGCGATAGGGGCTAATTGATAGATCCATAGAGCGGCGCAGGTCGGTTACGTTGACGGCACCCCCCAAAGACAAGGAGAGCCACACATGCTCCACAGACGCACCGTACTCGCCGGATGCGCTCTGGCCGTCACGGCCCTCGCCACTGTCGCCACCCCCGCCATGGCCGAGCCGAACAACTCTCCCGCCTCCTCCGCCGTCAAGCCTCCGCCCGCGATGGTGGACGCCATGCAGCGCGACCTCGGGCTCACCCCCGCCCAGATCGACGCCCGCCTGGCGAACGAGGCGAAGGCGATGGCCACCGAGGCCAAGGTGCGCGCCGCCATCGGGGACGCCTACGCCGGATCCTGGGTCACCGGCACCACCGCCGAGAGCTTCATCGTCGCCACCGCCGACGCGTCCAAGGCCGGCGCGATCCTGTCCGCGGGCGCGCAGCCGAAGATCGTCGGCCGGAGCCTCTCCGCGCTCGAGTCCGCAGGGGCCGCGCTGGACCGGGCCGCCGCCAGCGCGCCCGCCTCCACGACCGTCTGGTACGTCGACGTGCTCAGCAACAGCGTCGTCGTGCTGTCCTCCAACACCGCCGAGGCCGAGGCGTTCGTGGCCGCGAGCGGCGCCGACAAGTCGGCCGTACGCGTCGAGCGGTCCGACGAGCAGCCGCAGACCTACTACGACGTGCGCGGCGGCGACGCCTACTACATCAACAGCTCGGCCCGCTGCTCGATCGGCTTCTCCGTACGCAAGGGCACCACGAACGGCTTCGTCAGCGCCGGCCACTGCGGCCGTGCGGGCAACAGCACGACCGGCTACAACCGGGTCGCCCAGGGTACCTTCCAGGGCTCCTCGTTCCCCGGCAACGACTACTCCTGGATCTCGGTCAACAGCAACTGGACGCCCAGGGGCTGGGTCAACAACTACAGCGGCGGCAACGTGGCCGTGAAGGGCTCGACCGCGGCGACCGTCGGTTCGTCGATCTGCCGGTCCGGTTCGACCACCGGCTGGCGCTGCGGCACCGTCCAGCAGCTCAACGCCAGCGTCCGCTACTCCCAGGGCACGGTGAGCGGCCTGACCCGGACCAACGTCTGCGCCGAGCCCGGTGACTCCGGCGGTTCGTTCATCTCGGGCAGTCAGGCCCAGGGCATGACGTCCGGCGGCTCGGGCAACTGCTCCTCCGGCGGCACCACCTACTTCCAGCCCGTCAACGAGGCCCTCTCGGCGTACGGCCTCACCCTCGTCACCGGCTAACCCCCACCCACCACCGTGATCTTGTAGTTTGTCGCAGTCATGGGCCCTGACCAGCACCATCACGGCCCGTGATCTTGCACAAAACCACAGCCTGGCCGCACGACCAGCAACGACGCCCTCCGTGATCATGCAATTGCTAGATCACGGAGGGCGTTTTCGCAGGTGGAGCACACAACGGGCGGCCCGACTGCAAGATTACGAAAGGGAACGCCGCAGGTCAGAGACTTCTGTGCGACAAACTACAAGATCACGGCCGGGGTGGGGGGTGGGGTTAGCGGGGGAGGCGGCGCCATAGGGGGCGGGGAAGCAGCCGCATGACGGCGAACGCCGGCCGCAGCCGAGCGGGGACCCACACGGTCCCCTTTCTTGTGTCCAGGGCCGCCACGACCGCGTCCGCGACCTCGGCCGCCGTCACCGACATCGGGGCCGGGGTCATCCCCCGCGTCATCCGGCCGATCACGAAACCCGGGCGGACGACCACCACGCGGGCCCCGGAGCCGTGCAGCGCGTCGCCCAGTCCCTGGGCGAAGCCATCCAGCCCGGCCTTGGCCGAGCCGTACACGAAGTTGGCCTTCCGCACCCGCACCCCGGCCACCGACGACAGCACGACGAGCGTCCCGTGGCCCTGTTCGCGCAGCCGCCGGGCGGCGGCCAGCCCGACCGAGACATGCCCCCCGAAGTTGACCGCGACGTCGCGGGCGGCGGCCACCGGGTCGGCGTCGTAGACCGCCTGGCTGCCGAGCACGCCGAACGCCGGGATCACCACGTCGAGGTCTCCGACCCGGGCGACGGCCTCCTCGATCAGGGCCGTGTGCGTCTCGGGGCGGGCGGCGTCGAAGTCCAGCACGTGGACCTCGGCGCCGAGCCGTTCCACGTCCTCCACCGGCACGACGGCGCCGCGGGCGGCGAGCACGACCCGGCGGGCGCCACGCCTGACCAGCCGTTCCACGATCGCGAGACCGATCTCGCTGCGCCCGCCGAGCAGCAGGACGGTGTCGACCGAGCCCAGCGCGTTCCTCATCGGCACTCCTTCAGCACAGGCGCAGCCTACGGGCGAGATCGGAGACGAAGACACCGTCGGGGTCGGCCCGGCGCCGGATCTCCCGCCACTCCGGCAGCCGTGGGTACGTCGCGGCCGCCGTGGCGGCGGACATGCGGGAGTCCTTGGCCAGGTAGACGCGCCCCCCGGCGCCGGCGACCCATTCGTCGAACTCGGTCAGCATCGCGGCCAGGCCGCTCCGCCCGGCCGGGATGTCCAGGGCCAGCGTCCATCCCGGCATCGGGAACGACAGCATGCCGGGCGTCCCCTCCCCGAACCGCTTCAGCACCGCCAGGAACGAGACGACTCCATCACCGGACAGCCGCTCGACCACCCGGCGCAGCGTGTCCACCGCTTCGAACGGCACCACGAACTGGTACTGCACGAAGCCGCGCGGGCCGTACATCCGGTTCCAGCCGTCCACGCCGTCGAGCGGGTGGAAGAACGGCGCGATGCCCTGGACGATCCGGCGCGGCGCGGCGGGAGCCTTGCCGAACCAGGCGGCGTTGAAGGCCCGTACGGTGGCCCGGTTGAGCAGGCCGCCCGGCACCCGCGGCGGGGCGGCCAGCAGGGGCCGCGGCGCGAAGGCGAGCGGGTCGCGGCGCGCGCGGGCGGGCAGGTCGCCGGGCGCGGCGTGGTCGCCGCGGGTGAGCACGCCCCGGCCCATCCGCCCGCCCCGCGCGAGCAGGTCGATCCACGCGACCGTGTAGCGGTGACCGGCGTCGGAGGCGGTCATGGTGTCCAGGGTCTCGTCGAGGTCGCGGGTGCGTTCGACGTCGACCCGCATCCACGCGGTCTCGACCGGCACGCACTGGAACGTCGCCTCGGTGATCACCCCGGTCAGTCCCATGCCGCCCACGGTGGCCCAGAACAGGTCGTCGCGGGGGCCGAGCGCGCGTGTGCTCCCGTCGGCGGTGAGCAGGCGCAGCGAGCGCAGGTGGGCGCCGAGTGAGGAGTCCACGTGGTGGTTCTTGCCGTGCACGTCGGCCGCGACGGCCCCGCCGACCGTGACGTACCGGGTGCCCGGGGTCACCGGTACGAACCACCCGCGCGGGACGAGCGCGGTCATGAGGTCGTGCAGGCTCGTCCCCGCCGACGCGGTGACGAGCCCTCCGGGTTCGAGGCGCCACCACGGCTCCAGGGCCGTGCAGTCGAGCACGAGCCCGCCCGCGTTCTGCGCGGCGTCGCCGTACGCGCGGCCGAGGCCGCGGGCGACGACCCCACGGCCCCCCGCCTTCGCCACGAGCGCGGCGGCCTCCTCGGCGGTGCGCGGGCGGGCCACGGTCGCGCGCGTGGGCGCCGTGCGCCCCCATCCCGTCAGCAGAGTCATGCGAGTTGGATACCGCACGCGAGGAACACCAGCATCAGCGCGAGGAAGACCTGCAGCGGCCGGTCGCGCAGCACCAGTTCCTCGGGCTCCTCCCCCACGCCGCGGTCGACCAGCAGCGCGTGCCGCAGCACGACCAGCACGAACGGCACGATGCTGAGCGCGCAGAACACCCTGGCCGGCCCGGTGTGCTCCTGGAACGCCCACAGGCAGTAGGTGACGATCATGGCCCCCGACGCCATGACGCGCACCTGGGCGAGGTAGGTCGCGGTGTACGCCGCCAGCGTGGCGCGTGCGGCCGGGCCGTCCCCGGGCAGGGCGCGGAGTTCGGCCTCGCGTTTGCCCGCGACCAGCAGCAGCGAGCCGAGCGAGACGACGACCAGAAACCAGCTCGTCACCGGCACGGCGACGGCGACCGCCCCCGCGTACGCGCGCGCGACGTGGCAGCCGGCCACCGCGACCAGGTCCACCACGGGCTGGTCCCTGAGCCAGAGGGTGTAGGCGGTGGTGAGCGCGAGATAGGCGGCGACGACGGCGGCGAGCGGCCATCCGCCCGCGAGCCCGGCGAGCAGGCCGGCCGCCAGCAGTGCCGCGCCCACGGTCCGCGCGAGCCGTACGGACACGGTCCCGGCGGCGACCGGGCGCAGCCGCTTGCGGGGGTGGCGGCGGTCGGCGGCCACGTCGGCCGCGTCGTTGAGGAGATAGGAGCCGCTGGCGGCGAGGCAGAAGGCGGCGAACGCGACGAGCGAGCCGCGCAGGCCCGCCCCGGTGGTCAGCACCCCCGCGGCGGCGGGGGCGGCGAGGACGAGCGCGTTCTTGAGCCACTGCCGGGGCCGGCAGGCCCGCACCAGCCCCGCCGCGCGGGCGCGCAGGGAGAGCGTGCCCGCCGCGGGCACGGCGACCGGCGGGCACGCCTCCGGCGGGCGCAGGGCGGTCTCCCGCTTCACGGACAGGTCCGATTCCGGGTCAGTCCACGCGGCGGGGCCGCGACAGCAGCAGCCACGCCCCGACGACGGTGAGCGCGAGCCCGAGGATGAGCGCCACCAGCGGGAGCGTCGTCTTGATCAGCGTGATCTGGGCCATGTTGTCGCGGGCCGTCCGCACCATGTCGCTGACGGTCTCCGGCGTGAACGTCGCGGTGGCGACGAGGGCGGGCAGGCGCTCGACGCCGTCGGACGTCCTCAGCATCTCGTTGCGCCGCTGCTCCTGCTTGACCGCCACGCCCGTGTTGGGCTCCACCCAGAACGTGATGGTGCCGTCGTAGACGCGCTCGACCTCGACGTCTCCTGTGCCCTTCATGCCGAGAACCGAGGCGGGCGCGCTGAGCGTGTCGGTGACGGTCGGGGGGATCTTCTGGGTGAACTTGTACACCGGAAGCCCGTTGACCGTGTCCTCACCGGCGAAGACCGCGTCGTGCGCCTCGCGGACGTCGGCGTTGAACACCGGGTAGGTCTTCTTCTCGACGCCGAAGGGGAACAGGAAGATCTGGCCGCGCAACCGCACGGGCTGCGCTCCGTCCCCGCTGTCTACGCTGGCGCCGCAGCAGGTGACGCCCTGGCCGTTGTACTTGTTGAACGCGCTGCGGAACTGCGTCATCGAGATCCGCGGGTTGGCGTTGGTGACGTCGCTCGCGGCGGTGAACTGGTCCCACACCACGTGGTCGTCCTTGGACTCCTTCACGTCGCCGCGTACGGTGACCGTGATGTTGAGGTCGCCGGTGAGGACCTTCAGGTCGCGCATGCTGAAGTAGCGCGCACCGGGGGCGGTGAACTTCAAGACGCTGTACTGGTTCGCCGGCGCCTGCACGAGCTTGTCCGCCACCTGGAACCGCAGCAGTGGCGCGAAGGCGACGAGGAACGCCCCCATCGCCACCAGAACAACTCCCACTCCGCGGCGCATGGCTCCTCCTGGGGGGCAGGCCAGTCAGTTCCTAGCAATTCTGAAACAGGTTCCTGTTTTCGCTGTATGTTAGACGGGGCGATGACCGACGTCACGAGGGATATGAAAAAGTGACCGAAACAGGTTCTAGCTCGTCGGTGACTCGTGACATGTTACCCACCGGTTCTCGACCCGTTCGTGATCCTGTCGTGCCCACCGGTCACGTCGGCGCCCTCGACGGCGTGCGGGCGCTCGCCGCCGTCGCCGTCCTCGTCTACCACGTCGCGATCGAGTCGGCGGCGGGGCTGCGCGATGACTTCTTCAGCAGCCTGCTCGCCCGCGGCGACGTCGCCGTCCCCGTCTTCTTCGCGTTGTCCGGGTTGCTCCTCTACCGGCCGTACGCGCGTGCCGCGCTGCTCGGCGGGCGTCCCCCGGCCACCCGCGGCTACCTGATCAAGCGCGCCCTGCGCATCCTCCCGGCGTACTGGCTGGTCGTGGTCGTCGCGATGGCCCTGTGGTCCCGGCCGCACCTCGGCGACGTCACGACGTGGCTGCGACTGCTGCTGCTCGCCCAGACCTACGAGATCGACCCCTGGTGGTACGGCCTCGGGCCGCGCGGGCTCGGCCAGATGTGGAGCCTGTGCGTCGAGGCCGCCTTCTACGTGCTGCTGCCGCTGGTCGCCGCCGTGCTCGCGGCGTACGCGCGGCGCGCGGGCCCCGGCCTCGACGCCCGCGCGCGGCGACTGCTGGCCGGCCTCGCGGTGCTCGCCGCCTCGTCGTTCGCGTGGGCGCTGCTCACCTACTATCCGGTCTACCGGCCCTATCTGAACGCCTGGCTCCCCCGGGCCTGGGTGTTCTTCGCGGTCGGCATGGCGCTGGCCGTCGTGTCCGAGTGGGCGCGGGAGGAAAGCGATCCCGACGGCCCCGCGCGCCGGTTCGTCCGGGCGGTGGGCGCGTCCGCGGGTTCTTTCCTGCTCGTCGCCGCACTCGCGTACGCCGTGGCGGCCTCGCCGCTGACCGGCGCGCGCTTCGCCGGCGTCGACGGCGTCTGGGCCGACCTGTCCGAACTGGTCCTGTACGCCATCGTGGCGGCCGGGCTGGTGACCCCGGCCGCGCTGTCTCCGGCCGGGGGGTCGCCGTACGGCCGCTTCCTGGGCAGCCGGGTGATGCGCTTCCTCGGCCGGGTGTCGTACGGCCTGTTCCTGTGGCAGTTCGTGGCCCTCTATCTCTGGTACGACTTCACCGAGCAGCAGCCGTGGAGCGGCAACTTCGCCGGCAACCTGGTCGCGGTCGGCGCGCTCACACTGCTGCTCGCCACGCTCACCCACCGGTATGTCGAGGAGCCGGCGAGGCGCCTGGCGACCTCGGCGCGGAAACGGAAGGCGAAGCAGCCGGAGCACCAGACGGAGCACCAGGAGACCCCGACGGAGACGGCTCCGCTGTAGGAGTGGCCGCGCCCGGCACGGGATCGCCGTAGGCGAAGCCCTTGAGGCAGACCGCCTGCGGGTCGTCCAGCCGGATCAGCAGCCCCTTGCCGACGGCCGTCACCGGGAACCGCACCAGCGCGCCGCCGGAGCCGGTGGCGTTGAACCGCAGCTCACCCCGCCGGCCGCTCATCTCGTAGCCGCCGGTGCCCGCGCGCTCGGCGGTGTAGGCCAGCCCCGCGATCGGCCCGGGCCCGCCGAAGGACACGACGTCGGGGAAGAAGATCGCGTCGCCGAGCAGCGGGAGGCACGGGCGGCCCTCCGGCGGCAGCACCCCCATCGACGCCTTGACCTCGACCGGCGCGAGGCCGCCCCTGTCGTCGAAGACGAGCGCGTGCTCCGACGGCTCCGGCACCCGCATCCGGGCGCGGAGCGCGGGCCTGGCCAGCGGGGCCAGCAGGTGGTGGCTGAGCCTGCGGTCGCCGTTCCAGGGGAGCACGATGTCCTCGGGCAGCGGGCTGGAGTAGATCACCGCCGTGTCCGGCACCCGGGTGAGCGAGGCGCGTACGGCCTCCAGGTATGCCCGCACCCGGTCGCCCGACAGGGTGTCGCGGTAGCTCTGGATCGAGGCGACCGACATCGCGAGGTAGCCGCCCGTGAGGAGTGCGGCCGCCGCCGTCAGCCCTCGCCCGGCGGGAACGGGCCGCCGGTACGGCTCCCGCTCGTCCCGCAGGGGCAGCAGCGCGAGCGCCAGGCAGACCGCCAGCACGATCGCCGCGTCGGCGACGTACCGGGTCTCGGACCCGACCACCTGGGCGAGGCCGGTGCCCCGCGCGATCGCCGTGGGCACGCCGTCCGCGGCGACGAGGTAGCCCGCCAGGATCAGCCAGGCGCGCGCGGCCCGCCGCCGCCACAGGAGGGTGAGGGCGATCAGGGCGGCGAGCACGGCCCATCCCGCGGCCACCAGCGTCGGGGCCGGGTCGGCGAGCCCGCCGTTGGGCAGCACCGGGCCCCATGACAGCGGCCCGCCGGCCACCCCGGCGGGGAAGACCTCGCCGAGCAGGCGGCCCAGCAGTTCAGCCGCGTCGCCCGGCGCGGGGACGGCCGCGCCCTCGCCGGGCGCGGTGCCACGGCGGGCCAGGTACAGCGCCGCGTAACCGCCCATGAGCAGCGCGTACGCCCCCCACGGCCGCCAGTGGGCACGCAGCTCGCGCAGCATGACCGCTACCCACGACCCCGCCGACGGCCGCAGGTGCGACGTGGTGAGCGCGAACAGCAGGAACGGGACGAAGACCCCCTTCGTGCTGAACGCCATGCCGGCGAGTACCCACAGGAAGGCCCGGCGGGCATGCGCCGCCCCGCCCTCCCTGACGTGCCGCACCTGGGCGGCGAGCGCCATGACCATGGCGAGCTGGAGCGGCACCGCGTTGACGGCGGCCGACCACCAGCCGAAGGCCGGGATGGTCAGCGGCGAGAAGAGCGCGAGGGCGAGCGGCGGCAGGATGCCGGGCCGCGTGCCGAAGAGCCGCACGAGCAGCCGCAGCAGCATGACCGCCACCACCGCCTGGAGCGCGAACGTGACCCCCGCGACCAGCGCCCAGTCGTACGGCGACAGCCGCGACAGCACCCAGGTGAGCGCGAGCGCCCCCGGCATCAGGTGGCCCTTGTGCACCCGGAACAGGAAGTCGAACGTCAGGGCGTGCTCGTAGGCGTCGCCCACGAACAGGAAGTCGTCCTCGATGAAGAAGGACGAGGCGAGGACGGGGATCCGCACCGCCAGCGACGCCACGACCAGCAGGACCGCCGTGACCGTCACTGGACCGGCCGCGCCCGTCCACCGGCGCGGCGGCGTCCCGCCCGGCCGTCCGGTGCGCGTCGTCGTCCGCGTCGTCCGGGTCATCCCCGCCATCCCCGTCTCCACGGGATCAGCGTCATCGGGACCCGCGTGAGGTCTGTTCTGCAATCAGGACTCTCCCCGCATTGCGCACCAAAAGGGGTGTTATGCTCCGGCGCACCCGACAGGAGAGTGACGTCGTGCACGCCGAGCCGTTCCGCGCCGACCTGGCCCGTTCCATTCGCCTCTTCGGCGCCTTCCGGCGGGAGCAGACCGACCCCGAATTCTTCTACGGCCTGCTCGCCCGCGACACCGTCGCCCAGCTCGCGACGTACGCCGACCTCGACGGCGCGCTCGTCGCGGACGTCGGCGGCGGTCCCGGCTACTTCACCGACGCACTGCGCGACGTGGGCGCGCGGCCGGTGTGCGTGGACTGCGACGCCGGGGAGATGAGCGCGCGCACCGGCGCGATCCCGGACGGCGCGGTGCTCGGCAGCGCCCTCGACCTGCCGCTGCGGACCGGCTCCGTGGATGTGTGCTTCTCCTCCAACGTGCTGGAGCACGTGCCCGACCCGTGGCGGATGGGCGACGAGATGGTGCGGGTGACGCGGCCGGGCGGCCTGGTCTACCTGTCGTTCACCAACTGGCTGTCGCCCTGGGGCGGCCACGAGACCTCGCCCTGGCACTACCTGGGCGGGCACCACGCCGCGCGCCGCTACACGCGCCGCCACGGCCGCTCCCCCAAGAACGTGTACGGCACGAGCATGTACGCCGTCTCGGTGGCCAGGGCGCTCGCGTGGGCCCGGCGGCATCCCGGCGCCGACCTGGTCGACGCGCTGCCGCGCTATCACCCTCGGTGGGCGACCCCGGTGATCCATCTACCCGGCGTCCGCGAGATCGTGACGTGGAACCTCCTGCTGGTGCTGCGCCGCCGCTGACCTCCCCCTCCGGGAGCCGAGCCGGTGGACCCCGGCGAGCGCCGCCGCGAGCACGGTGGCGAGCAGGCCGCACGCCAGCGGGATCCAGTCGCGCGTCAGCAGGATCCACCTGCGGAAACGGGCCGCCTCGTCCGCGAACGCCCGCACCTCGGCGGGGCTCGTCACCAGGTCGGCGTCGAACGCCACCAGCCGCTCGACCTGGTCGGGCGTGCGCAGGGTGTCGCGCCGCCGCTCCTGCGTGCGCACGGTCAGCCCGCTCTCCGGTTCGACCCAGATCGTGCGGGTGATCTCGGTGTACCTCGCGACGGCGACCCGCGGCTCGCCGGGCATGCCGATCGACTCGCCGGGCACCGGGCCCGGCAGGTCGGCCGTACGCACCGGCCCGGCCGCGTAGGTGTAGCGGTAGGTCCGCAGGCCCTCGACGGTCTCCTCGCGCTCGAACCGTATCGGCGCCTCCCGCCGCAGCACCGGGTCGAACATGCCGTACGAGCGCGGCTCCGCCCCCGGGGGCAGGCGGAAGGCCAGCCCGGTCTGCCGTACGCCGGGATCCTCGTCGACGTATCCCCCGCAGCAGTCGACGGCCAGGCCGGTGCGCCGGTCGAAGGCGGTGCGGCGCTCGTGGTAGTCGACGCGCTCGCCGTCCCGGGTGTCGAGCGCGGAGAACTCCACCCACACGGCCGTGCGGTCGTCCCCGGCCTGCGGGTCGCCGTACAAGGCCACCGTGTTCTGCACGGGCACGCCCCGGTGGAGGCGGAAGCTGGCGGTGTCGAGATAGGTGGCCGAGGGCGACAGGAGCCGCTGGATCCTCGTCTGCTCCAGCGGCAGCACCGTGGCCCTCGGGGAGACCTCGAAGCGGAACAGCACCCCCACCGTGACCAGGAAGGCGATGCCCGCCAGCAACAGCGTGCGCGGCCACCCACCCCCACTGCCGTGATCTTGTAGTTTGTCGCAGGTATCCCCCGTGACCTGCGCCCCCTCCGTCCGTGATCTTGCACTCGGCCGGGAGAAAACGCCGCTGCCTGCGGCGACGTCGTACGTGACCTTGCGATCGGCCGGGTCACGGTCCTCCGCGTACGGCCCACTGGGCGACCGGCCGCCGACGGCGGCCAGCAGCCGGGCGAGTACGACGAGGCAGAGCGCGTCGGCGGCCAGTCCCTGCCCGGCGGCCTGGGCGACACCGGCGAGGCCGAGCGCGACGAGCACCGCCCACGCGGAGGCGGCGCGCCTGGCGAAGGCCAACGGGCGGCTCGCATCCGCCTGCCGGGCGTCGCCGATCCTGCCCAGCCACACGAACGCCGCCAGCGCGGCCACGACGACGGCCGCGCCCACCGCGCCCCCGGTCCACAACCCGGCGAGCGGCGCCGCGAGCCACACCCACAGCGGGCGGACGCGGCCCGGCCCCGTCGCGCGTAGCCGCGACCTGCCGCGCGGGAGTGCCAGGGCCACCACGACTAGGGCGAGACCGAGCCCGGCGAGCAGCGCCGTGCGGTAGGCAGGGTCGGGCTCGTAGCGCAGGACCACCTCTCCCCCGCCGGCCGGCAACTCCCACGCCTGCCGCCAGCCGTCCAGCCGCGCCGGGTTCAGCCGCGCGCCGCCGAGGTACGCCTGCCAGCCGGCGTTGTGGTTCTCGTTGACCACCAGATAGGACGGCTCGGCGGCGGCGACCCGGAGGCGGCGCTCCTGGGGCCCCCACGCCGTCACCGTGGCCGGGACGGCCTTGACCGCCGCGCGCGCCCGCCCGGTCTGGTCATCCGACACGGTGCCATCGGCCAGCATCACCGAGCGCACCAGGAAGGCGTCGCCCGGCACCACGCTGACCCTGCTGTGGCCCTCGGCCAGGCGCACGGGCGCGCAGCCCTCGTAGGTCAGCGCGCGACCGTCGAGCACGTCGTCGAGCGTGCCGCCGACCACGCGGGTCGGCACGTCGGCGCCGTCCACCCGGAGGGCCGGGCCATACCCGCAGGGCAGTCGCGCGGGGACGTCGCCGAGGCCGCCGAGGGGCGCCACCCCGGGGACGGCGATCTCGGCGACCTCGATCGGGCGGGAGGCGGGCGCGGTGAACTCGACGGAGAACGTACGCGTCCGCAGCGCGGGGAAGGCGAACACGCCGTCGCGGTCAACCCAGCCCTGCACCGCGCGGTCGCCGGCGCGCACGGTGAGCTTCACCGGCGGGACGCCCTGAGCGGAGTCGGGGAACAGCACCCGGATCCGCGAGAAGCTCCGCGTCGTCCCCAGGTCGATCGACAGCGTCGGATGCCGGTCGTACGGCTGGGCGAACCACACCGTCGCGGGATCGCCGTCCATCGCGTGGCGGCCGAGCGTGGCGCCGTGCTCGGCCGCCACCGAGGACGCGCTGACGTGCGGATACCGCTTCGGCAGCGTGGTGAGCACTTCGGCCGCCTTCGGATCGGTGAGTACGGCACGCCCGCGCACCGTGCGCGGGCCGTCGCGCGTCACCGGGACGAGCCGGTCGAATCCGTCGCCGTCCTCGCCCACGATCCGCAGCCGCGAGGAGCACGTCCAGGTGACGGAGCCCCGCATGCACGCGCCGGCGTCCCCCTGCCTGGTCAGCAGCGTCGTGCCGGGGTCGCCCGCGCCGGTGTCCGGCACCGAGATCGTGCGTGCCGCCCGCACGCCCGGCACGCGCAGGTCGGTGATGCCGACCCGGCTGCCGAGCGCCGTCCGCGGCTCGTACGCGAGCCTGGTCACCCGGATCCGCAGCCACGTGCTGGCCCCGGGGACCGGGCGCAGCGGCTGGAGTTCGCCGGTCCGCGCCACCGGGACGCGCCGCACGCCGCGCTCGGTCTCCAGCGCGACCTCGGCCACCGGCGGCCCGCCGGCCTCCTGCTCGAACGCCATCGAGATCTCGGTCAGGTCGACCGGGCCGGCGAAGCGGACCTTCAGCCACTCCCCGACCGCGCCCTGCCAGCCGTCCGACCGCCACGCCGTGCGCGGGTCGTCGTCGAGCGCGGCGTACGGCTGCGTCCCGGGGTCGCGCCGGCCCACGGCGGCCGTGACGCCGGATTCCGCCGATGAGGCGGTGACGTCCTCGATGCCGAGGTAGCGCGCCGTCGAGGTGGCCGCCGACCAGGCCGGATCGGTGAGGTCGGTGGTCACGGGCTCCTGGTCGTCCGTCAGCGTGGCCGACGCGATGCGCCGTACGTCGCCGAACACGATGTCCCGTTTCCGCAGCGTGTCGGTGCGGATCGTGTCGCGGGACGGGATCGCCGCGGCGCCGGGCTCGTCGCCGACGAGCACCGGCCTGTCGCCGGTGAGCAGGCCCTCCTCGGCCAGGTCGAGCACGGCCTCCGGGGCGCCCTCGACGTGCAGCGTGCCCGCGCGGGGCACGGTCGAGGCGAGCGGGGCCGCCCCCGGGATCGTGTAGACCTCCAGCGCCGGGTACGGCTGGTCGAGCCAGCCAGAGGCGGTGCCGCTCGCGGCCAGGCCGACCACCGGCCCGAACTCCGCGGTCCTGGACAGCCCGGAGTCGCGCAGGGTCTGGTGCACCCGGGCGGGCCAGGCGGTGCCGAGCGCCTCCCTGACCAGGTCGTTGCGGATGAGCAGGTGGCTCACCCCGGCACGGCGCAGGGCCTCGGCCAGGCCGGGCGAGCCGCGCCCGGTGGCGAAGCGCTCGTCGACCGCCTGCACGAGCCGGGCCAGGCCGGGTGAGCCCCACGGCACGTTGGCGTGGGTGGCCCAGCGCACGGTCAGCAGCGACTGCATGGGCTCGTCGAGCGGCCGCCCCCACAGGTAGTCGCCCCGGGCGGAGCCGGGCATCGCGAGCACCATGCCGTCGCCCGCGGCGCGGTTCAGCCAGGCGGCGGCCTCCCGCCAGTAGGCGGGGATGTCCACGAAGGAGCCGCGTGGGTTCACCCCCGCGGTCCCGACCGGCACCAGCGTGAGCGCGAGCAGGCCGGCCGTCACGGCCGTGACCGGCACGCGCGGACGGGCCGGACCCGTGGACGGCACCGCGGCGGGCAGCGCGGCCAGGCCGAGCGCCACCGGCAGCCGGATCAGCGCGTCGAACTTGTGCAGGTTGCGGAACGGCGCGAGCGGCCCGTCGAACAGCTCCCTGACCTGGCCGGTCCAGGGATGCGCGAGATCACCCGCGTGGCCCGCGGTGACGATCACCAGGCCCGCGACCACGCACAGGACCAGGAACGTACGCTCCGGGGTCGCCCGGCATACGACGCCGGCCAGCCCGAGCCCGGCCACCAGTGCCGTCGCGGCGACCAGCCACGGCACGGTCGCCTGGTCGTAGGCGGCCGGCAGCCACGGCTGCCCGTCCACCGGCAGGAACGCGATCCAGCTCGACGTGCCGCGCAGGGCGTTCAGCGGTGACGTGACACCGGCGACGGCCGACGCCGTCTCGATGAACGGCAGGAACGAGAAGATGTAGCGCCCGAGCAGCAGCAGCGGGACGAGCCACCACATCGACACGAGGCCGATGAACAGCAGCCACCAGCCGAGCAGGGCCCGTCTGCGCCCGCCACGGCGGCGGCTGAGCAGGTAGAGGAGCGGGACGACGAGCACGGCCAGTTCGGCCGCCGCGTTGACGCCACCCGCGAACAGGAACGCGACGGCCGACAGCGCGGCGGCGCGACGCGGGCTCGTCCCCTCCCCGGCACCGCGGACCAGCGGCAGCAGCACCCACGGCAGCACGGCGCTCGGCTGGAACTCCGAGGAGTTGATCCCGATCAGGGCGAGCGCGTGCGGGGCCAGGGCGTAGGCGAGCGCGCCCACGATCCGGGTCGCGGGCGAGCCGATCCCCATCGCGCGGGCCAGCCGCTCGGTCCCGAGGAACGCCGCGCACAGCACGAGCGACATCCAGAGCCGCTGGATGGCCCAGGCGGGCATGTCCACGGCCTGGAAGAGCGCGTAGAACGGCCCCATCGGGAAGAGATAGCCGTACGCCTGGTTCTGCAGGTGGCCGAAGTAGGCCGGATCCCACAGGTGCAGCGCGCGCGACAGGAACCCCAGCGGGTTCACCGCCATGTCGAGCTTGGTCTCGGAGATCACCGCGCCCGGGGCGGTGTTGAAGGCGACGGCCGCCAGCAGCAGGCAGCCCGCGAGCAGCCGGAGCCGGTGCCGCAGCGTCCCGCCCGGCGGCGCGGGACGCGCGGCGGGGGCCCGCTCCGGGGCTTCCGCGCTCCCGTCGCGCGCGGGCTCCCGCGGCTCGACCGGGACGTCAACGGACACGGGCGCGCTCGGGCTCCTTCTCGTGGCCGTCCTGCGGCGACGGTGCGGGAACCCGGCCGAGTTCGCCCGCGACCAGCCCGGTCATGGCGGCCCCCGTCCTCCCCCAGGTGAACTCGCCCGCCCAGCGCCGGCACTCCCGGGCCATCCTGGCCCTCGTCAGGGGGTCGTCCAGCTCCCGCAGGGCGTGGCCGACCACGTCCGCGAGCCGCTCGCCGTCACGGACCAGCCAGCCCGTCACGCCGTGCCGTACGGAATCGCGCAGGCCGGCCACGTCGTAGGCGACAGTCGGCACGCCGAGGGCCGCCGCCTCGATCACGGTCAGTCCCCAGCCCTCGAACTCGGAGGCGGTGACGTTGAGCCTGGCACGGCTCAGCACGGCGTTCTTCTCCGGCTCGGGCAGGAAACCGTGCAGGTGGACCCGCCCGGCCACGTCGGACCTCACCGCCCGCGCGGCCAGCCGGTCGCGCTCCGGGCCCCTGCCGACGACGTGCACGTGCAGCCCGGGACGGCCGGGCGCCAGGTCGGCGGCGAGCTCGACCACCCGCTCGACGCGCTTGTGCCCGACCAGGCGTCCGAGGTAGACGACGGCGGGATCGCCCGGCACCGGGTCGTCCGCGACGGGTCTGGCCGTGGGGCCGCCGTTGGGCACCACCTCGATCGGGGCCAGCCAGCGGAGGCGTTCGCGCAACTCGTGGCGGGAGGACTCGGAGACCGTCACCGTCGTGCGCCGCCGATACAGCAGCCGGGCCACCGGCCCCTCGACGAAGCAGCCGATCCTGGCCAGCCAGCGGGGGAAGAAGGCGTGGAACTGCCGGTCGTGCACGTGGTGGACCACACAGATCACCCGCGTACGGCGGCGCACCACGAGCGGGGAGAAGAACGGGATGCCGTTCATGCAGTCGAGGACGACGTCGAAGCGGCGGCGGTGCAGCAGCAGCCAGAGCGGGACGAGGAGATAGACCAGGTATTTGTTGCCCATCCTGCGCAGCCGGATGCCGTCTCGCGACTCCGCGCGGGTCTGGTGCCGCTCCCGGCTGGTGAGGAAGTCGACGCTCGCGCCCTGGCCGACGAAGTAGGCGGAGACCCGCCACGCGTACTCCTCCGCGCCGCCCGCGACCGTCTGGCCGGGTTCCCGGAAGTTCAGCACGGCCACGCGCACACCGTCGAGCAGGGGCGCGGCGGCGGGAGCGGCGCCGGCGGCGGCCAGACGCGGCCTGTCCGGCGGCTCGGGGAAGGGGGCCGGGCACCCCGAGGCGTTCGCACCCTGTGCGACCACGACCACTCCTTCGGGTGACACGTCTCAGCGGGAGTTTCGGGGGATCCCCGCGACGCGGGGACGGCGGCGCGGGCGCGTGACGGGCGCGGGCGGGTATGGCGAAGCGGCGCCCCCGACGGGCTCGGTCTTGGCGGGGATCCCCGGAACGGGGTGTCAGGCGGGCCCGGTCACCTGTCGCCGTAGTTGTAGAGCGGCTTGTTCGGCGGCTCGGCGGTGGGCGCCGCGACGTTGACGACCGCCACGGACGCGAGGCCGGCGAGCACGGCCCCGACCACGAGAGCAGCCAGCACCTTCAACACAGGATGCTTCCTCCTTGCCGGAGCGGGCGGTGAGCCAGAGAGTAGAACGTGATACAGCTTAGACACCATAGCTTTGGTCAAACCGTGATAAACAGACTTACTGTCCAGTATGCCGCCAGATCCCAGGTAGTAGCAGGTCAAAGGCGCACCAGGAGGAGCTCCCGGCCCCTGTGGACGGGGATCGCTCCCGGCAGACAAGACAAGAACGCGTTCTCGTTCAGCCCGGCCGCGAGGACGTAGCGCACCCCCTCACGCCGCAGCCCGTCCGCCATCGCGGAGGCTGCGGGGCCGGTCCCCGCAGGAGGACAACCGCCGCCCGCCAGGCCCCCTGCCGCCGTGAGCGCGGACGCCACCTCCCCGACCCGGCGGGTCCGCGGGCTCTCGGCACCGACCCTGATCCGCCCCCCGCCCGGCACGCCGACGACGAGCGTCTCGTCCCACAGCACGGGCCGGGAGAACATCTTGGTCGCGGGGTCGAGGACCACCCGCCCCGAGTTCCAGGCGAAAGCGCGATAGGCGCTCCAGGGCAGCGACAGCAGCGCGCCCGGAGCGGGATCTCCGTTGACGACGGCCTGGACGCGCCGCCATTCGGCCGGATACCCGGCCGCCCCGAGCCTGCCGGACGCGCCGAGCGCGAAGGTCGGCAGCACGAGCACCGGCACCGCCACGGCGGCCGCCGCCACCAGTGCGGGCATGCTCAGGCGCAGCGCCGCCACCACGGCCGCGACGCCCACCGCCTGCGCGAGCGCGAACGGCGCGATGTACGCCTGCCCGTCGCGGAACGGGCCGAAGCCCGCCCACCAGCCGATGAGGGCCCGCGGCACGCCGGGCGCGAAGGCCCCCGCGCAGGCGACCAGGAGACCCGCGCACGCCCCCGCCGCCAGACCACGCCCCCAGGCGGGCCCGCGGCCCCGTACGATGCGTACGAACCCGGCGACGGCGACGAGGGCCAGCGCGAGGCGGGCGGCGGCGAGGCCGGGACTGTCCTGGCCGGGCACGGCGGCATGGGAATTCCAGATGCCGCCAAGGGAGAACAGGCTGCCGAGCGTCCCGAACGGCCCGTCCGCCCTGGGCGCGAACGCGGCCACCCCGGCGGGATCGGTCACGGCGTCCGACCCGACAGCGAGGACGAGCCACGGCAGGCTGAGCACCGCGACCACGACCGCGACCACGACCACGGCCTCGGCCGACGCCCGGAGCGCCGCACCCGCCCGCCCTCTCCCTGTGCCTCTCCCCGTGCCTCTCCCCGTGCCTCTCCCCGTGCGCAGGGCGGCCACCGGGAGCACGGCCATGGCGCTGACCAGCATGGCCTGGAATCCGCCCACGGCCGCGGGCAGCAGGGCGGCGGCGAGCCGCCAGGGCCCGCCGCGCGCGGCGGCGCGCACCGCCCACGGGAGTCCCGCGTACCCCAGCAGCAGCGCCCACTGACCGATGAGCAGGCGCTGCGCGAGATAGGCGTTCCAGGCGTAGAAGGCGGCGGCGGCCAGCCTGGGCACGATCCCGCCGTCCGGCAGGGCTTCGCCCGCCAGGGCCGCCGCGCCGGAGGCGGCCAGCGTGAACAGCCCGAGCAGGATCGCCTTCTGCACGATCTCGGCCGGGACCACGGCGGACAGCAGCGCCACGACCTGGTCGCTCGGCACCGCCCTGGGGAAGCCGTCGCCGAGGCGCAGCGGCGGGTCCGGCACGAAGACCATGTCGTAGCGCAGGGTGAACCCCGGCCCGAGGGCGGGCCCGAGCGCGAGCACACCGAGCGCCAGGCCGAGCAGGGCCGGCCCGAACCGCACGACCGCCGGCCTCGGCGCGGCGCCTGCACGCCCTCCGAGACCAAGCCGTACGAACCGGACGGGCCGCCACATGCCGTCCAGGCTATTGGCTCGCCCGACGGCTACTTGCCCGGCTCGGGGTCGCGGGGCAGGCCGAGCATGCGCTCGGCGACGATGTTGAGCTGCACCTCCGTGGTGCCGCCGTAGATAGTCATCGCCCGGGTGGCGAGCACGGCCCGGTTCCAGTAGCCGGCGTCGCCGAGCTTCCAGTCCGCGGCGGTGACGGCGGCCGTGCCGAGCAGGGAGATCGCCACCTCGGAGACGTGCTGGGCGTGCGAGGTGGACAGCAGCTTGCGCACCGAGGCGTCGGCGCCCGGCTCGCTGCCGGCGAGCTGCTTGAGCGTCACCCGCAGCGACAGCGCGTTGATCGAGTGGGACTCGCAGACGACGCGGGCGAGGTCCTGCCGCTCGGCGGCGGTCAGCTCGCGGCCCAGCCTGCCCGCGAGGCCGAGCAGGTCGGGCACCGACGCGCCGGTGCCGCCGGAGCCGGACGACAGCGAGACCCGCTCGTTCGACAGCGTGTTCCTGGCGACCCGCCAGCCCTCGTCGACCTCGCCGACCACCATGTCGTCGGGCACGAAGACGTCGTCGAGGAACACCTCGTTGAACAGGTTCTCCCCGGTCATCTCGGTCAGCGGCCGTACGGTCACGCCCGGCGCCTTCATGTTCACCAGGAAGTACGTGATGCCGTCGTGCTTCGGCTTGGAGGGGTCGGACCGGGCGATGCAGATGGCCCACTCGGCTACGTGCGCCACCGACGTCCAGATCTTCTGGCCGTTGAGCTTCCAGCCGCCCTCGACCCGCTCCGCCTTCATCTGCAGCGACGCGAGGTCGGACCCGGCCCCCGGCTCCGAGAAGAGCTGACACCAGATCAGCTCGCCGCTCAGCGTCGGCGGCAGGAACCGCTCCTGCTGCTCCGGCGTGCCGTACGTGACCAGCGACGGCACCACCCAGGCACCGATGATCATCTGGGGCGGCTTGATCCTGGCCGCCCTGACCTCCTGGTGGATCAGCACCTGCTCCAGCGGGGAGGCCGCCCGGCCCCAGGGCTTGGGCAGGTGCGGCATGACGAATCCCGCCTTGGCCAGGGCCCGCTTCTGCTCGGCGCCCTCCAGGGCGGCGATCTCGGCGAGCTCCGCCCGGATGGCCTCGCGCAGCGGCTCGGACTCCTCCGGCAGGTCGATCTCCATCTCGCGCCCGGCGCCTCCCAGCGCGAGCGCGGCCACCCGGTCGGACCACTCGGAGGAGGAGCCGAGCAGGGCGCGGATCGTCAGCGCCCTGCGGTAGTAGAGGTGCGCGTCGTGTTCGAAGGTGTAGCCGATGCCGCCGAACGTCTGGATCGCGTCCTTGGCGCACTGCACGGCGGCGTCGGGCGCCATGACGGCGGCGATCGCGGCGGCGTAGTCGCGCTCCGCGCCCTCCGCCCTGGTGGCGTCCCAGACGGTGGCACGCGCCTGCTCCAGCGCCACCAGCATGCGCGAGATCTTGTGCTTGATGCCCTGGAACTGGCCGATCGGGCGGCCGAACTGCACCCGGACCTTCGCGTAGTCGGCGGCTGCGGCCACGCACCAGGCGGCCACCCCGGCCGCGTCCGCGCCGAGGACGATCGCGGCCACGTTGCGTACCTCGGCGCCGGTCAGGCCGGTCAGCACCCGCTCGGCGGGCACCCGCGCGCCGTCGAACTCGACCTTGGCCACGCCCCGGGTGAGGTCGAGCGGCTTGACCGCGGTGACCGTGGCCTGGGCGGCGTCGATCGCCACCCACTCCTCGCCGGTGCCGGTCGACACCGGCAGGATCAGCACGTCGGCGACCGCCGCGCCGAGGACGTACGCCGCCGTGCCGCTGATCGTCAGCGCGTCGCCGTCGCGTACGCCGGTGATCTCGCCGTCGAGCGCGACCGCGCCGGTCAGCGATCCGTCCGCGAGCCCCGGCAGCAGGTCGGCCCGCGCCTTGCCCTCCGAGGCGGCGATCGCGGCGCTCGCGAGCACGGTCGGCACCATCGGCCCCGGCGCCACCCGCTCCGACAGCGCCTCGATGGCGACCGCGGCCTCCAGCAGGCCGTAGCCGGAGCCGCCGTACTCCTCGGGGATGTGCAGCCCGAGCAGCCCCTGATCGGCCAGAGCGGGCCAGAAGGCGGGACGCTCCTCCGTGCCGGGAGCGGCGAGGACGCCCACCGCGCCCCGTACGAGGTCGGCGGGCACGGCCCGCTCGGCCCAGCCGGTCACCGACTCGCGAAGCGCCTCGTGCTCCTCGCTCAGCCCGATCGCCATCAGATCCTCCAGCGCTAGGTCCCTTGTAGAACCATATTCTAGAGGAATGTTCGTGGGCTGGGCAGGAGTTTCGCGATCTCCGGTATCGGCCGTCCCCGGCGGCCGTCATGACCTGCGCGGGTCCCGGCGCGCCGCCTTGCGACGGCCGTTTGCCCAGGTAGACAGGGGACTATGCAGCTCTCAGGGAAGGTCATCCGCACCGTCGCCGGCCCGGCCGTGGCCGTACTGGTCGCGGGGGGGTGCGCGTCGGGAACCACCCCGGCCCTGACCGCCACCCCGGCCGCGCCCGCGACGGCGGGCACGACCTCGGCGGCGCCCGCGCCCAGCCGCCAGATCGAGCTGGAGACCACCTACGAGCAGGTCATCAAGAGCGTCCTTCCGTCAATCGTGCAGATCACCACAGGGCAGGCACTCGGCTCCGGCATCGTCTACGACACGGCGGGCCACATCCTGACCAACGCCCACGTCGTGGGCGCCGCCAGGGAGTTCCAGGTGACGCTGGCCACCGGAGGCAAGCCGAGGAATGCCCGGCTGGTGAGCACCTATCCGCCCGGCGACCTGGCGATGATCCAGGTCGAGAACGCGGCCGGGCTCAGGCCCGCCGTCTTCGGCCGCTCCGCCGACCTCAAGGTCGGGCAGATCGTGCTCGCCATGGGCAACCCGCTCGGCTTCTCCGGCAGCGTGACCCAGGGCATCGTGTCGGCCCTCGGCCGCACCGTGACGGGTGAGAAGCACGCCGGCGGCGGGGCCGCGACCATCACCAACGCCATCCAGACCTCCGCGCCCATCAACCCCGGCAACAGCGGCGGCGCCCTGGTCGACCTGTCCGGGCGGGTCATCGGCATCCCGACGCTGGCGGCCGTCGATCCGCAGCAGGGCACCGCGCCCGGCCTCGGCTTCGCCATCCCGAGCGACACCGCGACCGACGTGGCCCGCCAGATAATCCGGTACGGCCGGGTCGTCAACAGCCGCAGGGCGGCCCTCGGCGTACGGGTCGGCACCGCGGTCGACGCGAGCGGCGACCCGGTCGGCGTGGCCGTCGGCTCGGTGTCTCCCGGCGGCGGCGCGGACAAGGCGGGTATCCGCCCCGGCGACGTGATCGTCAAGGTCGAGGGCACACCCACCCCCACCGCCGGTGATCTGTCGCAGATCCTGGCCACGCACAAGCCGGGCGACAAGATACGGGTGGAGCTGATGCATCCGGACCGCACCAAGAGGACGGTCACCGTGACCCTCAGCGAACTACCGGCCGGGAGATGAGCCCGAACCCGACATAGCGGTGTGAGGTGCCGCGATTTCGCGTGGAGAGGGCTCCCGCCTGGTTGTTACGGTCGATCCGTGATCTCCCCGGAACTCACCCGGTTCATCGCCGGGCTGCCCAAAGCGGAACTGCACGTGCACCACATCGGCGCGGCGTCACCGCGCGTCGTCGCCGACCTCGCCGCGCGGTACGAGGGGGCGACGGCCGTGCCCGCCGACCCCGCGCTGATCGAGGCCTTCTACGAGTTCCGCGACTTCGCCCATTTCCTCCAGGTCTATGTGCAGGTGGTCGACCTGGTGAGGACGCCCGAGGACCTGTGGACACTGACGTACGGCGTGGGCGGCGACCTGGCCGCCCAGCGGGTGCGGTACGCCGAGGTCACCATGACGCCGCATTCCCAGCTGGTGCGGGGTTTTCGCCCCGCAGGAGTTCTGCGAGGTCGTCGAGGACGCCCGGCGCAGGGTCGAGGCGGACTACGGCACCGTCCTGCGCTGGTGCTTCGACATCCCCGGCATCCCCGGCCCGCCCGCCGACCAGACGCTCGCCATCGCGCTCGACCAGCGCCCGGACGGCCTGGTCAGCCTGGGCCTCGGCGGCCCGGAGGTGGGGGTGCCCAGGTCGCAGTTCGCCCCGCACTTCGCCGCGGCCCGCGCCGCCGGGCTCCGCTCCGTGCCGCACGCCGGCGAGGTCGCCGGCCCCGAGCACGTCTGGCAGGCCGTACGCGACCTCGGCGCCGAGCGGATCGCGCACGGCATCCACAGCGTGCGGGACCCGGCGCTGCTGGAGCACCTGGCCGAGCACGCGATCACGCTGGAGGTCTGCCCCACCTCCAACGTGCGCACACGGGCCGTGCCCAGCCTGGCCGAGCACCCGCTGCCCGCGCTCGTCGCCGCCGGAGTGCCGGTCACGGTGAACTCCGACGACCCGCCGATGTTCGGCACCGACCTCAACCGGGAGTACGCCGTGGCGGCCGAACTGCTCTCCCTAGACGAGAAGGGCGTCGCCGCCCTGGCCCGCGCGGCGGTGGAGGCGTCCTTCCTCGACGCCGGGGGCAAGTCCGCCCTGCTCGCGGAGATCGACGCGTACGCCGTTCAGAACTCGTCGGCGCCGCTCGGCTGAACGATGTCGAAGACATGGCGTGAGGCGGCGCAGACCCGGCTGCCGCCGCTCCTTATGGGGTGAGTCAGGCCGTCGCGCCCGTGGGCCGCGAGACGGCCACGACCTCCACGATGCCGTCGAGGCCGACGAAGTCCTTCGGATTCGCGGTGTAGAGAGGCAGCTCGTTGCCGGCGGCGATCGCGGCGATCATCAGGTCGGCCACCCTGCCACGTGGCTGCCGGCCGGAGACACGGACGGCGGCGCATATCTGGCCGTATACCCGGGCGGCCTCTGCGTCGTAGGGCAGCGGGTCGAAAGTCGCCTCGACATGCTGCAGGACCGCTATCCTCCGAGCCCGCTTGATCGGATCAGCGGTGGCGTGCGGCGCGTCCGACAACTCGCCGAGCGTCACAGCGGTGATCAGGGATGCTTCCGGGAGTTGCGCGACGTCGAACAGGGGCAGGACGGCCACGATGTTGGTGTCGAGCACACCTTCCGCGTGCCTCACAGGCCGGTCCCCTCCAGCGGATCGGCGGGCAGTTCCTGATCGATCCCGGCGTCCAGGTCGGCACGGAGTTCGTCGGGGTCGAGAACAGGTGCGGTAGCGAAGACGGCCAGCACCTCCGCGGTCGGCACGGCCCGGCGACGCTTGATCGGGATGACCTCGGCGAGTGGCTCGCCGTTGATCGTCAGCACATATTGCTGACCCTGCCGCAGCCCCCGGGTGATGCTGCCGGAGTCGCTGACGAACTGCCGCACGCTGACATCGACAGGCCTGGGTCTGGCGCTCATGGCTCCAGCTTACGACGCGTACTACGCCGTACCACAGGCCTTGGCGGGATCGGTGCCCGCGCTCGTCAGAACTCGTCGGCGCCGCTCGGCTGAACGATGTCGAAGACATGGCGTGAGGCGGCGCAGACCGTCTCCAGCACGTGGATCGGCACGTCCTCGGCCGAGTAGGCGGCCCGCACGATCTGGACGACCCACTCTCCTGGGCCCAGCTCCAGCGTGGCGGGCTCGTCGTCGCGGGACGGCCGGGCGACCAACTGCTCCTCCGCCCGCCCGAACCGGTGGCCCAGTTCCTCGATCCGCGCCTGCAGGCTCGGCGCCAGGAAGCCCGGCTCGCACAACGGGGTGTCCGCGAAGAGGTCCAGCCGCAGGAAGCTCGTGGCGACCCGCACCGGCACGTCGCCGGCGAGCAGCAGCTTGCGCCTGGCCAGCACCGGCGCGCCCGGCTCGACCCGCAGCCCGGCGGCCACGTGCTCCGAGGCGGGCTCCGGGCCGACGTACAGCATCCTGCGCCCGGCCCGCACCCCCTGCCGCTCCGCCTCCGTCAGGAACAGCGAGGCCGAGCCCCGTACGGCAGGCTCCGACGGCAGCGACCGCCGCACCACGACTCTCGGCTCCCGCACCACGACTCTCGGCTCCCCCACGGCAGGACCCCCTTCCAGGCAACGCCACCGACAGTACTCGTCACGCCTGGGAGCCGCTCGGGAGGTGCCCGGCGACCGGAGGGACGTCTTCCGGGAACGACAGAAGGGCGGGGAGGCAGCTTTCGCTTCCTCCCCGCCCTTCCGCGGAGATGTGGAGGTGGCGGGAATCGAACCCGCGTCCTTCAACACCAAGACAGGGCTTCTCCGGGTGCAGCCTGTTGCGATTTTCTCGGCCCCGGAGATCTCACAGGCGAGTCTCCGACGGGCCCAGTCACTGTTTGGTTTCCCGTACGACCCCGTGACCGGGCCGGACGGTTGAGCCTTCTAGCGATGTCAGTTCCAGGCCGAAGGCACTCCCGGGCTGACAGAGGTTCTCGCTGCTTAGGCGGCGAGAGCCAGGGAAGCCTGGCTCACCTCAGTGCTCTTCTTATTGGCACTTATTGTTTGCGGTCACAGTGTTGACGGGGTTATGTCCGCAGTCCCCGACCCGCTTCCCCTGACTTGCAATGCCGAAGTCGAAACCGGTCACCCCCTGTGCAGTTGTCAACCCCGACCCCGAGGGGCCGGTGCCACCAGCTTACTCAAGACAACAGCGATGACGCGACTCGAATTCCGCCCGGCCGGGTGGGACGCCGAAGCCCCCGGGGCGCGGCCTCTGGCGCGCGCTCCGGGGGCCGACCGGCAGGGTCGAGCCGGTCCGGACGGCAGGGCTCCCCCCGAGATGGAGCCCTGTCCTCATCACGGCGACTGGGCCCGCAACCCCCCAAGCGGGTCCCAGTCACCTAGAAAGACGCCGGTGGCCGCCCGGATGGTTGCTCGGCCCACGCCATTTTTCAGGTCTGGGGCTGAGCCGCGCGGAAGAAGCTCCCGGCCATCGTGGAGGCGGCCGACAGCCCGCCGCCCTGCGCCAGCACGGCGACCGCGACGTCCCCCTGCCAGCCCACGAACCACGAGAGCCGCAAGCGCTCCTTCTTCTCCGTCTGGGTGACCTCGGCGGCCACGCCGTACACGGGGTCGCCGGGGGCGGAGGCGGCGGAGGCGGCGCCGGACGACACGCCGGCCCGCATGAGCGTGCGCAGCTTCGCGGTGATCGCGGGGTCGAGCGTCACGGGCTGCGCCGCGGCCGCGGGGGGGCCGTCCTCGACGCTCGGGTCGGGCGCGGCGGGCGAGACCACCAGCACCGGTGGCCGCCACGTGCCGGACTTGACCGCCGCGGCGACGAGGGCCATCGCCAGCGGGCTGACCCGCGCGCCCTGCCCCGCGATGATCTTCGCGATGGCCGCGTCGCCGTCGGGGGCGGCGATCGACCCGCTGAACGTCCGCAGCGGCAGCCTCCAGTCGCCGCCGATGCCGAACTGGCTCGCGCTGGCGGCGAGCCGCTGCCCGCTGATCCGCCGGGCCAGCGACGCCAGCGCGGTCACACAGCCCTGCGCGAAGTCGGCCTGGAAGGTGGGCGTCGTCACACCGTCGACGCCGGGCTGCTGGAAGCGCGCCCCGCCCACGGTGCGGTCGGCGCTGCACGGCACCTTCTGCTTGGGGTCGAGGCCCGACTTGAGCAGCCCCTCCGCGGCGACGATCGAGAAGGCGCTGCCCGCGACGTACCGGCCGGCCAGCGCGTCCTTCTCCTGGTGCAACTGGTTGGTGGAGACGGCCAGCACCTCGCCGGTGGAGGCCTGCACGGCGACGAGCGCGGCCGGGCGTGGCCCCGCGACCGCGGCGTCCCCCGCGCTCTGCAGCCTGCTGTCGATCGTGGTCTGTACCGACGCGTTCTCCCGCCCCGGCCACGCCTTGAGCTCCTTGACCTGCCGCCCGGTGGCGTTGTCGAGGATGACGACCCGGGTCTCCGTCGAGCCGGTGAGCTGGTCCTGATAGGCCTTCTGGAGGCCGTCCCTGCCGAAGGTGTCACCGGCCCGCTGCGGCCCGCCGAGCCGCTGCTCGGCCTCCGGGGTGATGGCCGTGACCACGCCGACGATCTGGGTGGGCGACTTGGGCGCGACCGGCGGGTTGTCGATCTGGAACTCCAGACCTCTGATGGCCTCCAGCTTGGACTTGATCTGGGCGAACTTCGTCCGCCCGAACGTGGCGAGGGGGACGAAGTCCTGCGGGGGCGACGACAGGATGCGGCTCAGCAGGCGGTCCTGGGCGAAGCCGGTGACCTTCGACAACTGGTCGCAGAGCCGGCCGGGGTCCTTGACCTTGGCGGGGGTGACCCCGGCGACGTGCAGCACGGTCTCGTCCTGCAGCGCGTTGCCGTCACGGTCGAGGATGGGCTTGCGGCCCTTGGGGACGGTGGCGACGGCGAACCGCTGCCCGGGGTGCAGGTCGGGGTGGATGACGCTCGGCGACCACCGCACCTTCCACTGGCCGCCGACCAGGTGCAGGGGGAGGTTTCCGTCGTACTGCCACAGGGGGTTGTTCTCACCGAGGTCCACCTCGGCGTGGTAGCCGGCCTGCGCGTTGTCGCCGTCCCGGCTGATCCCCCGCAGCGAGAAGCGGACGGAGGCCGCGTCCAACTGCAGGCGGGCGTCCTCGATCGCCTTGCGCACCGCCGCCTGGTCGCCGTCGGTGCGCCGCGCCGCGGCCGCGTAGTCCCCCGTCTGCCAGCCGACGAGGAAGTCGCGCACCGCCTCGTTCGGCGACGGCTCCTCGAAGCAGCCGGCCAGCAGGGGCGCGGTCAGGCCGAGCGCGAGCGCGACCCGTACGGCTCTCGCCCGGACGACGACGCCGAATCTTCCGGAGGACAGGGCCACGGCCTAACGGCCCCCCCGGCGGCGGACCGCGTTCGACATGGCCCGCGACATCTCCCGGTTCGCCTGCTTCTCCATGAGCGTCTGCCGCTTGTCGTAGTCCTTCTTACCCCTGGCGACGCCGATCTCGATCTTGGCCCGGCCGTCCTTGAAGTACATGGACAGCGGGATGAGCGTGAGGCCCTTCTCCTTCAGCGTCGCGTCGATCTTGCCGATCTCCTTGCGGTGCACCAGCAGCTTCCGCGTGCGCCGCGCGGCGTGGTTGGTCCAGGTGCCCTGGCTGTACTCGGGGATGTACACGTTGATCAGCCAGAGCTCGCCGCCCTCCACCGAGGCGTAGCCGTCGGTGAGGTTGGCCTTTCCCGCCCGCAGGGACTTGACCTCGGTGCCGGTCAGCACGAGCCCGGCCTCATAGGTGTCCTCGATGAAGAAGTCGTGCCTGGCACGCTTGTTCTGGGCGATGAGCTTGCGCCCGGTCTCACGTGGCATAAGGGGAGCCTACCGTCGCCGCGAGGGGCGGAAACGAGCTGCGCGGCCGGTGCGGATCACACCCGCAGGTAGCGGCGCAGGGTGACGAACGAGGCGAGCACACAGATCAGCACACCGATGGCCATCGTGGCGGTGATCACACCGGCGACGGTGTCCCATCCGAGTGGCGCGGCCATGTACGTCTGGATCGACTCGAAGATGAAGACCTTGACGATGATCAGGATCACGCCGGACAGGACTCCGCCGATGAGACCCGCGATCAGGCCCTCCATCACGAACGGAAGCTGGATGTAGATGTTGGACGCGCCGACCAGCCGCATGATGCCGGTCTCTCTGCGCCGGTTGTACGCCGACAGCCGGACCGTGTTGCCGATCAGCAGGATGGCCGCGAACAACATGAGCGCGGCGATGCCCAGCGCCATGTAACGCAGCTTGTCCATGAAGCCGAAGACCGATTCGAGCAGGTCGCGCTCGTTGACGACGTTGGAGACGCCGGGCTGTCCCTTGAGGCTGGCCGCGACGGCCTCCGCCTTGTCGGGGTCCTTGAGCTTCACCCGGAACGACTCCGGCATGTCCTCTGCCTTGGTCACCGACAGCAGGGTGCGGTTGCTCTCGGTCTCCTGGAAGTGCTTGTACGCCTCGGCCTGGTTCTCGAACTGCACCCGCTCGACGTCGGGGAGCGCCTCGATCGTCTGCTTGAGACTGGCCTTCTCCTCCTGCGTGACCGTGCCCTTGTTCTTGCACGGCTCGAAGGGGGCGTTCTTCGTGCACAGGTAGACCGACAGCTCGACCTTGTCGGTCCAGAAGCCGGTGAGCTTCGAGACCTGGGAGTTGATCATCATTCCGACGCCGAGCAGCGCCATGCCGACCGCCACGGTCACGATCACCGCGATGGTCATCGTGAGGTTGCGCCGAAGGCCGATCCAGACCTCGGAGAAGATGAAGTTGGCCCGCATGGTCCCAGTTACTCCTAATACGCCTGGCCGTACACGCCGCGCGACTGGTCGCGGACGATCTTGCCGTCCTCGAGCTCGACCACGCGCTTGCGCATGGAGTCGACGATCGCGGCGTCGTGCGTCGCCATGAGGACGGTCGTGCCGGTCCTGTTGATTCGGTCGAGCACCTTCATGATGCCGATGCTCGTGGCGGGGTCGATGTTTCCCGTGGGCTCGTCCGCGAGCAGGATCATCGGCCGGTTGACGAACGCGCGGGCCATCGCGACCCGCTGCTGCTCACCGCCGGACAGCTCTTCCGGCATGCGATGCGCCTTGCCCTCCAGGCCGACGAGCTCGATGACCTCGGGCACGACCTTGCGGATGAACCGGCGCGGCTTGCCGATGACCTCCAGGGCGAACGCGACGTTCTCGTAGACGTTCTTGTTCGGCAGCAGCCGGAAGTCCTGGAAGACGCAGCCGATGCGGCGGCGCAGGTGCGGCACCTTGAAGTTGGACAGCTTGGAGAGATCCTTGCCGGCCACGTGGATGGAGCCGCTGTTGGGCCGCTCCTCCTTCAGCACCAGCCGGAGGAAGGTCGACTTGCCCGACCCGGAGGGACCGACCAGGAAGACGAATTCGCCCTTGTCGACGTCCACACTCACGTGGTCGAGGGCAGGCCGGTTTTGGTTCGTGTAGACCTTGGTGACATTATCGAAATGGATCACGGGCGCATCACGGCTAGCCAGTCTAGGGGGTGGGACGGCCGGTCCGGGGGTCGCCGGTCACTTTGCTCGGGATCGACGTTCCGTTTGGCCGAAGGCCAGTCTAGGGGTAACACTGGCATGGAACGTCCATAACGGAAACAAAACGATTGGCCCTTGGGCCATGGGGCGGTAAAGCTGCTATGAGCTGCGAACATCTGATCTGCGCCGCGTGCGCGGGCCCCGTGGTGGAGGGGCGCTGCCCCGTCTGCCGGGAGGGGCGCGCCAAGGTTCACCACCACGGGTTCCTCGGGCTGTCGCCTCTGGCGATCGCGGTGATCGTGCTGCTCGTCGTGGCGCTGGTGGCACTCGGCCACATCAGCGGCTACTGAGCCCGGCCTACTGAGCCCGGCCTACTGGGCCTGGGCCTCGCCGGACTCCTGGCGGCGCATCCAGCGGATCTCGCCCTCGATGAAGCCGTCGAGGTCGCCGTCGAGCACGGCGGTGGGGTTGCCCGCCTCCACGCCCGTGCGCAGGTCCTTCACGATCTGGTACGGGTGCAGCACGTAGTTGCGGATCTGCGTGCCCCACGACGTGGTCGCCTCGCCGCGCAACTCGTTCATCGCCGCGGCCTCCTCCTGACGCTTGCGCTCCAGCAGCTTGGCGGACAGGACGGCCATCGCCGTCGCCCGGTTCTGCAGCTGCGACCGCTCGTTCTGGCAGGAGACCACGATGCCGGTCGGGAGGTGGGTGATCCGCACGGCCGAGTCTGTCGTGTTCACGCCCTGGCCGCCCGGCCCGGACGACCGGTAGACGTCGATGCGCAGGTCGTCCTCGTTGATGTCGATGTGGTCGGTCTGCTCGACCACGGGCACCACGTCGACGCCCGCGAACGAGGTCTGCCGACGGCCCTGGTTGTCGAACGGGCTGATCCGCACCAGCCGGTGGGTGCCGTGCTCGCCCCTGAGCGTGCCGTACGCGTAGGGGGACTTGACCGCGAAGGTGGCCGACTTGATGCCGGCCTCCTCAGCGTACGAGGTCTCGTAGACCTCGGCCGGGTAGCCCTTGCGCTCGGCCCACCGCAGGTACATGCGCAGCAGCATCTGGGCCCAGTCGGCCGCGTCGACGCCGCCCGCCTGCGCGTTGATGGTCACCAGGGCCTCGCGGGCGTCGTACTCGCCCGACAGCAGCGTGCGGACCTCCAGCGCGCCGACCTCCGACCTGAGCGCGGCGAGCTCCCTCTCGGCCTCGGCCAGCGCGTCCTCGTCGCCTTCCTCGGCGGCCAGCTCGAACAGGACCGGCAGGTCCTCCAGGCGGCGGTCGAGGCCGTCCACCCTGTTGACCTCGGCCTGCAGGTGGGAGAGCCGGCTGGTGACCTTCTGGGCCTGCTCAGGGTCGTTCCACAGATCGGGGGCGGCAGCCTGTTCCTCCAACTCGGCGATCTGCTTGCGCAGGGCGTCGAGGTCGAGCACGTCCTGAATGCTCTTCAGCGTGCCGCCAAGCTCGTTGATCTCTTCGGCTGGATCGATGACTGCCACGTCTGTAAAGGGTACGCGAACCGAGGACCCTGTCGGGCAGCGCGCCTCGGTAGCATGTGGATCGATTGCAACGGGAGGCTGGCGTGAACGGGGTCGTTCGGAACGCGCTGGCCCTTGCCCTCGTGGCGTGCACGGCGGTCGCCTGCTCGGGCGGGGGCCCGGACCGGTCGCCCGCGAGTCCCGCGGCGGCCACCTCCGCGCTGCCGAGTCCCGGCGGGGAACGCGCCCCGAGCCCGTCGCCCAGCCCTCCTGCCGTGACGCTGGACGACGCCTCCCAGGCGCTCGACGCGTTCCTGGACACCGACGACGTGCTCAGGCAGGCCGGGGCCGGCCGGTGGGCGCTCCTGCTCACCCAGGACGGCCAGCGGCCCATCACGATCGCCGAGATCCACTCGCACGGAGGCAGGCCCGCCCGCTACACCTGGGGCGACCGTGAGGTGTTCGTGCCCCGGCAGAGCACCCGCCCGACCGTGTGGTTCGCGGCCACGGCGGAGCGGCGCGACGCGTCCGGCGAGGTCCGCACGGCTGTGCTCACGTTCGTACGGCAGGGCAACGGGCCGTGGCGCAACAGCTTCGCGTCCCTGCTCTACCCGGGTGAGAAGCCGCCCGCGATCGCCCTCGACGAGGACGGGTACGCCACGGCGCTGGAGTCGCGCGACGCCTCCGTGGCCATCAGCCCCAACCTGATCGGCCCGCTGCACGCCACCGTCGCCGAGGAGGGCCCCAAGGGCTACGCCTCCGGCCTGATCGCGCCCGGCCCGCAGACGACGGGCTTCTTCGACGAGATCACCGAGACCAAGGCGGCGGCTAAGGCCGACGACTGCATGAACTACGAGTCGATCTTCGCCTCCGCGCCCAACTACCCGATCTACGCGCTGCGCACGCGCGACGGCGGCGCGATGATGCTCTACACACTGGTCCGCACGTCCTCCTGGACGCCCGTCCCGCAGGGGCTCAAGTGCGGCGAGGGGCGTCCTGTGACGGTCCCCGCCGCGGCCCGCTGGCTGCTGAGCCCGGTCAAGGACCTGTTCATCCGGCAGAAGCGGCAGATCATCGAGACACAGCAGTACGTGAGCGCGGTGCCGCCCAAGGCGTCCACCGCGCCCGCGCACGTCGTCGGTTACGAGGGTGTCGTCACCGGCGGGTCCAACCGCTGATCGCCGGGCACGGTCACGCCTCCGTGTGGGGGAGGTTGCTGGTGGAGACCAGCGTCCGCACCGCGCGCAGCGCGACCGACAGCGTCGCCAGGTCGAAGGTGTCGCTCTCCCAGATCTCCGACAGCGTCTGCCGCGACCGAGTCACCGCGGCCTGGTTGGCCTCGGTCCAGCGCGCCAGCCGCTCCTCGGGCGACAGGCCGGGCCTGCTGTGGATCAGCACGTCCCTGGTCAGCGTCGCGTGGGCGGCGTACAGGTCGTCGCGCAGCGCGGCCCTGGCCATCGAGTTCCACCGGCTGTCGCGCGGCAGCGCGATCACCCGTTCGCGCAGCCGGGAGAGCTGCAGCCGGTCGGCCAGGTCGAAGTAGACCTCGGCGACCTCGCTCACCGGCCTGCCGGTGTAGGCCGCGATCTCCACGAGGTCGAAGGTCGAGTAGGCGGGCACCATCGCCGCGACCCGTTCTGCCAGCTCGCCGGGCACGCCCCTGGCCACGAAGGAGTCCCTGCGCTCCTCGTACGCCAGCAGGTCGGGGCCGGTCAGCAGCTTGGGCAGGTGCGGCAGGAGGCCGCCGGCGCCCTCGTTGAAGTAGCGGACGGTGGAGGCGAGGTCGAGCGGCGGGCGGCGGTTGCCGAGCAGCCAGCGGGTGCCGCGCTCGGACAGCTTGCGGCCTTCGAGCAGCATGGCGAGCTGGGTCCCGGTGTCGACCTCGTTGTCCAGCTCTTCGACCTGCCGCACGAACGACGGCAGGTCGAAGACCTCCCGGGTCACCAGGTGGGCCCGCACGATGTCGGGCGCCGACGCGCCGGTCTCCTCGCCGAAGCGGTAGACGAGGCTCGTCCCGCCGAAGTTGACCAGGTCGTTCACGATCCGGGTCGTGATGATCTCCCGGCGCAGCGGGTGGGAGTCCATGTACGGCCGGAAGCGGTCCCGCAGGGCGGAGGGGAAGTACGACACCAGCCACGAGGCCAGCGACGGGTCGTCGGGGATGTCCGACTGCAGCAGTTCCGCGTCCACCACGAGCTTGGTGTAGGCGAGCAGCACCGCGAACTCGGGGTTCGCCAGCCCCAGCCCGGCCTGGCGGCGTTCGGCGAGCACCTTGTCCGACGGCAGGAACTCCAGCTCCCGGTTGACCAGTCCCTCGCGCTCCAGCTTCCGCAGATAGCGGGCGTGGATGTGCAGCATCTCCGGCGCCTGGCTGCGGGCCGCCGCGAGCACGACGTTCTGGGCGTAGTTGTCCTCCAGCACCAGCCTGCCCACCTCGTCGGTCATGTCGAGGAAGAGCTGGTTGCGCTGCTTGTCGGTCATGTCGCCGTCGCGGACGACCTGGTCGAGCAGAATCTTGATGTTCACCTCGTGGTCGGAGGTGTCAACGCCGGCCGAGTTGTCGATGAAGTCGGTGTTGATCAGGCCGCCGTTCAGCGCGAACTCGATCCTGGCCCGCTGGGTGAAGCCCAGGTTGCCGCCCTCGCCGACGACCCTGCAGCGCAGGTCGGCCGCGTTGATCCGGAGCGCGTCGTTGGCCTTGTCCCCCGCGTCCGCGTGGCTCTCCGACGACGCCTTGACGTACGTGCCGATGCCGCCGTTCCACAGCAGGTCGACGGGGGCCCGCAGGATCGCGCTGATCAGGTCGTTCGGCGCGAGCGCGGTGACGCCGTGCGGCAGGCCGAGCGCGGCGCGGGTCTGCGGCGAGACGGGGATCGACTTCGCGGTGCGCGGCCACACGCCGCCGCCCGCGGAGATCAGCGACCTGTCGTAGTCGTCCCACGAGCTCCGCGGCAGCTCGAACAGCCGCCGCCGCTCGGCGAAGCTCCGCGCGGCGTCCGGGTCGGGGTCGACGAACACGTGCCGGTGGTCGAAGGCCGCCACCAGCCGGATGTGCTCCGACAGGAGCATGCCGTTGCCGAACACGTCGCCGGACATGTCGCCGATGCCGACCACGGTGAAGTCGGTGGTCTGCACGTTCACGCCGAGCGTGCGGAAGTGGTACTTCACCGACTCCCAGGCGCCCCTGGCCGTGATGCCCATGGCCTTGTGGTCGTAGCCCACGGAACCGCCGGAGGCGAAGGCGTCCCCGAGCCAGAAGCCGTACTCCTTGGCCACCGCGTTGGCGATGTCGGAGAACGTCGCCGTGCCCTTGTCCGCGGCGACGACGAGGTAGGTGTCGTCGCCGTCGTGCCGCACGACGTCGGGCGGCGGCACGACCTGCCCCGCGACCAGGTTGTCGGTGAGGTCGAGCAGGCCGGAGATGAACTGGCGGTAGCAGGCCACGCCCTCGGCCAGCATCTCGTCACGCCCGCCCGCGGGCGGGTTCTTGACGACGAAGCCGCCCTTCGAGCCGGTCGGCACGATGACGGTGTTCTTCACCATCTGCGCCTTGACCAGGCCGAGAATCTCCGTGCGGAAGTCCTCCATGCGGTCCGACCAGCGCAGGCCGCCGCGGGCGACCTTGCCGAAGCGCAGGTGCACGCCCTCGACCCGCGGCGAGTACACGAAGATCTCGTACTTCGGCCTGGGCAGCGGCAGCACGCTGATCGCCTGCGGGTCGACCTTCAGCGAGATGTACGGCTTGCGCCTGCCGGTGACGAACTGGCTGCCGGCGTCCCCCGCCTCGCGCCCGTCCGCACGCGCGGCCTGGAAGACGTTGGTGCGCAGCGTCGCCTGGATCATCTCCAGGTAGGCCCGCAGGATGCGGTCCTCGTCGAGCGACGCCACCTCGTCGAGCGACGCGAGGATCTCCTCGGTCAGCGCGTCGCAGACTTCCGCCCTGCCGTCGTCCGGCCGGCGCGGGTCGAGCCTCGCCTCGAACAGCCGCACCAGCAGCCGGGCCAGCCGCACGTTTCCCTGCAGCACCTTCTCGATGTACGACTGGCTGAACGTGCTCCCCGCCTGCCGCAGATACTTGGCGTACGCGCGGAGGATCTCGGCCTGCTCCCAGGTGAGCCCGCCGGTCAGCACGAGCGCGTTGAAGCCGTCGTTCTCCACCTCGCCGCGCCACAGCACGGCGAACGCGTCCTGGAACAACCGCTTGAACTCGTCGCGGTGCACCTCCTCCGAGGGGGTGTACCGCAGGCCGAAGTCGTAGATCCAGGCGTCCTTGGTCTGGGGGTCGTGGTCGCGGTCGATCTCGTACGGACGCTCGTCCACCACCTCGACGCCCATCCGCTGCAGCAGCGGGAGCACCCTGGACAGCGAGATCGGCGCGCCGAGCCGGTAGAGCTTGAAGCGCCGCTCCCCCTCCGCCGCGCCGTACGGCTCGTAGAGGTTCATGCCGATGGCGTTCGGGTCCTCGCCGAGCGCCTCCAGCCGCTTGAGGTCGGCCACGGCCGTACGGGCCGGGAAGTCGGCCTTGTAGCCCTCGGGGAAGGCGGAGCCGTAGCGGCGCAGCAGCCCAGGCGCGTCCTCCTCGGGGCACAGTTCGCCGATGGCGGCGCCGAGGTCGTCCTCCCACGTGCGCGTGGTGGCGGCCAGCCGCGCCTCCAGTTCCTCGACGTCGACCGGCGTCTCGCCGAGCGGCGTTCCGCGCTCGCCGCGGATCACGATGTGCAGCCGGGCCAGCGCCGACTCACCGATCATCGTGCTGTAGTCGAGCGTGGTGCCGCCGAGCGCCTTCATCAGGATCCGCTGCATGTGCAGGCGGACCTTGGTGGTGTAGCGGTCGCGCGGCAGGAAGATCATGCAGGAGATGTAGCGGCCGTAGTCGTCGCGGCGCAGGAACAGCTTGACCTGCTTGCGCTCGCGCAGCCGCAGCACGCCGAGCGCGATGGGCAGCAGATCGTCCACGGAGATCTGGAAGAGCTCGGTGCGCGGGTAGGTCTCCAGGATCTCCATCAGATCCTTGCCGTCGTGGCTGTCCGGCGACAGCCCGGCGCGCTCGAGCACCTCGGCGAGCTTGCGCCGCAGGACCGGGATCCGGGAGATCGACTCGTTGTACGCCACGTGGGTGAACAGGCCGAGGAACCGCCGCTCGCCGATCACCTCGCCCTCGGGCGAGAAGACCTTGATCCCGACGTAGTCGAGATAGTGGGGCTTGTAGACGGTGGCCCTGCTGTTGGCCTTGGTGACGATCAGCAGTTGCTTCTCCCGCGCCTTGGCGCGGACCTTCGGCGGCAGGGCCGCGAAGCTGGCCGATCCGGCCTTGTCGGCCCGCAGGATGCCGAGGCCGGTGCCGGGCAGGCCGCGCAACGCCGCGCCGCCGTCGGTGTCCTCCAGCCGATACTCGCGGTAGCCGAGGAAGGTGAAGTGGCCGTCGGCCAGCCACCGCAGCAGTTCCATGCCGTCCTCGACCTGCGCGGGCTCCAGCGGCGGCGGGTTGACCGCCAGGTCCTCGGCGGTCTGCACCGCGAGGGCGCGCATCTTGGCGAAGTCCTCGACCGCGCAGCGCACGTCGAGCAGCACCCGCTGGAGATCGCCCTCCAGCTCCTTGAGCACGGCGTGGTCGGACTGCCTGTCGATCTCGATGTGCATCCAGGACTCGCGGATGACCTGCCCGGTCATGTTCTCCTGGCCCGCGCCGAGCAGTTCGCCGGTCATGTCGCGGCACACCCGCATCTGCGGGTGGACGATCAGGTGGGTGCCGACCTCGTGCCGGTCGAGCTCGGTCGTCACCGAGTCGACCAGGAACGGCATGTCGTCGGTGACGATCTGGACCACGGTGCGGCCCGGGTCCCAGCCGTGCTCCTCAAGGGTGGGGGTGTAGACGCGGACCAGCGCGCGTCCCTGCGGCCGGTGCTGGGCCAGGTGGCGGTGGGCCATGGCGGGGCCGTACACGTTCACCGGGTCGCGGTCGGCCAGGTCCTCGGCGGGCACGTTGCGGTAGTACCGCCTCAGGAAGGCCAGCGGGTCCTCGCCCTCCACCTGCAGCGCTCCGGGCGCGTGCGCGCACCTCTCGGCCGCCAGCCGGAGAAGCTCGTCCAAAGCTTCATCCGATTCCTGCCGATCCAGCGCCATTTCGAGCGGCATGTTGCTACTCACTCCCTCGTGAGGATTCAAAGCCAGGCCCGGAGTTCCCACAGCAGGGGAAAGAAGTGCAGACGCGTCCGTCCCCTCAAGTACGGTGCCCCGGACGAGCCTCCCGTACCGGATTTCGTGCCGATCTGGCGCTCCACCATCTGCACGTGCCTCATCCGCCAGAGCGCGGTGGTCTCGTCGTGCGTGAGGAGATCTTCGGCCAGGTCCCACAGATCGTCGTACGACCCCCGGTCGCGGGCCACGGCCAGCAGGGACTCCATGATCTCCTCGTCGGAGACCGGCAGGCCCCGCTGGGAGAGGGCGATGAGGTAAGCATCCCACAGAGTGGGTTCCTCGAGCCGCCGCCGCAGCCTGGCGAGTTCCGCGTCGCTCGCGTCCCTGAGCCGGCCCAGGTACGACGGGTCCTTGGCGCCGGAGAGGAACTCGAGCTCACGGAACTGAACCGACTGGAAGCCGCTCGCGGGGGCGAGGGCCGACCGGAACTCCAGGAAGTCCTGCGGCGTCATCGTCGCCATCACCTGGACCTGGTCGACCATGACCTTCTCCACGGCGTGAACGCGGCGGAACAGGTGCCTGGCACGCCACAGCGCGCCCTCGACCATCGCGTCCCTGATCCGCTCCAGCTCGTGCAGCAGGAGCTGGAACCACAGCTCGTAGACCTGGTGGACGGTGATGAACAGCAGTTCGTCGCTGGCCCCCGACCGCCGCTCCTGCTGGGCGAGCAGCTCGGGCAGGCGCAGGTAGCCGCCGTAGGACAGGCGTCCGCCCTCTTCGCCGAAGCTGCGGGGCGGGGGCAGCACGTCCCCCGATCCAGCTCGGCCGTACGGCGTCGCAGGCATGCGCCACTCCTCCACGATGGGCGCGTCACTCCCGATCCCCATTGATCGCAAGCCCGGCACCACCGCACCCAAAACCACATACCACCCCATAGCGGCACAAACGTCAACCTCGTCCGTGCCTTCCCAACCGGGGTGGGCGCCGGGCCCATTTAACCAGCCCCTCCCCCGCCGGGAGCCTCAACTCGAACGCATCCCCGTAGCCGCTCCCGGCGAACGCGGCGCGGTCTCCGGCACGCCCCGCACGATCACGACTCGTCGCGGAGTGCGGCGCGCCGCCGGTACACGCCCGTGCTGAGGTACTTCAGGCCCGAGTCCACCAGCAGGGTGACGACCCTGGCGTCCGGCCCAAGGCGTCGCCCGACCTGGATCGCGGCGAGGACGTTCGCGCCGGACGAGGTTCCGGCGAACAGCCCCTCCTCCCGGGCCAGGCGTCTGGCCATCTCCTCGGCGTCCTTGGTGGTGATCGGGATGATCTCGTCCACCAGGGCGGGATCCCACATGGGCGGCGGGTAACCGATGCCGATGCCTTCGATGCGGTGGGCGCCGGGCCGGCATCCGGACAGCACGGCCGACTCGGCCGGTTCGACCGCCGTCACCCGAAGCTCCGGGTTGCGGCGCTTGAGCGGGGCACTCGCTCCGCGCAGCGAGGCCGCTGTACCGATCGACTGGACGAACGCGTCAACGCGCCCACCCGACTGCGCCCAGATTTCCTCGCCCATGGCGTGGTAGCCGGCGATGCTGTCGGTGTTGGTGAGCTGGTCGGTCCAGTAGGTGCCCCGCCGGCGGCCGAACTCCTCGGCGGTCTCGATCATGCTGAGGATCAGCGACTTCGTGATCAGTCCCCCCTCGCTGGGAATGAGGGTCAGCTCCGCGCCGAACGCCGCCATCTGGATGAGCTTGTCCTCACTGAAGGCGTCCGAGCTGACGATGGACAGGCGGTATCCCTTCGCCGCGCAGACCAGGGCGAGGGAAGCGCCGGTACTGCCGCCCGTGTACTCGACGACCGTGTCGCCGGGTCTCAACCGCCCGTCGTCCTCGGCCCTGGCGATCATCGCCTGCGCCATGCGGTCCTTCATGCTGCCTGTGGGGTTCTGGCCCTCGATCTTGACGAAGATCTCCGCGCACCCGGGCGGCACGACGCCGCGCAGCCGCACGAGCGGAGTGTTTCCGATCGTTTCCAGTACGCCGCTGACGATGCCCATGACGCCGCCGGTCCTTTCGTCGATGCCCGCTCTCACGACTCCGATCGTCGAACCTGTGCGCCGACCCCGACAGTTCAACTTTTGAACCACCAGGCCCGGGCCGCCGTGCCTACCATGCACCTGTGAGCGGATACGGCCAGTTCTGCGCGGTGGCGCGCGCTCTGGAACTTCTGGGCGAACGCTGGACGCTGCTGATCGTGCGGGAGTTGCTGCTCGGCGCGTCGACCTTCACCGACATCCGCCGCGGACTGCCCCGCATCCCGCGGGCGACGCTGGCCGCGCGGCTACGCGCCCTGCGCGCCGCGGGCGTCCTCGACGGCTACCGGCTCACCGAGGCGGGCGCCGCCCTGGCTCCGGTGGTAAGGGAACTCGCACGATGGGCGGTCGCCACCGACAGCGTCGCTCTCACCGAGAACGACCTCGACACCGCCGCGCTGACCTGGGACATGCGACGCCGTGTGAACGCCACCGCGTTGCCGGAGCGCACCGTCGTGCTCGCCGTCGAGTTCACCGACCGCCCGCCGGCCGACCGCAGATACTGGCTGCACCTGTCCTCGGCGAGCGTCGATCTGTGCCGGCAGGACATCGGAGCACCCGTCGACGTCTGGCTCTCCACGCCGATCGCGGCGGCGACCCGGTGGTGGCTCGGCGACCTCTCCTGGGCGCAACTGCTGCGGCAGCCGGGCGTACGGGTCGACGGCGACCGAACGCTGCAGCGCCAGATGCACCGCTGGTTCGAACGCTATGTGTTCACTCCGGAAACCCTTGGCCTGCGGCAGGCGTCCCCTTCCGGCTGAACGACGCTCGGCCGCCGGGGAGCGGTGGCGGCCACCGGCTTCGGGGGACAGGTCCTGCGAGTAGGAACGAAGTGACGACTCTGTAACGAACCAGTGCGGATCACCCGGCGTCTCAAGAGGGGACCACCACCTCGGGAGCACGACCATGATTGACAGACGGAGTTTCCTTCGGGCCTCGGCGCTGGCCGGGGCGGGGGCGTTCGCGGGCACGGGCTTCACCTCGGCGGGTCCCCGTCCCGCCGACTGGTCCGCGCTCGGCCGGGGGCTGGACGGCACGCTGATCCGGCCCGGCGACGCGTCGTACGACAACGCGCGCCGCGTGTTCAACTCGGCCTTCGACTCCGTACGGCCGACCGGGGTGGCCTACTGCAGGACGGCCGCGGACGTGTCGGAGTGCCTGGCGTTCGCCCGGCGCCATGGGGTGCCGGTGACCTCCCGGTCGGGCGGCCACAGTTACGCGGGCTGGTCCACCGGCAGCGGCCTGGTGATCGACGTGTCGCCGATGAACGGCGTGTCGCACTCGGGCGGCCACGCCACGATCGGCGCCGGGGCGCGGCTGGTCGACGTCTACGCCAAGCTGGCCGCGCGTGGCGTAAGCATCCCGGCGGGCTCCTGCCCGACCGTCGGGGTGGCCGGGCTCACCCTGGGCGGCGGCCTCGGCGTGGTCTCGCGCCGGTACGGCCTGACCTGTGACGTGCTGGAGTCATTGAAGATCGTCACGGCGGACGGGAAGGTGCTGACCTGCTCGCCGAACTCGCACCCGGACCTCTTCTGGGCCTCGCGCGGCGGCGGTGGCGGCAACTTCGGCGTGGCGACGTCGTTCACGTTCCGGACGCATCCGACGCGGCCGGTGACCCTGTTCTTCCTGCACTGGCTGTGGTCGAAGGCCTCGGCCGTGTTAAAGGCCTGGCAGGCGTGGGCGCCCGCCGCGCCGGACGCGATGTGGTCCAACTGCCACCTCGGCCACGACCCGTCGCTCGACGTGATGGTCGGCGGGCTGTATCTCGGCGGCAAGGCGGCCTGCGAGAGCCTGCTGCACAAGCTCGTCGACCGCGTCGGATCAGCCCCCTCGAACCGGTATGTCGCGGTCTCGGCGTACGACCACGCCATGATGGTGGAGGCGGGCTGCGCGTCGATGTCCGTGGCCCAGTGCCACCGTCCCGGCACCTTGCCCGGGCAGAACCCGAGCGGCAGGCTCGTGCGCGACTCGTTCTCGGCCAAGTCGCACTTCGCCTACACGCCGTTGTCGTCCGCCGGGATCAAGGCGCTGCTGGCCCAGGTCGCCGCGCCGGGACGGCACATCGTGATGCTCGACGCGATGGGCGGCGCCATCGGCCGGGTCCGCCCCGACGCCACGGCCTTCCCGCACCGCAAGGCGCTGTTCAGCGTGCAGTACTTCTCACACTTCGCCGGCGCCGCCTCCTGGGCCCGCGCCGCCCACGCCGCCATGCGGCCCCACTTCGGCGACCACGCGTACGTGAACTACGTCGACCCCGAGCTCAAGAACTGGCGGCAGCAGTACTACGGCGCGAACGCCGCCCGGCTCGCCAAGGTCAAGGCGGCGTACGACCCGGGCCGGTTGTTCCGCCTCCCCCAGGGCGTCTAGGCAGCCGCGGCGCGGGACGTCGGACGAGCCTTGCCTCCACCTATCGAATTTCGATAGATTACTATCGTTCTTCGATGGAGGAGAGGCAATGAGAAGACTGACATTGCTCGCATTGCGGGCCGTGCTCGTGGCGCTGCTCGCGGGCTCGGTGTTCGTGCAGACGGTGATGGTGCCGTTGCTTGCCTCCGACCTGGAGGGACTCGACCCGGAGTACGCGTACCTGCGCGCCCCGATCCTCGCGCTCACGGTCCTGGGCGTCGCGGCGGTCGAGGTCGTCCTGGTCTGCGTCTGGCGGCTGGTCACGATGGTGTGGCGCGACACGGTGTTCTCCCACGCCGCCTTCCGCTACGTGGACGTCGTCATCGGCGCGTTCGTGGCGGCCGCCCTCCTCGCCTTCGCGCTCGGGTTCCTCCTGGCCCCCGGTGAGGCCGTTCCCCCGGGCGTCGTCCTCCTGGTGGGCGGGGTCGGCGTGGCGGCTCTCGGGGTCGCGCTCGTCGTGCTCGTGCTTCGGCTGCTGCTCGCCCAGGCCGTCGCCCGCGACGGCGAGGCGGCGCGGATGCAGGCCGAGCTCGACGAGGTGATCTGATGCCGATCGTCGTCGACATCGACGTGATGCTGGCCAAGCGGAAGATGTCCGTGGGCGAGCTCGCGGACCGCGTCGGGATCACGCCCGCCAATCTCGCCGTGCTCAAGAACGGCCGCGCCAAGGCCGTGCGCTTCTCGACCCTCGCCGCGCTATGCGAGGTGCTCGAATGCCAGCCGGGAGACCTGTTGCGCTGGGAGGCCGAGGACGAGGCGTGACCTCGACCGGTTGCCGAGCGAGGCGGATTGGCGTCCGGTCGCCGCGAGGCCTCGGCGCGCCATGCTGTCGGCCACCCTGGCCGCGCGCCGGCGCGGGCGGGCTCGACTCACGGATCGGGGGCCCCAGGAAATGTAACCGACGGCCCGCGAAATGTAACTGCCCTTGGTTACATTTCCCGCATGCCTGCCGACGTGAGCCACCTCATCGACGAGCTTCGGGCAGCCGGCGGCGACTCGACGGCCATAGAGGTCAAATCGGCCGCCGGAGGACTTCCCGACTCGCTGACCCCCACTCTGAGTGCGCTCGCGAATCTGCCCGGCGGCGGGACAATAATTCTCGGGCTGGACGAACGGTTCGGGTTCCGACCGGTTCCGCTGCCGAACGCGCAGTCGCTGAAACAGGGCCTCGCGGCGAAGGCGCGCTCGTTCACCCCGCCAGTCCGCCTCACTTTGGACGACGGCATCGCGTACGGCGCCCCGGTCATAGTGGCGAGGGTGCACGAGTGCGACAAGTCCGCCAAACCATGCCGGGTCACAGCCACAGGCGCCTCCTATCTCCGAGGATATGACGGCGATTTCCGGCTCTCGGATATCGAGGAACAAGCCTTCATCGCGGCACGACGGGCACCTATGTTCGATCGGACCCTGGTCGAGGGAGCCACCTCGGCGGACCTCGACCCCGAACTGGTGAAGGCGTTCCTCGAGGCGGTCCGCGAGCGCGATCAGCAGGGGTTGGGGCGCTTCGTCCGGGATGACGAACTGCTTTGCCGTGCCGGAGTGACCGCCGTCGACGGCAGGCCCACAGTCGCCGGGCTACTGGCTCTGGGCACGCATCCACAGCAGTGGTTCCCCCGATACGCCATCCAGATATCCGCCGATCCACTGCCTGGAGATCCACCCGGTTCCCGGGCCCGCAACCAGGCCGTCCTGAGCGGACCCATTCCCCGAATGCTGGACGCGGCCATGGAGTGGGCCAGACGAACCTTCGATACGGCCATCGTGGCGGGGCCCGACGGCACCGTCCGGGATCTGCCCGTCTATCCGCTTATCGCCTTTCGTGAACTGGTCGCCAACGCGCTGATACACCGCGATCTCGATCACTGGTCAGCGGGAATGGCCGTGGAAATCAGGCTTCGCCGGGATCGTCTGGTAATCGCGAACCCCGGAGGGCTCTATGGCATAACGGTCGATCGCCTGGGCAAAGAAGCGGTCACATCTGCGCGCAACGCGCGGCTCGTCGCCATTTGCCAGAATGTGCGTTCCCCCTTCAGCGGCGGCCGGGTCATCGAGGCCCTCGCCAGCGGCATTCCCACTGTGGGCGCGGCACTCGACGAGGCGCGTCTACCTCCCGCTCATTACATCGACGCGGGCATCCGCTTTGTCGTGATCCTGCACCGGCCCATCGTCGCGACTCCGGCAGCCGACCCGCTGAACGCTACCGAGTCACGCGTCCTTGACACCCTTGCGCAAGGGACCCTCACCGTCGCGCAACTGGTTGAGATGCTCAATCTCACGGCACCGAACATCCGGAAGGCTCTCCGTGGCCTACGTGAGCAAGGCTATGTGCGACAGCATGGCGGCCGAGGAAAGTTCACGTACTACGAGCGCGCCTGATGCCACGAGCGGAACGCTCATAGACGTATCGGTGTAGACGAGGGTCGGGCCAGGTGACCGGCACCGAGTCACCGGCCTTCTCGTAGCTGATTGTGATAGTTAGATTACTGTCTGCAATCAACTCGGGGGTAGTCCATGAACGTGTCTCGATCTCGTACGTACCTCGCCTGTGGTCTCGGCGCCGCCGGGGTGGCCGTGCTGGGCCTGGCCCTGTCGGTCGTCCCATCGGTGGCCCAGGGCGCGTCGGGCGGCGAGCGCACCAGGCCGGTCGTCAACCCCTCACCGAAGCAGCCCGGCGGCCACACCGTGCTGACGTGCGCGATGAGCACGGGCAGCGCCGAGCCGATCACGGCCGAGCCCGCGGTGGGCAAGGAGGCCCGTACGGTGTCGGCCCGTGGCGTCCTGACCCTCACCGGCTGCGCGTCGCCCGACGGCAGCTTCCCCAACATCCGCTCGGGGAAGGTCACCCTCCAGGGCAGCGCCCAGGCCTCCTGCACCGGCGTCCAGAACGTCACCGGCACGGGCACCGTCACCTGGAAGGACGCCCAGGGCCAGACGTTGGGCACCTCCACGATCCGGCCCAACATGGACGGGATCCCCTCGTACAACCCCGGCGACATGATGCTGGTCGGCGAGGTCGTCGAAGGGAAGCTGAAGGGCAAGCGGATCGCCGGAAAGGCGGTTCCCACGTCCGACATCGGCCAGTGCTCCGCCAAGGGCGTGAGCAGCGTCCAGGGCACCGGCTCGGTCGCGTTCATCGCCGTCGGCACACCGAAGTAGCGGCGCATCCGAGTGGCGCAGTCAGGTGGGACCAGGTCGAGGGAGGTGGCGCGTGCCGTCGGATGAGCCCGTGCTCCGGGTGCGGGACGTGCGGAAGGGCTACCGGGGCGGCCCGGTCCTGCGTGGCGTCGATCTCGACCTGCCGCCCGGCCAGGTGGCGGGGATCGTCGGGGAGAACGGCGCGGGCAAGACGACGTTGCTGCGCGTCCTCGCCGGCGACCTGCGGCCGGACGGCGGATCGGTGCGCCATCGCGGGCGCGTCGGCCACTGCCCGCAGGAGACGGTGCTGCACGACGCGTTCACCGTCGAGCAGCACCTGCGGTTCTTCCGGGTCGCCTACGGCATGGAGAGCCTGACCAGGGCCGAGGAGTTGATGGAGGCGCTGCGGTTCTCCGGCTCCCGGCGGGCCAGGCCGGCCACGCTGAGCGGCGGCACGCGGCAGAAGCTCAACCTCGTCCTGGCCCTGATGCACGACCCCGACGTGCTCCTGCTCGACGAGCCCTACCAGGGCTTCGACTGGGAGACGTACGTGCGGTTCTGGGACCTGGCCGACGAACTGCGGGCGCGTGGCCGCTCGGTGCTGGTGGTCTCCCACCTCGCGTACGACGCCGCGCGCCTCGACACGCTCCATCGGCTGGAGGGCGGCGTGCTGCGGGCCGCCGAAAGGACCGGCGCCTGATGGGACGTCACTGGGAGTGTTACGCCACCGCCGTGCGCATGACGTTCGTGGAGCATCTGCGCAACCGGCTGGCCCTCGTGATCATCGTGGTCTTCATCCCGGTGTGGGCGGTCCTCATCTACGCCCTCTCCCTGGAGATCGCGCTTCCGTTCCACGTCCGCGCCGCGGAGCGGGTCGTCGTCCTGCCGGCCAACGTGCTCAACCAGCTCGCGGGGGCGCTGCAGATACTCGCGCTGATCACCGGGTTCATGATGTTCGTGACCACGTTGCACTCGGCGTCCTTCGATCGCCGGCTGGTGCGGTCGGGCTTTCCCCGGCTGTGCCTGGTCGCGGCGAAGCTCACCGCCCTGGTGGTGGTCGCGCTCTGCGTCGCGGCGTACGCGACCGGCCTGATCTGCCTCACCCACCGGCCCGCGCAGCCCCTCCTGCTCGCCGCCGCCCTCTTCGGCGGGGCGCTGATCTATGGCGGCATCGGCGTCGTGCTGGCCGCCGTGCTGACCAGCGACCTCGCCGGTCTGGTCCTCGTCACGGTGATCTGCTCGGTCGACCTGGCCCTGCAGAGCCCGCTCGCCACCCCGGCCGCGGCCGGCACCGTCGTGCGTTACCTGCCCGACTACGGGCCGATGCAGGGGGCCGTCGCGGCGGTGGCCCTGGACACGGTGCCCTGGAGCGCCGTCGCCCCGGCCGTGTGCTGGGCACTGGGCACCCTGGCCCTCGGCGTCTCCGCTTTCGCCGCCCGCACCCGCGTCCACCGGCCGGTGGGCGGGCCCGCGGCCCTTTCCGCCTGAACCCCCCGTCAGGAGCTTCCATGACATCCGAGACCGTCGCCCGCGTCTTCCCCGCCCTGGAGTCCGACCTGGAGCGGGTACGCGAGATCGTCGGCCTGGCCGACGTGCCGAGCCGCGCCGAGCTGACGGCGCTGACCAGGCAGCCCGCCGGGCACCGGCAGCTGATCCGGCCCACCCTGACCCTGCTGTCCTACTACCTGCTCGCCGGTCCCGAGCGGGCCGCCCACGTCCGCGCCGTCAAGGCCGCGGCGGCCGTCGAACTGCTGCACATGGCGTCGCTGCGGCACGACGACGTGATCGACGGCGCGCGGCAGCGAAGGGGCGGGCCCAGCGTCAACAGCGTGTGGGGCGCCCGCCTGGCGGTCCTGGCCGGTGACCTGCTGTTCATCAGCGGCAGCAGGATCGTCGCCGAACTGGGCGAGCGCGAGGCGCTGGTGTCCGCGGAGGCCGTCCAGCTCATCTGCTCGGGCATGATCGCCGAGACCGCCGACCGTTTCCTGCTCTCCCGCACCGAAGAGGCCTATCTGGAGGTGACCGGCGCGAAGACGGCCGAGCTGCTGTCCCTGGCCTGCCGGCTGGGCGCCATGCAGGCCGGCCGGGACGGGGAGGCGGAGGAGGCGGTGGCGCGGTTCGGCTGGCACCTCGGCATGGCCTACCAGGTGCGCGACGACGTCCTCGACCTGACCGCCACGGCCGGGGAGCTCGGGAAACCCGCCAACTCCGACATGGCAGAAGGCGTCTACACACTGCCTGTGATCAGGGCCCTGGCCCGCGAGCCCGCGCTCGCCCGGCTGCTGCGCCGCGGCCTGACCACGGCCGACACCGAGCAGGCGCGGCGGCTGGTCCTGTCCTGCGGAGCCGTGGAGGAAGCCGGGAAGGTCGCCGGTGAGCACGCGGAGGCGGCTGTCGCGCGGCTCAGGGACGTCGGCGATCCGAGGTCGCGCGAGGCGCTGGCCGCCTACGTGCGCTCGGTCATGGGATCGGTAACGGGCTCGGGCATGGGGCCGGTCGGGCAGGCCGGCCGTGACCCGGTGACCGTGCCCGTCTCCGCCTCGGTCCCCTTGCGGGGCGACGACGGCCTGGTCCGGGCGGTGCAGGAGCGGCTGGACGCCTGGTTGCTCGACTCCGGGCTGGCCGCGACGCGAGAGGAGAGCCGTCACCCGCGCTGGAGCGGCATGGCCGCGGCCACCGCGCTGATGTGGCCGGGCGCCGACGCCGAGCAGCTCGAAACCCTCGCCAGGTGGATGCTCGTGTGCATCGTGCTCGACGACCTCTTCGACGAGCCGGGTCTCGCGGACCCCGCGGAGGCCGCCCGGCTGCGTCACCGGCTCGCCCTGCTCATCGGCGGGCTCGACGACGCCCCGCCGGCCGGCGGCGCGTTCGCCACGGCCCTGGCCCAGGCGTGGGAGCGGCTCCGCCTGACCCAGCCACCCTCGTGGCGGACGCGGGCCATCGGCCACCTGCTCGACTGGCTGGACGCGGCCGAGCGCGAGGCGTGCCACCGGCTCAGCGGCTATGTCCCCAGCCTGCGCGACCAGTTCCCGCTGCGTCTGGGGAGCGCCGGGATCCCCGTATTCCTGGACGCCTTCGAGATCAGCTGTGGCAGGGAGTTCGCGCCGTCCGTACGCGACCATCCGCTCCTGCGGCGGTTGCTGGACCTCGGCTCGGCCACCGTGCTCGCGGAGAACGACCTGCGGACCCTCGACCAGGACGAGGCCACCGGCACCCCCTACAACCTCGTCACGGTGCTCCGCCACGAGACCGGCTGCACCAGGCAGGAGGCTATCGACGAGGTGACCCGCCAGGTCGAGGACGGCTACGCCCAGGTGGACGCCATCCTCTCCTCCGCGCCCGCCATCCTGCGGCCCGCCTCGGGCGACGCGGACTCCGTACCGGTCGTCGCGATCCTGCGGATCGTCCGGGACCGGCTCGCGGGCTGGCGCGCGATCCACGACGTCGACCGCTACAGCTCGTCGTCCGCGGGCGGCGGGACGCACCTGGCCCGGCTGCGCCGGGAACTCCTGCTGGAGTACGCCGAGAGCGGCGCGGCACGCTGACATTCCCGGCCGGGTCCTCAGCCGGATCGGTCCGTGGCGAGGCGGTCGAGCCATTCGCCGAGCACGTGGCGTTCACCGTCGGTGAGAGCCGTGGCGTCGGGCAGTGCGGCGCGCAGTGCCATCGCCGCCGCGGCGGGTCCTGGGGTCTCGACCACGGGTGCGTCGGTCGTGATGGCGGCCATCGCCGCCTCACGGGCCACCTCGGACAGGCGCGGGTCACGCCGTTCCTCGGGCATGGCGAGCAGCGTGAAGACCGTGCCGCAGCCGGCTGCGTGCACGAGGTCGGCCGCGAGGCGCTCGCCGACCCGCAACCGGCCGGCGGCGGCGATGGCGCGGATGCGCTCCCCCAGCATGCGGAAGGCGGCCACGGCGGCGGGCGACTGCCGTCCCGGCGTGGGATCGCCGTACATGAGCGAGAACAAGGCGGGGTTGGCCAGCCCGAACCCGACGTGCAGGTCCCATCCGGCGCGCAGCCCTTCGACCGGGTCGCCTGCGGGCGGGCTCGCCAGCTTGTCCCGCAGGTAGGAGCCGAAGCCATACTCGGCGACCGCGTCGAGCAGGCCGTCCTTGTCGCCGAACAGGCGGTAGATCGTCGGCGCCTGGGTCCCCGCCGCGGCGGCCACCGCCCTGGTCGAGAGGGCATCGCGCCCGCCGCTCGCGAGCAACCGCGCCGCGACCGACACGATGTGCGCCCGCGTCCTGTCACGGCCGCTCGCCGTCTCGTTCTCAGGATCGCTCACGCTTCCAACGATATCAGTGAGTTGCTATCGGCGAATTTCCGGTGTTAGCGTTCAGCAGATACCACTGATAACACCTGGAGAAGCGCATGATGATCATCACCGGGGCGACCGGCCAGCTCGGGCGCGGCGTCGTCGACCGCCTGCTCGCACGCGTCCCCGCCGACCGGATCGGCGTCAGCGTCCGTGACGTGCCGCGAGCCGGCGACCTCGCCCGGCGCGGCGTCCGCGTACGGCGTGGCGACTTCGCCGACCCCGCGAGCCTCGCGTACGCGTTCGAGGGCGCCTCGCGGGTGCTGGTCGTCTCCGGCCCGGCCGACGCCGGCCCGCACCGTACGGCGATCGAGGCGGCCAAGGCGGCGGGCGCAGGGCGGATCCTCTACACCAGCCACATGGGCGCGAACCCGGCCTCCCCCTTCCTCCCGATGCCGTCCCACGCCGAGACCGAGCATGACCTGCGGGAGATCGGGGTGCCGTTCACCGCGCTGCGCAACGGCTTCTACGCGACCACCGCGCTCAACTTCGTGAGCCAGGCGCTCGAGACCGGCAGGCTCGTCGCACCCGAGGACGGCCCGGTCTCGTGGACCGCCCACGCCGACCTCGCCGAGGCGGCCGCCATCGCGCTGACCGAGGATGGCCGGCTCGACGGGGTCACGCCGCCGCTGACCGGCCCCGAGTCGCTCGACCTCGCGGACGTCGCCGCGATCGCCTCCGAGCTGACCGGTCGCGAGATCACCCGCGTCACCGTCCCGGACGGCGAGTGGGTCGCGGGCATGGTGTCGCGCGGCATGCCCGAGCAGCAGGCCAGGTTCCTGCTGGGCATGTTCGAGGCCAGCCGTCGAGGAGAGTTCGCCGAGGCCGGCCCGGCGCTCGGCGACCTGCTCGGCCGTAAGCCGGCCGCGCTCCGCGACGTGCTCGCGAACCGATAAGGCTGCCCTCCGGACCTTCAGGACAGCACGTTAACGGCGGTCCGTGTCAGGCCCTGAAGGGCCGCTGCCGCTGGGAGCTTTCGGGGGCGAGCGGGAGATCGCGCAGCGACAGGGCGCTCGGCGGAGGCAGGGTCCCGTGAGCCGCCTCGGCGCGGAACGACTGGAGCAGGTAGGCCACCAGGCGCCGGGACGCGGCACCGTCATGCGGCAGCGCGGTGACCAGACCACAGTGGGCCAACAGGATCACGCCGAGATCGGAAGGGTGGAAATCGGCGCGAAGCGCGCCCGCCGCCTGGGCTCTGCGGACCAGGGTGGCGAGGTCACGCTCGACCCGTCCTCTGGCCTGCGCGTGTGCGGCCATGCTCTGCGGGAACGCCGCGAGGAACGCGGCGGGGAAGCCCTGCTCCTGCCGCTGAAGCTTGCAGACCGTCTCGATCAGCCGCTGGAAGCCCCGCCAGGGGTCGGGGTCGGAAAGCGCCTCGGTGAGCGCCCGGGCGCAGGTCTCCATCTGCTGCGCGAACGCGGCCCGCACCAGGGCGTCCCTGGTCGGGAAACGCCGGTAAAGCGTCGCCACGCCGACCCCGGCCCGCCGGGCCACGGCCGCCATGGGCGCGTCGATCCCGTGCTCGGCGAAGACCTCGCGGGCGGCGACGAGGATGCGTCCCCGGTTGCGCCGGGCGTCGGCCCGCAACTCCGGGCCGTCGATCCGAGAGGATTCCGCCACCACTGTCTCCCACTTCCGGTCGAAACGGACGGTGCCGTCCGGTTATGAGCCTACGTTCGAAGCCTGATCCCCCACGCGGCCACGGTTGGCGAAGGTGAGAACGATGGACGACCGCATGATGAGAGCCGTGCTCTTCGACCGTTACGGCGGCCCGGAGGTGCTGTACGTAGGCCGGGTGCCCCGCCCCGAACCGGCGCCCGGCGAGGTGCTCGTGCGGGTGCGCGCGTTCAGCGTCAACGGCGGCGAACTGGCGGCCCGTTCCGGCAGGATCCGTCTCCTCACCGGACGGAGGTTCCCGCAACGCGTCGGGTTGGACTTCACCGGCGAGGTCGCCGCGCTCGGCCCCGGGGCGGCCGACGTCGCGGTCGGCGACCGGGTGTGGGGCATCGTGGGCCGCACCGGATTCGGCAGCGCGGCCGAGTATGTGACAGTCCGGGCCGAGCGGCTCGGCCGGGTCCCGGACGGACTCGATCTGGTGGACGCCGCCGCGCTGCCGGTGGCGACGACGGCCATCACGGCGCTGCGCGACAAGGCCGGACTGCGCCCCGGCGAACGACTGCTCGTGCGCGGCGCCGCGGGAGGCGTAGGCAACGCCGCCGTCCAACTCGGACACGCGTACGGCGCCGAAGTCACGGCCCTGGCCCGCGCCGCCAACCTCGACTTCGTCCGTACGCTCGGCGCCCACCACGCCATCGACCACCGGGCCGTCCCGCCGAGTGAACTGGGCCTTTTCGACGTGGTCCTCGACACCGTGGGCACCGACCTGCCGGCCTTCCGGCGCCTGCTGAAGCCCGGCGGGCGCATGGTCACCATCGCCTTCGACCTGACACGGCTCGCCGCCTCACTCGGCTACATCGCCGCCAGCGCCGTACACGGACGCGGCCGGGTGCGCTTCTTCAGCGGGGACCCGAAACGAGCGCTCTTCGACGACCTCGCCCGTGAGGTGGCGGAAGGGAGACTGCGCCCTGTGGTGCACACCTGCTTCCCGCTGGAGGAGACAGCGGCGGCCCACCGCGCGCTGGAGGCGGGCGGAGTGCGCGGCAAGTACGTCGTCAAGGTCAGCTGAGGGCGATCCACCGACTCACCTCTCTGCGGAGCCGACCCTGCGGAGGCGGGAGCGTACGGCGCGGCGGACGACCGGGCCCATGTCGTCGAGGACGGCGACCAGGCTGTCGAACGCCCGCTCCGCGCCGTCCTTGTCGACCCCCTCGTACAGTTCGAGGCCGACGAAGGCGGCAACGTCGACGTAGGCGGCCCGGCAGGCGCTCGGCCTGGCGCGAAGCCGAATGCTGTGTCGGCTCCAGCTGCGACAGTCAGCGACTAGAGTGGGCTCCCCGCTACGATCTCGCCCAGAGGTTGCCCAGGTGAACGCCCCCTTCGCTAATGACCTTCTCGGCTGGAAGACCAGCAAGAAGGGTCTTGTACCGAACACTGCCGATACCGACAACGCAGCCTCGAAGATGATTGCGGCCAGGGTCCTCGATGTGCTTGGCGTCCCGGACGGGATCCCTACCGGAGTGGTGGACCCCAAGAGCGGCCGCCCTCTGGAACGTGCTGTCGCACATCACCTACGGCTGGAACTGCCCGAGCACGATCACGAACGAGAGTGGAACGTGCATAGTGCACCCGTTCCGATAAGCAGCTTTGTCCAGTACAGCCACCTAAAAGAGGTGGACCGCCTCGTGAAGGCGAACCTGGAGCTGCAAATTACGTTGGGCCGCGACTATCTGATCAAACCCGACGTCGCGGTCAGCCTCCCAGGCCGAACCATCTCAGACCTGCGGTTCCTCCACGCAGCAGTGTCCTGTAAGTGGACCATCCGCTCCGATCGGGTACAGAACATCAGGCATGAGAACAACCAGATGATCCGTCATCGACGGGAGCGCCTCCCCCACCTGGTCACGGTGACTGCCGAGCCCCTACCCAGTCGGCTGGCCGCCATTGCCCGCGGAACGGGCGAAGTCGACGCCGTCTATCACATCGCCTACGGGGCCTTGGATCAGGCAGTGCGGGAGTTGTCTACCGGGCGCCACATCCAGACTGACCAGCTAGACGCATGGGAAGAGTGCATCGGCCTTGGCCGGGTACGCCCATTCAGCGATCTCGCACCGACGCTCGCTCGATGGTAGGACCGCGCCGATCCCACTGGGAGCGCTTTCCACCAAGCCACAGAACTGATCACGTTCCGGAGTCGCTAAAATCCTGTCGGTCACATGCTCTATCGTCGTCCGTATGTTCGGTCTCGGGGCTCAAAGCAGTAACCACCGCCTCTATGGCAACCTCCAGAGGCACATGTTCCCAGAGACGGACGACGCGCCAGCCGGCCGCCATCAGCGCGGCGTCGGCCGCGCGATCCCGCGCAACGTTTCGGCGAAGCTTGGGTGCCCAGTACCACTCGTTCGTGGTGGGCTGGCGACCATGCTCAGGGCAGACATGCCAGAAGCACCCATCGACGAAGACAGCAAGCTTACGAGCAGTGAAGACGATGTCAGGACGCACTTTCACGTCGCCAAGATCGACGCGAAGGTCCTTGCGGTACCGGTAGCCAAGTCGATGCAGCGCACTACGGAGAGCTACTTCAGGCTTAGTGTTACTTCGGCGATTAGCTCGCATGTTACGAGAACGGCCTTCGTTGAGCGGCGCCGGATACAAACCCAGCGCGTGAGCCTTCTTACGCGCCTCATCACTCATGCTTGCATACACCTCCATACCGGTGAGCACCAACAGTCCTATCCTCAACTGTGAAGATACAGCTAGTACACGTCCGCGTTGTTCCTGAACCCCTAGAGGAGAACCTCCGTGGCTCTTGAGGTCGTTGAGATTTGCGCTGGTGCTGGTGGCCAGGCGCTCGGCTTGGAGAAGGCTGGGTTCGCGCACGCGCTAGCCGTTGAACTAGATGAGAACGCCTCCAACACGCTCCGGCACAACCGTCCCAAATGGGCGGTGAGAACGGGCGATGTTGCCGACACAAACGTATGGAAGCCGTCTGAATTCGAAGGAATCGCGCTCCTCGCTGGCGGCGTTCCCTGCCCGCCTTTCACCATTGCGGGCAAGCAACTGGGGGCGAACGACGAACGTGACCTCTTCGCTTGGGCAGTGGAGCTAACAGGAGTAGTTAGACCGCAAGCGCTACTGCTAGAGAATGTACGTGGGTTAAGCATGCCACGCTTTGCAGGCTATCGGCAGCACGTCCTGGATCGCCTCCGCGAACTCAACTATGTAGCCGAATGGCGACTTCTCCATGCGTCCAAATACGGCGTACCTCAACTGCGCCCGCGATTTGTTCTAGTCGCCCTACAGGAGGAATTTGCCAATTACTTCCACTGGCCAGAGCCAGTCGGTGAGCCTCCGACGGTCGGCGAAACTCTTTACGATCTCATGGCATCTGATGGTTGGCGAGGTGCTGAAGCTTGGAAGGCGAAAGCTAACGACATCGCTCCGACGGTAGTCGGCGGCTCCAAGAAGCATGGAGGTGCCGACCTTGGGCCCACTAGGGCTAAGCGCGCTTGGGCTGCGATGGGCGTCGACGCCCTGGGCGTAGCTGACGCCCCACCGACTGTGCACGACGACCCGGACTTCATGCCGAAGCTGACAACCGAGATGGTTGCCCGAATCCAAGGCTGGAACGATGATGAGTTTCCGTGGTTCTTCACTGGGAAAAAGACCTCCCGCTATCGGCAAATAGGTAACGCCTTCCCCCCTCCCGTCGCTGCTGCCGTTGGCGGAGCGATAGCTGCGGCCTTGAAGAAAGAGGCGGGGACCGGCGAACGCAAGCGCGATAGGACGCAAGACCCGATCTACCGGGTACTGCGCGATAGTGGCGACTACATGACTGTTAACCAGATCGTGCGCGAGGTCAAACGAATCCTGGAGCCCGACGAGGCGAGGGAGTTCAAGCTCGAGCAACATGAGTTGGAACGCAGGATCGCCCTTCTCAAACGGGATTTCGATATCGAGATGAGCAGCAAGTCCAATGCTATCGCCTACAAGCTGGGTCAATTCCGAGCCTTCGTCGGCCAAGACGACCACATCCGGCATGAGCAGTTCCTAAAGAACCGATCAAAGATCAGCTAGCATAGCTGTAATTTTGATGTCGCCAGGCCAGCCACAAAGGGGCGTCTTGTTACAGGCAGCCATCTGTGCCGGGCCCTCAAAGGATAGCAACTCAGCGAGAGCCCGGCACATCCCTGTACGACAACTGCCACATCTACCCACTACTGCTTTTAGGATCACCCTGGATCATCTTAAGGAGAGTCTGCTTCAATAGCTCCTGCTCCCCCTCCGATAGACGACGCGCTCTGTCATATGCAGTATCCACCCGGGTCCGTATGCGCTGCTTGGCCTGCAACCACGACAACAGTGTCTTTAAGTCGGCCGTAGTGAATCGCCGCACCTGCGGGAGTAGTTCCGCCAGCGTTTCAGGCAGGCCTAATTCCTGCCGTAGCGGCTCATTGCAACGTTTACATTCTGTCTGTAAGTTATCGATCTCGACAGACCCTCCTAAGTCTCGGGGAATTCGATGACCTACCGTGAGAACTGCCCTCGAGGCTGGGTCTTCCGGGTAGGGCTCGCCGCTACCTACCCCGCAGACGACGCAGCGCCAATTATCCCTGTCAAAGACGCGGCGCCGATCTGCTGCTGACACCTCCTCACTTCTGGGGCGCGTTCCGAGACCTGGATGCCACCCCTTAGCCTCCAGGCGATAAGTACCGACAGGGAGAGTTCGATCATCGACGTTTGAAGGGACACGCCAACCATCCCGACGAAGCCGCCTGAGGCGCCGATTCAAATGTTCTGCATTGTTCGGATTATTGTCGCCCAGCGCTCGCCGAAGGTCCGTCATTGTGAACGTGTCCCCCTCGTTGACGTTGAACGTCAACCATGCAGCGAGCTTCCGCTCATCGCCGTACGGCCGACGCGTCCCAGGCGCGTAGCGCAGACGCCACCAAAGTTCGCCATTTGGTGCATAGGCCCCAGCAGGGTAGTCCCGGCTGTCAGCACCATTCTCTGCAGTCACCTAGCAATGTCTAGTATGTCCGTACGATCAGCACAAATCTGCACGTGACGTGCCCGACACTCATCGCCCTTCTGCCATACGATGATGCTAGTCACGGTGCACATGGCTATTTACAGTACGAGTTGAGTGAGTAGTGTCACCACTGACGGGGTCACGGGGGAATGTCCAGTCAACGGTGTAACTCGCGGCTGATTTCTTCTATCGAGAGGCCGGGGATAGCCGGCCTTCGAAGGTGATGGCGAAGGCGTTGAGGGCGGCTTTCCAGCGGGTGACCCAGCGTTTGC
>NZ_JABBWV010000017.1 GCF_012999535.1 Microbispora sp. H11081
GCTTGGTGCCGTCGATGCCGATCCCCAGCGCCACGATGCAGGTGTGCTCGCCGAAGTGCACCCCGTCCAGCATGAGCGCGGCCAGATCCAGCCCGGACAGGTCGGCCGACATCAACTCCGCCAGGGCACGCTCGGTGGCGGCGACGAACCGTCGGGAGATCGCCGACTTGGACGTGCCGGTGGAGGAGCGCTCGACGGCGCCGCCGACCGGTTCAAGCCCGAGCCGGTAGCGGCGGGTCGATAGCTTGCCGAGCATCTTGCCGAGCGCCATCTCATTGAGGATCTCGGTGGAGGAGAACAGTTCATAGGCCGGGATGGCGACCTCGCCTGCGCCGTCTGCGCTGCGTACCCGGGGGCGGCGGATCGGCAGCCTGCGGCCGCCCAGCACCACCGGCCCGGCGTCGCTGCCATGCCGGACCGCGATGCGGTCGGGGTTGTGCTTGCCCCGGGGACCGCACAGCGCGGTGACGTCTTCCTCCAGCATCGCGAACATCACGGCCAGGCCGGACTGCACGGCCAGCGCGAGCAGGCCGTCCTTCATCGAGGCGGCGATCTGCTCCATGGCCACGCTCACGGTATGCGGAACGGCCACGTCTTCGGCGGCTTGCTGGGCGCGTCGGCGGTTGTTCTGGTAGGTCTTGCTCACGGTCCCCGTCTCCTTACTCGGAGTGATTTGGCGATTGCTCGAGACCTACCACCAGGTAGGGCCCGAGGCGGGGACCGCCACTTCAAGTTCTACGAGCTACGGGATAACCTCCGAATCCCCGACGACATGAACGGCGACCTCGACACGCTTGCCGGATACCGCGCGGAGGTGCACGGAGAGGAACCACGACTGTCCGGCTATCCGACGGCAGCAGGCCGAGCTGGACGGGCTCGTGACGACCATACGACGGTGGCTGGACCAAGGGGTGTTGCACGGACAGATCGGCGTGGCCGCCCGGTCGAACATGCTCGCCGACCAAGCCATAGCGAAGCTCAAGGCCACCGGCATCCCCGCCGCCACCCTCGCCAAGAAGCACACCGAGAAGGAGGTGGGCGTGGGCACCATGCATCGGATGAAGGGCATGGAGTTCCGGTGCGTGGCGGTCATCGGCGTTAGCGAGCACGGCGTTCCGCCCGCCTCCGCCATCACGCCTGCGGAGGAGGACATCCTCGCCCACGAGCAGGACCTTCAGCGCGAACGTTGCCTGCTCTTCGTGGCCTGCACACGTGCACGAGAGGAGCTGGTCGTCTCCTGGCACGGCAAGCCCAGCTCGTTCCTGCCCTCCTGGTGAGCAATCGGCCCGGCGGAATTGACCTCCCAGCGGCCGGACGTGGCAGAGGCGTGGATTTCCTACCGGACGGAGGACGGAATTGTCCGCCACTACTAGGTGGACGGCCGGGAGGTCGCGCCGGAGGACGACTGACGACCGGCGTTAGCGGGGGACGATCGGCAGGGTGATGTAGGAGTCGGGGAAGATCTTCTGGTGCTGGACGACCAGGTCGGCGTCGGTCGCGTCCGCTCGGCCGGTGCCCGTGTTGCGGTCGAAGCGGGGGAAGTTGGAGCTGGAGATCTCCACCCTGATCCGGTGGCCGGTCTTGAACACCTGGCTGGTGGCGACCAGGTCGATGGTGAAGATTCCTGACGGCTCGGCGACGCGGACGATGCCGTCGATGACGCTCATCGCCCGGCCGTCCGGGTACACGTCCACCAGCTTGGCCGTCCAGTCGGTCGAGGCGGCCGAGGTCTCCGCACGCAGGGTCACCGACACCGGGCCGGTGACCTCGACGTCGGAGGCGAGCACCTCGGTCGAGTAGCAGAGCACGTCGGGCCGCCGTTCCACGTCGCGCTGGTCCTGCGGGCCGACATTTGTGACGTCGGGCAGCAGGGTCGGCCCGCCGGTCGTGGGCACCGGGTCGCGCGGGTCGAAGGTGAAGGTCGCCGGCTCGTGAGTGGTGGGCGGTTCGGGGGAGAGCAGGCCGCCGGTGTGCAGGAAATACGGGGTGTCGACCGCGCGCTCCAGTGGCCAGGCCGCCTCGTCCCGCCAGACGTCGTCCCCCATCACGAAGATCTTCACGGCGGGGCCGGTGTCCTCGCCCTTCAGGAACGCCAACTCTCGCTGCTCCTGCTGGATCGCCTGCGCGGAGGCGGCGCTCCCGAAGAAGAGCCGCCCGGTGCCCGCGGCGCCGGGGGTGAGGTGGGACCACGGTCCGATCACCAGAGGGCCGCCCAGGCGGCGGTGGTTCTCCAGGGTCCCGCCGAGGAACAGGTCGAACCAGCCCGCCACGTGCATGACCGGCACCTCGACGCGGTCGTGACGCAGGGTCTCGGCCAGGCCCTCCCAGTAGGCGTCGCGCTCCACGTGCGAGGTCCATTCGCGCCACCAGGGGATGCCGGGGATGTCCCCCACCGGCAGGGTGCGCGCCGCGGCGTCCTGGTCGTGCAGGACGGGAAGGACCGCGGCGAGCCCCGCGTCGACGTCCTCGCCCGCCTCGGCGGCGTGCGTCAGGCCGAGCATCGTCTGGAACGCGCCCCAGTTGAGTGCCGAGCCCAGCGCGAAGGCCCCGCCGTGATACTTGAGCCCGTCGTAGAAGTCGTGCGGCGTCATCGAGGCGACCACGGCTCTCAGCCCGGGTGGGCGGGTCGCCGCCGCCTGCAGCGCGCATCCGGCGAGGTAGGACATGCCGGTCATCACGACCTCGCCGTCCGACCACGGCCGCGAGGTGATCCAGGCGATCGTGTCGTGCCCGTCGGCGCCCTCGTCCGCCCACGGGCGGAACTCGCCGTCGCTGCTCCCGCGTCCCCTGCAGTGCTGCAGCACCACCGCGAACCCGGCCCGCAGCGCGGGGGTCACCGGCGCCGTGCGGAACGAGTCCTCGCCGTACGGCGTGCGCATGAGCAGCGTGGGAAACCGGCCGTCGCCGGCGGGCCGGTGGACGGTGCCGCGCAGGACGGTGCCGTCCCGCATCGGCATCGGGACGTCGTGCTCGACGGCGACGGGGAGCGGGGAGCGGTCGAGCTTCGGCATGAGCGCTCCTCAGGTCAGGGCGTACGCGTCGTAGCGCACGGCGGTGGCGGCGCGGGCGGCCGAGGCCACGGCGAGCGTGCGGTTGAGCCACAGATACCGGGCGTCGCCGGTCTCGAAGCGGCAGAACAGCCGGAAGTAGTACTCCGACGGGTCGACGTCCTCGCCTCGCGCGAGGCGGCCGAGCACCTCGGGGGCGCCGTGCCGCACCCCGCTGGTGGTGATGTAGACGTACGCCCCGTCGTGGGTGCGCAGCGTGTAGCGGGTGTCGATGCTGATCATGCCGTCGGCGTGCACGACCTGCCAGTCGGCGCCGCCCGGCAGCACGGACCCCGACAGGCGGGGTCCTTCGAACGTGCCGCCTGCGATGTTGACCACACGGCGGTGCCCCCACTGCGAGTCGCCGAGGTCGAGCACGGGGTCGAGCTCCACGTGGAACGTGGCGAGCGGCTCCAGGTTCACGACGCGGCGCTCCGATCGGTGCTCCGATCGACGCTCCACGAGGGTTGTTCGCTGAGCGACGCGGGGTCGAACCCGGCCGTCCGCTTGTAGGACGCGGCGATCTCCGCCCGCTCCGCGTACGGGATGACCTGTTCGATGTCGTCGAACCCGCCGGGTGCGCGCTCGTGGGCGAGCTTCATGACGACCTCCGGGCCCATCTCGCGGTTGGACAGCTGCAGCGCCGTGGTCACCGGGCGGCGCAGGTCCTCGTACGCCGCGAGGTCGCCGCGCGCGAGGGAGTACGCCAGCACCCGGGCGTCGATGATCGCCTGGGATGCGCCGTTGGACCCGATGGGATACATGGCGTGCGCCGCGTCGCCGAGCAGCGTGACGCCGCCGAAGGTCCAGCGGGGGAGCGGGTCGCGGTCCACCATGGGGTACTCGTAGGCGGTCTCGGCTCCGGCGATGACGCCCGGCACGTCGAGCCAGTCGAAGCGCCAGCCGGCGAAGTGCCTGCCGATCTCGGCGAGGTCGGCGGGGCGGTTCCAGTTCCCCCGGTCGGGGGCCTCACCGTCCAGCGGGCGCTCCGCGATCCAGTTGATCAGCGTGCGGTCGCCCGCCTCGATCGGGTAGGCGACGAACTTCTGCGTGCCGTCCCCGGCCATGATCATGGATCGGCCGGTCAGGAACGGCTCGCCGTAGGTGACGCCGCGCCACAGGACCAGGCCGTTCCACGGCGGCGGGCCCTCGCCGGGGTAGAGATGGGCGCGGACGGCCGAGTGGATCCCGTCCGCGCCGATCAGCAGGTCCTCGTCGCCGGGGCCGGTGATCCGGCTGCCGGTCCTTACGGCGTCCGGGCCGAGCCGCTCGGTCACCGCCTCCAGCAGGAGCAGCTGCAGCCTCCCGCGGTGGACGGAGTACTGCGGCCAGGCGTAGCCCGCGGCGAGGCCCCGGGGCTCGGACCAGATGGGCGTGCCGTACCGGTTGAAGTAGGCGAGTTCGGCCGTGGCCACGCCGATCCCGGCCAGCCGGTCGGCTAGGCCCAGCTCGGTCAGCTCCCGCACGGCGTGGGGGAGAAGGTTGATCCCGACGCCCAGCGGCCGGATCTCGGGTGCGGCCTCGTGCACGGTCACGTCCTCGAACCCGGCCGCGTGCAGGCTCAGCGCGGCGGTCAGCCCGCCGATGCCCGCTCCGGCGATGACGATGTGCACGTGCGCCTCCGGGCGACGAGAACTTGTTACAGCCGTAACAATATTCACGGCCTCCGAACGGCTGCGCAAGACTTGACGGGTGAGCAGTGAGCGCGACAACCGGCCCGGCCTCGGCGTGAACCCTCCGCCGGACGCGCCGCCGGACCTGCCGCCGGACCTGCGGTACGCCGCGTACGCGCGGGAGCGCCTGGCGGCCATGTCGCCTCCGGCCGACGCCGAGGCGTTCACGCTGGCCTACCACCTGCTCCAGCTCGCCTCCCTGCTGGTCACCGACCTGGAGACCCGGATCCACCGCCCGCGCGGCCTGACGCTGCCGGGGTTCCGGCTGCTGTTCAAGCTCTGGCTGCTCGGCCCCACCCAGCCCGTACGGCTCGCGGAGATCTCGGCGATGTCGCGCTCCGCTGTGACCAACGCCGTCAACACGCTGGAACGAGGCGGACTGGCCGAACGCCGCCCGGTGCCGGAGGACGGCCGGGCGGTGGTGGTCGCGCTCACCGCCGAGGGCGAGGCGGCCGTGCGCGCGGCCTTCGCCGAGCAGACCCGCAGGGAGCAGGAGTGGTTCGCCTGCCTCGGTCAGGCCGAGCGCGAACGGCTGACCGCCCTGTTGTCGCGCATCCTGCGGGACCGCCCGGCGGACCTGTGACCCGTCAGTCGCCGCTCCGCCGGCTCGCGGCGTCGGCGAGCAGCCCGAGCCCGACGCCCAGCATCCACACGTCCTTGCTGATGCCGATGCCGGCCTTGCTCGGCCAGATGCTGCCGGGCTTGCGCAGGGCGGGCGTACGCAGATAGAGCGCGACCAGGCTGCCGGAGAAGCCCGTGAGCGCGGCCCCGGCGACCGCGGCCGGCACGATCGGCGCGAGGAGCGCCACGCCCGTCGCGATCTCGGCCGCGGACAGCAGCTTGAGGAACCGGCGGGGCGGAACGGACTTCAGGATCGGGAAGGCGGCGGCGGCCGTGCCGTGGAGCCCGGCGGCCTGCTCCTCGCCGCCGTTCCACTTCTCCACGCCGGAGTGCAGGATGTACGCGCCCGTGGCGACCCGGCCCGGCATCTCTCGTGCCCGCATGAGCTTCATCGGCGGCTCCGTCCGTTGCGATCAATATCATCCGCTCTGCGACGATACCGGCCCGTCTGACGGCGGTCAGGCCCCGGGGTCGTCATCGTTCACGACCTGGTCGAGCAGCTCCAGCAGGTGGTGGTAGGTCTCGCCGGTGGCGCGGGTCATGCCGATCTCGCACGTGCGGTTGACCGACGCGTGCGCGGCGAAACCGCCCTCGGCCACGGAGGCGGCCTCGGCGCGGGTGGCGGAGGCGGTCAGCTCCGGGTGCAGCATGCCCCGGTCGCCGGCGAAGGCACAGCACTGCCAGCCATCGGGGACGACGACCTCCTTCGCGACCGCCCTGGCGATCTCGGCGATGGCGGCGTCGAGGCCGAGCCGGGTGGATGAGCAGGTCGGATGCAGGGCCAGCGAGGCCAGTCGGCGGCCCTCCGCCGGCTGCGGCAGGCGCGGCAGGACGTGCTCGGCCACGAAGGTCACCGCGTCGACCACCCGTACGGCGGGGGAGGCGGCGGTGCCCTCCCCGGCTGCCGCGGTGACGAGCCGTTCGAACCCCTCCGTGCAGGAGGCGGCGTCGCTGACCACGGGAATCCGGCCGTCGCGGGTCACGTTGAGCAGCGTCTCCCGCACCCGGCGGCCCATCACCTCGTAGCCGTCGCCGAAGCCCTTGGAGGACCAGGGCGTGCCGCAGCACAGGTTCTCGACGCCCTCCGGCACGTGCAGCCGCAGACCGGCCCGGGCGGCGAGCCGCCGCACGGCGGCCATGACGCCGGCCCCTCCGTCGGCGGGGGCGAACAGGGTGTTCAGGCACGACGGCACATACACGGCGTCGGCGTCCCGAACCGGCGCGGCCCGCCGGGGCGTGCCACCGCGCGGCAGGTCGCGGGTCCACTGGGGGACGCTGTCGGGGCCGCCCACGGCGCGGGCCGCGCGGCTCGCGCCCTCCACGAGCCCGGCGGGGGCCGCGGCCGCCGCGTCCATCGCGAGATCCATGGCCCGGGTCACCGTGCCCCAGTGCCTGGCGGCGGCCTTCCAGCCCGCCCGCGCCGCGCGCCCGTGACGTTCGCCGCGCAGGCGCTTGGTGAGGTCGCCGGTGTTGATCAGCACGGGACAGGCCGTGGCGCACATGCCGTCCACGGCGCAGGTGTCGACGGAGTCGTAGGCGTACTCCTCCTCCAGCCGCCGCGCGAGCGCGTCGTCGCCCGCCGCGCGGGCCGCGGCGATCTCGCGGCGCAGCACGATCCGCTGGCGCGGGGTCGTGGTGAGGTCCCGGCTCGGGCACACCGGCTCGCAGTAGCCGCACTCCACGCACCGGTCGACCTCGGGTTCCACGGTGGCGACGATCTTGAGGTCGCGCAGGTGCGCCCGTGGGTCGCCGGTGAGCACGACGCCGGGGTTGAGGGTGCCCGCGGGGTCGCACAGCCGCTTGACCTCCCACATCACCTCGAACAACTCGTCGCCGTACTGGCGTCGCACGAACGGCGCCATGACGCGTCCTGTGCCGTGCTCGGCCTTCAGGGTGCCGCCGCGGCCGAGCACGGCGGCGACCATCTCCTCGGTGAACCGCTCGTAGCGGTCGAGGTCCACGTCGAAGCGCTCGTTGAGCATGAAGTGCAGGTTGCCGTCCTTGGCGTGCCCGAAGACCGCGCTGCGCTCGTAGCCGTGCCTGGCGAACAGCGTCGCGAGGTCGTCGCAGAGGTCGGCCAGGGCGGGCACCGGGACCGCCACGTCCTCCAGCAACGCCGTCGTGCCGCTCGGCCGGGCGCCGGCGACCGCCGCGTACAGGTTCTTGCGGATCCGCCACAGCGCCGCCCGCCCGGAGGCGTCCCCGCTGAGACGGGCGGGGGCGGCGAGGTTCAGGCGGGCGAAGACCCGCGCGGCCTCGGCCTCGCGCGCGGCGAGCGGCTCCGGGTCGGACTCCTGCCACTCCACCAGCAGCGCCGCGTGGTCGCGCACCTCCATCGTGCGCAGGACGTCGTCGGCGTACGGGTCGGTGGCGGCGACCCGCAGCGACTCCGCGTCGAGCAGTTCGATGGCGGCCGGCCCCGCCGCGACGATCTCCGGCACCGCCGCCATCGCCTCCCGCATGGCGGGGAACACGACCAGGCCTGTCGTGGCGAGGCGGTGCGCGGGCACGGTCCGCAGCACGGCCTCCGCGACGAACGCGAGCGTCCCCTCGCTGCCCACGACGAGGTGGGCGAGGATCTGGGCCGGTGAGTCGTGATCGAGGAAGCTGTTCAGGCCGTAGCCCATGGTGTTCTTGAGGGAGAACTGCGCCTCGATCCTGCGCACCGAGTCAGGGTTGCCGCGGACGCGGTCGCGCAGCCGCGCCAGGCCCTCGGCCAGGGCGGGTTCGAGTGCGCGCAGGCGCGCGTCGGCGTCGGGCGCGCCGGTGTCGACGACGGTCCCGCTGGGCAGCACGAGGACCAGCGACTCCAGCGTCCGGTAGGCGTTGGCGTGGGTGCCGCAGGTCATCCCGCTGGAGTTGTTGGCGACGACCCCGCCGATCGTGCACGCCGCCTCACTGGCCGGGTCGGGGCCCAGCTTGCGGCCGTACGCGGCGAGCCTGGCGTTGACCTGCCGCAGCACGGCGCCGGGCTGCACCCGGGCGCGGGCCCCGCCGTCGAGCACCTCGATGCCCCTGAAGTGCCTGCGGGTGTCGACGAGCAGGTGCTCGCTCACGCCCTGCCCGCTCAGGCTGGTGCCACCGGACCGGAAGGTCAGCGGCAGGCCGGTCCGCAGCAGCGCCGCCACCTGCGCGGCGCTTTCCGGCACGAGGACGGCCTGCGGGGTCAGCAGGTAGTGCGAGGCGTCGTGCGCCATGCCGAGCCGGTCGCTCGCCCGCGCACGGACGATCCCCGGGACGGCCGCCTCCACCGCCGCGAGGACGGCGGGGTCCGGCGGGGTCAGCCGGCGCGCTTCGGCATCGGTAAGGCTCATGATCTCAACGCTTCCGTCCGAGGCGCGGACGCGCCTCTATCGCCGGGGGTCGATGTGGATCTTCGGGCCTGGGCCGGCGCCCGCAGGGCGCCGTCCGGCCAGGACCTCGGCGGCGTCGCCGAGCCCGACGGTGGCCCCCACGAGCGGATGGGCGTCGACCGACCCGTCCGCGTACGCCTCGATCGTTCCGGCCAGCCCGCCCGAGCCGCTGAGCACGCCGACGACGGTGACGTCCTTGAACACGAGGTCGCGGGTGTCGACGCGGCTGGGGGAGGCCGCGATTCCGATACACACTACCCGGCCCGCGGGCCTGACCAGGTCGAGCGCGAGCGCGGGGAGATCCGCCGCGTTGGAGGCGTCGACCACGGCGTCCCACTGCCGGGCAGGCAGACGGGGGCGGGTCCACACGTCGCGGAAGCCGAGGTCGCGGGGCAGCCGCAGGTCGGGCTCTTCGCGGCCCAGCAGATCCACCTCGGCCCCCCGCGCCCGCGCGAGCAGCGCGACGAGCAGGCCGATCGTGCCGGTGCCCAGCACCAGCAGCCGGTCGCCCGGCCCGGTGGCTGCGGCCCGTACGGCCCGCAGGGCGTTGGCGCCGGGCTCGACGAGCGCGCCGAGCGTCGCGTCGAGCGTCTCCGGCAGCGCGTGCAGGGCCCATGCCGGTACGGCGAGCCGCTCGGCCAGCCCGCCGGGAAAGCCCATGCGGATCCCGATCTCGGCCCGGTCGGGACAGACGTGGCGCAGGCCGGCCCGGCAGAGGCGGCAGTCGCCACAGCCGAGCATCGTGTCGCCGGTCACGCGGCGGCCGAGCCAGCCGGGGTCGACGCCCTCCCCGAGCGCCGTGACGACCCCGCACCACTCGTGGCCCGGACGCAGCGGATACCAGGCCTGGCCGGAGTGGAGATAGCTCATCGCGCCGCTGAACAGCTCCAGGTCGGTGCCGCAGACGCCGGCCCGCTCGACGTCCACGACGACCTGTCCCGGCGCGGCGACCGGCGGCTCCACGTCCCTGACCTCCGCCCTGCCGGGGCCGGTGATGACGAGCGCGCGCACGTGCCGTCCCTAGCTCGGGGGCAGGACGACGGGAGCGGCGGGCGCGCCGTCTCCCCGGCGGGGATCGCGGCTCATGACCGCGGCGGAGCCCAGTAGGGCGTCGCCAGGCCGCGTACGCCCACCCTGGCGGTGAACAGGCGCCCGGCCCCGGGGTGCCGGGCCGGATCGGCGCCGCCGCCGGCCGTGGTGATGACGAGGACGTCGAGGTCAGGCCCCGCGAAGGCGGGGCAGGTGACGTCGGGCGCGCCGACCTCGACGACGGCGAGCAGGCGCCCGCCAAGATCGCGGCACTCGACCCGGCCGCCGCCGTAGACGGCGATCCACAGGTTGCCGTCGGCGTCGGCGCACATCCCGTCGGGCATGCCGTCGGCGAGCCTGAACAGCTCCCGCCGCGGCCCGGCCTGGCCGGTGACCGGGTCGTACGCGCGCTCCCACACCACGCGCGGGACGCTGTCGATGCTGTACAGGCGGTCGCCGGAAGGGCTCCAGGCGAGGCCGTTCGACAGGGTCAGGTCGTCGTCGAGCAGGACGCAGCCCGTGCCGTCGAGGCGGGCCAGCACGTCCTGGCCCTCCCGGTCGTCCAGCGCCATGCTGCCGATCAGGAAGCGCCCGGCCGGGTCCACGGCTCCGTCGTTGAGCCTGCTGCGCACGCCGGGCGGCAGCACCCGGGCGAGCTCGGTGCGGCGGCCGCCGGCGTCGACCCGGGTGAGGACCTCGCGCTCGGCGACGAGGAACTCGCCGTCGGCGGAGACGGCGACCGCGCCCACGGTGCCGCCGAAGGTGTGGGCCGTGGTGGCGGTGACGGCGCCGGTCGCGAGGTCGAGCCGTCCCTCGTGCACCGTCCCCGCGTCGATGTCCACCCACAGCAGGCGTTCCCTCGCCTGATCCCAGACGGGCCCCTCGGCGAGGGCGTACGCCTCACGGCAGGCCTGGACGGCGGCGAACCTCGTGGTCATGAGACCGCCCCGGCGGCGCGTACGGACGGCGGGCCGCAGGGGACCGCCCGCGGCGGAGCGAGCGGGAGCGCGATCATAGCCGGGATACTAGAGCCGTTTTCGGTCCGGAGAAAAGGGACTCACGGGGACTTTTCGATTGTGGTGAATCCCCTAGACCGGTGAGAGCGGGGACGTCACGCGCCCGCCGTCACGGCCTTCAGTTCGTGGAACGACTCCCGGACGAGGCGCGACAGGTCAGGCTCGCCCGGGTCGCCGATCCAGCGCTCGAACGAGATCTTGAACACGGCGATCCCCGCCTCGGCGGCCAGGCTCGCGGCCGGTTCCGGCACGCCGCGCCGCCGCAGTGCGCCGGCGAGCGCCGCGGACAGCGCGGCGAGCTTGATCAGCTCCCGTTCCAGCAGTTCGGCGTTGGCGGCGATCACGGCCTGCCGCCGCAGGGCGCTCTCGCGGCGCTCCTGGAAGAGGACGCCGACGCTCTCGACGGCCGCGGCGATCGCGTCGATCGGCGCCGCCGACTCCGGCGCGCCGGTCACGGCGTCCACGAGGTGCTCCCGCAGCGCGTCCGAGCCCCCGAACAGGACCTCGCGCTTGTCGGCGAAGTGCCGGAAGAACGTGCGCTCCGTCAGCCCCGCCCGCCTGGCGATCTCCGCCACCGTCGTCTGCTCGTATCCGCGCTCGATGTAGAGATCGAGCGCCGCATCGGCGAGACGGCCGCGCGCGTTCGGCTCCCATCGACCCATGCCGGTGATCCTACCCTGATGACAGTCGCTGACATCGGTGCTAGCTTGATGGCAGTCACTGACATCGCGCTCGGCCGGGGCTGGGTTTCCGCTCCGGAGAGCAATCCACCACTTGGAGCGCGCAATGCGGGTTTTCGTCACCGGAGCGTCCGGCTGGATCGGCTCCGCCGTCGTCCCCGAACTCATCGAGGCGGGTCACGAGGTCGTCGGGCTGGCGCGGTCCGACGCCTCGGCCGCCGCACTCGCCAGGGCCGGGGCGCAGGTGTGCCGCGGCACGATCGACGATCTCGGCACGCTGCGGGACGCGGCCGCGGCCTCGGACGGCGTGATCCACCTCGCCTTCAAGCACGACCTCGCCTTCACCGGCGACTTCCAGGGCGCCACGGACGCGGACCGCCGCGCCGTCGAGACGCTCGGGGAGGCGCTGGCGGGCTCCGACCGGCCGTTCGTCCTCGCCTCGGGGCTCCTCGGCATCATGCCGGGACGGCTGGTGACCGAACACGACATGCGGGAGTCCGGCGACGGCCCGGCGTCCCGGCATGCCACCGCGAGCTGGACGCGCGACCTCGCCTTCCGCGGCGTCCGCTCGTCGGTGCTGCGGCTGGCCCCGACCGTGTACGGCGAAGGAGACCCCGGCTTCATGGCGGCCCTGGTCGGCATCGCCCGCGCCAAGGGCGTGTCAGGTTACGTCGGCGACGGGTCCAACCGCTGGCCCGGCGTGCACCGGCTCGACGCGGCCCACCTGTTCCGCCTCGCGCTGGAGAAGGCCCCGGCGGGATCGGTGCTGCACGCGGTCACCGACGAGGGGGTGCCGATCCGGGACATCGCCGGGGTGATCGGTCGCAACCTCGGCCTGCCGGTCGTCTCGGTCCCCGCGGAGGAGGCGGCCGGGCACTTCTCCTGGCTGGCCGGCATGGTCGGCGTCGACGCCCCGGCGTCCAGCGCGCTCACGCGTGAACTGCTGGGATGGCAGCCGGTGCGGCCGGGGCTGATCGACGACCTCGACAAGGGCCACTACTTCCGCGCCGGGTGACCGGCCGCCGGCAGGGCGCGCCGGTGCGGGGGCGTCAGGGCCGGGGGAGCGCGATCGAGGTCGCGATGAGCCCGTCGCTCACCACCCACCGGCCGGACAGGACGCGGGTGCCCAGGGCGGGGTCGCCGGCCAGGAGCCGGGCACTGAACGAGCCGGAGGCGTCGATGTCCACGACGGCCTCGGAGAAGTCGAGCCAGCGGCGGGTCAGCGGGAACCAGACCTTGTAGACCGACTCCTTGGCGCTGAACAGGATCCTGTCCCAGCAGATCTTGGCGTCCGCGTCGTCCAGTGCCCGGAGGGCGGCGATCTCCCCGGGAGAGGCGACCGTGGGAAGGACCTCGGCGGGAAGCGGCGCGTGCGTCTCCGCGTCGATGCCGACGGCCCGCGCCTCGTCGGCGGAGGCGACGGCCGCGGCCCGATATCCCGCGCAGTGGGTGATGCTGCCGACCACGCCGGCCGGCCAGACAGGGGCGCCCCGCTCACCGCGCGGGATCGGCCCCGGCGGCACGCCGATCCGGCCCAGCGCGAGCCGCGCGCAGTGGCGTCCGGTGACGAACTCGCGCCGCCGCCGGTCGACGGCCCGCGCGATGAGCGGCCGTTCCTCCGGGAACAGCGAGTCCTCCGGGGCGTCGCCGAAGCTCTCGGCCGACGCCACCCACGGGGGCAGGATCTCGTTGATCATGCGGCGGTCCCGGGCGCCGCGGACGTCCCCTCCATTGTGTGGAGGGTACATATCCGCCCGCCGCGGCGGAAGATCGACTCAGGGGTTTCGCGTCCGCTGACGAGCGGCGCCGGCACCGCTCAGTGGTGCTCCCCGGCGGTCAGGCGCGCCCCCTCGCGTTCCTCGCGGCGGTTCTTGTGATGACTCGCGCCCACGGCGACAGCCAGACAGGCGCAGATGACCACGAGCGACAGCCAGACAGGGATCTTGTACACGTCGGCCAGCAGCATCTTCGCGCCGACGAACACCAGGATGGCCGCCAGGCCGTACCGCAGGTACCCGAACCGGTGCATGGCCCCGGCCAGCAGGAAGTACATGGCCCGCAGTCCCAGGATCGCGAACGCGTTGGAGGTGAAGACGAGGAACGGCTCCGAGGTGACCGCGAAGATCGCCGGGATCGAGTCGACGGCGAAGACGATGTCGCTGGTCTCCACGGCGACCAGGACGGCCAGCAGCGGCGTCGCGACCCACCGGCCCCGCCCGCCCTGGTCGTCTTCCTGCCGTACGAGGAACCGCTGGCCCTGGTAGGAGTCGGTGACGGGGATGATCCGGCGCATGGCGCGCAGCACCAGGTTGCGCTCGGGGTGCACCTCGATCGCCGAATGCCTGGCCATCTTCACGCCGGTGTAGAGCAGGAACGCGCCGAAGACGTACAGGATCCAGTGGAAGCGGTCGAGCAGGACGGCGCCCGCACCGATGAACGCGGCGCGGAAGACGAGCGCGCCGAGCACGCCGAGGAACAGCACGCGATGCTGCGACTCGCGGGGCACCGCGAAGAACGAGAACAGCAGCGCGATCACGAAGACGTTGTCGACGGCCAGGGACTTCTCGAGGAGGTAGCCGGCCAGGTACTCCCCGCCCGCCTCGGCCCCCCAGACCAGCCACACCACGACTCCGAAGCCGAGGCCGAGGGTGATCCACAACCCGGACCAGACCAGCGCCTCACGGGTGCCCACCACGTGGGCCCGGCGATGGGCGAACAGATCGATGGCGAGCATCACCAGGATGACCGCCAGAACGGCGGCCCAAACCCACAAGGGAACCGACATCGTCAACCTCCATCACCGTCGCGTGCGACGGGCTCGGTAGGCCGACGGTCTCCCCTACCACCAGCGAAGGTGGCCCTCGCGCCGGGACGCCTGCGGCGGCGGCCGTGATGACGACGCTGAGGTAGCCGGGTACTCCCCCTCGAACTCCGGGCAAGTATCCCTGGGTTCGGTTTCTTACGTCAACCGGCCCCCCGCGCCGCGTCAGAGGCGCCAGTCGATCACCGGCCCCGCGGGCACGACGCGCAGCGGATTGATCTTCGGGTGGGTGCCGTAGTAGTGCCGCTTGATGTGGTCGAAGTTCGTGGTGCCGCCGAAGGCCGGGTTCGCGTACAGGTCGCGGGCGTAACGCCAGAGGTTGGGGTAGTCGACCAGGCGGCGGAGGTTGGCCTTGAAGTGGGTCACGTACACCGAGTCGAACCTGGCCAGCGTGACCCACAGGCGGACGTCCGCCTCGGTGAGCCGGTCGCCGAACAGGTAGCGCCCGCCACCGAGGCGCTCCTCCAGTTCGTCGAGGGCCGTGAACAGCGTCGCCACCGCCGCGTCGTACGCCCCCTGGCTCTCGGCGAAGCCGCAGCGGTACACGCCGTTGTTGACGTCGGCGTACACGCGCTCGTTGAGCGCGTCGATCTCGCCCCGCAGGTCCTCGGGGTAGAGATCGGTCCCCGGCCTCGCCCACCGGGCGAACGCCTGGCCGAGGTCGAGGCTGATGTCGGGGAAGTTGTTGCTGACGATCCGGCGGGTCCGGCGGTCCCACAGCACCGGCACCGACACATGGCCGTCGTAGCCGGCCTCGGTCGCCTCGTACGCCTCCCGCAGCAGGGTGAAGCCGTTGAGCTCGTCCGGGCCGTGCCCGCGGCCTTCACGGAACGCCCACCCGCGCCCGTCGCGCACGGGGTCGACGACGGACATCGACACGACGTCCTCCAGGCCGAGGAGCGCCCGCACGATGACCGAGCGGTGGGCCCATGGGCAGGCCAGCGACACGTACAGGTGATACCGGCCGGGCTCGGCCGGAAAGCCGCTGCTCCCGTCGGCCGTCACGCGGTCGCGGAAGCGGTACAGAGGCCGCTCGAACGACCCGTCCGGCCGGGTGGCCGCCTTCACCGTGTAGTCGCCGTGGGTCGCGAAGTCCACCGGACTCGCGACGGGGGCCGTTGTCGTCACGCCGCCGTCCTTCCTCTCGTCGCCCGCAGGACGAGCCTACGGCGACGGGCGGCGCGACGCCCACGGTCCCTGAGCCGCCGGCGTCCCGGGGGGCGGCGGTGCCGCGCCCGCGTCAGGTGCGGACGAGGCGGCGCACCGCCCGCCCTTCGGCCGTGGTCCGGTCATCGGTCCGGCCATCTGATCCGGCCGTCTGATCCGGCCATCCGGTCCGGCATCGGGCCGGTCAGTGGGCCGGTCCCATGTGCGACCCGGTCCGGAAGCCGCCGGTGTGCCCGCGCTGCGTCATGGCGAACCGCATCATCGCCAGGCCGAGAAGCAGGATCAGCGCGCCGACGATCACGTTGCTGATGATCGTCCCAGTGGTCGCCATGCCTCCCCTGATCACCCAGGGGGCGACGATGGTCCAGATACCGAGCAGCGGGGCGACCCAGGAGAGTCCGTAGGTGCGCCCGAACGCCGAGCTGTACCCCATCGCAAGGAGCGCCACGGCGAGGCCCGTGACCAGGTTGTTCACCGCGAGCGGAGTCCGCGTCCCGCTGAAGCCGACAATCCACGGCGAGAGCGCTAGATACATGCCGCTCAGGAGCGTGAGACCGTCGGCGAGCTGTGCCGCGGGATTGGCCGCCGCGGCCTCGTAGCGGGCGCGCATCTGCATGATGTCGGGATGCGTCCCGATGTCGGCACCATGTGTCATACGTCACACCACCCTTCAGAGGTGTGTGCTGCAGTCCTTATTCCTAGCGTACGCCCGATTCGTCACTTTTTCCCGGTTTGGAGGGGTTGTTGTTGCAGGGGCGGGTGCGCCGCTCCCGGCGGCGTTTAGCCGCCCCACCTGGGGAAAGAGGGAGTGCGTCAGCTTCTGGAACTGAGAGGAGCGTCCACATGGGCACGGAGGACAAGTTCCGCAACAAGTCGGAAGAGGTCGCCGGCAAGGCCAAGGAAGGACTCGGCCGGGTCACCGACGACGAGAGCCTGGAGGCCGAGGGCCGGGCCGACCAGTCGAAGAGCCACCTGAAGCAGGCGGGCGAGAAGGTGAAGGACGCCGCCGGCAAGGTGCGGGACGCTTTCAAGGACTGATCCACAAAGAACCGGCCGTCCGCGGGGCCGGCGTGTGCCGGCGTTCGCGGTGGCCGCGACGTGAAATACGGGGCCGGGCCGGTGGGGCCGGCCCGCCAGGGATCCCGGCCGATCAGGCGGGCTGCGGCAGCGTGACGCGGAAGGCTGACGTCACAAGCGCCTGGATGAGACGCACGAGCAGCGCTTCCAGGACCATGATGGCCGCCCGGGAGAGCACGGCGGCGAGGAACTCAGACACTTCACACCTCGGTAGGACAAATCGGCTACAAGGGAAGACTGCCGCATAAACCTCCCAGAACGGCGTAGTTAAGGTTACCGTTCGGTGAACGGTCGGTGAGCGTTGTGGGTACGCGTCCCGATCACGCCTCCCGGCCACGTGTCCGCCGCCGTGTCCGCCGCCGTGTTCGCCGCTGTGTCCGGCCCGCGGTCCGAGCGTCCCGTCCGGTCGTGCCGCCCCGATGCGGGCGGCACGACCGGACGGCTCAGCCGGGATAGGGGCGGTTGAACCTGGGCGGGGTGAACGGCACGTACCGGGGAGCGGGATCGGCCCCCAGCGCCGCCGCGCGGGCGTTCATCGCGGGGGCGGACGTGGCGGGCCAGCGACCGGTCCGCAGCCGGTCGATCATCGTCCTGAGCGCGGCCTCCTGCTCCGCCGGCGAGAAGTCGCAGTGGCCGACGGTCTCCGTGTACGTCTGGCGCAGCAGGGCACTCGCCCCCGCCCGGCGCGCCTTCTCCTCGTACGACTGCTGCTGGGCCACGGTGGAGATCTGGTCGCCCGTGCCGGACAAGGTCAGCACGGGGACGCGCAGGTCGCCGTCCAGGACGATCCCACGGGAGAACCGCAGCACGGCTCCCGGGTCCGCCGCGACGCGGGGCGCGGAGGCCAGCGTCCGCAGATCGGCCCCGAGGTCGAGGCCCGCCGCCGCGTACAGGTCGCGGACGGCGCGCCGGAGCGCGGGCTCGGCCAGGCTCAGCTGTTTCGTGTAGTCCACACCGGTGTTCCAGGACGGGTTCCCGCCGACCACCGCCATGAGCTGGCGCCGGCTGCCCATGGCCTGCCCGATGTAGGGCAGGGGCCCACCGGCGAGCGCGAGGTAGGCGCCCCGCTGCAGCGCGGCGGCGTCCCCGTGAGCCGGAGGCGGCGGCGCGGACCCGTCGGGGTCGCGTCCCCAGGCGGGCACCTGGCCGATCGCGGCGGCCAGCGCGATCCTCGCCCTTCCCTCGGGAGTCTGCTGCGCCGCGGCCAGGGCGTCGAACCACGCCTTCCTGGCGGCCTCGACATCGGCGGGGATGTCGACGACCGGCAGCCCCGGCGCGACCAGGCGTTCGAGCACGAAGACCGTGTCGAGCTTCTGGTTCCACTGGCCGACGGACCCGCCGAGGCCGCCGCACATCGGAACGGCGGCGTCGAAGGCGCCGGGGTGGACCTGGGCGACGCCCGCGGCGACGAAACCGCCCATCGAGGCTCCGGAGGCGATCGCCGTACGGGCCCGTCCGTAGGCCTGTTCGAAGCGGGCCAGCGCCTCGGCCTGGTTGTCGATGGCGGCCCGGATGTCCCAGCCGGTGATCGCCCGGCTCGTCCCGCCGCGGGCGACGCCGGCGGCCAGCAGGCGCGCGGTCAGGGGCTCGTCCCGGCCGGTGCCGGCGAAGTCGAGGGCGACCACCACGGTGCCGTTCCAGCGGGCCGGGACGACGAACTCGTACGGCGTGCCGTCCTCGAGGGTGCCGCTGACGCAGGTGGGGCGGGCGGGAGAGCCGGGCAGGCACGGAGCTCCGCCAGGAGGCGCGGCGGGGGGCCCGGCGGTGGCGGCGGCGGTTCCGCCTCCGGCGGCGGTGGCCGCCAGCGCGATGGCCAGGCACGCGGTAGCTACGCGGCTGATCACAGTGACAGTCCCTTCGGCTCGATCATCGAGGCGTTCTCGGCACGCGGCCCGGTCCTCGCGCGGCGAAGCCGGTGATGGACGGGCCGATGCCAGTGGCCCGGAGCCCGGCGAGGTCCGCGAATGGCAGGCGGGGCGCCCGGCAGCCGTCGCGAGACGTATATCAGTCGCTGACGAAGCGATCGTTGTGGTTTATGTCATAGGTGTCAACCATGGCGGTCGCCGGGTAGCCCAGGGGGAATGTCGGATCCACTCGCTTCAGCACTTATGCGACGTCCATGCGATTTTCGCCCGCCTATAAGCGGTGAACGGTCGGCCGCCGTTCGTTGAACTGTCGAATGTTTCAGGCGTGAGGGAGTCTCCGGTGGTCGATCCGGCCCGCGCCGCTCGGGTGCCCCACGGGTGTCCAGCCGAGTGTCCCGGGGGGATACTGGGAGATCGGTTCGGCTCCACAGGCGGATCGCCGAGAAAGCATGACAGTTTAATAACGAGCGCACGCACAAGCGTTGTCAATATACTCGTGCCGTGAATGATCGGGAGAGGTCCCAGGCAGGGGATGTCGATTTTCCGCGTTTCCAGGTGGGCGCGCCCCCGCAGCACCTGATCACGACGATCCTGGGGGACTACTGGATCGGCAGGCCCGAGCAACTGCCGTCCGCGGCCCTGGTGAGGCTGGCCGGGGAGTTCGGCGTCTCCGCCGTGGCGGCCCGGGCCGCGCTCAGCCGCCTGACCAGGCGGGATCTGCTGGAGTCCGCCAAGTCGGGGCGGCGCACCTACTATCGCCTGACGGATCGGGCCGCCGCGGTGATGCTGGAGGGGCGGCAGCGCATCATGTCCTTCGGCCTGGAGCAGGGCGACTGGGACGGGACATGGGTGATGGCGGCGTTCTCCGTCTCGGAGGAACAGCGCGACCTGCGTCACGCGCTGCGGGCGAGGCTGCGCTGGCTCGGCTTCGCCCCGCTCTACGACGGGCTGTGGGTGTCGCCGACGGCCGACGCCGACAGGGCGGCGGCGGTGCTCGCCGAGCTGGAGATCCCGATGGCGACGATCTTCCGCGCCGAGGCCCTGGCTTTTCCCGGCATGCGCGCCCCGCAGGATGCGTGGGACTTCGGCCAGCTCAGGCACACCTACGAGCGGTTTCTCGCCCAGCACTCGCCCCTGCTGGAACGCGTGCGCAACGGCGCGGTCAGCGCGTCCGAGGCGCTGGTGGCGCGTACGGGGATCATGGACACCTGGCGGACGTTCCCCAACCACGATCCCGGCCTGCCGGCGGAGCTGCTGCCCGCCGACTGGCCGCGCGCCGCGGCCAGGGACCTCTTCGTGGAGGTCTACGACACCCTTGGGCCGCTCGCCGAGTTCCGCGTCAAGCAGATCGTGGCGGAGTTCGAACCCGGGCTGGCCGAGCTGGTCGCCCACCACAGGACCGGTTCCATCCTCGCGTTCAGCTGACCCGCTCCTGGCGGCAGAGGGCCCCACGTTCGGCATATCTTTGACGATCGTCAGGATCACGGCTTATATTCGCGCCGTCCGCCGTACACCGTCAGGGGGAGTCCATGGATCATTCCGGCAAGGCGCGGGGAGCCTGAGATGACGGACATGAACGTCGCCGGCCTGGTCGCGATCGACGTCCACACCCACGCGGAGATATCCAAGGACGGGCACGGCTCGCTGAGCCCGGAGCTGTTCGGCGCCTCCGCGGACTATTTCAAGGCCCATGGGCGCCGGCAGCCCACCATCGCGGAGATGGCGGCGTACTACCGGGAGCGCGCGATGGCGGCGGTCGTGTTCACCGTGGACGCGGAGCACGCCACCGGGCATCCGCGCATCTCCAACGAGGAGGTGGCGGACAGCTGCGCCGAGCATGCCGACGTGCTGATCCCGTTCGCCAGCGTCGACCCGTGGAAGGGCCGGGCGGGCGTGCGCGAGGCGCGGCGGCTGGTCGAGGAGCACGGCGTGCGCGGCTTCAAGTTCCATCCGAGCATCCAGGGCATCGCCCCCAACGACCCCGTGGCGTACCCGTTGTACGAGGCGATCGAGGAACTGGGCGTCCCGGCGCTGTTCCACACCGGCCAGACGGGCATCGGCGCGGGCGTTCCCGGCGGGGGCGGGATCCGGCTCAAGCACTCCAACCCGATGCTGGTGGACGACGTGGCCGTGGACTTCCCCGAGTTGCGGATCATCCTGGCGCACCCGTCGTTCCCCTGGCAGGACGAGGCGCTGGCGGTGGCGACGCACAAGCCGTACGTCTACATCGACCTGTCGGGGTGGTCCCCGAAATACTTCCCGCCGCAGCTCGTGCGCTACGCCAACACGCTGCTCAAGGACAAGGTGCTGTTCGGCTCCGACTATCCCGTGATCACCCCTGACCGCTGGCTCGCCGACTTCGACAAGCTCGACATCAAGCCGGAGGTCCGCCCGAAGATCCTGAAGGACAACGCCGTACGCCTGCTCGGGCTCGGCGGCACGCCGGACAAGGCGGCGGACGCGTGACCGTCACGGCGTACGGGCGCGCGTAGGGACTCGGCGGGATCCGGGCGCGGGCCGGCGCGCCCGTCGCGCGGTGCCGCCGCTCGCGGACCCGCGCGAGGCGCCTCCCGTCGTACTCCTCGTGCTCTCCCGGCTACTTGCCGGTGGTCCTGGCGCGCCGGGTGGTTCCCGCGGCGGGAGTCTTCGCCGCGCCCGTGGGCGCGCCCGTGGACGCGGTCGTCCTCCGCCCGGCCGCCCGTGTCGCCGCCGGCTCCTGCATCCCCCCGGGCGTGCCCGGCATGGGAGTGGTCGTCCCGCGGATCTCCTTCTTCGGGCCGCTGAGCGGAGACCAGCGCTGATCGCGCCCCCTGGCCCGCTGCGCGATCAGCGTCCCCGCGCCGATCGCCGCCGCCACGGGCCATTCCAGGATGCCGAACGCGGCCAGCGCGCCGAGACCGCCGTAGTACATGATGCGCTCCGGCGGCGGAAGGAACGTCCTGGCCATGTCCACGGCGTGCCCGACGTCGCGGCCGGTGATGTGCGGCATGCCCACGTGCGGCATGTGCATCTCGGGCGCCCGCAGCTGGATGCGCAGGAACGGCAGGTTCAGGTCCAGCTGGGGCGGGTGTCCCTCCCTCGTCTCCTGGCCGGTCATCGGAGCCGGAGGCGGAGTCGGTGTGGTCGTCGTCCTGGCGCGGGCCGCGCGGGCCCTGGCGGTCGTCGTGGCCGTGCCGGTCGCGGTGCCGCTGGTCGTGCCCGCCGTGGTCGTGCCCGGCGTCGCCTCGGTCGTGGTCATGAGTCCTCCCCGATGACGTGTCCCCCGATCGCGGATCTCGGCCCGACCCGCGGGAATTAGAAAATGACCTTTCTATCCTCTATCGGGCCTTCTGTGATTGCTGTTGCTAATAGCGACTATTTGCCCATTTTTGCCGCCACTTTCGCGCTCGGCACCCCGGGGGAACCGCGTCCGGAGGAGGTCGTGGTGCTCACGGGCGCAGGAGTTGCCGCACCCGTGCGGCCTGCCGCGTGAGATGGTCGCGCTCCGGCACGCTCGCGGCGGCACGGGACGCCTCGGCGTACAGCTCGGCGGCGCGTTCGAGGTCGCCGGCGCGTTCGCGCAGGTGCGCCGTCACCGCGGCGTAGCGGGGCAGGGCGGGATCCACGCCGGCCAGAGCCGCCAGGCCGGCCTGCGGCCCGTCGGCCTCGCCGACCGCCACCGCGCGGTTGAGCCGCACCACCGGGCTGCCGGTCAGGCGCAGCAGCTCGTCGTACCACTCCACGATCTGCACCCAGTCGGTCTCCGCGGCGCTGCGGGCGTCGGCGTGCAGGGCGGCGATCGCGGCCTGCGCCTGGTATTCGCCCAGCCGGTCGCGGGCCAGCGCGGTCTGCAGGATCTCCACCCCCTCCGCGATCATGCGGGTGTCCCAGCGCGACCGGTCCTGCTCGGCGAGCGGCACCAGGCGGCCTCCCGGGCCGGTGCGGGACGCGCGGCGCGCGTGGTGCAGCAGCATGAGCGCGAGCAGCCCCGCGACCTCGGGCTCGTCGGCCAGGGTGGCGAGCTGGCGGGCGAGGCGGATGGCCTCGGTCGCCAGGTCGACGTCTCCGCCGTACCCCTCGTTGAAGACGAGGTAGAGCACGCGCAGCACCGTGCCCAGATCGCCCGGCCGGTCGAGCGGCACCCCGGCGAGCCGCCGCTTGGCCCGGCTGATCCGCTGCGCCATGGTCGCCTCGGGCACGAGGTGGGCCGCCGCGATCTGCCGCGTGGTCAGGCCGCCGACCGCGCGCAGCGTCAACGCGACGGCCGAGCTCGGCGGCAGGCTGGGGTGCGCGCACAGGAAGTACAGCCGCAGGGTGTCGTCGTCGGCGGACGCGGGACCGGCGGGCGGTTCGGCCTCCACGACGAGCTCCCGCCCCCGTCGCGACGCGTCGGCGCGGGCGGCGTCGAGGAACCTGCGCCAGGCGACCGCGACGAGCCATGCCCTGGGATCGCGCGGCGGATCGGCGGGCCAGGTGTCCAGCGCCCGGATCAGGGCCTCCTGCACGGCGTCCTCGGCCGACGCGAAATCCGCTCCGCGCCGGACGAGGACGCCGATCACCGCGGGCACGAGCTCCCGGAGCAGCGGCTCGTTCACTCGGTCACCGTGGGCGGCTCGCTGAGGAACGGCCGGACCTCCAGCCACTCGTGGATCGGCTCCCCGCCGGGACCCGGAGCGGCCGACAGCTCCCCGGCGAGCTGGACGGCGCGGTCCCACGACTCCACGTCGATGACCATCCAGCCGGCGATGAGGTCCTTGGTCTCCGCGAACGGGCCGTCGGTCACCGGCGGGCGTCCCTCGCCGTCGTAGCGCACGAACGCGCCCCCGGGAGCGACCGCCTGCGCGTCGACGAACTCGCCCGTCTCCTCCAGGCGGGCCGCGAAGTCGCGCATGAACTGGATGTGCGCGTCGACCTCCTCCGGCGTCCACCGGTCCATCGGCTCGCAGTCCACGGCGGGGGCCGGGCCGCCGCGATAGTGCTTCAGCAGCAGGTACTTCATGTGGTTCTCCTTCGTCACGCGGCCCGTCGTGGCCACTGTGTCCCTGGGACGGAGCCGGCGCCACATTCTCGACACCCTGAGGCGCGCCGATTTCCAGAACCTTCTTCTAGTCGCGACCCGGCCTACCGGTCGAGGACGTGCAGCGCCAGGGAGCCGGTGCTGAGCGTCTCCGGCCCGTCCTCGCCGCACACGACCATGTCGGCCACCCGGGCGCCGAAGAGGTCGGGCAGGTAGATGGCGGGCTCCAGGCAGACGGTCATCCCCGACGCGAACGTCTCCCCGGCCGCGAGCCAGGGCGCCTCGGCCTGGCTCAGCCCGATGCCCCGGCCTGTCCGCGCGGCGGTGTAGTCGCCGTACCCGCTGCCGTCGACGACCTCGCGGGCGGCCTCGGCGGCCTCGGCGCACGCCACCCCGGGGCGTACGCGGTCGGCGGCGGCGTCCCGCGCGGCGCGGACGACCGAGTACATGGCGTCGAAGTCCTCGGGCGGCTCCGCGACCGCGAAGACCCGAGCGACCTCGGCGCAGTAGCCGTTCCATCGGCCGCGGACCGAGACGAGCAGCGCGTCGCCGGGGTTGATCACGCGCTCGCACGGCCGGTGGCCCGCGTCGGCGGAGTGCTCCCCGGCGGCGACGAGCACGGAGGGCGCCCCTTCGCAGCCCGCCTCGGCGAGCATCGCCCGCAGCCGGCGGGCCATCGCCGCCTCGGTCGCGCCGAACCACGCGAGGTCGCGTACGGCGAGCAGCACGGCGTCGGCCGCGCCGGCGGCGTGCCGCAGCGCGGCGATCTCGGCGGCGCGTTTGCGCAGGCGCAGCGGCGCGAGCACGACCGAGGCCAGCACGAGCTCCGCGTCGACGCGCAGCGTGAACAGCTCCGCGGCGTGCATCAGGGGATCCACGGCCACGCGGCCGGCCACGGGCGGCACGAGAGCCGCGGCCCGCGCGAGGTCGGCGGCGGGCGCGGGCGGCCCGTGGAGCGTCACCACGAGGTAGCCCTCCTCGCCGCCCGCCGCCGACAGCGGGTCCTCCCGCAGGTACCGGTAGTCAGGGGAGGGACGCAGCACGAGGGCGTCGATGCCCGCGTCGGTCATCCCGGCGCGTACGGCGTCCAGCACCAGCGCGTCGATCATGACGAGGCCGGCGGCTCCGGCGCATGCAGCCAGCAGGCCACCGGGCCGAAGTCCGGTTCCCGCTCCCGGCAGACGTCCATGGCCAGCGGGCAGCGGGGGTGGAACCTGCAGCCCGCCGGGGGATCGGCGGGATCCGGCACGTCCCCGGGCAGTTCGGCGGGCAACACCCCGGCGCCGTCCGGCGAGGGGATCGCGGCGAGCAGCGCCCGCGTGTACGGGTGCCGGGGGTCGGCCCACACCTCGGCGGTCGGTCCGGTCTCCACGACCTTGCCGAGGTACATGACCGCGATCCGGTCGGCGATCAGCCGGACGACGGACAGGTCGTGGCTGATGAACAGCAGGCCCGCGCCGGACTCCACGGCGAGGTCGCGCATGAGCCTGGCGACCTGCGCCTGGGCGGAGGCGTCCAGGGCGGAGATCGGCTCGTCCCCGATGAGCAGCGAAGGCCGGGCGGCGAGCGCCCGCGCGATGGCGACGCGCTGCCGCTGTCCACCGGAGAACTCGTGCGGGAAACGGTCGGCGAACGCGCGCGGCAGCCCCACCCGTTCCAGCAGGTCGGCGGGCTGCGTCGCGGTGTCGCCCGCCGTGCGGAGCCCGTCGGCGATCTGCGCGCCGACGCGCCTGCGCGGGTTCAGCGAGGAGTACGGGTCCTGGAACACCATCTGCACGCCGGTGAGCGCCCGGTCCCTGCGGCGCAGCCCGAGGGGCGTCACCGGGTGCCCGCCGACGAGGATCCGTCCCGAGGCCGTGCCGTGCAACCCGCACACCGCCCGCGCCAGCGTGGACTTGCCGCACCCGGACTCGCCGACGAGGCCGACCACCTCCCCGGCGGCGACGCGCAGGCTGGCCCCGGCCACCGCGCGCACCACCGGGCGGCCCGGCGTGCGGTGCTCCACGACCAGGTCCTCCACGGACAGAAGGGGACCGGTCAGAGGCATGGTCACGGCGAGTTCTCCCCAGGCGGAACGGGCAGGGCGTCGAGCAGCGAACGGGTGTAGGGGTGGCGGGGCTCGCGCAGCACCTGGCCGCGCGCGCCGGTCTCCACGACCAGGCCGTCCTTCATCACGCTCACCTCGTCGGCGACCGCCGACATCACGCCGAGGTCGTGGGTGACGAGGAGGACCGCGAGGCCGAGGTCGTCGCACAGGCCGCGCAGCAGGCGGAGGATCCCGGCCTGCACCGTCACGTCGAGCGCCGTCGTCGGCTCGTCGGCGATCAGCACCTCGGGCTCGCAGGCCAGCGCGACCGCGATGGCGATCCGCTGCCGCATGCCGCCCGAGAACTGGTGCGGGTAGCGCTTGAGCGCCTCCTCGGGGCCGGGGATGCGCACCTTGGCGAGCAGGCCGGTGGCCCGCTCCCGTGCCTCACGCCTGCCGAGGCCCAGGTGATGGCGCATGTGCTCGGTGAGCTGCCGTCCGACCGTCAGCATGGGATGCAGGCTGGTGGACGGGTCCTGGAAGACCATGGCGATCTTCGCGCCGCGCACCGCGTCGAGCTCGCGCTCCGGCGTACGCAGCAGGTCACGGCCGCCGAACTCGATCCGTCCGGAGCTTTCCGAGCCGTGGGGGAGCAGGCCGAGCACGGCGAGACCGGTCATGGTCTTGCCCGAGCCGCTCTCCCCGGCGAGACCGTGCACGCGGCCCGCCTCCAGCGTGAGGTCCACGCCGTGCAGGACCTCACGGCCGCCGATGGACACCCGCAGCCCCTCGATCGTCAACGCGGCGCTCACAGGGCACGCTCCTTGATCGCCCGTGCGGTACGCGGGTCGAGCGCGTCGCGCAGCGTGTCCCCGAGGAAGTTGAACGCCAGGACGACCGTCAGGATGGCGAGCCCGGGGAACGTCGCGACCCACCAGCTGTCGAACACGTCCACCCCCGCGGCGACCATCGCGCCCCACTCGGGCGACGGCGGTCTGGCGCCGAGCCCGAGGAACGACAGGCCGGACAGCAGCAGCAGCGCGGTGCCGATGTCGAGGGTGGCGAGCACCAGGATCGGGCCGGTGACGTTCGGCAGCACGTCCACGCGCAGCGACCGCCAGGCCGAGAAGCCCAGCAGCCGGCCGCTCAGCACGTACTCCCGTTCCCGTACGCCGAGCACGAGGCCCCGGGTCACCCGCGCGTACGCGGGCCAGGCGACGACGAGCACGGCGAGCACCGCGTTGCCGAGGCTCGCGCCGAGGGCGGCGGCCACGACCATCGCGAGGATGACGGTGGGGAAGGCGAACACGAGGTCGGCAAGACGCATGATCGTCTCGTCCACCCACCGGCCGAAGTAGCCCGCGCAGGCGCCGAGCAGGCCGCCGATCAGCACCGACAGCACCACGAGGAGCAGCGTGAGCGGGATGGACACCCGCGCGCCGTACATGACCCGGCTGAGGATGTCGCGGCCGAGCTGGTCGGTGCCGAGCCAGTGCCCGGGGCCGGGCGGCGCGAGCCTGGGCAGCTCCTGCGCCAGGGGGTCGTGCGGCGCGAGCACCGGCGCGGCCAGCGCGATCACGACCCAGGCCAGCGCGACGACGACGCCGACGACCGCCAGCGGCCGCCGCCACGCCCGGGGGAGCCGTCTGACGCGGGTCCGCGCGAACAGGCCGCGGCGCTTCACGAGACTCTCACTCTCGGGTCGACGACGCCGTACAGCACGTCGACGACCAGGTTGATGACGAGGTAGACCACGCCCACGACGAGGCCGACGCCCATGACGGCGGGCAGGTCGAGGGTGGTGGCGCTCTTGTAGGCGTACTGGCCGACCCCCGGCCAGGCGAAGACCGCCTCCACCAGCACGGTGCCGGACAGCAGGCTGCCGAACGCCAGACCGGCCACGGTGATGACGGGCACCAGCGCGGGGCGCAGGACGTACCGGAACAGCACCACGCGGCGGGGCAGGCCCTTGGCACGGGCGGCGCGGACGTAGTCCTGCCCGAGCACCTCCAGCACGGCCGAACGGGTGAACCGCGTCAGCAGGCCGATCGTGTAGAGGGCGAGCACGAGCGCCGGGGCGGCCAGGTGGCCGACGGCCGAGGCGAACGCGTCCCACCGGCCCGACAGCAGGGAGTCGACCGTGTAGAGCCCGGTGAAGTGCGGCGGCGGGGTCATCCCCGGGTCGATGCGGCCGCTGCCCGGGGTGATCTGGAGCCGGAAGAAGAACACGTAGAACGCCACGAGCGCGAGCCAGAACGTCGGCACCGAGATGCCGACGAGGCTCACCACCCGGAGCACGTGGTCGGGGAGACGGTCCCGGCGCAGCGCCGCGATCACCCCGAACGCGACGCCGAGGATCAGCGAGACGACGATCGCCGCCCCGGCCAGCTCCAATGTGGCCGGCACGGACTCGGCGAGGTCGTCGAGCACCGGCCGGTGACTCTGCTGGCTCGTCCCGAGGTCGCCGTGCAGCAGCCCGCCGAGGTGCATGAGGTACTGCTGCGGCAGCGGCCGGTCGAGGCCGTGGTCGGCACGCCACTGGGCCACGATCGCCGGGTCGCCGAGCGCCCGCTGGCCGAGGTTCGCCGCCACCGGGTCGCCCGGCACCAGGTTGGTCAGCACGAAGGTGACCAGCGTGATCCCCACCGCGAGCAGCAGCGCCGTGACGATCCGCCGCACCAGGAACCGGGCGAGCGGGCTGCGCACCGCCCGGTTCCCCGTACGACGGCTACTTGGCGCCGAGGCCGGCGACATCGATCGTCCACACGGGGTGGTACTCAACGCCGGTGACGGAGGCCGCCGTCACGATGTTCTGGCCGGGCTGGATCAGCGGCATGAACGGCCCGGTCGCGTTGAGCTTCTGCTGGAAGCCGGTGAACGCCTGCCTGCGGTCGTCGTCGGTCACCGCGGCGCCGGCCTTGTCGGCCGCGGCCTCGACGTCCTTGTCCGCGCCCGCCTTCCAGCCGGACCGCAGGCCGACCAGCTTGCCGGGGGCGAACGACAGGTAGTTGCTGGGGTCGGGGAAGTCAGGGCCCCAGTACCACAGGCCCAGCTCCTCCTTGCCGTTGCGGTAGTTGTCCAGGGCGGTGGTGACCGGCGCGGGGGCCAGTTCGACCGTGATGCCGACCTCCTTGAGGTTGGCCTGGATGCGCTCGGCCAGCGGCTGGAAGGACAGGCCGTTCACGGTCAGCTCGCTGGGGTACTCCAGCGTGATCTTGGGGTCGGCCACGCCGCTCGCCTGGAGCGCCGCCTTCGCGCCCTCGACGTCGCGCTGCGCCGCCTGGTCGGCGGGGAGCGCGCCGAGGAACATCGACGGGATGATGCCCGACGCCTGCGTCGAGCCCTCGCCCGCCAGTTCGAGCAGGCCCTGGTAGTCGATGCCCTTGCGCAGCGCCTCGACGAACTTGGGGTTGGAGGTGACCTTGCTGACGCCCGGGTCCTGGTTGGCGAGCAGGAAGAACACGTACGCCGAGGCGGTCCGCTTGACCTGCAGGCCGCCGGAGATGCCGCCGACCTGGTCGCCGGACAGGTTCAGCGCGACCTGGCTGTCGCCGCGCTGCACGTTGAGCTTCTGCGTGGCCGACTCGACGTTGCGGATGACCACCTTGTCGTAGGTGGGCTTGCGCGCGCCCCAGTACTTCGCGTTGGCCTTCAGCACGACCTGGCTGCTCACGTTGAACGACTCGATGGTGTACGGCCCGGAGCCGGCTGAGGCGGAGTTCAGGTACTGCTCGGCCTTGTCGCCCGGGTCGTTCGTCGCGCCGTGCTCCTTGGCGACCTTCGAGTTGAGGATGCCGAGGGCGGGGTTCGGGAGGATGTACGGCAGCGCCGGGTTGGGGGTCTTCGACGTCAGCGTGACGGTCGTGTCGTCGGTCTTGGCGACGTCCACCCCGTCGAGCAGGAACGACGGCGTGCCCTTCATGTCGCGGACCCGGGTGAGGGAGAACACGACGTCGTCGGCCGTCACCGGGGACCCGTCGGCGAACGTCGCGCCCTGCCGCAGTTTGAGCGTGAGCACCTTGCCGTCGGGCGACAGCTCGTAGGACTCGGCGAGCGACGGCACGGGCTTGGTGACGTCGGAGCCCTCGAACGTGAGAAGCGTGTCGTAGGTCGCCTTGCCGACGATCAGGCCGGTCGGCTCGTAGGTCCGCCCGGGGTCCGCCGTCTTGAGGTCGAACGAGGTGTCGATCACGAGCGTCTTGCCCGCGGCGCCGCTCTGGGTGCTGCTGGACGAGTCGCCGCCGGAGCAGGCCGCGAGGGCGAGGGCGCCGGTGAGCATGACCGGGAGCAGGCCGGCCCTCACCTGCCACGAACGGGTCGTCATTATGTGTCCTCCGAAAACAGGCCAACTCATGGCCGTATGGACGTTTGGTCGCCGATCGTCCAGGATTGTGCTGCAGAAAGTCCAGCTCATGAGGCCGAGCGGAGACGAATCTCGCCGTGGAGGATGAGAAAGTGACCGAAATGTCAAGCAACACGGGGTCCGGGGGCGGTGCCGCTGGACGGATCGGCATCGGTCTCGAACTGGACGCCACCCACCTGAAGATCCTCGAGGTGCTCAGGGAGAACGGACGCGTCTCGGTGTCCGCCCTGGCCGAGCGGGTGGGCATCTCCCGGGCCAACGCGTACACCCGGTTCGAGGCGCTGCGCGCCGACGGCGTGATCAGGCGGTTCACGGCGGAGATCGACCACCAGCGGGCCGGCCTCGGCATAGTCGCGCTGATCTTCGTGACCGTGCGCCAGCAGATGTGGCGGCAGTTCCGCGCCCAGCTCGCGCAGATGCCGGAGGTGGAGTACTGCGCCATCACCACCGGGCAGCACGACGCGATGATCCAGGTCAGGATGGCCGACGTGGCCGAGGTGCACGCGATGGTCACAGAACGCCTGGCCAACATCCCGGCCGTCAAGGCGACCGAGACCGTGTTCATCCTCGACGAGGTGCTCAGGCGGCCGTACGTGCTGCCGAGCGACCGTGGCCGCGGGGCCGCGCGGCGGCCGGGCGCCGCCCCCGCGCCGGAGCCTGAGCAGGGGCACGGGCAGGGGCTGCCGCTCGGCAAGATGCGGTTCGTCGGCGCGGCTGAGGGCCGGGCCGCGCTGCGAGACGAATCGTAGGGTTCAGGCGACTTCCGCGCAGACGCTGACGTGGACGGCGCCGTCGTCCTCGAACTGGAACTCCTCAACCAGGCGCAGCCGGCCGTCCTCGGCCGTCTCGATGCGGCTGGTGCTCCGGCCGCTCGCGCGATCGCCGGTCTTCAGCAGGTGGACGTAGGAGATCTGCACGCGGTCGGCGTCACGTGTGCCGACGAACCGGCCGTGGACGACGGTGTCGCCCGTGTAGTGCCCCCAGACCACGCCGTCCGACTCCTCGTAGGCGAACTCGGTGGGCGCGTCGGTGTTCACCTCGCTGGCGGTGGAGCTGATCATGACGAAGCGGCGGCCGTTGAGCAGGTCTGTGTCGTTCACGAGTCCGCATCGTGCCGATTTGTACGGGATGCGCAACTCGCTCTGGACGTTCCGCTCACCAGACCCCGGCCCGGCATGTGATCCGTCCAGGACACACGCCGCGGCCGGGCCGCGGAGCGGACGGCCGTGTCAGTGGCCGACGATCTCGGTGAGGGCGGCGAGCGCCGCGCCACGGGCGCCGGCCATGTCGAGGTCCTCCACCAGCGTCACGGTGGCCACCCGCCGCTGCTCCTCGCGCAGCAGGGTGTGCTCGCGCACCCTGTCGAGGAACCACTGGCGGAACTGCGGGGCCGCCTCCACCACTCCGCCGCCCAGGAAGTACGCGTCCGGGTCGGTGAAGTTGGCCGCGATGGTGAACAGCCTGCCGATGGCCATCGCCTGCTGCTCGAAGACCTTGAGCGCGAGCGGGTCGCCGTTCTCCGCGTAGCCGCGCAGCAGCTTGGCGGCCTTCCCGGTGGCCCTGGCCTCGTGGAGCTCGTGATCGGGGAAACGGGTCAGCCAGTAGGGCAGCAGGTTCTTCTCGATGCCGGTCAGCGAGGCCACGCTCTCGGCGTCCCCGACGAAGCCGCAGTTGCAGACGGGCAGCGGCTGGTCGTCCTCCAGCAGGCCCTGCAGAGGGATGTGCACGTGCCCGAGCTCGCCGGCCATCCCCGCCGCGCCCTTCACCACGTGCCCCGACTGGACGATGCCGCCGCCGAGGCCGGTGCCGACGATCGCCGAGACCGACGAGTGCTGCCAGGCCTCGGGCCCGAAGCGTACGTGGTGGGTGTAGAGGGCCGCGGCGTTGCCGTCGTTGTTGTAGACCACCGGCAGCCCGAGCCGGGCCTCCAGGGCGCCCCGGAAGTCGAAGCCGGACCACGCGGGATCGACGAAGTTGGTCGCGCCCCGCGAGGAGATCACGCCGTCGGCGCTGGCCGGGCCGGGGGTGTCGAGGCCCACCGCGCGCACGGTGGACCGCGGGGTGCCGGTCAGCTCCAGCACGTTGTCGAGGGCGAGCAGGAGTTCCTCGACCGCCACCTCGGGACCCTCACGCACGCGGCTGGGGGTCTCCACCAACCGGTCCACGAGAAACCGCCCGGAGGCGTCCAGAACCGTCGCGTTGTTGCTGGTGCCGCCGTTGTCGAGCCCGACGACGACCCAGGACCCTGCTTCTGCCATTGGGGGATGTCCTTTGTGTTCGTGCGTGTCAGTGCGAAGACTACGAGAACCGGCGCTCTCGGGCACCGGCCGGGGCGCGACAGGCGGAACGCCCGCCGCCCGCGGACGCGCACGGTGAAAGATTCAGTTCTGCTCGTGGCCGCCCCCCGCGCCCCGCGCCGGGGGTGGCGCCCGTGAGCTGCGACGGACGCCGCCACCGGCCGGGCGGTCCCGCCCCTGGGCCGCGGGCGTGTTGACCTGTCCGCCGACCCGGAGAAAACATCTGCGTCCGGGGGCCGCAGCGTCGCGACCCGTCTTTCCCAGGGGCCGCGGCCCGAGCGCGAGCGCCCGCCCGAGACTGCCCGCCCGTCCGTTTCCCGTCCCCACGGGCGCGGAGCCGGGCGGCGCGCCGAACGGGCGGATGCGCGGAAAATCGAGGTGCGCATGAAGCAGTTCCGTCCTGTCCAAGGGGTTCGCCCGGGCGCCCGCGTGGGCTCTCCGGTGGCGCGCCTGGTCGCGGCGCTGGCCGCGCTGGTCGCCGGCCTCGTGGTCGTGCTGGTGCCGGGCACCGCCACCGCGGCCCCCGTGTGCAAGGTGGACTACACGATCAACCAGTGGCCCGGCGGCTTCACCGCGTCGGTGCGGCTGACCAACCTCGGCGCGGCGGTCGGCGGTTGGACGCTGCGCTGGACGGCGGGAGCCGGCCAGCAGATCACCAACGCCTGGAGCGCGCAGGTCAGCCAGTCGGGCACGAGCGTCACCGCGGTCAACGCCGACTGGAACGGCTCGCTGGCCACCGGGCAGGCGGCCGACTTCGGCTTCCAGGGCACCTGGTCGAGCAGCCCCACGACACCGTCCGACTGGTCGCTGAACGGCGTGCCGTGCGGCGGCGCCCCCTCGCCGTCCCCGACGCCGTCGCCGACCATCGACCACTCGCCGTCCCCCTCTCCCTCGGCGTCACCGTCGCCGTCGGCCTCTCCCTCGGCGTCACCGTCGCCGTCGGCCTCTCCCTCGCCTTCCCCGTCTCCTTCACCGTCCCCCTCGCCTTCGCCGTCGCCTTCACCGTCTCCTTCGCCTTCGGCCAGTCCGAGCCCGTCGGCGACGCCCACGCCGCCCGGCTGCTCGGGGACGGGCCTGGTCGTCTGCTCCGGTTTCGAGGACCAGTCGGGCACTCCGTCCGGTGAGTGGCAGGTGACCACCCCGAACTGCTCCGGCAGCGGCACCGCCACGATCGACACCACCACCGTGCACAGCGGAGGGAAGTCGCTGCGGATCAACGGCGGCGGCAACTACTGCAACCACATCTTCGCCTCGTCCACGAAGAACGTCTCCACCATCTCGCCCGTGGTGTACGGGCGGATGTGGGTGCGGCACACGACCGCCCTTCCGGCGAGCCACATCTCGATGATCACCATGGCGGACTCCAGGGACGGCGGCAAGGACCTGCGGATCGGCGGCCAGAACGGCGCGCTCCAGTGGAACCGGGAGTCCGACGACGCCACGCTGCCCGAGCAGAGCCCTTCCGGCGTCGCGCTGAGCAGCCCACTGCCCGTCAACCGCTGGGTGTGCCTGCGCTTCCAGGTCGACACCACCCAGCAGGCGATGCGGACCTACCTGGACGACCAGGAGATCGTAGGCCTCCGGGTGGACGGCACGCCCACGCAGGACGTGGACTCCCAGTGGCTGCGCCGCTCCACCGCGCCGCGGCCCACGACGCTGCGCCTGGGCTGGGAGAGCTACGGCAGCGACTCCGACACCATCTGGTACGACGACGTGGCGCTCGGATCGAGCCCGATCGGCTGCTGATCAGCGCCGACAGGGGTAGATAGCCGGGTGTCCGCCAGGTGCGGTCAGGCTCGACGTGGTCCCGTGTTCGTCCGGTGCCAGGCCTCCAGGGGAGGCCTGGCACCGCAGCCGAAGGGAGAGGGACATGACCGACGTGCAGCACCCGACACCGGAACTGATGAAGGAGGGCGACGTCGTCGACCTGCTCATCCGGCAGCACGCGCTGATCAGGGACATGTTCGACGAGGTGCGCGGCGCCGCGCCGGGGGAGCGCCGCGAGCCGTTCCGGCGGCTCGTGCGCATGCTGGCCGTCCACGAGACGGCGGAGGAGGAGATCCTCCACCCCTTCACCCGGCTGCGGGTGGACGGAGGGGCGGGCGTGGTGGCCGACCGGCTCAGGGAGGAGCGCGAGGCCAAGGAGATGCTCAGCAGGCTGGACGAGATGGGCCCGGAGCACCCCGGCTTCATGGACGAGCTGGACAGGCTGCGGCTGGCCGTGCTCGCCCACGCGCGGGCCGAGGAGCGGTACGAGTTCGTCAAACTCCGCGCGGAGACGACCGCGGCCGAGCGGCGGGCGATGGCCTTCGGCGTCCGGGCCGCCGAGGCGATGGCGCCGACCCGTCCGCACCCGGGCGTGGAGAGCATGACGAAGAACCTGCTCTTCGGCCCGCCGGCGGCGGTCATGGATCGGGCCAAGGACCTGATCCGCCGGGCGCTGCGCAAGTAGACACGCACGCGAGTAGACACGCACGCGAGCCCCTCCGCTCGGGGCCGCGTGCGCGGGCCCGAGCGGGGGCGCGCCCGGTCAGTGGGTGCGCAGGCTGTGGAGCGGGTGGGTGCCCTCCGACTCCAGGCGATACTCGTCGCCCGACCTGGAGCGGTTCTCGTCGATGACGCGCTCGCTGGGCGGTTCCGCACCACCCATGAGCTGCTCCTGCCAGCGCTGGAACCGCTCGTGTGCCTCCTGGACGTAGCCGGTGCCCAGGGTGGTGTAGTCGATCTGCGTGGTGAGCAGCTCCCGCAGGTATTCCTTGTTCGGCTCGAACGTCACCGGCTTGGGCAGCGTGGGGGCCAGCAACTGCTCCGGGTCACGCCCGTCGTGCCGGCGGAACAGCTCCGCGGCGATCCGCAGGTGCTCAAGCTCCATGTTGAGATGCAGCTCCCAGATCGCCTTCACCTTCGGGTCGGACTCGGTCTCCATGAAGGAGTAATAGAGGTAGCACTCGTTGTACTCGTGGTTGAGCAGCTGCTCCCACCACGACTCGCCCGGGTCGACCAGCGACTCGTAATGCGTGACGTGCTCCTCCTCGACCAGGCCGATCTCCTGGTAGAGCTGCCGCGCGATCGGCTCCATGTAGGTCGGTCCGACGTTCATGTAGAAGTTCATCGTCTGCTGCTCGGCGGACATGATTGTCAGCGCGTGCAGCTTGGAGATCGCCTGCGCGGTCTCGCGGTCGTAGTGCTCGCGGACGTTGTCGATCGGATGACGGTGGTGCATCATCGTCGGCCGACCGGGCATCACCTCGGTCACCCCGTCGACGATCTTCTCGGCCTTGCGGTGCTCGATCATCTCGTACAGGTTGGCGTAGCGGTACAGGTGGTCGAAGTCCTCCAGCACGCCGAACTGGTAGGCCTGCTTGAGATAGGGGTCGGGCTCCATCCGGGCGACCCACGCGGTGAGGTCGACCGCCACCTGCTCGTAGGCGATCGTCGTCTCCAGCACCGAGGCCAGCCCCGGGAGCAGCCAGTTCACCGTCCGCTGCTGCTGCGCCTCGATGTAGCGCACCTCTGCCAGCCGCCGCCTCGCCTGCAGATCGGACTGGTGCCGGGCGCAATGGTGGCTGAACATGATCGCCTCGGTCTCGATGCCGTTCATCGTGATGATCCGGCACCGGGTGTAGGGATCGGCGCGGTCGGGGTCGATCGGCGTGACATTCAGCTCGCGCCAGTTGCGCAACTGCCGATCCAGCGGGATTCCCCGCTCTTGCAGCGGATTGAACGTCATCTCGGTGCTCCTCCCCATGATTGGCGCAGGCCCTACCCAGGCCATGGAATGCGACAAACGTGGACATAGGGAGCTTTGCCGGAGCTTGTCATTCGGCCGCGAGGCCCGCCTGTCAGCCGGTGGACGCCGTCCTGGAGCGCGGGTCGCTGATCCCGGCGCCGATGCCGCAGCAGGGTCATGAGCGTGTGATCAGGGCGGGGATAGCTCGTACCGCCAGCATGATCCTCGCGACGCTGCCGGTCAACGCCACGAGCAACAGCAAGGACGGTGGCGGCGCAAGCGTGACGACTGTGCCCAGCATGACCGTGTCCAGTACAGCGACGGTTCCCGCGCCACCCAGGGCGGCCAGCCGTACGGTGCGGTAGTGCCGCTGTTCCCGGGCGGCGGTCACGAGCATGAGCACGGCCGAGCCGAGCAGGAGGCCGAAGGCCAGGCGTGAGGCCAGCGGGATCGCCGAAGCCCAGCCGTTGGCGGTGAGGAGAGTGGCTCCCCAGCCCAGCCCGACAATCGGCCCGGCCACGAGCAGCGTGAATGCGGCGTGCCTGGCCGGTGAGGCGCGGACGAAGGCGGCGGTGACGGTGTCGGCATCGCCGAAGTCCACCAGGGCGGCCCGGGCCGCCGCGTCCGGGTCCCCGAGCCGCTCCATCTGGTCGTCGTAGGACGCCAAGAGGCCGTCGGCGAGCTCGTCGACCACGGGGCCGGGCAGCCGTTCGGCGAGCGTCTGCAGATGGCGTTCGATCAGTTCGTGGCCGGCCACGGTCCACCACCCAGCGCAGCGGATATCACGGCGGCGAACTCCTGCCAGTGGTCGCGTGCCCCCGCCAAGGAGCGCCGCCCCTGCTCGGTCAGCTCATAAGTGCGCCGTCTGCGACCGCCCACCACCGACCAGCTCCCCTTGATCAGTCCCGCGCGCTCCAGTCGGTGCAACGCCGGATAGACGGTGCCGGTGGGCAAATCGAGCTTGCCGCCCGTGGCGTCACACAGCGCTTCCTTCACGGCATAGCCGTGCTGCGGCCCGTCCTCCAGCGTGGCGAGCAGGAGACCGTCCAGGTGTCCTTTGAGTGCTTCCGCCCTCATAGGTAGCAACGCTATACCTGCTCTTCCCGCGAGCCAAGACCCGGAGTAGCGTCGCTACATGTAGCGTTACTACGTATTGGAGATGCGATGGACCACATCGACATCCTGGGCACTCCGGTCCCCAACGCCGGACCGGTCTTCTTCGCCGCACTCGCCATCCACATCACCGCCGGGATCACCTGCGTGGGCTGCGGCGCGAGCGCCGCACTGACGCGCAAGGGAAGCCCACGGCACCGGCGATTCGGGCGCATCTACCTGTGGTCGTGGGCTGTCGTCTACGTCACCCTGACCGTCATGTCGACGATCCGCTGGCGGGAGAACGCCCACCTGTTCGTCATCGGCACCCTTGGCTTCACCGCCGCGCTGACGGGCTACGCCAACCGGCGGCACCGGCCCGACCTCCACATCCTCGCAATGGGCGCGTCCTACGTGCTGCTGTTGACCGGCTTCTACATCGACAACGGCCCCCACCTGCCGCTGTGGGACAGGCTCCCAACCGTTGCCTACTGGCTGCTCCCGACCTTGATCGGCTCCCCCTTGATCGCGCGCGCGATCGCCCGCAGGCGCCACCCGCGCACGCCGGCACAAGCGTGATCCTCGGCGACCGCCAGGCGCCCTGCCAACTGGCCCTTCCAGGGTGAGACATCCCGCGCTGAATCGGCCGCCCGCATCAGAGTCGTCGGATCGCGGCCGGATCGCGGCCCCCCTGCCCCAGCGGGCCAGCGCCTCCGGCGAGACGCGGGCGTAGCGGGCCAGGGAGGCGACCGAGGTGTGCCCGGAGTAGGCCGGCAAAGCGGGCATGCCTCGTCTGCCCGGCCCTGCCCGGCCGCCGACAGGAATCGTTCCGCCGTCGCGGTGACCGACGTGTCGTCCGCCGACCCGCACCCCGCGGTGGCGAGCGCGAGGCAGACGACCGCCGTTGCCCGAATGCCCATGGACCGCGACTACCCGGGGGTGGATGGGAAACGTGCGCACCCTTTTCGTCCGGAATATGCGAATTTTTGTATATCGCGTGTAATGTGGATTATTCGGAAGAATTTCCGGGTGGGTCATCTCACCGGCGGAGGTGGGGATCCTTGCACGACTTCCAGGTCTCGGTGGCGCAGGCGCCTCCGTTCACCCTCATCACCCTCAGCGGTGAACTCGACGTGCTCACGGTCTCCACGCTGCGCGAGCAGGTGGACCCACTCCTGGCCCGTCGCGCGACGCGCATCCTGTTCGACGTGGAGCGGCTGCGGTTCATCGACAGCGCGGGCATGCGGGTGCTCATCGACGCCTGCGTCCGCACCCCGCCCGAGGGCGGAGACGGCGCCGTCTGCGGCATGAGCCCGCAGATGCGTCACCTTTTCTCGCTGCTCGGCCTCACCTCACGGCTCACCATGTACCCGACCCGCGCCGACGCGCTGCGCCGCACCGCGGCCCGCGACCGGGCCTCCTGACGCCGGCCGCGGTAACGGCCATCACATGATCGTCTTCCACCAGCCGTCGACCGGGGGCGGATCGTCGATCGTGACGCGCTCGCCCGGCCGCGGCACCACGAGGCGCACGTCGCGTGCCTTCGCCTCCCGCCACAGCTGGTCGACCGGGTCGTCCCAGGCGTGCGGAGCGAGCGAGAACGTGCCCCAGTGCACCGGCAGCAGCACCCCGGCGCGCACGTCGATGTGCGTGAGGATCGCCTCCTGAGGCGTCATGTGGACGTGCGGCCAGCCCTTGCTGTAGGCGCCGATCTGCACCACCGACAGGTCGAACGGCCCGTGCGCCTCGCCGATCGCGGCGTACCCGTCGAAGTAGCCGGAGTCGCCGGTGTAGAAGACCCGCCTGCGCTCTCCCGCGACGACCCAGGAGGCCCAGAGGGTCTGGTCCCGGCGGAACGCGCGGCCGGAGAAGTGACGGCCGGGGGTCGCCACGAACCTGAGGCCGGAGACCGTGGCCTCCTCGTCCCAGTCCAGCTCGACGATCCGCGACGCGGGCACCCGCCACCGCTCCAGGTGGGCGCCGACCCCCAGCGGCACCAGGAAAGGCGCCGACTGCGTGCGGACCAGCAGACGCACCGTGTCCATGTCGAGGTGGTCGTAGTGGTCGTGCGAGATGACGATCGCGTCGAGCTCGGGCAGCTCGTACAACGGCACCGGCGGAGGGTGCAGGCGGCGCGGCCCGGTGAACGACGTCGGGGAACACCGCTCGCTCCACACCGGGTCGAGCAGCACCCGCCGCCCCTCGATCTCGATCAGCACCGAGGAGTGGCCGTACCAGACGGCGTCGAGGTCCCCGCCCAGGGACGGGCCGGGGGTCATCAGCGGAACGGGCAGGCGGGGCCTGCGCGGCGTCCGGCGCAGGAACTCGCGGGCGACCTGCCGCCCGGTTCCCGGCGGAAGGACGGGGTTGGGGCTCGTGTTGCGGAACGCGCCGTCGCGGAACTGCCGGGAGCGGCGCACCCGACCCGCCCGCTCGCCGGACGGCCGGGCCCCCAGTGCGGCGGGGACGTCCCGCATCGCCCACACCGCCGCCGCCAGGGCGGCCGCTCCGGCCGCCAGCCCCAGGCGGCGGCCCATGCCACCACTTTTCAGTACACCGGTATTCAACGGTGATCTCCCTTGCTGGGTTCTGCCGATCAGACTAGGCAATCGCCGGGCCTGCGCGCGCCGTCGGCGCCTTGCCTGTGGACAACCCGTCAGTGGAGACTTCCTGTCGAGCGCGAGCACGCGGGCCGACCGGCCCGGCGCGGGCCGGCGGAGGCGGGGGCGATGAAGACGGGGGCGATGAAGACGGGGGCGATGAAGACGGGGGCGATGAAGACGGGGCACGACGCGGACGACGGACCGGCCGCCCATCGTGAGGCCCCCGGCGAGCCCGTCGGGGAGTCGGGCGGGGAGTCCGGCGGGGAGTCCGGCGGGGAGATCTACGGGGAGCCCGGCGGGGAGGCCGCGTCCCGCCTGCTGCGGTTGTTCGAGGGGCACCGGCTGACCCCCGTGCAGCGCAGGATCGCCCACTGCCTCGCCCGGCACGCTGCCGAGGCGCCGTTCCTGTCGAGCATCGAAGTGGCCGAGCTCGCCGGGGTCAGCCAGCCGTCGGTGACCCGTTTCGCGATGGCGCTCGGCTACAGCGGATACCCCGGTCTGCGGCGCAGGTTCCGGGAACTGGGCGTTCCGGCCGGCCGGAACGGGGCGGACGCGGGATCCGGGGCGGGATCCTCCACGCACCAGGCCGCCGGGAAGCTCTCCGGCGGCGGGGAGCCCGCGGACACGCGCCCCGCCACACCCCAGGACCCCACGCCCCAGGACCCCACGCCCCGGGACCCTGTGCTCCATGAGCCCGTCTCCGCGCCAGACCGGGCGAAGGGCCCGGGCGGGGAGTACCGCCGCGCCGTGCTGGCGGAGATCGAGAACCTGCGCGCCCTGGCCGAGTCGCTGGACGACGGCGGTCCCGTCGCCGAGGCCGCCCGCTTGCTCGCCGCCTCGCGCCCCCTGCCGGTGCTCGGCCTGCGGGCCGCCGCGGCCCAGGCCGCCGGGTTCGCCTACTTCGCCGCGAAGATCCACCCCGACGTACGGCCCCTGCACGAGGCGGGGTCGCTCCTGACCGACCGGGTCGAGCAGGCGGCGGCGGCCGGGGCGACGGCCCTGCTGTGCTTCGCCCTGCCCCGCTATCCGGCCGAACTGCTGGACGCGCTCCGCGCCGCCCGCGCGGCCGGGCTGAACGTCGTCACGGTCGCGGACCGGCGGGTGCCGTCGCTCGCCGGCCTGTCCCACGTCCTGCTGACCGCCGCCGTGGGCACCCGCCTGGTGTTCGACACGGCGTGCGCGCCGATGATGCTCGGCCGGGTGCTGCTGGAGGCCATGTGCGACGAACTGCCCGGGGCGCAGGCCCGGCTTGAGGCGTTCGAGGCGTCGGCCGCGGCCCGCGGCGTTTTCCTCATTGACTGAATCTATTCATTCATCGAGGATGAATGGACTCGCGGAACGGGACCACGCGCGCCGGGCACGGCGGAGGAGGACTGGTGGCTGACGACGACAGCGCACGCGGCGGGGCCGCGGGCCGGAACCCCGTCAGGGCTCCGCGCGGCGCCACGCTGACCACGCGCGGCTGGCAGCAGGAGGCCGCCCTGCGCATGCTCATGAACAACCTCGACCCGGAGGTCGCCGAGCACCCGGAGCGCCTCGTCGTCTACGGCGGCAGCGGCAAGGCGGCCCGCGACTGGCCGTCGTACGACGCCATCGTGCGCGAGCTCACCACCCTGCGGGCGGACGAGACGCTGCTGGTGCAGTCGGGCCGGCCGGTCGGCGTCATGACCACCCACGAGTGGGCCCCCCGGGTGCTCATCGCCAACTCCAACCTCGTCGGCGACTGGGCGACCTGGCCGGAGTTCCGGCGGCTGGAGCGGCTCGGGCTCACGATGTACGGCCAGATGACGGCCGGCTCGTGGATCTACATCGGCACCCAGGGCATCCTGCAGGGGACGTACGAGACGTTCGCCGCGGTCGCGGCCAAGCGCTTCGGCGGCAGCCTCGCCGGGACGATCACCCTCACCGCCGGGCTCGGCGGCATGGGCGGCGCGCAGCCGCTCGCGGTCACCATGAACGGCGGCGTGGCGATCTGCGTCGACTGCGACCCGCGGAGTGTCGAGCGCCGCATCGGCCACCGCTACCTCGACGTGCGGGCGGAGAGCCTGGACGAGGCGCTGCGCCTGGCGTATGAGGCCAGGGACGCCCGCCGCCCGCTGTCCATCGGCGTCGTGGCCAACGCCGCGCAGGCCGTGCCCGCCCTGCTCGCCGCGGGCGCGGAGATCGACGTCGTCACCGACCAGACGAGCGCGCACGACCCGCTGGCCTACCTGCCGACGGGCGTCGCGTTCGAGGACATGGAGGCGCTGGCGCGCAAGGACCCCGAGGGGTTCACCCGCAGGGCCCGTGAGTCCATGGCCCGGCACGTCGAGGCGATGGTCGGCTTCCAGGACGCCGGCGCGGAGGTGTTCGACTACGGCAACTCCATCAGAGGCGAGGCCGGCCTCGCCGGGTACGCGCGGGCGTTCGACTTCCCCGGGTTCGTGCCGGCCTACATCCGGCCGCTGTTCTGCGAGGGGAAGGGCCCGTTCCGGTGGGCGGCGCTGTCCGGCGACCCCGCCGACATCGCGGCGACCGACCGCGCGATCCTCGATCTCTTCCCGGACAACGAGCCGCTGGCCCGGTGGATCAGGATGGCGGGGGAGCGGGTGCGGTTCCAGGGCCTGCCCGCGCGGATCTGCTGGCTGGGGTACGGCGAGCGCGACAGGGCGGGCGAGCGGTTCAACGAGATGGTCGCCTCGGGGGAGATCTCCGCGCCCATCGTGATCGGCAGGGACCACCTCGACTGCGGCTCGGTCGCCTCGCCCTACCGGGAGACGGAGAGCATGCTCGACGGCTCCGACGCGATCGCCGACTGGCCGCTGCTCAACGCCATGGTCAACGTGGCCTCCGGCGCGTCCTGGGTGTCGATCCACCACGGCGGCGGGGTCGGCATCGGCCGTTCCATCCACGCGGGGCAGGTCACCGTCGCCGACGGCACGCCGCTCGCGGGGGAGAAGATCCGCCGGGTGCTGACCAACGACCCCGGCATGGGCGTGATCCGGCACGTGGACGCCGGATACGACAGGGCCGCCGAGGTCGCCAACGAGCGGGGCGTACGCGTCCCGATGGCCGGTGCGGGGCCGGCCGGTGCGGGGCCGGCCGGTGCGGACGCCGATGCCTGAGGGAACGGCGGAGGATCTGCCTGGCGAGGAAGTGGCGGACGGCTTCCGCCGCATGTGGCGCGACCTGCTCCCCGTGGGGCGGCACGACGCGACGGGCGGATACCGCAGGCACGCCTGGACGTCGGCCGACGCCGAGTGCCGGGACTGGTTCGCCGCGCAGGCGAGCGAGAGAGGCCTCGCGTACGAGACCGACCGCAACGGCAACCAGTGGGCCTGGCTGGGCGATCCCGGGGCGGGGAACGCCGTGGTGACCGGCTCCCACCTGGACTCGGTGCCCGACGGCGGGGCGTACGACGGCCCGCTGGGGGTCGTCGGGGCGTTCGCCGCGCTCGACGCCCTGCGGGCGCGCGGCGTGCGGCCGCAACGGCCGCTCGCGGTGGTGAACTTCACCGAGGAGGAGGGTGCCAGGTTCGGCCTGGCCTGCCTGGGGTCGCGGCTGATGACCGGCGCCGTCCGCCCGGAGACGGCCGGGGCGCTGCGCGACGCGGACGGCGTCACGCTGGCGGCGGCGATGGAGCGGGCGGGACGCGACCCGGAGGCCGCCGGCCGCGACGACGAGCGCCTCGCGCGGATCGGCGTGTTCGTGGAACTGCACGTGGAGCAGGGCCGCCACCTCGCCGGCACGCCGCACCCGGTCGGCGTCGCCTCCGCGATCTGGCCGCACGGCCGCTGGCGCTTCGACTTCCACGGGGAGGCCAACCACGCCGGGACCACCCGGCTGGAGGACCGGCGTGACCCCATGCCGGCCTACGCGGCGGCCGTGCTTGCCGCGCGCGCGGGCGCGGAGCGCCTGGGGGCCCTGGCCACCTTCGGCAGGGTCAGGGTCGAGCCCAACGGCACCAACGCCATCGCGTCGCTGGTCACCGCCTGGCTCGACTGCCGCGCTCCGGACGCCGCCCTGCTGGACAGGCTCGTCGAGGAGACGACGGCGGCGGCGGAGGGGGCCCGGGTGACGCGGGAGTCCTACACGCCGGTCGTCGACTTCGACGTGCCGCTGCGCGACCGCGTCGCGCGTGTCCTCGGCGGCGCGCCCGTGCTGCCCACGGGGGCCGGGCACGACGCGGGCATCCTCGCCGGGGAAATCCCGTCGGCCATGCTGTTCGTGCGCAACCCCACGGGCGTCTCGCACTCGCCGCACGAGCGCGCCGAGGAGGCCGACTGCCTCGCCGGGGTCGCCGCCCTCGCCGCCGTCCTGGAGGACCTGCTGGCCCCGGCCGCCGGCGGCCCCGGCGTGGCTCGCTGAGCGACCGGCGGCCCGGACAGGCGTAACGCCAGGCAGGCGGTGCGCCGGGAGCGGGTGTCAGCGGGAGCGGCGGTCTCCGGAACCGGAGGCGGGGTCGGCCAGGCCGGCCCTGCGAAGGGCCTCGGCCATGGCTCCGCTCTGCGGCGCGCCGCCCGAGCCCCGTCCGTTGCCGCGGCCGGAACCGCCCATGCCGCCCGTCTGGTTCTGCCGACCGGCGTTCTGGCGGCCCTGGTTCTCTCCGGACGCGTTCTGACGCGGCTGGCCGCGCCGGCCGCCCTGCCGGTCGCCCCGGGCCGCGCCGTCAGGCCCGCCTCCGCGGCCGTTGCCCGCCGCCTCGTCGTCCAGGCGCAGGGTGAGCGAGATGCGCTTGCGCTGGAGGTCGATGTCGAGCACCTTGACCCGGACGATGTCGCCTGGCTTGACCACCTCGCGCGGGTCCTTCACGAACGAGTTCGACATCGCGGACACGTGGACGAGACCGTCCTGGTGCACGCCGACGTCGACGAACGCCCCGAACGCGGCCACGTTGGTGACGACGCCCTCCAGGATCATGCCGGGCGACAGGTCGGAGGGCTTCTCGACGCCGTCCTTGAAGGTGGCGGTCTTGAACGCCGGACGGGGGTCGCGGCCCGGCTTCTCCAGTTCCCTGAGGATGTCGGTCACGGTCGGCAGGCCGAAGGTGTCGTCGACGAAGTCGGACGGCCTGAGCGAGCGGAGCGCCGCGGTGTCGCCGATCAGCGTGCGCAGGTCGCTCTTGCTGAAGTCGAGGATGCGGCGCACCACGGGGTACGCCTCAGGGTGCACGCTGGAGGCGTCGAGCGGGTCGTCCCCGCCCCGGATGCGCAGGAAGCCCGCGCACTGCTCGAACGCCTTCGGCCCGAGCCGCGGCACGTCCTTCAGCCCGCGCCTGGAGCGGAACGGCCCGTTGGCGTCCCGGTGCGCGACGATGTTCTCCGCCAGCCCGGCGCTGATGCCGGAGACCCGGGTCAGCAGCGGGGCGGAGGCGGTGTTGACGTCCACGCCCACCCCGTTCACGCAGTCCTCGACCACCGCGTCGAGCGAGCGCGACAGCTTCACCTCGGACACGTCGTGCTGGTATTGGCCGACGCCGATGGACTTGGGGTCGATCTTGACCAGTTCGGCCAGCGGGTCCTGCAGCCGCCGGGCGATCGAGACCGCGCCGCGCAGGGAGACGTCGAGGCCGGGCAGCTCCTGCGAGGCGTAGGCCGACGCGGAGTAGACCGAGGCCCCGGCCTCGGAAACGACGATCTTGGTGATGTGCGGCATGTGCTTGACCAGCTCGGCGGCGAGCCTGTCGGTCTCCCGCGACGCGGTGCCGTTGCCGATGGCGACCAGCTCCACCTTGTGCTCGGCCGCCAGCCGCGCCAGCACCGCGAGCGACTGGTCCCACTGCCGCCTGGGCTCGTGGGGGTAGATCGTGTCGGTGGCCACGACCTTGCCCGTGCCGTCCACGACCGCGACCTTCACCCCGGTGCGCAGGCCAGGGTCGAGCCCCATGGTCGGCCTCGCCCCGGCGGGAGCGGCGAGCAGCAGGTCGCGCAGGTTGGCAGCGAACACCCGCACGGCCTCCTCCTCGGCCGCCTGCCACAGCCGGGTGCGCAGGTCGATGCCCAGGTGGACGAGGACGCGGGTGCGCCAGGCCCAGCGCACGGTGTCGAGCAGCCACCTGTCGGCCGGGCGGCCCTGGTCGGCGATGCCGAAACGCCGGGCGATGCGCGCCTCGTAGTCGTTCGGCTCCTCGGCCTCCGGGTCGAGCGTGAGGGTGAGCACCTCCTCCTTCTCGCCCCGGAACATCGCGAGGATGCGGTGCGAGGGCAGCCGGGTGAAGGGCTCGGAGAAGTCGAAGTAGTCGGAGAACTTGGCCCCGGCCTCCTGCTTGTCCTCCCGCACCTGGGAGACGAGGCGTCCCCGGGACCACATCCGCTCCCGCAGGTCGCCGATGAGGTCGGCGTCCTCGGCGAAGCGCTCGACCAGGATGGCCCTGGCGCCCTCCAGCGCGGCGGCGGCGTCGGCCACGCCCTCGCCCACGTATGCCTCCGCGGACGCGTGGGGGTCCAGCGACGGGTCGGCCAGCAGCGCGTCCGCCAGCGGCTCCAGCCCCGCCTCCCTGGCGATCTGCGCCTTCGTCCTGCGCTTGGGCTTGAACGGCAGGTAGATGTCCTCCAGCCGGGCCTTGGAGTCGGCCTCCATGATCCGCGCTTCAAGGGCCTCGTCGAGCTTGCCCTGGGAGCGGATCGAGTCGAGGACGGCCGTCCGCCGCTCCTCCAGCTCGCGCAGGTAACGCAGCCGCTCCTCCAGCGTGCGCAGCTGGGCGTCGTCGAGCGCGCCGGTGGCCTCCTTGCGGTAGCGGGCGATGAACGGCACCGTCGCCCCGCCGTCGAGCAGGTCGACGGCCGCGGTGACCTGGCTCTGGCGCACGCCGAGCTCTTCGGCGATCCGCTGCTGAATGGACGTCGTCACGATCCTGATCCGCCTTCTTCCGGGAGGCTCTCATTCTGCCGGATCCACCGCGTCCCCTCACGCCGCCTGTGGATACCCGGCCGCCTGTGGACGACGTCCGCCCGCTCCCGGATAAATCGGAGATGCCGCCTCCTAGAGGCCGAAACCGGACGGCAGCAGGAACACGATGCCGAGCAGGCCGTGCGACGCGAACCACCAGCCGCCTCGGGCGGTCTCCTCCCCGGCGGGATGCCGCAGCGCGGGAAGGCCCGGCGTGATCTCCCGGCGGTTCGCCAGGCAGCCGGTCGAGAACGTGGTCACGGTGCCGCAGCCGCACCCCGGGCAGGTCATCCCCGACCACGGCGGCTGGACGGCCGCGCCGTCCCTGGTCCACACGACGACGTCGTCGCCGTCCTCGTGGCGCCCGCGGTGGACGACGTACTCCTCCTCCCAGACCCGCGCGCAGTGCAGGCACTCGAACGGCCACGTCTCCCTGGTGCTGATCCCCTCACGCACCGGTACCACCCCCGAACTCAAGACCCCTTACGAGTCTCAGCACGCGGTGAAATCACCGCAAGTGGTGGCATGGACACGATCGGTAATGATTGCCCAGCCGGAGGAACACGCCCCAGGCCGGTCAGACCACTTCGAGCAGCTCGTCCACCACGCCGAGGGCCAGCGTCTTGTAGCCCACGGAGTCGAACAGCACCGTGATCCGGTCCTGCTCGCGGCTCATCACGATCCCGTGTCCCCACTCGGCGTGCCGTACGTCGGCGTGCAGGGGGAACGGCCCTTCGCCGGTCTCCGGCGCGGTCACGGTCCCCGAGCGGCAGGTGTCGCAGTCGCCGCAGGCCCGTTCGTACGGCTCGCCGAAGTACTCCAGCAGGAAGCGGCGACGGCAGCCGGTCGTCTCGGCGTAGCCGCGCATCATCTCGAGCCGGGAGTCCTCCATCCGGTGCCGGATCTCGTCGATCCGCGCCGCGTGGGCGGCGGCCTCGTCAGGCGGCGGGCCGTCCGGCGCGTAACGCACGGCGCCGCCGTGGGAGACGTCGAGCGCGCCCGCGCGTTCGAGCAGGTTGACGTGCGAGGACAGCCTGGCCGCCCCGATGTCGAGAAGCTCGCGCAGGTCGCCCGCGGCCACGTCGCCGCCGTGTTCGTGCACCAGCGTCGCGATGCGCCGCATCAGGTTCTCGTCCGCCCTGCCCCCGGAGAAGAACTTGCGCAGCCCCAGGTCCTCCGGCCGGTAGAACAGCACCGCGTCGGCGGGGTTGCCGTCGCGGCCCGCCCGGCCGATCTCCTGGTAGTACGCGTCGAGCGACTCGGGGGGCGCGGCGTGCAGCACGTAGCGCACGTCGTGCTTGTCGATGCCCATCCCGAACGCCGAGGTCGCCACGACGGTGTCGAGGTCGTCGTCCTGGAACCGCTCGTGGATGCGGCGGCGGTCCTTAGCCTTCATCCCCGCGTGGTACGCCTCGGCCCGGCGGCCCTTCTCCCGAAGCAGTTCCGCGTACTCCTCGGCCTGCCGCCGCGTCGCCACGTAGACGAGCCCGACGCCGTCCAGCCCGGCGGCGTGGTCGGCCAGGGCCTTGCGCTTGTCGTCGTCGTCGGTGAACCGGCGGACGTCGAGGCGGAGGTTGGGCCGGTCGAACCCCCGCACGATCTGCTGCGCCCCGGTCATGCCGAGCGACTCGATGATCTCCTCGCGTACGGTCGGCGCGGCCGTGGCCGTCATCGCGATCACCGGGGGACGGCCGAGGCGTTCGATGACCTTGCCGAGCCGCAGGTACTCCGGCCGGAAGTCGTGGCCCCAGGCGGACACGCAGTGCGCCTCGTCCACGGCGATCAGCGAGGGACGCGCCTCGGCCAGCCGCTCGACCACCTCGGGCTTGGCGAGCTGCTCCGGCGAGAGGAACACGTACTCGGCATCACCCGCCGTGACCTGGTCGAGGCCCGCATCGACCGAGCCGGCCGAGTTGACCGCGACGGCGCCCGCGGCCCCCGCCTTGAGCAGGCCCATGACCTGGTCGCGCTGCAGGGCGATGAGCGGCGACACGACGACGGTCGGGCCTTCCAGGAGCAACCCCGGCACCTGGTAGACGGCCGACTTGCCGCCGCCGGTCGGCATCACCAGCAGCACGTCCCGGCCCGCGAGCAGGAGCTCCATCGCCTCCTGCTGCCCGGGACGCAGTTGCTGCCAGCCGAAGGCGTCCCTGGCCGTGGCCCGCAGCCGCCTGCCCCTGCGCCCGAAGCGCCGCCCGAAGCGCCCCCCGCCCCAGCCGCCGGCCCAGCTTCCCGACCAGTCCCGCGACCAGCCGCCCCCGGCGCCGCCGCGCCTGTCACCGGACCGTCCGCCGGACAGGCCTCCGTACCTCTGCCTGACGCTCATGCCATCGCACTCCCTCGCCCGATCGGCCTGCAACTACCCCCGGGAACAGGGTCGAAGCCGGGAGACTGTGGATCTTCCCCGGGCGGGCGGTACCGTCTGGAGCATGCGACTCGGAGTCCTGGACGTCGGTTCCAACACGGTGCACCTCCTGGTGATGGACGCGCATCAGGGCGCGCGTCCCCTGCCCGCGTTCTCCCACAAGGAGGAGCTGCGGCTGGCCGAGCACCTCGTCGACGGCGACAGGCTCAGCGAGGAGGGCGCGGCGCGGCTCGGGGCCTTCGTACGCGAGGCGGCCCGCATCGCCGAGGACAAGGGTGTGGAGGACCTGGTCGCCTTCGCCACCTCGGCGGTGCGCGACGCGGTCAACGGCGAGGAGGTGCTGGCCAGGATCAAGGCCGACACGCGGGTGGACATCCAGGTGCTGTCGGGGGACGACGAGGCCAGGCTGACGTTCCTCGCGGTACGCCGCTGGTTCGGCTGGTCGTCGGGACGGCTGCTGGTGACCGACATCGGGGGCGGTTCGCTGGAGATCGCCTCCGGCATCGACGAGGAGCCCGACGTCGCGGTCTCGCTACCGCTCGGGGCGGGCCGGCTCACCCGCGACTGGTTCACCGCGGACCCGCCGGGCTTGGAGGAGATCCGCGCGCTGCGCCGGTACGTGCGCACCGAGATCGGGCGGGCCGCCGGGGCGGTCGCGAGGTACGGCAGGCCCGACCACGCCGTCGCCACGTCCAAGACCTTCCGCCAGCTCGCGCGCATCGCGGGGGCGGCCTCGTCGAGCGACGGCCCGTACGTCAAGCGGACGCTGACGCACGATGACCTGGTCGAGTGGACGGCCAGGCTGGCGACGATGCCGGCGGCCCGCAGGGCGGAGCTTCCCGGCGTGTCCGAGGGCCGGGCCGCGCAGCTTCTCGCCGGCGCGGTCGTCGCGGACGCCGCGATGGACCTGTTCGGACTGCCGGTGCTGGAGATCTGCCCGTGGGCGCTGCGGGAGGGCGTGATCCTGCGCAGGCTCGACGGCCTGCCCATGGGTCGGTCGGCGCTGGCCGATCAGTAAGGTATGAGGATCGTCCAAACGGGGCAAGGCACCAATACCCGGCAATTTCCGTTCCCTCATATGACGGGTGGTTTGTCCACCGGTCACCGGAGTGCCGTAATCGGGGTCGACCTCTGGAGGAGTCTCAATGGTGGAGCTGCTGGGAGCCGTGGTCTCCCTGGCGGCGGTGGCGGTACTGGTGCTCGGAGCGGTGGTGGCGATCGCGGTCGTGACCCTCGTCTGGCTGGGCGCGATGGCGGTGGGCACCGGGCGCGAGTCCCAGGGACGGGCCGCACCCGTCCCGGCGGGCGCGGAAGAGCCCGCGCGGGACTCCCGGGCCGGTGAGGCCCGGAAGCCCCTGGAAGCCGACGCGCCCGCGAACCGGTCCGGTCAGCCGTCCCAGAACGGATCGGCGAACGGATCGGCGAACGGATCCGTCAAGGGGTCCGCGAACGGGTCAGGCAGCGGGTCCGGCAACGGGCACGCGGCGGGCCTGGGCGGGAGCCGGCAGATCCCGGCCGTCGCCGCCTCCGTACGGCGCGCGTAGCCGTCGCGGGGAGCCGAGGCCCACGACGGCGTCTCCGGCCAGGTCTTCCTGGCGGGGGCGCCGTCAGCGGTTCTCCCGATTCTGCCCGGACAACGTCTTGACCAGCTCGGTGAGGTGGGCGACCTGGGTTTCCAGCCCGCGTACGCGTGCCTCGAGCTCCAACAGGGTGGGGGCCTGGAAGCCGTCGGCGATCTGCCTGCTCATCGTTCCTCCCGAGCGGGACCGGCCGGGGGAGACCGGTGTAGGGGTGCAGGGCGTGAGGGTCAATCGGGACGCTGATCTCTATTCCCCGAATCTGTGATTTGGCACCTCTTCTATGGGGAGAAGATGGAATGGTGAAGATCGTGGTACTGGCGGACACCCACGCGCCCCGGCGGTGGAAGTCCTGTCCGCCCGCGGTCGCCGAGCACCTGCGGAAGGCAGGCCTGATCCTGCACGCCGGCGACGTCTGCACCGCGGACGTGCTGGTGGAGCTGTCCCAGTACGCCCCGGTCCACGCGGTGCTGGGCAACAACGACGGCCCGGACGTCGCGGCCTGGGGCGCCCCTGAGACGCTCGAACTCGACCTCGGCGGGCTCCGGCTGGCGATGATCCACGACAGCGGGCAGGCCGCCGGGCGGACCGCGCGCATGCGGTGCCGCTTCCCGGAGGCCGACGTGGTCGTCTTCGGCCACTCGCACATCCCCATGGACGTGACCGGCGACGGAGTGCGGGTGTTCAACCCCGGCTCGCCCACCGACCGCCGCCGCCAGCCGTACGGCACGGTGGGCGTCCTCGACGTCGAGGACGGCGTGCTGCGGCGGGCCACGATCGTCCCCGTCACCTGACCCGCCTAAGGTCCGCGCGGCGGGGCATGGGGCCGGTATGAGAGAGAACAGGCCACAGACCGACCCGCGTTCGCGGTTCGAGGACGAAGGTATTCCGGACCTGCAGGAGGGCACTCCCGGCCGGCAGTGGGCCGAGGACCCGGAGGAGATGCCGCTGCCCGGCGACCGGCCCATGGGAGTCGACGAGTACGGCACCACGACCACCGAGATGCGCGAGGGGGAGCCCCACGACCTGCGCCTGTCCCGGGAGGAGCCGGACCTGGACGCCGACTCCTACGCGGGCGGCGAACCCGGCCGGGCCGGCCGGCTCGTCGATCCCGACGGCGGCATGGGCGTGGACACGGAGAAGGACCTGATCGCCGAGGACGTGGGGCCCGATCTCGGCGGTTACACGGCGGAGGAGCAGGCGATGCGCGTGGAGGACGAGACGCCCTAGGGCGACGCGAGCGGCGGGAAGGAGCCGCGAAAGGACCTCACATTGGCTACGCTGCCCCGATGGCGGGAGTTGAGGAGCAGCAGCGGCACGAGTGGCGGGTGCCGCGCGGGATCGTCGCGCTGAAGGCCGCGGGCACCGTGCTGTGCGGCGTGCTGGCGGTCGCGGGCGACGGCGCGCAACTCTTCCTCGCCGGGATGGCGGCCCTGGGGATCGGCGTGCTGACCGGCCGCGACCTGGTCGCGCCGGTGCGGCTCGCCGCGGGGGAGGACGGGCTGGTCGTGTCGGGGATCGCCGGGCGGGAACGCATCTCGTGGAACGACGTGGACCGCATCCGGGTGGACGCCCACCGCCGCTACGGCCTCACGACCGAGCTGCTGGAGATCGACGCCGGCGAGCAGATCCACCTGTTCAGCCGCTTCGACCTCGGCGAGCCGGTCGTCGACGTCGCCGAGACGCTCATGCGGATGCGCCCCTGATCCGTACGGGGTGTCGTGGTCCTGGACTGTCGCGGTTTGGGAACGGTGCAACCAGATCGCGAGCGGGAGCCCTAAAGTCCCAACGTGTCACCAACCGCTCTCATCACTGCGATTCTTTCGGGTATCGGACTCCTCTTCGCCCTCATCGGCGGCGGCGTCACGATGAACGCGAGGGAGTTCCGCCGCCGGGCGCGGCGCACCCGCGGCATGGTCGTCCGGCTGCGGGCGAGCCGGTCCGGCGACGGGACCGTGTACTACCCGACGATCCGCTTCACCACCACGTACGGCCAGCAGGTCGAGGCGGAGACCACACACGGGAGCAATCCGCCGCCCGCCGTGCCGGGTGAGGAGGTCCCGGTGCTGTACGACCCGGCCAAGCCGACGCGGATCCGCGTCGACAGTCTGGCGGGGAGTGGAACGCTCCTCGGTGTCGTCTTCCTCGCGATCGGCATCGTGCTGTTCGCCGCGGGGGCGGGGGTGGCGCTGGCCCAGACGTTCTGAGCCGCGCCGCCCCCGCCGGGGCGCCGTCATCCGGTGGCGCAGGCCGTCCCGTTGAGCGTGAACGCGGTGGGGGCGGCGTTGGCGCCGCTGTAGGTCCCCTGGAAGCCGAAGCTGGCCGTGCCGCCGCCCCCGCCGATGGTCCCGTTCCAGGCGGCGTTGGACGCGGTGACCTGCCGGCCCGACTGAGTGATCGTCGAGTTCCAGTAGCCGGTGACCTGCTGGTCGCCGGCATAGGCCCACTGGAGCCGCCACCCGCTGACCGGGCTCGACGACCTGTTGGTGATCGTCACGTCCGCGGTGAACCCGCCGCCCCAGTCGTTCACCTTGTACGTCACCACGCATCCGCCGGACGGCGCCGACGGGCTGGCGCTGGGCGACGGCGACGGCGACGGGCTGGGGGACGGCGACGGCGACGGGCTGGGGGAGGGTGACGGCGAGGGCGACGGCGAGGGTGACGGCGAGGGCGACGGCGACGGGCTGGAACCCGCGTAGGTCAGCCCGTAGCCGTACTCGAACAGCGCCTGCTTGCCGTCCCCCGCGTTGATCGGCTGCTGGTCGGCGCTGCGCATCCAGGTCACCGGCAGCTTCGCCGTGGGGGTGTGGTCGCCGAACAGCACGTCGGCCACGCCGCGGCCCTCGGTGCCCGGCAGCCACGCCGCGACCAGCGCGTTCCACTGGTCGATCTGGGCGGCGATGTCCAGCGGCCGGCCGGAGACCAGCACCACCACCAGCGGCACGCCGGACGCCTTGAGCCGCTGCAGCGTCGCGAGGTCGGTGGAGTCGAGGCCCATCGAGCCCGTCCTGTCGCCCTGGCCCTCGGCGTACGGCGTCTCGCCGACGACGGCGATCGCCGCGCGGTAGGACGAGTCGATGCCGCTGCCGTCCCTGTTGTAGGTGACCTGGGCGCCGGAGCCGACGGCGTCGCGGATTCCCTGGAGGATCGTGGTTCCGCTGGTGATGTTCCCGGACGAGCCCTGCCAGCTGATCGTCCAGCCGCCGCTCTGGTTGCCGATGTCGTCGGCGCTCTTGCCCGCCACGAAGATCTTGCCGCCGCTCTTGCCCAGCGGGAGCACGTTGCCGGCGTTCTTCAGCAGGACCAGCGACTTGCGTACGGCCTCGCGGGCCACGGCGCGGTGCGCCGCGCTGCCCACGGTGGAGGTGTAGGAGCGGTCGGTCAGCGGCTTCTCGAAGAGCCCGAGCCGGAACTTCTGGGTCAGGATGCGCCGGTTGGCGTCGTCGACGCGCGACATCGGGATGCGCCCTGCCTGCACCTCCTGCTTGAGCAGCGTGACGAACCTCCTGTAGTCGTTCGGCACCATGACCATGTCGACGCCCGCGTTGACCGCCGTGGTGATCTCGCTCGCGGTGAACCCGGTCTGGCCGTCGAGCTGGTCGATGCCCGCCCAGTCGCTGACCACGAAGCCCGTGAAGCCCAGCTCGCCCTTCAGCACGTCGGTGAGGAGGTACTTGTGGCCGTGCAGCTTCGCGCCGTTCCAGGAGCTGTAGGACACCATGACGGAGCCCACGCCACGTTCCACGGCGGCCCTGAAGGGCGCGAGGTGGGTCGCGCGGAGGTCGGCCTCGCTCAGCTCGGTGTTGCCCTGGTCCCTGCCTCCCGTGGTGCCTCCGTCGCCCACGTAGTGCTTGGCGGTGGCGAGGATGGAGGCGTTCCCGGCCTTCTGGAACCCGTCCACGATCGTGGTCATCCTCGTGACGAGCTCCGGGTCCTCGCCGAACGACTCGTACGTGCGGCCCCAGCGGTCGTTGCGGGCCACGCATAGGCAGGGGGCGAAGGTCCAGTCGACGCCGGTGCCCGACACCTCTTCCGCCGTCGCCTGCCCGACCCGCTCCGCCAGGTCGGGATCGCGGGCCGCCCCCAGCCCGATGTTGTGCGGGAAGATCGTCGCGCCGGCGACGTTGTTGTGCCCGTGCACGGCGTCGACCCCGTAGATCATCGGGATGCCGAGCGGGGTGGACAGCGCCTGCCGCTGGAAGTTGTCGTACATGTCGGCCCAGGACGAGGCGGTGTTCGGCGAGGGCGCCGAACCGCCGCCGGACAGGATGGAGCCGAGCCGGTACGCCGCGACGTCGGAGATCGTCGTCAGGGCCGACCGGTCGGCCTGGGTCATCTGCCCGACCTTGTCGTCCAGCGACATCCTGGACAGCAGGTCGTCCACTCGTGCCGCCACCGGAAGGCCGGGGTCCTTGTACGGGACGTCCGCCGCCCGCGCGACCCCGCGATCGGCGACGAGGACGGCGCTCAGCGCCGCCGTGAGCAGCGCCACGAGCATGGTGACCCAGACGGACCTTAGCCGGGATGTCATGGTTCCTCCCTCGACATTCCCGCTGACCGTAGGAAGCGGCGGGAATTCGGGTCAATCCGGGTGACTTCCGGACACTCGCCACCAGCCGTGGAGGACGAAACTTTCACGCGATCGCTTCCGGCTTGGGGGCGGTTCCCCATGCCCCGGACAGGCATCTTGACAATTAAGTAGAAAACCCCTCATCTATAGCTAAATATGTGCAAAATTCCTAGACTCGGACATCGCATAAGTGATTACCCGTCGGCATCATCGGCCCCACGGTCGTGGTGGCGGCGGGGGACAGCAAGGGATTTGATATGCGATTTCGGACGCGTCGCCTCGGCTGGGTGCCTGTGGTCGCCCTGGTCGTCGCCGGCGGGCTGCCGGCGGCGCCGGCACTCGCGGATTCGAAGGCCGGCACGACGCTGGCTCAGACAGTGTCAGCTACGCCGCACTGGACCAGGACGTACGAATGGAACGTGACAAAGACTGCCGATCCGACGAGTCTGGACCTGACGCCAGGTCAGACCGGCGCCGTCACGTACGTGGTGGGACTGACCAGGGACGACGGCACGGAAGCGGCGTACATCGCGGGACAGGTCTGCATCACCAACGGCGGCGCGATCGCCACGGAGGGCCTGACCTCGGTCATCAACGTCACGAAGCCCCCGAGCTCCACGGTCGTGGTCTCGACGCCGCTCGACACCTCCGCCCATCCGGTCCTGGCGCCGGGCGAGTCCCGCTGCTACGGGTACGAGATAGCGGTCCCGTCGCCGCCTGAGGTCGGCAAGGCGTACAAGGTGTCGGCCGACACCTCGATCACCAACCACTCGGGACGCCTGGGGACGCCCTTCGGCCCGAACACGTCCGCCAGCTTCGGCTGGCCGTCGGGAATCACCGACGTCCACGGTGAGGTGTCCGTCGACGACACCATGCAGGGGAACCTGGGAACGTTCCCCGGCAGCGCCACGACCACCTACACACGGACGTTCACCTGCGACGACGCCGGCGTGCGGACGAACACGGCGACCCTGACCCACACCGACGACAACACGGCGGGACCCTCCGCGACCGCGACGGTGACGGTGGGCTGCACCACTCCGCCGCCCGTGGGATGCACGCTCACCATCGGCTACTGGAAGAACCACCCCAAGGCCGTGGCGCCGCTGCTCCCGGTCTGGCTCGGCGCCCAGAACGGCCAGTTCAGCCACGCGGTGACCACCACGAGCGACGCCGTCGCCATTCTCAACTTCAACGGCGCCGCCAGCAACGGCATCAACAAGCTGCGCGGACAGTTGCTCGCCGCGAAGCTCGGCATCGCGGACGGCGCGGACGGCTCCGCGGTGGCCGACGTCATCGCCGAAGCGGACGCCTTCCTCGCCGCTCATGCTCCGAGCAGCTGGAACTCGCTGAGCAAGGCCGACAAGAACAATGTCAACCGCCTGGCCGGCACGCTCGACGACTACAACAACGGAATCATCGGCCCGGGGCACTGCGACTAGCGGACCCTCGGCAGGTGCCGTGAGAGGAACGGCCGCCCCGGCCGCCGGCGTCCGCCCTCGAGGCGCGGCGCCGGGAGCCGGGGCGGTCCGAGCCCCGGCTTTCGGGGCAGGTCAGTAGGCATGGCACAGCAAGTCAGCGCCTTCGACGCGCAGTTCCTCAACATCGAGACGGCGACCAACCTCGCGCACATCGCGGCGCTCACGATCCTCGACCCGTCGGGCAGGCCAGGCAGCACGCTGACCCGCGACGACCTGATCGCGCTGCTCAGACGACGGCTGCATCTCGCGCCTCCGCTGCGCCGGCGGCTGGTCCAGGTGCCGTTCGGACTCGACCACCCCTACTGGGCCGAGGACCGCGAGGTCGACTTCGACTACCACGTACGGGACCTGGCGCTGCCTCCCCCCGGGGACGACCACAAGCTCGCCGAGCAGATCGCCCGGCTGCACGGGGCGCGGCTCGACCGGGGACGGCCGCTCTGGGAGATCTACCTGATCCACGGCCTGGCCGAGGGCCGGGTGGCGATCTACACGAAGGTCCACCACGCGGCCGTCGACGGCGTCACGGGCGCTGAGGTGCTGGCCGCGCTGATGGACTTCGAGCCGGAACCGGCCGACCAGCCGCCCCCGGAGGACGGGGACGAGCCGCAGGAGGGTCCCGACGCGGTGGAGATGTTCGTCCGATGCCTCGCGCGGGTGCTGGACAACCCGTTCGCCCTGCTGCGTTTCGTGGCCGAGGCGATGCCGCGGCTGGACGAGGTGCCGTTCGTGGCCCAGATCCCGGGGGCGGGACTGGTCTCGCGGCTCGTCCGCAGCATCGGCGGAACCGCCGAGAGCCTGCCGGACCTGCCGCGCATGGTGGTGCCGCGCACGCCGTTCTCCGGGCCGATCTCCCGGCACCGCCGGTTCGCGTTCGGCCAGCTCCCGCTGGACGAGGTCAAGCGGGTCAAGAACGCCTTCGGCGTCACCGTGAACGACGTCGTCATGGCGATGTGCGCCACGGCGCTGCGGCGCTGGCTGGTCAAGCGCGACGAGCTCCCCCGTCAGCCGCTGGTCGCCGGCATCCCGGTCTCCACCCGGGGACAGGCCCCCAACGGGTCGGCCGCCAACGAGGTCATGCTGACCATGACCACCCTGCCGACGGACGTGGCCGACCCGCGCGACCGGCTGCTGTCGGTGAACCGCTCGATGCGACTGATCAAGGAGCGGCTCGCCGCGGCCCCCGCGACCTGGCTCCTCGAGTTCAGCCAGGCGATGCCGGCCGCGCTGAGCGCGCTGGCGGCCAGGTCCGCCTTCCGGCTCGCCTCGCGTACGGCGCCCGCGATGAACCTGATGATCTCCAATGTGCCGGGCCCCCAGACTCCCCTCTACGTGTGCGGGGCCAGGGTCACCGCGCTCTACCCGATGTCAGTGATCACGGACGTCAGCGGGGGGATCAACATCACGGTGTTCTCCTACGACGGCAGGCTCGGTTTCGGGATCGTCAGCGACCGCGACATGGTGCCCGACGTCTGGGACCTCATCGACTACCTGTGGGACTCGCTGGCCGAGTACGCCGCGCTCGCCTCATGACGCGACGCTCGTCGCCCTATCCCAGGGCAAGCGCCGCGATCCCGGCCGTGAGCAGCAGGGCGAAGACGGCGGCGATCACGGCGAAGACGATCGACTGCCGGGACATGCCGGTGCGCGGCGGGATCGCGGGCGCCGCCTCCCGCCGGGGACCCTGGGGCGGCCCGCCGGGCGGCAGCCGACCGGGCGGGGGTGGCGGCACCGCGCTCCGCGCGCCGTGGCCGGCGGTGCCGTACGCGGGCAGCGCGGCGAGCGCGTCCCGCAGTTCCGCGGCCGTCCGGATCCGCAGGGCCGGATCGGCGGCCATGCCGTGCCGCAGCACGGCCGTGAACGCGGCGGGCACACCGGGGATCTCGGGGATCGGCAGCCGGTGCAGCGCCATGATGGCCGCGATGTTCACCACGCCGCTGTCAGGGAAGCGCGGCGGCCTGCCCCGCAGCAGGGCGTACAACGTGGCCGACAGGGCGTACACGTCCCCGGCGGCGGTCGGCTCGGTGAGGTCGAACGCCTCCGGCGGGGCGTAGGCGGGCGTGAGCGACTCGCGCGTGACCGACACCTCGCCCCGCTCCGCGCCGCCCTGTCCCGGCATCGTGGCGAGCCCGAAGTCCGAGAGCGCGACCATGCCGTAGGAGTTGACCAGGATGTTGGCGGGCTTGACGTCGCGGTGCAGGACGCCCACGGCGTGGGCGGCGGCCAGCGCGTCGGCGATCTTGACGCCGATGTCGCGCACCTCGCGGGGGCCGAGCGGGCCGCCGTCGCGCAGCCGGTCGGCGAGCGACCCGTTGGGGCACAGCTCAAGCACCATGTACGGCCGGCCGTCCGGGAGCACGCCCGCGTCGTAGACGTCGGCCACGTGCGGGTGCCCCGACAACGCGCCGGCGGACGTCACCTCGCGCATGAACCTGCGCCGGTCGCGGTCGGAGACGAGCACCCGGTTGTCGACCTTGAGCGCGACCTCCCGGCCCACCGCGAGCTGACGGGCGCGGTACACGACCCCGAAGCCTCCCTGGCCGAGGACGCCGAGCACCTCGTAGCCCGGCACCAGCGGCCCGCCCGCCTCGCCCACCCCGCACCTCCGGCCCCGGCGAACCACGATCACAAATCCCGCGTCCGGCACATTACCGGAGCGATCACCCCTGGGTCCCGGTCTTGATCGGGGCGAGGCCGGGGACGGACCCTATGCTGTGCTCATGACGGGGCTCTCGACGGGCGGCACGGGGGAGCGCGGCCGGAGTCCGGAGCGGCGCAGGGAGTTGCTCGACGCGGCCGACCGGGTCATTCGCAGGGAGGGCCCGCACGCGTCGATGGCCGCCATCGCGGCCGAGGCGGGAATCACCAAGCCGATCCTCTACCGCCACTTCGGGGACAAGAGCGGCCTCTACCAGGCCCTCGCGGAACGCCACACGCGCGTCGTCATCGACCTGCTGCGCCCGGAGTTCGCCAAGGCCATGGCCGATCCTCGCGCACGCGCCCGTGCCGCCGTCGAGGCCTACCTGGAGACCATCTCGGCCAACCCCAACCTCTACCACTTCCTGTTCCACCGGGCGAGCGCCGAGGACAGCCGCACCCACACGCGGATGGCGGCCATCGTGCGCGGCGTCGGCGAGGAACTGGGCGCGGCGCTCGCGGCGGAGGGCGTCGCCGATCCGGTGCGCGCCCAGGTGCTCGGGCACGCGTTCGTCGGCATGGTGCGGGCGATCGGCGACTGGTGGCTGGAGAACCCCGGGCTCGACCGCGACACGGTCGTGGACAGCGTGGCCGGCGTGATCGCCGGCGCGCTCGAATCCTGACGCCGGACGGCCGGCCACGCCCTCTGCGTGCCCATGGCGGCCGTCGACGTGCATGCCCGGATGCGTCGCAACCATCCGGACCGGGTAATTTAGTTCGCCTAACTAACGTTTCGTCCGCCATGCGGACCAGCAGGAGAGGAACCACTCCGTGGCCGTAGCGAACCAGTCCCGGGCGGGGGCGTCGTCGGAGCCGGCGCCGTCCTCGCGGTACAAATGGATCGCGCTGTCCAACACCACCCTCGGCGTCCTGATGGTGACGATCAACCAGTCCATCGTGCTGATCGCCCTTCCTGACGTCTTCCGCGGCATCCACCTGAACCCGCTCGACCCCGGCAACACGGGCTACCTGCTGTGGATGATGATGGGCTTCATGGTCGTCACCGCCGTGCTGGTGGTGATGTTCGGCCGCCTGGGCGACATGTTCGGCCGGGTCCGCATGTACAACCTCGGGTTCGCGGTCTTCAGCCTCTGCTCGATCATGCTCTCGCTGACCTGGATGGACGGCGACGCGGGGGCGCTGTGGCTGATCGGATGGCGGATCGTGCAGGGCGTCGGCGGCGCGCTGCTGTTCGCCAACTCCACCGCGATCCTGACCGACGCCTTCCCCATCAGGCAGCGGGGCACCGCGCTCGGCATCAACTCGATCGCCGCCATCGCGGGCTCCTTCCTCGGCCTGATCATCGGCGGCGTCCTGGCTCCCGTCGACTGGAAGGCGATCTTCCTGGTCTCCGTGCCGTTCGGCGTCTTCGGCACGATCTGGGCGTACCTCAAACTGCGCGACAACGGCGTGCGGCGGCGGGCGCGCATGGACTGGTGGGGCAACGCGACCTTCGCCGTCGGCCTCATCACGCTGCTGGTCGGCATCACCTACGGCATCCAGCCGTACGGGACCGGCGTGATGGGCTGGGGCAACCCCTGGGTGATCGCCGCGCTCGCCGGTGGCGTCCTGCTCCTGGCGCTGTTCGCCTGGATCGAGACCAGGGTGGAAGAACCGCTGTTCCGGCTCGCGCTGTTCCGCAACCGCGCGTTCCTCGCGGGCAACGTCGCCAGCCTGCTCACCGCCCTCGGACGCGGCGGCCTCCAGTTCATGCTGATCATCTGGCTGCAGGGCATCTGGCTGCCGCTGCACGGTTACAGCTTCGAGGAGACGCCCCTGTGGGCGGGCATCTACATGATCCCCCTGACCGTGGGCTTCCTGCTGTCCGCGCCGATCTCCGGCTGGCTCTCCGACAAGTTCGGGCCGCGGAGGTTCACCGTCGGCGGCGCCCTGGTCACCGCGGCGAGCTTCTACGCCCTGATGACCCTGCCGACGGACTTCGGCTACGGCGTCTTCGCGCTGCTCATCCTGGTCAACGGCATCGGGTCAGGCCTGTTCTCCTCGCCCAACCGGGCGGAGATCATGAACTCGGTGCCCGCGGAGTCCCGCGGCGTCGGCGCGGGCATGACCGCGACCTTCCAGAACTCCTCCATGGTGCTGTCCATCGGCGTGTTCTTCAGCCTGATGATCGCGGGCCTGGCGCAGTCGCTGCCGCACACCATGAACGTGGAACTGGTGGCCCAGGGCGTGCCCGCCGCGCAGGCCGAGGACATCGCCCACCTGCCGCCGATCGCCGTGCTGTTCGCGGCGTTCCTCGGATACAACCCGTTCAGGCAGCTCCTCGGCGGTGTCCTGGACCGGCTGCCCGACGGCGGCGCCCGCCTGACCGGCAAGGAGTTCTTCCCGCACCTCATCGCGGGCCCCTTCCACCAGGGCCTGGTCATCGCCTTCTGGTTCGCCGTGGCCGTCTGCCTGGTGGCCGGCCTGTCGTCGCTGCTGACCGACCGCGTTCGCCGCGGGCACCGCGCCGCCGCCCACGAGTCGCTCGGTTCCGAACTCGCCGCGGTCGCGGGCGAGGCCGGTCTGGCGGGCAGCGAACTGGTCGTCCCGGACGAGGAGTTCGACGCCCGGCGGGTCAGGGAGACGTAGGCGCGCGGCCCGTACACGCCGCCGGGCGATCCCGCGACAACCCCCACGACCTCGGCCGAAGGACTCCCGCTCCGGCGCGCCCCTCCGGCGGCGGGGGGTAGGCCCCACCCCGGACATGGGGGGCGTTCGGATTCCGCCCGGCACGCGCCTCGGCGAGCGTGAGAGGAAGCGACACGACGCCGAGGAGGACAGACGTATGCGTGGCAGAACCCGACTCGCGGCCGCCGGGCTCGCGACGGCGACGATGGCGGCCGGGCTCGTCCCGGCCCAGAGTGTGCAGGCCCAGAGTGTGCAGAACCGGGCGGCGATCAGGTGGACGGCGTGCGCGGGGGACGGGCTTCCCGCGGGGACGCGGTGCGGCACGATCGACGTGCCGCTCGACTGGGCGCACCCGGGCGGCAGGACGACGACCCTGTCTCTCGCCCGGCTGCCCGCCACCGATCCCGCCCGCAGGATCGGCAGCGTGCTGCACGTCCCCGGCGGCCCCGGCTCCAGCGGGATCGAGGACATCACGCGGGCGGCGGGCGACCTCGCCGCCCTGCGGGAGCGCTTCGACCTGGTCGCCTACGACCCGCGCAACACCGGGCTCACCGCCAAGCTACCCGAGTCCTGCGCGCGGCCGGCGGCGACGACCCTGACCGAGCCCCGCGACCGGGCCGAGTACGACGCCCAGGCCGCGGCGATCGCCGCGGCCGTCCGGGCCTGCCGGGCCGAGGACCGCAGCGGGCTGTACGGCAGGCTCGACTCGGTGTCGGTGGCCCGCGACATGGAGGCGATCCGCGCGGCCCTCGGAGAACGGCGGCTCAGCTTCATGGCCAACTCCTACGGAGGGGTGCCGGCCGCCGCATACCTCCGGCTGTTCCCCGGACGCGTCCGCGCCATGTACCTGGACGGCGTGATCGACCACACCGCAGGCTGGGCGGACCAGTACCTGCTGGCCCACCGGGAGCTGGAGCGGACGTTCGGCCGCTTCATCGACTGGTGCGCGGCGACGGCCGCCTGCGCCCTGCACGGCGAGGACGCGGGGAAGGTCTGGCGCGATCTCACCGCACGGGCGGACAGGTCGCCGATCCCGGTCGTCTCGGAGCGGTCAGGCCGGGGCGCGCTGACCGGCTCCCACCTGCGCTGGTTCGGCTTCGCCGCCGACCCGGGCCCCGGCGACTCCCGATGGCTGGCGTTCGCCGAGGCAGTGGACAGGGCCAGGCACGGCGACGGCTCGGGCTTCGCCGACGCGGCGCTGGGCAACGCCCGCGCCTGGACGATGCCCTTCGCGCTCGGCATGACCTGCGACGACGACCGTGGCCTCCACGGGTACGAGGAGTACGTCAGGGTCCGCAGGGAGGCGCGCGAGATCTCCCCGAACCTCGGCGGCGCGCCCTTCGAGCAGCTCGCCTGCTCGGGGTGGCCGTGGCCGGCCGCGAACCCGTCCCGTCCCCTCCCGGCCGACGGCCTGCCGCCGCTGCTCGGCATGGGGACCTGGGGCGACTTCGCGATGACCGAGAGCCTGGTCCTGCGCGTGCCCGGATCGGCCGCCGTGCGGTACGACGGCCCCGGCCACGTCCTCTACCTGTCCGGCAACCGGTGCGCGATCGGGCACGCCACGCGGTATCTCACCGACCTGACGCTGCCTCCGCCCGGCGCCGTCTGCCGTCCCGGCGACTGACCAGGCTCCTCCAGGTCACCCGTACACCTGCGACACCCGGCGCTCGTAGGCGCGGCGCCAGGAGAGCCGGTAGAGGATCCGCATGACGGCAGGAGCGGAGCCGAAGATGTGGTCGCGGTCGGCGGGGGCGGCCACGTCGAGCAGCCAGGCGGCGAGCATCGGCAGGTCGCGGCCGTGGCTCTTGGCGACCTTCTTGCCAGACTCGTCCCACCAGGCCGCGCTGACGTGCTCCCTGATGAGCGGGACGACCTCGAACTCCTCCAGATCGAGGTGGGTGTTCAGCAGCCGGTCGAGCGTGCGCAGGTCGGCCGCGACCTCGCGGGGCGGCCGGCCGCCGCCGGAGAGCCTGCCGATGACGGCGTCCATCTCCTGGTGGTCGGCCTCCAGCCGGTCGAGCACGGTCCGGGCCTCGGGGACGAGGCCGCGCAGCAGCGGCCAGATCGCCTCGTCCTCCTCGGTGTGGTGGTGGTGCAGGGCGCGCAGCAGCAGCGCGAGGTGTTCGTCGACGACCGCGCGGCGCCGCGCGTCCCGGGGGTCGCAGCGGTCGAGGACCTGGGCCAGCCTGCCGAACTCGCGCCGCAGGCCGGCATGGAAGACGAGGAACGTGCCGAGGTCGGGAGCGGGGTCGCCCGGCCGGCGCCGGGTCTGTGTCGGTGTTGTCATGCCCCCACGATGTCCCCGCCCCCTTCACCGCGACTCAACGTGCACTTGCGGCCCGCTCCCCGGCCGGTCGCCATCCGCTGTCAGCCGCGTACGGCCTCGCGTTCGCGGGTGATCCGGGCAGCCCACCAGGTCAGCCCGGCCGCCGCGCAGCGCTTCGCGGCCGTGTCCAGATGCGCCCGCGCCGTCTCCGGCCCGGCCGCCCCGCCCAGGTGGGCCATCCGCCCCAGGTAGTAGCCGACCGGCCCGGCGCAGAACGTCCCCGCCCCGAAGGCGATCCTGTCCTCGTACGGCAGGAGCCTTCGATAGGTCAGGGCGCACGCCTCGCGATCGCCCGCGACGATCTGGGCCTCGCCCAGCAGGCACAGCCCCGGCAGTTCGCCGAAGTCGCGCGGCAGCGCGTGCCAGCCCTGTTCGCGCGCCGTCTCGGCCGCCGTGCGGTCGCCCCGCGAATCGGCGATGAGGACGCCCATCACCTGCCGGTGGGCGGGGAAGGGGGAGTAGTGCGTCATCAGCTTGTCGGCGCCCTCGAAGTCGCGCATCGCGAAGTGCCGGGTGAGCAGCGCGGAAGAGAGCGTGCTGCTCGTGTGCCACAGGTTGAGCCGCTCCCCGGCCTCGGCCGCCGCGGCGTACGCGTCGGCGGCGCCGTCGAAGTCCCCGTCGAGGAGGCGCCGGGTGCCGGTCCAGATGAGGTGCTGGAACCGGGGCCAGGGCAGGTCGAGCCGCTCGACCAGCACTCCCGCCCGCTCGGCGGCCCGGTCGGCGCCCGCCACGTCGAACAGGTCGATCCTGGTCCGCTCTCTGATCATGTAGCCGAGCAGCTCGAACCCGGGCAGCCCGAGCCGGGTGAGCTCCTCGCCGATCGCGTCGAGCTCCGCCATGTGCTCGGGGAGCTGCACGCCCAGATAGCGCGCGTTCAGGGTGATCGCCAGCAGTTCCCGGCCGGCCTCCCCTGAGGTGACCAGGCGGCGGGCCATCGCCAGCGCCTCTGCCGTGGCGGTGTCGCAGCGGGGGTCGGCCGAGCCGTCGTAGCGTTCCATCCCCAGGCAGCCGAGCAGCCTGCAGCGCAGCTCGGAGTCGCCCTCGGGCAGCGCGGCGAGGGACTCCTCGATCCGCCGCACGGTGTGCAGCTCGATGTCGCCGTAGGTGTAGAACTTCCACAACCCGGGAGCGTCCAGGCTGGTCAGCGCACGCGCGGCGAGCAGCGGGTCGCCCGACCTGTCGGCCGCGAGCAACGCCTCCGCCCGGGTCTGCCTGGCCGAGAAGCCGTGACCGGCGGCGAGTTGCGCGCGGACCAGCTGGAGCAGGAGCTCGACGTGTTCGCGGGGGTCCGCGCCGGGCAGCGTGCCGTGCGCCTCGACCGCCCGGCGCCACCACTGCGCGGCGTCCTCGTGCGCGTGCCGTCCCGCCGCCTGCCCCGCCGTGGCCGACGCCCAGCGCACCGCGTCCGCCACGGCGGCGGGGCCGGCGGCCATCGCGTGCCTGGCGAGGACCGCGAGGTCGGCCCCCGGCCGCAGTTCGAGCGCCCGGAGCGCGGCCAGGTGCAGCCCGGCACGGCGGCGTGGCGGGATGTCGGCGTAGACCGTCTCCCGGACCAGATCGTGGGTGAAACGCAGGTCCTCGTCGAGAACGCGGAGGGCGGTCGCGGCGTCGAGCGCCTCGTCCACGTCCACGGCCGCGTCCACGTCCACGTCCACGGCCGCGTCCGCGTCCACGGCCGCGTCCGCGTTTGAGGCGACTGAGGAGTCCGCGACGACCTCGGTCAGCAGCCGTCGGTCCGCGCCGGTGCCGAGCACGGCCGCCGCGTCGATGGCGGGGCGGTGCCGGGCTGGCAGGTCGAGCAGGCGGCGGCGCAGGACGTCGGCCAGGCCCTCGGGCACCCCGGTGAGCGCCCTGTCGATGCCCTGGTCCTCGGCCAGCCGGAGGGTCTCGCGGATGAACAGCGGATTGCCCCGGGTGCGCTCGGCGAGCGCCGCGACGCTCGCCGTGTCGCGCAGCCCCGACAGCTCGGCGATCGCGGCCGGGTCGAGCCCGGCCAGCGGCAGGCGCAGAGCGTCGTGCCGCCCGAGCAGGCCGAGCGTGTCGTGCACCGCGGCCGGGCCCTCGCCGGACCGTACGGTGATCACGACGGCGACCGCGCCGCGCAGCAGCGACGCGAGGTCGGAGAGCAGGCCCAGCGACGCCGTGTCGGCCCACTGGAGATCGTCGATCACGACGAGCAGCGGCCGGTCGGCCGCGGCCGTCTCCAGGTAGGACGCGGTCGCCTGGTGCAGCCGGAAACGGGCCTCGCTCGCCTCGGCGGGCCGTCCGGCCCCGGGGGCGGGGTCGTCTCCCTGGGCGGAGTCGCCGAGCAGCACCCGCAGGGCGGCGGCCTGCGCGGGGGAAGGGGGGACCCGGCCGGCGAGATCCCGCACGACCTGCTGCCACGGCCACAGCGCGGGCGCGCCGGAAGTCTCGTGACACCTGCCCCAGGCGACCAGCCAGCCCTCGGCGGCCCGCCGCTCCGCGAACGCCTCCGCCAGCCACGTCTTGCCGATCCCCGGCTCACCGGAGATCACGGCGATCCCCGGCCCGCGCTGTGCTCCACCCCGCTGTGCCACTCCCCGGGCCGCCCGCATCACGTCCCGCGCCAGCTCGTCGAGCCGGTCGACCTGCGACCCGCGGCCGACGGCGCGCCGCTCTGGCCGCTCCGGCCGCTCCGGCTGGACCGGTGCCGCCAGGCTCTGCCGTACGGGGGCGGGGCCGTCGAGGGCCGTGTCGAGGGCCGTGTCGAGGGCGGGGTCCTGGGCGAGGATCGCCTCCTCCAGACGGCGCAGCGCCGGGCCGGGGTCGAGCCCGAGCTCCTCGGCCAGGTGGCTCCTGGCCGTGCGCAGCGCCTCCAGGGCGTCCGCCTGCCGGCCCAGGGCGTAGAGCGTGCGGGCGAGCAGTTCCCACAACCCCTCCCGCAGGGGATGCGCGGCCACCAGGGTTTCCAGCTCGCCCACCACGTGCGGATCGCCCACCCGCCCCGCCAGGAGACGCTCCCGCGTCACCAGACGCGCCTCGGCGAGCCGCTCGATCTCCGGCCGGAGCCAAGGCACGTCGCCGAACTCCTCGTACGGCGTGCCGCGCCACAACGCCAGGGCGCGTTCCGGCTCGCCGGCCTGGGCCAGGCGGACGAACTCGTCGGCGTCCACCTCGTGCGGGCCGAGCGCGTACCCCGGAGGGCGGCTGAGGAGCACGGACGAGGGCGTGCGCGGAGCGCGGCCTGGTTCGAGCACCCGGCGCAGGTTGGAGACGTAGCTGTGCAGCGTGCTCTGGGCGCGCGGCGGCGGCGCGCCGTCGTACAGGTCGTCGAGGATCGCGTCCACCGACACGGTCGCGCCCCTGGAGATCAGCAGGCGGGCCACCAGCAGCCGGGGCCGCGGCCCGCCGAGGTCGACGGGAACGCCGTCGACGTACGCCTCGACCGGGCCGAGCACCCGGAACATGACCGCCATGCCGGGATTGTGGCACGATCATCGGCCGCGACTGAGCCCTCAGCCGATGAGCCCTCAGGGGCAGAGCACCGCGGGCACGGCTTCGCGGAGGTGCGCGAGGCTCGCGGCGGCGGCGTCCATGGCCCGCCCGACCGGCCCGGTGAGCACGCCGTCCCGCTTCACCACCACGCCGTCGCAGACGACCGTACGGACCAGCCCGGGGTGGCCGGCGAGGACGACGGCGGCGCGCGGGTCGAGCATCGGGGCCATGGCGGGGGTGCCGGCCTCGACCACGATCAGGTCGGCGCGCTTGCCGGGCGTGAGGCTGCCGGTGACGGCGGACAGCCCGGCCACCGCGGCGCCGTCGGCGGTGACCATCCGCAGCAGGTCGGCGGCGGTCAGCGGCGCCGGGTCCCGCGTGAACCTGTGGTGCGCGAGGGCCGCGCGCATCTGCGTGAACATGTCTCCCGACGTGGCGACCTCGGTGTCGGTGCTGAGGCCGGTGACGAGGCCCGCGCGCAGGAGACGGCCGGTCGCGGGCGTGCCGAGCCCGGGCATGGTCATCTCGATGAACGGTGAGACGCTCGCGGTCGCGCCCGCGCCCGCGGCGGCCTTCAGCGCGTCGTCGCCGGTCGCGCTCGCGTGCACCAGCGTGATCGTCTCGTCGAGCAGGCCCTCGGCGTGCAGCCACTCGACGCTGTCCGCCTTGTCAGCGGAGCCGACGTGCATGGTGGCCCGCAGGCCGAGGTCCCGCGCGAGCAGCAGGTCGCGCCGGCCGACGGGGCCGACATCTCCGGGCCGCGCGCCGCCAGGGCCATCGTCACGCGGGCGGTGTCGTCGCGGAGCACGTCCCTGACCCGGCGGACGTCCGCGGGAAGTTCCGCGTCGCTGTGGTCGCCCACCCAGGCGAGCGGGTCGATCTGCGGCCAGCCGTAGGCGAAGACGCCGCGAATGCCGCTGTCGCGCAGCGCGGCCACGGCGGCGTCGCTGTGCTCGGGGGTGTTCTGGATGTGGGACCAGTCGACGAGCGTGGTGATCCCGGCCTCAAGCGCGCCGAGCGCGCCGAGCAGGGTGCCCGCGTAGACGTCCTCGGGCCGGAAGTTCGGCCCGAGCTGGAGGAACGCGGCCCCGAGGTAGTCCATCAGGCTCCAGTCCAGCCCGATGTGGCGCAGCGCGGACTGCCAGGTGTGGCGGTGGGTGTCGACCAGGCCCGGCATGACCACGCAGCCGGAGGCGTCGATGACGTCCGCGTCCGGGGACGCTCCGGCGGCGAGGCCGACCGAGACGATCACGCCGTCGCGGACGACGACGTCGGCGGGGCCGTCCGGCACCGCCGGGTCCATGCCGATCACGTGACCGCCGGTGACGATCAGGTCGTTGCTGAGAGGCATCCTTCGCTCCTTCGTCGTTCGAGGTGATGCCTCTTTGTGCCATCGCACGCTTGTGGCCGGCTCCACGCGGCGCGCGCCGCCGCGTCAAGCCGGCCACAAGTCCGTACGGAGCCCGATCAGGCGGCGGGCGCCGTCGTCTCCAGTTCGTGGACGCGCGGGTCGCCCTGGTCGGCGAAGTAGTCCTCCGGCCGGGTGCCGTCCGGGCCGTCGGAGCTCCTGAACGCGCGGGCCACGAAGGTCCCGAGCACGGCGACGACGAGGTTCACGATCAGCGCGAGGAACCCGGCGTACACCGTGATCTTGGTGTCGAACCCGAGCTGCGCCAGCGGGAAGGCCGAGCCGCCGAAGTGGGCGTGGTCGGTGGCCGGGTTGGAGATGTTGTACAGCAGCAGCATCCCGGCCGCCATGCCGGCGGCCCAGCCGGCGATCAGGCCGCCCCGGTGGAACCACCGGGTGTAGAGCCCGAGGCCCACCGACGGGAGCGTCTGCAGGATGATCACGCCGCCGATGAGCTGAAGGTCGATCGAGAACTGCGGGTCGATGAGCAGGATGCACAGCACCGCGCCCACCTTCACGACCAGCGACGCGACCTTGCTGACCGTGGCCTCCTGCGCGGCGGTCGCGTTCCGGTTCACGTACTCCTTGTAGATGTTGCGGGAGAAGAGGTTGGCCGCGGCGATCGACATGATGGCGGCGGGCACGAGCGCGCCGATGCCGACGGCCGCGAACGCGACCCCGGCGAACCAGTCGGGGAACATCGCGTCGAACAGCCGGGGCACGATCGTGTTGTTGTCCTTGCCGATGGGCGTGATCCCGGCCGCGATCGCCATGTAGCCGAGCAGCGCGATCAGGCCGAGCAGCAGGCTGTAGGCGGGCAGGGCCGACATGTTCCGCTTGATGACGTTCCGGTTCCGCGAGGCGAGGATGCCGGTGACGCTGTGCGGATACAGGAACAGCGCGAGCGCCGAGCCCAGCGCGAGCGTGACGTACTGGAGCTGGTTGTTCGCGTTGAGCGTGATGCCGCCGCTGCCCGCGGCGTCGAACTTGGCCTTCGCGGCGTCGAAGACCGAGCCCATGCCGCCCAGCTTCGCCGGGATGTAGATGATCGCGACCAGGATCACGAGGTAGATCAGCGAGTCCTTGACGAACGCGATCAGCGCGGGGGCGCGCAGCCCGGACTGGTAGGTGTACGCCGCGAGGATCGCGAACGCGACGATCAACGGCAGGTCGCCCGTCAGGCCCATCGTCTTCAGCACCGCCTCGATGCCGATGAGCTGCAGCGCGATGTACGGCATGGTCGCGACGATGCCGGTGATCGCCACGAGCAGCGCCAGCGTGGGCGAGCCGAAGCGCACGCGGACGAAGTCGGCCGGCGTGACGAGATTGTGCACGTGCGAGACCGACCACAGCCGGACCAGCACGAGCATCACCATCGGGTAGACGACCACCGTGTACGGCACGGCGTAGAAGCCCATGGCGCCCGCGCCGAAGATCAGGGCGGGCACGGCCACGAACGTGTACGCCGTGTAGAGGTCGCCGCCGATCAGGAACCAGGTGATCCAGCTTCCGAAGCTGCGCCCGCCGAGGCCCCATTCGTTCAGGCTGGCGAGGTCGTTCGGGCGGCGCCAGCGGGCGGCCAGGAAACCCATGCCGCTGACGACCAGGAAGAGGATCGTGAAGATGACGATCTCGGTGGTCTTCACCGGTTCCTCCTCGTCGCGCGGTAGACGAGGGTGGTCGTGGTGACGCCGAGGACGATGAAGGCGAGCTGCAGCCAGTAGAACAGCGGCACGCCGAACAGCCGGGGTTCCACCGCGTTGAACAGGGGCGGGACGAGCGGGATCACGACCGGCAGGAGGAGCAGCCAGTTGAGCGGACTGTAGTCCGGGCTCCGGCGGCGGTCGTCGCGGGGGGTCGTCAACACGTTCTCCAATCGGACACGGACCAGGCGTGCCCGGCAGCCCCGCGTGACTGAACGTCACGCGGACCAGCGGGACCGTTACTCGGCCGCAGCGTAGAAGACGCCCAGGTGACAGACGGCTCACCGATCGCCGAACGGTCGTGTTGACGCGCCCAGCGACGACCCGCGACCGCACAAATGACTACGTGTCTGACAATCCGATACCTGACGCAGTCTGACAGGAACGGAGGGTAGCGTCACGCCGGAAGGAGGTGACGCGATGCGTTATGTGGCGCTGCTGCGCGGCATCAACGTCAACCCCGCCAGCGCGGTGGCGATGGCCGATCTGAAGGCACTGTTGGAACGGCTCGGCTACGGGAACGTACGCACCCACCTGCGTAGCGGGAACGCCCTGTTCACGGCCGACGGGGACGCCGAGTCCATCGCCGCCGCGATCGAGCGCGGGGTGGAGGAGGAGCTCGGCGTGCCGGCCGCGGTGATCGTCCGTACGGCCGGGCAGCTTCGCGAAGTGGTGGAGCGCAACCCCCTGGAGGTCCGGGACCCGGCCCGGTTCGCCGTGGTCTTCCTGGCCAGGCCGCCGGACCGCGAGGAACTGGAGAGTATCGACCGTGCGGCGTACGCCCCGGAGGAGATGCGGGTGGGCGAGCGGGAGCTCTACGTCTACTTCCCCGACGGGCTGCGACGGCCCAGGCTGCCGTCTCTCCTGGAGAAGCGCTCGGCCGGTCCGGCGACCATGCGCAACTGGAACACGGTCACCCGCCTGCTCTCGCTCGCCGAGGAGGATCTCTAGGGTCGCCCTCTGGCCGGGGACAGCGGGCCCGGCCGCGGGCGACCCTCTCAGTCGACGCGCCCGGCGACCGTGGCAGGCATGCTTCGTTCGTCTTGGGGACAGGGCCGCCACCTGCAACTCCAACTAATCCGCTCGGCCGGTTGCTCCTGCGAAGGAGAGCTGAGAAAATTCATACAGGTGTTCGAGTCTAGTAGGGGGCGGGGATGGATCTGTTCGATCCGGATCGTGATCGCCCTCGTCCTTCGAACGGACCCGATGACGGCTGGTGGGATCGGCTGATCGCTGATTCTCCTTTGTGGTCGACGGACGGTTCACTCGCCCATGACGAGTGCGGACCCGCCACCGACGCCCCGGCACCCGACGGTCCTGCAGACGATGGCCCGGCAAGCGATGGCCCGGCCACCGGCGGCGCTGCCGGCAGCCCGGAGAACCCCGGAGCCGGTCCTGCCGGTGCAGACGCCGAGGCCGAGGCCGGTGGGGGTGATCGGCGGGTTCGGTCGTCGTGGGTACTGGTGGGGTCGTTGCGGGAGTCGGCGCAGGCGCTGGCGTTGGCTCCGGTCCCGGAGGCGGTGGAGATCTGTCTGGCCGAGGCTGAGGATTTGTTGTTCGTGCGGGATCGGATCACGTGTGCGCTGGCCGACCGCGTCGGGCGGGTGCATCGCGCGGGTCAGGCCAGACAGCATGGGCACGCCTCCACCCGCAGCTGGTTGCGCACCGCCGGAGGGATGACCGTCGGGGGTGCGGGCCGCCTGCTCACCCTGGCGACCGAACTGGCACGGCTGCCCACCGTGCGGGAGAAGTTCGCCACCGGACAGCTGGCGGCGGGGGTGGTGGAGGCGATCTGCGCCGCCGTTGCCGGGCTGACCGACGAACAGGCACGGCTGGCCGAGCCGATCCTGGTGGAGCTGGCCGGGCGGGCGGGCGCGACGGAGGTGGCCAAGGCGGGGCGGTATCTGCGGGCGGTGCTGGACCCCGACGGCGAAGATCGCGACGAGCGGGCCGATTACGGGCGGCGGTCGTTGCGGGTGCGCCCGGGCAAGGGCGGCGGCCTGGAGGGGGAGTTCTATCTCCCGCGTGAGGCGGCGGCCCGGTTGCGGGCGCTGCTGGACGCCTACGCCCGGCCACGGGCGCAGGGCGATGACCGGTCACTGGCAGAGCGTCAGGCGGACGCGTTCATCGCCCTGCTGGAACAGCAGATCACCACCGAGCTTCTCGTGCTGGTCAACGCCGAGTCCCTCCCCACCGACCCCGAGCCCACTACCGCCCCTGCAGCCGACCCGGCGGCGGAGACCGCCGAAGGACCCGAGCAGGCAGGGGCCCCTGAAGACGGCCAGGACAGCCACGACAGCGACAGCGGCAGGCAGGACGCCGGGACTGCTGAGGGCGACCGGGACGCCCGGCGGGCCGAAGAGATTGACGACACCGACGGCACCGACGATGCCGACACCACAGGTGCCAGCACGGTCGGCGGCGCGGGTCGCACTGCGACTGGCGGCGCGGCCGGCCTCCGCGACGGGGAGTCCGGCGCTGACGTGACCGGCCGCGCGCAGGCGAGAACCGGGCAGCAAAGCGAGTCGCGGCAGGAACCACAGCAGAGCGACCAGGAGCACAGCGACCAGGCGCACCGTAAGCCAGAGCACGACTCGCCGCGCTCGCCGCAGCCGGGTGGGCCGCACCAGGAGGAACCGCAGGAGGGCGCGGGTCGTAGTCGGGAGGGGGGATCGCGGGAGTCGCGTTGGGGTGAGTGGCGCTCGCCCGATCCTCCGGAAGATACCTATGCCCACCACACCCACGCCGGGCCCCGGCCTGCGAGGGAGGTCCCGCATGCGCACAGCAGCAGTCAGCAGAGCAGCGGTGAGCAGGGCAGCGGTCAGGCACCGCGCGGCGAACAGACACCGGCAGCAGCACCGGGGACCTCACCGGGAGCAGAGCCGCCGCCCGGCGCACCGGGAGCAGAGCCGGGAGCAGCATCGGGGGCGTCATGGGAAGCGCCACCGGGGGCAGGCCTGGGTGCGGGGTTGGGTGTGGGGTTGGGGATGGTGCCGGGGTTGTTGCTGGCCACCGGACAGGTCCTGCCCGTCACCAGCGTGCACCGGCTGGCCCGCACCTCCACCCTCATGCGCATCGTCATGGACGCTGACGGCCAGGTCCTCGACATGGGCCGCAAAGTCCGCCTCGCCACCCCCGCGCAGCGGCGGGCCATCTTCGCCCGCTACGCCACCTGCTGGATCGACGGCTGCCCACTGCCCGCCACCCTGTGCCAGATCGACCACGCCGACAACTGGAGCACCGGCGGCCTCACCGACCTGAAACTCCTCGGCCCCGCCTGCCAGTTCCACAACCGCGACCGCTACCAACACCCCCACCGCTACACCCGGCGCCAGATCGGCAAAGACCGCTGGGCCTTCACCTACCACGGCCGCACCAGACGCACGCAGGTATAGCGGGCGCGAGAGGGACAGCCCACCGAGACGCAAAGACCAGCCGACGTGGGCAGCGCGAGCGCGGGCGGCACGGGCGGTGCGGCGCGGTGGGTATCCGGCGTCAGGAGTAGCCCTCGATGCCGAACCCAGTAGGGTCGGTGTCCTGATGAGCGCCACTCTTGTCGCGAAGGAGCTCGCCGCCGGGCACGGCGATCGCGTCCTGTTCGCGGATCTCGATCTTGTCGTCGCGCCCGGGGACGTCGTGGGGCTGGTTGGGGTGAACGGCGCGGGCAAGTCGACGCTGCTGCGCCTGCTGGCCGGCCTCGACGCCCCCGAACACGGCAGCGTACGGCTCAGCCCGCCCACCGCAAACGTCGGTCACCTGCCGCAGGAGCCTGAACGGCGGCCAGGCGAGACCGTCGCGGCCTTCCTCGCCCGACGCACCGGGGTCGCCGCCGCGCAACGGGCGCTCGACGCGGCCACCGAGGCGCTCGTGGGCGGCGATCCCGGCGACGCGTACGCCGAGGCTCTCGACCGCTGGCTCGCCCTGGGCGGCGCCGACCTGGAGGAGCGGGCCGCGGAGGTGGCCGCGGACCTCGGGCTCACGGTCGGCCTTGAGCAGGAGATGGCGTCCCTGTCCGGCGGTCAGGCGGCCCGGGTGGGGCTCGCCTCGCTGCTGCTCAGCCGTTACGACGTGTTCCTGCTCGACGAGCCCACCAACGACCTGGACCTTGACGGCCTGGACCGGCTCGAACGCTTCGTGACCGGGCTGCGCGCCGGGACCGTGGTCGTCAGTCACGACCGCGAGTTCCTCGCCCGTACGGTGAACAGGGTGGTCGAGCTCGACCTGGTCCAGCAGCAGGTCCGCGCGTACGGCGGCGGCTACGACGCCTACCTGGAGGAGCGCGAGGTCGCCCGCAGGCACGCGCGCGAGCAGTACGAGGAGTACGCCGACACCAGGGCGTCCCTGGAGGCCCGCGCCCGGTCCCAGCGGGCGTGGATGGAGAAGGGCGTCAAGAACGCGCGCCGCAAGGCCCCCGACGGCGACAAGCTCGGACGGAAGTTCCGCACCGAGGCGACGGAGAAGCAGGCGGCCAAGGCGCGGCAGACGGAGAGGATGATCGAGCGGCTGGATGTCGTGGAGGAGCCGCGCAAGGAGTGGGAGCTGCGGATGGAGATCGCCGCCGCGCCCCGCTCCGGGGCCGTGGTGGCGACGCTGCGCGGCGCGCTCGTGCGACGTGGCGCCTTCACGCTCGGGCCCGTCGACCTGCAGATCGACTGGGCGGACCGGGTCGCGATCACCGGCGCGAACGGCTCGGGCAAGAGCACGTTGCTCGGTGTGCTGCTCGGCCGGCTCCCGCTCGACGAGGGGACGGCCACGCTCGGCGCCGGCGTGGTGGTCGGCGAGGTCGACCAGGCCCGCGCACTGTTCGAGGGCGACGAGCCGCTGCTCGACGCGTTCGGCGCGCTCGTCGACCTGCCGCCCGCGGAGGTGCGCACGGTGCTGGCCAAGTTCGGACTGCGCGCCGACCACGTGCTCCGCCCGGCGGCAACGCTGTCGCCGGGTGAGCGGACCAGGGCGGCCCTCGCCCTCCTTCAAGCCCGGGGCGTCAACCTGCTCGTGCTGGACGAGCCCACCAACCACCTCGACCTTCCGGCGATCGAACAGCTGGAGTCGGCGCTCGACTCGTACACGGGGACGCTGCTACTCGTCACGCACGACCGGCGCATGCTGAAGGCCGTCCACACCACGCGCCGCGTCGTCGTCGAGGCCGGCCGGATCGACGAGGCCTGACGGCCCGGGGACGGAGCCGAAGTAGCCGGCCACCACCTGGGTGTGCAGCGGGAAGGCCAGCTCCCGTGGGCCGTCGATCACCAGCCACTCGCTGGTCTCCTCGGTGCGGGCGACCGGCGGGAGCGCGCCGGCGGTCGTACGCGGCCCGAGGCCGAAGATCAGCACGGTGCCGTCCGGCGCGCTGATCACGTCGAACAGCCGCACGGCCGCCGCGTCGACGACGACGCCCGTCTCCTCGCGGAGCTCCCGTGCGGCCGCCTCCTGCCAGGACTCGCCGACGTCGACGAAACCGCCGGGGAGGGCGAGCAGGCCGCGGTGCGGCTCGACGTCCCTGCGGACGACGAGTAGGCCGTCGTCCACGGGTAGCACCATGACCGCGACCGGCAGGGGGTTGAGATAACCGGTGTTCCCGCATTCCTCGCAGGTCCTCGGCCAGGGCAGGCCGGGCGCGTAGGCGGCTCCGCAGAAGGAGCAGTGGGAGTTCTTGATCGCCACGGTCGCGAGGGTAGCGCGCCCGGCCGACATATCAGCCGACATATCAGCCGACATATCAGCGGGGCGCATCAGGGCAGCATGGGGAGGATCACGGCGGAGGGATGCCGGGGGTCGTGCAGGATCTCCTGGTCCGAGGCGACCATGGGAGTGCCGGCGGTCAGCGGCGCGCCGGTGCCCGGATTGCGCGCGATGCGCGGGTACGCGCCGCTCGCCACCTGCACCCGGACACGGTGGCCGCGGCGGAACCGGTGACCTATCGGCCACAGGTCGATCTCCACCCGGCGGACGCCGTCCCTGTCCGCCGGCAGCCGCGGCGTCAGCCTGCGCACGCCCTCGCAGACGTTCATCGACGCGCCGTCGGGGTGCACGTCGCACACTCGTACGACGAAGTCGGTGTGCTGCCTGCCGGTGCGCACGAACAACTCGGCGCTCACCGGGCCGATCATCTCGGTGTCCCGGGTGAGCGGATCCGAGGTGTACACGAGCACGTCGCGGCGGGCCTCCAGCCGCCGGTTGTCCCTCGGCTCGGAGTTGCCGATCAGCACCGGGCCGCCGATCACGGGCGTCGGGTGCGCGGGGTCGTAGCGGTAGTGGTCGGGCTCGCCACCGCCCGGGTTGTCCGGCGACAGGGCGAAGCCCGGCTGCAGGTGCCAGCGCTCGCGCCGCATGCCGGGCGGCGGCCAGTCGGGCTCGTCCCGCCATTCGCCCGCGCCGGTGACGTACAGGCGGACGGGGGAGGGGCGCAGCCCGGAGGGGTCGCCGAGCAGGTGGGCGCGGAACCAGGCCAGGGCGTCGGCGTTGGCGGCCCGCCCGTGGCGGATGTCGGCGTGATACCAGGGCCCGATCGTCAGGTAGGGCCGCCGCCCGGCCGCGCGCAGCGCCGCGTAGTCCTTGAGCTGCCAGGGCAGGAATACGTCGTACCAGCCGCCGGTCATCGTGATCTCGGCGCCGACCTCCCCGACTGACGCGGAGAAGTCTCTCTTGTCCCAGTACGTACAGAGGGGCTGAGCGTGGTGGGCCACCAGTTCCCGGTAGAACGGCAGCGGCCTGCCCGCAGACAGCATGTCGAGTTCGGGCAGCGGATGGCCCGACAGGCCCGACAGCACCGCCCGGCGCGTGCGCCGGGGCGCGGTGAACGGGGCCATCCCGCTCAGCCTGCCCTCCAGCCCCGCCGTGAGCGTCGTCCAGATCAGCGTCGACTCCAGCGCGAACGACCCGCCGACGTACGCCGCGTCCCGGAAGCACGAGGCGGTCACCTGCACGGCCATCGCCCGCAGGTCGGGGGTCCGCGCGGCGATCGCCCACTGGGTGTAGCCCAGGTAGGAGGGCCCGTGCATGGCGAAAACGCCGCCGTACCACGACTGCGCCCGCATCCACTCGACGGTCGCCAGGCCGTCCTCCTGCTCGTGCACCAGGGGATCGAGCCGCCCGCCGGAGCCGAAACCGCCCCGGCAGCTCTGCAGCACGACCTGGAACCCGTGCCGGGCGAAGGACCAGCCGTACATCCAGCCGACCACGCCGGCCCGCCCGTACGGCGTGCGGATGAGGATCGTCGGCGGCCGGTCGGCGCCGACGGGGGTGTAGTGGTCGGCCAGGAGGGTGACGCCGTCCGGCATCGGCACGGGAACGTCGCGGCGCACCCTGACCCGGAGTCCCCGGGAGGCGCTCCGCCGGACCATGACGCGGCGGTGCGGCGGCGGACCGGCCGGCACGCGGACCATGATGCCCCTCCTTCCCCCGGGTGTGTCATGCCCGGCTGAAAGCGGAGTTTCCGACCAGTAGCAGAATATCTATCCGGTTCTCGCGCTTCCAGACGCGTCGCGTTGCATGATCGCGCCTCTCGCGGTTACCCTTACGACGTGCGAACTCCTGCATCCTTCCAGTGGTGGCGCCGCTAGCAGGCGGCGTTTTCGCATTCGCATTGGAGACCGGCCGCCCCGTTGGAGGCGGCCTTCTGTGTGTCCGCCCCGGGGCATACGAAAAGGGCGTGGACAGTGGAGATCAGCGGATATACCACGGCCGGCGGCATCGCGGTCGAGCGCCGGGTGCGCGAGGTGCCCGAGGAGGCGCTGGAAGAGATCGTCACGTCGCTGGGGGAGCGGCGCGGCGGTGCCTTCTCCTCCGGCATGGACTACCCAGGCCGCTACAGCAGATGGGCGTTCGGCTACGTCGATCCCTGCCTGGAGATCGTGGCGCGCGGCCGGCGGATATCCGCCCGGGCGCTCAACGAGCGCGGCGAGGTCGTGCTGCCCGCCGTCGCCTCCTGCCTGCTCGCCGCAGGCAAGCCGGAGGCCGAGCCGACCCCCGGCTACGTCGAGGTGCACGTCGCCGAGTCCGAGGACCTGCTGCCCGAGGAGATGCGCAGCCGCCGTCCCACCGTCTTCACCGCCATCCGCGAGATCATCGCGGCCTTCCGGTCCGACGACCCGCACCTCGGCCTGTACGGCGCCTTCGGCTACGACCTGGCGTTCCAGTTCGAGCCGATCCGCTATCGCCTGACCCGGCCCGGCGACCAGCGCGACCTGGTGCTGCACCTGCCCGACCGGCTCGTCGTGATCGACCGGGTCCGCGAGACCAGCGTGGAGCACTGCTACGACTTCACCGTGGACGGCGTCTCCACCCGTGGCCTGGAGCGCACCGGTGAGGCGATCCCGCTGGTCGCGCCCCGCGAGATCCCGCCGGACCCGGTGCGGGGGACCTACGCCGAGGTCGTCGCCAAGGCCAAGGAGAAGTTCCAGCGCGGCGACCTGTTCGAGGTCGTCCCCGGCCAGATCTTCCACGGCGCCTGCGCCGACCCCTCCGCCTTCTACCGGTCGCTGCGCGTGGAGAACCCCGCGCCGTACGAGTTCCTGCTCAGCCTCGGCGACGGCGAGCACCTGGTCGGCGCCTCGCCCGAGATGTACGTCCGGGTGACCGGCGACCGGGTGGAGACCTGCCCGATCTCCGGCACGATCGCGCGCGGGGCCAACCCCGTCGAGGACGCCGAGGCCATCCGCACGCTGCTGTCCAGCGTGAAGGAGGAGTCGGAGCTGACCATGTGCACGGACGTGGACCGCAACGACAAGTCGCGCATCTGCGTCCCGGGCAGCGTCCGGGTCATCGGCCGCCGACAGATCGAGATGTACTCCCGGCTGATCCACACCGTCGACCACATCGAGGGCCGGCTGCGCCCCGAGTTCGACGCCCTCGACGCGTTCCTCACCCACATGTGGGCCGTCACCGTGACCGGCGCGCCCAAGGCGTGGGCCATGCAGTTCATCGAGGACCACGAGGAGACCACCAGGCGCTGGTACGGCGGCGCGGTCGGCTTCATCGGCTTCGACGGCTCGATGAACACCGGCCTGACCCTGCGCACCGCGCAGATCCGCGACGGGGTCGCCACGGTGCGGGCCGGCGCCACGCTGCTGTACGACTCCGATCCCGAGGCCGAGGAGCGGGAGACCGAGCTCAAGGCCAGCGCGCTCCTCGGAGCGCTCGCGGCGGCCGCCCGGCCCAGGGACGAGGCACGGGCGGAGCCCCGGGCCGACCTGCCGGGCGAGGGCCACCGCGTGTTGCTCGTGGACTACGAGGACTCGTTCGTCAACACGCTCGCCGACTACTTCCGGCAGCAGGGCGCCTCGGTCGTCACGCTGCGGCACGGTTTCCCGCTGGACAAGATCGACGAGATCGCGCCCACGCTCGTCGTGCTGTCGCCGGGCCCCGGCTGGCCGTCCGACTTCGGCTGCTCGGCGCTCGTCGAGGCGTTGTACGCCAGGAGGCTGCCGGTCTTCGGGGTGTGCCTGGGCCTGCAGGCCATGGTCGAGCAGGCGGGTGGCACGCTCGAACTGCTGCCCTACCCGGAGCACGGCAAGCGCGGCCGGGTCCGCCGCGAGGGCGACAGCGCGCTGCTCGACGGGCTGCCAGGCGAGTTCGTCGCGGCCCGCTACCACTCGGTGCACGCGAAGGAGCCGGGGGTCAAGGGCTTCCGGGTCACCGCGTACACGCCGGACGGCGCGGCCATGGCGATCGAGGACGCCGAGAACCTGCGCTTCGGCGTGCAGTTCCACCCCGAGTCGATCCTGACTACGCAGGGCGGCGCCGGAGCGCGGATCATCGCGAACGTCCTGCGGCTTTGCGCGCGCCATGACTGAGTAAAGAGGGCGTCGAGGCAGGCGCCGGCGCGGCGGGGGAGCCGTAGAGTCCACGCCGTGCCGGAGCCGAGACCTGACGAACTGCTGCCCGTGCGCCTGCCCGACGCGGTGCGGGCGGCCCTGCTCGCGCCCATGGTGGACCAGCACTGCCACGGCGTGCGCCGCGACGACACCACCAGGTCGGGATTCGAGCAGCTCATCGGTGCGGGCGGCACCCCGGCGCCGCCGGGGACGACGCACTTCGACACCCCGGCGGGCGCGGCGATCCGCCGCTGGTGCGCGCCGGTCCTCGGCCTGGAGCCGCACGCCTCGGCCACCGTCTACCTGTCGCGCCGCGCCGAGTTCGGCGCGGCCGAGGTCAACCGCCGGTTGCTGCGCGGCGCCGGGGTCTCTGCCTTCCTGGTCGACTCCGGGCTCGACGTCCCCGGCATGCTCTCGCCCGCCGAGATGGGCCGGATCGGCGGGGCCGCCGCGGACGAGATCGTCCGGTTGGAGCAGGTGGAGCAGGACGTCGCGGAGGCCGGGCTGCCCGCCGCCGACTACGCGGGGCTGCTGCGGGACGAGCTCGCGGCGCGCGCGGCCAGGGCCGCCGCGCTCAAGTCGGTCGCGGCGCACCGGTGCGGCCTCGGCTTCGACCCCTCCAGGCCGTCGCGCGGCAGCGTGATCGCGGCGGCCGGCCGCAGGCTCGCCGACCCCAAGGCCCGTCTGGACGACCCCGTCCTCGTACGGCACCTGCTGTGGGCGGCGGTCGACGTCGCCAGGGAGCGGAGCCTGCCGCTGCAGTTCCACTGCGGTCTGTCCGGCCGGGGACTGTCGGGCCTCGGTCCCGGCGACGCGGGGAACGCCGGTCATCCGGCCGATCCCACGCTGCTGACGGGGTTCGTGCGCGCGCTCGCCCCGCTGGGGGTGCCGGTCGTCCTGCTGCACTGCTACCCCTACCACCGGCAGGCGGCGTACCTGGCGGGCGTCTTCCCCCACGTGTACGTCGACGCGGGGCCCGCCGTCGCGCACACCGCCACGGGCTCCGCGCAGGTCCTGCGTGAGCTGCTCGAACTCGTCCCGTTCCACAAGCAGATGTACGGCTCCGGGGGTCACGGAGCCGCCGAGCTGTGTTTCCTGGCCGCGCTCTGCCACCGCAGGGGCATGGCGCGTGTGCTCGCCGACCGGATCGCCGAGGGGGAGTGGAGCCCATCCGACGCGGCCAGGATCGCCCACATGATCGGCGCGGGGAACGCCCGCCGCGTCTACCGCCTCTGAGAGCCGCGATCGGTCGAGGTCAAACATCCTCCTTAATGAGGAGGAACCAGCGCATGTGGTGCGAAATAATTTCGCCACGATGGCTGCTATAGAGATCAAAAACTTGATTAAGTCCTTCGGGCCGGTGAAGGCCGTGGACGGCGTCTCGTTCAGCGTGGAGGCCGGATCCGTCACCGGATATCTCGGCCCCAACGGCGCGGGCAAGACGACCACGCTCCGCTGCCTGCTCGGCCTGGTCACTCCCGACTCTGGTGAGGCGCTGGTCAACGGCGAGCGCTATGTCACGCTGCCCCGTCCGGTGACCGAGGTCGGCGCCGTGCTCGAGGCCACGAGCTTCCACCCCGGCCGGACCGCCCGCAACCACCTGCGCATCCTGTGTACGGCGGCCGGGCTGCCCGACGCCCGCGCCGACGAGGCGCTGGAGCAGGTCGGCCTCGGGGACGCCGCGGGCAAGCGCGTGCTCGGCTTCTCGCTGGGCATGCGGCAGCGGCTCGCGCTGGCCTCGGCCCTGCTCGGTCGGCCCCGCGTCTACATCCTGGACGAGCCCGCCAACGGCCTCGACCCGGCGGGAATCGAGTGGCTGCGCGGGTTCCTGCGCCACCTCGCCCATGACGAGGGGGCCGCGGTGCTCGTCTCCAGCCACGTGCTGTCGGAGGTCGAGCAGACCGTGGACAACGTGGTGATCATCGCCAAGGGCCGCCTGGTCCGGCAGGGGAGCCTCGCCGAGCTCACCGGCGGCGGCACCGGGTCCGTCCGGGTGCGCTCCGCGCAGGCCGCCGACCTCGCCCCCGCGCTGGAGGCGGCGGGCGGGACGGTCGAACGCGCGGACGACGGCCTGCTGCGGGTGCGCGGGCTGGACGCGGAGGCCATCGGCCAGGTCGCCCTGGACCGGCGGATCGTGCTCACCGAGGTGACGCAGGAGCGGTCCGACCTGCAGAAGGTCTTCCTCGAGCTCACGGAGGGACGATGAGTCTCCTTGCCGGCCTGGTCAAGGCCGAGCTGCGCAAGCTGTTCACCACCCGGCTGTGGTGGGTCATGCTGGTCGTCGCGTTGCTGTTCGTCGGGGTGGGGCTGGGCGTCCTCATCGCGTTCGCCGGGGTGGACCAGAACGGCGCCGCGGTGCCCGGGCTGGACACCGCGCAGTGGACGGAGCTCGCCTGGGCGAGCGGATCCAGCGCCGGGATCTTCGTGATGATCCTCGGTGTCGTCCTGATGACGTCCGAGTTCCGCTACCAGACGATCACCGGGACCTTCCTCGTCACCCCCAGGCGGGGTCTGGTGATCATCGCCAAGCTGGTGGCCGGGCTGATCGTGGGGGCGCTGTTCGCCCTGGCCGTGCTGGTCCTCCAGGCGGTCACGGTGATCCCGGCCGTGATGCTCGGCGGGGGAGAGTTCTCGCTGTCGGGCGCGCGGGTCCCGCAGATCAGCATCGGCATCCTCGCGACCCTGGCGTTGTACGCGCTGTTCGGCATCGGCCTGGGAGCGCTCGTGCGCAACCAGGTCGCGGGCGTCGTGGCGGCCATCGCCTGGACGTACGTGATCGAGAGCATCTTCACGGCGATCCCGGCGCTGCACGTGGTGGGCAAGTGGCTGCCGGGCGGCGCCGCCCAGGCGTTGATGAGCATCGACGTGAACACCGGCCTCGGCCAGCCGGAATGGCTGCCCGCCTGGGCAGGCGCCCTCGTCCTGGTCGCCTGGGGTCTGCTGTTCGCCGGGGTGGCCACCGCCACCACGGTCCGGCGCGACATCACCTGACCGGTCCCCGGGCGGGGGCCGGGTCGCGATCGTGGGCCCGAGCTGGTTTGCTTGGACGGTCATCCATCGGCACCACTTCACGGGGATTGTGCATGCGCAGCGTCGAGCCCGAGGTCTTCCTCGTCGCCAAACCGTCCATCGACTACGACGAGCTGGCCCGCTACCTCCACGAGATCGGCGGGGAGAGCTGGCTGGAGCGGCTGGAGCGCGGCGAGTTCGACGCCCAGAACCTCGCCGAGTTCGCCGGGCGGCTGTGCTACCGGTCGTTCGAGCCGGGGCTGAACCCGAATGTCACGAGGGTGCGCACCGACCAGGAGGCGTATCTGCGCAACATCCTGGCCAGCGCGCACGGCAGTGTGCTGGAGCACCTCAGCTTCAGCTTCGTGCTGCACAACGTCTCGCGGGTGCTCACCCACGAGCTCGTACGGCACCGGCCCGGGGTGGCGATCTCGCAGGAGTCGCTGCGCTTCGTCCGGCTGAGCGACCTCCCGTTCTGGTTCCCCGAGTGGGCGCGCGAGGACGCCGAGCTGATGAAGCGGGCGGCCGAGATGCTCGACCGGATGGAGGAGTTCCAGAACTGGATGGCGGTCCACTTCGGGCTGGACGAGGACGGCGTGCCGTTCGCGGAGAAGAAGCACCGCACCTCGTTCATGCGTCGCTTCGCGCCCGAGGGCGTCGCGACGGGCCTGGTCTGGACGGCCAACGTGCGCACCCTGCGGCACACGATCGAGGCCCGTACGGCGGCCGGAGCCGAGGAGGAGATCCGCCTCGTCTTCCACCGCATCGGGGAGGTCATGCGGGAGGAGGCCCCGGCGCTGTTCGGCGACTACGTGGTCGAGGACGGCGCCTGGGTCCCCGGCTGGCGCAAGGTCTGAGCCGGTCAGCTCAGGTCAGACGACGGCGGCCCGCACGCACAGCACGTCGGGCAGGTGGCGGGCGATCAGCGACCAGGTCTCGCCCGCGTCCGCCGAGCCGTACACCTCGCCGTCCCGGGTGCCGAAGAACACACCGGCGGGCCCGGCGCACATCGCGTCCCTGAGCACCGAGGCGTGCACCGGGCCCTCGGGCAGCCCGGCGGACAGGCCCCGCCAGGTGGTCCCGGCGTCGTCGCTGCGGAACACCCGGCACCGGTGGCCGAGCGGCGTCCGGTCGACGTCCCCGTGCAGCGGGAAGACGTACAGCCTGTCGGGGTCGTCCTGGTCGACGGCGATCGGGAACCCGAAGTCGGAGGGCAGGCCCGACCCGATCTCCGTCCAGGAGTCGCCGAAGTCGTCCGACCGGTAGACCCCGAAGTGGTGCTGCAGGTAGAGCCGCTCCGGCGTCGCGGGATGCTGCGCCACCTTGTGCACGCACTGCCCGTACTCCGGATACTGCGCGCCCTCGGGGAGGAAGGGGGCGCGGATGTTCTTGTTGGACGGCCGCCAGGTGGCCCCCGCGTCGTCGCTGCGGAAGAACCCGACGGCGGAGGCGGCGATCCCGATGCGCTCGGGGTCGTGGGGGTGGGGGACCACCGTGTGGAGGCACAGGCCGCCCCCGCCCGGCTGCCAGCGTGGCCGGGTCGGGTGGTCCCACAGGCCGTCGACCATGGTGTAGGTGGCCCCGCGGTCCTCCGACCTGAACAGCGCGGCGGGCTCGGCGCCCGCCCAGACCACGTCCGGTTCGGCCGGTGACGGCTGGAGCTGCCACACCCGGGCCAGCGCGGCCCCCGTGCGCTCGGGGAAGGCGACCGGCGGGGTCTGCGCCTCCTGCCACGTCTCGCCGAGGTCGTCGGACCACATCACCGACGGGCCGAAGTGGCCGTACTCGATCCCGGCGAGCAGCCGGGGCGTGCTCGCGCGGGTGTCGATCGCGACCGAGTGGATCCCGATGGTGGAGAACCGCACGGGCTCGACCTCGAACGTCCCGCCTCCGGAGGAGCGCGCGAGGAACAGTCCCTTGCGGGTGCCGATGGCGAGTAGTGCGGTCATTGGTCCCCCATGTCGCGATTTCGAGCGTATTTTCGATTCGATCCTGCCAGAAAGCCCTCCCGTCCGCCCGAGGTTCCGGTCAAGTGGTCCGCTGGACCGGGTCGCGGTGGATCCGCGCCGGAGGCACCCCGGAGTCCTGGAGCCGCCGCACGGTCTCGTCCACCATCGCGGGCGGTCCGCAGACGTACGTCTCGTGCCCGGCCCAGGAGTGGAACCTCTCGACCACGTCGGGAAGGCGGCCGCGCATCCCGTCGTAGGCGGGGTCGTCGGAGACCACCGGAATCACCCGCAGCCAGGGGAAGGCGGCCTCCATCCTGGCCAGGTCCGGCATGTCGTACAGGTCGCACGCACGGCGGGCGCCGAACAGCAGGTGGATGTTCGGCCGGTCGCCCGAGGCGATGACGTGCTCGACGACGGCCTTGATCGGCGCGAGGCCGGTGCCCCCGGCGACGCAGAGGATGTCCCGGCCGGGCTCGGGCGGCGTCATCGTGCCCACGGGCGGGCCCAGCAGGAGTTGGTCGCCGACGCGGGTGTGCCGGACCAGTGCGGTGCTCACCCAGCCGCCCGGCACGACGCGCACGTGCAGGCGCAGCGTGCCGTCGGGGCGGGGCGCATTGGCGATGGAGAACCGCCGCCAGACCCGCGGCCACCTGGCCGTCTGGACCGTGACGTACTGGCCGGCGGCGAAGTCCATGGGCTGCGAGGGCCGCAGCGTGAGCACGGCGATGTCCCTGGTGCGCTGCTCGTGGTCGGTCACCTCGGCCAGCCACCAGGGCGGCGCCGCCTCCCCGGCGGCCGCGTCGATCATGATCTTCGCCGCCATGGCGTACGCCTCGGTCCAGGCGGCCTCGACCTCGTCGGTCCAGACCTCGGCGGCGAAGTGCCTGATGGTGGCGAGTAGGGCGCTGCCCACGGCGGTGTAGTGCTCGGCGGACACGCCGTACTTGCGATGGTCGCGCCCGAGCTGGGCGAGATAGGACGCCAGCCCCTCGGGGCTGTCCAGCATCCAGACGATCCTGGTGAGCGCGTTGAAGAGCCGGTCGCGCTGCACCTCCATGCCCGGCGGGAACATCCCCCTCATGTGCGGGCAGTGGGTGAACAGCCGTCCGTAGAAGTACCCCGCGGCCTTACCGGCGACGGGCTCGACGACCGCGAAGCTCTCCTTGACGAGGCGCGGATTCAGCGACATCAGTTGTGTCCCACCCTAGGGACCGGAAGTGTGCTCCGGTCTGTCGATCCACCTCCTGAAGGTTCCGGGTGACGAGCGCCGGTGGCCCCGGCTCGACCGATCGCTCAACCGGGAGTGTTCCACTCGCTCCGGGGCGCGACAACCGATTCCCCGCAAGGCAACCGTCTGTGAATACTTCGTTATTTTTCGTAACGCTTACGGCGTGACGGGTGTGACTGGAGTGAAAAACGGCCAAGAAGGTACCGATCTGCGCCATTATGGGCCTGCCCGCTCGCACACCCCAGGAGATGGCCCATGGCGCGTCCCATCGTCGGCATCACCACCTATCTCGAGGCCGCACGCTGGGGCACGTGGGTCCGCGAGGCCGCGATCTCGCCCCGGGCGTACGCGAACGCGGTGGAGAAGGCTGGCGGCGCCCCGGTCCTGCTGCCGCCGCTGAGCCCGGTGTCCGCCGGCGACTACGTGCGCCGCCTGGACGCGGTCATCCTCGCCGGGGGCGTCGACGTCGACCCCACGTTGTACGGCGAGGTCCAGGGGGAGGAGCAGGACGACGACGGGCTCGGCGGGCCGCAGCCCCAGCGCGACAGGTTCGAGACGGCGCTTGCTCAGGCGGCGGTGGACGCCGACGTGCCGCTGCTGGCCATCTCGCGGGGCATGCACGTGCTCAACGTCGCCAGGGGCGGCACGTTGATCACGTCGCTGCCCGAAGCGGTCGGCCACTCCCGCCACGAGACGGCCGGGCACAGGGTCACGGTCAGCGTGTCGAGCCGGGTGGGCAAGGCCGTGGGCGACCGCGCGGAGGTGACCGGCGCGCACCGCAGGGCCGTACGGCGCCTCGGCACCGACCTGATCGCGGTGGCCTGGGCGGACGACCAGATCGTCGAGGCCGTCGAACTGCAGGGGCACCGGTTCGCGGTCGGCGTCCAGTGGCACCCCGAGCGCGGCACGGACAACCGTCTGATCGAGGCGCTGGTGGGAGCCGCCCGCCCCTGATCCCCGGCGGGCGCTGTTAGTGTGCTCGGCATGGCGTTGCACCCCCAGGCAGAGGCCTATCTGACCCTGTTCCCCTCGGATCTCGGCGTCGACCTCGACTCCCTCACCCCCGGCCAGATCGCCGAGTTGCGGTCCATGGACGGCATGGCCGAGCAGCGCGGGCCGAGGATCGGCCTGCCGGACGTCAGGGACGAGACGGTGGCCGGGGTGCCGGTCCGGATCTACCGGCCGGAGCCGGCCGGGCGCCCGCTGCCGGTGCTCGTGTACTTCCACGGCGGTGGCTGGGTCTTCGGCAGCGTCGAGCGCAACGACGCCCTGGGCCGCGACCTCGCCCACAGGACCGGGGCCGTCGTCGTCTCCGTGGACTACCGGCTCGCGCCCGAGCACCCGTTCCCCGCGGCGGCCGAGGACGCCTTCGCCGTGGTCGGCGACGTGCACGCCCGCCCCGCCTTCTATGGCGCGGACCCCCGCAGGGTCGCGGTCGTCGGCGACAGCGCCGGTGGCAACCTCGCCGCGGTGGCGGCCTGGCTGGCCAGGGACGCCGGGCTGCCCCTCGTCCACCAGGCGCTGATCTACCCCGTCGTCGACGCCTCGGGCGACACGCCGGGCTACGCGGCGTACGCGAAGGGGTTCGGGCTCGAGGCCGCCGAGATGCGGTGGTTCATCGAGCGGTACGCGGCCGGGGCCGACCCGCGCGACCCACGTCTCGCGCCGCTCCACCTGCCGGACAAGTCGGGCCTGGCGCCCGCGACCGTGATCACGGCGGAGTACGACCCGCTGTGCCACGAGGGCGCGGCCTACGCGCGGGCGCTCGCCGGGGCGGGCGTCCCGGTGGAGTACCGCTGCTTCGAGGGCGCCCTGCACGGCTTCTTCGGCCTGCCCGGGTTCTTCGACCAGGCGCTGGAGGCCCGCGACCTCGTCGCGGCCCGGCTCAGGGACGCCCTTGGCGCCGGCTCCTGAGGGAGCGGGTCAGAAGCTCCTCGGCAGGCCGAGCACCTGAGTGGCCAGGTAGTTGAGCAGCAACTCCTCGGTCACCGGCGCGACCCTGCCGATCCTCGCGTCGGCCAGCAGTCGCGCGACGGGGTACTCCAGCGAGTACGCCATGCCGCCGTGGGTCTGGAACGCGGCGTCGGCGGCCTCCCACGCGGCCTGCGAGGCCGTGAGCTTGGCGATGTTGGCCTCGGTGCCGCAGGGCAGCCCGTTGTCGAACGACCAGGCGGCCTTGTACAGCATCAGCCTGGCCAGCTCGATCTTGGCCTTGACCTGCGCGAGCGGGAAGGCGATGGCCTGGTTGGCCCCGATGGGGCGGCCGAAGACCTCCCGCTGCCTCGCGTAGTCGACGGCCACCCTGAGCGCGACCTCTGCGCCGCCGAGCGCGCTGGCCGCGAGCAGGATCCGCTCGGGGTTCAGCACGTCCCACAGCACGGCCACGCCCCGGTCGGCCTCGCCGAGCACGCTGGAGGAGGGCAGCCGCAGGTCGTCGACGAAGACCATGTTCGACGGCGTGGTGTTCGCGCCCATCTTGGGGATCGGCCGGTAGGACAGCCGCCCGGCGGCCACGGCCTCCGGGACGTTCACGAGGAACACCGTCAGCCCGTCCGTGCGCGGCCTGGCTCGCTCCGCCGGAATCGTCCGGGTGACGAGCAGCATCCAGGTGGCCCGCTGCACCCCGGTGATCCAGATCTTCTGGCCGTTGACGACGAAGTCGTCGCCGTCCCTGCGGGCGAAGGTCGAGATCGCCAGCGAGTTGGACCCGGCGTCGGGCTCGGTCAGCGCGAAGCAGGTCTCGATCTCACCGGTGGCCAGCTTCGGCAGCAGCGCGGCCCGCTGCTCGGCCGTGCCGTGCCTGGCCAGCGTGAGCGCCCCGAAACCGGGCGTCAGCACGTACATGAACGCCGAGCCGCCGGCGGAGCCTGAGGCGGACAGGGTCTCGGTGGCCACGGCCAGTTCCAGCAGGCCCTGCCCGCCTCCGCCGTGCTCCTCGGGCACGGCGAGACCGAGCCAGCCGCCCTTGGCCAGGTCGGCCCAGACCTCCTCAGGCCAGCGCTTGTCCGCCTCGCAACGCTGCCAGTAGTCCATGTCGTAGCGCGAGCAGATGTCGGCGATGCCCCGGCGCACCGCCTCGGCGCTCTCCGGCAGCGTGAAGTCCATGCCGTCACTCTAGAATGCGGTTCGGCGCCCCGCGAGATCACCTTTGAGATCACCGTTGACATCACCGGCGGGGCCGCCGGGCGTGATGGACGAAGGCGGGCGGCAGGTTCCGCCACACCGTGCGCCCTGTCACCACCTCCTCGAAGGCGCGGCCGAGCCCGCGGCGGAACCGCAGGGCCGCGGGCAGCACGCGGGCGTGGACGTACGAGAACGTCGTGAACGCGCCCCCCGGCGTCAGCGAGGCGACCACCGCACGCAGCAGGCCCGCCTGGTGCGAAGGGGGAAACGCCGCCCAGGGCAGCCCGCTCACGATCACGTCGGCGGCGGCCGCGCCCCGGGCGGCGAGCAGCTCGGGCAGCCGCGCGGCGTCGTCGACCACGAGCTCCACCCCCGGATAACGGGCGGCGAGACGCCCGGCCAGCAGCGGGTTGATCTCCACCGCCAGGTGCCGTCCCCGCCCGCCGAGCCGGCGCTGGATCTCGGCGGTGAAGGGGCCGGTGCCAGGCCCGAGCTCGACCACGACGGGGTCGCCGCGCTCCGGCACCGGCACGCACACCGCCTCGGACAACCGCCGTGAGCTGGGCGCGACCGCCCCTGTCACGGCGGGGGAGCGCAGGAACTGCCTGAAGAAGATCGCTGATTCGCTGGTCATGCGGCGACGCTAGGCCGCGACCCCGGCCATTCCCGCCCGCCGTCAGGACCGAGGTGGAGTCCGGCGGGCGGAGCGGGACCGGCCAGAAGGAGGAGGCCGGTCGTCCACATGGAGGACCGGCCTCGCCGCGGGAGGGCGGTAGCGTTCCCTCATGCGGTGGCCCTCGACGCGCCCGATCCTCACCGGCAGGCCCGTCGCGTTCTCGCGCGGCGTGGCCCTCGACGCCGGGCTGGCGGTGTGCGGGACCGGCCTCGACGTGCTCGTCAGCGCCGGCTCCTGGCGCGGCCCCGCCCCCGGCTGGGTGGGCGTGGGGTTCGCGCTGCTGGCCGGGCTGCCGATGGGCCTGGTGCGCCGCCGGCCGGGACCCGTGGCCGTCTACCTGTCCGTGCTGCTGGTGATCTGCGACCAGCTCGGCGCGTACACCGTCAACACCCTGCAGGTCCTGCTGCCGATCTCGGTGGGCGTGCTGGCCAGGTCGCGCGGCTGGGGCAGGACGGCGCCGGTGGCCCTGCTCGCCTGCGCCGCGACGGCGGTGAACCTCGCCGACCCCGGTGTCGCGTTCACGGGCACCACCTGGTTCTACTCCGTCGGACTGATCGCGGCTCCCGTGCTGATCGGCCGCTACCTGCACAGCCAGGAGGGACGCCGCAAGGAGGACCCGGCGCCGCTGCTCGACCTGCTGCTCGCGGGCGGCGGGGTCGCGCTGTCGGTGCTCACCACCTGGCCGCACTGGCACGCGGGCGCGCCACCCGTGTGGGCGGTCGCGCTGGGGGTGATGCTCGCCGGGCTCGCGCTGGGCGTCGTACGGCACCTGCCGGGGGCGGTCCTGCTGCTGGAGTGCGCCGCGCTGCTCGTGGCCGACCACTACGTGCCGAGGACCGGAAGCAGCCTGCAACTGCTCGCCCTGGTGGCACTCGGCGTCTTCTCGACCCGCGCCGCGTGGCCGTGGCTGGCCGCGGCGTACGCCCTGACCTGCTCGGTCGCCGCCGTCGTGGTCGCGGACGACCCCGCGGACGTCACCCCGTTCCGGATCATCGCGCTGATGACGATGGTGACCGCCCCCGTGGCCATCGGCCGCTACGTGGGGGTGCGCCAGGCCCAGGCCAGGCACGCCGCGGAACTCGCCGCGGAGCGGACCAGGGCGGCCAGGCTCGCCGAGCGGGAACGGATCGCCAGGGACGTCCACGACATCGTGGCCCACCACGTGGGGGCGATGGTGCTGCGGGCGAGCGCCGCGCAGTACGCGGGGGCGAGCGGACCGGCCGCCGAGGCGCTGGCCGACATCAGGGACACCGGCCACCGGGTGCTGGAGGACCTGCGCGGCCTGCTGGCGGTGCTGCGCGACCAGGGCGGCGACCTCGCGCTCGGGGACATGCTCGCCGACCCGGACGACGTGCTGCGCGACGCCGTGGCCCGGATGTCGGCGGCCGGTCTGCGCGTCGGCCTGCGCCTGACGGAGGAGGCGGAGCGGGCCCCGCTGGTGGTGCGGGCGTCGGCGGCGAGGATCGTCCAGGAGGGGCTGACGAACGTGCTCAAACACGCGGGGCCGGGAGCCCTCGCGGAGGTCAGCGTCGCGATGCGCCAGGGCGCGCTCACGGTGGAGGTGGTCAACGGCCCGGGCGAGCGCCGTTCGCCGGAGGCGCTGCCGTCCCACGGCCAGGGCATCGCGGGCATGCGGGAGCGGGCCCGCGCCTTCGGCGGGCACGTCACCGCGGGGCCCGCCGGGGACGGCGGCTGGCGACTCGCCGCCTCGCTGCCCGTCCCCCGCGAGAGCCGGCCGGCGGCGTGCCACCGGGTGGGGAGGTTCGCGTGATCCGCGTCGTGATCGCCGACGACCAGGCCCTGGTGCGGGCGGGCGTGCGGATGATGCTGGAGGCGGCGGGCGACATGGAGGTGTGCGGCGAGGCCGCCGACGGGGCCGAGGCCGTGCGGCTGACCGAGCGGCACCACCCGGACGTGGTGCTGATGGACCTGCGGATGCCGCGCGTCGACGGCCTCGAGGCCACCCGCAGGATCCTCGCGGCCTCTCCGTCCGCCCGGATCGTCGTGCTCACCACGTTCTCCGAGGACGAGGACCTCTACGCAGCCCTCGGGGCGGGCGCGCTCGGGTTCCTGGTCAAGGACGACCCGCCCGCACGGATGGTCGAGTCGGTGCGGCGCGCCGCGACGGGGGAGCCCCCGCTCGCGCCGTCCGTGCTGCGGCGGGTGGTCGAACGCGCCCTGGCCGCCGAGCGGCAGGTGGCGCCGCTCCCGGCCGGCCTCACCGGCAGGGAGGCGCAGGTGCTCACCCTCGTGGGGGTGGGCCTGTCCAACGCCGAGATCGCCGACCGGCTGCACGTGGGGGTGACGACGGTCAAGAGCCACGTCGCCGCGCTCATCGAGAAGCTGGGGCTGCGCAACCGCACCCAGGCGGCGGTCATGGCGCACAGGTTCGGCTTGGTCGACACGGCGTTCAACCCCGTGGATCCTCCACGAAGCGGCAGCAAGGGCGGCATGTAGGGTCTGGGGCGTGAACGCTGCCGAGGACCGGATCTGGACGGTTCCCAACCTGTTGAGCGCCCTGCGGCTGCTCGGCGTGCCCGTCTTCCTCTGGCTCGTGCTGGGTCCGCACGCCGACGGGTGGGCCATCGCGCTGCTGGCGCTCGCGGGCTTCAGCGACTGGCTCGACGGCAAGCTCGCCCGCGCCTGGAACCAGGTCAGCAGGCTCGGCCGGCTCATCGACCCGCTGGCCGACCGCCTCTACATCCTCGCCACCCTGGCCGGCCTGGTCCTGCGGGACGTGGTGCCCTGGTGGCTGGCGCTCGCGGTGCCGCTGCGCGACGTGCTGATGCTGTGGATCCCGCCGCTGCTGCGGCGGCACGGGTACGGCCCGGCCCTGCCCGTGCACTTCCTCGGCAAGGCGGGCACCGCGGCCCTGATGTACGCGTTCCCGCTGCTGTTCCTCGCCTCGCACGAGGGATGGTACGCCGAGATTGCCGCGATCTTCGGATGGGCCTTCGCCATCTGGGGAACTGGTCTGTATTGGTGGGCGGGGGTGTTGTATGTCGTACAGGTGCGCCAGCTAACGAAGGGGTGACCCGTGAAGGCCGTCGTCATGGCGGGCGGGGAGGGGACACGGCTGCGGCCGATGACCGCCAACCAGCCCAAGCCCCTGCTCCCCATCATCAACCGGCCGATCATGGAGCACGTGCTCCGGCTGCTGAAGCGGCACGGGTTCACCGAGACCGTGGTCACGGTGCAGTTCCTGGCCGCCCTCATCCGCAACTACTTCGGCGACGGCGACGAGCTGGGCATGAGCCTGCACTACGCCACCGAGGAGGTCCCCCTCGGCACGGCGGGCAGCGTGAAGAACGCCGCGGACAAGCTCCGCGACGACCGCTTCCTGGTCATCTCGGGTGACGCGCTCACCGACATCGACCTGACCGACATGCTCAGGTTCCACCGCGAGAACCGGGCGCTGGTCACCATCGGGCTCAAGCGGGTGCCCAACCCGCTGGAGTTCGGGATCATCATCGTGGACGAGAACGGCCGCATCCAGCGCTTCCTGGAGAAGCCCACCTGGGGCCAGGTGTTCTCCGACACGGTCAACACCGGCATCTACGTCATGGAGCCGTCGGTCCTCGACGAGATCGCCCCCGGCCAGTCGGTCGACTGGTCGTCCGACATCTTCCCCAGGCTGCTCGAACGGGGCTGCCGGCTGTTCGGCTACGTGGCCGATGGCTACTGGGAGGACGTCGGCACGCACGAGAGCTACCTCAAGGCCCAGGCCGACGTGCTGGAGGGCAAGGTCAAGGTCGACTTCGACGCCTTCGAGCTGGCCCCGGGCGTGTGGGCCGCCGAGGGCGCGTCGGTGGACCCCGACGCGGTGCTCAAGGGCCCCCTCTACATCGGCGACTACGCCAAGGTCGAGGCCGGCGCGGAGCTGCGGGAGTACACCGTGCTCGGCAGCAACGCCGTCGTCAAGGAGGGCGCGTTCCTGCACCGCGCCGTGGTCAGCGACAACGTGTACGTCGGCCCGGCCGCCCACCTGCGCGGCTGCGTGATCGGCAAGAACACCGACGTGATGACCGGCGCCAGGATCGAGGAGAACGCGGTCGTCGGCGACGAGTGCGTCATCGAGGCCGAGGCGTACGTCTCCTCCGGCGTGAAGATCTACCCGTTCAAGACCATCGAGGCGGGCACGGTCGTCAACACCAGCGTCATCTGGGAGTCGCGCGGCCAGCGCAGCCTGTTCGGGCCCCGCGGGGTCTCCGGGCTGGTCAACGTGGAGATCACCCCGGAGCTGTGCGTACGGCTGGCCAGCGCGTACGCCACGACGCTGCGCAAGGGCGACACGGTCGTCACCTCACGCGACGCCTCGCGCGCGGCGCGGGCGCTCAAGCGGGCGGTGATCAGCGCGCTGAACTCCAGCGCGATCAACGTGGTCGACCTGGAGGCCGCCGCCATGCCGGTCGCCCGGTTCAACACCTCGCGGGAGAACGTCAGGGGCGGCATCGCCCTGCGCACCACGGCGGGCGACCCGCAGAGCGTCGACATCGTCTTCATGGACGAGACGGGGGCCGACCTGTCCCAGGCGGCCCAGCGCAAGCTGGAGCGGGTGTTCTCCCGGCAGGAGTACCGCAGGGCGTTCCCCGGCGAGATCGCCGAGCTGACCTTCCCGGCCCGCGCCGTCGACACCTACGCAAGGGAGCTGCTGGCCTGCATCGACATGTCCGGCGTCAAGGACACCGAGATGAAGGTCGTGGTCGACTGCGCGGGCGGCACCTCCTCACTCGTGCTGCCGAGCCTGCTCGGCCGGGCCGGGGTCGACGTGCTGACCGTGAACAACCGGCTCGACGACATCTCGCCCACGGAGACGCTGGCCGAGCGCCGCCGCGACCTGCAGCGGCTGGGGGAGCTGGTGTCGTCGGCGCGGGCCGCCTTCGGCGTGCGGTTCGACCCGGTGGGGGAGCGGGTCTCCCTGGTGGACGAGATGGGCCAGCTGATCAGCGAGGAGCGCGCGCTGCTCGTCGTGCTCGACCTGGTCGCGGCCGAGCGCCGGGGCGGGCGGGTGGCGCTGCCGGTCACCACGACGCGGGTGGCGGAGATGGTGTGCCGGTTCCACGGCGTGCAGGTCGACTGGGCGGCGACGAGCCTCGACACGCTGACACGCTCGGCCAGGCACCCCGACACGATCTTCGCGGGCGACGGCAAGGGCGGCTTCATCGTCCCGGAGTTCGCGCACACCGTGGACGGCCTGGCGGTGTTCCTGCGCCTGCTCGGCCTGGTCGCGCGCACCCGGCTGTCGCTCAGCCAGATCGACGCCAGGATCCCGGAGGCCAAGCTGCTCAAGCGGACCGTCCCCACGCCCTGGGCGCACAAGGGCGCGGTGATGCGGTCGGTCGTCGAGGCGGCCGAGGGCTACCGCCTGGACACCACCGACGGGGTCCGCGTGGTGGAGGACGACGGAAGCTGGGCGCTCGTCCTGCCCGATCCCGCCGAGGCCGTCACCCACCTGTGGGCGGAGGGCCACGACATGGACACCGCCCAGGCGCTCCTGGAGCGCTGGGCCCGTGTCGTCGAACAAGCGGCGGGAGCTAGATGACATTGAACCGCCGCTGGCTGTAGCGTTGGTCAGTCCGCGCCCAGCCGCGGTCTTGACCTTTGTGCCTGATCAGCGTAAGTTGCGGCATTCGCAGTTTGAGCTAGTCCTGAGCAAGTCGTGAGAGAGGCCGAGCCGTTCGATGCCCAGCGTCTACTGCACGCAGTGCGGTCATGCCAACCCCGAGGATGCCCGTTTCTGTTCACGATGCGGTTCGCCGCTGAGCGCTCCCGCGCCCGTCGCCGCCGACACGACCTCGACGATCTCGCTCGAGGCGCTCGAGGCGGAGACGGGCCAGACGCTTCTGCCGGACAGGTCGGCGGTCGAGCAGTTGCCCCCGGGCACGGCTCTCCTGGTGGTCATGCGGGGCCCGAACGCGGGCAGCCGGTTTCTGCTCGACAGCGACCTCACCACGGCGGGTCGCCACCCGGAAAGCGACATTTTCCTGGACGATGTGACCGTGTCCAGGAGGCACGTGGAGTTCTACCGGCGCGGTGGCCAGTTCACCGTGCGTGACGTGGGCAGCCTGAACGGCTCCTACGTCAACCGGGAGCGTATCGAGGAGTCTCCGCTGCAGGGCGGCGACGAGGTGCAGATCGGTAAGTTCCGGCTGGTGTTCCTCACGCGTGGTCCCGGAGGGCTGTGATCGCTGAGGAGGAGGAGTCATGAGCGCGCAGGCCGTACGGGCGTTCATGAGCATCGGGGAGGTGCTCGCCCTGCTGCAGAGCGAGTTCCCCGACGTGACCGTCTCCAAGATCCGGTTTCTGGAGGGTGAGGGGCTGATAGAGCCCCAGCGGAGTCCTTCTGGGTACCGCAAGTTCACCTACACCGACGTCGAGCGCCTGCGATACATCCTGCGCGCGCAGCGCGACCAGTACCTGCCGCTGCGGGTCATCAAGGACCAGCTGGACGAGCAGGCGGCCCGTCCGCACGCCGTTCCCGCCGCCGTGCCCGACGCCGCCCCGCCGGTGCGTCTCAGCCGCGAGGAGCTCATCGAGGCCGCAGGCATCGACGAGGAGACGCTGGCCGAGATGGAGAGCTACGGCCTGGTCGTTCCCGTGGCGCGCCGGTACGACGGGGAGGCGCTGGAGGTGGCGCGCAGCGTGGGGGCGCTGGCGCGGTTCGGCCTCCAGGCACGGCACCTGAGAGCGGTGCGCGCGGCAGTGGACCGGGAGACCGGTCTGATCGAGCAGGCGGTGGCCCCGCTGCTGCGGCGTAAGGCGCCGGGCGCGATCGCGGAGGCGGACGAGACCGCACGGGAGATCTCCGGACTTCTGCAGGAACTGCACAATGCGTTACTGCGTGGGGGTGTTAGGGGCGTTCTGGGGCGGTGACCGGCACATCCGCTCCCCCGTGGGTGTTACGTTGAATGCCTGGTGATATGCCGCGACGCTTTGAGACGGAGCCGCCCGTGTTGCAGATGGAGGTCGTGGGGGTTCGCGTTGAGATGCCCACCAACCAGCCGATCGTGCTCCTGAAGGAGACGAGCGGCGATCGGTACCTCCCGATCTGGATAGGCATGACCGAGGCGACCGCCATCGCACTGGCCCAGGCGGAGGAGCCGCCGCCCAGGCCGCTGACCCACGACTTGTTCCGTGACGTTCTTGAGGCCCTTGGGGTGCGGTTGCGCACCGTCAATATCGTCGCGCTCCGCGACGGGATCTTCTTCGCCGACCTGGTGTTCTCCAACGGCGTGGAAGTGAGCGCCCGTCCTTCCGACTCGATCGCCCTGGCGCTGCGCACGGGCGCGACGATCTACGCCAGTGAGGACGTGATCCAGGAGGCGGGCGTGAGCATGCCCGACGACCAGGAAGACGAAGTGGAGAAGTTCCGGGAGTTCCTGGACAAAATCACACCGGAAGACTTCGGCCGGGCGGGCTGACGTGCCGGACGATTTCGGGAGATTACGCTTCACGACGCGCCGGACGGGGTCGTTGACTGACGATGGCCTCGGTCCTACGGTGCAAGGGAAACCACGGTTGTAATTCACGAACCCCCAGATCAGACCGTGGGATGAGAGAAAGCCGGAGGTCCGCAGTGGCGGTCAGCAGCGGCGAGGGTAAGTCGGCCGGCCAGCACGACCCGGTTCGGCAGGCGGCTCGGGAGCGCGCCGGCGAACAGGGCCTGCTGTTCGACGAGCAGCCGACGGCGCTGCCCCAGGGCATCGGATACCGCGGGCCGACGGCGTGCGCGGCGGCCGGGATCACCTACCGGCAGCTCGACTACTGGGCCAGGACCGAGCTCGTGCTCCCGACGATAAGGGCGGCCCAGGGATCCGGGTCCCAGCGACTGTACAGCTTCCGTGACATCCTCGTCCTGAAGGTCGTCAAACGTCTTCTCGACACGGGGGTCTCCCTCCAGCAGATACGCACCGCCGTACGGCATCTGCGCGACCGCGGCGTGAACGACCTGGCGCAGATCACCTTGATGAGCGACGGCGTGAGCGTCTACGAATGCACGAGCGCCGACGAGGTGATCGACCTGCTGCAGGGCGGCCAGGGCGTGTTCGGCATCGCGCTCGGGCGGGTCTGGCGGGAGGTCGAAGGATCGCTGGCCGAGCTTCCCGGTGAGCGCGCGGAGCCCGCCTCGGATGCGGAGGGGGACTATCCGGCCGACGAGCTGGCCCGCCGGAGAAAGGCCCGCAGGACCGGCTGAGGTTCTGCGCAAGGTGCGAGACGGGGCAATTCGGGGTAGCCGGTACAGTAGATACGGCTGACGACCTCGTGCGGGAGAGCCCTCTGGTCCGACAGGGGCGCCGAAGGAGCAAACCTCCCCGGAATCTCTCAGGCATCCGTACCGCACGGACGAGGCGACTCTGAAAAGCAGGCCCGCCGGCCAGGTGGCGCCTCACCGAAGGGGAAAACCGGGGCACGACGACGCCCGGTGAAGCTCTCAGGTCCGATGACAGAGGGGGAGACCGCTTCACGACCGGCCGCGCCTAGCGCGCCGGACGGTCGCCGCAGGTCTCGACCCGTCCAGGAGGCCCCTGTCATGACCGATCGGTCCACACTTCGCGATCTCGCCGCACCGCCCTTCGCGACCCGTCATCTCGGCCCCTCCGAGGCCGCCCGCGCCCGGATGCTGGAGGCGGTCGGCTACGAGTCGGTGGCCGACCTGGTCGCGGTGGCCGTGCCGGAGGCGATCCGCACGAAGGCGCCGCTGAACCTGCCCGAGGCGGTGGGGGAGGCCGAGGCGCTGGCCGAACTGCGCGCACTCGCGGCCCGCAACCGGGTGCTGACCCCGATGATCGGCCTCGGCTACCACGACACGATCACGCCGGGCGTCGTCCAGCGCAACGTGCTGGAGAACCCGGGCTGGTACACCGCGTACACGCCGTACCAGCCGGAGATCTCGCAGGGGCGGCTGGAGGCGCTGCTGAACTTCCAGACGGTCGTGTCCGACCTCACCGGCCTCGACGTCGCCGGCGCGTCCCTGCTCGACGAGGCGACCGCCGCGGCCGAGGCGATGACGCTGGCCAGGCGGGCGAGCAAGGTCAAGACCGACGTGTTCGTGGTGGACGCGGACGCTCTGCCGCAGACCAAGGCCGTGCTGGCGACCCGCGCGGAGCCGCTCGGCATCACGCTGGTGGAGTCCGACCTCGCCGGTGAGCTGCCCGAGTGCTTCGGGGTCCTCGTGCAGTACCCGGGCGCGAGCGGCCGGGTGGCGTCCTTCCGCGAGGTCGCCGAGCGGGCCCACGACAGGGGCGCGCTGTGCGTGGCCGCGGCCGACCTGCTGGCGCTGACCCTGCTGGAGACCCCGGGCGACCAGGGCGCCGACATCGCCGTCGGCTCCTCCCAGCGCTTCGGGGTCCCGCTGGGCTACGGCGGCCCCCACGCCGCGTACATGGCGGTCCGCGAGGGCCTGCAGCGGCAGATGCCGGGCCGTCTGGTCGGCGTCTCCGTGGACGCCGACGGCCGCCCGGCCTACCGGCTCGCCCTGCAGACCCGCGAGCAGCACATCCGGCGGGAGAAGGCCACCAGCAACATCTGCACCGCGCAGGTCCTGCTCGCCGTCATGGCGTCCATGTACGCCGTCTACCACGGCCCGGACGGCCTGAGGAGGATCGCCCAGCGGGCGCACCGCCACGCGGCCGTCCTGGCCGCCGGGCTGCGCGAGGGCGGCGTGGAGGTCGTCCACGACGACTTCTTCGACACCGTGCTCGCCCGCGTGCCCGGGCGGGCCGCCGAGGTCGTGGCCGCCGCGGCCGAGCGGGGCGTGAACCTGCGGCTCGCGGACGAGGACCACGTCGGCGTCGCCTGCGACGAGAAGACCGCCACCGCCCACCTGAGGGCCGTCTGGGAGGCGTTCGGCGTCGAGCGGGTCGTGGTCGAGGACCTCGACCGGGTGACGCCCGACGCCCTCCCCGCGGGTCTGCAGCGGACCTCGGACTTCCTCACCCACCCGGTGTTCCACTCCTACCGGTCCGAGACGGCCATGCTGCGCTACCTGCGTCGCCTCCAGGACAAGGACATCGCGCTCGACCGCTCGATGATCCCGCTGGGCTCGTGCACGATGAAGCTCAACGCGACCACCGAGATGGAGCCCATCACCTGGCCGGAGTTCGCCTCGATCCACCCGTTCGCGCCCGCGGACCAGGCCGAGGGGTACGCCGAGCTGATCGCGACGCTGGAGGGCTGGCTGGCCGAGGTCACCGGCTACGACCGGGTGTCGATCCAGCCCAACGCGGGGTCCCAGGGCGAGTTCGCCGGGCTGCTGGCCATCAGGTCCTACCACCGCTCCCGCGGCGAGGACGGCCGTGACGTGTGCCTCATCCCGTCCTCCGCGCACGGCACCAACGCCGCGAGCGCCGTCATGGCGGGCATGCGGGTGGTCGTGGTGGCCTGCGACGAGAACGGCAACGTCGATCTCGGCGACCTCACCGCCAAGATCGAAAAGCACCGCGACGCGCTCGCCGCGATCATGGTCACCTACCCGTCCACGCACGGCGTGTACGAGGAGACGATCGTCGAGATCTGCGCGCGGGTGCACGAGGTCGGCGGCCAGGTCTACGTCGACGGCGCCAACCTCAACGCGCTGGTCGGCCTGGCCAAGCTGGGCGAGTTCAGCGCGGACGTCTCCCACCTCAACCTGCACAAGACCTTCTGCATCCCGCACGGCGGCGGCGGGCCCGGCGTCGGCCCGGTGGCCGTCAAGGCCCACCTCGCCGAGCACCTGCCCGCGCACGTGTCGGCCGCGCCGTACGGCTCGGCGGGCATCCTGCCGATCTCCTGGGCGTACGTGAGGATGATGGGCGGCGACGGGCTGCGGCAGGCCACCGAGCAGGCGATTCTGTCGGCCAACTACCTGGCCCGGCGGCTGGCGCCGCACTACCCGGTGCTCTACACCGGCAGGGGCGGCCTGGTCGCGCACGAGTGCATCGTCGACCTGCGCCAGATCACCAAGGAGACCGGCGTAACCGTCGACGACGTGGCCAAGCGGCTGATCGACTACGGCTTCCACGCGCCCACGATGTCGTTCCCGGTCGCGGGCACCCTGATGATCGAGCCCACCGAGAGCGAGGACCTGGCCGAACTCGACCGCTTCGCCGACGCCATGATCGCCATCCGGCGTGAGATCGGCAAGGTGGCGTCGGGCGAGTTCGACAAGACCGACAACCCGCTGCGCAACGCCCCGCACACGGCGGAGTGCCTCACCGCCGACGAGTGGGCCCACCCGTACTCGCGGGCGGTCGCCGCCTACCCGGTGCCCGGCCTGCGGGAGGACAAGTACTGGTCGCCGGTGCGCCGCGTCGACCAGGCGTACGGCGACCGCAACCTCGTGTGCTCCTGCCCGCCCCTGGAGGCGTACGAGGACTGAGCGTCGACCTGAGCGTCGGCCCGGGCGTCACGCGGGCGGACGCTACTCGAAGCGGGGCCGGCCCTGGCCGGCCCCGCCGCCGCGGGGGATCCCGGACAGCCGGGCCTCCAGTTTCGCCCGGCAATGCGGCCATTCGGGTCCGACCACGGAGAACATCGCCGAGTCGCGGAGGAGGCCGTCCTCGCCGGGGGCCCAGGAGGGGGACCAGCGGCGCAGGACGCCCTCGAAGTGCGCGCCGATCTTGGCGAGTGCGGCGCGGGAGCGAAGATTGCGGGCATCCGTCTTCATGTCGACCCGCTCCACCTCCCATGTCTCAAAGGCGTGGCGGAGCAGCAGCAGCTTCGCCTCGGCATTCACGCCGGTGCCCTGAGCAGAGGCCGCGAGCCAGGTGAAGCCGACCTCGATCGCGCACAGGCGGTCGCCGTCCGGCCACAGCCGCGGATCCCAGTAGGCGGTGGCCCCGACAGCCCGCCCGGACGCGATGGACACCTGCGCGTACGGGGCGAGCTTCCCGGCCGCCGCCCTGGCGTGCTGCGCGTCGATGTACTCCCCGATCTCGGCCGACCTGGGCACCCAGGTGAAGTCGTAGGAACCGCGGTCCTCCTCCGCCGCCGCGGCGAGGTCCGCCGCGTGGGCGTGGGACAGCGGTTCCAGGCGCACGAGCGCCCCTTCCATGACCGGCCCCTCAAGCCTGAAGCTCATCTACCCCTCGCTTCACTCTGTGACCTCGACTCCCGCAGAGTACGTCCCATCGTCGATCAAGGTGGGCGGGTCCGGTGCGTACCGCCTGAATGCCGCCCCCGGCGAGGGCTCCGCTGGTTAGGATCTCGGTGATCGTTCTCCGGTAACCTGCGACCCCTTGTGAGGCCCCCTCATGACGGCCATCGATTCCGGGCGGCTCGACCACGCGCGCCGGCTCGCCGAGAGCGGCGACCTCGACGGTGCGGCCGCGATCTTCGCGGAGCTCGCCGCGGACGAGAACGCGCAGGACCGCGGCGAGGCGGGCGACGGCCTGTCCGTCGTGGTCGAGCGCATGGCCGAGCGGCTGCTGGAGGACGGCGAGCCGGAGCAGGCCGCGGACGTCCTGCTGGAGGCCCTCTCCGTCAGCGCGGTGGCCGACCCGGCGCGCCTGCGGGTGCTGCTCGGCCTGGCCCATCTGGAGATGGCGTGCGCGCAGTTCGCCGGGGCCGTGGAGGACAGCCGCCAGGAGGGGGCGGACGCCGGCACCGGCGCGCTGGCGATCGAACTGCTGGCCCGCACACTGCCGCTGCGCGGCCGCGACGCCGACGCCGAGACCGTGTGGCGCTACGGTCTCGACCATCCCGATCCGGCGCTGTCCGAGCAGGTGCGGCTGCGGCTCGGGCGGGACGTCCGCCCGGCCATGGACGGAGGGCTCAGCGCCGGGGACGCCGGCTGAGGGCGTGCGCGAGGTTGACCGCGACGATCCCGCCCCAGGCGAGCAGGAGCCCCGGCGCGTCCGCGGCGTTCGCCGCGATCGCGGTCAGCGGGATGCCCAGGGCCAGCGACCCGATGGCCATGCCCACGGTGCTGTTGTCCTTCGAGCGCTTCTCGGCGAGCGGCTGACGCCCGATCTGCGCGGCGACCTCGTTCCGCACCCGTGCGGCGATCTCCACGTCGAGCTTGTCGAGGAACGAGTCGACCAGCGCGTCCTCGTACTCGGGACCGAGGTCCCGGCGGGCCGCCATGACGGCGCGCAGGTCCTGCCGGGTCGTCTGCGTCCCCCCGGGGTGCGGCGATGTGAAACCCTGCCCCGGGGTGGGCGGTTGCGATGCGATCTCTGGCATCACGTCATTGTGTCCTATCTCACGAGGCCTGCCATCCTCCTCGCGTAGGGTGCGCACTTCCTCCCCGGGGCTGAGCCGCCCGGGGCCGAGCCGATACGGTCGCCGCCATGGGAACCACGCTGGAGATCGAGACCCCGCACGGCCGTGCCCTGGCCGAGGTGGACGAGGCGGCCGATCCCCGGCTGCTGCTGGTGCTGACGCACGGGTCCGGGGGCGGGGTGGACGCCCCGGACCTGCTCGCCGTACGCGACGCGGTGCTGGCGGCAGGGGGCACGGTCGCCCGGGTGGTCCAGCCGTTCCGGCTGCGCGGCGCGCGGGCGCCGGGGCCGGCGGCCAAGCAGGACGAGGCGTGGCTGGCGGTCGTCGCCGCGCTGCGCGAACGCCATCCGGGCCTGCCGCTCGTCCAGGGCGGGCGGAGCAACGGCGCGCGGGTCGCCTGCCGCACCGCGCGCGCCGCGGGGGCGGAGGCGGTGGTGGCGCTCGCGTTCCCGCTGCACCCGCCGGGAAAGCCGGAACGCTCACGGGCGGAGGAACTGCGGCAGGCGGGGACCCCCGTGCTCGTGGTCAACGGGGATCGGGATCCGTTCGGCGTGCCTGACGAGAAGGACGCCGCACGTCTCGTGGTCCTCCCGGGGGAGGGGCACGAGTTCAAGAAGGACCCCGCCCGGGTGGGCGAGGTGGTGGCACGGTGGCTGTCGTCGCCCGGTGAGTGCTAGGCGGCGCTGATGGCCATGTCGGTGGGGCGATGCGGGGCGATGACGCCGCCGTCCGGCAGCAGTTCGCCGGTGTCCTCGAACAGCACGACGCCGTTGCAGAGCAGACTCCAGCCCTGTTCGGGGTGGCAGGCTATCGTGCGGGCGGCTTCTCGATCCTTCGCGTCCGCGGTGGGACAGGCCGGTTCATGAGGGCACATCGCCGGGGCTCCGTGTCTTTTCGTTCGTTCGCTCGTTTTGCCTTGCGGGTGTCCCGCGGGTGCCGTCAGGAGTGTCCTCGTTCAGCGCGAGGGGGCTCGGTATGACGAACACCACACTGGACTACACCAGTTTGCGGCTCGGCCGCATCGGTACGACATAGTCAGTTCGGAGCATTTCCGCCGGTCGGGCTGGGGACCCGGCCGCACCCCGAGCAGGCTCGCGCGCACTGATGTGACCTAGTACACAAGAATGCCCCATTGCCGGCAACGCTCGGGCCTCGACACGCCGACGGCCTGGTAACCAGGGGATCACAGGTTTCGGCTTCCGGACGAGAATGGATGTGGACGGCCCGGAAATCCGCCGGTACTCAGCCGCCGAGCCCGGAGATCAGGGCGTCGAGGCCGTGCTCGAAGTCGCGCTCGCCCTCGGCCGTGCGGGCGTCGCGCACCTCGGCGTCCGGATCGGCCCACCCCGACTGCTGGACCTCCACGGCCACGCTGCCGAACACGTACGCCCGCAGCGCGCGGACCGCGCCCGCCGGGTCGCCGGCCCCCGCCTCGCGCAACTGCTCGGTCTGCTCCCTGATCGCTATGAGGGCGGAGCCCTTCGGAGGCTTGGTCAGGGCCAGCGAGAGCACACCCGGATGCTCCAGCAGCGCCGCGCGGCTCGCGCGGGCCCAGGCGCGCGCGCTGTCCTGCCAGGTGGCGGCGGCGGCCGGGTCGACCTCCACCGTCGTCACGTGCTCGGCGAGCGCGTCCATCAGGGCCTCCTTGCCCCGCGGCAGGTGGTGGTAGATGGCCATGGCCTCCACCTGGAGCGCGTCGCCGAGGCGGCGCATGGTCAGCCGGCGCAGGCCCTGCCCGTCGGCGATGTGCAGGGCGGCGTCGATGATCCGCTCCCGGGACAGGGGGACGGGCGGTCGCTTGGCAGGCATGCCGATCATGCTGCCACACACTGCCTTACTTCGTAAAGGGCGGCGCACCCTGCGGCGCGAACCCTCGCGCGGACCGCGTACGCTACCGCTTGCGACGTGAGTTCAGACGCGCGAGCCGATACGAAGGGGCTGACGATGGCGTTTTTCCGTCCGCGGGTGAGCCGGGAGGCGGAGGTCCGCTACCACGCGGATCTGGCGACCCGGGCGAACTTCGACCACGTGCTGGACAGGCTCAGTGCGGCGCAGCGGCGGTTCCAGGAGGCGAAGGCGGCAGGTGTGGCGCTCCCCGAGCTCCGCGAGGCGGCCCTGGGCCTCGACGCCGCGCTGACCGAGGCGCTGCGCGCCGCCGAGGCGGGGCAGCGCGCCACCTACGGCGTGAAGTCCTACGACAGCAGGATCGCCCGGCGCAAGGCGAGGGCCACCCCCGACGGCGCGCTGTGGACCGACGAGGTGAACCGGCTGCGCACCCTGCGCGAGGCGCACCGCCTCAGCGACATCCCCCGGGTGCCCCGTGCCGGCAAGACCGGCGACCCGGCCCGGCTGACCCCGCGCGACGTGCGCAAGGGCCTGGCCTCCGCCGGTCGCTGAGCACACTCCCGTGAAGCCGTACGGCCCGCGCCCCTGAGGGGACGCGGGCCGTACGATGCCGGGGCGGTCAGCTGGCCCAGTCGAGCAGCGGGCGGGTGTTGCTCGGGTGGCGCAGCTTGGACAGCGACTCCTTCTCGAGCTGGCGGATCCGCTCCCGGGTCAGGCCCAGGTGCTTGCCGATCTCGTCCAGCGTGTGCGGCTTGCCGTCGGCCAGCCCGAAGCGCAGGCTCATGATCTTGGCCTCGCGCGGCGACAGGTTGCCGAGCACGCCCTTGAGCTGCTCGGCCAGCAACTGCCGGTCCACGACCTCCGACGCCTCGGGGGAGTCGACGTCCTCGATGAGGTCGCCGATCCTGGTCTCGCCGTCCTCCCCGATGGTCGAGTCGAGGCTGATCGGCTGTCGGCTGGTGCGCAGCAGCTCCTCGATCTGGTCGGGGGTCTTGTCCAGCTCGACGGCCAGCTCCTCGGGCGTGGGCTCCCGGCCGAGCCGCTGGTGCATGTCACGCTCGACGCGCGACAGCTTCGACAGCATCTCCAGCACGTGGACGGGCAGCCGGATCGTCCGGGCCGAGTCGGCGAAGCCGCGCTGGATGGCCTGCCGGATCCACCACATGGCGTACGTCGAGAACTTGTAGCCCTTGGTGTAGTCGAACTTCTCGACGGCGCGGATCAGGCCAAGGTTGCCCTCCTGCACGACGTCGAGCAGGGCCATGCCGCGGTCGGTGTACTTCTTGGCCACCGAGACGACCAGGCGGAGGTTGGCCTCCAGCATGTGGTCCTTGGCCCGCCTGCCGTCCTCGATGACCCACTCCAGGTCCTCGCGGACGCCCGGCGCGAGGCGCTCGCCGTTCTCCTGGGCGGTCTCCAGCTTGTACTCGGCGTACAGCCCGGCCTCGATGCGCTTGGCCAGCTCCACCTCCTGGGCGGCGGTGAGCAGCGTGCGGCGGCCGATGGACTTCAGGTAGGTGTGCACCGAGTCGCCCATGACCGACGAGGTGTCGTCGAGGTCGAGCGTCCCGCCCTCCTCGGCGTCGGTCTCGTTGACCTGGAGTTCCTCGTCGCGCGGCTCCTCGTCGGCGTCCGTGGCGGGCGTCTTCGCGGCGGGCTTCCTGGTGGCGGGCTTCTTGGTGGCGGCCTCGGCCTGCGCGGCCCGGCGGGACTTCCTGGCCGGGGCCTTGCCCTTCTTGGCGTCCGCGCTGCCACTGTCCGCGCTGCCACTGTCCACGCTGCCGCTGTCCGCTCCGGGGTCGCAGCCGGGCTCGGCGGCCAGGTTCACGCCCGCCTCGGTCAGCTCGCGCAGGATCGAGCGCCCCTCGACAGGGCTGACGCCGGCCTTGGCGAAGGCCTGGCGCAGCTCCGACAGGGAAAGGCGACCCTGCGCACGGCCTCGCTCCAGCAGCAGGTCGAGCGTCGTCCGGGTCACCTCGCACTCGGGCGAGGCCGCCACGGCGGTCCGGGGCATGAGGACACCTCCTCCTTGCGGAGTTCGTGATTTCACTGATTGCGATCGGGGCGCGGCGTCCGGCGGCTCAGCGCACCAGTATCAATAACGCTCTCGCGCCTGGTTTGTTCCCTCACCCCGCGGGGGAGGTTGTTGGGTCCGCCCGGGTGGCACGGATGAACCGGGCGACCGTGGATGTCAGTCGTGGATGTCAGTGGGGGATGTCAGTGCGGGATTTCAGTCGGGGATGATGGTGACGCTGATCTCGGGCATCGGCATGGGACGCGCGTCCTCCATGCGCTCGGGAGTCCAGTAGCCGGCCACCTCGTCGGGGTCGTTCGTGAGCGCCTCGGACACCACGCCGGGATCGGCCCCGGGGGTGATCCTCGGCCCGGCGAAGCCGTCGCGGCCGGAGTCGGCGGGGAGGATCTTGACAGCGGGGGCGTCGCCGACCTTGGCGACGTCGTCCAGGCGTCCGGCGAACGCGGCGGCGGTGACGGACGCTCCGCCCACGATGACGACGGCGACGAGCACGGCGGAGGCCGTCATCTTGTGGGCCGGCGTGAGGCGGATCGGTCGCATAGGGCTTCCCCCTTCCCCGCTCTCATAGACGCACGGCGGTCACCCGCGGTTCCGGATCTTCAGTTCCGGTTCTTCAGTGCGACCATATCCGGTTTGCCGTTCGGAAGGAGGGGGATCTGGGACACCAGCTCGACGGCGCGTGGCGCGGCGTAGGCCGGCAGCCGCTCCTTGGCGAAGTCCCTCAGCTCGTCGAGCGTGACCTCACGGGTGTCCCGGGGGACCACCACGGCGACCGTGATCTCACCCCACTCGGGGTCGGGCCTGCCCACGACCACGACGTCGCGTACGGCGGGGTGCGCGGCCAGGACCTCGGCGACCACGCCGGCCACGACCTTGCGGCCCCCGGTGTTGATCACGTCATCGGCCCGGCCCAGCACGGTGAGCCGCCCGTCCTCGATCGAGCCCAGGTCGGAGGTGACGAACCAGCCGCCCTCGAAGGGCCGCTCATCGCGCAGGCGGTAGCCCGAGAACAGCACCGGGCCCGCGATCCGCACCCGTCCGTCGCCGCCGATCTTGACCTCGACGCCGTCGAGCGGCACGCCGTCGTACACGCAGCCGCCGCTCGTCTCGCTGGAGCCGTACGTGGTGACGATCCTGGCTCCCGCCGCCCGTGCCTCGGCCAGCAGGCCGGGGGGAGCGGCGGCTCCGCCGAGGAGGATCGTGCGGAAGGCCGCCACGCCGGCCCCCGCGTCCAGCATCCGCCGCAACTGGGTGGGGACCAGCGAGACGTGGTCGGCCCCGCTCGCGGCGACCTCCTCGGGGGAGAAGCGCGAGTGGACGATCGGCTCGGTGCCGCACAGCAGCGACCTGACGAGCACCTGCGCGCCGGAGATGTGCGAGGGAGGCAGGCAGCACAGCCAGCGGTCGCCCTCGCGGGCGCCGAGCCTCGCCAGCGAGGCACGGGCCGACGCGAGCAGCGCCTCCGCCGTCAACTCCACGCCCTTGGGGGCGCCGGTGGAGCCGGAGGTCGCGATGATCAGCGCCGCGTCGGACGGCTCGCCATCCGGCTCGCGCCGCACCCCGTCCTGGGTGACGACGTGGGTGGGCCGCAGCGCGGCGAGCGTCGCCGCCAGCGCGGGCCGCGGCAGGTCGGGGGACAGCGGCAGCACGGCGGGCCCCTCGCCGGTCAGGGCGTGCCGTACGGCCTCGGACAGGGCGGGCCCCGGAGGCAGGACGAGGGCGTGCACGGGTCGCTGTTTTGGGCGCTGTCCTGGGCGGTGTCCGGGAGAGCTGAGCACGGTCGTAAGGTTAGTCCCGGCGCGGTGGCCGCTGGCCGCCGCCTGGCAGGTGACGACGAAGGAGCGGGTGTGACGAGCGGGGTCGACTGGAAGCGGTCGGGCGAGTACGAGGACATCATCTACGAGACCGCCGAGGGGATGGCGAAGATCACGATCAACCGCCCCGAGCGGCACAACGCCTTCCGCCCCACCACCTTGTTCGAGCTCCGCGAGGCCTTCGACCGGGCTCAGGAGGACACCGAGGTCGGTGTGATCATCTTCACCGGCGCCGGGGACAAGGCGTTCTGCTCCGGCGGTGACCAGAAGATCCGCGGCGACGACGGCTACGTCGACGACAAGACCCACGGCATCGGTCGGCTCAACGTCCTGGACCTCCAGGTGCAGATCCGCCGCTGCCCCAAGCCGGTCATCGCGATGGTGGCGGGCTACGCGATCGGCGGCGGTCACGTGCTGCACGTCTGCTGCGACCTGACCATCGCCGCGGACAACGCGAAGTTCGGCCAGACCGGTCCCAAGGTGGGCTCGTTCGACGGCGGATACGGCTCCTGGCTGCTCGCCGAGACCGTGGGCCTCAAGCGGGCCCGCGAGATCTGGTACCTGTGCCGTCAGTACGACGCCCAGACCGCGCTCCAGTGGGGTCTGGTCAACGCCGTCGTGCCGATCGAGCGCCTGGAGGAGGAGACCGTCCAGTGGGCGCGCGAGCTGCTGGAGAAGTCGCCTCTCGCGCTGCGCATGCTCAAGGGCGCGCTCAACGCGGTGACCGACGGCGCGGCCGGCATGCAGCAGTTCGCCGGCGACGCGACGCTGCTCTACTACATGAGCGAGGAGGCCCAGGAGGGCCGCGACGCGTTCAAGGAGAAGCGCAAGCCGGACTTCTCGAAGTATCCCCGACGGCCCTGACGGGGGCGGGGAGAGGCCACGCGATGGCGGTGGCCTCTCCGTTTTGCCGTACGCTTGCGGCTGCGGGAACGGGAGGAGACGGGCGGTTGGACACGAACCGGGCCGACCGGGGCGTTCTGGAGGCACGGCGGTGAACCCGGCGACCGCGCTCTCGACCGTCCTGATCGACGAACTGGTGCGCTGCGGGGTCACCGACGTGGTGCTCGCCCCCGGCTCCCGGTCCGCGCCGCTGGCGCTCGCCGCGTACGGCGAGTCGCGGCTGCGGCTGCACGTGCGCATAGACGAGCGCTCGGCCTCGTATCTGGCGCTCGGCCTTGCCAAGCGGTCGGAGCGGCCGGTCGCCCTGATCTGCACCTCGGGCACGGCGGCGGCCAACTTCCACCCCGCCGTCATCGAGGCGTCGGAGTCTGGCGTGCCGCTGCTCGTGCTGACCGCCGACCGGCCGCCCGAACTGCGCGGCACCGGCGCCAACCAGACGATCGACCAGGTCAAGCTGTACGGCTCGGCCGTACGCTGGTTCGCCGAGGTCGGCGTTCCCGAGGAGCGGCCCGGCCAGGTGGCCTACTGGCGATCGCTGGTGTGCCGGGCCTGCCAGCGCGCCGCCGGGCCGCCCGACCCCGGTCCCGTCCACCTCAACGTGGCATTCCGCGAGCCGCTGATCCCCGACGGCGACGCGAGCTGGTGCGAGCCGCTCAACGGCGACGCCTCCGGCCCGTGGATGCGGGCGCGGGTCGCGCCGCCCTCCGCCGCCCTGCACATCCCGCCGACGCGCCGCGGCGCCCTGGTCATCGGCGACGGCGCCGCCAACGTGCGGCGGTACGTCGCGGCCGCCGGCATGGCGGGCTGGCCCGTGCTGTCGGAGCCCAACGGCGGCGGCAGGTACGGCGACCACGCGATCTCCACCTATCACTTCCTCCTGGGCGACCAGGAATGGGCCGACGCCCACCAGCCGGACGTGGTGGTCACCCTCGGCCGCCCCGGGCTTTCGCGCCCGCTGCTGTCGTGGCTGCGTCGGGCCGAGGAGCACATCGTGGTGGCCCCCGACCTGACCAGGTGGCCCGACCCGACGCGTTCCGCGACCCAGGTGGCGCAGGCGGTGGAGATCCCGATCGCCGCGGGAGGGGACGCCTGGCTGCGCGACTGGCGGCACGCGGAACACCTCGCCCGCCACGCGCTCGACGAGGTGCTCGGCTCCTCGGGGCTGACCGAGCCGCGGCTGGCCAGGGACCTCGCCGAGGTACTGCCCAACGGGTCGCTGCTGTTCTGCGGATCGTCCATGCCGATCCGCGACCTCGACCAGGTCATGCGCCCTCGGCGCGGACTGCGCCTGATGGCCAGCAGGGGCGCATCGGGCATCGACGGCCTGGTCTCCACCGCCATCGGGTCCGCGCTCGCCCACAACGGGCCGGCGTACGCGCTGATCGGCGACCTCACCCTGCTGCACGACCAGAACGGGCTGATCCTCGGTCCGCGGGAGCCCAGGCCCGACCTGTGCCTGGTGGTGGTGAACAACGACGGCGGCGGGATCTTCTCGCTGCTGCCGCAGGCCGCGATCGAGGACCCGTTCGAACGGGTCTTCGGCACCCCTCACGGCATCGATTTCGGCTACCTCGCCGCCGCAGGCGGCCTGCCGTACACGCTGGTGGAGGAGCCCGAGGAGCTGTCCAGGGCGATCAAGGGGGACGGCCTGCGACTGGTGGAGGCGCGCACCGACCGTGCGAGCAACGCGGCCGTACACGCCGCGATGCGCGAGGCCGTACGCGCCGCCATGCGCGGCTGATCGTTTCGCAAGCTCATGTGGTGTCATTCCTCAGGCGGATGCCGCACTCCCGGGGCGACGGCAGAATGGGTGCTGTTTCCCCGCCGTGAGGAGTGAGATGCACGTCGACGAGTGGCTTCAGACCATCCCGTCCGTCTGGGTCTACGTGCTCGTGGGCGCCGTCATCGGGCTGGAGAGTCTGGGCATCCCGCTCCCGGGCGAGATCGTGCTGGTGAGCTCCGCGCTGCTGTCGTCCAGAGGAGTCGTCGACCCCCTGATCGTCGGGATCTGCGCCAGCGGAGGCGCGATCATCGGAGACTCGATCGGCTACATGATCGGCCGCAAGGGCGGCCGGCCGCTGTTCGACCGGCTGGGACGGCGCTTCCCGAAGCACTTCGGCCCCGCCCACATCGCCAAGGCGGAGCAGGTGTTCCACCGTCACGGGATGTGGGCGGTGTTCTTCGGCCGCTTCGTGGCACTGCTGCGGATCCTCGCGGGGCCGCTGGCCGGTGCCCTGCACATGCCGTACTGGCGCTTCCTCATCGCCAACATCCTCGGCGGCGTGGTGTGGGCCGGCGGGACCACGGCGGCCGTCTACTACCTGGGCGTGGTGGCCGACAAGTGGCTCAAGGGGTTCTCCTGGGTCGGGCTGGTGATCGCCCTCCTGTTCGGCCTGGGCACCACGGTGTGGCTGAAGCGCAAGGCCGCCAAGGCGGCGAGCGAGGAGCCCGTGCCGGAAACCGTCAGCGCCTCCTGACGCGCCGTCCGATTTCCGCCGGTTCTCGGGGCGGGCGTACCGCCACGATGAGGACATGTCGTTCGAGATCAGGGCCATCGCGCCCGACGTGCTGGACCAGCTCAGAAAGATCGACGACGCCGGGCGGAGCCCGCGCCGGATCGTCGAGGAGGAGGGCGGCAACCCGTTGCGCTGCTGCCTGCGCCGCTCCCGGCCGGGGGAGGCGGTCCTGCTCGCGGCCTACGCGCCGCTGCGCCGCTGGGCGCTGGAGACCGGCGCCGACCCCGGCGCGTACGAAGAGGTCGGCCCGGTGTTCGTCCACGCGGAGCCGTGTGAGGGAGCCCAGCTGAAAACGGGGCCGGGCTATCCGGCGGCCATGGGCGGCCCGCGGCGGGTCTTCCGCACCTACCGCGCCGACGGCTCCATCCTGGACGGGCACCTCGTCGAGGCGCACCGGTCGGAAGACCCCGTCGCGGCGTCGGCCCTGCTCGACGCCCTCCTGGAGGACCCACAGGTGGCGCTGGTCCACGTGCGGGCCGTGGAGTTCGGCTGCTTCCTGTTCGAGGCACGGTCACGCCGTTCCGATGGGCCTGCCCCCGTCTGATCAGGCCGGGCGCCGCCGCGCGACCTGGAAGCCGGCAGCGCCGGTCACGCCGGGCTCCATGTGCGAGATCTTCCTCCACTTCGACCACGTGCTCTTTCCCCCACCTGTCGCTCCAACAAATCGCCTGCTCAGGGGTGTTGGTGGGGCGCTGGCGTGAAAGAATTCACACAAGAGTTCGAATCGCGTCGGGAGGTGCGATGGATCTGTCCGACCTCGATCCTGAGCGCCACCATCGTTCGAATAGCGGAGATGACGGCTGGTGGGATCGGCTGATCGCCGATTCTCCGTTGTGGTCGTCCGACGGCTCGGCAGCCCGCGACGAAGATGTGGAAAACGACGCGCCCACCGACAGCGGTGCCGCCGGTGGCAAGGGCCGGTCGTCGTGGGTGCTGGTGGCTTCGTTGCGGGAGTCGGCGCAGGCGCTGGCCTTGGCTCCGGTCCCGGATGCGGTGGAGATCTGTCTGGCCGAGGCTGAGGATCTGTTGTTCGTGCGGGATCGGATCACGTGTGCGCTGGCTGAGCGGGTGGGGCGGGTGCATCGGGCGGGGCAGGCGAAGCAGCATGGGCATGCCTCCACCCGGAGTTGGTTGCGCACGGCTGGGGGGATGACGGTCGGGGGTGCGGGCCGCCTGCTCACCCTGGGGATTGAGCTGGCGCGGCTGCCCACCGTGCGGGAGATGTTCGCCGCCGGAGGGTTGGCGGCGGGGGTGGTGGAGGCGATCTGCGCCGCCGTTGCCGGGCTGACCGATGAGCAGGCGGGGCTGGCCGAGCCGATCCTGGTGGAGCTGGCCGGGCGGGCGGGTGCGGCGGAGGTGGCCAAGGCGGGGCGGTATCTGCGGGCGGTGCTGGACCCCGACGGTGAGGAGTGCGGCGAGCGTGCCGACTACGCGCGGCGGTCGTTGCGGGTGCGCCCGGGTAAGGGGGGTGGGCTGGAGGGGGAGTTCTATCTGCCGCGTGAGGCGGCGGCCCGGTTGCGGGCGCTGCTGGACGCCTATGCCCGGCCGCGGGCGGAGGGCGATGACCGGTCGCTGGCGGAGCGGCAGGCGGACGCGTTCATCGCTCTGCTGGAGCAGCAGATCACCACCGAGCTTCTCGTGCTGGTCAACGCCGAGTCCCTCCCCACCGACCCCGAACCCGATCCCACCACCGCCCCTGCAGCCGACCCGGCGACGGAGACCGCCGAAGGACCCGCGCAGGACGGGACCCCAGAAGAGACCCGGGCCAGCGACGACATCGAGCACGCCTGGCAAGCTGAGAGTGGCCGCGAGGCGTGGCAGGCCGCGGAAGCCGAGGCCGCGCCGGTCGGCCGGGACGGCGAGGACACCAGCGCTCCCGCCGAGGACGACACGAGCGACGTCGCTAGCAAAGGTGGCAGCACGGTCGACGGCGCGAGCGGCAGTGCGGCTGACGACGCGGGTGGCACTGCGACTGGCGGCTCGGCCGGCCTCCGTGACGAGGAGTCCGGCGGTGACGTGACCGGCCGCGCGCAGGCGAAGACCGGGCGGCGGAGCGAGTCGCGGCAGGAGCCACAGCAGAGCGACCAAGAGCACAGCGATCAGGAGCACCGCAAGCCAGAGCACGATTCGCCGCGCTCGCCGCAGCCGGGTTGGCCCAAGCAAGAGGAGCCGCAGGAGGGCGCGGGTCGTAGTCGGGAGGGGAGATCGCGGGAGTCGCGGTGGGGTGAGTGGCGCTCGCCCGGTCCTCCGGGGGATACCCATGCCCACCGCACCCACGCCGGGCCTCGGCCTGCGGGGGAGGTCCCGCATGGGCACAGCGGGATGGCGTTGGGTGTGGGGTTGGGGATGGTGCCGGGGTTGTTGCTGGCGACCGGGCAGGTGCTGCCCGTCACCAGCGTGCACCGGCTGGCCCGCACCTCCACCCTCATGCGGATCGTCATGGACGCCGACGGCCAGGTCCTCGACATGGGCCGCAAAGTCCGCCTGGCCACTCCCGCCCAGCGGCGGGCCATTTTCGCCCGCTACGCCACCTGCTGGATCGACGGCTGCCCGCTCCCGGCCACCCTGTGCCAGATCGACCACGCCGACAACTGGAGCACCGGCGGCCTGACCGACCTGAAACTCCTCGGCCCGGCCTGCCAGTTCCACAACCGCGACCGCTACCAACACCCCCACCGCTACACCAGACGCCAAACCGGCAAAGACCGCTGGGCCTTCACCTACCACGGCCGGTTCGCCGGAGCCCGGAGGCAGTGAGAATGACAGAAGAGGCACCACTTGGGCCGGCGTGGCCTCGCGGCTGGATCCGCCGCCCGAATTCCCACCTCGCAGGTGCCGGGCACGCGAACCGGCCACGGCCAGGCGGGCGTGGGCTGCCTGCGAGCAGGGGACGGCTTGAGGCCGGCGGAGAACTGCTCGCAGCGGCTGAGGTCCTTCGGGTCCAGCTATGCCGAGATCCCCGGTGGTGGTCACCGGGGCCTGCCCAGTTCGGCGCGGAAGAGCCGCCGCACGTTGCCACCGAGGACGTTCATGATCTCGTGTTCTCCCAGGCCCCGCCGCAGCAGGGCCTCGGTGACCACGGGCAACCCGCGCGGCCCGTCCAGCCCGGGCAAGGCGGCGTAGGGGTCGATGCCGTCGAAGCCGAAGTCCTCACAGCACGGGGGAGTGATGTCCTGCAGCACCTCGCGGACGAAGTCGGGCCCGAGCCCCACATGGTCGATCCCGGCGACTTCCGCCACGTGCTCGATGTGATCCACCAGCCGGTCCACCGTGTGGTCGGCGGGGTCCTCGGCGATGAAGACGGGGAAGAAGTTGACGCAGATGACCCCGCCGGTGGCGGCGACGCCGCGGATCTGGTCGTCGGTCAGGTTGCGGTGGTGGTCACGCAGGGCCCGGGCGGAGGAGTGGGTCGCCATCACCGGGCGGGTCGCGAGCTCCAGGACGTGCTCGATCCCGCGTGCACCGAGATGGGAGACGTCGAAGATCATGCCGAGCCGCTCCATCTCCCGGACCGCCGCCACCCCCGCGTGGGTGAGCCGGCCGCCGGTGGCGTCCTCGCCGCTGCCGTCCGCGAGCGGCGTGCGCCCCCAGTGGGCGATCGAGGCGACCCGTACGCCGAGCCGGTGCAGGGTGGGCAGCAGTTCGATGGAGGAGTCCAGGCCGGGCATGCTTTCCAGCGCGAGGACCAGGGCGATCACGCCGTCGTCGAGAGCCCGGTCGACCTGCTCGCCGTCCAGGCAGAGCCGCACGGCGTCCGCGTTGCCCTCGGCCAGGGTGTGCGCGCACTCGATCATGCGCAGGGTCTGGCGCAACGCGCCGTCCGGCAGGTAGCGGTCGTCCACGAAGACCGGCAGCACCTGCAGGTTCACGCCGCCGTCCCGCAACTGGGGCAGCCAGCGTTCTCGGAAGAACCGCGCCCACCGGCTCGGCGGGCGTTCGGCGACGGCCATGAGCAGGTCGTTGTGCGTGTCCGCGACGACGGCGGCGTGATGAAGGTCATGGTGGTGGGGCTCGGCAGGCACTTTGCTGATGGTACGCCAGGGCATGAATGGTGCGATGCGTCCAAAACGGCCAATCGTGGCGGCAGTGTTCAAATGAACACGCAGCAACCTTACTTCGTAAAGGCGATGGGCTGAATAAGCTGATCCTGTGGCAGCGCCCTACCGCACAATCAGGGACATCGTCGAGCACGAGGTCGAGATCCGTCGTTCGCGCTTCGTCTGCGCGCTCGCCCCGGCGGCCACGGAGGAGGCAGCCAGGGAGTTCGTCGCCGAGCGCAGGCGGCACTACGCCGACGCGACCCACAACTGTTCGGCGTACGTCATCGGTCAGGGTGTCCGCAGGGCGGACGACGACGGAGAGCCGGGCGGCACGGCCGGCACCCCGATGCTGGAGATGCTCACGCGGCGTGGTTTCGCCGACGTGGTCGCCGTCGTCACCCGCTACTTCGGCGGGGTGCTGCTGGGTGCGGGCGGCCTGGCGCGGGCGTACGGCGGCGCGGTGGGGGAGACGCTCGACCGGGCGGAGGTGGTCGAGATGGTCCCCGCGGCGGTCGTGACCGTGTCGGTCGGCCACGCCCAGGCCGGCCGGCTGGAAAGCGACCTGCGCGCCTCGCCGTACGCGCTGCGCGGTGTGGACTACGAGGTCGACCACGGCGCGCGGGTCGCCTTCGAGGTGGCGGTGGCCGAGGACCGGCTGCCCGTGTTCGGGGAGTGGATCGCGGCCGCCACCGCCGGGCGGGCCGAGACCGCGCTCGGCGGCACGGTCCATCTCGCCCGCTGAGCGCGGCTGAGCGCGGGGCCCGTCACCCCTCCAGGGCGTACCGCATCACGCGGAGCTTGGCCTGCGCCTCGGCGAGTTCGGCGGCGGGGTCCGACCCGGCCATGATGCCGCAGCCGGCGAACAGCCGGGCCCGTCTGCCCGAGACGTACGCGCAGCGCAGGGCGATGCCCCACTCGCCGTCGCCGCGCGAGTCGATCCAGCCGACCGGCCCGGAGTAACCCCCGCGGTCCATGCCCTCCAGTTCGCGGATGACGCGGAGCGCGGCGCCTGTGGGGGTCCCGCCGACGGCGGCCGTGGGATGCATGGCGGCCACCACGTCGAGCACCGACGCGCCGTCGGACAGGCGTCCGGTGACACGGCTGGCCAGGTGCTGGACGTTCGGCAGCACCAGCAGTTCGGGCTCGTCGGGCACGTCGAGCGCCGAGCAGAGGGGGGCGAGAGCCTCGCGGACCGAGGCGACCGCGAAGGCGTGCTCGTGGCGGTCCTTCTGGGAGGCGAACAGGGCGGCGCCGCGGGCGGCGTCGTCGGCGTCACCGGTGCCGCGCGGCGTGGTTCCGGCGAGGACCAGCGACTCCACCGCCCGGCCGGTGTGCCGCACGAGCAGTTCCGGCGTCGCGCCGACCAGTCCGTCGACGGAGAACGTGTAGCACTCGGGATAGCGCTCGGTCAGGCGTTGCAGCAGCACGCGGGGGTCGATGTCCCGTTCGGCGACCGCCGTCAGGTCGCGGGCCAGGACGACCTTGTCCAGCAGGCCCTCTCTGATCCGCCGTACGGCTCGCGCGACCCGCTGCTCCCACTGCGGCGCCGACAGCGAGCCGTCGCCGTACCTGATCCGGCCGGGCTCCGTACGCGGGGTGGCCAGGCCGAAGGCGTCGTCGCCGATGGTGGTGAGCCAGGCGCGGCCGTTACGGCGGGCGAGCACCACCCGGGGGACGACCAGCACGGTCCCCTCAGCGTCGGCGTCGAAGGTGAAGGAGCCGAAGGCGACCGGTCCTGAGCCCGGCATGCCGACCTCGTCCTCGATGAGCGCTCCGGCGAACAGCGAGGAAAGCCAGCCACGCGCCCAGTCGAACCGTCCGGGGCCCGGCGGCACCGCGGCCCGCGCCGCCTCCCCCCAGCCGACGAGTCCCTCGCCGTGCCTGATCCAGGCGTACGGCGCGGTGTCGGGCAGACGCGCCAGCAGATCGTCAGGGTCGCTCACCGCGACCGTGCGAACCACGAGGGGCCGGATAAGAGCGACACTCACCCGACTCACTCTACGCACGATCTGAACATGTTCGACAAGAGGCCCCCGTGTGATCGGGCCACCCTCTGTCAAGCCGCGATAGGAACTTGGTCATGGAAGGCTCGACTTCCCTGGTGGCGATAGAGCGTACCTCCACACGATCCCTACCTTTGATCTCCCGGAGGTGCCCATGATCAAGAAGATCACGCCGGTCCTGGTCGCGAGCGTCCTGCTCGTGCCGGCCGGCGCCCACGCCCGCACGACGCCCGCCGTGATGGCGGCGCTGGGGGACTCGATCAGCGCGGGGTTCAACGCCTGCGGCTGGTACGTCGCCTGCACGTCCCGCTCGTGGTCGGCGGGCGACTTCCCGTCGGTGAACAGCCATTACCTGCGCCTGCTCGCCTCCGGGAGCGCGATCAAGGGGCACAACCTGAACTTCGCCGTCCCCGGGTCGACCAGCGCGGACCTGCCGGGGCAGGCGCGGCGGGCCGCGGACGCCGGTGCGAGCTACGTCACAGTCCTCATCGGCGCGCAGGACGCCTGCGTGGGCTCCGAGAAGGAGATGACGCCGGTGGGAACGTTCCGGCGCAACATCGACGCGGCCTTCGGCGTGCTGCGACCCGCCGGCGCGCGGGTCTTCGTCGCGAGCATCCCGGACGTCAAGCGGCTGTGGCGGGTGGGCAAGGACAACGGGTGGGCCCGCCTCTTCTGGGGCGTCGGCCGCATCTGCCAGTCGATGCTGGCCAACCCGACGTCCACCGCCAAGAAGGACGAGGCCAGGCGCGACCGGGTGCGCGGGCGGGTGATGGACTACAACGAGCAGCTCAGGCAGGCGTGCGCGAAGTACGGTCCTGACTGCCACTACGACGATGGAGCGGTCTTCGCCTATCCCTTCACCCTCAAGCAGGTGAGCACGTGGGACTACTTCCACCCCAACGCCGACGGGCAGAAGGCCCTCGCCAAGATCACCTTTGATCCCGGCTTCTTCTCCGACGTCGTGCAGCCCTGATCTTCTCGGCGCGCCGGTGAGCCGTGGCGGGACCTGCCGCAGGACGCTGGAGGCGCTGCGCCGGCTGTAGCCCGGGGGAGGGGTCACTCCTCACGGGAGCGGTGCGCGCGGACCTTGTGGCGGTTGCCGCACCGCTCCATGGAGCACCAGCGCCTGCTGCCCGGGCGGGAGGTGTCGACGAAGATGAGGGCGCAGTTGTCGCCCGCGCACTCCCGCACACGGTCCGCGTACGGGCCGGTGAACAGTTCGATCGCGTCTCTGGCGATGGTCGCCAGCAACTGCGCCCCGGTCACGGGGGTGGCCCATGATCTCAGCCCGCCGACCGTCATCGCGGGCGTCAGCGGAGCGGCGGCCGCGGCCTCGTTGACCGCGTCCACGTCGGCCTGCCTCGGCGTGCGTCCGTGGGTGCGGTCGCCCGCGAGCCCCCACAGGGCGGCCCGCAGGGATTTCGCGCGCGCGAGGTCGTCCGGCGTCCCGTCCACCCGCTCCAGGCGGAGCCGGGACGCGGCGGCCCAGCGGGCGAGGTCGGCCGGCTCGTGGAGCGTCTCGTAGTGGGCGTAGACCCCGACGCCGCCGCTCACGAGGAACTCGAGACAGAGGGCGCCCGGATCGAAGCGGAAGGAGGCGCCGTCGCGGGGATGTAGCGTCAGGGTCATGTAACCACTATAAAGGGTTACATGACACTTGAATGGAAGCTCGTCGTCGACTGCGCCGACCCGCACGCGCAGGCCGCGTTCTGGGCGGAGGCCCTGGGCTACGAGGTGGAGGACAACAGCGCGCTGGTCGGGCAACTCCTGGACGCCGGCGTGCTGCCGGAGGCGGAGGCCACCCCCGACCGCACGGCGTTCCGCACGCTTCGGGCCGTACGGCACCCGGACGACCCGTTCGACCCGCACAGCGGCACCGGTCTCGGCCGCCGGATCCTCTTCCACGCGGTCCCCGAGCCGAAGGCCGGCAAGAACCGCCTGCACATCGACCTGCACGCGGGCCCCGAGCGCAGGGACGCCGAGGTGGACCGGCTCAAGGCCCTCGGCGCCACCGTGCTGCGGACCGTCCAGGAGCCGGGGAGTCACCACGTGACCATGGCCGACCCCGAGGGCAACGAGTTCGACGTGCAGTGATTCGACGTGCAGTGAGCAAATCTACAATGTAAAGGCGCTGGGTCAATTAAGCTAGCTCGGCGAGAAGCATGGCCAGATCATCAGGGCGGGAAAGCATCGGCCAGTGACCGGTCTGCAGTTCGCGCAGACTCCACTCCGGCCCGCTCAGCGACGCGAAGAACGGGTGCCCGGTCGCGATCAGCTCCTTGACCTGCGCGAGCGGGAACGAGCAGCTCACCAGCGTCTTCGGCAGCGCGGCGAACGAGGCGGCGGCGTCGCCGAGCACGAGGGGCTGCGTGATCGTGCCGAGCGGCTGGGCGGTGGCCCGGGCGGACATCAGGGCACGCTCGCGCTCGCCCAGTCCGTCGAGGCTCGCGCCCGACTCCTCCAGTTCGTCCCAGGAGGGCATGGGATAACGCCAGCCGTCCTCGACGCGCTTCTCGACGAACTCCCGCCCGGTGAGGTCGATCGGGGCCATGCCGTCCGGCACCGGGCCGCTCTCGACGTACACCACACGCGCGACGCGGCCGGCCGCGCGGGCGGCGGCTCCGGTGACCGCGGCGCCGCCGCCGCTGTGGCCGACGAGCACCACGTCGTTCAGGTCCTCGGATTCGACGAGTCCGGTGATGTCGCGGATGTGGGTGTCCAGGTCCACAGCGGGGGAGGCGAGGTGAGCGCGGTCGGCGAGGCCGGTGAGGGTCAGGGGATGGGCCTCGTGTCCCATGCCGCGAAGGGCGGCGGCGACGTCCTGCCACGCCCACGCGCCGAGCCAGAGTCCGGGGACCAGTACGTATGTCGTCATGCGTCGACGCTAAAGCCGAATCAGGGCAGAATCGGTCCTGATATGTCGGCCAATCGCGTCCTCGCTTTTCTGGAACTCCTGCAGGCCCGGCCCGGGCTCACCGGTACCCAGCTCGCCGAGCGCCTGGAGGTGGACGTGCGCAGCGTGCGCCGATACGTCCGCAGGCTGGAGGACCTCGGCATTCCCGTGCAGGCCGAGCGGGGACGGTACGGCGGCTACCGGCTCATGCCGGGCTACCGGCTACCGCCGCTCATGCTGACCGGAGACGAAGCCGCCGCCGTGGTGCTCGGGCTGCTCGCGGGCCGCCGGGCGGGCCTGACGGTGGGGGAGGGGGCCGCCGAGAGCGCGCTCGCGAAGATCCAGCGTGTGCTGCCCGACGCTCTGCGCGACCGGGTCGGCGCGGTCGAGGACATGGTCGGCCTGACCTCCCGATCCGCCACGGCCTCACGGCCGAGCGGCACGACGTTGCTGACGCTCGCCGACGCCGCCCGCCGCCGTCGCCGCGTACGGCTGACCTACCGGTCGTACCGGGGGCAGGACAGCGAGCGGGCGGTCGATCCCTACGGGCTGGTGTTCCACTCCGGCCGCTGGTATGTGACCGGCCACGACCACCGCAGGGGCGAGGTGCGGACGTTCCGGCTCGACCGGATCGGCGAGGTGACGGCGACGGAGGAGGAGTTTCCCGCGCCGGGAGAGTTCGACGCGGTCGCCCACGTGATGGAGTCGCTGGCGGGCGTGCCGTACCGGTATGAGATCGACGTGGTGCTGGCCACGACGATGGAGGAGGCCCGGCGGCGGATCCCTCCGACGGTGGCCGCGCTCGCCCCGGTGGACGGCGGCGTCCGGATGACCGGCCGCGCCGAGCGGCTGGACGGCATGGCGCAGGTGCTCGCCGGTCTCGGCATGCCGTTCACCGTGGTCGGCCCGCCCGAGCTGAGCGACGAGGTCCGGGCGCTCGCCCGCCGCCTGCGGGATTGGGCCGGTGAGCCCCGGGACGCCGGCGGCCACTAGCGGGACGGTGTTCAGGCGCTCCCCAGGCGCCCCAGACGCGCAGTACGGCGGGCACACCGGAGGCGGCCGTGGCGGCCAGGCCGATTGCGGTGAGCAGGCTGAGGGCGCCGCCTCGTTCCTGCGCGGCAGCCGGGCCGTCATCGGCATCGGGGGCGCTTCAGCCCTGGGCTGAGGCGACGTCCAGCGCGGCGGCGTCGAGAGGGCCGGGCCGTTCTTCCGCGTCGCGTTCGTCCGTCGCGGCCGCCTCGCAGGCGAGCGGGCCGCCGGGCGGAAGGCCGCGCCGCCGGGCCACCAGGCCGGACAGCAGGTCCTCCCACCGCGCGCCGATGACGTCGAGGTCGTAGCGGGCGGCCGTTTCCAGCGCGTTGGCGCCCATCCGGCGGCGCAGATCCTCGTCCTCGATGAGCACGCAGAGGGCGTCGGCCAGCGCGTGGATCTTCTCCGGCTTCACCAGCAGCCCGTCGTGGCCGTGGGTGATCATCTCGCCGGGTCCGGTCGGGCAGTCGTAGCTGACGACGGGGACGCCCTTGCTCATGGCCTCCAGGATGGCCATCGGCATGCCCTCGTGGCGGGAGCTCAGCACGAACACCGAGGCGTCCCGCAGGACGGCGCCGACGTCGGCGGCCGGGCCTTCGAGGAACACCCGGTCGGACAGCCCGCGCTTGTCGATCGAGGCCTGGAGCTTCTCCTGCCTGGGGCCGCCGCCGTAGATCCGCAGCGTCCAGTCCGGGTGCCGCTCCGCCACGTGCGCCCACGCGCGGATGAGCAGGTCGTATCCCTTGCCCCAGGTCAGGCGGCCCACGGTGACGACGGTCCTGGCGGTGAGCGGCGAGACGCCGCCGTTCAGGCGGGGCGTCGCGTTGGGCACCTGGGCCAGCACGCCGGGCATGGCCCTGCGGGCCTTGCCGAAGGACCGCTCGTAGGTGCGCAGGTCGGCCTGCGTGAGGGTGACGACCGCGTCGTGCCTGCTGTACCTGCGGATGATCTGCTTGCGCACCAGCGGCCGGTGTGAGGACAGGTTGCCGTGCTCCTGCGCGACCGTGATGATCTCCGGGGGCGCGAAGCGCGCGGCGATCAGGTTCAGACCGGGACGGGTGCCGATGAGGACGCCCCCGCGGCGGGAGCGGATGTAGCGGACCAGCTTGAGGTCGGTGCGCAGGGTGAACCAGTGGTAGGCCGCCTCGTCCTTCGGCACCAGCCTGCTCGGGAACCGGGACAGCAGGCCCTTGCGGCGGGGCAGTCGGTCATCGAGATAGCGGATGCGCACTCCGGGAGGCACGGGGAGGAAGGGTTCCTCTCGTTCCCGTACGACGCTCACGATCTCCACGTCGTGGGTGCGCGCCAACTGGCCGGCGAGGTTGAGCACCGTGCGGATCGTGCCGCCCATGCCGTTGGCGTGCAGCAGCAGGATGCGGATCTCGTGATCGTCGGGCGGCGGCGCGGACCGTGCGCGCCATCGGTCGCGGGCCTCCAGCGCCCGTACGAGGGCCCTCACTGCTTTCCTGGCCGTCTTGCGGACCAGAGTCCGGTGAAGAGAAGACACAGCCACGCCCCGTTCGTGTCGGTTGAAGATCCCTTCCCTATGACGTGACCGGCACTTGTCCTGTTGATGTGAGCTAAGTCACTCGATGCCTGGAAAGTCGGTATATGGTTGTCCGTTTGCTGGGGGTGTCCTCCAGGGCGGCGGGCACCCGGTGCGTGCCGACCTGCTCGAACACCCCGTGCGGAAGGTAGGAGCAGGTGCGGTCGGGCACCCCGATAAGGACATCGCCGCCCGCGCGGGACAGGAACGGGGTCACCCGCCGCGCCAGCGGCTCCTCGTAGTAGACGTCTCCGGCCAGCACGACCTGCTGGGACGGCGTCCCGTCGAGCAGGTCGCCCTCGACGACTTGCACCGCGACGCCGTTCGCGCGGGCGTTCAGCCTGACGGCCGCCAGCGCGTACGGGTCGACGTCGTTGGCGACGACCAGGGCGGCTCCGGCCAGCGCCGCGGCGACCGCGACCAGCCCCGAGCCGGTGGCGAGGTCGAGCACAGTGCGGCCTCGGACGATCTCGGGGTGGTCGAGCACGTGGCGCGCCAGCGCCTGCCCGCCGGCCCAGGGACAGGCCCAGAAGGGCAGCCGTCCGGAACGCTCCCACAGTTCGTACACGCGATCCTCGCCCGCGTCCCGCGCGGCGTCTGTGTCGATCACGCGCAGCCGGATCTCGGGCACGTACGGCACGGCCGCGAGTCCGGTGTGCTCACGCACGAAGTTCTCGGCCCGCACGGTCGCCGATCGTATCCCTATAACCGACGGCACAGACGAGCGGCACAGACGACCGCACGGGCGGGTCGCCGGCTCACAGGAGCGTGAGCTGCTCGGGCGGTGGGACCGGCTCGCCCTGCCGCCGCGCGCCCTGCATCCGGGCGCCGCGCCACCCCGCTGCTCTGGCCTCGCGCGGGGCCGCCCGGCCGACGCCGTGCTCGCGGGCGAGCGCCCGCACGGTCTCGGCGATCCGCTCCTGGTACGCCCTGGGGGCGTAGGCGCCCCTGCCGTACAGCTCCAGGTAGCGGGGGACGAGCCGGGGGTGCTCGCGGGACAGCCAGGCCATGAACCACTCGCGCGCGCCGGGCCGCAGGTGGAGCACGATCGGCGTCACGTGCGTGGCGCCGGCCTCGGCGATGCGCCGTACGGTCGTCTCCAGCGCCCGCGGCGAGTCGGACAGATAGGGGAGGATCGGCGCCATCAGCACCCCGCACGGGATGCCGTGCTCGTTCAGCGTGGCGCACACCTCCAGGCGCTTGCGCGGCGATGGGGTGCCCGGCTCGACGGCTCGCCACAACGGCTCGTCGGTGAACCCGACCGAGACGGCCGTGCTCACGTCGGTCACGCCGGCCGCCTCGGCGAGCAGATCGAGGTCGCGCAGGATGAGCGAGCCCTTGGTCAGGATCGAGAACGGGTTGCGGGCGTCCCGCAGGGCGCCGAGGATGCCGGGCATGAGCCGGTAGCGGCCCTCGGCCCGTTGGTAGCAGTCGACGTTGGTGCCCATCGCGATGGGCTGCCCGCGCCACCGTGGCGCCGCCAGTTCCTTGCGCACGAGGTCGGGGGCGTTGACCTTCACCACGATCTTCGAGTCGAAGTCCCGCCCGGAGTCCAGGTCGAGGTATTCGTGCGTCCTGCGGGCGAAGCAGTACGTGCACGCGTGGGTGCAGCCGCGGTAGGGGTTGACGGTCCACTCGAAGGGGACCCGGCTCGCCGAGGGGACGCGGTTGACGATCGACCGCGCGTGGATCTCGTAGAAGGTGACGCCACGGAACTCGGGAGTGTCGAAGGTCCTCGTCACGGCCGGCCGGGCGAACAGGGGCGTCGTCTTCCCCCGCCCGCCGTCACCCGCATCCAGGCCTGTGTCCAAGCCTGTGTCCAACCCCGTATCGAGGCCTGTGTCGAGAAGCAGCCCGTCCCACCGCACCTCCAGATTAGAACACAAGTTCGATCCGCATCGCAACATGCAACGCGTCGTAAATCGCGGCCCCGGAAACGGCTAACGATCTTCATCGTTGGGCAGAACGTCGGCACATACCTTGCGTTCTCGGAGAGTTGCGCGATGGCCTGGTCGCAGGACGAAGAGCGAATGCTGGCGATGATCGAGCGGCACCTCGCCGACGAGGACCCGAAGCTCGCGGCCCGGCTCGAGTCGTTCAACCATCGCGCGGACCGCGGCGGTCAGGCGCCGGGCTCCGGCCGGCGGCTGGGCCGCTCAACCGTGATCATCGCGGTGAGCTGGCTGCTCATCGCCACGTTGATCGCGACCCTGCTGGTCATGGCCCTGCGGCACGACGCCGCCGCGATCCCCGTGTAGCGCCGAAGCCGGCTCGCTCGCGCGGGTCAGGACAGGCCCTTGAGGAAGTGCGCGGCGACCGGGGCGGCGACGTCACCGCCCCCTCCGCCGGCCTCCACGACGACGGCGAAGGCCAGGTCGCCGCGATACCCGATGAACCAGGCGTGCGAGTCGAGTTCGGGCCCGGTGCCGAACTCGGCGGTTCCGGTCTTGCCCGCCGTACCCGAGGGCAGCCCGGCGGAGTGGGCGGTGCCCTTGGTGACGACGGCCCTCATCATCGACCGCAGGCCCGTCACCGTCTTCTCCGGCAGCTTCCTGGGAGCGGCCTTCTGCTTCAGCGAGGGCACCAGTGTGGGCGGCCGCCAGGAGCCGTCGGCGACCGCCGCGGCCACGCTCGCCATCACCAGAGGGCTGGCGGTGATCCTGCCCTGCCCGAACGACTCCGCGGCCAGGTCGGCGTCGCTGGTGGCCTTCGGCATGCTCCCTGCGGTCGCCGGGACGCCGATGCGCAGCGGCTGGTTGAAGCCCATGTCCGTCGCCAGGTCGTACAGCTTGGCCGCCCCCAGCTTGCTCGCGGCGAGCGGGGCGAACGTGGTGTTGCAGGAGTGCGCGTAGGAGTCGAGGAACGACAGCGACCCGAACGCCTCGTGGTCGGAGTTGCGGATCTTGAGCCCGCCGACCACCGCCTCCTTCGGGCAGGTCACCCGGCTCGACGGGGTCAGCCCTTCGGCCAGCAGCCCGGCTGCGGTGATCGTCTTGAAGGTGGAGCCGGGCGCGTACTTGCCGTCCAGCGCGCGGTTGAAACCGCCCTTGTTGTTGACGACGGCGAGGATCTCGCCCGTCGAGGGCCTGACGGCGACGAGCGACGCGGGCTTGTCCAGGTCGCGCACCGCGTCGGCGGCGGCGGTCTGCACCTTCAGGTCGAGGCTGGTCCGCAGGTCCTCGCCGGAGGAGCCCTCGACGGTGTGCAGGGTCTTCCGGTCCTTGCCGCCCACCACCTGGATCTCGGTGGAGGGCGTGCCGGCGAGCCGCTTCTGGAACGCCTCCTGGAGGCCGCCGCGGCCCACGGCGTCGCCCTTCTTGTAGGCGGTGCCGAGCTTCTCGACGTCTTCGTCCCCGGCCTTGTCCAGGAAGCCGACGAGCTGCTGGACCGAGCCGCCCACGTCGCCGCCGTCGATGCGGGAGCCGTCGGCGCCGGTGATGGCGGCCCGTTGCGGCCACGAGGTCTTGAGCGCCAGGTGGTTGGTCCCGTCGAGCGCGGGGTGGACCGCGGCCGGCGACCAGTCGACCTTCCAGTGGCGGTCCTTGACCACCAGCTTCAGCGCGCCCCGGTAGGTCCAGTCGCCGACGTTCTTCACGGTGGCGGTGGCGGTGAAGGACGCGGTCGCCCTGTCGTCCTTCGCCGGGGCCGCCCGTACGTCGCGGACGGCGACCTTCGCCACCGCGAGGTTCTTGGTGAGCTCGGCGTACGCCGCGTCGAAGCCCGGTGCGGGAGCGGCGAGCTCGGCCTTCATCGCGGTGAGGTCGCCCCGCGACCAGGCCGAGGCGAACCGCGCCGCGGTCTCCTGTGGCGTGCCGCGCGTGTGCAGCACGTAGTAGGCGCCGCCGGCGCCCGCTGCCGCCAGTACGACGGCCACGGTGGCCGAGATCGCGATGGTACGTCCTCGCGGCACACGCACCCCCCATGACGGCTTCGTGCTCGGACCAGAGCCTAGCGGGGCCGGACGGGCCGGCTACCCTTCCGTCTCCCCGGCGTTCTTCACGCTGGTGCCGTACCTGGGGACGTACTCCTGGCCGGACAGACGCTGGATCGCGGCCATGACCTCGTCGGTCACCCGCCGCCGGTCCCGGGCGTTGCCGGCGTCGCCGGTGAAGATCATCGGCTCGCCGAACCGCACGCCGATGCTGTGCAGGCGCGGCACCGACGCGCCGGGCGGCAGCACCTTCTCGGTGCCCAGCATGGCGACGGGCACGATCGGGGCGCCGGTGGTCAGCGACAGCCAGGCCACGCCGACCTTGCCCCGGTAGAGACGGCCGTCGGGGGAGCGGGTGCCCTCGGGATAGATGCCGAACAGCTCACCGGCCTTCAGCACCTCCACCGCGGCGTCGAGCATGTCCTGGGCGGCCGTGACGTTCTCGCGGTCGATCTCCATCGCTCCCATGGCCCGCATCCAGGCCGCGGCGAGACGGTTGCCGGTGAAGTACTCCTTCTTCGCCACGAACCGCACCATCCGCGGCGCGACGGCAGGCATGAAGAACGAGTCGAGCACGGACAGGTGGTTGGATGCGAGGATCGCGGGCCCGTGCGTGGGGATGTGCTCGAGTCCTTCCGTCCGCGGCCGCCACAGCGCGTGCATGACGGGAACGCTGAGGAACTTCAGGGCGGGGTAGAGCACGGCCTCTCCTTCTCCGGTCCGACGCACATACCCTAGGGCGACCCGCGCCCCCTGAGGTGTACGGCCCCTGCAACACCGCGCCTTGTTTTTTGTGCGGCTTCACCAAAGGCCTCGTCGGGAGCGCCCCTGAACTGCTGGGGGAGGGTGCGCCGGGTGAGAAGACACAGGGTAAGAAGAGGCGGCGCCCCGCGAGAACGAGTCTCGCGGGGCGCCCACGTCGAGGGCCGATGTGGCGGTCGCCTCCTCGGCGGAATGCACAACACGGCTCCAGCCGAACGGTATTCCGTGAAGGCGGTGATTGCGGCCCGGGGGACACAAACCACATCGGCCACGAACGACTCTAGCCGACTTTCGCCTCTGCTTTCTCCCGCCCCCCTCATCGGGGTCCGTCATCAGCGGCCCAAGCGTGCGTGCACTATCGTCGGCGGATGACGGATTCGATCAAAACTTCTCGGCTCGTGCTGCGGCGCTGGCGTGAGGAGGACAAGGCGCCCTTCGCCGCGCTGAACGCGGATCCGGTCGTCATGGAGCACTTCCCGGCCACGCTCTCCCGGGAGGAGAGCGACGCTCTGGCCGAACGTGTCGACGCCGGGTTCGACGAGCACGGGTTCGGCCTGTGGGCGGTCGAGGCGGACGGGAAGTTCGTCGGGTTCACCGGACTGCAGGTCCCGAGGTTCACCGCCCACTTCACGCCGTGCGTGGAGATCGGCTGGCGGCTCGCCCGCTCCGCCTGGGGGCGCGGGTACGCCACGGAGGCGGCGCGCGCGTCGCTGGAGGACGGGTTCGGCCGGGCCGGCCTGACCGAGGTCGTCTCGTTCACAGCGGTGCCGAACGTCCGCTCGCAGGCGGTCATGCGGAGGCTCGGCATGACCCACGACGCGGCCGGGGACTTCGACCACCCGGTGCTTCCCGAGGGTCACCCGCTGCGCCGCCACGTTCTCTACCGGATCCGGAGGCAGGGGTGAGCGGCCCGCGGTTGCTGGTGCTGGGCGGCACGACGTATGTCGGCCGGTGGGTGGTCACGGCCGCCGTGGCGCGCGGCTGGCACGTCACCACGTTCACGCGCGGGCGGGCGGGATGGGCCCACCCGGGGGCCGAGGCGGTGACCGGCGACCGGCTTCGCCCGGCCGATCTGGCCCGGCTCGCCGAGGGCCGGTGGGACGCCGTGGTGGACACCTGGGCCGGCGCGCCCCGGGTCGTACGCGACAGCGCCCGCGCGCTGGCCGGACGCGCGGACAGGTACCTGTACGTCTCCAGCAGGGCGGTGTACGCGTCGCCGATGCCGGCCGGGCTGAACGAGGACTTTCCCACGGTCGAGGCGTCGGCGGACGCCGAGGACACCGGCTACGCCTCAAACAAGCGGGGTGGTGAGATCGCCGTGGAGGAGGCGTTCGGCGACCGTGCCGTACTGGCCAGGGCCGGGCTGATCCTCGGGCCGCACGAGGGCCCGGGACAGTTGCCGCACTGGCTGCTGCGTGCCGCACGGGGCGGGGAGATGCTCGCCCCAGGCCCGGCCGGCCAGCCGTTCCGCTACGTGGACGTGCGCGATCTGGCGGCCTGGCTGCTCGACGCGGCCGAGGGCGGCGTGACGGGTCCGGTCAACCTGGTCAACCCGGAGGGCCACGCCACGACCCGCGACCTGCTGGAGTCGGCGGTCGCTGTGACCGGCGGGCTCGCGGACCTGGTGTGGGTCGATCCCGAGGCGATCGAGGCCGCGGGAATCGACCGGTGGGCGGCGCTGCCGGGATGGATCCCGCCGGGTCCTGAGCTGGCCGGGCTCGTCCGGACCGACGTCGGCCGGGCCATGGCCACCGGGCTGCGGTGCCGTCCCGTGGTGGAGACCGTCGCCGACACCTGGGCGTGGCTGACCGGGCCGGAAGAGGTCCCCGCGTTCCCGCGCGGGCTCGACTCCGCCGAGGAACGGGCCCTGATCGACGCCTGGCGGCGTGACCGGCCTCGGTGACGCCGCGCTGCTGGCCGCCGCCGGGGTGCTCGCCGGGCTGGTCGGCACCGCGGGCGGCATCACCTCCCTCATCTCCTATCCGGCCCTGCTCGCGGCGGGTCTGCCCGCCCTGGCGGCGAACGTGGCCAACATCGTCGCGCTCGTCGCCTGCTGGCCGGGCTCGGCCCTGGCCTCGCAGCCCGAGCTGCGCGGGAAGGCGCCGTGGCTGCGGCGGTGGGTGCCGCTGGCGGCGCTCGGCGGGGCGGCGGGGTCGGCGTTGCTGCTGTCCACCCCGCCCGGGGTCTTCGCCCGCGTGGTGCCGTTCCTCGTGGCGGCGGGGTCGCTGGCGCTGCTCGCGCAGCCCCGGCTCGCCGTACGGCACGAGCGGCGTGGTTCGCCCGACGCCGTTCTTCCGCTCGGGCTGACCGCCCTGTCGGTCTACAACGGATACTTCGGCGCGGGGTCCGGGGTGATGATCCTCGCCCTCCTCCTGGTGACCGCCGAGCCGCGGCTGCCCGCCGCCAACGCCCTGAAGAACATGCTCATCGGCGCCGGCGCCTTGGTCTCCGCCGCCGGGTTCGCCGTCTTCGGGCCGGTCGACTGGGCCGCGGTGGTCCCTCTGGCCGTCGGCCTGTTCGCCGGGTCCACGCTCGGTCCCCGGGTCGCCCGGAGCCTGCCGGCCGGGTTGCTGCGCTGGCTGGTCGCCCTGATCGGCCTCGGCCTGGCGGTCCGCCTGTGGGTCGCGCCGGGTGCCTGACCGCCGGACGACCCCGGTGGCGTTCAGGCAGGGGGGACGTTCTGGTTGAGCCGGAACAGGTTCTCGGGATCCCATGTCCGCTTGAGCCTGGCCAGCCGGTCGTAGTTGTCGCCGTAGGCCCGGCGAACCCCCTCGGGCCCTTCGTCGGCGAGGTGGTTGACCTCCACCCCGGTCGCCCATGACCGGGTCGCCGTCCAGGTCCTGTCGGCCCAGTCGACGTGCCGGCGCGCGTCCGCGTCACCCGCCCGCCAGGCGGCCCCGATCTCCAGGCAGTAGGAGGCGTCCCGGTGCCGGAAGGCGCCGGCATCCGGGGCGACCCTGCCCGCGGCGCCGCCCATCGGCAGGAGGAGGACTCCGCTGTCCGGCGAGGTCAGGCCGTCGCCGGCCGTCACCACGGCGTCGATCAGGTCTCCGGTCGGCTGTCCGCCCAGGTGAGAGCGCATGTGGTAGGGCGTGGGCCGTCCCTGCGCGTCGAACATGTGCTGGAGGACCTCGAACGTGGTCGGCCCGACCAGGTCGGCGAAGGGCCTGCCTGCTCCGCGTACGGCCGCGAGCGCGCGCTCCCCGCCGGCGAGGGGCCCGACATGACACATCGCCAGCGCGAGCACCGGCCTGCCGTGCAGTTCCTCCGGCACGAACGGCGCCGGCGGGGCGGCGAGGACCGCGGCCGCGACGTTGACCTCGTCGGGGGCGCCCGCGCCGTACTCGGCGAGGAAGCGGAGCACGTCGGCCGCGTCGTCCAGCCGGTGCAGGACCATCCCGGCGAGCAGCGGGCCGACCGGGTGCAGGCGCAGGGTGAAGTCGAGGACGATCCCGAGATTCCCGCCGCCGCCGCGCAGGCCCCAGAACAGGTCCTCGTTCTCGTCGGCGCTCGCCCGGACGATCCGCCCGGAGGCGGTGAGGACGTCGGCCGCGACGAGGTTGTCGCAGGCGAGCCCGAAGATCCGGGAGAACCAGCCGTTGCCTCCTCCCAGGGTCAGCCCGGCGACGCCCACGTCGGCCACGTGGCCGCCGACCGGCGCGAGGCCGTGGGGCGCCGTCGCCGCGGCGAGTTCGCCCCATCGGACACCGGGACCGACCACGGCGGTCCGCCGGCCGGCGTCGACGGCGATCCGCTTCATCGGGCCCAGGTCGAGGACGATGCCTCCATCGGTCGTCGAGAAGCCGGGGAAGCCGTGCCCGCCACCGCGTACGGCGAGTTCGAGGCCGGTCTCGCGGGCGAGGGCCAGTGCCGCGACGGCGTCGGCCCTGGTGCGGCAGCGGGCGATCGCGGCGGGTCTGCGGTCGATCGACTGGTTCCAGACGCGGCGGGCCGACTCGTAACCGGCGTCCTGAGGCATGATCACCTCGCCGTCGAAGCCGTCGGCCAGGGTGCGTAACGCGATCTCGGGGTGCACGTCCCCTCCCTTACCTGGGCATACGGGGCCGACGGTCACGCCGTCCGAAGCCGCGGGCGGCAGACCGTCCACGAGGACATCGCGGTGGATCTTGGGGTCGTTCCGCCGAGACGCGACATCCGCGGCAGGGGCGCACATTTCGGATGTCCCGACCGTGGTGTCAGGGCGATTGTTAAATCCAGTTGAACTATTTGCCCCGGTATTGCCTAGAGCGGCAAGATCCACCACGATACGTCCCCGGAGTTCATCCGAACCCCAATAATCCCTTTTCCCCCTGTGGGTGCCGTATGCCCACATAGGAGAGCTTGTGTCACTCCTGCACATCCGGCGTGCGGTCCTGATCGGGACCGCCGCCCTCGCTCTGCTGCTCCCGCAGAACGCCGTCGGCGCAGCATCGGCCGCACCCGGACCCGACAAGGTCGATCGGGTGGTCCAGAATGACCTGTCCGCCCACGGAAAGGCCACCTTCTGGGTACGGCTCAAGGACCGCGCCGACCTCGGCGCCGCCCGTACGGCGAAGAAGAAGAACGACAAGGGCCGACAGGTCTACCGGCTGAAGTCGGAGACCGCCGCGTCCTCCCAGGCCGGCCTGCGCAGGCTCCTCACCAAGGCGCACGCCGATTTCACCCCCTTCTGGATCGTCAACGCCGTCAAGGTGACCGCTGACGCGAAGCTGGCCGCCGAGATCGCCGACTTGCCCGAGGTGGCGGCGATCGAGCCGTCCCGTACCGTGCCGCTGCCCGACCCGCAGCCGGCCACGGCGAAGGCCGCGACCGCGTCCGTCGAGTGGAACGTCGACCGCGTCAACGCCCCGAAGGTGTGGGACGAACTCGGCGACCACGGCGAGGGCGTCGTCATCGCCAGCATCGACACCGGTGTCCAGTGGGACCATCCCGCCCTGGTCTCCCACTACCGCGGCACCCAGCCGGGCGGCGCCGTCGACCACAACTACAACTGGTTCGACCCGGCGCACGCCTGCCCCGGCCAGGCGCCGTGCGACGACCGCGGCCACGGCACCCACACCGTGGGCACCATGGTCGGCGGGGACGGCGGCGCCAACGGGATCGGCGTCGCCCCCGGAGCCACGTGGATCGCGGCCAAGGGCTGCCTCCTCACGGGGTGCCCCGACTACGCGCTGCTCGCCGCCGGGCAGTGGATCCTCGCGCCCACCGACCTGAACGGCCAGAACCCCCGTCCCGACCTGGCGCCCGACATCGTCAACAACTCCTGGGGCGGCGAGGGCATCAACCTCTGGTACAAGGACATGGTCGAGGCGTGGGTCGCCGCCGGCATCTTCCCCGCCTTCTCCAACGGCAACGCGGGACCGGACTGCGGCACCACCGGCACGCCCGGCGGGTACGTCGCCAGCTACAGCGCCGGGGCCTTCGACTCCAGTGGGAAGATCGCGCTCTTCTCCTCCAGGGGCCCGGGCGAGGACGGCGAGATCAAGCCGAACATCTCGGCCCCCGGCGTCGACATCCGCTCGGCGGTGCCCGGCAACGGCTACGGGCTGAAGTCCGGCACCTCGATGGCCAGCCCGCACGTCGCCGCGACCGTGGCGCTGATGTGGTCGGCCTCCCCCTACCTGCGGGGTGACATCGAGAGCACGCGGGCGCTGCTCGACCACACGGCGACCGACGTCGACGACGAGGGCTGTGGCGGCACCGCCGCCGACAACTTCGTCTGGGGCGAGGGCACGCTCGACGCGTACGCGGCCGTCAAGGCGACGCCGGCCGGTGAGCTGGGCACGCTGACCGGGACGGTCACCTCCGGCGGCTCCCCGCTCGCCGGCGCGACCGTCGAGGTCTCAGGCCCGCTGAACCGCACCGTCTCCACCGCGCAGGACGGCGCCTACAGCCTGCCCCGCCTGCTCAGCGGCGACTACGAGCTCACCGTGCGGAAGTTCGGCTACGACGACGTCACCAGGACCGTCACCGTCGGCACCGACGAGACGGTCACCGAGGACGTGTCGCTCACGGAGGAGATCCTGAGCGCGGTGTCGGGAACGGTCACCAGCGTGGGCCTGCCCGAGGCGGGCGCCACGGTGACCGCCGCGGGCACGCCGGCCACCGCCGTCACCGACGCCCGGGGCCACTACGAGCTGCTGCTGCCGCACAAGACCTACGACCTGAAGGTCGCGGCGGACTCCCTGTGCGCCGAGGACGCCACCGTGCCCGTCACGGTGACCGGCGAGATGACCAGGGACATCGAGCTGTCCAGCCACATCGACGCCTTCGGCCACACCTGCAGGAGCGGCGCCGAGCCGTACGTCGAGGGCACCCACCTGGAGCCCCTCACCTACGACGACGAGACCCAGCGGATCACGCTGCCGTTCGCCTTCCCGTTCTACGGCAAGACCTACACCAGCGGCCTGGTCAGCACCAACGGGTTCCTGAGCTTCGGTGACAACACCTACGCCTTCCCGACCCATGTGCCACTGCCCTCCGGCAACGACCCGAACGCCGCCATCTATCCGTACTGGACCGACCTCGGGCTGTTCGAGGGCGAGGGCGGGCTCTATACGGCCACGATCGGCGCCGCGCCGAACCGCACCTTCGTGGTGGAGTGGCGCAACGCCCGGTTCTTCGGCGTGGACGCGGTCGTCTCGTTCGAGGCGCTGCTCGGCGAGGACGGCTCGGTCGGGTTCCGCTACCGCGGGATCGACAGCGACTTCAAGGCCGGGGAGAAGGCCACGATCGGCATCGAGAACGGCGACGGCACCGACGCGTTCCAGTACTCGTCCGACCGCCCGGTCCTGCGTGAGGGCCAGAGCCTGACCGTCGCGGCCCGCGGGCACGGGCTGGTCGCCGGCACCGTCACCGACGCCAACGACGGCGGCCCGCTGGCCGGCGCGACCGTCAAGGTCGACGACGTCGCCTTCACCACGGGCCCCGACGGCGCCTTCCTCGGGCAGGTGCCCGCCGGTGACCACCATGTGGAGATCTCGGCGGACGACTACGGCACCCTCACCAAGGAGGTCGGCGTCGCAGCCGGCGGCCGGAGCCGGGTGGACGCCGCCCTGGCCACCGGCCGGGTCACCGCGTCCACGAATCAGGTCACCCTGGTGATGCCGGCCTCGGCCACCAGGAACGCGACCTTCGAGCTGTCCAACCCGGGCTCCGACGCGACGTACACCGTCGAGAACGACCCGGCGCAGACCTGGCTCAGCGTGACGCCGGCGAGCGGGAGCGTCAAGGCGGGCGCGTCGGTGACGCTCCGGGTCACCGCGTCGAGCGCGGGAGTGTCCCCCGGCGCCGTCCGCACCGGCGTGCTGCTCGTACGCTCGTCGAGCGGCCGGGCGCCGGTCGTCCCGGTCAGCGTGGTCGTCGTGGTGCCGAAGGTTCAGGTCGCCATCGAGGCGGGCGGCGACAGGAGCGTGGTCGACGCGGCCGGCGACACGTGGACGGCCGACCGGGAGTACACCCCCGGCGGGTACGGCTACGTGGGCGACGGCACCAAGGCGAAGACGTCGCCCACCGACGTCAAGGGCACGTCCGAGCAGGGACTGTTCCGCAGCACCCGTGAAGGCATGCGGGCCTACCGGTTCGACGGTCTTCCCGACGGCGTCTACACCGTGGAACTGGGCTTCGCCGAGACCCGGCACAAGAAGGCGGGCAAGCGCGTCTTCGACGTCGCCGTCGCGGGCGCCCCGGTCATCCAGGGCCTCGACCTGGCCAAGGAGGCCGGCGAGAACACGGCGGTGACGCGTCAGTACACGGTGAAGGTCACCGGAGGCCGCCTCGACGTGGTCTTCCGGCCCCACGAGGGAGACCCCATCGTGAACTCGATCCGGGTCACCGAGCGTCCGGACAAGGCGGACGCGTAACCGCCCTCCGCTCCGAGACCGGCCCGCCCCCTCCGGCGGGCCGGTCTCTTCGCATCGCATACTCGTGCCGCCGATGAATTCGCGCGGCGGCTTGACGAATTCCAGGCGTGCGTGCGATTCTGATTGCGGGATATAGGTGGACAATGCGGATACGCGTGGACATTTCTAGGTAGTTTGCTTTATGCTGCCCTTTCACGCTCGCCCTCGGCATCCCATTCCTTCGCTTCGAGTGATTCGTATCGAGTGAGCTGCCGTCCGGCGTGCGTGTAGTCGGTCCGCGAGTCCTCGGAAGGACATCTGTTGGCAGCCTCGCCCCGCGCTTTCGCCGTGCCCGCCGGTCCCCGCCGCGTCTCTTTCGCGCACATCCGGGAGCCGCTCGAAGTTCCCGACCTTCTCGCCCTGCAGACCGAGTCGTTCGACTGGCTGGTGGGCAACGAGAGATGGAAGGGCCGGATCGAGGCGGCTCGCCAGGCCGGGCGCAAGGACGTTCCGCCCCAGTCCGGTCTCGAAGAGATCTTCGAGGAGATCAGTCCCATCGAGGACTTCTCCGGCACCATGTCCCTGTCGTTCCGGGATCACCGGTTCGAGATGGCCAAGTACTCGGTCGACGAGTGCAAGGACAAGGACATGACCTACTCCGCCCCGATGTTCGTCACGGCGGAGTTCATCAACAACACCACAGGTGAGATCAAGAGCCAGACGGTGTTCATGGGCGACTTCCCGCTCATGACGCCGAAGGGCACCTTCATCGTCAACGGCACCGAGCGTGTCGTGGTCTCCCAGCTCGTCCGGTCGCCCGGCGTCTACTTCGAGCGGAATCTCGACAAGACCTCCGACAAGGACCTCTACGGGTGCAAGGTCATCCCGTCCAGGGGCGCCTGGCTGGAGTTCGAGATCGACAAGCGGGACAGCGTCGGCGTGCGGGTCGACCGCAAGCGCAAGCAGCCGGTCACCGTGCTGCTCAAGGCGCTCGGCTGGACCAGCGACCGGATCCTGGAGCGTTTCGGCCGGTACGAGTCGATGCGGGCGACCCTGGAGAAGGATCACACCTCCGGCCAGGACGACGCGCTGCTGGACATCTACCGCAAGCTGCGTCCGGGCGAGCCGCCGACCAAGGAGTCGGCGCAGGCGCTGCTGGAGAACCTGTACTTCAACCCGAAGCGCTACGACCTGGCCAAGGTCGGTCGTTACAAGATCAACAAGAAGCTGGGCGTCGACGCCGACATCACCCAGGGCACGCTGACCGAGGACGACATCGTCGCCACCATCGAGTACCTCGTCCGGCTGCACGCCGGCGAGGCCGACGTCGAGATCGACGACATCGACCACTTCGGCAACCGTCGTCTGCGCACGGTGGGCGAGCTCATCCAGAGCCAGGTCCGCCTGGGCCTGGCCCGGATGGAGCGCGTGGTCCGCGAGCGCATGACCACGCAGGACGTCGAGGCGATCACGCCGCAGAGCCTGATCAACATCCGCCCGGTCGTGGCGTCGATCAGGGAGTTCTTCGGCACCTCGCAGCTGTCGCAGTTCATGGACCACATCAACCCGCTGGCCGCCCTGACGCAGAAGCGGCGCCTGAACGCGCTGGGTCCCGGTGGTCTGTCGCGTGAGCGGGCCGGCTTCGAGGTCCGTGACGTGCACCCGTCCCACTACGGCCGGATGTGCCCGATCGAGTCGCCGGAAGGCCCGAACATCGGCCTGATCGGCTCGCTGGCCTCCTACGGACGGGTCAACGCCTTCGGCTTCGTCGAGACCCCGTACCGCCGCGTCGTCGACGGCAAGGTGACCGACGAGATCGACTACCTGACGGCGGACGAGGAGGACAGATTCGTCAAGGCGCAGGCCAACACGGCGCTCAATCCCGACGGCTCGTTCGCCGAGCCTCGGATCCTGGTGCGGACCAAGGGCGGTGAGACCGAACTCGCCCGTGCCGAGGAGGTCGACTACATCGACGTGTCGCCGCGTCAGATGGTGTCGGTCGCGACGGCGATGATTCCGTTCCTGGAGCATGACGACGCGAACCGGGCGCTGATGGGTTCGAACATGCAGCGTCAGTCGGTGCCTTTGCTGAAGAGCGAGGCGCCGCTGGTCGGCACCGGGATGGAGTACCGCGCGGCGACCGACGCGGGTGATGTGATCACCGCTGAGAAGGCGGGTGTGGTGGAGGAGGTCTCGGCCGACTACATCACGATCATGAACGATGACGGCACGCGGACGACGTACCGGGTGGCGAAGTTCAAGCGGTCGAACCAGG
>NZ_JABBWV010000018.1 GCF_012999535.1 Microbispora sp. H11081
CGTCGGCCACCACCAGCGCACGTCGGCATCCAGGCAGCACCGCTGACCTCGGCGCGGACCGGGGGAGCAGGGTGATTGCTCCGCCTGAAAAGCGGAAGGTCGGCAGTTCGACCCTGCCCCTGACCACCACCCTTGAACAGCCCAAACGCCCCGAGCCCATCACGGCCGGGGCTTTTTGTTTTGCGCTGACAGCAACAGTGACAGCAACGTCTTTTGAACCGCGCCGAGGTCGGTGAAGTCATTGGGCTGGACGACCCGCTCGGCGCTATCGGGCGTGAGACGAGGGCGGATCGAGAGGTAGCCGGTAGTCGGACGGGCTGTTGGGTCAACTCTCGGCGAGTCGTGCCTTCTTGACCTTGTTGCCGCAGGTGTTCATGGAACACCAACGGCGGTTGGCTCCGCGGCTGGTGTCAAGGAAGAGCCCCGCGCATCCGGGGCCTTCGCAGCTCTTGATGCGGTTGCGGTCGGGGCCCCCGATGATGTGGATGGCATCTGTGGCCAGGATCCCGAGGGCGTCACCGACAGGCGTCGTCTTGGTCAGGTGCCATCGTGCGAGATCGCCTTCGAGCGCGGCCTTCGCGTGCCCATCGGCCGCGACCGTGTTGAGAGTGCGGACATCCTTCGAATCGGGCTGTTCATCTGCGACGATCGCCGATCCGATGCGGTAGATCGCCTCGCGCAACTCGATTGCGTCCTTCAAATCGGTCGGCGACACGTCCGTCACTGCAAGCCCTGTCGCCTGCAGCCACATCTTCAGTCGTGCGGGGTCGGTCAGCCGCTCTCGCGGAGCCATGCCGGCGCGATCGCTGACAGTGGCGGTGAACCGGAAAGCCAGGACCTCGTTGTCCATGCGGAACACGCGACGTACGTCCTCGGTCATTCCAGCCTCCGGGGTGAGCAACAGCACATTTGAACCGTCTTAGCCGGTTCGACAATAGGGTATCCCCATGACATCGTGGAACTGTCTAAGGTGGTTCACAGAGAGGGTCCTCCCATGAGTGACATCGCGGTCGTCGGCCTGGGAGCGATGGGACGGCCCATCGCACGCAACCTCTTGAGAGCCGGGTACGACGTCGTGGTGTGGAACCGCTCCGACGGGCCCGCGGACGAGCTTGTCGCGGCCGGTGCCCGTCGAGCCGCCTCGGTCGCGGAGGCCATGCAATCGCCGGTGGTCTTCTCGGTCCTGGCCGATGACCGGGCCGTCGCCGAGACGTTCATCGACTCCGGTGTTCTCGCTCAGGCCCCGGGCGGGACCATCCACGTCAACCTCGCGACGGTGAGCGCCGGCCTGGCTCGCCGGGCCGGCGCAGCGCACGCTGAGCATGGTGTCGGGTATGTCGCGGCACCGGTCTTCGGCCGTGTTCCGGTCGCCGAAGCCGGAGCACTCAACATCCTCGCGGCGGGCGAGCAGGAGCTGATCGACCGCGTGCAGCCGCTCTTCGACGTGATCGGCTCGCGGACCTGGCGACTCGGCGACCGTCCGGAGCAGGTCAACATCGTGAAGATTCTCGGGAACTACCTGATCGCCTGCGCGATCCAGTCGCTGGGCGAGGCTGTCAGCCTCGCGGAAGGCGCCGGTGTCGACTCGGAGCAGTTCGTCGAACTGCTGACCTCGACGCTCTTCCCGGGAGTCGTCTACACCGGCTACGGGTCGATGATCGCCGAACGGCGCTACCAGCCGCCCGGATTCACCACGGTCCTGGGCCGCAAGGACGTCCACCTCGCGCTCGACGCAGCGGACGACCACGACATTCCGCTCCCGATCGGTGAACTCCTGCGGACTGTCTTCGATCAGGCCATCGCCGACGGTCGCGGGGCGGACGACTGGGCGGTCATCGCGGAACAGCAGCCGCGGCGAGCTTAGCCCGCGTGCCGGACGAGATTCCGGCGCCGGGTCAGGCGCCTGGCGCTTCGAGCACCTGCTTCAGCCGGGTGAGGTCGGCCTGCACGAGGCCCGCGTCGCGGGTGAAGTCCTCGTCGCTCACGCCCGGAAGGCGACGCAGGGTGAAGACCACCTCGCAGCCGTCGCCGTCCGGGATGACCCGCATCGGGTTGTGGACGACCTCTCCGGAGGGCAGCGTGACCTCATGGTCGAGGACGCCGTACGTGTTGCGCTCCACGAAGGCGAAGCCGACCCGTCCCGACGGGGTCTCCACGAACCACTGCCCATCGACGTTCTCCACCGCCTCGCCGAGCCCGGGAGCCCACGTGGGGAGGTTGGCCGGGTCCGACGCGTATTCGTAGACCTCGTCCGCCGGCCGGTTGATTCGCTCGCTGATGTGCCGTGATTCCGCAGCCATGCACCTCAGTATTCCGGCGATGGCTTTCGGGCAGGGCCGGCGTTGACGCGACTCACCAGGGAAGAGGGCCCTCGGCGTCGAAGTAGCCCCCGGTGGGGCCGTCCTGGCCCACCTGCGCCATGCGGACGATGATCTCGGCGCCCTCCTCGACGGTCTGCGTGCCCGTGTGCCCGTTCAGGTCCGTGTCGGTGTATCCGGGCTCCACCGCGTTGATCCGCATGTCCGGGAACGCCTTCGCGTACTGCACGGTGATCATGTTGACCGCGGCCTTCGACGCCGGGTAGGCGACTCCCGGATACGCGTACGCCGGTGAGCCGGGGGTCGCGGCGACGGAGAGCGAGGCCAGGCCGCTGCTGACGTTGACCACGACCGGCGCGGCGGACCGCTCCAGCAGGGGCAGGAACGCGTGGGTGACGCGCACCAGGCCGAAGACGTTCGTCTCGAACACGTGCCGCATCATGTCGGCGGTAGTTCGCGCGGCGCCGGTGACGGCGTTCGTCTCCGTGCGCTCCTCGATGCCGGCGTTGTTGACCAGCACGTCCAGCCCGCCGTCCGCCTCGACGGTCTTCGCGGCGGCGGCCACGGACGCCTCGTCGGTGACGTCGAGGAGGACCCAGCGCGCGCCCAGCCGTTCGGCGGCCCGGCGCCCGCGCTCGGCGTTCCGGCTGCCGATGTAGACGGTGTGACCCGCCGCGACGAGGCGGCGGGCGGTCTCGAAGCCGAGTCCCTTGTTCGCTCCGGTGATCAGTGTTGTCGTCATGGCTCCAGCGTCCGCCCGGGCCGTACGGCCTGCCAGTGACCCCCGCTTCCTGGGACTTCCGGTACCAGGCAGGACCGCGCCCGGCGGTGCAGACTTGGGTGCATGGCGACGACGGAGTTCGGCGGAGCGGTGCGCCGCTGGCGCGACCGCGCCTCACCCAAGGCCGCCGGGCTGCCCGGCGGCGGGCACCGGCGCGCGGCCGGGCTGCGCAGGGAGGAACTGGCCATGCTGGCCGGGATCTCCGTCGACTACGTCACGCGGCTCGAACAGGGCCGCGCGTCCAACCCGTCGGCGCAGGTCGTCGAGGCCCTGGCGAGGGCCCTGCGGCTGTCCGGCGCCGAGCGCGCGCACCTGTTCCGGCTGGCCGGGCTGGCGCCGCCCGGCCCTGAGACGGTGCCGGCGTACGTCACCCCCGGCGTGCAGCGGATGCTCGACCGGCTGGCCGGCACACCCGTCGCGGTCTACGACGCGGGCTGGACTCTGCTCATCGCGAACCCGCCGTACGCCGCGCTGATGGGGGATCCGTCCGGATGGCGCGGGGACGAGCGCAACGCGGTGTGGCGGCATTTCCTCGGCCCCGGAAGCCGGGCCCGGCACACCCCGGAGTCGCTGCGGGCGTTCGAGACGGCCCTGGTCTCCGACCTGCGCGCGACCTGCGACCGCTACCCGGCCGACCAGCGGTTGCGGCGGCTGGTCGCGGATCTGCACGCGCGCAGCGACCGATTCGCCGAGTTGTGGGACTCCGGCACCGTCGGGCAGCACCAGTCCGGACGCAAAACCATCGACCATCCGGACGTCGGCCCCGTGACCCTGGACTGCGACGTGCTCACGGTGGCGGGCAGCGACCTGCGCGTCATGGTCTACACCGCCGAGCCCGGAAGCGAGGACGCCGAGCGACTCGCGCTGCTCACCGTGCTCGGCACCCAGTCGCTCACCGGGTAGCCACCGGTACGCCGGAGGCGCGTCTTGTGACCGTTGCCTGCCGAGCCGTCCGCATCAGAACCAGAACCGCTGACGGTTCACCGCGCCGGTTCCGTGAAGTCGCCGACGTGGTCCCTGGCCCACTGCGCGAACGGCAACGCGGGCCGGCCGGTCAGCCGTGCCACGGTGTCGGTGACCGGCTCGGGATTGGCCACCATAGCGGCCTGACCGGTGATGATGGAGGCGACCATCTCCACGGGCAGGCCGGGAAACAGCTCAGCGGCGGCCTCGGCGGAGTCGATCTCCTCGAAGCGCAGCGCTCGGCCGAGCGCCGCGCCGATGGCGGCGAGTTGCTCGACCTGCGTCAGCTGTTCTGGGCCGGTCAGGTGATAGGCCATGCGGTGGTGCCCGTCCTCGGTCAGGGCGCGCAGCGCCACCGCGGCGAGGTCGGCCTCGTGCACCAGGGCGCGCCTGGCATCGGGGAGAAACCAGCGCAGCACGTCAGACCGGCGGATCTGCCACGCCCAGGCCAGTGTGTTGGCGGCGAACCCGCTCGACCGCAAGAACGTGTACTCGGCGGCCGAGGCGGCGATCAGGCCCTCCAGATGGGCATGGGAGCCGATGATGCCCCCGTCAGGCTCGGCACGATGGTCTGGTTCGTCCGGCACGCCGTGGGCGGAGAGATAGACGATCCGCCGGGCACGCGCGGTCAGCGTCGGCACCAGGTTGCGCGCCGCCCTGTCGGCCGCCACGGACGGGAAGACGAGGAAGACCGCGTCCACGCCGTCCAGGGCGGCACTCAGCGTGTCGGGGATGGCGAGGTCGCCGCCGACGACCTCGGCTTTCGGGCCGAGGGCCGCCGACGCGGCCGCCGGATCGCGGGACAACGCACGTATCCGCACGTCTCCCGCACCGGCCAGTTGGGCGACGACCTGTCCGCCCACCCGACCGGTCGCCCCGGTCACCAAAACCGTCTGCTCGCTCGTCATGTCGATCAGCTCCCGTTCCCGTCCTCCGGTGGCCCGCAGCCGCGGGACGTCCTGGACGCTAGGGGTTCACGTGCACTTGAAGGCAAGCTCCGCACTCGACACGATTGACGGATGAGTCTCGACTGGCACGTCACCGGACTGACCGTCGGCCAGGTCGCCGAGCACATGCGGATCGCCCCGTCGGCCGTGCGGTGGTACGCCGACCAGGGATTGCTCCCCCACGAGCGGAGGGCCGGCAACCAACGGCGCTTCTTCGCCGACGTGTTGTGCAGGGTCGCGATGATCCGCGCGGCGCAGAAGGTGGGGCTCAGCCTCGGTGAGATCCGTGCGGCCCTGGACGCGTTGCCGCCAGGGCAGCCGCCGACACGTCAGGACTGGGAACGACTGGCCGCCCACCTGCGCACCACGCTGACCGACCGCATCGACGAACTGTCCGCCCTGCTCGACGCGCTGACGGTCCGGCAGCCTGACGACGCCCCATCGCCTCAGCCGCTCGACCGTTCACCGTCACTGCGGCGAGCGGGAACACGCCTCGCCACCTGACCTGAGCCGCGGACGTACGGCACGGGTCAGGGCGGCGTCGCGGCGCACGCGATGATGCGGGCTCTGAGCTCGCCGAACGCCACGGGGGTGGGGACGATGGTCCGCAGCCGCGCCAGCGACACCCGCGTCTGGGCGCCCAACGTCGCGTCCAGGGTCGTGGTCGGCGTGACGTAGAACTCCCACTGGTCCAGGTCGAGCGGGTCGACCGTCGCTTTGTCGGTGTGGTGGAGGAGGCAGAAGACGTAGACGCGGCTCGGCCGGACGGGTACGGCCGCGACGCTGTCCGTACGGGCATCCCAGCCCCTGGCCGGGGCGACATCGAACCCGATGCGTGAGGGCCGCTGCTGGCTCCACGACTGCAGGTAGGCCGCCGACTTGACCTCGATGTCCAGCCCGCCGGGCAGCCGCAGGTCGACCGCGTCCCATTCCGTACGGACACCGTCGGCGGCGTCCATGGCCAACGCGACGATGTACTCGGCGAGGACACCACGCAGGCTGTTGCTCATCACGTCGGAGCACGCCCACGCCCAGAAGTCCTTCAGGGAGGCGCCGGCCGCCGCGCCGCCCCGCGTGAAAGGCTCGGCGCCCGACCTGCGGGGGACGGTCAGGGCGGCTAGCGGCACGCGGCCGGCGGTCGCCTCGGAGTCGAGCATCACGGATGTCCTTTCGATGACGAGGTGGGGGGGCCGCCGCATCGCCCAGCGCGCGTGCGGAACGGGACGCGGCGTATCCTTCGCCCGTGGGACTGCGGTTCGAGACGCGCCGGTCCGACTCGCCGTGGGTCGAGACCGTGTGGACGTGCACGAGCGAGCAGGTCACCGCGATGACGTCCGTCGCGGGGGTGTGGTGCGGCCTGGTGTTCTGGGAACAGGCCGGCCGGACGTACGCCGGCATCACCGGTCCCGAGACCCGGACAGGCACCGCCCCGGTCCCGGAGGACGCGACCTTCATGGGCATCGATCTCGCCGTGGGCGTCTCGTTGCGGGCCGTGCCTACGCCGGCGCTGGTCGACGGCGGCGTTCGGCTCCCCACCGGCACCGCACGCCGGACGTTCCTGCTGGACGGCGCGTGCTGGGAGATGCCAGGTCTGGACGACGCGGAGGCCCTGGTCGACGGTCTCGTCCGGGCCGGGGTGGTGGTCCGTGACCCGCTCGTCGCCGAGGTGCTGGGGGGCCACCGTCCGGCCGTCTCCGGGCGTACGGTCGAACGCCGGTTCCGCGCCGCGACCGGACTGACGCGGGGCGAAATCCAGCGGATCGAGAAGGCCCGCACGGCGGCGGGGTTGCTCGCCGCGGGCGACGCGGCCGCCGACGTCGTCGCCAAGCTCGGCTACTTCGACGAGCCGCACCTGGCCCGGGCGCTGCGCTCCTACGTCGGACGCACCGCGAGGCAACTGCGTGCGGGCTCGGGCGGCGCGATCGCCCTCGACCTGGGTCAACGCCTGACGTCGTAGACCAGCTTCAGGATCCCGTTCGAGTAGCTCTCCGACTCCCGCAGCGTCAGCATGTGCTTGTCCCGGTCGGCCCGGCCGAACAGGCTCTTCCCCGCGCCGAGCAGCACGGGGAAGACGAGCAGGTTGTACTGGTCGATCAGGCCCGCGTCGGACAGCCGCCGGGCGAGCTCCGCGCTCCCGTGGATGAAGATCGCGCCGCCCTCGCCCTCCTTGAGTGCCGCGACGTCCTCGGTCGAGCGCAGGATCGTCGTCGGCCCCCACCCGTCGACGAGGTCGTCGTCGGACAGCGTGGCCGACACCACGAACTTGGGCAGATCCTTGTAGTCGGCGTGGTCCTCCGAGCCGGGCCAGACCGGCGCGAACGCCTCGTAGCTGCGGCGGCCGAACATCAGCGCCGTCGTGTCGGCGAGTTCCTCGCCCTTCAGCGACCACGCCTCCGGGACGAAATCGAGGTCCTTGAACACCCATCCGCCGCTGCGGTGCTCTTCCCCCGGCCCGCCGCCGGGGGAGTCCACGACGCCGTCCAGCGACATGAAACCGGTGTAAACGAGATTACGCATCGTGCCGTCTCCTCACGTTCAGGCGAACTGCTGGGTCCACGTTAGAGGCATTCGCGGCGGCCGTCTTGGACGAAAACGACAACGGACACGACGGCGGGTCCAGAACGCGCACCTGTTTCGGAGTGCCGGCCTTCTGTGGCTGGGGCCCGCCCAACGGGGCAGGCGGCTCTGAAGCCGGAGGGAATGCCGGCTTTGCCGAGCCGCCCCATTGGCTGTCGCAGCGGTCTGCCGCGTATTGCCCGAATGGCGAAATGTCGCCGTATCGCCGGGAAACGTTGATCTATTTCACGGGACGTTAAGCGCGGGAACTCCTATCCTGGGGGGCTCACCCCCACTCGCGCCACCGCGCGTGCTCCCGGCTCGAACCCCAACTCTTAAGAGCCGCTTGCCCGCCCACGGCGCACTCGTCAGGAGCCGACGATGGACAACGAGATTCAGCTGATCAGTGACGGCGAAGGACTGGCGGTCATCGGGCATCCGACGGCTGTCGAACGTTTTTTGGTCTCCGAAGGGCTGCCGTCGAAGGATCTCGGTCTGCGGCGGCTTCGATTCGTTCTCAAGGCCGGGGGCGGGGTCGCACGGGCGGGTTCCGAGATCGCCGCCGACTCGGGTCGCTGGGTGAAGCTGACCAAGGAGTCCGCGCAGCTCGTCGAGAAGTACGGGTTGCGGGAAAGTTCGAAGTCGGGTCTCAAATCCGGTGTGCTGAAGGGAAAGAACGGCCAGATCAAGGGGTTCGTCGAATTCGCGAAGTCGCCTGGATCGATCGCGACCAACCCGGCGATTCTGGCCGGCGCCGCGGGCATCATGGCGCAGCTCGCGATGCAGCAGACCATGAAGGAAATCACCGACTATCTCGCCGCGATCGACGAGAAGGTCGACGACGTGCTCCGCGCCCAGAAGGACGCCGTGCTGGCGGACATGATCGGAGTGGACCTCGTGATCGAGGAGGCGATGCTCATCCGGGAGCGGGTGGGCCGGGTCTCCGATGTCACGTGGTCGAAGGTGCAGGCCACGTCGATGACGATCGCGCGAACCCAGGCGTACGCGTTGCGGCAGCTCGACGCGCTTGCCGAGAAGGCGGAGCGCGAGACGAGGATCGGTGATCTGGCCAAGATCTCCAGGGAGGCCGAGCTCAGGATCCAGGAATGGCTCGCGGTTCTCGCTCGCTGCTTCCAGCTTCAGGACGCGCTCGCCGTGCTCGAACTCGACCGGGTGCTGGACGAGTCTCCGGAGGAACTGGACCGGCATCGCCTCGCGCTTCGGGCCGCACGGCAGAACCGGCTGGAGCTCATCTCACGGAGCACCGAACGTCTGATGGCCCGCATGGAGGCGGCCGCCGTCCTGGCCAACACGAAGGTGCTGCTGCATCCGACCACGTCGCGGGCCGTGGTGCAGTCGAGCGACCAGGTCGCCGTCGCCGTCGTCGGCTTCCAGGGGCTGCTCGGGATCGAGCGCGATCGGCTGTCGCTGGAGGCGAGGCGATGGGTGGACGCCGCCGTGGAGGTACGGGACAAGGTGCTCGAAACAGGAGCAGAGGGCGTCGACGCCGCCATCCACCTCGGCAACGAGACCCTCGACCGGGCCAGATCGGTGACGGGCAAGCTCTCCAGCGGGCTCCCCAGCGGGCTCGCCGACCTGGCGTTCCGCCGGCGGGGCGACGACAAGGAACGCGACAGGCCGGCCGAGTGACCACCCGCTCGGCGGGGCCGCCGACATTCGGCATTCTCTTGACGATCGTCAAAACAGTGCCATAGCTTCGTGGGGTTCCGCGTTCACAGGACCAGCCCCCTCCCGGGAACGGAGCGCTTTTCGTGCCTCGACGCCGCCTCCTTCGCATTCCGACCGCCGTCGTCGGCTCTCTCGCCCTCGCCGCGGTCACCCTGACCGGAACCGCCGGGGCCGCGACGGACACCCGGGCCGCGACCGGCGTCACCGCCGCGGCCACCATCCCCTCGCACCTGTCCGGCACCCTCGCCGACGGCGCCACCTGGATCGCCGACGTGCCCGCCAACTGGAACGGCACGCTCCTGCTGTACAGCCACGGCTATGGTCCGCTCGTCGCGCAGAACGCGCCTTCCGACGAGGCCCGTACGGCCCTGCTCGCGGCGGGCTACGCGCTCGCCGGTTCCTCGTTCGACCCGCAGGGCTCGTGGTGGGCGCTGGAGAGCGCCGCACGCGACCAGTTCGCCACCCTCGACGCCTTCAGCAGTGCGGTTCGCCGGCCGTCCCGCACCCTGTCGGTCGGGCTGTCCATGGGCGGCCTGGTCAACGCCCAGATCGCCCGCGACGGAGCCGGCCGCGTCGACGGGGCGCTCGGGCTGTGCAGCCTCGTCGCGGGTGGCGTCGACCTGGACGACTACCAGTACGACGCCGAGTACACGATCGCCTCGCTGCTGTTGCCCGGCCAGGATGTGAAGCTCACCGGGTTCGCCGACGAAGCGGACGCGGGCGCCACGGCGCAGCGGCTGACCGACGCGGTGATCGCCGCGCAGGCCACCCCGCAGGGACGGGCCAGGATCGCGCTCGCCGCCGCCTACCTCAACCAGACCGACTGGGCTCCCGGCCAGAGTCAGCCGGCGCCCCACGATTACGAGGGGCAGGAGGCCCAGCAGTACGCCTGGCTCGCCCAGGGGGTGCTCGGGTTCATCGAGCATGGCCGCTGGTCCATCGAGCGGTCCGCAGGGGGCAACACCTCCTGGAACGCCGGGCTCGACTACGCGGCGCTGCTGCGCGACTCCAAGCACGCCGCCCAGGTGCGGGCCCTGTATCGCAAGGCCGGACTCGACCTGCGCGCCGACCTGGACACGCTGACCCGCGGCGCCACCCTGCAGGCCGACCCGGAGGCGCGGCGCAGGCTGGAGGCGTCCTCCACCGCCGGTCAGGGCCTCGCGGTGCCGCTGCTCAACCTGCACACGATCGCCGACGAACTCGTCCCGGTGGAGCAGGAGGCGAAGTTCGCAGAACGGATCAGGGCGGCCGGTGACGAGCGGCTGCTCCGGCAGGCGTACGTCGCCCGCCAGGGTCACTGCAACTTCACCACGGCGGAGATCGTCGCGGGCGTGCGGGCGATCGACAAGCGGGTCACGACCGGCCACTGGGGCGACGTCGCAGAGCCCGCGGCCCTGCAGCGCTCCGCTCTGTCGCTGAACCTCGGCGGGGCCGCCTTCGTCCGCTACCGGCCCGACCGTCTCGTCGTCGGCCGGCAGTCCTCCCCGCACGGTCCGAAGACCCCGCCGGGTCCGGCCGGACCCAGGTGATCCCCTTCCCCGCGCCTATCCGGGGGGCGCGGGGAAGCGGAGGGTCTCCCGCGCGGGGGACCCTGTGCCCGGCCCGGACGCGTCGGCTGCCGGGGGAGATCCGCACCGGCTCGCGGGAGATCCTTGCCGTGTAAGGATGACTCATGAGCAAGATGACCGGACAGCAGATCGCGGACGAAGGGCTGGACGGGTGGGCCTACCTGCTCGGTGGCCTGCAGACCCGCATCCACACGAAGAACTTCGCGACAGGGCTCTCTGTCGTCAACGCCATCGGCGCGGCGGCCGAGGAGATGGACCACCATCCCGACCTCGACCTGCGTTACACCCATGTGGACGTCCGGTTGACCAGCCACGACGCGCACGCGGTCACAGAACGCGACATCCGGTTGGCCCGCGTCGTCTCCTCCATCGCGGCCGACGCCGGAGTGCGGTTGGAGGCGTCGAGCGTGTCCCGGCTCGAACTCGCCCTCGACACCCCGGCCAGAGAGTCGGTCATGCCGTTCTGGGCCGCGGTGCTGGCGATGGATCCGTCCGGCCCTGACGCCGGAGACGAGATCCGCGACTCGGCCGGCGTCCTGCCGACCGTGTGGTTCCAGACGTCAGGCGGCGAGGAGCCCCGCCAGCGCTGGCATCTCGACGTGTGGGTGGACCCCGCGCAGGTCCGGTCCCGGATCGACGCGGCGCTCGCCGGCGGCGGCACGCTGGTCAGCGACGAGGAGGCGCCGAGTTTCTGGGTGCTCGCCGACGCCGAGGGCAACCGGGTCTGCCTGTGCACGTGGCAGACCCCCGGTCGAACGACCACTGAACGACCACTGAACGACCACTGAACGACCACTGAACGACCACTGAACGACCGCTGGCCGGTCGTCGCGGCGCTGTCGCCCGTGAACGGCGGACGCCCCGGGCGGCCACGCCGCGGGGCGCCCTGAAACCCTCGGACCCGGTCGAGACCCGCCGCAGAACCGAATCCGGTGATCCGCCATCTAACGGACCATGACAGCAGACGCGCTGCGCCCGGGGGATCCGGCGAGGCTGGGTCGCTACCGGCTGGCCGGCAGGCTCGGCGCGGGCGGCCAGGGCGTCGTCTACGAGGGCTACGACGAGGTGGCCAACCGCGTGGCGGTCAAGGTCCTGCACGCCTACCTGCCCGGCGACTCTCTCCTGCGCCGCCGCTTCACCCGGGAGGTCGCCGCGGCGCGGCAGGTGGCGTCGTTCTGCACGGCCCGCATCCTGGACCACGACCTCGAAGGCGAGCGCCCCTACATCGTCACCGAGTTCGTCCCCGGTCCTAGCCTGCGGGCGGCGGTGCGGGAGGAGGCCCCGCTCTCGGGCGACTCGTTGCACCGGCTGGCGGTGGGCATCGCCACCGCGCTGGCCGCCATCCACCAGGCGGGGGTGGTTCATCGTGATCTCAAGCCGGAGAACGTCCTGCTGGGGCCCGGCGGGCCACGAGTCATCGACTTCGGCATCGCCAGGGCCGCGGGCCTGTCGTTGACCTCGCTGGGGGAGCTGGCCGGCACCCCGATGTACATGGCGCCGGAGCTGTTCTCCGGAGGACGCGCGGAGCCGGCGGCCGACGTGTTCGCCTGGGGCGCGGTGGTCCTGTTCGCCGCGACGGGACGCGACGTGTTCCTCGCCCCGACGACGTTCGCGGTCATCAACCGGCTGCTCAACCACGACCCCGACGTCGACGTCCTGCCCGGGAGGCTGCGGGAACTGGTGCGCGCCGCGCTGGCGAAGGACCCGTCCGCGCGTCCGTCCGCGCAGGCTCTGCTGCTGGCCCTGCTCGCCGGAAGCGGCGACGAGGCCGGTGACGAAGTCGGCGGCTGTGGTGAAGGCGGCGGTGGTGAAGCGGACGGCGGTGGACGCGCGGCGCTGGCCGAGGGCGCCCAGGCCGCCGCCGTCGTGCGGCCACCGGGTGGGCTGGCCGACGAGCCGACGCTCGGCGCGGTGGCCGAGCAGTGCTACGCCGGGCTGTCGCCGTCCGAGCGCCAGGTGGCACGCGACCTGCTGCTGCGCCTGGTGGACGTCCGTGACCGCGACGAGGCGCCGCGCGTCGCCGCCCTGGACGAACTGGTCGAGGTGCGGCACGCCGAGCGGGTGCTCGCGGCACTCGAAGAGGCCATGGTGGTCCGCCGCGAGGGGGACACGGTCGTCATCGGGAACGCCGCCCTGCTGTACGCCTGGCCCAGGCTGCACGCATGGGTGACCGGCGACCGCGAGGCGCTCGGCCGTCATCGCGAGCTGGGCGAGGCCGCCCGGCGGTGGGCGCGGAACGGCCGGCGTACGGAAGACCTCCTTCGCGGCACCGCGCTGCGCCAGGCGCTGGAGTGGACGGCCACCACGCGTCTGACGCTGAACACCACCGAGCGGACGTTCGTCGAGGTGAGCAGGGCCGCGTCGGTGCGGCAGACCAGGCGGCGCCATTTGGTCACCACCGGCCTGACGGTGCTGCTCGTCGCCTCGCTCACCGCCGGCGGCCTGGCCTGGCAGCAGTCGGTCAGGAGCGACGAGACCGGCAGGAGCCTGGCCGACGAGCGGGCAAGAGCCACGGCCCGGCGGGTGGCCCTGCAGGCGGACGCGCTGCGCGGGACGGACCCGGCGAAGGCGATGCTGCTCAGCGTGGCCGCCTACCGCGTCGCGCCGGTCCCCGAGGCCGGATCCGCCGTGCTGAGCTCGCTCGCCCAGCAGGAGCAGTCGGTCTTCGTGGATCCCGCCCCGGCCAACGAGGGTCGGGCGCTGAGCCCCGACGGCCGGACGCTGGTCAGCGTCGGCGCCGGCCGGGTGACCGCCTACGACGTGGTGACCGGACGGCCCGTCAGGACCTTCGGCGGGATCGGCGAGGCGCCCGTCACCGCCGCGATCGGCCCGGACGGTGACACGCTGGCACTCGCGCGAGGCAAGACGATGGAGCTGTGGAGCCTGCGGACCGGCGAGCGGCTGGGCGTCGGCCGGTGGGGGCCGGAGGAGATGAGGGGTGACAACGGCCGCCCTGACAGCGTGGAGTTCAGCCCCGGCGGGGGCTACATCGTCGTACGGGACAATCTCGGCGGGCCGTACACGGCGCTGTGGAACGTGGCTCGGCGGGCGCTGGAGAACCAGGGCGGGCCGGGCGACGCGCGGCTCGGGCCTGGCGACCGCCTCGGGGTCGTCAACGGTGTGCTGCGGAGGTTTCCCGGCGGGGGAACACCGGCGGGCAAGAGGCTTCCCCGCGACCTGCAGGGGCCGGTCCACGCCTTCAGCCCCGACGGCGAACTCGCCGTCGTGCAGGACACCGCAACCAGGCTGTGGAACCTGTCCACCGGCACGTGGGACCCGCGGGTGCTCCCCGGGCTCTCCTCTGACGCGGTCTTCAGCCCCGACGGCCGTTTTCTGATCACCTTCGTGAACGAGGCGGGCGGACGCCTCACGCTGTGGCGGCTGGAGGACGCGGCCCCGATCCTCCGGCTCACCGTCGCCTCCAGGATCATCGGATCCCCGCGGCTCGACTCCGCGGGCCGCACGCTGAGAATCCTGGACGACGCGGGCCGGGTGACCACCTACGACGTCAGCCGGCTGACCGGACCCCGGCGCGTCCTGCCTCCCGATGCTCTGCACCCGAGGTTCACCGCCTCGGGAGACGCGCTGTTCGCCCTGACGGGCGACACCGTGCGCGGATGGTCGGTGCCCGGCTTCACGGAGAGCGGGCGGCTCGGCGAACGCTTCGCACTCCGTGGACGGGACAGGGAGGCACTGATCATGCGGGTCAGCCCCGACGGGCGGACCGTGGTCACCCTCTCCCCGTCCGACCTCAAGGGCCCCGCAATCTGGGACGCGGAGTCCGGGCGAAAGCTGGGCGAGGTGCCCTTCACCCCGGAGCCCGAAAGGGCGGACATGCAGATCAGCCCGGACGGACGCCTGCTCGCCATCAGTCACGCACTGCCCAGCGACTACTACGGCCAGGGCAGCGTCGTCATCGCCGACCTCGCGCGGCGTCGGCAGGTGATGCGGTTCGGCTCCGTCGCGGGAGGCCGGCTGTCCTTCAGTGCCGACAGCAGGTTCCTCGTGACCGCCGACCCGGGAGGCGCCGACGTCATCGACCTCGTCGCCCGCAGGGTCCTTCCCCCTGACGAAGGCCCAGGGACGCTGGCCGAGAGATGGATGACGCTCGCGCCGAAGGGCTCGCTGGGCGCCTCACCGTACGGCAGCAGAGCGGTGGTCCTGTGGGACACCCGCACCTGGCGTACGACGGGCCGGGTGTTCCGGGTGCCGGGAGACGTGGAGGGGGCCGAATTCTCCCCCGACGGGCGGATCCTGGCCGTCGCACACGACACCAGGGTGACGCTGTTCGACGTAACCGCGGGCCGCCAACTCGGCTCCGGCTGGACGGTGACCACCGGCGCGTTCGATCCGGACGCGGCGGCCGAATTCATGCCCGCTCTCGCCTTCACGGCCGACGGCTCGCTCCTCCGCGTGGTAGGACACGACGGCGCGTTCCAGGAACTGCCGGTCGACCCCGCGAAGGCCGTCCCTTCCGTGTGCGAACGGGCGGGACGCCCGCTCACACCGGAGGAGTGGCGCGAGCACGTGGGGACAGACCCGGGCTACCAGCAGGTCTGTCCCGCTTAGGCGGGCGTGGGCACTCCCGACGCCGATCCGCGCGAGGGTGAACCAAGGCGGGCGTGCTTACGTGGTGTGGGGCATGAGACTACGGATGATCCTGCTCGTGGCGGTGATGGCGTTGACCGCGGCCTGTGGAGGAGCGGAGCCGGACACGTCGGCGGCCGCGGCGGACGACGGGCCGCCGAAGCCGGTCGCCCTGTGGGGCGCCGAAGGCGGGTTCGTGACCGCGACGATGAACGTGCTGCGTCCGCCGAGGGTGGTGCTGTACGACGACGGCCTGGTGGTCGTCGACGCGAGCAGGCAGTTGACGCTCACCGATGCCGAGGCGGGCGAGGTGGTCGCGCGGATGGAGACGGACCTGACCGGGCAGCCGCCGACGGCGGAGCCGAAGCCGGGTGCTCCCTCGGTGTCGGACGTGCCGGACACCGTCCTCGGCGTGCGGGGGAAGGACGGGAAGATGCTGGAGGTCAGGGTCCCCGCCCTGGAACAGCTCGCGGACTTCTACCCGAAAGGGCTGGTGGACGCGAAGAAGCTGATGGAAGGCCTGGCGACCAGGGCCGCCGAGGAGGGCGCCGCTTATGTCGCCGGTCGCGTCCGGATCGTCGCCGAAGGGGCCCCGTCGGCGGAGGGCACGCCGTCGCCCTGGCCCGTGGGCGTTCCGGAGCCTCCCGGCGCGGTGGACCCGGTCTGGCAGGAGGACGTCGAGGGGGCGGCGGTGGATGCGATCACCAAGGCGGTTCCCGCCGGGCAGGAGTATGGCCGGTCGCTCTTCACGACCGGTTCTGGGACCGTCGTGGTGCTGTCCTGGCGCTACCTGCTGCCCCACGAGTAGTCATGGGACGTGGGTGGCGTAATGGATTAGTCACCCTACGTATATGGTCGCGTACGGTGACCTCTCGGCAGCATGGAGTCTCCCCGAGAGAACGGAGACGCATGTGGCCAGTGAGTTCCAGCGGAGAAAGGTCAGCGGAGTCTTCCGGGCGATGGACGTGGACGGCGACGGCCGGCTGACCGAGGCGGACTTCCAGGCGCTCGCCCACCGTTGGACGGCCGTCGCGGGACCCGCCGATCCGGAGCTGCTCGCCTCCGTCATGACCGGGTGGTGGCCGGTGCTCAGGGCCGCCTCCGACCGGAACGGCGACGGCGCGGTCACGCTCGACGAGGTGCTCGTCGTCGTGGACGCCCTCGACGAGCGGGCGGACGCCGTCTCCGCCACCGCCGACGTGATGTTCGAGGCCGTCGACCTCGACGGAGACGGCCTGATCTCGCGTTCGGAGTACGGCGCGCTCATCGAGACGTGGAACGGCACGCCGACGGCGACCGACGAGATCTTCCCCCGCCTGGACCTGGACGGCGACGGCCACCTCACCCGCGACGAGTTCCGCACCCACTGGACGGAGTTCTGGGCGGGCGACAACCCGAACGCTCCCGGCAGCTACGTCTTCGGCGCACTGGTGGAGTAGCCGGGGCCGGCTCCGCGAGTTCACTCTCTCCTGCTCCATGCGCGCGGCTGTCCGCGACGTCGCTGGTCGGCGGCTCGCGCGTGTCACAGATGGGGGGTCTGTCCTGTCTTGTCGGCAGACCGGAACTCTCTGTTGACCAGGAGGTGTGCTGTGGATGCCGTAAGAGTGCCCGATTTGACCGGCAAGGTGGCCGTGGTGACGGGCGGTAGCGACGGTCTTGGTCTCGGCTTGGCCACGCGTCTGGCCCGAGCCGGGGCCGAGGTCGTGCTGCCGGTCCGCAATCCCGCCAAGGGAGACGCCGCCGTCAAGCAAATCCAGTCGGCGGTGCCGGGGGCCGCCGTCTCCACTCGCGAGCTCGACCTGGCGTCGCTGAAGTCGATCGAGGCGCTCGCCGCCACCCTTCGGCGCGAGGCCCGCCCGATCGACATCCTCGTCAACAACGCGGGGGTGATGGCCCCCGCCACCCGGCAGACCACCGCGGACGGCCTGGAGTTGCAGTTCGGCACCAACCACATCGGCCACATGGCGCTGGTGGCACGACTCCTGCCGCTGCTGCGCCTGCGAGGGGCACGGGTCACCACGATGTCCAGCAGCGCCGCCCGCTCCGCCGCCATCGACTGGGCCGACCCGCAGAGCGAACGGAAATACTCGCCGGTCCGCGCGTACGGACAGTCGAAGCTGGCCAACCTTCTCTTCGGGCTCGAACTCGATCGGCGTAGCACGGCCGGCGGGTGGGGCGTCGTCAGCAACGTCGCCCATCCCGGCACGACCCTGACCAATCTCTACGCGTCCGGCCCGAACCTGGGCCGCACGCGCCCCGCACCGTACGAAAAGATCATGAAAGGGCTCCTCCGGCTGGGCCTGTTCGTGCAGACGGTCGACGCGGGGCTGCGGCCGGCCCTGTACGCGGCCACCAGTCCGCAGGCGCGGGGCGGCCGTTTTTACGGCCCCGACGGCTTCGGCCAGTTCACCGGTGGGCCGACGGAGCTGTCCCTCTACAAGTCGGTCCAGGTCGAGCGGGACGCGGCCCGGCTGTGGACCGTCTCCGAGCGGCTGGCCCGGGTCGAGTTCCCCGTCTGAGAAGAGGACGGGCCGGCTCAGGACAACGCGGCGATCTTGGCGGGGTTCATCAGCCACAGCACCTGGTCGATGCCCTCGCCGGAGGCGTTGACGGTGAGGACCGTGAACGGTTCGCCGTCGCGGCTCAGCAGCGCGGCCGCCTGCCCGTTCACGTCGGCCCACTCCACCTCGACCCCGGCCCAGAACCGGTCCGCGAACGCCCTGACGTACTTCGCGACCCGGAACGCGCCGACCACGGGGATGCGCGAGGCCCGGACCGCGCCGCCGCCGTCGGAGTAACTGACGACGTCCGCCGCGAGCAGTTCTTCCAGCGCGGCGAGGTCGCCCGAGCGGGCGGCGACGACGAAGGCGGTGAGCAGCCTGCGCTGTTCCGCTCGGCTCACGGGTGCCCGGCGCCCGGAGGCGATGTGCTTGCGCGCCCTGCTGACGAGTTGCCGCACCGCGACCTCGCTCGTCTCGATGATCTCGGCGATCTGCCGATAGGGATAGTCGAACGCCTCACGCAGCACGTAGGCCGCGCGTTCCGTGGGCGTGAGCCTCTCCAGCAGGAGCAGGACCGCGAAGCCGAGGGCTTCGCCTCGCTCGGCGCCGAGGTGCGGGTCGTCGCCGGTGGCTACGGGTTCGGGGAGCCACGGGCCGATGTACGTCTCGCGCCGGACCCGGGCGGACTGCAGGGCGTTGATGGCGAGGCGCGTGGTCACCGTCGCGAGGAACGCCGCCGGGTCGGTCACGGTGTCGCGGTCGTACGCCTGCCAGCGCAGCCAGACGTCCTGCAGCAGGTCTTCCGCCTCGGTGGAACTGCTCAGGATCCGGTACGCGATGCCGAACAGGCGTGGCCGCACGCTCTCGAAGGTGGCCGCCGCCTGGTCGAGGTCTTCGGTCCCGCTACGACGGCTCCCCGCACCGATATCCCCCATGGTGATGGCCCCGTTCCGTCGGCCGATGGACCTCTACAGGTTTTCACCTGCCCGTCCGGGGCTTCGAAGGGGGGATCGCCGGTCAGAGGCCGCGCCTCCCGCCGTACGCCGTCAGGAGACGACGGCGGAACGCCGCGGGATCCGGCCAGGACGGCTGCCGGGCCCGCGCCGGCGCCGGGCGGCGACGGCCGCGACGGCGAGCAGGCAGACGGCGAGCAGGCAGACGACGAGCAGGACGAGCAGCAGCGCCCACGGCGGGGCCCACGCGTCCGTGGCGCTCTCCACGGCGGCGAGCGGGGCGACGGAACCGGCCGCGTCGGTGAGCAGCGGGACGAGGGTGACCGTCCCCGTCAGTCTCAGCGCGGGAGTCACCCCGTGGACCGGCACGGAGACCCGCCAGGCCTCGCCAGGGAGCAACTGCGGCGAATCGGCGACCCCCTCCGCGCGGACGCCCCAGCGGCCGAACGGCCCGGCCACGGACACCGCCTGCCGGGCGGAGACGATGCGGTTGCCGGTGTTGCGGATCGTGTACGTGACGGTGGCGTCGCCCTTCCCCAGCGGGCTGGGCGTGCCCGAATAGCCGACGCGGAGGTCCTCCACCGACAGGCTCGGCCTCAGCGGGCCGCCCACGCGCAGCCGCAGGCGGATGCCGAGACGGGGCCCGTCCGCCGCTCCCGCCGAGGCCGGTGCGGTGACGATGCCGCCCATGTGCTCGCCGGGCGCGGCGTCGTCAGGAAGGGTGACCGCGAACGGCACCTCGGCCGACTCGCCGGGCGGGACGGTCACGTCGGGCCGGTCCACCCGCACCCACGTGCCCACCCCGGCCTGCTTCGCGTCCCTGCCGCGCAGGTCGAGCCGGCCCTGGGCCGTGGTGAACCCGTCCGCGGCGTACACGAGGAGGTGGAGCGGGGTCGTGCCGTGGTTGGTGATCACGAGACCGTCCTGGATCCGCCCGCCCGGGTCCAGGGTGTAGCTGTAGTTCGGCCGGCCGGACCCGAAGTCGTTGGAGGCGGTGGTGACCGTCCAGGAGGTTTCGCCGTCCGCCGCCGCGGCAGGGGCCGCCCCCAGGGAGAGGAGGCCGAGCGCGGCGAGCAGCGCCGCGACGACGGCGCGGGTCAGGGAGCCTGCTGCGGCTGTCGTACGGGGTCTCGGCGGGCGCATCTGCATGATCCTCGGGTGGTTTCGGGGGAGTGGGGCCGGATCGGCTGAGCGGGCCGGCCCCACTCGCCCTCGGTCGTCTTACTGGAGCCAGTCGGACTCGGCCACGGCCGGCTTGCCAGGCTTGCCAGGCTTGCCGGGCTTGCCGGGCTGGGCGGGTCCACCGGGCTTGCCAGGCTCACCGGGCTTGCCGGGCTCACCGGGCTTGCCGGGCTCGGGCTTGCCGTTGTTCGTGTGGATCACGACCTGGTCGACGAGGGAGCCGACCGGCGGAGCGGCGGTCGCGCCGTTGTCCGGGCCGCACCACGACTCCTGGCCGAGCTCGACCGCGGCGTTGGGGGCGGCGCAGGTGCCGCTGCGGATGTTCTCGACCACGAGCTTGTCGCCGCGCACCTGAACCCGCACGTACGTGCGCACGTGCTCCTGGTTCTCGACCGAGTTGGCCCAGTGGCTCTTGGGGTTCAGCGGGTCGGGACCGTAGTTCGGGTCCTTGGTGGTGTCAGGAGCGGTCAGGTCGTAGTACTTCGAACCCGACGCCGAGTTGGCCGTCACGTAGATGACGCCACCCGGGCCCTGGGTCACCTCGGTGGCGCCCGGCTGCTCGTCCTTGTTCGCCTTCTGGCCGTTCTTGATCACGTAGCTGCGGGAGTAGCTGTGGTCGTGACCCTGCAGGACCAGGTCGACGCCGAGGTTGGAGAAGGCCGTCGGGAAGTCCTGGCGGCGCAGCTTGTTGTCGCCGTCGTTCGCGTGGCTCGCGGGCGAGTAGATCGCGTGGTGGTAGATCAGCACGGTGTGCTTGGCGTCCTGGCCGTGCTTGTTGACGACGTCGGTGACGTAGTTGATGTGCGCGGCGTCCGACCCGTTGGCGTACGCGTTGCTGTTGAGGTCGATGAACAGGATGTTCTTGTACTTGAACCAGTAGTCGCCGCCCGACCGGGTGGCCGCGTCGCCGTTGTAGTACGGCGTGGAGCGGTCGGTGTTCGGCGTCCAGAAGTGCTGCTCGTACGCCTTGCCGCCGACGTCGTGGTTGCCGATGGTGGCGACCCACGGATACTGGCGCAGCTTGTCAGAGGCGAGGAACGCGTTCCACTGCGTCTCGTTGTTGGCGCTCTCGATCTGGTCGCCGCCCGAGACCAGCAGCTCGGCCTTCGGGGTGCTTGCGAGGGCGACGTTCAGGGTGTCGGCCCAGCCGGCGCCGTCCTTCGCCACGTCGCCCGACGAACCGATCTGCGGGTCGCCGAAGAACAGGAAGTCGAAGTTGTTGCCGTTGAAGTTCTGGGTCGTGAAGGAGTACGTCGCGGACCAGGCGCCCGGGGTGCCGACGCGGTAGGAGTACTCCGTGTTCTGCTTCAGGCCGTCGATCGTGGCGTGCCCGTTGTAGCCGCCGTTGACGGTGTTCGCCGCCACGGTGGCGGGGAAGGTGACGGAGTTCTTGGGGAACTCCCCGCGCACGAGCTGCTTGGTCGGCGCGACCTGCACCACCTGGGCGGTGCCGGCCGAGGCGTACCACGACACGACCCGCTGCGCCTGGTCGGCGCCGACGCCGAGGACGATGCCGGTGACCGTCGCGCCGGAGTCGGCGTGGGCCGCGGTCGAGAGGCCGCCGCCGATAACGGTGGTCGCGGTGAGGGCCGCCGCTGCGGCGCCGAGGGCTGCCCGGCGCAGGATGTACCCGGGGTTTTGAGTCCCCTTGTCGAGCTTCATTGCTTCCCATCCGTTTGTTCGTATTGGAGCGATTTGCACGATTTCGGGGCTTGGTGTCACGGAGATGAACGGCGGGCAGGCGGACCGTTGCGCGTGATGGAAGATCTCAAACCCCGAGGATTCGCTGCACGAACCACATAAGCCCCATCGCGGACACCCCCGCCGCGATCGCCCCGGTCGCCCACAGGCCCGCGATCGGCCGGCGGTGACGCAGCAGGGCGAGCAGCGGGAAGACGGCCACGATGATCGCCAGTTGGACGACCTCGATGCCCACGTTGAAGACGAGCAGCGACCCCAGGAGCGTCCACGACCAGGCCTGGTCGATGCCCAGCGCCGCGGCGAAGCCGAGGCCGTGCACGAGGCCGAAGCAGAAGACCACCGCGAGCCGCGTCCAGCCCGCGCGGTCGAGGCCGAGGCGGCCGTGCCCTGTCGTCTCGAGATCCGTGGCGTGCGAGCGGCGCCGCCAGATCCGCCACAGGTGCCAGCCCGCGACGACCGCGATGGACAGGGCGATGACGGGCTCGACGAACGCCGCGGGCACCTCCACGAGGCCGAGGGCGGCGAAGACGAAGGTCACCGAGTGGGCCAGCGTAAAGGTCGAGGCCGCCAGCACGATCTCGCGCAGGCGGCGTGACCCCGCGATGAGCGCCAGCAGGAACAGGATGTGGTCGAGCCCGCCGAGCAGGTGCTCGGCCCCGAGCCGGAAGAACTCCCAGAACCGCTCGAACCACGACTGCTGCGTGGAGAAGGATCGGTGCTGGGCGTCGAGGGCCGTGCTGCCCGACGTCAGGTCGAGGTCGTAGGTGACGATCGTCTTGCTGTCGCGCACGTAGCCCTCGGAGCCGGGGAACAGCGCGCTGCGCACCTCGTGCGCTCCCGACGTGGACTCCGGGCACCGGTAGTCGAGCACCACACGCGCGTACGGGACGCCCTCGCGCTGTCCGATCGTGAAGCCGCCATCCCTGACGGGGGCGCACGCCGCGCCGCCTGCGGTGACGCCGAAGCGCTGGGTCACGTACGTGACGACCGAGCCGGCATGGGCTTCTAGCGCCGCGGCCTGCTGGGCGGTGTCACCGGCGTCGAACGCCGCGGTGCCGGCCCTGAAGAGCGGGTCGTCCTTCGCCGCGTCGGCGGCCGAGACGACGAGCAGGTCGTACTCCAACTGGATGCCGGCGCGGACGTGCCCGCTCGCGGGCGAGGCGAGGTCGACGTAGACCGTCGAGGTGAAGCCGTGGGCGAGAGCCGGCAGGGCGGACAGGGCGCTGAACAGGACGGCCACGGCTGCGGCGGCGATGGCAGCACAAACACGACGCCGAGCGGCGGGGGACATATGACTCCTTTGGGGATTGGTGTACGAAATCTGGTTGATTGGGGTGAACAGCCGGTATCGCCGGCACGAACCCATGGCGAATCACGTCCGGCGGACGCTGCCAGCGCATCGGACATGAGGTAGGAAATAGGCGCAGTTCCCCGCAGCCGCCTTCGAAGGACGATCCGCATGCGCTCTCGGCTTCTGCCTGCCCGCACCCTGGCCGTGGCAGTGGCGGCGACCACCCTGCTGGTCAGCGGATGCGGCTCAGGCGACGACTGGTCGCGGCCGCACGCGAAGCCGACCGCCGTCGGCACCCCCGGCGCGGGCTTCTTCCCGGCCGCGTCACCCGCGCCGGAGGCGACGATCACACCGGGGCCCGGCTCGTGGAGCGGGGTCCGCCCGCCGGAGGGCTACCGCGTGGTGCTGCTCACCGCGGGGGAGGACCGCCAGACCAGGACGCTCGTGGACGCGGTGAAGGAGTGGGCCGAGGAGGAGCGCGTCAGCCTCAGGACCGTCACGGCCACGCGGCCGGACCAGTACGTGCCGAGCATCGGCAGGGCGATGGAGATGAAGCCCGACCTCATCGTCAGCGCCGGTCAGGACCTCGTCGACGCACTGGCCCTGGTCACCCCCAACCACCTCGACCAGCGCTTCCTCGTGGTCGGCGCGGAACTGGCCGAGCCCACCGCGAACGTCACCGCCGCCGACTGGGCCGGTGCGTCGTTCCGCGGCGAGGGTCTCGGCATGTCCTCGACGTACGACCCGGCCAGCTTCACTCCCGAGCGCGCCGGGCGTGCCCTGCGGGCCGGGGTCACGGCGGTGCTCACCGGCATGACCGGCATCGTGCTCTGGCTCGACTAGTTGCGCTGTCCATCAACGCTCACCAGGGTGGAGGGAGCGGAGCTTCCTTCCCGGCGCAGTGACCGACCCGGCCAAGCGCGATCAGGGCCGGGGGACGAGTTCCGCCAGGATCACGGCCGGACGGCCAGCACCCGGAAGCCGATCCCGCGTGCCGTGCGCGTCACCGACTCGACGTCGAAACCGGCCTGCCGCAGGTACGGCACGGGGTCGCGGGTGAGATAGTCGGCCGCGGACCGCAGGAACAGCGGTTCGGCCAGCCGCATCCCGGCCCGGATGACCGGGTTGCTCGACGGCCCGTGCTCGGCCAGCACGAACCGCCCGCCGGGCTTGAGCACGCGGTGGGCCTCGCGCGCGGCGGCCGCCGGGTCCGGAATCGTGCACATCGCGAACGTGGACACCACCGTGTCGGCGACGCCGTCGGCCAGGTCGAGGCGCTGCGCGTCGCCCTGCCGCAGCTCCACCCGCTCACCGAGGCCGTCCCGCGCCGCCCGCCGCCGCGCGAGTTCCAGCATGCGCGCGGACAACTCGATCCCGACGACCGTGGCATCGGCGTCGTACAGGGGGAGGTTGAGCCCGGTGCCGACCGCGATCTCCACGACGTGACCGCGCGCCTGGCCGACGGCCCATTCCCGGCTGCCGGGGAAGAGGCGGCGCTCCCAGGCCAGCATGGCGCCGTCGTACCTGTCCGCCATCCGGTCGAACACGCGGCGTACGTCGGTGTTCGTGGTAGCCCTCATGAACCGACCCTACCCACCGGAAGTCCGGCGAACGGGACTCATGGCGGCGTGACGGTCAGTACGCCACGGTGAAGCGGGTCCGGTGGTGGCGCGGCCGTTCCGCCTCGTCGAGCAGCGCCACCGCGAGGTCTTCCATCGAGATCCGGGACTCGCCGTCGGCGTCGACCAGGAGCTCGTCGGCGCCGACGCGGTACCGGCCGGTCCTGTCGCCGGGGACGAGCAGGTCGGGCGGGCTCAGGTAGGACCAGTCCGCGGTGGGGTGGGCCCGGCAGGCCGCGAGCTGGTCCACGCAGGCCGACGCGATGGGCAGCAGGAAGGGCGGGTAGCCCGGCCGGTCCATCAGGCGGCCGCCGTCCTCGACGGTCAGGCTGCCCGCGCCGCCGACGAGCAGCAGCCGTACGCCGGTCTTGGCGGACGCGGTGAGCAGCGTGGTGGCGACGGCGACCAGCCCGGCCTCGTCGCCGGGGGACGGGCAGGTCGCCGTGATGACCACGTCCTGCCCGGTGATCGACGCGACGACGTCGTCGACGTCGGTCGCGTCGCCGGCGCGCACGCGCAGGCTGCCGGGCCCCTCGCCGGGCAGCCCGATCAGCCGCACCGCGGTCCTGGCCACGCCGGTCACCTCGTGTCCGCGCGACACGGCCTCGGCGACCACCCGCCTGCCCACGTTCCCCGTCGCCCCGAACACCGTGATGCGCATGCCTGACACTCCTTCTCGAATCCGGGTGGTCCGAACCGGCTAGACCCGCTTGGCGGCGGACACCACGAGCGACGTCAGGACGACGAGCGCCGCCGCGGCCCACAGCACGCCGGTCACGGCGACCATCCCCACGATGACGCTGCCGAACAGCGCGCCCAGCGCGATCGCCAGGTTGAACATGCAGGTGTTGAGCCCGGTGGCGGCCTCGATGCCCTGCGGCGCCGCTTTGATGATCCAGGTCTGCACGCTCACCGGCAGGCCGCCGAACGCGAAACCCCACATGATCAGCAGGACGGAGCCGGTGACCGGGGTGCCGCCGAGGAACGGGAACGCCGCCAGGATGGCCGCGAGCGCGACGCTGACCACGATGATCGTGCCGCGCACGTCGCGGCCCGCCCAGGAGCCGGCGATGAGGTTGCCGGCCATCCCGGCCACGCCGTACGCCAGCAGCAGCGGGCCGACGAACGTCGCGCCGACCCCGGAGACGTCCTGCAGGATCGGGCTGACGAACGTGAACGCGCCGTAGTGCCCGGACACCAGCAGGAACGTGGCGATGACGCCGACCCGTACGGCGGGCGTGCGCAGTTGCTCGCCGAGCGTGCGCAGCCTGACCGGCTCGGACGCCGGCATCCGCGGCAGCAGCACGGCCAGTGCGATGACCAGCAGGAGCGCGACCACGGCGACCGCGCCGAAGGCGACGCGCCAGCCGGTGAGCTCGCCGACGAGCGTGCCGGCGGGGACGCCGAGGACGTTGGCGGCCATGGCGCCGAAGAAGATCAGCGAGGTGGCCTTGGCGACGTGCGCCGCCGGGACCAGGCGGACGCCGAGCCCCGCGGCGAGCGCCCAGAACCCGCCGATGCTGACGCCCACGAACAGCCGCGCCACCATGAGCACGGCGTACGAGGGAGTCAGCGCGGACACGACGTTGGCCACCAGCGCCAGCAGGATCAGGCCGAGCAGGACCACCCGCCGGTCCAGCCCGCGGATCGCCACGGGCAGCAGCGGGGCGGTGACGGCGGCGACCAGGCCGGACACGGTCACCATGAGGCCGACCTCGCCGTCGGAGACGCTCAGCCCGCCGCCGATGGCGGTGAGCAGGCCCATGGGCAGGTTCTCGACGGTCACCACCAGGAAGGTCCCCAGCGCGACGGCGATCACGGCGAGCCAGTTCTTGATGGGCACGCGATCCGGTCTGTCGGTGCCGGCGGAGACGGACTCGATGACGGTCATCTGGTTCCTCCTGTGCGCGTGGGCTGGGGGTCCGTGCGGGGGAGCGCCAGGCGAACGGCCGGCGACGGCGGGAGGCGGCCTCATCGGGCACTCCGAAAACGAAGGCTAGTTCCGCGTTTTTCGCCGGGTCAACGAAATCTGTCAATCGCCGGGGGCCGGCCGTTTTCCGGTAGGGGTCGGGCGGGGTTGCCCGCGCTATTTCTCCCGCCCGGATCGGGGCACCCGAAAAGTCCTCAGGTGTCCTGGATTGTCCTGACATGCTTGTGGGGCCGACAGGGGTTGTGAGAAAAGCGCGCGGAAGCCAATTCTGAATATGCCTCGCAAGGCCGGGAAATTCGCGCCGATACGAATTCCAGCGCGAAAAGGCCGCACTGTCGCGGGCAGCTCGATGCCATCGTTTCATGGCCGATTGCAATTCGTTTCCGACCGAGGCCGCTCAGGCCGGTTCGAAAGGCGGGTCAACATGCAGGGACTTATCCAGGTGGCCGGTGTCATCGATCAGGCCGAGGCCGACCTGATCCGGGAGGAAGGCGCGGACTGGCTCGGCTTCGCCTTGCGGCTGCCGGCCAAGAACGAGGACCTGTCGGAGGCGGACGCCGCGGCGATCATCGACGAGATCCAGCCGGAGCACAGGGGTGTGGTGATCACCTATCTGACCGACGCGGAGGAGATCAAGACCTTCTGCGAGGAGCTCGGCGTCACCGCGATCCAGCTGCACGGAGACGTGCCCGTGGAGGAACTGCGCACCCTCCGGCGCATCGCGCCCGACCTGTACGTGCTCAAGAGCCTCGTAGTGAAGAAGGACAACCTCGACGAGCTGCGGACGATCGTCGACGAGGCGGCCGAGTGGGTCGACATGTTCATCACCGACAGCTTCAACCCGGCCACCGGCGCCAAGGGCGCCACCGGACTGCTGCACGACTGGTCGGTCAGCGCGGAACTGGTCAGGATCTCGCCCAAGCCGCTGATGCTCGCCGGCGGGCTGAACCCGGACAACGTCGCCGCCGCGATCGCCGAGGTCCGCCCGGCCGCCGTGGACGCGCACACCGGCCTGGAGGACCCGGTCACCCGCCGGAAGGACCGGCAGAAGGTGCGCACGTTCGTCGACGAGGCCCGCAGGGCCTTCGCGGAGCTGGGGGCGGGTGAGAAGGCATGACGATGACGGCCGCGCCCGCGCTCGGCACCGTGCACCTGCTGCCGCAGACCCGCCAGCTCCGGGCGCTCCACACGATCATCAGGGACCGGCACGTGGCGCGCGAGCAGTTCGTCGCGGCGTCGGGCCGGATCATCCGCCAGCTCATGGAGACGGCGCTCGACCTCCTGCCGTACGAGCCGTGGGATGTCCCCACCCCGGTGGGCCGCACCTACCCCGGCCTGCGCCACGCGTCGGCGATCTGCGGCGTGCCGGTCGTACGCGCGGGGGAGAGCATGGAGCCCGAGCTGCGAGCGATCATGCCGGGAGTGCCGATCGGCAAGATCCTGATCCAGCGCGACAAGGTGACGAAGCTGCCGCGGCTCTACTACTCCGCGCTGCCTGCGGACATCGACCGGCGGCAGGTGCTGCTGATGGACCCGATGCTGGCGACCGGCGGCACCGCGCTGGCCGCGATCGAGGTCCTGCTCGGCCGGGGCGTCGAGGTGGACGACATGGTGTTCGTCACCCTGCTGGCGGCGCCGGAGGGCATCGCGGCGGTCCACGCGCGCCACCCCGGCCTGCGGATCGTCACGTCGGCCGTCGAGGAACGGCTGAACGAGAACGCCTACATGGTCCCCGGCATCGGCGATTTCGGCGACCGGTACTTCGGCACGGACATCACGCGATGAACGCCGGGGGAACAAATGATCATCACTTCAGTCACTGAGGCGAGGCGGCAATCACAGGAGGACGTCTGCCTTCCCGATCTGCTCGAAGCACAGGCCGAGGCGCGCCCTGACGAGACCGCGGTCGTCTGCGGCGACCGGCGGCTGACCTTCCGCGAACTGGCGGAGGGCGGCGCGGCCCTCGGCGCCCACCTGCGGGAGCTCGGCGTCGGCCTCGACGAATGCGTGGGACTGTTCGTCGAGCCGTCGATCGACCTGATGGTCGGGGTGTGGGGCATCCTGCGAGCGGGCGGCGCGTATCTCCCGCTGTCCCCCGAGTATCCCGAAGAGCGCCTCCGCTACATGATCGAGGACGCCGGCGTGCGGGTCGTCGTCACGCAGGACGAGCTCACGGGCAGGCTGACCGAGCTGGCGCCCGCGGGGACGAGGATCGTCACCCTCAAGGACGCGGCGCGGTCCGCCACCTCGCCGGGAGGCGACCGTCACCCCGGCCTGCGGCCGGGCAACCTGGCCTACGTCATCTATACCTCCGGCAGCACCGGCAAGCCGAAGGGGGTGATGATCGAGCACCGCAGCATCGTCAGCCAGATGCGGTGGCTGCGTTCCGGCTACGGCATCGGCCCCGGCAGGACCATCCTGCAGAAGACGCCGATGAGCTTCGACGCGGCGCAGTGGGAGATCCTCGCGCCGGTCTGCGGCTCGGTGGTCGTCGTGGGCCCGCCGGGGGTCTACCGGGACGCGGAGCGGCTCATCGACGTCATCAGGACGCACGACGTCACCACGCTGCAGTGCGTGCCGACGCTGCTGACGGCGCTCGTGGACACCGAGGAACTGCACCGCTGCACGTCGCTGACGCAGGTCTTCACCGGAGGCGAGGTCCTGTCGAAGACGCTGGCGACGAGCTTCTTCGACACACTGCCCGGGTGCGAGCTGGTCAACCTGTACGGGCCCACGGAGTGCACGATCAACTCCTCCGCGTACACCGTGGACGGGGAGAGCGTCGGCGAGGGCCCGCACGCGATCTCGATCGGCGCGCCGGTCGACCACACCGCCTACCACATCCTCGATCTCGGCGGGTCCGAGGTGGCGGTCGGCGAGATCGGCGAGCTGTTCATCGGCGGCGTGCAGGTCGCCCGCGGCTACCTGCACAGGCCAGAGCTGACCGCCGAGCGGTTCGTGGACAACCCGTTCGGCGAGGGCAGGTTGTTCAGGACGGGCGACCTCGCGTACTGGAACGCCGACGGCACCGTCCAGTTCGTCGGCCGCGCGGACAACCAGATCAAGCTGCGCGGGTTCCGGGTCGAGCTGGACGAGATCAAGCTGGCGATCGAGACCCACGAGTGGGTCAAGCACGCCGCCGTCATCGTCAAGGACGACCCGCGCACCGGATTCCAGAACCTGATCGCCTGCGTCGAGCTGAATCCCAAGGAAGCGGCCCTGATGGACCAGGGCAACCACGGCGCGCACCACCAGTCCAAGGCGAGCAGGCTCCAGGTCAAGGCGCAGCTGTCCAACCCCGGAGTCCGGGACGCCGCCGAACTCGACGGCAGGCCGGTCGTCGACCTGCCGGGCAGGCAGGCGACCGCGCGGCAACGCGCGCTCGCGTTCGCCCGCAAGACCTACCGGTTCTACGAGGGAGGGGAGGTCGGCCGGGGCGACATCCTGAAGCTGCTGGCCAGGCGGGCCGAGGGCGCGGAGTCCCGCGGGCTGGACACCCTCGGCCTGGCGGAGCTCGGCGAGATCCTGCGCCACTTCGGCCAGCACATCAGCGAGGAGCGGCTGCTGCCGAAGTACGCGTACGCCTCGCCCGGGGCGTTGTACGCGACGCAGCTGTACCTGGAGATCACCGGGATGGACGGCCTGCCGTCCGGCTGCTACTACCACCACCCCGTGCACCACAGGCTCGTGCTGGTCGGGCCGGCCGCCGGAGGCCCTGAGCCTCGGGTGAAGCTGCACTTCGTCGGCAAGAAGCGGGCGATAGAACCGGTCTACAAGAACAACATCCGGGAGGTCCTGGAGATCGAGACCGGTCACATGGTCGGTCTCTTCGAGGACGTGCTGCCCGCGCACGGCCTGGACATCGAAGCCCTGGAGTACGCGCCGGCCACGAAGGACCGCCTGGACTGCGCCGCCGCCGACGACTACTACCTCGGCACGTTCGAACTGGTCCCGTACGCCGGGCCGCGCCCCGACGAGGTCGACCTCTACGTCCAGGCGCATCCCGGCAAGGTCCCCGACCTGCGGGCGGGGCAGTACGCCTACGAGAACGGGCGGCTGCGGCTGATCTCCGACGAGCTCATACTCAAGAAGCAGGTCATCGCGATCAACCAGCAGGTCTACGACCGGGCGTCCATCGGCGTCTCGGTGGTCAGCAGGAACGACGAGGACTGGCTGCGCTACATCGACCTCGGCCGCGTGCTGCAGCGCCTGTCGATGAACGACGTCAACATCGGGTTCATGTCGTCCGGATACAGCTCGAAGTCCGGCGACGACCTGCCCTCGGCCCGCAGGATCGACGGCATCCTGCGCTCGCTCGGCCGGCCCGTCGGCCCGTCCTACTTCTTCATCGGCGGCCGGGTGAGCGACGAGCAGCGGTTGAGCGAGGGGATGAAGGAGGACGCAGTCCACATGAAGGGACCGGCGGAGATGATCAGGGACGACCTGATCAACTTCCTCCCGGACTACATGATCCCGAACAAGGTCGTCGTGCTCGACCGGCTCCCTTTCGCGCCGAACGGGAAGATCGACGCCAAGGCGCTGGCCGATTCCGACGCGACTAACGTGGACAACGACGACCGGCCGTACGTCGCGCCGCGGACTCTCACGGAACGCCGGATCGCCGAGCTGTGGAAGAAGGCGATGAAGCGGGAGACCGTGTCGATTGAGGACGACTTCTTCGCCGCGGGCGGGAATTCGCTCATCGCCGTCGGGCTGATCAACAAGATCAACCGTGAGTTCTGCGGCTCGCTGCCCCTCCAGGTGCTGTTCGACTGCCCCACGATCGAGAAGCTCGCCAGGCGGGTCGACGGAGGCGGCTCCGAGGCGTGCTCACGGCTGGTGCCGCTGCAGGGGGAGGGCGCGGGACGGCCCGTCTACTGCTGGCCCGGCCTCGGCGGATACACGATGAACCTGCGCACGCTGGCCGCCAGGATGGGCGCCGCCCGGCCCTTCTACGGCGTCCAGGCGTACGGGATCAACCCCGAGGAGGTCCCGTACGCGACCATCGGCGAGATGGCGGCCGAGGACGTCAAGGCGATCCGGCGGGTGCAGCCGTCCGGGCCGTACACACTGTGGGGCTACTCCTTCGGCGCGCGCGTCGCGTTCGAGGCCGCCCACCAGTTGGAGCAGGCCGGCGAGCGGGTGGACCACCTGTTCCTGATCGCGCCCGGCTCGCCGAAGGTCGGCTCGGCGAGCGCCGCCGGGCACGAGCGCGAGGCGGGCTTCGGCGACCCGGCGTACGTGACGATCCTCTTCTCGGTCTTCGCGGGCACGATCAGCGGGCCGCTGCTGGAGCGGTGCCTGGCCGAGGCCGTGGACGAGGAGAGCTTCGCGGCCTTCGTCCACCGCAACTTCCCCGAACTGGACGTCGACCTGGTGCGCCGGATCACGCGTGTGGTGGCGGAGACGTTCGAGTTCAGCTACACCTTCCGCGAGCTGGCCAGGCGGCGGATCGCCGCGCCGATCACCATCTTCAAGGCCAGGGGCGACGACTACTCGTTCCTGGAGAACAGCAGCGGCTACTCGGCGACGCCGCCGGTGGTCGTCGACCTGGAAGCCGATCACTACGGCCTGCTCAGGGAGCCGGACATCGACGAGCTGGCCGAGGCCATCGGGGATCGTCTCGGGACCCACCGTAAGGAGATCATCATGCCGCACGTGAGCATCAAGCACTTCCCCGTGCCCCTCAGCGAGCAGCAGCACTCCGAGCTGGTCGCGGCCGTGACCAAGGCGATGACGAGCGCCTTCGGATGCGAGGAGGGCTCGGTGTCGATCATCCTGGAGCCGGTCGCGAAGGAGCTGTGGGACGAGAAGGTCTACATCCCGGAGATCCTCAACCAGAAGCACCGGCTGAACAAGCTGCCCAACTACGGCCCGGCCGGGAACTGAGGGGCGACGATGACTCGCAATCACGGGCGCGTCCCGCTGGTGTTCAGCGAGGAGGTCGCGGACGCCCTCGCCGAGGGCCGGCCGGTGGTGGCGCTGGAGTCGAACGTCATCACCCACGGCCTGCCCTATCCGGACAACGCCGCCACCGCGCGCAAGGTCGAGGACGCGGTGCGCGCCGGGGGCGCGGTCCCGGCCACGATCTGCGTCGAGGGCGGCAGGATCAGGGCCGGCATGACGGACGAGGACGTCGAGCGGTTCGCCTCGACGCCCGGAATCCCCAAGGTCAGCAGCAGGGACCTGCCGGTGGTCCTGGCCCAGGGCGGGCTCGGCGCGCTGACGGTGGCCAGTTCGGTGGTGGCGGCGGAAATCGCCGGCATCCCGTTCTTCTCGTCGGCCGGCATCGGCGGTGTGCACCGGGGCGCGGAGAAGACGATGGACGTCTCCTCCGACCTGATCCAGTTCACCCGGTCGAAGGTGGCGGTCGTCTGCGCGGGGGCCAAGAGCATCCTCGATCTGGGTCTGACCATGGAGTTCCTGGAGACCCACTGCGTGCCGGTGGTGTCGTACCGGTCGGACGACTTCCCCGCGTTCTACTGCGTGTCCAGCGGCATCCGCAGCCCGCAGCGGCTGGACGACGAGGCGGTGATCGCCCGGGCGGTGGAGAACCACTGGGCGCTGGGCAACCACAGCTCCTTCCTGATCACCACCCCCGTGCGGGAGGAGGACGCGATCGACGCGTCGGAGGTGGACGCCGTCATCACCGGCGCGATCGCCGCCGCCGAGCGGGACGGGGTCCGCGGCAACGCGATCACGAAGTACCTCATGCGCGCCGTGGACGCGGCCACCGAGGGCCGGTCGTCCAGGGCGAACATGTCCGTGCTCGTCAGCACCGCCGAGGTCGGCGGCCGGCTGGCGGCGGCCCACGCGCGGTATCTGCGGGAGACCGCCTGATCCGCTCCCGCACCGCCCCGGACGCCGGCAGGCTCCGGGGCGGTGCGCTGCCTCCCGGAACGTGGGGGAGGGCCTGATTCGTCGGACACGATCTAGCGCGGGAGCCGGTTCGCGCGGTACAAACGTCCCACACCTCTCGCATCGCCCTGTTAGACGCCGGGCCCGCGAGAGAGCGCTCTCTCGCTGCGTGCGCAGCGGAAAGGACGACCCGTATGACGACCCGGAATCCTGACACTGGGAGTCCAACGAGGCGGCGTTCCGGCCCCCGGCTGATCGGTCGCGCGTTCGCGGCCGGTCTCGTGCTGGCGACCGCCGTCGTGACGGCGGGAGCGACGGCCGCCGGCGCCGCGCCTGGCCACGGCGACCAGGCCGGCCAAGGCGCGCACGGCAACCCCGCCGGTCCGGCGGGTCCAGGGGGTCCCGGGGGTCCGGGGGGTCCGGGGGGTCCGGGGGGTCCGGGGAACCACGGACCCGTCGACCTGGGGCCGAACGTCACCGTCTTCGACCCGAGCATGCCGGTCGACCAGATCCAGGCGACCCTGGACGCGGCGCACGCCGCCAGGGTCGACGACGAGATGGGCACCGAGCGGCACGCCTACCTCTTCAGGCCGGGCACGTACGGCACCGCCGAACGCCCCCTCCAGATCAAGGTCGGTTACTACACCGAGATCGCCGGCCTGGGCGCCTCGCCCACCGACGTCGTCATCAACGGCAAGGTCGAGGTCTACAACCGCTGCCTGGAGAACAACGGCACAGGCAACTGCCTCGCGCTCGTCAACTTCTGGCGCACGCTGTCGAATCTCTCGATCAACGTCAACGCGGCGGGCCAGGACGGTTGCCGCCAGTCGGCGAACTTCTGGGCCGTCTCCCAGGCCGTCTCCATGCGCCGCCTCAACGTCACGGGCGGGAGTCTGTCGCTGATGGACTACTGCACGGCCGGCCCGCAGTACGCCAGTGGCGGCTTCATCGCCGACTCCCGGCTGCCGTCCGTCACCAACGGCTCACAGCAGCAGTGGCTGACCCGCAACACCGAGGTCGCCGGGTGGTCCAACGCCGTGTGGAACCAGGTCTTCTCGGGCGTCACAGGCGCGCCCGACGACTCCGGCTTCCCCGACCCGCCGTACACGACGATCGAGAAGACCCCGCTCAGCCGGGAGAAGCCCTTCCTGTTCACCGACCCGCAGGGCAGGCTCGCCGTCCGCGTGCCGGCCGCCGCGCGGAACACGAGCGGCGTCACGTGGGCCGAGGGCATGACGCCGGGCCGTACGGTCCCGCTGTCGGACTTCTTCGTCGCGAAGCCGTCCGACTCCGTGCAGGTCATCAACAGCCAGCTCGCGCGGGGCAAGAACCTGCTGCTCACGCCGGGCGTGTACGACGTCGCGCGGAGCATCGAGGTCAAGCGGCCCGGCACGGTGGTCCTCGGCATCGGGCACGCCACGCTCACCGCGGTGGGCGGCGCGGTCCCGGTCGACGTCGCCGACGTCCCCGGCGCGGTCGTCGCCGGAGTCACCATCGACGCGGGCACGCAGAAGTCGCCGGTGCTGCTGCTGGTGGGCAAGGAGCACGGTGGGCCAGGCGGCAAGCACGGCCATCGGGCGCCGGGGAACGACCCGACGACCCTGTCCGACGTGTACTTCCGCGTCGGCGGCCCGCACGTCGGCAAGACCGAGATCGCTCTCGAGGTCAACAGCGACGACGTGCTGATCGACCACACCTGGGTGTGGCGCGCCGACCACGGCGTCGAGGGCTTCACCGACACCGAGCGCTGGAACACCAACATCGGCCGCTACGGCGCGGTCGTCAACGGCGACCGCGTGACGGCGACCGGCCTGTTCGTCGAGCACTTCCAGCGCTACAACACGGTGTGGAACGGCGAGGACGGCACGACGATCCTCTACCAGAACGAACTGCCGTACGACCCGCCCACCCAGGCCGACTGGATGAACGGCGACGTCGAGGGCTACGCCGGCTACAAGGTCGGCGACCGGGTGAAGAGGCACCAGCTCTACGGCGCGGGCGTCTACGTCTACAACCGGAACAATCCGCAGATCCACACCGAGAACGGCTTCGAGGTCCCGCGGACGCCGGGCGTGAAGCTGCACCACATCATGACCGTCAACCTCGACGCGGGGACGATCGACCACGTCGTCAACGGCGTCGGCGACGCGGCCGACACGACCAAGGTCGGCGCGCCGCAGTTCATCGTGGACTACCCGGCCCCGGCGGCCCAGTAGCCCTGTAGCCGGTAAGCCCGGTGGGCCGGAGTCCCCGCGACTCCGGCCCGCTCGTGTCCCCGGTCGTCGCCGCTCCCCGCGGCCTTCCGTCTCTGCGTACGCGCACCCGGGGCCGCGTCATCTGCCCGAGGCCGACCGGGTGGAGGGCGCGACGGCCTTCGGGCGGTGGGTGGCGACGAGGCGGGCGTAGACGATGATGTTGTCGCGGTAGTGCCCGCCGGCCCTGTCGAAGTCGCCGCCGCACGTGATCAGGCGCAGGACGGGGGTCTTGACCATCCCGTAGACCTTGCGGGTCGGGAAGCTGTCCTTGGGCACGCTCTCCAGGGAGTCCACCTCGAAGACCGCCCGCGTGCCGTCCTTCCTGGAGATCCGCACCGTGTCGCCGGGCCGCAGGGCCCCCAGCTTGAAGAAGACGCCCGGCCCCTTCGTCGAGTCGACGTGACCGGCGATGACGGCGGGACCGCGTGCGCCTGGCGACGGCCCGAGCCGATACCAGCCGGCCTCGTCGACCCGGTCGAGCGGCGGGACCTCCAGCGTCCCGTCGGGGTTCTTTCCCAAGCTCATCAGCGTGGTCCGAACCCCGATCTTGGGGATCTCCAGCAGAACCGGCGGCGACGGCGGCAGCGCCCGCGTCGTGCTCTTCGGCTGCGCGCGCGGGGTCGAGACACTGGCGGGAGGAGCGGGCGGCGGCGCCGCCCGATCGTCACCCGCGAGGCCGGCGGCGACCGTGACCGCGACGGCGGCGGTGGCGGCGACCGAGGTCAGGCCCAGCAGGACGGCGACGGTGGCCTTACCCATTCGATCACGTCCTGTATACGAGGCCATCATCACAGTGGATTGCAGGTTGATGCAGTACGGCCCCCTCCGTCACCCATGTAACCTATAGGAGGTTATTAGGCATCTGGGGTAGTTTGCAGGGAGCTGGACGGTTTTTCAATGGTTCAGTCAACTCTGCGCACACCCCCGCGTACCCAGCATGACGACGGGCACGGGCCGGCCCACCCCGGCCAGGCGCGCACCTCGGCCCCCGCGGAAGCCCCCGCGGAGGCCCCCGTGGAAGCCCTCACGCAAGCCCGGACCGGAAGGCGCCGCGCCAAGATCCGCGGAGACGGCAAGCGGGACCTGCCGGCGGTCGACCCCGCGCGGATGCACGTCACCGTGCTGGTCCCGGCGCACAACGAAGAGGACCAGATCGCCGAGACGATCGTCTCCCTGCACGGCCAGCGGCGCAGGCCCGACCGCCTCATCGTGATCGCGGACAACTGCACCGACAGGACCGAGGAGATCGCCGCCGCGCACGGCGCCGAGGTGATCAGGACGGTCGGCAACCGCCACAAGAAGGCGGGCGCGCTCAACCAGGTGCTCGAAGTCCTGCTGCCCCAGCTGGGACCCCGGCACGCCGTGCTCGTCATGGACGCGGACTCGGCGCTCGAAGCCGGTTTCATCGACAACGCCGTCCGCCGGCTGGCCACCGGCGAGCTGGCCGCGGTGGGAGGCACCTTCACCGGCAAGCCGGGCGGCGGGCTGGTGGGCATGTTCCAGCGCAACGAGTACGCGCGCTACGCCAGGGACGTGCGGCGGCTGCGCGGGAAGGCGCTGGTCCTCACCGGGACGGCGACGCTCTTCCGCGCGGACGCGCTCAAGGAGGTCGTCAGGGCCCGCCGCGGCGGCCGTCTCCCCGGCCGCGACCAGGTGTACGACGTACGCGTCCTGACCGAGGACAACGAGCTCACCCTGGCGCTGCTGCACCTGAGGTTCCGCATCCTGTGTCCTGCGGACTGCACGCTCACCACCGAGGTCATGGAGACCTGGAAGGACCTGTTCAAGCAGCGGCTGCGGTGGAAGCGCGGGGCGCTGGAGAACCTCACCGACTACGGCTGGACCCGCGTCACGTTGCCCTACTGGGGCCGGCAGCTCCTGTCGCTGATCGGCATCATCGTGATCTTCACGTACCTGGGCGCCACGGCATGGTCGATCGTGGTGGCCGGCGCGCTCAACCTCCACCCGCTCTGGCTTGGGGTCACGGTCATTTTCATGATCGAGCGGATCGTGACCGTACGCAGCAGGGGCGGCAGGCAGATGGCCATAGCCGGGCTGCTGTTCGTCGAAATGATCTTCGATGTCTACCTGCAAATAGCACAGGCGAAAGCCTTCTGGGACGCCGCATGGCGTCGGGAAAGGAAATGGTGAATATGTACAACAACCCGCCCATCGGGGGCGTCGCTGCGGGCTTCGGTGGTGCGGCGCTGACCGCGCCGTTCGTCGGCTGGAACGCTCTATGGTTCGCCCTGGGCCTGTTCACGCTGGTGTCGGCCGCCGTGGCGGTGAAGCGGATCATCCCGAAGCGGGAGTCCTGATCTCGTGAGTGAAGACCGGCCGCGCGGGGACGGCCGGTCACCCCGAGCCGGTGTCGGCGCCCTGCGCGCCGCGCTCCACCGCCCGGCCCTGCCGTCCCCCGGCCCCAACCCCGGCGCCGGCGCCGCCGGCGGGGGTCCCGCCCCCGCGCAGGACGGCCACCGCCACGACGGCGGGCACCAGGATGACCGCCGCCGCGACGTTGACCGCGCGGAAGCCGCCCGCGGCGAGGATCGGCCCGGCCAGCGCGGCCGCCGCGGCGCCCGCGTAGTTCATGCCGGCGTCCGTCGCGCCCTGCAACGGCACCCGTACGTGGTCCGGCGCGACGCCGGTGAGCAGCGCGGACCCTGAGATCATCGACGCCGACCAGCCCATGCCGAGCACGGTGAGCGCGAGCGCGGTGAGCGCGCTGCCCTCGGGGTCGGACGCGGCCACGAAACCGAGCACGACGGCCGCGACGAGCATCAGCATTCCCGCGCACGCGGTCCTGACCGCGCCGAGCCGGTCGGCCAGCCACCCGAAGACCGGGCTGAAGGCGTACATGCCGAGCACGTGCAGGCTGATCACGACGCCGACCAGCCGCAGCGACATGCCGTGGTGCTGCATGTGGAGCGGCGTCATCACCATGACCATCACCATCATCGCGTGCGCGACCGCGACGAGCACGACCGCGAACCGCGCCACGGGATGGGCCGCGGCCCACCGCAGCGCCGTCGCCGCGCCCGCCGTCCGCGTACGGCGGTGGCCCGCCTCGGCAGGGGCCGGCGCGGACGGCCGTGCGGCGGGCCGGAGGAACAGCGCGATCACCGTGCCCGCCAGGGCGAAGGACACGACGGAGACCAGGTAGGGCCCGGCGAGGGCGGGCAGCCCGAGACGGCTGCCGAACCGGTCGGCCGCGTCGCTGAGGTTGGGGCCGGCTACGGACCCGATCGTGGTGGCCCAGATGACGATCGACATCGTCCTGGCCCGGGAGGCGGGGGCCGCGCCGTCGGCGGCGGCGTACCTGGACTGCAGGTTCACCGCCTGGCCGACGCCGAACATGGCCAACCCGGCCAGCAGCACGACGAGCTGGGAGACGACGGCGGCGGTGACGATCAGCGCGCCGCCGAGCACGGCGATGGCGTACCCCAGGGTGAGCGAGCGGCGCCGCCCATGCCTGGCCGCGACGCCGGCCAGCGGCACCGCGGCGACGGCCGCCCCGAGGACGCCGGCGGCCTGGCCGAGCCCGGCGACGGAGGTGCCGCCGATCCGCTCCACGAGCAGCCCGCCGACCGCGAAGCCGGAGGCGACCGCGACCCCGCCGAGCAGGTTTCCCGTGACGAGGACGCCGATGCGGCGGGTGCCGGGCCGTGACCCGCCCGGGTGGGCTTCGCTCATCGTCCGGACCCGCCGCGTGTTCCCGACCGGCTCGTGACACGTTCACGACGCTCCGCGCCCACCACCCCGGAACCATCCTTCCCGCCGCGCCTCGTCCGGTTGGCTCCGGAAAGCGACACCTGATGATAAGTCCGGCATGTGGTGTTGCTCGTGCTGGGTGCCGCGCGCATTCCGGGGGGCGGCGAGATGGCCAGGGAAATGGGCACCGCCCTCCTCGTCGCGGAAGACGAGGAGGGCGGGCTTCTAGCGGTTTTCGCCGTAACCACACCGGGCGGCATTCATGGCGATGAGCCGCGGGGTTGCGCCTGACGTGGTCAGGCGCTTGCCATAAAGCCTCTCATGTCGTGGCCGAACGCTCGATGCCGCCAGATGCAACAAACCGCCCCGATCGCGCAAAAGCCGCCTGCGTCGTGAGCGGTGTCCGCTCCTGGAGATCCGTTTCGGCAAAGTCTTTGTGAGGCCCCGGGCGAATCCGGATGACCCCGCGTGTGCCCCCCTACGGTTGGGGCATGCAGCGACAGCCCTACGTGAAACGGCGGCGGTCAGGCCTCACCTACCAGCTGACCTACGCTCTGCGCCACCCCGGCCGGGTCCTGCCGCACCTGCGGCGGATGACCCGTGACGCGCGACTGCGGATGACGACCCCGGATCACGTGTCCTACTACCGCGAGGTCATGCGCGCCGACATCGCCGAGATGAGCGCGGACGCCGCGATCGGCAGCCACGGCAGGGAGAGCTGGCTGCGGATCGGCAAGATGCAGTTTGACTACCTGCGCGCGCACGGCCTCACGCCGCGCGACCGCGTCCTCGACATCGGCTGTGGCAACCTGCGCCTCGGCTGGCGGCTGATCGAGTATCTGGAGCCTGGCAACTACTACGGCGTCGACATCTCGCCCGAGATCCTGCTCGCCGCCGCGGACACCGTCGCCCGGCGCGGGCTGCAGTCACGCCTGCCGCACCTGACCGTGGTGGACGACCTCACCTTCGCCTTCCTGCCCGACGACCACTTCACCGTGATCCACGCGCACAGCGTGTTCTCCCACAGCCCGATCGAGGTGATCGACGAGTGCCTCCGGCACGTCGGCCGCGTCCTGCATCCCGACGGGTTCTTCGACTTCACCTTCGACCGTACGGAGAAGGCCGAGCACCACGTGCTGCGCGAGGACTTCTACTACCGGACGGAGACGCTCGTGGACCTCGCCGCGCGGTACGGCCTCACGGCGAGGTTCATGGACGACTGGGAGCGGACCCGGCACAAGCAGTCCAAGCTACGCGTCACCCGCTGACGCGACCGCGTAGGCGTAGCGCAGGGCGTTGTCCCACGCTCAGGCCCGCTTCACGACACCTTCCGGCAGTGGAATGGTTGCGCTGTGCGCGCGTCCCGGTTGCTGTCGATCCTGCTGTTGCTGCAGTCGCGCGGCCGGCTGACGGCCCGGCAGCTCGCCGCCGAGCTGGAGGTCAGCGTCCGCACGATCTACCGGGACGTCGAGTCGCTGCACGCGGCGGGCATCCCCCTGTACGGCGAGGCCGGGCACGAGGGCGGCTATCGCCTGATGGACGGCTTCCGGACCCGGCTCACCGGCCTGACCGAGGGGGAGGCGGGCGCGCTGTCCCTGGCCGGGCTCCGGGGGCCGGCAGCGGACCTCGGCCTCGGCGCTCTGCTGGCCGCGGCCGAGTTGAAGATCGAGGCAGCGCTCCCGGCCGGTCTGCGTGAGCAGGCGCGGCTCGTGCGTGAGCACTTCCATCTCGACGCGCCAGGCTGGTACTACGACGGCGACCGGTCGCCCCACCTGCCGGAGGTCGCCGAGGCCGTCTGGAACGCCAGGGTCGTCCGCGTCCGCTACCGCCGCTGGACCGAGCCCCGAGAGGTCGAGCGGCGGCTGGAGCCGTACGGGCTGGTCCTGAAGGCGGGCAAGTGGTACGTCGTGGCGCGGTGCGACGGCGCGTTGCGCACCTACCGCGTCGGCCAGATCCTCGCGCTCACGGTGACCGGCGAGACGTTCGAGCGCCCGGAGGGCTTCGACCTGGCGGATCACTGGCGCGAGCACCTGGCGGGCTTCCGGTCGCGGCTGGTGCGCGGGCACGCGGTGATCCGGCTGTCCGAGCGGGGCAGGGAGCGGCTCGGTGAGGTCATGAGCTCGGTGGTCGCCACCGCCGTGGCCGGGACGGCGGGCCCGCCGGACGAGCGGGGCTGGGTCACCGCCACCGTGCCCATCGAGTCGGTGACGCACGCGCGGACCGAGTTCCTCAAGCTCGGGGCCGAGGTGGAGGTCCTGGAACCGGCCGAGTTGCGGGACGAGATGGAGGCGACCGCGCGGGCGCTCGCGGCCCTCTATCTGCCGCCTTCGCGGCTTTGATGATGAAAAGCGGCCTTAATTCGAGATCGGCCCCGATAGAAGGTGATACCAACTCGGCGAGCGCCCTGACAGGGTTCGGTTCGAGTTCTATCCTTGACGGCGTCACTGACAGACTTCTCGCGATTGCGGGAGAAAAAGTGCCCAGAACCACGCGTACGCCGCGAAGGGAGAAAGCGCGAAGCGAGGGCGCGCGAGTGGACGGGCTTCGTGATCCGGATGTCGAGACCTTCGTCGGCATGATGGGGACGCGCATCCGCGCGGACGCCGAGACGGTCGGAGTCGACCTCCGGACGCTGGAGATCCAGGTAAGACTGCACCTGCCCCGGTTGAGCAGGCCGGCCATCGCCGGCTGGTCTCCGGACAAGGTGTACGAGGAGATACGGCTGCAGGCCGTCGTCAGGGCGGCCCAGGTGCGTCAGTCCGCGCAGGACGCGGCGGACCAGGCGCACGCCTCCGTGCTCCTCAACGTGCACAAGGCACACCGCGACCTGAGCCTGTCGTTCACCGACGGCTACCGCACCCGCCTGCGCTTCGCCGAGGTCAGGCCGAGCGTGGGCCATCTCGTGCAGTCGAGGCTGCACTACCTGCACAGCGAGAGGGCCGACACCGTCGCCCAGTTCGGGCTGTTCCTGCCGGGCGCGACGCTGCCGCTCACGTACGTCGCCTTCTCGCGCTGCGACCGTCAGTACGTCCTGGACGCGCTCACCGGGCACGGGCTGGACGTGAGTCCGGACCGGATAATGGTCCTGACGAGAATGCACGGGCTGGCGGGAATTCCGGCGAACCTGATGAGCCTGACGATCGCCCACGCGGCCCGGCGGATCAGGGCGGAAAACGCCGGGGATTATGTCATCACGGCATACAACCCGATGCTCGGATTCGACGGCACCGCGTTTCTCGCGTCGGGTTTCACGCCGATCGCCCTTTCACCGGTGGCCTATCGCTACGACGACAAAGGCCTTTTCCAAACACGCCGGATATCCGGTGATTCGGTGCCCCAACTCCTGGACACCCCGGACAACGTGCTCATGGTCCTCGGCGTCACCGCGGCGGCGAAGCGGAACGTCGCCGGGATCGGAGACCTGATCAGGGTGTCGCACCGGATCCACTCCGGCGGCGACCTCGTGCGACCCGTCAAGACGGACTTCACCGCGCCGGAGTGGACCGAGCGCCTGCTCGGCTACCGCAGGACCCTGGAGCCCTGCTGGTCGGACCGCACGGCCCATCCCCGGTATCAGGAGCCGACGGTCGCGGCGGGCGACCCCCGGGGGCAGTGCGGCGTCACCTCCGTCTGGCTCGCCCGCAGGCTGCGCACCGACCTGCTGCTCGAACCCGTGTACTGCTACGGGCGCCTGCGGGTCGGCCGCGACGACGCCGAGGACGTGAGCCACCACTGCTGGGTCGAGATCGGCCCCTCCCACGACCCCCGGCGGTTCGTCCTCGACCTCACCGGCGACCAGTCGGAGGGCGTACGCGAGCCGATCGTCCTGGGCGAGCACCGGGCGCTCGCCGGCCGGGGCCTGCGGTACGAGGCGGCGGCGCGCCTGCGCCTCGACGAACTGCCGAAGGACCGGGTCTGGCCGCGTTTCCTGGCGATGGAGGACCGGCTGCGGGAGGCCGAGAGATGAGGGCGCGGGTCGCGGAGAGGCCTCCCGGCACGGCCGGGGTCAGGCCCTCGGTGCTGCTGCTGTCGTCCGACAGCAGGAGGAGGTACGCGGAGGACGTCCTGACGGCGCTGGCCCTGCCCAGAGGGGCGATCATCCAGTTCAGGTACGAGACCGACTATGTGGCGGGCGTCCTGCAACAGGCGATCGCGGACGGCTCCGCCGTCGGCAGGCGCTGCCTCGTGGCCTTCCTGGCGGACCGGGAGTCGCCCGTGGCGGAGCCGTTCGTCGTGCCCGTGCGTTTCGCCACGGTCGTGACGACCGCCTGCGTCGCCGACATGGCCGTGTTCCGGCTCAGGGTGGACGACTACGCCAACCTGGAGGAGTTCCCGCTGGCCGAGGCGGAGATCAGGGCCAAGGGCGGCTGGTTCGTGGACAGGCTCGCGGAGGCCAACGGCGGGCGCTGGTATCCGGCCACCACCAGGTTCCCCGACCTCCACCTGCACGACAGACCCGGCGACGACCCCGTCGCATGGCTCGGGGTGGCCCGGCGGCTCGCGCGGCACCCCACCTTCCGGTCCTCCTGCTTCGTCCGCACCGAGAAACCGCTGCTCGGCAGGGACAGGACGGGCGCGCTCGACGCCGAGGGCCGCCTGCTCCTGAGCGACGGCGACACGGTGAAGATGCGGGTCAGCTTCTACTCCGAGGGCTACACGCCGGCCCAGAAACGGCTCGTCTGCGCGACCGACGGCACCTTCCTGAAGATCGCGTCGGACGACTCCTACGACGTGGCGTCGCGCTACGACACGGTCGAGTTCTGGCTGAGGCCCGAGACGCTGGCCTACGACGCGCTCGCGCGGGTCGGGATCAGGCTGGCCGTCGACACCAGGGCGGGCACGGCTCCCGAGGGCGACTCACTGACGACGAGCGCCGGGTTTCCCGTGGTCGTGCGCCGCTCGCGGTCGCGGCTCCTCACGCGGGTGTCGGCCAGCGCCGCCGGGGCCTTCCTCGTCGCCCTGCCCGCCATACTCGGGCCGGGCGCCGACCTGCCCTGGCGGGTGCTGTACGCCGTCTGCGGAGCGGCCCTGCTCGCCGTCGCGAACATCGTCATCTCCCACGGCCGGTGACACCCCGCCGGAGAACAGGTGCGGGCGCCGTGCGAACTCCCGGCACAGCTCGTCGAACAACGGCAGCAGTGCCGGGCAGCTCATGCGGATCTTCCGCCTGGCCGTGATCTCGGTGCGCTTGTACGCGGCCCAGGTCGGCCGCAGCGGGTGGTGGTCGGCCAGCAGCACGTTGACGTGGGGGAGCAGCTTGTCGAGGGCGTAGACGAACCTGCTCTCGGGGTCGTGCTGCGCCGTGTAGCCGTACAGGTCCTCCACCAGCCAGGGGAACGTCCCGCCGAAGTCACGGCTGATGATCTCCCGCGCCTCCTCCTCGCGTACGGCCTTCTTCTCGCGTTCCGCCGGGCCGGCGTAGACCGAGACGTCCCCCGCGTGGACCTCGGGCAGGTCGTGGACCAGCGCGTACCTGGCGATCTTCCCCGGATCCAGGGTCTCGTCGACCAGCGGGGCGAGGCAGACCGCGGCCAGGCCCAGGGCGAAGGAGTGCTCCGCGTCGTTCTCCTGCCGGGTGACGTCCTGCGGCACCACCGAGGACCGTTCGATCGCGTACGGAGGGAATACCAGTTCGCGCATGAGGGCCATCAGCGTGCTCGCGCCGACCCGGGAGCCGGTGTTATTCGCGTCGTCCCTCGCCATCGGGCCGCCTCGCATTGTTTCGCCCGTACGCGGCCACGGCGTTTCGCGCACGGCCTTGTCGTCAGAGTAGCGGAGCATTCGACAACGCAGCGCGGAGTGTTTCCAATGAATGGTCGCGAAAAGCCGAATACCAGTTCGGTAATCGGCAGTTCCGCATTTCGGGCCGCATAATCCCGGGGCGATATCGGGACGGCCGCCCCGGGCTCCTTCGCGCCGGCGGCCTACATGTTGATCTATTGACAGGGCGCTTCTCTGACCTGCAGCGACGCGGGCGTATGGCCTTTGGCCTGGGGAAATGCGGTCTCGCCGTATCTCATTAGATGAGCCATACGGCTGTGGCAAGCGAACGGGCCAGGTGCACGAACACCTGACCCGCTCCAAGTCCCATCACCTGCCAGCGTCGATCATGAGGCCGCCCCCGTAAACGGGCTCACGCTCCGCGGGCCTCCTGGAAGACCTCACGGGCGACGCGATAGCTGTCGAACGCCCGGGCCGCGCCCGCGTACGCCTCGATGTGCACGAACGCCTCCACGATCTCCTCCGGGGTGACGCCGTTGTTGAGCGCGATGCGCAACTGCCCGCGCAGCGGTTCGAGCGTGCCCAGGGTCGCGGCGATCGTCACGGAGACGAGGGCGCGGGTGCGGGTGCCGAGGACGTCGGTACGCGGCCACGCGTCGCCGAAGGTGTGCAGGGTGGCCAGGCGCATGAAGTCCGCGGCGTTGGCCGGCTCGCCCGGGCCGGGTTCCAGGAACGGCTCCAGTCTCCCGCCGAGCAGGCGCGCGGCGGTGTCGAGCGCTGCCTCGTAGCCGGGTTCCCGCAGGGTGTCGGTCATGGTGATGCCTTCCGGATCAGTGCTGGGGGCGCGCGTTGAGCGCGCCATACTGGCCGCCGAGCACCTGCGCGGGGTCGAACAGGCCCGACAGGTAGGCGACGTCGTCCGCGCTCAGCGGAACGGCCGTCGCGGCGGCGTTCTGGCGCGCGTACTCCGGCCGCTTGGTGCCGGGGATGGGCGCGATGTCGTACGGCTGGGCGAGGAGCCAGGCCAGGGCCACCTGGCCCGGGGCGTGCCCGCGCTCGGCGGCGAACGCCTTCAGCCCCTCGACGAGGCGGAGGTTGCCGGCGAAGTTCTCCTCCTGGAACTTGGGCAGGGTCGAGCGGAAGTCGTCACCGTCGAACGAGGTCTGGCTGGTGAAACGGCCGGCAAGCGCGGCCCGCCCCAGCGGGCTGAACGGGACGAAGGTGATGCCCAGGTCGCGGCAGGCGGGCAGCACCTCCTGCTCCACCTCGCGGGCCCAGAGCGAGTACTCGCTCTGGAGGGCCGAGATCGGCGCCACGGCGGACGCCCGGTGCAGGATGTCCGGACCGACCGAGCTGAGCCCGATCGCGCGCACCTTGCCCGCGGTCACCAGCTCGGCCATCGCGCCGACGGTGTCCTCGATCGGCACGGTGGTGTCGTGGCGGTGGACGTAGTAGAGGTCGATGTGGTCGACGCCGAGGCGGCGCAGGCTGGCCTCGCAGGCGGCGGCCACGTACTCGGGGCGTCCGTCGAAGACCACGCCGCCGTCCGAGGGCCGCGCCCCGAACTTGGTGGCCAGGACCACCCGGTCCCGCAGCCCGCGCACGGCGCGGCCGAGCAGTTCCTCGTTGTGGCCGAAGCCCTTCTGGGACTGTCCGGTGGCCGCGCCGGCCGCGCCGTAGATGTCGGAGGTGTCGAAGAAGTCGATGCCGGCGTCGACGGCGGCGTGGATCGTGGCGATGGACTCCGCCTCGTCGGCGTCGCCGTAGAACTGCGACATCCCCATGCAGCCCAGGCCGATCGGCCGGACGGAGATGTCGGTGTGCCCGAGGGTGATGCGGGCTTCGCGCATGATGGTCCTCCCTTTCAGGCGGCGATGGTCTTGTACTCGACGTACTGGGCGAGGCCCGCGACGCCGAACTCGCGGCCGATGCCGCTGCTCTTGTAGCCGCCGAAGGCGCCGTCGAAGGTCGGGGCGGCGCCGTTGACGGTCAACCACCCGGTACGGATCCTGCGGGCGACCTCGATGCCGTGCTCCCGGTCGGCGGTCCACACGCCGCCGCCGAGGCCGTACTCGGAGTCGTTGGCGATGCGGACGGCGTCGTCCTCGTCGTCGAACGGGATGACGACCAGGACGGGGCCGAAGATCTCCTCGCGGGCGATCCGCATGTCGCTGTCGACGTCGGCGAACAGCGTCGGACGGACGTAGTACCCGCCCTCCAGCCCGTCAGGCGTCTCCAGGCCGCCGGTGACCAGCCGGGCGCCTTCGGCGATGCCGATCTCGATGTAGGAGCGCACCCGCTCCAGCTGGTCGGCGCGGACCATCGGCCCGATGAAGGTCTCCGGGTCGGAGGGGTCGCCGACCCGGACGTCCTCCATCATGGCGGCCAGCGCCGCGACGACCTCCTCGTAGCGGCTGCGCGGGGCGAGGATGCGGGTGTGGGCCACGCAGTTCTCGGCGTTGTTGCCCAGCGACAGGGCCTGCAGGCCGGCCACGACCGCCGTCAGGTCGGCGTCCTCAAGGATGATCGAGGCGGACTTGCCGCCCAGCTCCAGGCTGACCCGCTTGAGCTGCTCGCCGGCGACGGAGGCGATGCGCCGGCCGGCCGCGGTGGAGCCGGTGAAGGCGATCTTGTCGACGCCGGGGTGGGCGACCAGGTACTCGCTGGTCTCGCGGCCCGCCGGCAGGATGCTCACCACTCCCTCGGGCAGCCCGGCCGCGTCGAAGACCTCGGCGAGCGCCAGGGCGTCCAGCGCCGTCTCCGGGGAGGCCTTCAGGACGACCGTGCAGCCGGCGAGCAGCGCGGGAACCAGCTTGACCAGGGCCGACTGGTGTGGGGCGTTCCACGGGATCACCGCCGCCACCACGCCGACGGGCTCCCGGCGCAGCCGCGTCGTGGCGTCGCCGACGGCGCCCACCTCCTCCTCCCAGCCGAGGGCGGCGGCGGCGCGCACGTACGCCTCCGTCATCTCCGGGAGGGACTGCAGGTGCGTCCAGCGGGTGAACCACAGCGGCGAGCCGTTCTCGGCGGTGACCAGGGCCGCGAACTCCTCGGCGCGGACCGCGTAGAGCTTGGAGAACCGCTCCACGACGGCGCTCCGTTCCTGCGGGCTCATCCGGGGCCAGGGGCCCTCGTCGAACGCCCGGCGGGCGGCGGCGACCGCCCGGTCGACGTCGGCGGGGGCGGCGTGCGGCGCGGTCCCGACCAGCGAGCGGTCGTGCGGGGAATGCACCTCCAGGACGTCCGCGGTGGCCGGGGCGACCCACTGGCCGCCGATGTACAGGTTCGGGTAAGTGATCACGGAAACGCTCCTCGGATAGGTGTCCACCGGACCTTTACGACTATAGCGGTCCAGTGGACACGTATCAAGTGTCCGATGGACCGCTAATGTGGGAGCAGTCGTGATCCGCGATGCGCGAGGAGGTTCGATGGACGAGGTGGAGGCGCCGTCCTTCCAGCGGGCCCGGCGGCCCGAGCACCGGGAGCTCCGCAAGCAGGAGATCCTGGACGCCGCGGAGGCGCTGCTGGCCGAGATGCCCGCCGAAGAGATCAGCCTCCGCGAGCTCGCGCGCCGGCTCGGGGTGTCCAAGACGCATGTGGTGCGTTATTTCGAGAGCCGCGAGGGCGTCTTCCTCGGGCTGCTCGCGAGGCTCCGGCTGGCCTGGCTCGACGCGCTGGCGGACGAGTGGCCGGCCCCGCCGTGCGAGCCCGACCAGGTGATGCGGGCCTGGGCCGATTCGCTCGCCGCCCGGCCGGTCCTGTGCCAGCTGTGGAGCCTGCTGCCGGCCGTCCTGGAGCGGAACGTCTCCGCCGGCACCGTGCGCGCCTACAAGTTCAACGACCTGGAGCACCGCACCCGGCTGGCGGGGCTGGTCAGGGAGCGGGTGCCGGCCCTCGGCGCGGGTGACGCTCTCACGCTGACGCAGTACGCCGTCGTCGCGCTGGTGGGCCTGTGGTCGTTCAGCAACCCGACCCCGACCATCGTCGAGGCCACGTCCGACCCCCGGCTCGCGGGCTCCCGGGTGGACTTCGCCACCATGTACGGCGAGATCCTGCAGACCACCCTCGCCGGTCTGCTCGCCCGCGCATGAGCCGCCCCCGGTTCAGCGGACCGGCTGGTAGATGTAGTGCCCGTTCACATGTTGATCATGTGCCCGGCCAGGCCGTGGATCGCCTCCTTCACCGCCTCGCCCAGCGTCGGATGGGCGTGCACGTTGCGCGCCACCTCGTGCACCGTGAGGTCCCACTGCTGGGCCAGGGTCAGCTCGGGCAGCAGTTCTGTCACCTCGGGCCCGATGAGGTGGGCGCCGAGGAGCTCGCCGTACTTCGCGTCGCTGAGGACCTTGACGAACCCGGTCGGGTCGCCCAGGCCGTGCGCCTTGCCGTTCGCGGTGAACGGGAACTTGACCACCTTCACGTCGAAGCCCTGCTCGCGCGCCTGGGCCTCGGTGTAGCCGAAGCTCGCGATCTGCGGCTGGCAGTAGGTCGCCCGGGGGATCATCACGTAGTCGAGCTCCATCGTCTCCGCGCCCGCGATCGTCTCGGCGGCGACGATGCCCATCGACTCGGCGGCGTGGGCCAGCATGAGCTTCGCGGTGACGTCCCCGATGGCGAAGATGTGCGGCACGTTCGTGCGGCAGCGGCCGTCCACGGCGATCGCGCCGCGCTCGGTCAGCTGGACGCCGGTGTTCTCCAGGCCGTACCCCTCGACGCGCGGCTGGAAGCCGATGGCCTGCAGCACCTTGCCGGCCTCCAGCACGGAGGTCTCGCCGTTCCTCGACACCGTTACCCGCACCCTGTCGCCGCTGTCGTCGATCGACTCGACCCGGGTTGACGTCAGCACCTCGATGCCGAGCCGCCGGTAGCGCCGCGCCAGCTCCGCCGACACCTCCTGGTCCTCCAGCGGGACGATCCGGTCGAGGAACTCGACGATCGTGACCTTCACGCCGTAGTTGTGCAGGACGTACGCGAACTCGACGCCGATGGCCCCGGCGCCCGCGATGATCACACTGTCCGGCAGCGTCTCGCTGAGGATCTGCTCCTCGTACGTCACCACGCGCTCGGACAGGGACGTGCCGGGCAGCAGGCGGGTCGTCGCCCCGGCCGCGATGATGCAGTGGTCGAACGTGACCGTCCGCACGGAGCCGTCCGCGCCGCGCACCTCCATGGAGTCCGGCCCGGTGAACGCGCCCCGGCCGTCGTACTCGGTGATGCCGTTCTTCTTCATCAGGTAGTGGACGCCCTTGACCCGCCCGTCCGCGACCTGGCGGCTGCGGCGGAACGCCGCGCCGTAGTCGAGGGTGATCGGGCCGTCCGCCTGGATGCCGAACGTCTTGGTCTCGTTCGTCAGGATGTGGGCGAGCTCGGCGTTGCGCAGCAGCGCCTTGGAAGGGATGCAGCCCACGTTGAGGCAGACCCCGCCCCAGTAACGCTCCTCGACGACCGCCGTGCTGAGCCCGAGCTGGGCCGAGCGGACCGCGGCGGTGTATCCGCCGGGCCCGGCGCCGAGGACCACGACATCGTAATGATCGGTCATGTACCGGACCCTACGCCGCCGGGACGGTCCGGCCCGCGCGGGGGCCGTCCCATCGCGGCGCCGGATGGACCGGGCCGCCGCGGGTAAGGGCGACGTACGCCGACCAGAGGGAGGAGTGACGGACCATGAGCGAGTTCGAGCGTTCGCGCAGGATGCCCGCGCCGGCCGACCAGGTCTTCAGCCGGGCGTCCGACATCGGCGGACTCGATCTCTGGATGCCCCGCGACCTGCACGTGCACGCGGAGGAGCCGCCGGCGGTCACCGTCCACGAGGACGCGACCGGGCAGGACGAACGCGCGCTGCTGCGGGCCGAGCGGGAGCAGCTGCGGATGGAGTGGGGCACGCGTGACGTGGACCGGTACGCCGGATGGCTGCAGGTGGCCGGCATCGACGACGACAGCAGCGACGTGACGGTCCACCTGTCCTTCTTCGACGAGGGGCACACGCCCCCGGCGGAGACGGTCGAGCGGGCCCTGGACGAGAGCCTCGAACGGCTGGCCGAGCAGGTGCGCCAGGCGGCCTGACCACCCGCGCCTATTCGGCCGCGCCCGGGTCGTCGGCCTCCTCCTCCCCGTGTCCCCGTCCCGCGGCGGGGGCGGGGGGCAGGGGAGGCGCGAACGACGAGGCCCGGGCGCCGGCCAGGCCGAGCACCTGGCGTATCCACGCCTCCAGGCCCGTCGGGTCCGGCGGCGCGAGTGGGTCCTGCCGGCCGGGTTCCCCGGGCCCCCGCCCGGGAGCGGCCGCGGTCACGCCGTCACGCCAGGAGCGCGGGGGCCAGCAGCCGCAGGTGCTCCAGCTGGAGGTCGACCGAGTCCGCGAGCGGCTGGACGCACACGTGGTCCGCGCCCGCGTCGTGGTGGGCGCGGATCCGCTTGGCGATCTTCTCGGGATCGCCCTGGGCCACGATGGCGTCGACGAGCCGGTCGCTTCCGCCGTCCGCGAAATCGTCGTCGGAGAAGCCCAGGTCACGGAGGTTGTTCACGTAGTTGGGCAGGGACAGATAGGCGGCGGTGTACGCGCGGGCGATCTCCCGCGCGCGGCCCGCGTCGGTCTCGAGCACCACCGCCTGCTCGGGCGCCAGCACAGGATCGGGGCCGAGGATCTCGCGCGCCTTCGCGGTGTGCTCCGGCGGCACGAAGTAGGGGTGCGCCCCCTGAGCGCGCTCCGCGGCCAGTTCGAGCATCCCGCGCCGCAGCGCCGCCAGCAGCAGTGGCGGCGTCTCGGCGAGCGGCACGTCGATGGACGTCCGGCTCATCGCGTCGAGGTAGTCGCGCATGTACGACAGCGGCGCGGAGTATTCGTGGCCCCGGCCGGTGACCATGGGCTTGTGGCTCACACCCAGGCCGAGCACGAACCGCCGGTCCCACGCCTCCGCGAGGGTCGCCGCGCCGTTGGCGGCGGCGACGGCGTCGCGGCCGTAGATGTTGGCGATGCCGGTGGCGACCTCCAGCCGCTCGGTCGCCGACAGCAACAGCGCGGAGTGCGTGAACGCCTCCCGTCCCGTGGGGGTCTCGCCGACCCACAGGGTGGGATATCCGAGTTCCTCGATCTCCGCGGCGGCCTTCCTGACCCGGGCCGCAGGGGTCACCGCCAGCGAGGACAGCCACACACCCGTACGGCCGAGGCGGCGCCTCAGCTCGGCGGCTCCGACGGTGGGCGGTCGCGTGCGCTCGGTCATCCGAAGGCTCCTTGCCTGTCGTGAGATGTGCCATGACGTCTGTCGTGAGATCGGGCGGGGGCGGTCCCCGGGCACGCCCCCACGGCCGGTCCGCTTCGCCGGGCGGGCGCCTCTCCACGGCCGGACGGCTTCGCCGGCGGGCGCATCGCAGCCCAGCATCGCATCGCACGTGCCCGTGGGCTCGGCACCTCCCTCGTGATCGGCTCACGTGTCGGCACGCAACCTCACCACCGTACGCCTTGCTCCCGGATTCTCCGGGTACGTCAGCAGATCCGGACAAATCGGCCGTATATCCAGAGGGTGACGACAGGTCCGTCAGGCGAGCCCACGAAACGGCAAAGGCCTGTCCTGCATCTTCTCGTCCTGCGGCGGGGCCGGCGTCGCCGCATGTCTCCTGGGAGCCGACTCGCTCACTCACCAGGAGGCAGAACATGAGGAAACTGCTGTATGCCGGCGCGGTCGCGATCAGCCTGCTGGCCGCCGGATGCGGCGGTGCGGGCGACGACGCCAGCCGCGTCGCCAACAACCAGCTCAACGAGTCGCAGACGCCCGAGCCCGACGAGTCCCCCACGGGGACGACGCCGTCCGCCGGAATTCCCGCGTCGCCGACCTCCCCCATCCAGGTGTCCCCCTCGGGGCCCGCGCGCATCGACGCCGCGTCCACCTCGCTCGGCACCGTGCTGGTCGGCGTGGAGGGCCGCACGGTTTACCTGTTCACCAAGGACAAGGGCGGCGTCAGCACCTGCACCAAGGCCTGCGCCGCCGCGTGGCCGCCGGTGCTCACCGCGGGCGCGCCCCAGGCCGGCACGGGCACCCGCGCCGACCGCCTCGGGACGATCCGGCTGGAGGACGGCAGCACTCAGGTGACCTACAACAAGCACCCGCTCTACTACTACGCGAAGGACCAGAAGGCGGGCGACGTGCTCGGCCAGGACCTGCACGACTTCGGCGGCGAGTGGTACGCCGTCACGCCCGAGGGCAAGAAGGCCAAGCGCTGACGCCTCGCGCGTCCCGGACCGCGGCCGAGCCGCGACCAGCACGAGGCCGGCGCCTTCCGGGGCGAATGACCTCATCTCCACTCCCTCTCCACGCGATCCGCCCTCCCGTACGGCTTCCGGTCAGCCGTACGGGAGGGCGGATTCGTCTGTCTTCGGATCAGGGAGCGCGTCAAAAGCGCGCGGAGACCACTAGGCTTAGGACCACTCCGCCCTGTGTCCGCGGCCGCTTCATCATTTGAAAGTGGGCTCGCGATGGCATCGGACGCGTTGTCCGTTCTGGAGAACGTCCTCACCGGCATGGCCGGCCTGTTCGGGGTCGACGGCGCCGCGTTGATGCTGCTCGACGGTCAGGACCGCCTCCGCGCGGTCGGAGCGACCGACGACGACGGCGTACTGCTGGAGTCCGCCCAGGAGGCCGTGGGCGACGGTCCCGCCATCGAGAGCGCCGCCAGCGGCGGCCTCGTCGCGATCCACGATCTGCACGCCGAGAGCCCGATGGGGTTCCCGCACGTGGCCGTCCACGCCCCGCCGGTCCGGGCCGTCCTGTCCGTACCGCTCATCGAGGACTGCGAACTCATCGGCGTCCTCGACTTCTACGCCCGTGACGGGCGCGTCTGGGGCCGGTCGGAGACGCAGGCCGGTTCCCGTCTCGGCGAGCTGATGGTCATCGTTCTCCGGGTCCTGGCAGAGAGCAGGACTGATCGAGCCCTCTCCGGGCAGTTGTGATGACCGAATCGGCGCCTCTCCCACGGGCCACGGCGGTGCGAGGTGAGGTTCACGAGAGGATACGGAATGACCCATATCGATCCTGAGGCTCTGCTCACCAGCCTGAGACGTCTGCAGAAGGACAGGGCCGCGACCGGGATCGTGCACCACCTTGAGCGCATCGTCCAGGTGGTCGACCGGCTTTTCGGATACTCAGGGGCCGGACTGATGTTCGCCGAGGAGGACCGCACACTCCGCTACCTCGTCGCGACCGACGAACGCGGCCGCAGCCTCGAACGCGCCCAGGCGGTGACGGGCCAGGGCCCGTGCGTGGCGGCGTACGTGGGCGACACGGCGGTCACGTCGTCCGACGTACGGACCGACCGCCGCTGGCCGGTCCTGCCCGAACTGCTGCACCCCGAGGTGCGCGGCGTCGCGGGAGTGCCGATCAGGCTCGGCGGCGTGCCGGTGGGCACCCTGAACGTCTACCAGGACGCGCCGCACGAGTGGCAGGAGACCGACACCCAGGCACTCCACGCGTACGCCCACGTGATCGAGCAGGTCCTCGTGGCGTCCATGGAGGCGGACGAGAAGGCGGTGCTCGCCGACCAGCTCCAGTACGCGCTGGACTACCGCGTCGTGATCGAGCGGGCCGTCGGCTATCTCATGGGCAAGCACGATCTGACGGCCTCGCAGGCGTTCACCGGGCTTCGCAAGCAGGCCAGGGACAGCAGGCGGAAGGTGTCCGAGCTCGCGGCGGAGCTGCTGGGCGAGCAGAACCCGAGGAATCTTGCGAATCCAGACCACGTCGTCTGAGGCCGGCATCCTCGTCTCCGTGAGCGGCGACCTCGACGCGTTGAGCGTGCCGGAGTTCCGCGCCCGCCTGCGGCTGACGCTGGAGACGCACCGGCCAGGGCGCGTCGAGGTCGACCTGGCCGGCGTCGGCTTCCTCGACTGCGCGGGCGCGCGGAGCCTCCTGTGGGCCGACGCGTGCGTACGGGAGTGGGGCGGCGGGGTGGTTTTCGTCCGCCCCGCCCCGCTCGTGCTGCGGCTGCTGCGACTGCTGGGGTTCGACGCGGTGCTGTCCGTCCGCGTGGCGTCGCCCGTGGTGCCGCCCGTGGTGCCGCCCGTGCCGCGTCCCCAGCCCACGGCCGAGGCCGGCCCCCGGCCCGGCTGACCGGCCGTACGCCGCATGACCGGCTGTATGTGGCGTCACGGGCGTACGTCGCGTCACGGCGGTACGCCACATGACGGGCCGCGGCCCGGACGAGGCGTGACCGGGCGATAGTCTTGCCGTGATGTATCGACTCGTGTTCACGCAGGTCCTGAGCCGCCTCGACGCGGAGACCGTCCACCATCTCACGGTCAGGCTGCTCCGCCTGCTCGGGATGTTCCCGCCTCTCGTGCGGCTGCTGCACCGGCTGCTCGCGCCGAGGGCGGAGTCGCTGCGCGTGCAGGCGTTCGGCGTCCACTTCGCCTCGCCGTTCGGGCTCGCCGCCGGGTTCGACAAGGACGCCGGATGCGCCGAGCCGCTCTCCGCGCTCGGCTTCGGGTACGTCGAGGTCGGCACGATCACCGCGCATGCCCAGCCGGGCAACCCTCGGCCGCGGCTGTTCCGCCTGACGGAGAGCCGGGCGATCGTCAACCGGATGGGCTTCAACAACGCGGGCGCGGCGGCGGCCGCCAAGCGCCTGCGCAGGGTGCGGCACATTCCGGCCGTGGTCGGCGTGAACATCGGCAAGACCAAGGTCGTGCCCGAGTCCGAGGCCGTGCGCGACTACGTGGCCAGCGCCCGCGAGCTGGCGCCGCTCGCCGACTATCTCGTGGTCAACGTGAGCTCGCCCAACACCCCGGGCCTGCGCGACCTGCAGGCCGTGGACCGCCTGCGGCCGCTGCTCGCGGCGGTCAAGGAGGCGGCCGGGCGCACCCCGCTGCTCGTGAAGATCGCGCCGGACCTGGCGGACGAGGACGTGGACGCCGTGGCCGAGCTCGCCGTGGAGCTCGGGCTGGCGGGCGTCATCGCGACCAACACCACGATCAGCCGCGAAGGGGTCGAGAGCACCGAGACGGGCGGCCTGTCCGGACGGCCGCTCAAGGCCCGCTCCCTTGAGGTGCTGCGCCGCCTGCGCCAGAAGGCGGGCGACCGGCTCACGCTGGTCTCCGTCGGCGGCGTGGAGGACGTCGACGATGTCTGGGAGCGGCTGCTGGCCGGCGCCACCCTCGTGCAGGGATACACCGGCCTGATCTACGAGGGCCCCCTGTGGCCGTCGCGGATCAACCGCCAGCTCGCCCGCAGGCTGCGGCGGCACGGCTACGGCTCGGTCCGCGAGCTCGTCGGCCGCACCGCCTGAGTTCCCTCATCCCGGATATGGAGATCGCCATGAGCGTGAAGACCTACACCGTGCAGGGCATGACCTGCGGCCACTGCGTAAGCTCGGTCAAGGAGGAGGTCGGCGAGATCCCCGGCGTCACCGGCGTCGAGGTCGACCTGGACAGCGGCCGGCTCGACGTCTCCGGTGACGTCGCCGACGACGCCGTGCGCAAGGCCGTCGAGGAGGCCGGCTACACCCTCGCCTGAGCCCGGCCGCGCCCTTGCCGTGCCCTTGCCGTGACCGGCCGGGCTGACGGCACGCCGCTCATGTGCGTGGAAAGTACGAGATCATGCGGGGGCGGGAGCAGCACGGCCCGCACCGACAAGCACTGTCAAGCGAGCGGCCCCCACGCATGAGCGCGATCTACGACCAGGCCGACGGCGAGCGGATCGCCGTGGCGGACAGCGGTGACTCCGTGAGCATCGTCAACCGCTCCGCGAGGATCGTCATCGCGAAGAAGGACGCCCGCCGCCTCGCCGAGCGGGTCCTCGCGGCGGCGGGCCGGATGGCCGTCGTCCTGTTCCCGCCCGCCCTGCGGAAGGACACCCTGTCGGTCTCCGCCCCCTCCGGACGCTGGAAGGTCCGCGTCTCGCCCAAGAACGGCGCACGCGTTCTCGTGGAGGCCGACGCGCAGGGTCTCGGCCCGGACGAGGCCTACGAATTCGCGGCCGCCGTCGCGGTGGCCGCCCGCCACATCGGCGACGCCGAGGCCGCCGACCTGAGCCTGACCACGCGGATCCGCGAGGTCATCGACGCCCATCAGGGCCTGGACGCGGAGAAGGTCGCCGCCGCCATCGTCGCCGAGGTCCTCGACGGAACCTGACACCGGCCCCACCGCACACCAGAACGCGTCACCTGAGCACATCACCGGAAGGCGACGGCTGGGACGGTGCGGTTCAGGGATGGCGGGACGGCGGGCGTGGACTGGCGTCACATGCTGGGGCGGGTGGAGTCGGCGGACTGGCTGAGCTCGTGCAGGTGGCGCATCACGTCCTGCACGGCGACGTCGCCGGGGCGGTGGCGGCGCCATCCGGCGCCGCCCCGCTGCCACGGCCGGGGTCCGGACAGCGGGCGATACTCCACTCCGAACGCGTCCAGCCGCGCGAGGTGGGCGTCGAGACGGCGTAAGAAGTCCTCGGCGGCCGGGCCGCCGGTCCAGGCGATCTCGGCCGCCGCGCAGCCCCGGGGCCAGGCGCGGTAGTCGAGCGCCCGCCCGTCCGGGATGTGCTCGCTCCACAGCTGGAACTGGACGCCGACCACCCTGGCGCGCTCCTCCTCGAGCCACGCCGGCGGCGCGGGGGCGAAGGCCGCCACGTCGGCCACCGTGATCGCGTCGCCCAGACCGGCCGGTTCCTCCGGCGAGGCCGCCTCGGCGTAGTCGAAGTACATCGGGAAGACCGGCGTCGCCACCACGTCGTGCCCGGCCGCCGCGGCCCGGCGGCCGACGTGCTCGCCGCGCCACGGCATGACGATCGTGTCAGGCCGCAGCCCGCCGCTGACGAACGCCTCGTCCCACACGACCGTACGGCTGCCGCGTCCGGCCAGCGCGTCGGCGAGCCGCCGCAGGAACCACGCGTGCAGGTCGCCGACGCTTTCCAGGCCGAGCGAGGCCTGGTAGGCGGAGATCTCGGCCGACGCCGCCCAGTCGTCGAGCACGCACTCGTCGCCGCCGATGTGGAAGTACGGCACGTCGCCCAGCGCGTCGGAGATCTCGGCGAACACGGTGGTCAGGAAGTCGACGGTCGCCGGAAGCGGGGACAGGATCGCCGGCGAGATGCCCCACCGGTCCAGCACCTCGTAGCGCTCCCGTGGCCGGGCGGCCAGCGCGGGGTAGGCGGCCAGCACGGCGGAGGCGTGCCCCGGCACGTCGATCTCCGGCACGACCGTGACCGCCCGCGCCCGGGCGTACGCCGCGATCTCCGTCAGGTCGGCCAGGGTGTAGTGGCCGCCGTGGGGGACGTCGTCGAAGGCCGGTTCCTCGCCCCTGTGGCTGGTGATCGTCCGCGGGCGGTGCGAACCCACCTCGTGCAACAGCGGGAACGCCCTGCTCTCCACCCGCCAGCCCTGGTCGTCGGCCAGGTGGAGGTGCAGCCGGTTCAGCTTGTGCGCCGCCATCAGGTCGATCATGCGCAGCACCTCCCGCTTGGGCAGGAAGGTGCGCGCCACGTCGAGGTGGGCGCCGCGCCAGGAGAACCCGGGGGCGTCCTCCACCCGGCCGCAGGGGACCGTCCAGGACGTTCCGGGCACGAGAGCCGACCTGAACGCCTCTGCCGGCAGAAGCTGCCGCAGCGTCTGCCCGGCGTAGAAGGCCCCCGCCGGGTCCGCGGCCGTGATCCGGACGCCGTCTCCCGCGATCGTCAGCGCGTACGCCTCCGGCCCGAGCCCGGGGTCCTCCGCCACCCGTACGGCCGCCGTGGCGGCGTCTCCGGGCCTCAGGCCGAGCACGGGGAGCGCGAGCCGTACGGCGTCGGCGAGCGGGGCGGGGCCCGACACGACGGAACCCGGCGCGATCTCGGCGGACCCGGCGCCCGTCTCGGTCAGCCTCGGCCGGGGAAGCAGGTGGTCCATGCCGCCGATGATGCCAAACCCCACCGACAACCTCGCCACCCCTCGACAGCCCTCCTGGAAGCCGTCAGGGCGGGGCGGCGGTCCCCGGACGACCCCCGGACGACCCCGGACGACCCTCGGACGACGGGGGTCAGTGCGTGGAGGTGAGGTATTTCTCGAGGCCCTGCGCCAGGGACTCGGCCATGCGCTGGCGGAACGCCCGGTCCTTGAACCTGGCGGCGTCCGTCGCGTTGCGCATGTTGCCGCACTCGATGAAGATCTTCGGCACCGTCGACAGGTTGAGCCCGCCGAGGTCGTTGCGGTAGTTCAGCGCCTGCTTGCCGATGTAGTTCGAGTACGGCAGGCCGGTGCCCTGATGGAAGGCGTCCCGCACGTCCCTGCCGAGCCGCGCCGACCTGTCCACCACCGCGTCGACCGGTCCGCCGATCTTCTTCGGCATGATGATGTGGAAACCGCGGAGGTTCGCCGCCGCGCCGTCGCCGTGGATGGAGATGGCCGCGTCCGCCTTGTTCTCGTTCCCGATGGCGGCCCGCCGGTCGATGCAGGGGCCCCACGCGGTCTTGCTCGACCGGGTGAGCTTGACCGTGGCCCCCTTGGCCTTCAGGAGCTTCGCGAGCCTGTTGGACACGTCCCAGGTGAAGGCCGCCTCGGTGTAGCCGTCGTTGGTCGACGTGCCGGTCGTGTCGCAGGCCTTCTTCTGGTTGGAGATGTCGACGAGCTTGTTGATCTCCCGGGCGTGGCGGAAGTTTCCGCCGTTGTGGCCGGGGTCGATCACGACGGTCCTGCCCGCCAGCGGCTCGGCGGCGGTCGCGGAGGCGGTGGCCGTACGGGTGCCGGGGACGGTCGTGATGTCCGTCTCGGACCCGGCGGGCTCGGACGCGCCCTGCTCCGACGTGCCGGATGCCCGGTTCTGGGTCGCGGCCGGCTGCCCCACCTGGGGCGTGGCGGGGGCGGAGGCCCCCGTGTCGGAGACCTCAGCGCCGCCGCAGGCGACGGCTCCGACCCCGCACAGGGTCAGGGCTGCGGCGGCGAGTGGTCGTCTGATCACGGTCGAAATCCCTTCCCGGAGGTATGGTCTCCCCAACCTAACCGGAACACCGTTGTGATCAGACCGTTATGCCGGAAACCTGCCCGCCCATGCCGGCTCGGGCACCTCCTGCCGGTGCAGGAGAGCGGCCAGCTCACGGGCGTCCTCGGCGTCGAGGCCCAGCACCACGCGGGGCCGTCCCCAGGGGTGGTCGATCGAGTGGGCGACGTAGCTCGCCACCGACTCGGCGACGTCCTCCCCGTTGAGCCCCCGGCTCTCCCTCCAGTGCGCCCAGGCCCGCTCCAGCTCGCCGGCGGCCCGCTGCGCGCACGAGACCAACTCAGGATCACGCATGAATCCCCCCGATTCACGTCGCCGGCCGGCGGGCAGCCCTTCCGCGACCCGCCGGGGGCCGGCGCCACCGTTGCAGTCAACACCCGCCGCGAGGGGACACGTCGGTCATTGACCTAGCTTTGGCCACTACTTGGAACTGGCCCGGTGCTGCGCCGTACGACGAGTTGCGGGGTCACCTGCCGCAGCCTGGCGGTTTTGCCCGGCTCGGTGATGCGGTCGCTGAGCAGGGCCGCGGCCGAGCGGCCCATGGCCCGCCTGGGCTGGTCCACGCTGGTCAGCGAGACGTGGGTGACGGCCGCGAGGTGCGTGTTGTCGTACCCCACGACCGAGATGTCCTCGGGCACGCGCAGCCCCAGCTCGCTCGCCGCGGTCAGCACGCCCATGGCGACCATGTCGTTCGCCGCGAAGATCGCCGTCGGCCGGGGGTCGCGCTTCAGCAGCGCCAGCGCCGCGCGCCGGCCGCCCTCCTCGCTGAAGTCGCCGTGCTCCACCATGATGTACGGCGCCAGCGCGTGGCGGCGCATGGCCACCAGGTAGCCCTCACAGCGGCACCGGGCGGCCGACGACGGCGCGCCCTCGATGTGCGCGATGCGCCGGTGCCCCAGCTCCACGAGGTGGTCGACGGCCAGGCGGGCGCCGAGCTGGTCGTCGTCGACGACGATGTCCACGCCCTCGAGTTCGACGTCGCGTTCCCCCACCACCACGGTCGGGGTGTAGGCCGCGGCCTCGGCCAGCGTGTCGCTGGACGGCGCGACCCCGAGCAGGACGAGTCCGTCCACGCGTAACTCCAGGAAGGCCTCGACGGCCTCGTCCTCGAACGCCGGGTCCCACCGGCCGCTGCCGATCAGCAGCCGCAGCCCGTCGCCGTGCAGGCTCTCCTGCAGGCCGTCGAGGAACTCCGCGTAGAAGGGGTTGTGCAGGTCGGCCACGAGCGCGCCCACCAGGTGGGTGCGCCCCTCGACCAGACTGCGGGCGACCGCGTTGGGGCGGTAGCCGAGCTCCCGGGCGGCCTGGAGCACGGCCTCCCTGCGGTGCTCGCTCACGTGCGGTGAGCCCCGCAGCACGAGAGACACGAGCGACTTGGACACTCCTGCCCGCTCGGCCACGTTGCGGATGGTCGGGCGGGGCCGAGGGCTGAACCCATCGGACAGTCCGCCGGCAGGGGTTTCGACCCCGACGTCTTTCCGGGCAGTGGTCTGCATGGACGGTCCTGACATGGTTCTCCCCACGATGCGTGGACGTGCACCTGACACACCAAACGATCGAGTTGCCCAGAGGGTACGGGTTGAGTGTCCTAAGACACGATCGTTCCTCTAAACGGGCGTTGGGAAGGTTAGCCCTATGGCGGGTACGGCGGTGGAGCCGGGAGGGGGTTCGCGGAGAAACCCTTGATCCGGCCGGTCCCCATCGTTTGGGGACGATTCGCTAGGGTGCGGAGTGTGGGTGCCACACGCCAAGCGGAAGACGGTGCACGACCGGCGCGCCGCAGGCTCAGCGTCGACAGGCGGCGGGAGGAGCTCATCGCCGCCGCGCTCGAGTTGTTCAGCAGGCACGACGCGGAGGACGTCTCGATCGACGACGTGGCGGCTTCCGCGGGGGCGTCCCGGGCGCTCGTCTACCACTACTTCGGCGGCAAGCAGGAGCTCTACGTGGCGGCCCTGCGCAGCGCGGCGGCCGAACTGCGGGCACGCTTACAGCCCCAGGGCGAGGGCGGGCCGCTGGAGCAGCTCAGCTCGGGACTGACGCGATACTTCGACTTCGTCGAGGAGCACGCGGCCGGCTTCGCGGCGTTGCTCAGGGGAGGCCCGGCCAACCGTGCCGGGGAGGTCGGTGAGATCGTCGACGGGGTGCGCCAGCGCATGCTGCGCATGATCGTTCACCAGATGGGGGTCGAGGAGCCGGGCCCGGCGTTGCGCGTCACGCTGAGGTCGTGGGTCGCCTCGGTGGAGACGGCCGGCCTCGACTGGCTGGAGCATCGTGACATGGATCGGGGCGAGCTGGAACGCCTGCTGGTGGACCAGATGGTCGCGCTCCTGCGGGCGGCGAGCGGGCACGATCCCGGGGTGAGGGTGCTGCTGGAGAGCCTGCCGGCCGAACCGAACCGTGAGGCCGTTTCCTGATCAGCCGGGAGACGGATCTTCGGGAGCGTCCGGGGAACGCCCGAGGGCACGCACGACAAGGCGCACCGGTGGGGAAAGGGGGAACCGCCACATGGTCGTTCAGGCGGGGAGGCGCCGGGCGGGCGGCGCCGACCCCAGACCCTCCCGTGACGGGGTAGTGGCCACGGGAGCGTGACACCTCCGTCCCCTGGGGGACGGCCTGTCGCTTCCGGCCGAGGCAGACGGAAGCGGGCGAGAGGAGCAAGGCACTGACCGCTGTCCCTACGGGACGTACGCGGACAGCGCGTGCCGGTCCTGGCCGGCGATCCCCTCGCTGTGTCCGTTGGTGGACGCGCTCACATCCCCGACGCGAGCGCGCCGTTGTTCCCCCCTGACGTGACGGCCCACGTCCTACTCGGACCGCTGCTGCGGAATCCCCGCGAGCAGCGCCCGAACCTCGGTCTCCCGGTAACGCCGGTGTCCGCCGAGGGTGCGGATGGACGTCAACTTGCCCGCCTTCGCCCACCGCGTCACGGTTTTGGGGTCGACGCGGAACATCGTGGCGACCTCAGCCGGGGTGAGCAGTGGCTCGGCCTCGGGTGTACGAGCTGACATTTGTGCGGCCTCTCCTCCGTGTGGACCGCCGGCAGCGATCCTGCGACTTGTCTGGCGCAAGTGCGCACAAGCCGGCAGGCTCCCCGTCACGTCGCACAGAGCGGCGTCCGACGGCGGTGAGAACGGGCTCGCAGCTCTCCGCTACGGGCTCCTCCTCCACCGCCTGGTGGGGCACCTCTCTGGACCGCTCCGATCGGGTAAAACCTGTCGGTCATGGCACTGTCACGGATGTCCTTCAATGATCCAAAACGTGCGGTTTCTAGGACCATTTACGGCATCACCCGATGTGACCATACAGCCACGTAGCGCGATTGGCGAGCCCTTAGGGCACAACGTCTCGACCACGGGTTGATGTCACGCTGGGTGATTCTAGCGACACGTTTCGTGGTATCGCAGTGAAAACGGCAAACTACTCAGTTCGTAGATGTGAGATCGACTATGTCATGACCAGAATCGGCAGGTCACGTCGTCTTCATGACCGTCAGTTTGCCGATTCCAGGGCGCGGATCGACCTCCAGCGGAGGATGACCCGCTGATACATCGCGTAGGCAAGTTCTTCCTGACCGTTGTCCAAACCCGCCAGGGCCGTCGCGACCTCGGCCACCGACTGGTCGCCCTGGAGAGTCCGGTCGTCCATGAGGTGCACGAGGCCGCCGTAGTCGAGTTCCACCAGCGAGTGGGGGTGGAACTCCTCCAGCCAGCGGCCCACCTCCTCGACCTCGGTGAGGGCCGCCACCTGACCCACGTGCCTGCGGATCACCACGAGCGCCCGCGCCACCCGGCGGCGGGCCTGGGCCATCGAGGTGACGTACAGCATGTTCCTGGGCGGGGCGGCGGTGGTCTGCGCGCCCGGCTCGGCCGGCTGCTCCGAGCCCAGCACGAGCCACCGCTCTGCCGAGTCGAACGGCACGAACCACGAGATCGGCACATGCCAGGCGCCCGTACGGATGTGGGTGCGCAGCGACGGCTCTCCGCGCTTGAAGCGGTCGAAGTCGTCGGCGGTCTGCTCCGCGATCGCCTGGGGAACGAACCGGGAGGCCAGCTTCATCGGAACGCTCCCGCGGAACGACGCGAACGCCAGCCACGACCGCAGCCTGCTCTGCCAGGGGCAGACGTACAACGTCTCCTCGACCCGGCGCAGGTAGGCGTTGGGGCTCTCCCGCTCGGGGGCCGGCAGCGGCGGGACCGGCAGCAGGCGGCGGACCGCCTCGCCGTGCTCGACGGCGAGGGCTCGCGCCCGGCGCGGCCGGTCGCGTGATTCGGCGTAGCGGGCCCACCGAGCCTGATCCTGCGGGGTGAAAGCGGTCAGCGGCTCGTACACACGGAGATAGGCGGCGTAGGGGAGCACACCAGAATCGTGCCACGGAGCAGGACGCCTGTGCAGCACCCTCTCGGCTTTCCATGATCGTTTTATGGGCGCATCGGATAAACTGAGGTCCGATCGCCGCAACGAGGCGGCGTACACGATCAGGAGTCACCACCGTGACCGACGTTTTCGGGCTGTCCCACAAGGACTCCGGCTCCGGCGACGACGCGAACCCCGTCCAGCCGGTGCGACACGAGCAGGTCGTCTTCTGCTCCGACGAGCGAAGCGGCCTCTACGCCATCATCGCGATCTACAGCACCGCCCTCGGACCGGGGCTCGGCGGCACCCGGTTCTATCCCTACGAGAGCGAGCAGGCCGCGCTCGCCGACGCGCTCAACCTCTCGCGGGCCATGGCCTACAAGAACGCGCTGGCCGGCCTCGACCACGGGGGCGCCAAGGCGGTGATCATCGGCGATCCCGCGACCGGGAAGAGCGAGGCCCTGCTGCGGGCCTACGGCAGGTTCGTCCAGTCGCTGGGCGGCCGCTACTACACCGCCTGCGACGTGGGCACCTACAGCGAGGACATGGACGTGGTGGCGCGCGAGTGCTCCTATGTCACCGGCCGCACGCAGGCCCACGGCGGCGCGGGCGACTCCTCCATCCTCACCGCGTTCGGCGTGTTCCACGGCATGCGGGCCGCCGCCGACCACGCGTACGGCGCTTCCTCCCTGAGCGGCAGAAGGGTCGGGGTCGAGGGGGTCGGCAAGGTCGGCCGGCGCCTCGTCGACCACCTGATCGAGGACGGGGCCGAGGTCGTGATCTGCGACGTCGACGAACGGGCCGTCGAACGCGTGCGGCAGCGCCACCCCGCCGTCGAGGTCGTGCCCGACGCCGCCACGCTCGCGGCGTCCGACATCGACGTGTACGCCCCCTGCGCGCTCGGCGGCGCGCTCGACGACGAGACCGTCCCCCGCATCAAGGCGAGGATCGTGTGCGGCGGCGCCAACAACCAGCTCGCCCATCCCGGCGTCGAGAAGCAGCTCGCCGAGCGGGGCATTCTGTACGCCCCGGACTACGTCGTGAACTCCGGCGGGGTCATCCAGGTGGCCGACGAGATCGAGGGCTTCGACATGGATCGGGCCCGGGCGCGGGCCGCGAGGATCTTCGACACGACCTCGAAGATCTTCCGCTCCGCCGAGGAGGAAGGCGTCCCTCCCGCGGTCGCAGCGGATAGGCTTGCAGAGCGGAGAATGTCGGAAATCGGTCGGCTAAGGGGTATTTGGCTCCGGCGCTGACCGCCGCCGCTCGTACGACGTACCGAGCGGCGCACAAACCAGGTACGGTAATAGGCGAACGAGAGACTGACGCCTGAGTCAGGTGGCGTCAGTGCGCGGTGCGTTAGTGACGAGGGGTCGGGCACGACCCCGCATGAGGGGGTCGAGCCAATGGGGCGCGGCCGAGCCAAGGCCAAGCAGGTCAAGGTCGCCCGTCAGCTGAAGTACAACAGCGGCGGTACGGATCTTGAGCGCCTGCGCGCGGAGCTCGGAGTCGTGGACGCCGACGATTCCGGCCACAGTGACGAGCATGACCCTTACGAAGAGTTGGCTGATCGCTACGCCGATTACGGGGTCGTCGACGACGAAGACGGTGGCGATGACGACCGCCGTGGGCGGCGTTGACCCGGTTCTGATCGCCAAGTGAGACCCGGCGGGGGACGTTCCCGCCGGGTTCTCTCTCCTGTGTCCGGCGACTGGTGCTCCCATGAGCCTCACCGCTCGCGTGAGAGTTACCTGACGGTTCCGTGGTCATTGTCTGTCGGTCATGCCGCCGGACGACGGGGGCGCGGCAGCGGGGATATGGCCAGAGACGGGGTGCGTCAAGCCAGAGGCGCCGCGGCTGTGCCGTGGGCGCCTTCACGCGTTCCCGGAGGCAGCCGGCCCTGAACTCACCCGCTCTCCTTTGGGCACATGAGCCGGGCGTGAACCCTCCGGCGAGGCGCCCCGGCGCGCGTAACGGAGGCGAGTGAGCCGGGGCGATGCCGCCGTCGCGTGCGCCGAGAGCCGGATGGATGGGACCGCCGAACCCACGCCTCACTGGCGGAAACGGGCTCGGCCCTCCCCGGGGACGATCTCACCCAGCACCCAGGCGGGCAGGCCGCGCCCGGTCAGCAGGGCGAGTGCCTTGTCGGCCTCCGCCGCGGGGACCACCGCGCACATGCCCACGCCGAGGTTGAACGTCTTGTCCATCTCCTCCTGGGGCACGCCGCCGCGCCCGGAGAGCACGTCGAAGATCGCGGGTGGCGTCCAGGAGCCGCGGTCGAGGACGGCGTCGACCGTGCCGGGCAGCGACCTGGCGAGGTTGGCCGCCAGCCCGCCGCCGGTGATGTGGGCCAGGGCGTGCACCTCGGTCTCCCGGATGAGCGCCAGGCAGTCCAGCGAGTAGATGCGGGTGGGTTCGAGCAGTTCCTCGCCGAGCGTGCGGCCCAGCTCGGGCAACTCCTGCTCCAGGTCCAGCCCGGCGGTCTTGATCACGTGCCTGACCAGCGAGTATCCGTTGGAGTGGATGCCGCTGGAAGCCAGCCCGAGCACCACGTCTCCCGGCCTGACCCGGTCGGGACCGAGCATCTCGTCGGCCTCGACGACCCCCGTGCCCGCGCCCGCGAGATCGTACTCGTCGGGGCCCATCGCCCCGGGGTGCTCCGCGGTCTCCCCGCCGACGAGCGCGCAGCCCGCGAGGCGGCAGCCCTCGGCCACGCCGCCCACGATGTCGGCGATCCGCTCGGGGACGACCTTGCCGCACGCGATGTAGTCGGTCATGAACAACGGCTCGGCCCCGCAGACCACGAGGTCGTCGACGACCATGCCGACGAGGTCGATGCCGATCGTGTCGTGCTTGCCGAGCCGCTGGGCCAGCATGACCTTGGTGCCCACGCCGTCGGTCGACGTGGCCAGCAGCGGCCTGCGGAAGCGCAGGAACGCCGAGGCGTCGAAGAGCCCGGCGAAGCCGCTGGCGTCGTCCACGACCTCGGGGCGCCGGGACCGCGCCACGCGCGACTTCATCAGCTCGACGGCGCGGTCGCCCGCCTCGATGTCGACGCCGGCGTCGGCATAGCTGGTCATCGCTGGGCCTCCAGCACGAACTTGCCCACCCTGTCGTCCTCGATCGGGATGGGGTACTCACCGGTGAAGCAGGCGCGGCAGAGCCGGTCGGCCGGCAGCGTCGTCGCCCGGGTGAGCCCGTCGAGGGAGATGTACCCCAGGCTGTCGGCGCCGAGCGATGCGCGGATCTCCTCGACCGACAGCGACCCGGCGATCAGCTCCGCGCGGGTGGCGAAGTCGATGCCGTAGAAGCACGGCCAGGCGACCGGGGGTGCGGAGATGCGCACGTGGACCTCGGTCGCCCCGGCCTCGCGCAGCATCTTCACGATGGCCCGCTGGGTGTTGCCGCGGACGATCGAGTCGTCCACGACCACAAGGCGCTTGCCCTCGATGACCTCACGCAGCGGGTTGAGCTTGAGGCGGATGCCGAGTTGCCGGATCGTCTGCGACGGCTGGATGAACGTGCGGCCGACGTAGGAGTTCTTCACCAGGCCCTGGCCGTACGGGATGCCGCTCTCCTCGGCGTAGCCGATGGCGGCGGGGGTGCCGGACTCCGGCGTGGGGATCACGAGGTCGGCTTCCACCGGGTGCTCGCGGGCCAGCACGCGGCCGACCTCGACCCGGGTCGACTGCACGCCGCGCCCGGCGATCGTGGTGTCGGGCCTGGCGAGGTAGACGTACTCGAACAGGCAGCCCTTGGGCTCGGCCGCCGCGAAGCGGCGCGAGCGGACGCCGCGCTCGTCGATGGTCAGCAGTTCTCCGGGCTCGATCTCGCGGACGAACGTCGCGCCGACGATGTCGAGGGCCGCGGTCTCGGAGGCGACCACCCAGCCGCGCTCCAGCCGGCCCAGCACCAGCGGGCGGATGCCCTGCGGGTCGCGGGCGGCGAACAGCGTCGTCTCGTTCATCCAGACGAGCGAGTAGGCGCCCTTGATGTCGGGGAGCAACTCGGCCGCCACGTCGTCGACCGGCCGCGAGGAGTCCTGCGCCAGCAGCGCGGTGAGCACCTCGGTGTCGGTCGTCGCGCGGGTGGAGCCCGGCGCGAGGCGCTCCGCCAGGTGGGCGGTGTTGATCAGGTTGCCGTTGTGGGCGAGCGCGAGCCCGCCGCCGTCGGTCGAGCTCAGCGTGGGCTGCGCGTTCTCCCAGACACTCGATCCGGTCGTGGAGTAACGGCAGTGCCCGATGGCCAGATGCCCCCGCAGGGTGCCGAGGATCGACTCGTCGAAGACCTGGGCCACGAGGCCCATGTCCTTGTAGACGAGGATGCGGCTGCCCTCGCTTACCGCGATGCCCGCGGACTCCTGTCCACGGTGCTGTAACGCGTAGAGGCCGTAGTAGGTGAGTTTGGAGACGTCCTCCCCGGGAGCCCATACGCCGAAGACGCCACAGGCGTCCTTCGGAGCGCGGTCCTGGGGGTCAAGGTCATGGCCCAGCCGGCCGTCGCCCTTCAACACGTACTTGAGTCTATTTGGGCATTGGCGCTGCTCAAACCGGGGGATGCCTGTTAGGCGCCGGGGACATCACCCGCGCTTTGCCGTGTCGTCCCTGCTCACACGCGTATTTCGGGGGAGTCTGAGCTTTCGGGCAGGTCCCAGAATCGGTACGGGAGGGATCATCGTGGCGACACCCCAGGACCCCGGGCAGCCGCGGGAGCCCTACGGCCAGGGGAGCCCTGAGGGACAGGGGCCGCCGCCGGGACCCGGCGAGCCACGGCGGCCTGAAGAGCCGTCCGGGCCCCCTGGGACCCCCGGGGAGGGCCCGTACGGAGCGCCATGGGGACCGCCAGGAGGCCCGCCGTACGGCCAGCCTCCCTATGGGCAGCCCCCGTACGGACAGCCCCCGTATGGACAGCCGCAGTACGGGGGGCCGCTGCCGCCTCCTCCGGCACAGGGCGGATCTCCCGGTGGACCATGGGGGCCGCAGCCGGGAGGCGGGCTCGGCACCGCCGCGCTGGTGCTCGGGATCTCCTCGGTCGTCCTGCTGCTGGTCTGCGGCGCGGGCACGCTCGTGGCGCTGGCCGGGATCGTCGTCGGCATCGTGGCGATGGCGAGGAACTCCAACAGGCGCAGGGCGATCGGCGGGCTGGTGCTCAGCGCGCTGACCCTGCTGATCGCCCTGGTCGTCGGCGTGATCCTCTACAGCTGGTTCCAGACGAGGAACGTCGGCGAGTGCTTCGACCGGGGGCGCTACCCCACGCAGGAGGACGCGCAGCGCTGCGTGGAGGACAAGCTCACCGGGCCCCGGTAGCCGCCGGGACGGCGTCCACCAGAAGGGCCACCAGAGAGGTCACCAGAGGGGCAGCAGCGGCGACAGATCGGCCCGGGCCCCGCTGGCCGAGATCTTCCCCGCGCCGGTGGCCCCGGCCCAGGAGAGCCGTCCCGTGGCCAGTTCGAGCCAGGTGCGGGGGTCGGTCTCGATGACGTTGGGCGGGGTGCCCCGGGTGTGCCGGGGCCCTTCCACGCACTGCACCGCGGCGTACGGCGGGACCCGCACCTCCACCGACCGGCCGGGAGCCCGCGCGGCCAGCTCCTCCAGCAGGTGCCGTACGGCGGCGCGGGCGGCGGCCCTGACGGGCGTGAGCCCGGCCTCGTAGGCGTCGAGCACGGCCAGCACGCACGCGTTCCCCGCCGCGCTCTCGGGGCCGTCGAACGGCGGCCTCCCGAGATCGGCGAGCTGGGCGTCGAGCGCCTCTCTGATCTTCCCCGGGTCGAGTCTGCGTGCCGGCACCGGCCCATTGTCCCGGATCCGCCGCGCCGCCCCCTCCACGCGGAACGCCCGGACGGTCGAGATCTCGCGGGAAATGATGGGCGGGCTCCGTACATGGGAGGGATGTCCGCAGTCGCATCGAGCAAGGGGAACGATCATGGGAATCGCCCGTGGATGACGAACCGTCCGCCAGGTTCGAGGCCGTCTACCGGGAGACGTACGGCCGGCTCACGGCCTACGCCGTGCGCCGCTGCGACTCGCCGCAGGACGCGGCCGACGTGGTGGCCGAGGTCTTCACCGTCGCCTGGCGTCGGGTGCACGAGTTACCGGCGGGGGACGAGGCCGTCCTGTGGTTGTACGGCGTGGCCCGTAACGTGGTGGCCAACCACCGCAGGGGCGAGGTCCGCCGCCAGGCCCGCAGCGCGCGGCTCGACGCCGAGCTCGCCGACCTGTACGAGGACTCTCCCGACAGCGGGCTCGAACTGTCCGCGATCGGCGAGGCGTTCCGGAGCCTGCCCGACGACGACCGTGAGTTGCTGTCGCTGGTGGCATGGGAGGGGCTGGGCCGCGCGGAGATCGCCACCGCGCTCGGCCTGTCGCGCAACGCCGTACGCATCCGGCTCCACCGCGCCCGCAGGCGCTTTTCCCGCGCGCTCGCCGAGGCGGGCGTCCATCGCACGTCACAGAGCCGGCTGACGCCGTCGGGGAGGTCGCTGTGAAGGACATCGACGAGATGATCGGATCGCTGGCCCGGGTCGAACCCGGTGCGCCGGGTGGCCGCCCGTCCGACGCGGGGGCGCGGGCGTTGCTGGCCTCGATCACGGCCGAGTCGCCCGGCGGCGGCCGGCCCGTCCCCGCGCGGGCGAGGCGTCGCGGCCCCCGCCGGCTGGCTCTGGGCCTGACGGCCGCCGCCGTGATCGCCACGGGCATCGTCGTCGGCCCGAGCCTGCTCGACGACGGACCCTTCACCACACCCTCCTACGCGTTGACCAAGGACGCCGACGGGGTCGTGTGGGTCAGGGTCCGCGACTTCCGCGACGCCGCGGGGCTGGCGAGGCAACTGCGTGACCTGGGCGTCCCCGCCATCGTCGACTACGTGCCCGCCGGGAGGAAGTGCCGAGAGCCGAGGGCCACCTATGTGGAGGACGTCCCCCGGGGCATCTACTATCCGCCCACCAACCTTCCCGGCTCGAAGCATGGCTGGCAGATGCGCATCGACACCCGGTTGTTCAAGCCCGGCCAGACCTTCGTCTGGACCGTCACCGCGCTGCCCGGTGGCAGAAGCAGCACCAGCACGATCCTCATGAACGACCCGGTGAAGCCATGCGTGCTCGTGCCCGACGGCACCCGATGACACCCGATGACACCGATCCGCGTGCTCGTCACCGTACGGGGAGTCAGGCGACCGGCTCGGCGACGGCGGGTTCGCCGGGCTCGGCGGGCTCGGCGGCGGCGGCCCGGGTGCGGCGCAGGGAGTAGATGCTGACGGGAACGCCGACCAGCACGATCGCCGCGGCGATCAGCAGGGTGAACCGGTAGGCATCGAGGAAGGCGTGCAGCGGAGCGCCGCCCACCGCGCTCTGTCTGGCGGCGAGGATCGCGCCGAGGATCGTGATGCCGAGCAGGCCGAAGACCTCGCGGGAGACGTTGAGCACGCCTGAGGCGACACCGGCTCTCGCGGGCGGCATCGCGTTCAGCACCACGTTGGTCAGCGGGACGAGCAGGCCGGCGCCCGCGCCGTACAGCAGGAACCAGGGGAGCAGGTCGCCGTAGTGGGAGCCCTCGCCCGCGCTCGACAGCCCGCCGATGGCCACCGCCATCAGGCCGAGCCCGGCGGCGACCGTGCCCGCGTTGCCGAAGCGCTCGGCGATCCGCGGCGAGACGCTCGCGATCACCGCCATGAGCAGCGCCATGGGCACGAAGCCAGCCCCCGCCTCCGTCGGGGAGAACCCGAGCGCGCTCTGCAGGTAGAGCGCGGTGAAGAAGTAGATGCCGAAGACGCCGAACGACCACAGGCCCATCGCCAGCAGGCCGCCGCTGAAGACCCGCTCACGGAACAGCGTGAGGTCGATCATCGGCTGCGCCGTACGGGTCTCGACGACCAGGAACGCGACGGCGGCCACGGCGAAGACCGCGAACGCCCCGAGGATCGGCGCCGAGGTCCACCCACGCGCTTGGCCTTCGATGAGCGCGTAGGTGAGGGCGAACAGCGCCAGGGCGGAGGTGGCCAGGCCGGGCAGGTCGAGGCGCACCCGGCCGGGCGCGGCCCGTTCGACCCTGATCGAGCGCAGCCCGATCGCGGCCGCGACCAGGCCGATCGGCAGGTTGATCAGGAAGATCCAGCTCCAGTGGGCGTTCTCGCTGAGGAACCCGCCGGTGAGCGGGCCGATGGCGAGGGCCAGGGCGCCGACCGCGCTCCAGACGCCGACGGCCGTCGCCCGCTCGCGCGGATCCGGGAAGATCCGCGGCAGCAGGGCCAGCGTCGACGGGGTCACCAGCGCCGCGCCGAGCCCCTGCACGGCCCGCGCCGCGATCAGCGTCTCCTGGCTTCCCGCGAGGCCCGCCGCCACCGAGGCGAGTGTGAAGACCGCCAGGCCGCCGAAGAACGCGGCCCTGGGGCCGAAGACGTCCGCCAGGCGTCCGCCCGCGAGCAGGAGGCCCGCGAAGACCAGGATGTACGCGCTCACGATCCACTCCAGGCCGGAGATCGTCAGCGCCAGGTCGCGCTGGATCGTGGGCAACGCCACGTTGACCACGTTGTTGTCCAGGTAAGTCGCGAATGTCGCGAGTGACACCGCGACCAGCGCCCACCACCGTCCGGACATGCGTCCTCCTCATGTACGTCGTACATGTACGGCGTACATGTACTTCGCACAGGAGACCTTGTACGTCGTATAGTTGTCAAGTGCCGAGGAGGCGGGGAGGCTGCGGATCATGGCGAACGCGGAGCGGCTGAGCCGCCTGAGTCTGGTCGAGAAGGCCGTCGAGCTGGCCGACGCCGAGAGCCTGGAGTCGGTCACCGTGCGGCGGCTCGCCCAGGAGCTGGGGGTGACCCCGATGGCTCTCTACTGGCACGTCAAGAACAAGGACCAGCTGCTCGTCTGCGTCGCCGACCATCTGCTGACCGAGGTCACCGCCGAGTTCGACGCGGCCGCGCCGTGGAACGCGCGGCTGCGGGTGATGGTCGAGGCGCTGGTCGGGGTGATGCGCAGGCACCGGTACATGCCGGGGCTGTTCACGATGGTCGAGAAGCAGGAGCTGCCGAGCTTCAGGCGGGCCACCGACACCGCGCTCGACCTGCTGTGCCAGGCGGGTTTCACGCTGAGCGAGGGCTACTCCGTCTCCATATACCTGCTGCACGGCGCCATGGCCCTGGTGGACAGCGAGCCCGGCCACCCCGAGGCGTGCACCCCCGAGGAGGCGGCGGAGTCGCGCCGCCAGACGCGGCTGGCGCTGGAGTCGCTCCCGGCCGGCCAGTTCCCCCGCATCGTCGAGTACGCGAGGGCGATGGAGGAGGAGCCCGACGTCGACGCCTACTACGCGTTCGGCCTGGATCTCCTGATGTCCGGGGTCGAGGCCATGGCCGCGAAGAGGACGCCGAGCAGCGCGACGCAGAACAGCACGAGATAGGTGGTGCGGAACCCCGCCATGAGCTCCCGCAGCGCGCCGGGGGACACCTGGGAGAGCGTCCCGGCGTAGACCTGGTCCCGCAGCGCGGGGGCGACCGAGGCGGTCAGCACGCTCAGCGTGGTCGCCACGCTGAGCACGATGCCGACGTTCATGACCATCACCCGGAAGCCGTTCACCACCCCGCGGCTCTCCACCGGCAGCGCGCCCATGACCTGCGTCGTGTTGCCGGTGAGGAAGGCGCCGCTGCCGCATCCGCACACGAAGAGCCCGGCGCCGATCACCCAGTAGGGCGTGGCGGGGCCGGACGAGAGCGTGAGGACGAGCAGCCCCGCCGCCGTCAGGGTGCACCCTCCCACCGACAGCGCGTACGGGCTCACTCTGCGGCCGAGCGCGCCCGCCAGAGGAGAGGCGAGGGTCATGCCCACGGGGACCGGCAGCACGGCGAGGCCGGCGGACAGCGGGTCGGCCCCGCGCGCGGCCTGGAAGTAGAGCCCGACGAGCAGGATCAGCGACGAGCGCGCCAGCGAGTTGGCGAACGACGCGAGGTTGGCGCACATCAGCATGCGCCCGCCGAACAACGTGAGGTTGAGCACCGGGTTGCGCGCCCTGCGCTCCACCGCGAACAGCGCGGGGACGAGCGCGGCGGCGACCAGGCCGGGCAGCGGCTCGCCCTGGCTGATCGCGATCAGCACGGCCGACAGCGCGGCGAACACGATCACGTTGCCCAGTGCGTCCACGGACTGCCGGGGGCCGGCCGGGACCTTCCGCAGCACGACGGCGCCCCAGACGAGCGCGATGACCCCCGCCGGGACGTTGATCCAGAAGATCCACCGCCAGCCGAGCGTGTCGGCGATCAGGCCGCCGAGGGTCGGCCCGGCGAGCTGGGCCACCGAGAGCGTGGCCATGTAGACGCCCATCCCCTGGCTGAGCCTGTCGGGCGGGAAGGCGGCGGTGACGATCACCGTGCCGTTGGCGAGGATCATGGCCGCGCCGAGCCCCTGGACCCCCCGCAGGGCGATGAGCACGCCGACGTCGGGCGCGATCCCGGCGAGCAGCGACGCGCCGGTGAAGAGGGCGAAACCGACGAGGTAGACCTCACGCCTGCCGAGCAGGTCCGCGACGCGGCCGAAGAACACCAGCGTCGCGGTGCTGATCAGCAGGTGCGACAGCAGGATCCAGCTCGATGCCAGCGGCCCGGCCTCGAAGTGCCGTACGACCGAGGGGAGTGCGACGTTCAGCGTGCTGGAGCTGAGCCCGATGAGCACGAGACCGAGCCCGGTGACGGAGCAGACCTTCCAGGCGTACCGGAGGGCCATCGCATGATCGGGGGAGCCGGGGTCGTGGGGGGTGTCGGCCATGCCGTCGATTCTTGCCTGCGCAGTAAGTCATGGTTTGTCCAGGTATCCACTAGAGAATCGCCGCAGGCTACCCCTCTGCTGCGGCGGTTTTCTGACAAGCCGCCCTACTGATAGCGGAGATGCGCATCCGTGACGTTTAACGTGCCAACCGACATATCGCATGGCGCGTGTATCACATGAATAACTTCTGTCTCCGTGTGCTTCGTGTGCTTCAGGAAGGAAGTCCCGTGTCTATCAAGTTGCCGGGCGGGCGCACCATCGGCCTGATGACGGTCGGTGCCCTGGCCGGGTCGGTTCTGGTTCTGGGCGGCGCGGCCACCGCCTCGTCGGCGAGCGATGCCGTGTACTACGCGTGCGTGAACAAGAGCACGCGATACATGCGCCTGGTGAACGCGACCACCAAGTGCAAGACGACCGAGACGAAGGTCTCGTGGAACAGGACGGGCCCGCAGGGTCCCGTGGGCATCGGCGGCACCGGTCCCCAGGGCCCGCAGGGTCCGCAGGGGCTGCGTGGTCCGCAGGGCATGCGCGGTCCGCAGGGCCCCAAGGGCGACATCGGCCCGCAGGGACCGAAGGGCGAACCCGGTGCGCCGGGCGCGAAGGGCGCCGACGGCAAAGATGGTAAGGACGGCGCGAGCGGTCCTGCGGGCCCCCAGGGCATCAGGGGCGACAAGGGCGAGCGTGGCCCGGCCGGCCCGGCCGGCCCGGCCGGCCCGGCGGGCGCGGACGGCAAGAACGGCAAGGACGGCAAGGACGGCGAGGACGGCAAGAGCGCCTACGAGATCTGGAAGGCGCAGCCCGGCAACAGCGGGAAGTCGGTCGCCCAGTTCCTCGCGTCGCTGAAGGGTGAGAAGGGCGACAAGGGCGACCCGGGCGGCTCGGGTGGCTCGGGTTCCGGTGGGACTCCCACCACCAGCTACAAGTCGGACAGCTTCTCCTTCGGCGGCCAGGGCGGCACCAAGATCGTCATGTGCGCCACCGGCGTCGCCACAGGCGGCGGCTACAGCGCCTCCGGCAGCGCCAGTGCGCAGCTCTCGGTCAACAGCCCGTACTTCCTGAACAACAAGCCGGCCGGTTGGCAGGTCTCGGGCAAGAACGCCAGCGGCACGGTCTACGTGCTCTGCCTGTGACGTGACCGGTGAGGATGGCGGAGTCCGTGGGGGCTCCGCCATGCTCGCGTCCTGCCCTTTCTTGACCACTCGGACTCACCGGTAGCGAAGATGCGCATACGTGATCTTCCGGATGACAACCGGCATATTTCGTGATGCGTGTCTTATGCGTACAACCTGCGTGCCCACGCAGTTCGTGTGCCTCAGAAAGGAAGTTCCGTGGCTATCAAGTTGCCGGGCGGGCGCACTATCGGTCTGATGACGGTCGGTGCCCTGGCCGGGTCGGTCCTTGCCCTGGGTGGCGCGGCCACCGCTTCATCGGCGAGTGACGTCGTGCTCTACGCCTGTTCGCACAAGACCACGGGTGACGTGCGTCTGGTCGACGCCCCCACCGCATGCAGACCGGCCGAGGCCGCGGTGTCGTGGAACCAGACCGGGCCTCAGGGCCAGACAGGCCCGCAGGGTCCCGTCGGCCCCGCCGGTGCGCAGGGTCCCGAAGGTCCTGCCGGGCCCGAAGGTCCCGAAGGTCCTGCCGGTCCCGCCGGTCCGGCCGGTGTGCAGGGTCCTGCCGGGCCCGAAGGTCCCGCCGGTCCCGCCGGTCCTCAAGGTCCTGCCGGGCCCGCCGGTCCTGCCGGTCCGCAGGGCGAAAAGGGCGCAAAGGGCGACCCGGGCGAGGACGGCGCCCCGGGTACGGACGGCAAGAGCGCCTGCGAGATCTGGAACGAGGGCGCCTGCAGTGCCCAGGACGAGGCCGACTTCCTCCAGTGGCTCAAGGGCCAGGGTGGCTCCGGCGGCGCCCCCGCGCTGAGCTCGCGGATGGCGAGCCAGTTCATCTCGGGGAACATCGGCTCCGTCTCCTGCGCGGCGGGAGAGACGGTCACCGGCGGCGGCTTCAAGATCAGCTCCGGCAGGGCCGTCACGGGCAGCTACATGAGCGGCAACGGCTGGAGGGTCGAGCTGGCGAGCGACGGCGACGGGAACGGTCTCGTCTACGCCATCTGCACCAAGACCTCCTAGGGGCGTCCCGGTGGAGTCCGTGGGGGCTCCGCCGGCGCGCCGCACCTGCTTGCCGTACGCGAAGAGGCGTTGGCGTACGGCGAGGCGAAGGCCCTTCCGGAGGGGTTACCGGAAGGGCCTTCGTTGTTCCGGGGACGGGGCCGTGACCGGCCGGACACGGTTCGGGCACCCGAGCGGCGGTGGTCCGCCGGGCACGACCCTCGCGGTGCCCGGTCGCGCCCCGGCCGTCCTACCGGCGGTAGCGGCCCGAGAGGCGGGCGAGTTTGAGGCTGAGATGCAGGCTCAGCCGCTCCCCTCCGTCCCTGAGGTCGGTCTCCGCCAGTTCCTCCACTCGCCGCAGCCGATAGTAGAGCGACGTACGGTGCAGACGGAGCCTGCGGGAGACGGCCTGGGCGTTGCCGGCGAGGTCGAGGTAGACCTCCAGAGTCTCCAGCAGCGGCCGGTGCTGTGCCTCGTCCAGCAGCCGTGCCAGCCCCGGGTGGAGGTGGTCGTGCGGCATCGCGGACAGCATGCGGTAGACGCCGAGGCGGCCCCACTCGGCCGAGCGCCCGAACTCGGGCACCTTCGCGGCGATCTCGGCGGCGTGCAACGCCTCCTCGTACGACTCGGCCGCGAGGGAGAGCGAGGGGCGTGGCGAGCCGATCCCGACCAGGACCGGCGTCCCGAAGGCCGCGTGCATCTCCTCGGGGAAGGCACCGGTGCCCGCGGTGAGCAGGACGGCGTGGTCGTAGCGCACCAGGTGGAGGGGATGATGCCTGGACAGGCGCCGCCGCAGGGCCAGCAGCCCGCGCTCCAGCGCCAGCCGCAGGGACTCGCCGGCCTCGCCGTCGGCGGCCCTGGCGACCGCCACGGTCACGGGCGCGCCGCGCGGGAAGGCGCCCGCCTCGATCAGGGTCCTGCCGGCGTCGGGCTCGCGGAGCAGCAGTCCGGTGACGGCCTCCAGTTCGCGCCGCGAGGCGAGTTCCGAGACCAGGCTCTCGTGGAACAAGGCGAGGGCCAGGGTGGGCGCCGCCTCCGCCGCGATGGCGATCTCCGGCTCGGTCATGGCCGGGGCCTCGTCGACGAACCAGAGGAAGCCGAGCGACAGGCCGTCGTGCCGTACGGGAACGCAGACGCGCGGCAGCAGGCCCAGTTCGGGCGCGCCGGGCGTGCGCAGCGGCGCCGTCGCCTCGTGGATGCCCGCGGCGCGCAGGAAGTCGCGCACGTCGGAGGTGGTCTGGCGGCGCAGGATCGACTGGCGGCGGACGTCGTCCATCGGCCCGTCCTGCTCACTGTAGGCGACGACGCGCTGGCGGCCGTCCTCCAGCAGCAGAGGTCTTTCGAGGCGGAGGGCGAGGTCGTCCACGATTCGCTGCAGATCCACCACTCGGCCTCCACGTGGGCGATTCGACACTTGTAGGAGAAGCGCCCACCGGACTTCCCTACAAGTGACCGATGATCCACGTCAAGAGTCTCTATAACGTCATAATTCGTGAAACTCTCAAAAACGGTGTTCCCGGGCATCGTGGCGTTCCTCGCCCTCGTCCCCCTCGCGCTGGCGGCGGCGCCCGCGTCGGCGGCCCCCGGCGAGGACCCCGGTCTCCCCTGGCGTCGTGACCACTGGCCGCAGACCCAGCCCTGGCAGCGCGACCAGCCGGACGAGGCGCAGGCCCTGCGCGGCCGCGCGTCCCGGGTCGTCGCCCCGATCGATCCGCAGAACTGGAAGAACCCCGACCACATGACGTGGTCGGACTACAAGAAGATCCCCGGCACCGACTGGGCCAACCCGGCCGTCAAGGGCTCCGCGCGGACCTTCAAGGGCGCGCTCGTGCTGGTGGACTACCCCAACCAGCCGTTCGTGGTCACCCAGCCGCAGAACTCGACCGTGTTCGGCAACCCCAGCGCCGAGGCCCACGACATCCCCCGTGACAAGGTCGCCAAGTTCTACCAGGACTTCCTCAACACCCCCAACCAGCTCAACAAGGGCCACACCCTGCACGAGTACTGGATGGAGGACTCCGGCGGCCGGTACGGCGTCGACCTCACCGCGTTCGGTCCGTACACCATGCCGGGCAAGTCGTACGAGTACGGCATGGAGTATCAGCGGGACGCCTGCCCGGCGGGGGACAACTGCAGCAGGGACCTGCGTACGGACGGCAACACCGCCTGGGTGAACGCCGTCGGCCAGGAGGTGGCGAGTCAGTTCGACTTCGTCTTCTACCTGAGCGCCGGCCAGGACGAGTCGGCGACCTGGCAGGAGTTCGGCATGATGAAGTTCCCCACCAAGGAGGACGTCACCGACGAGTTCGGCCCGCCGGACCCGAACCTGCCCAACTGGTCCCGTACGCGTTACGTGGACTGGACGTCGTGGGCCGCGGGCTCGTCGTTCTGGCCGAACGCGCGCTTCGGCGTCGACTCGGTCCAGACCGAGAGCTCCGGCATGGGGACGTTCGCCCACGAGTTCAGCCACATCATGGGCATCGCCGACAACTACAACAACCCGTACGGCAACCCGCCGATCCGGGCCTACACCGGCGTCTGGGAGATGCTCAGCCGCGGCAGCTTCAACGGCCCCGGCGGCCCGCACAGCCGCTGGCTGATCCCGCCGACGGCGGGCGCGTCGATGGGCGCCCAGCACATGCTGCGCAACAAGATCAAGCTGAACATGGTGGACGAGCAGAACGTCCTGCGCCTGTCGCGTGAGGCGCTCCGCGACTCCGGCGTGGTCGTCGCCAACGTGACCGCGCGCGCGATCCAGCCGGGCAAGAACGGCCTGATGGGCGTCAACGTCTCCTTCGACACCGGCGACAAGTCCACCGGGTCGTGCAGCCAGCGGACCGACCCGCTCTGCGACGGCGGCTCCTACGACAACTACACCGTGGAGGTCGTCGACCGGATCGGCACCGACTCCTTCACCCCCGACTCCGGGGTGCTCCTGGCCAAGACCAAGAACCAGGACCGGGCGCCGTTCGAGTGGGTGATCGACGCCAACCCGCAGGACATCAACATGACCGACTACGTCCTGCCCGACGGCACCAAGGTCCCGATCACGATCGGCGACTACCGGCAGCTCGCCGACGCGCTCTTCCACGCCGGCACCGACTCGGGCAGCCAGTACGAGTACGTCGACCAGGCCAACCGCCTGCACTTCTACATCACGGACGTGCAGCGCGACGCCAAGGGGATCCTGTCGTACACGGTGGCGATCAAGTCCCTCGACGGCTCGGGCCCGCAGAAGCGCGGCGTGAAGCTGCTGCCGGGCGCCGGCGTCCCCGCCGCCGAGAAGGGCGTGTCGATGTGCAGCTTCCCGCTGTCCAACACCGGCAAGGCCGCCCCCGCCGACGCGCAGCACCCCGAGGACGTCAGCGCGTACCTGAACAGTGACGTCTACCGGCTGAAGGCCGAGGTCGAGGGGAACGGCTGGACCACGATCACGCCCAACGCCCTCGCGGCCGTCGACTTCGGCGCCAAGAAGACCGTCACCGTCTTCGCCCAGCAGTCCGCGGGCGGCAGCCGTCACGCCACGGTGAAGCTCACGGCCACCTCCGAGAGCGACCCGACCAAGACGATGACCGCCACCTGCCACGTCAACGCCGTCTGACGGCACTGACGCACGTTGAGGCGGCCGTCCTTCCGACACCCCCTCCCGGAAGGGCGGCCGCCGGCGGCGTGACATGAGAAGGCCCTTCCGGACGATCCGTCCGGAAGGGCCTTCGTACGCTCGGGATCAGCCCGAGATCACTCGAGGTCAGCCGAAGACGCGCGGCAGCGCGGAGGCGTGGACCTCGCGGAGCTCCTCGACCGGGACGTCGAGGACGCCCTCGACCGTGAGCGCCGAGCCGCCGGTGAGGCCGAGCCCGGAGCAGGGCACCTCATGGCGGGCGCACAGCTCGGCGAAGGCGTCGAACGCCTCCGGCCGCACGCACACCAGCGCCCGCGCGGCCGACTCGCTGAACAGCTCGACGAACGCGTCCTCGCCCGGCAGGGCCACCGTGCAGCCGACGCCCCTGGCCAGGCACGCCTCGGCCAGGGCGACGGCGAGGCCGCCGTCGGACAGGTCGTGCGAACCCTCCAGCAGCCCGCGGGCCGCCGCCTCCGACAGCACCGCCGCCAGGGAGCGCTCGGCCTCCAGGTCCGCCTGCGGCGGCAGGCCGCCCAGGTGGCCGTGGACGACGTGCGCCCACTCGGAGCCGCCGAACTCCTCGCGGGTCTCGCCCAGCAGGAGGACGCGCAGGCCGGGGGCCGTGAAGCCGGAGCTCACCCGCTGCGCCACGTCGTCGATCACGCCGAGCACGCCGACCACCGGCGTCGGGTTGATCGCCGTAGAACCCGTCTGGTTGTAGAACGACACGTTGCCGCCGGTCACCGGCACGCCCAGGGTCCGGCAGGCGTCGGCGAGCCCGCGTACGGCCTCCGAGAACTGCCACATGACCTCGGGGTCCTCGGGCGAGCCGAAGTTGAGGCAGTTGGTGACGGCGAGCGGCTTCGCCCCGGTCACCGCCACGTTGCGGTACGCCTCCGCGAGCGCGAGCTGGGCCCCCGTGTACGGATCGAGCTTCGCGTAGCGGCCGTTGCCGTCGGTGGCGAGCGCGATGCCCCGGGTGGTCTCCTGGGCGCCCGGCATGACCTCGGAGATCCGCAGCATGCCGGCGTCGGCGGGCTGGGCGAGGACCGTGTTGCCCCGGACGTACCGGTCGTACTGGGAGGTCACCCACTCCTTGGATCCGAGGTTGGGCGATCCGAGCAGGGTGAGCAGGGTCTCCCGCAGGTCCTCGGGCCTGGGCAGCCGCTCGGGGCCGTCGGCGTTGAGCGCCGCCTGCCCGGCGGGCTCGTGGAACGGACGTTCGTAGACCGGGCCCTCGTCGGCGGCCGTGCCCGGCGGGATGTCGACGATCACTTCGCCGTGCCAGGTCATGACGAGCCTGCCGGTGTCGGTGACCTCGCCGATCACGGTCGCCGGGACATCCCACTTGTCGCAGATCGCCATGAAGGCGGGGATGTCGTCGGGCGTGACGACCGCCATCATGCGCTCCTGCGACTCGCTCATGAGGATCTCCTCGGGCCGCAGCGTGGGGTCGCGCAGCGGGACGAGGTTGAGGTCGACGTCCATGCCGCCGGTGCCCTTGGCGGCCAGTTCCGTCGTGGCGCACGACACCCCGGCCGCGCCGAGGTCCTGGATGCCGACGACCACGTCCGCCTGGTACAGCTCCAGGCAGCACTCGATCAGCAGCTTCTCCATGAACGGGTCGCCGACCTGCACGGCGGGCCGCTTGGCCTGCGACTCGTCCTCGAAGGTGGCCGACGCCAGCACCGACGCGCCGCCGATGCCGTCCGCGCCGGTCCGCGCGCCGAACAGCACGACCTTGTTGCCGGGCCCGGGCGCCGTGGCCAGCTTGATCTGGTCCTTGCGCAGCAGGCCGACGCACAGGGCGTTGACCAGCGGGTTTCCGATGTAGCAGGGGTCGAAGGCGACCTCGCCGCCGATGTTGGGCAGACCGAGACAGTTGCCGTAGTGGCTGATGCCCTCGACCACACCCGGCAGCACGCGCCGCGTGTCGGGCTGGTCGGCCCCGCCGAAGCGCAGCGAGTCCATGACCGCGATCGGCCGGGCGCCCATCGACATGATGTCGCGGACGATGCCGCCGACGCCGGTCGCCGCGCCCTGGTGCGGCTCGACGTACGACGGGTGGTTGTGCGACTCGATCTTGAAGGTGGCGGCCCAGCCGTCGCCGATGTCGACCACGCCGGCGTTCTCGCCCATGCCGACGAGCAGGGCCTCCGACGCGGGCGCCTTGGTCCCGAACTGCCGCAGGTGGACCTTCGACGACTTGTAGGAGCAGTGCTCGCTCCACATCACCGAGTAGATGGCCAGCTCGGAGCTGGTCGGGCGGCGTCCGAGGATCTCGCGTACGCGCTGGTACTCGTCGTCCTTCATGCCCAGCTCGGCGTACGGCTGGCGCTCGTCCGGCGTCTCCAGCGCACGGCTCACACTGTCGAGCATCACGCGTTCACCAGCCTCTTGAGGATCGAGGTGAAGAAGTGGCGGCCGTCCACGCTGGGCGCGCCGGTCAGTTCCTCGACCGCGTGCTCCGGGTGGGGCATGAGACCGACGATGTTCCCGGCCTCGTTGGTGATGCCCGCGATGTCGTTGAGCGAGCCGTTCGGGTTGCCGCCCGCGTAGCGGAAGACCACCCGGCCCTCGCTCTCCAGCGCCGCGAGCGTGGCGGCGTCGGCGACGTACCGGCCCTCGCCGTGCTTGATCGGCAGCACGATCTCCTGGCCGTCGGTGAAGTCCCCCGTCCACGCCGTACGCGTGTTCTCCACCCGGATGCGCTGGTCGCGGCAGATGTAGTGGAGGCCCTCGTTGCGGGTCAGCGCGCCGGGCAGCAGGTGCGCCTCGCAGAGGATCTGGAAGCCGTTGCAGGTGCCGAGCACGGGCAGCCCGGACCGGGCGGCCGGGATCAGCTCGGTCATGAGGGGGGAGAACCGGGAGATCGCCCCGCAGCGAAGATAGTCGCCGTAGGAGAACCCGCCCGGCAGGAAGACGGCGTCGACGTCCTTGAGGTCGTGGTCGGCGTGCCACAGGGGCACGGCCTCCGCTCCGGCCAGCCGTACGGCTCGCGCGGCGTCCTGGTCGTCGAGTGTTCCGGGGAAGGTGACGACGCCCACCCGGGCAGCGCTCATGACAGTATTCCCTCCAAGGCGCACGCCGCCGTCTCATGTGCCGGACGGCGGTCGGTGGCGGTACACCTCAGGGTATCGGAGCCGCCAAACAGGCTCCTCCCGTGGCGGCCAGTCCCGATCACGCACGCACACCGCCGGGGTTCCCGGGCACTGCGCGGTGCCTCGCGACGGTTCTCGCAAGCCTGGGGCGGGGGGCGCGGGACCGGATCAGGGCCGCGCGGGATGCGCGGGACCCCAGGGCTGCCCAGGCCGGCCTCGGGTGAGGCCGGCGGGTAACGGTGCCTCGGCGGTCCTCAGACCCCGGCGAGGTGACGGTCGAGGGTGAGGTGATGGGCGATGGCGTTCTTGTCCCAGTCGAGTTCCTTGCACATGCGCACCGTGGTGCCGCGCCCGGGCGTGATGTCGAACGAAAGATCGTCCACGACGGCCCGCATGATCAGGATGCCCCGTCCGTTCTCGGTCTCCGCCGGCGGGTACTGCCGGGGGATCATGTGCAGCCCTTCGCCCTCGTCGGCGACGCGCAACTCGCAGCGGCCGTTGCCGATGGTCGCCATGACCTCGTAGCGGTTGGCGGGACCACCGTGCCGTACGGCGTTCGCGCACGCCTCGGACGTCGCCAGGAGTATGTCGGACACGCACTCCTCGGTCACCCCGAGAGACCGGAGCGCGTCTCCCACCACCCGGCGCACCATGGGGATGCCTATCGCGTCCCGTGGCATCGCCAGTGAGAACTCAATATCCACCGGACCCCTCCCGGTGTCGAAGGTCACCAAGGAAGGCTTCCCCGATGAATCAGGGCTAACCGCAAAATCACGTTGCTGTTAATCAGGGCGCGCCGTATAGGTGGGTTCGAGAGGGACCGAAGCCTCATTTGAGGTTGATATGAGGCGGAAATAGTGGTGTGAAATGCGTCACTTCAGCTCTCGACGTGGATCGAGAAGTCCTCGATGACCGTGTTGGCCAGCAGGGTTTCGGCCATCTTTCGGACGTCCGAAAGTGCGGCCTCGTCGGCCGGGCCGTCCAGTTCCAGCTCGAACCGCTTGCCCTGCCGCACGCCGGCGACCCCGGAGAAGCCGAGTCGCGGCAGCGCCCGGGCGATCGCCTGGCCCTGCGGGTCAAGGATCTCCGGCTTGAGCATGACGTCGACGATCACGCGCGCCACGATGTTCCTCCAGTTCGAAATGGCCCGCCGGTGTCGGGGGGTCCGCCTGGGTCAAGCCTAGTGCCGCCCCGCCGTCGCGCCCCCTGTGGCCCCGGTGGCGCGGGTGTGGCGTCTCGTGGTCCGGGAATCGGAGAAGTGTGGACGAGACGGCGGGGCTTGCGCTAGGGGGTGCGAGTTCTGCCACGATGTCCACATATGCGCCCGGTCGTCCACCCCAGCGGCCGTACGCCACACGACCCGGCCTCGCTGCGGGGGTGACCCCTCCCGCGGGGGGCCCGACACGCACAGGAGTGGCACGTGACAGCCGACGCCCCTCGAGGTGTAGACGCACCCCCGGAGCTCGTCCAACTGCTCACCCCGGAAGGGGAGCGGGTCGAGCACCCCGACTACGACATCGAGCTGACCGCTGAGGAGGTCCGCTCCCTCTACCGTGACCTGGTCCTCGTCCGGCGGATCGACCTGGAGGCCGTCGCGCTCCAGCGGCAGGGAGAGCTCGGCATCTGGGCGTCCCTGCTCGGGCAGGAGGCGGCGCAGATCGGCTCGGGGCGGGCGCTCACCGACGCCGACATGGCCTTCCCCACCTATCGCGAGCACGGCGTGGCCTGGTGCCGCGACGTCGACCCGGTCAAGCTGCTCGGCCTGTTCCGCGGGGTGAGCAACGGCGGATGGGACCCGGCCGAGCACAACTTCCACCTCTACACGATCGTCATCGGCTCCCAGACCCTACACGCGGTCGGCTACGCCATGGGCGTCCAGCGCGACGGAGCCGACGCGGCCACGATCGTCTACTTCGGCGACGGCGCCACCTCCCAGGGCGACGTGAACGAGTCCTTCATCTGGGCCTCGGTGTTCAACGCCCCCGTCGTCTTCTTCTGCCAGAACAACCAGTGGGCCATCTCCGAGCCGCTGGAGAAGCAGTCGAAGATCCCCCTCTACAAAAGGGCCTCCGGCTTCGGGTTCCCGGGGATCCGGGTCGACGGCAACGACGTGTTCGCCTGCCTCGCCGTGACCCGCCGAGCGCTGCAGAACGCCCGCGAGGGGCAGGGGCCCACGCTGATCGAGGCGTTCACCTACCGGATGGGCGCGCACACCACCTCGGACGACCCCACCCGATACCGCCTCGCGGACGAGCTTGAGGCGTGGAAGCTGAAGGACCCCATCGAGCGGGTCAAGGCGTACCTGTTCAAGAACCAGCTCGCCGACCAGGAGTTCTTCGAGAAGATCGACGCCGAGGCCGACGCGCTCGGCAAGGACGCGCGCAGCCGGTGTCTGGCGCTGCCCGACCCGCCGCCCGGGGCTATCTTTGAGCACGTGTACGCAGGCTCCCACGCACTTCTCGACGAGGAACGCGAGCAGTACCTGACCTATCTGGCGGGGTTCGAACGATGACCACTCTGACTCTCGCCAAGGCGTTGAACGAGGGCCTCCGCCGCTCCATGGAGGACGACCCCAAGGTGCTCGTGATGGGAGAGGACGTCGGCAAGCTCGGCGGCGTCTTCCGCGTCACCGACGGCCTGCAGAAGGACTTCGGCGAGGACCGCGTGATCGACACGCCGCTCGCCGAGTCGGGCATCATCGGGACGGCGATCGGTCTTGCCCTGCGCGGCTACCGGCCCGTCTGCGAGATCCAGTTCGACGGGTTCGTGTTCCCGGCCGCCGACCAGATCATCACCCAGCTCGCCAAGATGCCGCTGCGGTCGCTCGGCACGCTCAAGCTGCCCGTCGTCGTACGCATCCCCTGCGGCGGCGGCATCGGGGCGGTCGAGCACCACTCCGAGTCGCCCGAGGCGTACTTCACCCACACCGCGGGCCTGCGCGTGGTCGCGTGCTCCAACCCCGCGGACGCGTACACGATGATCCAGGACGCCGTCCGCTCCGACGACCCGATCATCTTCTTCGAGCCGAAGCGCCGCTACTGGGACAAGGCGGACGTCGACCTCGCCGCCCCAGGCCTTCCGCTCGATCGCGCCCGCACCGTACGGCAGGGCCGTGACGTCACGCTGGTCGCGTACGGGCCGATGGTGAAGACCTGCCTGGAGGCCGCCGCGGCGGCCGAGGAGGACGGGCGGAGCATCGAGGTCGTCGACCTGCGCTCGCTCAACCCCCTCGACGTGGACGTACTGACGGAGTCCGTCACACGGACCGGACGGTGCGTCGTCGTCCACGAGGCCCCGGTCTTCACCGGTTTCGGGGCCGAGATCGCGGCGCGCGTCACCGAGCGCTGCTTCTACAGCCTGGAGGCACCGGTGCTGCGTGTGGGCGGGTTCTCCACGCCCTACCCGCCGTCCCGGCTGGAGGACCACTACCTGCCCGACCTGGACCGCGTGCTCGACGCCGTGGACCGTACGTTCGCTTACTGAGGGGGAGGGATCTGCCATGCTGCGCGAGTTCAGGCTCCCCGACGTGGGCGAGGGACTGACCGAGGCCGAGATCGTCAGGTGGCATGTCGCCCCTGGCGACTCTGTGAAGATCAACCAGACGATCGTGGAGATCGAGACGGCCAAGGCCGTCGTCGAGTTGCCGTGCCCGTACGAGGGCACCGTTTCCGCTCTGATGGCCGACGAGGGCCAGACCGTCGACGTAGGCGCCCCGATCATCTCCGTGGAGGACGGCGAGGGCGGCGATGCCGCCGGCTCGCGTCAGGAGGCGCTGGCCGGTGACCTGGTTCCCGACGTGGGGAACGGCGCCCGGGCTGAGGGGTCGGCGCAGGGGTCGGCTCAGGCTCCCGCCAAGGAGCAGCGTCAGCCGGTGCTGGTCGGATACGGCGTCAAGACGAGCGCCACCCGCCGCCGTCCCCGCAAACCGGCGTCCCCCGCGCCTTCCGCTCCATCGGTCTCTGCGGTACGGGTTGCCGGGGTGATCCCAAGTGCGGGGACAACCCCAGGTGCCGGGATGACACAGGGCAACGGCTCCGGTGTGCGGGAACGGGTGCGCGTCCTGGCGAAGCCGCCGGTGCGCAAGCTCGCCAAGGACCTCGGCGTTGACCTGGCCGCCCTCACGGGCACCGGCCCCCAGGGGTCGATCACCCGGGCGGACGTGGAAGCGGCGGTCGCGGCCCCCGCCCCGAGCGCCACCCGGGAGGCGGGCGTACGGGAGGAGCGCGTCCCGGTCAGAGGGGTCAGGAAGGCGACCGCGCAGGCGATGGTGTCCAGCGCGTTCTCGGCCCCGCACGTGACCGAGTGGCTCCAGGTCGACGTGACAGAGACGATGGAGGCGGTGCGGCGGCTGCGTACGCTGCCCGAGTTCGCCGAGGTCAAGGTCTCCCCGCTGCTCCTGGTCGCGAAGGCGCTGATCACGGCGGTGAAGCGGCACCCCATGGCCAACGCCTCGTGGACCGGCGACGAGATCGTGGTCAAGCACTACGTGAACCTCGGCATCGCCGCGGCCACCGATCGCGGGCTGATCGTGCCCAACATCAAGGACGCCGACGCGATGTCGCTGCCCATGCTCGCCAAGGCGCTCGGCGAGCTCACCGAGCGGGCGCGTACGGGCAAGTGCCAGCCGGCCGAGCTCAGCGGCGGCACGATCACGATCACCAACGTGGGCGTCTTCGGCGTCGACGCGGGCACCCCGATCCTCAATCCCGGAGAGGTGGCGATCCTCGCCGTGGGCCAGATCAGGGACATGCCCTGGGTGGTCGACGGGCAGCTCGCCGTCCGCAAGGTCACCACCCTGGCGCTGTCGTTCGACCACCGCGTGGTCGACGGCGAGCTCGGCTCCTACGTCCTGCGTGACGTCGGCGCCATGCTGGAGGACCCCCTCCGCATGCTCGCCTGGAGCTGATCGCCCCGCTCAAGTCGACTGCAAGATCCGGACCAGTGAGGTCCAAGCGGCGGTTCCTAGGTTTTCGGCTGTGACCCTCATCCCGAGCGGCAGGCGGGACGTCACCGTGCGCCGCGTCCTCCCGAAGACCGTGCGCCCGGAGGTCCCCGCGACCCGGTGGGACAACAGTGAATGTCCCGCCGGGCCGCCGACAGGGCCGCGATGAGCGTCGTGCCCGCCACCGCGTTCGCCGCCGTACTGCTGCGTGGCCTGCTCGGCAGGCGTACGGCCGTACCCGGGCCGTCGCCTGAGGGCGTGCGCGCGCCGGACGGGCGCCCGGTCCTCCGGGCCGCAGGTCACCTGGTCACGGTGGACCGGGTGCGCCTGCCCGTCGCCGACGCGCTCATGCTGGTGCGCGGGCGGCCGTACGGTGACCGTGCCGGGCGCTGCCCGCTCGAAGAGATCGTCGAGCAGTGCCTGCTGATGGACGAGACGCTGGAGGACGGCGAACCGCTCGACGACGCCGAACTCCTGGCGGCAGCCGAGGATTTCCGTGCCGGCCACGGCTTGGGCGACCGCGCGTCCACGCTGGCCCGGCTGGCGGAGCTGCCGTTGTCCGGCGAGCAGTTCGAGGCGTTCATCGCCGGGATCGCGCGGCGGCGGCGCTTCCGGCGGCGCAAGGAGGCCGAGCTCGCGTCTGCCCACCTCGCCGCCCACCGCTCGGACTTCGACCGCGTACGCGCCCTGTGGGTGACGGGCTCGCGGCCGGTGAACGGGGAGTCGCTGCGCGGCCCGGACGGCCTGGTGTGGAACGGGGAGGCCATGGTGACCGTGGGCGAACGGTGGGTCAGGGACCTGCCCGCGCCCCTGCGCCACGCCGTGCCCGGCGCCCTGGTCGGCCCGATGACGTACGGCGAGGGCTATCTGACCGGGATCGTGCTGGAGCGCCGGCCGGCGCGGGACGGTGACGCGGAGACGCTGGCCGCGGCGGGCGAGGCCGCGTTCGGCGAATGGCTCGCCGCCCGGCGCAGGCGGGCCTCCGTCGAGTGGCACTGGCAGTAGTCGTCATGCGGGACGGCGGATCCGATCCGCGGCGTGGGGGATGAGAGGATGATCGCTGTCAACGGCGCGGCCACGGAGGCCGCGTGAGCTTCGTCCATCCCAGGGGGAGAGCATGTTCCGCCACGTCGTGTTGCTGCAGTGGACCGATGACGCCACCGAGGAGCAGCGCGAAGAGGTGGCCAGGCGGCTGAGCGAGCTGCCGGACGCCATCCCCGAGCTGCGTTCCTACCAGATCGGCCCGGACGCGGGCGTCAACCAGGGCAACTTCTCCTTCGCCGTGGTCGCCGACTTCGACTCCCCGGAGGACTACGTGGTCTACCGGGACCACCCGGCCCACCTGGCGGTGGTCGACGAGTGCATCGCCCCGATCCTCGCCGCCCGCGCCGCCGTCCAATTCCCTCCCCGCGTGATCTTGTAGTTTGTCGCATCCAGGGCCTCCCGCCTGGGGAAACACCATTGGTGATCATGCAGATGGTGTGCGTATATCCGTCTGAGCTGCAGAAACGCCCCCCGTGATCATGCAATTGCATGATCACGGGGGGCGTTTCTGCAGGTAGGTGGCGCAGTTGGGCAAGATCTGCATGATCACGCAGGGTCTTCGCCCAGGTCAGAGCGGGTCGCTGCGACAAACTACAAGATCACGGTGGTTGAAGTGGGGGATTAGAAGGAGTCTTCGGGGAGGTCCATGAGGTCCTGGCCGGTGGCGGCGAGGATTCGGCGTTCGGCGGCCAGCCGGGGCAGGACGTTCTGCGCGAAGAACGAGGCCGCGGCGACCTTGCCCGTGTAGAACGCCTTGTCCTTCTCCGAGGCGGACAGCGCGTTCAGCGCGACCTCGGCCTGGCGCAGCAGCAGCCAGCTCAGCACCAGGTCGCCCAGCGCCATGAGGAACCGGGTGGTGTTGAGCCCGACCTTGTAGACCTCCTGCGGCGTCTCCATCGAGGAGATCGCCCACCCGGCCATCGTGTCGGCCATGGCCTTGACCTCGACCGCCGCCTCGGCGAGCAGGCCGCGCTCGACCTTGAGCCGCCCGTTGCCCGCCTCGGAGCCGGCGAACTCGTTGATCTCGCCGAGCAGCGATCCCAGCGCCGCGCCCTGGTTCCGCAGGACCTTGCGGAAGAACAGGTCCTGGCCCTGGATGGCGGTCGTGCCCTCGTACAACGAGTCGATCTTCGAGTCGCGGATGTACTGCTCGATCGGGTAGTCCTGCAGGAAGCCCGAGCCGCCCAGCGTCTGCAGCGAGCGGGCCAGCAGCTCGTACGACCGCTCGGAGCCGACACCCTTGACCAGCGGGAGCAGCAGGTCGTTGAGCGCCTCGGCGGCCTCGTCGCGGCGGCCCTCGAACTCCGCGATCTGGATCTGGTCCTGGATGGTCGCCGTGTAGAGCACGAGCGCCCGCATCGCCTCGGCGTACGACTTCTGCAGCATGAGCTCGCGGCGTACGTCGGGGTGGTGGGTGATGGTGACGCGCGGGGCGGTCTTGTCGCCCGAGCGGGTGAGGTCGGCGCCCTGGACGCGGTTCTTGGCGAAGTCCAGCGCGTTGAGGTAGCCGGTGGAGAGCGTGGCGATGGCCTTGGCGCCCACCATCATGCGGGCGTGCTCGATCACCATGAACATCTGCCGGATGCCGTCGTGGGCGTCGCCGACCAGGTAGCCGATGGCGGGGTGCTTCTCGCCGAGGGTGAGCTCGCAGGTCGTGGAGACCTTGAGGCCCATCTTCTTCTCGACGTTGGTGACGTAGACGCCGTTGCGCTCGCCCAGCTCACCGGTCTCCAGGTCGACCAGGTACTTCGGCACGAGGAACATCGACAGGCCCTTGGTGCCGGGCTTGGCGCCCTCGGGCCGGGCCAGCACGAGGTGGAAGATGTTCTCGGCCATGTCGTGCTCGGCGCTGGTGATGAAGCGCTTGACGCCCTCGATGTGCCAGGTGTCGTCGGGCTGCCGGACCGCCTTCGTACGGCCGGCGCCGACGTCGGAGCCGGCGTCGGGCTCGGTGAGCACCATGGTCGCGCCCCAGTGCCGCTCGACGGCCATCTCGGCGAACCGCTTCTGCTCGGGGGTGCCGAGCTCGAACAGCAGGCGCGCGAAGGCGGGGCCGCAGGCGAACATCCAGACGGCGGGGTTGGCGCCGAGCACCATCTCGGCCATGGCCCACACGAGGCTGCGCGGGGCGGGCGTGCCGCCGAGCTCAGGCTGCAGTTCGAGGCGCCACCACTCGGCGTCCACCCAGGCCTGGTAGGAGCGCTTGAAGCTCTCCGGCATGGTCACGCTGTGGGTGGCGGGGTCGAATACGGGCGGGTGGCGGTCGGCGTCCTCGAACGACTCGGCGATCGGGCCCGTGGCCAGCCGGTTGACCTCGTCCAGCACGCTTCGCGCGGTGTCCTCGTCGACGTCGGCGAACGGGCCGGTGCCGAGGATCTCACTGCGGCCGAACACCTCGAAGAGGTTGAACTCCAGGTCGCGGAGGTTGCTCTTGTAGTGACCCATCTGTGTGCGCTCCTAGAACCGAACCCGGGGGTAACGTACTGGTCGGTAACTCTAAAGGAATGCTACCCATGGGTAACCCCACTTATCCATGGCCTGGGCCACAGATTGCCGGGTTCGTGACGCACAGACGGTAAAGTCCCGTTGTGAGAAGACCGCGAGCCGCGGCCTTCCCGGACGAGGTGCCCGCCGTACCCGGACCAGCGAAGACGGTGGGCGTAAGGACATGGACCAAGTTCTGCAGATCGCCGGCGCCATCCTCATCCTCGGCGCGTTCCTGCTCTCCCAGATGAACGTCCTCGACAACCGCTCGAAGATCTACCTGGTGCTCAACCTCGCCGGCTCCGCGGTGCTCGCGGTGCTCGCGTACGTGGACGACGACTGGGGGTTCCTGCTGTTGGAGGGGGTCTGGGCCCTGGTGTCCGGAGCCGGCCTCCTCCGGGCGCTGCGACCCCGGCGGGCGGCCACGTAACCCGCTTGACACCTTCGCCGGTGTCTCGATTGGGTGGGCGCCATGATTGAGATCCAGACGATGACGATCGACTGCGCCCGGCCGTACGAGCTGGCCCAGTGGTGGAGCGAGGCCCTGGGCTGGCCGCTCGTCGACTCGGAGCCGGAGGACGACGAGGTCATGCTCGATCGTCCGGACGGCCCGCCGCACCTGCTGTTCATCCAGGTGCCCGACGGCAAGACGGTCAAGAACCGCCTGCACCTCGACGTGCGGCCGACCGGGGACGGCACCCGCGACCAGGAGGTGGAGCGGCTGCTCGCGCTCGGGGCCAAGCCGTACGAGGACCACCGCACCGCGGACGGCGCGGGCTGGGTCACTCTCCTCGACCCCGAGGGCAACGAGTTCTGCGTCTGCCGCGGCGCGGCGGAGCGGGAAGCGAAGACCGAGTCCGCAGGGTAGAGGCTCAGTTGCCCCTGGCGCGCCCGCGCATCGAGACCGTGAGAACGGCGGTGATCAGCAGCACGAGCGCGCCGCCCAGCAACGCGTCCCAGGCCGCGCCGAAGACGCCCTCGCGGTCGATCACGAGCTGCACCGGGTACATCAGCGCCGCCGCGCCGAGGGCCGGGTAGAGCGAGAAGCGCCAGGGGTGGCGCAGCGCCCAGAGACGGGCCTGCCGGGTCGCCCGGTCGCCGGCGTCGGGCTTGGAGATCGCGCCGATCGCCGCGACCAGGGTGAACACGGTGAGGCCCACGCACAGGGCCCAGGTCAGGTCGGCCGGGCCGGGCAGGATGACGCCCAGGAGGAAGCTGGTGGCCGCGACCGCCCCGCCGGACGTCGCCGCTGCCCGCCAGGGCGCGCCGCGCAGGGCCGCGCCGGCCAAGGACATCTCGTCCATTCGGGTCAGTTCGTTCATGCCATAAGCGTGCCCTTCTGGGCGGTTCCGCGGCATCGGGGAAGTCCCTGACCCTCCCCTGACCCGCCCCGGTTAGTCTCCCGGCATGGATCTCGAATTCCGTACGGCCAGGCGCGCGGACGTGCCCGTCATCGTGGCGATGATCACCGAAGACCCGGTCACCGCCTCGCGGCCGTCATCCGCCGTGGAGCCGGACTACTACGTCGCCTTCGAGGCGGTGGACGCCGACCCGCGCAACGAGCTGATCGTCGTGGAGTCGGACGGCGAGATCGTCGGAACCATGCAGCTCACCTACATTCCCGGGCTGTCGCGCCGGGGCGGCGAGCGCGCGCAGATCGAGGCGGTCAGGGTCGCCGTGCCGCTCCGCGGCCGTGGCATCGGCACGGCGATGCTGCGGTGGGCCGTCGAGCGGGCCAGGGAACGCGGCTGCGCGCTGGTGCAGCTCACGTCGGACAAGGCCCGCACCGAGGCCCACCGTTTCTACGGCGCGCTCGGCTTCACGGCCTCACATGAGGGTTTCAAGCTCCTCCTGTGACAGCGGGGCGACGTCGACGAAGTTGTCGTGGTAGACCGCGCCCCTGCCCATGTCGGCGTCCCGCTCGTCCACCAGCGCGTTGGGGTTGGCCCCCGCGGCGAACTTCGGCCAGTGCCCCTTCGGCGCCGCCACCACGCCCGGCGCCACCCGGTCGCTGACCTCGACGTACGCCCGGAACTCGCCGTTGTGGTTGAAGACCCGGGCGGCCTGCCCGTCCACGAGGCCCCGCGACGCGGCGTCGGCCGGGTTGACCAGCACCCGCGGCCCCTTCGACCGCCTGCGCAGTTCGGGGTTGTTGCCGAACGTCGAGTTCAGGAACGTGTGCGAGGCGGGGGTGAGCAGCACGAGCGGGTACGGCCGGTCGGCGGGAGCCGTACGGGCCGTGAGCGAGGGGATGTAGCCCGCCACACGCGGCAGCCCGGCGGCCTCGGCCCGCTCCGACGCGAACTCCAGCCGTCCGCTGGCTGTCGGGAAGCCCTCGGTGAAGGGCACGAAGGGCTCGGCCACCGGCAGCCGCGCCCAGCCCCGCTTGCGCATCTCCTCCAGTGAGACGCCGGCCTGGGCCAGCGTCTGCTCGGCCAGTTCGAGGTCGGAGTCGTACAGGGACGGCTCGGTCAGCCCCATCTTCCTGGCGAGCCTGCGGAACGTCTCGGTCGTCGACAGGCACTCGCCCGGCGGTTCGACGGCGGGCTCGTTCCACACCATGTACATGTGCCCGTATCCGTGGTGCACGTCGAGGTGCTCGATCTGCATGGTGGCGGGCAGCACGTAGTCGGCGTAGTCGGCGGTGTCGGTCGGGAAGTGCTCCATGACCACGGTGAACAGGTCCTCGCGCGTCAGCGCGGCCCTGATCCGGTTCTGGTCGGAGGTGGAGCCCACGGGGTTGGCGCCGTAGACCCACAGGCACTTGACCGACTCGTCCAGGCCGTCGGCCAGCCGGGTCATCGCCAGCGTGCGCACCGGGTGGGGGAGCAGGTCGTCGCGGGTGTCGGGACCAGGCGGCGCGTACGCCGAGGTGGAGTAGGCGACGCCGCCGCCCGGATAGCGCCAGTCGCCGGTCACGCCGGGGATGCAGGCGATCGTCCGCATCGCGGTCCCGCCGCCCTCGTGCCGCTGGATGCCCATCGTGGCCCGGATGCCGGTCGGCCGGGTGTGCGCGAGCCGTACGCCGAGCGCGCGGATGCGCTCCTCGGGCAGCCCGGTGATCTCGGCCACCAGGGACGGGGGATGCCTGCGGATCTCGGCCTCGAACTCGTCCCAGCCGAGCGTGTGCTCCTCGATGTACGCGCGGTCCTCCGCGCCCTCCTCCAGCACGACGTGCAGCAGGCCGAGGGCGAGCGCCGCGTCGGTGCCCGGCCTGATCGCCAGGTGCTCGTCCGCCTGGTCGGCCGTACGGGTGCGGATGGGGTCGATGGCCACGACGTACGCCCCCGCCGTACGGGCGTCCTGGATGAACTTCCACAGGTGGTGGCCGCTGGTCAGCGTGTTGGTGCCCCACAGCAGGACGAGCCGCGAGAGCGCGAAGTTCTCCGGGTCCATGCCGCCCGGCGTGCCGTTGGTGTAGCGGAGGCCGTCGTTGCCCGCCCTGGCGCAGATGTTGGGGTCGTGGCGGGACGCGCCGAGCATGTTCCAGAACCGCCGCCCCGCGTGACCAGACTCGCCCTGGACGAAGCCGAGCGTGCCGGTGCCCAGGTAGGGCCAGATCGACTCGCCGCCGTGCTCCTCGACGATCGACGACAGCTTGGCGGCGATCTCGGAGAGCGCCTGGTCCAGGCTGATCCGCTCGAACCGGCCGGCTCCCTTGGGCCCCACCCTCTTCAGCGGGTGGAGAAGGCGGTCGGCCGACCGCACCTGCTCCAGGTAGCGGTTGACCTTCACGCACAGCGCCCCGCGCGTGTAGGGGTGGTCGCGGTTGCCACGCAGCCCGACGGCCTCGCCGTCACGTACGGCGACGACCCAGGAGCAGGTGTCGGGGCAGTCGAGCGGACATGCGCCGAGGACGGGTAGCGTGCTCATGCTCCGACGTTAGCGCGCCGCCAGGCGTGCCCCCGCGTGCCCCCGCACGCCGCGCCCGCGCTCTCCTCTGCGCCGGTCCCGCGCTCTCCTCTGCGCCGGTCCCGCGCTTCCCGGCACTTTCCCGGCACTCCGGTCCTGTGGGCCCCTCAGGCGGCGGAGCAGATGTAGAGCATCATCCTGCGGCGGTCGAAGTCGAGGTCGTACGTCCGGGTCTCCTCGGCCCGCAGCCCGGTCGCGGCCAGCAGGCCGGCGACGGCGGCGTCGGGCAGCACGGCCTTGGTCCAGCCGCCGAGATAGCGCCGGGTCCGCCCGGTCGCGTCGACCGACTCGGCGTAGTAGTTCATGATCTGCACGCCCTCCTCGGGGAGGTAGCGGTGGGCGCTCAGCACGAACTGCTCCTCTCCTCCCGAGGAGGCGGGGAAGGCGACGAGGTCGCCGTTCTGCGCCAGCAGGCGGTCCTGCTCGGCCAGGGCGTTGTCGAACGCGAACCGCCCGCCGGGCGCGAGGTGCGCGCGGACGCGGGAGAAGACCTCGTGCCTGTCGGCCTCGTCCGCGAGCAGCCCGAGGTTGTTGGCGGGCAGCAGCACCAGGCCGAACCGCTCGTCCAGCCGCAGGTCGCGCATGTCGGACTCGACGATCGTCACCCGCCGGGCCACGCTCTCGTCCTCGCGCTCCAGGCGGCGGCGCAGCAGGGCGAGCATGTCGGGCGAGGCGTCGAGGGCGATCACCTCGTGTCCCTGCCTGGCCAGCGGCACCGTGATCCGTCCGCTGCCGCAGCCGAGTTCGAGCACCGGCCCCGGGCTGTTCGCGGCCAGCTTGAGGTAGTCGTCCAGGTCCCACTCGTACGCCTGGGGAGAGCGCGTCGTAGAGGGCGGCGAAGTAGCCGGTGTACACCGGCATGACCTCGGTCAGCGGAAGGCGCATCCGGCGGAGCATCTCGAAGACGCCGAAGAACCGAGGCTCGGGGTACATTCCGGCTCCCTTCACGTGGTGGTCTGGGCGGCGGGCCGCAGCCCGGTCCGGTGGCCGACGACGACCGCGCCGGCGCCGAGCAGCCCCGCGACGGCGAACGCCACGCGGGGGCTCTGCCCGGTCATGGCCGTGAGCTGCCCCGCCAGCACGGCGCCGAGGGGATAGGCGGCGACGGCCAGCGTGCGCGCCGTCGCCGTCACCCTGCCGATCAGCTCGGGGGGCACGACCCGCTGGCGCAGGGCCCGGATGTGCACCGTGGCCAGCACGCTCGTCAGCCCGATCACGAGGTTGGCGGCGGCCAGCCAGGCCACCGAGGGGGCCGCCGAGGCGGCGGCCAGCGCGCCCGCCAGCACGAGCAGCGCGCCGGAGATCAGGGTGGGAGCGGCGACGCGGCGGCCGAGCGGACCGGCGATCGAGGCGCCGAGCACCCCGCCGCCCGCGCCCGCGGCCAGCGCGACGCTGGCCCCGGCCGGCCCGCCGCCCAGCGTGTGCACGGCGAAGAAGACGATCAGGGTCTCGACGGCGAGCAGCAGGTTGACCACGACCTGCAGCCCGCACACGGCCCGCACCAGCCGGTGCCGCCGCAGGTAGGACAGCCCTTCACGCAGGTCGCCCGCCGCCCGCCGCACCGACAGGCCGCTGCCCCGCTCCCGCCGTACGGCGTCGCGCGGCAGCAGCCACAGCGTGACCACCGAGACGCCGTACGACGCGGCGTTGACGAGGAGGCAGACGCCCGCGCCGGGGCCCGCGGCGATCGCCCCGGCCAGGGCGGGCCCGGCGAGCACCCCGAGTTGGGTGCTGAGCTCCAGCCGGGAGTTGCCGGCCACCAGGTGGGCCGGGGCGAGGATGCCCTGCAGCATGGCCGCGTGCGCGGTGTCGAACAGCACGCCGAACACCGCGGCGACCACCGCCAGCCCGAGCAGGACCCAGACGGGGGCGGCGCCGGCCAGGGCGAGCGCGGTGAGCAGCGTGAAGACGGCCAGCCTGGCGGTGTCGCAGGCCAGCATCACCCGCCGGGTGTCGAGCCGGTCCACCAGCGCGCCCGCGACCAGCCCCGACAGCAGATAGCCGATCGTCTGCGGGGTGGCCGCGAGCGCCGCGAGCACCGGGTCGGAGGTCTGCTGAAGCACCAGCAGCGGGATCGCGAGCAGCGCCATGCCGTCGCCGACGGCGGACACGCTCTGCCCTCCCCACAGCAGCAGGAAGGGCAGGTCGCGGGGCCTGGACCCGGCGTGGGACGCCGTGGAGGCGCCGGGCGCGGCAGGGCGCGTCACCGGCCGGCGCGCCAGGCGACGCGCTGGATCACCGCGGCCGGGCCGTACGCGTAGTGCGCCCTGATGCCGTCGAGGAAGCTCCAGGTGAGCTGGGGCACCAGGGCGGCGGAGGCGATGGTGTCCGGCCCGATCGGATGCTCCGCCAGCAGGTCGAGCATCTCCCGCACGTCGTGGGCGTGCCCGAGGTCGGTGTCCTCGGCGTCGTGCCGCCGCATCACGTCGAGCAGCGGCCGGGCGTCCGGCAGCCGCTCGGTGACGGTGCGGTAGAACGACACGTGCCTGTCGGCGGGGCCGTCCCCTTCGGCGCGCAGCGTGAGCTGCAGGAAGGCGACCGCCAGCACGTACGCCTTCCAGTCGCGCCCGGCGAGGCCGCGCAGCGCGCCGGTGAAGGCGCGGGTGCTCGGCAGCGGGCGCATGTGCTCGACGGCGAGGCCGCCGAACGCGCTCCCGCGCGCCTTGTCGATGCCCTCGCGGAACATCGCGCCATGCTCGAACTCCTCCTCCAGGTGGTGCACGAGGTGCAGGCGCATCCGGGGGTCGGGGCAGGCGGCGATGCCGGCCCCGCAGTGCTGCCAGATGGCCGCCACGTAGTGGTGGTTCTCGACGAGCCAGCCGTACACGAGGGGCAGCGTTGGCCGCTCGGTCATCTCCGTCCACAGGCGGTGGCCGTCGATGGCGCGCATCCACGTGCCGACGAGCTTCTCCAGCGCCGCGCCGCCGCCGTCCACGGGCCTGTGGCGGTACGGCGCGGCCAGGCGCGCCGCCGCCTTCGCCACTTCGGGCGCGTCGTCGAGCACGCCCTCCCCGTACGCGTACGCGGTGGCGACGGCGGCCCGCATCCCCGGGGTGAGGCCGGGGTCGCCGTGCGCCGCGAGATGGAGGATCTCGGCGGGCCACACGGGCAGGCCGCCGGCCTCGCCGCCCAGCGCGGCGGGGGCCGTCTCGCCGGCCGCGGTCAGCTCCGGCATGACCCCGACCAGGTCGCCGGAAAGGCCCCGGTGCAGCGAGTCGAGCCAGCGGACGATCGCCTCGGCCACGAGCGTGATCTCGTTGAGCGCGTCGGCGAGGTCCCACGCCGTCACCACCGCGGCGGCCTCGAGGGCCTCCTTCCAGTTCGAGCCGTGGCCGAGCCCGAGGTCGGTCTTGACGTGCTCGAAGATGGCGCTCATCGCCTCCGGGGCCACCTGGCCGCTCGCGGCGACGTGCTCGTGCCAGCCCGCCACCGAGGTCCGGTTGCCCGCGGTGAACTCCAGCAGCCCGGAGCACAGGGCGGCGGGCAGCGGGCCCGCCTCGGCGACCGTGCGCATCAGGTGGATCCACTCGACCGTGGCCGGCCACGGCCGGGCGGCGCGGACCAGGGCGCGGTCGCAGCCGAGCGCGGCCAGGCCGTTCTCGAAGTAGGTGTCGTGGTCGGCCTCCTCGACCACGTGCCTGGCCTGCAGTTCGTTCAGCGCGTCGGGGCGGGGGCCCGCGCCGACGCCGGGCGCCATCCGGAACGGCGCCGCCGCCAGGTAGTGCCGGTTCTCCAGCAGGTAGGCCCGCAGGAAGGCGGCGGCCGTGCCCGCCCTGACCTCGCTCCACGCGGGGTGGGAGTAGACGTGCTCCAGGCAGGCCTCGTACTGGCCGAGCACCAGGGCCTGCGCCTCCTCGGCGGTGAGCGTGCCCGCCTCGTCCCCGGTGACGAGGGTGGGCGAGATCCTGTCGAGCAGCGCCTCGGCCGCCGTCGCGGGGACCTCGGCGCGGTCGAGCAGCAGTGCCGGGTCCGCTGCGGGACCCAGAAGGAACGGTGTCGTCCGGCGGAGCCTCACGCTTCCTCCAGCGGGGTCGGGTGCACGGGTGCCAGTCGGGGGAGGTGCCGGGAGGCGCGCCTCCCGGCACCCCGGCGTGCCCTGTTACTCGACGACCGCGGGCCGCAGGTCGTCCGCGGCGCTCTCGGCGCGCACGACGATCTCGGCGAGGCCCTCGAGTTCCTCGGTGGTCAGGTGCATCTCACACCTCCTCTCCGGGGTTTCGGACGATCACGATTGTTTCCGCGGCCCGCGAGCGCCGTCCACGCCGTACGACTGGCCGGATGGGGCGTTTCCCCTAGTGGACAGCGGGTCGAGGCCGGGATCAGCCGACGAGCCCCCACGGCTCTGGGGTGCGCAGGGCCAGCCTGGGGCGGGTCCTGGCCCACCACCGGACGGATTCGGCCAGCACGGAGGCGGGGTCGAGCACCGGGCGGGTGGGCGTGAACGGCTTGGGCATGCTCGTGTAGCTCTCGAACATCCCGAGCAGTTCGACGGCCTGCGACTGCACCGGGGACAGGTGGCGGCGGGCCAGCGGCAGGAAGAACCGGTGCCACCGCTCCGTCGCGATGAAGGGCGGGGCGGCGATGGGGGCGGCCCCGGCCGCCGCGCGCACCTCGTTGAGCGTGCCGCAGATGACGTCGACGAGAGCGGCCAGGCGCAGGGTGGCGTCCCCAGCCGCGATGACCTCGGTCGCCGGGGTGTCAGGCGGGTCGCCCAGGGCGGCGCCGGCGATCACCTCGGCCACCTGGTCCACCGGCGCTATCTCCGCGTACCCCTCCGGGTCGCCCACCACCGCCGCGGCCAGCCCGGACACGAGCGTCTGCAGCAGCGTGTAGGGGCCGGAGAAGCGCGCGATGGCGCCGTCGGAGCGCCGGCCGAGGATGAGGGGCGGGCGCACCACGGTCACCGGCCCCCGGTGCCGTTCGAGCACCAGCCGTTCGCAGCGCGCCTTCGACCACTCGTAGGCGTTCCGGTAGCGGCCGAACTCCGACGGCGGAAAGGTCTCGTCCGGCTCGCGCCCGTCGGCGTACGCGGTGGATACGTGCACCACGTGGGTGCCCTCGCCGGCCAGGTCGAGCACGCCGAGCGTCGGCCCGACGTTGGCGGCCACGGCCTCCTCGCGGGTCATCGTCCACCGGGTGGACGCCGCAGTGTGCACGATCACGTCCCACGGCCCCGCCAGTTCGGCCGGCGGGGGCTGCGCGCCCATCGACCACCCGACCTGCCCGGGCTCGCGCGGCGTGCGTACGGCGAGGGTCAGCTCGATCCCGTCGCGCCCGGCCAGCAGCCGGGCCGTCTCGGAGCCGACGACCCCGGCCGCGCCGGTCAACAGGACCCGTGCGGCGCTCATCCCTCGCCGCCCTGCCAGGCGAGGGGAGCCAGCACCAGGCAGGCGTTGTGGCCGCCGAAGCCGAAGGAGTTGGACAGCACGGGCGCGGGCGCGATCCGCCGGGGCTCCGCCGTGACGAGGTCGAGCAGGTCGGCGTCCGGCCCGCCGCCGAGGTTCGCCACCGGCGGGACCAGCCCCCGCGAGGCGCAGGCCAGCGCCGCCACCGCCTCGAAGGCGCCCGCGCCGCCGAGCAGGTGGCCGGTGACGCCCTTGCTCGCCGTCACGGGGGGCATGTCGCCGCCGAAGCAGGCGGCGATGCCGCGCGCCTCCGCCCGGTCGTTGAGCACGGTCGCGGTGCCGTGCGCGTTCACGTGCCCGATCTCGGCGGGCTGCAGGGCGGCGTCGGCCAGCGCCAGCCGCATGCAGGCCGCGGCGGTCGAGCCGTCCTGCACGGGCGCGACGATGTGGTGGGCGTCCGAGGTGGAGGCGTAGCCGAGGACCTCGCCCAGGATGGGCGCCCCCCGGGCCACGGCGCGGTCCCAGCGTTCCAGGACCATCGCCGCCGCGCCCTCGCCCATGACGAACCCGTCGCGATCCCGGTCGAACGGACGGGAGGCGGCCGAGGGGTCGTCGCCGCGCTGCGACAGCGCGCCGATGCGGGAGAACGCGGCGAGCACGAGCGGGGACAGCGCGGAGTCGACCCCTCCCGCCACGACCCGCTCCAGCTCCCCTGAGCGGATCTTCTGCGCCGCCTCGCCGATCGCCGTCGCGCCGCTTGCGCAGGCGGTCGAGTACGTGAGGCACGGCCCCCGGGCGCCCAGGCGCAGCCCGATCCGCGCGGCGGGGGCGTTGGCCATGATCCGGAGCACGGTGTAGACGGGCATCTCGCCGGGCTCGCCGCCGTGGTCCAGCACGACCTCCCTGGCGACGTCCAGCCCGGCGGCGCCGATGCCGACGCTCACGCCCATCTCGTCTCCGGCGGGGTCGTCGAGGCCGGCGGCCCGGACGGCGTCGACCGCCGCCGCGAGCATCAGCACGGCCGAGCGGTCCATCTGCCGCGACTCGCGCACCGTCACGTACGCCGAGGGGTCGAAGTGCGGCACCCGGCAGGCGAAGGTGACCGGCGAGCGCCCCTCGACCAGCTCGGGCAGCGTGGCCGCCGTGGACTTGGCGGCCAGGAGCGTGTCCACGGTCTCGTCCACGGTGAGCCCGGCGGGCGACTTGACCCCCAGCCCGGTGATCGCGACGCGGCGCCGGGGGGTCACGCCCGCTCCAGGATCAGGCGGTGCAGGGAGTCGACCGCGTCTCCCACGTTCTTCATCTCCATCAGGTCGTCCACCCTGATCCGTACGCCGAGGGCGGATTCGAGGCGGGCCCCGATCTCCATCAGCTCCAGGCTGTCGACCTGGTACTCCTCCCTGAGGTCGGTCTTCTCCGTCACCTCGGTCTCCAGCAGGCCCATGACCGAGGCGATCCTCGCCCGGACGAGGGCCGACAGCTCGCTGCGGTCCACAGCATCAGCTCCTTGGGGAATCGGCCGGCGCGCACAGCCCGGGAGAGCGTTCGTCGAGGTCGAGCGAGGCCCGCAGGCCCAGGGCGCGGCGCCCCAGATACTGACGGGCCGCCGCCGGGGTGGGCGGGTGGAACCTGATCGCCTGCGCGTCGCGCCACAGGCGCTCCAGCACGCCCCCCTTGCCGTACGACACGCCGCCCGCGCATTCGGCCACGGCGGCGACGAGGTCGGGCACGGTACGCACGGCCTGCTGCTTGACGGCCAGCGCCGCCGCGAGCAGGGCCTGCGGGTCGGCCCCCGCGTCCATGCGGGCCGCGACGGCGGCGCAGCCCGCCTCCAGGGTGAGCAGGGCGGCGACGTGCTCGCCCAGCGTCGCCTGATAGCTCGGCAGTTCGGCGCGGGCGGCTCCCAGGTGGGCGATCCGCATGCGGTGCAGCAGCCCGGCCCCGGCGTCGAGCGCCGCCCGGGCGAGCCCGAGATAGCAGGCCGTCGAGGTGAGCGCGAACCAGATCACCCCGGCCGCGAGGATGTCGTCGTCCTCGGCCCCGGCCGGGGCGCGGTAGAAGACCAGCTCGTCGGGGATCACGCACCGGTCGAGCAGCAGGGTGTTGGACGCCGATCCCCGCATGCCGAGGGTGTCCCAGTCCTCCCGTACGGAAAGGCCGGGCGCGGTGGTGGGGAGCAAGGCGACGATCACCTCCACTGGCCCGTCGCCCTTGTCGGTCGCGAGCTGGAGGCAGACCAGGTCGGCCTCCTTGACGAGCGAGCACGGCCGCTTGGTCCCCGAGGCCTGCCAGCCGCCGGGCACCGGGACGGCGGTCAGCGTCGAGCGCGAGGCCGACCCGCCCAGGTTCGGCTCGGCGAACGCCGAGGCGAGCAGCCGGTTCTGGGTGGCGATCGCCTCCATGAGCAGCCAGGACGTGTCGGTCCTGCGCCGCCAGTGCTCGACCATCAGGCCGACGGAGAACAGGTGCATGTTGAGGGCCACGGCCAGCGCGGGATCGGCCGCGCCGAGCGCGCGCTGGACGGCGCAGCACTCCGTCAGGCCCAGCCCGGCCCCGCCGAACTCGCGGGGGACGGGCAGGCCGGGCCAGCCGAGCGACTTCAGGAGGGCGATGCTGTCCATCGGGGGCCGCCCGGCCAGGTCCGCCCCGGCGGCGTGGCCCGCGATCTTCGCGAGGGCGTCTTCTGGCAGGAAGGCGCTCGTGTCGGGCCAGCCGCCCGGCCACAGGCCGGGTGGCTGCGTGCGGGTGGTCGCGGTCGTCATCGGGACACCTCCACGGCCGCCGCCCCGACCGCCGCCGACAGCGCGTCGAACGCCCGCTCGACGTCGGCGCGGGTGGCGACGAGCGGAGGCAGGAGGCGGAGCGTCTCCGGGCGGCTCAGGCAGGGGGAGACCAGCAGGCCGCGCTGCGCCAGCCCGATCTGCACCTCTCCCGACAGCTCAGGGCTCGCGAAGTCGACCCCCCACAGCAGGCCGCGCCCGCGGGTGCCGGTGACGGCGTCCGGGTGCGTGCGCCGCAACTCGGCCAGCCCGGCGCGGATCCAGCCGGAGATCGTCTCGCCCTGGCCGGCGAGTCCCTCCACCGCGGCCAGGGCGGCGGGCACGGCGGCGGCGCACAGCGGCTGCCCGGCGAAGGTGGCGCTATGCCTGAAGGGGTCGTCGAGGAGCGGCCGGTAGAGCTCGTCGGAGCAGACGGCGGCCGAGATCGGGACCACCCCGCCGCCGAGGGGCTTGCCGAGGAGCACCGCGTCCACGGGCAGGCCCGCGTGCAGCGCGAGCGAGGGCTTCCCCGCCCTGCGCAGGCCCGTCTGGATCTCGTCGGCGATCGCGAACGCGCCGGCGGCGTGCGCGTCCTCGCACCACCGGGCCAGCACGCCGGGGTCGAGCGGCACCACGCCGTTCTCGCCCTGGACCGGCTCGAACACCACGGCCGCCACGTCCCCCTCGGCGCAGGCGCGCAGCACCGCGCCGGGGTCGCGGGGGTCGAGGTGGGTCGCGTGCGGCAGGACGGGCTCCAGCCCGGCGCGGAAGCGCTCGTGGTGGGTCAGGGCCAGCGCGCCCAGCGACTTGCCGTGGAACGCGCCGCGTACGGCGAGGACGCGCGGCCGTCCCGAGGCCAGCCGGGCCAGTTTGACGGCCACCTCGACGGCGTCGGAGCCGTTGACCCCGAAGTAGACGCGCCGCAGCCAGCCGCCGAGATGCTCCGACAGCCGCTCGGCGGCCTCCGCCGTCACGGGGTTGACCAGCGACCTGCTCGACACCGGCATCGCGTCGAGTTGCCGGCGTACCGCCTCCGTCACGGCCGGGTGCCGGTGGCCGAGGAGCGTCACGGCGTACGACCCGAAGTCGAGCATCCTGCGGCCGTCGGTCAGCGTGATCTCGGCGCCCGACGCCGCGGCCTCGGCCGCGCCCTGCCCGGCGAACTTCCCGGCCAGCGCGACGGCGGGCGAGAAGTGCCGCTGCACCCGGCGGAAGGCGTTCTTCGCGGCGTTCCCCGCGGGGTTGCCGAGCGCGCTCCTTCCCGGGTCGCGCGCCGTCCGTGCGCCGTCCGTCGTGAGGGCGCCCGTCACGATGCCGCCACTCCGGCCCTGCGGCCGATCTGGTCGAGGATGGCGCGGGAGTTGTCCTCAAGCGCGCGGGCGGCCACCGGGTTGAGCATCTCGGCCATCAGGGGGATGCCGATGTCGAACTCCACGCTCAGCTCGACCATGGTCCCCTCAGGCCCGGCCGTCACCTGCCAGTGGCCGTTGAAGTAGGCGAGGTCGCCCTCGGTCTGCTCGAATTCGATGCGGTGGGCGTCGTGGTCGATGCGTTCGCGTTCCTCCCACTCCAGCTCCGACCCTTTGAGCAGCACCGCCCACCGGCTCCAGCGCAGCTCGCCGTCCTCCTTGAGAATCTCGATCTCCCGGACCTCGGGCATGTAGCCGGGGAAGGCCTCGCAGTCGAGTAACACCTTCCACACGTGGTCGACCGGGCAGTCGGTGATGTGCTGAGTCCGCACGACGGGCATCTTCACTCTCCTAGCCGAAACTGTTCCTGCGGGTCAGGGCGGCGCCGACGGCGAGCAACGCGAGCGCGCAGCCGGCGAGCAGCGCCCGGGCCGGGCCGGTGACGGCCGGGCCGGCGGCGCCGGCCAGCGCGAGGCTGGCGGCGGCGGTGGCGAGGGCGGTCATCACGGCGTCGGCCAGTGCCATCGCGGCGGAGGCCGTGCCCTGCTCGGCCTGGGACGCCAGGTCGAGCACCGTCGCGTTGAGCGCGATCATGACGAGGTTGGCGCCGAAGCCGGTGAGCGCCCATCCGGCGTACACCAGGGCGATCGGCCCGGCCAGGCCCGCGGCGGTCACGGCCAGGGCCGCGACCTGTGTCAGGGTCCCCGCGATCGCGACGTGCGGGCGGCCGAAGCGGGCGAGCCACGGCGTGCTGTGCAGCAGGCCCCCGGCGGCGAACCCGACGATCCCGGTCGACAGCGCCGCCCCGGCGGCCGACAGGGACAGCCCCCGCCCCTCCGACAGGGCGAGCGGCAGGACGAACGCGAGCCCGGCCCACGGGCCGCCCGCGAGCCCGCGCAGCAGCACGGCGGCGGGCAGGCCTGGAGCCAGGCGCAGCGCGCCGGGAGGCAGCAACGGCCGCCCGCCGAGCACGACCGCCGCGAGCGAGGCCGCCAGCACCGGCCACGCCCAGGCGGGCGGCAGGTGCCGGAGGTTCATCAGCGTCACCACGCCGCAGGCCAGCAGGCCCGCCGCGGCCAGGCGCGCGGGCAGCGTGCCTAGCCCACCGGGCGCGCCCGGCCGGTCGTGCCACAGGCCCACGATCGAGGGCCAGATGAGCGCCAGCGCGACGGCCTCGACGACCGGCACGGGCGCCAGCACCCACCGCCAGCCCACCGTGTCGGTCACCACGCCGGCGATCAGCGGACCGGCCAGCGCGGGCAGGGCCCACGCCATGGCCAGCCAGCCGAGCAGGCGGCCGCGGCGGGCCTTCGGGTAGTAGCGGCCGATGATGACGTAGACGCACACCCACACCAGGCCGTGCCCGATCCCCTGCACGACGCGCCCGGCCAGCAGCCAGCCGGCGAACGGCGCCGTGGCGCAGACCAGCAGGCCCGCGCCGTGCAGCGCCGCGCCGGTGACGAAGACCCGCAGCGGCCCGAGCGTTCCCGCCAGGATCCCGCCCGCCACCAGCGCCACGAGCTGGGCGAGCACGAACAGGCCGAAGACCAGGACGTACAGGGACCGGCCCCCGATCTCGGCGAGCGCGGCGGGGGCGAGGGTGGCGGTCGCGGTGGCCTCGAACGAGGCCACCGTCACGGTCAGGATGAGCGTGAGCGTGAGGCGGGGGCGGCCGGCCGTCGCCTCCTGCGCGTTCGCGACCGCGGGCCCGGTCAAGGTTGCCCCCTCACGACCGCCCCCTCACAGCTGCCACGTCATCCAGTCGATGGGGGCGAGACCCAGACGCGTACGCAGCGCCTCGATGTCGGCCCCGATGCGGATGCTGGGGAAGAAGCCCTTGGCCGTGCGGATCACCGGCATCCTGATGGGCAGGTCGCCTTCGAGCCCGGCCGCCGCGCGCAGCGCCGTCTCCCTGGCCGCGTGCGCCTCCGCCCGGCCCGCCCCGAAGCTCGTGGGCAGGTCGCGCAGGAGCGCGGCCTCCGCGACGTCGCCAAGGCAGACGCGCAGAGCCAGCTCGTCCCTTGGGCATTTGCCCTGATAACCGGCGAGGATCAGGCGGGCGTAGACGACCGCGTGCAGCGTCTCGGAGGCCGCCTCCACGCAGGTGGGCCAGTCGTCGTCCGCGAGCGCGGCCTCGATGTCGGCCAGCGAGCTCTGCACTTCGAGCACGTACACCCAGGCGGCGGGGGCGGCCCGGGTCGCGAACCACAGCGCGTCGTACGAGCCGGTCGCGGTGGTGGTCACGCGCCCACCTCCCGCAGGGCCGCCGCCAGCGCCCGCTCGTCCACGGTCAGCCGCAGCAGCCCGGCGCCGAGCAGCGCGGCGACCTCGCCGGGGCCGGTCGCGGCCAGGACCTCGGCGCAGGGGCCGCTGGCCGGGCGGCGGCCGGGTTCGAGCCGCCCGAGCGGGGTGAGGTGGTGGAGCTGCCTGCCGACCGGCACGTCCGCGGTGCCCGTCCCCGGCTCGAAGCGGCTCAGCGCAAGCGGGTCGAGGCCGTCGAGACCGAGCCCGGCGACCAGTTCGGCCACGTCCCCGCCGCCGGCCGCGGACATGGCGGCGCGTACGAAGTCCTCGGGCACTCGGGCCCTGGCCACCCGGGCGGGCAGCCACTTGCGGCCGATCGGCGGGTAACCCGCCGCCGCCGCGGACAGGCTGAGCAGAGACCTGCCGCACACGCGCCACAGGTGGCCAGCGTCCGCGCCTGAGCGGGCGACGACCTCCGCCGTGCCCCACGCGGCCACGACGGCGGTGAGCGCGACGCGCAGCAGGTACGCCAGCGCGTCCTGGCGCCGCTCGTCGTCCAGGATCGGGGGCGTGCCCGTGTCGATGGGGATGGCGGTGCACCAGCGGGTCAGCCGGCCCGTCTCCTCATGGCCCAGCGTCACCTCCGGCGTCATCCGGCCCAGCTTGGTCACGACGCTCTCGGACGGCAGGCGGGACGTCACGTCCTCGGCGTACGTCGCGGGATAGTGCTCGACGTCCACGGTCAGCGAGCCGATGAAGAAGAGGTAGGGCGGCGCCGGCCTCGGCACCTCCGGGGAGAAGACGTGGACGTCCACGTCGCTGCCCCGGTTGCCGAATCCCTGCGCGAGCGAACCCACGAGATACGCGGGCCCGGTGGTGAGGAGGCTGCCGCCGTGCCGCCGGAGCTCCTCGAGCGTGGTGCCGACCTTGGCCAGCGCCTGGTCGGCGATCAGCAGGGCGTCTGTCACATCACATCCTTTGGGCGGGAATCGAAGATCATCGCGCGGGGGGATGGAGCGAGTCTCGTGAGGCCGTCCCCTGGGCGTCCAGGGCCGTACGGTGGCCGTTTCGGGCATGCCGGTAACGGCCGGACCCGCCCGGATCAGCCGGTCAACGACCGAAGCTCGCCCACCAGCGCGGGCACGGCCTCGGCCCAATCGGCGACCACCCCCGCGTCGGCGCAGGAGAAGACGGGGGCGTGCGGGTCGGGGTTGACCGCCAGCACGAACCCGGCCCGCCGTACGCCGGACATGTGCGTGTTCTTGCCCGAGGCGCCGAGCAGCACGTAGAGGGCGGGTGCGACGGCCCTGCCGGTGATGCCGATCTGGCGGGACCGTGGCAGCCAGCCACGGTCGGTCACCTTGCGCGTGGCCGCGAGCTCCGCGTCGAGCACGTCGAGAAGCGGCTTCAGCTCGGCGTACCGCTCCGGGTCCACGCCCTGGCCCACGCCGACCACGACGCGGGCCGCGGCCAGGTCCGCCGGGTCGTCCTCGGCCACCCTCTCGCTCACCGTGACCCTGCCCCGCGCCTCGACGTGCGCGGTCGTGATCGGGGCGGCGCCTGCGGCGCGTGGCGGGAGCACGGGCAGGACGCCCGGCCGTACGGTCGCCAGTTGCACGGGGGAGTGCACGCTGACGCGGGCCAGGCCGGCGGCGGTGGACTTCCAGCAGACCAGCCGCCCGTCCGCCGTCTCCAGCGTCTCCGCGTCGCCGACGAGACCGGCGCCGAGCCGGGCAGCCAGCCGCGCCGCCGCCTCCCGTCCCCAGGTCGTGCCAGGCGCGAGCACGGTCCCCGTCCCCGCGTCCGCCAGCAGGAGCGCGGCGGCCGTGGCGAGGTCCTCGGCCTCCGGCCGGGTCACGACGACCTCGTCCGCGCCCCACGACCAGGCGGTGTGCGGATCGGGCCGCCGCCCGCACAGCAGCACGGTGCGGTCCGCGCCGAGGGCCGCCGCGGCGGACAGCAGTTCGCGGGTCACCCGCTCGCGGCCGGTCTCCGCGAGAACGGTCACCACACCTCCCGCCACGCCGGTCCCGCCCGGGGGAGCGAGCGTGGCGGCCCCGGGCCCCGGGAAGGAGGCGGGGCGCGACAGCGCGCCGCTCGCGGCGAGCAGGGCGACGGCCTTCCTGACCTGGCGCTCCACCGAGCCCGACAGCCGCACGCCCGCGCGGCGGGGCGCCGCCGTAAGGACCTCGTCGACCCGGGTCGGGCTGCCCACGGCGCCCCACGGCCCCGGCCCGAGATCGGCCGAGGTCAGCACGGTGATCCGGTCGTCGCCCGCGCGGCGGTCCTGGGGCACCTTGCAGGGGTCGCAGGACCGCTCGGCGACGCTGATCACGGCGGGCACGCGGGTCCACGCGGTCATGTGTCCGTCGTCCCGTTCGCAGCGGGCGTGCAGCGTCCGCCCCTCGACGGTGAGGTCGCGCACCCCGGTCAGCAGCGGGAGATCCAGCAGTTCCGCCACCTGCGGGGCGACCTGCCCGGTGTCCGCGTCCACCGAGCCGAGGCCCGCGACGACCAGGTCGTACGGCCCGTCCCTGCGCAGGGCGGCGGCAAGCGCACGGGCGGTCGCGAGCGTGTCCGACCCGGCGAGGACGGGATCGGTGATCAGAACGCCGTCGTCGGCGCCCCAGGCGATCGCCTCCCTGAGCACCTCCGCGGCGGCGGGCGGGCCGAGGGTGTAGACCGTGCAGGCGCCGCCGGTCGCGCGGGCCGTTTCCACGCCCTTCGCGACGGCCCTGCGGCAGTAGGGATTCATCTCCAGTGGCCGGCCCTCGCGCCGGAGGCGGCCGTCCGAGTCGAGACAAAGGTCGTCGTGCAGCGGCACCTGCTTGGCCAGGACGGCGATGCGCAGACTTCCTGCCATATTTCCCGCCTTCAACTGGAAATAATGAGATATAAATGCGCTCCTTCTGTATAGAAGATCCGGCGGCATTTTCTTATGGCCGTTACCGGCGTGTCCGATAGGGGACACCCTTCTATTTATTACCTACAGGTAGTACATGGATTGCGCTGGCCGTTTTCGGCAGTGCCGGATCCGGACAGCTCGCCTCCCTGGACGTCCGGCGGGAGCACTGTGGAGACTCTCGAACCAGACGCGAGATTCCAAAACGTCCTTTTGTTTCACAATTGTTGCGCGGCTCTCGCGTCCAGGAAACGGCCTCATCCAATTTTCGGAGGACGGTCTACTTGCCTGATCGATTTCGCTGGCCCCTGGTCGTCATAGGCGGAGGGTCGGCCGCGGCAGTACAGGTACTCAAAGGGGTGACTCCGCCCGAGGACATCCTCGTCGTCAGCGACAGGCTGGGGACCGGCATGGCCTTCCTTGGCGAGGCCGTCCTCCAGTCCTACGCACACGAACTGGCCGTCTCCGCCGACAGCGGAGAAGTGGGCCGGCTGCTGCCGGTCGGCGGCATGCGGCCGAGCGCGGCGGTCTACGACGACTACGTACGCTCCCGCCTGCTGCGGGCCGGATGCGAACTCCTGACCGGCACGGTCGTCGACATCAGACAGGTGGACGGGGAGTTCGAGGTGTCGCTGCGCGGCGGCGACCGCGTGATCGCCGAGTCGGTTGTCCTCGCCACCGGTTCGGCCCCGCGCCGCCCGCCGGCGGCGTGGGAGGCGATCGGAGCGCTGAGCTACGCCGACGTCTACCTCCGGCAGCGGCAGGGCGACTGCGGCTCGTGGCGGGACCGCTCGGTCGTGGTGGTGGGCGCGGGCAACTCGGCCATGCAGACCGCCGCGCTGATGGCCCCGGCCGCCCGCGACGTCGTCGTCCTGGCCAACAGGTACGTCGGCTCCTATCCCGTCGAGACCTCCGACAGGTTCGCCTGGCGGGCCCCCTCCCAGCTCACCTGCGAACTGGTCGTCAAGGGCGGCAGGGAGTGCCGCTCGGGGGTGCCGATCCCGTGCGTGCGGCACCTCGTCTACGACACGCTCACGATCGAGGACGGCGACGTGTGCCTCACCTACCGGGAAGAGCGCAACCGCAACCCGCTCGGCGTCTGGTCGATGCCGCCGCGGTGCGACCACGTCGAGGCGCTGCCACTGGGCGACGGCGCGTGGCACGAACTGCGGCGGGCGGCGGAGACCACCGTCGTCTGGGCGACCGGCAGCGAACCCGTCTATCCCCGCTGCGCGTTGCTCGACGGGCTGCCGCGCACCGCCTCCGGCGCCATCCCGGTGGACGACAAGGGCCGCACGCCCATCCCCGGCCTGTACGCGGTGGGCGCCTGCGCCGGCCGCCGTGCGGTCAACGAGACCTTCCCCGCCATCTCCACTCTCGCGAAGAGCCCTCAGTATGGATAGCCGAGACGACCGGCCGTACAAGATCTTCACGGTGGAGGGGATCGACGGCGCGGGCAAGAGCACGCTGATCGACACGCTCCACCGGACGCTTCCCGGACTCACGCTCAGGGAGCGGCTGTCGCCGCAGATGGGCAACGTCTACCGGGAGATCATCGACGAGCCGACCGGCTGGCTCGTCCGCTACCAGGACGTCGTGCCGTCGCAGGTGCGGTACGCCTCCTACATCGTCGACGCCATCATGCAGTTCCGCTGCAGGCAGCCGCGCTACGCCGAGTACGACTGGCTGCTGTTCGACCGATGGCTGCCGACCTACGAGGTGTACTGCGGCGACCTCGGCAAGCACGAGGAGTGGTATCGCCGGTTCGCCGCGTTCATCCCCCAGCCCGACGTGCTGTGCTACCTGCGGGTCTCCCCGACGGTGGCGCTGGAGCGGCTGGTGTGCCGCGGCGACTGGACGGTGGACAACTGGGACCGCGGTCAGCTGCTCACCGACCTCGAACGCCTGGCGGCCCGCTACGACCGGCTCATGGCCGACTCCGGCTGCGTCGTCGTGGACGGCGACGGCGAGCCCGAGGAGGTCGCCCGCAAGGTGCTCTCGCTGGTCGCGGGGGTGCGCGCATGACCTCTCCGCTGCTGGTCGCGGACACCACTCCGGCCTGGGCGGACGGGCCGGTGGCCACCTACCGGGAGGTGCTGGCCGCCCCTCCGGAGCCGGGCGTCCTCGTCTTCCTCGGGTTCCCGTACGTCCACTGGGACGCCGCCATCGAGGGCCGGCTGCCCGCGGTGTACGGCACCCGGGCGTACGCCGAGGCGCTGAAGGACTACCTGGGCCGGGTCGGCACCGCGCTCGACGGGGCGTCGTTCGTCAACCCGCCGGCGGCGGTGGCCGTCACCCGCGACAAGCTCGCGGTGAAACGGGTGCTGCGCGAGGCGGGCGTGCCGACCCCCCGGGCGTACACGCCGGGGAGCCGCGAGGAACTGCGCGAGCTGATCGGCGGCGGCCTGTACGTCAAGGCCGTCTGCGGATCGATGGGCAAGGGGATCACCCACCTCACGCCCGGCCGCTGGCGCACCGGCTATCTGTTCGACGGGGCCGCCCTGCGCTCGCCGAGGGGCGAGCACTGGCCGCCGCGCGAGGTGCCCGTCGGCACCGACGCCCTGCTGGACGCGCTGTGCGCGACCGACGGGTTCCTGTTCGAGGAGGAGATCAGGGGCGACGAGCTGCGCGTCACCGTCGTGGACGGCGAGGTGCTGCGCGTGGACCCGCCGGGGGCCCTCTCCGAGGACGTCGCCGCCCGGGTGCGGGAGGCGACGTCGGCGGGCGCGCGGGCGCTGTCGCTGCGCTACGCCGTCTTCGACGTGCTGCTGGACGCCCGCCTGCGGCCCTACCTCATCGACGTCCAGGCCTTTCCGGCCCTCGAGACGCCGCCGGACCTGTGGCGGCTGGTCGTGGACCGGCTCACCCGCGAAACACCCCAAGAAGGAAGGACAGTGCCGTGCAGACAACCGAGGAGTTCTTCGACGCTCTGAACAGGGACGTCAAGGCGACGGAGTGCGTGGACAACCCGTTCTTCGCCGCGTTCAGGGATGGCGAGATCACGGTCGACGACGTGAAGGTGTTCGCCGACCAGTACTACCTCTACATCCGCACCTTCCCGCAGATCCTGGCAGGACTGTCCCACCGGGTGGAGGACGAGAAGATCCGCAAGGAGCTGGCGAAGACGATCGTCTCCGAGCTCGGCGGCGGCGAGGGCGAGATCCACTTCCGGATGTTCGAGAAGGCGTGCGCCCCGCTGGGCGTGAAGATCGCCGGGGTCGGCGAGGTCGACTACCTGCCGGAGACGACCGCGCTCGTGGACGGCATCAAGAAGATGTTCCTGGAGGACAAGGTCGAGGCGGCGCTCGGCGGCCACTACACCATCGAGCTGAGCGGCCTGCCGATGATCGCCAGCTTCTACGAGGGCTTCCGCCGCTTCCCCGAGTCGAACGTCGAGAGCCTGGAGTACTTCTACCTCCACCTGCTCATCGAACGCGAGCACGTGGAGTGGATCCACGCGGCGGTGGAGCAGGTCACCGGGGCCGAGGCGGCCCACGCCGAGATCCGCAGGGGCGCGCTGACGATGGCCGGGCTCCTCGGGGACTTCTGGCGGGCGCTGCACGCCCGTACGGCCAAGCAGCCGGTGATCGCATAAGTGGGCGGCATGACCGGTGACTTCAGGGTCATCGACGCCGACGGCCACGTGATGGAGCCCGACGACCTGTGGGTGCGCTACATCGACCCGGCCTTCCGGGACCGCGCGCCCCAGCGTTTGTCGAGGACCGACCGCGGCTGGGCCCAGATGATCGTCGACGGCGAGCCGATGTACCGCAACTACCCCGACGAGCTGGTCGAGCTGTTCCACGAGCGCACGATGGAGTCGTACGGGGACTACCTGCCGTTCGACCCGCCGTCCCAGCTTCGGGCGCTCGACGCGCAGGGGGTCGACATCGCCTTCCTCTACCCCTCCCTGGGGCTGGGGGCGGCGGCCATCGACCACCTGGACCCCAAGCTCGCCGCCGCCATCTGCCGGGCGTACAACACCTGGCTGCGGGACTTCTGCACGGCGGACGCGCGCCGCCTGCGTCCCGTCGCGCTGCTGAGCCTGCACGACGTGAACCTCGCGATCGCGGAGTTGCGGCACGCGGTGGAGCGGCTCGGCATGCGCGCGGTGATCCTGCGGCCCAACATGGTGAACGGCCGCCCGGTGGGCCATCCGGACAACGCGCCCTTCTGGGCGGAGTGCGCCGCGCTCGACGTCACGGTGAGCTTCCACGAGGGATGCCACACGCGGCTGCCCGCCGCCGGCGCCGACCGCTTCACCAGCCACTTCGCGATGCACGCCTGCTGCCACCCGATGGAGCAGATGATGGCGTTCATCTCCCTGGTCGAGGGCGGCGTGATGGAGCGCCATCCTGACCTGCGGTTCGGCTTCCTCGAAGCCGGCTGCGGCTGGGTGCCGTACCTGCTGTGGCGGCTCGACGACCTCGAATACCGGCACTGGCAGTTCCAGATCCCCGAGGTGAAGCGGCCGCCGAGCGAGTACTTCGCCCGGCAGTGCTGGGTCACCGTGGAGGGCTGCGAGCCGTACCTCGGCAAGCTCGCCGAGGACATCGGCACCGACCGGCTGCTGTTCGCCAGCGACTACCCGCACCCGGACCACGAGTTCGGCGAGGAACTGGAGGACGTGCTCAAGGCGCCGCTGGCGGAGGAGGTCAAGCGGCGCATCCTGTGGGACAACCCCGCGGCCTTCTACCGGATCGAGCATGCGTGACGTGTACACGGTGACCGACGAGCTGGCCGGCCGGTTCGACGCGGTCAACCTGGGCAGGGGCGTGCCCGACTTCGGCGGGCCGTCCCCGCTCCACGCCGCCGCGGCCAGGGCCGTGCGCGACGGCCCGCACCAGTACGTCGCCTCGGAGGGCACGCGGGAACTGCGCGCGGCCCTGGCGGAGCACTACGCGGGCGCCTACGACCCGGACACCGAGATCACCGTCACCGCCGGGGCGACCGAGGCGCTGCGCTGCGCGCTCGCTTCTGTGCTCGCGCCCGGCGACGGCGTGCTGATCCCCGAGCCCTGCTACGACGCCTACCCGCCGCTCGTCCGGTCGTGCGGCGGGCGGCCGGTGCCGGTGCCGCTGCGCCGCGAGGGCGACAGGTACGTCCTCGACCCGGCGGACCTGCCCGTCGCCGGGGCGAGGGCGCTGCTGCTCAACGCGCCGCACAACCCCACGGGCTGGATGCCGGGGGAGGCGGAGCTGGCCGCCCTCGCGGAGTTCGCCGTCCGTCACGACCTCGTCGTGGTCGCCGACGAGGTCTACGAGCAGCTCTGGTACGGCGAGCCGCACCGGAGCGTCGCCACCCTGCCGGGCATGCGGGAACGGACGATCGTCTGCTCGTCGGCTTCGAAGACGCTGAGCGTCTGCGGGTGGCGGGTGGGCTGGGCGCTCGCCCCCGCGCGCCTGACGGCCGCGCTGCGCGACGTCCACAGGTTCACGACCTTCTGCGCCCCGGCGCCGCTCCAGGCCGCGGTCGCGGCCGGGCTGCGCTGGGCGGGAGAGACCGGGTGGTTCGCCGCGCAGCGGGCGGAGTACGCCGTACGCCGCGGCCTCCTGCTCGACGCGCTCGAAGCCGCGGGCTGGTCCCCGGCGCGACCCGCCGGGGCGTTCTTCGTCCTGGCCCGCACCCCGGTGACCGGAGATGATCCCTTCGAGGCCAACGATCGGCTGGTTCGTTCGCGCGGGGTCGCAGGCCTGCCGATGACGACGTTCCACTCCCGTCCGGAAAGGGCGGCCGGCCTGCTGCGCTTCGCGTTCTGCAAGCGGCTCCCGGTGATGGAGGACGCGCACCGCAGGCTGACCGGCTCCCTGGTGAAAGGGGATGTGTGATGACGGTCGGTGTCTCCCGGTCGGTGAAACTGCCCGACGGGCGCGAGCTTCCTTGGGAGGGGTTCAGCACCGGCCCCTCGGTGCTGACGGACGAGCGGATCGACGGGCTGGCCCGCGACCTGCTGGGCCTGGATCCCGCGCGGGTCTCCGCGGAGGCCGCCGCGCGGCTGCGGCCGTACGTGGCCGCCCCGGGGACGGAGCCTCCGCCGTTCGTCCTCATGCACTCGGCGACCAGGACGACCAAGGGCTTCGAGGGCGACGTGGCCGAGATCGCCGCCGGGCGGGTCGCCTACGACGTGCCCGGTTATCTGGAGGCCCGGGTGGTCAGCCTCGCCCGTCCGCAGGACTTCGCGGTGGGCAGGCACGCTCCCTGGCGCGAGGCCGTGGGGCTGGCCGGGATCGACCACCTCGACATCGGCGACGTCGAGACCTACTACCTCTCCCAGGCCCTGCTGCTGGCGGCCAGGGACCGCCCGGCCGTGCTCGACCCCCTGGTGGCGTGGTACAGCGCCAGGCCCGGGGTGGTCACCCGGCTGTACGCGCTCGACCAGGAGATGCAGATCTTCCTGCTCTGGCTGGCCGATCGGGCCGGGGCCGACGTGCTGCGCGTCGACGCCAACGACCCCGTGGTCTCCAGCAGGTGGAACCGCAAGAACCACATCCACCCCGCCGTCGCCGACGTGGCCGATCTCGACTGGGCGGGCCTCGCTCCTGACGACCTGCTCGCAGCCGAGCAGCGCCGCTCCGAGGGCTTCCGCCGCCTGGAGATGGCCGTGCCCGTGCTGCCCGGCTATCTGGTGCCCCGCGGCGAGGACCCGGCCGGTTTCACCGCCCGCCTCGTCGAGGCGGCCCGCGCGCTGCGCGAGCGGTACGGCCTGACCGCCGGATGCCTCAAGCCGGGGGAGGCGGGCGACGGCGCCCGCATCGTCACCGGGCTCGACCTGGCCGACGAGGCGGCGCTGGCCGCGCACGCCGCCGAGGCGTTCGCGCACGGCGACGACTACCTGCTGGAGGCGCACGTCGCGTTCCCCAGGTTCTCGGTGTCGGGGCGGGACTTCATCGCCGCGCCGTCCGGCCACGTCAGGTACGGCCAGGTGGCCGAGGGGCTCACCGTCCAGCTCATGAACGGCTGCTCGTGGGAGGGCAACGCCACCCTCGACAAGGACTCGTGCCGGGGGCTCGGGGTGCCGGAGGAGTTCTTCGTGCCCATGATGGACGCGATCGGCGCCGTACGGGAGGCGTTCAACGGCCCGGCCGCGGCCCGGGAGGGCTGCCAGGGCGGCCTCGCCATGGGCGGTCTCGACTTCGCGATCGGCACGGTCGGCGGCCGGTTCGGCGCCCGGCCGATCCTGGGCGTGATCGACTTCAACCTGTCCTCCCACGGCGCGGAGTACATGCGCGCCTTCCAGGAGGGGCTCGGCGACGCGGACTACGTCGCGACGCGGGTGTACCGCCCGGCGGCGGGGGCCGGCCTCGGCGCCACCCGCGAGGCCGTGGAGGCGCTCGCCGGCGGACGGCGGGCCGGGGTGGTCGGCTGCGTCCCCGGCCGGTGGGGCATGGTGGCGGTGGAGGGCTCCGACACGCTCGACGCGGTGGACGCCGCGCTCGGCCTCGTCCGCGGCCTGAGCGGCGCCGGCCTGGCGGTGCCGCCGTGACCGGGCCGCCGCACCGCCCGGCGTCAGACGGCCGGGCGGGACCGCGCGGAGGCCGCCACGGACGCGTCCACTGCCGCTTCCACGAGGGCACGGAACAGCGGGCCGCTGGTCGCGCGCTCGGACGCCTCCTCAGGGTGCCACTGCACGCCGAGGGCGAACCAGTCGCCCTCGGCCTCGATGGCCTCCACGATGCCGTCGGGGCTGACGGCCACCGCGCGCAGGCCGTCGCCGAGCCGGTCGACCGCCTGGTGGTGCCTGCTGTTCACGGTCGCGCGCACGCCGCCGAGCGCCGCGGCCAGGCGGCTTCCCTCGGTGATCTCGATCTCGTGCCACACCGTGGGCAGGTCGTCGCCGCCGTGGTCGCCCACTCCCGGCAGGTCGCCGATGTGCCCGTACAGCGTGCCGCCGAGCGCCACGTTGAGCACCTGCTCACCGCGGCACACGCCGAACAGCGGCACCTTGTCCTCGGCGGCCCAGCGGGCCAGGGCGATCTCCACGATGTCGAGGTCGGGCAGCGTCTCCTCCTCGCGCGGCGCCGCGCCGTACGAGATTGGGTCGACGTCCTTGCCGCCGGGCAGCAGCAGGCCGTCGCACATGGCGTAGAGGGCGCGCACGCCAGGGAGGTCCATCGGCGGGATCGGCAGCGGCACGCCGCCCGCGGCCCGCACCGAGGTGAAGAAGTCCGGAGTCTGCATCCAGCGTTCGCGCTTCCCCGGACGCCGCCAGGGGCGCAGGGGGACACCGATCAACGGCTGATCCACAGAGTCGAGTGTAAAGACGTCGAGGGGGCCCATAGTGAGCCATAACCGAGAAGTCCGGCGGAACTTCGCTCTGATCGCGGTGGAGGGAGTCGACGGCGCGGGCAAGTCCACGCTGGTGCGCGGGCTCGTCGCCGCCCTCGACGCAGGCCGCGACGCGGGCGGCGGGCGGGGCGCGCTGCTCGCCCGGCCGTGCCGCGAGATGGTCGGCGTGTTCCGCGCGCTCATCGAGACCCGCGACGACGAGTCCGTCCTCTACCAGGACGCGATCCCCGGCGACCTGCGCCACTCGCTCTACGTCATCGAGAACCTGCTCCAGTTCCGCTACCAGGGCCCGCTGTTCGAGCAGTACGACGCGGTCGTCTTCGACCGGTGGCTGCAGACGAACGCGGTCTACTGCGGGCCGGTCGAGGAGAACCGGGCGTGGTACGCACGGCTCGCCGACGCCGTCCCCAGGCCCGACGTGCTGTTCTGGCTGCGGGTGGACCCCGATCTCGCGTACCGCAGGCTGGTGGAGCGGTCCGACAGGTGGACGCGCGTCTACTCCCCGCGCGGGCTGCGCGACAAGCTGGAAGGGCTGTGCGCGGGCTACGAGCGGGAGATGCTCGGCGCGGGCGCGGTCGTCCTCGACGGCGCCGCCCCGCCTGAGGAGGTGCTCGCCCGCGCCACGGCGGTCCTCGCCGAGCACGGCCTGCCGGTCCCCGCGCTGAGCGAGTCGCCGTGAGGTACGCCCTCGTCGCCGACCTGCACGGGCGTGGTGACCGGCTGGAGCCGATCGCGCGGGCGGCGGCGGGGCACGGCGCCCGGCTCGTGCTGCTCGGCGACTACCTGGACGCGAAGGTCTCCAAGCGGGACGCGGCGGTGTGGCGGCCCGCGGCCGAACTCGTCGATCACGACGGGCCGCTGTGGGACCTGCTGGCCGGGCGGGCGGCGGAGGGCGGCCTCCTCCTGGGCAACCAGGAGGAGCGGATCAGGGACGCCCTGGCCGATCCCGGCGGGCCTGGCGCGGCCTCGTTACGGCCGCTGCTGTCCGCGCCCGCCCGGCTGCGTGCCGGCCGGGCCCTGCTGGTCCACGGGCACGAGTTCGACTGGTTCCGCGTCGAGGGCGGCGTGTGGGCGCCGAAGGCGGCCGCCCCCGTGGACGACGAGGTGACCTTCTACGGGCACAGCCACCAGCCCGCCCTCATCCGCCTGACCACGTCCCCCGGCGTCCTGACGTACGAGGTCCTGCGGGCGGTCGAGGGGGTGGCGGTGCCGGTCGACGGGGCGCACCTCGTCAACGTGGGCCCGGCGAAGGACGGCCACTGGCTGCTGTACGACGAGGAGGAGGGCACCGTCGCCTTCCACGGCGGCGCGCCCGTGGCAGGCGGCCGGTGCCGGGTCCGCCTGCCCCGCGAGGGCCGCGAAGGACGCGACGGCAGGCTCGTGATCATCGGTGGCGCGTCCCCGCGCGCCGCCGCCCGCCGCCTCGGCGTCGAGACGTTGTTCGTCGAACATCCCGCGCGCTTCGCGCCGCACCCCCTTGAGCTGGAGTCCGCAGGGCCGGAGCCCGCGGGGCCGGCGTCCGCGGGGCCGGCGTCCGCGGGGCCGGAGTCCGCGGGGCCTGCGTCCGCAGTGCTTGGGGAGCGGGCGCTGCTGCTCGACTACGAGCGCGACCGCGGCCTGCTCGGCGCGATGGCCGCCGCGCACCACCGGGAGTCGCCGTTGGCGGGCGCGCTGTCCATGACGGAACCCGGTCTGCTGCCCGCCGCCCGCCTCCGCGACGAGCTCGGCCTGCCCGGCGCCTCCGCCCGTACGACCGGTCTGCTGCGCGACAAGCGGCGCATGCGCGCCCTGCTCGACGGCCGCAGGGGGATGGCCGTCGCCTGGGCGGCGGGAACCGGCCCAGCCGACGTCGAGCGCTTCGCCGCCCGCCACGGCTACCCCTGCGTGGTCAAGCCCGTGGACGGTGCCGGGAGCGCGGCCGTGACCAGGGTGGACGGCCCGGCGTACGCGGCGGAGGCGGCCCGTCTCGCGGGCCCGGAGTTCATCGTCGAGGAGTTCCTCGACGGGCCCGAGGTGAGCGTCGAGAGCCTCAGCTTCGGCGGCGAGCACGTGATCGTCGCCGTCACCGGCAAGGGGCTGACGGCCGGCTTCGTGGAGATCTCCCATGTGGTGCCCGCCCCCCTGCCGCCGGGCGACCTGGAGCGGGTGGGCGACCTCGTGCGGACCTTCCTCGACCTGGCGGGGCTGCAGGACGGCCCTGCGCACACCGAGGTGGTGCTCACCGCCGGGGGCCCGAGACTCGTCGAGTCGCACGACCGCGTCGGCGGCGACCGCATCAACGACCTGGTCCGCCTGGCGTACGGCGTTGACATGGTGGAGGCCGCGGTCGCCTGGTTCGCGTACGGCGAGCGGCGCGTCACGGCGCCGGGGGAGGCCGCCAGGGGCGCCGCGGTGACGTTCCTCACCGCCCCTCTCAGCCGGGGCAGGGGCCTGGTCACGGCCGTGGACGGGGTCGAGGAGGCGCGCGCGGAGGCGCGGCTGGTGAAGGTGCGCGTGGGCCCGGGAGACACGGTGACGGCGGTGCGCGACTCCCACGACCGGCTCGGCTACGTGCTGGCCGACGGGCCGACCGGCCCCGAGGCGCTGGCCCGCAGCCGCGCGCTGGCCGCGCGGATCGAGTTCACCGTGAAGGAGCTCCCCCAGGACGGCGAAGAGCCGGGGAGTGCGGACGGCGAAGAGCCGGGGGGCGCCCGGTGAGGGGCGAGCGCGAGCCCCGGAGGTTCCTGCTGCTGACCTCGGACCGGGCCGAGCCCTTCGACCTGCTGGCCGGCGACCCCGGCGCCGAGCCGCTCGTCATCACCAAAGCGGCACACGCGGGCCGTTACCGGGAGGCCGCCGCCGTCGAGACCGTCGCCGACCTGGCCGACGTGACCGCCGTGCGCGACGCCGCCGCCCGCCTCGTTGGCGACGGCCTGCACGCGGTCGCCGCCGCCAACGAGCGCGCCCAGTTGTCCGCCGCCTTCGTGCGCTCCTACCACGGCGTGCGGGGCATGCCGTTCGACACGGCCGTCGCGTTCACCCGCAAGGACGTGATGAAGCGGGCGATCGTCGCGGCGGGCCTGCCGCACGTGCCGTTCCGCGCGATCGGCGGCCTCGACCGGCTGCCCGAGGCGGCCAAGGAGCTGGGCTGGCCCGTGGTGGTCAAGCCCGCCGTCGGCGCGGGGGCCCGCGACGTGGTGCGGCTGGAGGAGGACACGCCGCCGCCTGAGTCGCTCGCCCGGCTGCCCGCCCCGCTGGTCGTCGAGCGGTACGCCGAGATCGACAGGGAGCTGCACTGCGACGGCGTGGTCCACGACGGAAAGGTCGTGTTCGCGTCGGTGTCGCAGTATTTCCAGCGCGTCCTCAGCGTGGGCAACCGGTTCCTCGGCTCGTTCACCCTGCCCGAGGCCGACCCCGCCGCCGCCCTGACGCGGTCGCTGCACGAGGCGGCGGTCGCCGCGCTCGGCATGCGCGCGGGCGTCACCCACATGGAGGCGTTCGAGACCGGGGGAGAGCTGCTGTTCAGCGAGATCGCCTGCCGTCCCGGCGGCGGCGGCGTCGTCCAGGCGATCAGGGACCGGCACGGCGTGGACCTGTGGCGGGCGTTCGTCTCCACCGCGCTCGGCGACGACCCCGCGCCGCGCCCGGCCGACGGCGGCGGCGTGACGGGCTGGATCGGGCTGCCGGGCCGCAACGGCGTGGTGCGCGAGATCAGCGACGCCGCCGCACTCGCCGCCGTGCCCGGTGTCACGCACCTGACGATGCACCACCGGCCGGGCCAGCGGGTGGCGGCCCGGCACTCGTCGGTGTTCTACGCCGGCCTCGCGCTGTTCCGGGTGGACACGCCCCGCGAGGCGTACGGCGTGCAGCGGGAGCTCGCCCGCCGCTACGTGCTGGAGACCGAGCCCGACACCGAGCCCGACACCGAGCCCGACACCGAGCCCGACACAGGGCCCGAGACAGAACGGGAGACAGGCGCATGACGAAGGTGCTCGTGTACGGCTACGCCAAGGCGCTGCTCGACGCGGCGTGCGCCTTCCTCCCGCCGGGCTCCGTGGTCGTCGTCGAGGAGCCGGACCTCGTCGCCAGGCGCGGCCTCGCGGACCACGCCGCCCGGTGCCCGGTGGTCGCCCGGCTGGTCGTGGCCGAGCACATGGGCGCGGCGCCGGCCGTGCCGCCCGGCTGCGCGGACGCGACCGGCGTGCTCCCCGGGCTGGAGTACGGCGTGGAGTCCGCCGCGGGCGCCGCCGAGCTGCTCGGCCTGCCCGGAGCCACCTCGGGGGCGGCGCGGATCCTGCGCGACAAGGCGCTGCTGCGCGAGGCGACCTCCGCCGCGGGCGTGCCCAACCCCGAATGGGCCGAGGTGGCGACCCCAGGGCAGGCCCGCGCCGCCGTGACGCGGTTCGGCGGCCACGCCGTGCTGAAACCCGCCAACCGGCAGGCCAGCCTGGGCGTGCAGCTCCTCGGGCCGGGCGACTCGGTCGAGGAGGCGTGGCGCCGGATGACGGGCGTGGAGGAGACCGCGTTCGTCCCCGACCGCGGGATGCCCGCCCGATATCTGGCCGAGCGCCGCCTCAGGGGGCTGGAATACAGCACGGAGGCGTTCGTGAGGGACGGTGAGATCGTCTTCTTCAACCCCACGCTGAAGCGGGTCGCCCCTGGGCCGAACCCCGTCGAGATCGGGCACGTGGTGCCCGCGCCGCTCGGCGGGCCGGAGGCCGCGCGGCTGCGTGAGCTGACCGCCAGGCTCGTCGCCGCCACCGGCTACCGCACCGGCGTGCTGCACGCGGAGTGGATCGACGACGGCGGTTTCCACCTGGTGGAGTGCGCGGGACGCATGCCGGGGGACGGCATCTTCGACCTCGTCGAGCGGGCGTACGGCTTCTCCCCTGTCCGGGCGTTCGTCGAGCTGATGTGCGGCGCCGCCCCCACCCTGCCCGGCGCGGCGCGTGCCGGCGCGGCCGTGCGCTTCGTCACCGCCCCGCCGGGCCGGGTCGCGCACGCCGAGTGGCCGCCGTACGAGGGGGCCGAGTGCGTGCTCACGGCACGCCCCGGCGACGTCGTGGGGGAGCTGAGGTCGTCCTGGGACCGGCTGGGCCACGCCGTCGCCACCGGCCGCACCGGCCGGGAGGCCGAGGAGCGGGTGGTCAAGGCGGTGTCCCTGCTGTCCCTGCGCACGGAGGAGGAGGCGCTGCGGTGATCGGCCGGCTCGGGGTCTTCGCCGCGGCGGCGCTCGTGCCGCGCACCTCCCACGGGCGGTGGCTGGCCGGGTCCGGCGCGGTCGACGCGTTCGGCACCGGCCTGTTCGTCACCGGCTCCGCCCTCTACTTCACCCAGGTGGTCGGGCTCACCCCCGGCCAGGTGGGTCTCGGCCTCACGCTGGCGGCGCTGTCGGGCTTCCTGGCCGCGGTGCCGATCGGGATGGTGGCCGACCGGCTGCGGGCCGGCCGCGTCTATCTCGCCCTGCAGGTGTGGCGCAGCGCCGGTTACGTCGCGTACGGCCTGGCGGGCGACTTTCCCACGTTCGTGGTCGTCGCCTGCCTGATCGGGCTGGCAGACACCGCCGTGCCCCCGGTCTGGCAGGCCATGACGGCGGCGGCGGTCCCGGCCGAGCACCGGGTCGACACCCTCGCCAAGGCGAGGGCCGTCCGCAACATCGGCTTCGGCCTGGGCGCGCTGTCTGCGGCCGTGGTCATCCACATCGGCACGCGGCAGGCGTTCATGGCGCTGGTCTTCGCCAACGCCGTCACGTACGCCGTGGAGGCGGTGCTGCTGCGGCGGGCCGGGTTCGGGCGCCTGGAGACCGCCGGGCCCGCGGGGCAGACGCGGCGCGACCTCGGCGGCGACGCCCGCTATGTGGCGTCCGCGCTGCTGAACGGCGTGCTGACCTACCACATGCCGCTGCTGTCCCTCGGACTGCCGCTGTGGATCGTGACCGCCACGACCGTCCCGCCCGCGATGATCGGCGTGCTGGTCGCCGTCAACACCGCGCTGGCCGTGCTGCTGCAGGCGCGGCTGGCCCGCTCCGCCGTGACGCTGCCCGGCGCCGCGGGCAGCATGGTCAAGGCGGGGCTGTCGCTCGCCGCGTTCGGCGTCACCGCCTTCCTGCTGGCCTACGTCGGCGCGCCCTGGGTCGCCGCGGCCGTCGCCGTGGCCGCCGTGATCCTGCTCACCGGGGGCGAGCTGTGGCAGTCGGCCGGAGCATGGACCATCTCCTACGAGCTGGCCCCGCCGGAGCGGCGGGCGCGCTACCTGGCCACCTACCAGCTGGGGGCGGCCCTCCAGGGCATACTCGCGCCCCTCGTCATCACGGGCGTCGTGCTGCGCCTGTCCGGCGGGTGGCTGCTGTTCGCCGCGGTCGCTGCGGTGGCGGGCCTGCTGCACCGGCCCCTCGCGCACGCGCGGCGCGCGGCGGCCAGGCCCCCCGAGCCTGCGTCCCCCGAGCCGGCGACCTGAGGAAGAGGGCACATGGTCAGACGACTGGTGCTGTGGCGGCACGGCCGTACGGCTTGGAACGCCGACGACCGCTTCATGGGGCACACCGACGTGCCCCTGGACGCCACGGGGGAGGCGCAGGCGACGCGGGCCGCGGCCGTGCTCGCGGCGGTACGGCCGGACGCGCTGGTCACCTCTGACCTGTCCAGGGCCGTGTCGGCCGCCGCCGCGCTCGGGCGGCTCGCCGGGCTCGTCCCGGTGCCCGACGCCGGCCTGCGCGAGCGGTACGGCGGGTCGCTGGAGGGCCTGCGCGACGGCGAGATCGACGACCTGCTCGCGCGGACCGGCAAGCACCTGGAGGACTTCGGCGTCGAGTCGGACGCGGAGGTGGCGGAGCGGGTGGCCGCCTCGGCCGTACGGGTGACGGCCGGCCTGGCCGACGGCGGCGCGGCGGTCCTCGTCAGCCACGGCGCGGCCATCCGCCTCTGCATCGTCCGCCTGCTCGGCCTGCCCGCGGCACTGTGGCCGTGCGTGGTGTCGCCCGCGAACGGCAACTGGTCGGTGCTCGCCGAGGACGGCGGCGTCTGGCGCCTGGTCCGTCACGACGTGGCCGCATGACGGGCGTCAGGTCGCGGCGTTGGCGCGGGGAGCCGTCACACGCCGGAGGCGGGAACCCAGCCGAGCGCGGCGGCCTTGACCCCGGCCTGGAAGCGGCTGCCCGATTCCAGCACCTCCATCAGTTCGGTGATCAGACGGCGCAGGGTGCGCTGGGAGATCCCGAGGTTGCGGGCGATGGTCTCGTCCTTCATCCCCGCGGCGAGCATGCGCACGACGGCCTTCTGCTGCTCGCTCAGGTCCTGCGGCGCCGGCGGGTCGAGCGCCTCCGAGCCGAGCGCGGCCGAGGTCGCCCAGCACCAGTCGAAGACGTGCCGGAAAAGCCCGGTCAACGCGTGCCCGTGAATGGCGAGAACGGCGGTGGTCCCCTGGAACGCAGGAATGGCAGCGATCGTCAGGAAATGATCAAACGTCATGATGCTCACAGGCGCGGAGGGGGTCAACCGGATATCCACGCCATCTCGCTGTAACATTCGCAGGCGATTCGCGGCGCGCATGGAACGCGCCATTGAGCACAGATGAACGGCGCGCATCCGGACGCCGTTGCCGATAATTCGGCGATGCCATGAGCTGCCGAATTCGGTGTCCGCGCAGCGGCCCGGGAAATCCATGCCGAGAACGAGCACCTCGTGGTAGGCCACGGCCGTCGCGTCCCGCAGCAGGGCGGTCACCTCGTCGTCGCCGACCACGATGTCCACCCGGGTGTCGCTGGGCCTCGGGTTGCGCAGCGACAGGAACTGCGAGGCCAGCGTGTCGAGCGCCGCGCTGGTCCGCTGCAGTTCGTCGACACGGGCGCTGAGCGTGGTCTTCTGCTCGCGCAGCAGGTTGACCAGGGCCGCCTCGGCGGAGCGCGCCGCCATGCCGCTGGGCGCGAGTTCGTCGCGTTCGAGGAGTCCGAGGTCGCGCATCAGCGACAGCGCCGCCGAGACCTCCGTGTGCGTGATGCCGAGTTTGGCCTGCAGCCGTTCCGGCGTCCAATCCGGATCATCGAGGATGAGCTGGTAAACGCGCTGAACCTGCGTTCTGCCGTCCACGGATTCCATGCCTGCCCCCAGGTCATGTCGATTCGATCCACTTTAAGCACCGGGAGCCGCCGTTCACAAGAATGCCATTGTTGTCGGCCGAAATCACTTACCGTTAACAGCGCGGAGCCGAAACATACAATTGACAAACCTCACCGTTCCGCCGTGTTATGTTCCTCGGGTACCCCTGATCAATACGAGCCGATTGTTGGTGAAAGGGGGTGTCCCATGGATATCGAGCAGATCGCGGAGCGCATCGAGCGCCTCACCAGCCGCCTCGACATGGTCATTCCTGACTAGCACCGGTGCCGTCGTGGTCCCGGGTCACACCGGGACCACCCCAACCATGGAGAGAAGTGTGTCCACGGCCATCCGCAGCCTGCTCGACCGCCACGTGCCCGCCGGCACCGTCTTCGACTACACGCTCCACGAGCCCGCGCTGGGGAGCATGCCCCTCGGGCCGCACCTGCTGCCCTTCGCCCTGTACGGCAAGTTCGGCGGCTCCCCCGGAACGGACCTGCTCGACCGGGTGCGGGGCGAGGTCGTCTCCGTCGGCGGCGTCTCCGTTCTCTGGCTCGACGACGAGCCGGGCCGTGAGCTGACGCCGCACCTCCCGCTGCCCTCCCACCGGCCGCTGCCGCACAAGCCGGAGCTGCGCGAGCTGCTGGTCTCGGCCATCGGCCACCTGGCCGCCTTCCCGCCGGCGCTCGGCCTGTTCGCCGCGTACATCCGCGTCGTCGCCCTGGTGGAGCTGCGGGAGGACCACCGCGGCAGGGACAGCCAGATCACCACCTCGTCCTTCCCCGTGCTGCCGTTCTGCGCCTTCTTCTCCGAGCGCTCCTTCCGGCAGCTGCCGCCCCGGTGCGTGAGCACCGTGCCGTCCCCCCGGTTCCTGAGCGAGAACCTCTACCACGAGGCCATCCACCAGGCCCTGACGATCCAGCTCCTGCTCACCGACGTGCTCGCGCCCGACTACGACAGCGCGACCTCCCCCAAGGTGGACATCTACTGGCGGGAGGAGGAGGACCTCCAGGCGGAGCACGGCGGATCCAAGGGCAACCAACAGTGGGAGATCGACCGGGTGCTCCACGCCGCCGTCGTCTACGGCCACGTGCTGGAGTATCGCCTGCACCAGCTCGCCGACCCCACGCTCCTGCCGTACGAGCGGGCGCTGTTCCAGGACGCGGTCCGCACCGGCGCCGAGTCGGTCCGGTACCTGTCGGCGGCGCTGCGCGAGCACGGCGGGCACTTCACCCCGGCCGGGCTGGCCCTGGTGACGGAGCTGTGCGACGCGGTCGAGGACCTGGCCGCGTCGGCGGCGTGACGCTCGGCCCCGCCTTCGTCCGCCTGTGGCTCGCGGGCGGGGCGAGCCAGTTCGGCACCCAGGTCACGGTGCTCGCGCTGCCGCTCGTCGCGCTGCACGACCTGGACGCGGGAGAGCTGGGGGTGGGCGCGTTGTTCGCCGCGTCCTTCCTTCCCTACGTGGTCGTCGGGCTGCCCGCCGGCGCGCTGGTCGACCGGTGGGACCACCGCACGGTCCTGCTGGCGTGCGACGCGGCCCGCGCCGTCCTGCTGCTGGCGGTCCCCGCCGCGATGGCCGCCGGACTGCTCAGCCTCTGGCTGCTGATCGCGGTGGCCGCGCTGGTCGGCACCGCGACCGTGTTCTCCGAGGTCGCGGCGTCCGCTGTGCTGCCGTCGATCGTCGCGGCCGAGGACCTCACCCGGGCCAACGCCAGGATCGAGACCACCCGGGCCACCGCCCTGGTGCTTGGCCCCGGGCTCGGCGGCGTGCTGATCAGGGTGGCCGGGGCCGCTCCGGCGGTCGTGGCGGACATCGCCAGCTACGCCGTGTCGTTCGCGCTGCTCCTCGGAACGCCCCGCACGCCCGCCCGTACGCGGGACGGCGGCCGTCCCGCCCTGCGCGCGGAGATCGCGGAAGGGCTGCGCTTCGTGGTGCGGCACCGGATCCTGCGCCCGGTCCTGACCGGCTACTCCGCCAGCGTCTTCTTCATCGGCATGTACCAGGCGATGTCGATCCTCTACATGACCGAGGTGATCCACCTCGGCAGCGCGCAGATCGGGATCGTCATGGGGCTCGGCAACCTCGGCTTCGTGGGCGGCGCGCTGCTCAGCAGGAGGATCGCCGGCTGGATCGGGACGGGCGGCGCCATCGTCGCCGCGCTCGGGCTGCTGGCCACGGGCTTCCTGGTCAGTGCGGCGGCCGGGGGCTGGTGGGCCATGCCGTGCCTGGTGCTCGGGCAGATCGTGAGCAGCCTCGGCACGCCCGTCTACAACGTGAACCTCATCACGCTGCGGCAGACGATCACCCCGGCCGGTCTCATCGGCCGGGTCACCGCGGCCTCCCGCACGCTCGGGCGCGGCCTGGTGCCTGTCGGGGCGATGGCGGGGGCGGGCATCGCCACCGTGGCGGGGCCGCGGGCGAGCGTGGTCGCCGCGGGAGTCGGCGGCCTGCTCGCCCTGCTTCCCCTGCTGGCCTCGCCCGTGCCGTCGATGCGCACGCTCGACCGGCCCGTGACGGACGTCTCCTGATCCGCCGCCCCGAAGGGCTCACTCTCCCAGGATCGCGTCGAGCTGCCCGGCCAGCGCGGCGGCGTCCGTGAAGCGGACGGCCCTGATGCCGAGTTCGCCCGCCGCCTCGACGTTGCGCGCCGAGTCGTCCACGAACAGCGTCGACCCCGCGTCCGCGCCCATGAGGGCGAGGGCCGCCGAGAACGCCTCGGGGTCCGGCTTCGTCCGCCCGAGCACGCAGGTGAAGGCCAGCGCGTCGAAGCGGCCCGCCACCTCGGGGAAGGCGCGCGGCAGCGCGTCGAGCAGCAGCGGGCCGTTGTCGGTGAACAGCCCGGTGCGGCGCGGCCGTACGCGGTCGACCAGCGCGAGCACCTCGGGATCGGGCTCGAAGGCCCTGCACCACAGGTCCTGGAGCAGGCGCAGGTCCCCGGTGAAGCCGAGACCGTCGCGCACCCGCAGGAGGATGTCGTCCTGCGAGGCCTCACCGAGGTCGCACAGGTGGTCGAAGCCGGACGAGAACAGCACTTCCTCCACCCGCTCCGCGGGGACCCGGCAGGCGTCGGCCAGGCCGGCCAGGCGGCGTTCGGGGCGGAAGCGGCAGACGACCCCGCCGAGATCGAACAGCACCGCGTCGACGCTCATGCCCGTCCCTCCCGCCCGATCTCCCCGACGTACGCGATGTTCGCGAGGTCCACGGGGTCGGTGCTTGGCGCGGTGGCGAACCAGGCGTCCAGGATCTCCGTCAGAACCTGCCGGGAGGTGAGACGGAGGCTGAGCGCCAGCACGTTGGCGTCGTTCCACTCGCGGGCGCCGGCGGCGGTGGCGGCATCCGTGCACAGGGCCGCCCGCGCTCCCGCTACCTTGTTTGCCGAGATGGACGCGCCGGTGCCGGTCCAGCAGCAGACCACGGCCTGCTCGGCGCGGCCCTCCGCGACATCCCTGGCCGCGGCGGAGCAGCACCACGCCCAGTCTGTCCGGTCGCCCGGGGCCAGCGCTCCATAGAGTGTGACTGAATGGCCACGCCGTTCCACCTCGGCGGCGAGCACCGACGCGACTCCGTCGCGGCTGTCCGAGGCCAGGGATATACGCATGTCGTCAATTGTGGACACCGAGTGCGAAGATCGCACAGAATCGCTGGTGGTGAGAGGCATCAAGGAGCAGGACACAGCGCTGGACACTCCTGGCCAGGGAGCTGTCCTCGTCGTCGAGCCTCTGCTGCCGCAGCGGATCCGCCGTCCTTCCGACGCGTTGCGGTTCCTGCTCACGCTGCTGGCCCTCGGCGCCGTCGTACTGCTGGCCCTGGCCCTGCAGCGCACGCTGAACGGGCTGGAGACCGACGTCCAGGCGGGCACCGGCCGCGCCCCCGACGTGCTGTCGGCCGCCGCCGGGCTGCTCGGCGGCGTCTCCGTTCTCATCGTCCCGGTGGCGTTCGCCGTCGAGCGGGTCTTCCACCGCGACGGCATGCGGGTCACCCAGGGGCTGATCGCCGCGATCCTCGCCCTTCTCGTGTCGTACGCGCTGGACGAGTGGCTGGTCCAGGTGGGCTCGGCCGACCTGGTGCAACTGCTCACCGGCGGCAGGGACGTCGAGCCGCTCAACACCGTGCTCACCCCCGCCATCGCCTACGCCACCGCGGTGCGGATGGGGCGGCGGCCCCACTGGCGGGCGCTCATGTGGGTCGCGCTCGCCCTGGACGTGTTCGCGCTCTTCACGGCCACCAAGGTCACCGCGCTGGGCGTGATCCTCACCTACGTCGTCGGCCTCGCCGTCGGGTTCGGCACGTTGTACGGCATCGGCAGCGCGAACACCAGGCCGCCGGGCAGCACCGTGCTGGCCGCGCTGCGCAAGCTCGGGTTCACCCCGGTCAGCGCGAGGCGGGTGGAGGACGACAGCTCGGGCAGCCGCCGCTACCTGGTCGGCCTCGTCGGCGACCGGCGGATCGACGTGACCGTGCTCGACCGCGACCGGCAGGTGGCGGGCGTCGTCTACCGCCTGTGGCGGCGCTTCCTGCTCAACAACGAGACCCGGCGCAGGGCCATCCGCTCGCTGCGCGCCGAGCTCGAACGCGAGGCCCTCATGGCGTACGCCGCGCAGGCCGCCGGGGTGCGGCTGCCGCGCCTGCTCGGCACGAGCGAGGTCGGCACGGAGGCCGCGCTGCTCGCGTACGAGCACGTGGACACCCGGCCGGTCGACGACCTGAGTGACGAGGAGTTCGACGACAGGCTGCTGGCCCGGATGTGGGAGCAGGTGCGGCTGCTGCACGCGCACCGCCTGGCCCACCGCCACCTGACCGGGGAGAGCATCCACGTCGACGCCGACAGGAACGTCTACCTCGTGGACGCCCGCAGCGGCGAGATCGCGGCGGGCGACCTGCTGCTGCGGCTCGACATCGCCCAGCTCCTCGCCTACCTCGGCACGCGGGTGGGGGCGGAGCGGGCCGTCGCGTCGGCGGCGAAGGTGCTGGGGGAGGACACGCTCGCCGGGGCGATGCCGCTGCTCCAGCGGATCGCGCTGAGCCGGGAGACCAGGACCGCCGCCCGCCGGGACAAGAAGCTCCTGCCCGCCATCCGCGAGCAGATCACCGCGCTGAAGCCGCAGGCCGAGGTCCAAGAGGTGCGGCTGGAGCGGTTCCGTCCCAGGACGCTGGTGACGATCATCGTCAGCGCGCTCGGCGCGTATTTCCTGCTCTCCCAGCTCAGCCAGGTCAACCTGATCACCGTGCTCACCACGGCCAACTGGGCGTGGAGCGGCGTCGCGCTGGTCGCGGGCGCGCTGAGCTACGTCGCGGCGGCGATCATGCTGCGCGGGTTCGTGCCGGAGCCGCTGCCGCTCGGCCGCACGGTCCTGGCCCAGCTCGCCGCGTCCTTCGTGAAGCTGGTCGCCCCCGCCGCCGTCGGCGGCGTCGCGCTCAACACCCGCTACCTGCAGAAGCGAGGCGTCCCGCCGGGAGCGGCGGTGACCAGCGTCGGGGCTTCGCAGCTCATCGGCCTGGCCATGCACATCGCGCTGCTGCTGCTGTTCGGCTATCTCACCGGCACGCAGGCCGCGCCGTCCCTCACCCCGTCGCGGGGCCTGCTCGTGGTGCTGCTCGGCGTCGCGGTGCTCTTCCTGATCGTGCTCGCCGTGGGGCCGCTGCGCCGCGTGCTGACCACCCGGCTGCGCTCCATGTTCTCGGGAGTGATCCCGCGGCTGCTCGACGTGGTGCAGTCGCCCAAGAAGATGATCGAGGCGGTGGGCGGGACCCTGCTGCTCACCCTGAGCTTCGTGATCTGCCTGGAGGCGTGCGTGCTGGCCTTCGGCGGCGAGGTCAGCTTCACGGCCGTCGCTGTGGTGTTCCTGGCCGGCAACGCCATCGGCTCGGCCGCCCCGACCCCCGGCGGGCTGGGTGCGGTGGAGTACGCCCTGTCGCTGGGCCTGCAGGTCGCGGGCGTGCCGGGACCGATCGCCACCTCGGCCGTGCTGCTGTTCCGGCTGATGACGTTCTGGCTGCCGGTCCTCCCCGGCTGGGCGTCCTTCGCCTACCTGCAGCGCAAGAACGCCCTGTAGACGCGATCCCCGGGGGCGGCCGGTGACACGGCCTCGGGCCGGGGCCGCGCCGGTGGGCGCCGCCCGCCGAGCCCGCCGTCCACGCCGATGGCGTGCTGCCCGAATTGCCGAAGGCCGAGCAGCGGGTGAGGTGCACGCTCCTGGGGGGCTACCCGACCATCGGCCTGGAACCGCCGGCCACGGTCGCGGGACTGGCGCGGACCAGTCCCGCGACCGTGCTGCGGCTGGCCGACCGGCACTTGGCTCACTCGGTCAGGCCGACTCGGTCCAGAATCCAGGAGAGCGCGAAAGCCTCCTCACGCCAGGCGTCGTAACGGCCGCTGCGGCCTCCGTGGCCGGCGCCCATCTCGGTCTTCAGCAGGAACGGGCCACCCTGGGCGACGGCACGGAGCCGGGCGACCCACTTGGCCGGCTCGTGGTAGAGCACCCGTGTGTCGTTCAGGCTGGTGGTCGCCAGGATCGGCGGGTACGTCCGGCCGTCGACGTTCTCGTACGGCGAGTAGGTCTTCATGTAGGCGTAGACCTCGGGGTCGTGCAGCGGATCCCCCCACTCGTCCCACTCGGTCACGGTGAGCGGCAGCGACGGGTCGAGGATCGTGTTCAGCGCGTCCACGAAAGGGACCTCGGCGAGGATCCCGGCGAACTCCTCCGGCGCGAGGTTGGCGACCGCGCCCACGAGCAGGCCACCGGCGGAGCCGCCCCTGGCGATGATCCGGTCGGACCATCCCTCGGCCTTCAGATGCCGAGCGCACGCCACGAAGTCGGTGAAGCTGTTCTTCTTCCTGGTCAGCTTGCCGTCCTCGTACCACGGGCGGCCCATCTCGCCGCCCCCGCGCACGTGGGCGATCGCGAACACGAACCCCCGGTCGAGAAGGGAGAGCCGGGCGACCGAGAAGTAGGGATCGATGGACGACTCGTAGCTGCCGTAGCCGTAGAGCAGGGTGGGAGCGGGCCGGCTCGCGCCCTTCCTGACCACGATCGAGATCGGCACCCTGGTGCCGTCGGGAGCGGTGGCCCACTCGCGGAACTGCTCGTAGTCGGCGGGGTCGTAGCCGCCGAGCACCGCCCGCTGCTTCAGCAGGATCAGCTCGCCGGACCGCAGGTCGTAGTCGTAGACCGACGGCGGCGTCACCATCGAGGTGTAGCTGAGGCGCAGCCTGCCCGTCTCGAACTCCGCGTTGCCGGTCGGCGCCACGTCGTACAGCGACTCAGGGAACGAGATCTCGTACGGCTCGCCCCCGGCACCCGGCAGGATCCTGATGCCGGTGAGGCCGTCGCGGCGGAAGTGCACGCTGACGTGGTCCTTGAAGGCGTCCACGTCGAGCAGCCGGGTGTCGTCTCTGTGCTCGATCAGCGGAGTCCAGCTCCCCGGATCGTCGATGGGAGCCCACGCCAGCTCGAAGTTGACCGCCCCGTCGTTGTGCAGGATGAGGAAGCGGTCGGCCGCGTGCTCGACGCCGTACTCCACGCCGGTCCGCCGGGGCCGGACGACCCTGAACTCGCCGTCGGGAGTGTCCGCGTCGAGGACCCGGACCTCGCTGGTGATCTTGCTGCCCGCGGTCAGCACCAGGTAGCGCTGGCTGCGGGTCAGCCCGATGCCCACCCAGAAGCGCTCGTCGTCCTCTTGATAGACGACGACGCTCTCGGCCGAGCCGAGCGTGTGCCGGTGGATCCGGTAGGGGCGCCAGGCCTCGTCCACCGTGGTGTAGAAGAACGTGGAGCCGTCGGCCGACCAGGCGCCGCCGTAGAAGACCCCCGGGATCTCGTCAGGGAGCAGCTCGCCCGTCGTCAGGTCCTTGAACCGGAGGGTGAAGCGCTCGTCGCCGGAGAAGTCGGTCGAGTAGGCGAGCTTCGTGCCGTCAGGGCTGATCGCACTCGTGCCGACGGAGAAGAACGGGCTGTCGCCGGCGAGCTCGTTGCCGTCGAGGATCACCTGTTCGCCCGGAAGCGGCGTGCCCGGCTCCAGGCGCGGCGGACTGTCGTCCTCGGCGGCCACGCGGCACTGGATGCCGTACTGCTTGCCCTCTTCGGTGCGGGAGTAGTACCACCAGGCGCCCTTGCGGGTGGGCACCGACAGGTCCGTCTCCAGGGTCCTGCCCTTGATCTCCTTGAAGACGACCTCCTGCAGGTCCTGCAGGTGGCCGGTCATCTCCTGGGTATAGGCGTTCTCCGCCTCCAGGTAGGCGATGGTGTCGGGGTCGTCCTTCTTGAGCAGCCACGCGTACTCGTCGATGACGGTGTCACCGTGATGCGTGCGCTCCAGGGAGACCTTCTTCGCTACAGGCGGCATGTCGCTCACGCGCCAAAGTCTATGGTCGGGATGGTCCCGCCAAGGCTCCTCGCCGCAGGCCTGTGGACAACCGGTGACGGCACGCGGCACGGCCGGGCGGCCCAGGAAGCGGAGTCCCGCGAGCGGGAATAGACCGGGAGCTCCCGGTGTTCTTCTCGTCCCGGGTCATGGCAGTGCCGGACCCTGGTAATCTTGTGGTGTCGGCGCGGTTCGGCGCACTCCTCTTCAGTCACTTCGGTGGTTGTGTTGGCTGTGCGCGGGCCGGTGGTCGGTGTTCTCTCGTGGTCTTGCTGGGGTTGCTGGTCCGGTTTTGCGTCGGGCTGGGGGTTCGGGTAAGTTCGAGGGGTTGTCCCGGAAACGGGGCGGTCGAATTCCTGT
>NZ_JABBWV010000019.1 GCF_012999535.1 Microbispora sp. H11081
AAGGATGCCGTTCAAAGGAATCCGTCACCGGTGAAACCACCGATATGACGGGGTCATGCATGATTCATGCACTGGCTTTTAGCACACTGTTGAGTTCTCAAGAAACGGACGCGACCACCATCACCCGGAACCCGCTTCGCAGGTCCCACGCTCCGGGGCGTTTCGCTTCGTTCTGTGTTCTATTCTGGCGAGTTCCGTTATTCGTGTCAAATCAACCCGATTTGCTACGAATTCCGTTTTCCGCCAAGAATTTCAGCTGCCCCGTTTCCGAGACAACCCCTCGAACTTACCCGATCCTCGGCATCTCGTCGAATCGCCACGACATCCCGAGATCGGATCAGAAGGAGGGAGTGCCCGAGAGTTCGACCACCGGATGTGCTCCGGCCTGCCAGACCCTCAGCGCTTGAGAAAGACTAGCACCGGTCCGGAGGTGCTGGAGACAACTTGGGCAACTTCTTAGTCCTGCCCTGTCTCCAGCACTCCCAAACCTCCTCTGGCACACCTACTCGGGCAGGGCCGCGAGCTGCGCCTCAAGGCGAGCGATGTCCTCGGCGGCCTGCTCCGCGCGCCGCCGCACCTTCGCCACGACGTCGTCGGGGGCCTTCGCCATGAACTGCTCGTTCCCGAGCTTCGCCGTGACCTGCGCCTGCTCCTTGCGCGCCACGGCCAGGTCCTTCTCCAGCCGCTTCCGCTCGGCGACGACGTCGATGGCACCGGCCGTGTCGATCTCCACGAGCACCGTGCCGACGGTGAGCCGGGCCGTCGGACTGAACGTGTCCGCCGGCTCGTCCAGGCGCAGCAGGACGCGGATCGCGCCCTCATGGGCCGCGAGAGCCGTACCGGACAGGGACAGTCGCGCGGCCACGCGCTGGCCGGGCTTGAGACCCTGGTCGGAGCGGAACCTGCGCACCTCCGTGACGAGGTTCTGCAGCGAGACGATCTCCTGCTCCGCGGCAGGGTCGAGCAGACCGGACGACACCGACGGCCAGGGAGCGACCACAATCGACTCCCTGCCGGTCAGGGCACGCCACAGCTCCTCCGTCACGAACGGCACGAGCGGGTGGAGCAGCCGCAACAGCGCGTCGAGGACGTGCCCCAGCACGCGCTTGGTGTTCTCGGCCACCGCGCCGCCCTCGGCGAACTGCACCTTGGCCAGCTCGACGTACCAGTCGAAGACCTCGTCCCAGGCGAAGTGGTAGAGGGCGTCGGACGCCTTCGCGAACTCGAACTCCTCGAAGGCCGCGTCGACGCTCGCGACGACCTCCTGCAGCCGGGACAGGATCCACCGGTCGGCCGCGGTCAGGTCGTCGGGCAGGCCGTCGGAGACGGCGCCGTTCATCAGCGCGAACCGGGTGGCGTTCCAGATCTTGTTGCAGAAGTTGCGGGATCCGCCCGCCCAGTCCTCGCTGATCGCCACGTCGGAGCCGGGGTTGGCACCGCGGAGCAGCGTGAAGCGGGTGGCGTCCGCGCCGTACCGCTCGATCCAGTCGAGCGGGTCGACGACGTTGCCGAACGACTTCGACATCTTCTTGCCGAACTGGTCGCGCACCATGCCGTGCAACGCCACGGTGCGGAACGGCGGCTGGCCGTCCATCGCGTACAGCCCGAACATCATCATCCGGGCGACCCAGAAGAACAGGATGTCGTAGCCCGTGACCAGGACGCTCGTCGGGTAGAAGCGCGCCAGTTCGGGGGTGTCGTCGGGCCAGCCCAGCGTGGAGAACGGCCACAGACCCGAGGAGAACCACGTGTCGAGGACGTCCTGGTCCTGCTCGTAACCGGCCGGCGGCTCCTCGTCGGGCCCCACGCAGACCATGTCGCCGTCCGGGCCGTACCAGACGGGGATCCGGTGACCCCACCACAGCTGGCGCGAGATGCACCAGTCGTGCATGTCATCTACCCAGTCGAAGTAGCGCTTGGCCAACTCCGGCGGGTGGATGCGGGTGCGGCCGTCACGCACCGCGTCGCCGGCCGCCTTGGCCAGCGGTGTGACGTTCACGAACCACTGCAGGGACAGCCGCGGCTCGACAACCGTCTTGCATCGGGAGCAGTGGCCGACCGAGTGCACGTACGGGCGCTTCTCGGCGACGATGCGGCCCTGCTCGCGCAGCGCGGCGACGACGGCGGGCCGCGCCTCGAACCTGTCGAGGCCCTGGAAGGGACCGTGAGCGGTGATGACGCCCCGCTCGTCCATGACGACGAGCGACTCCAGCGAGTGGCGGCGCCCGATCTCGAAGTCGTTCGGGTCGTGCGCCGGGGTGACCTTGACCGCGCCGGTGCCGAACGAGGGATCCACATGCTCGTCCGCGACGACCGGGATGCGCCGCCCGGTGAGCGGAACCTCGACGTGCCTGCCGACCAGGTGCGCGTAACGCTCGTCGGCGGGGTGGACCGCGACCGCGGTGTCACCGAGCATGGTCTCCGCGCGGGTCGTGGCGACGACGATCTCCTCGTCACCCGAGCCGTACCGGATCGAGACGAGCTCGCCGTCGTCGTCGCTGTGCTCGACCTCGATGTCGGACAGGGCGGTCAGGCAGCGGGGGCACCAGTTGATGATTCGCTCGGCGCGGTAGATGAGCCCGTCGTCGAACAGCTTCTTGAAGATCGTCTGGACGGCTCGGGAGAGCCCCGCGTCCATGGTGAAGCGCTCGCGGGACCAGTCCACGCCGTCACCGAGCTTCTTCATCTGGCCGAGGATCCGGCCGCCCGACTCCTCCTTCCACTGCCAGACGCGCTCGACGAACGCCTCCCGGCCGAAGTCGTGGCGGGACAGGCCCTCCTTGGCGATCTCACGCTCCACGACGTTCTGGGTGGCGATGCCGGCGTGGTCCATGCCGGGCAGCCACAGCGTCTCCATCCCCCGCATCCGGGCCCGACGCGTGAGCGCGTCCTGGATCGAGTGGTCGAGCGCGTGGCCGACGTGGAGCGACCCGGTCACGTTGGGCGGAGGCAGCACGATGCTGTACGGCTCACGCCCGCTGCCCGGGTTGGCGGCGAAGTAGCCCGCCGATACCCAGCGCTCGTAGCTCCGGGTCTCCACATCGGCGGGGGCGTACTGGGTGGGCAGCTCAGACGTAGTCACGCTGCCCAATTCTAGGGACGTCCGGACGCCGTCCGAGCCGTCGCCGCACACCCTGTGGACGACAACCCGGTCGGCGAAGGGGCTGTCAGGCCGACTTCTCCCTCGGAGTGCGCTGCTGCTTGGCCTGCAACTGGTCGCGCGGCACGAGGGTCGGGTTCACGTGCTCGAGCACGGCCTCACGGGTGATGACGACGCGGGCCACATCCTGGCGGGAGGGCACCTCGTACATCACGGACTGGAGGACCTCCTCCATGATGGCGCGCAGGCCGCGGGCGCCGGTGCCGCGCAGGATCGCCTGGTCGGCGATGGCCTCAAGCGCGTCGTCGGTGAACTCCAGCTCGACGTTGTCCAGCTCCAGTAGGCGCCGGTACTGCTTCACGAGCGCGTTGCGCGGCTCGGTGAGGATCTGGATCAGCGCACTCCTGTCGAGGTTGTGCACCGACGTGATCACCGGCAACCGGCCGACGAACTCGGGGATCATGCCGAACTTCAGCAGGTCTTCCGGCATGACGTCGGAGAAGATGTCGGACGAGTCCATCTCCTCTTTCGAGTGGATGATCGCGTTGAAGCCGATGCCCTTCCTGCCGACCCGGGATTCGATGATCTTCTCGAGGCCGGCGAAGGCGCCGCCGCAGATGAACAGCACGTTCGTGGTGTCGATCTGGATGAACTCCTGGTGGGGGTGCTTGCGCCCGCCCTGCGGCGGCACGCTCGCCGTGGTCCCCTCCAGGATCTTGAGCAGGGCCTGCTGCACACCCTCGCCCGACACGTCCCGCGTGATCGACGGATTCTCGCTCTTGCGGGCGATCTTGTCGACCTCGTCGATGTAGATGATGCCGGTCTCGGCCTTCTTGACGTCGTAGTCGGCGGCCTGGATCAGCTTGAGGAGGATGTTCTCCACGTCCTCGCCGACGTAGCCGGCCTCGGTCAGCGCGGTCGCGTCCGCGATGGCGAACGGCACGTTGAGCATCTTGGCGAGCGTCTGCGCGAGCAGGGTCTTGCCCGACCCGGTGGGGCCGAGCAGCAGGATGTTGGACTTGGCCAGTTCCAGGCCGTCGTCGCGGCCCCGCTCCCCGGACTGGACGCGCTTGTAGTGGTTGTAGACCGCCACCGACAGGGCCTTTTTCGCCTTGTCCTGCCCGATGACGTACGCGTCCAGGAACTCGTAGATCTCACGGGGCTTGGGGAGGTTGTCCCACTTGAGCTCGGAGGACTCGGAGAGCTCCTCCTCGATGATCTCGTTGCAGAGATCGATGCACTCATCGCAGATGTATACGCCTGGTCCGGCGATGAGCTTCTTGACCTGCTTCTGGCTCTTGCCGCAGAACGAGCACTTCAGCAGGTCTCCCCCGTCGCCGATGCGTGCCACCCCAGATACTCCTTTGCGTGGGACCGCCTGCCGCCGCGGTCGCTTTCGTCCGCATCGCGATCGTGATCTGGTGATCGCGATCCGGTGCGAAAACGTCATCCCGCTCAGGTTTCGACGTTACCGTCTCTCGGGCCCTCAGTGAGCCCCCTAGCGGTGAGTCGCACCGGAACGTGCCCAAATGGGCACCGTTCCGGTGCGGCAACTCCCTCAGGAAGCCGCGACCGCCGCCGCACGCTTCTTCCGCGACGGGATGATGTCGTCCACCAGCCCGTACGCCTTCGCCTCTTCGGCGCTGAGGATCTTGTCGCGCTCGATGTCCCTGCGGACCTCGTCGGCCGACTTGCCCGAGTGCTTCGCCACGAGGTCCTCGAGCAGCGACCGCATCCGCAGGATCTCACGAGCCTGGATTTCAATGTCGCTGCCCTGACCGCCGCCCTCGGTGTAGGGCTGGTGGATCAGCACGCGGGCGTTCGGCAGGGCGAACCGCTTGCCCGGCGTGCCGCCGGCCAGCAGGACCGCCGCGGCCGAGGCCGCCTGGCCCAGGCAGACCGTCTGGATCTCGGGCCGGACGAACTGCATGGTGTCGTAGATCGCCGTCATGGCGGTGAACGACCCACCCGGCGAGTTGATGTACATGCTGATGTCGCGGTCCGGGTCCAGCGACTCCAGCGTCAGCAGCTGCGCCATCACGTCGTTCGCCGAGGCGTCGTCGATCTGGACACCGAGGAAGATGATGCGGTCCTCGAACAGCTTGTTGTACGGGTTCATCTCCTTGACGCCGTACGAGGTGCGCTCGACGAAGGAGGGAAGGACGTAGCGGCCGTTGATGTCACCCGGCCGGATCAGCTCACTCATCTGGGAAGCTCCAGTCACGAGACGGCGCCCTCGGAGGGCACCTGGCGGGCGCTGCGCACCACGTGGTCGATGAAGCCGTAGTCCTTGGCCTCCTCGGCCGTGAACCAGCGGTCCCGGTCGGAGTCGCGCTCGATCTGGTCGAGCGGCTGGCCGGTGTGGTAGGCGATCCGCTCCGCGAGCGTCTTCTTCACGTAGAGCATCTGCTCGGCCTGGATCGCGATGTCGGCCGCCGTGCCGCCGATGCCACCGGACGGCTGGTGCATCATGATCCGGGCGTGCGGAAGCGCGTACCGCTTGCCCTGTGCGCCGGCGCACAGCAGGAACTGCCCCATGGAGGCGGCCAGACCCATGGCGACCGTGCAGACGTTGTTCGGCACATACTCCATCATGTCGTAAATCGCCATGCCCGCGGTCACCGAGCCACCGGGGGAGTTGATGTACATCCAGATGTCGCGATCGGGGTCATCGGCGGCGAGGAGCAGGAGCTCAGCGCACAGCCGGTTGGCCACCTCGTCGTTCACCTGGGTGCCGAGCACCACGATCCGCTCGCGCAGCAGGCGCTGGTAGAGCTGGTCCTCGAGGCGGGAGGGGCCACCCTCCGGGCTCCGGGCCTCGAAGCCGGAACCACCGGTCGGGAAGAAGGTCGGCGGGCTGGTCACAGCGTCACCTTCCGATGCTCGTAATCGATTGGCTTTGCTTGTGACCTTAACGCGCGGCGCAGACAGGTCATGCCCGTGCGCCGTACTGTTCGCTGTCGGCGCATGCCCCGCCCTCACCGGGCCGTCCTCGGCGGAACGCCCGTGTTTCCCGCCCTGGACGCGCTACCGAGCCGCGTGTGTCACTGCCGGACCACCCCGTAAGAAGCCGCCGGCGGCCGATCTCTCAGCACGGTAATAAACAAATTCTCGGGGATTTGCCCGGATATAACCGAAAACCCCCGGCGCACCTGAGTGCGCCAGGGGTTCCTTTACAGCCACCGCACCGGCCGCGTCGCGGCGGCCGGCGGGAGAGGTCGGGCGAGAGCCTCGGAGGTCAGCTCTCCTTGGCCTCGTCGGCGGGCTCCACGCCCGCCTCGTCCACGCCCACGGCCTCCTGCTGGGGGTTGAGCTCGGCGTAGACGGCCTGGATGTCCACCTCGTTGCCGGCGGTGTCGGTGACCTTGGCGGCGTCACCGATGACGGTCTTGGCCTTCTCGCGCACGATCTCCATCATCGCCAGCGGGAGCTGGTTGTTGTCGGCGAGGTGCTGGGCCAGCGTGTTCGGCGCGACACCCATCTGCATGGCGCGGCGCACCACGAAGTCGGTCAGCTCCTGCTCGCTGACGCCGAGCTCCTCCGCCTTGACGATCTTGTCGAGGACGAAGCCCGACTTCAGCGCCTTGGCGGCGTTCGCCTCGTAGTCGGCGAACAGCTCCTCCTCGGTGGTCTGCTGGAGACGGAGGTACGCCTCACGGCTCAGGCCGCTCTCGGCGACCTGGTGCTCGAGGTTGTGCTTGCGCGCGTCGATCTCCGTCTGGAGCGCGCTCTCGGGCAGCGGAATGTCGATCCTGTCGAGCAGGGCGTCGAGGGCCTTCTCGCGGCTCTGCACGACCTGGTCGACGAGCTTGTTGCGGCGGACCTGCTCGCGGATGCTGTCCTTGAGCTCGTCGAGCGTGTCGAACTCGCTGGCGAGCTGCGCGAACTCGTCGTCCAGCTCCGGCAGCACCTTCTCCTTCACCGACTTGACGTTGATGATCACGTCGGCCTCCTCGCCGGCGTTCTCACCGCCGACGAGCGTGGTGCGGAAGGTCTTCTCGTCGCCCGCGGCCATGCCCTGCAGCGCGTCGTCCAGGCCCTGCAGGACGGAGCCCGCACCGACCTCGTACGACACGTCGGTGGCCTGCTGCTCGTCGAGGTTGCGACCGTCGATCTCCGCACGCAGGTCCATCACGACGTAGTCGCCGTTCTGGGCCGCCCGCTCCACCCCGGTCAGCGTCGCGAAACGCTGGCGCAGGGCCTCGAGCTGGGCGTCGATGTCCTCGTCGGTCACCTCGGCGGCGTCGACCACGATCTCGGCGCCCCGGTAGTCCGGGATGTCGAAGGCGGGGCGGATGTCCACCTCGGCGGTGAACTCGACCTGCTCACCGTCCTCGATCTTGGTGACCTCGATCTCCGGCTGGCTGACCGGGAAGACGTCGGTCTCGTCAACGGCCTGGCCGTACAGCTTGGGCAGGGCGTCGTTCAGGGTCTCCTCGAGAACCACCGCGCGGCCGAAGCGCTGCTCGATGATACGGGCCGGCACCTTGCCGGGGCGGAAGCCGGGCACCCGCACCTGCTGTGCGACCTTCTTGTATGCGGCCTGCAGGCTAGGCTCGAGCTCCTTGAACGGCACCTCGACGGTGAGCTTGACCCGGGTAGGGCTGAGCTCCTCGACAGCGGTCTTCACGGGGTGGTCTCCTTGATCCAGCAGCTGGTGATCGCGGGCACGTCGTGCACGGCAACCGCGGCACTGTAACGCGCGCCGCGCCCACGTAAAAGGCACAGGATCACCGACTCGCCTGCACGCGACCTGTCCGGGCATGCTCGACTGTGGCGGGTGTCCAACGCCAAGGGCAGTCTAGAGCAGATGAGGCCCGGTAGCGACTGATCAGAGGTCGGCCATGATCTGCCGCAGCAGGTCCACCGTCTCCGTGGGGGTGGTGCTGACCGCGCAGAGGCGTTCCATGACCTCGCTGTAGCGGTCGACCTCTTCGCGTTTGTCCAGGTAGAGCGCGCTGGCGAGCTGCTCGACGTACACGATGTCGGGCAGGTCGGGGTCGGCGAACCGAAGAATGCTGAAGGCGCCGCCCTCGGCGGCGTGTCCTCCGTAACTGAACGGGATGACCTGAATCGTCACGTTGGGCTGGCCCATCAGGTCGATGAGGTGCTGGATCTGGCCCCGCATGACGTCGACGCCGCCGATCGGGCGGCGCAGCGCCGCCTCGTCGATCACGGCCCAGAACTTGGGGCTGCTCCCGCCGTCGAGGATGCGCTGGCGTTCCAGCCGGAGGTCCACCCGCCTGGAGATCTCCTCGGGCGCCGCGCCGACCGCGCCCGCCATGATGACGGCACGCGCGTACTCCTTGGTCTGCAGCAGGCCGGGGACGAACTGCACCTCGTAGGTGCGGATGCGCTCGGCGGCCTCCTCCAGGCCGACGTACGCCTGGAACCACGAGGGGAGAAGGTCGTTGAACCTGTGCCACCAGCCGGGCTCGTTGGCCCTTTCGACCAGGTTCATCACGACGACGCGCGTTTCCTCGTCCTCCACCCCATAGAGGGCGAGAAGGTCGGTGACGTCGCGTTCCTTGAACCCGACCCGGCCCAGCTCCATCCGGCTGATCTTCGATTCGGACGCCCGGATGCACTGGCCGGCCTGGTCGCGGCTGATGCCCTTGCTCTCACGAAGCTTGCGGAGCTGGGAACCGAGAAGGATGCGCAGAGCCGTCGGACCCGATCCAGTCTGGATCTGTATCACGGCGCCTCCCTCTCACCTCGGCCCTGTGTGCCGCCAAGGGACGACCCGTACGACACCCCCAGCCCACACAGTGTCACCACTTCAGGCCCCGATGACAAGGTCTGATCTAGGTGTCCCTGACGGTTAGCACTTCCGGAGTGTGCGTCTGCACATGACGGCTGCACGTGCATTTGGGTCTTGCAGCGGCAGGAGTCGCTGATCCATCATGTCTTAGGGGCATATTGGGCTAAATGTGCACCAGTCAGTCGACTTAGGCCAGCAGGAGGTACGGGCAACCATGTCGGACGAGCCCAAATCCGGCGGCCAGCTGACCCGAGACGTGGGATTCGGCTGGTTCCGGAGGGCGGCCGGTCCGTCCGATAAGACGATGTGTCCCCTCGCCCCGCAGGCCGATTCGGTCAAGACCGCACGCGACATCACCCGGACGACCCTGCGGCAGTGGGGTCTGTCGGAACTGAGCGACGACGCGGCGCTCGTCGTGAGCGAACTGGTGACGAACGCCGTTCGTTACGCTCTGTGCCCGACGGCGCGCACCTGCGACCCGCCGATAACGCTGACGCTCCTTCACATCGCGCCGCACGTACTGCTCGCCGTATCGGACCCGAGCGACCAGGCGCCGTGCCCCGCACAGCCCGACTTCGTCTCCGAGCACGGACGTGGCCTCTACATCGTCGAGACCTACAGTCAGGCATGGGGCTGGGACACCCTCGACGAGGGCGGCAAGGCCGTATGGGCCCTGTTCCGCACCGGCGACTGACGTTTCTCCGGCATAGCCGACCCTGCTGACTTCCTACCGGTGGCTCAGATCCCGAACGCTCGGTCGATGAAAGCGAGTGGCTGGCCGCCGCCTGCCTTCTTTAGTTTTGCTCCATGACCGATCACCCGTTCCAGATCATCTGCGAGATCGAACCGCCCACCCGGCCAGACCTGAAGCAGGTTCGGCACCAGATCGGCACCCTGAGCAATGTGGCCGACGCTTTCCTCATACCTGACAACCACATCGGCCGTGCCACGGTGTCCAGCGTGGCGGTCGCGCACGAGGTCGAGGCGATGGGGGGCCGTAGTATCGCCTGCCTCAACGCACGCGACCGTAACCTGCTGGGGTTCCGCCGGGACCTGCTCACCGCAGCCGCATACGGTGTCGACCAGTTCCTGTTCGTCTACGGGGACAAGCCCAGTTCAGGTAGCCGCACCGGAGAGCTGAACGTGCGGGCGATGATCGAGGAGGTCAGAGCCCTGCCGAAGGACAGCGCGTTCGCGGGAGTGCGACCCTTCCGCGTCGGCACAGCGGCGGCGCTGCGTCCGGTGCCAGCCTGGAAGCGAGCGGCGGACTTCATGTTCGTCCAGGTCAGCTTCTCGCTGGAAGCCTTACTGAGGTGGCGGGACGCCAACCCGATGGACGTTCCGGTATATGCGGGCGTGATGGTTCTCGCCAGTGAGACGCACGCCCAACGTCTCGCGGCTGCGATCCCGGACATCGACATTCCGAGCGAACTGGTGGAGAAAGTCGCCTCCGACCGCCTCGCCGGTGTCGAGGCCACCTGCGAACAAGTGCTCCGGATCCGGGACTCCGGAGCCTTCGACGGCGTACATCTGATCCCGGTGGCCCGGTATCGCCAGGTAGCCGCCCGGCTGGAGCACCTGCTCAGCTGACGGACATATCGGCAGTCCTGGCGGGTGATCGGTCCTGCGGGTCGTGGCCCTGCCACAGGAGATCATTCCCGGGCTGCGGAAGCACCTTGACAGGAAACACGGCGAGAAGACGGCGGGCACATGACGGGCACGACAGGAATCCGAAGGCAAGAAAAGATCAAGGCCCAGAGCCGGGATCACTCCCCCGACCTGGGCCTTCTCACTGAGAGCGGACGACGGGAATCGAACCCGCGTAGCCAGTTTGGAAGACTGGGGCTCTACCATTGAGCTACGTCCGCGCGCGTCCGGTGTCCATCTGGTCTAGACTTCATCCGGTCGTCAGGGCGTAAGCGTACCGGAGTCTCGGACCGTTCGCGTACCCGACGAGACGGGGCGTGGCGCAGCTTGGTAGCGCGCTTGCTTTGGGAGCAAGAAGTCGCAGGTTCAAATCCTGTCGCCCCGACCAGCACGCATGCACGTCAAAGGCCGCCTCCGGTGATCGGAAGCGGCCTTGTCCGTCCCCTGGGTGACTAACGGAGTGACTACGGCTCTGAGCCCCCGAAGAGACGGTCCATCACCACGGCCCCCGTCTGCAACACCGGCCGGATCTGCTTGCGATAGACGATCTCCGTGACGGCCGTACTGCTATACCCCACAAGCCGGAAATCTCCTCCAGGGCAACCCCCGAGTCAGCAGCGAGACGAAGCTGTGCCGCAACTCCCGGGGCGTCCACTGCGAGGCATCCCCCTCCCCCGGCGTTCTTGAGCACAGCGCGGAAGGCGTGACGGACGTTCGCCGCGTCCAACGGCGTGCCGGCAGCCGAGGCGAACACGAGGCTGGTTTCGGCCCACTCATCGCCCTGCGCTTTGCGCTGCTCCTCTCGGTGCCGCCGCAGGACGTCCACACACCGTTTGGGGAGCGCGAGGGTACGCCGAGACCTCCGTGTCTTGGTGCCACCTCCCGAACGCACTGAGCGCCACACAGCGACGTGAGGCGGGACGGGTGGATTCGCCTCGGAGTCTCCTTCCAGGTCTACGTGATCCCAAGTCAACGCTCGAAGCTCTTCGATACGAGCACCCGTGAGCAGGGACAGCACGATGTAGGCGTGCGTCCTGGTCCCCTCGGCCGCTTTGAGCACGGCTTCGGCCTGGGCGAACGTCAGTGCCTTAGACGGGCGGCCTCAACCCAGAAATGTTGATTAGCATCGTCACAACAATCTTGAACGCGGACGGGGGCGCGGCACGCCCTCGGCGCCGAGGGCGCCATGGCGACTACTGCCTGCCAGTGAACGCACTAACTCGCCGCGAGGCGCGTGGTCCTGAGGTTCTGCTAACCGCCAGGAGGGGACTCCCAGACCCGCTCGAACATGTCTCGGGTGATGACGAACTGCTTCCAGTCTTCGTCAGGATCAAACAAACTCGCCTGCCCGAGGCCGCCGTACCGGTCTTCCTTGTGTTCGGGCCCGTAGCGAAGGACCGGGCCAGCGTCGTACACCTCGACCTGACGCACCGGACAACCGTCGTCGTCGACCTCGAAGTACCAGACCGAGTGCCCCCAATCGTCGAACTCGTCACCGCGCGATTCGTCCCAGCGGCGGCGATAGAACTGGCCGTTCATGGCCGGAAGCGTAGATCCACTGCTGTGCGCACACCTGCCGGCTCGCGGCAAATGAGGCGCCGATTGAGGCGGGCGCTGGTCGTCCGCCGTCGCTATGACGCGACAACGACTCCGCCGATGCCTGTGCGTCCGGCCGGAGTGCCTACGAGTTCGACCGTCACACCAGCGCGGACGCGCTCCCCGAAGACCTCGACGATGGCATCCGTGACTCCGGAGATGAGGCGGGCGATGATCTCGTCGGCATCGGGTCGGCTGAACGCGGCTTCCCTGATGCCGAACGTGACGCTCGGCGAGGGCGCTTGTGCTGCGATGCCGCCGATGCCCCATCGATCAGGGGGCAAGCCGATCAACTGTACGACAGCGATGCTTCGCGCCCATTCCCCGTAGACCGCGACAACCGCATCGGTCAGCTTCTCAATCAGGGCGGCCTCGCGGCCCACCAGATCGCTTTCCAGGACGTGGACGCTGAGATGGGGCATACCATCCTCACAAACAGGTTTGATGGCAAATTACATTTGATAGCAAACGTATTTGGAAGGTGAGCGGATGTCAACGCCTGACACCACAGACGATGTGGTCAGGGAGTTGCTCCTGGTGATGCCAAGGCTCGTCGGTAGGGTCAAACGTCTGCGGCCGCCGGAACAGTTGCGGTCACTTGATCTAGCACCCCGGCATCTGTCGATGCTGTCCCTGCTCCTCCTCGAAGGTCCGCTGACCGTCTCTCAGCTGGCCGGGATGCTGGGTGTCGCGCCGACCACGATGAGCTTGATCGTGAGCGACCTGAGCCGCAAAGGGATCTTGGTGCGGCGTGAGGACGACGCCGACCGCCGACGACGAATCATCGACATCAGTGCCGAGAGCCGTCCCGCCATCGCTCAGTGGCTGTCTCCGGGCGCCCATGCGTGGCGGCATGCCCTATCGCCGCTGAGCCCAGCACAACAGCGGACATTCGTCGACACCCTGCTCAGATACGAGGCGGCTGTCTCCACCGCGACGGAGACCGCACCTCAAGACGATTAGAGCCGCCGCGCATCCCAACCGACCGTGCGAGGACAAGCTGCTTACCATGCGCTGTCATCGGCATGAGCGGAAGTGTCGCGGGCGACATCAACGCACAACAGTGCACGCTGACAGGCCTATCTACCAGGGCAAATACCTGGTGAGCCCATCACAAAGAGTGCTTTGGAAGCAAGAAGTCGCAGGTTCGAATCCTGTCGCCCCGACCAGCACGCATGCACGTCAAAGGCCGCCTCCGGTGATCGGAAGCGGCCTTGTCCGTCTCCTGGCCGACCGGCTGCGGCTCCGAGCCGGTCGGAGCCGGCCGGACGTCACTCCTCCTCCACGTACGGATGCGTGATGAACTCGATCGCGTGTCCGTCGGGGTCGTCCACGTACACCCCGCGGCCGTGATGGCGGTGGTTGACCTGCTGCGGCTCCTGGTGGTGCGGGCCACCCCAGTACGGCAGGCCCCGCTCGGCGATGCGGGCGCATATCGCGTCGAACTCGTCCTCGGAGACGAGGAACGCCAGGTGCTGCATGACGATCCGGTCCCTGTCGACGATCGAGTCGGCGTAGTCGATCGTCACGCCGTTGGCGACCCGTACGGTGGCGAACGGCCCGAAGGCGCCGGGCTCCGGCTCGCCGAGCAGCCCGGTCAGGAACCGGGCGGACTCGAAGCGGTCGCTGCTGTGCACGATCGTGTGGTCCAGTCGAGCGGTCACGGCGCCCTCCAGATTCTCCGCGGTCCTCATCGACCCAATACCGTGGACACGTGATCGACAAGCGCATCTCCCGCGTGCTCGGGCTGCTGGGGCAGGACGACACGCTTCGCGTTCTCGCCGGCCTGGTCCTGCGTCCCGGCGAGCCGCTCGACAAGGTCACCGGGCTCGGCCCTGAGACGGTGGCGAGAGCCCTGGACCGGCTGTCCAGGGGCGGCCTCGCCGTACGGGACGAGGAGACCGGCTGGCGGGCCCGGCCGGAGGCCTTCCGCGAACTGCTGCGCACGGCCCCCTCCGCGCCCGCGGACCCGATGGACGCGTTCCTGGTCGACGGGCGGCTCGTCTCCATTCCGGTGAAGCGGGCCAAACGGCTTATGGTGCTCGACTACATCGCCCGGGTCTTCGAGATCGGCGTGCGCTACCCGGAAAAGGAGGTCGACGTGGCGCTGCGGGCCTTCCACGACGACCACGCCGCCCTGCGCCGCTACCTGGTGGACGAGGGGTTCCTGACCCGGGAGGCGAACGTCTACTGGCGCTCGGGAGGAACCGTCTGACCGGGTCCGGCCACATCGGCCGACTCCCTTTCCCGATGGGCCCCCGGTGCGGACACTGGGAGACATGGGTGAGCCGACCAGGGTCCTTCTCGACGAGTCCCGGATCCCCCGGAACTGGTACAACATCGTTCCCGACCTGCCCGCACCGCCTCCGCCTGTGCTCCACCCGGCGACGCTGCAGCCGGTCGGCCCGGACGACCTCGCGCCGCTCTTCCCCGCGGAGCTGATCCGGCAGGAGGTGACGGCCGAGCGGTTCGTCCCGATCCCTGACGACGTCCGCGACGTCTACCGCCTCTGGCGGCCGACGCCGCTCATCCGCGCCCGCCGCTTGGAGCGCGCCCTCGGCACGCCCGCGCGGATCTACTACAAGTACGAGGGCGGCAGCCCGTCGGGCTCGCACAAGCCCAACACCGCGGTCCCGCAGGCGTACTACAACGCGCGGGACGGCGTGCGCAGGCTGACCACCGAGACCGGCGCGGGCCAGTGGGGCTCGGCTCTTGCGTTCGCCTGCGCCCAGTACGGCCTGGACTGCGAGGTCTGGATGGTCCGGGCGTCGTACGACCAGAAGCCGTACCGGCGCACGCTGATGCGGATCTACGGCGCCACTCTGCACGCCAGCCCCTCGGCGGTGACATCGGCGGGCAGCAGGATCCTGGCGGAGGACCCGCACTGCACGGGGTCGCTGGGCATCGCGATCAGCGAGGCCGTCGAGGTGGCCGGGCAGCACGACGACACGCGGTACGCCCTGGGCTCTGTGCTCAACCACGTCCTGCTGCACCAGACCGTGATCGGCGAGGAGGCGCTGGAGCAGCTCGCCGCCCTCGGCGAGACTCCTGACCTGGTGATCGGCTGCACCGGCGGCGGCTCCAACTTCGCCGGGCTGGCCTTCCCGTTCCTTCGGGAGAAGCTGGCGGGGCGGATGAACCCCGTGCTGCGGAGCGTGGAGCCGGCCGCCTGCCCGTCGCTGACCAGGGGGACGTACGCCTACGACTTCGGCGACGCCGCGGGGTTCACGCCGCTGATGAAGATGCACACGCTGGGGCACACGTTCGTGCCCGACCCGATCCACGCGGGCGGGCTGCGTTACCACGGCATGTCGCCGTTGCTCTCGCACGTGTACGAGCTGGGCCTGGTGGAGGCCGTGGCCGTGACGCAGACCGAGTGCTTCGACGCGGGGATCCGCTTCGCGAGGTCCGAAGGGATCGTGCCGGCCCCCGAGCCCTCCCACGCGGTGGCCGCGACGATAGCGGAGGCGGCGCGGTGCGCGGAGTCGGGCGAGGAGAAGGTCATCGTGATGTCCCTGTGCGGGCACGGCCACTTCGACCTGCCCGCCTACGAGAGCCACCTCGCCGGTCGCCTGGAGGATTTCACGCTGCCCCGGGAGCGGATCGACGAGGCTCTGACGCATCTCCCCGCTGTCTGATGTGACGCATGCTCACTGATATCCGTTTCGTCCCTTGAGTGGCGGGTAGGGCTGCGCCATCGTGCCGACGGGCCTGTTCAGAGCACTCATGTCAAACAGCTGAAATGCGCGGTATCAGCTCCCTACGATTTCTGGAACACCATCCGCTCTCTCCGGAGAATTCGTTGAACCGGAACTGCGTTATCAAGGACCCCGCCCCGGGGAACCGGGCGCAGTGGCGCCGCAGCAGCGCCGCGTCCGCCAACGAGCGGCTGGCCTTCCTGAACGAGGCGAGCCGGCGCATCGGCAGCACGCTCGACCTGGCCGAGACGAGCCGGGAGCTCGTGGACGTGGCGGTCCCCCGCTTCGCCGACGCGGCGGCCGTGATGGTGCAGGACCGCCTCATGGCGGAGGGCGAGCTGTCGCCGCGGGCGGTGGACGGGACGACACTCGTACGCCGGCTGGCCCTGGGCGTGGCCGGCGAGGATCCCGACGCCTGGATGAAGTCCTTCCCCGTCGACGAGGCGATCATCTACCCGGCGATCCTCCCGCAGGCGCAGTGCATGGCGAGCGGGAAGCCGCTGATGTACCCGTCGCTGGACAAGGAGAGCGCCCGGCTGATCGGAGCCAGCCTGGACCGGGAGGACGCGGTCGCCGCGCTCCTGACCGACTGCTCGTTCCTCACGGTGCCCCTGCGCGCGCGGGGACGGGTCCTCGGCTGCGTGGTCTTCACCCGGCGGGCCGGCAGCCTGCCGTTCGAGGAGCAGGACGTGGTGGTGGCCGAGGACCTGGCCGCCCGGACCGCCCTGTGCATCGACAACGCCCGGCTGTACACCAGGGAGCGCAGGACGGCGCTGACCCTGCAGAGCAGCCTGCTGCCCGTCGAGCTTCCGCAGGCGCTCGGGATGGACATCGCGTCGCGTTACCTGCCGGCCAGCGACCTCATGGGGGTCGGCGGCGACTGGTACGACGTGATCGCCCTGCCCGGTGGTCGTTCCGCCCTGGTGGTCGGCGACGTCATGGGGCACGGGACCAGGGCCGCGGCCACCATGGGTCAGCTGCGCACGGCCGCGCGGACGCTGGCGAGCCTCGACCTGCCGCCCGACGAGGTGCTGTTCCGGCTCAACCTGATGAGCCAGGACCTCGACCCGAGCCAGATCGCGACGTGCATCTACGCCGTCTACGACCCGGTGACGCGCAGTTGCGCGCTCGCCCGCGCGGGGCACGTGCCGCCGATCCTGCTGCACCCCGACCGCTCTACGGAGATCATCGAGTTGCCGCCCGGCCTGCCGCTGGGCATCGGCAGCGACCCCCTGGAGTCGTGCGAGATGGTCCTGCCCGCCGGGAGCGTGCTCGCCCTCTACACCGACGGCCTGGTGGAGAGCCGCGAGCGGGACCTGGACGCCGGGATCATGGGACTGCGCCGCCTGCTCGCCGGTCCCGTCGACGATCTGGAGGACATGTGCGACCTGATCATCAACAGCCAGCGGTCGGGTCACGAGCGGGACGACATCGCCCTGCTGGTGGCCCAGGTCCGTGATCTCGATCCTGACGAGATCGCCACCTGCCCGTTGCCCGCCGACCCGCGGTTCGTCGCGCACGCGCGCCGTTTCGTCCGCGGCACCCTGCAGCGGTGGGGCCTGGGCAGCCTGGTGGACGCCACCCAGCTCGTCGTGAGCGAGCTCGTCACCAACGCGCTCAAGCACGGCTGGCCGCCGATCGAGCTGCGGCTGCTGCGGGGGCGGACGCTGGTGGTCGAGGTCGCCGACGGCTCGCCCGTCGTTCCCGCCCCGCGGCAGGCCACCCTCGACGAGGACACCGGCCGCGGTCTTCAGCTGATCAAGCGGTTCGTCTACCGCTGGGGCACCCGGCCCACTCCGTACGGCAAGATCGTCTGGGTCGAGCAGCACATCCCTTGACCCGGACGATCTCTCCCCTTGTGAGCGTGTATGACTGATCGTTGAGAAGAGTTACGTTCGAACGGGGAGTTCGTGGCGAGGAGGGGACATGATCGATATCCGTGACGCGTACCGCAGGGCGCTGGACGGTTTCGGGGACCGCCTCCATCTCGTCCGCCGCGGACAGTGGGAGCTGCCGACCCCCTGCGTCGACTGGGACGTCCGGGGACTGGTCAACCACGTCGTGTCCGAGAACCTGTGGGCCCCCGAACTGCTGTCCGGCCGTACGGCCGCGGAGGTGGGGGACGCCTTCGACGGCGATGTGCTCGGAGACGACCCGTTCAAGGCGTTCGAGGCGTCCGCGCAGGGCGCCGTGCAGGCCGTGTACGCCGAGGGCGCGCTGACCAGCGTCGCCCACCTGTCCTTCGGCGACGTGCCGGGCGAGGAGTACATCACCGAGCTGTTCGCGGACGCGCTGATCCACACCTGGGACCTGGCACGTGCCATCGGCGGGCCGGAAAGGCTCGACCCCGAACTCGTCGCCTCCTGCTCGGAATGGTTCGAGAAGGCGCGGGAGGACTACCGCGAGGCGGGCGTGATCGGGGACGAGCGTGACATCCCGGCAGGCGCCGACCAGCAGACCCGCCTGCTCGTCGCCTGGGGCAGGAACCCCTAGCCCTACCGGCCCCTGGGCCGCTTGCCGTGGTTGGCCTTCTTCTTCTTGCGTGCCTTCGACTTGCGTGCGCGTCTGCCCATGACGACCGCCTTCCGTCGAGCATGCTTTTCGCCCACTGTCCCCCCTGGGCTCGCGCCCGGCAAGTACCCGGCCGCCAACTCAACATGTCCCCACGCTCCTGGGGCATAATTTGTTGGAATCTGTTGAGCGGAGTGGTGGATGCTGGCCCAGCAACGGCAGCAGGTGATCCTGGAGCGGGTGCGCAGAACCGGCGGGGTGCGCGTCGCGCAGCTCGTACGCGACCTCGGGGTCTCGGACATGACCATCCGCCGTGACCTGGAGGTCCTCTCGGAACGCGGCCTCATCGTCAAGGTGCACGGCGGGGCGACCGCCACCGGCGCGGGCTCGACGGAGGAGCCGGGCTTCGCGGCCAAGTCGATGCGGCAGCAGGCCGAGAAGGAGGCCATCGCCCGCCGGGCGGCCATGCTCGTACGGCCGGGCAGCTCCGTCGCCCTTTCGGCCGGCACCACCACCTGGACGCTGGCCCACCATCTGGTGGACGTCCCGGAACTGACCGTGATCACCAACTCCGTGCAGGTGGCCGACGTGTTCCACCGGGCGGGGCGGCCCGACCAGACCGTGGTGCTGGTGGGCGGCGTGCGCACGCCCTCCGACGCCCTGGTCGGCCCGGTGGCCGTGGCGGCCGTCCGCTCCCTGAACGTCGACACGCTCATGCTCGGCGTGCACGGCATGAGCGTGCGTGCCGGATACACCACGCCCAACCTGCTGGAGGCGGAGACCGACCGGGCCCTCATCGCCGCCGCCCAGCGGCTCGTGGTCCTGGCCGACCACACCAAGTGGGGGACGGTCGGCATCAGCACGATCGCCGCCCTCGGCGAGGCCGACCTGGTCGTGAGCGACGCCGGCCTGCCGGAGGACGCGCGCGCCGCGCTGTCGGAGCACGCCGGCGGGCTCATCCTCGCCGATCCGCCCGGGGAGTCCACGCTGGAGACCGCGCCGTGACGCCGGGCACCGCCCCAGAGTTGGAGAACGCCACGTGAAGCGCACCATCACCCATCTCGCCGACGGTCGCGAGCTGATCTACTTCGACCGGCGCGACGACGCCGACCACAGCGCCACCGACCCCAGGGACCTGCCACCCCGTCCGCTCGCCTCCGAGTTGCGCTACGACCCCCTGATGGACGAGTGGGTGGCCGTCGCCCGGCATCGTCAGACGCGCACCCACCTGCCGTCCGCCGACGAGTGCCCGCTCTGCCCGGCCCATCCCGGCTCGGAGATCCCCTCGCCGTACGAGGTGGCGGTGTTCGAGAACCGCTTCCCGTCGTTCAGCTTCGACACCGGGGCGTACGAGCAGGTGGGCGGCCTCAGCAGGGTGCGGCCTGGGCTCGGGCGCTGTGAGGTCGTCTGCTTCACCTCCGACCACGACGCGTCGTTCTCCTCCCTCCGCGACGAGCAGGTCGAACTGGTCGTCGAGGCGTGGGCCGACCGCACGGCCGAGCTGTCCTCGCTGCCCGGCGTGGAGCAGGTCTTCTGCTTCGAGAACCGCGGCGCCGAGATCGGCATCACCCTGCCGCACCCCCACGGGCAGATCTACGCCTATCCGTACGTCACGCCGCGTACCCGCCACATGCTGGACGTCGCCGCCCGGCACCGGGGCGGCAACCTGTTCGCGGACGTCCTGGCCGCGGAACGAAGCGGGCCCCGGGTGGTCGCCGCCAACGAGCACTGGACGGCCTTCGTCCCCGCGGCGGCGCGCTATCCGTTCGAGGTGCATGTCTATCCGCACCGCCAGGTGCCCGACATCCCCGCGCTGTCACCCGCGGAACGGGCCGCGTTCGCACCGCTCTACACCGGCGTGCTGCGCCGCCTGGACGGGCTGTTCGGCGTCGTCATGCCGTACGTCGCGGCCTGGCACCAGGCCCCGGTCGCCCACCACCGCGACCTGGCCTATCTCCACCTGCAGCTCTTCACGATCCGGCGGGCGCCGGACAAGCTGAAGTATCTCGCCGGCTCGGAGTCGGCGATGGGCGCGTTCGTCAACGACGTGCTCCCGGAGGAGGCCGCCCGGATGCTCCGCGAGGTGGTCACGGATTGATCTCCGAACGGTTGCGACTCGGGTGGCAGCTGTCCTTTCTTTACCAGTAGTATCCCTGGCACCAGCTGTCACAGCAGGTACGCCTAATCCCGGGCGCCTCGCCCGGGAGCCGGGGACCCAACCAAGCACCTGGGGTCAAGGCAGCCGCCTGCCCGGGCTCCTCCAGCCCGAACCCGTCAGCTAACCCGGCCGGCACGTGGAGAGGAGTGGGCTCTGCCCCGCGCGTTCCCCCTGGTCGTCTGCGGGCTCGTCTCCGCCGCCCTCGTGTTCGGCGTGACCGGCCCCGGCGCCGCCGACCCCAAGCCGACGGAGAAGCAGCTCAAGCAGGAGCTGTCCGACCTGCGGAAGAAGGTCGACCGGCTGATCGCCGACTACAACGCCAAACGCGTCGCGCTCGCCCAGGCCAGGGAAGATGAGAAGGCCGCGCGCGGACGGCTGGCTAAGGCGGAGGCCGACTACGAGGCCGCCAGGGACGCCGTACGGCAGATGGCCGGGCTGCGCTACCAGGCCGACAACTCGCTGGCGCTGCCCGACATGAACACCGCCGCCCTGAACTACCAGCTCAAGCAGGAGCAGGCCGCCAGGATCGAGCACTTCGACCGGGTCCGCGCCGAGCGGCAACGGGCCGCCGACGCCGCCGAGACGCTCACCGGGCGGCTCAAGACGCAGGCGGCCCAGGTCGCCGCGCAGCGCGAGGACGCCGAGGACCTCATCGACGAGATCAAGGACAAGCTCGACGCCCTCATCCCGATCGCCCCGGGCAAACGAGCCGGCGGTTCGTGGGCGCCGGAGCTACCCGTGGGATCCGACAACATCACCCCCCGCATGCGGCTCATGCGCGACGAGGTCGGCAAGTATTTCGATCTGCGGTTCCCGGTCGGCTGTTACCGCGCGGAGAACAGCGGTGAGCACCCACTCGGGCGTGCCTGCGACTTCATGATGAGCTCGGGCGGCGCCATGCCCTCGCCGGAGATGAAGGCGCTCGGCGACAGCCTGGCCGCCTGGGCCATCAAGAACGGGCCGAAGCTCGGGGTGATGTACGTCATCTGGCAGCAGCGCATCTACAACCTCGGCCAGCCGGGCTGGCGGACCATGTCCGACCGCGGTGGAATCACCGCCAACCACTACGACCACGTCCACATCTCGATGTACTGAGCCCCACAAGCCGTTCATCTGCCCGTTCGAGCAGGGTAGGGCGGCCTCAGGCCGCGACGGTCGCGAGGGCTTCACGGCGGCGACGTCGAGGATCTTTTCGGTAGAAAGGCATCGTGACTAGCGATCAGCGGCATGGCAGTCGATGGCAGGACCGCTCACGTGTGCCCCATCTCGTGGTGATCCTGGGGAGAGCTCTGGCGGTAGGAGCAGGATTCGGCGCGGCGACCTCCCTCATGAACGCCCTGTCCCACAGCTATGCCGACCTTTCAAGCCGCGCCTACACCACCAGTGGGTGGTCCGTCGCGGAAATCGTCAGCGTGTTGCTGGACTCCGGCTGGGCTTGGGCGGGTTTGGCGGTCGCGGTGGGGTGGCTGGTCAGACGCGCCGGGGAGAGCCGTCCTGCGGCATCAGCGCAAGGCGGTGCCGCCGCTGGCGCACTGGCACTTCTCGCGGCCACAGCCGCCTACAGCATTGTGGACACCATCCGTAGCGGCGGGCAGATCCCCTGGTACGAGTCCGAGCCGCCCATATGGTGGGTCGCCAGTGTCGTCTTCGGAGCGCCCCTGGGTGCCATTGGTGCACGCGTCAGGCAACCGGGAGCGATCGGTTTGCTCGCGAGATTGACCGTGCCGGTCGGCGCCGCGGTACAGATGGTCGTGCTCCCGCCAGGCAGGAACGAGGTGGTCGAGACCATAGGGAAGACGATCGTATGGACGGTGGCTGCCACGAGTATCGGCCTCGTCGTCGTTCACTTCCTCCTCGTGGAGCGACGTCGGCGCTTTCTGGCAGCTGCGGAGTCGCCGTAAGAGGTGCCCCGGACGATCGGCCGCGAACTGACGAGAACCACCGAGACAACCAGGGTTCGAAATAGGAGACGTCGTGCATACTCGTGAAGCCGCGCTGCGCTGGGCGCACACATGGACCGCGGCCTGGGAAGGTCAGGACGCCGAAGCGATCGTCGCCCTCCAGGCGGAAGACGGCGTTCACTGGTCGTCGCCCTTCCGCGCTCCTTGCGAGGGACGTGCCGGGCTCAGAAAATACCTGCAGGACGTGTTCGCGGCGGAGATCGAGCCTACGCGGGCCCGTTTTGCCGAGCCGGTGGTCGACGACGACCAGGCGACCGTCGAATACTGGGCGCTTTCCCGTTATGACAGTGGTCCGCTGACCATCTCCGGGTGCACAGTGCTGCGGTTCGACTCCGATGGCCTGGTCATCGAGTCTCGCGACTACTCATTCGTCGAGTCCGGCCATCACCCGTCTCCGTTCGGATGGTAAGCCGAATGCTCTATTGAGCCCTTCGGGCTTCTCAGGGCCGTATTCCGCGTTTATGTGGGGCGCTACGGGCCGGGGACCGCTTCTCGTACCAGGTGTAGTAGAAGTAGGTGCTAGGGGGTCCGCTCAACGTGCCGTGGACCTGATACCAGGTATCGGCGGTGAAGGTGAAGATCTTGTCCCCGGGCCGGTCGTCCACGAGGATGTACGGTGCCTCCCCCTTCCGGATCTCGATGGTGAACGTCGTGCCGTCCGGGACATCGAGGCAGATCTCGTAGTTGTACGGCGAGCCGACGATGTTGTAGTTACGGCCGTCCACCGCCCCCCACGGGTAGTTGGTGAGGGCGTACGTGTGCTTGACGTAGGTGTACCCGCCCGTCGTGCAGTCGATTTCGGTGGTGGCCGCGGACGCGGGGCTGACGCCGGTGAGCGTGGCGCCGAGTACGCCGGTGGCGACGGCGAGACTGGAGATGATGCGCTTCATGCCTCTCCTCATCCGTGCGGTGGCCTCCGAACCAAATAGTTGAAGGCTCAACTGATTCTGCCCCATTTGCCACATTGGGACAAGTTTGAGAAGAAAACGTGAAACTTTCATTTAGAGCTTGGCCGCATTCCGGATTCAGCCGAAAAACGCTGTTTGTCTGCTTATGGGCGCCGGTATTCGAGCGTTTCCTGGTGTGATGGGAAATCCGTACGCCGGTCGCGGACAGGCCGCTTGGGCGGACGGCGCCGACCCCCACACCGCGCGATACGGCCCGCGGAAAGACAGGCCGACGCCGACAGGAGCGCGCCGGGTGGGGCAGGATGCGGGGATGACCGACACACGCATCGATCCCCCCGTCGCCGCGGACGAGCGCACGATGCTGCGCGCCTGGCTGGACTGGCATCGTGAGACCCTGGCCGTCAAATGCGAAGGACTCACGGAGGAGCAGTTGCGACTGCGCTCCGTACCGCCCTCCAGCATGTCGCTGCTCGGCCTCGTACGGCACATGGCCGACGTCGAGCGTGCCTGGTTCAGGCGGCGGCTGAACGGCGAGGACCTGGCCGCCATCTACTACGGGGACGACGACCCGGACGGCGAGTTCGACAACGTGGACGGTGCGTCCGCCGAGGAGGCCTTCGCGACCTGGCGCGCGGAGATCGAGCACGCGCGGGCGGCCGAGGAGGCGTGCGCCGACCTGGACGCCACGTCGAAGACGGGCAGAGAGGGCGTCCACTACTCGTTGCGCTGGATCATGTGTCACATGATCGAGGAGTACGCCCGCCACAACGGCCACGCCGATCTGCTGCGCGAGCGCGTCGACGGCGTGACAGGCGAGTAGGTCCCCCGGCGGGGCTCAGCCGGACAGGCGGACCGGGTTGACCAGGTCGGCGTAGATGAGCAGGCCGCCCATGACGATCAGCAGGGTCGCCATGACGTAGGTCAGCGGAAGCGCCTTGGCCACGTCCACGTGACCGGGAACGGGCCGGCGTCGCACCCGCGCGACGGCCCGCTTCAGGCCCTCCCAGAGCCCGCCGGCGATGTGACCGCCGTCCAGCGGCAGCAGCGGGATCAGGTTGAACATGCCAACCGCGAGGTTCAGCGCGGCCAGCAGGCTGATGAAGAACTCGATCTTGGTGTCGACCGAGAGGTCCGAGGCGGCGATCTCACCGCCGATCCGGCCCGCCCCCACGATGCCGATCGGCCCGTTCGGGTCGCGCTTGTCTCCCGAGAACGCGGCGTTCCACACGCCGACCATCTTCTTGGGGATGTTGACCATGGCGACGGCGGTGCGCTCGGTCATGTCCCACATCTGCCCGACGACGTAGCCGGGGCCCTTCTTCTCCACGACGGTGGTCGGGCTCACGCCCAGGAAGCCGACGTTCTTCTCGACCTTGTCGGGGTCGGTCAGCGAGGGCATGTCCTGCGCGATCAGATCGACCCGCACGTCGGTCCGCTGCCCGCCCCGCTCGACCCCGAGCGTCGTCTCCCCCGCGCCGTGCTCCCTGATCAGCCGCTGCGCCGTCTCCCAGTCGGGGACCGGGGTGCCGCCGATGGCGACAATGTGGTCGCCGGGCCGAAGGCCGGCCTTGGCGGCGGGCGTCAGCGGATCGCTCTCCCGGCAGTCGCGGTTCTGCCCCGCCTCGGCGGCGGGGATGGCGCACTTGGACACCGAGGACACGACCGGGGTCTGCACGCGCACGCCGAACCCCATCATCACGACAGCGAACAGCAGGAACGCGAGCACGAAGTTCATCGCCGGGCCGCCGGCCATGATGATGACCTTCTGCCACCACGGCTTGCGGTAGAAGACCCGGTTGTCGTCGCCCGGCCGGATCTCCTCCGAGGCGACGGCCCGCGCGTTCTCGATGAGGCCCTGCCAGGGGCCCGTGGAGACGCTGCGCAGCCTGCCGGGCTCATCGGTGGGACGCGGGGGAAGCATGCCGATCATGCGGATGTAGCCGCCGAGCGGGATCCACTTAACGCCGTACTCGGTCTCGCCCCGCCTCCGCGACCAGAGCGTGGGCCCGAACCCCACCATGTACTGGGTCACTCGGACACCGAAAAGCTTGGCGGGCACGAGGTGCCCGATCTCGTGAAGCGCGATCGACAGCAGCAGGCCCACGAAGACGATCACGAATCCGGCCACGATGAGCCAGCTCATCAGCGCGTACCCCCGAGGTGGAGAAGGTGCTCTGGCAGACGAAGCACCATTCGAGCGTAGCTCACCCGCACCAGAGCGAAGACGTCTCCCGCGAAGGCCCCGCCGGTCCGTCCGCGACCTAGGGACGCCAGATCAGGACGAGGGCGCAGTCGTCGTTGTGGCCGGAGGACATCGACTGGACGAGCTGCCTGGCCTTGTCCCTGAACCCGGACGGCAGCAGCCGCTCCGCCTCCCCGAGCAACCGGTCGAGGCCGGCGTCGATGTCCCTGCCGGGCTGCTCGATCAGCCCGTCGGTGAACAGCATGAGCGCGTCGCCCTTGCGCAGCACCCCACTGTCGGTCTCGCAGGCCAGGTCGGGGACCACGCCGAGCACGACGCCCTTGGCCGTGGACACCCGCCACGTGCCCGACCCGGCGTCGAACCTGACCACCGGAGGGTGTCCCGCCGATGTGATGGTGTACGCCCCCGTGGACAGGTCGAGCTCGAGGTGGACGGCCGTGACGAACCCCTCGTCGCCGAGCTGGCGGTGCAGGTAGGAGTTGCACGCGACGAGGAAGTCGTCCACCGAGCCGAGCAGCCCGCCGAAGGTGCCCGACAGCATGAGCGCGCGGGTGCCCGCGTCCACGCCCTTGCCCGACACGTCGACGACCGCCATCTGGACCCGGTCGCCCTCCCGCATCGAGACGACGAAGTCGCCGCCGAACGACGATCCCCCGGCCTGCTTGAGCACCACCTTGCCGCCCCAGTCCTTGGGCAGCGGCGGCAGCTCGCTCTGCCGCTTCAGCCGGTCGCGCAGCTCCAGCAGCATCGCGTCGCCGCGCAGCCCCTGGACGCCGAGCTTGCCCCGGGTCCGTGCCATCGTCCACGCCAGCGCGGCCGTGAAGGCCATGGTGATCAGGAGGCCGGGCCCGATGCTGGGCACTCCCGTGATCGGTCCCATGTACGTCAGGGAGGCCACGACCACGCACAGCAGGATCGCGAGGCTGCGCAGCCGGAGCTGGAGACCCCCGATCAGGGTGAAGAGGATCAGCAGCGAGGGCGAGAACCAGTACGCCGACACCTCCGCGTCGAGCACGCCGACCACGACGGTGAGCGTGGCGAGAGCGATGAGGAGATACCGGTCCGTCGACCAGACCTTCCTGAGGAAACGGACCAACGGCACCAGGAGTGGCACGCGCGCCAGGAACGCGCGCAGCCGAGGAGGGATCAGCGGCGCCGGACGGGAAGTCATGATGGCCTCGACTGTATCCGGACATCCCAGGTGACGGCACCTGCTTGACCAAGGTCTAGATCATCCGGCACGGATATTGGGTCGCCTCGCCTGGAGCTCCGCTTCTACGGTGGTCCGATGAGCATCACCGTACGTCCCATCGGGGAAGCGGAGTGGCCGGATTTCGTGGCGGTCGCCTACGAGGCCTTCAGCTCCACCTACCCGCTGGAGATCACCGACCGCTGGCGCGAGATCATGGAGTTCGACCGCCTCGTGGCGGCCTTCGACGACGACCTGGCGGTCGGCTGCGCCGGCACGCTGTCCTTCCATATGACGGTCCCGGGCGGGCCGATCCCCGTGGCCGGGGTCACGGCGGTCGGCGTGCTCTCCTCGCACCGCCGTCGGGGCGTGCTGACCGCGTTGATGACCCACCAGTTGCACGGCCTGCACCACCGCGGGGGCGAGGCCGTCGCCGCGCTCTACGCCAGCGAGGCCGGCATCTACGGCCGCTTCGGGTACGGCAGGGCCTCCGACGCCCTGTCCTTCCGCATCCCCACCCACGCGGCGTTCACCCGCGCGGCTCCCGCCGACGCCACGCTGCGGCTCCGGCTGGCCCGGCCCGCCGACGCGCTCGCCGCCCTGCGCCGGGTCTACGACGCCGTACAGCCCGGCAGGCCCGGCCTGTACGGGCGGTCGGAGGCGTTCTGGCGGGCCGAGATCCTCCCGGACACCGACTACGACCAGGGCGGGATGGGCCCGCTGCGCTGCCTGATCGCGGAGGACGCGGCGGGGCCCCGCGGCTACGCGCTGTTCCGGGCGAAGTCCGGCTGGAACGAGCACGGCGTGGCCGACGGCGAGGTCCGGCTCATGGAGTTGCACGCCTGCGACCCCGCGGCGTACGCGCTGGTCTGGCGGGGCGTGCTCGACCGGGACCTGTGCGCGGTCGTCCACGCCGGGCGGCGGCCGTCCGACGACGCGATCGTGCACCTGCTGGCCGAGCCCCGTCAGGCGAGCGCGGTCTGGATCGACGACCTGTGGGTCCGTCTCGTGGACGTGGACAGGGCTCTGGCCGCCCGCGCCTACGCCGCCCCCGCCGACCTGGTCGTCGAGGTGGAGGACGAGGTCTGCCCGTGGAACGCCGGACGTTGGCGGCTGAAGACGGCCGGTGGTGCGGAGTCGTGTGAGCGGAGCGAGGCGCCCGCCGACCTCACGATGCCGGTCGGCGTGCTGGGCGCGGCGTACCTCGGCGGGCGGCCGCTGAGCGCCGCGGCGGAGGCCGGGCTGGTGCGGGAGCACCGCGCGGGCGCGCTGCGGGAACTGTCGGCCGCGATGTCGTGGGACCCGGCGCCGTGGGGCTGCCGGGTGTTCTGAGCCGCGCGGGGCAGCGCGGAGATCGGTGATCGGCGCGTAGGCTTCAGGACATGGCACTGCAGAGTTTGCAGATCACCGCGGTCACGGCCATGCGGTCCCGCGACGTGTCCCGTCCGACGTCCGAACAGCAGGAGGCAGCCGACCAGCGGCCCCTGCGGGACGAGACGCCCCGGCGGGAGCCCCGCCGGGGCCGGGACAGGGACTTTCGCACGCAGGGTCAGGCGGGCAACGGCGGCAGTTCGCCGGTGGTCTCGTAGTCGGCGAGCTGGCGGATCCGCCGGGCGTGCCGCTCCGCCCCCGAGAACGGCGTCGCCAGGAAGAGCCCGACGAACCGGACGGCCTCCTCCGGCGTGTGCTGCCGGGCTCCGAGGCTGATCACGTTGGCGTCGTTGTGCTCGCGGGCCAGCTTCGCCGTGTCCTCGTTCCAGGCGAGGGCGGCGCGCACCCCCCGCACCTTGTTGGCGGCGATCTGCTCGCCGTTCCCGGAGCCGCCGATCACCACCCCGAGGCTGTCCGCGTCGCCGGCCACGCCCTGCGCGGCGCGTAGCACGAACGGCGGGTAGTCGTCCTCCGCGTCGTAGACGTGGGGGCCGCAGTCCTCCACCTCGTGGCCCTGCTCCTTCAGCCAGGAGACCAGGTGATTCTTCAGCTCGTAGCCGGCATGGTCGGCACCGATGTAGACACGCACAGCACAAGTTTCCCAGACGGCCTCTGGCGGACGGGACCCCGGGCTCCACTAAAGTAACGACCGAACAGGCCTGCGTCCCTTACATCATTCCGGCTGACAGGAGTGTCATGCACGAGCTTCGTTACGTCGGCGACCCGGTCCTCCGTACCCCGGCGGAACCGGTGACGGACTTCGACCGCGAGCTGCGCCGCCTGGTCGAGGAGATGTTCGCGATCATGTATCAGTCCGACGGCGTCGGGCTGGCCGGACCGCAGATCGGCGTGGGGCGGAGGCTGTTCGTCTACGACATCAGCAACCGCAAGGGCCACATGATCAACCCTGAGCTGACGATCGACGATCCCGAGCCGGTCGTCGAGGAGGAGGGCTGCCTGTCGGTGCCCGGCAAGGAGACCGGCAAGCCGTTGTACGCCCCGACCGCCCGCGCCGCCGGAGTGACCGTGCGCGGAGTCGACAAGCTCGGCCGCCCCGTCGCCGTCAAGGCCCGCGGCATGCTCGCCCGGTGCTTCCAGCACGAGTTCGACCACCTGGAGGGCACGTTGTACGTCGACCGGCTGGGCAAGGACGAGCGCCGCAGGATCCTGCTGCAGACGCCCTGACTCAGAGCTGGACGGCCTTGACCTCCAGGAACTCCTCCAGACCGAACTCCCCGAGCTCCCGGCCGATCCCGGAGTGCTTGTAGCCGCCGAACGGCGCCATCGTGTTGAACCTGCCGCCGTTGACCGCGACCTGCCCGGTGCGCAGGCGGCGCGCGACCGCGAGCGCCCTGTCCTCCGTGCCCGCCCAGACCGCCCCCGACAGCCCGTACGGCGTCCCGTTGGCGATCTCGACGGCCTCGTCCTCCGACGCGAACGGGATGATCGACAGCACCGGGCCGAAGATCTCCTCCTGCTCGATGGACATGCCGGGCGAGACCCCCGCGAAGATCGCGGGCTCGACGTAGTAGCCGCGCTCCATGGGGTTGTCGGTCCCGCCGAGCACGAGGCGGGCGCCCTCCTCCTGGCCGCGGTTGATGTATCTGACGACCCGGTCGCGCTGGGCGGCGGACACCAGCGGCCCCAGACGCGTGCCCTCGGCGAACGGATCTCCGGGGACGTAGGCGCCGGCCGCCTCGACGGCGATCCCCACGGCGTCGTCGTACTGGTCCCAGTGGACCAGCATCCGGGTCAGCGCCGAGCAGGTCTGGCCCGAGTTGAGGTAGGCCCCCGCGACCCCGTTCCGCACCGCCTTCTCCAGGTCGGCGTCGGGCAGGATGACGTTCGCCGACTTGCCGCCGAGCTCGAGCGCCACCCGCTTGACCGTCTCGGCCGCGAGGACCGCGACCCGCCGGCCGGCCCGGGTCGACCCGGTGAAGGACACCATGTCGACGTCCGGATGGGCGGCGATGGCCTCGCCCACCACCGGCCCGTGCCCGCTGACCATGTTGAACACGCCGGGCGGCAGGCCGATCTCGTGGAGGATGTCGGCCAGCGCGTACGCGGCGAGCGGCGCGACCTCGCTCGGCTTTAGCACCACCGTGCAGCCGGCGGCCAGCGCCGGGGCCACCTTGCACACGACCTGGTGGAGCGGGTAGTTCCAGGGCGTGATCGCCCCCACCACGCCGACCGGCTCGCGCACGATCAGCGAGTTGCCCACCCGGCCGGCGTCGAACGCGTACCTCCTGGCGAGGTCGGCGTAGGACGCCAGCACCTCGGCGGGCATCAGCGTCTGCACCTTCAGCGCGAGCGTCAGCGGCGCCCCCAAGTCGGTGGCGATCGTCGCCGCGATCTCCTGGGCCCGCTCCTTGAGCAGCCCGGCCGCCGCCCCCAGGAACGCGGCGCGTTCCGCCGGCTCCAAGGCCGACCAGGTGGGGAAGGCGGCACGGGCGGCTGCGACGGCGGACTCGACGTCGGCGGGCGACCCGGCGGGCACCCGGTCCACGACCTGCTCGGTCGCGGGATTGACGACGTCGACGGCCTCCCGGGAGGCGGACGGGACCCAGGCTCCGTTGACGTAGAGATGACGCATGTACCTCATCCTTGCGCCTGTCCTGTCAGATGGCGAGCCCTCGGGCCGAAACCTTTCCGACGGGTTCAAGCGCCTGTGAAGGAGCCCGTAACACTCAGGTGAAGATGGGGTCGCGGGTCCTGGACCGCTTCAGCTCGAAGAACCCGTCGGTGCCGGCGACGAGCAGGACGCCGTCCCACAGCTTGGCTGCGGCCTCGCCCCTGGGAATCGGCGAGACGACGGGGCCGAAGAACGCCGTGCCCTCGACGGCGATGACCGGCGTGCCGACCTCCTGGCCGACCAGGTCGATGCCCTCGCCGTGCGAGCGGCGGATCGCCTCGTCGAACTCGTCCGAGTCGTGGGCGGCGACCAGCGCCGGGTCGAGCCCGGCGGCGGTGAGCGCCTCGGCGAGCGTGGCCCGGTCGCGCTCACGCCCCTCGTCGTGGAACCGCCTGCCGATCTCGGTGTAGAGCTCCCCGAGGACCTCCTCGCCGTACTTGTCCGACGCGGCGGCGAGCACCCGTACGGCGCCGAGCGTCTCCTTGACCCGCTCGGCGTACTCGGCGGGGATGTCCTTGTCCTCGTTGAGCACCGCCAGGCTCATGATGTGCCAGCGCACGTCGACGGGCCGGAGCGCCGCCACCTCGTGGATCCACCTGGAGGTGATCCACGCCCAGGGGCAGGCGGGGTCGAACCAGAAATCGACAAGCTTTCGGTCAGACACTGTGACACCCTCTCGAACAGACTATGGTTCCCTCGGTCGTCAACCTGGGAAGTAAATCTCCTATTCCAGATAGGAGTGATCTTGAATTCGACCCGTCACCGGGGCGTGGCAGGATTCAGGCATCCCTGACGCGACGGGGCGGCGGGGTTCCGGGGGTTCGATCATGTGATTGAGGAGCGGGTGTGGCAGGGAATCTGACACGGGACGAGGCCAGGGAGCGCGCTCGGCTGCTCTCTGTCCAGTCCTACCAGGTCGAGCTCGACCTGACGGAGGGCGAGGACCGGTTCGAGAGCATCACCACGGTGCACTTCACCTCGGACCGCGAGGGGGCGGACACCTTCATCGACCTGCACGGCGCGCACGTGCGGAAGGTCGTACTCAACGGCAGGGAGGTGGACGTAAGCACCTACGACGCCGAGAAGGGCCGCATCCCGCTGACCGGGCTGGCCGGGCACAACGAGCTGCGCGTCGACGCCGACTGCTCCTACATGCGCACCGGTGAGGGCCTGCACCGCTTCGTCGACCCCGTGGACCAGCAGGTCTACCTGCACAGCCAATTCGAGACGGCCGACGCCCACCGGATGTACGCCTGCTTCGACCAGCCGGACCTCAAGGCGACCTTCGAGCTGACCGTCCTCGCCCCCGCCGAATGGGAGGTGGTGTCCAACGCCGCCCCCGACACGGTCGAGCAGCTGGAGGAGCACCGCGGGCGGCACGGCACGCTGCAGGCCGCCAAGCGCTGGCACTTCCCGCCGACCCCCGTCATGTCGACGTACATCACGGCCCTCATCGCCGGGCCGTACGCCGTCGTGCGGGACGAGCACGACGGCATCCCGCTCGGCATCTACGTGCGGCGCTCGCTCGCGCAGTACCTCGACCCCGAGAACCTCTTCGAGGTCACCAAGCAGGGCTTCGACTTCTTCCACCGCGTCTTCGGCCTGCGCTACCCGTTCGGCAAGTACGACCAGCTGTTCGTGCCCGAGTTCAACGCCGGCGCCATGGAGAACGCGGGAGCCGTCACCTTCCTGGAGGACTACGTCTTCCGCTCGCGCGTGACCGACGCCGTCATCGAGCGCCGCGCCGAGACGATCCTGCACGAGATGGCGCACATGTGGTTCGGCGACCTCGTCACCATGCGCTGGTGGGACGACCTGTGGCTGAACGAGTCGTTCGCCACCTACATGTCCGTGCTGTGCCAGGCCGAGGCCACCCGCTGGGGCCAGGGCGCGTGGACGACGTTCGCGAACGTCGAGAAGGCCTGGGCCTACCGGCAGGACCAGCTGCCCTCCACCCACCCCATCGCCGCCGACATCCCGGACATGCAGGCCGTCGAGGTCAACTTCGACGGCATCACGTACGCAAAGGGCGCCTCGGTGCTCAAGCAGCTCGTCGCGTACGTTGGGCTCGACAACTTCCTCGCCGGGGTCCGCGACTACTTCAACGAGCACGCCTGGAAGAACACCACCCTGCAGGACCTGCTGTCGGCGCTGGAGCGCACCTCCGGGCGCGACCTGTCGTCCTGGTCCAAGGAGTGGCTGGAGACCTCGGGCGTCAACACGCTGCGGCCGTCGTTCACGACCGACGACGAGGGCCGGTTCCTCAGCTTCGAGGTGCTGCAGGAGGCCAGGCAGGAGCACCCGACGCTGCGCTCGCACCGGGTGGCCATCGGCCTGTACTCCCTGCGGGACGGCGTGCTGACCAGGACCAGGCGGGTCGAGCTCGACGTCGTCGGTGCGCGTACGGCCGTGCCCGAGCTGGTCGGCGAGGTCCGGCCCGACCTCGTCCTGGTGAACGACGACGACCTCACCTACGCCAAGATCCGGCTCGACGAGCGGTCGCTGCAGACCCTCGTGAACGGCGGGATCACCGCGTTCACCGAGTCGCTCCCCCGCGCGCTGTGCTGGTCGGCCGCCTGGGACATGACGCGGGACGCCGAGATGGCCACCCGCGACTACGTCAAGCTGGTCGTCTCCGGCATCGACTCGGTGCGCGACATGACCGTCCTGCAGACCGTGCTGCGCCAGGCCCGCCAGGCCGTACAGCAGTACGCCGACCCGGCGTGGCGGGGCGCCGGCCTCGCCGAGCTCGCAAGCGCGTTGCGCCGCCTCATCGCGGCGGCGGAGCCGGGCTCGGACCACCAGCTCGCCTACGTCAACGCGTTCGCCGCGACCGCCACCTCCCCCGAGGACCTGGCTTTCCTCAAGGGCGTCCTCGACGGCACAGAGGTGCCCGAAGGCCTCGCCGTGGACACCGACCTGCGCTGGACGCTCGTCCACGCGCTCGTGTCCGGCGGCGTGCTCGGCGCCGGGGACATCGACGCGGAGCTGGCGCGGGACGCCACCGCGACCGGCGAGCGGTCGGCCGCCACCAGCCGGGCCATGATCCCGACCCCGGAGGCCAAGGCCGAGACCTGGGCGAAGATCGTGGGAGGAGAGCTCAGCGGCGCGGTGCTGCGCTCCACGCTGCTCGGCTTCTCGGACCCGCACCATCCCGAACTGCTGGAGCCGTACGGCGACCGGTACTTCGCGGAGATCGGGCGGATCTGGAGCGAGTGGACCTTCGACATGGCCCAGAACTTCGCCGTCGGCTGCTACCCGGCGCTGCTGATCCGGCCGGAGACCGTGGCCCGCACGCAGGACTACATCAGCGCGGAGCAGCCGCCGCACGCGCTGCGGCGTCTGCTGCTCGAAGGCGCCGACGGGGTCAGCCGGGCGCTGCGAGCCCGCGCCCGCGACGCCTCCGCGTGATCTTGTAGTTTGTCGCAGAGGACCCCGTCGAGCTGCCCGTTCACCTTTCGTGATCATGCACAGTTCGGCGGGATAACCTCTCTACCTGCACGAATGCAGTCCGTGATCTTGCAGCCGCCTCACTGGGTGCAAGATCACGGACTTTTGTCGTACGGCACGAGCAGCGGGAACGGCCGCGCGATGCCGGCCGCTGCATGATCACGCGCGGTTGTACCGCAGGCCGGAGGGTGTGCGTGCGACAAACTGCAAGATCACGGAGGGGTGCCGTGCAGGTGGGAGGCACGCCTGCGACAAACTACAAGATCACCACGGGAAAGTGGGGGGAAAGTGGGGTGCAAGCGGGGGGTGGTCACATGGGGTGCCCGTTTACAGGGTGAACGGTCCGGGACTACCGTCCGTGCAGGAGGCCTCCATGATCCCCTTGATCGTCGTCCTCGCCGTCGTGGCCGTCCTCGTCGCGACGCTCGTCTCCGTTTACAACCGTCTCGTACGCGCCCGAAACAACGTCGACAACGCCTGGGCGCAGATCGACGTGCAGCTCAAGCGCCGCTACGACCTCGTTCCCAACCTCGTGGAGACCGTCAAGGGCTACGCCGCCCATGAGCGGGCCACGCTGGAGGCCGTCGTCGCGGCGCGTTCCCAGGCGATCGGCGCGCACGGCCCGGCCGAGCAGGCGGCCGCGGAGAACATGCTGTCCGGCGCGCTCAGGAGCCTGTTCGCGGTGGCCGAAGCCCACCCCGACCTGAAGGCGAGCGCCAACTTCGCCGAACTCCAGGAGGAACTGGCCGCCACCGAGAACCGGATCGCCTACTCCCGGCAGTACTACAACGACGCCGTCCTGACCTACAACAACGCCGTCCAGGCGGTTCCCGCGAACATCGTGGCCGGGATGACCGGCTTCACGCCCCGCGAGTACTTCCAGGCGCCCGGCGAGGAGCGCGGCCCCGTCCGGGTCAGGTTCTGACCATGGTGGCCTGGGTGGCCGCGGCGGCGGCGACCGGCCTGTGGCTGCTGCTCCTGCTCGCGCTCGCCGTCGCGACGAGAAACCCGGACGTCGAGCCGGGGCCGGCCACCGGAGAGCTCGCCCCGCACTCCCCCGCGGTGGTCGACCTGATCACCGGAAACTGGCGGCTGTGCGACGAGGCGGCCTCGGCCACCCTGCTCGACATGGCCGCCAGGGGCGTCGTTGCCGTCGAGGAGATCGGCCCCGAGCTGTCCCTCGTACGGCTCCGCAAGGAACCCGGCGACCTGCGGCCCTACGATCGCCTCGTCTACGACCACGTCCGGTCGCTGGCGGTCGACGGCGTCGTCGCGACGGGGGCGCTGGCCGAGGGCTCGCGCGACCTCGGCCGGTGGTGGAAGAGCTTCCGCAAGAAGGTGATTGTCGAAGCGCGGGAGCAGGGCCTGTCGAGGCCGCGCTGGAGCAGGGCGCACGCGCTGCTCCTCGGCGCGGCGGCGATCGTGCCCGCCGTGGCGGTCGGCATCGCGGTCTCGATCGACGACACCCGCGCGAACCACGACGGCGGTCCCGGGGCCGCGATCGTGTCCTTCGCGCTTCTCGTGGCGCTGATGGGCAGGCTGAACGGGGAGCGCGGCACGGCCGAGGGGGCGCGGGCCGCCGCGCACTGGCTCGGCGTCCGCGAGCATCTGCGCGCGACCGGGCGGTTCGCCGAGCAGCCCGCCGCCTCGGTGACGATTTGGGGCCGCCACCTGGCGTACGCCGCCGCGCTGGGGCTCGCGCCGCGGGCCGTCAGGAGCCTTCCGGTGAGCACCCCGGCCGACGACAACCGGGCCTGGTCCGAGTACGGCGGGATGTGGCGCGTCGTCGACGTCCGCTATCCCTCGCGGCTGCTGTGGGGCCGGCCGCCTGGGGCGACGGTCCTGCGCGGCCTCGCGGCCGGCTGGTTCGCCGGGTTCTTCACCTGGATCCTGCTGGTCGTCGCCGCCGCCTTCGAGGTGTGGCCGGACGGGCTCGTCCTGCCCGCCGCTCTCGCCGCCGGTCTGGGGGTGGCCGGCCTGCCGGTCCTGTACGCGGTCTCCGATCTCGGTGGCGCCGCGACGGTCGAAGGCCAGATCGTCCGGCTGCGCCGGTTCGCCGCGGGCAGCAAGGGGGACGACACCCCCAAGTGGACCTACTGGTGCGCGATCGACGAAGGACGCTCCCGCGAGGTCAGGGCCATGTGCCTGAGCGAGGAGATGTGGCGTCCCCTGCGGGAGGGCGACCAGGTGCGGGCCGTCGCGGGGCGCAGGCTCGGCTGGATCAGGCGGATCGATGTGATCGAGGGGTCGCGTCCGCGGGCCGCCGCCTCCTACGACGACACGGGCGAGCACCTGGTGGACGCGCCGGAGAACCTGGGCCAGGTGCGGATCCTGCCCGAGCCCGGCCCGCGCGCGACGGCGGCGGCGGACGGCGTGCGCCCGGCCGACCTCGTCACTCCCGCCGATCTCAAGCGGGCGCTCGGGATCGACGTCGGCGCCCCCGTGGCGTGCGACGGCCCGCCCGCCCCGGCCTGGCTCAGGATCGACTCCTGCCGGTACGAGACCGCCACAGGGGTGAGGGTGGACGTCCACGCCGCCACCGGCATCCGCTCCCGCTATCTCATGGTGGTCGGGCACACGCTGACCCGGGTGCAGGGCCGGCCGGTCGAGGGGGTCGGCGACGGCGCCATGCTCTATCCGGGCCTGGTGTCGGCGGCCACCGGCAGGGGCACGTTCGCGATCACCGTGTCGTCCCCGCAGGGCCCGCCGCCGCCGGGACCGCTGATCGAACTCGCCCGTACGGCCGCCGCCCGCCTGGATCAGTAGGGTCGTCGGGTGCACTCAGCCCGAGACCTGTTGATCGTCCTGGCCCGCCGGTACTCGTTCGGCGACGTCGGCGCGCTGGCGCCCGACGTGCTCGGGGAGGGAGACCGGGCGGCCCTGGTGGAGTCGGTGTGCGAGTTCGGCCAGCGCCTGCTCACCCTCGACGCGGAGGACTTCGCCACCGAGATCGACGCCCAGACGGTGCCCGCCGACCTGCGCAGACGCGCCCGCGCGTGTCACATGCCGCAGACGCCGAGGGAGCAGCCGCGCGGCGCGCTCGACTCGTTGCGACCGGCCTACGCGCTGCTCTTAGAGGTGATCGAGGCCCGCTGGCGGCGGCGCGAGCTCAGCGCGATGATCGCCGCCGTCCACATCTGCGGCGAATATCTGCCCCTGCTCGCGTTCGAGCCCGCGCTCGGCCACGCGGGCGACCCGGTCCGCTGGCCGGAGGGCCTGCGCGCCCCCGGCAGCCGGTTCGGGACCATGCCCGCCGGGGACTGCGACCACACCAGGGCCGAGCGGTCGGCGGCCGAACGGACGCTGCGCGTGGCCGTGGAGCCGCCGCCGGGCTGGCGGGCCTACTTCGACCGGCAGCACAGCCAGGTGGCGGGGGCCCTCGCCACGTGCGCGGGCCGGTGCCGCACCCCGTGCGGGGCGCTCGCCTGGGTGCCCGGCCTCGACGACCTCGCCGCCCGCTGCAGGATCGCGCTGGCGTTCGCCGACACCCCGCTCGTACGCCTGCGCCACGCGGCCCCGGTGGGCCACGGCTTCGGCGTGCCGTCGCCCGAGGAGGTGCTGGAGGCGTGGGAGCGCAGCCGCGCCGCGCTGGCCAAGCACGACGCGGCCCGCGCGGTCACCGCGGACGACGGCTTCCCGCTGCCCGGCCTGCCCGCCCTGTTCTCCGCCGTGGCGGCGGCGCCGGTGCGGCCCGCCACGCTGCTCGCCGACGTCGCCGCCCACGTGGTCGAACTGCTGCGTTAGCCGTTCACCAGACCGGCGGCCTGCGGTCGCCCCAGAATCCCCCGGCCGCCGCCTCCACCTGGGACGACAGCGAGATGAGCGTTCCCTCGTCGCCGTACCTGCCCGCAAGCATGACGCCGATCGGCAGGCCCTCGGGCGACCAGTGGAGCGGGAGGTTCACCGCGGGCTGGCCGCTGACGTTGTAGATGGCGGCGAAGGGCGCGAAGCGCATCATCCGCTCGAACGTCTCCTCGGGCGAGTCGACGTCCTCGAACCAGCCCACCGGCACGGGCGGCTGGGTGACGGTCGGCGAGAGCACCGCGTCGTACGCGTCGGTCACCAGCAGCGCGAACCGCGTGGCGAGTTGCAGCGTCCCCTGCGCCTGGAGGAACTCGGGGGCGGAGACGGCGTGGCCGCGCTCGCGCAGCCAGGCCGTGAGCGGGCGCAGCTTCGGCTCCAGTTCCTCGGCGACCGGGTGCATGCAGGAGAAGGCGAACCACATCTTGACGAACTCGGGCACCACGTCGGGCCCGAACGGCGGGGCGATCTCCTCCACCTCGTGGCCGAGCGACTCCAGCGTCGCCGAGGCGCTCTCGTACGCCGCGAGCACCTCGGGGTGGACCTCCGCTCCCGGCACGGCGGGCGTGGCGAATCTGGCGATCCGCAGCCGGCCAGGGTCGCGCCCCACATAGGCGGAGAACGACCCGAGGGCGGGCGGCGGGGCGTGATAGAGATCGCCGGGGTTGTTGTGCGCCATGACGTCCAGCAGCGCCGCGGCGTCGGCGACGTCGCGGGCGAGCGGCCCGTTGGTCGACAGCCCCGCGAGGTCGGGCACGATCGGGGCGGCGGAGATGCGGCCGCGGCTGGGCTTGATGCCGAACAGGCCGCAGACGGAGGCGGGGATGCGGATAGATCCCGCGCCGTCGCTGCCCTGGGCCACCGGCGCGAGACCGGCCGCGACCGCGGCACCCGCTCCCCCGCTCGACCCGCCGGCCGACCGCGTGGTGTCCCAGGGAGTGCGGGCCGGCTCGCCCAGATAGGTCTCCGTGTAACAGGGCATGCCGAACTCGGGAGTGCTGGTCTTGCCCAGCATGATCGTGCCCGCGTCCCGCAGGCGCTCGACCACGCTGTCGTCCGCGGGCGCGACGAACCCCTCGTAGGTGGCCGAGCCGAAGTGGACGGGCACGTCCTTGACGAAGTTGAGGTCCTTGATCGGAACCGGTACGCCCAGCAGCGGCGGCAGGTCCCCGGTGTCACCGGCGGTGACCCTGGCCTCCTGCTCACGCGCCTGGGCCAGCGCCCGGTCGGCGGTCACGGTGACGAACGCCCCCAGGCCGGAATCGAGCCGCGCGATGCGCTCCAGGTAGTGCTCGGTGATTTCGACGGGGGAAAGTTCACCGGTACGTACGGCTGCCGCCTGCTCAAGGGCGGTAAGATCGTGAATGTGCGCCACGCTACCGAACGGTAGGCCCCCCGGCCGAGGATATCTAGAGAAGATACCCGCACTTCCGCGCGATGAATCGGCTCAAGCAGGCCACAAAAGTATGAACCATCCAACACTAGGCAAGCCTCGGACGGCTCAACTACCGTGAGTGATGTGGATACCGGTCTAGCGCCAGAAGACGGTCACGATACGTCACCCATCTGGGTCGGTGACCAAACGTCGGAGCAGGCGGAACGCCCTCCGGCGCCACCTGAGGCGCCGGCGTCCCCCAGCTACGCTCCGGTCCAGCGCACGTCGCTGAGCAGCCTGTGGCAGGACACGCGATATCGCCATCTCCGCCGCCGCGCCCTGATCGCGGTCGCGGCGGGCGTGGTGTTCGGCGTGCTCTTCACCAGTTGGCGGCTCGGGCTCACCGCGGCCATCCTCGCGTGTGTGGCCGACGCGGTCTACCGCGCGCGGACGTTGTCCACCATCCCGGCGTGGCGGCGCGCCTCCGCGGCGGAGCGCCAGACGGAGGCCCAGCTCAAGAAGCTGGAGCGGAACGGCTACCGGACGCTGCACGCGCGGGCCATCCCCGGCAGCGAGGCCCAGATCGACCACCTGGTGGTCGGGCCGACCGGCGTCTACGCCGTCGACTCGGAGAAGTGGGACAAGCGGCTGCCCGTACGGGTCCAGTCGCACCGCAAGCTCTTCCACGGCCCGTTCAACCAGAAGCCCCGGCTCGACGAGGCCCGCTGGGAGGCGGAGCAGGCGAGCGATCTGATCAGCAAGGCGCTCGGCCGGGAGATCACCGTGGTGCCGTCCCTGGCGGTCTACGGCCCGGCGATCCCCTGGCGCATCCTCAACGTGCGCGAGGTCGACGTCTTCTCCGGCGGGCTCGTACGCAAGTGGATCACCAAGCGGGAGAGATCGCTCACCACGGCCGAGATCGACGCGATCTACCGGGCCGCCGAGCGCGTGCTGCCCGCGCGCTACCCCGAATAGAGGCGGCGCGCCGTCCCGAGGTGTGGACAGCGGTCTCGGCGGCCGGGCGGTGGCCGTACCATTTGAAGACTCAGTAGTCTCCAGATGGGGGTCCCTCGATGCCCGCTCTCAGGTCCCGCACTGTCACTCACGGCAGGAACATGGCCGGCGCCCGTGCGCTGCTCAGGGCCACGGGCGTAGCGGGCAGCGACCTCGGCAAGCCGATCGTGGCGATCGCCAACAGCTTCACCCAGTTCGTGCCCGGCCACGTGCACCTGCGCGAGGTCGCCGAGGTGGTGGCAGGCGCGGTCAGCGAGGCCGGAGCCGTCCCGCGTGAGTTCAACACGATCGCCGTGGACGACGGCATCGCGATGGGCCACGGCGGCATGCTCTACTCGCTGCCGTCCCGCGAGCTGATCGCCGACGCGGTCGAGTACATGGTCAACGCGCACTGCGCCGACGCGCTCGTCTGCGTGTCGAACTGCGACAAGATCACGCCCGGGATGCTGCTCGCCGCCTTCCGGCTCAACATCCCCACGATCTTCGTGTCGGGCGGGCCGATGGAGGCCGGCAAGGTCCCCGGCCGGAAGCTCGACCTGATCGACCCGATGATCGCCTCCGCCGACACGAGCGTGTCGGACTCCGAACTCCTGGAGATGGAGGAGAACGCCTGCCCGACCTGCGGGTCCTGCAGCGGCATGTTCACCGCCAACTCCATGAACTGCCTCGCGGAGGCGATCGGCCTGGCCCTGCCGGGCAACGGCACCACGCTGGCCACGCACAAGGCCCGCAAGGCTCTGTTCGAGAACGCGGGACGGCAGATCGTCGACCTCACCCGGCGCTACTACGAGCAGGACGACGAGTCCGTCCTGCCCAGGAACATCGCCACCCGCGATGCGTTCGAGAACGCGATGGCGCTCGACGTCGCCATGGGCGGCTCGACCAACACGATCCTCCACATCCTGGCCGCCGCGCGCGAGGCGGGCGTCGACTTCGGGCTCAAGGAGATCAACGAGCTGTCGCTGCGCGTGCCGTGCCTGTGCAAGGTCGCCCCGGCGACCATGAAGTACCACGTCGAGGACGTGCACCGGGCCGGCGGCATCCCCGGCATCCTCGGCGAGCTGGACCGGGCCGGTCTGCTCCACCGCGACCTGCCGACCGTCCACTCCGCGTCCATCGCGGAGTACATCGCCAAGTGGGACCCCAAGTCTCCCGAGGTCACCGACGAGGCCATGGAACTGTGGCACGCGGCCCCCGGCAACGTGCGGACGGTCAAGCCGTACTCGCAGGATGCCCGCTGGGAGTCGCTCGACGTCGACCGCGCCGAGGGCTGCATCCGCGACCTCGACCACGCCTACACGAAGGACGGCGGCCTCGCCGTGCTGTACGGCAACCTCGCCCTGGACGGCTGCGTGGTCAAGACGGCCGGTGTGGACGAGTCGATCTGGCGCTTCTCGGGACCGGCCGTCGTGTTCGAGTCGCAGGAGGACGCCGTCGAGGGCATCCTCGGCGACCGGGTGAAGCCCGGCGACGTCGTCGTCATCCGCTACGAGGGCCCCAAGGGCGGTCCGGGGATGCAGGAGATGCTCTACCCGACGAGCTTCCTCAAGGGCCGCGGCCTGGGCAAGGCGTGCGCGCTGGTCACCGACGGCCGCTTCTCCGGCGGCACCTCGGGCCTGTCGATCGGCCACGCGTCCCCCGAGGCGGCCGAGGGCGGCACGATGGCCCTGGTCGAGGACGGCGACATCATCGAGATCGACATCCCGGGCCGCTCGATCGAGCTCAAGGTGGCCGAGGACGTGCTGGCCGCCCGGCGTGAGCGGCTGCTGGCGGACCTTGGCGGCTACCGGCCGCGCGACCGGCACCGCCCGGTGTCGGCCGCCCTGCAGGCGTACGCCGCGCTGACCACCTCCGCCTCGACGGGCGCCTCGCGGGACCTGTCGCAGCTCTCGTCCCGCTGACCGGTCCCTGACGGCCGCCACCCCCGTCGGGGGGTGGCGGCCGTCAGGCGTTGTCCCTCGTGAGACGCACGCGGGTCACCGCCCGTTCGCGGTGCCCGCGAAGCCGTCCAGCGCCGCCCCGATCTCCCGGCGCATGGCGTCGCTGCCGGTGTGGCCCGCGTCGTCCACCACGACCAGACGCGCCTCGGGCCACGCCTGGGCGAGTTGCCAGGCGGTCTCCAGCGGTCCGCCGAGGTCGAGGCGGCCGTGGACGAGCACGCCGGGGATGCCCGCCAGCCGGTACGCGTCGCGGAGCAGCACGCCCTCCTCCAGCCATGCGGCGTTCGAGAAGTAGTGCGTGCAGATGCGGACGAACGCCTGCAGCGCCGGGGAAGGCCGGTCACTGTAGGCGTCCGGATGGCCGTTGACCTCGTGGGAGATCACCGCGTCCTCCCACGCGGTCCAGTCGCGAGCGGCCCTGGCCCGCACGCCGGAGTCGGGGTCGGACATCAGCCGCGCGTAGGCGGCGACCAGGTCGCCGTCGCGCCACTCCTCGGGGACCCCGCGGCGGAAGCGCTGCCACTGCTCAGGGAGGAACCGGCGGACTCCCCGGTAGAGCCAGTCGATCTCGGAGCGGCGGGTCATCGTGACACCGGCGATGACGATCTCCGACACCCGCTCCGGGTGGGCTTGGGCGTAGGCGAGGATGAGGGTGGAGCCCCAGGATCCGCCGTGGAGCAGCCACCGCTCGACCCCGAGACGCTCACGCAGCCGTTCCATGTCCGTGACCAGGTGATGGGTGGTGTTGGTCGTCAGGTCGGCCGCCGGATCGCTCGCATGGGGCAGACTCCGGCCGCAGTTGCGCTGGTCGAAGAGGATGACGCGGTAGCGTGCGGGGTCGAAGGCCCGGCGCCGGCCCGGCGTGCAGCCCGAGCCGGGGCCGCCGTGGACGACGAGCGCGGGCTTGCCCTCGGGGTTTCCGCAGACCTCCCAGTAGACGAGATGGCCGTCGCCGGTGTCCAGATAGCCGTGGTCGTAGGGCTCGATCGGGGGATGCACCCAGAGAAACTACAGTGATCGCCATGGGCGGGGAAGCGGTTTCCCGGCGGCGGACGGGCCGTCGCCCGCTCACCCCGGTTCCGGCGTCCCCGCCCCGCGCGGCCCGCCGGAGCGGCCCGCGTTCACCAGCTCGGTGTCCCGGCGGCGATCAGCTGTACGAGACCGACTGCACGCTGCAGTTGGTCATCCACGGGCCGGGATAGACCGGAGCCGTGGTGCAGCCCCAGGTGGCCGTCACCGTGGTGACTCCCGCGGGGATGGTGATACCGCCGGACGAGCCGTACATGTCGTACTGATGGCCCTGGCTGCACATGGCGCGGGCGCTGACCGACGTCGTCCCGCTGGGCAGCGTATGCGTGGTCTGCCACGAGTGCGTGGCCGGGACCGCGACCAGGCTGGGCGTCCCCCCCAGCCCGTACGGCGAAGCGCTGAGGCTGGGGCCGACGGGGTACCAGTCCCTGGTGTCCCCGAAGCTGTTGTAGTTGAGGCAGTCGATCGTGGCGTTCAGCGTGATGGTGGACGCCGTGGCGGGGGTGGGCGCGAGCGCCAGGCTGAGCACTCCGGTCGTCACGAGCGTCGCGCCGACCGCCAGCACTCGCCTCACTGAATTAACCGCGAACATGGGGTATCCCTTCTCACGCCTCTGACAGCAGCCACAGCGAATGCACCATCTCCCTTCGGCGCCGTCAATGAACCTGCTTTTTCGGCGGGCCGGAAGGCATGGCCACCCCCGACGCGGAAACCGCACGTCGCCGAGGACCGGAAATGCCGTACCGGTCAGGCCGATCCTCCAGGATCCGATACGCAGCGATGATCGCGGAATTCGTGCCGGTGGCTCGCCGAAATTCCGCGAGCGCGGGAATTCGCGGGATTTTCAAACAGCACCGGATCGGTGAAAGATTCACCGATCCGCGTGACGGTCCGCGGGCGTGAGTGGCACGCCCGCGGACCCGCCGACCGGAGCGGACCGTGGCTAGCGGCCCTTGTGCTCCGCCTTCCGCGCCTCCGCGAGGAGCGCGATGAGCGCCTCGGTCATACGCAGCACTCCGGCCTTCGCCGCGCCGTCCTCGACGTGCCTTTCCGCACGTTCGGCGAGTTGCCGCAGATGGGCGATGGCAGGAGGCTCGTCACCGGCGAGACCGGCCCGTTCGGCGTGCCGGAGACGGTCCTCCAGGGAAGCGGCGACAGACCCGCTGATACGACCGGCGGCGGCGTACTCGCCGATCAGGTCGCGGATGTCGGAGTACCACGCCGGATCGCGGGTGAACGACCTGGGGATGTAGCCGGCCTCGGCACCGGCGAGCGTCGTCGCGACGACCTCGCCGGCGTACGACCGCACGGTCGGGTAGAGCTCCGCGAGCTGCGCGTCGGTCAACGGCACCGAACTGCCGTCGAGGAAGCAGAAGCCCGGCCCGGTGTTGCTGCCGCTGTTGACGCGCAGCGGCGCCTCCTGCTGGGCGAGCCGGATGCCGCCCAGCGCGACACCGAGGTCGTCACGGGCGACCGCCGGCGGAGTCGTGTCCGCCATCTGGATCTTGGGGGCCGCGGGGGGCCGCACGCCGTGGGCGACCCAGGCGACGGTGTGGTCGTAGACCGCGTTCTGCACCATGTGCTGCGGAATGCGGGACAACGAGGGCAGCGCGCACGTCTGCGGCTCGCCCGGGTAACCCCCGGGATAGGAGCCGATGTCACGCTTGCGCAGCGGTCCGTAGTCCCTGATGAGTTTCCAGTCGCCGTGCGACGCGCCGGCCACCTCCCAGCTGGTCAGGACCGGCGAGTCGGCCTGGGCGCGGGCCGCCGCCGACAGGATGCCGCCGCTCACGTCGCCCTCGGAGTTGATCCGGAACACCGGCGTCGCGAGATCGGTGCGCAGGACGCCACCGCCACCGTGCAGGACGACCGCGTCGAGGACGTTCGCGAGGGGCTGGACGCCGTTGTGATAGTTCGCGAGGCGACCGGCCGACTGCGAGTGGCCCGTGGCGATCACGTACCGGGGCGGGGGCAGCTCGCCGAGCGGGTCGATGCCCACCGGGCTGCGGACGGCCTTCACCGCCTGGCTGAAGATGTCGTAGGACAGGCTGTCGTCGTTGATCGTCCCACCCGCGGTCACGTCGAGGGCTCCGTAGCGGGCGGGGCTCCACGCCTTGAGCCCGGTCGCGGAGTGCACTCCGGCGCGCTGGGCGGAGACGCCGACCCAGGCGTACCCCTCCCGGATCAGATGCTCGTGCGACTGGAACCAGTCGACCTCCTGGTCCCACTGGTTGCTGACGTTGTACCACTCGGCGATCACGACGCCGTTGAACGCCCGGGGCGAGACCGGGCGGCGCACGACGATGCGCGTGCTGTACGGGTTGCCCGTGCTGACGACGGTCGCGGTGCCCGTGCCGGACGTCGCGTACCTCGTCGCCGTGCCCGATACGAAGAACTCCTGCTCGACGTAGCCCGCCGCCTTCAGGTCGACGTCGGTGGCGAGGAACGGGTAGCCGTGCGCGGGATCCCCGACGGCGGTGGTGCGCGCGATCGGTCCCGTGAGCACGGGATCGGCGACGCTGTCGCCGGTCGCGGTGGACGGGCGGGGCGCGGTCTCGTTCCGGGCGGGCCCGGACGCGCTCGCGGGAGAGGCGAGCGCGAGGGGCAGGACCAGCGCGCCTACGAGGCCGAGCACGGCGAAGTGGCGGTGAACGTGTCGGAGAGATGCAAGAGGAGCAGGCAAAACTTCACCTCGCTGCGAGAGGCCGGGAGGGGGGTCGTCCGGATCAGCGCGCTGTCTCTGTCGCAGACACTAACCGCGCATACGAACGAAAGATAGTCTTGCCACCGTCATACTTTCGATGAATTCAACACAAAGTCACCGCATCGCCGGACGAACGTGTCGAACTACCTCAACCGCTGGCGGGTGTTGCTGGCGCAGCGCGCTCTCCGCGACGAGGACGTCCGGGTCGGGTCGCTGGCGGCGGAGCTGGGGTACGCCTCCGAGAGCGCGTTCAGCACAGCGTTCAAACGTGAGGTCGGCGAATCACCGCTGCGCTACCGGCACCGGGTGCGCAACGCACTCGCGGCTCGATCTTCTCGCGCAGGTGGTGCGTGAACGCGGGAACCACCGCGGCGCCGCCTCACGCCGGAGCGGTGATCACGGTCAGGTGTTCTTCGGTGCGGAAGCCGGCCGACTCGTATACGGACTCGGCCATCGCGCTCGCGTAGAGGTAGGCGGTGGCGGCGCCGGCGGCGTAGCCCGCGCGGACCATCGCCATCGTGACGGCCCGTCCGTAACCCCGCCGTCGGTGGCCCGGGAGCGTGGTGATGTTGAAGATTCCCGTCAAGCCGCCCGAAACGGCCGTCATTCCCGTCCCTACCGGTATGCCGCGCAGCTCTGCCAGGTAGAAGGTGAGCCCGTCGACGTTCGCGAGAGATCGGTCGGCCATCGCCGTGAACATCTCGCGTGGCGCCTCGAAGCCGTCGGCGACAGTCTCGGCGTAGAGGTCGAGTTCATCGGCCGGCACGGCGCGAATACGCAGGGCGTCGACGGCCGGTTCGGCCGGAAGTCCTCGCTCGGGCCTGCGTATCATCAGCGGCTGTCTGGTGAACTGGGTCAGCCCGTGCTCGGCGGCCACCTTGGTGACGAGAGGCCCCGCCTCTCCGCGCACATGGATGCTCCAGGGAACCTCCCATCGGCCTTCGAAGGCTGCCAGCGCCGCTATCTCGTCGGGGATCGGCTCCACGTCGGGGCTGATGACGGCGTTCAGCGTGGCGATCGGAGCCCCGGAGACGGCCAGCACAGCGCCGTTCGGCCCTCGTCGTGCGTGACCTGTGACAGCGGCGAGCTTCTCGAAGGTGGCCGCGTACGCTGCCACAACCGGCTTGATCGGGTCATCGGCCGGAATGATCGGGGTAACCATAAGTAACACCTTGTCGTAGTCTGTCAGCCGGTCGAAGGCCGGCGGTCGACCCAGTCGACGATGAGCCGGCGCTCGGCGAAAAGCCATCGGCTGTCCTGCCGGACGAAGGCGTCGTGGTAGCGGATCGAGATGAGCATGAGGGTGCGCTGCCCCTCCTCGCTCCAGAGATGGTACGCCAGGCAGTAGGTTCCCCGGTCGCGCGGTCGCCGTCGACGGTCACCGTGCTCTGACCGATGAAGTGCGTCGTCTTGTCGTAGGTCCGCAGCCCGCCGAAGGCGGAGGCCAGCTTGTCACGGCCGTTGAGGGTCTGCGCCGGGACGGTGGTGCCGGGCTCGCCGTCGTCGCCGACTCGAATTCTCCGGCCGTCGCGCAGGGAAGTAATGGCTGGCACGGCGGCGACACGATGGTGACCATCCGATAAGGCGTTCGGAAAAATGTCAGTCCTCGTCGCTATTGTCGAAATATGGCCAACGTCATTCGGCACTCGCTGACCGCCGAGGAACTCGCCGCCCTCGCCCTGTCACTCGCTCACCTCGGTGCCGGCCCCCAGTCGGTCACCGCCCGGCGCGGCCTGCGCCACGCTTTCGAGCACCTCGATCTGGACGACGACGTCATCGCCACGACCCTGACCACCCTGACCACCCCACTGCCCACGGACGTCGCCCGCCGGGCGCGGGTGGTGGCCAACGCGATCACCACGCGCCAGGTGATCCGCATCCAGTACCACGACGGCACCGGCCGGATGACCGTCCGCGACGTCGAGCCGGTGACCTGCCTGGTCCACCGGGAGTTCTGGTACCTGGTCGGCTGGTGCCGCATGCGCCGCTCGATCAGGGCCTTCCGCTTCGACCGGATCCTGGCGGTCGAGCCGACCGACCTGCCGGCCCGCCCCCACCTGCCCCAGCGCTACCTGCCGTTCCAGCGACGCCCGCGGGTCAGGCGCCCGTCCGCGGCCTAGGACCCCCTGAGAGGGCCGTACGGCCCGTGGGCGTGACACCCACGGGCCGCGCGGCCGTGGCGCGTCAGCCGCAGCAGCCACCGCCGCAGCACCCGCCGCCTCCGCCACCCGCCGGGCGGGCGGCGGAGGTCCCGGACGCGCGGCCGGTGACGGCCACGGTGGACAGCAGCTTCACGGTGTCTTCGTGGCCGGAGGGGCACACCGCCCGGTCACCGGCCTCGGCCATGGGACGGTTGAGCTCGAACGTCGATCCGCACGCGCGGCAACGGTAGTCATAGCGAGGCATGTCTCAAGCCTACGGCCCGCCGTCGCGGCGCGACATCGGGCGGCCCCCGATCAGCCGAACCGGATGCTCGCGTAGTCCGTGACGGGCGAGAAGCCGAGCCGCTGGTAGATGGAGTTCGACGTCGGGTTGTCGAGATCGGTGAACAGCAGCACCTCGGTCGCGCCGTCGTCCAGCGCCTTCCTGCTGGCCGCGTGGGTGACGGCGCTGCCGTAGCCGCGCCCGCGCAGGTCGGGCGGGGTGTAGACGGGCCCGATCCTGGACATCCCGGCGATCGGCGCGGAGGTCCCCGCGATGGCCACGGGGCGCTCGCCGTCCTCCCACCAGACCAGTTCCTCGCGGTTGAGCCGCGCGGCGACGACCGGGGTGGGATCGGCCGTACGGTCGACGTGCGCCTCGTCCTGGAACGCCCGGAAGAAGCGCACGGCCATCGGCAGGTCGCCTGGGCCCGCGACCCGGGGCTTCCCCTCCGCGCGGGGCGCCCGCAGCGCGCCGAGACGGTAGAGGCGCTCGGACCGGCGGCGCGTCTCCGGCCGCCACCAGGCGTCCGCGAACGCCTCCACGACGCGCACGGGACCGCCGGCCTCCAGGACGTCCGTCTCCATGTCCATCAGGTCGCGGGCCAGCAGGGGAAGCGCCGCCAGGGGGACGTCGCCGAACGCGAGCGGGTACGGCGGGGTCCGGCACGCCGCCCCCGCCACCGTGCCGTCGTCGTCCTCCAGCCAGGCCAGCAGGTGATCGCCGGTGAACTGGCCGCTACGGATGCCGCGCAGCGCGGTCAGCAGGACCGTGTTGCGGACGGGATCACGCAGCAGCCAGGGCTCGGCCGCCGCGGCGTACGCCTCGACCTCGGTGGTGATCACCCATCTCATGCCGGATCAGGCCGCCGTCTCCGACAGGTAGGGCGCCCACAGCGGATCACCGTCGAGTTGCGCGCCGATGAGGCGCCAGTGCGCGCCGTGCGGCACCGCGGGGGCGACGCGCAGCGCCCAGCCCAGCTCCTCCAGCAGCCTGTCGGCCTTCCTGTGGTTGCACGGAGTGCACGAGGCGACGCAGTTCTCCCAGGTGTGGGGGCCTCCCTTGGACCGCGGGATGACGTGGTCGATGGTCTCGGCCCGCTGGCCGCAGTAGGCGCAGCGGAAGTTGTCCCTGCGCATGAGCGCCGCGCGGGTGAGCGGGATGCGCGTCCGATAGGGAATGCGGACGTAGCGCCGGAGCCGGATCACCGAAGGGACGTCGAGCGTGCGGGTGGCCGAGTGGAGCACCGCGCCCCGGCCGTCCCGGTGCACGACATCCGCCTTCTCCCTGAGCACCAGGATGACGGCCCTGTGCAGGGAGAGCGTGGTCAACGGCTCGTATGTGGCATTGAGGAGCAGGACTTGGCGCATCAGCCGGCCTCCACAGCGATCTCGGCTGTGCGCCTGGGTTGTGGGCCCGCCTGTTGGGACCCGCGTGCTTCCGTCACAGGGACCTCCGCCGGACGGCCCAGCGGATGGTCACCACGGCACCGCCCCTCACCAAAGTGTGGCCTTTACCGCGACCCCTTCGCCACCCATAAAAGGGTCCGTGAGGTGAACGACTGGGACGCCTGCTGCATCTATGCCCAGCCGATCACCCCTTTATTCCCGTCTTGGCCGGGTACGGCCGATGTACCGTCGCAGTCGTCCAGCTGATTTAAAGTGCCAGCATGAGCCGACCGCCGTACCCGCCAGCCCGCCGTGACGACATCGTCGACGATCTCCACGGAACGCCCGTCCCCGACCCGTACCGGTGGCTGGAGGACCCGGACGATCCGGCGACGAAGGAGTGGCTGGACGCCCAGGAGAGCCTGTTCCGGTCCGCCGAGCTGGAAGGGCGCGACCACTTCCGGGCGCGCGTCGCCGAACTGCTGCGCTCGGGCTCGGTGGGGACGCCGTCCTGGCGCGGAGGACGCCGCTTCTTCACCCGCCGCGCCCCCGACCAGGAGCATCCGGTCCTGTACGTCGGTGAGGGAGACGGCGAGCGCGTGCTGCTCGACCCGACCGCCCTGGACGCCTCGGGCCTGACCACGCTCGACTCCTACCAGCCGGACAAGGAGGGCAACCGGCTGGCCTACCAGATCTCCGTGGGCGGCGACGAGGAGTCGCGCCTGTACGTCGTCGACGTGGCGACGGGAGAGGTCGTCGAGGGGCCGATCGACCGCTGCCGCTACTCCCCCGTGGCCTGGCTGCCCGGCGGCGAGGCGTTCTACTACGTGCGCAGGCTGGCGCCCTCGCTGGTCCCGGCGGGCGAGGAGCAGTATCACCGGCGCGTCTACCTGCACCGTGTCGGCACCTCCCCCGACGACGACGTGCTGGTCTTCGGCGAGGGCCTGGAGAAGACCAACTACTACGGGGTGTCGGTCTCCCTCGACGGCAGATGGCTGTCGGTCTCCGCCTCCCAGGGGACGGCCCCGCGCAACGACCTGTGGGTGGCCGACCTGACCTCCTCGTCGCCCGAGGCGCCGGAACTGGTCACCGTGCAGCAGGACGTCGACGCCCAGACCGGGCTCCACTTCGGCCGTGACGGGCGCCTCTACGTCTTCACCGACCGCGACGCCCCGCGCGGGCGCGTCTGTGTCACCTCGCCGCTGACGCCAGGTTTCGAGCACTGGCGCGACCTGATCCCCGAGGACGCCGAGGCGGTGCTGTCCGACTTCGCGATCCTCGACGGCATGGCGGAGCCGGTCCTGCTCGTCGGCTGGACCCGGCACGCCATCGGCGAGATCTCCGTGCACGCGCTGGAGAGCGGCGAGCGGACCGGCGAGGTCCCCCTGCCGGGGCTCGGCTCGATCGGCGGGATCGTCGAGCGGCCGGAGGGCGGGCACGAGGCCTGGTTCAGCTACACCGACGAGATCACCCCGACCGCGGTCTACCACTACGACGCGCTGACCGGCGAGACGAGCCTGTGGGCTTCGCCCCCCGGCGCGGTCGAGGTGCCCGAGGCGACCAGCGAGCAGGTGGTCTACCGTACGGCGGACGGCACCGAGGTGCACATGCTGATCACGTCGCGTCCCGGCTCTGGGCCCCGCCCCACCATCCTGTACGGCTACGGCGGTTTCGGGATCTCGATGAACCCGGGCTTCTCCGCCACCACCCTTGCGTGGGTCGAGGCGGGCGGCGTCTACGCGGTCGCCCAGTTGCGCGGCGGCGGCGAGGAGGGCGAGCAGTGGCACCGGGCCGGCATGCTCGGCCACAAGCAGAACGTCTTCGACGACCTGCACGCCGCGGCCGAGCACCTCATCGCCACCGGCGTCACCAGCCCCGACCAGCTGGCCATCTCCGGCGGCTCAAACGGCGGGCTGCTCGTCGGCGCGGCGCTCACCCAGCGCCCCGACCTGTACGCGGCCGTCGTCTGCTCGGCCCCGCTGCTCGACATGATCCGCTACGAGAAGTTCGGTCTCGGCGCGACCTGGAACGTCGAGTACGGCTCGGCCGAGGTGCCTGAGGAGTTCGCCTGGCTGTGGGGCTACTCGCCGTACCACCACGTCCGCGAGGGGGTGTCGTACCCGGCCACGCTGTTCGCCGTGTTCGCCTCCGACAGCCGCGTCCATCCTCTGCACGCGTGGAAGATGGCGGCGGCCCTGCAGCACGCGCAGGCCGGCGACCGCCCGATCCTGCTGCGCAACGAGGCCGAGGTGGGTCACGGCGCCCGGGCCGTGAGCCGGTCGGTCGAGCTCGCGGCCGACCAGCTCGCGTTCCTGGCCAGGCACACCGGCCTGAAGGTGGGCTGACCTCAGCGGGGGAAGACGACGGTCTTGTGGCCGTCCAACAGCACGCGGTGCTCCGCGTGCCAGCGGACGGCCCGGCCGAGCGCCTGGCATTCGAGGTCACGGCCGATCGCGGCGAGGTCCTCCGGCGAGTGGGTGTGGTTCACCCGCGCCACCTCCTGTTCGATGATCGGCCCTTCGTCGAGGTCGGCCGTCACGTAGTGCGCCGTCGCGCCGATCAGCTTCACGCCCCGGGAGTACGCCTGGTGGTACGGCTTGGCGCCCTTGAACGACGGCAGGAACGAGTGATGTATGTTGATCATGCGCCCGGAGAGCTTGGCGCACATGTCCTCCGACAGCACCTGCATGTAGCGGGCCAGCACCACCAGGTCGGCCTGGTAGTGGTCGACCAGGGTGAGGATCTCCGCCTCCTGCCGCGGCTTGGTCTCCGGGGTGACCGGCAGGTGGTGGTAGTCCACCCCGTTCGACTGGGTGAGCGGGCGCAGGTCGGGGTGGTTGGACGCCACGCCCACGATCTCGATCGGCAGCAGTCCGGAGCGCACGCGGTAGAGCAGGTCGTTGAGGCAGTGGTCGAACCGGCTGACGAGCACCAGCACGCGGGTCCGCACCGCGAGGTCGAAGAGCTGGAACTCCATGGAGAACTCCGGCGCGAGCGAGGCGAAGTCGGCCCGCAACTCGTCGACGGCGGACCCGCTGGCGAACTGCACGCGCATGAAGAACCGCGCCTCGACCGGGTCGCCGAACTGCTGGCTCTCGATGATGTTGCAGCCCTTCCCGGCCAGCAGCCCGGAGACGGCCGCGACCACTCCGGGCCGGTCCGGGCAGGACAGGGTCAGCACGTACTCAGCGCTCATGCTCAGATCCTCGACAGCGGCGACGTATCTGGTCAAGCGTAGGGCCAGCGGCCCTACGGGCGCGGCCAGACGCAGCCCGCTCATCCCTCCTTGTCGTGCCGTTCCAGCGCGGCGCGTACGTCGGGGTCGTGGGGAGCCAGGGCCAGCGCCCGGCGCAGGTCGGACAGCGCCTCCCTGCCACGGCCGAGCGCGTCGAGCGCGGTGGCCCTGTTGAAGTACAGGGCGGCGTCCTCGCCCAGCTCGATCGCCCGTGTCAGGTCGTCCACCGCGCCCGGCGCGTCGCCGGTCTCGAACCGCAGGGTCGCTCGGTTCGCCCAGGCGGAGGCCAGGCGGGCGTCGGCGGCCAGCGCCGCGTCGAACGCCAGGGCCGCCTCCGCGTAGCGTCCGGCCTCGGTCTCCAGCTGCCCCAGCACGGCGTGCAGGTGAGCGTTCCCCGGGTCCAGCGCGAGCCCCGCCTCGACGTCGCGCCTCGCGGCCTCGTGGTCGCCGAGCATCTCCAGCACGCCGGCCCGGTTGACGTACGCGTCGAGGTAGCCGGGATCGAGTTCGAGCACGTGGCCGAGGTCGGCCAGGGCGCCCTCCAGGTCCCCGCCGGCCAGGCGCAGCTCGGCCCGGTTGTAGTACGCCTCGGGCAGCGGCGGGCTCACCCGGATCGCGGTCTCGTAGTCGGCCAGCGCCTCCCGCGTGCGGCCCGTCCCGAACAGCAGGTTGCCCCGGTCGAGATAGTGGTCGGGGAAGCCCGGGTCGATCGCGACGGCGCGGTCGAAGTCGGCCAGCGCCTCCCGCGTGCGCCCCAGGCGCGCGAGAAGCTGCGCGCGGTTGGCGAACAGCACCATGCGGTGCACGGGGTGGGCGTCCTGCGGAAGGTCCCGTTCGGCCAGGTCGATGGCCGACTGCACCAGGCCGAGCGCCTCGTCGGCCCGCCCCTCCCGCAGCTCGATCAGCGCACGGGCGTTCTGGTCGAAGCCGAGCTTGAAGGCCCGCGTCCGCCGGTCGGGCAGCAGCGTGGATATCGCTATCGCCTCGTTGATCCAGCCCCTCGCCCTGGCCAGGTCACGGCGCGCCGGGTCGTGGTCGCGCGCGTCGAGCATCGCGGTGCCGTACGCGGCGGCCGCGTGCACGGCGGGATCGACGCTGACCCGCCGGGCCTGGTCGTACAGCTCCTGCGCCTGCGCGCGCCGGCCCAGCCCCGCCAGGGCGGTCGCGGTGCGCTGGGTGAAACGCCACCACAGCTCCGAGCCCGGCTCCACCAGCCGCAGGCCGCGCGAGCCCAGCTCCACGACGGCGTGGAGGAACCCCTCGGTGACGCAGTGGTCCACCGCCGCCCACAGCGCCCGCGCCGCCGCGTCCGGGTCGCCGCCGTGCTCCAGGTGATACGGCACCGCGCCCAGGGCGTGCTCCACCGCCGCGTCATCGGCCCTCAGCTCGGCGGCGCGCCTGTCGTGCCTGCGCGCGCGTTCCTCCGGCGGCAGCGACAGGTACGCCTCGTAGGCCCGGGGGTCGTCGGAGGTGCCGTCCGAGGCGATGTAGTCACCGGGCGGCCCGCCATGGGCCGGCGCCTCCACCGGCCGCATGCCCTCCCATGGCGGCTCGGCCGAGCCCACCGCCAGCGTCAGGCCCGGCACCCGGCGCGCCAAGACGCGCAGCAGTTCGCGGTCGGCGGGATCGGCCTCGTGCAGGTTGTCCACCAGCAGCGTCCGCGGCCCCTCCAGGCAGTCGCGCACGAACTCGGCGACGCCGTTGGCGAGCCGCAGCGTGCGGCGTGGCGCGGGCACGAGGATCCGCTCGTCCTCGGTCAGGCGGTCCTCGATGGGCTGCCGCCGTGCCGGCACCAGAGCGCGCAGGCCGGGTGCGACGGCGCGGATCTCGATGTCGTGCTCCGCCACCAGGCCCGGGGAGCGCTCCACAGCGACCGGCACGAGGGCGCGCAGGAGCGCGCCACCGATCGTGTACGGACCGCGCAGCCGTCGGTGCCCGTTGACCACGGGCGCCACTGGGGGCGGCACCCCCAAGGCATGGTTCTCCAGCGCTCGGAGGGCCGCTACACGGTCGCGGGAGAGGTCTCCCCGGACCCAGATGTGGTTCGGGAGGACACTCACCCCTTGTGGATGACGCTCGACGTTCCGCTCAGCTTCGTCGTCCCCGGCTTACGGATCATGATCTTCTTCATGGCGCCTCTCCCCACTCTTGTGGACAAGGCACAAGTATTCGCAGGGATCAGCTATCCGCCAAGGGATGGAAGCATTATCTATCGGGAGAAAAGCGGGGAGACCACACCATTCAGTTGCTTCTCGATATAAATAACCACGTTGTCGCCACACGCCTCACGCCGCAGCTCCCGCCAGCCGGATTTGCGGTAGAGCTCCAGCGCGGCGACCTGGCGCAGGGTGGTGTCCCCGCGCAACGTCGTGTAACCGAGCCTGCGCGCCCGCTCCTCGAGCTCCTGCGTGATCCGCGCGCCGTAGCCGCGCCGCTGGTGTTCGGGGTGGACCCGCAGCCGGCACATCTCGGCGGTGCCGGCGTCGATGCGCCGCAGGCCGCCCATCGCGACGAGTCCCGTCCCGGGCACCTCCCCGACGAGGAATTCACCCCCGGCCGCCAGGTAGATCTCGGTGATCCGCGGGAAGTCGTCGTCGTAGTAGACGCCGTCACCCGGCACCACGCCCACCTGGGCCAGGCCGATCTGGTGGAGGGACCACACCGCGTCGAGATCCGACCAGCGGTACCGCCGGATCCTCAGCGGCGCGATCCCGCTCTCCCCGCCTCTCACGGGATCTCCCGGATCGAGATGTCCCGCCAGCGCGTCACCTGCCACACGTCCTCCTCGCCACGCACGTCACCCGGCGTCCCGGAGCAGCTCCGGCGGGATCGTAACGCGGCTCTCCTTGATCACCTCGCAGAACTCCTGCAATTCGGCGGAGTCACCGTGCTTGGCCCTGATCGCCTTCGCCAGGTCGTACGCCGGTTTGAGCAGCAGGTCGGTCCTGTGGTCCTTGTCGACCAGTTCGATGGCCTCCCTGCCCAGCTGGATCGCCGCCTGGAAGTCGCCGTCGATGAGCCGGCACATCGCCCGGTCGAAGCGGATCAGCGTCTGGTCGAGCAGGTCCTCGTCCGTGTACTTGTCGAGCGCCTGCTGCAGGATCACGTCGGCCTCCACGGTCTGCCCCAGCTTCACCAGGACGTCGCCCTGGTAGAAGTAGAGCTGCCGCTCGGTGTAGCCGAAGGCCGGGTCCTCCCGGTCGCTGTCGCTCATCTGCTGGAAGGCCGCCCTGGCGCGGTGCAGGGCCCGCTTGGCCTGCTCGACAACCTCGTGCCGCGAGCCGTTGACGCCGGCGATCTTCGCCAGTGCCCTCGCCTCGACGACCGGCGCCATGGTCCTCGCGGCGCAAGGGGTGTGGCCGGCCAGGTCGCGGCTCTTCTTCGCCAGCGTGAGCGCCTCGCGCGGGTCGCCGTAGTAGAGCGGGACCAGCGCCTCTCTGGCGGTCACCCAGGCCCGCAGCGCGCGGTCCCCGGTCTCGTCGGCCGCGATCCTGCCGGTGCGGAAGAACGACCGGGCCATCCGCTGGTCTCCCAGGTCGATCATGATCATCCCGGAGAGCCCGGCGAGCTGGGCCGCCATCCGGCACAGCCGCTCCTGCACGTCGACGGGCTGGCGGCGGTCCAGTGACTTGCGCACCGCGGCGAACTCCAGCATGACGTCGCAGAGCAGCCGTACGGGCGGGGTGTTCATGTACTGCCGCCCGAAGCCGGACGTGGCCTGTTCCCACTGGTCGAGCATCGCCGGCGACACGGTGGCCGAGACCATGGTTTCGTCCATACGCCGACGGAGGTTCTCCACCGCGCCGAGCACCTCTTCGTTGAGCTCTTGGAGGCCGGTCGCCCCGACGGCGCCGCCGGCGAGGAGCCTCAATAGCGTCCTCCGTAGCACGTTCTCGTCCTCCTCGCCCCCGTGCGTCGTGGGGATCGCACCGCCCGACGGGGCCGGCGCCACCCACGGAGCGGGTGAAGTGTCAGGTCTGTCCTCTTGTGGGGCTCCACTACTTAACTCGGCGGCATGTCCGTGGCCGCATATACACGGGCTCTCGAACCCGAGGGCCAGCGGTTCCACCCGATAGACCGAGCACAAGTAGTGGAGATACTCCGGGCCGGGCCGCTTCATGCCCGACTCGTACGCGGACAGTAGCGTCTCTCCGATGCCGGGGACGGCTTTTCCGTCCCTCTCGAAGAGAGCGCGCACCTGCTCGATCACATCGGCGAGCGCCACGCCGTACGAGAGGCGGTGTGCCTTGATCCTGGTCGTGCCGAACTGTGGCCCGCAGTCGTTGTGGATCTCCTCGGCGATCTCGGCCAGCCCGCGCCCGGCGGCCAGGCCCCGCGCCCGAATGCGGCGCGCGATCTCCGTCTCCCTGTGTTGCCTGCCGGACATTCCGGCCCCTCTCTCGCGGCCGGCCGCTTTCGCAGCCCGTGGTCTCGAGCGGCCCCTCACCATGTGACCGAGAGTGACGCCGCCGTCGCGCTCCGACCACACCATAATGATGGACCATAGTTGGCCCGGCCAAGCCCCCAATGCGAACCTGCCGACTAAGGATCGTCCCCCGATAGGGGTTTTCTTTCAACCAGCAGGGGTTTTCCTTCACCGCAGCCACTTAGGCCCTCGTTGACCCGAGCACTTCTGTGAGCCATCTTTGGCGCACCAGAGTGAACAGACGGGAACGCAAAGTAGACATTCTGCCTGCGAACGGAAACAAAGGAGGAAGTCACGGTGGGGGAGGACGATTTCCGGCGCCTGGAGCATCTGGTGGCCGAACTCGACGCGCGGGGTCTGCTCGCGCGAGTCGTGCGCACCCCGTCGGGCCGCGCCTACGTGCGCGTGATCAACCCCGACGCGACGAGCCTCACGGAGAACGTCGTCTGCCAGGCGGCCGACTACTGGTGGTCCTGGGGTGAGCGGATGCACCGGGCGGACGACCCCGCCGGAGCGGCCACGAAGGTGGCCCGTGTGCTCGCCGCGGTGAGCGAGTAGGGGAAGGTGGCGGCCATCGAGGTGGAGGCGCTGAAGACGCAGTCGCCATGGTGCCGCCGCATCCACCGCGGCCTAGGGGGGCGGGCAGGACGCCCGGTGCGGAGCGTGGCCGTCGTGCCGCCCCTGCGCGACGCGACGCTGCGGCGTCCAGCCCGCCCCCGGCCCGTCCGCATTCTGGCTCTACCGGCGGGCCCCCCGGCCCGCCGGCATCATGGACCGCCGTCCGGCCCCGTCGAGCAGGGGGGGCCGGGCGGTGATCGAGGGGGATCCCCCTGTGGAGAACGGCGACGGGCACGCTTCCGGGTGCGCGCCCTCGCCCTGCCTCCGTCACTGGAGCGTGTCCGGTCCGCCCTCCGCGGCCCCGGACGGGACACGCTTCCGTCTACCCCGGCGATGTGACGCGGGCCGGATCAGTCGGCAGTATTGGCTACGTCCATGACCTGCCGTTGAATCGATCCAAGGGGGATCCACCTCGTGTTACCGCTGTCGCCCGTGACGCCCGGCCCTGAGCAGACCGTAGTGCCCGACCCCGACGTGGTCGCCGCGAAGGTCTCGGCGGCGTGCGCGAACAACGAGGGCATCTTCTGCACGGTCCTGAACAGCGTCTTCCCCGAGAGAGACTTTCCCGCCTGGGTGCAACTCCTGGGCGGCATCGTCGACGTGCTGCTCCTGATCGCTTTGATCATGGCGGGCGCGCTGATCGTCCGCAACGTCGTGCACCGGCTGATCACGCGGGTCACCGTGCGGGCCAGCGTGGGCGTGCTGCCGGAGCGGCTGCGCGGCAAGGCCGTGCTGACCAGCACGGAAGCGGCGACGGCGATCATGACGGAGCGCCGCAGGGCCCGGGCAGAGACGATGGGCTCGGTGCTGCGGAGCCTAGCGTCCGTAGTGGTCCTGGGCACCGCGGCGCTGATGATTTTCGCGAAGCTCGGGATCGCCATCACGCCGTTGCTCACCAGCATCGGCATCCTCGGTGTGGCGGTCGGCTTCGGCGCCCAGGAGCTGGTCAAGGACTTCATCGCCGGCATGTTCATGCTCCTTGAGGACCAGTACGGCGTGGGCGACGTGATCGACACCGGTGTGGCGGTCGGCACGGTGGAGGCCGTCACGCTCCGCATCACCCGCCTGCGTGACGCCGACGGAAAGGTCTGGTACGTGCGCAACGGCACGATCACCCGGGTCGGCAACGAGTCGCAGGGCTGGTCGAGGGCCGTGGTGGATGTCCCCGTGCCGTACGACAGCGACGTGGCGACGGTCCGCGAGCTGCTGACGGGCATCGCCACCGACTTGTGGGAGGACCCGGAGTTCCGGGACACGATCGTCGTCGAGGAGCCGCAGGTCTTCGGCCTGGAGTCGATGTCGGGCTCGTCCGTTATCTTCCGCGTCAGCGCGAAGACCGTGCCCGCACGGCACCTGGAGGTCGCCCGCGAGCTGCGGCTGCGGGTCAAGCGGGCATTCGACGAGAAGAGCCTCACCTTCGCCTCCTGATATTACCGATCGGTAGCTGGCTTAGGCTGAAATCGTGACCAGCGAGCAGACCCTGTCCTTCTACGAGGCGGTAGGCGGCGAGGAGACCTTCCGGCGGCTCGTCCACCGGTTCTACGAGGGCGTGGCGGGAGATCCCCTGCTGCGCCCGATGTACCCCGAGGAAGACCTCACCGGGGCGGAGGAGCGGCTCCGCCTGTTCCTCATGCAGTACTGGGGCGGCCCGAGGACCTACAGCGACCAGCGCGGCCACCCCCGTCTGCGGATGCGGCACGTGCCGTTCGTCGTGGACGAGGCGGCGCGAGACGCCTGGCTGAGGCACATGGGCGACGCCGTGCGGTCACTCGAACTGCCGGCCGAGCTAGAGAAGCAGCTGTGGGACTACCTCGTCTACGCCGCCCACAGCATGGTCAACGCTTAAGCAACGGAAGCAGCGGGCAGCCAAAGACACATGGAAACGACCCCCTGGTGGCGTGACGCCGTTGTCTACGAGATCTACGTCCGCAGCTTCGCCGACGCCTCCGGCGACGGTACGGGCGACCTGGCGGGAATCCGCGACCGCCTGCCGTACCTCGCCGAGCTCGGCGTCGACGCTGTCTGGCTGACCCCCTTCTACCCCTCCCCCATGGCCGACGGCGGCTACGACGTCGCCGACTATCGCGATGTGGATCCGTTGTTCGGATCGCTGGCCGACTTCGACGACCTGGTCGCCGACGCGCACGCGCACGGCCTGCGGCTGATGGTGGACATCGTGCCCAACCACAGCTCGTCCGCCCACCCGTGGTTCCAGAAGGCCCTGGCGTCCCCCAGGGGCTCGCAGGAGCGTGCGCGGTACATGTTCAGGGACGGCGGCCCCGAGGGCGGCGGAAGCGGCCATGGAGAGCCGAACAACTGGCTTTCCACCTTCGGGGGCCCGGCGTGGACCCAGGCGCCCGACGGGCAGTGGTACCTCCATCTGTTCGCGCCCGAGCAGCCCGACTTCAACTGGCGCAACCCGGAGGTGCGGGAGGAGTTCCTCGACATCCTGAGGTTCTGGCTCGACCGGGGCGTGGACGGCTTCCGCATCGACGTCGCGATGGGCCTGATCAAGGAGGAGGGACTGCCGAACACGGACCCGGGGTTCAGGGCGAGGTCACCCATCTGGAGCCGGCCGGAGGTGCACGACATCTACCGCGAGTGGCGGCGGGTGCTCGACTCCTATCCCGGCACCCGCGTCGCCATCGGCGAGGTCTGGACCGACTCCGCCGAGGACCTCGCGCTGTACGTGCGGCCGGACGAGTTGCACCAGAGCTTCAACTTCGCGTGGCTGGAGGCCCCCTGGTCGGCGACGGCCTTCCGGAAGGTCATCGACGACACGCTCAAGGCCGTCACCTCGCCGACCTGGGTGCTGTCCAACCACGACGTCGTACGGCACGTCACCCGCTACGGCCAGGGGTCGCTCGACCCGGAGGCCGGTCTGGCCCGGGCCCGCGCGGCGTTGCTCGCCATGCTCGCCCTGCCGGGTTCCGCCTACCTCTACCAGGGTGAGGAGCTCGGGCTGCCCGAGGTCACCGACCTGCCACCGCAGGCGCGGCAGGACCCGATCTTCGCCCGGTCGAACGGCGAGGTGCCGGGCCGCGACGGCTGCCGGGTGCCGCTGCCCTGGTCGGGCACAGAGCCGCCGTACGGATTCGGGCCCGGTGACGGCTCCTGGCTGCCGCAGCCCGCGGACTGGGCCGATCTCACGGCCGAGCGGCAGGCGGCCGACCCGGCCTCGACGCTGTGGTTCTACCGCCGTGCGCTGCGGACGCGCCGGGAACTGCGCGGCACCCTGCCCGACGCGATCACCTGGCTGGAGTCCCCCGAGGAGACGCTGTTCTTCCGGAGAGGCGGCCTGATCTGTGTGATCAACTGCGGTGAGGGCCCGGTCGCGCTGCCGACCCACGACCAGGTGCTGATGACAAGCGGCCCGCTCGACGGCACCGCCCTTCCCGCCGACACCGCCGCCTGGCTGCTCGCCGGCTGACCTCGCCGTGTCCGTGACCGGCCGTGGGCTTCTCGCGTCGCGGCCGGTCCCGGGCCGTGCCACGGCTGAACCACGGCGTGTGGCGACGGCTGGATCAGGGCTGGATCAGGGCGTCCCTGAGACCGCCGTAGACCGGGTGTCCGGGCGGGCTCTTCGGTTCGGGGTCTTCTCCGTGCGCGCGGGCCTCAGGAGGCGGCGTAGAACCGCTTGAGGAAGAGGATCTCGTCCTCATCGAGCCTGCGCGGACGGGCGGACGCGGCGTCGTACGCGACCAAGATCGTGCGCGCCTCGACGTAGAGCGTCTCGTCGTCGCGGATCTCGTAGGCCAGGGTGAAGCGGACCCTGGAGATCTCGGTCACCCACACCTCGACGCGGACCGGTTCGGTGCGGAACGTCAGGGCCCGCCGGTAGTCGATCTCATGCCGGGCCACCACCAGGTCCTGTCGGCGCCCCTCGACCTCACGCGGCCGGTCCCACAACATGGCCACCCGCGCGTCCTCGAGGTAGTCGAAGAAGCGGACGTTGTTGACGTGGCCCAAGCTGTCGATGTCGGCGAAACGCACGTTGCGCTCGAAGACGTAGCGGGACACCTGATCCGGATCGGTAAGCGGCTCGGTCACCGGTCAAACCTAACGGGCGCCCGTCCCCCGCTCGGCGGCGGGGGACGGGCGCCCGTGGACAGCGGAGAGAGCGCGGCTCAGTCGCGGGTGAGCTTGCGATAGGTGACGCGGTGCGGGCGGGCGGCGTCCGCACCCAGCCGCTCGATCTTGTTCTTCTCGTAGTCGGCGTAGTTGCCCTCGAACCAGAACCAGTTCGAGCCCTCTTCCCACGCCAGGATGTGGGTGGCGATGCGGTCGAGGAACCACCGGTCGTGCGAGGTGATCACGGCGCAGCCCGGGAAGTCGAGCAGCGCGTTCTCCAGGCTGGACAGCGTCTCGGTGTCGAGGTCGTTGGTGGGCTCGTCCAGCAGCAGCACGTTGCCGCCCTGCTTGAGGGTGAGCGCAAGGTTGAGCCGGTTGCGCTCGCCGCCGGACAGGACGCCCGCGAGCTTCTGCTGGTCGGGGCCCTTGAAGCCGAACGCCGCGACGTACGCCCGCGAGGGCATCTCGACGTTGCCGACCTTGATGTGGTCGAGCCCGTCGGAGACGACCTGCCAGACGTTCTTGTCAGGGGCGATGCCGGCCCTGCTCTGGTCCACGTAGGAGATCTTGACGGTCTCGCCGACCGTGATGGACCCGGTGTCGGGGGTCTCGGACCCGGTGATCATCCGGAACAGCGTGGTCTTGCCGACACCGTTCGGGCCGATGATGCCGACGATGCCGTTGCGCGGCAGATCGAAGGACAGCTCGTCCATGAGCAGCCGGTCGCCGAAGCCCTTGCTCAGCTTCTCGGCCCGGATCACGGTCGTGCCCAGACGCGGGCCCGGCGGGATCTGGATCTCCTCGAAGTCGAGCTTGCGGTACTTGTCGGCCTCGGCGGCCATCTCCTCGTAGCGCTGGAGACGGGCACGGCTCTTGGTCTGGCGGGCACGCGCGTTGGAGCGCACCCACTCCAGCTCCTCCTCAAGGCGCTTCTTGCGCTTGATGTCCTTTTGGCCTTCGACCTTGAGACGCGCGGCCTTGGCCTCCAGGTAGGTGGAGTAGTTGCCCTCGTAGGGGTAGCACCGGCCGCGGTCCAGCTCCAGGATCCAGGTCGCGACGTTGTCGAGGAAGTAGCGGTCGTGGGTGACGGCCAGGACGGTGCCGGGGTACTTCTCCAGGTGCTGCTCCAGCCACTGGACGCTCTCCGCGTCGAGGTGGTTGGTGGGCTCGTCGAGCAGCAGCAGGTCGGGCTGTTCGAGCAGCAGCTTGCACAGCGCGACCCGGCGGCGCTCACCACCGCTCAGCTTGGACACCTCGGCGTCCGGCGGCGGGCAGCGCAACGCGTCCATGGCCTGCTCTAGCTGGCTGTCGAGGTCCCACGCGTTGCGGTGGTCGAGCGCGTCCTGCAGACGGCCCATCTCCTCCAGCAGTTCGTCGCTGTAGTCGGTGGCCATCTGCTCGGCGATCGCGTTGAACCGGTCGAGCATCGCCTTGGTCTCGGCGACGCCCTCCTCGACATTGCCCAGCACGGTCTTCGACTCGTTGAGCTTCGGCTCCTGCATCAGGATGCCGACAGTGAAGCCGGGCATCAGCCGGGCGTCACCGTTGGACGGCTGCTCCAGCCCCGCCATCATCTTGAGCAGCGTCGACTTGCCCGTGCCGTTCGGGCCCAGGACACCGATCTTGGCCCCCGGCAGGAACGACAACGTGACATCGTCGAGGACCACCTTGTCACCGTGCGCCTTGCGCACGCGCTGCAACGTATAGATGTACTCCGGCATACCTTCAAGCCTAGGGGATAGCACCGGCAGCGCCGTCCGCGCTGCGCGGAGGCGGAGCCACTGGTGCGGCGGGAAGGCAGACCCTGTCCCTGCCGAGCTCCTTGGCGCGGTAGAGCGCGAGGTCGGCGGCGGCCAGCAACTCGATGAGATCCTCACCGTGCATGTTCATGATCGCCACCCCGGCGGACACCGTGACCGTCACCGCCGCCTGCTCCGACGGGACCACCATCCGGCCCACCCGGGCGCGCAGCCGCTCGGCCACCCGCCGCGCCTCGCGCACGTCGGCGCCGGGCAGCAGCACGACGAACTCCTCGCCGCCGAACCTCCCGACCACGTCGTACTCGCGCAGCTGGGTGCGGAGGGTCGCCGCCACCTGGGCGAGGACCTGGTCGCCGACCAGATGCCCGTAGGTGTCGTTGACCTTCTTGAAGTGGTCGATGTCCACCAGGACCAGGGCGAGGGTGTCACCGCTCCGCTGGGCCCTCGCGATCTCCGTGTCCGCCTCCCGCTGCCAGGCGGCCGCGTTCAGCAGGCCCGTCTTCGGATCCGTACGCGCCGCGGCCTGGAGCTGGGCGTGCAGCAGGCTCCGCTGGAGCAGCACGACGGGAGGCAGCACGAGCAGCAGCAGCGCCAGGTTGAGCCCGCAGACGGCCGCGACGAGCACGCCGAGGCAGAGCTCGACCGCGTCGAGGATGACGCGTTCGCGGTCCCACAGGACCTCGCCCCAGCGGCTCTCCGGGTCCGACGCGTGCGCCGCGACCGCGATCAGCGCGGTGTTGAGCACCGTGAACAGCATCGCGCAGACCGCCGCGACCGCGATCGGCCTGCTCTCTCCGGACGACAGCGGCGCGGGGCCGGGGATCCAGCGATGGAAGACCGCGGAGGCGCAGGCCGCCGCGAGCCCGATCGCCGCGGCGCTGAAGACGCGGCGGTACAGCACGGTCGACCGGACCCTGAGCTGCAGCAGGATCTGCATCGGTATCGGCGCGAGCAGCGCGTAGACCGGCGGAAGCAGGAACGCCACCGGCAGCCACCAGGCGGACAACAGGTCGCGGGACACCCCGGCCGGCATGCCGAGGCGGCGGGTCGCCTCGATGCACACGGCACCGCACGCGGTCAGCGCCGCGAACACGACCAGGTGGGGAGCGTGGAACACGACGGACTTCGCCAGCACGGCGATCAGGACCGCGTCGAACGCCACGATCGCGCACACGTAGGCCACGAGGGCCGGCGGCTGGGCCAGCAGTGGCCAGCGACTTCGCGAGCAGATCGGGCTTCGTGGCCTGGCCGTGGTCTGACCGGTCGCCGTCATCCCGCCCCCCAGTGGCCGAAGGCTCCATCTCACGATGAGTAACACAATAATTGCGGAGGGTGCGAAGCGCGACGGGAACCGCTACCTTGGCACGGTGACCATCTGCTTCTGATGGGCTATGGGACTGTCTGCGGCGGTTTGCCCGCGGACTCCTAAGGACCCGAGCAGACGGACACGTGGGGTGTGGGATACGGGGGAAACCAGCGAGAAGTGGGCCACCGCCGGAAGGAGCAGCCATGGTGCGAGGCGTCATCTGGACCTGAGCGGTCCCCGGCTGCGCCGGGCCCGGCGACCGGCGGCGGAATACGGACACCCGACCCGGGTCCACCCGTGCCCGCCAGCCCTGCCCACCGGTGCCCGTCCCACGTTCACCCATGCCGATCCCGCACCCGGGCCTCGTCCACCCCTGCCCGTGCCCCACGCCCGGCTCGTGAGCACCAGCCGTGCCCGTCCAGGCGGTGCGGTGCCGCCGGGCGGCCCGGCGGGAAGGCCCCAAGCCGCCCGGCGAGCGCGCCTCCCCCGCCACGGCGGTACCCCGAAGCAGCGAACCTCCCCCGTCACGGCGGTGCCGCCAGGGCAGCGTGCCTCTCCGAGGCGGGGCGGGGCGGGTGGGGCGGCGGGCATCGTCAGGCGGCGACAGCGCGTGTGAGCCAGGCGTCCTCGCCGCCCTGAGAGTCGCCCCCCTCGGCCTCCGGATCGGACGCGTCGCCCGTATCGGACGCGTCGCGCGGGGCGGCCGCATCGCCCAGGGCTGTCGCGGCGTCCGTCGCCTCCTGCGCGTCCCCCAGGCCGGTCTCCCCCGGCTGGGCGGCCGGTCCCGTGTCCCCTGCCGGCCAGGTCTCGCGGACTCCGGCGCTCTCCCGTGCTCCGGCGGCCTGCGCGGCCTCGCCGTCCGCGCCTCGTCCGCCGACGAGAGCGTCGAACGCCTCGTCACCGCCACCGTCCTCGGCGATTCCCCCGCCGAGGGCGGTGGGGCCGGTCAGCTCCCACTCCCGCGTCGCGTCTTCCATCGCCCGGCGCTCACCGTCGCTCGGCGCGCCCGCCGAGTAGGCCCGGATCGGCTTCTCGAACGTGGCGATGCCCCACTTCAGGTCATGGCCCACGGAGGTGGCCTCGATCTCCGCCCAGAACCGCTGCTCGCCCTCACGCTCGAACTGCTTGATGCGGAGCTTGCCGTACACCACCACCGGGTGGCCCCTGCGGATCGACTGCTGGACGTTGTCGGCCAGCCCCCGGTAACAGCGCACGGTGTAGTACGTGGTGTCCCTGGTCTGCCAGGTGTTGGTCTGCTGGTCGAGGACGCGCCTGTTCACGGCCATCCGCATCGAGGTCACGCGAGAGCCGTCGCGGAACTGGTACTGCCGCGGGTCGTCTGTGACGTTCCCGCTCAGCGTGACGTAGATGTCGTTCATCGATGTGCCTCCCCGGCCCGGTCACTCGCCGGGCCCGGGTGACCACACTGGCCGGGCACGTCACCACTCCACCGGCCAGAACCGCGTTCTGGGGATGACGCGGCACCTGTGGACGACGCTCGTCCAGCGTCGACACCCATCCAGGTCGACACCCGTCCAGGGTCGGCGCTCGTCAGGGGCGGCGCCGCCCGTCCGCGCCGCCCGTCCGCGCCGCCCGTCCGCGCCGCCCGTCCGCGCCGCCCGTCCGCGCCGCCCGTCCGCGCCGCGCGTCAGCGCCGGGCGGCCGCCATCGCGCCGAAGAACGCGTTGTAGCGGTCCAGTTCGCGCTCGACCGGTCCGACGACCATGTCCTGCGCCAGGACGCCCACCCGGCGTCTCATGTCGCGCTCCAGCCGGTCGCGCTCCCTGCCCGCCGCGAGCACCACGAAGTTCCTGCTCGCCAGGGCCGAGAACAGCCCGAGCCCGAGGACGCTGACGATCATCAGCCCCACCCAGGGCAGCACGCCCACGTCACCCAGGAGCTGGGCCGGCGGACGCCCCGCCTTGAACACGCCGTACGCGAGGATCGCGCCGGCCCAGGCGAGGCTCGCGACGAACATGGCCACCAGGAGGTACTGCCAGATCTTCAGCAGCCACCACCACGCGGGCACCCGGTCGAGCGGCGGAGCCACCTCCGACAGATCGTTCGACAGCGCCTCGGGAAGCTCGTCCACCCGCGAGCGGGCGGCCTCGCGCACGCCGTCGCGCCACACCTCGGGCATGCCGGCCGTCAGCCCGTCGGCGAGCGCCTGCACCGCGTTGTCCACCTCGGCGGGCTGAGCGGTGACCGAGCTCGCGACCAGGCCGCGGATGTCGTCCTTCACCGCCCCGAGGCGCAGGCTCTTGAGCGGGTCGGGCCGCAGCCTGGCCGTCCAGCGCGCGTACGGCCAGCCGACCCAGTCGACGGAGCGGACGGCGTGGACGTTCTCCAGCGCCTCACCCAGAGCGGACACGCCGATCGCGTCGCACAGCGCGTCGACCAGCCCGGCTCGCCGCGCCCCGTCCACCGTGGGCTCCACCCGCAGCAGCTCCGGCAGGTCCTTCACCAGCCGCTGCACCAGCCGGTCGAGATCGGCTTCGAGGCGCTGGTAGGCCGCGCGCCTCGCGGCCACCGACTCGGCCAGCACGGCCTTCAGGCTGTCCACGCCCTTGCCGGTGGTGGCGGAGGTCGCCACCACCCGGGGGTGGCTCACGCCCTCACGCCGCAGAAGGTCCTCCAGGTCGGCCACGCACTCCGCCTGCTCTTCCGGGGTGAGCCGGTCGGCCTGGTTCAGCACGAAGACCGTGACCGCGTCGTGGCCGGTCAGCTCGGTCACGTAGCGCCGGTGCACGGAGGCGTCGGCGTACTTCTGCGGGTCGAGCACCCACACGATGAGGTCGGCCACCTGGATCAGCCGGTGGGCCTCGTCGTCGGTGAGCGCGCGGATCGAGTCGTGGTCGGGCAGGTCGAGCAGGACCAGCCCGTGCAACTGGCTCTCGCCCTTGTCGAGCGCGCTGGCCCGGGCGAACCGGTGCCGCCACTGGATCTGCAGCCAGTCGAGCAGCGGGCCCGCGCCGTCGATGCCCCACACGCAGGCATGGGTGCGGGCGGTGGTCGGCCGGCGTACGCCGATGGGCGAGAGCTCCAGCCCGGAGACGGCGTTGAACAGGGACGACTTGCCGCTGCCCGTGCCGCCCGCGAGCGCGACGACGGTGTGGTCGGACGACAGCTTGAGCCGGTCGCCCGCTCTGAGCAGGAGCTGGGCCGCCTCCGTGACCAGCGCGGGATCCAGCCTTTCCTGCCCCAGCTCGACGATCTTGGCCAGGGCGGCGAGCCTGGAGCCGAGCCCGTGCTGCGTTTCGGCGGTGCTGACAGCCGTCATGGGTTCCTCACCGTGTGCCGGAGACGTACTCGGGTGTGAGCCGCCGGATCGGCTCCGTCATCGTGCGACCTCGAGGTTGTACGTTGCCTGGTACAGCCGCGTCGCCGCCGCCTCGTCAGGGATGCCCGCGCTGTCGAGCGCGTCGACGTACCGCAGGGTCTCCTCGTCGAAGAGCAGGCCGACGCGGGCACGCAGGTCGCTGCGGGCCTTGGCGCTGATGTTGCGCAGCGACTCGGCTCCGAGCAGGCCGCGCAGCAGCCGCTGGGGCAGCGCGCTCGCGCCCCCGCCCGCCGTCGCGTCCGTGGCGCCGTAGCCGAGCAGGCCGATCATGAAGATCAGCGAGAGCGACTCCACGTCGAACGAGATCAGCTTGGCCACCGACCGCTTGGTCACGCCCTCGGTGCGGATCAGTTCGGTGACGTGGTCCTGCCAGGCGGTGACGGTCTTGGTGGTCCTCCGTCCGATCTCCTCCGCAGGGCGGCCGAGTCCCGGCGTCGCAGCCAGCCGGTCGCCCGCGCCCGCCCGCTGCCGCCAGCGCGTCACGACCTCTTCGGCGGCCTGCTGGACGGCCGAGTTGACCAGCGCCTCGATGCCGGTCCGCAGCGCGGTCTTCAGCCCGCGCACCCGCTCGGGGCCCTGCTGGTTGCCCTTGGCGCCGCGCCGCAGCCGCAGCGCGCGCATGAGGTCGCCTGAGCCGGCGAAGTCCTGCCACCGCGCTAGCACCTCTCCGCGCAGCAGCGAGCCGTCCCTGGTCGCCTCGTCGATCCCCGCCAGGGCCCCCATGTACGCCGCGTCGACGTCGGACCGCAGATCGGCCCGCAGGGCGACCTGGGTCTCCAGATGCCGGGCGAGGGCGGGCAGCCGGGTGCGGAAGCTGTTCAGCACGCCGTTCAGCGTCGCCTTGACCGCCGCCTGCCGCCGCTCGTCGTCGGCGGACATCGTGGACAGCCACATCCGCAGGTCGGCGATCTCGATCTCGGGCAGCCGCGCGCCCTGCACCGTCGTCTCGTTGATGACGAAGCACTCGACCTCGCTCAGGCCGTACTCCTTCAGCATGCGGCCGAAGTGCTTGACTACGACGTCCCGCGACCTCGGCGGCACCCGGGATAGCACGATGACCAGGCGCGCCCCGCGTTCCTTGGCCCGCCGCAGGAGACCCCACGACGGCGCGTCGGCGTACCGGGACGCCGTGGTGACGAACACCCACAGGTCGGCGGCGTCCAGCATGCGATGCGCGATCTCGTGGTGCTCCTCCACGACCGAGTCGATGTCGGGGGTGTCGAGCAGCGCGAGTCCGCGGGGCAGGGACGGGCTCGACGTCAGCACCACGCTGCCGGGCGCGGCGTCCCGCGTGGGCTCCTCGATCCTCTCCACGTCGCGGAGGAGGTCGCCCTCGGCGAACCACTTGTGGTCGTCGGGGTGACAGGCGAGCACGGGCGTGGCCGTGGTCGGGCGGCGCACGCCCGTGGCCGAGACCTGCCGCCCGGCGAGCGAGTTGACGATGGTGGACTTGCCCGCCCCGGTGGAGCCGGCCACGACGACCAGCGCGGGCGCGGTGCTCATGTGGACGCGCGGGATGACGTAGTCGTCGAGTTGCGCCAGGACCGCCGCCTGCGCCTTGCGCGCCTCCTCCGCGCCCGGCACGTCGAGACCGAAGTGCAGGTCCTTCACCGCCGTACGGAGTTGGTTGAGCGCCTCGGTCAGCGCCGCGGAGACCGGCTCCGGCAGCGGGAACGAGCGATCGTCGCCGGACTCTTCATCCTCGGCGCTCTCCGTGCTCTCGGCGCTCTCAGTAGTCTCCGGGCTCTCGGCGTTCTCCGTGGCCTCGGCGCTCTCGGTGCTCTCGGTGCTCTCGGCGTCCGCGGAGGATCCGGGCGCGTCCGGCGCCACGACGCCGTCCCCGGCGTCACCGGCGCCCGTGTCGTCCACGACGGTGTCGTTCACGGCCGCGTCGTCCGGGGCCGTGTCGTCCGGAACCGCGTCGTCCGGAGCCGCGTCGTCCGTCGCCTCGGCGGCGGGGGCGTCCTGCTCCTCGGCAGGCTCGGAGGGGGCGCGTGAATCCTCGGGATGCGAAGCGAGCTCAGGAGCGGGCTCGTCGTCCCTGATCGGGCGGAAAGCGATGGTCCGCTCCCCCGGCGACTCCGGGTGTTCCTCGATGTCCGGCTCCTCGGTCACGGCGTCGCCGGAACCCGCACCGGTCCCGCGCTCGGGCGTGTTCCTGGCTGCCGATCTCACGGGACCCGCTCCGCTCGCACCATATCGATCTCCTGGCCGACCTTGACGACCTCGCCGACGATCACGATCGCCGGAGGCCGCACTCCGGCCGCGGTCACGCGTTCCGCCACGGTCGACAACGTCGCGGAAACGGCTCGCTGGGTCGGAAGAGTACCGTCCTGTACCACCATCACGGGAGTTTCCGGTGAACGTCCGTCTCGAACCAGCGCCTCGGCGACCTCCTTGATCCTTTCGACCGCCATGAGAAGTATCAGGGTTCCGGTCGATCGCGCCAATCCGGGCCAGTCGACCGTGGACCTCGGATCGCCGGGGGCGACGTGCACGGAGATGACGTGGAACTCCTGGCTGACCCCGCGGTGGGTGACCGGGACCCCGGCGGCCCCGGGGACGGCGACCGCGCTGGTGATCCCGGGCACCACGATCACCGGGATCCCCGCCTGGGCGCAGGCGATCATCTCCTCGCCGCCGCGGCCGAAGACGAATGGGTCGCCGCCCTTCAGCCGTACGACGAACCTGCCCCGGCGGGCGTGCTCGACGAGCAGCTCGTTGATCTTCTCCTGGGACAGCGACCGGCCGTACGGCACCTTGGCGGCGTCGATCAGTTCGACGTCCGGCGACAGCTCGTCGAGGAGCGCGCGCGGCGCGAGGCGGTCGGCCACGACCACGTCGGCCTGGGCCAGGAGCTGGCGTCCGCGCACGGTGATCAGCCCGGGGTCGCCGGGGCCGCCGCCCACCAGCGCGACGCCGACCGGTTTGGTGCGGTGCCGCCTGGCGTCCACGGTGCCGTCGCGCAGCGCGCCGACGATCGCGTCGCGGATGCCGGCCGCGCGGCGGGGGTCGCCACCGGCGGTGACCGCCACGCCGACCTCGTCCACCCGGCCGCTGGCGGGGGTCCAGGCCGCGGAGGCGTCCTTGTCGTCCGCTCGCACACACCAGATGCGCTTGGCCTCCGCCTCGGCGGCGACCGCGGTGTTGACGTCGCGGTGGTCGGTGCACGCGTGCACGAGCCAGGCGCCGTCGCAGTCTCCGACCTCGTACGGCCGCCGCTCCCAGGTCACCCGCCCCGCGGCGATGAGATCGTCCAGGGCGGGGGTGACTCCGGGCGAGATCAGGGTGACGGAGGCTCCGGCGTCGAGCAGCGCGGGAACCCGCCGCTGGGCGACACGTCCGCCGCCGACCACGAGAACACGCCGCCCGTCAAGGCGGAGGCCGAGCAGGTAGGGCGCCATGACCCCAGTCTCCCTATCGCGTCAAGCGTGCATTGTTAGGAGGCAAACCTACCCGCTGGGCTCGGGCGGCATTCGCCGGTTGAGACTTGTGAGTCCGCAAGGTGGTCCGCCCGCGGTCAGCGGTGAGAGCTCACGCGCCCTTGTCCGCCACTCCTGCGGAGTCGAAGGTGGCGACCTCGTGCATGACCCGCGCCGCCGCGCCGACCAGTGGGTGGGCGAGCAGCCCGCCCGTCCCCTCGCCGAGGCGCAGCCCCAGGTCGACGAGCGGGTCGAGGCCCAGGTGGGCCAGCGCCGCCGCATGGCCGGGCTCGGCGGACCGGTGCCCGGCCAGGCAGTAGCCGAGCGCGTCGGGCGCGATCGCGCCGGCCGCCAGGGCCGCCGCCCCGGCGATCACGCCGTCGAGGATGACGGGCACCCGGGAAACCGCGGCGCCGAGCACGAAACCGGCGATGGCCGCGTGCTCCAGGCCGCCGACCGCCGCGAGCGCGCGCAGCGCCGCGTCCGGCCCGGCCGGCACGGCCTCCTCCTCGCCGATCCCGTTGGCCCGCAGGCCCTGCCGCACGACCCCGATCTTGCGCTCGTAGGTGGCGTCGTCGACACCCGTCCCTCGCCCGGTCACCTCGGCGGCGGGCCTGCCGGTGAACGCGCAGATCAGGGCGGCCGACGCGGTGGTGTTCGCGATGCCCATGTCGCCCGTGACCAGGCAGCGCGCACCCGCCTCCACCAGGTCGCGGGCGACCTCGATCCCGGCCGTGAGGGCCGCTTCGGCCTGCTCGGGCGTCATCGCGGGCCCCTGCGAGAGGTCGGCCGTGCCGTACGCGACCTTCCTGGCCAGCAGCCGGGGCGCGGGCGGCAGGTCGGCCGCGACTCCCACGTCCACCACCGTCACCGACGCGCCCACCTGGGCGGCGAAGGCGTTGGCGACCGCTCCTCCCGCGGTGAAGTTGGCCACCATCTGCGCGGTGACCTCCTGCGGCCAGGGAGTCACCCCCTGCGCGTGCACGCCGTGGTCGGCGGCGAAGATCGCCAGGGCGACCGGGGAGGGGAGCGGCGGCGGACAGGTCCCGGCGATGCCCGCGAGCCGCACCGCGACGTCCTCGAGGACTCCGAGCGAGCCGCTCGGCTTGGTGAGCCTGTCCTGGTGGGCCCTGGCCTCCGCCATCGGGCCGGGCTCGATCGGGCGGACGGCACCGATGGTCTCGGCGAGGAACGTCATGTTCTCTCCTTCTGTCGCCGGCTGGTCCGGCCCGCACCGGCGCCTGCCTGCTGTCCACCGGCCGGGGGGCCGGGCGAGGGCCGGAACCCGGACCGGCCGGCGCTCAGACGGCGCTGGCGATCCCGGGCTGGGCGAGGGGCCCGTCCTGCGCGTCGTCGCGGGGTTCGTCCCCCGGCTCGCCGCGGCCGGCCACGCCGATCATGCTATCCGCTCCGTTCTCGCCCTCCGCCTCGGGTTCCGGCAGATCGGCCTCGATCGCCTCGATCGCTTCGATGTCGAGGACGTCCACGTCGAGCTGTTCCGGGTCCAGCGGCTCGCCCTCGGGCTCCCTGACCGTGGTCAGGCGCGCGGCGCCGCCGGTCGCGAAGCCCGCGCCATGCTCCGCGCGCCTCACGGGGAACGGCCTGGTCAGCGGTGACGCCGTGGACGGGCGCGCGGCCGGCGACGTGGACTGCCCGCCTCCGGCGAGCGCCTCCTCGTACCTCTCGATGACCACGTCGGCGAGGCCCTCACAGTCGCCGATCACCTCGGCGCAGCGGATGTCGAGGCCCTCGTGGTTGGCGCCGTACGCGAGCGCCTGCGCCCAGATGCGTTCGAGGACCCCGCCGGCGAACAGGACGTACGGCAGGACGATCACGCGCTTGGCGCCCAGCCTGCGGCAGCGCTCAAGGCCCCCGGGCACCCCCGGGCGGGTGTGCGAGACGTACGCCGTCTCCACGGTCAGCAGGTCGGCGGCGTGGGTCTCCCAGAACAACCGCGAGACCCGGTGGACCTCGGCGTTGACGGCGGGGTCGGTGGAGCCGTGCCCGACCAGGACGACCGCGGTCTCCGCGGGTGTGATCTCGGCGGGCGGCTCGTCGCTCACGAACCGCGGCATCTCCGCGCGGGCGTCGGCGAGCCGCTCCGCGAGCAGCTTGAGCACGCGCGGGTCGGGCCCGAGCGGGCGGCCGAGGTCGTATTCGAGCGTCGGGTGCCGCTCCTGCTCGAGGGCCATGGTGCCGGGGATGTCCCCGAGCGCGCGCCGGTCGCCGGTCAGGCTGAGCGGCACCGCGATCAGATGGTGGTGCCCACGGGCCACGAGAGAGGCGATGGAGTCGCCGAGCGGGGGGCGGGCGTTCGTGATGAAGCCGCCGCTCACCTCGGCGGGCAGCCCGTCCAGACGGCAGCGGAGCCGGTGGACGAACCTGCCGAACTCGGCGACGCCGGTCTCATCGTGTGTGCCGTGGCCGATGAGCAACAGCGGCGGTTTCATCTGGTCGATCTCCCTGCGGTTGACCTGCGTCGTTCACGATCCCCGCTCGCCGTCCTGGCCGGTTTCCGCCCGGGCGCGCCGGCCGGGGTCGCCCGCGCCGGGGACGCGTGCTCGCCTGCCGGCGGGAGGCTCACGGCTGGTGAGGATAGCCTTCCGGCCCTCAATCATGGTGGCCGCTTGACCGAGCAGCCCAGTGACTAGGGGAATTCTTTACCTATTGCCATGAAATTTCCCCGCGGAGCATGCCGAACAGGACCGCGTCCGCCCAGCCCCCCGGGACCGGCAACGCCTGCCGCATGATGCCCTCCTCGATGAACCCGGCCTTCCTCGCGACCGCCTGGCTGGCGTGGTTGCCCGTCGCGACCAGCAGATGGACGCGGTGGAAGCCGAGATCGAACAGGTGGGCCGTGGCCAGCTGGACGGACTCCACCGCGTATCCCCTGCGGCGGGCCCACGGCGCGATCCAGTACCCCAACTCGGCGTCCATGCGCTGGTGGTCCTCGCGCTGCACGCCGATGGCTCCGGCGAGCCGTTCCCCGTCCTTCGGCTGTATCGCGAAGCTGCCACCATAGCCGGGGCCGTTCGAGTGCGCGAGCCGGGTGCACCACTCCAGGGCGCGCTCCAGCGTGTATCCCTCGGCCCATGTCATCCAGCGCGCGATCTCCGGATCGCCCTTGACCGCGTCGACGACGTCGAAGGCGTCGTGCTTGGAGAACGGCCGCAGGACCAGGCGCTCGCTCTCGATCCTGTGGCGCTGGAGGGAGCGTCCGTCGCCGCGCAGCCGGCCGAACACCACGAGGTCGTGCGGGCCGTCGTCCTCGAATCCCGCGCCGCGCAGCAGTCCCTCACGGATGAAGCCGGCCTTCTCCGCGACCCTGATCGACGCGAGGTTGTCGGCGTTGGCGCGCAGTTCGATCCGGCGCAGCGGGCCCTCGCCGAGCAGGCGGCCCACGAGCCCCTGGACCGCCTCGGTCGCGTACCCCCGGCGGCGGTGGCCGGGGTGCACGCCGTATCCCACCTCCGCGGTGCCCGCGCCCCACTGCGCCTTGAAGACGCTGATCGACCCGACGATGGCGTCCCGCGCGTGCATCGCGAGATGGATGCCCTGGCCGGAGCGCCACAGTTCGTGCACGCCGTACGACAGCCACTGCGCGATGCCGGCGGCGTGCCCGGGAGCGCCCGGGGGCAGTGCCGTGAGGTGCGCGCCGTCCTGGACGATCGCCCGCACCCGGTCGGCGTCCGCGAAGCCGAACGGCCGGAGGATCAGCCGTTCCGTGTTGACCGTCAGCCGCTCGTCGAACAATGCGTCACTCCATCACCTGAGCGGGTTTCTCGCTTCCCGCAGATTATGCGGGGAGCCGCCTCGCCGCTCCCGATGTTTGGGGCAGGCGGTCCGGGTACGACGCACGACAGTGACCCTAATCGGGAGGTGAGGTCATGAGTATCCAGCGCGGCAGCGACAAGCACGGCCGGCGACTCGACGAGGAGCAGAAGCACGAGACGCAAGGCCTCGTACAGGGCGCGGGACGCACCCGGGTCGAGGAGTGGCGCGAGCCGGAGCCGACGCAGCAGCCCGAGGAGGACATGTCACCGCCTCGCAGGCACCCGCCGGGCCGCGAGCCCGGGACTCCGCTCGGCATCACCCCCGCCGACGTGGAACGCCGCAGCCACCTCGCCACCTGGCTCAGCGACGCGGGCTTCCCCGCCGACCCGGCCAAACTGCTCGCCCACGCCGAGGGCAAGAACGCGCCGGACGCCGTGATCGAGGCGGTACGGCGGCTGCCGGAGATGACGTTCCACAACATCGCGGAGGTGGCGGAGGCACTCGGACTCGGGGTGGAACGCCAGCGCTGGTGAGGAGGGCCTGTGAGACTGGACTTCATCCGCCGGCTGTACGAGCGCGGCGGCCCGTACGCCTCGGTATACGTGGACACCGACCGGTCGACGGAGGGCACGGCCAACGTGATCCAGCGTCGCTGGGCCCAGCTCAGGGAGCGGCTCGCGGAGGAGGGCGCGCCGGCCTCGGACCTCGATCCCATCGGCGAGCTGATGCTCGATCCTTCGTGGGTCGCGCCGGGACGCGCGGCCTTCGCCACGGGAGGCGAGATCGTGCTCACCGAGGCGCTCGCCCACCGGCCGCGCCGCCAGACCGCGCGGTGGTCGCCGCTCCCCCACGTGGTGCCGCTGCTCGCGCAGCGCGGCGAGCACGTGCCGCACGTCGAGGTGCTGGCCGACCGGGCCGGCGGCGAGGTGGTCGTCGTGGCCGACGGACAGCGGCGGGAGCTGACCGTGGAGGTGGCGGACCCGGACAGGCCGCTCCAGAAGACCGGGCAGGGCGGCCGGTCGCAGGCCAACTTCGACCGGGAGGTCGAGGAGGGCTGGCGCCGCAACGCCGTGGCCCTCGCCGAGGTGGTGGAGAAGGAGGCGCACGGCATCGGCGCGGAGGTCGTCGTCCTGGCCGGCGATCCCAAGGCCCGCTCGCTCGTGACCGACTACCTCGCCAAGGACGTCGTACGGCGGCTGACGGTGGCCGAGCACGGCAGCCGCGCCCCCGGCGCCGACCTGGACCACTTCAGGAGGGAGGTCGACGGCGCCTGCCGGGCCTGGGCCGAGCGGCGCTGCGAGGATCTGCTGGACACGTACGCGGCGGGCAACGCCGTGACGGGCCTGACGGAGACGGCGCGCGCGCTGCGCGACCGGCGGGTGGGCGTGGTGCTGATGCACGACGACCCGTCCTCGACGGCCACGATGTGGATCGGGCCGGAGCCCACGCAGCTGTCCACCGACCCGGCGGAACTGGCCGCCTGGGGGGTCGAGCGGCCGGTCGAGGAGCGCGCCGACGCCGCCCTCGCGCGTGCGGTGGCCGCGACCGACGCCGAGCTGTGGTTCGTCCCGCGCATCGAGTCGCCGGACGGCATCGGGGCGCTGCTGCGCTTCTGATCGAGGTGGCGCTCAGGTCACGATCAGCACTTCGAGCGTCCGGGGGCCGTGGACGCCCTCGATCCGGTTCAGCTCGATGTCGCTGGTCGCCGACGGGCCGCTGATCCAGGTCAGGGGGCGTGTGGGGTCCAGCCGGGCGACGGCGTCAGGCACCCCCGCCACGATCCGCGCGGCGCGCACCACGCACAGGTGGTAGTCGGGCACCAGCGAGAGCGCCCGCCGCCCCTGGCCGGGCCCGGCGTCGAGGACGATCGTGCCGGTCTCGGCGATCGCGACCGCGCAGGTGGTGAGCACGCCGTCGACCTCGTCGAGGCCGGCGGCGCTCAGCGGCGGATCGTCGGCGATCGCCGCCACGCCCTCGGCGGCGGACCACGCGGAGGGGAACCCCGCGGGCACGACGACCCTGCGCGCCCCGCGCCCGGCGAGAGATCGCGCGACGCGGTCCGCCACGCCCGCCTCGTCCACGACGTGGACCACGGCGCGGTAGTCGCGGACCCGCTGCTCGAACAGGCGGATGTCGCCCGGCGCCGAGGTGGGCCCGCGGTAGGCGCGGGCGATCTCTACGTCGGGCACGCCCGCCAGGGCGCGGCGGACCCGGTTGAGTATCAGGTCGCGGGAGCTCATCGGCGGCCTCCGTCCGTGCGGTCCCACCAGTCGCGGAACGACTCCCTTGGCACCTCGGGGAGATCCCTGGTGTCGGTCCACCTGCCGAGCGGCCCCGGCAGTCTGCGGGGCACGAACCGGCGCAGCCGTCCTCCGGCCCGCTGCAGGGCCGCCAGCCGCCCCTGCCGCTCGAACACCCATCCGGCCGCCGCCATCCCGGCGCGCTCCGGCCAGGAGTGGCGGGCGCGGGAACGCAGGTCCACGAGTACGGACGGGATGTCGATGGCCACCGGGCAGACCTCGTAGCAAGCGCCGCACAGCGAGGAGGCGTACGGCAGCGAGCGGTCGAGCTCGGAGCCCATGCCGCGCAACTGCGGTGTCAGGATCGCCCCGATCGGCCCTGGATAGACCGAGCCGTACGCGTGGCCGCCGGTCCGCTCGTACACCGGGCAGACGTTGAGGCAGGCCGAGCAGCGGATGCAGCGCAGCGCCTGCCGTCCGACCTCGTCGGCGAGGACGCCGGTGCGGCCGTTGTCGAGCAGCACGAGGTGGAACTCCTGCCCCTCCGCGGCGCCGGTCCACATCGAGGTGTAGGGGTTCATCCGCTCCCCCGTGGAGCTGCGCGGCAGGAGCTGGAGGAAGACCTCCAGGTCACGCCAGGACGGCAGCACCTTCTCTATGCCGACGACGCTGATCAGGGTGCGCGGCAGGGTCAGGCACATGCGGCCGTTGCCCTCCGACTCGAGCACGACCATGGTGCCGGTCTCGGCGATCGCGAAGTTCGCCCCGGAGATCGCCACCTTGGTCTTCAGGAAGCGCTCGCGCAGGTGGAGCCGGGCCGCCTCGGCCAGCGCCGCGGGGTCGTCGGTCAGGTCGTCGGGGGCGGGCCTGCCCCAGCCGGACATGTGCTCGGCGAAGACCTCCCGGATCTCCGCGCGGTTGCGGTGGATGGCGGGGACGAGGATGTGCGAGGGCCGGTCGTCGCCCAGTTGCACGATCAGCTCGGCGAGGTCGGTCTCGTAAGCGGTGATGCCGTGCTCCAGCAGCGCCTCGTTGAGGCCGATCTCCTGGGTGGCCATCGACTTGACCTTGACGACCTCGGTCTCGCCGGTGGCCTTCACCAGGTCGGCGACGATCCGGTTGGCCTCGGCCGCGCCGGCGGCCCAGTGGACGCGGCCCCCGGCCGCCGTGACCGCCTCCTCCAGCTGGACCAGATATCTGTCCAGGTTGCGGAGCGTGTGCTCCTTGATCGCCTTGCCGGCCTCGCGTAGCTCGGCCCAGTCGGGCGCCTCCGCGACGACGCCCGCCCGCCTGGCCCTGATGGTCCCGGTCGCCTTGCGCAGGTTGAACCGCAACTGCGAGTCCCGTACGGCTCTCGCGGCGTTGCGGGGGAAGGGACGGTCCGCCGGCATGCCGAGGAAGGTGACGCTCATCGGACTCCCGCCGTCTCGGTCGCGCAGAGGATCTCGGCCAGGTGCATCACCCGTACGCCGGACTTCTGCCGGCCGAGCATGCCGCCGATGTGCATCAGGCACGAGTTGTCGGCCGCGCACAGCACCTCGGCGCCGGTGCCGAGGACCGCGCGCGCCTTGTCGGCGCACATCGCCGCCGACACGTCGGCGTTCTTCAGCGCGAAGGTGCCGCCGAAGCCGCAGCACTCCTCCGCGCCCGGCAGCGGCACCAGTTCCAGCCCCTTGACGGCGCGTAGCAGCGTCAGCGGGCGGTCGCCCAGGTGGAGCCCCCGCAGCGAGTGGCAGGTCGGGTGGTAGGTGACCCGGTGCGGGAAGTACGCGCCCACGTCGGTCACCCCCAGCACGTCGACCAGGAACTCGGTCAGCTCGTAGGTCCTCGGCACGACCCGCGCCACCGCGTCGGCGAAGGGTCCCCGCGGCCCGGCCAGCCTCGGGTACTGCTCGCGGATCATGGCCGCGCACGAGCCGGAGGGGACGACGACCGCGTCGTAGCCGCGCAGCGCCGCCACGCCCCGCTTGGCCAGTCGTACGGCCTCGTCGCGGTAGCCGGTGTTGGCGTGCATCTGGCCGCAGCAGGTCTGGGCGTGGGGGAAGTCGGCCTCGACGCCGAGCCGGCGCAGCAGGCGCACGACCGCCCGCCCGGTGTCCGGGAAGAGCGTGTCGTTGACGCAGGTGACGAACAGGGCTACCCGCACGTGCCCTCCCGGGCGTGTATGGTCAGACCAAATATGGTCAGACCATACATCCTGGTGCGCCCTCCGGCGACACCGGCGTCATGAGGAGCCGCGGTGACCGTCGAGAAAGCCCGGCGTGGGGACGCCCGCCCGCGCGCCTTCGAGGAGGTGCTCGCCCGCATCGAGGAGCGCATAGCGGCCGACGGCCTGACCGTGGGCGACCGGCTGCCGGGCGAACGCCAGCTCGCCGAGCAGCTCGGCGTCGGCCGGTCGTCGGTCAGGGAGGCGCTGCGCGTGCTGGAGACCCTCGGCGTTGTCACGTCGCAGGTGGGCCGGGGCCCGGACGCCGGGGCGGTGCTCACCTCCCGCCCGGGAAGCGCGCTCACCGAACTGCTCCGGCTGCATCTCGGCCTCGCCACGCTCTCGATGCGCGAGGTGATCGACACCCGGCTGATGATCGAGCAGTGGGCCGCCGTCCGGGCGGCGACGGCCCCGTCGGCGGCTTCCACGCGCACGGCGGCGGCGCGGATGGCGGAGGCGGTCGCGGCCATGGACGCGACCCGCGACGCCGCCGAGTTCGTCGAGCACGACATCGCCTTCCACCTGGCTCTGGCCGAGGCGCCGGGCAACCGGCTGATCGTGGCGGTCATGCGGGCGCTGCGCGACTCCGTGCGCCGCTACGCCGAGGACGCCGTCGTACGGCTCGGCGACACCGGCGGGCTGCAGGACGACCACCGGCGCATCCACCGGGCCATCGAGGACGGAGACGCCGGCGCGGCGGCCGACGCGGTCGCGGCGCACCTCGCCCGCGCCTATCCGGACCCCGCCCGGCAGTCATAGAGCGCGTTCTCACCACACGCGCGGCCGACATCCGGCCTCGTTTCATCGCCTTTCACGGCCGTCGCGCCGGATGGCAAGAAATCCGGGCCTTCACCCCGCCGGTTCTGGACCGGCCCGCGCCGGCGCCGGCGGAGGGTCGTTCCAGCGGCCCCGACCTGGCGATCCAGTCGGGTCACGGGCGAGGTGGCGATCATCTGGCGGACACCAGGTCTGGGTTAAGGGCCGAATATAACCCGTCGCGAAGCATGTCCGGCCTATTACCCGGACTTGTCTGGATATGACAGCCCCTGTAAAGATCGGTTTAGCCTTCAACTATTTAGTTGCGGGTTTCGCTGTCACGGATGGAGGAGAGGCATGAAGCGCACCACTCCCGTTTTCGCCGTCGTCCTCGGCGTCTTCGGCGCCATGCTCACCGGAATCGGTCCCGCCTCCGCGGCCCCTTCCGGCGTCGACTGCTCCGCGGGCGGATACACGCGGGCCTACGCCGGCTGGATCTACTCCAACTACAGGCGGGTGGCCGTGGACGGCCGCCAGTACGGCCTCGGCAATCCGGAGCCGGTCACGTACGAGATCTGTCTCGACATCCCGGACGACTCGACGTTCACGATCGAGGTGCGGAGCTGGGCCAACCAGGTCGAGACCGTGTTCGTGGACGACCGGCCCGGCGACAAGATCTTCCGCTACACGCTCGACACCCCCATGAGCTTCTGGCAGATCTACGGCACGATGACCGGTCCCGACAACACCGTGCTCAACTACACCTGGCACGAGAAGCAGATCCCCGCCTGACTTTCCGGAACGGCCCGGCCTCCTCACATCGTCAGGCGGCCGGGCCTTCGGCGGGCATCCCACCTCCCCCGCCGCGCGGACCCGGGAAGGCGTGGAGATCGGAGATCGGCCATGAGGATGCCGCACGGTGGAGAGAATAGAAGAGAGTAAATCCAGGTAGAGGTCTTACATTCGCGAGCGGGTGACGGCTTTTCCGCAAAGGGGATGTCATGAAGACGGAGGCGCCGCAAGCCCTTCCGGCCTCGCACACTTGACACGACTGACACCTGGGTGATTTATGGATTTATGGGGCATTTGACCGACGATGATCGTAGGACTGATGATAGGTCCGATTTCTGTAGATCGTCGTGGCCTGGTTGGCGTGGTCGCGCCCGAGAGTGGGCGCTTGTCGTCAGATTGCTGCAGGAGGCCGAGGTAGGCCGGGGCGCGGTCTTACTGGTCGAGGGCCGGTCAGGCGTCGGAAAGAGTCGCATGCTCGGCCTAACCACCACCGCGGCGGCGAGGGCGGGACTGGGAGTCGCTCACGGCTCGGCGGACGAACTGACCCAGCTGATACCCCTCGCCCCGCTCACGTCGGCGCTCGGGGAATCGGGCCGTGCGCTTCTCGCGGCCGCTCACATGAACGTCTGGGGTCAGGTCGATCAACGCCTGCTGCTGGTGGAACACCTGCAGGAACAGTTGGAGCGGCGGGTGGCCCAGGAGCCGATGCTCCTGGCGTTGGACGACCTGCACTGGGCTGATCCGATAACTCTGCTGGCGTTGCGGTCGATGACCAGAGATCTCACCTCCTATCCGCTCGTCTGGATGCTGAGCCGTACGACCGGCAGCGGCGACTGCCCCCGCCTCAACCGTCTGTTCGACCTGCTGGAAAGTGACGGCGCGATCCGGATCACGCTGGGGGCGCTGGACCAGCCGGCGGTGGCGGACGTCATCACCGACGTCCTCGGGGCGAAGCCCGAGCCGGACGTGCTGGCCTTGGCCGGCATCGCGGACGGCAACCCCTTCCTGCTCGTCGATCTACTGGAGAAGTTCAAAGGCGAGGGCGTCTTCCAGGTCGCCGATGGTCGCGCGCGGATGGCGGCGTCCCCGCCGCATACTCAGGCGTTCATGCGGGAGCGCCTGGAAGGGCTGTCGGCACGGACCAGGCATCTGCTCCAGTGCGCCGGAATCCTCGGGCGTTCGTTCTCGGTGAAGGATCTGGCCGAGATGCTCGGCGAATCGACCAATGGTCTGTTGCCGATGCTGGAAGAGGCGATGTCGGCGGGCATCATCGAACCTGCCGGAGACGAACTCACATTCCGGCACGATCTGCTGTGGCAGGCGGTGGTCAGAACCATCCCCGACTCCGTACGCCGGGCCATGCACCACGATGCGGGCAAGATGCTGCTCAAACGGAGCGGATCGGCTGTTCCCGCCGCCGCGCATCTCATTCACAGTGCCGGCCGCGGTGATACCTACGCGCTACTCGGGCTCGACCGAGCGGCGCGCGAGGTGCTGCGGTCCTCACCTCAGACCGCCGTCGACCTCGCCCTACGGGCGCTCGAACTCAGCGACTCCGCCGACCCCGACTGGTTCGGCCGCGCCGCCACAGCCGTCGACGCCCTGACGGTCATCGGACGCCTGACCGAGGCGGCCGATCTCGCCCGTTCCGCACTCGGCAGGGCCCCGCCCCTCCACGCCTGTCGCCTGCGATGCGCGCTGGCGCACATCCTGCTTCTGAGCGGCCGGCCGGCGGACGCGATATCCGAGGCCGAGAACCTGCTCGCTGAGAAAGACCTGCCCGATGACCTTCGCGGCATCGCCGAATGGACGATGTTCTGGGGGCTCACCTGCCTGAACGACTTCCGGAAAGGGCGGCGGCAGGCGGAGGCCGTTCTGGCCGAGCGCGAACGGCACGCCGATGCCGCGGTCGTCGGAGCGCTCCTGCTGCTCGCTCGGTTCGCCATGGTCGACGGGCGGATCGCCGACTCGTTCACGCACCTGTGCGAAGCCCTGCGCATCACCGACCGCGGCACCGCCGAGGCCATCCAGCGCCCGTATACGCGCCTGATACTGAGCCTCTACCACAGGGCCATGCGCGAGTTCGACGCGGCCGAGACCGCCATCCAGGCCGCCGAGGAGGAGATCAACGACCTCGGGCTGACCGTGCTCGCCGCACAACCCGCGCTGTTCCGCTCCGTTCTCTATCTGGGCGTCGGCCGACTCGACGACGCGGCCGCCGAGGCGCAGGCCGGGAGCATGACCGCGGAAGAACTCGGCACACACGGGTTCAACCGCGTCGGGCTGTCCATACTCGCCGTCATCTCCCTGCGGCAGGGCGACCTCGACGCCGCGGTCCGGCACATCGAGCGGTTCCAGTCCATCCAGGCCGCACCCGAGATGTTGTACGGATCGGTGTGGGAGAAGTGGGTGATGGCGGCGGTGGCCGAGGCCCAAGGCGATCCCGGGCGCGCGGTCGGCATTCTCGACGCCATCTACACCGACGAGGAGAAGCGGCGCTGGACACTACTCACGACGCCTCTCACGGCCGCCTGGATGACCCGGCTGGCGCTGGCCGCGGCGAACCGTCCGTACGCGCGTGCCATCCTCGACACGGCCGAGTACCTGGCCCGCAACAACCCGGACTACCCACTCTTCGCCGTCACGTTCGCCCACTCCCGCGGCCTTTTCCATCAGGACCCCGACGCGTTGGCCGCCGCCGCTGACCAACCCGAACCGTGGGCACGCGCCCTGGTCGCCGAAGACCTCGGCGTCCTGCTGTCCACCAGGCCCGGCGCCGATGCCACCGCCAAGGCCGTCGACAGCCTGGACGAGGCGCTCGACGGCTACGAGCGCATCGGCGCGCTCGGGGACGTGGCCCGCGTGCGAGCCCGGCTTCGGGCGCTTGGTGTGCGGCGCCGCCACTGGGGCCAATCCCAGCGGCCGGCCTTCGGATGGGACAGCCTCACCGACACGGAACGCGCCGTCGCCAGCCTGATCATCAGGGGCATGACCAACCGCCAGATCGCCCAGCAGATGTTCCTGTCGCCGCACACGGTGTCCACCCACCTTCGCCGGATGTTCGGCAAACTCAACATCGCTTCCCGTACCGAACTGGCCCGCATCGTCGCCGAGAAGTGCCCCGAACTCATCAGAAGTTGAGCGGGTCTTCACATTGGAGCGGGGTCGTGTTCTCGCCTGATCGCCGAGCGTGATCACCGTGCACCACCCTTCCTCGCGAGGTGGCCCCGGACCGGATTAGCGCGATCGCGGACGGGATAAGAGTGAGGCAGGTCACACACCCGGCGCGGGGGGAGAACAGATGCGGTCCACGTCGTCAGCGGTGAGCCGGGCGGCTGCTGGAGTGTACGCCGCTCTCGCCGCCCAGGTCGTCTCCGTGGCCGCGCTGGCAGTGTTCGAGGAGTCCAGGGGCGCGCGGCTGGCCTCGCAGATCGCGGCCTTCGGCGGGGATCCCGCCTCTCCCGCCGCGCGGACCGTCAGCGGCGCGGCGACGACGTTCGCCGTGCTGGTCCTGGCGCTCCTCGCCGCCACCGTGATCACCGCGGTCGCCTTCCTGTCCTGGCTGCGGCAGGTGCGCCCCGGCACGCCGCCCGTCGCGCTCGCGGCGGCGTGCCTCGTGCCCGGCGTGAACCTGGTGGTCCCGCCGTTCCTGGCGGACCTCGCCTGGCGTGAGGCGCCCGTGCCGCCGCGCGGCGGCCGGGCCGGGCTCGCGCGGCAGACGAGCGGCGCGCGCGGAACAGAGCGCGGCGGCACAGGAAACGGCGGCACAGGGCCCGGCGAGCGCACCCGCTGGCTGGTGCTCCTCGCCTGCTGGTGGATGAGCTGGCTGGCGGTGCTCGGGCTGGTGTTCGCCGGCCAGGGGCGGGACGGGCTGACCGGCCTCGGCGTGTCGCAGGCCGCCGCGACCGCCGTCGCGGCGCTCCTGTTCGCCTCGGCCGTCCGCGAGGTCACCGCCCGGCACACGGGTGCGGGACTCGGCCGCACGGCCCGGCCCCCGGCCCGGTCGCAGGCCCGGTCACAGGCTCTGTCACAGGTACTGTCACAGGATCGGCCGCAGGATCTCCCGCGGGTCCGCGTCGGCCAGGCCCTGGACGAAGCCCGCAACCCAGCACTCGACCAGGCACGCGACCAGGCACTCGGCCAGGCCGAACGGCCGTCCGGCAGGCCCGTCGCCTACACCGCACCCGCCGACGGCGGCGGAGAGGATCACCGGTCGGGCGACGGCCCCGAACTGCCGGAGCTGGCGTGCCAGAGCCGCCGCTGGGGCTCCCCCGACAGGCCGGGCAACCGCTCTCCCCGCGCGGCCGGCGGAGCGCCGTTGTCGGAGTAGGGCGACACCCGGAAGCCGTTGCCGTACTCGATGGGCCGTCCGCCCACCCCGGCGCCGGGCGCGGGCGTCTCGACGATCACGGCGCGTACGGCGTCGAGCCCCTCGGCCCGCCACACGCGGTCGAGGTCGGCGAGGTTCCAGCAGTGGACGGCCCGCAGCGAGACCGCCCGGCCCCCGGTGCGCCGCACCACCCCCCTGGCGGCCAGCAGCCACGACCCGAACACGGTCGCGGCCGTGTGCGCCTGCACCGACTCGAAGAACGTCAGGTCGATCGGGCCGGTGGAGTCGTCGAGCGTGGTGAAGATCACCCGCTGCCCCGACCGCACGGCGGGCGTCTGGGTGGCGACCTTGACCCCCGCGACCAGGATCTCCGCGCCGTTGCGCTGCCCGAGCAGATCCCTGGCCCGCGTCACGCCGAGCGCGTCGAGCAGGTCCTGGTAGAAGTCCATGACGTGGCGGCTCACGTCCATGCCGAGGATCTCCAGCTCGGCCTCGACCGCCTCCGCCTCGCTCATCTCCGGCAATTCGCCCGGCGTGACCCTCTCGGTGAACGCCATGGGGAGCTGCCCCGCCGCGCCCGCGGGAGAGCCGCGGTCGAGCGCGCCGACCTGGGCGATCAGGTCACGCCTGGTCAGCCGTCCCGGCCGCCAGCGCGGCTCGCCCGGCCGCAGGCCGTGCAGCGCGTCGAGCCCGCCGACCTCCACGATCCGCTCGGCGACCGGGCGCGAGGGCCTGGCCCGCTCCCAGAAGTCGGCCAGCGAGGTGTACGGCCGGCCCGCCACCATGCGGTCCACCTCGGCCTCGCTCACCCCCCGGACGGCCGAGAGCGGCACCCGCAGGCCGTACCCGCCCAGACCGTCGCCCGCCGGGCCCGTACGCTCCACCAGCCAGGTCTTCCCCGAGCGGTTGACGTCGAGAGGCAGGACGCCCACCCCGCACCGGCGGGCCTCGTCGAGGATGACCCGGCTCGGGTACATGCCGGGGTCGTGGGTGAGCACGCCCGCGAGGAACGCGGCGGTGTGATGCCGCTTCAGCCAGGCCGACTGATAGGTGGGCAGCGCGAACGCCGCCGCGTGGGCCTTGCAGAACCCGAACCCGCCGAACGCGTCGAGCACCTTCCACGCCCTTTCCACGACGTCGGGCGCGTAGCCGTTCTCCGTGGCGAGCGGCACGAACCAGGCGCGTACGGCGGCGCGGCCCTCCGGCGTGCCGAGCGCGCGGCGGGCCCGGTCGGCCTCCGAGAGCCCCGACCCGGTCATGATGTCGATGACCTTCATGACCTGCTCGTGGAAGACGACCACCCCGTTGGTCTCCCTGAGCGCGTCGCGCAGCGACTCGTGCGGGTAGCGCGGTTCGCGGAAGCCGTGCCTGGTCTCCAGGTATGGCGTGACCATGTCGGAGTTGACCGGTCCCGGGCGGAACAGCGAGATGTCCACGATCAGGTCGTGCATCGTGCGCGGCTCCAGTTTGGCGACCAGCTCGCGTTGTCCCGGCGACTCGATCTGGAAGCAGCCGATCGTGCGGCTGAGGCGGATCATGTCGTAGGTCTCCCGGTCGTCGCGCGGCACGGCGTCCAGGTCGATCTTCCGGTTCTCGACCCGTTCGATCTCCTGGAGCGCGTAGGCGAGCGCCGACTGCATGCGCACGCCGAGCACGTCGAGCTTGAGCAGGCCCGCCTCCTCGACGTCGTCCTTGTCGAACTGCGACATCGGGAACTCCAGCAGGCTGCGTTCGACCGGCGTGCGGTCGCGCAGCGTGGAGTTGCCGATCAGCACGCCGCAGGGGTGCAGCGCGATGTGCCGGGGCAGCCCGTCGAGCCGCTCCGCCAGGCGGAACACGGTCTGGAGCGACCGGTCGTTCAGCCCGCTGTCGCGCAGCTCCGGCAGGTCGGACAGCGCCGCCCTGATCTGCCTGGCCCGCACCTGCGGGAACGCCTTGGCGATGACGTCGATCTCGTGCGGCGGCAGGCCCATGGCGGCGCCGACGTCCCTGATCGCGCTGCGGGCGCGGTAGGTCTCCATCATCGACACGCAGGCCACCCGGTCCTCGCCGAACCTGTCGAGGATCGCGCGGTAGCAGTCGAGGCGGCGGGCCGACTCCACGTCGACGTCGATGTCGGGCAGGCCCTTGCGTCCCTCGGAAAGGAAACGCTCCATCAGCAGGCCGTGTTCGAGCGGGTTCACCTCGCCGATGCCGATCAGGTAGTTGACCAGGCTGCCCGCCCCCGAGCCGCGGATCGCGCACCGCACGCCCATCGCCCTGATCATGTCCGTGATGCCGGCGACGGACGTGAAGTAGCCCGACAGCCGCTTCTTCTCGATGACGCCGAGTTCGGCGGCGAGCCGGTCGCGGGCCTCGGCCGAGCGCTCCAGCCCTCGCCGGGCCAGCCCCTCCTCGCAGCGGCGCCGCAGCAGGGGCACCGGGTCCTCGCCGGCCTCCGGCAGGTGGAGCCGGGGATGCTCGGGTTCGAGCAGCGGCACGATCTCGACGGGGTCGAGCGCGCACTGGTCGGCCACGCGGCGCGTCTCCGCCAGCAGCCGCCCGGCCCTGTCGAGATCGCCGCCGCAGATCCGCGCGGCCACCCGCGCCATCTCGGCCCCGTCCTTCAGGTACGCGTGGGCGGTGGCGTCGTCCAGATGCCGCCCGTCGAGGGGCACCAGCTTGCGCGCCGCGTCGAGCACGTTGCCGACCTGGTGGTCGGCGGCGTCCAGGTAGCGGACCGCGTTGGTCGGCACGACCGGCACGCCCATCGACTCGGCCAGCCCGATCATGCGGGCGGCGGTGTTCGCGTCGCGGTAGCCGTACAGGTCGCACACCTCGACGACCAGGTCGGGCACCACCGCGCGCCAGGCGGCCAGCAGGGCGCGGGCCTGGTCGTCGCGCCGCTCCGCCGCCGCGCGGCCGAAGCCGGAGCGGGGCCCGAGCAGCACGGTCAGCAGCGGCTCCCCGTCCGGGCCTGTCGCGTGCTCGGCCACCATCCCCGGCGTGACGCGCGGCTCGCCGCGCTCCCCCGCGTGGTGCGCGGCGGTGACCAGGCGGCACAGCGCCGCCCAGCCGTGCGAGCGCGCGAGCACGACGACCCGCGCGGGCTCGGCCGCCGTCCCCCTGCCGTGCCCCGTGCGGTGTCCCGTGCCATGTCCCGTGTGGTGGCGTGGCGCGGCGCGGCGGCCGGACGGCAGGCCGTCCCCGAACAGGTCGTCCGGCGTCGAGGAGCCCTTGTCGAGGGCGAGATCGACGCCGACGACCGGGCGAATGCCCTGCTCGTGGCAGGCGATGACGTGCTTGATCGCGCCGTAGAGGCCGTCGCGGTCGGTCAGCGCCAGGGTGTCCATGCCGTGCTCGGCTGCCCTCCGGACGAGGGCGGCCGGGAACGCGGTGCCGTACCGCAGCGAGAAGGCGGACGCCACGTGCAGGTGCGTGAAGGGTCGCGTCATCGGCGCGCCCCCGTCCGCCCCCCGGCCCGTCGGGCGTTCCGTCCTCCAGCGGCCCGTCCCCCGGTCGTCGTGGGTGGCTGGAGCGTTCCCATCAGTCCCAGGCCCTCAGCAGGAGCCAACCGCCGCTGGCGGTGTCGAAGCGCAGTTCATAGGTCCCGACCTCCTTGCCGGCCGCGGCCCCCACCCGCCAGAAGCGCCGCTCGCCGGGATCGGCGTCCGAGGTCTTCCACCACTCTCTGGCGACCACCCAGTGGTCCTGGATCTCGCGGACGGTGTAGAGCCGGTCACGCCAGACGAACTGAGCAGGGTGCCCGTCCCGGACCCACACCTCGATCGGATCCCCGTAAAGTCTGCTCAAGACTCCTTCTCCCTGTGGCTTTCTGGCCACCCGGGGGAAGACGGGCGGATGATTCGGACGGAATCGCCGCTACTTCGAACATACGTTCCCAGGAGAGGGAACGCAAGTCGGCAGCACCCGCTCGCGGGGGCGAAAGCCCAGGAAGCGCGTCCGGCGGATCACTCGCCGAGCCAGATCCCGCCGCCTCGGTAGGGCGGTTCCTCTCGTTCGGTCGAGTCCGTCACCGTCGCCCAGAGGCGCGCGGTCCCCGGCTCCCTGACGACGGCCGTCAGCTGGGTGTGCCCGAGCGGACCCGCCGGAAACGTCCCGTGCGTCCATTTGCCGCCCGACAGGTGACCGACCGCCGTGTTCCACTCGTTCTTCGCGTAGAACAGCCAGAACCCGCCCCGGCCGTCGGCCTCCAGCCGCAGGTGAGGATCGAGCGCGGGCTCGCCCGGCAGGCTGTAGCTCCACCGTCCGTTCTCCCGCCGCAGCAAGAGCGTGCTGCCGCAGTAGCTCACGTCCTCCTCCTGGGTGCCGCAGACCCACGCGACCCAGCCGACGGCCGCCACCCCGCCCGACTCGTCCACCGCGAGGTCGACGAGTTCGGAGAGCTGGCCCCCGTGCGGTGCGGAGGCTCCGTGCAGCGCGGGAACGGCGGGCAGCGGGACCGTGCTCCAGGACCAGCCGTTCCACCGGGCCACGGCGGCCCGGCCGCGGCTGGAACCGGCCACCCAGACCTCGCCGCCGGGCAGGCCGTCCACGTCCTTGGCGACCAGCGGCGGCCGCGTCTTACGCCAGGCCTTGCCGTCCCACCGCCGCAGGTCCGCCCGGGAGCCCCAGGCGCCCTCGGCTCCCCCGGCCCCGTCCAGGAAGTTCGCGTCCACGATCGCCCAGACGTCGCCGGGAGCCGCCGCGTGCACCCGCTTCAGGTCGGCGCCCGGGCCGGGCGCCGCGGCCCATTCCCGCCCGTTCCAGTGCGCGGCGTTCTCCCCGCCGAACAACCACACGTCACGGTCGGAGTACGCGGCCACGGCTCTCGGCTCGGGCACCGCCGGCGGGGCCGCGACCTCCTGCCACCGCCCGCCGTCCCCGCGCAGCAGCAGCGGCGCCCGTGTCTCGGGCCCGCACGGCAGGGGCACCCGCGCGCCGGCCGCCCACACGGTGCCCTCGCGGGTCACGGCCAGGCCCGCGAGGCGGTCGCGGTAGTCGTAGTAGGCGGCGCGCCACGCCCCGGTCCCCCCGGCCACCCCGCCCGGTTCCGGCGTCGGCGACCCGGTCAGGCAGGGGGGCGGCGGTTGCTCCTGCTCGGCGGACTCTCCGCTCATTGCGTCGGACTCGTTCCAGGTCTCGAGATCGCGTGGCGTGGCCGACGCGCATGCCACCGGCAGGATCGCCGCCGCCAGCGCCGCCGCCACCCCGAGAATCCGCGTACGCATACCCGTAGGACGCGAGGGGCGGTCATCCGGTTTCCGCCGTGACGGCGGCGGGCCCGGCCAGGCGGGGCTCAGCCGGTGTGTTCCGCGTAGGCGGCGAGCAACTGGGCCTGCGCGGCGTCGAAGTACGCGAGCAGTTCCCGCTCGGCCCGCTCGGGGTCGCCCTCGGCCAGCAGCGCGGCGATGCGCGCGTTGCCTTCCAGGTAGGGCTCGTGGAAGGGCCTGAGCTCGCCCATCACGTGGAAGGCCAGCCGCAGCTCGGCGAGCAGGCGGGCCATGCTCTCGTCCACGCGCGGGCTGGACAGCAGCGCGGCGATCGCCCGGTGGAACCGCATGTTGGCGGTGCCGACGGCCACCCAGTCACCCGCCTCCGCCGCCGCCCGGCCCTCGTCGACCTGGCGCCCCACCTCCCGTACGGCCTCGGGCGGGGCCGTGGCGGCGGCCCGCACGCCCGCCGTCTCGAGGACGCGCCGCATCGCGTAGATGTCGGCCACGTCGGCCGCCGCGAGCCTGCGCACGAAGACGCCGCGGTGCAGCTCGTGGACCAGCAGGTTCTCGTGGGTCAGCAGCCTGAACGCCTCTCGGAGGGTGTTGCGGGAGACGCCGAGCAGATTGCCGATCGTCTCCTCCGACAGACGGGTGCCCGGCGGCAGGGAGCCGTCGATCACGTTCTCCCGCAGGACGTCGGCGACCAGTTCCGCGGCGCCGGCCCGCTCGAACAGCGGCCGGGCGGCGCTCAACCGCACTGTCCAGCCCTCCGTGTCCGTCATTCCCTCCCCCTCCTCCGACCGCCGATCACCACCGGATCGCGGACGGCCGTGGCACGGAGGCGACCCCGACGGTATTGTTGAATTGTTGAACAATACTCCCGCTTCGGCGGAGAGGCGAGCGGAGCCGACGTGCCGTACGGAACCATGCGCATCGACCTGAACTCGGACCTGGGCGAGAGCTTCGGCCAGTGGAAGCTCGGCGACGACGAGGCGCTGCTGTCGATCATCACGAGCGCCAACGTCGCTTGCGGATTCCATGCCGGCGATCCGGTGACCATGCGGCGCACCTGCGAGACCGCGGCCGCGCGCGGTGTGGTGATCGGCGCCCAGGTCGGCTACCGCGACCTGGCGGGCTTCGGGCGGCGCTTCATCGACGTGCCGCCCGCCGAACTCGCCGACGACGTCATCTACCAGATCGGGGCGCTGGACGCCTTCGCGCGGGTGGCGGGCACCCGGGTCAGGTACGTCAAGCCGCACGGCGCGCTCTACAACGCGATCGTGCACCACGAGGAGCAGGCGGCCGCGGTGGTCGCGGCGGTGCGGGCCTTCGATCCCGGCCTGCCCGTCCTCGGCCTCCCCGGTTCCGCGTGGCTGCGCAGGGCGGGCAAGGCCGGCCTCACGCCGGTCGCCGAGTGCTTCGCCGACCGCGCCTACACCCCCCAGGGCACGCTGGTGCCGCGCGGCACGCCCGGCGCCGTCCTGCACGATCCCGCCCTGGTCGCCGAGCGCAGCGTGCGCATGGCCACAGGAGAGCCGATCGAGGCCGTCGACGGCACGCCGCTCACCATCACGGCCGACTCCATCTGCGTGCACGGCGACAGCCCCGGCCCGGTCGCCATGGCCCAGGAGGTCCGCGACGCGCTCAGGGCGAGCGGCATCGGCCTGGCGCCGTTCGTGGAGGAGAACCGGTGAACGCGCGGCTGCGCCGCTGCGGCGAGCACGCCGTGCTGGTCGAACTCGACCGGCTCGACGAGGTCGTCGCGCTCTACGACGCCCTCACGGCCGACACCCCGCCGGGAGTCGCCGACATCGTCCCGGCGGCGCGGACGGTGCTCATCCGGTTCGAGCCGCCGGCGCGTCACGCCACTGTGGAGGCCGCAGTGGAGGCCGCCGCGGAGTCCGCCGTCCTGGCCGTACGGCCCGGCGTGCGGCGCCGTACGGCGGCCGAGGAGGTAGTCGTCCCGGTCGTGTACGACGGCGACGACCTCGGCGAGGTGGCCGCGCTGACCGGGCTCACGGAACGCGAGGTCGTGGCGGCGCACACCGGGACTCCCTGGACCGTCGCCTTCTGCGGGTTCGCCCCCGGCTTCGGATATCTGGTCGGCGGCGACCCCCGGCTCGCCGTGCCCCGGCGGCCGGAGTCGCGCGTACGCGTGCCCCCCGGCGCCGTGGGGCTCGCGGGCGAGTTCAGCGGGGTCTACCCGCGCGAGTCGCCCGGCGGGTGGCGGCTGATCGGGCGCACCGAGACCGTGGTGTGGGACGTCGCGGCCGAGCCGCCCGCCCTGCTGCGGCCGGGCGTCCTGGTGCGGTTCAGCGAGGCGCTGTGAGCGATCTTCGGCGTGCGCTGCTGGTGCTGGCCCCCGGCCCCCTCACCACGGTGCAGGACCTCGGGCGGCGCGGGCACGGCCATCTCGGCGCGGGGCGTTCCGGCGCCGCCGACCGGGGCGCGCTGCGGCTGGCGAACCGCCTGCTGGCCAATCCCGAAGGCGCGGCCTGCCTGGAGGTCACAATGGGCGGGCTGGCCGTGCGGGCCGTCGGGGACCTGCTCGTGACGCTCACCGGCGCGCCCTGTCCCGCAGTCGTCGGCTGTCCCGGCGGGCGCACGCGCGGCATCGGGCACGCGTCGGTCGAGCGCCTGCCGGACGGGGCCACGCTGCGGCTCGGCGTGCCCCCGCGCGGCCTGCGCACCTATCTGGCGGTCCGCGGGGGTGTCGACGTCCCCCAGGTGCTGGGGTCGCGGGCCACCGACCTGCTGTCGGGGCTCGGCCCCGAACGTCCCGCCCCCGGCTCGCTGCTGCCGGTCGGGCCCGCGCCCGCGGGCTTCCCCGTGGCCGATCTCGCGCCGGTGCCCGAGCCCGAGTCCGGCGTCCTCATGCTGGACGTGCTACCGGGACCACGCCACGACTGGTTCACCCCCGGAGCCCTGGCCGCCCTGTGCTCCGAGCCGTACGAGGTCACCGCGGACAGCGACCGGGTCGGCATGCGGCTGCGCGGGCCGCGCCTCGAACGCGCGCGCGACGGGGAACTGCCCAGCGAGGGCATGGTCCCCGGCGCGCTGCAGGTGCCGCCGTCCGGGCAGCCGACGCTCTTCCTCGCCGATCACCCCGTGACCGGCGGATACCCCGTCATCGCGGTGGTGCGCGACCACCACGTCGACCGGGCGGCGCAGGCCCGCCCCGGCCAGCGCGTCCGTTTCCGGATGACCCGCGACTCCCGGCCCGCCGGCCGGGGACGGCCCTGATCACTCCCCTGCACGGCGGACGAGGGGGTTGGCGGCGGTGGAGTTGCGGATGCTGAAGGTCACGCTGCCGGCGCGGTAGCGGTCGTCGGAGCACTCGACGGGCCGGCCCTCCTGGGTGGTGGTGACGCGGCGCTGGCGCAGCAGGGGGCTGCCCCGCCGCACGTCGAGCAGCCGGGCGTCCTCGCTGCCGGCCGCCACGGCGTCGATCAGGTGCTCGCCGTACGCGAAGACGAGGCCGACCGAGTCGTAGAGCTCCTGGGTCACCGACTCGCACTCGGGGTCGAGCCGCTCGACGGCGGGAGCGATCCAACCGGCGTAGACGGTGCGCTCGACCAGCACGGGATCGCCGTCGAGCCGCCGCAGCCGCAGCACGGTGAGCACCTCCTCCCCAGGCTCCAGCGACAGTCGTACGGCCTCTGAGGGCGAGCACGGGCGGCGCGCGGAGGACAGCACGGTCCCGCTGGCGCGGTAGCCCATCGAGCGGGCCCACTGCGCGAAGCTGTGCAACTCGGCGAAGCTCTGGCTGCGCTCGCTGCCTAGCACGATGCGCCGGGCGCCCTGCCGGGACCCGACCAGCCCCTCCGCGGCGAGCAGGGCGACGGCCTGGCGGACGGTGCCGCGCGCCGCCGAGTACCGCAAGGCCAGCTCAGCCTCGGAGGGAAGCTGGGCGCCTATCGGATAGTCCCCCCGGACGATGGCGTCCCTCAGGTCACCCGCGATCTGTTCGTAGCGCGCCATCGTGCTGAGCCCTTCTGTTCACGCGACCGACATCGATATGCGACTTACTAGCTCTGGCTTGTTTGTACAAGTTCGCTTAAGTTCGATCCACGCAACACAGTGGGAGGGACAGTTGTCCACACGTACCGCCGGCCTCGTGGCCGCGCTCACGATAGCCACCTCGGCGATCGCGGCATGCGGAGCCGCCCCTACGACCGCCGGCGGCGGCTCGGGGACGGGCGATTCCAAGGCCGCCTCCGCGACCTCCGCGCAGGAATTCGGCGGGATGGACGCGCTGGTCGAGGCCGCCAAGAAGGAAGGCCAGCTCAACGTCATCGCCCTCCCCCCGGACTGGGCGAACTACGGCGAGGTCATCCAGGCGTTCACCGCCAAGTACGGCATCAAGATCAACAGTGACAACCCGGACGGCTCCAGCCAGGACGAGATCAACGCGGTCAAGACCCTCAAGGGCCAGGACCGCGCCCCCGACGTGCTCGACCTCGGCAGCGCCTTCGCGCTCAGCGGCGCCCAGGAGGGCCTGTTCGCGCCCTACAAGGTGCAGAGCTGGGACAAGATCCCCGACGCGCAGAAGGACGCCGGCGGCGCCTGGTACTTCGACTACGGCGGCTACATCTCCATCGGCTGCGACGCCAAGCGGGTGAAGACCTGCCCGCAGACGTTCGCCGACCTGCTCAAGCCGGAATACAAGGGCATGGTCGCGCTGAACGGCGACCCGACCAAGGCGGGCGCCGCCTTCGCCGGCGTGTACGCCGCCTCGCTCGCCAACCAGGGCTCGTTCGACGACATCCAGCCCGGCATCGACTTCTTCAAGAAGCTCAAGCAGAACGGCAACTTCAACCCGGTGGAGGCCACCCCGGCCACGGTCGAGAAGGGCGAGACCCCGATCACCCTCGACTGGGACTACCTGCAGGCCAGCTATGCCAAGCAGTTCTCCTCCAAGGGCGTGGACTGGCAGATCTCGATCCCCTCGGACGGCCAGTACGCCAACTTCTACGCCCAGGCGATCAACAAGTGGGCGCCGCACCCCGCCGCCGCCCGCCTGTGGCAGGAGTTCCTCTACAGCTCCGAGGGCCAGAACCTCTGGCTGAAGGGCTACGCCCGCCCGGTCCTGCTGCCCTCCATGCAGGAGGACGGCAGCGCGGACGCCGCCATGGTCGCCCAGCTCCCCAAGGTCGAGGGCACCCCGTCCTTCCCCACTCCGGACCAGGTCAACAAGGCCAAGGAGGTCCTGGCGAGCGGGTGGGGCGCGGCGGTCTCGGGCTGAGACCGTGCGCGACAGCCGTACACGATCGAAGAGCCGGTGGGCGGCGGCGCCGCTGCTGGTCTTCGTCGCCGTCGTCTTCGGCGTGCCGTTGCTCGTCCTCCTCGGTGGCACGTTCACCAAGGAGGGCACGTTCAGCACCGCCAACCTCACCGAGTCGCTCCAGGGCGCGTATCTGACCGCGCTGATCGGGAGCGTCAAGCTCTCGGCGCTCGTGGCGGTGCTGGGCGCGGTGCTCGGCACCTTCCTGGCCCAGGCCGTGGTGACCTCCAGGTTCCGGGCGCTGCGCGAGGGGGTGCTGACCGCCTCGGGCGTGCTGGCCAACTTCGGCGGCGTGCCGCTGGCCTTCGCCTGGATCGCCACGCTCGGCAACGCGGGCGTCGTCACCACCACGCTCGGCCTCGGCGGACACGGGTGGAGCCTGTACAACTTCTGGGGTCTCACCCTGGTCTACCTGTACTTCTCCATCCCCCTCCAGGTGCTCACGGTCGTGCCCGCCCTGGACGGGCTGCGCCCGCAGTGGCGTGAGGCCGCGCAGAACAACGGCGCGAGCACCTGGCAGTTCTGGCGGTACGTCGGGATCCCGGTGCTGACCCCGGCGCTGCTCGGCGGGGCCGTGCTGCTGTTCGGCGGCGCGTTCTCGGCCTACGCCACGGCGCAGGCCATGGTCGGGTCCACCGTGCCGCTGGTCACGCTGAAGATCGCCGACGCGCTCACCGGCAACGTCCTGATCGGCCACGAGAACGTCGCGCTGGCCCTCAGCCTCGACATGATCGTGGTCGCGGGCCTGGTCATGGCCGTCTATCTCCCGCTGCAGCGAAGGAGCGCCCGATGGCTTCGCTGACCCCCCAGGTGACTCCGGGGACGGTGCCCGGCGCCGCCCCGGCCCCCGTCTCCGCCCGGCCCGGCCGCCCCCGGCGTCCCCGGGTGTGGCGCGGGGTGGTCCTCCTGCTCGCCGGCGTCTACTTCCTCGTCCCGCTGATCGCGTCGTTCGTCTTCACGGTGAAGGCGCCGGGCCAGGGCTTCTCGCTCGACGCGTACGGCCGGATCTTCTCGACCGAGGGCTTCGGCGGCAGCCTCCTGCTGTCGCTCGGGCTCGGGCTCGCCACGATCGTGGTCGTGCTGCTGCTGACCCTGCCCGCCGCGGTGGCCGTACGGCTCGGCGCGCCGCGACTGCGGCCGGTGCTGGAGGTGGTCTGCACGCTGCCGCTGGTCGTGCCCCCGATCACGTTCGTGGCCGGGATCAGCACGGTGCTGCGGTGGGGGCCCGACTACCTGGCGAGCACGCCCTTCTACCAGACGATCATCGCGCTGCAGAATCCCGGCTTCCCGGTGGTGCTCGTGCTCGCCTATGTCGTGCTCGCGCTGCCGTTCGCCTACCGCTCGCTCGACGCGGGCCTGGGCGCGATCGACGTGCGCACGCTGTCGGAGGCGGCCAGGAACCTCGGGGCGTCGTGGCCCCATGTGCTGCTGCGGGTGATCATCCCCAACATGCGGTCGGCGATGGCGAGCGCGTCGTTCCTCACGCTGGCGCTGGTGCTCGGGGAGTTCACCATCGCCCGGCTGCTCAGCTTCCAGACCTTCCCCAACTGGATCTACCGGATCTCCGGCTCTCAGGCGCAGGTGTCGGTGGCCGTCTCGGTGTTCAGCCTGCTGATCACCTGGCTGCTGCTGCTCGCCCTGTCGTCCGCCGGCGCGAGGCAAAGGAGTGGATCATGAACGGCGCCCGGGTCGAGTTCCGCGGCCTGCGGCGGCGGTTCGGCAGCACGGTCGCGCTGGACGGGCTCGACCTGACGGTGGAGCCGGGCGAGCTGATCGCGCTGCTCGGCCCGTCGGGATGCGGCAAGACCACCGCGCTGCGCTGCCTGGCCGGCTTCGAGCAGCCCGACGAGGGCGAGGTCCTGGTGGACGGCGCCGACATCACGCGCGTGCCGGCCAACCGGCGCGACGCCGGCATGGTCTTCCAGTCCTACAGCCTCTTCCCCAACCTCAACGCGCGGGACAACGTGGCCTTCGGCATGCGGGTGCGCAAGGTGCCCGCCGCCAGGCGGCACGCCCGCGCGCGGGAACTGCTCGAACTGGTCGGCCTGCCCTCGGTCGGCGACCGCTACCCCCACCAGTTGTCCGGCGGCCAGCAGCAGCGTGTGGCGCTGGCCCGCGCGCTCGCCCTGGAGCCCAGGGTGCTGCTGCTCGACGAGCCGCTGTCGGCGCTCGACGCCAAGGTGCGGGTCTCGCTGCGCGAGGAGATCCGCCGCCTTCAGCTCTCCCTCGGCATCACGACGATCTTCGTGACGCACGACCAGGAGGAGGCGCTGTCGATGGCCGACCGGGTCGCCGTGCTGCGGGAGGGCCGCCTGGAGCAGGTCGCCGACCCCGCCACGTTGTACGACCGGCCCGCCACCCCGTTCGTCGCCGAGTTCGTCGGGGCGATGAACCACCTGCCCGGCCTGGTGTCGGGCGACCGGGTCACGGTGTTCGGCCAGACGCTGCCTGTGGAGGGTCCGGTCCCGGACGCCGCGCCGGTGGACGTGCTCGTACGGCCGGAGGCCGTGCTGGTCACCCCCGACGGCGAGGGCGGCGGGATCGTCATGGTCTCGTCGTTCCGCGGCTCCACCGCCCGCCTGCGGGTCCGCCTGGGCGACGGCACCGAGGTGCTCGCCGACGTCCCCGGGCACGACTCCGTGCGCTTCGCGCCGGGCACCGCCGTACGCGTCGGGCTGGTCGAGCGGCCCGTGCTCGTGTCGGCCCGCACCGAGGCCCATACCGAGGCCGGGGCCGCCGCGGCGGTCCCCGAGCCCGATGTCGTCTAGGGAGCGCCCGGCGGCGGTCCTGTTCGACATGGACGGCACGCTGGTGGACACCGAGGGCCTGTGGTGGGACGCCTGCGTGGAGGTCGCGTACGGCCTCGGCTCCCCTCTCGGGGAGGCCGACCGGGAGGCGCTGTTCGGCCTGTCGGTCGAGGACGCCGCCCTGCACATCGCCGGAGGTCCGGGGGCGGGGGCCGTGGAGTCCCTGCTGACGGACGCGTTCACCCGCCGGCTGAAGAACGGGGTGACCACGCTCCCCGGCGCGGTCGCGCTGCTTGAGGCCCTGCGCGCGGCCGGGGTCCCGGCCGCGCTGGTCAGCGCGTCCCCCCGGCCTGTCGTGGACCTGGTGCTGGAGACGGTCGGCGGGCACCGCTTCCGGCTGTCGGTGGCCGCCGGGGACAGCGCCAGGAACAAGCCGGCACCCGATCCCTACCTGGCCGCCGCCGCGCTGCTCGGCGTCGACCCGGCCGCGTGCGTGGCGATCGAGGACAGCCCGACGGGCGTCGCCTCCGCGCGCGCCGCGGGGTGCGCCGTCATCGCGGTCGGCCTGTCCGCCGGGATGAGCGGCGTCACGACCGTACCGACATTGGAGAGCGTCGACCTGCCGCTGCTGCGCCGGTTGGGCTCCCCTCCCGAGGCCGTCACTCCAGGGACATAAGTCCCTTTTGTTCCTCTTCGCGGGTATCTTCGCACTGTGCAGCGCGTTTGCGATGACCCCGGAAAGGTCCTCACCGCCTGCCTGTGCCGCGACACGCACGACCCGGCGGCCGGCAGACGGAGCGAGCCGGCCCTGGGCGCGCCGTAGACGCGCCGCGCGCCCGGCTCCGGCGTGCCGGCACTCGTGCACCTCACGGGTGGCCACGCGCCGGCGTACCGTCCGACAGTCACCGCGCCGGCGCGCGACCCGCGCCGACGCCCCAGTGTGTGGGAGGACCATCATGAGTGAGCACCCCGGCACCGACGTGCCCGCCGTCATGCCCGCCGTCGCCTACCGGCGCAGCCTGCCCGTGGACGATCCGGAGAGCCTCGTGGACGTCGAACTGCCGGTGCCCCAGCCCGGCCCGCGCGACCTGCTGGTCCGGGTGGAGGCCGTCGCCGTGAACCCGGTGGACTACAAGGTCCGGCGCAACACCGACCCGGGCGGCGAGACCAAGGTGCTCGGGTGGGACGCGGCCGGCACCGTCGTCGCGGTGGGCGACGAGGTGGAGCTGTTCGAGGTCGGCGACGAGGTCTACTACGCCGGCGCGCTCGACCGGCCCGGCGCGAACTCCCGCTACCACGTCGTCGACGAGCGCATCACCGGCCACAAGCCCGCCACGCTGTCGTTCACCGAGGCCGCCGCCCTGCCGCTGACCTCCCTCACGGCCTGGGAGGGCCTGTTCGAGCGCCTGGGCCTGCGCGGCGACGCGCTCGGCCAGACCGGCACGCTGCTGGTCACCGCGGGCGCGGGCGGTGTCGGCGCCGTCGCGATCCAGTTCGCCCGCGCCCTGACCGGGCTGACCGTGATCGGCACGGCCTCCCGGCCCGAGACCGTGGAGTTCGCCCGCCGCATGGGCGCCCACCACGTGGTGGACCACCACGGCCCGCTGGCCAAGCAGCTCACCGAGGTCGCGCCGGACGGAGTGGACTACGTCTTCAGCACCATCGGCACCGACCGCAACCTCCCGGCCTTCGCCGAGGTGGTCACCCCCTTCGGCGCGATCGTCGCCATCGACGACCACGACGCCCTCGACATCGGCGTGCTCAAGCCGAAGAGCATCGCGTTCCACTGGGAGCTCATGTTCACCCACTCGCTGTTCCAGACCAGGAACCAGGTGAACCAGCACCTCATCCTGGAGCGGGTCGCGCGGCTCGTCGACGCCGGGGTAGTCACGACCACCGCCAACCTGGACCTCGGCCCGGTCAACGCCGCCAACCTGCGCGAGGCCCACGGCATCCTCGAGTCTGGCGCCGCCATCGGCAAGATCACTCTCACCGGTTTCTGAGGCCCGCCGCGCCGGGCCGGGGAACAACGAGCACGGCCCGGCCGGTTGGGGACCACAGGAACCGAGCCGAAGACAACAGGAGCCCGCATGCATGCCATCGTCGTCCCCGCGTACGGTGATTCCTCGGTGCTGGAGTACGCCGAGCGGCCCGATCCCGAGCCCGGCCCCGGTGAGGTGCTGGTCGACGTGGCGGCGACGGGCGTCAACTTCATCGACGTCTACCACCGCGAGGGCCGCTATCCGCTGCCGCTGCCGCTGATCCCCGGCTCGGAGGCGGCCGGGACCGTCACGGCCGTCGGGCCGGGGGTGACCGACATCGTGCCAGGCGACCGCGTCGCCTCCGCGAGCGTGACCGGCGCGTACGCGACCAAGGCCGTGATCCCGGCGGACAAGGCGATCCGGCTGCCCGACGGGCTGTCGCCCGACCTGGCGGCCGCGGTGATGCTCCAGGGGCTGACCGCGCACTACCTGACCCATTCCACGTACGCGGTCCGGTCGGGCGACGACGTGCTCGTGCACGCGGCGGCCGGCGGCATGGGCCTGCTGCTCGTCCAGATGGCCAAGCTGCGCGGCGCCCGCGTGATCGGCACGGTCTCCAGCCCCGAGAAGGAGAAGCTCGCCCGGCAGGCCGGGGCCGACGAGGTCGTCGGCTACGAGGGCTTCCCCGAGGCGGTCAGGGACATCACCGAGGGCGCCGGAGTGCACGTCGTCTACGACGGGGTCGGCGCGGCCACGTTCGACGGGTCGCTCGCGTCGCTGCGGCCCCGCGGCATGATGGCGTTGTACGGCGCGGCCAGCGGTGCCGTCCCGCCGTTCGACCCGCAGCGGCTCAACGCGGGCGGGTCGCTGTTCCTGACCCGCCCGACGCTCGGCCACTACACGGCCACCCGCGAGGAACTGCTGTCGCGGACGGACGACGTGCTCGGCTGGGTCGCCTCCGGCGCGGTGAAGGTGCGGGTGTCCGAGCGCTACCCGCTGGCCGAGGCGGGCCGGGCGCACGACGACCTCGAAGGCCGCCGGACGACCGGCAAGCTGCTGCTCATCCCCTGACCTCCCACGCGGCGGCCAGGTCCGCCAGACGTCGCGCCGCGACCGCGGCGCCGTCCGTTCGCACCTCGCCCGCGACCACCCCGGCTCGGGCCGCCACACCGGGGGCGAGGGCCTGGCCGAGAGCCGTGGTCAGCGAATCGGCGGTCGGCGCCGCGGGCCCATGCGCGACCCCGATCCCGAGATCGCCGACCCGGCGCGCCCAGTAGTGCTGGTCGTACTGCTGCGGCAGCACGACCTGGGGCGTCCCGGCCAGCGCGGCGGTGGTCGTGGTGCCCGCGCCGCCGTGATGGACGACGGCGGCGACCCTCGGGAAGAGGACCTGCTGGTCGACCTCGCCGACCGACAGGTGATCGGGCCCGTCGTCCGCCTGAGTAAGGCCGGCCCAGCCGCGGAGCACGATCACGCGGCGGCCCAGCGCGCGGGCCGCCTCGACCGTCGCCCGCGCGACGTCCCGGGGAGCGCGGACGCTGCCGAAGCCGACGCAGACGGGCGGCTCACCGTCGTCGAGGAACCTCTCCAGGTCCGGTGGCAGCGGGCGCCGGTCCGGCAGGATCCAGGCGCCCGTCTGCACGACGTCGACGTCCGTGGGCCCGGGCCAGGGCCCGAGCGTCGGGTCGGCCGCGAGCCAGGGCCGGTCGGTGAACATGTGACCTCGCGTGTCCGTCACCGCGGCCAGGCCGGCCGAGGCCCGGTGGGCGTTGAGCGCGGCGCCGACGGCGCCGTTCCAGCGCCGCGCGTCCTCGGCCCAGAGCGCGCGGTTGCCGGCCGTCGCGTCCGCCGGCGCCTGGCCCCAGACGGGCACAGGCGCGTGGTGCGGCGACGGCAGCGTGACCGGGCAGTAGCTCACGTAGACGTAGCCGATGCCCATCCGCTCCGCCACCGAACGGGCGGCGATCGACAGCGCCCCGCCTCCCACGATGAGGTCGCAGCCCTCGGCCGCCGCGGGGATCGTGGCGAACTGGACGGCGACCATGCCTTCGAGCATCCGCCGGCGTTGCTCGGGCGTGGGCGGTGCCTGCGCCCCCGCGGCGGCCGACGCGGTCGGGCGGAGTTCGGGCCCGATGGGCACCACGGGGAATCCGAGGCTCTCGGCCCAGTCGCGGAAGTCGGGAGGCACGCACAGGCGGGCCTCCTGACCGATCTCCCGCAACGCCATGGCCAGCGCCATCATCGGCTGGACTTCCCCCCGCGTTCCGATCGTGGACAACAGCACGCGCATGGCACTCCCCCCGGACGTGATGGACGTGAGGCTCGGTACGGCGTCCCGTGGACCCGGCCCGGCTCACGGCCCCCGATTGTGCGGGAACACATGGGGATTGCGGCAAGTCCCCCCGTCGCCTATACGTTGAAGGTGGCGGGGTGTCCAGCGCGTCCGGTCAGGCCAGCGGGTGGACGGGCCACTCCAGCAGGCGGGCCCCGAGCACGGCCGTCTCCAGCGTGAAGCGCTGCGTCGGGTCGCTGGGCGAGAAGCCGGTCAACCGCCGGATCCGCTCCAGCCGGTAGGTGATCGCCCGGGTGCTGACGCCGAGCCTGCGCGCCGCCGCCGTGTGGTTGCCCTGGGAGGCGAAGACGGCCTCCAGCGTCTCCAGCAGCGGTTCGGGCCCGCCGCGCGCGCCGGTCAGCGGCCCGAGCACGGTGGAGACGAGGTCCACGATCGCGTCCCTGTCCCGTAGCAGCACCGGGAACACCAGCAGGTCGGCCGCCTTCAGCACCTGGGCCCGCAGGCCCAGCCGCTCGCCCAGGTCGATGGCGCCCGCCGCCTCCCGATAGGAGGTGACGATGCCGCCCGGACCCTGGTGGGGGCGGCCCACCCCCACCCGCCAGTCCGTGAGCGCGACGCGTACGTGGTGGGTGAACTCGCCGCTCGCGGCGGCCAGCGCCGCCGGAGCCACGCACACCAGCAGGCCCTCGCGGACCGCGACCAGGATGTTGTGCGAGCCGAACCTCGCCACCATCGCCTGCTCGATCCGCGCGGCCAGCGGGTCGCCCGCCGCGACCGGGGCCCGCGGCCTCGCCACGGTAACGACGTACCCCCCGGCGAGCCGCAGGCCGAAGTGCTCGGCCCGTTCGGCGTCCGCCCTGCCCTGCAGCAGGTCGTCGACGAACAGGCGGCGGGCCTCCTCCTCCTGGCGGAGTGCGGCGCGCTGGGCCTCCTCGTATCCCTCGATGTAGGCGGCCATGCCCCGGCGTACGGCGCCGAAGGCCCCGCCGGCGGACAGTTCGGCGGCGTGCAGGCAGGCGTCGGCGAGCACCCGCAGCGGGATGCCGCGCTCGGCGGCGAGCGCGCCGCACTCGCGCAGGCCGTCCATGTCGGCGCGGGCGGGCATCCTGCCGGTGGCGGCCGACGCGGCCAGAACCGACAGGAACCCGCCGAGTAAGTCGGCGGGCACCCCGGTCTCCTCGCTCACGCGAGCGAGAACGCTGTCCATCAGACTCCTACGTCACGCCGTTCGAAGGCGAGCAGCGCCGTCATGAGCAGGACGGCCGTCGCACCCAGCAGGACAAGGTAGTCACCGTACGGCCAGCCCTGATAGAGCGGCCTGCCGTCGAGGTAGTAGTGGACGGGCGAGATCCAGCGCAGCCAGGAGATCGCGTCGATGCTCCTGCCCATGGTCTCGATGATGTATCCGGCGACGCCCCAGACGCCGACCACGGCGAGCGCGACCTGCTTGCGCCCGAAGGCCGCGCCCACGCACAGCGTCAGCGTCCCGAAGAACAGCACGAGCAGGAACAGCCCGGTGTGGGCGGCCAGGATGTCGCCGAACGGCACGCCCATCCCGGCGGCGGACGACGCTCCGGCGACGAGCGCCAGCGTCACCAGCGCCACGGCGAGCAGGCCGAGCGCCAGCGCGGCCCACCTCTCCAGGACCAGCCGCCTGCGGTCGACCGGCAGCGTCAGCGTGAGCTCCAGCGTCTTGGCCTCCTCAGGGCCGGCGACGGCCCGGTTGCCGAGGATCGCGGCGCACATGGTGAACAGCAGCGGGCCGAGCAGTTGGTAGGCGATCGCCTGCAGGTAGCCGCGCCCGGTCGCGATGTCGGACATGCCGCCCATCAGGTCCCTGAGCGCGCCGGGATACTTGGCGATCGCCTGCGCGCCGAACGTCTCGGGATCCTGCTTCATCATGCTCGCGTAGATCGAGATGTACATCCCGAGGAACGCGCACAGCCCGACCGTCCAGCCGACGAGCGCGCGGCGGTACTCCCTGAGGCTCTTACGCACCAGCGTGGGCATGACGGCCCTCCTCCTCGCTGTAGTAGGTCAGGAAGATCTCCTCCAGGTCCGGCTCCGCGCTGACCATGTGGACCACGGTGTGGCGGGCCGCCGCCTTGATCAGCGCGTCCGGCCTGCCGTCGATCGTGCAGCGCAGGCTCGCGCCGCGCACGACCACGTCGCGTACGCCCGGGAGCCCCTCGAACGACTCGGCGGGAACCGGCGCGTCGAAGTGGAGCTCCACATGCCGTACGGCCCGCTCGCGCAGGGCCGCGATGTCCTCGACCGCGACGAGACGTCCCGCGCGCACGATGCCCACGCGGTCGGCCACGTGCTCCACCTCGGCGAGCACGTGCGACGACATCAGGATCGTGCGGCCCGCCGTGCGCGCCTCCCTGACCATGGCCAGGAACTCCTGCTGCACCAGCGGGTCGAGCCCGCTCGTCGGCTCGTCCAGGATGAGCAGCTCCGGCTCGTGCATGAACGCCTGGATGAGGCCGACCTTCTGCTTGTTGCCCTTCGACAGCTCGCCCATCCTGGCGGACAGGTCCGCGTCCAGCCGCTCGGCCAGGTCGTCGATCCTGCCCCGGTTCACCCCGCCGCGTACGTCGGCCAGGAACTGGAGATAGTCGCGGGCCCGCTCCCTGCCCTCCAGGGCCAGCTCGCCCGGGAGATAGCCGATCCGGGCCCGTACGCGCGGATCACGGGGGTCGGTGCCGAGCACGCTCGCCCGGCCGGACGTCGGCCGGATCACGTCCAGGAGCAGCCGGATCGTCGTCGTCTTGCCCGCGCCGTTGGGGCCCAGATAGCCGAAGACCTCGCCATGCCGGATGTCGAGGGTGAGGTCTTCGAGCCCTCGTCTCGTACCGTAGAACTTGGTCAGTCCTTCGGTCTCCACCACTGCTGTCATGCCGCAATGGTGGCGCTGCCGTCACGCGCGGGGTATGCCCGCTTCCGGACACTTGCCGGTGCCGTTCGTTCGCACCTTCGGCAAAGCGGAGGTCATGACGTGCCGCACGTGGTGGAACCGGGCAGAAGGTGGCGGTAGCGGGACACCAGCCGGTAGCCCGCCTCGGCGAGCCAGCTCACCGGCGGCGTCAGCATCACCCGGCCGGCCGCGCGCCAGGCCGCGACCGGCTGCAGGGCCAGGATCAGCGCGACGGCCCGCGCGCCTTTGGCACGCAGCCCGTCCGGGCCGAGGAGCTGCACGGACGCCGTCACCTCCGCGCGGGTCAGGCCCGCCGCGCCGAGGTCGAGGCCCTGCCACGCCCGTACGGCGGGCATGTGGGGCAGGAACCGGTGCCCGGCGTTCACGCACGTCTGGCAGAAGGCGCAGTCGCCGTCGAAGACCAGCGTGATCCGGTGCTCTCCGCTTTCTCCGCCCATGTCATGGAACCTACCAATCCTGGGGCGGATCATTCCGGTCGCGAGGTGGCGGCGCGGACCGCCGCGACGCGCGCAGGGCCAGCACCACGACGATGATCACCGCGACCGAGACGCTGAAGACGACCGCGAAGAGCAGCAGCAGGACGAGCACGCTCATCGCCGGTCCCCTCGCCCCGCCCTTCGCCCGGACCGTGCGCGGGCCGCGCGTGCGGCGACGGCCAGGCCGACCGACGCCCACGACACCGCGCGCGCCAGCCGTACGGACCTGGGGATGTCGGAGACGGCGGGGCATGGGCCGTCGCCCAGCTCGGGGCGGTGCTCCACCCTGCCACCGTAGTCGTTGGCCCCGCCGAGACGTACGCCGAGGGCGCCGGCGAAGGCCGCCTCGCAGCGCCCGGAGTTGGGGCTGGGATGACGGTGCCCGTCGCGCGCCAGGACGGCCGCTGCGCGGCGCGGTGAGCCGCCCACCAGACCGGCGAGGCCCGTGGTGAGCAGCGCGGTCAGCCGGGCCGGCACGTAGTTGGCCACGTCGTCCAGCCGGGCCGAGGCCCAGCCGAACCGCGCGTGGCGCGGCGACCGGTGGCCCACCATCGCGTCGAGCGTGTTCACCGCGCGGTAGCCGAGCAGGCCGGGAACGCCGAAGACCGCGCCCCACAGGAGCGGGGCCACGACGGCGTCCGAGGTGTTCTCCGCGATCGACTCCACCGTGCCCCGCGCGAGCTCCGCCGCGTCCAGCCCGGACGGGTCGCGCCCGCACAGGTGCGGGAGACGCGCGCGGGCCGCGGCCAGGTCGCCCTCCCGCAACGAGCGGGCCATCAGCGAGCCCTCCCGGCCCAGCGTCGTGCCGCCGAGGACCGCCCAGGTCGCGGCGGCGGTGACCGCGGCCCGCGCGACCGGGCTCGACCGGGTCAGCCGCTCGGCGAGCAGGCCCACGCCCGTCGCCGTGCCCACGCAGACGGCGGTGTAGGCCACCCCCGCTAACCGCGAGTCTCGATATATGCGCTTTTCGAGGGCGGCGGCCCGGCTCCCGAACACCGCCACGGGATGACCCCGACGGGGATCGCCCACCGCGGCGTCGATCGCGGCCCCGGCGAGCAGCCCCGCCGCCGTGGCACCGTCCATGATCCGGGTCACGCAGGCATTCTGCCGTACGCCGCCGGAGCTCAGGGGCCGGGGGCGAGGAGGCGGCTCTGGATCGCGTCCTCGTTGGCGTCGAGCCAGGCGGCGGCGCGCCTGATCCGCCCGCCCACGCCGCCCGCCCACAGGCGCGCCCAGCCTCCGCCCAGCGTCCGCGCCCTGTCCCGCATGATCGTGTAGGAGTGGCCGAACCGGATCCTGGCCGTCTCCACCAGCATGAGCCGGTCCCGCGCCGGCAGGCCGTACGCGTCGCAGAACAGCCGCACGCGGGCCGCCGCGTCCAGGGACCGCTGCGTGGGGTCGCGGTCCACCGGATCGGCGAGCGGAGCCCAGTGCCGCAGCGTGGTGACCACGTCGAACAGCCGCGTCGTCGGCCTGGCCAGGTCGAAGTCGATCAGCGCGTACGGCAGGAGGCCCGCGCCCGGCCGCGCGCGGAAGACGACGTTGGCCGGGGTGACGTCGCAGTGGCCCACGACGTCCGCCGGGCCCTCGGGCCCCGAACCGTCCTCCCAGATCGCGCCGGAAGGCGGAGCGAACGACGCAGCCGCGTCGTGGAAGCGCCGCAGCAGCCGGGCCATCTCCGTCAGCGCCTCGTCGCTCACCGCGTAATCCGGCAGGGGATGCGTTGGCGCCACGCCCTCGACGTACGTGAGGACCGCCCTGCCCCGGTCGTCGGTCCCGAGGAACCGGGGCGCCCGATCGAACCCCACCGCCTCCAGATGCCGCAGCAGCGCGTGGACGGCCTTCGACGAAGGCCGCATCGGCCGCCGTACGGTCGCCCCCACCCGCACGACCCCCTCGGAGACGTCTCCGATGAGCGGGATCTCGCGAACGGACATGGCGCTGGATTTTAGCCCCGCAGGCGGCCGAATTTCCGCCCGAAACCACGAAGAACAGGAAAACGTCTCGCCACCCGGACAACCGTCCGGGTGGCGAGACCATCTGTGGGGACCTCGGCGGTTGGGACTGCGTCACATCGGGCGGCGCCTGAGCCGTACGGCGGAGCCCGCCACGATCGGGTTCCCGCAGCCCCGTGCCGCACACGGCCGGCCGTAATCCGACCCGGTTCCGCTTCGCGGCGGCACGGCGCCCGCGCGTCAGCCCATCAAGCGGGGACGCCCGAGCGGCGTCGGAACGCGGTTCGCGGCCCCTGACGGGCCCGCCCACCAGGCTCGGAAGCCTCCGCGAGGCATGCTCCGGCCCATGCCGGGGAAACCGGGTGTGTACCCGGTCCCGGGATCATGCACAATTAGGCACGAGCGCCCTTAGCTCAGCTGGATAGAGCATCGGACTTCTAATCCGACGGTCGGGGGTTCGAATCCCTCAGGGCGCGCTCCTCTCCTCCGCCTCTTTGGCCTCTGACCTGGGCTTCTGCTTGATCGTTCCGTGATCGCATGCGCAGCCGTACGCCGCCGAGAGCCGCCGTTTGTCGCCAGTCACGGGATATACGCGGGATGATGTTGGTCGCGTTTCCCCAGGTCGCGCGGGGCTTCCCGGCACCTCTGCGGGATGAGACCCGCCCCGGGAACGCCGAAGGGCCCCGGAGTGACCCGAGACCCTTGGCTGGCGCGATTCTCACTTCTACGAATCCTGATCTTTCAACGCCTCAAGCCGGTCGGTTGCGGCGTCGGCGATCTTTCGTGCTTGCAGGCGGAGTTCGTCGTCGCTCGGTGGAGTTGCCCGCACTGCCTCCCAGTCGTCGATAAGCATCATCAGCCAGAAGATCTCCTCGGGACCGTCGCACTTGTCCCTGAGTTCGAGAATCAGGAAGTCCGCACCCTTACCGATGGGGAGTGTGCCCTCGGCTATGCCCTGCGCCACGTCGCGGGCGACCTCCCATGGCGTGCGCTGAACATCGATGGGTGGGAAGCCGCTCTCCGTCATCACTTCGCGGATGAGCGGCTCAACTTCGGTCATTGATCCAATGGACAGCGCACAGCCCGCCAACTCCCACACCTCTGGAGAGTCAAGCCCCGCTTCGATCAGTTCGCAGGCCAACCAACCGGCCTCCGGCGCGGTCCCGGAGAGGCGGCCCCAGAGGAGATCACCCCTCAGCTCAGCCAGACGATTCCTGAGCTCGGGGGAAAGTTCCACCAGACCAGTATTCCGCGATTGATCACTCATGAGGCCAGAGCGCCCTCTATACGTTGGTTGGCGATCTCGCGTTGTCCGTCGATGCACTTGGCGTAGACGCGCAGCATGACGTCCACGCCGTGACCGGCGCGCTCAGCCGCCTCCGGAGCGTGGACACCCGCGTTCAACCAAAGGGACACGGCTGCATGACGTAGGTCGTACGGCCGGGCCGCGAGGGGCGAGGCGACCTGCTCGGGAGTGAACGCGTAGCTCCGGGCTTGCTTCCAGATCTTCGCGTACGCCGAGCCCGAGATCACGCCGTCCGTCCTCGTCCGGAACAGCCGGCCATCCTTCGCCGTCTCGAAGGTCTCCAGGTGCGCGCGCAGGATCTTCACCAGTTCCGGCGGGATGGGGACATCTCGCGTCGTCGTGTCGTCCCGGTGCTTGAGGCCCCGCTCGTCGTGGCCCTCCCCCGAGTCAGTGAACCGCTTGTTGCTCTGGGGACGAGTCCTCTCCAGCGTCAGCAGGCCCCAGCCGGATTCGGGAAGGTGGCAGTCTTTCTCACGCAGCCCGGCCGCCTCAGCCGGACGCAGGCCGCCGAAGTACATGCAGGCGAACATCGCCACGAGTATCGGCCCGCGCTTACGGCCGCAGTAGGTGAGCGCGACGAGGAGCTCCCGCGCCTGGGCCGGGTTGACGACGACGCGCCGGTCTATCTCGCCATTCGCCTTGGTCCGGCGCAGCTTCACCCGGTCGAGCGGATTTGCCGAAAGCTCTTCCAGCTCCACCGCGTACTCCAGGGCGTGATGGAAGACAGCTCTCTTCCGCCGGAAGGTGGAGGCCGCCGCGGCCTTGCCATCGAGGAGCAGCGAGAGGGCTTCCAGGGCCGCCCTGGCGTGCTTGGCGTCCTCCACAGCCGTCAAGGGCAGCGAAGCCGCTTCCAGCCAGCGCAGCGCCGCCGCGATCTCCGGCGAGGGCGCCGGGCGACGGTCGGCCGGGACGAAGGCGAACTCTCGCAGCGCCCGCCGCAGGGTCTCGTCATCGGGGCGGCCCGGCCGGTCGCTGGTGAGCACGGGCGTGACATTGGACAGCGCGTCCGTCATGCCCTCCCGGCTCTTGGCCGCCGAGTGAGGCCAGCGGGTCTCGACGTACGCGACCGCGAAGGCGAACCAAGTGCGCGCCTTCTTGGCCTTAAGCATGGATTCCGGGAGGCCGGTCTCCACGTCGAAAGCCTCGCCGCGCTTCGCGGCCTGCCGGAGGTCGGACAGCCAGTTGTCCGCGAGCGCCTTGGTCCCGAAGCTCTTGGACTTCTCCCGGCCGCCGACCTTCCAGCGCACCTCGTAGGACGGTTTCTTGCTCGACTTGTTCCGCCTGGTCTCCCAGAACTTCACGTCGTAGGAGGCGTTCACGCGACCTCCCGGAGGCTCTCAAGCCAGGCGGTGAACTCACTGCGGTAGATGCGGATCTCCCCGTTGGGGAGCTTGATGCCCTCGGGGGCCTTGCCGATCTCGCGCCAGCGGTAGAAGGTGCGGCGGGAGATGCCGCCAAGCTCGGCGAGGATCTCGGGAACCGTCATCAGCTTGTCGTCCTTCTTCACGCCGCCCTCCCTTCAGTTGCCGAAAGATGCTGTCCGTCTGCTTCGGCCTGGAGCCGGTCGAGATGGTTGCGCCAGCGCTGGCGTTCATGGACCGACCGGAGCAGCCGTACGCCGATCGGGGCCAGGTCGGGATCACCGGGTTTAACCGGTCGCCAGACGTAGCGGTGGGGGTCGACCGGCTCGTCTTCGACGCCGAGGGCTTCCAGGACCCAGGTACGGCGGTCCTGCTTGTGCTCGGTCAGGGTCTTGTTGGACCACTTCCTTGAGACCAGGACGCGGCGGCCCGCGTAGCCGAGGTGGTCGGGCTTGTGCGCCTTGCCTTTGCACCGGCCGGGAGCCATGCCCGGTTTGGCGCCCTTGGGCTGGACGCCGTAGCGAAGCCAGTTCGGGCAGGTTGGCGAGCACGGCTCGAACCGCAGCGCCTCAAGCAGCCGTTCGGCGTGTGCCTTGCGGCGAGGGTCGTCGGTGCCGAGAGCGTCGCCGAGGGACTTGGTCAGGTACTTCGACAGGTACCCGATGAGCTGGTCAGCGTCCGGGGTCCCGGCGAGCACACTCTGTATGTCGAGCTGGTCGCCGAAGCGCAGCACGTGCAGGGGCTCGGCGTCGTTGTCGGCATCGAGGCGGTCGAGGGCCTGTTCCCAGGTCGGCAGCAGTTCCCCGGTGTCGGGGTCGAGGTAGCCAACCCCGTCCTCCCAGACCGGCGCGCGGTCGCCGTCGAACCGCACGACATCGGCCGGAGGCCACCACACCTGGTGATACGTGGCGGCGATGATCTGCCGCAGCTCCGCACGAGGGAGGGTGCCGCGTATCGCCAAATGCAAATGTGGAGCGAGCCGCTTCTGAGGCTCGACGGTGGCGAAGTATTGCACGTCATAGCCCGCCACCCGGCGAAGGTTCTGCACGAAGCGATCGACGAGCTTGGAGAAGTGCAACGCATCCCGGGCCGCTCGGCCGTAGTCGTACCGGTCCGGGTTGAGCGGCACCCCGTCTTGCACCCGTCCGTACGACGGCAGGGTCAGCGTGACGAACATCGACGGCCGGTAGACCCTGCCATCCGATCCCGAGAAGGTCCGTCCGAGCGTGGTTTTGGTCATCTGCCGCTTGGGCAGGTCCGGGGCATCCTGCCGCCGCTTCGTGGACCGCGTGCGTTTGCCGGAGGTACGGCCGAGGACGTTGCCCCGCATGCCTGCGGCGTTGATCTCCTCGTCCAAGTCCTCGATCGCGGCGTCCAGGTCGGTGGTGTCGCCGCCGGCCTTTTCGACCTCGTCCCGCCAGGCCTGGGCGTCGGCCCGCAGCTCCACGAGGTGCCGCTGATAGTCGTCGGCGTTGTCGGGCAGGTTGACCGGTTCGTAGTTGAGGTGCCAGCCCTCACGGCACTGTGCCCGCCGGAGTTGCCGGTTGCGCTTGGCGCACGGCGGGCACTTGCTCTCCAGCGTCGCCCCGCAGGGAACGTCGATAACTTCAACCTGTCCGGTGAGGATGTCCTGCCGCCGCAGCGGAACCGGGCGGATACAGACGCCGTGCTGCTTGGCGATCTCTTCCACAACGTTCCGGGCCAGTGGCATCGCCATGCGGACGGCGCGAGGGGTGGCCCTGTCGTTCGTGGCTGTCACCGGTCACCGCCGGAGGGCTCGACGATCACGGTTGCCTTCTCGCCGCACTCGCGGCATTCGATGACGCCCCGGATGGGGTAGAGCCACAGCGCGTTGCGGGTGCCGCAGGCCGCGCAGGTGAGCTCATCGAGGAGGTGGGAGATCTCAACCACGGGCATGCGCCCCCGCCCTGCCGGTGGAAAAGGTGGCGACCATGGCGCGAATGTCCTCATCGGAGACGTAGGCCGCGCGCACGCGAATCGGGTCGGGTGAGGTCTCCAGCCGGACGTAGCCTATGCCCGCGCCGAGTTCGGGGACCGGCGAGATGTGATCAGCGAGCGCGCCCCGGTCGCGTGCGCCGTCGCCGAGGACCATGTCCACCTGCTCGGACTCATCCAGCCGGAGCGCGATCTTGTCGGGGAACAGGTTGCGGATGTTCATGACCTCCTTGCGCGGGTCCTGAAGTGCGGCCATCACTCCGACGCCGACCGCGCGGCCTTGAGTGGTGAGCGTGGCGAGGGCCGCTTTGGTCCGCTCACGGAGGCCCTTGTCAGACTGGTAGGCGGTCAGGAAGGCGACCTCGTCGACGACGACCAGGACGAACGGGTCCGCCACCGTGGCTGTGTGGGAGCGCTGGTTGCCGCCGAACCGGTCGGCCCGCTCCTGCATCACCGAGACGGCCGCCTCAAGCAGGTCGACGCACTCGGCGGGAGTGGCGGCGTAGCGGGGGCCGAACAGCGCCCGTCCGAAGGACAGCTCCATTCGCTTGGGGTCGAGCGCCCAGACCTGCACCAGGCCCGCCCGCATCGCCGGGAGCAGGCCGCGGATCGCCGCCCACAGGTAGGAGCCTTTGCCGGCCCCGGTCGCGCCCGCGATCAGCACATGCGTGCCGTGGACCTTGAGCCGGTACGGTGTGCCGTCCTCGCACCGGCCGATCTCGACCGGCCCCACCGAAGGCGTCTCGGGAATGGGGACGGCCGGCAACGGCTCAGCGAGGGGGTTATGCCGGGGCAGGGTCAGCACGAGGCGACCGGCCCGCGCGATCGACACCCGGCAACTTCGGGCGCCGAAGCCGTGGGCGAGGTGATCGGCCCGATCGGTCCAGTCCTTGACCGCCTGCCCGTTCAGCATCTTCACGGTCACCAGGTCGGCCCAGGAGGTGCAGGTGACCTTGACCAGGCGGGGCAGGTAGTCCCGGCCGCGCAGATGACGCCCGAGACCGGAGACGATCATCACCGGTTGCCAGTGCCGCCGGTAGACCCACACCAGGCGCCACCAGGCCAGCAGCGGCCAGCCGACCACGCGCAGAAACGAGTCCCGCTCCAGCAGCACCCACGACAGGCCCACCGTGGGCAGGAAACCGGCCAGGACCACGGCCATGCGCCAGCCGTAGGTGAGGGTGACCACAGCCGGGGCCACGGCGGCGGTGCAGGCGATCGGGTGCCGCCAGAGCGTCCGGATCAGCCCGCGCAGCAGGCGGGCCAGCCAGATCACGATGGTGACGATGGCGGGGGTTTGCATGACGGCCGGGCGGAAGACGACGGCCGTGTCCGGGGTGGTGGAGACGAGGTTACGTGCCTCGTCTCCGGGCAGTCTTCTCAGCATTAGGCTGGAGTCCTCTCAAGCATTGGCGTGCGTGGGAGATCCGAGGGGCCGCCGGAAGTTCCCGCTTCCAGCGGCCCCGCTTACGTGTCAGGCCGCCGAGCCGTCGACGCCGGGAAGGGCGAGCTGATCGGAGTCGGCCGGCTGCTGGCTGACCAGGCGCTCGCACTCGGCGAGATAGCGCAAGGCGGCCTGGACGATCTGCCGGGCGATCTCGACGTCCCTCGGGGTGACCGGCCCGGCCGCGGTGGTCGAGACGGTCACGTCCACGCTCGGGCTGGTGATGGCGAAGTAGGGCCGCCCGGAGTCCAGCACCGAGGCCCCCGCCCGCAGCTCGGGCGAGTAGAACGAGATGCCGACGTTGGCCGGATTGCCGGGGCTGAGCGACAGCGTGACGTAGGTGTAGGGGTCGCGGAGCATCAGGCCGCCACCTCCTTACCGGCCGCGCCGCTCTGCTTGGTCGAGGCGGCCCCGGTGCGGGGAGCGCGCATCGCCCTCGCTCGCAGGGAGTAGGCCAGGCGTCCGGTGGTCTGGTGGACGTACGGCGTGACCGTCATCCCCTCGAACTCGACCGGCGTGATGGGCAGGCCGGGTGTGGGGGTCGGCGGGACCGGCTGCGCCGGGGCGATGATCTTCACTGCGACCGTCTTCTGTGCGAGCTTGGCGGCCGGGTCGGCGTCCATGACGGCGACCTGCCAGACCAGTTCCCCGGTGGTCTTGTCCTTGGCGAACACGGTGCGCCCGCCGGTCGAGGCGGTGAAGTCCTTGACCTGTTCCACCTCCCCCACCAGGTAGCAGCCGTGCGGGAAGACGTGCTCGAAGGCGATCGGGATGGGTCCTTGGATGGCCATGCGCGTGATTCCTTTTGCTCGGGACGAGTAGCTCATGCGCTCGTCCACTTGTCCGATTGAGTTCTACTCTAAGTCTTGCCCACTCGTCCGCACAAGTAACCGAGCGAGACGAGCGGGGTAAGACTTAGCTCACCTGATAGACATCCTCAAGCTCGTGCAGGTCACCAGGCAAGGCCACGCTCAGCACCAGGAGCACGGTCCCGGCCGGGTCATGGACGGTCGCCATCACACCGAGCACCGCGGACGAGGAGCCGAGGAGGTCGGCTTCCTCCTTGGTCGGCTTCCGCGCGGTCAGGCGTTCGGTGACATGGTCCACCCGCAGATGCTTGACCGCCTGGAGGTGCTGACGGACCCCATGCCGCAGCGGATCAGGCTTGTCTAGGTCGGTGCCCAGCGCGATCTCCAGAGGAAACCACAGGGTTTCCGCCGCCGAGACCCGGTCGCCCTGACGCATCACGCGATGACGGGCGATCACAGGGGTTCGCTCGTCCACGCCCATCAGCGTGGCGACGTGCCGGGGAGCCGGCACCCGGGCAACACTGACGATGTTCTCGGCGCTCTCGGCATGCTCGACCGTCGACAGGCCGGGCCGCACGCGCTCCGCGGGGCTTTCCGGGCGGCCCTTCACGAACGAGCCGCGGCCGTGCTCACGTTCGATCCAGCCTTGCATGGCAAGGGTCTGAAGCGCCCGAACCACCGTCGTACGGCCGACGCCGAACTCCCGGACGAGTTGCGTCTCCGAGGGCAGCATGTCGCCGGGCGCGTACTCCCCGTCCCGGATACGCTGCTGAATCGCCGTCATCACCTGGGCGTACTTCGGCGGGGCGAAGTCCATGCTCATGTTAAGCGCCCAATCACTTTTCCACTTGTCTGCATAAGCACAGTAGCGGCTAAGCGAATGCCTGTCAGGACCTCAACCACCAGCGGGAAGGCTATTGAGCCCGCCCGGACAGCAGCGCCAGCCACACCGCCCGCGCCTCGGCCTCCCGCCAGGCATGGGTGTGCGCTACCTCCGGCTTCAACTGGTCGCCCTTGAACCGGCGGATGTAGGCCAGGCCGCCCGCCGAGCACAACTCGTACCAGGTGTTGCGGTGCTCGTGGCAGGTCCAGGCGAGCACCCGCGACCAGGCGAACCGCCCCGGCTTGTGCCAAGCGAGCGGCGTGGCCCCGTTCTGCAGTGGCGGGAGATGCGGGGATGGGCACGGCCCGCCCCATGCCGGAGACCCGTTGCTCACCGGTCTGTCCGCTCGAAGCGGACCTGTCCGGCCGCGTCGAGGGCGGCGCGGAAGATGATCCGGCGGGACCAGTCGTCCGGCACGGTGCCGAAGTCGTAGACCCGGTGCGTGATCCTCCCCCACGGCTGCCGGGCGGGGTCCATCCGGCGCAGCGCCTTACGCAGCTCGCCCATCGAGGTGGCCTGTCCGGCGCTGGTGCCGCACGGCCCGAGTTCGTCGGTCCCGTCAGCGGTGACGAAGACTTCCCACTCGAACATCTCCACGAGCACCTGTCCGCCGTCGCAGTACAGGCAGTCCTCGCGCGACGAGGTCTCCATGCCGAGCGCCACGGCGGCGACCTGCCCGCGTCGAGTGACGATCTTCCAGCCGCGACCGTCGCACGCGGTGCACTTAACTGGTGTTGTCATGCCGGAAAGAATGGATCGCAGGCGAATCCAGTCCTATTCCCTCTGGATATATCACTGTGAGATATAGAGTTCTCAGCAGACGCGATGCACCACCAGCCTGGGCGAACGACCGGAGGCCGGAATGCACGGGAACGCTTTCGAGCCGATCCAGCTACCCGACTGGGTATGGGACCGCGACGAAAGCAGGGAAATCCTCAAAAAGCGCGACGTAGCGGGACTGTTCAACCTCGCTGTCAAGTACGCGGGAGCCAGCCAAGTTCGTCTCAGCGCCGCCACTGGCATCGCCCAGGGCCGGATCAGTCAGCTCATGCGCGGACAGCGCCAGGTCACCGACCTTGAGGTCTACGAACGCATCGCCGCCGGCCTCGGCCTGCCCGACCATGCCCGCATGCTGCTCGGCCTGGCCCCGCTCGACATCGCCTCCTCCACCGGCGATCACGGCGACGAGCACCAGGAACAAGCCGAGGAACTCTCTGCACGTATCGAGGCCGCCGCCGCGATCGACTCCACGATGGTGATGATCCTCAATACCGACACCAACAATCTGCGCCTGTTGGACCGCCGACTCGGCAGCGCCGCCATCGCCGACAAAATGCGCGCCCAAATCAGCCAAATAGAACGCGCACAGCGTCATGCCGTACGGCCCGGCATACGCGCGCAGCTCGCTCACGTCCTCGCGCAAACGGAGTCATTGGCCGGATGGCAGGCCATCAACACCGGCGCCCTCAACGACGCTTGGAACCACTACGAGAACGCCAAGGCCGCCGCCCGCGAAGCTGATGACCCGGCCGTCATTGCTCACGTCTGCGCCGAACAGGCATACGTCCTTATGGACCTGGGACAGCCCGCCCAGGCGACCGAGGTCCTGCAGTACGTGCAGGCCGTCTATCGCGACCGCATCCCCGCTCGGCTGCGTTCGTGGCTTTCGGCGGCTGAGGCCGAAGCCGCCGCGATCCTGGGCGACGAGGCGACCTGCCGGGCCGCACTCGACCAGGCCTCCGCTCTCCTACCGAGCGGGCACAGCGACCCGGACATGCCCTACCTGTCGCTCGACATTCACCATCTCGCCCGGTGGCGAGGCAACTGCCTCGTCCGGTTCGGCGACCCCGGCACGATAGAAGACCTACGGTCGGCACTGGCTGGAATGGACGGCACCTACAACCGCGCCGAAGCCGCGCTTCGCTGCGATCTGGGACATGCCCTGCTCGCCTTGGGCGACCCGGAGGCCGCCCAACCCCACATCCAGCGCGCGAAGCACCTGGCGACCATGACCGGCTCACGCCGCCAGCGCAAGCGCATCGACGAACTCAGCCGGCGACTTACCCGCGCTCTGCGTTGAGCCGATCGCGGGCCGCGTACAGACCGACCAGTGTCCCCGAGGTCCAGATGTCGCCCCGGGCGATCATGTCTGGGATGTCCTTCATCGGCACCCACTCGATTAGGTCTGCCTCAATCTCCCCGCTGGGCTCCTTTACCAGCTCGGCACCGCGGGCGAGGTACAGATTGTGCTCGGAGTCAACCATGCCGGCCATCGGCTGATAGGTCACCAGGTGCTCGATTTCCTTGACCCGGTACCCGGTCTCCTCCTCCACCTCCCGGGCCGCCGTCGCCATCGGGTCCTCCCCCGCGTCGACCAGGCCGCCCGGCAGCTCCCAACCCCACCGGTCGAACAGGAACCGGTGCCGCCACATCATCAGCACCCGCTGTTGATTGTCGACCACCACGGCGATGGCTGCCCGGTCCAGATGCACCGCGTGATGTTCGAAGCGCTCCCCATCCGGGATCTCGACGTCCACCAGGCCCAGCCGGATCCACCGGTTGTCATAAATCAGCCGCTCACCATGCACGACCCACCGCGACCGCTCTTCGTTGGTAGCCACACAGCGAAGCTACCGCCCAACATCGCTCACGTACACGTCTTTGCAGATGACGAGCGTCGTGACGGTCGCCCAATGACGCTCACTACAACAGATGAACCGCCCTCCCAGACACCTAGGCAAGCCACCTTTCAGGTGAACTTCTACCATGACATCAGGATGGGTGTCCACGGCGAGAAAAAGAGGACTCGTTGAGCTTGAACTAGTTGACTGCGAATTTCTGGGCCTCTATGGTTCTCACATGACTTCTCCTGCGAGGCGGACCTGCAAAGCGGACTCCTGCCAAAATCCTCCCGTCAAACCTGGCGCATCCTTGTGTCTCAAACACATCGACGAGATCTTTATTAGCAAAGGCCTTCGACGTACTGGCACCTACGTCAAAGCAGTCCAGCCAATCGATGCCATATGCCTGCGTTGCGGGGAACGGTGCCGGCCAAGGCTGGCCGATCTTCAAAATCCCAAGCGGGGGGGCTGCGTACGATGCGGAATAGAACGCCGAGCTGCATCTAAGTCGCTCCCCATAGAGGCTGCATTGCGGGAATTCCGCGAAGCGGGCTTGAAGGTCATTGGCGAGTACGTCAACGTTAACACACCCGTTGAAGTGCTATGTCTAGTGTGCGGCACGCGTGGACGAACACGACTGAATGTACTTCGCCGCGGCGACGGCGGCTGCGTTCCATGCGGAACAAGGAAGGCGAACGAGAAGAAGCGAACGCCGCCCGAACAGATCAGACGGGAGTTATTAGCCGCAGATATGGAGATGCTGGGCGAGTACATCAACAAAAGTCAACCCGTACGAGCATTATGCCTGATCTGCAATAGGGAGTCAGACATATGGATCTCCACCATACGTAGCGGCGGACGCTGCAAGCACTGCTCCTACACGGAGAGAGGCAGGACATTTCGAACGGATGCCACGCAAGTTCGCTTGGAACTTCTTGCGGCGGGCTTCCAACTAATTAGTCCATACAGCAATAACAACACGACACTCGAACTACTATGCCTCACCTGCGGCAGCCGTGCCGACAGAACGTGGAAGAGATTTCGAGCCGGGCAACGTCTCTGCCGTACTTGTGAACCTGTGCCACCCCCGAGACCGCGAGAGGCCGAAGAGATCGTCCGTGCCGAATTTCTGGACGCCGGTCTTCAGATGATTGGAAGCTATAAGGGCTCCGGCCAGCCCGTGGAGGCAGTGTGCATTCACTGCGGGACAGCTTCATCACCGACGCTGAATAACCTGCGGCAGGGACAGGGCGGATGTAAAACGTGCGCCAGTCAACGGCAAGGGGAGAAGCTCCGGGCTCCACTAGAAGGAATTATTGCACTCTTCGACGCCCGCGACCTTGACTTCAAAGGTCCTTATATCAATGCCCACACGCCTACGGCTGCCATATGCCGAAAGTGCAAAAAGGAGCGAACACCCAAACCGAACGCTCTACTAAGGGCTGGCGGTTGCCGGCCTTGCGGCTATGCAGTCGACGTACCCGGATATCTCTACCTTATAGATTTTAACCTTGATGGAGAGCGATTTCGGAAAGTCGGCATCGGCCGGCTTTCCAGCGGTCGAATCGACCAGCACCGAAGTATCGGAGGGATCGTAAGCCAAGTACTCCACGCATCGTTTGTGGAGTGCTATGAAGCTGAGCAGAAGATTCTAGACGCGTATAAAGAATGGGCGTACTACCCGACCTCTGCACGCCTGAATGGGGGGCACACGGAGTGCTTCCTCCCTCTTACTGAGATAAATCTCAGCGATTGGCTGCCCAACGGAACTTCACAACCGTAAGAGTAAGCCTAGCCGCTGCTCACATCGACACGGTGCAGGGTGCTAACGCGACAGTGGCGAATCTCTGCCGAATTGTTCTCATGGGAATCAAGGGCGGCGCTCCGCGCCGCCTCGCGGCCCCTCGCCCGCTCGGCGGCCGGGCATGCGGCCTGGGGGCCGGTCCCGGCCGCCGGCAGCTCCGGACCGCAGCCGACTCGAGGGCGTGAATCGCTTTACGTCGCCCATATTCCGAGGGTGGCCGAGGCTACTCGATCGCGAACGAGGATCTAAGCTTAAGCAAGGATTCCTGTTTCTGCTTCGCAAGCTCAAGGTCGCTTTCTAGCCGCTCTTTCTTGCGAGCATCCACATAAGCTGAAACGCGGTCCAACACTTCTAGCAGCTGGGCACTCGATAGCTCGGGATAGATGGCGATTCCATCCATACCAACGTACAGGCACTGTTCAACTAGCAGATCACCACGTATTTTGTTGCTCAGATCTCCGACAGAGGGAACCTCCGAGGAGATTTTCAAGACGCAGGAGACACCTCTCGCAACGGTGTTTTCTTCCAGGGATACGGCTGTCAACCATGATGGCACTCTCTCTTCTATCGAAGCCCATAACTGCTCTTCTCGATCCTTAATCCGCTTTCTGTGGTCTTCGACATCCTTACGTCGCTGGATTAGCTCGCTCAGAGCCTCCTCCAGTGTCTCGCGAATATCCTGCGCCAACTGATCGAGGTCGGTTTCTAGGAAGCTCTCAAAACATAGATATCCATCCTCGCGTAGGTCCCAATACCTAGCCCTATCTACCCCAATCTGTTGTCCCAGCTTCTTGAGAACGTGATGTGCCCACTCTCTGAACTCGGCCTCTGGCGGTACGTCTTTAAGCTGTATTTCCACGCGCCAGCCATGAGTGGAACGTCCCCGAATATCGACTCCAGCCACAGACGCTGGAAGGTCATCCGAGGGACGGACCAGACGCTGCGATTTCAGCCACTGTTCACGCCTATCTAGTACGACAGTCTGAGAGAAAGTCTCCCAACGAACTATCCACCAGAACACGAAGTTCAGAACTCGATTTGCGTCCTGCACGCCAAGGACGAATTCTGGTTCGCGCCGAATCGACGTGAGCCAGATGTACTCTCCCATATCCTCCGCAAAGGGCTGGACCTCTGAATAATCATCCAAGTCGGATATACTGCCGCTAATCTCCTGCCAGAGCTCTCTACCTAAGATTTCGCTTCCCCTGAAGTGGCCAGTCCTCGACGGTCTGCTGCCCGCTAACCTCCGACGCTGGCGAGCCCATTGCTCTCTAGCTTTACTAAAGGCTGAATATGCTTTCTCGATTGAAGCGTGAACGTCGCCCTTGTCGAGAAGTCTCTCGGCCTGCACGAATAGGTCGCGAATCTCGATTTCGTGTATAGCATCGCCTCTCCATACCTTGAGAATGTCGATGCCGTACAAATGATCGACCAGCGCACGTACGAACGCTTGAGTTGTCGAGGCCCAGAGAGAGAGCTGCCCTCGGTTAACCTTTATTCCATGATGCTGTACGCCGTTGCGGGCCTTATGGAGTTTTATGACATCCCCGACTCCGGGCAATTTTGTTCCCCGCGAACTTGCCGCTTGCGCCACCCTACTAAGATTTCCCTCAAAGCTGTTGTCGACCTTAGTTGAGAACTCGCTAGCAGCAATGAGTGCCGCACGCTCGTTGGCTCCATCTAGAATTACAACCGCTAGATTCTCATCAGCAGGTGAGCCGAGCTGAGCTGCCTTAGTTCCACGCTCGACTAGCATTCGAAGATCGAGCAGGTTATCCACAACGTCTGGACTTAAGGCCAAGTAACTATTCATTATGCCCCTTCTTTAAGGTGCTGCCATGAGAGGCAGCGTCTGCTTGAGTCAGAAAGATACATGGTTGGTCCACTTGCGACACCTGCTTTAAGACGGTGTTCTTTCCCGCAGCCCTTACGATCGCCTTGCTGTGGCTGGTCGCCGTACATGGTTGGGGGCGATCGACGGGCCGGGGCTTCGTTCCTACAGCCCCGGCCCACCGGAACCCGGGTGACTGCCCGTCTCGTCGAGTGGCCCGCCGAGTTCCAAGGCACCCATCGCCGTGTGGGTGGCCCGACTCACTGCCGAAAGACTCACTGTGTGGATACCTGGGCGGGCTCCCCCTCTCTGCCAAGGTTTGTTGAGACAGATGTGGCTAGAGTGCATTTGAGTGACGAGGGCGAGTAAGGATCTCAACGAACTGTGAGCACGATGCTGGCTGAGCGCCCGAGGCCGTCGATCGTCCATG
>NZ_JABBWV010000002.1 GCF_012999535.1 Microbispora sp. H11081
GTTACGGCGGTTATAGCGGTAGGGAAACACCCGGTTACTTTCCGAACCCGGAAGTTAAGCCTGCCAGCGCCGATGGTACTGCACCGGGGACGGTGTGGGAGAGTAGGACGCCGCCGGACAATCTTTCGAATAACGTGGAGGCCATCCCGGTTGGGGTGGCCTTCACGCGTTTACGGGGACTGTGGTGCTCCCCCAACCACCAGTCGAGGGGTGCCGGGCGGAGGTGAAAGCCCCCGCCGAGGCCCCGGTGGTGGCGATGGGGCGCTAGGCTGGATGGGCCGGGCCACCCACGGGTGGCCTTCGTCGCATCGGACGAGAAACGAAGGCTGCGGGGGACGCGATCTCAGCGGACCCGCGGCGAAACAACGTGTCTTCCCTGCAACTCATCGGGTATGGGGTTGAGCCCCAATAGTCAGGACATCGGGAAGACGGAGCCCTGCGGCCGGCGAACCGGACGCGGTGAGCAAGCAACAGAGGACAGAAGTGAACAGAGAAGACGGGCGCGACGGCGCGGGCCGTGGCGGAGACAACCGCGAAGAGCGTAGAGACCGGGGCGAGCGCCCCGGAGGATCCCGCGGCAACGGAGGAAGCGGCGGCTTCGGCGGTCGCTATGGAGAGCGGCGAGAAGGCTTCCGCAGCGACCGTGGAGAGCGCGGCGACCGCCCGTTCCAGTCCGACAGGCGCGGCTCCCGCGACCAGGGCGGTCCGTCCGGACGTGGGTTCGGTGCACGCGGCCGCGATGACAGGACGTCCGGCTCCCAGGGGGATCGTCCGAGGAGCGGCGGCTACGGTGACCGCGATGACCGTGGTCGGCGTCCCTTCGGTGGCGGGGATCGCGCGGGCGGCCGTACCGACGATCGCGGTGGCAACCGCGAACGCGACTGGGGCCGGAGCAACGAGCGCGGCGGCGACAGGCCGCGTGGCGCCGGCGGCTTCGAAGGGCGGCGGGACCGCGTCTACCAGGACAGGGACGCCTCCCGGACCGATCGGCCGAGCCGCTCTTATGCCGACCGTGACGACTCCCGCGGCCGGGGAGGCTTCCGGGACCGCGACGACCGCGGCGGTCGGCCGTTCCGGTCGGACGATCGCGACAGCCGGCCGTACGGGGAGCGCCGTACGGATCGGCGCGAAGGCGGCGGGGGCGGAGATCGGCCCCAGCGGCAGGGCGGCGGCTTCGGCGGTCGTTACGGCTTCCGCGAGCGCGACGGCCGCGAGAACCGGGAAGGCGGAGCGAGCCGGGAGGGCCGCTCCTTCACTCCTCGGTACGAGCGCGACGACCGTGGGGGCTCCGGCAGTCGCCCGTCGCGACGTCCCGACCAGGAGCGCGGCTACGGCAGGGACGACAGGGGTGGCAGGGGCGGCGAGCGCCCGGACCGTCCCCGGCGTCCTTACGGAGACCGGGCTCCTTACGGAGATCGGGGTCCGGATCGAGGAGGGGATCGAGGCCAGGACAGGCGCCCGGACAGAGGCTTCGGAGGCGAGGAGCGGCCGCGGCGTCAGTTCGGCGACCGTGACGCCAGGGGCGGCGAGGACAGGCCGAGGCGCTCCTACGCCGACCGGCAGGGCGCGGGCGGCGGTGACCGCTACCGCGACCGGGACTCCTCGTTCCGCGACAGGCCGCGCGGCACGTCGGGGGACAGGCCCGGCGGCTCTTTCCGTGACCGCGACGACAGACCTTCGGGCGGCGACCGCCGCGACGAAGGCGCACGGACTTTGCGTGGGCGTGCGCCGGGTTCCGGTGACCGGCCGCGGCGCGATTCCGGCGGTGACCGTGGTGGCCGTCCTTTCGGCAGGGACCGTGACGAGTCCAGGTCCTACGGAGGCGATCGCGGTGCGCCGCGTCCGTTCAGCCGCGACGATCGGGGCGGCAGCAGGACCCGCTACGGCCGGCCGGACGAGCAGAGCAGGCCGAGGGCGCGCGAGGAGATTCCTCCGCTGGAGCCGGACATCTCGCCCGACGAGCTGGACCGGGAGGCGCGTGCGGAGCTCCGCTCGCTGCCGAACGACCTGGCGGACCTCGTGGCGAGCCACCTCGTGGCGGCCGCCCGTGCGCTGAGCGCGGAGGAGCCGGAAAGGGCGTACGAGCACGCCAAGGTGGCCCGCCGCTTCGCGGGCAGGATCGGCGTGGTCCGTGAGGCGACCGGCATCGCCGCCTACCACGCGGGCCAGTACGCCGAGGCGCTCGGCGACCTTCGCGCCGCCAGACGGATGACCGGCTCGGACGAGTTCCTGCCGATCATGGCGGACTGCGAGCGTGGTCTCGGGCGGCCCGAGCGGGCACTCGACCTCGTCCGGACGCGCGAGGCCGAACGGCTGGACCGCGCAGGGCGGATCGAGCTGGCCATCGTCGAGTCGGGAGCCCGTCGTGACCTCGGTCAGCACGATGCCGCTGTCATCACGCTCCAGCGGGTGCCCGAGCTGCGCGACCCTCAGCCCAGGCCATGGTCGGCACGGCTGGCTTTCGCGTACGCGGACGCCCTGGCCGACGCGGGCCACGAGGAGGCGGCGACCGACTGGTTCGCCCGCGCGATGGCGTTCGACGAGGACGGCGAGACCGACGCGGCCGATCGATACGCCGAGCTGACCGGCGGGCTCATCGAGGACCTCGAGGAGGACGACGACGAGTTCGGCATCGAGGGCGGCGACATCCTCGACGACCTTCCCGAGGACGACGCTATCCGGGAGAAGGTCCAGGCCGAGGCGGACGAGACCGTCCTCCCCGAGGCTGAGGCGTCCTCCGGCGAGGTCGTCCAGGGCAGCGAGCCCGCGGAAGTCGGCCTGGCGGCGGATGGCCCGGCAGAGGACGGTGCGGTGGAGGACGGCCCGGTGGAGGATGGTGCGGTGGAGGACGGCCCGGTGGAGGATGGTGCTGTGGCGGCGAGTGAACCCACCGCCGACGGCGTGAGCGCTGAGGCCGCGGACGACGACGGCCCGGCGGCCGGCGAGGCGCCCGTGCCCGCGACGTCCCCGGTCGTTGAGGCGGCCAATCAGGCCACTGAGGCGCCTGGTGCGGAGGCCCCCAGCCAGGCTTCGGTGAAGGAGAGCGCGCCGTCCTTCGGCCCCGCGTTCATCGAGCCGAACTTCGGCGACGTGCTCGACGACCCGGAGGAGCCCGAGGATCGGGTGAAGCACCAGTCCTGAGGTGTTGGAACGGGCGTCGCCGTGGCGGCGCCCGTTCTGTTTTGCCCTTGGAGAAAGGCCCGGCCCCGGAGGTCCGGAGGTCAGCGGGGAGTCCGGTCCAGCCAGTGCATGATCCCCGCGACGTTCGACGGCGCACCGCTCAGCAGCTCGAACTGCTCGGCGGTGGCGGCGTCGGCGCGCAGCGCGGCGTACCGCTCCTGTGTGCGGTCGCGCACCATCGCGACGGCGTGGTCGAGGTCGAGGCCCTCGGCGCGGGCCCGCCTGGTGAGGTCGACCCAGAGCCGGAGCTCTTCGGCGGACCGTTCGAGCGTCGTGGGCACGTCGTCCACGGGCCCGTAGTGGCTGAAGAGCAGCCGCTGCGGGGCCAGGGCCGTGAACAGCGCGATCGAGTCGAGAGCGACGTCGAGGTCGAAGTCCGGCGGCGGCGTGGCGGGCCGGAGATCTCCGGTCTCGGGCAGGTACACGCCGGCGGCGTCGCCCACGTAGAGGTCTCCTGTGAGCGAGTCCAGCAGGCCCACGTGGTGTTTGGCGTGACCGGGGGAGTAGTGGCTCGCCAGGGTGCGGCCGTTGCCCAGGTCGATCGTCCCGGTGTCGCCCAGGGCCCGGATGCGGGCCGCGTCGGTGGGTGCGAGAGTGCCGAACAGCACGTCGAGCTTGTCGCCCCAGACCATCTTGGCGCTCGCCATGAGCCGGGACGGGTCGGCGAGATGGCGGGCGCCCTTCTCGTGAACGACGATCTCCGCGGACGGATAGTAGTTCGCGATGTCTCCAACACCGCCTGCGTGATCGAGATGGATGTGGGTGACGACGACGGTCGCGAGATCGTCCGGTCCCACTCCGAGAGACGACAGGGCGTCCCTGACCACGGGAGCCGAGGTCGAGGTGCCCGTCTCTACCAGGCACGGACGGTCGCCGAGGATCAGGTAGCCCGCGGTGATGCCGGAATAGCCCGCCATCCGGGTGTCGATCTCGTAGACGTCGCCGCCGAGTGGAGTCACGTTGTCCACAGCCACTCCTGTAACTAGAACCGGTATCCACAGAATGGCATTCAGGGAGTCGCCGGCCCAACCTGGTCGCGCACAGTGGTCTTCGTGCGGAGAGGAGATCACATGCACCGCAACGAGGTGACGCTGGCCGGTCGGCTGTCCATGGAGCCGGCGCACCGGGAACTGCCGAGCGGAGCCCTGCTCACACAGTGGCGCCTCGCGGTCCGCAGGCCGGGAGGCCGTCCGGGTTTCCAGCGGTCCGACGCGATCGAGTGCGCGACGTTCGACGACGGGGTGCGCGACATGCTGGCCGAGTGGCGGCTCGATGATCTGGTCGAGGTGGAAGGGGCGCTGCGCCGCCGGTGGTGGCGCGGCGGCAGCCGCTACGAGGTCGAGGTACGCAGGGCGGTTCGCGTCGAACCGGCCGCCGTGCCCGCAGGAAGGCGGCGCGGCAGGGCGCACCGTACGGATGACGCCGCCTCCGGGGACGACTCCGCCATCGGGGACGACTCCGCTAAGACCGCTCACGCCGGGCATGCCGCGGCTGCGCTCCCCGAGACCGGGCCGGTCGAGGTGCTTGAGGTCCCTGACACCCGGGAGGCTTCCGCGAGCGACGAAGCCGGCGCCGCGTCCCGCGATCAGGACGTCGCCGGCTCGCCGGAGGCCGCCGGTGAGACGGCAGTCAGTCGGTGGCGAAGGTCCGCATGACCAGACCGGTCCTGGGCTTGGGGCCGAACGAGGTCGACTTGCGCGGCACCCGCTCACCCTGCGCCGCGACCGCGAGGACGTCCTCCGTGGACAGCGGGTTCAGCAGCACCGCTGTTCCACCCAGCCGCCGCGCCCTTTCCACGGCGGCGAGCGCGTCGTGGTGCACGACCATCACCGACTGCTCGCTGTCGACGATTCCCCACACCCTGGGTAGGAGGAACGCCGTGAGAATCGAGGTGTCCAGCGTTCGCCACCGCGCGGACCATCCGGACGGCATGGCGTGTTCGACCTGGAGCGGGTCCGGGTCCGTCAGCAGGTGCGCGGGGCCGTCGCCGGCGAGCACGAAGGCGGGGCCCGCTGCCGTGGCGAGGCCCTCGAGCGCCTCCTCGATCAGGGCGAACTCGTGCACCTGCCAGGCACCCTTGGCCCTGGCGGCGGCCTCCTGCAGGGGCAGCCCGGGGATGACCCGGTGGATGGCCTTGAGGTCGGGCGGGTAGACCGTCGAATCCACCAGGTACGCCAGGCCGTAGTCCCAGGGGCCGGGGCCGACGTGGTCCTTCTGCAGCGCCTCGTAGGTGGCGTAACGGTGGTGGCCGTCGGCGATGAGCGCCTGGCGATCACGCAGGTCCTCCGCCACGGCGTCGATCTCGTGGGGATCGGTCACCGCCCAGAGCCGGTGGTGCACGCCCTCACGGGTCCGGACGTCCATCAGGGGGAATCGTTGCGTCGCCACGTCGTCGACGAGCCGGGAGGCGGTGCCGCCGCCTTCGTACACCAGGAAGATCGGCTCGAAGTTGGCCTGGGTGGCCCGCATCAACGCGAGCCGGTCGGCGACGGGCTCCGGCAGCACGTTCTCGTGCGGAAGGATCGAGGACGACCCGATTCCCACGCCGCCGATCAGGCCCCGCTGCAGGAAACCGACCCCGCTCTGCTCGTACACGTAGAGGCCGGGCAGGGAGTCGACCGCGAGCACTCCCTCGGCGAGCCACTCGCTCAGCGCGGCGCTCGCCTCGCCGTAGTGGCTGACCCCGGGAAGGATCAGGCGCGCCACGTTGTTCGGATGACGACTGAGCAATTCCCGCAGTTCCTCAGGGGAGATGAGGTCGTACGGCGGGGAGGTGACAGCGGCCATGTTGTCCACCGCGTAACGGACGCCGTGGAACGGACGTAGCACCAGTCCCGCCCGTTCAGAACTCTCCATACCGGGCATGTTGCCATAAGTGCCCGGAATCCCCGACGCTGCGGTGCTCGGTTGCTTGCGAAATCGGAGTGCAGGAGGGCTTACCCGATGATCGAAGGTCGAAACGAGGCCTCTGCTTCTTCCAATGATCCGGGCGGCACGCCCACCGGTGGCGTCTACGAGTGGTTCCAGCGCGGCATGAGACTTCTCGAAGAGGGCAGCCCGGCCGCGGCCGCGGCGATTCTGGAGCACGCCGCACGGGCCGAGCCCGACTCTCGGAGCATTCGCGAGGGGCTCGCCCGTGCCCAGTTCAACTCCAAGCGGTACGACGAGGCGGCGGGCAGTTTCCGCTGGATCGTCGACGCCAATCCCGCCGAGGACTACGCCTACTTCGGTCTTGGCCTGTCGCTGTGGCGCAGCGGAGACCTCGAAGGAGCGCAGGAACCCCTCGCGGTGGCCGTGGCGATGCGCCCCGACCTCCGTCACTACGTGTCCGCGCTGAAGCAGGTGCGGGCCACGCTACGGGCGAGGCGTGCGTGACCGTAGGCGATACTTCCGCCATGTCAGAAAACACCGGCGCTCTCGTGGACGCCTACGACACGTTGCTGCTCGACCTCGACGGTGTCGTCTATCTCGGGAAACAGGCGGTCCCCGGTGCGCCGGAGGCGCTGGTGAAGGCCCGGGACCTGGGTGTGCGGCTCGCGTACGTGACGAACAACGCGTCCCGCACACCGGGGGCGATCGCCCAGCACCTCAGCCAGTTGGGCGTTCCCGCCGCTCCGGCGGATGTGGTCACATCCGCCCAGGCGGCGGCCCGGCTGGTCGCGGAGCGCGTGCCGGCGGGCTCCGCGGTCCTGGTGGTGGGCGGCATGGGCCTGCGGATGGCGTTGCGCGAGCACGGCCTGCGTCCTGTCACGACGGCCATGGACGATCCCGCCGCCGTGGTGCAGGGCATCGCCGAGAACCTGTCCTATGGGCTGCTGTCCGAAGGCGCGCTCGCCGTGCGCCGGGGAGCGTGGTTCGTCGCGGCCAACGGTGACACGACCATGCCGACGGGCCGGGGCGAACAGCCAGGAAACGGGGCGATGAGCCGCGTGATCGCCACCGCCGCGGGAGTCGAACCCGTCGTCGCGGGCAAACCGGAGCCGCCGCTGCACCGCGAGTCGATGATCCGGACCCGCGCCGAGCGGCCACTGATCGTGGGCGACCGGCTCGACACCGACATCGAGGGCGCCACCCGGGCCGGTGTCGACAGCCTGCTCGTGCTGACCGGCGTCGCCGGACCTCTCGACGTGCTCACCGCCGCGCCCCGGCACCGGCCCACCCACATAGCCGCCGACCTGTCCGGCCTGCACGCGCCCGTGGTCCCCGTACGGCCGGGCCTGGGCGGCTGGACCTGCGGCGGCTGGACGGCCGCGTGGCAGGACGGGAAGCTCGTGCTCACCGGGGAAGGCGACCCGGTCGATGGGCTGCGCGCGGCGTGCGCCGCCACCTGGGAGGCCGCGGGGGACGGCCAGGCGGACGAGGACGCGGTCAAGGCCGCGCCGGCATCGCTCGGCCTCTGAGTCGCTCGGCCTCTGAGTCGCTCGGCCTCTGACGGGTGTCCAGGCCGGCGGCCGTGCCCGGCCGCCGGCACGGGACGCGCGGTCCGAGCCCCGCTCGGCCGGGAAGCAGGGGAGGGGTCAGAGGAGTTTGCGCAGGCGCAGCAGGTCGCCGAGGCTGGCGTCGATCTTGACCCGGCCGCTCAGCAGCGCGCGGCCCATGTCGAGTTCGCCGTTCACCATCGAGACCAGGTCCTCGCTCCCGAGCGTCAGCTTGACCTCGGCGGGCCGCCCGTCCTCCGGGGGCACCTCTTTGAAGGGGTCGAGACCGTCCTGGTGGACGCGGCCGTAGAACGTCACGCCGAGATCGGAGATCCGGCAGGCGAGCCGGCGTTCGACCACGTGCTTGGCACGGTCTTTCTCGCTGATCTCGTCGAACTGCTCGACGAGCTTGTCCAGCGCCGCCCGGCATTCCTCGACGGTCGCCATGCGCCTGCCTCTCTCTCCGCGGACCGTGTCTCCTCGTGAACCGCGGCTCCTCGTGCCGTGCGCGGATCACCGGTCGACGATGTGACTTCCCTCCATCTACCGACAGTAGCTTTCCACGGCGGGACTGCGCGAAATCCGCGCCGTTACCTGGAATGGCGGCCGCCACGAGGCGAGAAAGGCGAGGTACGGCCCCGGCCGGTCCCCGCCGAACGGGCGGATGGCGCACGATCGTCGGTGGCGTCCGATAGCGTCGATGCGACCAGCGCCGCAGCGGGGCCGTACGAGGATCCGCCGCGGCGTGGGCCGCGTGCGCCGTACGGCACGTCCGGGGCCCGGTCCGGCGAGAGCACGGGCCGCGGGCTCCGGCGCGGATGGCATGCCGCGCGGGGGTCATGACGGGGCAGCGCAGCAGGAAGGGACCATGACGGACAGCGGTATCGCGGCCGGCGAACATCTCGCCTCGGGCGCCGACGGGGTGCAGGCCGCTCTGTCTCCTCTCGCACGGCTGGCTCACGCGCCGGTGCCGGAGCACGTCGGCGTCTTCGAGCAGGTCCTGGCCGGCCTCGAAACGGTGCTCGCCTCCGTGGAGGACGCCGGCGGGCCGCAGGCGGGAGCCGGCGGCGACGGGAAGAACGGCGGAGAGAGCGACCGGTGAGCACCACGAGAGCGGACGGCGGGCGCCGCGAACGCCCGGCGCGGGACGCCGCGGCGGGGCGGGTCCGATGAAGCGCGTCCGGCTGGACAGCGAGCTCGTGCGCCGCGGGCTCGCCCGTTCCAGGGAGCAGGCGGTCCAGCTCATCGAGGCGGGCCGGGTAAGTGTGAGCGGCAGGGTGGCGGGCAAGGCGGCCACCCAGGTGGACACCGCCGCCCCCATCGTGATCGCAGAGGCGGCGGACGGGCCCGATTATGTGTCGAGGGGCGCCCACAAGCTGCTCGGCGCGCTGCGGGCGTTCACCGGGCTGCGGGTGGAGGGCCGCCGATGCCTCGACGCGGGAGCATCGACCGGCGGCTTCACCGACGTGCTGCTGAGGTGCGGCGCCGCGCATGTGCTCGCGGTCGACGTGGGGTACGGCCAGCTCGCCTGGTCGCTGCGCACCGACGAGCGGGTCACGGTGATGGAGCGGGTCAACGTCCGCGACCTGACCCCGGAGATGGTGGGCGAGCCGCCGACGCTGATCGTCGGGGATCTCTCCTTCATCTCGCTCCGGCTCGTCCTGCCGGCCCTGGTGGGCTGCGCGGCCGAGGTGGCGGAGTTCGCGATGCTGGTCAAGCCGCAGTTCGAGGTCGGCAAGGAGCGCGTGGGGCAGGGAGGCGTCGTGCGCGACCCGGCCCTGCGGGCGCAGGCGGTGCGGGACGTCGCGGCGTCGGCGCGCTCGCTGGGCCTGACGGTCAAGGGAGTGACGGCGAGTCCGTTGCCCGGACCGTCCGGAAACGTGGAGTACGTGCTGTGGCTCGGGAAGGGACCGGGACACGAGCCGGTGCCCGACGTGGACGCCGCCGTCGACACGGCGATAGCGGAGGGACCCCGGTGAGAGCGGGCGGCGAGGCGTGGAGACGATGAACGCGATGAGCACGGGCAGCGTGGCGGGCGACCGGGCGGACGCCAAGAGGACCGTCCTGGTGACGGCGCACACGGGCCGGGAGGCAGCCGTCCGCAGCGCCCGCCTGGTCGTGGAACGGCTGATCGAGGCGGGCATCAACGTCCGGGTGCTCGACGAGGAGGCCGAGGAGCTCGGCCGCGTCCACGCGGAGGTCGTCCCGGAGAACGAGGCGGCGCTGGAGGGCGCCGAGCTGATCATCGTCCTGGGCGGTGACGGCACGCTGCTGCGCGCCGCCGAGCTGGCCCGCCCGGCCGCCGTGCCGCTGCTCGGCGTGAACCTGGGCCATGTGGGCTTCCTGGCCGAGGCGGAGGTGGAGGACCTGGCGTCGGTGGTGGACCGGGTGGTCGAGGGCGGCTACGAGGTCGAGAAGCGCATGACGGTCGAGGTCGTCGTGCGCCTCAACGGCTCGGTGCTCGCGCGGACCTGGGCGCTCAACGAGGCGTCGGTCGAGAAGAAGGACCGCATGCTGGAGGTCGTGGCGGAGATCGACGGCCGCCCCCTGTCGCGCTGGGGGTGCGACGGCGTGATCTGCGCGACCCCCACAGGGTCGACGGCGTACGCGTTCTCGGCGGGCGGCCCGGTCGTCTGGCCCGAGGTGGAGGCGCTGCTCCTCGTGCCCAACAGCGCCCACGCGCTGTTCGCCCGGCCGATGGTCGTGTCGCCGGAGTCCACGCTCGCGCTGGAGATCCTCCCCGACACCAGCGCCGGGGTGCTGTGGTGCGACGGGCGCCGACGCTTCGACATCCCGCCGGGGGCCCGCGTGGAGGTACGCAAGGGCGAGGTGCCGGTGCGGCTGGCCCGCCTGCTCGGCGTAGAGGCCACCGGGGCGCCCTTCACCGACCGTCTGGTGGCGAAGTTCGGGCTGCCGGTGCAGGGCTGGCGGGGCCGGGTGCGCTCCGGCTGACCGCGAAGGGGCCGCGAAGGGCCACGGAGGGACCAGGGAGAGATCCGGAGGGTCCAGGAAGGGACCGCGGAGACAGCCGCCGTCCACAGCAGGTGTGGCGGTTGGTGGTGATATGCCGGATGAGCAGGGCGTTCGTGTCCACAGATTCTCATTCGGGTCGCGGGCCGATACCGCCGTCCTCGAAAATCTTGACGAGTTACGCGTAGGATCTCTGGCGAGTTCGGTCGGCAAAACGGGAGGGACCAGTGCGGCCACGGGTCGAGGAGGTCCGCATCCAGGGGCTCGGCGTGATCGACGAAGCCATCCTGGAGCTGTCACCGGGATTCACCGTCGTCACGGGTGAGACGGGAGCCGGCAAGACGATGGTCGTCACCGGCCTCGGCCTCCTGTTCGGAGGGCGGGCCGACCCGGCCAGGGTCCGGCCGGGCGCCGACAGGGCCACGATCGAGGGCACGCTCGTCGTCGAGCCGGAGGGCCGCGTGGCGCAGCAGGTCGCCGACGTCGGCGGCGAGGTCGAGGACGGGCAGCTCATCATCTCCCGGTCGGTCTCCGCCGAGGGCCGCTCCCGCGCCTGGCTGGGCGGCCGTGCCGTTCCGGTGGGCACCCTGACGTACATCGCCGACGACCTCGTGGCCGTGCACGGCCAGATGGACCAGCAGCGACTGCTGCAGCCCGGCAGGCAGCGCGCGGCGCTCGACCGCTACGCCGGCGACGAACTGGTCAAACCCCTGCGCGCCTACGAGCAGGCCTACAAGCGGCACAAGCAGGTGGGCGAGCTGCTCCACGAGCTGACCGTCAAGGCCAGGGAGCGGACGCAGGAGGCCGACGTGCTGCGGTTCGGCCTTGAGGAGATCGAGAAACTGGAGCCGAGGCCGGGTGAGGACGCCGAGCTGAAGGAGGAGGCCGAGCGGCTCTCCCACGCCGACGCGCTGCGCACCGCCGCCACGACCGCGCACACGGCGCTGCTCGGGGATCCGATGGCGGGCGGGCAGGACGTGCAGGACGCCGTGTCGCTGCTCGGCCACGCCAAGGCGGCCGTGGAGTCGGTGCGCGACTTCGATCCCGCGCTCGCCGGGCTGGCCGACCGCCTGGCCGAGGCCGGATACCTGGTCTCCGACGTGGCGACCGAGCTTGCGGCGTACGCCGAGTCGGTCGAGGCCGACCCGGCGCGGCTCGCGGCGGTGCAGGAGCGCAGGGCGGCGCTCAACGGGCTCATGCGCAAGTACGGCGAGGACGTCTCGGCCGTCCTCGCCTGGGCGCAGCGGGCCGCCGAAAGGCTGACGGAGCTCGACGGCGACGACGAGCGCATCGAGGAGCTGACGCGGGAGCACGGCGAGCTCGCCGAGCGGGTGGGCGAGCTGGCCGGTGAGCTGACCGCGATCCGGACCGCGGCGGCCGAGCGGTTCGGCCGGGCCGTGACCGAGGAGCTGACCGCGCTAGCCATGCCGCACGCCCGGGTGAGTGTGGCGATCACCGCGGCGGAGGGCTTCGGCCCGCACGGTGTGGACGAGGTCGAGCTCCGGCTGGCCTCGCATCCCGGCGCGCCCCCGCTGCCGTTGACCAAGGGCGCCTCGGGGGGCGAGCTGAGCCGGGTGATGCTCGCCATCGAGGTGGTCTTCGCCGGCGCGGACCCCGTGCCGACGTTCGTGTTCGACGAGGTCGACGCTGGTGTGGGCGGCAAGGCGGCCGTGGAGATCGGCAGGCGGCTGGCCAAACTCGCGAGGACCGCGCAGGTCATCGTGGTCACCCACCTGCCGCAGGTGGCGGCCTTCGCCGACCAGCACCTCGTGGTCGAGAAGGCGAGCGACGGCAGGGTGGTCCGCAGCGGCGTCGTGACGCTCGACCAGGAGGGCCGCGAGCGGGAGCTGTCGCGGATGCTCGCCGGTCTGGAGGACTCGGAACTCGGCCGGGCCCACGCGGCCGAACTGCTGTCGATCGCCGCCGCGGACAAGGCCGCATGGAGGAAGGGATCCTCGGGCGGGTCCACGCGCCAGGGCCGCCGCGGCCAGGGCTGAGCGCCAGGGCCCGAGAGGCCGGCTGAGCGTGCCGCGGTTTGCCGGCTCATGGCCGGACGGCGGGCGGAGTGTCCCGGACCGGCTCACGGCCGGGCAGGCCGGCCGCCTGTGAATGGAGGCCGGCCCGACCTGCCGGGCGCGTACACTCGGCGGGACGAGCACGGGGGTGACGTTTGGAGTGGGGCATGCCGGGAAGCAGTCAAGCCCCGGCGACGAGGGGGCGAGGAAACGGGGGTCGGACGTCCTCACTGATGGTGTGTGCCGGCCCCGGCCGCCCTGGCCGGCGTACTTCGGCAACATCTCTGACTTGCGGTGAGAAATCAGGCGAGCCGTGGGGTGTGGAAGCGTGGCGGTCGCCGCCTCTGGCAGGATGGTCATGATGAAGGTCCCGAGCTTGTATGTTCTGGGCCTCCGCCGCAGGAAGGCCGACGGCCTTCCCGGGGTGACGGCAGTGGCGAGAATCGACAGGCGGACGAAGAGGCTGACCAAGCGCCTCAAGGCCGGGGAAATCGCGATTATCGATCACGTTGACGTCGACCGGGTCAGCGGGGAGGCTCTCGTCGCGTGCGGCGCGGCCGCCGTGGTCAACGTCGCCGCGAGCATCAGCGGCCGTTACCCCAACCTCGGGCCGCAGATCCTGATCGACGCGGGCATTCCCCTGATCGACAACGCGTCGCCGGAACTGTTCGAGCGGATCGCGGACGGCGACGTGATCCGCGTCCACGAGGGCATGGTCTACCTCGGCGAGGAACTGATCGGCAAGGGCCAGTGCCAGACCGCCGAGAGCGTCGAGGCGGCGATGACCGAGGCCCGCGCGGGCCTGGCCGTCCAGATCGAGGCGTTCGCCGCGAACACGATGGAGTACGTGCGCCGCGAGCGTGACCTTCTGATCGACGGGGTCGGCGTGCCCGACATCCGCACCTCCCTGGAGAACCGCCACGCCCTCATCGTGGTGCGGGGTTACCACTACAAGGAGGACATCGCCACGCTGCGGCCGTACATCCGGGAGTACCGCCCGGTGCTGATCGGCGTCGACGGCGGGGCGGACGCGCTGCTCGACGCGGGGTACGCGCCCGACATCATCGTGGGCGACTTCGACTCCGTCTCGGAGAAGGCGCTGTGCTGCGGCGCCGAACTGGTCGTCCACGCCTACCGCGACGGGCGGGCGCCGGGGCTGGAGCGGGTGCGCAAGCTCGGTCAGGAGGCGGTCGTGTTCCCCGCGACCGGGACGAGCGAGGACATCGCCATGCTCCTCGCCGACGACAAGGGCGCCACGCTGATCGTCGCGGTCGGCACCCACTGGACGCTCGACGAGTTCCTGGACAAGGGCAGGTCGGGCGCGGCGAGCACGTTCCTCACCCGCCTGCGGGTGGGCAGCAAGCTCGTGGACGCCAAGGGCGTGAGCAGGCTCTACCGCAGCCGGATCTCCGCGCCCTCCCTCATGCTGCTCGTGGCCACCACGCTGGTCACGATCGGCGTCGTGCTCTCGGTGTCGCCGATCGGCCAGGTGTGGCTGAACGGCCTGCGCGTGGCCTGGAACGGCTTCATCTTCTGGCTGGTCGGACTTTTCTCGTGATCGATTTCCGTTATCACCTCGTCTCGATCGTGGCGATCTTCCTCGCGCTCACGGTCGGCATCGTGCTGGGCAGCACCGTGCTGGAGCCCACGTTCTTCAAGTCGGCCGAGGAGATGACCGCGTCACTGCGGCAGGCCAACGAGAAGTACCTGACGCAGATCTCGGACCTGCAGAGGCGCGGGGAGGGCGGCGACTCGCTGGTCACCACCCACCTGCCCGAGCTCGTGCGCGGTCAGCTCGCGGGGGAGCGGGTCGTGCTCGTCGAGGCGCCGGGCGCGTCGGCCGCGCTGCGCGACCCGATGGAGCGGCTCCTGACGAGCGCGGGCGCCGTCTACAGCGGCAGGATCAGCCTGACCGACAAGTTCATCGACCCCGAGCAGGCGAACGTGGTGGACGGGCTGGCCACCAACCTCGCCGCCGCCGGCACCGTCTTCCCCGACGAGGCGACGCCGTACGACAAGGCGGCGGCGATACTCGCCGGCGCGATCGTGACCAACGACCGCGCGCAGGCGGGCCAGGCCAATCCCGCGGCGACCGGTGTGCTGGAGGCGTTCCAGGCCGGCGACTTCCTGACCCTGAACGGCGACCCGGAGCAGCGCGCCACGATGGCCGTCGTGCTCGCGCCGTCCCAGCCGTACGAGGGGGAGGACGCGGGCCGGCAGACGGACGCGATCGTCGCGGTGGCGGCCGGGCTCGACGGCGGCGCCCTCGGCACCGTCCTCGCGGGCACCGTCACCGCCTCCGGCGCGGGCGGGGTCATCGCGGCCCTGCACGACACCGGCCGGGTGGCCTCCGCCGTCTCGACGGTCGACACCGTCGATTTCGCGGCGGGTCGCGTCGTCGTGGTCTACGCTCTGCGGGAGCAACTGACCGGCCGTTCCGGCGCGTACGGCATCGGCAGCGGCGCGACGGCGTTCGAGCCCGCGGTGACCGAGCCCAGTGAGACCCCCACCCCGGCGGCGAGCCGGGGCTGAGCCGCCGGGCGGCACACCAACGGAGAGAAGGGCAACAGCCGTGGCCACACGTTCCCAGGCCGGCACCCGCGCCGCCGCGGCGCTCGGGGCCGCCGTGGGCGCCGCGCTCGGCGCGGCCGCCGCGCGTGCCGCCTTCGCCGCGTTCCGGCGCCGTCCCCCGATCGGTGACGAGAAGACCGCGGACGAGTACTGGACCCGGGTCAACCACCGGGGGGAGCCGGTCACGCTGCTGGAGGGTCCCGCGTTCGCCGCGGGCGCGGTCGCCGCGTCCGCGCTCGCCCCAGGCCTGTCCGTACGAGCCCGCGCGGCGGCCGTGCTCGCCGGTGCGGGCAGCGGCGTCCTCGGCGCCTACGACGACCTGTTCGGCTCGACCTCGTCGAAGGGGTTCAAGGGCCACCTGGCCGCGCTCGCGCGCGGGGAGGTGACCAGCGGCGCGGTCAAGATCCTCGGCATCGGCGCGACCGGGCTCGCCGCGGCGGCGCTCGCCCCGCGCGACGGCCGGGGCGACGGCCGGGGCGTGGTGACGCGGTCCCTCGACACGCTCGTCGACGGCGCGCTGATCGCCGGCAGCGCCAACCTGGCCAACCTGTTCGACCTGCGGCCCGGCCGCGCGATCAAGGTGGGGCTGCTCGCCGGGGCGCCCCTGCTGGCCGCTTCGATCGCGGCGCCGTACGGCCCGCGCTCCCGCCAGGCGGCCGCGCTGACCGCCGTTCCGCTGGGCGCGGCGGCGGCGCTGCTGCCCGAGGACCTGGGCGAGCGGGCCATGCTCGGCGACGCGGGGGCGAACGCGCTCGGCGCGCTGCTCGGCCTGGCCGCGACCGCCCGGCTCGGCCGGACAGGCCGGATCGCCGCGCTCGGTGTCGTCGCCGGTCTCACCGCCGTCTCGGAGAAGGTCAGCTTCACCAAGGTCATCGCGGGAAACCCGGTGCTCAACCGGGTCGACATGCTGGGCCGCCGCGCTCCGCGGCCCGCCCCCGGCACGTCGGCGCCGCGCGCGTGACCTGGACGACCATGGGGCGTACGGCACCGCCATGGATGAACTGCATGGTTAAGCGGCATGGATAGGCGGCATGGTTAGGCGGCTCGGGGCGGGCATCGCCGGGGCGGCGGTCCTCATCGGGGTCATCACGGTCCTGGCTCGGGTGACCGGCTTCGCCAAGCAACTGGCGTTCGCCCGCGCGGTCGGCACGAACTGCCTGGCCAGCGCCTACTACACGGCCAACAACGTGCCGAACATCGTCTTCGAGGTCGTGGTGGGCGGCGCGCTCGCCGGCATGGTCGTCCCGGTGCTCGCGGGCGCCGCCGCCAGATCGGACGGCGGGGGGCGCGAGGAGATCGGCCGGATCGCCTCCGCGCTGATGACCTGGGTGCTGGTGCTGCTGGTGCCGCTCGCGGTGCTGACCACGCTGGTCGCGGCGCCCGTGGCCGGCCTGCTCGTCGGCTCCCGGCTGGGCGGCTGCGACACCGGTCAGGTCGCCGCCGTGGCCGCGCGCATGCTGGTCGTCTTCGCGCCGCAGATCCCGTTGTACGGCATGGCCGTGGTGCTCTACGGCGTGCTGCAGGCCCATCGCCGATTCTCCGGGCCGGCGCTGGCGCCGCTGGTGTCGAGCGTGGTGGTCGTCGTCGCGTACCTGGCCTTCGGACCGCTCAGCGGCGGCCACAAGGACCCCGCGACGGTGCCGGGACCGGCCGAGGCCGCGCTGTCGGTGGGCACCACCCTCGGGGTGCTGGCCCTGGTCGTCACGGTGGCCTGGCCCACGAAGCGGCTCGGCCTGCGGTGGCGGCCCACGCTCCGCTTCCCCGACGGCGTCGCCGTACAGGTGCGGCGGCTGGCCCTGGCCGGGCTGAGCGCGCTGGTCGCCCAGCAGGCCGCCGCGGCGATCCTGATCCCCGTGGCCAACAGCGTCGGCGGGGGCGCGCTGCCCGCGTACAACTACGCCTGGGCGATCTACCAGGTGCCGTACGCCGTGCTCGCGGTGCCCATCGCGACCAGCGCGTTCCCGGCGCTCGCCGCGCTCGCCCAGGGCGGGAGCGAGGGCTTCGCGGCGCTGGCGGCGCGGACGACCCGCGCGGTCGTGCTGGTCTGCGGCCTGGCCGCGGGCGCGCTCGCCGCCATCGCGGCGCCGGTCGCGCAGGTCTTCCTCGCCCAGGCCGACACCGAGGTCGCGGCGGCCGAGTTCGCCAGGGGGATCGCGTTGTTCGCGCCGGGGCTGATCGGCTACGGCCTGGTGGCGCACCTCAGCCGGGTGCTGTACGCCGACGGGCGCGGCAGGGCGGCGGCCAGGGGCCAGGTCGCCGGCTGGCTTGTCGTGGCCGTGGCCCAGGTGGCGTTCGTCCTGGTGCTGCCGGACGGCTGGGGTCTGGGCGGGCTCGCGCTCGGCCAGGCGGCCGGCATGACGGTGGGGGCCGCGCTGCTGCTGGCCTCGGTCGTGCGGGCACGGGGGGCGCGGGCCGTCCACGGCGTCGCGCGGGCGGGTCTCGCGGCCCTGCTCGGCGGGGGCGCGGGCTTCCTCGCGGGCGCGGCGGCGGCCCGGCTGCCAGTGGCGGGGGAGGGGCCGTGGGGCGGTCTCCTGACGGCCGCTCTGGCCGGTCTGACGGCCGTGGTCGCGGGGCTCGTCGTGGCCGCGCTGGTGGACCGCGGGGATCTGGCCGCCGTCCTGTCCGGGGTCAGGCGCAGAAGAGGCGCGAGCCCGGCGGAGCGGCCGGCCGAGGAGACGGTGTGAACGAGGCAGTCGACGAGGACGGCCGGCGGGGCGCCGGGTCGCGCGCTCCACGCACGACCGGGCTCCCGGCCGCGGGCGAGGAGCGGACATGGGCCGGATAGTGCTCGTGCTCGGGTCGAGCATGGGTGGCGTGGGCAGGCACGTGCGGATGCTCGCCGGGGGGCTGGCCGCGCGGGGTCACCGGGTGCTGGTCGCGGGTCCCGGCGGCACCGAGGAGGCCTTCGGCTTCACCGGCGCGGGCGCGGGCTTCGCCGAGGTGGAGATCGCCGACCGGCCGCACCCGGCGCACGACCTGCGGACCGTGCTGCGCCTGCGCAGGCTCGCCCGCGGCGCCGACGTCGTCCACGCCCACGGACTTCGGTCCGGGGCGCTGGCCGCGCTGGCGCTCACCGGGTCGCGGGGGTGGCCGCGTCTCGTGGTCACCCTGCACAACGCGGTCACGGCGGGCGGCGCGATCGGGATGGTCTACCGCCTGCTGGAACGGATCGTGGCCCGGCGCGCGGACCGCGTTCTGGCGATCTCGCCGGACGTCGCGGAGCGCATGCGGGCGAGGGGCGCCCAGGGGGTGGACCTCGCGGTGGTGCCCGCGCCGCCGCTCGCGGAACCGGGCCGTCCGGCGGACAAGGTGCGGGCCGAGATCGCCGCCCGGCTGCCCGGCGCGGCGCACCCGACGCGGGCCGCGCGGGAGCGGCCGATCCTGCTCACGGTCGCCCGGCTGGCCCAGCAGAAGGGCCTGGAGACGCTGCTCGACGCGGCGGCCGGGCCGTACAAGGGGGACCCGGTCTTCGTGGTCGCGGGCGACGGGCCGTTGCGGGCGGAGCTTCAGGCCCGCGTCGACGCCGAGGAACTGCCCGTGGTGCTGTACGGCTGGGCCGACCCGGCCGACCTGCTCCAGGTCGCGACGGCGGTGATCGTGCCCAGCAGGTGGGAAGGGCAGCCGCTGAGCGTCCAGGAGGCGCTGCGGGCGGGCAGGCCGGTCATCGCGACACGGGTCGGCGGCATCCCGGAGATGGTGGGCGAGGCGGCCCTGCTGGTGCCGCCGCAGGACCCGGGCGCGCTGAGCCGGGAGATCGGCCGCCTGCTCGGCGATCCCGCCCTGGCCGCCCGCCTGGCCGAGGCGTCCGTACGGCGGGGCGGGGAACTGCCCGACGAGGACGCGGCGCTGCGCGCGGTGCTGAGGGCGTACGGGCTCGCCTCCTAGGAGCGACCGGGGGTGGCGGGAGGGTGCGAGCACCCTCTCGCGCGGGCCAGAGAAGTCCATCGGCCCGGTGAGTCTGCGGGTTTCGGCCCGGGATCGCCGGTGTTCCGGCGAGGATTAGGTGAGGCCAGGCCTGATCCCTATACTGAACGGGTTGGGGGGGAGTATCCCTTCGCGGCGGTTCCGTCATCACGGTGTATGCACCCGGGGCCGTCGGTCCGTCCTTCGCGTACGGGCGGGAGAGACCTCCGGCAGTGTGTTCAGCGCGCGCGCCGGAGGTCGTCGTGGTACATGCCCCAGTATGGTTGTGGGCCCTGGTCATCGTGGGTCTTCTCGTTGTGCTCGCGGTCGACCTGTGGATCGTCGACCGTGGTGAGCCCCGCGAGTTCTCGATGCGGCAGGCCAGCATCTGGGTGGGCTTCTACGTCTCCCTGGCGGTGCTGTTCGGCATCGGGTTGACGATCTGGGAGGGCCCGGGGACCGGTGGCGAGTTCTTCGCGGGCTATCTGACGGAGTACAGCCTCAGCGTCGACAACCTGTTCGTCTTCTACATCATCATGACCCGCTTCGGGGTCCCCCGGATCTACCAGCACAAGGTCCTGCTCGTGGGCATCGTCCTCGCGCTCGTCATGCGCGGGATCTTCATCGCCATCGGGGCCGCCGCGCTGAGCCGTTTCGGCTGGCTGCTGTACGTGTTCGGGGTCTTCCTGATCTACACGGCGTACACGCTGATCCGGGACCACAACAAGGCCGACGAGGAGTTCAGCGAGAACATCCTCCTGCGCTGGGCGCGGCGGGTCTTCCCGACCACCCCCGACTACGTCGGCTCCCGGGTGACCGTGCGGGTGGACGGCAGGCGCATGGTCACGCCCATGCTGATCGTGATGATCGCCATCGGGACCACCGACCTGCTGTTCGCCCTCGACTCGATTCCGGCCATCTTCGGCCTCACGAAGTCGGCCTTCGTCGTCTTCTCGGCGAACGCGTTCGCCCTGATGGGACTGCGTCAGCTCTACTTCCTGCTCGGTGGTCTGCTGCAGCGGCTCGTCTACATCAGCTACGGATTGGCGTTCATCCTCGGTTTCATCGGGGTTAAGCTGATTCTCGAAGCACTCCACGAGAACGAGGTCTCCTGGGCTCCCCAGATCCCCATCTGGGTCTCGCTGGCGGTCATCGGTGTGACCATGACCGTGACCACCGTCGCCAGTCTCGTCAGGGCGCGCCGCGTCGACAGGACCAGCACTCCGGGGGGAGCCTCACAGTCGGAGGCCTCTCAGGCGGAAGCTCCGCAGGGCTAGCGAAAACGGGCACTCACCCTGTTTGCTTATTCTCGTTGTGCCACGCATTGACTGCCGAATCGGTAATATCGATCGTTAGCTCGTATGCCGGTCCATAGTCGCCAGAAGAGTACAAAGGTCATCTGTGTCCAACGAATCGTTGCCCCGCGGCCCTGAATTCGGGCCCGCGCAAAGTGCCCGGGGACGAGTCAGGCTCGCACGCGGGGTGTCCCCGTGGCTGGCTCCGACCGCCGCCGCGGCGGCCGTCACCGCCGTCCTTACTCGCAGGTCGCCCCGTTGGGCGCTGGCCGCGGCGCCACTCGCCGCACTGACCGGCGGGATGCTGTGGTTCTTCCGCGATCCCGAGCGCGTCGCAGGCGAGGGCAGGCTCATCTCTCCCGCCGACGGCGTCGTGCAGAGCATCGACCCCTGGCCGGACGGCCGCACCCGGGTCGCGATCTTCATGAGCCCGCTCAACGTGCACGTCAACCGGGCGCCGGCGGCAGGCACCGTCCTCTCCGTCGAGCACGTGCCCGGCGGCTTCGTGCCCGCGTTCAACAAGGACAGCGACCAGAACGAGCGTGTCGTCTGGCATTTCGACACCGTGCTCGGTGACATCGAGATGGTGCAGATCGCCGGAGCCGTCGCGCGCCGCATCGTGCCGTACCTGTTCGCGGGGGCGAAGGTCCTCCAGGGCGAACGGGTCGGGCTCATCCGTTTCGGCTCCCGGGTGGACGTCTACCTGCCCGAGGGAATCAGGCCGGCGGTCACCGTCGGCACCAGGACCGTCGCGGGGGTGACGCGCCTTGACCACGTCTGACCTCGGAGCCGAAGCCTCCTGGCCGGTGGAGGAGGCGGCGGACGAGCCACGCGGGCCCGTCGGCAAGGCCTTCCGCCTGTCTGCCGCAGACTCGCTCTCGCTCGGCAACGCGCTCAGCGGGTTCCTCGCCGTCTGCGTGCTCGCCTGGTCGGCGATCAGCGACCTGCAGGCCAGCGGCAAGTTCGCCCCCGACCCGCGGTTCTTCGGCACGGCCGTGGTGCTGCTGCTCATCGGCGCGACCTGCGACCTGTTCGACGGCCTGGTGGCGAGGAAGTTCCGCGCGTCCGCGATGGGCGCAGAACTGGACAACCTCGCCGACGTGATCAGCTTCGGCTTCGCGCCCGCCTTCATGGTGATGATCTGGGCCGGTTTCTCCGGCAAGCTCCCGTTGTGGCTGGTGTTGTGTGCGGCCGGGTCCGTCCTGATCGCCGGCGTCGTACGGCTGGCCAGGTTCGCCTGTGTGAAGACCAAGAGTGGCGACTTCATGGGACTGCCGATCCCGATGGGCGCCATGACCGTGGTGTCGATCGTGCTGCTCTTCCAGCCGAACTACGTCACGATCGCCGCCATCTTCGGTGTGGCCTGGCTGATGGTCAGCCGCATCGAGTATCCCAAGCCGAAGGGCAACCTGGCCGCCGTCGTGCTGGCCTGGATGCTGATCAACGTGGCGTGCCTGACGATCTGGGCGGCCGGCCTCGCCGGCGGCGACCAGCTCATCAAGGTGGGCGCCACCATGCAGATCGCGATCGTCTCCGCCATTCCGCTTCGGGTTCTCATGTTCAAACAGCAGCAGCGCAGGGAACGACGCTCGGAGAACGCGGGCTGACGTCGTCGCACGGACAGGGCCCCGGTCGGCTGGGGCCCGCCTTCTTGGGCCCGGCCAATCACGTGGAGAAAACGCCTAGTCCAATGGAGCCCTGGTCGCCATGCCTCGTGAGCACACCCGGACGTACTTCCTCGGCAAACTGGCCCGGGAGCTTGAGCTACGAGGGCTGGAGGCGTCCCTGCGCCCCGACCCGCCGTCCCTGAAGGTCCGCGACCCCGACGCGGCGCTGTTCACTGAGACCGTCGACTGCGTCGCGATGGCGGACGGCTGGTTCTACCGCTGGTCCTGGGGCGACGTGGTGGAGAGCGCGGAGGAGCCCGCGCTGGCGGCCGACCGCATCGTGAAGGTCTTCACCACCGGCGAGCCCCGGCCGCATCCCGCCCTCGGCGACGCCTGACGGGCTTCCCTGTCACAGGCGGATCCACTCCGTCGCCGTGGTGACCTCGTCCAGGACGTCAGGGAGGGGGTCCACCCCCAGTCCCGGGCCGTACGGCACGGCGAGGTGCCCGCCGTCGAGCTCGAACGGCGGGGTCACGTCGGTGTGGAAGTAGCGCCGGGAGGCGGAGGTGTCGCCCGGCAGCGTGAAACCGGGCAGCGCGGCCAGCGCGACGTTGGCCGCACGTCCGATGCCGGTCTCCAGCATGCCGCCGCACCAGACCGCGACGCCGTGTGCGCGGCACAGGTCGTGGATGCGCCGCGCCTCGAGATAACCGCCGACCCGCCCCGGCTTGATGTTGATCACCGAGCACGCGCCGAGGCTGATCGCCGCCGCCGCGTGGGCCGCCGACTCGATCGACTCGTCCAGGCAGATCGGGGTGCGGATCGACCGGGCGAGCCTGGCGTGCTGCACGAGGTCGTCGTCGGCCAGCGGCTGCTCGATCAGCAGCAGGTCGAAGTCGTCCAGCCGGGCCAGATGCCGGGCGTCGGCGAGAGTGTAGGCCGCGTTGGCGTCCACCTGGAGCAGCAGTTCCTCCCCGAACCGCTCGCGGACCGCGCGGACCGGCGCCACGTCCCATCCCGGCTCGATCTTCAGCTTGACCCGGACGTACCCCTCCTCGACGTACGCCCCGACGGTGTCCAGCAACTCGGGCACCGAGCCCATGATCCCGACAGAGACCCCGCAGGGGACACGGTCGCGGGTGGCGCCGAGGAACCGGGCGAACGACTCGCCGGCGAGCCGGAGCGACGCGTCGAGCACCGCCGCCTCCAGCGCCGCCTTGGCCATCCGGTGGCCCTTGAACGGCGCGAGGGCGGGACCGACGGCCTGGGGGTCCAGCCCGCGGGGGAGCGCGGGGACGAGGAAACGGCGCAGCACGTCGGCCGCCGCGTCCACGTACTCGGAGGAGTAGAGCGGCTCGGACATCGCGACGCACTCGCCCCAGCCCTCGGCCTCCGGCGTCACCACCCGCACCAGCAGGACGTCGCGCGCGGTCTCGGTGCCGAACGACGTGCGGAACGGCGCGACGAGCGGCATCGCGATCCGGCGCAGCTCGATTCCAGTGATCTCCATGAGGTGCCGGGCTCCAGGGGAAGGACGATGTGCGCCGTTCACTATACGGAGGTCTCAGACCACCAGCCCGAGCAGGAGCACGCAGCAGAACGACACCACGGAGATGATCGTCTCCATGATCGACCAGGTTCTGACGGTCTCGCCGACGGTCATCCCGAGATACTCCTTGACCAGCCAGAACCCGGCGTCGTTCACGTGGGAGAAGAACAGGGAGCCCGCGCCGATGGCGAGCACGAGCAGGGCGACCTGGGCGGGGGGCTGACCGGCGGCCAGCGGCGCGGCGATCCCGGCGGCGGAGATCGTGGCGACCGTCGCGGAACCGGTGGCCAGCCGGATGCCGACGGCGATGAGCCAGCCGAGCACCAGCACGGGTATGTTCGCGCCCTGCGCCGCCTCGCCGATGACCTTGCCGACGCCCGAGTCGACCAGCGTCTGCTTGAACCCGCCGCCCGCGCCGACGATGAGCAGGATCCCGGCGATCGGCGGCAGCGAGTCGGAGATCGCCGAGGAGATCCGGGCCCGGCCGAAGCCCGCGGCGCGGCCCAGGGTGAACATCGCCACGATCACGCCGATGAGAAGGGCGATGAGCGGGGTGCCGAGGACCTCGAACGGGGTGCGCACCGCGTGGTCCTCCGGCAGGACGATCTCCACGACGGCCCGGCCCAGCATCAGCACGACCGGCAGCAGGATCGTGGCCACCGTGACGCCGAAGCCGGGGCGGGGACGTTCCCGGTCCTCCGGTTCCGGCGTCTGCTCCCGTTCGAGCCGCTCCGGTGGCTCCGGCCGTACCCACCGGGCGGCCAGCCTGGCGAACAACGGGCCGGACACGATCACGGTCGGGATCGCCACCAGCAGGCCCAGCCCGAGCGTGAGCCCGAGGTCCGCCTTGAGCGTGTCGATCGCGACCAGCGGCCCGGGATGCGGGGGGACGAGGCCGTGCAGGACGGACAGGCCCGCCAGGGCGGGGACCGCGATCAGCAGCAGCGGACGGCCGCTGCGCCGCGCCACCAGCATGATGACGGGGATCAGCAGGACAAGGCCGATCTCGAAGAACATCGGCAGCCCGATGAGCACCGCGATCAGCGTCACCGCCCACGGCAGCGACCGGTCGCCGCTGCGGCGCAGGATGCCGTCGACGATCTCGTCGGCCCCGCCGGAATCGGCCAGGAGCTTGCCCAGCATCGCCCCGAGGGCGATGAGCACGCCGACTCCGGCCACGGTCGAGCCCAGACCGGCGGAGAAGCTGTCGATCAGGTCGCCGGGGGCCATGCCGGCCACCACGCCGAGCACGCCGGAGCCGACCACGAGGGCGAGGAAGGGGTGGGTCCGCAGCTTGGTGATCAGCAGCACGATGACGGCGATGCCGGCCAGGGCGGCCACGATCAGGCGGGTGTCGTGGCCGCTCCACGAGGCCGCGCCGGCGAGGGGAATCACGAGGGGGGTCATCCGGGGGCTCCTACGACGGTCGGTGCGGTAGCCGCTGCCCCGCAGGAGTCCTCCGAATCACCTCAGCCCGTCGCCCCCTGTGATCCCCGCGCCGGGACTCGGCCGGCGTCCGTCACCAGCCGCGGGCCTTCCACTCCGGCAGGTGCGGCCGCTCGGCGCCGAGCGTGGTGTCCTTGCCGTGGCCGGGATAGACCCAGGTCTCGTCGGGCAGGCGGTCGAAGATCCGTTCCACCACGTCCGTGAACAGCTGCTCGAACCGGGCCGGGTCCTTCTGCGTGTTGCCGACCCCGCCGGGGAAGAGGGAGTCGCCGGTGAACAGGTGGCGGTCCTGGTAGAGCAGCGCGATCGAGCCGGGGGTGTGGCCGCGCAGGTGGATGACGTCCAGCGTCACCACGCCGACCGTCACCCGGTCTCCGTGCCCGACCTCCCTGGTCACCTTCACGGGCAGTTCCGGGGCGTCGAGCGGATGGGCGATGGTCTGGGCCCCGGTGGCCCGCGCCACCTCCTCCAGCGCCATCCAGTGGTCGCGGTGCCGGTGGGTGGTCACGATCGCGCTGATGGGCATGTCGCCGATGAGCTCGAGCAGCCGGTCGGGCTCGGCCGCCGCGTCGATCAGGACTCCGTCGCCGGTCTCCGCGCACCGCAGCAGGTAGGCGTTGTTGCCGAAGTCGCCGACCTCGATCTTCGAGATCGTCAGCCCCGGGACCTCCCGCACGTCGGCGGGCCCGTCCTTGGCGACGTTTCCGGTGTAGGTCATGTTCGTTCCTCTCTGGGTTGCCGGCTCTGGTTCCCTGCGGGAGGCCAGGACGACGGTGGCCGCGCGGGCAGGCCCGCGGGGGACGGCTTCGGCCATGGCGGCGGGGACGGCGGCCGCACGGCCGGGTCAGGCAGCGGGCGCGCGGCGGGAGCGTCGCCCCGGCCGCGCGCGGCCGGCGGGCCGACGCGCAGGCCCGCGCCGTCGGTCCTGCCCGCGAGCCACGCGAGCAGCTCGCGCGGCGTGCCTTCCACCGCGGGGCCGTCGCCGAGGCCGGTCCAGGCCCGTACGACCTCGCCGGTGCCCGGATCGAGGGCGACGACCTCGGCCACCGGGCTCTCGCCGCCGAGCCAGAGCATCGTGTCGTGCAGTTCTCGCCTCACGTACGTCTCGGGCCAGTCGGCCCATCCGTAGCCTGCCCCGAGGTCCGCGTGGTGCACCTCGACCTCCCTGAGCCGCCGGATGGGGACGTACCAGGCGGGGTGCTCGGGCGGCGCCATCGCCGAGACCATCGCGGTCCACGCCTCGGCGGGCATCCGCCCGGACGCCGCCGCGAACCGCTCGGCGCTGTCGCGGAGGTCGGCGAGCTGCTCGGCGGCGGGGCGGGACGCGCCCGCCTCGACGCCGGCCTCGCGGGCCTCCGCCGAGGCGTACTGCGGGGTGCGCACCCCCGTACGCGCCCAGGACAGCAGGTTGACGTAGCTGTCGGCGTTGCGGGCGACATGCGTGAGCACGTGCCCCCTCGTCCAGCCCGGCAGCAGGGACGGCGCGCGGAGATCCTCGTCGGTGAGGCGGGCGGCGGTCGCGAGCAGGCGCCCGGTCGCCTCGGTGAGCTCCCGCTCGATCTCGTCGATGACGGACATGATGAGAATCATGGCCCCTGGCGGCCCCCGGCGCGTCAGGGCGGGGAAGAGCGGGGCGTTCGCGGCGGTTGTATGAGCAGGGGTTTTCCGCGGACGGCAGGCACCGGTTTGACGAAGCTCATACCCTGGTTCACGGAGCGTGTCCCACGAAGCGCGCGGGGCCGCCCTCTCCGGCCGCCGGACGACGCCCCCCGAAATTGTCGGTGGCCGTGGATAGCCTGCCCGTGCACCTCCATTCACCTCATCGACCTATCGGGACCACCGTGGCTGACCGCCTGATCGTGCGTGGCGCACGCGAACACAATCTGAAGGACGTCTCGCTCGACCTCCCGCGAGACGCTCTGATCGTCTTCACCGGCCTGTCGGGCTCCGGCAAGTCGAGCCTGGCCTTCGACACGATCTTCGCCGAGGGGCAGCGGCGGTACGTGGAGTCCCTGTCCGCGTACGCCCGGCAGTTCCTCGGTCAGATGGACAAGCCCGACGTGGACTTCATCGAGGGCCTGTCCCCGGCCGTCTCCATCGACCAGAAGTCCACCAGCCGCAACCCCCGCTCGACCGTCGGCACGATCACCGAGGTCTACGACTACCTGCGCCTGCTGTGGGCGCGCATCGGCAAGCCGCACTGCCCGCAGTGCGCGCGCCCGATCGCCAGGCAGACGCCGCAGCAGATCGTGGACCGGGTGCTCGAACTCGAGGAGGGCACCCGGTTCCAGGTCCTCGCCCCGATCGTCCGCGGGCGCAAGGGGGAGTACGCCGAGCTGTTCCGCGAGCTGCAGACCAAGGGCTACGCCCGGGCTCGCGTCGACGGCACGATCGTGCGGCTGGAGGAGCCGCCGACCCTCAAGAAGTACGAGAAGCACGACATCGAGGTGATCGTCGACCGTCTGTCGGTCAAGGAGAGCGCGCGGCGCAGGCTGACCGACTCGGTCGAGACCGCCCTGCAGCTGTCCGGCGGCACCATCACGCTCGACTTCGTCGACCTGCCGGACGACGACCCCAACCGTGAGCGCTTCTACTCCGAGCACCTCTACTGCCCCTACGACGACCTGTCGTTCGAGGAGCTGGAGCCCCGGTCGTTCTCGTTCAACTCGCCCTTCGGCGCCTGCCCGGAGTGCACCGGCCTCGGCACCCGCATGGAGGTCGATCCAGAGTTGGTCGTCCCCGACCCCGAGCGCACGCTCGGCGACGGCGCGATCAGCCCGTGGGCGAACGGCCACACCAGCGACTACTTCGTGCGGCTGCTGGAGGCCCTGGGCCACACGCTCGGCTTCGACCTCGACACGCCATGGGAGCGGCTGGGCAAGAAGGCGCAGAAGGCGATCCTGCACGGCCACGACGAGCAGGTCCACATCCGCTACAGCAACCGGTACGGCAGGCAGCGGTCCTACTACACCGACTTCGAGGGCGTGATCCCTTGGGTGCAGCGCCGGCACGCCGAGTCGGAGAGCGACGCCAGCCGTGAGCGGTTCGAGGGCTTCATGCGCGAGGTGCCCTGCCCGGCCTGCAAGGGCCGCCGCCTCAAGCCGGTCTCGCTGGCGGTGACCGTCGGGGACTCCTCGATCGCCGAGGTGTCGGGCATGTCGATCGCCGACTGCGCGAAGTTCCTGTCCGGCCTGCGGCTGTCCGAGCGGGACATGCACATCGCGGAGCGGGTGGTCAAGGAGATCAACGCCCGGCTGGGCTTCCTGCTCGACGTCGGCCTCGACTACCTCACGCTCGACCGCGCCGCCGGCACGCTCGCCGGTGGCGAGGCGCAGCGGATCAGGCTGGCCACGCAGATCGGCTCCGGCCTCGTGGGCGTGCTGTACGTGCTGGACGAGCCGTCCATCGGCCTGCACCAGCGGGACAACCAGCGGCTGCTGGAGACGCTGGTCCGGCTGCGCGACATGGGCAACACGCTGATCGTGGTCGAGCACGACGAGGACACGATCGCCGCGGCCGACTGGGTGGTCGACATCGGCCCGGGCGCGGGCGAGCACGGCGGCCAGGTCGTCGTGTCCGGCACCGTCCAGGAGTTGCTCGCCAGCGAGGAGTCGCTGACGGGGGCGTACCTGTCGGGCCGCAAGGCGATCACCGTGCCGGAGATCCGGCGACCGCGGGACAGGAAGCGACAGCTCGTCGTCAAGGGCGCCCGCGAGCACAACCTCAAGGGAGTGGACGTCGAGTTCCCGCTCGGCGTGTTCACCGCGGTCACCGGCGTCTCGGGGTCGGGCAAGTCGACGCTGGTCAACGACATCCTCTACGCGGCGCTGGCCAAGGAGCTGAACGGCGCGAAGACCGTGCCGGGACGGCACTCCCGGGTGGTCGGCACCGATCTGGTGGACAAGGTCGTCCACGTCGACCAGTCGCCGATCGGCCGTACGCCGAGGTCCAACCCGGCCACGTACACGGGCGTCTTCGACCACGTGCGCAAGCTGTTCGCCGCCACCACGGAGGCGAAGGTCCGCGGCTACCTGCAGGGCCGGTTCAGCTTCAACGTCAAGGGCGGGCGCTGCGAGGCCTGCTCGGGCGACGGCACCATCAAGATCGAGATGAACTTCCTGCCGGACGTCTACGTTCCGTGTGAGGTCTGCCACGGCGCCCGGTACAACAGGGAGACGCTGGAGGTCCACTACAAGGGCAAGACGATCTCCGAGGTCCTCGACATGCCGATCGAGGAGGCGCTGGCGTTCTTCGAGGCGATCCCCGCCATCCGCCGGCACCTGCAGACGCTGAGCGACGTCGGTCTCGGCTACGTACGGCTCGGCCAGCCGGCGACCACGCTGTCGGGCGGCGAGGCCCAGCGGGTGAAGCTCGCCTCGGAGCTTCAGCGGCGGTCGACGGGCCGGACGGTGTACGTGCTGGACGAGCCCACCACCGGCCTGCACTTCGAGGACATCCGGCGGCTTCTCGGCGTGCTCAACCGGCTCGTGGACGCCGGCAACACCGTGATCGTCATCGAGCACAACCTCGACGTCATCAAGACCGCGGACTGGATCGTCGACATGGGCCCGGAAGGCGGCTCCGGCGGCGGCAGGGTCGTCGCCGCGGGTACGCCCGAGGAGATCGCCCGGGTCGAGGACAGCCACACCGGCGTGTTCCTCCGCAAGATTCTGGGCGTATGAGTATTCGTCTCATGTTCTCTCCCTACTCTTCTGCTTCCGACCGCGTCACCCCGGACCGGCCACGGGGTGATGGCCGCACCTGAGAGCACACAGGGTGACGCGTCGCGAAGGGGAAGATCCGGGGCCCGTGGACGTCCAGGGCCGCCACATCAGGGAAGGACGAGCATGACGGAAACGACACGCCGGGCCGTGATCTTCGGCGCCGGGGGGGCCGGGCTGGCCGCGGCGCTGAGCGCGTGCGGCGGGGACGACACGACGTCGGCGGGCCAGGGTACGTCCCAGGACGGCCAGACGCAGGCGGCCCAGTCTCAGGGAGCACAGGGCGGTGGCGAGATCGCGAAGACCTCCGACATCCCCCAGGGCGGCGGCAAGGTCTTCAAGGACCAGGACGTCGTGATCACGCAGCCGGAGGCCGGCACGTTCAAGGCGTTCAGCGCGACCTGCACCCACCAGGGCTGCCCGGTCGGCAGCGTCTCGGGCAACGAGATCGTCTGCCCGTGCCACGGCAGCAAGTTCAGCGCCAAGGACGGCTCCGTGACCAACGGACCGGCCACCCAGCCGCTGGCCGAGAAGGCCATCAAGGTGAGCGGCGACAGCATCACCCTCGCCTAGGCATCACGCGGGGGCCGCGGTCCGGCCGGACGGCGGCCCCGGCGGGAACCGGCCGGGCCGCTGCGGTGATCTACAGCGTAAAGGCGGTCTCGCCTCCCATGGCACCGGAGCCCGCGCGGACCGCGGGATTGTCGGCGGGGGCCAGTAGTCTTTTGCGTGTGGCGGATCCGGCAACTTATCGACCGGCGCCCGGATCGATCCCCGAGTCGCCAGGCGTCTATCGCTTCCGCGACCCGGGCGGCCGGGTGATCTACGTGGGCAAGGCGAAGAGCCTGCGGCAGCGGCTGAACTCGTACTTCGCGGACTTCGCCGGCCTGCACCCGCGGACGCAGACCATGCTCACGACCGCGGCGTCCGTGGACTGGACGGTGGTCGGCACCGAGGTCGAGGCGCTCCAGCTCGAATACTCCTGGATCAAGGAGTTCGACCCCAGGTTCAACGTCAAGTACCGCGACGACAAGTCGTACCCGTACCTGGCCGTGACGATGGGCGACGACTTCCCCCGGGTGCAGGTGATGCGCGGCGCCAGGCGGAAGGGCACGCGCTACTTCGGCCCCTACTCGCACGCCTGGGCCATCAGGGAGACCGTCGACCTGCTGCTGCGCGTCTTCCCCGTGCGGACGTGCTCGGCGGGGGTCTTCAAGCGGGCGGGGCAGATCGGCCGTCCCTGCCTGCTGGGATACATCGACAAGTGCTCCGCGCCCTGCGTCGGCCGGGTCACCCCCGATGAGCATCGCGCCCTCGCCGAGGACTTCTGCGACTTCATGGCCGGCAACACCGGCCGCTTCATCAAGCGGCTGGAGCGTGAGATGCGCGACGCCGCGGCCGTGGAGGAGTACGAGCGGGCCGCGCGGCTGCGGGACGACGTCCAGGCGCTGCAGCGGGCCCTGGAGAAGCAGACGGTCGTTCTCGGCGACGACACCGACTGCGACGTGATCGCCCTCGCGGAGGACCCGCTGGAGGCGGCGGTCCAGGTCTTCTACGTGCGCGGCGGCCGGATCCGCGGGCAGCGCGGCTGGGTGGTGGACAAGGTCGAGGAGGCCACCCCTGGCGAGCTGGTCGAGCAGTTCCTGCTCCAGATGTACGGCGAGGCGACGATCCCCCGCGAGATCCTCGTCCCTGCGCGGCCTCCGGACGAGACCGCGCTGGTGGAACTGCTGAGCGAGCAGCGGGGCTCCCGCGTCGACCTGCGCGTTCCCCAGCGTGGCGACAAGAAGAGCCTCATGGAGACGGTGGAGCGCAACGCCAAGGAGTCGCTCGCCCAGCACAAGCTGCGCCGCGCAAGCGACCTGACCACGCGCAGCCGGGCGCTGCAGGAGATCGCCGACGCCCTCGATCTCGACCAGGTGCCGCTGCGGATCGAGTGCTACGACGTGTCGCACATCCAGGGCGAGAACGTCGTGGCCTCGATGGTGGTCTTCGAGGACGGCCTGGTCCGCAAGAGCGAGTACCGCCGCTTCTCCATCAGGACCGCGGAAGGCGACGTGGCCTCGATATACGAGGTGATCTGCCGGCGGTTCAAGCGCTACCTGGAGGAACGGGCGGCGACGGGCGAGCTGGACGCCGAGGCGGAGGACGAGGCCGGGAGCGAGGGGGCCGGTCCCGTGGCGGGAACGCCGATCGACCCGGAGACCGGCCGGCCCCGCAAGTTCGCGTACCCGCCCAACCTCGTCGTGGTGGACGGCGGCCCGGCTCAGGCCGCCGCCGCCCAGCGCGCCCTGGACGAACTCGGCATCGACGACGTCGCGGTGTGCGGCCTGGCCAAGCGGCTGGAGGAGGTGTGGCTGCCCGGCGACGACCAGCCGGTGATCCTGCCGCGCAGCAGCGAGGGCCTTTACCTGTTACAACGCGTCCGTGACGAAGCACATAGGTTCGCCATCACCTACCATCGGACGAAGAGGTCGAAATCGCTCAAGGAGAGCGTGCTCGACCAGGTGCCGGGCCTGGGCCCGGCACGACGTCAGGCACTGCTGCGTCACTTCGGCTCGGTGAAGCGGTTGCGGGAGGCGAGCGCGGAGGAGATCCGCGAGGTCCCCGGCATCGGCCGCGCGACCGCCGAGGCCATCGTCGCGGCGCTGAACGGTGAGAGCCCGTCCCCGGCGGAGCGGGGGGTGTGAGGTGCCCGCGCGAGCGCTGAGGCATGTCCCGTCCCGGGAAGGGCGGCGGGCAGGGCAGCGTGGGAGTTGCCCGGCGTGGCGGTGGCGCGATCAGGTGGAGAGGTGCCATGCTCCGGCACCAGGGAGTCTCCCCGCGGGAGATTCGTGTGGTCCCGGCGGCCGGGCTGGCCGGGGCGCCGGACGGCGGGGCCGACGTTGGGCGGGCTGACATGGGCGGCAGGGCGGTGAGCGGGTGATGAGCACGACTGAGCCGGCGTTCGTGGTGATCACGGGAATGTCGGGGGCGGGACGCAGCACCGCCGCGAAGTCTCTGGAGGACCTCGGCTGGTTCGTGATCGACAACCTGCCGCCGGGGCTGCTGTCCTCGCTCGCCGAGGAGGCGGGCCGGGTGAACATGGCGACGGATCGCGTCGCGGCCGTGGTCGACGTGCGCAGCCTCGCCTTCACCACCGACCTCAACGCGGCGATCGAGGAACTCGACGGGCGCGGCGTCGGCGTCCGTGTGGTGTTCCTCGAGGCGAGCGACGAGGAACTGGTCCGCAGGTTCGAGAACGTCAGGCGGCCCCACCCGCTGCAGGGCGACGGGCGGCTCGTCGACGGAATCGACCGTGAGCGCGGCATCCTGCGCGAGGTCCGCGCCAACGCCGACCTCGTCATCGACACGTCCCTGCTGAACGTCCACGAGCTGCGTAAGAAGATCGTGTCGTTCTTCGGCGGCGAGGACCGGCCGGGCCTGAAGGTGAACGTGGTGTCCTTCGGCTACAAGTACGGCCTGCCGGTCGACGCCGACCTCGTCGTGGACTGCCGGTTCCTGCCCAATCCCCACTGGGTGCCGGAACTGCGGCCGATGAACGGGCTCGACGTCCCCGTGCGCGACTACGTGCTCAGCCAGCCCGGAGCCAAGGAGTTCCTCGACGGATACGAGGAGGTCCTCGCGGTGGTGGCGGCCGGATACACGCGCGAGGGCAAGGGTTACGCGACCCTCGCCGTGGGCTGCACCGGAGGCAAGCACCGCAGCGTGGCTATAGCCGAGCAACTCGGCGCGCGTCTGCGCGAGCGCGGCATGGACGTCCAGGTCAGCCACCGGGACGTCGGCCGGGAGTGACACGTTCGGCCGCCGCGCGGTGTGGGCGCTCCCGTGAGGACGTACGGTGGCGGGCACCGGCCCGTGACCGGTCGGGCCCGTGCCGTGGCAGCGGGGGCGGCCGTGGCGGCCCGTCTCCGGACGCGGCGACCGGCAGGGCGTGAACGATCAGCACGACGTGAGCGCCACGGCTCCGCAGAGCGGTGCCCGTGGCGCGGCGAGGAGGACGATGAAGGACCCCGCCGCGGAAGCCGCGGACCCCTCCGCCGCCCCACAGCCCTCGAAGTCACAGTCCCCGAAGTCACAGCCCCCGAAATCCCCTATCCCTGGCAGACCGATGTCCCCCCAGCGGTTCGAGACCGCCACGAGCGGTCCCAAGGTCGTCGCCCTCGGCGGCGGTCACGGCCTGTACGCCTCCCTGTCGGCCCTCAGGACCGTCACTGACGACCTGACGGCCGTGGTGACGGTGGCCGACGACGGCGGCTCCAGCGGGCGTCTCAGGCGCGAACTGGGGGTGCTGCCGCCCGGTGACCTGCGGATGGCGCTCGCGGCCCTGTGCGGCGACGACGAGTGGGGCAAGACCTGGAGCGAGGTCGTCCAGCACCGTTTCGGCAGCGAGGGCGAGCTGCGCGGCCACGCCGTGGGCAACCTCCTCATCGTCGCGCTCTGGGAGCTGCTGGAGGACCCCGTAGCGGGCCTGGACTGGGTGGGCCGGCTGCTCGGCGCGCACGGCAGGGTGCTGCCCATGGCCTCCGTCCCGCTCGACATCCAGGCGGAGGTCGAGCTGGACGGCACGATCACGACGGTGCGCGGGCAGGTCGCCTGCGCGCTGACGCCCGGGCGGGTGCGCTCCATCTCGCTGCTGCCCTCCGACCCGCCGGCCTGCCCCCAGGCGATCGAGGCGATCGAGGCCGCCGACTGGGTGGTGTTCGGGCCCGGCTCCTGGTTCACCAGCGTGCTGCCGCACCTCAAGGTGCCAGGACTGGCACGGGCGCTGCACGAGACGAGCGCCGGGCGGCTGGTGATCCTCAATCTCGCGCCGCAGGCGGGGGAGACCGACGGCTTCTCGCCGGAACGGCACCTGGAGGTGCTCAGGGAGCACGCCCCCGCGCTGGTCGTCGACGCGGTGGTCGCGGACGGCGCGGTGGTCGCCGACCCGGGGGCGCTGGAGAAGGCGGCGTCGTCCATGGGAGGCCGAGTCGTTTTGGCCGATGTGGCCGCCTCTGACGGATCCGCACGGCACGACGGACCACGTCTTGCCGCTGTCCTGGACGAGATTTTCCGCGAGAAGCGGTGATCGCGTGCTCACAAGGTGCGAGAGACTGACGGGCAGAGTCTGTTTGGGGGAGGACACGCGCTGATGGCCATGACGGGTGTGGTGAAAGACGAGCTGAGCCGCCTTCCGGTGCTCAAGCCATGCTGCCGGAAGGCGGAGGTGTCCACGCTGCTGCGGTTCGCCAGCGGGCTGCACCTGGTGGGCGGGCGCATCGTGATCGAGGCCGAGCTCGACACCAACGCCACCGCCCGGAGGCTGATCAAGGACATCGGCGAGGTCTTCGGGCACAAGGCCGAGGTGCTGGTCCTGGCCCCCGCCGGGCTGCGCAAGGGCTCACGCTACGTCGTGCGCGTCTACCGGGACGGCGAGGCGCTGGCCAGGCAGACCGGCCTGATCGACAACCACGGGCGTCCCGTGCGGGGACTGCCCAGGCAGGTCGTCTCCGGGGCCACCTGCGACGCCGAGGCGGCCTGGCGGGGCGCGTTCCTCGCGCACGGGTCGCTGACCGAGCCGGGCCGGTCGATGTCGCTGGAGGTGACCTGCCCGGGCCCGGAGGCGGCGCTCGCCCTGGTCGGCTCGGCCCGCCGGCTCAAGATCCACGCCAAGGCCCGCGAGGTGCGCGGCGTCGACCGCGTCGTGGTGCGCGACGGCGACGCGATCAGCGCGCTGCTGACCCGGCTCGGCGCCCACGACAGCGTGCTCGCCTGGGAGGAGCGGCGGATGCGCCGCGAGGTGCGGGCCACCGCCAACCGCCTCGCCAACTTCGACGACGCGAACCTGCGCAGGTCGGCCCGCGCGGCCGTCGCCGCGGGGGCGAGGGTGCAGCGGGCGCTGGAGATCCTGGGCGAGGACGCGCCCGAGCACCTGGTGATCGCCGGCCGGCTGCGGGTCGAGCACAAGCAGGCGTCCCTGGAGGAGCTCGGCCAGATCGCCGACCCGCCGCTGACCAAGGACGCGATCGCCGGGCGCATCCGGCGGCTGCTCGCCATGGCCGACAAGCGCGCGCAGGACCTCGGGATCGCCAACACCGAGGCCAACCTCACCGCGGACATGCTCGCCCAGTAGGCGACGGTCTCGATCCTTCGGGCCGCCTGATCGCGTGCCGCGCACGCCGGTCCTGCGGTCCCGTGTGCACGGGGGTACGGCGGGGTCCACGCGGCGGGGAAAGCGCCCGCTCATCGGCGTGCCAGGCGTGACACGCCGTCAAAGCACGGCCCGGTGGTCTACACCAATTTGGGTCCGATAAGGTCTGTCATTGAGGTTTAACACAGCCCTGGCGCCGGTACCCGGCGCACGACGTACGAGGAGATCGGATCCGTGAGCATCCGCGTAGGCGTCAACGGCTTCGGCCGTATCGGCCGCAACTTCTGGCGCGCTGTGGCGGCCAGCGGCAAGGACATTGAGATCGTCGCCGTCAACGACCTCACTGACAACGCCACGCTGGCCCACCTGCTGAAGTACGACAGCATCCTGGGCCGCCTGCCGTACGAGGTGAAGGCCTCGGCGGACGAGATCACCGTTGACGGCAAGGCGATCAAGGCGTTCGCCGAGCGCGACCCCGCCAAGCTGCCCTGGGGCGACCTCGGCGTGGACGTCGTCGTCGAGTCGACCGGCCTGTTCACCGACGCGACCAAGGCGAAGGTGCACGCCGACAACGGCGCGAAGAAGGTCATCATCTCCGCTCCGGCGAAGAACGAAGACGTGACGATCGTCATGGGCGTGAACCACGACAAGTACGACGCGGCGGCTCACACGATCATCTCCAACGCCTCCTGCACCACCAACTGCCTGGCCCCGATGGCCAAGGTCATCAACGACACCTTCGGTATCGAGAAGGGTCTGATGACCACCATCCACGCCTACACGCAGGACCAGAACCTGCAGGACGGCCCGCACAAGGACCTGCGCCGCGCCCGCGCCGCCGCGCTGAACATCGTCCCGACCTCCACCGGCGCCGCCAAGGCCATCGGCCTGGTCCTGCCGGAGCTGAAGGGCAAGCTCGACGGCTACGCGCTGCGCGTGCCGATCCCGACGGGCTCGGCCACCGACCTCACGGTCGAGGTCGGCCGCGAGACCACCGTCGAGGAGGTCAACGCCGCGCTCAAGGCCGCCGCCGAGGGCTACCTCAAGGGCTTCCTCAGCTACACCGAGGACGAGATCGTCTCCAGCGACATCGTCACCGACCCGTCGTCCTGCATCTTCGACGCCGGCCTCACCAAGGTCATCGGCAACCAGGTCAAGGTCGTCGGCTGGTACGACAACGAGTGGGGCTACTCCAACCGCCTCGTGGACCTCATCGAGTACGTGGGCGCCTCCCTGCGATGATCGGAATCGACGAGCTCGACGTGAAGGGCCGGCGCGTGTTCGTGCGCGCCGACCTCAACGTCCCCCTCGACGGGGAGACGATCACCGACGACGGCCGCATCCGGGCGTCGGTGCCGACGATCAAGAAGCTGGTGGAGCGCGGCGCGAAGGTCGTCGTCGCCGCCCACCTCGGGCGGCCCAAGGGCTCCGTCACGCCGAAGTACTCGCTCGCCCCGGTCTCCCGGCGGCTGGCCGAGCTGCTCGGTGAGGACGTGGCGTTCGCCTCCGACGTGGTCGGCGAGTCCGCGCAGAGCGTGGTGGCGGGCCTGCAGGACGGGCAGGTCGCCCTCCTGGAGAACCTGCGCTTCGAGCCGGGCGAGGAGTCCAAGGACGACGCGGTCAGGGGCGAGTTCGCCGGCAAGCTGGCCGCCCTGGCCGAGCTCTACGTCGGCGACGGTTTCGGCGCGGTGCACCGCAAGCACGCCAGCGTCTACGACCTGCCCAAGCGGCTGCCGCACGCCGCCGGCGACCTGGTCCTCGCCGAGGTGGAGGTGCTGCGCAAGCTCACCGACGACCTCGCCAGGCCGTACGTCGTCGTGCTGGGCGGCGCGAAGGTCTCCGACAAGCTCGGCGTGATCGCGAACCTGCTGTCCAAGGTGGACCGCCTGCTCATCGGCGGCGGCATGGCCTACACCTTCCTCAAGTCCCAGGGCCACGAGGTGGGCAGGTCGCTGCTCCAGGAGGACCAGATCGACCAGGTCAGGGGCTTCCTCGACGAGGCCGCCGCCCGCGGGGTCGAGCTGGTGCTGCCGGTGGACGTGCTGGCCGCGACGGAGTTCGGCGCCGACGCGCCGTACGAGGTCGTCGACGCCACCGCCATCCCGGCGGACCGGGAGGGCCTGGACATCGGCCCCCGCACCCGGGAGCTGTTCGCCTCGAAGCTGGCCGACGCCCGCACGGTGTTCTGGAACGGCCCGATGGGCGTTTTCGAGTTCGAGGCGTTCTCCGGCGGCACCCGCGCGGTGGCCGAGGCGCTGGTGAGCTCCGAGGCGTTCACCGTGGTCGGCGGTGGTGACTCGGCGGCGGCCGTGCGCAAGCTCGGCCTGCCGGAAGACGGCTTCTCACACATTTCCACCGGTGGTGGCGCGAGCCTCGAGTATCTCGAAGGCAAGACGCTGCCCGGACTCGCGGCGCTGGAGGAGTAGATGGCTCGCAAGCCGCTGTTCGCCGGCAACTGGAAGATGAACCTCAACCACCTCGAGGCCATCAACCTGGTGCAGAAGCTGGCGTTCACACTGACCGACCGCGACTACGACAAGGCGGACGTGGCGGTCATTCCGCCGTTCACCGACCTGCGTAGCGTGCAGACCCTGGTGGACGCCGACAAGCTCCGCATCGCCTACGGCGCCCAGGACCTGTCGGCGAAGGACTCGGGGGCGTACACCGGGGAGATCTCCGGGGCGATGCTGAGCAAGCTCGGCTGCACCTACGCGCTCGTGGGGCACTCGGAGCGGCGGCAGTACCACGCCGAGGACGAGGCGCTGTGCAACGCCAAGGTCAAGGCCGCCTACCGGCACTCGCTGACGCCCATCCTGTGCGTGGGCGAGGGGCTGCCGGTGCGCCAGGAGGGCCGTCACGTCGAGCACACGCTGGCGCAGCTCGACGGAGCGCTTGAGGGCGTGCCCGCCGAACAGGTGAAGTCCATCGTGATCGCGTACGAGCCGGTCTGGGCGATCGGCACCGGCGAGGTCGCGACGCCGAAGGACGCCCAGGAGGTCTGCGGCGCCATCAGGACGCGACTCGCCGAGCTGTACGGTGACGAAGTGGCCTCTGTCGTCCGTATCCTTTACGGTGGCTCGGTGAAGTCGGACAACGTCGCCGGCATCATGGCGGAGGCCGACATCGACGGCGCCCTCGTGGGAGGGGCCAGCCTCGACGCGGCGGAGTTCGCCAAGATCTGCCGATTTGGCGAGACCTCCGGCTAGCTGAGCCGTTTGGGGGGTGCGACTTGACAACAGGTCGTACCCTCGAAGAACACAATTGAATCGTCACGCCGATGGCATCGTGCACAACGCGTCGTGCACGCCCGGACATAGGAACAGGTCTACGGTGACAATCGGAATCTCCATCGCCCTCATCCTGTCGAGCGCTCTGATGGTGCTGCTCGTCCTGCTCCACAAGGGCAAGGGCGGCGGTCTGTCGGACCTGTTCGGAGGTGGGTTCACGTCGTCCTTCGGCGGCTCGTCCGTGGTGGAGCGCAACCTGGACCGCCTCACGGTCATCACGGGCGTCGTCTGGTTCGTCTGCATCATCGCTCTGGGCCTGCTGCTCAAGCCGTAGCGGACGGGCTCCGGCCACGCGTGACAAAGATTCACCTTCCCCCGTCCGCGGGGCGATCGAGCAAGGAGTTCTTCGGTGGGTAGTGGCAACGCGATCCGTGGCAGCCGAGTCGGCGCCGGCCCCATGGGGGAGGCCGAACGCGGCGAGGCCGCCCCCCGTGTGCGGGTCCCGTTCTGGTGCGCCAACATGCACGAGACGCGCCCGAGCTTCGCCAGCGACGCGGCCGTCCCGGAGTTCTGGGACTGCCCGCGGTGCGGGCTGCCGGCCGGGCAGGATCAGTCGAACCCGCCCGCCCCGCCGAGGAACGAGCCGTACAAGACGCACCTCGCGTACGTGAAGGAGCGTCGCAGCGACAAGGACGGCGCGCAGATCCTCGCCGAGGCGCTGGAGCGGCTGCGCTCCTCCTCCCGCCCGATCTACTGACCGCCCAGGTCGCCCGGACGGCGTCGCTGCGGATTCACCGAGCCGCGGCGCGGAATTAGCCGGGTGCCCGGGGCCGCGCGAGCGGTCCCGGCACGCTGAACACGCCCCACGCTGAACAGGCCCGGAGTCTTACGGCTCCGGGCTTTCGCGTTCCCGGCCACACCGGTCCCCGCCTGACCTGACAGGCGGCTGCTCAGGGCGCCCCGCGTGCCGCACGCGGGGCGCTCACCCGTCACCCGCCGTGCACCGGCTCGCCGTCGAGGAACGTCATGGCCACCTTGGTGGTCCAGATGTCCTTCGGGTCGAGGGCGAAGGGGTCGCGGTCGAGGACGACGAGGTCGGCCGGGCGGCCCGCCTCGATGACGCCGGCGGGGGAGCGGTTGATCCAGGCCGATCCCTCGGTGTAGGCGGTCATGATGGTCCGCAGGTCGAGGCTCTGCTCGGGCAGGAACGGCGTCTGCGCGGTGGGGTACGTCGCGTGGACCGAGCTGCCCGGCTCGGTGCGGTTGACCGCCACGTGCATCGCCTCCAGCGGGTTCGCCGAGGAGACCGGCCAGTCGGAGCCCCCGGCGAGGCGGGTGCCGTGCCGTACGAGCCCGGCGAAGGGGTACTGCCAGGAGGCGCGCTCCTCGCCCAGGTAGGGGATGCACAGCTCGTCCATCTGCAGGTGGTGGGTGGCCCACAGCGCCTGGAGGTTGGCCGTGACGCCCAGCTCGGCGAAGCGCGGCACGTCCTGCGGCGTGATGATCTGCACGTGCGCGATGTGGTGGCGGTTGGCGGGGTCGGTGCCGGTCAGCGCGTCGAGCGCCTCGCGTACCGCCCGCTCGCCGATGGCGTGGAAGTGCACCTGGAAGCCCTGGCGGTCGAGCTCCTTGACGTACCCGCCGAGCAGCGCCGGGTCGACGTACGACAGGCCGGTGCCGCCGCAGCGGCAGTAGGGCTCGATGACGGCGGCGGTGAAGTTCTCCGGGATGCCGTCCTGCATGATCTTCACCGACGTCGCCCGGAAGCGGTCCAGGCCCTTGGCCAGCGCGCGCCGCTCGACCAGCTCCGGGATCTGCTCGGCGCCGCGGGTGCGGTCCCACCACAGGGCGCCGACCACCCGCGCCTTCAGCCGCCCGGAGGAGGCCGCGGCCAGGTAGGCGGGAAGCTGGTCGTCCGACCCCGCGTACGAGCCGACGATGGCGTCCTGCCAGCCGGTGACGCCGAGCGAGAACAGGTGGGCCTGCGCGTCCATCAGGGCGGCTTCGACGTCGGCGGGGGCCGGGCGCGGGGTGAGCAGGCCGACGAGGTCCATCGCGCCCTCGTGCAGCACGCCGCTCGGTGTGCCGTCGGGGTCGCGCTCGATGCGGCCGTCGGCGGGGTCGGGAGTGTCCTTCGTGATCCCGGCTATCTCCAAGGCCCGCGTGTTGACCCAGGCGGCGTGGTGGTCGCGCTGCACGAAGTACGCGGGGCGGTCGAGGAAGTCGAGCTGGGACCGGTGGGGGAGGCCGCCGGGGAAGGCCGACATGTCCCAGCCGCCGCCGTCGATCCACTCCCTGCCCGGATGCCGCGCCGCGTAGCCGGCGATCATCGTGGTGTAGGCGTCGAGGCCGTACACCTCGGACAGGTCGCACTTGGCCCGCTCCAGCCCGGCCTGCACGGGGTGAATGTGGGCGTCGGTGAACCCCGGCGTCAGCAGGCCGCCGGCGAGGTCCACCGGCTCGGCGGCCGGCGCGAGCCGTACGAGGTCGGCCTCGGCGCCGACGGCGGCGATGACGCCGTCGCGGACGAGGACCGCCTCGGCGAAACCGTCCCGGGTGAAGGCGCGGCCGCCGCGGAACAGGAGGGTGGAGCTCACGGGTGTGGTGCCTTCTTTCTGGTGAATGGCGTTTCTGATGAAACGTACGGCGAGTGCGAGATCACGGAAACGATACGCCCAGGTGGGGCGGGGTACAGGGCATGATCGTGCATGATCACGAAGGCTTCCGTGCCTGGTCGGCGGGGATGCGTGCGACAAACTGCAAGATCACGGCGGGGGTGTGGGGTGGGGTTAGTGGCCGGTGATTTTGTCGGCGAATCTGGCCAGTACGGACGTCCTGGTCATGCCATTGCTCTCCCGGGCGTCGGCCATGCGGTAGAGACGGTACATCGAGTGGACGCCGAGCCAGCGCAGCGGCTCGGGCTCCCAGGCGCGCACGCGCCGGTCCACCCATGGCATGCGGGTCAGTTCGGTGTCGCGCCGCAGCACGAGGTCGCGCAGCGTGCGCCCGGCGAGGTTGGTGGTGGTCACACCGTGGCCCGTGTAGCCGCCCGCCCAGCCGAGGCCGGTCGCCTGGTCCACGTGGACGGCGGAGCACCAGTCGCGCGGCACGCCGAGCACCCCCGACCAGGCATGCTCCACCCGTGACCCCGCGACGGCGGGGAAGAACGCGACCAGCAGGTCCCACAGGGCGTCGACGGTCCGGGGGTGCGTGCGGCCCCGCTCGTCGATCCTCGACCCGTACAGGTACGGCCTGCCGCGGCCGCCGAAGGCGATGCGGTCGTCGGCCGTCCGCTGGGCGTATATGTAGTAGTGCGCCATGTCGCCGAGCAGTTCGCGGCCCTGCCAGCCGATCTCCGCCCAGACCCGCTCGGGCAGCGGCGCGGTGACGATCAGGGAACTGTTCATCGGCAGCCAGTCGCGCCGGTGGCCGGCGATGGTCGCGGTGAACCCCTCGGTGCAGCGCAGCACGTGGTCCGCCCGCACCGTCCCGTACGGCGTGACCGCCCGGCCGGGGGAGATCTCGGTCACGGGCGTCCGCTCGTAGATCTCGACGCCGAGGTCGCGCACGGCACGGGCGAGACCGAGGACGAGCTTGGCCGGCTGGATCCTGGCGCAGTGCGGGCTCCAGGTGGCCGCCGTCGCGCCCGCCACCCGCAGCCGGTCGTTCGTCTCGCCTGGGGTCAGCAGCCGGACGTCGTCGCGGTCCCAGCCCCACTCGCGCTGCGCCGTCAGTTCCTCGCGCAACCGCAGCGTCTGCGCCGGGCCGCGGGCGACCGTGAGCAGGCCGCTCTTGACCACGTCGGCGTCGATGCCCTCCTCACGAGTGACGCGGATGACCTCGTCGACGGTCTCGAACATCGCGCGCTGCAGCCGCCGGGCCGCGTCCCTGCCGTGGGTCTTCGCGTACCGGCCGGGCGAGCCGGCCAGCGCGCCGGTCAGCCAGCCGCCGTTGCGTCCCGACGCGCCGAACCCGGCGAACTCCTTCTCCAGCACGACGATCCGCAGTGACGGGTCGGCCTTCTTCAGGTAGTAGGCGGTCCACAGCCCGGTGTAGCCCGCGCCGACCACGGCCACGTCGGCCCGCAGGTCGCCGCCCAGCGGCTCTCCCGGCTCCGGGACGCCGGGCGACCGATACCAGAAGGACACCTCACCGTTGACGAAGCCGGGGGACAGGGGAGCGGTCATGGCGCATATCCTGCTCTATCCGTGCTTATCCCGCCATTCGGCGACGGATGTCGTGGGGATCCGGTGGAACTCATGCGGATAACCGTAGACGTAACGTCGCGTACCCACAGGAAACGACTGGCTCACCGCTGTGTAGCAAACGCGTAACAGCGTTCCGCCACCCTGGGTACCAGCGCGACGGAGGGAGCGGGTACCGATGGGGTTCTTCCGGATTCGTACGACCGTGGACGAGCGGCCTGGACGGCTGGCGTCGCTGGCGACGGCTTTGGCCGACAGGGGCGGCAACATCCTGGGTCTCTCGGTGCAGCCGGACACGGACGGCACGGTCGACGAGTTCGTCACCGACATCCCCGCCTCCCCCGAGGCCGTGCGCGAGGCGCTGGAGGCGGCCGGTGGGAGACGCGTGCGGATCGTCCCCGCCACGGCGCACGAGCTGACCGACGAGCCGACGCGGACGCTGCTGCTGGCCGCGCGGCTGCGCTCGGCGCCCTGGCGTCTGCCGGAGATCCTGGGCGAACTGCTGCGCGCCGACGACGCCCGCTGGGTGTACGGCGCGACCGCCGTGCGCCCGCGGCACGAGGGCGGAGACCAGGACGAGGCGGACGCGGTGGAGCTGCCCGACCCGACTCTGCTGCTGGTGCCGGTGGCGCCGCGGCGGTCGATCAGGCTGCGCCGCTCGGGGCTGCCGTTCACTCTGACCGAGGCGGCCCGCGCCGCCGCGATGGTGAGGCTGGCGCAGCCGCCGGCCGAGCCGACCGCGGCCGAGGGGCCGGCGCGGCTCGCCGACGGCGCGGAGGTGCAGGTCAAGCCGTTGACCGCGCTGTATCGCGAGGCGCTGCGCGACCTGCACGAGCGCTGCTCGCCCGAGACGCGCAGGTTCCGCTACTTCACCGCCAACCCGACCCTGCCGCCCCGCCTGTTCGACCGGCTGTGCGACCGCACCCGCGGGCAGTCGCTGGTCGCCGGGCACGACGGCCAGGTCGTCGCGCTCGCCTCGCTGATGTTCACCCCCGACCCCGGCATCGCGGAGATCGCCTTCCTGGTGGAGGACCGCTGGCAGGGCAGGGGGCTCGGCACCCACCTGGCCCGCATGCTCCTCGCCCAGGCGAGGGATCTCGGCTTCGCCGAGGTGCGGGCGACCCTCCTGCAGGACAACACGCGCATGCGCAGGCTTCTCGGCTCCCTCGGCGCGACGCTCTCCCCCACCGATGATCCCGGTGTGATGGAGGCGCGTCTCGCCGTGGGCGTGATGGCGACGGCATCCCCGAGCTGACGCCGTCACGGGTGGTCCTCCTGGTCCGGTGTAGCTCAGGGCACCGGACCAGGACGGGCCCACCGCGTCGTCACCGCCGGCGTTCACCATCATCGACGGCGTTCACCGTGCGGGGCCGAGCACCGGGCGGCTGTCGACGATGTGTTTCATGACGAGAGTGGTCGTCAGGCGCTGGATGCCGGGAAGTGACGCGAGCCGGTCATCTTCCAGGCGTTGATAGGCGGCGAGGTCGGCGGTGAGGACACGCAGGAGGTAGTCGGGGTCGCCGAACAGGCGCTGCGCCTGCACGACCTCGGGAATCTCGGCGACGGCCTTCTCGAAGCCCAGCAGGGTCGCGCGGTCCTCCTGGAGCATCGTCACGAAGACGAGCGCGTGGAAGGGCAGGCCGACGGCTTCTGGGTCGACGATCGCCCGATAGCCGCGGATGATCCCGCTGCGCTCCAGTTCGCGAAGCCGGCGGTGGCACGGCGACACGCTCAGCCCGACGCGTGCGGCGAGTTCGGTGACGGTGAGCCGGCCGTCTTCCTGTAGCGCGGCAAGGATTTTCCGGTCGATGGCGTCCACGGGGTGGATCTTTCTACGGACGCGCCGCCGCGGGCAAGAAGTTGGCACCATCTTCCGGACGTTCGCCGGTAGTTTCCTCGGCAGGATCCGTTCTCCGAGGAGAGACTCCATGCCGATCGGCTCCGTCGCCGCCTTCTGGGGCGTCTCCCTGCTGCTCATCGTCGTGCCGGGCGCGGATTGGGCGTTCACGCTCGGCGCGGGGCTGCGCGGCTCCGTGGTGCCCGCCGTGGGCGGGCTCGTGCTCGGCTACGCGGGCATGACCGTCGTCGTCGCGGCGGGCGTCGGCGCCCTGGTCGCGGAGAACGCGGCCGCGCTCACCGCGCTGACCATCCTCGGCGGCGGCTACTTGGTGTGGCACGGCGTGCGGACGCTCGCCTCCCCGGTCGCGCCCGTCACCCCGGTCGCGCCCGTCACCCCGGCCGCCGGGGCGGCGCGGGCGCCGGCGAAAAGACCGGCGAAAAGACCGGCGAAAACACCCGAGAAAACACCCGCGAAGACGACGGCGAGCACGGCGTGGGCGACGTTCGCCCGAGGGGCCGGAGTCAGCGGGCTCAACCCCAAGGGCTTGATGATCTTCGTCGCGCTGCTCCCGCAGTTCACCGGCCCCGGCCGCGACTGGCCCCTGGCCGTCCAGATGGGCGCCCTGGGCCTGGTCTTCACGGTCACCTGCGCCGCCTTCTATCTCGCCCTGGGTTCGGTGGCGCGGACGATCCTGATTCCGCGCCCGGCGGCGGCACGGGCCGTGAACCGGCTGTCCGGCACCGGAATGGTCGTCGTCGGCGTCCTCCTGGTGATCGAGAGGATCGCCGGATGACGTTCTTCGCCGGTGGAGTCCGGCGAGGAATTCAGGTACAGGTGGTCTGTGGACTTCGACGAGGCGGCCGACCGGCTCTACGGCATGGTGCCCGAGGAGTTCACCTCGGCCCGCGACGCGCTCGCCAAGGAGGCGAAGGCGGCCGGTGACGCCGCGCTGGCCAAACGGATCAAGGCGCTGCGCAAGCCCACGGTCGTGGCCTGGGCGGTCAACCGGACGGCCAGGGACGACGGCGAGGACCTCGGCCGGCTGCTCCATCTCGGCCTGCGCCTGCGGGAGGCGTGGCGGGCCCAGGACGCCGACGCCCTGGCCGAGGCGGGCCGCGAACGGACGCCGCTCATCAGCCGTCTCGTCCGGTCCGTACGCGCGGGGGCGGAGGCGGCCGGACATCCGCTGACCCCCGCGGCCGACCTGGAGATCGAGCGGACCCTCGACGCCGCCGTGGTGGACGAGGAGGCCGCCGAGCAGGTGCGCAGGGGCCGGCTCACCCGCCCGCTGAGCCACAGCGGCTTCACCCCGGCCCCCGTCGTACGGCCGGTGCCGGAACCGGCCGGGAAGCCCGGGAAGGCCGCAGGGAGCGGAGAGAAGGCGGAGCCCGGGGCCGTGCGGCCGGGCAGAGACGGGGCCGGGGAAGGGGAACACCGCGCAGCGGAGCGCGACCGTCGCGTCAGGGAGGGGGAGACGGCTCTCGCCGAGGCGGAGAGGGCCGCCACGGAGGCGGAGCGGGACCGCGCCCGCCGGGAGGCCGAGCGCGCCGACGCCGCACGCGAGCACGAGCGGCGCACGGCCAAGGTCGAGACGCTGACGGCCAAGCTGGCCAGGGCCAGGGCCAAGCTGGAGGCGGCGGCCGACCGGCTGGAGACCGCCCGCAGGGAGGAGACCGACGCCGGACGCGCCGCCCGTGCGGCCCGGCTGCGCGCCGAGGAGGCCCGTGCCGCCCTCGACGAGGCCCGATCAGGCCACGAATGACGACACGGGAGGGGGAGAGTATCGCCAGGGCGGCGGCTCGCCGCCCTGGCGTCCCACAAGCGGACACAAGCGGAACGGCCGGGCGGGGGAGTGCCCCGGCCCGGCCGTTCCGCTGTGATCTCCGTCAGGGGGAGGCGATCCGCCCCATCGACGGCGGGATCTTGTGCGCGGCGGCGCGGTCGAGCAGGAACAGCGTCCGCTGCCGCCCGCGCGCACCGGCGGCCGGCACCTGGAACGGGCCGGCGTCGGACAGGGCCATCCTGACCGCCTGCGCCTTGTCCTCGCCCCCGGCCACGATCCAGACCTCCGTGGCGGCCCGCAGCGCTGGGAACGTCAGCGACAGCCGGGTCGGCGGCGGCTTGGGCGAGCCGTGCACCGCCACCACCGAGCGCTCCTCCTCGTAGACCGCGGGCTTGTCCGGGAACAACGAGGCGACGTGCGCGTCCGGCCCCATGCCGAGCAGGAGCACGTCGAACGACGGCACAGGACCGTGGTCCTCGGGCCTGGCCGCCTTGGCCAGTTCCACCGCGTACGCCTCGGCGGCCTCCTCGGCGGTCATGCCCGAGTCGGGGCCGGGCATCGGGTGGACCCGGGCCGGGTCCACGTCGACGTGGTCGAGCAGAGCCCGGCGGGCGCCGGTCTCGTTGCGCTCGGGATCGCCGGTCGGCAGGAACCGCTCGTCGCCCCACCAGATGTCGAGCGCCCGCCAGTCGATGGCGTCGCGCGCCGCCGTCCCCGCGAGGGCGGCGAGCGTCGCGATGCCCACGGTGCCGCCGGTCAGCACCAGGTGCGCGGAACCCCGGGCCGCCTGGGTGTCCACCAGCCGCGTGATGAGGCGGGCGGCCACGGCCTGGGCGAGCACGTCGGCGTCCCGGTGGACGATGACGGTGGGGACGCCGCTCACACCCCTCCCCGCCCCTTCATCTCCGCCAGGCGGCGGATCGCGGCGGCGTAGATGTCGTCGGGGTCCAGCCTGCGCAGTTCCTCGGCCAGCAACTCCGAGGTCGGCCTGCGGGCCAGCGCGACCCGCCGGTCGGGGTTGCCGGGGCGCGACAGCGTGGCGAGCCGCGCGTCGCCCCTGCTCACCGTCAGCTCGCCGCCGTCCTCCATGGACAGCCGAACGCCCGTCAGGCCGGGGCCCGCGGATTCCGTGACCCGGATCGGCACCTCCAGCCGGTCGCACAGCCAGGCGGCCAGCAGCGGCGCGCTGGGGTTGCCCGCAGCGGCCTCCACCTCGCCTCCGGTGACCTTCCCCATCGGCTGGTCGAAGGCGGCGGCCAGCAGGCTGCGCCACGGCGTGAGCCGGGTCCAGGCCAGGTCCGTGTCGCCGGGGACGTAGTGGTCGGCGCGGCCGGCGATGGCCGACACGCCGTCCCGCGCGGCCCTGGCGTCGGTGATACGGCGGCTGCCGAGGTGCCCTATGGCGTTCTTGGCGGGGAGGTCCGGGCAGTCGCCCGGCCACCACACCACCACCGGCGTGTCGGTGAGCAGCAGCGGGGTGATCACCGAGTCGGCGTGCTCGGTCAGCTCGCCGTACAGGCGCAGCAGCACGACCTCGCCCGGCGCCGACTCGCCGACGCGGATCTCCGCGTCGAGCCGGTTGGGCTCGGCCGGGTCGCGGCTGATCACCATGAGGATGCGCGAGGGATGCTCGCGCGCCGCGTCGGTGGCCGCGCGCAGCGCGTCGTACTGCCCCGCCTCGTCCACCACGACGACGAGCGTCAGGACCATGCCCACGGCGGGCGCGCCTATCTGGTGCCGCAGGCGGGTGAGCGTCGAAGAGATCTTCGACGCGGTCGTGTCGGTCAGGTTGAAGGTCGTCACACCGCTCTCCGCTCGATCCGCCCCGGTCGCGCCCCGCGGGAGGCCGCGCTCACAGCCGCCTCCACGCGCGGCCGTCCCTGGCCAGCATCGCGTCGGCCGAGGCGGGCCCCCAGGTGCCGGACTTGTACCCTTCGGGCTTGCCCTCGGAGGCCCAGAACTCCTCGATCGGGTCGAGGATCTGCCACGACAGCTCCACCTCCCGCTGGTGCGGGAACAGCGGCGGATCCCCTATGAGCACGTCGAGCAGCAGCCGCTCGTACGCCTCGGGGGAGGACTCCATGAACGACTCGCCGTAGGCGAAGTCCATGTTGACGTCCCTGACCTCCATGGCCGTGCCCGGCACCTTGGAGCCGAAGCGCACCGTGATGCCCTCGTCCGGCTGCACGCGGACGACCAGTGCGTTGTGCCCGAGGATCTCGGTGTCGTCCTTGCTGAACGGCAGGTGCGGCGCCCGCTGGAAGACGATGGCGACCTCGGTCATCCGCCGGCTGAGCCGCTTGCCCGTCCGCAGGTAGAACGGCACCCCCGCCCACCGGCGGTTGGCGACCTCCAGCTTCACGGCGGCGTACGTCTCCGTTGCGGAGTCGGGGGAGATGCCCTGCTCCTCCAGATAGCCGACGACGGGCTCGCCGCCCTGCCAGCCCCGGACGTACTGGCCGCGGGCGGTGCCGGTGGCCAGGTCGGCGGGCAGCTTGACGGCCCGCAGCACCTTCTCCTTCTCCCGGCGAAGCGCGTCGGCGTCGAAGGAGGTGGGATCCTCCATCGCGACCAGCGCCAGCAACTGGAGCAGGTGGTTCTGGATCACGTCACGGGCCGCGCCGATGCCGTCGTAGTAGCCGGCCCGGCCGCCGATGCCGATGTCCTCGGCCATCGTGATCTGGACGTGGTCGACGTAGCCGCGGTTCCAGATCGGCTCGTAGAGGGTGTTGGCGAAGCGGAGCGCCAGGATGTTCTGGACGGTCTCCTTGCCGAGGTAGTGGTCGATCCGGAAGACCGAGCTCTCCGGGAACACCGCGCTGGTGATCTCGTTGAGCTCCCTGGCGCTCTTCAGGTCGTGCCCGAACGGCTTCTCGATGACGACCCGGCGCCAGGAGCCGTCGGGCCCCTTGGCCAGGTTCGTCCGCTTGAGCTGCTCGATCACGACGGGGAAGAACTTCGGCGGCACCGACAGGTAGAAGGCGTAGTTGCCGCCGGTGCCCCGGGTCTCGTCGATCTCCTTGAGCATCATGGCGAGCACGTCGAAGGCGCCGTCGTCGTTGAACTCGCCGGGGCAGAAGTGGATGCCCTCGCTGAGCTGCTTCCAGACCTCGTCGCGGAACGGCGTCCGCGCGTGCTCCTTGACCGCCTCGTACGTGACCTGGGCGAAGTCCTCGTGCGCCCAGTCGCGGCGGGCGAAGCCGACCAGGGAGAAGCCCGGGGGCAGCAGCCCCCGGTTCCCCAGGTCGTAGATCGCCGGCAGCAGCTTGCGCTTGGCGAGGTCGCCGGTGACGCCGAACAGCACGAGCACGCACGGCCCCGCCACGCGGGGCAGGCGCCGGTCGCGCGGGTCGCGCAGCGGGTTGGCCGCCATGACCGGCTCGGTCGTCCCGGTGAAGGCGGCCTGTGCGGCGGTCAGGATCGCACGCTCGGTGGACGTCAGGTCGTCCCGCGGCGGCAGCTCCCCTCCCGCCTGCCCGGCGTCGTCGGCTGGGGCCTGCGGCACCTGTCGATCCGTCATGTGTCCTCCCCGCCGGCGGGCCCTTCGCCTGTAACGCATCGCATCGTCAGAGCTCCTCCGCCACGGAGAGGAGGTGCCTGACGCCGGCGACGCGGTCGGTGAGGTGCAGGCGGACCGCCGGACGGCCGCGGGAGGTCAGGGCGCCCAGGTCGCCCAGAGCCTGCGCGAGCTGCAGCCTGCCCAGCGTGTAGGGCTTGCCAGGAACCTCGACGTCGTCGGTCACGGCCCCGGTGACCTGCAGGAACACGCCGGCCTCCGGCCCGCCCTTGTGATACTGGCCGGTGGAGTGCAGGAAACGCGGCCCCCAGCCGAACGTGACCGCGTGGTCGGTGCGGTAGTCGAGCAGCGCCCGCAGGGTGGCGACGTCGGCGCTCGCCCAGGTCTCGGTCATCTCCTCGAAGGACGCGTCGCCGACGACGGCCGCGTCGAACGCGGCCTCGCGGTCGAGGTACGCCATGATCGCCAGGTAGCCGCGCTCGGGGATCGCGCGCAGCAGCCAGGTGAGGACGTCGGCCAGGTTCTTCAGGTCGCCGGGCACGTCGCCGTACACCTCGACAGGGCCGTCGGTGAGCATCGGCGTGCCGGTCGGCAGCGGGCCGTCGCCGGCGTCCGTCAGGATCCTGGTCGTGTTCTCCTTCGACTCGGCGACGTTCGGCTGGTCGAACGGGTTGATCCCGAGCACCCGGCCGGCGATCGCCGTGGCGTACTCCCAGACGAGGAACTGCGCGCCGAGCGGGCCGTCGACGGTCGCGCCGCTGTCGGGGCCGATGGTGACGAGGAACTGGTCGCCCGCCTCGGCCGCCTCGGCGCCGACGACGGGCAGGATGCCCTTGCCCTCCTTGCCGGTCGACTCGGCGACGAGCTGCTCGATCCAGTCGGGCAGGCCGGTGATGTCGGAGGGCCCGTCGCGCAGGATGAGCTTGTCGCGCCCCTGCAGCGCCCGCGCGCCGAGCAGCGCGCCGAGCTCCAGGCCGGGGTTGCCCTCGTCCTGCGCGAGCAGCGGCGCCACCGCGGCGGCGTCGTCGAGCAGCTTGGCCACGTCGGCGCCCGCCAGGGCGCTCGGCACCAGGCCGAACGCGGTGAGCGCGCTGTATCGGCCGCCCACGTTCGGGTCGGCGAGCACGACCTGGTATCCGGCCTCGATGGCCGTCCGCTCCAGCGGCGAGCCGGGGTCGGTGACGACCACGATGCGCTCGGCCGGGTCGATGCCGGCGTCCCTGAACGCCTGCTCGTAGACGCGCCGGTGGCTGTCGGTCTCGATCGTGCCGCCGCTCTTGCTCGCCACCACGACGATCGTGCGGTCGAGCCGGTCGGCGAGCGCGCGGCGCACCTGGTGCGGGTCGGTGGTGTCGAGGACGGTCAGCGGAACGTCCTCGGTGGCGCAGATCACCTCAGGAGCGAGGGAGGAGCCGCCCATGCCGGCGAGCACCACGTGGTCCAGGCCCGCGGCGCGGGCCCGCTCCACCAGCGTGGCGATCTCCGGCAGCAGCTCCCGGCTGGAGCGGTGCAGGCCCAGCCAGCCCAGCCGGATCGCGGCCTCGGACTGCGCCTGCGGGCCCCACACCGTGGAGTCGCCCGCGGCGAGGGCCGCGGGCACCCCCTCGGCCACGAGCTTGTCCTTGACCGCTTTGACGGCGTCGGCGTCGTCGCCGAGGGTCACCTCGATTGTCATCTGTAGCTCAGGCCTTCCGCAGCTCGCCGTCGACGGTCTCGAGAAGCTCGTTCCAGGACGCCTCGAACTTCTCGACGCCCTCCTCCTCCAGCGCGCGGACGACGTCGTCGTAGTCGATGCCGACCTGCTTGAGCGAGGCCATGACGTCCCACGCCTGCTGGTAGAACGGGCGGATGGTGTCGCCCGAGATCCGGCCGTGGTCGGCCGACGCGTCCAGCGTCTTCTCCGGCATGGTGTTGACGACCCCCGCGGTGACCAGCTGCTCGACGTACAGCGTGTCGGGGTAGTCGGGGCTCTTCACGCCGGTGGAGGCCCACAGCGGGCGCTGCGGGTGCGCGCCCGCCGCGCGCAGCGTCTGCCAGCGCGGCGAGTTCATGACCTCCTCGTACGCGGCGTACGCGAGGCGGGCGTTGGCCACGGCGGCCCTGCCCTTCAGCTCGGTGGCCTCCGGCGTGCCGATCTTGTCGAGCCGCTTGTCGATCTCGGTGTCGACGCGGCTGACGAAGAACGACGCGACCGACTCGATCGTGGCCAGGTTGAGGCCGTTGGCCTTGGCCTTCTCCAGCCCGCTCAGCCAGGCGTCCATCACCTGGCGGTACCGCTCAAGCGAGAAGATCAGCGTGACGTTGACGCTGATGCCCTCGGCGATGGCCTGGGTGATCGCCGGCAGGCCCTCGACGGTCGCCGGGATCTTGATGTGCACGTTGGGCCGGTCGACCAGCCACCACAGCGCGCGGGCCTCGGCGATCGTCGCCTCGGTCCTGCGGGCCAGGCGCGGGTCCACCTCGATCGACACCCGTCCGTCGACGCCGCGGGTGGCGTCGAAGACCGGCCGCAGCACGTCCGCGGCCCAGCGGATGTCGAACGTGGTGATCGCCCGTACGGCCTCCTCGACCGTCACCCCGCGGGTGGCGAGGTCGTGCAACTGGGCGTCGTACGCGTCGCCCTTGCTGAGCGCGGAGGCGAAGATCGTGGGGTTGGAGGTGACCCCGGTCACGTTCTTGTCGCGGATCAGGGCGGCGAGGTTGCCGGAGCGCAGCCGCTCCCGGCTGATGTCGTCGAGCCAGATGGAGACTCCGGCCTCGGACAGCCGCTTCAGGTTCTCATTCATCCTTCGTCCCTCAGTTTCCGGTCGTCTCGCCCTTGTCGGCGCCCGTCTTGGCCAGGCTGGCCTTGGCGGCCGCGACGACACGGTCGGCGGTGAGGCCGAACTGCTCGTAGATCGTCTTGTACGGCGCGGACGCGCCGAAGTGATCGAGACCGAGGACCTCGCCCGCATCTCCCACGAACTCTCGCCAGCCCAGCGGGATTCCCGCCTCGACCGCGACCCGGGCCTTGACGGCGGGAGGCAGCACGGTCTGCTTGTAGGCGGCGTCCTGCGCCTGGAACCACTCCACACACGGCATCGAGACGACGCGGGTGGGGATGCCCTGCGACTCCAGGATCGCGCGGGCCTCGACGGCGAGCTGGACCTCGCTGCCGGTGCCGATGATCACGACCTGGGGCTGGCCGTCGGACGCGTCCTGCAGGACGTAGCCGCCCCTGGCGACGGCGTCGGCGTCGCCGGTGCCCTCCAGGGTCGGGACGTTCTGCCGGGTCAGCGCGAGGCCCGCCGGGCGGTCGTCGTGCTCAAGGACGGCCTTCCACGCGGCCGCCGTCTCGTTGGCGTCGGCCGGGCGGACGACGTCCAGGCCGGGGATCGCGCGCAGCGCCCACAGGTGCTCGACCGGCTGGTGGGTCGGGCCGTCCTCGCCGAGGCCGATCGAGTCGTGCGTCCAGACGTAGGTCACCGGCAGCTTCATCAGCGCGGCGAGCCGCACGGACGGCCGCATGTAGTCGCTGAACACCAGGAACGTGCCGCCGTAAGGACGGGTGCCGTTGTGCAGCGCGATGCCGTTGAGGATCGCGCCCATGCCGTGCTCCCGGATGCCGAAGTGCAGCGTCCTGCCGTACTTGCCGCCGGGGAACTCCTTGGTCTGGTACTCGTCGGGGATGAAGGACGGCTCGCCCTTCATCGTGGTGTTGTTGGACTCCGCCAGGTCGGCCGAGCCGCCCCACAGCTCGGGCAGCACCGGCGCGAGCGCGCTCAGCACCTCGCCGGACGCCTTGCGGGTGGCAACCTGCGAGCCGATCTCGAACGACGGCAGCGCCTTGTCCCAGCCCTCCGGCAGCCTGCGCGCGGAGATCCGGTCGAACAGCTCCGCGCGCTCGGGGTTGGCCTCGCGCCAGCCCTGGTAGTCCTTGTCCCACTCGGCGCGCAGGGCGCGGCCGCGCGCGACCACCTCGCGGGCGTGGCCGAGCACCTCGGCCGGGACGTCGAAGTTCTTGCCGGGGTCCATGCCGAGGACGCTCTTGGTCGCGGCGACCTCGTCGGCGCCCAGGGCCGAGCCGTGGATCTTGCCGGTGTTCTGCTTGTTCGGCGCGGGCCAGCCGATGATCGTGCGGAGCTTGATGAACGTCGGCCGTTCGGTCTCCGCGCGGGCCGCCTCCATCGCGTCGTACAGCGCCTGGACGTCCTCGACGTACTCGCCCGTGGCGGTCCAGTCGACCTCGAGGACCTGCCAGCCGTACGCCTCGTAGCGCTTGCTGATGTCCTCCGACAGGGCGATCTGGGTGTCGTCCTCGATGGAGATGTTGTTGGAGTCGAAGACCACGGCCAGGTTGCCGAGCTTCTGGTGGCCGGCGAGGGCGCTGACCTCGTGGCTGATGCCCTCCTCGATGTCACCCTCGGAGGCGAAGCACCAGATCATGTGGTCGAACGGCGAGGCGCCCTGAGCGGCGTCCGGGTCGAACAGGCCGCGCTCGCGGCGGGCCGCCATGGCCATGCCGACCGCGTTGCCGATGCCCTGGCCGAGCGGGCCGGTCGTGGTCTCGACCCCGGCCGTGTGGCCGTACTCGGGGTGGCCCGGGGTGAGGCTGCCCCACTGCCGGAGCGCCTTGAGGTCGTCGAGGGTCAGGCCGTAGCCGGACAGGTAGAGCTGAATGTAGAGCGTCAGGCTCGAATGCCCACAGGAAAGGACGAACCTGTCTCGTCCCGCCCACTTGGGATCCGAGGGGTCGTGGCGGAGGACCTTCTGGAAAAGAAGGTAGGCGGCGGGGGCGAGACTCATCGCGGTGCCGGGGTGACCCGACCCCGCCTTCTCCACCGCGTCCATCGCCAGGGCCCGTACGACGTCGACCGCCTTCCGGTCGAGGTCACTCCACTCAAGGCTTGCGCTGCTCAACTGCTCGATCCCCTCTAGTTGTCGCGCCGTTCTGGCATTTCCCGCCCACACGGGACCCTAACGGGTCCCGCGTAATACCGTTTGGTAGCCACCTCGGTTACGGGTGCCCGGCGGCTTCGGCCCCGATTGGGGGACCACCTGCGATGGCGACTACAGTGATTGACCAAGTGCCGGCCGCTGCCCGGAGACAGGCTGCCCGGAGATCCGCCCTAATCAGAGGTTACGCGTTGACCCCGCACGTGTTGGAAGCACCTTGACGGTCTTGACGAACAAGCAGACGGTGGCCCCGCTCGGGTCCGCCGCGACGGCCACGGCTCCCCGCTCCGTCGGGGCGCTCGTGAAGGCCTATGTGGCGCTCACCAAGCCCCGGATCATCGAGCTGCTGCTGATCACGACCCTGCCGGTCATGTTCCTCGCGGCGCATGGCCTGCCCGACCCGTGGACCGCGACCGCGACCATGGTGTTCGGCACCCTGTCGGCGGGCAGCGCGAACGTCCTGAACTGCTACATCGACCGGGACATCGACCGGACGATGCGGCGCACCCGCAGACGTCCGCTCGCCAAGCACGACGTGTCGCCGGCGGGCGCGCTGATCTTCGGTGTGATCCTCGGCACTCTTTCCACCCTCGGGCTCGCCCTCACGGTCAACGGCCTGGCCGCGGCGCTCTCGCTGGGCGCGATCCTCTTCTACGTCTTCGTGTACTCGCTGGTGCTGAAGCGGCGTACCCCGCAGAACATCGTGTGGGGCGGCATCGCCGGCTGCATGCCGGTGCTGATCGGCTGGGCCGGCATCACCGGCGGGCTCTCGTGGGCCCCTGTCGTGCTCTTCGGCGTGGTGTTCTTCTGGACGCCGCCGCACACCTGGACGCTCGCCATGCGCTACCGGGAGGACTACGCCGCGGCCGACGTGCCGATGCTGCCCGTGGTCACCACCGAGCGCCGGGTCGTCCAGCAGGTCGTCGTCTACACCTGGGCCACGGTGCTGTGCTCGCTGCTGCTGTGGCCGGTCGCCGGCACCTCCCTGCTCTACCCGGCCGCCGCGCTCGTGCTCGGCGCGGTCTGCCTCGTGGAGGTCTACCGCCTGCTCGGCCGGGTCAAGGCCGGCAAGACCGGCGTCGACCTGCGCCCGATGCGGTTCTTCCACTGGTCGAACGTCTACCTGGCGCTGCTGTTCCTCGCCGTCGCGGTCGACTCCCTGCTCGTCTGACCCGGGCCCGTCGCCGGTGCGTCCCGCGTCCGGGCCGGGTGCCCGGCGGTCAGCGGCGGTAGGTCCTCCGTACGTTGTCGTCGGGGGCGGGCAGGCGCTCGGCCGCCGGCCCCTCCGCGAAGCCCTTCAGCAGGTTGGTCGTCGCGGTGGTGACGAAGGCCCGCGTACGCGCGCCGATCCCGTGCGCCCGAGGCAGGTCCCGGGTGCCAGCCATGAGCGTCTCCGCCCACCGCATGGTGCCCGCGGCGAACACGCCGGCCCCGCTGTCCGCCGTGTAGTAGGCGGCGTCGGCGAAGCTGGGCCGGCCCACGCAGGTCACCGGCGAGTGGGCGAGGATCTGCAGCGGCCTGGGCGTCGGCACGTCGGTGTTCACCCGGTCGTACTCCACCCCGACCAGGTGCGGGAACGCGTCGCCCCGGCGCACGCCGGTGCCCGCGAAGATCCAGTGACGGGGCTCGTGCACCACGAAGGGCGCGTCCACCGGATAGCCGTCGTAGTACACGCCGATCAGCGACGACTCGGGGTCGGCCTTCGGGGCCGCCCTGAAGTCGGTCGTCGCCAGCGAAGGACGCCTGCGCACCAGCGGGTCGCGGTCCACCGCGGTCTTGTAGCAGACCACCAGCCTGCCGTCCTCCTCCAGCCTGACCCGGCGATAGCAGGTGTTGGCGCCGAGGAAGGCCAGGTTGGCGCCCGCGTCGCGGGCCTCGGTCACGGTGCGGCGCGCCCCCGGCGTCCAGTACTCGTCGTGCCCGAGGAAGATCACCGCCGACGCGCCGGTGAGCACGTCGTCGCCGGCCTCCAGGTCGCCGCCCGTCGTGTACGCCAGGGGAAGGCCGAGCCGCTCCGCCAGCGCCACCACGGGACGCTCGTGGACGAGGAACTTCTCCATCCCGGTGCGGTCGTAGGGGCGGTCGAAGCTGACCGCGAGCGAGCGGCTCTCGTAGCGCCCGTCCTCGCCGTAGTAGAGGCTGTAGCCGCCCCAGCGGTTGTACGCCTGCCACGTGGGGGTGGCGTGGACCAGCACCGTGCGCCCCGCCCCCGAGGCCGAGCGCACGACCAGCGGCACGTACCTCTGGTGGCCGCGCTCGGTGTCGAGACGCAGCAGGTAGATCCCTTCCGGCCAGCCCTCCGTCGGCACGGTGAGGGACCGCCGCCACCCGGCCCGTACGGTGCGGGTGTCCCCGGTGAGCCGTCCGCGGCCCTGGTCGCGCCCCCTCATCCACCCGGAACGCCACACCCGGCGGGCGAGCGTGCCGCCGTACCAGCCCATCCGGTACGCCGTGACCCGGTAGCGGCCCTCGGTGGTGGAGACGTGGAGCCCGAACGACTCGCCGGGCAGCACGCTCGCGCGGTCGCCGTACCCCTCGATCGCCTCGTCGGGGCCGCGCCCGCGGATCCGCCAGTCCGGGTCGCCGGGCAGCAGCCGTTCCGCCGCCGGCCCTCTGGGGCTGGGCGTGGGTGTGGATGTGGGCGTGGGCGGCGCGGAGGTGGGAGCGGCGGCGTTCCGCGACGAGGGCACGCATGCGGCGACCGAGCCCGCCACCGAGCCGACGGCCGCGGCGCACGCGACGCGGAGGAACCCGCGTCGTCCGAACCCGTCACGTGGTGCGACATCCATGATCGCCCATTGTGCCGGTAGCGGGACGTGCTCCGGACGACCGGCGCGGCGCGGACGATCGGGAGACGTGATCCATGGGATCTTTTGGGGACGCGGGAGGACCGGGACGGGCATGGTCGGTTACAGTCGCACAGTGGAAGGCCTCGACCCCCGCGCCGTTCTCAAGGAGCGTCCGTCCATCGGCCTCATCGTGGGCCTGGTCGTGGCCGGGATCTGCGCCCTGGCGTCGTTCTCCTTCGACATCATCAACGGCGAGCCGGTTCACTTCTTCATCGCGCTCGGGCTCGCCGTGGCTCCCGTGCCGCTGCTGCTCGCGGGCGTGCTCGCCCTCGACCGGATGGAGCCGGAGCCCCGCACCAACCTGATCTTCGCGTTCGCCTGGGGCGCGGGCGTCGCCGTCCTGCTCGCCGGCGTGCTCAACTCGCTCAACCTCGTCTACGTGGCCCACCAGCTCGGCGACATGACCAGCGCCCGCAACCTGGTGGCCACGTTCGGCGCCCCGCCGGTGGAGGAGACGGCCAAGGGGCTGGTCCTGCTCGGGCTGCTGTGGTTCAGGCGGCAGGAGCTGGACGGTCCCACCGACGGGATCATCTACGCCAGCATGGTCGGGCTCGGCTTCGCCATGTCGGAGAACGTCAGCTACTACCTGGCCGCGCTGGAGGAGAACGGCGCGCAGGGACTGGCCGCCACGCTCGTGCTGCGGGCCGTGCTCTCGCCGTTCGCCCATCCGCTGTTCACCTCCCTGATCGGGATCGCGGTCGCGTACGCGGCCCAGCGCGGGGGCGCGGTGGGGGTGGTCGTGATCGTCATCGGCTGGATCGGGGCCATGCTGCTGCACGGCGTCTGGAACGGTTTCGCCTCCTTCGCCGGCCTCGGCGGGCTCGCCATCGCCTACCTGCTGCTGATGATGCTGCTCATCGTCGAACTCGTCGTGATCTTCCGGGACAGGCGGCGGATCGTCGGCCTGATCCAGCACTACCTGCCGCCGTACGAGCGCAACGGGCTGGTCAACCAGGCCGACATCTTCATGCTGTCGTCCCTGCGCCGAAGGCGGCAGGCCAGGGCGTGGGCCAAGGCCCACGGCGGGAGGGCCGGGGCGCAGGCCATGGTCGACTACCAGATCGCCTCGACCGAGCTCGGGCTGCTGCACGCCCGCGCGGCCAGGGGCGGGGTGGACGAGCAGACCTTCCGAGACCAGCAGCGGTCGCTCGCGTACCTCATGGCCAGCGCCCGGCTGTCGTTCCCGCTGCCGGAGCGTCACCAGGCGAACGCCGCGCGGGGGGTGCCGCCGCCGGGGTACGCTCCGGGCGCCCCACCCCCCGGCCAGTGGCCGGGCGAGGGCCGCGCCATGCCGCCCTGGTACCGGCGGCCGGATGAGCCCGGCCACGGTCCCGCGCGGCAGCCGCCGCCGGGCGACGGGCGCCCGCCCGCGCCTCCGTGGCACGGGCCGCGGGACCCGGGGCAGGGGACCTGACGGCCGCGTCCCCGGCTCTGTCGCCGAAGGCGCCTCAGTCCCCGATGCGGCGCTGGCTCTCGATCTGACGCAGGCACTCCGCGGCGACGCGCCGGGCGAACCCGGCCGGGTCGGCGTGGGCGGGCACCGGCTCCGGCACGACGGCGTGCACGACGCCGTCGGCGAGCAGGTCGGCCGCGCGCACCCGCTGCCGCCTGGCGACCTGGGGCGCGAGGTCGGGACCGCCGTGCAGGATCGCGCTCGCGCCCTCGGGCGGCAGGGGGGACAGCCACGCGTTGGCCGCCGCGATCACCCGCCGGGACGGCAGCAGTGCCAGCGCTCCGCCGCCGGTGCCCTCGCCCAGCAGCACGGAGACCGTGGGGACGGTGAGCTCCACCATCTCGGCCAGGCAGCGGGCGATCTCCCCGGCGAGCGCGCCCTCCTCCGCGGCGGCGGACAGGTCCGCCCCGGGGGTGTCGATGACGCAGATCAGCGGCAGGCGCAGTTCCTGTGCGAGGCGCATGCCGCGGCGGGCGCCGCGCAGCGCGGCGGGGCCGAGCGGACGGTGCTGGGACTGGGTGCGGCGGTCCTGCCCGACGAGCACGCAGGAGGTGCCGGAGAAAGAGGTGAGCGCGAGCAGGAGCGCGTCGTCGGTCTCCCCGGACTGGGTGCCGTGCAGCGGCAGGACGTCGTCGGCGGCGTGCCTGAGCAACTCCCTGACGCCGGGCCGGTCGGGCCGGCGGGTGAGCGTGATCGAGGACCAGGCGTCGTCTCCGCCGCCCGCCATGGCCGTCTCCACCGGCGTCTCCAGCGGCGTCTCCGGCGGCGTCTCCCGCAGCGGCGCCCGCGCGGCCGGGCGGCGTGCCGGGGAGAGCAGGGCGAGCGCGCGGGCGGCCACCCCGGCCAGCTCCCCCGTGGGGACGACGGCGTCGAGGATTCCCTTGGCGACGAGGTTCTCCGCCACCTGGACGCCCTCGGGGAACGGCTCCCCGCGCAGGGTCTGGTAGACGAGAGGGCCGAGGAAGCCGATCAGCGCGCCCGGCTCGGCGACCGCGACGTGCCCGAGCGACCCCCAGGAGGCGAACACGCCGCCGGTCGTGGGATGGCGCAGATAGACGAGGTAGGGCAGGCCGGCGGCCTTGTGCGCGACCACCGCCCGGCTGATCTCGATCATCCGGACGAAGGCCGGGGTGCCCTCCTGCATGCGCGTGCCGCCCGAGGCCGTCGCGGCGATCAGCGGCAGCCGTTCGCGGGTGGCACGCCGTACGGCGGCGGCGACGCGCTCCGCCGTGGCCACCCCGATGGAACCGCCGAGGAAGCCGAACTCGCTGACGACGAGCGCGGCCGCGTGCCCCCGGATCAGCGCCCTGCCGGTGAGCACGGCCTCGTCGGTGCCGGTCCTCGCCTCCGCCCGCTCAAGAGCGGCGCGGTAGCCGGCGTCGTGTCCGGTGCGGTCGATCGGCTCGTCCCAGGAGCGGAACGTGCCGGGGTCGACCGTGGCGTCGATCAGCGCGCGGGCGCCCAGCCGGGTCATGCGCCGCACCTCCGGACGAGGCGGCCGGCGATCGGGCCGCGCGCCGCGCGCACGATGTCCATCTGTCTTCTCCTTCGGCTCGGCCCGGGGGCCCGCGGGCACCCGGGCGGGGCGTTCCAGGACAACCGTCCCATCCCGGTCGAGGGTGTCCACGTGGCGGACATGCCCGCCGAGGACCCGCGGCACCCGCCCGTCGCCGCGTCCTTCGTGCGTCCGCCTCCCGGTTTCAGGCCCCTGCGTCCCGCTCCGTCGCCGTAGGCTGACGCGAGGCCGCACGCGCCGGCGGGGGCCGGGCGTCACGGGCCGTCCCACGCCCGCCGCCACACCAGCTCGCCCGGGGAAGCGACCCCGGCTGACGCAAGGATCGGAGTCACCGTGTCCGGACCGCTCGACGGGATTGTCGTCGTCGATCTGACCCGCGCGCTCGCCGGGCCGCACGCCGCGATGATGCTGGGCGACCTCGGCGCCCGCGTGGTCAAGGTGGAGAACCCGGAAGGCGGGGACGACAGCCGCGGCTGGGGGCCGCCCTTCGTGCGGCCGGAGAACGGGGACCGCGAGTCGACCTACTTCCTGTCGGCCAACCGCAACAAGGAGTCGATCGCCCTCGACCTCAAGGACCCCGCCGACCTGGAGGTGCTCACGGGCCTGCTCCGCCGCGCCGACGTGCTGCTGGAGAACTTCCGGCCGGGGACGATGACCAAGCTCGGGCTCGGCACCGACGTGCTCGCGGAGCTGAACCCCCGGCTGGTCACGCTGTCGATCAGCGGATTCGGGCACGACGGACCGGAGGGCAGCCGGGCGGGCTACGACCAGATCGCCCAGGGCGAGGCCGGGCTGATGTCCCTGACGGGATCCGGGCCGGACGACCCCCAGCGCGTCGGCGTGCCGATCGCCGACCTGCTGGCCGGCATGTACGGCGCCTACGGCGTCCTCGCCGCGCTGATCGAGAGGGAGCGCACCGGCCGCGGTCAGATCGTGCGCACCTCGCTGCTCGCGGCGATCGTCGGCGTCCACGCCTACCAGGGGACCGCCTGGACGGTCGCGGGCCAGGTCGGGCGGCCGCAGGGCAACCACCACCCGTCGATCGCGCCGTACGGGCTGTTCCGCTGCCGGGACGGGTCGGTGCAACTGTCGTGCGGCAGCGAGTCGCTGTGGCACCGGCTCTGCGCCGAGTTCGGCCTGGACCCGGCGGCGCAGGGCATGGCGACCAACAGCGAGCGGGTGGGCAACCGGCAGCGGGTCATCGACCTGATCGAGGACGCGTTCGCGGGGCATGCCGCGGAGGAGCTACTGGCCCGGCTGGCCGCGGCGGGCATCCCGGCCGGCAAGGTGCGCACGCTCGACGAGGTCTACACGTGGGAGCAGACCCTGTCGCAGGGGCTGCTCGTCGACGTCGAGCACGCCACCCTCGGCCGGCTGCGGCTGCCCGGCCCGCCGCTGCGCTTCTTCACCCCCGGCCCCGGCGGTGAGACCGAGACCACCCGCGGGGACCACGCCGCCCCGCCCGTGCTCGACGGCCACGGAGCGGCGATCCGCGCCGAGATGGCCCGCGACGCGTCCCCCGAGGGCCCGGCGGCCTCGCCCGGCGCCTGAGCCGCCGGCCGTACGGGCCTGTCCGCTCTTGGCCGGGGCGGCCCGTTCGTGTTTCAATCACTGTGCGCGGTGGCCACTCGATGGGTGGGCTCCAGGAGGGCGTGTGGCGATGCCGCACGCGTTCTTCTCGTACGGAAGCCCTGACGGCTCGACCTTCCCAGGAAGGCGTGCCCGCCCCATCATGAGGAGAACTTCACGTGCAATCCCCGCGTTCGAGATCGCTGTCCCTGAGATCCCTTTCCTTGAGATCCGGGCCCAAAGTCGCCGTGCTCGCCGTGGTGGCGGCCGTGCTCGCCGGCGTCGTCGCGGTCCTGACGCAGACCGCGGCCGAGGCGCACGGCGCGCTGCAGTCCCCGGCGAGCCGCACCTACGCGTGTTACACCGACGGTCTCACCGGCGGCCAGATCATCCCCAACAACCCCGCCTGCAAGGACGCCGTTGCGGCCGGCGGCACGCAGCCCCTCTACGACTGGTACGGCGTGCTCAGGTCCGACGGGGCCGGCCGCACCCGGGGCTTCATCCCCGACGGCCAGTTGTGCAGCGGCGGCTTCAGCAAGTACGCGGCCTATGACGCGCCCAGGACCGACTGGCCGATCACCACGCTCAAGGCGAACACGATGTACGACTTCGTCTACGGCGCGTGGGTGCCGCACCCCGGCGGTTTCAAGCTCTACGTCACGAAGGACGGCTACAACCCGACCAAGCCTCTGACGTGGGCAGACATGGAGGAGGAGCCGTTCCTCACGGTCGACCCCGAGCCCCCGGTCAGCAACGGCGCCTACCGCTTCTCCGGCAGGCTGCCCGACAAGAGCGGCCACCACATCATCTACGCCGTGTGGTTCCGGTCCGACAGCCAGGAGACCTTCTACGGCTGCTCGGACGTGAACTTCCTCCGCGACCGCGTCTCGCCTAGCCCGTCGCCCAGCGCTTCGCCGAGTGCCTCGCCGAGCGCTTCTCCGAGCCCGCCGCCCAGCCCTTCGCCGAGCCCCATGGCCTCCCCGACGGGCAACCCGGCGTGCACGGCCACGGTGAAGCTGACCAACACCTGGCCTGGCGGTTTCCAGGGCGAGGTCACGATCAAGAACACCGGCACGAGCCCGCTCAACGACTGGTACGTCCAGTGGATGATGCCGCTGGGCACGACGCTCACCCAGGCGTGGAACGGGACGTCCATGCAGAGCGGGCCGTTCATGATGATCCACGCGCCGGACTGGAACAAGTCGCTGGCCCCCGGAGCATCGGCCACGGCCGGGTTCCTCGGCAGCGGTTCTGCCACCCCGTCGATCAGCGACATCACCTGCGGCTGACCAGCTCGCGACGCCGGCCGGACGGGCCCCGCCTGATCCGCCCGGCGTTCGCCGGGTCTGTCCCGAGGGTTTAGGGGAGATGCCCGGGGAGGCCGTCACGGCGGCTCCCCGGGCATCGCGCGATGGGTGGGCGGAGGAGGATCCGCCTCTCGTACCCGCGGTGCGATAGCCACAGTGGGTGTGGCCTCACCTCCCTCTGGGGATGGTGGGAGCGCTCCCACATGGCCCGGACCCTAACCGGCCGCGTCGCGCCGGACCAGTAGACCCGCCCCGGCGCGTCTTGTCCGCCCAGGTCGCGGCCCGGCACGCGATGAAAGTTTCGCGCGGCCCTCCGCACGCGGCCCGCACAGGCCGCCCATGGGAGCCGGTGTCAGCGGGCCACGGCCTGGTCGAGCGCGGTCTCGCGCGGGCCGAGGAAGCGCGGCGACGAGCGCAGCACCAGGGCGTCGACCAGGCCCTTGGCCGAGGCGGGGAACTCCCTGACGGCGTAGGCCACCGTCTCGGCCGGCCAGTCGCGGCTCGAGTCGTCGCCCACCCCGAACGCGTCCAGCCCGGCCGTACGGCACAGCGCCACGGCCCGGGGGAGATGGAACACCTGGGTCACGACGACGAGACGGGACGCGCCGAAGATCTCTTTTGCCCGTACGCAGGAGTCCCAGGTGTCGAAGCCGGCGTAGTCGAGCACGATCCTGCCGGCGGGCACGCCGGTGGATATCAGGTAGTCGCGCATCACCGAGGGCTCGTCGTAGTCCCTGCGGCTGTTGTCGCCGGACAGCAGCAGGGCCCGCACCCTGCCCGCGCGGTACAGCTCGGCCGCGATGTCGAGCCGGGCGCGCAGCATCGGAGTGGGCTGCCGGCCCCGCACGCCCGCGCCCAGCACGAGCGCGGCCGGCATCACGGGCACCTCGGCGGCCCAGCGCGTGCCCGGCGCCGCGGTCACCCGGTGGCCGGCGCTCGTCAGCCAGACCCACGTCATCGGGACCAGCGGCAACACGCTCAGGGCGACCAGCGCCTGGAAGCCCCGGCGCAGGGCCGTACGCGACCAGGTCCAGGGACGCAGGGCTCCCAACGGGGGTCAGACCCCGGCGTGGTGGAGCTCCGGCCGCTCGGGCGCGGGGACGGGGGCGGGGCCCCGGGTCCGCAGCAGGAACACGACGCGCAGCGTGCAGATCCACACGAGCGTCGCTCCCAGCACGTGCAGAAGCACCAGCGCGGCGGGAACGGCGAGGAAGTACTGCACGTAGCCGACCACGCCCTGGGAGAGCACCACCGCGAGCAGCACGAGCGCGGCGCGCCGGGCCGGGCGGGGAGCGTCGGACACGCGCAGGGCCAGCAGCATGGCGAACGTCAGCCCGACGACGACGTAGGCGATGTCGGTGTGCAGCCGCACCACGCTCTGGATGTCGAAGCCGAACCGGGAGGCCGCGTCGTCGCCCGAGTGCGGCCCCGTTCCGGTCACCACCACCCCGGCGAGCAGCAGCGCGAAGGCGGCGGTGGTCAGCACGTACCCCAGCGTGCGGATGTCCCTGTGCACCAGCCGGGTCGCCGGGGCGTCGCCCTCGCCCGCCCGCGCGAACAACACGACGGCGGCGGCGGTCATGCCGATGGACAGCAGGAAGTGGACGCTGACGGTCACCGGGTTGAGCATGGTGTGGACCACGAGCCCGCCCCACAGGGCCTGCACGACGACGCCGGCCGGCTGCAGCAGCGCGAGCCGCAGCAGGACCGGGCGGCCGTGCTCGCCCCGCGACAGCTTCCACGCGGCGATCACGCAGGCGACCGCGACGGCGAGCACGAGGAACGACAGCAGCCGGTTGCCGAACTCGATCGCCATGTTGAGGGGCGCGTGCGAGTCGGTCTTCGTCGGCACGAAGCTATCGGACGTGCAGCGCGGCCATGTCGGGCAGCCGAGCCCCGAGCCGGTGACGCGCACGGCGGCGCCGGTGACGGTGATGCCGACGTTGACCACGATCGCCGCCAGCGCCCACCGTCGCATCGACTCGCCGGTCGGGAACATGAACGAGCGGTAGAAGGCGAGCAGCCCACCGCGGATACGGTCGGTCGTGGGATTCACGGCACCAATCGTAGGTGGCCCCTGGGGTGGTCCCTTCTCCGGGCCGCGGCCCTCCGGCCGGGCGCCCGTCGCCCGCGATGATCGTTCTCCCGGCGCGGGCCGGTACGATCGGCCGTACGGGACCGAGGAGGGCGGTGGCCGGTCGATGGTCGGGGAGTGGGACGGACCGGCGGGCCGCACGCGCGACGACTTCCGCGCACCGGACGGGAGATCACGGCGGAACCTGCGCGAGCAGGTGGCGCAGGCGCTGCGCGAGGCGCTGGTGGCCGGGGAGATGCGGCCGGGCGTCGTCTACTCGGCGCCGGTGCTTGCGGCGAGGTTCGGGGTCTCCGCCACGCCGGTGCGGGAGGCCATGCTCGACCTCGCCAAGGAGGGCCTGTTCGAGGCGCTGCGCAACAAGGGCTTCCGGGTGGCGGAGGTGTCCGAGCGCGACCTCGACGAGATCACCGAGATCAGGCGGCTGATCGAGGTGCCCACGGTGGCCAGGCTCGCGCGGGAGTCGGCGGCTTCGGCGGCTTCGGCGGCCGAGGGGCTGCGTCCGATCGCCGAGGAGATCGTCTCGGCCGCGGCGAGGGGTGACCTGCTCGCCTACGTGGCCGCCGACCAGCGGTTCCACCTCGCGCTGCTGGCCCTGTCCGGCAACGTCCGGCTGGTCGAGACGGTCAGGGACCTGCGCGCAAGGGCCCGGCTCTACGGGCTGCGCGGCCTGCCCGACGCGCGGCTGCTCGTGGCCTCGGCGCGCGAGCACCTCGACCTCCTCGACGCCGTCGTGCGCGGTGACGCCGCCGGGGCCGGTAGCCTGATGGACCACCACCTCCGGCACGTACGGGCGATCTGGTCGCCAGGCGGCGGGGAACCGGAAGCCGGGCCGTACAAGTAGTGCGACGGTCAGCCGTCGCCCGCGCGCGTGGCGCCGACGGAGGCCGCGACCACGCAGCCGATCGCCGCCCACTCGCGGGCCTTCAGCACCTCGCCCAGGACGAACAGGCCGACGAGGGCGGCGACGGCGGGCTCCAGGCTCATCAGGATCCCGAAGACCCGCTTGGGCATCCGGCGCAGCGCCTCGAGCTCCAGCGAGTAGGGGATGACCGACGAGAGCAGGCCGACACCTGCCCCGATGAGCAGGATCTCGGGCCGCAGCAGGTCGATCCCGCCCGAGGCCACGCCGACGGGCGCGATCACGATCGTCGACACGATCATGGCGAACGACAGCCCGCTGGCGCCGGGGAAGCGGGCGCCGGTGGCCTGGGAGAACACGATGTAGGCGGCCCAGAACGCACCCGCCATCGCGGCGAACCCGATCCCCGCCCAGCTCGTGGACGCCGCGTCGCCCCAGGGGGCGAGCAGGACCACGCCGACGGCGGCCAGCGCCACCCACAGCAGGTCGATCCTGCGGCGTGAGGACACCACGGCCAGGGTGAGCGGCCCGATGAACTCGATGGACACCGCGATGCCGATCGGCAGCCGGGCGAGGGCCTCGTAGAACGACAGGTTCATCAGGCCGAGGCTGAGCCCGAAGGCGACGCCGACGCCGAGGTCGCGCCGCGAAAGCCCGCGCACGCGGGGCCGTACGACGGCCAGCAGCATGACCGCGCCGGTGGCGATCCGCAGGAACACCACGGCCGTGGGAGGGAGCTGGGCGAACAGGTTCTTGGCCAGGCCCGCGCCGACCTGGACGGACAGGATGGCCAGCAGCACCAGGCCGGGCGGCGGTATCGCGTCCGACGCGGCCCGCAGCGCCCTGACCGGCGACGGCCTCATGCGGTACGACTCGGCCCCCGGATGTGACTCAGCGGTCATGCCGGCGACCCCAGACTGCCCCATTGATCACGCACAACGCCCGCAATCATATGCAGAGGCCGCAGGCACGCGGCCGGTCATTCCCAGCGGCCGGTCATTCCCAGCGGAACGTGCGGGCGGCCAGGGCGAGCGCGGCCACCGCCCAGCACAGCAGCACGAGCAGCGCGCCGCCGGGCAGGCCGCCGCCGCTCAGGACGGCCCGCAGGCCGGAGGTGAGCGCGCTGATCGGCAGCAGTTCGAGCACCCGCTGTACGCCGGCAGGGAACCGGTCCAGCGGGAACAGCACGCCGCCGAGCCCGAGCAGCACCAGGTAGACCAGGTTGGCCCCGGCCAGCGTGGCCTCCGCCCGCAGCGTGCCCGCCATGAGCAGGCCGAGGCCGCTGAAGGCCGCGGTGCCGAGCAGCAGGAGCGGCACGGCCCACAGAAGCTCGCCGTGCGGCGACCAGCCGAGCGCCAGCGCCACCGCGACGATCACGGCGACCTGCAGCGCCTCCACGGCGACGACGGCGACGGTCTTGGCCAGCAGCAGCCCGGACCGCGACAGCGGGGTCGCGCCCAGGCGCTTGAGCACGCCGTACCGCCGCTCGAAGCCGGTCGCGATCGCCTGCCCGGTGAACGCGGTCGACATGACCGCCAGCGCGAGGATTCCCGGGGCGACGAAGTCGACGCGCGGGCCGTCGCCGAGGTCCACGAGCGGGGCGGCGCTGAAGCCGGCCAGCAGCAGGACCGGAATGATCAATGTGAGCAGGAGCTGCTCGCCGTTGCGCAGCGTGGCCCGGATCTCCGCGCCCGCCTGGGCGAGGACCATCCGGCGAAGCGGCGCGGCCCCCGGCCGGGGCTTGAGGTCCAGCGTGGCGAACGTGGTCACCGCAGCTCCCTGCCGGTCAGTTCGAGGAAGACGTCCTCCAACGTGCGCCGCTCGATGCGCAGGTCCTCCGTGGTGACGCCGTCGGCGGCGCACCAGGCCGTGACGGTCGCGAGCAACTGGGGGCCGACCTGCCCCTCGATGATGTAGTGCCCCGAGGGCGACTCCTTGGCGGCGCTGCCCGGCGGCAGCGCGGCCAGCAGCTCCTCCAGATCGAGCCCGGGCCGCGCGCGGAACCTGAGCTGACGCTCGGCGCCGGTCAGCGACTGGGGCGTGCCCGAGGCCACCACCGTGCCGTGGTCGACGACCACCACGTGGTCGGAGAGCTTCTCCGCCTCGTCCATCTGGTGCGTGGTCAGCACCACCGACACCCCGGCGGCGCGCAGGGCGGTGACGAGGTCCCAGCAGGCGTGGCGCGCCTGCGGGTCGAGCCCGGCGGTCGGCTCGTCCAGGAAGACCAGCTCCGGCCGCCCGATCACCGCCGCCGCGAGCGACAGCCGCTGCTGCTGCCCGCCGGACAGCCGCCGGTACGGCGTGCGCGCGTGCCCGGCCAGGCCGAGCAGGCCGAGCAGGGCGTCCGGGTCGAGGGGATGGGCGTAGAAACGGGAGACCGTCCGCAGCCACTCGCCCGCGCGGGCGGCGGGAGGCACGCCTCCCGTCTGCGGCATGATCCCGAGGCGTGGCCGGAGCCGGGGGTCGGCAGGGTCCATGCCGAGCACCCGGACGGTCCCGCCGTCCGGCCGGCGGAAGCCCTCGCAGATCTCGATCGTCGACGTCTTGCCGGCGCCGTTGGGCCCGAGGATCGCCGTGACGGCGCCCCGCGCGCAGGTGAGGGTCAGCCCGGCGACGGCCGTGGTGCTGCCGTACCGCTTGACCAGCCCGTCGATCAGGACGGCGGGAACGCCGTCGTCCTGGCCGCCCCCAGTGCTGTCAAGCGTGTCGTCCACCCCCGGCACTCCACCGGCCTCCCCTCACGGACCGACCGCGGGAACCGGCCGGATGCGGGCGGGCCTGGTCGGTCGTCGACGGCATCGAGTCTAGGGAGCGGGACAGACGCTCTCGTCGGCGACCGCCGTCATTCCAGCCCTCGGGGGTAAAGGATCGGGAAAAGCGACGTCCGCGCAGGTTAGGTAAGGCTTACCTGCGTGAGAAATTACATTCTCGCGGACCCCGGCACGGGTTTGTCGGCCGGGAAGGAATTACGGCACACTGATGTTGTGAAAAACGTGCAGGGGAAGCAGAACGCCGAGAAGGCCGTGGTGACGCGGCCGGCTTCGGCGACCCCTGTGCGCGGCGACATCGTCGGCAAGGACATCGGCGCGGAGCGCGGGACCCGCGCCAGGGTGGCACGGCTCATCCTGGAGCACGGTCCGGTGACCGCCGCGGCGCTGGGCGAGAGGCTGGGCCTGACCCCGGCCGCGGTCCGCCGTCACCTCGACGCGCTGCTGGCCGAAGGCATGATAGAGCCCCGCACGGCACGGCCGCGCGGCCAGCGGGGGCGCGGCAGGCCGGCGAAGATGTTCGCGATCACCGACGCGGGCCGCAGCGCCTTCGTCCACGCCTACGACGACCTGGCCGGCAGCGCGCTGCGCTTCCTGGCCGAGCGCCTGGGCGGCGAGGCGGTGTCGGAGTTCGCGCGGGCGCAGGTGTCCGGGCTGGTCGGCCGGCTCGATGCGCTAATGCGCGAGGTCCCCGCCGAGCAGCGGGTCCGCGTGCTGGCCGAGGCGCTGTCCACGGAGGGCTACGCGGCGTCGGCCACCGAGACGGGCAAGGGCGGCGAGCAGTTGTGCCAGCACCACTGCCCGGTCGCGCACGTCGCGGCGCAGTTCCCGCAGCTGTGCGAGGCGGAGACCGAGGCGTTCGCCCGGCTGCTCGGCACCCCGGTGCAGCGACTGGCCACGATCGCCAACGGCGACGGGGTCTGCACCACCCATGTGAGTTCACACGCGCTCGCCGTACGGCACGCGCGCACCGACCTATCGAGCACATCGACGAGCAAGGAGTCCGGAAGGTGACTGTCACCGACCGCCCGGAGCTGGAAGGCCTCGGGAATTACAAGTTCGGCTGGGCCGACGCCGACGTGGCGGGAGCCACGGCCCGGCGTGGGCTGTCCGAAGAGGTCGTCCGCGACATCTCCGCGCTCAAGAGCGAGCCGGAGTGGATGCTCGACCTGCGCCTCAAGGGCCTTCGGCTGTTCGGGAAGAAGCCGCTGCCGACCTGGGGCTCCGACCTCACGGGCATCGACTTCGACAACATCAAGTACTTCGTCCGCTCCACCGAGAAGCAGGCCGCGTCCTGGGACGAGCTGCCCGCGGACATCAAGAACACCTACGACAAGCTCGGCATCCCCGAGGCGGAGAAGCAGCGCCTCATCGCCGGCGTCGCCGCCCAGTACGAGTCCGAGGTCGTCTATCACAAGATCCGTGAGGACCTCGAGGAGAAGGGCGTCATCTTCGTCGACACCGACACCGGGCTGCGCGAGCACGAGGAGCTCTTCAAGGAGTACTTCGGCTCGGTGATCCCGGTGGGCGACAACAAGTTCGCCGCGCTCAACACGGCCGTGTGGTCGGGCGGCTCGTTCATCTACGTGCCGCCGAACGTGACCGTCGAGATCCCGCTGCAGGCCTACTTCCGGATCAACACCGAGAACATGGGCCAGTTCGAGCGGACGCTGATCATCGTGGACGAGAACTCCTACGTCCACTACGTCGAGGGCTGCACCGCGCCGATCTACTCGTCCGACTCGCTCCACTCGGCGGTCGTGGAGATCATTGTGAAGAAGGGCGCCCGCTGCCGCTACACGACGATCCAGAACTGGTCGAACAACGTCTACAACCTGGTCACCAAGCGCGCCGTGGCGTACGAGGGCGCGACCATGGAGTGGATCGACGGCAACATCGGCTCCAAGGTCACCATGAAGTACCCGGCCGTCTACCTGATGGGCGAGCACGCCAAGGGCGAGACGCTGTCGGTCGCCTTCGCCGGCGAGGGCCAGCACCAGGACGCGGGTGCCAAGATGGTGCACCTCGCGCCCAAGACGTCCTCGACGATCATCTCCAAGTCCGTGGCGCGCGGCGGCGGCCGCACCTCCTACCGCGGCCTCGTGCAGATCGAGGAGGGCGCGGCCGGTTCGGCCTCGACCGTCAAGTGTGACGCGCTGCTGGTCGACCAGATCAGCCGCTCCGACACCTACCCGTACGTGGACGTCCGTGAGGACGACGTGTCGATGGGCCACGAGGCCACGGTCTCCAAGGTGTCGGAGGACCAGCTCTTCTACCTGATGAGCCGCGGCCTCGGCGAGGACGAGGCGATGGCCATGATCGTGCGCGGCTTCGTCGAGCCGATCGCCCGCGAGCTGCCCATGGAGTACGCGCTGGAGCTCAACCGCCTGATCGAGCTGCAGATGGAAGGAGCGGTCGGCTGATGGGCCTGGAGACCAAGCCGCTGTCGACGTTGCACGAGAAGTCGTCGTACGACGTGGCCGACTTCCCGGTGCCGACGGGCCGCGAGGAGGAGTGGCGCTTCACGCCGCTGTCGCGGATGAAGGGGCTGCACGACGGCACGGCCGCCGTCACCGGCGGCGTCGTGGTGGACGTCGACGCCGCGCCCGAGGTGCGCGTCGAGACCGTCGGCCGCGACGACGCCCGCCTCGGCAAGGCCTACACGCCCGCCGACCGCGTCAGCGCGCAGGCGTACTCGTCGTTCGAGAAGGCCACCGTGATCACGGTGCCGAAGATGACGGCCGCCTCCCGGCACACCGTGATCACCCTCCGGGGGTCGGGCGCGGGCGCCGCGGCGTACGGGCACATCCTCGTGTCGGTGGAGCCGATGGCCGAGGCCGTGCTGGTCCTTGACCACCGCGGCAGCGCCGTCTACGCCGACAACGTCGAGTTCGACGTGGCCGAGGGCGCGACGCTCAAGGTCGTCAGCCTGCAGGACTGGGACGACGACGCCGTGCACGTCTCCCACCACCACGCGCGGCTCGGCAAGGACGCGACGTTCCGCTCGTTCGTGGTCACTCTCGGCGGCGACCTCGTACGGCTGTCGCCCTCGGTGTCGTACACCGCCCCCGGCGGCGACGCCGACCTCACCGGGCTCTACTTCGTCGACGCGGGCCAGCACCTGGAGCACCGCCTTCTGGTGGACCACAGCGTGCCGAACTGCCGCAGCAACGTGACCTACAAGGGCGCGCTGCAGGGCGACGACGCGCACGCGGTGTGGATCGGCGACGTGATCATCCGGGCCGAGGCCGAGGGCACCGACACCTACGAGCTGAACCGGAACCTCATCCTCACCGACGGCGCCCGCGCCGACTCGGTGCCGAACCTGGAGATCCTCACCGGCGAGGTCGCGGGGGCGGGCCACGCGTCCGCGTCCGGCCGCCTCGACGACGAGCACCTGTTCTACCTCCAGGCCCGCGGCATCCCGTTCGACGAGGCGCGCCGCCTGGTCATCCACGGGTTCTTCGCCCAGCTCATCGAGAAGATCGAGGTGCCGGAGATCCGCGAGCGGGTCCTGTCGGCGGTCGAGGCGGAGCTGGCTCGATGAGCGCAGAGAGCGCCCACTGGGAGAAGGTCTGCCAGGTCGGCGACATCCCCGACGGCGGCGTGATCGGCCTGGAGGCCGGCGACACGCCGATCGCGCTGGTGCGTACCGGCGGCGAGGTCTTCGCCCTGCACGACGTGTGCTCACACGCCGAGGTGCGGCTCAGCGAGGGCGAGGTCTACGACCACACCCTCGAATGCTGGCTCCACGGCTCCTGTTTCGACCTGCGCAGCGGCAAGCCCACCGGGCCGCCCGCGACCAGGCCCGTCAACGTCTACCGAGTCAAGATCGAAGGCGACGACGTGTACGTCTCGCTCTCGAAGGAGTAAATACCCGTGTCCACTCTTGAGATCCGTGACCTGCACGTCGCCGTCGGCGACAAGGAGATTCTGCGCGGCGTCGACCTGACCGTCCGCAGCGGCGAGACCCACGCCATCATGGGCCCGAACGGCTCCGGCAAGTCGACGCTGGCCTACGCCGTCGCCGGCCACCCGAAGTACACCGTCACCTCCGGCTCCGTGCTGCTCGACGGCGAGGACCTGCTGGAGATGTCGGTGGACGAGCGCGCCCGCGCCGGCCTCTTCCTCGCCATGCAGTACCCCGTCGAGGTCCCCGGCGTCAGCGTGTCGAACTTCCTGCGCTCCGCGATCACCGCGGTCCGCGGCGAGGCGCCCAAGCTGCGCGACTTCGCCAAGGAGCTGAAGGCGGGCATGGACGGGCTGTCCATCGACCCGGCCTTCGCCCAGCGCAACACCAACGAGGGCTTCTCCGGCGGGGAGAAGAAGCGCCACGAGATCCTCCAGCTCGAGCTGCTCAAGCCCAAGATCGCGGTGCTGGACGAGACCGACTCCGGCCTCGACGTCGACGCGCTGCGCGTGGTCTCCGAAGGCATCAACCGGTTCCGCGCGAGCGGCGACACCGGCGTGCTGCTGATCACCCACTACACCCGCATCCTGCGCTACGTGAAGCCGGACTTCGTCCACGTCTTCGCCGCCGGGCGCGTGGTGGAGGAGGGCGGCCCCGAGCTGGCCGACAAGCTGGAGAACGAGGGCTACGAGGCGTACACGACGAAGGCGTCCGCCTGATGAGTGCGCCCGGCTTCGACGTCGAGAGGATCAGGAAGGACTTCCCGGTCCTCGGCCGTGAACTCCCCGGAGGCAGGTCGCTGGTCTACCTCGACTCCGGCAACTCCTCCCAGAAGCCGACCCAGGTGGTCGAGACCATGCGCGACCACCTGACCTGGCATTACGGCAACGTCGGCCGGGCGCTGCACGTGCTGGGCAGTGAGTCGACCGAGGCCTACGAGGGCGCCCGCGACAAGATCGCCGCCTTCGTGAAGGCCCCGTCGCGCGACGAGATCGTCTTCACCAAGAACGCCTCCGAGGCCCTCAACCTCGTGGCGTACGCCTTCGGCAACCCCATCGGCGAGGACGAGCGGTTCCGGATCGGCCCCGGCGACGAGATCGTCATCTCGGAGATGGAGCACCACTCCAACATCGTGCCGTGGCAGCTGCTCGCGCAGCGGACCGGCGCGACGCTGCGCTGGTTCCCGGTGACCGACGAGGGCCGCCTCGACGTCGATGGCCTGGACGAGCTGGTCAACGAGCGCACGAAGATCGTCTCGATCGCGCACCAGTCGAACGTGCTCGGCACGGTCAACTCGGTCTCGCCGATCCTGGCCCGCGCGCGCGAGGTCGGCGCGCTGATGATGCTCGACGCGTCGCAGTCGGTGCCCCACCAGCCCGTGGACGTGACCGAGCTGGGCGTCGACTTCGTCGCGTTCACCGGCCACAAGATGGCCGGGCCGTCCGGCATCGGCGTGCTGTGGGGCCGCCGCGAACTGCTCGACGCCATGCCGCCGTTCCTCGGCGGCGGCGAGATGATCGAGGCGGTCTGGATGGACCGCTCGACGTACGCGCCGGTGCCGCACAAGTTCGAGGCGGGGACGCCGCCCATCGTCGAGGCGATCGGCCTCGGCGCCGCGGCCGACTACCTGACCGCCGTCGGCATGGACCAGATCAAGGCGCACGAGAAGGAACTCGTCGCGTACGCGCTGGAGGCGCTGCCGGAGGTCCCCGGGCTCAGGATCATCGGCCCGCGCACGCCCATCTCCCGCGGCGGGACGATCTCGTTCACGCTGGAGGGGATCCACCCGCACGACGTTGGGCAGATCCTCGACGACGTGTACGGAATCGCGGTCCGGGTAGGTCATCACTGCGCCCGCCCGCTGCATCTCAGGTTCGGAATTCCCGCGACCACACGGGCGTCTTTCTACCTGTACAACACGACGGCCGAGATCGACGCACTGGTCCGCGGCCTCCACCACGTGCAGAAGGTGTTCGGCTGAGCCATGATCGCTGAATCCATGTACCAGGAGCTGATCCTGGAACACTACAAGCACCCCCAGGGGCGCGGCCTGCGTGATCCGTACGACGCCGAGGTGCACCACGTCAACCCCACCTGCGGCGACGAGGTGACGCTGCGGGTGAAGGTGGCCGACGGCGGCAAGGTGCTCGACGTGTCCTACGACGGGCAGGGCTGCTCCATCAGCCAGGCCGCCGCCTCGGTGCTGCACGAGCTCGCCACCGGCTCCACGGTGGAGGAGTCGCTGTCGGTGGTGGACGAGTTCACCCGGCTCATGCAGGGCAGGGGCCAGGTGGAGCCGGACGAGGACGTGCTGGGCGACGCGGTGGCGTTCGCCGGGGTGGCGAAGTTCCCCGCCCGCGTCAAGTGCGCGCTGCTGGCCTGGATGGCCTACAAGGACGCGCTGATGAGGAGTCAGGCATGACCGGCCTTCGCCGGCGCGTACACGAGAACGGCGCCGCGCCGCGGGCGGCGAGAGGTGAGGAGACGACGTGAGCAAGCCGACCCAGACCCCCACGGGACCGGTCGCCGACGCGGCAGAGGCCGCCCCCGGCGCGTACGACGGGGACACCCCCGGTCTCGACGACGTGTTCGAGGCGCTGAAGGACGTCGTGGACCCCGAGCTGGGGATCAACGTGGTGGACCTCGGCCTCGTGTACGGCGTCAACCTCGACCCGGCCGGTGAGGGCGAGCGCCCGATCGCCACCATCGACATGACGCTGACCAGCGCCGCCTGCCCGCTGACCGACGTGATCGAGGACCAGGCCAACTCGGCTCTCGCCGACCTGGTCTCCAGCGTGGTCATCAACTGGGTCTGGCTCCCGCCGTGGGGCCCCGACAAGATCACCGACGAGGGCCGGGACCAGCTCAGAATGCTCGGCTTCAACGTCTAACTCCTAACCCCCACCCACCCACCCACTCCCGCCGTGATCTTGTAGTTTGTCGCAGTTGTGTGCGCTGACCTGCGCGTCGAGCGTTCGTGATCTTGCAGAAATGCGAGATCATCTGCCCTGGCCTGGGTGAATACCCTCCGTGATCTTGCACATGCAAGATCGCGGAGCGCGAAGTCGCTGGCCCGGCGCGGGTGACGCGAACTACTGCATGATCACTGAGCCTTTCCGGCCAGGTCGCGGGCGTACTGTGCGACAAACTGCAAGATCACGGCGTGTTTGTGCGGAGGTCGGGCGCGTGGCCTGCGACAAACTACAAGATCACGGTGGTTTGGGGTGGTGGTGAATAGGGGGAGGGGTGCGGGAATGCCGTACGATCGTTTTTTGCTCCTCCTTGTGCGACGTGAGTGAGAGGCGTCCGTGAGAGCCGCCGCCCTGGCGGTCTCCACTTTCTGCGGGACGTAGGCTCACGGCATCGTCAGGGCATCAGGCCGTCGCAGTTCCGGTCCGTGACGCCCGCCGGCACGGCTCGCCTGCCGTGCCTGTCCAGGCTCGTCCTTACGCAGAGGTGACGCGCCCGCGTGTTCCGGCACGTCTTTCTTCGAAAGGCACGATTCGTGACCATCTCTGTCCTCGACGAGGGCACGACCATCCCTGACGAGTTCGCGGTCCTCGGGCTGCCAAGGCCGCTCGTGACAGGCCTGGCCCGGCAGGGCATCACCGCGCCGTTCCCGATCCAGCGGGCGGCCATCCCCGACATCCTCGCCGGGCTCGACGTGCTCGGACGCGGCCGGACCGGTTCCGGCAAGACCCTCGCCTTCGGGCTGCCGACGCTGGCCAGGATCGCGGGGGAGAAGTCGGCGCCCAAGCGGCCCCGCGCCCTCGTCCTGGTGCCCACCCGCGAACTCGCCATGCAGGTCGCGGCCACCATCGAACCGCTCGGGCGCGGCCTGTCGCTGCGCACCAGGACGGTCGTCGGCGGCATGCCGATGGGCCGTCAGATCGAGGACCTGCGCCGCGGGGTGGACGTCGTTGTCGCCACGCCCGGCCGCCTCACCGATTTGATCGAGCAGGGCGCGTGCGCGCTGGACGACGTCGAGATCACGGTCCTCGACGAGGCCGACCACATGTGCGACCTCGGTTTCCTTCCCGTGGTGAGCGCTCTGCTGGCGCGGACGCCCGCCGACGGGCAGCGCCTGCTGTTCTCCGCGACGCTCGACGGCGACGTGGACAAGCTGGTCCAGCGCTTCCTCACGGACCCGGTGGTCCACTCGCTTGACCCGGCCACCTCGCCGGTGGACACGATGGAGCACCACCTGATCCAGGTGCAGCGCGACGACAAGGTCGACGTGACGGCCGAGATCGCCAACCGGGCCGGCCGTACGATCCTGTTCGTGCGCACCCAGCACGGCGTCGACCGGGTCGTGAAGCAACTCGCCCGGGCGGGGGTCAGCGCGGGCGGCCTGCACGGCGGCAAGCGGCAGAACCAGCGCACCCGCATCCTCGACGGGTTCCGTCAGGGCAAGATCGGGGTGCTCGTGTGCACCGACGTGGCGGCGCGCGGCATCCATGTCGACGACGTGAGCCTCGTGCTGCACGTGGACCCGCCCGCGGACCACAAGAGCTACCTGCACAGGGGCGGTCGTACGGCCCGCGCGGGCGAGCGCGGCGTGGTGCTGACGCTGGTGCTGCCGAGCGAGCGTCGCTCGACCGAGTCGCTGACCCGCAAGGCGGGGGTCGCGGCGTCGCGGCACCGGGTGGAGCCGGGCGACCCGGTCCTGGCGGAGATCGCCGGGGCCCGGCGGCCGAGCGGCGAGGCCGTGCCGGTGTGGGAGCCAGAGGCGCGCCCGCAGCCGCGGGCCGGTCGCGACGACCGGCCGCGGGACGACAATCATCGTGGCCGTCGCCGTTTCGGCGACCGTCCCCGCGCCGGCGACCGTCCGGGCGAGGGCGACGGCAGGCACAGGTGGCAGGAGCAGGGTGAGCGGCCCCCGAGGGCGGGCTGGGCCGGTGACGGCCGCGGCGAGTCCCGTGGCGGGCGGGGCGCTGGTCCCCGCCGGGGCAGGGCCGGCGGGCAGGCGGGGTACGGCGCGGGCGAAGGCGGCCGCGGCCGCCGGTTCACCGGTCGCTGATCCGCGTTCTCCTCTCGGCCGCCGGGCCGTCCGCACGCGCGGGCGGTCCGGCGGTGCCGAATTCGTGCAGTGCCCGGTGCTGAACCGGATTAGTTCCGCGGGACCGTCTCATCCCGGGCGTAACGCCGATTCGCGTACGGCTTCCAGCTCAGAAGGCAGGGGCGCAATTTCGGGAGGCTCCTAAACCGGGTTAGAAGTGTGAAACAAGGCGTTTGTGTAACCTTGCGGCGTAACACGAGCCCCGCCCACCACTCACGGGAGTCCTCCATGTTCGTCGACATGCCTCTCGACCAACTGCGCGCGTACCTGCCCGAGCGCCGGGAGCCCGCCGACTTCGACGCGTTCTGGGACCGCACGCTGGCCGAGGCCCGCGCGCACGATCTGAACCCCGTCTTCGAGCCGTACGAGGCGGATCTCGGGCTGATCGACGTGGCCGACGTGACGTTCGCCGGGTTCGGCGGGCATCCGATCAAGGGGTGGTTCCTCGCTCCGGCCGGCGCGTCGGGGCCGCTGCCGTGCGTGGTGGAGTTCATCGGGTACGGCGGGGGCCGGGGCCTGCCGCACGACTGGCTGCTGTGGCCCGCCGCCGGATACGCGGCCTTCGTGATGGACACCCGAGGCCAGGGCGGCACCTGGCGCTCCGGAGACACCCCCGACCCGGTCGGCGGCAACGGCGCGCAGATCCCCGGCAAGCTCACCCAGGGCGTGTTCGACCGGGACGGCTACTACTACCGGCGGCTCTACACCGACGTCGTGCGCGCCGTCGAGGCGGCCAGGTCGAACCCGCTCGTGGACGCCGACCGTGTCGTGGTGACCGGCGGCAGCCAGGGCGGCGGCATGGCGCTCGCCGCCGCAGCGCTCGTGCCGGGCCTCGCCCACGCGTTCGTCAACGTGCCCTTCATGTGCGACATCCGGCGCGCGGTCGAGATCACCGACGAGGACCCGTACGCCGAGCTCGGCCGGTTCTGCGGGATCCACAGGACCCGGGTGGACGAGATCTTCGCGACCCTCGGCTACTTCGACGGCCTGCACTTCGCGGCGCGGGCCGCCACGCCCGCCCGGTTCTCCGTCGCGCTGCGCGACGGCGTCACCCCGCCGTCGACCGTGTTCGGGGCCTACAACCACTACGCGGGGCCCAAGGACATCACGGTCTGGCCGTTCAACGGCCACGAGGGCGGGGAGTCGCAGCAGGCGCTGGAGCAGCTCAGGCTGGCCAGGAAGATCCTCGGCTGAGGTGATCTCGCAGGGTGGACGCGGGGCGCGGCGGTACGCCCCCGCGACTACCCTGGGGGCCGATACCCTGGACGTGCACACCCACGAGCCGAGAGAGACCATGAAGACCTTCGAAGAGCTGTACGCCGAGCTGGCAGAGAAGGCGCGCACCCGGCCCGCGGGGTCGGGCACCGTGGCCGCCCTGGACGCCGGCGTCCATGCCATCGGCAAGAAGGTCGTGGAGGAGGCCGCGGAGAGCTGGATGGCGGCCGAGCACGAGTCGGCGGACCGGGCGGCCGAGGAGATCTCGCAGCTGCTCTACCACGTGCAGGTGCTGATGCTGGCGCGCGGCATCGAGCTGGACGAGGTCTACAAGCATCTGTAGCCGCCGCGGCGGCCCCAGATCGTCATGACCCTCGTTCCGCTGAAAGGATCTTCTTAGCCATGCTCCGCATCGCCGTACCCAACAAGGGCGCGCTCTCCGAGGCCGCCCAGACCATGCTCAAGGAGGCGGGCTACCGCCAGCGCAGGGACAGCAAGGAGCTCGTGGTCGTCGACTCCGAGAACTCCTGCGAGCTGTTCTTCCTCCGCCCGCGCGACATCGCCGTATACGTCGGTGAGGGCACCCTGGACGCCGGGATAACCGGGCGCGACATGCTCTTCGACTCCGGCGCCCCCGCCGAGGAGGTCATGCCGCTCGGGTTCGGGCGGTCGACGTTCCGCTTCGCCTCCGCGCCTGGCGCCTACTCCGGCGTCTCCGACCTGTCCGGCCTGCGCATCGCGACCTCGTACGCGGGACTGCTCGGCAAGTACCTCGCCGACCAGGGCGTGGACGCCCGGGTCATCAAGCTCGACGGCGCGGTCGAGACGGCGATACGGCTCGGCGTCGCCGACGCGGTCGCGGACGTGGTGGAGACCGGCACGACGCTGCGCAACGTCGGCCTGGAGGTGTTCGGGGAGCCGATCGCGCACTCCGAGGGAATCTTGATCAAGCGGGCCGGCGCCGCGGAGGCCAACGGGTTCCAGCAGCTCATCCGCCGCCTGCAGGGCGTGCTCGTGGCCCGCGACTTCGTCATGATCGACTATGACATCCGGGCCGAGCGCATCGACGAGGCCATCGCCATCACCCCGGGCATGGAGGGGCCGACCGTCTCCCCGCTGCACCGCGAGGGCTGGGTGGCCGTACGGGCGATGGTCCCGCGCAAGGGCCACCAGCAGGTGATGGACCAGCTCTGGGACATCGGCGCGAAGGCGATCCTGGTCACCGCCATCTTCGCCTGCCGCCTCTAGATCGGGCTCCGGCGACCCGCTGTCGCGGCGGGCGGGCCCTGTGTCAAGATCGGCGTCATGAATCGATTACCCCGTTTGTTGGTGCCGTTGATCTGCGCGCTCACCCTCTCGGCCGCCGCGCCCGCCGTCGCGGCGGGGCACTCGGCGAGCGCGGGGGCGGCCGACGTCCCCGCGACGCAACTCGACGCGATCCGCAGGCTCGACTTCATGGCCGGGCACTGGGCCGGCTCGGGATGGGTAGACACCGCCTCCGGCCGGCAGCAGTTCCTCCAGACAGAGAAGGTCGCCTACAAGGCGGGCGGCCAGGTGATGACGGTCGAGGGCCAGGGCCGCGACAAGGCCGATCCGCGCAGGATCGTGGACACCGCGCTCGCCGTCGTCAGCTACGACGACCAGACCGGGCAGTACCGCTGGGAGGCGTTCTCGCAGGGGCACGTCACCGCCACGGTCCCCGTGGTCGGCGACCGCTTCTTCCAGTGGAGCCTCCAGACCGCGGGCCCGACCGTCCGGTACACCCTGCGCTTCACCGGCAGGGAGTGGCACGAGATCGGCGAGTACACCCTCGACGGCGGAGCCACCTGGCGGCAGAACTTCCAGATGGACCTGCGCCGCGTGGCGTGACGACCGCGCGCCCTCCCTCCTCCCGGCGCGGAGGAGGGAGTACGCCGACGAAGGCCGCCGCGAACGCGGGAGACACGGCGCGTACGGAGGCCCTGGTCAGGGCTCCCGCACCGGCAGCCGCTCGATCGCGATCATGACGGCGTCGTCTTTCAGCCTGCCCTCGACGTGGTCGAACAGGCGTTCGCAGAGCCGTTCGACGAGCGTGCCGCCGTCCTCGCCGGTCCGTTCGCCCAGGCGCGCGGGGAGGTCGAAGAACGCGCCCGCGGGGTCACGGGCCTCGATGACGCCGTCGGTGTAGAGCAGGAGGATGTCGCCGAGTTCGAAGGGGAACGTCGTCGGACGGAGCTCGGACGCCGTCAGCAGTTCGAGCCCCAGCGGGGGAGCGACCCGGTCCGGCTGCAGGGTCAGCACCCGGTCGCCGTGGAGGAGCAGCGGGGGCGGGTGGCCGCAGGCGATCACGCTCACCGTCGGTTCCGCGTCGGGGATCTCGGCGACGGCCACCGTGACGAAGCACTCCTGGGCGTACGTGTCGGGCTCGCCGAAGTCGGCGAGGTTCTGGCGGATGCTCGCCTCCATGCGCGTCATCAGCTCAGGGAGGGTCGTGGGGCGGTGCGACGCCTCGCGAAAGGCGCAGAGCGACGCCGCGGCGTCACCGATCGCGGCCAGCCCCTTTCCGCGTACGTCACCGATCATCAGGCGGGTGACGCCGTCGGCCCGGGTGGCCGCGTACAGGTCGCCGCCGATCGTCGCCTCCGCGGCCGCGGCGACGTAGATCGACGCGATGCGCAGGGGGCCGACCTGCCGGGGCAGCGGCCGCAGCAGCACGCGCTGGGCGACCTCGGAGACCGATCTGACCTGGTGGAGCACGGCCCGGTGCCGTTCGTAGATCACGCGGAAGACGACCACGACGGACGACACGGCGAACAGGGCGAGCATCTCGACGTGGTGCGCGGGGCGTCGCAGGACGCCCTGTCCGAGACCGCTCACCACGTCGGCCACCATCGCCAGCGCTCCGATGAGCGCGGTGCACCTCGGACCGGCGAACGACGCGGTGAGCGCGGGGGCGACGACGAGCAGCGGTCCGAGGTGGACGCTTCTAGGCAGCGCGAGGTCGAGAGCCGTGATGATCACGATGAGCCCGAGCGGGATCATCACCAGGGTGTTGGTCCCCTGGAGAACCTGGCGGAAATCCCGGAAGGTCGGCATGCCGGGCATCTCTCCTGGTTATCACGCTGCGTCGGCCGCCTCGCGGTCAGGGGCGGCGCGCCGGGACAGGGGGAGGCCGGCCACGCCGGCGCGGCGGCCGGGCGGATGACGGCGGATGACAAAAGTCACGGCGAAGGCCGGAGACAGGGCACTGACGGCATGCGGGTCCCGATTCCTACCGTGAAGCCCATGAACGCCATCGCCTTCACCGGCGTCACCAAGAGGTACGGGGACGTGCTCGCGGTCGACGGCCTCGACCTGGAGATCCCGGCCGGGGCCACGGTCGCCCTCCTCGGGCCGAACGGGGCCGGGAAGTCCACCTCCATCACCATGCTGCTGGGCCTGCTGCGGCCCAGCTCGGGGGAGATCCGGGTCTTCGGCGCGCCGCCGGAGACGGCGGTCGCCGCCGGCGAGATCGGCGCGATGCTCCAGGAGGGCACGCTGATCCCGGAGCTGACCGTGGCCGAGACCGTGGACTTCGTCCGGCGGCTCTACCCGCGTCCGCTGCCGCTTGAGGAGATCCTCCGGCTCGCCGACCTCACCGCGCTCGCCCGGCGGCGGGCCGACCGGTTGTCCGGCGGCCAGACCCAGCGGGTCCGGTTCGCGCTGGCGATCGCGGGCGGCCCGAGGCTGCTGCTGCTCGACGAGCCCACCGCGGCCATGGACGTCGAGTCCCGCCGTACGTTCTGGGACAACATGCGGGCGTACGCCGCCGGGGGCCGGACGATCCTGTTCGCCACCCACTATCTGGAGGAGGCCGACGAGAACGCCGACCGGGTCGTCGTGATCGCCCGCGGCCGGGTCGTCGCCGACGGCAGCGCCGCCGAGATCAAGGCCGGGGTCGCCGGTCAGGCGGTGAGCTTCCTGCTGGGCGGGCAGCCGGTCGCCGGGCTCGACGCCCTGCCGGGGACGACCGGCGTGGAACTCCAGGGCGGCCGGGTCACGTTGCGCACCACCGACCTCGACGCCACCGTCGCCGCCCTGTATCGCACGACCACCCTCGAGGTCCGCGACCTCCAGGTCCACGGGGCCGACCTGGAGGACGCCTTCCTCGCCCTCACCAAGGAGGCCTGACGATGCGGCACTACATCAAGGTCGAAATGCTGCGGATGCTGCGCAACAAGCGCTACATCATCTTCGTGGTGGCCTTCCCCGTCGGGTTCTACCTCCTCTACTCCAACCTCTGGGGGTCGGAGTCCGACCAGGCGACCGGGCTGCGCGGCAGCGTCCTGCTGATGGTGTCGATGGCCGCGTACGGCGCGCTGGCCGCCGCCATGATGTCGACGGCCGTGCCCTGGTCGCAGGAGCGGCACAGCGGCTGGCTGCGGCAGCTCCAGATCACCCCGCTGCCGGGCCGGGCGATCATCTTGACGAAGCTGGCCTCCTCGCTGCTGCTGGTGCTGCCGTCGCTGCTGCTGGTCGGCCTGGCAGCGGTGCTGACCCAGCACGTCTCGCTGCCGCCGCTGCGGTGGGTGGAGCTGATTTTGGCAATGTGGGCCGGCACGATCCCGTTCGCGGCGCTGGGCCTGGCGATCGGATCCCTGCTGCCGCCCGACACCGCGCAGCCCGTCGCGATGATCGGCATGTTCGGGCTGGCCCTGCTCGGCGGGCTCTGGTTCCCCGAGAGCATGATGCCCGCGACCATGAAGAGCATCGCCCACGTCACCCCGTCGTACGACTACGCGCGCATCGGATGGCGGATCGCGGCGGGCGAGACCCCGCACGCGGCCGACGCGGCCGGCATCCTCGCCTGGGGGATCGCTCTGGTGGGGCTGGCGCTCGTCGCCTACCGTCGTGCCACGGTGCGCGCCTGAAGGAACCGTGCGACGGTGCGCGCCTGACCGAGACAACGCGACGGTGTGCGCCTGACATCCACCATGTTCGGAGGGACAGCGGGATGAGCTGGCTGGCCAACGTGTTCACCTTCGGCGGGATCGACGAGCGTCCCTCCCGCCTGAGGCGCCTGATGGGCATGTCGCTGGGCCTGATCTACCTCTTCTACCCGGTGTCCGAGGTGATCGACGGCACGGTGAGCGGCGCGCGGGCGGTCTGGTGGATGAGCGCGCTCGCGGCCTTCGTGGCCGCCTATCTGGCGGTCGTGCTGGGGCCGCGCGATCTCGACCACCACCCCCGGTGGATGTTCCATCTGCTCGGCGTCGTGACGACGATGGCGGCCGTCTTCCCGTTGATCTTCCGGAGCCCTTCCTGGCTGACCCTGCCGGTCTACATGGTGGTGGTCTACGCGATGGGCCTGCCGCCTCGCCGCGCCCTGCTGGGGATCGCGGCGATGGGTGGGCTCGTCCTCGCCGAGGGCAAGGTCATAGGCGCCGACGACGGTATGGTGTGGGCGCTCGTGCTGCAGATCATCACGCTCGGCGTGCTGTTCGTGAGCGTCCGCAACACCCGTATCCTCGTCGTCCAGCTGAGGCAGGCACAGAGCGAGGTCGCCAGGCTGGCCGCCACGGAGGAGCGGCTGCGGATCGCCCGGGACCTGCACGACCTGCTGGGACACAGCCTCTCGCTCATCGTGCTCAAGAGCGAACTGGCCCGCCGCCTGGGCGAGCAGGGCTCGCCGAAGGCCGCAGGGGAGGTGGCGGACATCGAGTCGGTGGCGCGGCAGGCGCTGGCCCAGGTGCGCGAGGCCGTCAGCGAATACCGCCGGCGCCGCCTGTCGGAGGAGATCGACGGCGCCAGGTCGGCGCTTGGCGCCGCCGGCGTCGCCCTCACCGTGCGCACCCGCGGCACCCCGCTGCCCGAGGACCTCGACGGCCTGTTCGCCTGGGCCGTGCGCGAGGCCACCACCAACGTCGTACGGCATTCCGGGGCCACCCGCTGCGAGATCGACGTGTCGTACGGCGAGGAGGGCGCGGTGCTGGAGATCGCCGACAACGGCGGCGGCGCGTACGAGCCGGGCAACGGCCTCACCGGGCTCGGCGAGCGGGTGCGCGCGGCGGGCGGGAGCCTGGAGGTCGAGGCCGGCAGGCATGGGTTCAGGGTGCGGGTGGCGGTTCGGCCGCCCCTGGACCGTGCGGCCGAGATGACCGCGGATAGGTTGGGCCAGTGATCAGGGTCGTGCTGGCGGAGGACCAGAGCATGGTGAGGGGAGCGCTCGCCTCCCTGCTCGGCCTGGAGCCTGACATCGAGGTGGTCGGAGAGGCGGCGGACGGCGACGAGGTGATCGGCGTCGCCGAGGCGACCAAGCCGGACGTCGCGCTGCTCGACATCGAGATGCCCGGCAGGGACGGGATCTCCGCCGCCGAGGAGTTGCGCCTGCGGGTCCCCGGATGCAAGGTGGTGATCCTCACGACGTTCGGCAGGCCCGGCTATCTGCGCCGCGCGATGGAGGCGGGGGCGGTGGCCTTCCTGGTGAAGGACAGCCCGGCGAGCGAATTGGCCGCCGCGATCAGGCGGGTGCTGCGGGGCGAGCGCGTGATCGATCCGGGGCTGGCCGCCGCCGCGCTAAGCGCGGGGCCGAACCCGCTGTCGCCGCGTGAGCGCGACGTGCTGTCCGCGGCGGCGGACGGCTCGACGATCAACGACATCGCGCTGCGGCTGCACCTGTCGGAGGGCACGGTGCGCAACTACCTGTCGGCGGCCATCCACAAGACCGGCGCGCGCAACCGGATCGAGGCCGTCCAGAAGGCCCAGGCGCAGGGCTGGCTCTGACCGCGGAGCGGGCTCAGCGGGCCGGCCGCGACTGGAGGTCGGCGGCGTGCCGCAGCAGGTCGCCGACCCGGACCACGCCCAGGCACCTGCCGACCTCGTCGACCACCACGAGGTCGTCGTACACGCGGGTGTTGTCCCGCCCCGCCACCTGCATGGCCGCGATCACCGGGGTCGTCTTCGCCACGATCTTCGCGGTGTCCGCCAGGCGGCCGGCCGGCTTCTTCGCGTGCAGCGCGTGGCCGTACGCCCCGGCCATGAAGAGCAGGAACCGGCTGCGGTCGATGCTGCCCTGAGGGCGCTGATACTCGTCCACCAGGATCACGCTCGTGATCGAGGGCTCGGCGCTCAGCACGGCGACCACCTCCTCGGCGGTCGACTCGGCCGGCAGCGTCACGGCGGGGAGCAGGAGTTCCTGCACGCGGGGACCAAGCGTGGCGGTGGGGACGACGGCCTCCGGCACCGGCAGCGGCACGTGGACGCGGTTGTACCCGTGTGAGGGCCGCCAGCCGGACGGCGCGAGCAGGGGGCCCTGGGCGAGCCTGATGCCCCAGCCGCGTACCGCCGCCAGCCCCGTCTCGTCCCGCACGCCGGGGGCGAGCACGTGCGCCCCGACGCCGCGCGCCAGGCGGACCAGCGACTCCGCGAGCGCCCCGCGCCGGGGGTCGCGGGGCGCCCGCTCGACCAGGTCGGCGGACAGCGCGACCATGTACGGCGAGGCGTCGGCGAGCAGGTCGAGCGGCAGCGGGGCGGAGCCGAGCCCGGCGAACGCGATGAGGTAGCCCACCGCGCGCAGCCCGTCGATGCCGGACAGCAGAGCCGTCCGCTCGCCTGCCATCGCATCGCCCGTGAGGGCGAGGATGACCTCGCGCGGACGCCGGCCGCACGTCCGCATCGCCTCGTGCAGCGGCGCGAGGCCGGCCGAGCCCTCGGCGACGGCGGCGGCGGAGATCGGCAGGACGAGAGGCAGCAGGGCCTCCTCACGCGCGGCGGCGAGCACGCCGCTGACCGCCCCGGCCACGCCCTCCGTGCCCGGAGCCGCCACCTCGACGGCCACCGCGCCGCCGGTGTCAAGGTCGACCACCGGGAGGAAGAGCGGGGCGGCCGGACGGTCGTCGGGAAAGCCGGGCGCGGGCGGGTACGCGCGCTGGTCGTACGGCTGGGGGGAGGCCGGCTGGGGGTAGGCCGCGGGGGTGTATCTCCGCACGATGCCCGCGGCGCCCTGTCCCTGCGCGGCATCCGCGGGGAACGGGGTCGCCGCGGCCGGGCCGGGCGCCGGGACGTGCTGAGGGCTCGCGGCGGACGGCGCCGCGGAGGGAGAGGGGAGCGACACGATTGAATTGTGGGACGTCAGGACCGGGACGTTGACGCTCGTGGAACGAAATTCACCTACATTTCCCCACCAGTTGGACGGAATACGGCAGACAGCCGCACGGGTAGGCTGATCAGCCATGACGGCACGGCCCGCCGCCGGCGGGGGCAGGTGGGTCCCGGTCGCCCCCGAGCGGCTCGCGGGATGGATCTCGCGCTTCGCCGAGCGGCACGGCGAGGTTGAGGCCGTCCTGCTGCCGGACGTGGTCCGCCTCGACGCCGCCGACGGCGCGGTCGCGGAGTGCCACGTGCCGTTCCCGCCGCTGAGGCCCGCGCCGATGGCGCCGTCGTCTCCGCCGAGGGAGCCCGTCAAGCCGCCGCCGGACGACGGGCGGGACGACGGCGCGGCGGGAGGCGGACGCGGTCACGCTCCCGACGGCCCCGCGGACGACGGACAGGAGGGCGGGTTCCGCCTTCCCCCGCCCGCCGCGGCGCTGGTCGCCCACGTGTGCCGCGAGCGGACCGTCGGCGTGCTGCTGGCCCGGCTCGGCGGGCACGCCGCGGGAGTCTTCACCGGAGCCCGCCTCGTCACCGGCAAGGCCGGCTCACGCCAGGTCCACGGGCGCAGTGCGGCGGGCGGGTGGTCGCAGCAGCGTTTCGCCCGGCGCAGGGACAAGCAGTCGGCCGAGGCGCTGCGGGCCGCCGCCGACGTGGCCGTCGGGGTGCTCGTGCCGAGGCTCGGGGAGTTGCAGGCCGTCGTGCTCGGCGGCGACCGGCGCTCGATCGACGAGATCAGGCGGGACCGGCGGCTCGCGCCGGTGTTCGCGCTGGAGACAGGGCCGTTCCTCACGGTCCCCGACCCCAGGCTGACGGTCCTGGAGGCCACACCGGAACAGTTCCGCGCCGTACGGATCCGCCTGGTCGACCCCTGAGGCGGCGGCGCGGCGCGGAGCCCAGGGCGGGGACGGGTTCCGCGCCCGGCTACGGGTCGTTTTGGCCCAGGCGGTCGTGGGGACGGCGGCACTACACTGGAGGCCATGCGCGCTCCCGACTGATCGTTCCCCGGTGCCGATCCTGACCTCATCACCCACGGGAGTGTCCCCTTCATCATGATCATTGCTACTGACATCGAACTCCGCGCCGGCTCACGCCTGCTCATCGAGGGCGCGTCGTTCCGGGTGAACCCGGGCGACAAGATCGGCCTCGTCGGCCGCAACGGAGCGGGCAAGACCACCCTCACCAAGGTCCTGGCCGGAGAGGGCCTGCCCGCCGCGGGCAAGGTCGCGATCTCCGGCAGCGTCGGCTACCTGCCGCAGGACCCCCGCACCGGCGACCTGAGCGTGCTGGCGCGAGACCGCATCCTGTCGGCTCGCGGCCTCGACGACGTGCTCCGCGAACTGCGCGAGGCGGAGGCCGGCATGGCGGCGACGGACTCGCGCGCACGCGACCGGGCGGTGCGGGCGTACGGCCGCCTGGAGGACCGCCTGCACGTCCTCGGCGGCTACGCCGCGGAGTCGGAGGCGGCCTCGATCGCCTCCAGCCTCGGGCTGCCCGACCGCGTCCTCGGCCAGCCGCTGGAGACCCTGTCCGGCGGTCAGCGACGGCGGGTTGAACTGGCACGCATTCTTTTCTCCGGAGCGGAGACTCTCCTGCTCGACGAGCCCACAAACCACCTCGATGCGGACTCGATCGGCTGGCTTCGTGAGTTTTTGCGCTCCCACCAGGGCGGCTTGGTGATCATCAGCCATGACGTCAACCTTCTTGAGGCGACGGTAAACCGGGTGCTCCACCTCGACGCCAACCGCTGCGTGATCGACACCTACAACGTCGGCTGGAAGGCCTATCTGGCCCAGCGGGAGACCGACGAGAAGCGGCGCAAGCGCGAGCGGGCCAACGCCGAGCGGCAGGCCACCGCCCTGATGTCCCAGGCCGACCGCATGCGGGCGAAGGCCACCAAGGCCAAGGCCGCGCAGGACATGGAGCGGCGCGCGCGGCGACTGCTCTCCGGCGTCGAGGGGGAGCGCCGCTCCGACCGCGTCGCCAAGCTCCGCTTCCCCGACCCCGCGCCCTGCGGGAAGACGCCGCTGACCGCACGCGGCCTGTCCAAGTCGTACGGCTCGCTGGAGGTGTTCACCGACGTCGACGCGGCGGTCGACCGGGGCTCGCGCATCGTCATCCTCGGCCTCAACGGCGCGGGCAAGACCACCCTGCTCCGCCTGCTCGGCGGCATCGAGACGCCCGACACCGGCGAGGTCGTGCCCGGCCACGGGCTCAAGATCGGCTACTATGCGCAGGAGCACGAGACGCTCGATCCCGAGCGCACGGTCCTGGAGAACATGCGGTCGGCCGGGCCCGACCTGGCCGACGTCGACCTGCGCAAGGTGCTGGGGTCGTTCCTGTTCACCGGCGACGACGTGGACAAGCCCGCCGGGGTCCTGTCGGGCGGGGAGAAGACCCGTCTCGCCCTCGCGACGCTGGTGCTGTCGAGCGCCAACGTGCTGCTGCTCGACGAGCCCACCAACAACCTGGATCCGGCCTCCCGCGATCAGGTGCTGGCCGCCCTCGGCTCCTACACCGGCGCGATTGTGCTGGTCACGCATGACGAGGGCGCGGTGGAGGCGCTGACTCCGGATAGGGTGATTCTGTTGCCGGACGGAGTCGAGGACGCGTGGAGCGACGAATTTTCCGATCTTGTGGCGCTTGCCTGATCTTAATTTGAGCGGGTAGGGATCTTTTCCCGCGGAGTAGGTAGCCGATCCCGTCGAAATGACTGATCATGGGCTGAAGTAACGCTGCGGAAGTCTGGCACTACAGGAGGTACTCGTGGCTGAGACTCTGAAGAAGGGCACCCGGGTGACCGGGGCCGACCGGGAAAAGCTGGCCGCCGATCTCAAGAAGCGGTACGCCGCGGGTGAGAGCATCCGCGCGCTGGCCGCCTCCACGGGCAGGTCGTACGGGTTCATCCACCGCATCCTGAGCGAGTCCGGAGTGACTCTGCGCGGGCGCGGCGGCGCGACCCGGGGCAAGTCGAAGCGCTAACGATCCACCTCAAGACGCGCGACCGCAGCCGCTCGTTCCTGCAGGAGGAGCGACCGCGTCCGGCTCGCCAGAACGATATTCGGTAAGCTCGGGCGCGACCGCGAGATGGACAGGAGGGCGGACGCCGGCACGGACGGTGCGCCGCACCGGACCGGCCGTGCGAGGCGACGCCGCTCCGCACAGGACGCAGGAGCATGGCATGGCGGAAGCGGCAGTGGGGGGGAATCCGGAGCACGTCCCCGAGACGGGCGGCGGCTCCGATGTGTCGACGATCTCGGCGGCGGAGCCGGCCGAGGTCGGAGTGCGCTTCGAGGTGGACGGCGAGATCGCGACCGTCACCTTGGACCGGCCGGACAAGCGCAACGCGCAGACGTTCGCCACCTGGTCGGCCCTGGCCCGGATAGGGGAGACCCTTCCGGAGCAGGTGAGAGTGGTCGTGGTCAGAGGCGAGGGGCCGTCCTTCTCAGCCGGGATCGACCTGCGGATGTTCAAACCAGAGGGGGTGCCCGGGCAGGGGTCGTTCTCGAGCGCCGCCGCGCTCGGCGACACGGAGTTCGAGCAGCGGATCGAGGAGGCCCAGAAAGGCTTCCTGTGGCTGCGCAGGCCGGAGATCGTGTCGATCGCCGCCGTGCAGGGCCACGCGATCGGGGCGGGCTTCCAGCTCGCGCTCGCGTGTGACCTGCGGGTCGTCGCGGACGACGTGAGGTTCTGCATGAAGGAGCCCGCGCTGGGGTTGGTTCCCGACCTGACCGGGACCAAGCCCCTGACCGACATCGTGGGCGTTCCCCGGGCCATCGAGATTTGCCTGACCGCGCGTACCGTGGGGGCCGCCGAGGCCGTACGGCTCGGCCTGGCCGAGCTCGCGGTGCCCGTGTCCGAGCTGGCCCAGGCCGTGGACGACCTGGCCGCCGCGCTGCTGGCGACCGACCGCGCCGCCGCGGCCGCAACCAAGAGGCTGCTGCGGGCCGCGCCGGGACGCACGCTGGAGGAGCAGGCCGCCGCCGAGCGTGCCGAGCAGGTCGCGCGCATCCGAGCGCTCTTCGGGGGAGTTTCCGCGCCGAACTGACGGCGGTGCTCGCGCCGGATCGGGGGCCGGCGTACTCGTGGCGCCTGCGGGCGCTGTTCGCTTCGAGCTGACCGGGGAATCGGGGGAGGCCTCCCACTGCTGCACGCCTGGGAGGATGTACCACATATGTCGATGATGAACGGAGGCTACGGCTTCCAGGCGATGCGGTCCTTACGGCGAGACAGCTCCGTGACCAAGGAGCGGATCGCGCCGGGGACCGTACGGCGCATCGCCGCCTACGCCCGGCCGTTCCGCAGGCAGATCGCCGGTTTCCTCGCGCTGGTCGTGGTCGACGCGGTCATCGTGGTCGCCAACCCGCTGCTGATGAAGGCGATCATCGACTACGGCATCACCCCCGGGCGGGTCGACGTGGTGGTGTGGCTCGCCGTGACGATCGGAGCGCTCGCGGTGCTGGACGCCGGGCTCGGCCTGCTGCAGCGCTGGTTCTCCGCGCGCATCGGCGAGGGCCTGATCTACAACCTGCGCACGGAGGTCTTCGACCACGTGCAGCGCATGCCGGTGGCGTTCTTCATGCGCGCCCAGACCGGCGCGCTCGTCTCCCGGCTGAACACCGACGTCATCGGGGCGCAGCGGGCCCTCACCAGCACGCTGTCGTCCGTGGTGTCGAACGTCGTCAGCCTGGTCATGGTGCTCGCCACCATGCTCGTGCTGTCGTGGCAGGTCACGCTGGTCGCGCTGGTGCTGCTGCCGATCTTCATCTTCCCGGCCAAGTGGGTCGGCCGGCGGATGTCCGCGCTGACCCGCGAGCAGATGCAACTCGACGCGGAGATGAGCTCGGTGATGACCGAGCGGTTCAACGTCGCGGGGGCCATGGTCGCCAAGCTGTACGGCAGGCCGGACGACGAGGCGGCCCACTTCTCCGAGCGCGCGGGCCGGGTCCGCGACGTGGGGGTGACCGTCGCCATGTACGGCGCAGTGTTCCGCATCGCGCTCGGCCTGGTCGCCGCTCTGGCGACCGCGCTCGTCTACGGCATCGGCGGCGTGCTCGCGATCTCCGGGGCCTTCGCGCTCGGCACCCTGGTCGCCCAGTCGTCCCTGCTCATGCGCCTGTACGGCCCGCTGACCAGCCTGTCGAACGTCCACGTGGACGTGATGACGGCGCTGGTGAGCTTCGACCGGGTCTTCGAGGTGCTCGACCTCAAGCCGATGGTGGCCGAGAAGCCGGACGCCCGGCCGATCCCCGACGGGCCGGTCACGATCGAGTTCGACGACGTCCGCTTCCGCTACCCGGCCGCGTCCGAGGTGTCGCTGGCGTCGCTGGAGTCGGTGGCCCGCCCGGACACCGGGCCCTCGCAGGAGGTGCTGAAGGGTGTGACGTTCACCGCGCACCCGGGCGAGCTGGTGGCGCTCGTCGGCCCCTCGGGCGCGGGCAAGACCACCATCACCTCGCTGGTGTCCCGCCTCTACGACGTGGACGAGGGCGCCGTGCGCCTCAACGGCGTGGACGTCCGCGACGCCACCCTCGACGGCATCAAGGAGACCGTCGGCGTCGTCATGCAGGACGCCCACCTGTTCCACGACACGATCGGCGCCAACCTCCGCTACGCCCGTCCCGAGGCGACCGACGAGGAGGTCTGGGAGGCGCTGCGCGCGGCCCAGATCGCCGACCTGGTGAAGAACCTTCCCGAGGAGCTGGAGACGGTCGTCGGCGACCGCGGCTACCGGCTGTCGGGAGGGGAGAAGCAGCGCATCGCCCTGGCCAGGCTCCTGCTGAAGGCGCCGCGGGTGGTGGTGCTCGACGAGGCCACCGCCCACCTGGACTCCGAGTCCGAGGCGGCGGTGCAGCAGGCGCTGAAGACGGCCCTGCGGGGCAGGACGTCGCTGGTGATCGCCCACCGGCTGTCGACCATCCGCGAGGCCGACACGATCCTGGTGATCGAGGACGGCAGGGTCGCGGAACGGGGGCGGCACGAGGAACTGCTGGAGCGGGGCGGCGCCTACGCCGAGCTGTACCGCACCCAGTTCACCGGCGCGGACCAGGACGGGTCCTGACCACGGCCCTCAGCGGTAGCCGAGGCGGGTGAGCTCGTCCCTGGCGACCTTCTCCACCAGCTCGGCGTCCCCGGCCGACAGCCGCCCCCGCCAGCTCCCCGGCCGGGGGACCCGTGCGCCGTACAGCGCGATCGTGGAGACCTTGGTCTCCAGGAAGGACGACACCGCGTCGATGGCCTCTCCCGGCGCGGTCACCATGTCCTCGTACCGCAGGGTGAGCAGGTGCTCGGGGGGCAGTTCGCGGCGCAGTGCCGCGCTCAGCCGTACGGCGCCGCGCCAGCGCAGGGCGCACTTGCCCGCGGGCGGCATCCGCGCCCAGCGCTCGCGGTGCTCGGCCGAGCGCACGCCGAGGAACGGGTTGGGAAACTCGGCGTCCTCGCTCAGCATGTGGGGCTTGACCCAGGTCATGCAGGCGGGGTCGGCCAGCATGTCGGCGACCACGTCGCGGCCGTCCCGGATGATCTGGATGAACCGGGCGTCGGGGAACGCCCGCAGCAGCACGGGCGCGCTGTAGAGCAGATCGGGGCTGGCGTCGCCGAACCGGGACAGCGCGCCGGGCTCCGCGCAGGGGCCGGCGCCGACGATGCCGCCCGCCTCCCGGCAGGCGGTCGTGCACTCGGCGCACGCCGCGGGGACCACCTGCCAGGCCTCCGCGAGCACGTCGCGCAGCACCTGCGGGGCGCCGCCGCTACGGGCGATCGACGGTCTCCTGGCGAAGGCGTAGACGACCCGCGCCACCGGACCCCTGCCCATGGTCATGTGGAAGCCGGGCGAGCGCTTGAGCGCACGGCCCAGCAGGTCCGCGCCGGAGTGCGGGGCGGCGACCACGAACACCGGACGGCGGACCTTGACACCGTTGACCACGAGGATGTGCGTCGGAGGTCGCATAGATACCGCTAAGTCTGACACCCTTTGAAGGGTGAGCGAGCGCTTCCGCGACGGGGCGGGCGGTGACGCCTCGATAACGGTACCGGTCCTGCCCCGGCGGCTGCGGCCCGGCGACACGGTCGCTCTGGTCGCGCCGGCCGGCCCGGTCGATCCCGTACGGCTGGAGCGCGGCACCGAGGTCCTGGAAGGGCTTGGGCTGCGGGTCGTGCACGGGGCGTCGATCCTCGCCCGGGACGGCTACCTCGCCGGGCCGGACGTCGCACGGGCGGCCGACCTGCGGGACGCGTGGTGCGATCCAGGGGTGGCGGCGGTCGTGTGCGCCAGGGGCGGCTACGGCGTGACCCGGCTGCTCGGGCTGCTCGACTGGGACGCGATGGCGGCGGCCGGGCCGAAGATCCTGCTCGGGTCGAGCGACATCACCGCGCTGCACCGGGCCTTCGCCGAGCGACTCGGCCTGGCGACGCTGTTCGGGCCGATGCCGGCGACCGAGACGATCGGCGGCCCTGAGGGGCCGGAGCCTGCCACTTTCGCGCACCTGCGCGAGGCGCTGTTCGAGGGCGGCGCGCCCGCGCCCGTCACCGGCGACCGGGTGATCGTGCCAGGCCGGGGCGAGGGCAGGCTTACCGGGGGCAACCTGGCGCTGCTCGCCGCCCTGTGCGGCACGCCGTACGCGCTGCGGGCGCGGGGCCGTGTCGTGCTGCTGGAGGACGTGACCGAGGAGCCGTACCGGATCGACCGTATGGTGACGCAACTGCTGCAGGCGGGCTGTCTCGACGGCGCGGCGGGCATCGCGCTGGGGTCATGGGTGGACTGCGGAGACCCGCTGCCCATGCTGGCGGAACGCCTTGCTCCGCTGGGCGTGCCGATCGTCGCGGGCCTGCCCGTCGGGCACGGCGCACCACAGATGGCGATGTGGTTGGAGACGAATGTGGCTATCGATACCGAATTGTGCTCTATCTCGGGCACTTTCCGCGACTCAGACGCGGCAACCTGAGACGCGCCCGGACGCACCCGGGCGGTGGCGAAGGGATGGTGCGTTGGGACTCTTGCGGCGACTGCTCAGCCGGACGCGGCCAGAACATCCCGCCCCTAGATCCGTAGAGGACGTCGACCTCGACTCCCTGCTCGCCCTGGTCGCCGAGACAATGGGCTACGCCTGCGGGTTCGCGGCCGACGGCACGTCGCTGACGCTGACCTCGCCCGACCGCGAGCGGGTCGTGAACCTCGTCGGCCTGCGCAGGGAGGCCGGCCGCCGCAGCCGCGAGGACTGGCCGATGCTGGTCTCCGAGCACCTGGCCCACGCCGTCTCCGGCGAGCCCTTTGACGCGTGCAACCTCACGCCGATCAAGCCGCTGCTGCGCACCCGGGTCCACGCCGCCGACGACCCCGCCTTCCCCGACCCCTCCCGGATCATCGGCCGCCACCTCAGCGCCGACCTCATCGAGGTGCTGACCGTCGGCGCCCGGCCGGTGCGCCCGGAGGAGGCGTTCTGCTGGCCGATCCCGCCGGCCGAGGCGCTCGACGTGGCCATCGGCAACGCCCTGACCGACGAGCGGCCCGTCGTGTCGCGCCTCGACCTCGGCGGCACCGAGGTGTCGCTGCTGACCGCGCCCAGCGCCGCGGCCCACCTGCGCCGCCTGCCCGCGTACACGGAGGTGCCCGAGGACGGCATGCTCGCCGTGCTGCCGCACCGCGGCATGATCGCGGTGCATCCGGTGGCCGGCATCGGCGTCGTCCGCGCGATCGAGCGCCTGCGCATCTTCGCCCACCGGGAGCACGGCGGCCGGGCCGACGGACTCAGCCCGCACGTGTACTGGTGGCGCAGGGGCAAGCTGACCCGCATCCAGGCCGACCTCGTCAGCCACGACGGGCAGACCCGCCTGGTCGTCGCCCCGCCGCCGGAGTTCGCCCGGCTGCTGGCCCGCATCGCCGGCCAGCCGTAGGGACTGCCGGACACGCTCAGGGGCTGAGCGCCAGGGCGGTGCGGATCAGGTGGATGTGGGTGAAGGCCTGGGGGAAGTTGCCGAGTTGGCGGCGCGCCACGGGGTCGTACTCCTCGGCCAGGAGGCCGACGTCGTTCGACAGGGCGACGAGGCGTTCGAACAGCTCCACGGCCTCGTCGTGCCGCCCGGTCAGGGCGCGGGCCTCGGCTAGCCAGAAGCTGCAGGCGAGGAAGGCGCCTTCGCCGCCCGGCAGGCCGTCGACGGGGTTGTCCTCCGCGAGCGGGTAGCGCAGGACGAAGCCGTCGGTCATGAGCTCGCGTTCGATTGCCTCGATGGTTCCGATGACGCGGGGGTCGTCGGGCGGCAGGAAGCCGACGATCGGGATCTGCAGGAGCGCGGCGTCCAGTTCGCGTGAGCCGTAGGACTGGGTGAAGGTGTTGCGTCCCGGGTCGAAGCCCTTGTCGCAGACCTCGGCGTGGATGCGGTCGCGCAGCGCGCGCCAGCGCTCCACGTCGCCGCGCCTGCCCAGCTCCTCGATGACGCGGACCATGCGGTCGGCCGCGACCCACGCCATGACCTTGGAGTGGACGAAATGGCGGCGGGGGCCGCGCACCTCCCACAGCCCCTCGTCGGGCTGGTCCCAGTTGTGCTCGAAGAACTCCATGATCTTGGTGACGAGGGCCCAGGCGTGGTCGTCGGGTCCCATGCCCTGCTTGCGCGCCTGGTAGAGGGCGTCGACGAACTCCCCGTAGATGTCGAGCTGCAGTTGCGTCGCCGCGCCGTTGCCGATCCGCACGGGCCCCGAGTTCTCGTAGCCGGGCAGCCAGTCGAGCGTCATCTCCGGCAGCCGGCGCTCGCCGGCCACGCCGTACAGGACCTGTACGTCCTCGGGGCGGCCGGCGATGGCGCGCAGCAGCCAGGAACGCCAGGCGTCCGCCTCCTCGACGTATCCAGAACCGGTCAGCGCGTCGAGCGTCATCGCCGCGTCGCGCAGCCAGCAGTAGCGGTAGTCCCAGTTGCGCACCCCGCCCAGGTGCTCGGGCAGGGAGGTGGTCGGCGCGGCGACGATGCCGCCGGTCGGGCTGTAGGTGAGGGCCTTGAGCGTGATGAGCGAGCGGACCACGGCGTCGCGCCACGGGCCCTGGTGACCGCAGTGGGAGACCCACTCCTCCCACATGAGCCTGGTCTCCGTGAGCTGCTCCAGCGGGTCGATCCGCTCCGGCTCCGGCTGGTGGGAGGGGTGCCAGGTGAACACGAAAGGCACCCGCTCACCGGCGGAGACGGTGAACGTCGCCTCGTGCCGGTAGTCGCTCCCCCGCAGATGGACGGGGGAGTGGATCCAGACCGAGTCGGGGCCGCCCACGGCGTGCAGGTGCCCGTCGGTGCGCCGCACCCAGGGGACGATGCGGCCGTAGTCGAACCGGATGCGGATCTCGGTCGTCATCTCCACGGTCCCCGACAGGCCCTCCACGATCCGTACGAGATCGGGGTTCGCGTGCCGGGGCGGCATGAAGTCGATCACCTTGACCGCGCCCGTGGGCGTCTCCCAGACGGTCTCCAGGATGAGCGTGTCCTCGACGTACGAGCGGCGCGTGGCCTGCTCCTGCCCCACGGGGGCCAGCCGCCAGAAGCCGTTGGTCTCGTCGCCGAGCAGGCGGGTGAAACAGGAGGGGGAGTCGAAGCGGGGCAGGCAGAGCCAGTCGATCGAGCCGTTCCGGCCGACGAGGGCGGCCGACTGCATGTCGCCCACGAGTGCGTAGTCCTCGATCCGCATCCCGCCACGCTACCCGGCTCGGGCCTTCCCCCACATCCGCGGTTCGATCGCGCGCGATCGAATGGCTTTACCGCCGTGGCAAGGCGAACGTAATCTTTTCCTTCGCCGCTTCTCGCCGATAGTCGACCGGACCCTGCGACGCCTCGGCCTCGACACCTCGGGCCTGGCGGCCGTACGCGAGATGCGCGACACGTTGGAGGGCCGTCGAGCCCAGTTGGACCAGGGCTTCTTCCACGCGTTCGGAGAACATGTGACGAGTTCTGCCGCGGTTCGGGCGATGGCTCTCATCGGTGCGGTGCTATCGCTGACAGGGTGCCAGCACAGCGAGAAAAAGGCGGTCGACCAGGATCCCCTTCCGACGGTGGCAGAGCCTCCGTACGTGTGCGGCTACATCCCGACGAGAGCGGTGGAACTCATGACCGGCGTACGCGACCCGTTGGTGCGGGGGTCCTTCGACCTCTCGGTGGCCGACGGTCTCGGGGCGGGCGGTTGCGCCGTTTACCAGCCCGAGGGTGAGCGTCTCCAGTTGCTGCAGATCCAACTGACACCCGGAGGATTCCGAGAAGCTGTGGAGGAGCAAGTCGCCGCCGGAGCGTCGCCCTTGCCGGAGATCGTGCCGGGGGCCGTCGGGTACTACTTCGCCTCTGCCCATGGCGAGGACAACGACGCCCACGCACTTCTCGTACGGGGGAAGGCGGAGATCAACATAGCGCTGGAGATAGGCGTCGAGGGGCGGGACAACGCGGCTGATGTGCTGGCGCTGATGAAGCTGATCGCGCCAAGGCTGATCACGGACGCGAGCGCTCCGTCGGCGAGTCCGTCCGCTTCGGGGAAAGGCTGACCGGCTGACGGGGGCGTTGGCACCCGATCCGCTGTAGGCCGCGCGGTCAGGCGCTGCTCCGGCTTCTCGCCGAGGGCCGTCGCGACGACCCCGGCGGGCAGGCCATCCTTCGTTATGACGGCTTCGTGCCCGGCGGTGTGGCGGTGTCCCCGGCCGGGGCCCACAGCCGCATGAAGACCTGGGTCGCCGGGCCGATCGTCACGGCGAACAGGACCGTGCCGACGCCGACCGTGCCGCCGAGCACCCAGCCCACGGCGAGGACGCTGATCTCGACGATCGTGCGGGCGAGCCGGATCGACAGGCCGAGCCGGTTGAGGCCCGTCATGAGGCCGTCGCGCGGCCCAGGGCCGAAGCCCGCGTGGATGTAGAGCCCCGAGGCGGCGGCGATGGCGATGATGCCGCCGATCAGGAAGGCCCACTGCACGGGCCACGCCGAGGGCGCGGGGACCAGGGCCATCGCGCCGTCGGCGCTGGTGCCGACCACCAGGACGTTGCTGATCGTGCCGAGGCCCGGCCGCTGCCGCAGCGGGATCCACAGCAGCAGCACCGCCGCGCCAACGAGGTTGATGCACAGGCCGATCGACCATCCGGTGCGCACCGACATGCCCTGGTGGAAGACCTCCCAGGGGTCGAGGCCGAGCCCGGACCTGACGAGCAGCGCGATGCCGGCGCCGTAGAGCACGAGGCCGGTGTAGAGGCGGAGGAGCCGCAGGGGGAGCGAACGGGGACGAGGAATGGACAGTTCGGTCATAGTCCGCCCATGGTGCAGCCGCGCGGAGTTGCCAGAAAAGAGCCAATCGGCGAAATTGGCCTTCATGGATCGGTATCTCAGCGCGCCCCAGCTCGCCAGGCTCGTCCGGGTGCCGCCGGACGGCCGGCCCTACTACCGGGAGCTCGCGGAGGCGGTGCGCGGCCTGATCCTCGACGGGCGGCTCGCCGTGGGGGTGCGCCTGCCGGCCGAGCGGCACCTGGCCGACGCGCTCGGGGTGAGCCGCACCACGGTGACCGCGGCGTACGACCGGCTGCGCGGGCGGGGCTACCTGGAGAGCAGGCAGGGGTCGGGAAGCCGTACGGCCCTGCCGGACCCCGGCGCCCTGGGCACCGACAACCCGTGGCTCGCCTCCGACGAGGACGGGCTGCTGCCGCTGCACGCCGCCGCGCCGCCCGCGACCGTCCTGCTCGGCGAGGCCGTCGAGGATGCGGGCCGGGCCTACCACAGGTACGCGCTGGGATCGGGCTACCACCCGGCCGGGCTCACGCCGCTGCGTGAGGCGGTCGCCCGCAGGTACGGCGAGCGGGGCCTGCCCACCCGGCCGGAACAGATCCTCGTCACGGCCGGCGCCCAGCACGCCGTCCACCTGCTGATGTCGGCGTTCGCCGAGCCGGGCGGCCCGGTGCTGGTCGAGTCGCCGTCCTACCCGCACGCGATCGACGCGGTGCGGCTGCGGGGCGCCCGCCTGGTGCCGGTGGGCGTCCAGGAGGACGGCTGGCATCTCGACCTGGTGAGCGGTGCGATGCGCCAGTCGGCGGCCCGCCTGGCCTACGTCATCCCCGACTTCCAGAACCCGACAGGACACCTGATGTCCGACGACGACCGCCGGGCGCTGGTGGACGCGGCCCGCAGGCACGGGGTCACGCTGATCGCCGACGAGAGCTGGGCCGAGATCGCCCTGGACGACACGGCCCGGGCGGCGCCGCTGGCGGCGTTCGACACCGACGGCCGGGTGATCAGCGTCGGGTCCGCCTCGAAACTGTGGTGGGGCGGCCTGCGGGTCGGCTGGATCAGGGCGAGCGCCGCGACGGTGCGCCGCCTGGCCGGGCTGCGCGCCGCCGTGGACATCGCGGGCGGGGTGTTCGAGCAGCTCGTGGTGGCGCGCCTGTTCGAGCGGATCGAGGAGGCGCGCGCCGAGCGCCGCCACGCGCTCGGGGCGTCGTGCGCGGCGCTCGCCGCCGTCCTGCGCGAGGAACTGCCCGCCTGGGCGTTCAGGGTGCCGCGCGGCGGTGGCTCGCTGTGGGTCCGGCTGGACGGGCCGGTGGCGGACGCCGTAGCCGGGGCCGCCGCCGCCCGCGGCGTACGGCTGGCTCCTGGGCCGTGGTTCGGCGTGGACGGCACGCTGGCGCGGTATCTGCGGCTGCCGTTCACGCAGCCGCCGGCCGTGCTTGAGGAGGCGGTGCGCCGCATCGCCCGCGATCCCGCCGGCTATCGGCCGTGCGAGCCGCTCACGCCGTTCCTGTGACCGGTCCTCAGCTGGGAGCGGGCACGGGCGGCACGTGACTGTGCTCGGCCATCAGCGTGCGGAGCCTGCGGACGAACACCAGCATGACGAGCCCCGCCGCGATCGCGGCGAGCGCGAGGATGAGGTAGTACGCGGGCATCGGCACGACCTTGGTCAGCCGGTACGCCTGACCGCCGACGGAGTCGCCGAGCGCCATGGAGAGGAACCACAGGCCCATGAGCTGGTTCTCGAACGCCCGGGGGGCGAGCTTGTTGGTGACCGACAGCCCGGCCGGGCTGAGGAACAGCTCGCCGACGGTCTGGATGAGGTAGACCGACAGCAGCCACATGACCGAGACCTTCACCCCGCTGGAGGCGACGCCGGCCGCGACGGACATGACGACGAAGCTCAGCCCGACGACCACCAGGCCGACCGCGAACTTGAACGGCGTGCTGATCCTGGTGCCCGCCCTGAGGAACATCTGGGCGAAGAGAGGGGCGAACAGGATGATCGCCAGCGAGTTGACGTTGCCCACCCAGCCCGGCGGGATCGCGAAGCCGAACACGTCCAGGTCGGTGTTGTTCTTGGCGAACAGCAGCAGCGCGCTGCCGGCCTGGTCGTAGACGAGCCAGAAGATCGCGGAGGCCAGGAACAGCCACACGTAGGCGGACAGCCCGGTCCGCTCGTCGGCGGTGACCTCGCGGGAGCTGAACAGGAAGACGAAGTAGGCGACCGGTACGACCGCCGTCACCACCGTGAGCACGAGGGCGAAACGGTCCACGGTCAGCGTGCCGCTGAGCGCCCACAGGGTCAGCGCGGTCGCGCCGACGGCGAGCGAGAGGCCCGCGACGAGCTTGAATCGCCGCTCCTCGGCAGGGGTGAGCCGGTGCTCGGGCTCCTCGCCGGCGCCGCACAGGGTCGAGCGGCCTCGCACGTACTGCGCCAGGCCGATGGCCATGCCGACCGCCGCCGCGCCGAAGGCGAGGTGCCAGCGGCCGCCCGTCTGGAGCCAGGGCACGACCATGATGCCGAGGAAGGCGCCCAGGTTGATGCCCATGTAGAAGATCGTGTAGCCGGAATCGCGCCGGGCGTCGTCCTCGTGCCGGTACAGCTCGCCCACCAGCGCGGACATGTTCGGCTTGAGCAGTCCGCTGCCCAGCGCGATCAGCACGAGGCCGAGCCAGACGAACCCCCCGGCCATGGGCATCGCCATGCTGATGTGGCCGCCCATGATCACCAGCGCGCCGCACAGCACGGTCCTGCGCGCGCCGAGCACCCGGTCGGCCAGCCATCCGCCCGCGAGGGCGAGCAGGTAGACCGAGGCGATGTAGACACCGTAGACGCCGACGGCGGTCGTCTCAGGCAGGCCCATGCCGCCGCGGGCGACGGGCGCCGTGAGAAACAGCACGAGGATGGCGCGCATGCCGTAGTAGCTGAAGCGCTCCCACATCTCGGTGCCGAACAGCGTGGCCAGCCCCTGTGGATGGCCGAAGAACGTCCGCTGGTCGGCCGTCGGACCTGATCTTCCTGATGCCATGCGTTCTCCCCCCCGGTCACGCATCGTCAATGTACCTTACCTGCCTTTACGTCCTATTTGTCCGATTGTGATGACGGCGTGGGGGCGAGGCCGAGGGCCCCGCCCGGCCCCCGGCCGGGCGGGGAGGGGCGGGTTCACACCAGGATCGCGCCGCCGTCCACGGTGAGGACCGTGCCGGTGACCCACCCCTGGGTCATGCAGTAGAGGTAGGCGGGTGCGACGTCGCCCGCCTCGCCGACCCGTCCGGCGGGGACGGCCGCGCCGACTCCGTCGAACATCGCCTGCCGGCCGGCCTCGTCCATCGAGGCCCACAGGGGCGACCGGACGACCCCGGGTGAGACGGCGTTGACGCGGACCGGGGCGAGTTCGACGGCGAGCGCGCGGATCAGCGACTCGATCGCGCCGCAGACGCTCGCCGCGACGGCCCAGCCAGGGCCCGGCCGGTCCTTGGCCACACCGGTGGTGAGGGTGATCGAGCCGCCGGCGCGGATCAGGGGGGCGGCGGCCTGCACGGCGGCCAGGGCGCCGAAGTAGCGCAGGGTGAAGAACTCCCTGGCCGCGGCGAGGTCGAGCGTGGCGACCGGCATGAGGTCCAGCGCCTCGCCGGCGGTGAACACCAGGTGGTCGAGTCCGCCGATCTCCTGGAGCACCGCCCGCACACGGCCGGGGTCCGCGAGGTCGGCGACCTTCCCCACGGTCCCGCCGGGCAGCGCGGCCAGCGCCCGGTCGACGCTGGCGCGCCTGCTGGACACCACCGCGACCTCCGCGCCCTCGGCGGCGGCGGCCTCGGCGGTGGCGAGGCCGATGCCGGAGGTGCCGCCGAGGACGACGACGCGTTGTCCGGTGAGGTTCATGAGAGGGGCCTTTCGGTAGTGCCGTTCTGTCCCCTTCACGATGCTGCCGTCCGGGTCCCGCCGTCCAAGACCCTTCCTGGCCGCTGTAATACCCTGAGGGCATCAGGGGGCGGAGGAGATGCCGGTGGACGTCGACCTGCGCAAGCTGCGCTACTTCGTCGCGGTCGCCGAGCGGCTGCATTTCGGCCGGGCCGCGCAGGCGCTGCACATCGCGCAGCCCGTGTTGTCGCGGCAGATCCGCGCGCTGGAGAACGAGCTAGGGGCGCAGCTGTTCTTCCGGGACAGGCGGGCGAGCGAGCTGACCCCGGCGGGCCGGCAGCTGCTCGAGGACGCCCGCCCCCTGCTGGCCTCCGCCGACGCGCTGCGCCGCCGCGTCGGCCGGGCCGCCCGCGGCCCGCGCGTGTTCGCCGTGGGGTTCGTGCCCGGCCTGATCGTGACCCCCGCGGTCCGCGCGCTGTCCGCCCGCCACCCCGGCCTGACCGTCGAGGTGCTGAGCATGAGCTGGTACGACCAGGCCGAGATGATCCGCGACGGCTGCGTGGACGTGGGCTACGTCCGCCTGCCGATCGAGCGGCGCGGACTGCGCACGCGCCACCTGCTGTCCGAGCCCCGGGTCGTCACGCTGCCCGCCGGCCACCGCCTCGCGGGCAAGGCCGAGGTCGGCGTGGCCGATCTCGCCGACGAGCGCCTCCTGCAGGACCCGGCCGCCGTCCCCGAGTGGCGGGACGTCGCCACCGAGACCGCCACGGCCTCCCAGAACACGGCCTCCCGAAACACGGTGCCGCGGATCCGCACGGTCGAGGAGAAGCTCGAACACGTCGCCGCCGGTCAGGGGATCGTCATCATCCCGATGTCCACCGCGGCCTTCTACACCCGCCCCGACGTCGTCCACGTCTCCGTGCGCGACCTGCCGCCCAGTCAGGTCCACCTCGCCTGGGACGCCACCCGCCGCAGCCCGCTGATCCAGGAGTTCGTCGGGATCGCCGTCGAATCGCAGGGCTGAACCCCGCCCGCGCCGGGCTTTCCGATGGGTCTTGTCGGCGGCTGATCTTTGTGATGCGATGCATGCCACGCGTGCGACATGCCCCATTGGGAGGCGCGATGACCGGCGTACTTGAGGACAGGGCGGCGATCGAGCGGGAGATCGCGGGCAGAACGGTATGCGATCAACTGGACTGGGCCGCGCGGGAGCATCCAGACGCCCCCGCCTACTCCGATCCGGCGGGAGACGAGTGGACGACGCTGACCTACGCCCAGGCGCAGGGGCGCGTGCTGGAGATCGCCGCGGGCTACGCCGCGCTGGGGCTGCGTCCCGGCGACGCCGTCGCGCTGATGCTGGTCAACCGCAGCGAGCACGTGCTGGCCGACCTCGGCGCGGTCCACGCGGGCGCCGTCCCCTGCTCCGTCTACGCCACCTTCGCCCCCGAGCAGGTCGCGTACGTCGCCCGTGACGTCGGGGCGCGGATCGCGGTGCTCGGCGGCCCCGCCGACCTGGCCCGCTGGGAGCCGGTGCTCGGCGACCTGCCCGAGCTGACGAGGATCGTCATGCTGGAGGGCGCGCCGGAGGACGACGAGCGCTTCCTGAGCTGGGAGGCGTTCCTCAAGATCGGAGCCGACGCGCTGGCCGCCGACCCGGCCGCGGTGGACGCGCGCTGGCGCGCGGTGACCCCGGAGGACACGCTGACCGTCCTCTACACCTCGGGGACGACGGGCAACCCCAAGGGCGTCCCGCTGACCCACGCGAACGTGCTCTTCGAACTCGCCACGACGCAGCGGATGATCGACCTGCCCCCGCAGAGCACGCAGATCTCCTACCTCACCTACGCGCACATCGCCGAGCGCGTGCTCAGCCTGTACCTGCCGCTGGTAAAGGTCAACCACGTCTATTTCTGCACCGACATCGCCAACCTCGCCGCGACGCTCGGCCAGGTGCGCCCGGTGCTCTTCTTCGGCGTCCCCCGCGTCTGGGAGAAGATGACGGCCCGGCTGCAGGCGATGCTGGCCGGCCAGCCGCAGGAGCAGCAGGAGAGCGTGCGCGCCGCGATGGCCGCCGGGCTCGCCTACATCGAGGGGCTGCAGTACGGCCACAAGGTCACGCCCGAAGTGCGGGAGGCGTACGAGCAGGCCGACGCAGCGCTGCTGTCGATCATCCGCGGCCTGATCGGGCTCGACCGGGCCCGCTGGTGCGCCACCGCCGCAGCGCCGATGCCGATCGAGGTGCAGCGGTTCCTCGCGGGTCTCGGCCTGAAGGTCATCGACGTGTACGGCATGACCGAGACGACCGGCGCGTTCACGGCCAACTCGCCGGACGTCTTCAAGCTCGGCACGGTGGGCAGGGCCGAGCCGGGCGTCGAGGTGCGGATCGCCGAGGACGGCGAGATCCTCACCCGCAGCCCGCTCAACACGCGGGGCTACCTCGGCCTGCCCGAGGCGACCGCCGAGCTTCTCGACGCCGAGGGCTGGCTGCACACCGGCGACGTCGGGTCGATCGACGAGGACGGCTTCGTCCGGATCGTCGACCGCAAGAAGGAGCTGTTCATCACCTCCGGCGGGGAGAACGTGTCCCCGGCCGTCATCGAAGGCCACCTGAAGGAGCACCCGCTCGTCGGGCAGGCCCTCGCGTACGGGGACCGCAGGCCGTACCCGGTGGCGATCCTCACGCTGGACGGCGAGGTCGCGCCCGAGTGGGCGCGGGCGCGCGGCATCTCCTTCGAGTCCCTGGCCGACCTGGCCGGGCATCCCGAGGTGCTCGCCGAGATCGAGACGGCCGTGGAGACCGCCAACCGCAGGCTCGCCAGGGTGCAGCAGGTCAAGAGGTGGCGGCTGCTGCCCAGCGAGTGGACGGCCGAGACCGAGGAGCTCACCCCCAGCCTGAAGCTCAAGCGCAGGGTCGTGCACGCCCGGTACGCGGACGTGATCGAGGAGCTGTACGCGGAGGGCTGACCCGGGACGGGCCTGGATCTCACGTGCCGGATTTTTACCCGGCCGGGAGCGTGTCGGGGGCGGGGCGGACTCCGGGCGTGCGTACGGTCACGGGGCATGATGAGATCGTTGCTCGCGACGCTGGCCCTCGCGGCCCCGACGACGGCCCCCGCGACGGCCCCCGCGACGGCCCCCGCGACGGCCCCGGCGACGGCGGCGGCCGCGCCGGTCCCCGCCTCCGGTGAGCTGGTCATCCGCTCGGTGGAGGTGCGCCCGTCCGATCCCGTGGTGGGCCCCACCGGGTCGGTGCGGGTGGTCGTCGACGTGGTGGCGCGCGGCGCCGATCGGGTCTCCGTCGTCCTGGAGCCTGGCCGTGCCCCCGCGGCAGACGACGAGCCGGACAGGGAGCCCGAGCCGGACATGCCCGTCACGCCGCCGTCCGGAGACGCGGTGCCGGTGGCGCCCGGCTCCCCGGATCCGGCCGTTCCCGACGCGCCCGTCGCCCCTGCCGTGCCCGTGTCCGCCGTCGGGCCGCTGCCGGGCCTGGGCGGCCTGGCCTCCGCGATGCCCGGCGTGGTGGGCGTGCCGCGCGTGCACGGCCGGCCCGCCCGGCACGGGTCCCCCGTGTCGTCGGGGGAGTGGGAGACCTGGCGGTTCCTCCCGGACAAGCCGTTGTCGCGGTGGTATCGGAGCGGCCCCTGGACGGTCACCGCGACGGCGGTGAACGCGCGCGGCGAGCGGGCCGTCGCCCGTACGGGCTTCAACCTGCGCAGGGCGACCGAGATCGAGGGACTCAAGGCGGTCCGCGACCGGGGCGCCGTACGGGTCACGGGGACGCTGATGCGGGTCGATCCGGTCGGGAAGGTCGACTACCGGCCCTTCCCTGGCCAGCGGGTCGCCATCGCGTTCCGCCCCGCGGGGTCGTCCCGATGGAGGACCGTGGGGCAGGCGGTCACCCGGAGGGACGGCTGGTTCAGCGCCCAGGTTCGCGCGGATGGACCCGGCGCATGGCGTGCCGAATATGCAGGTACGTCACGGTATGCGGCTGGCGCAAGTTCGCAACGAGAGGCATGAAATCCGACATTTACGTCATGGATCCATATGCGAACGTTACTGTTTTGTAATCTCTTTACCCGAAAGTGGCAGCAACTTTTCTCTTCTCCGCGACGTCTATGACGTAGGTGCGTCCCACACCGGGGCGCGATCCTTGAACGGGGAGAGGATTTACCTCATGGTGAAACGAGTCGCTACCGGCCTGGTAGCGGTCGCCATGGGCGCCACGGCGCTCGCGACTGCGCCCGCGTACGCGAGCCCTGTCGCGCCCACGACGTCGTCCACGAAGGACTCGGCCCCTGCCGACGAGGCCCGCAAGCCGTACACGCCGGACCCGCGCATCCTGTCGGTCAGCGTCGACCCGAGCGTGGCCGTGGTGAGCAAGGGCCGGTCGGTCCAGGTCACCGCGAGCGTCACGACCAAGGACGTCAAGAGCGTCGACATCGACCTGTGGGGCCCGAGGGGCGGCGACTACGGCGGTCACGGTGGTCACCACGCGTTCGGCAAGCGGAAGAGCGGCCCGCACGACGGTCCGAAGTTCGACCGCGCGTCGCGGTCGTGGCGCTTCGACTGGAGCGACCGCACCGGCACCTACAAGGTGCGCGTCGTGGCGACCGGCCTCGACGGCAAGAAGTACACCGCCGACCGCTCCTTCACGCTGAAGCGCAAGGAGTGGCACGCGCCGCGCCCGGCGGGCCCGAAGGCGACCCGCATCGCCGGCTTCGACGCCACGCCCGAGCCGGTCCGCAAGGGCCGCTCGCTGACCCTCAAGGGCACGCTGCAGGTCGCGCAGTGCTGGGGTGACTGGTACTACGGCAGCTGGAACGACTTCTCCGGCCGTCGTGGCGGCGACCGCTTCTGCTCCGACAGCCGCAACTACTGGAACGACTGGCGCTGGCTCGGCGCGCAGAACGTGAAGGTCTACTTCCAGCCCTCCGGCTCCCACCGCTGGCAGTACGTCAGCACCGTCGAGACCGACGGCGACGGAGACTTCGCCACCAAGGTCCGGGCCCTGCGGTCCGGCACCTGGGCCGTGCGGTTCGACGGCGACCGCCGTCTCAAGGGTTCCCAGGCGACCGACTACGTGAAGGTCTGGCGCCACTGATCAGGCACGACCAGGGAAACCCTCCCGCGACGCCCGGCTCCCGTACGGAGGCCGGGCGTCCGCCTTTTCTCCGACTCGATTCCTGATTAAAGGTAAATGTTGGGGTAGAGACATCCTGCTGTGCGCACGAAACCTGCATGGTGAATGGAGCGCTGCGGTCACGAAACGCGAGCATCCGCTCGCGCCGCGTGTAGGGGGTCTGGGTTGATCCGACTGATGCTCGCCGAGGACATGCACCTCATACGCAAGGCCCTGGTCGCTCTGCTGTCGAGCGAGGACGACCTCGAGGTGGTCGCGGAGGCGGACAAGGGCGAGGACATCGTGCGGCTCGGCTGCCTGCGGCATCCCGACGTCGCGGTGCTCGACATCGGGATGCCCGGTGTCGACGGGCTCACCGCGGCGGCGGAGCTGCACCGCCGATTACCCTCCTGCAAGACCGTCGTCCTCACGGGCCTCGGCACGCCCACCGCGCTGCGCAAGGCGCTGGACGCCAACGTCCGCGGCTTCGTCGTGAAGGACGCCTCACCGGGTCACCTCGTGGACTGCATCCGCCGCGTGGCGAAGGGAGAGCGGGTCGTCGACCCCGAGCTCGCGGTGGCCGCGCTCGACGCCGAGGCCAACCCGCTGACCGCACGCGAGCTCGACGTCCTGGAGACCGCCGCGGGCGGCGCGACCGTCGGCGAGATCGCCGAGCGCCTGTCGCTGTCGCGCGGCACGGTCCGCAACTACCTGTCCCGCATCCTCACCAAGGTCGGCGCCCGCTCACGCGTCGAGGCGATCCAGATCGCCTCCGAGTGCGGCTGGCTCTGGCCCGCGGCCGGGCGCGACATCGGCATCCTGCGCTACCGCTCCCGCCGGTAGCGGCCCCGGGCCCGCCCAGTGGCCGACCAGGTCCGCGTACAGCGGCGAGGCGGCCACCATCTCCTCGTGCGTGCCGAGCAGCACGCGGGTGCCGTCCATGACGAGCACGCGCCGGGCCCGCAGGGCAGAGGAGATCCGGTGCGCCACGACGATCACCGTGCCCCCGCGCGCGGCGAACGCCTCCTCCGCCCGCGCCTCCGCCGCCGGGTCGAGGTGGCAGGTCGACTCGTCGAGCACGACCAGCCGGGCGGGGGACAGGTAGGTCCTGGCCAGCGCGACCAGCTGCCGCTCGCCCGCCGACAGCTCGGCCGGGTCGAGCGGGCCGCCCGCCGTCCGCCGCGCCAGCTCCGTCAGCCCGAACGTCGCCACCGCCTCGTCCACCCGCTCGGCCGGCGTCCGCGGTGCGAGATAGGTCAGGTTCTCCGCCAGGGTGCCGGAGAAGACGTACGCCTCCTGGGGGATCAGCGCCCTGGCGGCCGGATGGACCCGCGCGGCGGGGACGCCGCCGACGAGCACCTCGCCCTGGTCCGGGCTCAGCAGTCCGGCGACCAGGGCGGCGAGCGTGGACTTGCCGATCCCGCTCGGGCCGACGACGGCCAGGTGGTCGCCCTCCGGCACGTCCAGGTCCAGGCCGTCGATCACCGGCTCGGCGGCCTTCCCGCCGGGAGCGCCGTAGGCGAAGCGCACCCCGCGCAGTTCCAGGCGGACCCCGGGGGGCCGCTGGTCGCCGTGCGGCACGGGCGGGCCGGGAGCGTGCAGGATGCGCTCCAGCGTGACGGCCAGGCGGACGCCGCTGACGCCGAGGCCCTGCACGAGGCCCCCGAGCGCGGGGGAGAGCGACTGCATCACATAGGTCAGCGAGCCGAGGATCACTCCGCCGGTGACGCCCTGGCGCACCAGCCAGGGCCCGGCCGCGAGCAGGAGCACGACCGGCAGCCACGCGCCCGCCGCCAGCGACAGCGTCCGCGACGCCGTCACCCTGGCCAGCGCCCGCGCGGCCCTCGCCTGCCGGGAGACCTCCCGCCCGACGCTCGCGAGGACGCGCTCCTCGCCGCCGCACGCGGTCACGTCGCGCAGCCCGCCCGCCATCGCCGCCACCGCCCCGGCCGTACGCTCGTCGGCGATGATGAACTCGCGCTGACGCCGCGCGAGGGCGGGCAGCGAGACGAGGAACAGGCCGAGACCCAGAGCCGTCGGCGCCAGCACGAGCGGGACGACCAGCGGGGTCAGCGTCGTGAGCCCCACGACCACGCCGGCCAGCGTGAACACGAAGGTCCTGACCACCGTGATGATCGCGCCGAAGGCGTCCCTCGCCAGTTCCACCTGGTGGTTCATCCGGGCGACGGCGGCGCTGTCGCCGCCCCGCCCCGCACGCAGCGCCCCGGCCACCACGCGCTCCAGCAGATCGTCGCGGAAGGGCTCGACGATCCCGGCGACGAGCAGCAGCACCTGCCGGGCGGCGACCGCGGCGACCCCCCACGCGGCGGCGAGCACGCCCAGCCACATCAGGCCGGAGCCGGGCCTGCCCGCGGCGAAGCCGTCGTCCACGGCCCGTGCGATCGCGTACCCGCCGGACAGCGCGGGCAGCGCCTCCGCCAGCGACCACAGGGCCAGCCACAGCAGCCGGGACGGCTCGCGCAGCAGCGCCCGGGTGACCACGCGCCGCACCTCTGCCCGCCGCGCGCCGGCCTCCCCCGGCCCCCCGGCGGGGCCGCGCCGCCTCACGCGTCCTCCCCGGCACGGAAGACCGCCCGGTAGGAGGGGTCCTCCCACAGGCGGTCGTGCGTGCCGGTCGCGCGGACCCGCCCATCCTCCAGCCACACGACCTGGTCGGCCCGCGCCGCCGTCGTCACCCTGTGGGCCACCACCAGCCGGGTCCGGCCGGACAGGCTCCCGGTGAGCGCGCGCGCCACCTGCCGCTCGGTCGCCGTGTCCAGGCTCGACATGGCGTCGTCCAGGATCAGCAGCCGGCCGGCCTGGGCGAACGCGCGGGCCAGGCCGACGCGCTGGATCTCGCCCCCCGACATGGGCGCCTCGCCGACCGGAGTGGCGTAGCCGCGCGGCAGCCGCCGGATGAAGCCGTCGGCCCGGGCGGCGCGGGCGGCCGATCGCACGACGCCGGAGTCTCCGCTCGGCCCGGTGTCTCCGCTCGGCCCGGTGTGTCCAGTTGGCCCGGTGTCTCCAGTGGGCGTGGTGTCTCCGCCTCGCTCGCCTGGGGCGTCCCCTGGGCCCAGCCCGAAGGCGACGGCCTCGCCCAGCGTCTCGCCGAACAGCGCGGGCCGCTCGAACGCGTACCCCACCGCACGGCGCAGCGGCTCGCGGCCGATCTCGCGCAGGGGCACCCCGTCGAGCAGGACGGCGCCGCGTTCCGGATCGACGAGGCGGCCCGCGACGGCGGCCAGCGACGACTTGCCAGAGCCGGAACGCCCCACGACCGCCGTGCACGTGCCGCCTGGCACGACCAGGTCGACGCCGCTCAGCAGCCGCGCGCCGCCGGCCCGCACGGTGACGTCGCGCAGTTCCAGGGTGCCGGGGCCCGGCGGCAGCGCGCGGCCACCGTACAGGGGGGCAGGAACGGCGAACAGCTGCTCAAGCCGTACGGCGGCGGACCGGGCGCGGGCGATGCGCGCCGCGTATCCGAGCGCCGACCCGAGGCCCGCGCCGAGCACGACGTACCGCGCGGCGGCCAGCAACTCCCCGACGGTCAGGCCGCCCGTCGACAGGCGCAGCCCGCCGACCGCGAGCACCGCGATCTCCAGGAGCGGGATCACGACGGCGGCCTGCACGCCGGCCCGCGCCTGCAGCCGCCACAGCGCGAGGCCGCTGGCCCGCAGGCGGGGGAGCGGGGCGAGCACGCGCGCGGCCTCCCGCTCCTCGGTCCCGGCGGCGGTGATGGTGCGGGCCCCGGCGAGCGCGCCGACGAGCATGCCCGCGATCTCCCCCTGGGCCTGCTGGTATCCGCCGGAGGCCGCCGTGGTCTTCCGCATGAACGCGCGCAGCACCGCCACGATCACGAGCAGGCCGGCCACCAGGGTGCCCGCGAGCCACGGGTCGATCAGCGCGAGGGCGACGACGCTGCCGGCCGCCGGAACGATCAGCGTGGCGGCAGTGACCACCGCCTCGGGGGTCCGCCCGGCCTCCTCCACGTTCACCCCCGCCCGGGTGACGAGCTCGCCCGGTGTGAGATGCCGGGTCATGCCCGCGCCGACGGACAGGGTGTGCGCCACGACCCGGGAGCGCAGCCACTGCGCGGCCCGCGCGCCGCTCACCCCGGCCGCGAGCACCCCCAGGGCGTCGCACGCGACCACCAGCGCGACCAGCAGCGCGGCGGTCGCGACCGGGCCGGTGAGCCAGGCGCCGGCCGCCGATCCGTCGCCGGGCCTGATCCCCACCACGGCGTCGACCGCGCGGCCGAGCGCCGCCGGGAGCAGCAGGTCGGCCGCGGCGCCCAGCAGCGCCGTCGCCGTCAGCACCGCGAGCCAGGGGCCGCCGCGCCGTACGGCCCGCGCGATCAGCAGGTCCGCCGGACGAGAACTCACGTGGTCCTCCATGAGTGCGAGGGCGGGAGGGGGCCGGAAACGCGGAAGCCTGGGCGGCCGCGACGACCGCCCAGGACTCCGTTACGCGAGCTGTCAGCCGCAGATGAGGCTGAGGCTGCTGTTCTCGTGCGGGGTGCAGCCCAGCAGGCTCAGGTTGCTGCCGCCGCCGCCACCGCCGCTGTGGCCGCCGGGGACTTCGAGCGTCTGCAGGTCGAGAAGCGCCATGAGAATCTCCTTGTATGAGTGCCGTCAGCCGGATCGCGGCCGAAGATCGTGATCACCGAAGGGTCGTCAGCCGCAGACGAGGCTGAGGCTGCTGTTCTCGTGCGGGGTGCACCCGAGCAGGCTCAGGTTGCTGCCGCCGCCGCCACCGCCGGAGCCCGTGGGGGCCTCCAGGGTCTGCAGGTCGAGGAGAGTCATCGTGCGTTCACCTCCTTCCGGTGCTGGTCGGGACGGATGACCCGGCGGCGGTGCGCAGGGGCCCCTGCGCCCTGAGACCGTCCGGGGGCTCGAGGAACGGGAGGCCGACCGGCGCGTCGTGCAGCGCGGCGCCGAGCGCGAGCAGCACTCCGGCACTCCCTGTGGCGAGGTCCATGGACAGGCGGAGCAACTGGGCTCCGGGGAAGGCCAGCCCGCCCTGGTAAGGAAGCTCGTGCCAGGCCAGCCGGGCGATCTGCGCCGCGGCGGCCCCGGGATCGGGGCGGGAGCCCGACGACAGGCAGGCGATCATGCCGGCCCGCCCCGCGAACAGCCCCGGCTGGACGTAGTAGTCCAGGGTGGTCACCGGCCTGATCGCGGCCAGCGACTCGGCGAAGGTCTCGTCGTGCCGGTGCGCGAGGAAGCGGTCGAGCACCAGGCCGATCCCGGCCGACCCCTCGTCGAGGTAGGGGTTGGTCCGCCACCCCTGCTGCACCTGGAGCTGGCCGTCCTCGCGGCCGACGCACCGGCGCAGGTCCTGCCGCAGGGCGGTGGCCGCGAGGTCGAGCAGCCCGGGGTCGCCGGTCCGCTCGTAGGCGTGCAGGAACATCAGGGCGGGTCCTGAGGAGCCGTACATCAGCCCCGCGTGGGGATGCCTGCCGCCGCTGATCTCGGGCACGTCGTCCGGGCCGCCGAGCCGGTCGGCCACCTCGGCCATGACGCGGGCGGCCCGCTCGCGGAACTCCGGCTCGCCGGTCGCGTCGTGCAGGTGCGTCAGGGCGAGGGCCACGCCGGACAGGCCGCGGTAGAGGCTCAGGTCGAGCCCTTCTCCGTGCCCCCGCGCGCACCGTTCCGCCACGGCGAGCGCGTCGTCGCGGCGGCCGAGCGCCTCCAGCGCGTACGCCACGCCGTGCAGGCCGTTGTAGAACCCGATGCCGATCCCGGGCCTGGCGGCCTGCCTGACGAGCCACTCCTCGTGCTCGGGGAAGCGCCCTGCCCCGGTCGCCGCCAGCGCCCACAGCACACCGGCCGCGCCGTTGGCGAGGCTCACGCCGCCGCCCGGCTCGAACTGGAGGATGTCGCCGGGGAACAGCCGGTCCTCGCGGTCCGGCGTCGCCGAGGCGAGGATCGCCCTCGCCAGCGCGTCCCGTACGGCGGGCCAGTCCTGCCTCGCGCGGTCCTGCCGGGGGAGCGCGCTCGCCTGCGGCGCGGGCGGGTCCTGCCCGAGAATGGTGCGCACGGCTCCCTCGATCAGCGCGGGGGGCACCGGGAACGTCTCGGTGACCAGCCGCCCGAGCTGCGCGGCCTTGGGCCGGTGAAGCTGCAGCAGCATGGTGGTCATCGGGGCGAACACCCCGAGGTGCAGGCAGGCCAGCGCGTACTCGTCGGCCTCGACGCCGGCCAGCCCGGCCGGCGGCACGAAGCCGGGGTTGGCGAGCGTGGGGCGCCTGCGCTCCTCGACCGGCGAGGAGACCTCGAAGTCGATCAGCACCACGCGCTCGCCCTCGACGAGGATGTTGAAGGGGTGCAGGTCGCCGAACACGACGCCGCGTTCGTGCAGCGCGGAGACCGCCGCCCGCACCTTGGCGAGCATCCCGACGGCCCACTCGGTGTATTCCGCGTCCGCCCGCGGCGTGCGGTCGGCCCGGGTGAGGGGGTGCTTCTGGGCGATGAGCTGGCTGAGCGAGGCGCCGTCGACGTACTCCTGCACCAGGAAGTGGTGCTCGCCCACGGTGAAGTAGTCGCGCAGGGCCGGCACCACGTCGAGGCCGGTCAGGCGTTCCAGGATCGCGGCCTCGTGCCGCAGGCGGGTGACGGCGTCGCGTCCCTCGACGTCGAGCCCGGCGTGCGGGCGGGCCTCCTTCAGCACCACCTGCTCGCCGGTGCGCCTGTCGCGCCCGAGGTACACCCCGCCGCCGTTGGAGAAGTGCAGGACGCTCTCCACGTCGTACGGCACGCCTTCGAGCGTCACCGCGTCGCGGGCGGCCAGGTGCGGTTCGAGGAAGGCCGGCAGGGTGACCCAGGAGGGCAGGGAGAACGCGGGCCCGCGCACGTCGGGGACGAGGCGGCCGTCGGCGTCCTCGATCGCGAGCACCCGCTCGCCGTTGTCGTCGAGGCAGTGGCGCTCGGCGAACCCGCCGTAGCGGACGAACAGGGGCCCTTCGCCGTAGCGCAGGTCGCTCAGGATGTACGGGCCCTCGACGCCGTCGAGGATCTCGGCGAGCTCCTTGAGCGTCAGCTCCAGCTGGGCCTCGTCGACCGGATAGACGGTGACCAGCTTGCCGCTCGACCCGCGGAAGGCGTATTTGGAGTTCTGCATCGTCATCACGCGCCGGCCGCGCAGGAACTTGAAGGCCAGCCCGCGGGGCACGCAGTAGTCCCACGCCGCCGCGATCACCTGTTCCGCCTCGGGCACGGACGAGGAGATGTGGATCTTCCAGCCCTGCGTGGGCAGAGCCGCGCCGGCCGGCGCGTAGTGCAGCCAGGTCTCGCTCTCGGCGTGCCACCAGCCCTCGGGCGTGGGCCGGGCGGCGATGGAGAAGTCGGGGTGCTCGGCGCGCTTGCCGTCGAGCGTGTCGTAGAACAAGGGATCTGCGAGGCAGTAAATCTCGTACTTACTAATCACCAGATGTCCCCTCAGTCCGGTCACATCAAAGAATTCCGGAAATGGGGAGAACGGCCAAGTTACGCCCGTCAACGAGGTCATGTGAATTCTGCACATGGCGAACGGTGACGCGGTCATGGGCGGGCGGGCGCGTCGTTCACAGTGGCAATGGGGGCGCTGTGCGGGACTATTCGGTCAAATGGCTGGTCAAGTGCGTGGTCTCCGAGGCGCGCCAGGGAGAGGCCGCGAGGCGGTGATCGGGCGCGTGCGCCGGGTGTCATGTGCGCCGGGTGTCATGTGCGCCGGGATGGACGTGCGTGCCGGGATGGACGTGCGTGCCGGGCGGACGCCGGGAAACCGGGCAGTGGCGTCCGGCGGCGCGCACGGGGAGAGCCGCCGACGAGGCGTTCAGTAACCGGGGAAGGGCCGGCCGGGAGGCCGTGCGTCGTGCCGCGGGAGCCGGCCAGGCGGGCGGACGGGCCCGGCAGCGGTCAGCGGCGCTCTCCGCTCCTGCGGGGGATCTCGACGATGAGGCGGAACCAGCCGTCCGGGTCGAGGATCGTTCCCATCATGCCGCCGAGCGCCGCCGCCCGGTTGCGCAGGTTGTCGAGGCCGTTCCCCTCGCCGGGCGGCACGGAGGAGTCGACGCCGTCGTTGGCGACGGTGAGCGTCACCGCGGGACCGCGCACGGCGATCTCGATCGTGCACAGGGACGCCTCGCTGTGGCGCAGGACGTTGGTCACCGCCTCCCGCACCATGATCGCGAGCGTGGCGCTCACCTCGCGGCCCAGTTCCGCCTCGGCGACCACGACCTTGCAGTCGGCTCCGTACGCGCGGAGTGCGGCCCGGGCGTTGGCCAGTTCCGAGGTGAGCGAGACGTCCTGGAAGGAGCGGGTCACGTCGCGGATGTCGGCGTACGCCTGACGGATCGCCTGCACCACGTCGGCGAGCGCCGGTCGCAGGGGGCTGTCGTCGTCGGTGAGCCGGTAGGCGAGTTCGCTGCGCAGGGTGGCCAGCCACAGGCGGTTGCTCACGAGGTCGTGCACGTCGCGGCCGAACTGCTCGCGTGCCTCCGCCGCCGCCTGGCGCACGGCGACGGCCTGCAGCGCGCGCAACCGGCGCAGCCGCATCGCGAGGATCACCAGCGCGACGATGAGGAGCGTGCCGAGCAGGAGGAGCAGGGCGATGAGGGTGAACTGCGGCAAGTGACGACCCTCCAGTCGGGCTTGCCGTAACATCGGCCCCGCCATTGAGTGCACAGGTTAGATCTTTGCATACCGGTCAGGAAATATGGCGACATCAACTATGTCGAATTACATTCTATTGGCGAGGTGTGACTCGTCGAGGGCGTCCTAAAAACGGGCGTTCATCAACTGTGAATCCGGCTGTAACAATTCCGGGACGCACTTCCTGTTCCGGGAAGAAGGCGCGACGGCGGTCAGGCGAGCGCCCGCACCGCGGCCGCGAAGACGGCGGGCAGGCGCCGCGCGGCCGGCACCACCATCCGGGCCGCGCAGGGATGCCTGCGGGCCTCCACGAGCGCGCCCGTCAGCAGCCGGGAGCGCCGCGACAGGCGCCGCCAGGCGGCCTCGTAGTCCTCCGGGCGGCCCGCCCGCAGACAGCCGACCAGCGCGCGGGCCGACAGCAGCGCGAGTGAGAGCCCTTCGCCGGTGAGCGCGTCCACGTAGCCCGCCGCGTCGCCGACGAGCAGCACCCGCCCGGCCACCCGCCGCCGCACCCGCTGGCGCAGCGGCCCCGCTCCGCGCACCGGGGTGACGGGCGGCCCGTCGAGCCGGGCGACCAGATCGGGGAACTCGGCCAGGTGCTCGTCGTAGGTCCGCCGCTCGCTGCTCAGCACCGCCACGCCGACGAGGTCGGCGCTCACCGGCGTGACGTACGCCTCGCCGCCGCGCGCCCAGTGCACCTCCACGAAGTCCGTCCACGGGGCGACCCGGTAATGGCGGCGCAGCCCGTACCTGCGCGGCCCGCGGGAGGGCAGGCCGAGCCCGAGCCGGGCCCTGGTCGGCGAGTGCAGCCCGTCGGCGGCGACCAGCCACCGCGCGCCGAGCGGCGCCTGGCCCGTCACACACGCGTGCACGGCCTCGTCGGTGACGCGCACCCCGTCCACCCGGCCGGTCACGACGCGGACGCCGAGTTCCCGCGCGCGCAGGGCGAGCGCGGCGTGCAGCGCCGTCCTGCGCACGCCCAGCCCCGGGCCGTCCCTGAACTCCGCGCCCACCCGATGCCGCCCGTCCACGTAGCTGATGCCGAGGAACGGCCTGCCGTCCGCGACCGCCACCCCGAGGTCCGCGAGCACGGCGGCGCCCGTGGGCATCAGGCCCTCCCCGCACGCCTTGTCGACGGGGCCCCGCCGGGGCTCGACGACGACCGCCTCCATGCCGGCCAGGGCCGCCTGGACGGCGGTGGCCAGCCCGGCGGGCCCGCCGCCGGCGACGAGCACGTCGATCACGCCGAGGTCCCCGCGCCGCGCGGGGCGGGCCCAGGGGCGGCGGTGGCGAGCGCGGCCTCCTCGCACCGCAGGCGAACGGCCATGAGCGGCACGTTGAGCAGGGTGAAGGCGAGCGCGGTCACCCAGGCCGAGTGGACGAGCGGCAGCGCCGCGCCCTCCACCGCCACCGCGACGTAGTTGGGGTGGCGCAGCCACCCGAGCCGGTACGGCCCGCGGGTCACGAGCGGCAGGCCGGGCACGACGATGACCTGTGTGTTCCACTGCGGGCCCAGCGTCGTGACGCACCACCAGCGCAGCGCCTGCGCGGCCACGACCAGCGCGAGCATCGGCCAGCCCAGGCCGGGGACGAACGGCCGGTCCGCCACCCACACTTCGATCAGGCACCCGGCCAGCAGGCCGGTGTGCAGGGCGACCATCCAGGGATAGTGGCCCCTGCCGTACACCACCCCGCCCCGCGCGAGGCTCCAGACGGCGTTACGGCGCGCGACGACGAGTTCGGCGAGCCGCTCAAGCGCGACCAGCGTGACGAGCAGCACGTACCAGAGGGACACGGTCTCTCCTCACCAGCGCAGCAGGACGAGTTCGGAGCAGAAACCCGGGCCCATCGCCATCAGCAGGCCCGGCGTGCCCGGCGGAGGCGGCCGCTGGGCGAGCGTGTCGCGCAGCACGTGCAGCACCGAGGCGGACGACAGGTTGCCGTTGGCGGCCAGCGAGCGCCAGGTGAGATCGAGCGCGCCGTCCGGCAGCGCGAGCGTCTCCGCCACGGCCTCCAGCACCTTGGGGCCGCCGGGATGGCAGACCCAGGCGGCGACGTCGCCGGTGGTCAGGCCGTGGTCGGCGAGGAACCCGTGCACGTCGGCGCCCAGGTAGGCGCGGACGACGTCGGGCACCCCGGCGTCGAGCACCACCCGGAAGCCGCTGTCGCGGACGTCCCAGCCCATCACGCGTTCCGAGCCGGGATAGAGGTGGCCGCGCGTCGCGACGACCGCGGGCCCCGACGCGCCGCCGTCCCCGGGTGGCTCGCGGTCGTCCCCGTACGCGACCACGGCGGCGGCGCCGTCCCCGAAGAGGGCGCCCGCCACGAGGTTGGCCGTGGAGGTGTCGTCGCGCTGCAGGGTGAGGGAGCACAGCTCCACCGAGAGCAGCACCGCCACGTGACCGGGCCAGCCGCGCAGGTAGTCGTGCAGCCGGGCGATCCCCGCCGCGCCCGCGACGCATCCGAGGCCGAACACCGGCACCCGCTTCACGTCGGGGCGCAGGCCGATCCGCCCGGCCAGCCGGGCGTCCAGCGACGGCGCGGCGACGCCGGTGACCGACGTGCACATGATCAGGTCGACGTCCGCGGGCGTGAGGCCGGCCGCGTCCAGCGCCGCCGTGACGGCCTGCGCGCCCAGGTCGAGCGCGGCCTCGATGAACAGGTCGTTGGCCGCGCCGAAGCCGTCGAGCTTGCCGTACTGGTCGAGCGGCAAGACGAGGTTGCGGTGCTCCACGCGGGCGCCGGTGTGCAGTCTGTCGAGGAGCCGGCGGTCGGCGCCGGGAGGAAGGCAGACCCGCGCCAGGGTGTCCGCGATCTCCGCCTGCGAGTGACGATGTGGGGGGACGACACCGTGGACAGCCGCGATTCGCGTCATCTCACATCCTCGGGCTGGCGAAAATCGTGACAAGTGCGTCTTGCCCGCTGCGGGGCGTCGCATGCCTCCGGAGCCCTCGCGATGATCTCGCCTCCGCGAGGTCCCCGGTTAGGCTCGGGGCGTGACCGGCTCCGAGGCGCCGCCCGACGACACGACCGACCGCACCGCCGACCGCACCGCCGACGACACCGCCGACCGCACCGCCGCCGAGACGGCCGGGTTATGGCGTACGGCGGCCGGGCTGGCCAGGGCGTGCCATCCGGGTCCGGCCGCGGCGGTGACGGTGCTGCTCGCCGTGCTCGTGGCGCTCGCCGGATGGGGACCGGCGGGGACGGCGCTCGCGGCTCTGGCCGTGCTGACCGGGCAACTGTCCGTGGGCTGGTGCAACGACGCCGTGGACGCCGCCAGGGACGCCGCGGCGGCGCGGACGGCCAAGCCGATCGTCGCGGGACTGGTGACCGCGCGCACGGTGCGCGCCGCGGCGTTCGCCGCGCTGGCGGCCTGCGTGCCGCTCTCGCTGGCCTGTGGTCCCGTGGCGGGGGTGACACACCTGTTCGCCGTGGCCGCGGCCTGGGCCTACGACCTGTGGCTCAAGGGCACCGCCGCATCATGGGCGCCGTACGCCGCGGGGTTCGGCGCGGTGCCGGTGTTCGTGGCGGCGGGGACGCCGGGCGGTGTGCCGCCGGCCTGGTGGGCGGTGCTCGCCGCGGCGCTGCTCGGCTGCGCGGCGCACCTCGCCAACGTGCTGCCCGACATCGACCAGGACGTCGCCACGGGAGTGCGAGGCTGGCCGCAGCGCCTCGGCCCCGCGCGGGTGCGGGTCCTCCTGCCGCTGCCGCTGCTGGCCGCCTCCGGGCTCCTGGTCGTGGGTCCTCCGGGCCCGGCCGGTCCGCTGCGGTGGCTGGCGCTCGCGGGGGTGGCCGTGTGCGCCGCGGCGGGGCCGCTGCTCGGGCGGCGTGTGCCCCGGGCGCCCTTCGCCGCCGCGATCGGCGCCGCCGGCGTCGACGTCCTGCTGCTGGCGGCCGCGCCGGGGGCGTTCACCGCAGGGTGAGCACCACGTATCCGGCCTCCTGGAACACCACCCGGTAGCCCCGCGCGCGCAGCGCCTCGACCCGCGCGACCTGCGCGCCGACCGAGTCGAAGGGAAAGGCCCTGGCCCCCACGTCGGCGGCGACCCAGGGCGCCCCGCGCGGCGTGCGGTCCCACAGCAGCGTCCGCGTACGCGGGGACAGGGCGGGGGCGAGGGAGTCGGACGCCTCGACCAGCGCGCCGTCCGGCACAGCGGCGACGGCCCGTACGGCCGCGCGGGTCCGGGCGGTCTCGGCGTGGAAACCCGGGGTGAACAGCGCGCCGAACGAGAAGAACGGCACGAGCGCGAACGCGACGGCGAGCGTCAGCAGCGCCCACGCCCGCACGAGCGTTGCGGGCCGTCGAGGAAGGCGGGCGGCCGCCCGCAGCGCGCCGTCGACCCCGGCGGCGAAGACGACCGCGACGACGAAGGCCGTGTAGTGGTAGCGCGGGGTCCACCAGTTCGGATAGGTGCTGGCGAGCATGCGTTCCAGCAGCGGCGGCAGCAGGATGAGCGACAGCGGGGACAGCACCGCGGTGAACAGCACGGGAGCCAGCGTCAGCACGAGCGTGCGCAGCTTCAGCGGCGGGTCGGCGAGCAGCGCGGCCACGTCGCCAGGATGGGTGACGGCGTGCGCGACGGCCCTGGGGAGGTCGGGGCCCAGCGTCCAGTACGCCCAGTAGTAGCCGGCCCTGCCTCCGAACCACGGGACGAGGACGGCCGTCGCCACCAGGGTCGCGGCGACGCCGCCCGCGACGAGCAGCGCCCCCGCGATCCGGTCGCGGCGGCGGGTGAGGAGGAACAGCCCGAACCCGGCGAGCAGCAGGCCCATGTCCTCTTTCACCAGCAGGAGCGCCAGCCCCGCGAGAACCGCCGCCCGCCTGCGCCCCGCCTGGTGCCGCTCCAGCATGGCCGCCGTGAGCAGCGGCGCGAACGCCACCTCGTGGAAGTCGAAGGCCACGGCCTCGGTGATCGGCCACGACAGGGCGTAGGCGGCCGCGACCGGATAGGCGACGCGCCGTCCGTCCGTGACCGCCGAGGCGGCGCGGAAGGCGTACGCCCACACGAACGGGATCGACAGCGCCAGCAGCACGGCCTGTGCGACGAGCAGGGTCGCGGGCCCGTCGTGGATCCGGTACAGCGGCGCCAGCAGCGCGAGCGCCGGAGACCAGTGGTCGCCGAGCACGCAGAACCCCGGCCCGAACCCGTTGTGCACTCCCTTCAGCATCGAGACCGGCGGCTGGAGGCGCGCGTACGACCGGATCGCCTGGTCGAAGATCACCAGGTCGTAGGCGCCCGCGCGGAACCGCGCAAGCCGCACGCACGAGTAGAACGCGTAGAGCGCCGCCGCCGCGACGGTGAGGGCGCAGACGCACGCGAAATCCCGGCGGCGCGCACTCCCGGTGGAGAGGTCTCCGGCGGCGCCGTTCCCTTCGACGGGGTCGCCGCGCCGCGCCCGCCACCGTCGTGCGACCGCCCGTGCAGTCATGCGTGCGGCCGCGCGCGCGATCCCCGCCATCCGCCCCGTTCGCTTCCCCCCGCTTTGCGCGGCAGCCTATCCACGCGGGCACGGCGCGGACCGGAACCGGCGCCTGACCGGCGGACGTGCCTTCCCGGGACGCCCGGAATGGCGAGATGTGCCCCATTCAGTCCAGGACGGAGAACCAGCGGCCCGCCTCGGTCCACACCTCCGCGGGGCGGAAGCCGGTGCGCGCGGCGAGCGGCCCGATGCCGGACACGCTGACCCGCGCCCAGTCGAACCACCCGGTGGCCCTTCCCTCCCCGCGCAGCCGGACCCGTTCCGTGCGGGTCGCGGCGCCGGGCGGATCGAGTTCCGCGACGACCTCGCCGCCGGGCCGCAGCAGCTCGCGGACCCGGCGCAGCAGGGCGTCGGGGTCGCCGCCGATGCCGATGTTGCCGTCGGCCAGCAGCACGGTGCCCCAGCGGCCTGCGCCGGGCACGTGGCCGAACACGTCACGGCAGAGGGCCCGCCCGCCGGCCAGGCGGGTGAGCCGGACGGCCCGGGGGGTGACGTCGATGCCGAGCGCCCGCACCCCGCGCCTCGTCAGCGCCACGGTCAGCCGCCCGGGTCCCGAGCCCACGTCGAGTGTGGGGTCGGCGCAGCGGGCGAGCATGGCCTCGTCCCCTTCGGCGCCGTGGAGCCAGCGCCGCGCCTCCAGCGGCCACGTGCCGCCGTCGGCCGACTCGACCTCGACCCGCGCGCCGTCAAGCGCCTCGGCGTAGAGGGGGCCGATCACGCCGGGACGTCCGCGCCGAGGGCCGCCAGCGTCGCCGCGAACCGCGAGGACGGGATCCGCGCGGCGACCGCGCGCGCGTCCGCGACGGTGTCCACGTCGGTCAGTTCGGGCAGCAGGGCGGTCCGTACGCGGGCGGCGCGGATCCGCTCCATCAGCAGCGCTCCCGTGTCGGGCCGCGACATCGGCAGCCCGGCCAGCAGGGCGGGGTCGGGCGTGCGCTGCCCGAGCAGCCAGAACCCGCCGTCGGCGGCCGGGCCGACCACGACCTCGTGCCCGTCAAGCAGCCGCCCCGCCTCGGCCAGCAGAGCGGGGGTGACCTGAGGGGTGTCCATGCCGATCAGCACGACAGGGACGGGCAGGGCCGTCCACGCGTCGGCGAAGGCGGCGGCCAGCCGTGCGGCAAGGTCGTCCCCCCGCTGGGCGACCACGTCGAACCCCTCGGGCAGCCAGGGCCCCGGCTCGCCGTGCAGGGCCAGCACCCGGCGCGCGGCGGGGGTGGCGGCGACGGCCGACAGCGTGTCGCGCAGCGCGGCCTCCGCGAGCGCGGCGGCCTCCCTCGCGGTGCAGGGCGGCGTGAGCCGGGTCTTCACGGTCCCCGGCACGGGCGCCTTGGCGATGACGACGAGTTGCGCCGTGGTGCCGCTCGCGGCCGGCGTCACGCCGCCCGCCACATGTCGCGCACCGTCCGCACGGTGCCGCGGACGGTCCCCGTCACCTTCGAGCGGCCCACCCGCGGCAGGTAGTCGACCTCCACCTCGCCGATGCGCCAGCCCGCCTCGCTCGCCCGCAGCACCATCTCCAGGGGGTAGCCGAACCGCCGGTCCCGCAGGCCCAGGGCGAGCAGCGCCGTACGGCGGGCGGCGCGCATCGGGCCGAGGTCGTGCAGCGGCGCGCCGGTGCGGCGGCGCAGCCGCCAGGCGAGCACCCGGTTGCCCAGCCGGGCGTGCGCGGGCCACGCCGACGCGGTGACGGGCCTGCGGCGGCCCAGCACCAGGTCGGCGGCGCCGCTCACCACCCCCTCCGCGACGTACGGGATCTGCCGCGGGTCGAGGGAGGCGTCGGCGTCCATGAAGCACACGACAGGGGCGGTCGCGGCCTCCAGGCCCGCGTGGCAGGCGGCGCCGAAGCCCGGCCTCGGCTCGCTCACCACGAGCGCGCCGTGCCGGGCGGCGACCTCGGCCGACCCGTCGGTGGATCCGTTGTCCACCACGATGGCGCGGCAGCCGTCCGGCATGCGGCCGAGCACCCACGGCAGAGCCGCCGCCTCGTCGAGGCAGGGAAGCACCACATCGATCTGCATGCCGCAGAAGCTAGGGCCGCAGGGGCCGCCCAGTTCTTACGAAGTGACTACGGGGCCGTCCGCGGGGCGGGGATCGGCGGCGCGGCGGGCCTAGCGTGTGGCCCGTGACGAGACGACGGGCGGCACTGGCCGGCTGGGCCGCCCTGGTGGCGGGCGCGTTCGCGGTGGGCGGCCTGCTGCACGCCCGCGGGGTGCTGCGCATCGACCACCTCCCGCCGCTGCAGGCCCTGGCGCGCCTGCCCACGCCCGCGCTGCTTCCGGCCGTGGCCTTCGCGGCGGTCGCGGTCCCCGTGCTGCCCCGGCTGACCGCGCACCTGCCGATGCGCGTGGCGCTGGCGGCGGCCTTCGCCGCGTCGCTCGCCTGGACGGTCCTGCTGGCGGTGTCGGGGGAGGGGCTGGCGTGGCCGTTCACCCACCCGCAGGAATACCTGGCCGGGCTCGGGGCCGTGGGCGGCGACCCTCTCGGCTGGCTCGCCGGGTTCACCCGGGACCTGCCTGCCTATCCCACGCACGTGCGCGGTCATCCGCCGCTGCCGGTGCTGGTGCTGTGGGCGCTGGCGGCCGCCGGGCTGCCCGGACCGTTCTGGGCGGCCGTCCTCGTGGTCGCCACGGGGTGCTCGGCCACGGTCGCGATCGGCCTGACCGTGTGGCGCGTCGCGGGGGAGGAGGCGGCCCGGCGCGCGCTGCCCTACCTCGCCCTGTGCCCGGCGGCGGTGTGGATCGCGACGACCATGGACGCGTTCTTCGCGGGCGTGGGGGCGTGGGGCACGGCGCTGCTGGTGCTCGGCGCGGGGAGCCGGGCGGGCCGGGTGACGCTCGGCCTCGGCGCCGGACTGGCCCTGGGCGCGCTGCCCTACCTCAGCTACGGCCTGGTGCCCTACCTGCTCGTCCCCCTCGTCGCGGCGGTCGCCGTGGGAGTGGCGCGGGCGACCGTGGCCGCCTGCCTGGCCGGGATGGCCGCGGTGAGCGCACTGTTCGCCGCCGGGGGGTTCTGGTGGCCGGCCGGTGTGCTCGCCACCCACGCCGAGTGGGCGGCCGACCCCGGCGCGGCCCGGCCGTACCTGTACTTCCTGGTCGCCAACCTGGCCGTGCTCGCCCTGGTCACCGGCCCGGCCACCGCCGCCGGGCTCGTGGCGCCGGGAGAGGCCCGCGACCGGATCCTGCCGCTGGCGGCCCTGGCCGCGGTGCTCGCCCTCGACGTCAGCGGCGTCACCAGGGGCGAGGTGGAGCGGATCTGGCTGCCGTACGCCCTGTGGGTCGCCGCGGCGGCCGGGCGTACGGGAACCGGGCGTGAGGGAGACCGCCGGCTTCTCGCCGCGCAGGCGGTGGTCGGCCTGCTGCTGCAGGGGTTCGTGAGGTCTCCCTGGTGATTCAGCCGGCCGTCGCCAGCGGGGCGTGGGCGAACTCGCGCATGCCGTCGGCGAACCGGACCCGAGCCCGGAACCCGAGGTCGGCGGCGGCGCGGTCTGGGGAGGCGACGATGTGCCGGACGTCGCCCAGCCGGTAGCGGCCGGTGACCTCGGGGGCGGGCCCGCCGCGCGCCGCGCTGAGCGCGTCCGCCAGGTCGCCGATCGTGTGGGGCTCGCCGCTGGCCACGTTGTAGGCGCGGAGCCGGCCGGGCCGGGCGGACTCCAGCGCGTCCAGCGCGGCGAGGTTGGCCGCCGCGACGTCGCCGACGTGGATGAAGTCCCTGCGCTGGCCGCCGTCCTCGAACACCAGCGGCGCCCGCCCCGCCTCCAGCGCGGACCGGAAGATCGCGGCCACCCCGGAGTAGGGGGTGTCGCGCGGCATCCCCGGCCCGTACACGTTGTGGTACCGCAGGGCGACCGCCACGCCGCCGGTCTCTCGGGCCCAGCCGGCCGCCAGGTGCTCCTGGGCGAGCTTGCTCGTGGCGTACGCGTTGCGTGGGTCGGCCGGGACGTCCTCGTCCACGGTCCCAGGCGCCAGCGGGCGCCCGCAGAGCGGGCACACCGGCTCGAACCGCCCGGCGGCGAGGTCCTCCTCGGCCCTGGGGCCGGGGCGCAGGCGGCCGTGCTCCGCGCAGTCGTAGACGCCCTCGCCGTAGATCACCATCGACGACGCCAGCACCAGCCGGGCGACCCCGTGCCGCGCCATCGCGGCGAGCAGCACCGCGGTCCCGAGCGCGTTGACCGACACGTACGCCGGCAGGTCGGATACGTCGACGCCGAGGCCGACCTTGGCCGCCTGGTGCACCACGGCGTCGGCGCCCGCGAGCGCTCGGCCGACGGCGTCCTCGTCCCGCACGTCACCCGCCGTGACGTCGTCGCCGCCGCGCAGGTCGAAGCCCCGCACCTCGTGCCCCGCGTCGCGCAGCAGGCGGGCGACGCCGCTCCCGATGAAACCGGCCGCGCCGGTCACCACGATCTTCATCCGGCGACGGTAGCAACGGCCCACGCCGCTGAACGTTTCATATTCCTTACGGAACGACCGGCGCGGACACGAGGTCATGCCTGGCGGACGCCGCCCGCCGCGCGGCGTCCGCCGGGCACTCCCTGGCACGGTTGACGGGCACTTCCCGGCGATCGACGATCCGGGCGATACGTCGGCGGATCATCCCGGAGAGGTGAGATCGTGTCCAAAGTGTCATGGCCGGTCGCGTGGGCCGCGGCGGGCGCCGTCGCCGCCGCGCTTCTGGGGGCCAACCTCGTCGCGCCGCCCGTGCTGGCGGGCAGCGCGCCCGAACTGCGCGCCGCCCGCGCGATGACGACGGTGTCGCCGACGCCTTCGCCCTCGCCCGGGGCGGACCTGACGCCGCCGACGGCCCCGGAGGACCTGCGGGCGTGCCCGCCGCCCCCGCCTCCGAGCGGGAGCTTCCAGGGTGTGGTCGGCCTGTGCTGGACGGCGTCCTCCGACGACACGGCGGTCACCGAGTACAAGGTGATCATGCTCAAGGGCGACAACTTCTTCGAGGTGGCCTCCACCTCCCGTACGACGGCCGTCGTCCCCGGGCTGGTCGACGGCCGGACCTACACGTTCTACGTCGTCGCCAAGGACGCCGCCGGGAACACCAGCCGGCCCTCCGCGCTGCTCAGCACCCCGGCGATCTCCGGCGCGAACGTGACGCCGACTCCTCCCACGGGCGACACGACTCCGCCGTCCAGGCCGGCCGGGCTGCAGCCCAACTGCCTGCCCGACTTCAAGGGCACGTCGCTCTGCTGGACGGCGTCCACCGATGACGTCGGGGTCACGGGCTACAACGTGTTCCGGCGCACCGGCACCGGCTGGATGCGGGTGGGCATGCCCATCGGCACGCACTTCACCGAGGGCCCCCTCGTCACCGGCCAGTCGTACGTCTACTTCATCGTCGCCAAGGACGCCGCGGGCAACCTCAGCCTGCCGTCCGACCTGGTGACGGCCACGGCGTCGGGCGGCTACCCCTCCTACTCGCCGCCTCCGGTCACCTGCGAGATCGAGTACACCGCGTGGTCGTGGACCGGCGGCTTCTCCGCCTCCGTGAAGATCACCAACGTGGGCCAGGCGCCGATCAACGACTGGACGCTGCGCTTCGTGCTCCCGGACGCGGGACAGCAGGTCGGCACCGGCTGGTCGGCCGCCTGGTCGCAGTCCGGCAAGGACGTCACCGCCGCGGCCATGCCGTGGAACTCGGTGATCCAAGGCGGCGGGTCGGTGCAGATCGGCTTCAACGGCACGCTCACGGGCGCCAACCCCGATCCCACGGGCTTCAGGCTGAACGGCGGTTCCTGCGTCCGCCGGTGACCCGCGTACCCGATCGGCCCGTTAGCCGGGGACGAATCGGGGCAGGCACGACGGTATGCCGCTGCTCGACACCACTCCGCTCCTGCTGCTCGAGGGCTACGCCTGGCTGCCGGCCCGCTGGCGGGAGACCCAGGGGGAGATGGTCCACACCCGGCTGATGGGCCGGCGTGCCGTCGTGCTGCGGGGGCCGGACGCGGCGCGTTTCTTCTACGACGACGACCACGTCCAGCGGGCTCCCGCGCTGCCCGAGCCGATCAAGAGCACGCTGTTCGGCCACGGCGCCGTGCACACGCTGGACCAGGCCGCGCACCGGGCGCGCAAGGGCATGTTCATGTCGCTCATGACACCGGCGAGCGTCTCGGCCCTGGTGGACGACACCACCGAGGCATGGGACGCCGCGGTGGCGACGTGGCGGGAGCGGGGGCAGGTCGTGCTCTTCGACGAGGCCGCCCGCGTCATCACCCGCGGAGCGTGCCGGTGGGCGGGCATCCCGCTCACCGAGGAGGAGACCGGGCCCCTCGCCGCCGACCTCGTGGCACTGGTCGACGGCTTCGGGTCGCCCGGCCCGCGTCACTGGCGGGCCCGCGCCGCGCGCCGGCGCCGCGAGGCGTGGCTGGCCGGGCTGGTCGAGGACGTGCGGCGCGGGGCCCTGCGGGCGCGGGACTCCTCGCCGCTCGCCGTCGCCGCCCGCCACAGGGAGCCCGACGGGGAGCCGCTCGCGCCCCGGATCGCGGCGGTCGAACTGCTCAACCTGGTGCGTCCCACCGTGGCGGTGAGCTGGTACCTCATGTTCGCCGCGCACGCGCTGCACCGCTGGCCGGTCAACCGCGTCCGTCTCACCGAGGACGCCGACGGCGGCTACGCCGAGGCGTTCGCCCACGAGGTGCGGCGTTTCTACCCGTTCGCGCCGTTCGTCGCGGGTGTGGCCGTCAAGGACCTGACCTGGAAGGGCGAGCGGATCCTGGCCGACTGGCTCGTGCTGCTCGACATCTGGGGCCAGAACCACGACCCGGCGCTCTGGCCGAACCCGTGCGCGTTCGACCCGCGCCGCTTCGCCGGGCGCGAGATCGGCCCGTACGACCTGATCCCGCAGGGCGGGGGCCACCCGGCGACCGGACACCGGTGCCCGGGCGAGCCGGTGACGGTGGGCCTGCTCAAGGCGCTCGCGCCGCGGCTCGCCCGGCTGGATTACACGCTGCCCGAGCAGGACCTCACCATCGCGCCGCACCGGATCCCCGCCCGGGTGGCGAGCGGCTTCGTGCTGCGTCCGGCCGGCGCCGCCGCCCCCCGCGAGACCGTGGAAGCGGGACGGCGGCGCCCGTCGGCTCACCCCTTGTAGTTGAACACCTGGCGCAGCGTGTGCCGCACCTCCACGAGGTCCTTCTGGTCCGCCATCACCTGGTCGATCGGCTTGTACGCCTCGGGATGCTCGTCGACCAGCGCGGCGGCCCGGTCGGAGTTCCAGGTCCGGCCGCGCATCGCCTCCGTCAGCGACGCCGCCGACAGTTCGCGCTTGGCCCGGCTCCTGGACATCCTGCGGCCCGCCCCGTGCGAGCAGGACTTGTACGACAACGGGTTGCCCCGGCCGCGCACGATGTAGGACCGGGTGCCCATCGAGCCGGGGATGACGCCCTCGTCACCGGTGTCCGCCTTGATCGCGCCCTTGCGGGTGATCCACAGCTCCTTGCCCTCATGGGTCTCCATCTGGGTGAAGTTGTGATGGCAGTTGATCGTCCTGACCCGGGCGCCGCCGCCCACGACGCGGAACAGCGCCCGGCTCAGCACCTCGTCCATCCGCGCCCGCGACGCCATCGCGTACCGCTGCGCCCACAGCATGTCCTCGACGTATGCCCGGAACTCCGGGGTGCCCTGGGTGAAGTAGGCGAGATCGTAGTCCTCCAGCCCGATCGCCAGGCGGCGCATGTGCCGCTTCGCGCCGTCGATGTGCGCGGTGGCGAGCTGGTTGCCGATCCCGCGCGAGCCCGAGTGCAGCACGGTCCAGACCCGGTCGCGCTCGTCCAGGCAGACCTCCACGAAGTGGTTGCCCGAGCCGAGGGTGCCGAACTGGCACGCCACCGTCTTCTCCTGCTTCGGGGTGAGCGAGGTGTGCGGCCGGCCCAGCTCGCCGAGCGAACGGTCCGCCGCGCGGTCGTGCCCCTTGCCCACGCCCGCCGGGATGCCCCGCTCCACCAGCCGCATCAGCGGGGCGAGCGAGTCGGGCAGGTCGGCGGCGGTGAGCGTGGTCTCGGTCGCGACCATGCCGCAGCCGATGTCCACGCCGACGGCGGACGGGATGATCGCGCCCTCCGTGGGGATCACGGAGCCGACCGTCGCCCCGATGCCCACGTGCGCGTCGGGCATGAGCGCGACGTGACCGGGCACGAACGGCAGGCGCGCCGCCCGGGCGGCCTGGTCGATCGTCCCCTGGTCGATCTCGCTCGCCCAGGACAGCACCTTCGGGGCGATGTGCTTCGGCATGGTGGTTTCCCCCTCTCGATCGAGATCCACTGTGCAGGGGAGCGGGCGGAATCCCAACCGAATATCGACGCAAAGTCGTTTGCGGCCCTACCCGCCCGCCGCGCATCATGCCGGAATGCGCGACGATTCCCGGGAGCCGGGTGGTCAGGGCGAGGAGCGGCGTCGCCGCTCCGGTGACGACGGCGCGCCTCCGCCCGCCGCGGGCGTACGACTGCCGTGGGACGCGGTGCCCGCGCACCTGCGGCTGGCCGTGGAGACGCGTCTGGGCGACCGCGTGATCGAGGCCCGCACCCAGACGGCCGGTTTCTCCCCGGGTGTGGCAGCCCGCCTACGGCTCGCGGGTGGCGGCAGGGCCTTCGTCAAGGCCGTCGGGCCCGAGCCGAACCCGCTCAGTCCCGGCATCCACCGGGCGGAGGCCCGGGTGGCCGCCGCGCTGCCCGTGACCGCGCCCGCGCCCCGGCTGCTCGCGTCCTTCGACGAGGACGGCTGGGTGGTCCTGCTGTTGGAGGACGTCGAGGGGCGGCAGCCGGCCCAGCCCTGGGTCCGGGCGGAGCTCGACCTCGTGCTCGGGGCGATCACCGGGCTGGCCGAGTCGCTCACCCCCGCGCCGGTGGCCGTCCCGGCGGCCGCGGAGCGGTTCGCGGAGGAGTACCGGGGATGGCGGCGCCTTGCGTCCGGGCCGGACGGGCCCGGCCTGGACGGGCCCGATGCCGCGTGGGCCGGGCGGCACGCCGACCGGCTGGCGGAGCTGGAGGAGGCGTGGGGCCCGGCCGCGGAGGGCGACACGCTGGCCCACGCCGACCTCAGGGCCGACAACCTGCTGCTCACCGGAGACGGGCGCGTTCACGTGGTGGACTGGCCCTGGGCGTGCCTGGCCGTACCGTGGTTCGACCTGCTCGGGATGCTCCCGAGCGTGGCCATGCAGGGCGGTCCACCGCCGGCCGAGATCTTCGACGGCCACCCGGTCGCGGCGAAGGCGGACGGTGACGCGGTCACCGCGGTCCTGGCCGCCGTGACCGGCTACTTCCTGCAGCGGGGGAGCCTTCCCCCGCCGCCCGGCCTGCCCACGCTCCGCGCGTTCCAGCTCGCGCAGGGCCGGGTGGCGCTCGCCTGGCTGCGGCAGCGGACCGGCTGGAGATGAACTTGGGGGAGTCCGTGAACCCCGCCTCGGCCGCCGTGGGGGGCGCCGCCGCCTTCGTCTGGCTCGGGATGGTGCTGGCAATCTCCTTTCTGGAGGCGCCGCTGAAGTTCCGCGCGCCGGGGGTCACGATCCCGATCGGGCTCGGCATCGGCCGGCTCGTCTTCCGCGCGCTCAACGTCGCCGAGGCCGTGCTGGCGGTCGTCGTGATCGCGGCGGTCGCGACCGGGTCGCCGGGCCCCGCGGTGGCGGCGCTCACGGCCCTCCCCGCGGCCGTGCTGCTGGTCCAGGTCGCCGCCGTGCGCCCGCCGCTCAACCGCAGGTCCGACCGCGTGCTGTCCGGCGAGGACCCGGCGCGGCACAGGTCGAGGGCGCACCTGTGGTACGTGGCGCTGGAGGTCGTGAAGGCCCTGTCGCTGCTCGCCCTGGGCTGGGTCCTGCTCTCCGCGTGACCGGGTCCGATGGCCTGGCCGCCGGGCGTCAGGGGTGCTTGACGACCGTGAGCAGGACCACGCTGTCCTCCAGCGCCAGGAGCCCGTGACGCGCGCCGGGAACGGTGATCAGGTCCCCCTGCCCGCCCTCCCACGCGGCGTCGCCGCTGGTGAGCCGTACGTGCCCGAGGAGCACGAGCAGGGTGGCCTCGCCGGGGTTCTCGTGTTCGGCGAGCGCGGCTCCGGCCGTGAGAGCGAGCAGCGTCTGGCGCAGCGCGCGGCCGGCACCACCGTGAACCGTGTCCGCGGCGCGCCCGCTCGAGGCGGCCCTGGCGAGGTCGAGCAGTTCCCTGGAGCGGGCGCGGAGAGGAGTCTTGTCCACGCTCCCAGTGTCCCCCGTGGCGCCCGCCCGCGAGTTCCGGGGCCGCGCGTCCGCCGTTATGCCGCGGGCACGGTTTCGCCCACTTCCTTGTGGGCCGCCTCCGCGATGCAGAGCATCATTTCCGCATAGGGCAGCAGGCGCGTTCCCGCCTCCGTAAGGGCGATCCTGCGGCCTTTCCGGTCGAACAGAACCGCTCCGACGGCTTCTTCGAGGTTCCTTATTTGCGCGGTGACGCTGGACTGGGCGTAGTGCATCTTCTTCGCCGCCAACGTGAAGCTCAGTTCGCCCGCGACCTCACAGAAAGTTCGTAGCTGCTGCAGGTTGACGCAGAACGACAAAGTCCCCCCTATAACCCGGGATCAGCGTGTGGTCAGGGTGGTGCGCAGCGATGTGTTTACCATGCCCGCCGGCTTTCTGTCACGCATGAGGCGATGCGCGGCAAACGGCCCCCGGACACGGGATTTTCCGTAATTCAGCCCTGCCCCGAATTCGGCTCTTCGGGGCAGGGAATTGAACGCCTCCGTGCGCGGGCCGCCGGCCGCTCGCGGCTAGTGGTCCGCCATCGCCGTGGAACCCGCGACCCGGCGCCGCGCGGAGGCGCGCAGGGCCGCGACGAGCGTGAGCAGCATGGTCACGACGGAGATGCCGGTGACGACCCAGAGGCCGTTGTGGTAGCCGGACAGGGTCGCCGTGCCGTCGCCCGCCTCGTGGCCGGCCGCCATCGTGGCGGTCACGATCGCGAGGACGATCGCCGCGCCGACCTGGTATCCCGTCTGCAGCACACCGGCCGCGAGTCCCTGCTCGTGGTCGGCCACACCCGTGGTCGCCTGGACGTTGGCGGCGGGGAAGGAGAAGGGGAAGGCGACACCGATGAGCAGGATGCTCGGAAGGATCACCCAGACGTACGGGGACGCCTCGTCGATCCGCAGGAAGAGCAGGTACGAAGCGGTGTAGGCGACGAATCCGGCGAAGATCATCCAGCGGACCCCGAACCGCGAGATCAGCTTGCCGGCCCGCGGCGCGATCGTCGCGATGAGCAGGCCGATGGGGAGGAAGGCCAGCGCCATCTGCATCGGCGACCAGCCGCGCAGCGACTGCAGGTAGAGACCGCCGATGAACTGGAAGCTCATGTAGGTGCCGAGGATCGCCGCCGCGACCAGGCTCGCGCCCACCAGCGCGCCGTTGCGCAGCAGGCCCAGGCGCAGCAGGGGCTGGGCCGTCCGCCGCTCGATGAGGACGAAGGCCAGGAGGAGCGCCACCGAGGCGGCGAACATCCCCAGCGTGCGCGGCGACGTCCACCCGGAGGCGGGCGCCTCGACGATGCTGTAGACGAGCAGCAGCATCGCGGCCGTCACGGTGACGGCGCCGGCGAAGTCGAACGAGCCGCCGCGCCGGCCCGTCGCGGCGTCGCGCGGCACGAGCGCCACCGCGCCGGCGAACGCGACGAGCGCCACGGCGACCGGGAGCAGGAACGTCCAGCGCCAGTTGATCTCGGTGAGCGAGCCGCCCACGATGACCCCGGTCGAGTAGCCGACCGCGCCGCACGCGGTGTAGATGCCCAGCGCGCGGTTGCGCTGCGGGCCTTCCGCGAAGCTGGTGACGATGATGGACAGGCTGGCCGGGGCGGTGAACGCCGCGCCGATGCCCATGACGAACCGGGCGACGATCACGACCAGTCCCTCGTTGGTGAGGCCGCCGACCAGCGACCCGACGGCGAAGACGGCGACGCCCGCCAGGAACATGCGGCGGCGGCCCAGCAGGTCGGCCATGCGTCCGCCGAGCAGCAGGAAGCCGCCGAAGCCGAGGACGTACGCGCTCACGACCCACTGCACGGACTCGGTGGTCATCCCGAGGTCCGCCTGGATCGGCGGCACCGCGATGCCGACCATGATGTTGTCGAGCGCGTCGAGGAAGAACGCGGCGCAGACGCTGACGAGCAGGCCCCACTCGCGGAGCCCCCACGAGTTCCCCTCGGCCGGTGTCCTCGTCCGGGCCTGGGGCGGCGTCTGGACTTTCTCTTCTGGTGAAGTCGTCATGACTGTCCTAATCCACTCCGGTCGAATTGTCGCTGCCGCCGCGCCGAGGGGATGGGGAGAGCGCCGATCCCGAGCCTGGAGCGGAGGTTCTGCCGCCCGCGTCCGATGCCGGCGGTAGGCCGGGGGCGAGGAGATGCCGGTCGTCGCCCCCGGCCGGCTTCACCGTGGCGGGTCAGCCCTTGAGCCCCAGCGGGAACGGCGCGTGCGGCGTTCCGCCGAGGAGGTGGGCCCCCGCCGACTGCACGATCTGCTCCTGGGCGAGGATGTGCTGGCACATGGTGTGCAGGTCCCGCAGCCAGCGGTCCAGGGGAGAGGTGCGGTAGATCGAGGCGGTGCCGACGAGGTCGGACAGCCGGGAGACGATCGAGCGGGCCGTCCTGAACGCGTTGACCCTGGCCAGCGCCGAGGAGACCTGCTCGTCCGGGGTCGCCTCGACACCGGACCGCAGCCGGTCCCACAGGTCGTGCAGGGTGCCGTAGACGGCGTAGCGTGCCGCGGCGAGCTCCATCTCGGCCTGGCCGATGGCGGTCTGCACGCGGTAGCTGTCCGCCCACGGTGTGCCGGTCGCCTTCTCGACCCGGCCGGCCGCCAGTTCGCGCACGTGGTCGAGGGCCGCACGGGCGACTCCGAGCGGCACCCCGGGCACGTTGCCCAGGAAGGCGTCCGGGGCGGTGAACGGTCCCGACCGCTGCGGCCTGGTGAAGTCGAAGGAACGCTCCTCCGGCACGAACAGGTCGGTGACCTGGTAGTCCATGCTGCCGCTGCCGGCCAGCCCGGTGGTGTGCCAGGTGTCCACCTTCTCGAACTGCTCGCCGCGGGCGAGGATCAGCCGCCAGTTCATCGGCGCGCCGTCCGGCCCCGGCTCGGGCTCGCCGTCCCGGTGGACGACGCACCCGCCGACCACCCAGTCGGCGTGCGTGACGCCGCTGCCGAACGGCCAGCGGCCGGTGACGCGGTAGCCGCCCGGCACCCGCTCGGCGCGGCCGACCGGGAAGATCAGGCCGGCCGTGATCGCGTCGGGGTTGGCCCGCATCTCCTTGACGACGTGCTCGTCGAGGTAGCCCGCGTAGATCCAGGTGTCCATGCCGATCATGGCGCACCAGCCCGCCGCGGCGTCGCCCCAGGAGAGGGCCTCGATCACTTCGGTCTGCTGGGCGAAGGTGAGTTCGGGGCCGCCCCACTCGTTGGGCATGCCGATGCGGAAGACGCCGGTGTCGCGGAGCAGTTCCACGACGTCACCGGGAAGGCGCCTGGCGCGCTCGATCTCCTCGGAGCGTTCCCGCAGCAGGGGAGCCGCGGCCTTCGCGCGCGCCAGGATCTCCTCCGGGGAGGCGGGCACCTGCTCGCGTCCTGCCACGGGCCGCAGTGTCTCCGGCATGGTCATGTGAAAACCTCCTGATCGTGGCTTCGTCTCTGGCCCGATCGCAGCGACGGACTGCCGCCGTCCGCTGGTGACTCCAGGCCGCCGCGGCCTGTGCAGCGGGACTGTGTGACAGTCCTGGCCACTTCGCAGCGGGTTCCACGCTAGGAACGGTGACGCCGCGTCGTTCGCCCGAACGCGCACAAGATCTGATACGTCCGCACACGCCCTACGTGACCGGCTCCACCCATGGCGGGAGAGGGCCCATGTGACCGGCAGTGACATGGCCCCTCTCCCGAGTGCTCAGGTAGTGCTCCATATAACCGTCATGGCCGACTTTAGAGGTTAGACATCCGGCGCTGCAACCAGTCATTTATGATTGAGTGGTTAGACCAAGCGGTAGGTGGAGGATGGCGCCATGACCGAGCCCGACCCGCGTCCGTTCGCCAGGGAGCCTCTCGCGCTCGACCTCCTGAACACCCGGTGGAAGGAGCACGGCCGGCTTCACGACCTGCTCGACTCGTCCTCCGGGCTGCGCGTGTGGCTGGCCGGCCACGGGCTGGCGGACCGCTTCGCCGCGGACGAGGAGTCGCTGCGGGCGGTCGTCCACGCGCGCGACGTGCTGGCCGCGGCGGTCGCGGGCCAGGTCGGCCCCTCCGTCCGGAGGCAGGTGGACGACGTCCTCGCCCACGGCCGCGTCCGGCTCACCCTGACCGAGGAAGGGCCCGGTGAGACGGCGGAGTTCGACGACCCCGCGTGGGGTGCGGCGTGGACCGCCGTACGCGACTATCTGGACCTGCTGGCCACGGCTCCGGAGCGCGTCCGGCTGTGCGCCCAGCCCGACTGCATCCGCTACTTCCTCGACACGTCCCGCAACGGCACCCGCCGCTGGTGTTCCATGTCCCTGTGCGGCAACCGGGTCAAGGCCGCCCGCCACTACGCGCGGGCCCGCGACACCGGAGTCTGAACCGGCCGTACGGCGGCCCTGGTCCTCGAAAGGTTCCCACTCATGTCCCGAGGCGCTCTGCCCGAGCACATCGCAGAACTGCTCGCCCGTCCCAATCCCTGCGTCATCAGCACCGTCCGCCCGGACGGGGCGCCGGTCTCCGTGGCCACCTGGTATCTGTGGCAGGACGGGAAGGTGCTGGTCAACATGGACGCCGGGCGCAAGCGGCTGAGCTACCTGCGCAACGACCCCCGGGTGTCGCTGACCGTGCTGGACGCCGACGGCTGGTACCGCCACGTCAGCCTGCAGGGGCGGGTGGTGTCGCTGCAGGACGACCCGGACCTGGAGGACATCGACCGCCTCGCCGTCCACTACACCGGTGAGCCGTACCCGAACCGCGTACGGCCGAGGGTGAGCGCGTGGATCGAGATCGACACCTGGCACGTGTGGGGCATGCCCGCGGGGTCTTGAGGCCCGCGTCCTGGGCCCCGGGTCCTGAGTTCCGGGGTATCGGGCCCGCGCGTGCGCCGCCGGGGGGAGCGGTTCCCCCCGGCGGCGCGGGCGTACGGGCGGGGCCCGGTCAGGAGCGCCGCGTGAACGCCACGACGCGGCCGGTCTCGCGCGCCGCCTCGAACCGCTCCCGCAGGTGCGCCCTGCGGAGCTTGCCGATGCCGGTCTTGGGGATGTCCTCCCTGCCGACGGGCACGACGTGGGTCACGCTCACGCCGAACGCGTCGGCCACCCGGCCGCGGATCAGGCGTTCCGCGTCGGAGGCCGGCATCCCGTCGCGGGGGTGGAAGAACACCGCCAGTTCCTCCGTCTCCCCGTCCGCTCCGGTCACCAGGCAGGCCACGGTGTACGACGGCTCCACGAACGGAAGCTCCTCGACCCGGGCCTCGATCTCATGGCCGTGGTAGGTGACGCCGCCGAGCTGGATGACGTCGTCGGCCCGCCCGGTGACGGTGAGGATCCCGTCCTGGATGTAGGCGAGGTCGCCCGACTTGAACCAGCCGTCGGCGGTGAACGACTGACGGTTCTGCTCGGGGTTGCGGTAGTAGCCGGCCGTCACCGGGGCGCCGCTGACCTGCAGGTTGCCGGTGACGCCCGGGGGCACTGGCGCGTTGTGCTCGTCCACCACCCGCACGGACGTGCCGGGCTGAGGCCGTCCCACCGGGACGTACCGCTCGTCGCCGCCGTCCCCGGCGGAGAACGGGCAGTCCACCACCCCGGCGGAGGTCTCCGACATGCCCCAGCCCGGGTACATCGCGTCCTGGGGAAGCCCGAAGGGGGCTAGCAGCTCCAGGAAGCGGCGGACCACGCCGTTCCGGATGGCCTCGCCGCCGTTCATGATGTACCGCAGCCGGCCGAGGTCCCAGGACCGCCCTCTCAGCCGGTCGGCCTGGTCGTTGATGAGCCCGAAGGCGAAGTTGGGCGCCCACGTGGTGTCCGCGCGGTGGCGGTCCATCGCGGCGATCCAGCGCAGCGGGTCCTGGAGCACCCACTCGATCCGGGCGTGGACCTGGTGGCATCCGAGGTAGACGTCGCGGACGTGGAACATGACGAGCCCGCCCACATGGTCGAGCGGCATCCAGTTGAACGTGCGGGTGCCGCCGTCCAGCCGGTTCACCCGGGCGGTGGCCGCGGTGCGGCTCAGCACGTTGGCGTGCGTGAGCGTCACGGCCTTGGGCACGCCGGTGCTGCCCGACGTGAGCAGGTACATGGCCGGGTCGCCGGGCTCCGCCGGGTGCCCGCGATGGTCGGGCGCGTGCGCGAGCAACCGGCGGGTGTCGCCCAGCCACGCGGTCCGCCACGCCGGATCGGCGAGGACCTCCCGGGACAGCGGCTGATCCGCACCGGTGATCACCCACGGCTTCCCGTAGCCGTTCCAGACCCGTTCGAGCAGGCCCGGCGCGGCCTCCCGCTGGTCGGCGGTCGCGCCGGCGTTGACGGGCATCGGGACGAAACCACCCAGCACGCAGGCCCAGAAGGCGAGCAGCAACTCCGGGTCGTCGGCCACCTGGAGGACGACCGTATCCCCGGGCGCGACACCGGCGCTGCGGATCCCCGCGAGCATGCGCGAGGCGCCGTCCAGCAGCCGCGGGTAAGTCATGTGGGTCTCCGAGCCGTCCGGCCGGATGAAGACGATTCCCTCGGGGCTTCCCTCCCGCGCCGCGCGGACGAGCGCCTCACCGAGACGCGGGACGTCGGGGGCGACGGCCGGGCCGCCGTCGAGGACCGAGATGCCGGTGTCCGTCACGGCGCCTCCGCCCCCTCCGCGGTCGCCACGATCACGACAGGGCCGCGCCCGTGCGGGGGGACCTGCTCCTTGCGGAATCCGCCGTACTCGGCCGAGATCCGCAGGCCGGCGCCGGTCAGCAGTTCGCGCACCTCGGGCCCGGTCAGGACGGCCTGGTCGAAGAAGTTGTCGTACATGCTCACCCGGCCGTCGGCCTCCCGTACGAGCAGGGTCTCCTCGTTCCGCCAGTTCGCCGCGCGGGGGTTGAGCGACTGGTGGGCGAGCCGGGTGACCAGCAGGCCGTCGCCGCGGTGGTGGGCGACCGTGAACGGCTGGTAGCTCTCCACGAAGTTCAGCAGGTGGCCGAACTCGAGGACGACGTGCCCGCCGGGCAGCAGCAGGTCGCGCATCATCCGCAGCACGCGCGGCAGTTCGGCCCGCGGCAGGTAGTTGAGCGTCATGAACACGCAGTAGACGAGGTCGAACCGGTCCTCGCGGGCGAGGTCCTCGACCCGCGCGTGCACGTACTCGACCCCCTTCCCGCCCTTGTGCCGCGCGTACTCGACGAAGGCGGCGCTCTGGTCGACGCCGACGCCCGTGTAGCCGCGCTCGCCGAGCTCGCGGAGGTTGGTCCCGGTCCCGCAGCCGAGATCGAGAGCCCGCCCGCCGCCCGGCAGGAGAGAGGCCAGGAAGTCCGTCTCCGCGGCGAGGTTCCGGAAATCCCCCCGCATCAGCTCGTAGTACTGTCCGGGGAATTCGAAGCTGGTCATCACTGCGTCGCCTTTCCGCTGGTCGGTGATACAGGTTCGGGGCCGTTCGTGGGTCCGGCCTGGTTCGTGTTCCGCTGCTTCCGGAACTCCCTGGGGGTGATGCCGTACCGGTCCCGGAAGAGGCGGCTGAAATGCGAGGGCCCGTAGAACCCCGATCGTTCGCCCACGGCCGCGATGGACAGGTGGTCGAGCCCGGGATCGGCGAGTTCCGCGCGGCAGCGGGCCAGCCGCTCGTCCCTGATCCAGCGCGCCGGGCTGATGTTGTGCTCCTGGAATATCTTCTGCAGGTACCGGAGCGAGACGTTGTGCCGCTGGGCGACGACCGCCGGGGTGAGGTCCGGGTCGGCGAGCCTGTCCCGGATGAACGCCTGGATGCTCAGCATCAGGGCCTGCCTGCCCGCGTCGGCATCGGCGGCCAGTGACCGCATGCGCTCGGCGTAGAAGGCCGCGGCCAGGCCCGCCACGCTGCCGCCCAGCAGTTCGATCGCCGTGCCGACCTTCCCGCTGTGCTTGGCGAGCCCGACGAGAAGGTTGGACATGAGCGCGCCGAGCCCTTCCGAGCCGGTGCAGGATCGCGCCGTGAGGAGTTCGGTGTCCTTGGGGGTGAGTCCCATCAGACGGTGCGGAAAAAGCAGGGTCGCCATGCGGAACGGCTCCGGCATGACGATTTTGTACGGCCGCAGGCTGTCGTAGCAGACGAATTCCGGATCGCGTACGACCGCGTGCCGGCCGTCCTGAAAGACCCATATCTCACCGGCCAGCGGACGGCACACCCTCAGGTATCCCTCACTCTGGTCGATCAGCCTCCCTGGCCGGATGAGTTCTCGGGAACCTCCGTCGACCAGGGAAAACCGCACTTCACCGAATTGCCTGACCGCCGTGGTCCCGTCGAGATCCGCCTGGTGATCACGCACGATCTCCAGGTGCCCCTGAGAACGCGCGAGCGGTTTCGTGTGGACGACGGTTTCACGTGCATTCGGTACTTGGACAGGCAGCATCGATCAATCACCTCGTCGGTAAGACAGTGGTAGACGTGCCGTTCCGCGAAGGCACAACCGCGACCTCTTCATACGGGGCTTCGTCCTTGAATGGAGTGATGTCGCCCCGGGGTCCGCTTCGCCCGCAAGACATGAGAACATGCGCTTTGCCGGGTTTTCTATGGCGATCGAAGTTTTCGATGACTGTCCATCTGCCGCGTGGACATCGCCGGCGGGTGGCGGGTGCCGCACCCCAGGCGGACCCCAGGCGTGGGCCGGCGGCATGAGGACGGATTCCGCATGGCTTTGTCCGGCGCCGCGGCCCGCCTGCCCGGCGAAGCCCGCCCCGGGCCGATCCCGCGCGCCCTGAAGACCGGGCGGGCGAAAACGCGAACGGCGTACGCCCGGAAACGCCAGAACCGTCGTGCACCGGCAATCTCCGGTGCGCACTCCGGCAAATGTCCGCGACGTCGCTCGGTAATGTCGTCGGTGGCGATCGGATTCAATTTCGCTTTACGGCCTCAAGGGCCCGTCCCGCGAAGGTCGTCATTTCCTGAGCATGCGTTGAATATCTCGTGTCCGATGCCCTACGGGAGGACCAACGATGGGTGAGGCGCCAACGGCAAATCAGGTGGCGGTCGCGGTGCGGGACGACCTGCGCGCGGTGATGCGCAATTTCGCCACGGGCGTGTGCGTGGTGACCACGTTCTCCGGGACCGCCGGGCTCCGCACGCACAACGCGCTGACGATAAATTCGCTGACCTCGGTCTCGCTGGACCCTCCGCTGATATCGCTGAGCATCCGCCGTGAGTCGACGTTCCTGGCCGATCTGATGGACGCCCGGGTCTGGGCGGTTTCCATCCTCGACGCGGAAGGCGAGGACCTGGCCCGGATATTCTCCCGCCCGGAACAGGAAAGGAAAAAGGCCCTGGGCAGTCTCCCCGCGAAACCGGGCGAGCGGACCGGCGCGCTGCTCCTGGACTCCTCGGCCTGGCTGGAATGCCGGTACTGGAACCACCTCGTGGCCGGCGACCATCTGCTGATCGTCGGGGAGGTCGTGGCGCTCGGCACCAACCTGCCGCGGGCGCCGCTGGTGTTCCTGCGCGGGGAGTGCCACCGGATCGACCTGGACAGGACCGGCTAGGCCATGTCCGGCGGCTCATGGCCCTGCCGCGCGACGGGCCGCGTCCGTCGGGCACTCCCTGGCGCCATTCCTTCTCCCTGAATAGACAGGTGGGGCTGACACATGTCTGGAATCTCAATCGGTGTGATCGGGGGCGGCGCGTCCGCGGTCTGCCTCGTCGACGCCCTGGCCCGGGAGCGGGGCGGGCCGGGCAGCGTCACGGTGTTCGAACCGTCCCCCAACCTGTGGCGGGGCCGGGCCTACCAGGTCGACACCGAGGTCATCAAGGTCAACGCGACGCCCGACGACATGTCGGCACGGGTGGGCGACCTCCACCACTTCGAGCGGTGGCTGGAGATCCGGGAACGCGTCGCCGACGACGCCGGGCACGTCGACGCCTACTCGGGAGCGCGTTTCGTGCCGCGGACCGTCTACGGCGAGTACCTGGAGCAGACGGCGTACACCGCGCTGGGGGAACTGCGCAGACAGGGCTGGCGGGTCGACCTCGTCGGAACCGCGGTCACCGGCGCCCGGCGGACCGACCGCCACGTGCTGCTCGGCACGGGCGGCACGGGCGGCACGGGCGGCACGGGCGGCACGGGCGGCACGGGCGGCGCGAGCGCGGGCGCGTTCGACTACGTGGTGCTGTGCGTGGGCGGCGACGGCCCCAGGGACGTGTACGGGCTGACCGGCGCGCCCGGTTTCGTGGCCGATCCCTACCCCGTCTCCGGCAACCTCCGCCACGTCGGGGAACGGCAGGACGTGGCGGTCGTCGGCAGCGGCCTGACCGCGGTCGACATCATCCTCCACCTGGCCGCGCAGGGTCATCAGGGACGGATCACCCTGCTGTCGAGGAGAGGCGTGCTCCCCGCCGTGCGGCAGCGGCCGCGCGAGCTCGAACTGCGTCATCTCACCAAGCGCCACCTGCGCGCACTCGCCGGTCAGCGGCGGGAGCTGTCCGTCGAGGACTTCACCGCGCTGGTCCGCGCCGAACTGGTGGACGCGGGCGCGGATCTCGACGCGATACGCGCCGAGATCCTCGACGTGGAGTCGGAGCCTCCGGTCGCACGCCTGCGCCGGCAGCTCGCCGCGGTGGACTCCCCGGACCCCGGGCTGCGGATCCTGCAGCGCGCGGTCCCGGACATCGGCCCGGACGTCTGGCCGCTGCTGCCGGAGCGCGACAGGGCCGCGCTGCTGCGGTCCCACTACCGCACCGTCATGAGCCTGTGCTGCCCCATGCCGCCGAGCAGCGCGGCGCGGCTCCTCGAACTCGTCGACGAGGGCCGGCTGGAGGTGCGGTCGGGGCTGCGGAAGGTCGCGGTGCGCTCCGGCGGCGGCTTCGAGCTCGTCACCGACGGGGAGGTCATCGGCGCCGACATGGTGATCAACGCGGTGAACGCGTCGGAGGACCGCATCCCGGCCACGGCCCGGCCCCTGGTGACCGCGCTCACCCGCGGCGGCGCCGTGAGCCCCCATCCGCACGGCGGCCTTCGGCTGGCCAGGGAGACGAGCCGCCTCATCGCGGGAGGCACGCCGGATCCGCGCCTGTACGGACTCGGCACCATCGGGGCGGGCGCGCTGTTCTTCACCTTCGGCATCCCGTCCCTGGTGGACCGCAGCGAGGACATCGTCGCGGCCATCCTCCAGCACGCGCAGGCGGGGGACTCCGCCCGCTCCGAGGACGTCCTGCTCCCCGCGTAGCGGAATCCGGGCCGCCCGGCACAGGAGCAGCGGCACAGGAGCGGCGGCACAGGACCAGCGGCACGGGACCAGCGGCACAGCACCAGCAGTCCGGCAGCACAGAGAGGTGGAACCACCATGACGACGACAACGGCAGTGGAGCCGCGCCCCGCCTACCTCGCGGACACCGCGACGGGCCTGCCGATCCCCGGCGAGCCGGTCTTCGACGACCCCGCGGAGACCCGCCGCCACCGCAAGCAACGCCTCGCGGCGGCCCTCCGGCTGTTCGGCAAGTACGGGTTCGGCGAGGGCATCTCCGGCCACATCTCCGTACGCGACCCGGAGCACCACGACCGCTTCTGGGTGAACCCCTTCGGCGTCTCCTTCAACCGCGTACGCGTCGCCGACCTGATCTGCGTCGACTCCACCGGGCGGGTCGTCCACGGCGGGCACCGGGTCAACCCCAGCGCGTTCGTCATCCACTCGCAGATCCACGAGCTCAGGCCGGACGCCACCGCGGCGGCCCACGGCCACACCGCGCACTCCCGGGCGCTCGGCGCGCTCGGCCGCCTGCTGGAGCCCATCGACCAGGAGTCCGCCGCCTTCTACGGCCGGCAGACGCTGTACGAGGCGTACGAGGGCCCCTCCGTGTCCCTGGAGCAGGGCAGGGACATCGCGGAGAAGCTCGGCGACAACCGCGCCATCCTGCTGCGGCACCACGGCCTGATCACGGTCGGCGGGTCGCTGGACGAGGCGGTCCACTGGTTCTTCACCTACGACAGCTGCGCCCAGGTCCAGCTGCTCGCCCTGGCGGCCGGCACCCCCCGGCCGTTCACCAGGGAGCAGGCCGAGGCCGCGGGCGCAGGGTTCGGCGACCCGCAGCTCGGCTGGTTCAGCTTCCAGCTGCTCTGGGACGAGATCGTCGCCGAGCAGCCCGACCTGCTCGAGGAGTAGCCCGCCCGCCGGGGTCCGGGCCCGCGCGACGGACCCCGGCGGCCACGCCCGTGAGGCACAGGGTGCGAACCCACACGGGCGTCATCGAAAGCACGGACCATCTCGTCCCCAGCCGGAGGACACCACAGCCATGAATACTCCGCAGAGTGCCCCGGTGGGCCAGTCCTGGCGAGACCTGCCCGCGGCGCAGCAGCCCGAGTACCCCGACCCTGAGGCTCTGCGCGGCGTGATCGCGGACCTCGAGTCGTTCCCCCCGCTCGTCTTCGCCGGCGAATGCGACCAACTGCGCGCCCGCCTGGGAGCCGTCGCCAGGGGCGAGGCGTTCCTGCTTCAGGGCGGCGACTGCGCCGAGACCTTCGGCGGGGTCTCCGCCGAGCAGATCCGCGGCAAGCTCAAGACGCTGCTTCAGATGAGCGCGGTCCTCACCTACGCCGCCTCCGTGCCCGTCGTCAAGGTGGGCCGGATCGCGGGGCAGTACTCCAAGCCGCGTTCCCTGCCGACCGAGACCCGCGACGGGGTGACGCTCCCGAGCTACCGGGGCGACTCCGTCAACGGCCTGGAATTCACCCCGGAGGCCCGCACCCCCGACCCGGATCGGCTCAGGCGGATGTACCACGCGTCCGCCTCGACGCTGAACCTGGTGCGGGCCTTCACCACCGGGGGGTACGCGGACCTGCGCCAGGTGCACGCCTGGAACCAGGACTTCGTGAGGTCGTCGCCCGCGGGCCGGCGCTACGAGGCCCTGGCCACGGAGATCGACCGGGCGCTGACGTTCATGCACGCGTGCGGGGCCGATCCCGAGGAGTTCGGCTCCGTCGAGTTCTACTCCTCCCATGAGGCGCTGATCCTGGAGTACGAGTCGGCGCTGACCCGTAAGGACTCGCGCACGGGGCGGCGGTACGACGTGTCGGCGCACCTGGTGTGGATCGGGGAGCGCACCCGGCAGCTCGACCACGCGCATGTCGCGTTCGCCGCCGGCATCGGCAACCCGATCGCGGTGAAACTGGGCCCGTCCAGCACGCCGGAGGAGGCGCTGGCCCTGATCGACCGGCTCGACCCGGAGCGGGAGCCCGGCCGGCTGACGTTCATCACGCGGATGGGCGCGCGCGGCGTCAGGGACCGGCTGCCCGAGCTGGTGGAGAAGGTGACCGCCGAGGGCGCGAAGGTGGTGTGGGTCTGCGACCCGATGCACGGCAACACCTTCGAGGCGGCGTCCGGGCACAAGACCCGCCGCTTCGACGACGTGCTCGACGAGGTCAGAGGCTTCTTCGAGGTGCACAGGGCGCTCGGCACCCACCCGGGCGGCATCCACGTGGAGCTCACCGGCGACGACGTCACCGAGTGCCTGGGCGGCGGTGACGAGATCCTCGTCGACCATCTGCACCGGCGCTACGAGACCGCCTGCGACCCCCGGCTCAACCGCAGCCAGTCACTCGAACTGGCCTTCCTCGTCGCGGAGATGCTCCGCCAGGACCCGGCGGGAGGGGCGGACCGCACGAGCGGCGCAGGGCAGACCGTACGCGCGGTGCGGGGCGCCGTACAGGTCGAGCGGGACGACGAGCCGCACCTCCTGGAGAGCGTCGAGACCCTGCTCCGCGAGATCATGGAGGTCAACGGCCTGTCGCGGGACGACCTCATCAGCATCGTGTTCACCTCCACCCCCGACCTGGTCAGCGCGTTCCCCGCCGCGGCGGCGCGCGCGATCGGCCTCACGCACGTCCCCCTGATGTGCGCGCGGGAACTCGACGTGCGGGGAGCGCTGCCGAGGACCGTACGCGTCCTCGCGCACGTGCGGACGACCCGGCCCGTCCGCGACGTCCGGCACGTGTACCTGGGGGGCGCCGCGGCGCTGCGCGAAGACCTGGCGCGGCGGGACGAAGGGGGCGTGACCCGGTGATACGCACCATGGCGGTGGTGGGCACGGGTTTGATCGGGACATCGGTGGGGCTCGCGGTGAGCCGGCACGGCGTCATGGTGCACCTGCTGGACCAGGACGAGACGGCGGCCCGCACCGCGGCGGCGCTGGGCGCGGGCGTGGCCGGCGCCCCGGCGGAGCGGGTGGACCTCGCCGTGATCGCCGTGCCGCCCAGCAGGGTCGGCACGGTTCTGGCCGAGCAGCAGTTGCGCGGCCTCGCCCACGCCTACACGGACGTGGCGAGCGTGAAGTCCGCCCCGGCCAGGGACGTGCTGCGCACCATCTCCGATCCGGTGACGTTCGTGGGCGGGCATCCGCTGGCGGGCCGGGAGAGGTCGGGCCCGCTGGCGGCCCGCGCCGACCTCTTCGAGGACCGGTCGTGGGTGCTGACGCCCACGCGGGCCACCTCGCAGCCGGCCTTGAACCGGGTGCTTGAGATGGTCGCCCTGTGCGGGGCGATCCCCGTGGTGATGGAGGACCAGGCGCATGACGCCGCGGTTGCGCTGACCTCGCACGCGCCGCACGTGGTGGCCAGCCTGATGGCGGCGCGGCTCCAGGCGGGGCCCGAGGAGGCCTTCCGGCTCGCCGGGCAGGGGCTGCGCGACGTCACCCGCATCGCGGCCGGCGACCCCCGCCTGTGGAGCGACATCCTCCAGGCCAACGCCGCCGCGGTCGCCAGGGTGCTGCGCGCGCTGAGCGATGACCTGTCGGCGGTGCTGGCCGCGCTCGACGACCTCGCGGCGGCAGAACCGGAGCGCGAGGGCCACAGCGTGATGCGGATCGAGGAACTGCTGCGCCGGGGCATCGCCGGGCTCGACCGGGTCCACGGCAGACGCACCGGCGCGCCCGCGGGCCAGGTGCGGCTGCGGGTCGCCGTGGGGGAGCGGCCCGGAGAGCTGGCGCCGCTGCTCGGCAGGCTCGCGGAGCTCGGGGCCGGCCTCGACGACGTCACCGTCACGGCGTCCCAGGATCGTGGCGTCCTCCTCGCGGAGTTCGGCGTGCCCGCCGTCCGGGCGGAGGCGGCGTGGCGGGCGCTGACCGAGGACGGGTGGGCCGCCGAACGCCTCCAGCCGATCGCGGCGAGGGAAGGCCCGCCCGCCGCTCCCGGCGCCCCGCCGCTGGACCGTCAGGCGGAACCGGGCAGGCAGGAGGCCCTTAGCAAGCCCTGAGCAAGCCGTGAGCGCGGCGGCGGCGGCCGGTGGCCGGGGTGAGGGCCGCGTGGTTGCCGCCGCCCTGACGGCAGGGCATAGGCTTGAGGCTCTCTGAAGTTGGAGGTCCTCTCTTGCTGGTTGACTCCTTCGGCCGGGTCGCGACCGACCTGCGCGTGTCGCTGACCGACCGGTGCAACCTGCGCTGCTCGTACTGCATGCCACCCGAGGGCCTCGACTGGCTGCCCAAGCCCGAACTGCTCACCGGCGAGGAGATCGTCCGCCTCGTCACGGTCGGCGTGGAGCGGCTCGGCATCCGGGAGGTCCGCTTCACCGGTGGAGAGCCGCTGCTGCGGCGGGAGCTGGTCGAGATCGTGGCCGCGACCACCGCGCTGAGCCCGCGTCCCCAGGTGTCGCTGACGACCAACGGCATCGGCCTCGCCCGCCTCGCGGAGCCGCTCGCCGCGGCCGGTCTGGACCGCGTCAACGTTTCCCTGGACACGCTCGACCGGGACGTGTTCGTCCGGCTCGCGCACCGCGACCGGCTGCGGGACGTGCTGGACGGGCTCGCCGCCGCCGCGGCGGCGGGGCTCACGCCGGTCAAGGTCAACGCGGTGCTGATGCGCGGCGTCAACGAGCACGAGGCGGTGCCGCTGCTGCGCCACTGCATCGACCATGGGTACGAGCTGCGCTTCATCGAGCAGATGCCGCTCGACGCCCAGCACGGCTGGCGCCGCGAGAACATGATCACGGCCGACGAGATCCTCGGGCTGCTCAAGGACTCCTTCGACCTCACCGAGGACGACCCGCGTGAGCGGGGCAGCGCGCCGGCCGAGCTGTTCCTGGTGGACGGCGGCCCGTGGCGGGTCGGGGTGATCGGCTCGGTCACCCGGCCGTTCTGCGGCGCCTGCGACCGCGTACGGATCACCGCGGACGGCCAGGTCCGCAACTGCCTGTTCGCCACCGAGGAGTCCGACCTGCGTACGGCGCTGCGCTCGGGAGCCTCCGACGAGGAACTGGCGGAGCGGTGGGTCGCGGCGGTGCGGGGGAAGAAGGCCGGGCACGGGATCGACGACCCGGCGTTCCTGCAGCCGGCTCGTCCGATGTCGGCCATCGGCGGCTGACCGGAGCACCGGAGCCAGCCGTGCGCCCACTCCCCGGAACCCGAACCGGCGCGGCGGCGTACGACGCCCTGATCCTTGCGGGCGGCCGGGCCGAGCGGCTCGGCGGCGCGGACAAGCCGGGCGCGCTCGTCGGCGGGCTTCCCCTGGTCGAGCGCGTGGCGGCGGCGGTCCGCGGCGCCCGCGCCGTCGTCGTGGTGGGCCCGCCGAGGGACCTGCCGGGAGTGGTGTTCACCCGCGAGGACCCGCCGGGCGGCGGTCCCGTGCCGGCGCTGCGCGCCGGTCTCGCCGAGGTGACCGCTCCACTGGTCGTCCTGCTCGCCGCCGACCTGCCGTTCCTCACCGCCGGCCACGCCGGGGCGCTCCTCGGGGCCGTGCCCGAGGGCGGCGCGGGCGCGGTGCTCGTGGACGACGGAGGCCGCGAGCAGTGGCTCACCGGGGCGTGGCGGACGGCGGCGCTGCGGGAGGCGCTCGGCGCGTACCGGGGGCGGTCGCTGCGCGGCCTGCTCGGCCCGCTGGCGCCGGCGCTCGTACGCCCGCCGGTGGCGCCAGGCGAGACCCCGCCGTGGTTCGATTGCGACACCGCCGACGATCTCCGCGCGGCCCGCGAACGGGCCGCGGACATGGGCTGAAGGGAGTGCGCGTGAACGTGCTGGAGGAATGGACGGCGCTGGTCTGCCGCGAACTGGGCGTCGACCCCGCCCGCGTGGACAGGACGGCGGTGCTCGACCTGACCAGGGACGTGGCGCACGGCGTCGCCCGACCGGCCGCGCCGCTGACCGCCTATCTGCTGGGGCTGGCGCAGGGGGCCGGCACCGCGCCGCCGGACGCGGTGGAGCGGTTGTCGCGGATGGCGAAGGACTGGGCGGAGACGACCGCGTCTCCCGAGGCTCCGGCTTCTGAGACCCCCGGCTCCTGACGCTCTGGACCGGGCTCCGGACCGGGGCTGCCACGGCCCCGGCGCGCCGCAGGAGGGGAAGGGCGGGCGCCGGGGACCGCTCGGCGGAAGGGCCGTCTCCCGGGAGACGACCGCGACGGCCGGTCCGTGAGGTCCGTGAGAAGTCGTCGGAAAAGGGGCGACGCCGGGTGGTTACGGGGGCAAACCACCCGGCGTCGCTTCATCGGCGTTCCGACGGGGGCCCGGAACGCCGGCACCAGCGCTCCGACGGGGGACCAGAGCGCTTGGCTAAACTGTACACCTCTAACCCATGGGTTGCGTCAAGACTTTGTCACGACCCGATCTCGCGTCGATGGCGTGGTATCTCGTTTTGGTCAGGTGAGGTAAAGCCTGCGGGTGGAGGAGGCTCGTGACCTCGCTGATTGGCCCCGATCACGGCAAGATACGGCAAAAGAACTGCGCCCGCGACGAACAGGCCCTTCACGGGCCAGGGGGCGGGCACCGCCACCGCCAGGATCAGGCAGACGAGCCGGATGCCCATCTTGACGAGGTAACTGATCTCCCGTTTGCGCATGTCGTCTCGCAGTGACGGCTGGGCGTCCGTCACCTGGTGAACGACCGGGCGGTCTTTCCTCAACCAGCGCCATGGATTCACGGTTTCCACGGTAGACCCCGGGGTGAGCGGGGTGACGCCCGCACGGCGATACGATCACGCGACAGGCACAGGGCAGGAGGACGTGATGTCGGATCGCACCTACCGGGTGACCGAGATAGTGGGCACCTCGGCCGAGAGCGTCGACCAGGCCATCCGCAACGGCGTCAGGCGGGCCGCCCAGACGCTGCGGCATCTTGACTGGTTCGAGGTCACCGAGGTGCGCGGTCACATCGTGGACGGCGAGGTGGCGCACTTCCAGGTCGGCATGAAGGTGGGCTTCCGCCTCGAGGACGCCTGACCGGGCGACGCGAGCACGCGCGGAGCGCCGGCGACGCGCCGTCGCCCCCGCTCCGCGCGGCGGGCCACTCGGCCTAGCTGGCCTGGCTGACCGTCGACATGTTGAAGTCGGGCACGCGGACCGGCGGCATGACGGCGCGGGTGAACCAGTCGTTCCACTCGCGCGGCAGCGTCTGCTCGCTCGCCCCCACCTCGGTGAGGCGGCCGAGCAGGTCGACCGGCGACTCGTTGAACCGGAAGTTGTTGACCTCGCCCACGACCTCGCCGTTCTCGACGAGGTAGACGCCGTCCCTGGTCAGCCCGGTCAGGAGCAGCGACTGCGGGTCGACCTCCCTGATGTACCACAGGCAGGTCAGCAGCAGGCCCCGCTCGGTCGAGGCGATCATCTCCTCCAGCGAGCGGCCGCCCTCGGGCCCCGTCATGATCAGGTTGTCGATCTGCGGGGTGGCGGCGAGGCCGGTCAGCTCGGCCGAGTGCCGGGTCTGGACGAGATTGGCCAGGGTGCCGTCGCTGACCCACTCGGTGCGGGCCAGGGGGAGGCCGTTGTCGAAGACCGACTGGTCCCGGCTGGAGGAGTGGGCGACGACGAACGGCGGGCACTCGACGCCGGGCCGCGCCGGGTCGCTGTGGAGCGAGATCGGCAGCGGCGAGAGCCGCTCGCCCACCCGGGTGCCGCCGCCGGGCCGTGAGAACACCGTGCGGCCGTCGGCGGCGTCCCGCGCGCCCGCCGACCAGTACAGGTAGATCAGCAGGTCGGACACCGCGGTCGCGGGCAGGAGCGTCTCGTAGCGGCCGGGCTCCAGGCTGATCCGCCGCTTGCCCCAGGTGAGGCGCCGGGCGAGCGTCTCGTCCAGGGCGGCCACGTCCACGTCGGAGAAGTCGCGGGTGGCCACGCCCGTCCACGCGGAGCTCGACAGGTCGGCCGACTTGGCGTTCAGTTCGAGCCGTCCGGTCGGCTGGTCGTGGCGCAGCCGCAGGCCGGTGGACGACCCGACGAACGTCGAGGTCACGATGTGCTCGGCGAAGCCGTACAGCCTGCGGCCCGAGGCGTCGGCGGCGGCGAACGCCTCGCCGAGCGCGGGGGCGAAGTCCCGGAACACGTCGATCGAGGTGGGCTCCACCGGGCGCGCCCAGCTCTCGCCCACGGCGCCCTCCACCAGCGGCCTGGCGTCCTCCGACGGCCGGGCCTCCCGCGCGGCGCGGTCGGCCGCGGCCACCACGTCGGCGAGCTGGTCGGCGCGTACGGCGGAGCGCGAGACGACCCCCACACCGGCGCCCACGACGGAGATCACGGTGAGCCGGGACGAGCGCGCGACCCCGTTGGTGGTCAGCGTGTTGCCGGCGAAGCGCAGGTTGGCGGTCGAGCCCTCGTCCGCGATCACGACGCAGCCGTCGGCCTCGCTCAGCGCGAGCGCCCGCTCCACCGTCTCCTGCGGTGTGATAACCCCGTCGCTCACTTGCCACCCTCCTGGACGGTGTTGAGGATCCGTACGCCGCGGAACAGCGCGGCGGGGGCGCCGTGGCTGACCGGCGCCACCTGGCCGGGCTGGCCCTTGCCGCAGTTGAAGGCACCGCCGAGCACGTACGTCTGCGGCCCGCCGACGGCCTCCATCGAGCGCCAGAAGTCGGTGGTGGTCGCCTGGTAGGCCACGTCGCGCAGCTGTCCGGCCAGCCGGCCGTTCTCGATCTTGTAAAATCGCTGCGCCGTAAACTGGAAGTTGTAGCGCTGCATGTCGATCGACCAGCTCTTGTCGCCGACGACGTAGATCCCCCGTTCGATCCGGGAGACGAGCTCGTCGGTGGAGGGGCCGTCCGCGGCCGGCTGGAGCGACACGTTGGCCATCCGCTGCATCGGGACGTGCCCGGGGGAGTCGGCGAACGCGCAGCCGTTCGACCGGCCGAGCCCCTTGAGCAGCGCCATCCGCCGGTCGAGCTGGTAGCCGGCCAGCATGCCCTCGCGGACGATGTCGAACGACTGGCCCGCCACGCCCTCGTCGTCCCAGCCGACGGTGGCCAGGCCGTGCTCGACCGTGCGGTCGCCCGTGACGTTCATCACGGGAGAGCCGTAGCGCAGGCTGCCGAGCTGGTCGAAGGTGGCGAACGAGGTGCCGGCGTACGCCGCCTCGTAGCCGAGCGCCCGGTCCAGCTCGGTCGCGTGGCCGATCGACTCGTGGATCGTGAGCCACAGGTTCGACGGGTCGATCACGAGGTCGTACTGCCCGGCCTCGACCGAGGGCGCCTTGAGCTTCTCGTCGAGCAGGTCGGGGATCTCGGCGATCTCGGCGGGGAAGTCCCAGCCGGTGCCGGTGAGGTACTCGTACCCGCGGCCGGCCGGCGGTGCGAGCGTGCGCATGTCGTCGAACCGGTCGCCGTCGGCCCGCATCGCCGTCAGCACGGGGTGCAGCCGCACCCGCTGCTGCGTGGTCACCGTGCCGGCCGTGTCGGCGTAGAACTTCTGCTCCTTGACCTGCATGAGCGAGGCCGAGACGTGGTCGACCCTGCCGAGCAGGCCGGACGACCACTCGGCGAGCAGCGCCGCCTTGTCCGGCAGGGGCACCTCGAAGGGGTCCACCTCGTAGGACGACACCCAGGTCACGTCGTCGTACACCGGCTCGGGGGCGAGCTCCACCGGCTCGCGGTTGATGGGCGCGCTGACCGCCGCCACCCGCACGGCCTCCTCCGCCGCCCTGGCCGCCGCCTCCGGGGTCAGCTCGATCCCCGACGCGAAGCCCCAGGTGCCGTCCTTGATGACTCGTACGGCGAAGCCGAGGTCGTCGGCGTCCGATGAGCCTTCGAGCCGGGCGTCGAACAGGCGCAGCGTCTCGGCGCGCACGCGTTCGAGCCGGAAGGAGGCGTGCTCGGCTCCCAGGTCACGGGCGCGCTGCAGGGCCGCGTCCGCCAGCCGCCGCAGCGGCAGGGCGAGGAAGTCGGGGTCGATCTGGCGCATGTCCACGATCCTAACCCTGTGATCTTGTGCCCAGCGGACAAGTGGCTACCCCCAAGTAGCCGATACCGTCGGTCGCATGGTTCGCTCTGTACTCGTCACCGGCGGAAACCGCGGCATCGGTCTCGCCATCGCCCGTGAGCTGTCCGCCGCGGGGGACGCCGTCGCCATCACCTACCGTTCCGGCGAGCCGCCGGAGGGGTTGTTCGGGGTTCGCTGCGATGTGACGAGCTCCGCCGACGTCGACCAGGCGTTCGAGAAGGCCGAGGCCGAGCATGGTCCGGTGGAGGTGGTCATCGCCAACGCGGGGATCACCAAGGACACGCTGCTGCCGATGATGAAGGAGGAGACCTTCACCGACGTCATCGACACGAACCTGACCGGCGCGTACCGCGTCGCCAAGCGGGCCGTACGGCCGATGCTGCGGCTGCGGCGCGGGCGCATCATCCTGATCTCCTCCGTCGTCGGCCTGTCCGGCTCGGCGGGCCAGACCAACTACGCCGCCTCCAAGGCGGGCCTGGTCGGCTTCGGCCGGTCGCTGGCCCGCGAGCTCGGCTCGCGCGGCATCACGGTCAACGTGGTCGCGCCGGGATTCGTGGAGACCGACATGACCGCGGTGCTCGACGAGGCGCAGCAGGAGCAGATCCGCAAGAGCATCCCGCTGGGGCGGCAGGCGCAGGCGGAGGAGGTCGCCAGGGTCGTCAGGTTCCTGGCGAGCGACGACGCCTCCTACATCACCGGGGCGGTCATCCCCGTCGACGGCGGCCTCGGCATGGGCCACTGAGCGGACGACAGACTGGAGCTGGACATGGGTTTGCTGGACGGGAAGCGACTGCTGGTCACCGGCGTCCTCACCGATTCGTCGATCGCCTTCAACGTCGCGAAGCTCGCCCAGGAGGAGGGCGCCAGCGTCGTGCTGACCGGCTACGGCCGCCTCAGCCTGGTCGAGCGGATCGCCAAGCGGCTGCCCGAGCCGCCGCCGGTGGTCGAGCTCGACGTGCAGGACACCGACCACCTCGACACCCTCGCCGACCGTGTCGGCGCGCATGTCGACGGGCTTGACGGAGTCGTCCACTCGATCGGGTTCGCCCCGCAGTCGTGCCTTGGCGGCAACTTCCTCAACACCTCGTGGGAGGACGTCGCGACGGCGGTGCACGTCTCGACGTTCTCGTTCAAGTCGCTCGCCGTCGCCTGCCTGCCGCTGATGAAGGAGGGCGGCTCGGTCGTCGGGCTCGACTTCGACGCGAGCAAGGCGTGGCCCGTGTACGACTGGATGGGCGTGGCGAAGGCCGGGCTCGAGTCCTGCTCGCGCTACCTCGCCAGGGACCTCGGCAAGCACGGCATCCGGGTCAACCTCGTCGCCGCGGGTCCGCTGCGCACGATGGCGGCCAAGAGCATCCCCGGGTTCCAGGAGTTCGAGGAGTCGTGGCCGGAGCGCGCGCCGCTCGGCTGGGACCTGACCGACACCGCGCCCGCCGCGAAGGCGTGCGTCGCGTTGCTGTCGGACTGGTTCCCCGCCACCACCGGTGAGATCGTGCACGTCGACGGCGGCGTGCACGCGATGGGCGCCTGACGGCGCCCGTCGCGGGCGGCATCCGGACCGGCCGGTGTTCAGGCGAGCCGGTGCCGCCCCGACCTGCCGGGCAGCCGCAGGCCGCCCTCGAGCGGGATCGACTCGCGCGGCTCCTGCTGCCCGCCGCGCGCCCGCCGCGCCGAGACCACGCGGGTGGCGAGCAGCGCGGACAGCAGCAGCGCGGCGGTGAGGGCCGTCCCCGCCGCGTCGCTGGACCGGGAGGCGCGCGTGTGCGCCGCCCCGGAGCCGTTGCGCCACTCTCGTAGCTCGCGCAGTTCCGGCAGCTTCTGCCCGGGCCACAGGAGGGGGATCAGGCCGTCCTCGTCTGGGTCCACCGTGGACCGGTGGCGCGGCTGCGGCGCGTCCTCCCGCGCCGAGACGAGACGCGGCCGGTACGGCTCCCGCCGAAGGGCGCCGTCGGGTGTCATTGACGTCTTCCTGGCCGGCTTCTTGCCGGCCGCGGGTGCGTCGCCCGCCTTGTCCTTGTCCTCGCCGCTCTCGCGCTGTACCTGGGACGCGCACTTCTCGCCCGCGACCAGTGGCAGGCAGGTGCCCTGGACGGCGCGGGTGAGCCCGTCGGTGAGCTTCCGCACGCTCGGGACGGGGCTCTGCGTGACGGCCGGCTTGCCCGTGACCGCCTCCGTCGCCGTGCCCGCGGCTCCGCTCGCCGCGCCGACCGCGGTGTCCACGCCTCCGGTCAGCGTCTGCCCGGCCTTGTCGACCGTCTTGCCGACGTCGTGGACCGCGGTGCCCGCGGCCCCCGTGGTCGTCTCCAGCGTGTCGTCCACGACCTTGGTGACCGGCTCCGTCAGTCCGCCGGTGGCCTTGTCCGCGACGTCGGTCACGCCGTCCGTCACCTGGCCCACGCCGCCGACCAGGGAGCAGACGCCGCCGGTGATGCCCGAGAGCAGCCCGTCGCCTCCCGTGCAGTCGAGCGCCTGGGCCGGGGATGCGCCGAGAGGGACTCCGGCCAGTGCGATCGCGAGAGCCCCGCCGGAGATCGCGCAGGCCTTGCCTACGATCCCCATGTGTCCCCTTCCGCAGTCTCTGGTTCATCCCCCGACATACCCGCCACTCTTCGCCAGAGCGCGGGGTTATGCAGCAGAAAGTTGCAGTTCGGTATCGATGTGTGATACGTGAGGACGATTCTCGTTCGCCCGGCGCGCGGCGCCGCGGCGCTCACGGGTCGGAGACGTCGTCCAGAGCCTCGCGGATCTCCCATGGCAGTGTCAGCTTCTCGGCCTGTAACACGCCGAGGAGCTGGGCGTGGGTGCGCGCGCCGACGATCGCCGACGACACGCCCGGGCGGTCGCGCACCCAGGCGAGCGCCACCGCGAGCGGCGACACGCCGAGACCCTCCGCCGCCGTGGTCACCGACTCCACGATGCTGCGGCACCGCTCGTCCAGGTAGGGCCGGACGAACTCGGCGAGGTGCGGGGTGGCGGCGCGGGAGTCGGCCGGGATCCCGGTGCGGTACTTGCCGGTCAGCACGCCGCGTCCCAGCGGCGACCAGGCGAGGACCCCGGCGCCGACGTGCGCCGCGGCCGGGAGCAGTTCCTCCTCGGCGTCCCTGGCCAGCAGGGAGTACTCCGCCTGCGCCGCGACGATCGGGGCCCGCGAGTCGCCGCACCGCTGCCGGGTGGCGGCGGCCGCGAGCTGCCAGCCGGCGTAGTTGCACACGCCCGCGTAGGCCGTACGGCCGGTGGAGACGGCGAAGTCGACGGCGGCGAGCGTCTCCTCCAGCGGCACCCGGGGGTCGAACGCGTGGAGCTGCCACAGGTCGACCTCGTCCAGCCCGAGCCGGCCCAGGGAGGCGTCCAGCGCCTGGATGAGATGGCGGCGGGAGGCGTCCCGCTCCCCGCCGGGGGTGAGCACCGCCTTGGTGGCGATCACCAGCTCCGCGCGGGGCACCACGTCGCGGACGAGCCGGCCGATCAGGCGCTCGGCGTCGCCGCCGCCGTACACGTCCGCGGTGTCGATCAGCGTGCCGCCCGCCTCGGCGAAGGCGGTGAGCTGCGCCGTCGCCTCCTCGGCGGAGGTGTCCCTGGCCCAGGTCATCGTGCCGAGCCCGATCCTGGACACCGACAGGCCGCTGCGCCCGACTAGTCGCTGATCCATGGTTCGGACAGACTAGCCGATAGGCTGTCCGCACCATGGACGTACTACAGGCGATCGTGCTCGGGCTCGTGCAGGGGCTCACCGAGTTCCTGCCAATCTCCAGCTCGGCCCACCTGCTGATCGTGCCCAAGCTGGCCGGATGGGGCGATCCCGGCGCCGCGTTCACCGCGGTGATCCAGCTCGGCACCATGCTCGCGGTGCTCATCTACTTCTGGCGGGACATCGTCCGCATCTCCTGGACCTGGCTGCGCAGCCTGTGGACGCCGGAGCTGCGGGGCGACCTCGACGCGCGCATGGGGTGGTACATCGGCCTGGGCACGATCCCGATCGGCGTCGCGGGACTGCTGTTCAAGGACGCGATCGAGGGCCCGGCCCGCAACCTGTGGCTGAACGCGGCCATGCTCATCGTCTTCGGCCTGCTGCTGCTCGCGGCCGACCAGATGGGCCGCAAGAAGAAGGAGGTCGCCGACCTCACCATGCGCGACGGCCTGATCATCGGCGCGTGGCAGATGCTGCCGCTGATCCCCGGCGCGTCCCGCTCGGGCTCCACGATGACCGGCGCCATGTTCCTCGGGTACACGCGCGAGGCGGCCGCCCGCTACTCCTTCCTGCTGTCGATCCCGGCGGTGATCCTGTCGGGGCTGTTCGAGCTGCGGCACGTCGGCGACGGCGGCGGCCCGCCGGTGGCGGCCACCGTGGTCGCGACCCTCGTGTCGTTCGTCGTCGGGTACGCCTCCATCGCCTGGCTGCTGCGTTACGTCGCGCGCCACTCGACCATCGTCTTCGTCGTCTACCGGGTGTTCGCCGGAACGTTCCTCCTCACGCTGCTGTCCCTCGGAGTGGTGCAGTCATGACGACCGTATTGTTCGTACGGCACGGCCTCACCGCGATGACCGGCCCGGTGCTGGCCGGCTGGACCCCGGGCGTCCATCTCGACGAGCGCGGCAGGGAGCAGGCGAGCGCGGTGGCCGGGCGGCTCGCGCCCCTGGAGCTCGACGCCATCGTGTCCAGCCCGCTGGAGCGGTGCGTGGAGACCGCCGCCGCCATCGCGCAGGGCCGCCCTCTGTCGGTGCAGACCGACGACAGGTTCGGTGAGTGCGGCTACGGCGAGTGGACCGGCCGGCCGCTGAAGGAGCTGGCCGAGGAGCCGCTGTGGCGGGTCGTGCAGGCACATCCGAGCGCGGCGGTGTTCCCCGGCGGCGAGGCCATGGCCGAGGTGCAGAACAGGGCCGTGCGGGCCGTGCGCGACTGGAACGAGCGGCTCGGCGAGAAGGCCACCTACGTGGTCTGCAGCCACGGCGACGTGATCAAGGCGATCGTGGCCGACGCGCTCGGCCTCCATCTGGACCAGTTCCAGCGGGTGACGGCCGACCCCGCCTCCGTCACGGTGATCCGCTACACCCCCCTGCGTCCCTTCCTGCTCAGGGCCAACGACGTGGGCGGCGGGATCGCCAACCTGTTGCCGCCGCCGGAGGTGTCGGAGGGCGGGAACGGGGGAGAAACAAGCACCGGAAGCGACGCCGCCGTCGGCGGCGGAGCCGGGACCACATAAGGTCGGGCTATGCCGGTCTTCGACTACGATCCGCCTGACAGGTTCGTGGCCGGTGCCGTGGGGCAACCGGGCGCACGAGCCTTCTTCCTGCAGGCACGCGGCCAGGGCAGGATCACCACGGTGGCGCTCGAGAAGTTCCAGGTCGCCGTGCTGGCCGACCGTCTCGACGAGCTGCTCGACGAGGTGCTGCGGCGAAGCGGGGGACGCGCGCCCGTCCCGGCCATGGCCCCCGCGGAACTGGCCGACGAGGGCCCCCTCGACCTGCCGATCGACGAGGACTTCCGCGTGGGGACGATGGCGCTCGCCTGGGATCCGGAAACGGCGCAGGTGATCATCGAGGCGCAGGAGGCCACGGAGGACGACGAGGAGGAGGACGAGCCGCCGCTGGACGACGGCCGGCCCGAGCCCGCCGTGCTCAGGGTGCGGATCAGCGCCGCCGCCGCCCGCGCGTTCAGCCGCCGGGCGCTCGACGTGGTGGCCGCGGGCCGCCCGCCGTGCCCGCTGTGCGGCAGGCCGCTCGATCCCGAGGGGCACATCTGCGTCCGCCTCAACGGTCATCATCCCGGGGTGTTCTCGGCATGAGGGGCACGGTGTGAGCGGGCGGAAGGGTGGCGGCACGCCGCGCGGGCGGGCGAGCGGATGACGGCGGAGGACGAGGCGAGCATCGGCGACGTGGACGGAGCGGGGCTGGACGACGCGGCGGCGATGCGGCTGCTGCGGGATGGCACCTTAGAAGTGGCGGGACGACTCGTCGAGGCCACGAACATGACGCTCTACTGCTCGATCAGCGACGGTGAGCACGCGGCGGCGTGCGTGTACAAACCGGTGCGCGGGGAGCGGCCTCTGTGGGACTTCCCCGACGGCACCCTGGCGGCCCGCGAGGTGGCCGCCTACGAGGTGGCGGCGGCCACCGGATGGCGCATCGTGCCGCCGACCGTCTACCGGGAGGGCCCCTTCGGCCCGGGGATGGTGCAGCTGTGGATCGACGCCGACGGCGAGGTCGACCTGATGGCCCTCATGCGCAGCCGCAACCCCGCGCTTCGCCGCATGGCCGTCTTCGACGCGGTGGTGAACAACGCCGACCGCAAGGGCGGCCACCTGCTGCCGCTGCCCGACGGGCACGTGTACGGGGTCGACCACGGGGTCTGCTTCGCGGTGGAGGACAAGCTGCGCACCGTGCTGTGGCAGTGGCGCGGCAAAACGCTCCCGCGTGAGGCGGTCAACGTGCTGGTGCGGCTGGAGCGAGATATCGAGCGCGGCCCTCTCGGCCGGCGCCTGCGCGAGCTGCTGACCCAGGCCGAGGTGGAGGCGACCTGGGAGCGCGTCAAGAGGCTGCTGGCCACCGGGATCCATCCGCACCCCTCCGAGGACTGGCCGGCGATCCCGTGGCCCCCGATTTGATCAGGGTAAGGCTTGCGCATAACGTGTGGATTGTGCACTCTGCAGAGGTCTCTACCGATATTGGAGGGAACGCGCATTGTGTACGGTCGTCGTGAGCGTCGAGCCGGAGTCCGGCACGCCGGTGCTGCTCGCGGGAGTGCGTGACGAGTTCGTCACGCGGCCGTGGATGTCGCCCGACCGGCACTGGCCCGCGTACCCCGGCCTGGTCGGCGGTCGCGATCTGCTGGCGGGCGGCACCTGGCTGGCCGCCGACCCCGCGGAGCGGAGAGTGGCGGCGCTGCTCAACGGCGAGGGCACCCCGGCCCGGGAGGGCAGGCGCCACTCGCGCGGCGAACTGCCCCTTCTCGCCGCCGCCACGGGGGAGCTCCCGTCGCTCGACCTGTCCTGGTACGACCCTTTTCATCTCGTGCTCGGCGGGCTCGACGGCGTACGGCTGTGGAGCTGGGACGGCGAGAGCCTGGCCGAGGAGAAGCTGACCGAGGGCGTGCACATGATCGTCAACGCGGGCTGGGACCGCGGCGAGAGCGCGCCGCGCACCGCCTGGTTCAGGCCCAGGTTCGCCGAGGCCGCCCGGCCACGATGGAGAACGGGTGGCTCTTCCGGACGGTTCTGGGGGGAGTGGCTCGACCCCGCGTCGGGCGCCGGGCTGCCCTGGGACGATCCCCGCGCGCTGGTCATGCGGCGGCGCTTGCCGGACGGCCGGGTCTTCGCCAGCCTGTCGGTCACGCTGGTCGCCATCGCGCAGGAGGGGCTGCGCTACGACTTCTGCCCGCAGCCGGACGACCTCGACACCTGGCACGAGATCGACACCTCGTGGAGCAGACCGGCTGAACCGGTACGCCGGCCACGCGGATAGGCTGCACACCATGCGATCGTGGTCTGCTCCGAATGTCCCAAGATTGCCTGGTCCGGGCCGTCCGCTCAGTCTGTACGACACCTCCGCCCGTGAGGTGCGGGAGACGGCCCCTTCCGGCGAGGCCCGGCTGTACGTGTGCGGCATCACGCCCTACGACGCCACCCATCTCGGGCACGCCAACACCTACCTCGCCTTCGACCTGGTCAACCGGGTGTGGCGGGACGCCGGCCACGACGTGCACTACACCCAGAACGCCACCGACGTGGACGACCCGCTGCTGGAGCGGGCCGAGGCGACCGGGACCGACTGGCGCTCCCTCGGCGAGCGTGAGATCGAGCTGTTCCGGTCCGACATGGAGGCGCTGCGCATCCTGCCGCCCCGCGAGTACGTCGGGGTCACCGAGACCATCGGGGAGATCGCCGACCTCGTGGCCCGGCTGGCGGAGCGGGGAGCCACCTACGAGATCGACGGGGACGTCTACTTCTCGGTCGCCGCGGCGCCCAAGTTCGGCGCCGTCTCCGGCTACTCGGAGACGACCATGCTGGAACTGTTCGGCGAGCGCGGGGGCGACCCCGCCAGGGAGGGCAAGCGCCACCCGCTCGACTGGCTGCTGTGGCGGGCGGAGCGGCCGGGCGAGCCGTCCTGGGAGTCGCCGTTCGGCCGCGGCAGGCCCGGCTGGCACGTCGAGTGCACCGCCATCGCCCTGCGCAACCTGGGCAGCGGCTTCGACGTCGCGGGCGGCGGCTCCGACCTGATCTTCCCCCACCACGAGATGGGCGCCTGCGAGGGCCACGTGGCCACCGGCGAGTGGCCGTTCGCGCGGGCGTACGTCCACGCGGGCATGGTCGGCCTGGACGGCGAGAAGATGTCGAAGTCCAAGGGCAACCTCGTGTTCGTCTCCCGGCTGCGGCAGACTGCCGACCCCATGGCCGTACGGCTGGCCCTGCTGGCGCACCACTACCGCACGGACTGGCAGTGGACGCCGGACCAGCTCGCCGCGGCGGAGGAGCGGCTGGCGCGGTGGCGGGCGGCGGTGGCGCGTCCCGCGGGCCCGGCGGGCGGCCCGGTGCTGGAGGCGGTGCGCGAGCGCCTCGCCGGCGACCTCGACGCCCCGGCGGCGCTCGCGGTGGTCGACGCCTGGGCGGCGGCCGAGGGCGACGACGCGTCCGCCCCCGCGCTGGTGCGCGACGTCGCCGACGCGCTCCTCGGCGTCGCACTCTGACTCTCGCCCGCCGCTGACTCTCGCCGCCGCGCCGCGTGGCGGCGCCGGGTTCCTTGCTACCGCGTCATGGTGGGCGGTGCGCTCAACCGAGCGGCACCCGGGGGGCCAGCCAGGGGAACACGACGTACCACAGCGCGGCCATCGCGACCCCGGTCAGCAGCAGGACGACGGACAGCCGGAGCGCGGTGCCGCCGGGCAGCCGCCGCCAGAGGAATCGGTACACGCCGGATCTCCCTCGGTTAGCCGTGGCGTTCCTCGCGGCGGACGAGCACGCCCTGGACGACCAGGCGCTGCGCCGCGGAGAACTCCGGATGGCAGGTGGTCATGGTCATCAGCGCGGTCGACGGCCGCCGCCCGGGATGGCCGGGAACGGGGTCGATGACGCCGATGTCCCCGGGATCGACGACGTCCTTGCGCGTGACCTCGTAGGTGTAGCGGGCGTCCCGCGCGTCCACCACGATCTCGTCGCCGCGGCGCAGTTCGTCGATGCGGTTGAACGGCGCGGCGTAGGTGGTGCGGTGACCGGACAGCACGAAGTTGCCCGGCTGGCCGGGCAGCGCCGTGCCTGGGTAGTGGCCGGGGCCCTTGCGCAGCTCGGCCGGGCCGACGCCCTCGACGACGGCGAACCGGTAGCCGGGGCCCAGCCGCGGGATGCGCAGCATCGCCAGCGCGTCGCCGAGGCGGACCTCGCCGGGAGCCGCGTGCCTGTCGTGCCGGTCGAACACCTCGCCGAGCCGGTGCTGCAGCACCTGCTGCTCGCGCTCCGTCTCCGCGCCGGTGCCCCACAGCAGGTACGCGTAGAACAGCAGCAGGATCAGCCCCACGGGCAGGCACAGCTCCGCGATGACCCGCGTGACCGCCCGCACCGCTCCGTCGTCTTGTCCGCGCACGAACCGAGTATGGCCTCGGGCCGGCTCCCGGCGGCCTCCGCGCGAGGGGCGTTGGTGAATTCTTTGGCAGGCCGGACAGGGGAATGACGATCTCGTCGCGTGTCCACGTCCGGAATCGCCTTTCACGGGACGTACGGTGGGCCGAGCCTGCGGCGATGCGGAGTGGTCAACGAAGTGAAAACCTGGCCGATCCTTCGGTAAGCAGCGTGCGCCGGATGAGGCGGCTCCATGTCGGACGCATATAACGGTCGAGCAGCGAAATATCGCTGGTTACTCAGAAATGCTCATTCAGATGAGCAGCCCTTATCGGGAGTCCGAAGTGGCGCGAAAAAATACAGTACCCGTTCTTCTGGCGGTGACGGTCGCGGGCGGCCTGACGCTCGGCGTCAACGGCATCGCCAATGCCCAAACCCACTCGTCGGCGCAGCGGCACGTCGCGCAGCCCGATCAGTGCGACCCCGGGCCCTGCGGCTCCGGCGTTTCCGAGGACGGAAGCGGTGCGGATCAGGGAGTGACGGTCGCGGCGGCGGTCACGCTGGAGGCCAAGCCTGCGGCCGAGGCCGCTGCCGATGGGGCGAAGCCCGAGGCGGACACGGCAGTAGAGACCGCAGCTGAGCCCGCCGCTGAGTCCGCGGTGGAGGCCAAGCCCGAGGTCAAGCCCGAGGCCGACGCTGCTGCCGCGAAGCCGGTGGAGGAGGCCGCGGCAGAGCCCGCTGCAGAGCCCGCGGTCGTCGAGCCCGCTGCCGAGCCCGTTGCCGAGCCCGCTGCGGCAGAGCCGGCCGCGGAGGCAGAGCCGGCCGCGGAGGCAGAGCCGGAGACCCAGGGCGAGATCGCCGCCGTGATGCCGGCGGCCGAGCCCGAGGCCAAGCCCGAGGCCGCTGCCGCCACGCCGGTGGCGGAGGCCGCGGCCAAGCCCGCGGTGGAGGCCAAGCCCGCGGTGGAGGCCCAGCCCGCCGTGGAGGCCAAGCCCGAGGTCAAGGCCGCGCCTGAGATCAAGGCCGCTGCCGCGAAGCCGGTGGTGGCGGCGGCCGAGCCCGTGGTGGAGGCCAAGACGATCGCCAAGGCGCTGAAGCCCGTGGTGGACGCCGTGGTCAACCCCGCGATGGGTGGCGAGCCCGAGTCGGAGCTCCGGTGGGAGGACGAGCCGGTGCGCGACGAGGAGCGCTCCACCGGTAAGTCCAAGCACAAGCCGGACGCGGACGTGGAAGTGGACAGGGTCGTGGAGCAGCCGGTCGTGGAGTCGGCCGTCACCACCCCGGTCGTAGAGCCGGTCGTCCAGGAGCAGCAGCAGGAGGAGCCGGTCGTGGCTCAGCCCGCCTGCACCGGGAACAACTGCAACAACAACAACGGCTGGTGGCCGATGTGGAACTACCCCATGGTGAGTGGCAACAACGGCCCCGGCGTCTGGGCGAACAACTCCACGAGCAACACGCCGTCGCAGCCCATGGTCGCTCCCGGCGGCATGGGCGGCATGGGCGGTAACGAGGGCGTCGCCCCGGTGCAGAACGCCTTCCAGAACGCCGACGGGGCGCCGGAGGCCGCGGCCGCCATGATGCCCGCCGAAGACGTCGTCGAGGCGGAGCCGGAGGAGGAGCCCGAGGAGGTCTTCGACGAGGAGGAGTCCGAGGAGGAGCCCGAGGACTTCTACGAGGACGAGGCGCCGATGGGCATGGGTCCCGAGGCCATGGGCCCGATGGGCGGTGGCGGTCCCGCGCCGGCCGCGGTCCCGGGCGGCGGCGCTCAGCTGCCGTTCACGGGCGCCCCGGCGGGGATCGCCGCGACGGGCGCGGGCCTGCTGGCCGCCGCCCTCGCCTTCGGCTGCGGACTGCTGCCCTCGCGGCGCCGCCGTTCCGCGGGCGCTCGCTGAACCAGGGAGAAGGACCGTCGGCTCGCCGGTCGCCGGTCCCCCGGCCTCATCGCGGGCCGGGGGCTGCTCGGTGACCCGTGGTGCCCGCGGCATCCGAGGGCGGCACGCGATGGCGTGCCCGAAGGTGCGAGCGGTCCGCGTCGCCGTGCGTTCGTCACGGCCCGGCCGGCAGCCGGCGTTCACCAGCGGTCCATCGCCAGCCGCTCATCGCCCGCGGTTCCTCCGGCAGGGTGCGGGCTTTCCGCGGCCCCGGTCCGCGGCAACGGACCGTGGTCAAAGAAGTGGAAGCCCGAATGGATCCTTCGGCAAGACGGTGCGCCGAATCGGAGCAGATCCACTTTCGGCGCATATAACAGTCGAGCAGCGAAATATCGCTGGCAGTCCGGGGCAAACGCTCAATGAATTGAGCGGCCGTTATCGGGAGACCCAAAGTGGCGCGAAAAAATAATGTACCCATTCTTCTGGCGGTGACGGTCGCCGGCGGCCTGGCCCTCGGGATGCCCGGGGCCGCGGCGGCGCAGACCGTCGGCTTCACGGTGACGGGCGAGGGCGTCTACCCGCCCAGGCCCGTCACCGTGGAGAACGTGGTGACCCCGGTCGTGACGCCGGTCGTCGAGAACGATCCGGGGGAGACGGTGCAACCCGTCTGCACGGGTGAGAACTGCAACAACAACAACGGCTGGTGGCCGATGTACAACTCCCCCATGTGGGGTGGCAACGGCCCCGGCGTCTGGACGAACAACGACACCTCGAGCAACACGCCGACGCAGCCCGTCGTCGCGCCCGGAGGCATGGGCGGCAACGAGGGCGTCGCCCCGGTGCAGAACGCCTTCCAGAACGCCGACGGGGCGCCGGAGGCCGCGACCGCCGCGATGCCCGCCGAGGACGTCATCGAGGAAGGGGAGGAGCCGGGGGAGGAGCCGGACGAGGACACCTACGAGGAGGAGGCACCGGACGGCATGGGGCCGGAGGGGATGGCGGACGGAGGCGGTTACGCACCGACCGCGGCCGGTCCCGGCGGTCCTGCCGGTGGTCCCGGGCTGCCGTTCACCGGCGCGCCGATGGGCGTCGCGGCCGCGGGCGCGGGCCTGCTCGCCGTCGCCCTGGGTGGCACGTTGATGTCCGCGCGCCGTCGCCGGTCCAGCGGTGCCGAGTAGCAGAAATCGCCGGCTGGCCGTTGTCGGCCTGCCGTCGCTGGCCCTCGGCCTGATACTGGCCGGGGGCTGGGCGGCACATCTCGGGATGAGCGTGCGCGACCATCTCGAGGCGACGAGGGACGCGCTGCTCCGGCTGCGCGCGGGGGACGTCGGCACGCCTTCCGCCGTGACGACGCTCGCGGCCGCCCGTACGCACGCGGCCGAGGCGCGGCGGCTGACCGGCGGCCTCTACTGGGGGCTGCTCACGCGCCTTCCCGTGGTGGGCGAGGGCGCGGCGACGGCCAGGGGCCTGGCGGCGTCCGTCGCGGACGTCACCGACGTGCTGGCCAGGGTGGAGCGCGCGACCGCGCCGCTGCTGTCCGCGAGCGCGCGGGCGCCCGGCGACCTGCGCGGCGTGCTCGCCGCGCTCGACGCGATGGCGCCGGTGCTGCGCGACGGCGCCGTCCGCGTGGAGGCCGCGAGGTCGCGAGTCGCGGGCACGCCCGCGTCGACGGGACTGGCCGCCCTGGACGGGGCACGCGACACCGTGCTCCGCGAGACGATCCGGCTGCGCGGCATGCTGAGCCAGGGGGCGGAGGCCGCCGCGCTGCTGCCGCCCATGCTCGGCCGCGACGGTCCCCGCCGCTACTTCCTGGCGTTCGAGACCAACGCGGAGTCCCGCGGCACCGGCGGCCTCGTCGGCGCGTTCGGCGTCCTGAAGGCCGACCGCGGCAGGGTGTCGGTCGCGCGGCTGTCCGCCAACACCGGCCTGGCGGCGAGCGCGAAGCCCGTCGCCGACCTCGGCCGCCAGTTCGTCTCCAGGTACGGACCGGGCGCGGCCACGACGCTTTCCGTGTCCAACCTGTCCCCGCACTTCCCCTACGCGGCGCAGACCTGGACCGGGTTGTGGCGCCGCCAGACCGGCCAGGACCTCGACGGCGCGATCGCGACCGACCCGGTCGGCCTCTCCCACATCCTGGGCGCGATCGGGCCGGTGCGGATCCCCGGTGGGGAGACGGTGACGGCGGGCAACGTCGTCGACCTGACGGAGCGCCAGGCCTATGCCCGCTATCCCGACCCGGCGGAGCGCAAGAGATATCTGGTCGGGATCGCCGGCGCGGTCAGCGAGGCGCTGACCGGCGCGCTGGACCGGCCCACGCGGCTGCTGCCCGCGTTCGCGCGCATGGTGAGCGAGCACCGGCTCCGCGTCTGGAGCCGCGACGAGGACGAGCAGCGCCGCCTGGCGGCCACCCCCCTCGGCGGGGTGCTGCCCGAGCGGCGGGGGCCGTACGCCGGGCTCGTGGTCAACAACTCGGCCGGCACCAAGCTCGACTACTACCTGGACCGCTCGCTCACCTACGAGCTCGGCCCGTGCCGCCCGGACGGGCAGCGCAGCTCCCGGGTGCGGATCCGGCTGACCAACGACGCGCCGCGCGGGCCGCTGCCTGCGTACGTCACCGCCCGGCTCGACGACCCGGGACGCCCGCACGCCGCCGGCTCCAACCTGCTGTGGGTGTCGCTGTACGCCTCGGTCGGCGCGAAGGCGACCGCGGTCAGGCTCGACGAGCGGCCCGTGTCGTTCTACGCGGAGACCGAGCGGTCCCATCCCGTCATCTCCAAGGTGCTGGAGTTCGCGCCGGGCCAGTCGAGGACGCTGGACGTCGACCTGGTCGAGCCCTACTCGGCGGCGGCGCCCGTGGTTCCCGCGCAGCCGCTCGTCCGCCCGCAGCGCACGCTGGTCACGGCCGACAGCAGGGGCTGCTCCTCCTGACGGGCGACGGCGGGAACCGACAGGATCCGTAAAACCCGGCGTGCCGCGGACGGCGGCGCGCCGGGCGCGGCCTAGCGTCCCGCCCATGGAGCGTACGCGTGCGGGGGAGGCCACCGCCCAGGAGACGGACGCGGACGGCGCGCCGGAGGGCGCGGAGGAGGGCGCGGAGACCTTCCGCGTCCTGTTCGTGTGCACCGGGAACATCTGCAGGTCGGCCATGGCCGAGCGGCTCGCCCTTGCCGCGCTCGGGCCCGGCTCGCCGATCCTCGTGGGCAGCGCGGGGACCCGCGCCCGCGCGGGGCTGCCGATGGCCGAGCGGGCGAGCGAGGTGCTGTCGCGGCTCGGCGGCGATCCCCGGGGCTTCTCCTCGCGCCCGCTCACCGCCGACGCGGTGGCCGGCGCCGATCTCGTGCTGGCGGCCTCGTCCGAGCACCGGGCCCGGGCGGTGGCCCTGCACCCGCGTGCCGCGGCGCGCGCGTTCACCATCCCCGAGTTCGGCGCGCTGGCCGGCGCGGTCCCGGCCGAGAGCGTGCTGGGCCACGCGGATCCCGTGGGCAGGGCGCGGGCCCTGCTCGCGGAGGCCGGAGCGCTGCGCGGGCTGGTCCGGGTGGACCGGCCGGACATCGCCGACCCGTACGGAGGTTCGTGCAGGGCCTACCGGGAGGCGGCCCGCCGCATCGCGGACGCGCTCGCCGTCCCGATCCGCCTGCTGACGGACACGCGGGCCTGACCCCCCGGCTGTCGCCCGCCGCCGCGCGCACGCGTGCGAACGGACGTGAACAAACGGCGGGGCCGCGTCACCCGACGCGGCCCCGCGGACATTACCGGCTCGCTACGCGGGCAGCGGCGCCTGGGGGCGCGGCGCCTCCGGCGCCGTCTCGTGGTCCGCCGAGTCGTACCCGTACCCGTAGTAGTCGCCGCTCCGCTTCGACGGGGCGCAGTTCAGCACCGTCCCGACGAGGCGGGCGTTGATCGACGCCAGCAGCTCGCCCGCCCTGACCACCTGCTCGCGCCGGGTCTTGCCGTGCCGTACGACGAGCAGCGCGCCGTCGCAGATCGCGCCGAGGGCGGCGGCGTCGGTGACGGGCAGCAGCGGCGGCGCGTCGACGATCACGATGTCGTACTCCTCGGTGAGCCTGGCCAGCACCGAGCGCATGCCCCGCGAACCGAGCAGTTCGCTGGGGTTCGGCGGGATCCGGCCGCTGGGCAGCACGGAAAGGCCCGGCTGCCCCCACGTCTGGACGACGTCGTCCAGACGCGCCCGCTCGATGAGGACGTCGGTGAGCCCGGTGCCGCCCTCGATGCCGAGGTAGTGCGGGACGCTCGGACGCCGCAGGTCGGCGTCGACCAGGATCACCCGCCAGCCCGCCTGCGCCATGGTGATCGCGAGGTTGACCGAGGTGGACGACTTGCCCTCGTCGGGCAGGCAACTGGTCACGACGAGCGACTTGGGCTGCCTGTCCACCCCGATGAACTGGAGGTTCGTCCGCAGCGACCGGAACGCCTCCGCACGCGGCGACCGGCCCTGGCCGTGCACGATGAGCGGATGCCGCCGGGCTTCGCGCTCGTAGCCGATGACGCCGAGGGTGGAGCTCCCGGTGATCTCCCTGAGGGCGTCGACGGTCTTCACGGTCGTGTCCATGCGGTCGCGCAGGACGATCCCCCCGATGGCCGTGAACAGCGCGATCAGTGCGCCGAGCGCCAGGTTGACCACGGGCCGGGGCGAGACGGGAACGTCGGGGACCTCCGCGCTGTCGACCACCGTCACCCTGACCGTGGGCGGGCTCTTGGCGTCGGGCCGCTCGATCTCGTCGATCAGCCGGATGAACACGGAGCCGAGGGCGTCGGCCCGCCGTGCGGCGCGCGCGGGGTCGCTGTCGGCGACGGTGACCCGCAGCAGGGAGGTGTTGGGGACAGGGGTGGCGGTGATGGCGTCCCGCAGTTCGCGCACGTCCGCGCTCGGGGCGATCCTGGCGACCACCCGGCGGCTGGTGAGCAGGGCGGCGTACGACTGCACCCGCTGCTGCGACAGCGTCCCCGCCTGAAGGGCGGTCGAGAGGCTGCCGTCCGGGTCGTGCGCCGAGACCAGCATGGTGATCCCGGCGACGTACCTCGGTGTGGCCTGGGTGGTGATGGCGAAGGCCACTCCCGTTCCGGCGAGGAGTGAGACCAGCAGGAGCGGCCAGTGTGCGCGTATCAGCCGTACGTGATGGAGCAGTTCCATGAGTGTGTCATCGCCTCACATGGATAGGGGTCTTCGGACGTATCGGCGGGTAGACGGGAACGCGCTGCGCCAGCACGACCACTACGCACGCGGCGCTCGCCGCGCCTGCCGCCGTGGCGAGCGGCGCGATCCAGCCCAGCGTCATCGCCAGGTCGAGGAGGCCGGCCGCGCCCGCGAGGGCGGCGAGCACGAGGGCGGTGAGCCGCTTGCTCAGCCCGAGCCGGTGCAGCCGGTGGGAGAGGTGGTCGGAGCCGCCCTGCAGCAGCGGCCGGCCCGCCCTGCGCCTGGACAGCAGCACGATCCCGGTGTCGACGGTCGCGACGAAGGCCGGCAGCAGCAGGCCGGCGACCGCGGCGCCCGGGCCGGTGGCGCCGGTGACCAGCAGGGCGGCGGACGAGGCCAGCGTGAACCCGATGAACAGCGACCCCGCGTCTCCCATGAAGATCCGCGCCGGCGCCCAGTTGAACAGCAGGAACCCCAGGGCGGCGGCGGACAGGGCGGCCAGGAGCAGGCCGGTCTCCGGCTGCCGGGACACGAAGGCGGCGGCGGACAGGAGCGCGGCGCCGACCAGGGTGACGCCGCCGAGCGCGCCGTCCATGTTGTCGAGCAGGTTGCACGAGTTGGTCACCACGACGATCCACAGCAGCGTGATGACCAGGTCGAGGCCGGTGCCGGTGACCGGGGCCACCACGCCGCTCATCACCACCACCCCGGCGGCCAGGGCCTGTACGGCCAGCCTGGTCGGCGGGGGGAGCGGCGCGACGTCGTCGATCAGGCCCAGCACGGCCATGGCGACCGCGCCGACGAGGATGCCGGCGATCCGGGTGGCCGCCGGGCCGGCGAGCGCGAGCGTGGGGACGACCGTGGCCAGCATGATGGCGAGCCCGCCGAGGTAGGGCGTCGGCCTCCGGTGCGACTTGTGGCCGCCGGGCCGGTCCGTCAGCCCCCAGCGCAGCGCGAGGCGGCGCACCACGGGGGTGGCCAGCGCGCAGGCCGTGAACGCGGCGGCCGCGACGACCAGGGCGGGGTTGCCGTTCACCGGCCGGTGGCCGCGAGCTCCGCGCGGGCCTCCGCGATGGTCTCCAGCAGGATGTCGTCCAGCGACAGGGCGGGCGTCCACCCGGTCAGCCCGCGCAGCCTGGCGGTGTCGGGCACCCGGCGGACCATGTCCTCGAAGCCGTTGCCGTACGCCTCGGCGTACGGGACGAGGTCGACGCCGGACGTGCTCCCGGACAGCTCGACGATCAGCTTGGCGAGCTCCAGGATGCTCACCTCGCCGCTGGAGCCGACGTTGAAGGTCTGCCCGACGGCGCGCTCGTCGTCCAGCAGCAGGACGAGGGCCCGCACCACGTCCCGGACGTGCGCGAAACAGCGGGTCTGCGTGCCGTCGCCGTGGACGGTGAGCGGCACGCCGGACACCGCCTGCCGGACGAGCCGGGGGATGACCATCCCGTACGCCGGGCTCTGCCTGGGGCCCACGGTGTTGAACAGCCGTACGACGATCGCCGGCAGCCCCCGCTCGCGGTGGTAGGCGTTGGCCAGGATCTCGTCGACGGCCTTGGCCGTGCTGTAGGCCCACCGGACGACGTCGGGGCTGCCCAGGACCCGGTCGGCCGTCTCGGTGAGCGGGCCCCCGGAGTTCTTGCCGTAGATCTCGCTCGTGCTGGTCACGAGGATCTTCCGCCGGTACCGGTGCGCGGCCCCGATCACGATCTCCGAGCCGCGGATGTTGGTGGTCAGCGACCGCAGCGGCCGCTCGACGATCAGCTTCACCCCGACGGCGGCGGCGAGGTGGACCACGACGTCGCACTCGTGCGTGAGCTCGTCCACCACGAGTTCGTCCAGCACCGACCCCTGGACCACCCGCAGGCGCGGGTCGCCGCGGTGGTGCGCGAGGTTGGCCGGGCTCCCCGTCGACATGTCGTCCAGAACGATCACGGAGTCGCCGCGGGCGAGCAGCGCGTCGGTCAGGTGAGAGCCCACGAAGCCGCTTCCGCCCGTGATCAGATATGTGTTCCCGCTTGACGTGGTCAAGGACTTCTCCCAGCACGTGGAGTTGACAGGGTGGCGATGAGAAAAGGCGCCGGTTCAGCAGTGCCGCGGGCCGGTGGCCGCGGACTTCTCGAACCAGGTCGCGGTCAGGCGCAGGCCTTCGTCCAGCGGCACCGGCCGCACGCCGGGGAACAGCTCGCGCAGCAGCCCGGCCGACGCCTGCGACTCGCGGATGTCTCCCGCGCGAGGCGGGAGGAACTCCGCCTCGACCGGCTGACCGAGGACGGCGGACAGGGCGTCCCTGAGGTCGAGCAGGGACACGCGGGTGCCGAAGGCCAGGTTGACCGGCGTGGCGCTGGTCACCCCGCGGACGGCGGCGTCGGCGACGACCTCGGCCACCGAGCCCACGTAGGTGAAGTCGCGGGCCTGCCGTCCGTCGCCGTGGATCGGCACGGGCCGGCCCGCGAGTGCGGCGCTGAGGAAGGCCGGGACCACCGCGGCGTACGCGTGCCCGGCCGGCTGCAGCGGGCCGTAGACGTTGAAGAAGCGGAACGGCAGCACCGGCAGGCCGTAGCTGGAGGCGTACGCCAGCGCGTACGCCTCGGTGGCGACCTTGCTCGCGCCGTAAGGGCTGAGCGGCCGGGTCGGCAGGTCCTCGTGTTTGGACGGCTCGGGGCAGTCGCCGTAGACCGAGGAGGACGAGGCCAGGATCACGTGCGGGCGGGTGGCCCGGCACGCCTCCAGGACGTGCAGCGTCCCCGTCGCGTTGACGGCGTGCGAGGCGAGCGGGTCCTTCACCGACCTGGGCACGGACGGCCGCGCCGCGAGGTGGACGACGTGCGTGGCGGCGGGCACGAGCTCGGCCAGCAGATCCCGGTCGAGGATGCTGCCGGTGACGAGGTCGGCCCCGACGTCGGCCAGGTTGGCCGGGTCGCCGCCGCTGAGGTCGTCGAGCACGGTGACGCTCTCCACCTCGGGCCGCAGGGTCAGCGCCCTGCAGAGGTTGGCGCCGATGAACCCGGCGCCTCCGGTGACGAGGATGTTCATGCGATGCTCCAAGGAATCGAGCCGGGCGCGGCGCTCAGGGATCGGTAGAGCGCCTCCGTGTCGGCCACCAGGCGTTCGACCGAGAAGGTCTGCGTCGTCCAGAGGCGGGCGGACTCGCCCATGCGGCGGGCGAGCGGCGGGTCGGTCAGCAGCCGGTGGACGTGCCCGGCCAGCTCGGCCGCGTCCGGGGCGGCCAGCAGGCCGGTGACGCCGTCGCGGACGACCTCGGCGACGCTGCCCACGCGGGTGGCGACGACGGGAGTGCCCGCCATGCCCGCCTCGATCAACGTCAGCGGCGTGCCCTCGTTGTCGGAGGTGAGCAGCACCACGTCGGCCGCCGCGTAGACGGTCTCGACGTCGCCACGCCACCCCAGCAGGTGGAAGGAGTCCCGCAGGCCGGAGACGCCCCGCTCGACCTCCTCCCGCAGCTCGCCGCCGCCGCAGACGACGAACCGGCACGCGGGCAGCCGGTGGAGCACGGCCCGGGCGGCGTCGAGGAACCGGTCGGGCCGCTTGATCCGGGTGAGCCGCCCGACGAAGGCGACGACGGGCGCGTCCGAGGGCAGCCCGAGGCGGGCGCGGGCCGCGTCCCTGCCGGGAGGCCGTGCCAGCGCCACACCGGGCGGGATGACGACGTACTGCTCAGGCCGTCCGATCCCGGCCGCGAGCAGGTCGTCCCTGACCCCGGACCCGACGGTCACGAGGCGATCGGACATCACGGCGAGGCGCCGCTCCGCCGAGACGTACAGACGGCGCTTCGCCGATGAGAAGTAACCGTGCAGCAGATGTCCGTGGAACACGTGCGCCCGGGCCGCGCCGATGCCGGCGAGCGAGACGGCCACGCGGCCGAGCGCGCCGGCCTTGGCCGTCCGGGTGTGCACGATGTGCGGCCGGAAGGCGCGCATCTCCGCGACCAGCCGCAGCAGCGCGCGGCAGTCGTCGCCCGGCCTGATCGAGCGGCCCAGGCCGGGAACCCGGTGGACCTGGAGCGTGGCGCCCGCGAGCTGGTCGCCCTCGGTCTCGTCGACGTGCCCTGTGTAGAGCCGATGGTCGAACTCGTCGGAGTCCAGGCCGTCGTACAGCCCCATGACCTGTTTCGCAGGCCCGCCGATATTCATGCGCGCGACGATTTCCATGACACGAATACGGCCGTCCGGCGTCATCGTGCTGCTCGCTGACAGATCAGTTCCACGTGGCTGAAGCTAACTCCGAAGCCGGTCCGTACGGCGGCGCGCTCACCGTGCCGGGAAAGAGTTTCCGCATCCGGTACCTGCGCGTGATCGAAAACGTGGCCGTCCGGCCGACGGGCAAAATGGCCGGAGTTCGGGGGAAAGAAGAAGTCAAGTATCCGTGTGCCGCTTGATGCCGGGTGTTCCGGCGATTTTCCTTTCGGTCGTCGGGTGGATATGGAGACGCGGTCCCGAGGCGTTGACCGGTCATTTCCGCGCCCGAATTCGCATGCCCCGGGCAAAGAATTCGCGGCGGGCGTGCCTTTATCGAGTGGGAGCGGGATGAGTGATCTACGCGTGTGCGAGGTAGTGAAGACCCTCGACATGGGCGGCGCCGAGGTGCTCCTCGTGGAGCGTCTCCTGTGCGCTCCGAAGCGGACCGTGGACTACACGGTGGTCTGCCTGCGGGCGTCGACGGGCGAGCTCGTGGAGCGGCTGCGGTCCGCGGGCACGAGGGTCGTCGATCTCAGCGGGTGTCCACGGCCGCTGGTCTACCCCAGGCTCGTGGCCACGGTGCGCGGGCTCGCGCCCGACGTGCTGAACGTGCACTCTCCGGCGCCCGGCATCGTCCTGCGCCCGCTGGTGCGGCTCGCCGCGCGCCGGCCCGCCCTCGTCTCGACCGTCCACTGCGAGCGCTGGCCGCTGACGATGCGCCTGGACCGCCTGACCAGGCGGCTGGACGACTGCACCGTCGCCGTGTCACCGGTGGTGGCCAGGTCGCCCGCCGTCGCGGGCGCCCGGCGCGTACGGACCCGCATGCACGGGGTCGACGTCGGTGAGCAGCGGAGGCGGGCCGCCGAGGCGAGCCTGCTGCGGCGCGAGTGCGGCGTGCCCGAGGACGCCTTCGTGCTCGCCTGCGTCGCGAACTTCCGCCCGCAGAAGAACCATCGGCTGCTCGTCCGGGCCGCCGCCGAGGTCGTGCGGCGCAGGCCGGACGCGCTCTTCCTGCTCGCGGGTGACGGCCCCCTGAGGGAGGAGGTCGTACGGGAGGTGGCGGCGCGCGGTCTCGGCGAGCACGTGCGCGTCCTCGGCAGGTTCCCGCACGCCGCGCGGCTGGTGGCGGCGGCCGACCTGCTCGTGCTCAGCTCCGACTACGAGGGGCTGCCCGTGGTGGTGATGGAGGCGCTGGCGGCCGGGGTGCCGGTGGTGTCCACCCGCGTCGGGGGAGTGCCCGACCTGGTCGTCTCCGGCCGCAACGGAATCCTGACCGAGCCGGGCTCCGCCTCCGGCCTCGCCGGGGCGATCGTCTCGGCCATGGAGCCGGGCACGCACCGTGAGCTTCGCACCGGGGCGCTGGACAGCGCGGCGAGCGTGGACATGGCCGGCACGGCCGAGTGGTTCGAAGAGCTCTACGAGGAACTGGCCGGCGGCGGGAGAGCCTGATGTGCGGGATCGCGGGAATCGTCTCGACCGCCACGCCCGACCCCGGGCTCGTACGGCGGATGTGCGACGTGATCGCCCACCGGGGGCCGGACGGCGAGGGCTTCTACAGCGACGACAGCGCGGCGCTGGGGATGCGGCGGCTGGCGATCATCGACGTGGCGACCGGCGGACAGCCCGTCCGCAGTGAGGACGGCATGGTCGTCGCGGTCTTCAACGGCGAGATCTACAACTTCGAGGAGCTGCGGCGGGACCTGGAACGGCGCGGCCACCTGCTGCGCTCCGCCGGCGACTCGGAATGCCTGGTGCATCTCTACGAGGAGCACGGCGAGGACATGGTCCACCGGCTGCGCGGCATGTTCGCCTTCGCCATCTGGGACAGGGCCAGGGGCAAGCTCGTCCTCGCGCGGGACAGGGTCGGCAAGAAGCCGCTCTACTGGCGGTCCGACGGCGGCACGATCTGGTTCGGCTCAGAGCTGAAGTCGCTCGCCCAGGATCCCGGCATGAGCAGGGAGGTGGACCCGGTGGCCCTGCATCACTACCTCACCTACCAGTACGTCCCCGCGCCCTGGTCGATCTACAGGGGGGTGCGCAAGCTCCCGCCGGGACATGTGCTCGTCTGGGAAGGCGGCCGCGCCAGGGTCAGCCGGTACTGGTCGCCGGTCTCGGCCCCGCGGCGGGTCGCCGACGTGCGCGCGGAGGAGGAGCGGCTGCGCGAGCTCCTCCTGGAGGCCACGAGGATCCGCATGGTGAGCGAGCGCCCCGTCGGGGCGTTCCTGTCGGGGGGGATCGACTCGTCCGCGGTGGTCGCCGCCATGGCGATGCAGAGCGGCGAACCGGTCAGGACCTTCTGCGTCGGGTTCGACGACAGCGCCTACGACGAGCGGCACAAGGCGCGGATGGTGGCGGAGCGGTACGGCACGGACCACCACGAGCTGGTCGTCACCCCGGACATGCTCGGGATGCTGTCACGCCTCGCCTGGCAGTTCGACGAGCCGTTCGCCGACTCCTCGGCGATCCCGAGCTTCTACGTGGCCGAGATGACCCGTGCCCATGTCACGGTGGCGCTCAACGGCGACGGCGGTGACGAGTCCTTCGGCGGCTACCGGCGCTACGCCCTCATGGACATGGCGGGCGCCCTGCCAGGACTGCCCGGCCCGCTGGCGGCGGCGTGCGGCCGCCTGGGCGCCGCGCTGGCCGAGCGGGGCGACTACGGGACCCTGCGCCGGCGGCTCGGGCGGGTCGCGGGTTTCGTCGCGGAGCCGCCGGCGCGCCGGTACGCCGCGCTGATGTCCCGGTGCACGGAGGAGCGGAAGGCGGCGCTCTACAGCGACGAACTCCGCGCGCTGCTGGCGGGCGTCGACAGCGGCGCGCTGCTGGAGCGGCTGTTCCTCGACTCGCGCGCCGCCACCGGCTCCGGCCGGGCCCAGGAGGTCGACATCGTCTCCTACCTGCCAGGCGACCTGCTGGTGAAGGTGGACACGACCACGATGGCGCACTCGCTGGAGGGCAGGTCGCCGTTCCTTGACCACGTGCTGATGGAGTGGGCCGCGGGGCTGCCCGCCGCCCTGAAGGTCAGGGGGCGCCGCACCAAGGTGCTGCTGCGGCGGGCGGTCGCGGACTGGCTGCCGCAGGAGCCGCTGCGGGCGCCCAAGAAGGGGTTCGGGGTGCCGCTCGCCGCGTGGCTCCGCGGTGAGTTGCGCGACCTCGCCTGGGAGGTCCTGACCGACGGGACGGCGCGCGGCCGCGGCCTGTTCCGGCCGCAGGCCGTGCACCGGCTGCTGCGGGAGCACGCGGCCGGGTCGGACCACAGCGACGTGCTGTGGTCCCTGCTGCAGTTCGAGCTCTGGCATCGGGCACACGGCCGCCCGGAGGGCCGCTGCGCGGTGACCGCGCACAGCGCCGGCCGCTGAGGCGTGCCCGCCGGACAGGCGGGTGGAGGCAGGGAGGGGCCCGATCAGGGCGCCCTCCCTTCTCGCGCCGAACTCTCACATCGGGCGGGTCACGTACGGCCCGCCGCCCTCATCGCGGGCCGTCCGGGATCTCGTACACCGCGAAGTCGCCGGAGCGGAAACGCTCGGCCGCGTGGCGGCCGATCGGCCCGGCGTGCCGCACGTCGGCGAAGAGCCAGCGCACGCCGTAGTCACGGCCCAGCCGCAGGATCGACTCCCGCGAGGGCGTGGCGAACGCCGCGTCGTTCGCCCGCAGCCGCGCCGGGTCCCCGAAGACGGTGCACTCCGGGCCCTGACCTGGCCGCAGCCGCGCCCAGTTCCCGGCCGTGTACGACCACCCCTCGACCAGCACGCGCCGCTCGGTCAGCGCGCTCACCCAGACCTGACGGCCGTCGCAGGGCTGCGGCCCTCCCCAGCGCCGGTGCCCGTTCGTGGCGACGAGGTCGTCAGGCGACGAATGCCCGCGCAGCCAGCGCGCGGCGGCCAGGGCGCCCTCCGGCACGGCGGTCGCCGCCGTACGCGGGCCGGCCTCCGTGGCCGGGGACGGCGGCGTCAGGACTCGCGGCGTCAGGACTCCGGCGAGGCGCGCGTGCGCCGCCGCCGGCAGGCCCACGGCGGCGACCATCGTCAAAGTGAGCGCGAAACCCCGACGGCCCCGCCTCGCGACCAGGGTGATCGCCGTCAGGGTGACGAGCGCCAGCATCACGAGGTAGGGCAGATACAGGAGCGCGGCCGGCCGTCCCTGCGGCAACGGGATGCGGACCCCGCAGACGGCGGGGATCACCTGGGCGGCCACGGCGCCGCAGGCGGCGGCGCAGACGACCGAGAGGCGCGACGCCCGCGACCGGCGGACGGCGACGAGGAGCCCGTACACCGAGACGACGGCCGTGTAGGGGTACACCGCGCGCAGGAAGTAGAGCTGGTTGAGGTGGCTGTTGCCGAGCAAAAGGACCGCGCCCAGCCCGGCGGCGCCCATCCCGGCCATCAGTACGACGGCGGGGCGCGCGAGCAGGCGGGGCCGGGCGAGCAGGCCCAGGGTCCCGCACCAGGCGATGGCCCAGCACGACAGGTAGACGAGCGTGAGGCCGATCACGGTCGCGGTGTCCGGGGCTCCGGCGCCTCCGGTGAAGCCGCGCCACAGGTGCGTGACGAGGGACAGGGGCGCCAGGTCGACGCCCTGCCGCACCCCCTTGTACAGCACCGCCTGGGCGACGACGAGACACGCCGCGGTCATCGCCAGCATGACGAGCGGGGCCCGCGGCACCCGCAAACTCCTGGCCGCCGTCACGGCCGCGACGGCGGCCAGCCCCGCCGCCAGCAGCGGGAGATACGTCGCCTTGGCGCCCGTCGCCACGACCAGGAACAGAGCGAGCGCCGGCCACCTGCCGCGGCGCCGTTCCCCGCCCTCCAGGATCTCGATGATCAGCAGGACGACCGGCGCGAACAGCAGCGCGCCGAACGTCTGGCTCGGGCTGGCCCAGGCCTCGTCCTGAACGCCGCCCCAGGTGAACGTCCCGTTCTTGCCCAGATAGAGGCTGGGGGCGGCGATGAACAGCGCCGCGAGCACCGCCAGGAGCGCCCCACGGTGCGACCCGACGACGCGGAGCGCGACCATGCCCAGCAGCACGACGAGCGCGGCCAGCATGGGCAGCATGGCGAGGCGGAGCAGCAGGACCACCGGCTCCACCCCTGTCACCCAGCTCGTGGCGGCCAGTTCCGCGTGGACGAACCAGTGGTAGAGCAGCGGCTCTCCCATGACGGCGGGGTCGGTGGGCGGCACGTGGTGCCGCAGTTCGCCGATCAGCGACAGGTGGAACGCCGTGTCGACGTTCGACGCGCCGAGCGCGGGCCAGGCCAGGGCGTTCGTCCTGAAGGTGGCGGCCGCGCTCCAGACGACGAGACCGGCGATGACCAGCGCCGTCGCCCACGACCACCACAGCGGCGACCGCGGGCGGGCGGGGCTCTTCCAATGACCGCGCAGCCGCGGCACGGCCAGGAACAGCAGGTAGGTCGCGGCGGGAAACGCCAGCACGAGCAGCGGGACGCCCGCCGCGCGGGCGGCGAGGTAGACCGGCACCTCCGCCGCGTAGCCGAGCGCCAGCCCCAGGGCGAGTTCCTCGGCCGGAGACCGGTTTCCGCGGCAGAGGAATCTGGCCAGCAGCACGCCGGGAAAGGTCAGTCCCAGGGCCACGTAGGTGAAGAAGGCCGCGATGTCGTGAACAGAAACCTGATAGCGCAGGAGAACGGCCAGGGTGACGACGCAGACGAACGCCGCGGGCAGCAGGCGAAACACCGGGCCCGGCCGGGAGAAAGGTCCGGAGAATCGCCGCCGGGCCGGACGGGTGTCCGGCCCGGCGATTTCGCCGCGTTCCCCGATTTCCGCGGTGGCGCCATAGGTGAGCGGGCCTGTTTCCATGAACGGCACCGTAAATAGTGCGCGTGAATCGGACCTGGGCGAGGCGCGGCTCGTTGGCCGTTTCCTTGCTCAAGATTGTGCGGGACCGCCATCGGCGGCTCGCGGCCGGCCCGCGGTCACCCCGCCGTCCTGCCGGGCCGGCCTGACGCACGGGCCCGTCGCGTGGTCCCGACGCACGGGCCACCGCAGGGACAGCAGCCAGAATCCGGACCCGAGCACGGCCAGGACCAGCGTCCCCCAGGCGAAGAAGAGTCCCGCCGCCAGGGCGCCGGTGGTCGTCCAGGCCGCCGTCAGCAGCGTCGCGACGAGGAGCACCGCCTCGGCGGACAGATAGGCGAGTCGCAGGCCCGGCCTCCCGGTGGCGAGGGGGAGCACGTTGGACCAGCACACGAGGCCCTTCACACATGCGGCGGCGAGCAGCGGCGCGGCGACCGCGCCCGCGCCGGCGTGCTCGAGGCCGTACGCGGCGGTGACGACGGGGCCGACCAGCGGGAGCGCGACCGCCGCCGTGGCCGCGCCGCCCACGGCGAGCAGCGCGGTGGCGCGCAGGACGTCCCGCCTGATGGCCGCCGCGCCCTCGCCGCGCGCGACGGCCTCGGCCAGGCGCGGATACAGCATCGCCGCCACCGGGACGACGAGGTTGGCGTAGAAACGCCCGGGGGCCATGGCGATCTTCAGGATCGTGACGAGGTGCGGCCCCCCGGCGAAGCCGGCGAGGGCGAGGACGCCCGAGTCGGATATCCCCGCCACCACGGTGCCGATCGAGGTCTGCAGGGTGAACGGCACGAGCCCCTCGGGCAGGCGCGGGCTTCCCTCCGGGGGTCCCAGCGCCCGCGCGACCGAGCGCGAGGCGAGCAGGCAGAACACGGCCGCGGCCAGGAGCGCGCCCACCCCCTGGCCGGCCAGGTAGAGAAGGGGCCCCCCGGCGAGGAGGCCGGCGAGCGACAACGCGAACGAGACGAACGCGCCCAGCACGCGCAGGTTCCCCGACGCCCGCAACTCGTCGGCGAGGGCGAAGCCCGCGTACGCCGTGCCGTAGGGCGCGGTCGCGCCCCGCCCGGCGGCCGACAGCGCGAGCATGAGGGCGAGATCGGCCGGGACGAGGCCGAGGGCCCACGCGCCGAGGACGGCGGCGAGCGCGACGGCGGTCGCCGCGACGCCGACGGCGGCGTCCAGGCGCAGCAGCCGCAGGAACAGGGCGGTGCCGTGCCCGGTCCGCCGCTGCTCGATCGGGACGAAGCGCTGCGCGGCCCGCTCCAGGCAGGGATCGCACAGGAGGAACCACAGCGTCGCGAGGGACTGGGCGAAGATGACGCGCCCCGATGCCTCGGCCCCGGTCATCCTGACCAGGGCGACGAGGCTGAGCGTAGGAAGAACGGCCTCGCCGAGCCCGGCGGCGCTCAACGAGGTGAACGTGAGCAGGTGCCGCCTGCCGGGGACCCGGGCGCGGCGGGCCATCCGGCCGAGCGAACCGAGGGCCATGGCCTACGCCGGCGCGGGCGCCCGGCGGGCCGCGACCGCGTCGTACCAGCGCTCGATCTTCGCGGCCACCAGCGGCCAGTCGAGGTCCGCCGCGGCCCGCAGGCCTCTTTCCGTCATCTCCATGCGTGCCCTGTCGTCGGTCAGGAGCGCGTCGAGTTGCGCGGCGAGGTCGTCCGCGGACCGCGAGCGGAACATCCGGTAGGCGTCCGGCGGGGCGGCGGGGTCGAGCGAGGAGTCGGACGAGACCAGCACGGCGGTGCCGAGCGCCAGCGCCTCCAGGGCCGCGTTGGGGATCCCCTCGCCCACGCCGGGAAGCCGCTGCGACGCGTGCACGAGAATCTCCGCCCCGCTCACCAGGGAGTAGACGCTGTCGGGCGGGATGTGCCCGGTGAACTCGATCCCCGGGCCGGCCGCCGCGAGCCGCCGCAACCGGTCCCGCTCTGGCCCGTCGCCCGCGATGACCAGGCGCGCGTGCGGGTGGTGCCGCCTGACGCGGTGGAACGCCTCGATGGTCAGGGCGTGGTTCTTCACCTCGAGCAGCGAGCCGACGCTGACGATCAGCCCTCGCCTGACCCGGCCGCCGGCGCGGAAGGCCGCGAGACGGGCGAGGTCCAGGCCGCCGGACGTCATGCGGATGAGCCGGTCGGGCACGCCGGTGGACAGCAGATCCTCCCGTGGGCGCGTTCCCGCCACGATGAACTCGTCGACGTGGCGCATGGCCCACGGCATGATCCGGCGGTGACGCGTCGCGAGCGCGCCGTGGACGTGCAGCACGAGCGGGACGCCGAGGCGCCGGGCGGCGGAGCCGAGGGCGAGAGCCTCCCGGTGGTCGCCGTGCAGGTGGACGACGTCGGGCCGCCGGACGCGGGGGAGGGCGGCGGCGCACTCCATCGCGAACGAGATCTCGTCGAACCTCCAGGAGACGGCACGGCTGACCCGGGTACGCCGCACGGGCATCGGCTCGGCTCCCTGCGGGCACTCACCCCGCCGGTGCGCGACGACCAGTTCGTGCCCGCGAAGCGACTGCGCGCGGATGAGCCGTGCCACGTGGAGTTCCATGCCGCCCCGCTCGGGCGGCAGCCGATAGACGATGTGGAGAATCCGCAACGCCGGACTCCTCGCTGATGTCGTGGGTGGACGTCACCGGCGCTCGCCGGCCGGGACGGGAACCGGAGGCGGAAGGGGCGGCGTGCCCGGACGCGCCTGACCGGAGGACCGCGAGGCACGGGTCCAGGCGACCGCCGCCAGCAGGCTCACGACCATGACGATCGGCATCCGCTGCCGGAAGATGAGGCCGATGTTGGACATGCTGGTCGCGTACGCGACGGTGGCGGGGATGACGAAGAGCAGGATGATCATCAATGCCCTGCGGCCGTTCCGCCACAGGTCGCGCGTTCCCCGCACCGCGGAGAAGAGAAGGTAGTACCACACCAGGGTTTCGACCTTGCCGAGTTGCAGCAGCAAACTGCCGCCGGCCCAGGGAAACGGTGCCAGGAGCGTGTAGACGAGTTTCGGCGCGAGCGCGCCGTACGGGTTTCCCCCGTCGTCGAAGACGACTCCGGAATCCTGGCTCGCGTTGGCCTGGCGCACCGCTTCCGACTGTCCCTGCTCGATCTGCTCGCGCAGCGTCCCAAGCGCCATGTCCCGGGTGGCGTCGGGAAAGAACACGACGAGCGCCAGGCTTCCGGCGAGAATGGCGAGGGAGCACAGAGGAAGCGCGCGCCTGGCTCCGACGAAACCGAGCAGGAGCGGCAGCGCGCACATGAAAACCATGTACGGGCGCACGTTCCACAGGGCCCACAGCAGCGGCGCGAGCAAAAGCAGTTTCCGGACGTCGAATTTCCGCACGTTGGACGCGGCGAGTCCGAGGCAGGCCAGCACCAGGAAGACGTTGAACCCGTCTTTGAACATGTCCGAGGTGTGCACCAGGAAGGCGGGCATGAACGCCGTCAGGACCAGGAGTCGGTAGGCGGCCCGCTCGTCGGCGCCGATCAGCCTGGCGAATCGGTACATCACGATGCACAGCGCGCAGGCGATCAGGGCCACCACCGCGGTGCACGCCAGGGGAGCGGGGCCGCCGCACAGGTAGATGACGAAGGCGAAGACATTGCAGGGAACGGCGACCGAATACAGGGTGCCGATCTGGTCCGAGGTGACGAACTGGATTCCCATGCGGTCCCAGTACTCCACGATGTCCAGTGCCCGCTGCTCGTAGATTCGGTTGTCCCAGCCGTACGGCAGCACGCCGTCGCGAATGAGCAGGACATGGATGACCAATCGCGCGGCGAATGCCAGGAGCAGAATCCAGACGGCCCGTCGCGCCACGTGCCCGGGCATTCCCGCCTGCACGAGGAAGACGACTGCCACCGCGGCCGCCGCGACGATTATGTATTCCACTCGAAATCACCTGAAGACGCGAGGCAAGCGGGGTTCCGGACGTCCGGTCAATGTACCGGGAGCGGTCCTGGCGGCATCGGACGCGCAGCGGCCGGATCGATCAACTTGCCGTAAAAGCTGAATTCGCGGGCCGGGCGGCGGGCGGCGAGCCGAATCTCGAAAACGTGCGATCAGGGCTCGGGAAAGAGCGGGCAACGACATCACCGGCGCGGGTGCGCCGACACCCGGCCGGTGGCGTGGATCGTAAGCCTTTCCCCGTGACAGAAGTGGAGATGCCCGCGCGCCCCGATTCGCGGGCGGCACGGGCGAGAACCGGGACGATAACTGGGACGACAACTGGGACGAGCGGACGCCGGGCGTCGGCGGGGAGAACGGCGAGATGGCTGCCCGCGGTCTTCGCCACCGCCGCCGCCACGGCGGCGGTGCTCCGCTACGGAGTCTCCGTGGGCGACGTCGTCGTCTTCGCCACCTACATCGGCCTCGGGGTCTGCCTGCCCGGCGTGCTGTGGACGCGGGCCTGCCGTCCGGGCGGCCGCACGGTCGCGGAGGAGATCGCCCTCGGGCTGTGCGTGGGCTACGCCATCGAGGTGTTCGCCTACATCGGCGCGCGTGCGCTGGGGATGCCGCTGCTCGTCGTGGCCTGGCCGGCCGGCACGTACGCGCTCTTCCTCGCCGTGCCCGGCCTGCGCGGGCACTGGAAGGGCGGCGGGCGGGACCACCCGCCCCCGCTCTGGTACTCCTGGTCGCTCGCCCTCGCCTTCGGTTTCCTGGTGGCCTGGGGCGCCGCGTCCTACTTCAGGTTGAACGCGCTGACCTGGCCGGAGCTGGGAAGGTTCGTGAGCGACGTCCCCTTCCATCTCGCCCTGATCGGTGAGCTGAGGCACCACATGCCGCCCGCCGTCCCGATGGTCGCCGGAGAGCCGCTGCTCTACCACTGGTTCGTGTACGCGCACTTCGCGGCGGCGAGCTGGATCACCGGTGTGGAACCCGTGGTGCTGCTGACCCGGCTGGCCGTGCTGCCCATGCTCGCGGCCCTCGTCGTCCTGATCGGCGCGACCGCGAGGCGCGTCAGCGGTTCCTGGACGGGGGCCTCGCTCGCCGTCGCCGGTTCCGTCTTCGTCGCCATCCCCAGCCTCTACCTCGGCGGCAACGGGGCCTTCACATGGGGAGGCATCCCCGACCTCGCCTGGGCCAGCCCCACGCAGACCTTCGGCAGCGTGCTGTTCGCGGCGGTCGTGCTGCTGCTGACCGGCCCGCGCGGGCGGGGCCGCGCCCGCGAATGGCTGCCGCCGGCACTGCTGGTCTGCGCGGTGACGGGGGCCAAGGCGACCTGTCTTCCGATGCTCGGAGCGGGGCTGCTCGCGATGGCGGCGGCGGAGGCGGCCCGGCGGGGCAGGCCGACCCGGCCGACCGTGGCGGCACTGGCGATCACCTCGGTGTGCTTCCTCTACGCGCAGGTCGTCCTGTTCGGCGGCGCGAGGCAGGCCGTCGTCGTCTCCCCTCTGTACTTCGTCCGGGCCGCCTGGGGGGAGCTCACCGGGCAGGGGGACGCGGCGCCGCCGCCGGGCTCGCTGGCCGCCCTGACCATGGTGTGCCTGCTGGGCTGGCTCGTCGCCTGGGCCGGGATAGCCGGGCTGCTGAGCCGTCCCCGAGCGCTGCTGCGGCCTCCGCTTGCCCTCATGCTGGGCATCGGCGCGGTGGGCCTCGGCACGGCGATGCTCCTCGGCCATCCCACGCGCAGCCAGCTCTTCTTCCTCTGGGGGGCCTACCCCTACCTGATGATCGCGACGGTCTGCGGGACGATCGCCGTCGTGCGGCGCGCAGGTCTGTCCCGGCGGGCCCGGTGGGGCGCGTTCTGCGCGGGAGTGGCCGCCGCCTACGTGGTCCCGGTCCTGTGCGGAGTCCGGGTTCCGCTCGGTCCCGGCCGGTCCGACCTGCTCCTGATCCTGCCCTACGCCGTGCTGGTGGCCGTCGCGGCGGTGGCCGCGTTCGTCCTGGTCGTGGTGTGGGGGCGGCGCCGCGCGGCCGCCGTGCTGGTCCTCGCGTGCGCGGGCCTGGGCCTGCTGGCCGACGCCCACGCGTTCGTCCTCGGGCACCTGCCCGCGTCCGTGCTCGCGCGCCTGCCGGGAGGGGCGGGCTCCGGCGGACCGGCGCCCGCCACGCGGCCCGCCGTACGGTCGGAGGTCGTGCCTCCGGGCGCCATGGCGGCGGCGCACTGGCTGCGGGACCACTCAGGCCCCGGCGACCTCGTCGCCACGAACGCGCACTGCCTGTGGGGGCAGGAGTCGCCCTGCGACAGCCGCCACTTCTGGGTCGCCGCGCTCTCGGAGCGACGGGTCCTGGTCGAGGGGTGGGCGTTCACCGCGAGAAGCCAGGAGCGCTGGCGCCCCGGCCTGTCGGTGAACCACCTGCCCTTCTGGGACGAGCCCATGATGGCGGCCAACGACGCCGCGTTCACGGCTCCCTCCGCGGCGGCGATGCGGCTCCTGCGCGACCGCTACGGCGTGCGCTGGCTGTTCGCGGACGAACGGCTCACCGGAGCGGGCCCCGAGGCGATCGCGAGATTCGCGGACCTCGGGTTCCGCTCCGGCGGCTACGCCGTCTACCGCCTGTCGTGACGTCCGGGCTCCGCCGCGCGCGGGTGCGCGCGGCGGAGCGCCCCGCGGGCGGCGGCCTGCGCGGGCGCGGGGTCGAACAGCACGTCGACCCAGTAGTTGGTGGCCTGGTAGCTGCTCGTCGGGAAGGCGTTCACCGGGCTGTAGGCGTAGACCCCGTTGCCCCCGGCGGTGGTGGTGGCCGGTGCGGTGAGCGGCCCGCGGACGTAGTCGCTCTCGAAGTAGAACCGGTCCACCGAGTAGTTCCCCGACGTGGTGAAGTACGTGGCGACGTAGGTGGTGCCTGCGCTGATCGAGATCGGCGGTGAGAAGTTCACCTGTTGCCAGCCGCTCGGCGTCTCGTTCGTGAACGTCGCGCTCGCCAGCAGTTGGCCACCGGCGGTCCAGAGGCTGCCTACGTGGGTGCCGGTGTTCTGCGGGCCCTTGTAGAACCTGATCCCCCTGATCGTGCCGGGCTGGGAGGCCAGGAACTTCACGCCGACGACGATGGGCCTGTTGTCCGGCTGCGACGGGATCGTGGGCACCGTGTCGTCGTCCCACAGGGTGGCCGCCGACGAGAAGACCACGTCGACCCAGTAGTTGCTCGCCTGGAACGTGCCGGCGGGGAAGGTGATCGTCGGGCTGTACGCGTACAGCCCGTTGCCCCCGCCGCTTCCGTTCGCCGGCGCGGTGATCAGCCCGTTGGAGTACTGCGCGGTGAAGTAGGGCCTGGTGACCGAGTAGAACCCCGCCGTGTGGTAGGAGACCACGTAGTCGACGCCTTCGATGATGGGCACGGGGGCCGGGAAGTTCGCCTGCTGCCAGCCGTTCGCGGTCTCGCCGGTGAACGTCGCCTGCGCCAGCAGGGTGCCGCCGGCGGTCCACAGGCTGCCGACGTGCGTGCCGGTGTTCTGGGACCCCTTGTAGAAGCGGACACCGGTGATGAAGCCGGGCGAGGTGGTGCGGAACCGGACGCCGAGCTCGACGGGCTTGGCGTCGGGGTAGTTGACCTGCGCGGGCGTGGTGTCGGACGACCAGATCGTGCACGGGCATCCGGTGTTGGAGGTGTAGGTCCGCGACGCGGGAGTGGTCTGCAGGTTCCCGATGTCGTCGACGGCCCTCGACAGCACGGTCACCGTCTGCGACTTGGGCGTGTTCCAGCGGTACTGCCAGCTTGTCCTGCCGGTCGCCCGGCGCCAGGTGGCGCCGCCGTCGACCGAGACCTCGACACCGGCCACGACGCCGCCGCCGGTGTCGGCCGCGGTGCCGCTCACCGTCACGGTCGTCCCGCCGGGGACCGAGGAGCCGAGCGTCGGCGTGACGATGGTGGAGGTCGGCGGCGCGGTGTCGGTCGACTGCGTGGCCGGGACGAGGCCCGCCTCCAGGGTGGCCGGCTGCGTCCCCATGTCGGCGAACAGGTTGACCGTCGCCTGCTTCATGTTGATGTTCGTGGGGGTGCCCGGGCGGTCGTGCACGGCGTCCAGCCCCCACGCCCACTGCGTGGTGCCCGCGCCGAAGACGATCGCGCGGCCCGGGCTGCGGTAGAGCGTCAGGTGGTGCCTGGCGGCGCCTCCGTCGTAGGTGGAGCCGTAGTCGAGCAGATATTTGCTCTCGACGAACACGGTCGTCCCCGAGAGCAGCACCAGTCCCGGCGGCGCGTAGCCGTTGTCGGGCGCCTCGTCCCACTCGTAGCCGAGCGTGCCCGTGGGGAAGACGGCGGTCTGACCGGGCTGGAGGTTCGCCACCGCGGTGTTGCGCCACAGGCGCATGGCGGCGTACTCCGCCGGGACCGTCAGCGCGTCGGAGGAGATCCCGTTGACCCGGAAGAGCGTCCCCGTCATGCCGTTCTCCGGCCTGCCGCCGTCCGAGGGCGGGGAGAAACGGGGGTCGCGCCACGTCCCGGTCCACTGCGGGCTGGGGTCGATCTTCTTGTTGGCGATCGTCTCCTTGTAGCAGACGAGCGTGCGGAACGGCGTTCCCGAGGGGTCGATGCTGCTCTCCCACCTCGTCTTCCAGAACGACTCGTTGCCCGAGAAGAAGGTGAGGCCGACGCCGTTGGCGGTGGCGTTGGTCACGTTCGTCCGCATCTCGTTGGACCAGTACTCGTCGTGCCCCGACGACATGAAGACCTTGTGGTTGAGCAGGAGCGCCGGACGTGAGGCCGTGTCGACGTTGCTGAGGTAGGCGACGTCGTAGCTGTTCATCTCCAGCCACCTGATCATCGGATACTCGGAGTTGAAGAAGTAGCTCTGCGGCTGTGAGGCGCGGGTGATGACCGGACGGTTGTAGCTCACCTTGAACGCCCGACCGGCCGGGTCGCCCTGGTAGAAGCTGTTGCCGCCGTAGGCGTTGTACGCCTGCCACGTCGCGTCGGACGTCTGCACCACCATGTCCGAGTTACGGGCGTCGTTCCTGACGACGAAGATGTTCTGGCTCACGCCGGGGGTGCCGTCGGTCCTGACGAAGTTCGCGAGGTAGACGCCGGAGACCGCGGTGGACGGCACGGCCCAGGACGCGGAGACGGCCCAGTTGCCGCAGTCGACCAGTCCCGTCGCGGCGTCGCCGAGGCAGGGCGGCTGCGTCTGCGGCAGTGCCGCCGACGGCGAGACGGTGGTGATCTGCCGCGCGCCGAGCCCCTGGTAGTAGCCGACGCGGTAGACGTCGATCCGGTACGCGGTGACCCCCGGAGCCGACACCTTGAACTGCAGGGTCTGCCCCGCGTTGACGCTCACCTGCGTGGCGAAGCCGACGATCGCGGTGCTGCCCGCTCCCGGCACGTCCCACTGTGACGGAGGGGTGCCAGGCAGGCTGTTCTCCAGGCAGATGACCGAGGCCGGCGGGCATGCCGCCCGCAGGGGCCTGGCACGGCCGTGCCCACTTCGGTGCTCACTGCCGTGCCCACTGCCGTGCCCACTGCCGGGCCGCACGGGCGCGGCTCTCCTGGAGGGCCCTGTGCCCGGTGCGGCGCCGGCTGTGGGGGCGCCGGGTGTGGGGGCGCCGGGTGTGGGGGCGCCGGCTGTGCCGGGCGTGCTGGGGATCGGTGCGGCGGGGGTGGGCGTGCCGTTGTCGCGGTCCTGAGCGGGGACCGTCACCTCGACCCGCGCCTCGTCCTGGCCGTTCCCCTCGGCGGAGGCCGGCGCCCCGGCGGCCAGGAGCAGGACGGCCACCAGGCCGGAGGTCACCGCGCCGGAGGCCGCCCGGCACATCCGCGCCATCCTGGTCCGCCCCCCGCGCCCGGCGCGAGTCCTTCTCGATGTGCCTCGCACGTCCACCCCTGTCCCCATCCAGCGGAGCGCCATGAAAGGGGGAGCGAGGGCAGGATAGCGACACGCCTCGCCCTGATCCGCGTCGTTCTGCCACCCCCGGAGAGTTCGCCACAAGGGCGGCCCTTCTTCCCGCATCATCGAGAGCGGTCTCATATAGGTAAATAGCGCCGCATATCGGGACTAATTGGATTCGATACATAGAGATGGCGATCATTGCGGAAAGTGGCTTGAGATAGTGGTAATCGCGAAATGTCGCGCGTAGGATTCACGTCGAGCGGAGGTGATCGTAGATCACCAAGGCCTTCTCATAGATCTTCCGCACAGGCGCGGCAATCAACGACTCCGGCCGCCCTTTCTCACGTCATCGTTGTCGGACTGCCGCTCCTTCCCCCGTGCGCGGCGACTCGGAGTGGTCACCGGTGCGCGTGGCGGGGCGAGAGTGAGGGAAGTCGGTTTTCACATATCTCCCGATAAACATTGAATTCGCATGAATGCGCGAGGTAGGTCGGAAATGAATCGCTCAACCGCCGCCGCCAGAGGCGGTCGGGAACCCGCGCCGGTGATCACGCACCGGGGACGCCGTCGCGGTCCGCTCGGGAGCGCCGGGCGGCGCAGGCTCGCCGCGCTCCTCGCCACCGCGCTCACCGCGCTCAGCGCCGCCCTCGTCGCGCTGCCCGGCCAGGCCGGCGCCGCGCCGTCCCTGCCTCTCGGAGCCGCCGCCTCCTACGGTGTGCTGGCGTCGCTGCAGGTGACGAACACGGACTCCACGCGGATCACCGGCGACCTCGGGGTGAGCCCGGGCAACACGGTGAGCGGCTTTCCGCCCGGCGGCGTCACCGGGACCATCCACGCCGGCGACGCCGCCGCCGCGAACGCGATGGCGGCCGCGGTCGCGGTGCGCGACCAGATCGTGGCGATGCCCACCACCGCCACCATCGGGGCGAGCCTCGGGGGGACGACCCGGGGCCCCGGTGTGTACAACTCGACCAGCGGCGCCTTCGCGATCACCAGCGGGACCCTCACCCTCGACGCGCAGGCCGATCCGGACGCGATCTTCGTGTTCCGCGCCTCCAGCCTCACCGCCGGCAACGTCAGCAACATCGAGCTGGCCGGCGGCGCCCAGGAGGACAACATCTTCTGGCAGATCGGCAACACCGTGACGCTGGGCACCTACCCCACCTTCCGAGGGAACGTCCTCGCCGGCGGCGACATCTCGGTGGGCTCGGGCTCGGCAGTCTTCGGCCGGATGTTCTCCCTGGGCGGCACGGTCGCCCTCACCGGGACCACCAGCATCCCGGCCACGCGCGTCACCGTGCCGAACAACCCGCCCACCACGACGACCGTGACCTCGACGCCCAACCCCTCGACGACCGGCCAGTCGGTCACCTTCACCGCCGACGTCCAGGCGGTGTCCGGCTCGGTCGTGCCCGCGGGAAAGGTGGCGTTCAAGGACAACGGCGTGGTCATCGGGATCGACTCGCAGTACAACGGGCATCCGGCGCAGTTCACCACGTCGAGCCTCTCGCCGGGACAGCACCGGATCACGGCCGTCTACCTGAGCGGGCCGACGTTCGACAACGAGGCAGTGATCTACTTCAAACCCAGCACGTCGCCCGAGCTCGTGCAGAGCGTGTCGAGCACCGGGCTGTGGAGCGACAGCGCGACTCCGGCCGTCGCCTCGCACAACGATTCCAGCGCCGTCGTGCTGGGAGTGAAGTTCACCGCCGCGCAGGACGGCCTGATCACGGGCATCCGGTTCTACAAGGGCGCCTCGAACGTCGGCACCCACACCGGCAGCTTATGGACGGCGGGCGGCGACAAGCTCGCGAGCGTCACCTTCACGAACGAGACGGCGTCCGGCTGGCAGCGGATGAACTTCCCGTCCCCCGTCGCCATAAGCGCGAACACGACCTACGTGGCGTCGTACCACACGACGTCGGGGTACTACTCGGTCAACCGGGACTACTTCACCTCGCCGTACGTGAACGCCCCCCTCACCGCCCCCGCGAGCGCGGCGTCGGGCGGCAACGGCGTCTACGCCTACAGCGCCTCCGACACCTTCCCCGTCAACTCCCACCGTGCCTCGAACTACTGGGTCGACGTGATGTTCACCCCGGCGCAGACCCTGTGGGACGGCAACCGGACCCCCGCCGTCGCCTCGCACAACGACCCGAGCCCCGTCGTGCTCGGGGTGAAGTTCCAGTCGTCCCAGGCAGGCGACGTCATCGGCATCCGGTTCCACAAGGGCGGGCAGAACACCGGCACCCACGTCGGCAGTCTCTGGACGAGCGGCGGGACCAAGCTGGCGACCGTCACCTTCACCGGCGAGACCCCGTCGGGATGGCAGGAGGCGTACTTCCCCACGCCCGTGGGCATCTCCGCGAACACGACATACGTGGCGTCCTACCACACGACGTCGGGACGCTACTCGCTCGACCGGGACTACTTCGACGCCCAGCACGTGAACGGCTCCCTCACCGCCCCCGCCAGCTCCGCGTCGGGCGGCAACGGCGTCTACGCCTACAGCGCCTCCGACACCTTCCCCTCCAGTTCCTTCCGCGCCTCGAACTACTGGGTGGCGCCGGTCGTGCAGTACGACGGCTGACGCACCCCGGAACGCCGCACGGAACGCCGGTGGGCTACTTCACGCCGCGGACGACGTACAGGCCGCGGTGCCGCTCGATGGAGACCTCGCTCAGGCCGAGCTCCGTGGTCCACCGGCGGAGGCGGCGGCGCGTCTGCGGGCTCTCGTACCTGGGCGCGAGCCAGTCGAAGGTGTCCAGCACGGACCAGTTCCGCTGCATCCGCGGGTCCTTGATGTCGAGGTAGCTCAGGTTGGCGACGGGCACCAGCCGCGCCAGGTAAGGGCCCGCCTTCGGCACCGAGTGCAGCGCCGTGGACAGCGGCAGGAGGCGCGGCACGGCCTTGCGCACGAAGGAGTAGAGCGTGGCGGGAGGGACGCGCCTGGTGATCGGCCTGAGGAGGTGCCGCGGATGCGTGTACGCGACCATCGCGGCGTAGACGTCCACGCAGAACCGGCCGCCGGGACGCAGGTAGCGGAAGAGCGTCTTGAACGTCCGCTCGACGTCGGGAGTGTGCTGGATGACCCCGAAGCAGAGCAGGTAGTCGAAGGACTCCTCGGGGAACGGCATCTCGTAGATGCTCGCCTGGACCAGCCGCAGGTTGGGGAACCGCCCGTTGGAGGCGGCGTTGGCGTGGACGGCGCTGGAGATGTCGAAGGACGTCACCTCGGCGCCGGTCTCGCACAGCACCTCGGTGAACCGCCCGGCGCCGCTGCCGCATTCGAGCACCCGCCGCCCGTGCAGCTCCTCCGCCGTCCAGCCGCTGGACCGGAACAGCCGCTCACGGGAGATCGGCAGACCGGAGTGGGAGTCGAGCTGGGTCAGCCGGTGCTGGTTCCACTGGTACCCGAAGCCCTCCGCGTAGTTGTCGGAGGGGACGAACCGGGGCACGCCCCGGTCGATCGGATACGTCGCGGGGCAGGCGTCGCAGTGCAGTTCGTCCTCGGCGCGCAGGGCGCCGCCGCACCGGGGGCAACGCAGCGCGTCGCACCAGTGGACACCGGTGCCGGCGTCGTTGTGACTGTGCTTCGAAAGAGCCATTCTGGTGTCTGCCTAGGAGAAGAAGGGCGGCGGTCGCGCCGCCGTCTCGACACGGGCCGGTGGGATCCAGTGTGGCGGCGCGCCTCGGGCGACGACCGGCAACGCCGTGCGCGCGGTGCGGTGTCCTTGCCAGAGCTTTATGGGCCCGCGCCGGTTCCCGGGCGGCACGCCCCGCCGGAGGGCGTAAGGCTTGCCCAATGGATTCCCCAGGGCGCGCGGTCGCGGGCGCGCCGGGCCACCGGGCCGATGTTCACTACGGCGGTGAGCACAACCAGCCTGACCGAGGTCCCCTTCACCCGGACGCACGTCTGCGAGAACGAGCTCGGCTATCTCGCCGAGGCCCTGCGCCAGGGATCCACCTGCGGGGACGGGCCGTTCACCCGCAGGGCCACCGAGCTCCTGCGCGAGCTGACCGGCGCCCGCCACGCGCTGCTGACCACCTCCTGCACGCACGCGCTGGAGATGTCGGCGATCCTGCTCGACCTGCGGCCGGGCGACGAGGTGATCATGCCGTCGTTCACCTTCGTGTCCACGGCCAACGCGTACGCGCTGCGCGGGGCCGTGCCGGTGTTCGTGGACTGCCGTCCCGACACCCTGAACATCGACGAGCGCCTGATCGAGGCGGCGATCACCGATCGCACGCGGGCCGTCGTGGTCGTCCACTACGCGGGGGTTGCCTGCGAGATGGACGCCGTGCGCTCCATCGCCGGCCGGTACGGCCTCGCCGTCGTCGAGGACAACGCCCACGGCCTGGGCGGGTCCTACCGGGGCGGGCCGCTGGGGTCGTTCGGGACGATGGCGGCGCAGAGCTTCCACGCCACGAAGAACGTGCAGTGCGGGGAGGGCGGAGCGCTGCTGCTCCAGGACGCCGCACTCGCCGAGCGCGCGGAGATCATCCGGGAGAAGGGCACCGACCGCGGCCGGTTCTACCGGGGCCAGGTCGACAAGTACCAGTGGGTCGACATCGGCTCCAGCTACCTGCCCTCTGACGTCCTCGCCGCCATGCTGACGGCCCAGCTGGAGTCGTTCGGCCGCATCCAGGCGCGGCGGCACGCGGTGTGGCAGGCCTACCACGAAGGGCTGTCGGAGTGGGCGGCGGACAACGGCGTCGCCCAGCCGGTGGTGCCGGACGACCGCGAGCATCCGGCGCACCTCTACTACCTGCTGCTGCCCGACCTGCGCCACCGGCAGGCGTTCATCGCGCGTCTCGCCGCCGCGGGCGTGCGGGCGACGTTCCACTACCAGCCGCTGCACCACGCCGCCGCCGGGCTGCGCTACGCGCGCACCGCGCCCGGCGGGTGCCCGGTGACGGAGCACGTCGCGGACCGGCTCGTACGGCTGCCGCTGTTCGCGGACCTGGACGACGCCGGCCTCGCCCGGGTGATCGAGGCCGTGCGCGGCTACCGGGTGGGCCGATGAGCTGGGGGGACGTGATGGAGCCCGGCGTGCCGCTGACGGCGCCCTCGCCGGTGGAGTCCGCGAGGTTCGGCCGCCCGATCGAGCGTCTCACCGTGTCCGCCTCGTCGGCGACGCCGCTGGAGGCCGTGTGCGAGGCGGTCGCGCGGTCGGCGGCGGACGTCGTCATCCTGCGCTACCCCGCCGAGCACGTCGGCTGGTTCGCCGCGCTGACGACGCTCGGCCGCACCGCCGTGCTGGCCGACTCGCTGGTCTACTGGCGGCTGCGGACGGGGACAGGCCGCAGGCCCGCGCCCGCGCCCGGCCTTGCCGTGGCCGGCGTGCCGGATCCCGCGGAGGTGCGCGCCTTCGTCGGCCTGACCTTCGCGGCGTACGGCAACCACTACCTCGCCAACCCGCTGTTCGACCCGGCGGACGCGGCCGAGGGCTACGCGGAGTGGGCGCTGCGGTCGGCGGCGCGGGACGGATGCGTGACCCTGCGGGACGCGGACGGCGTGCTCGCGCTCGCCACGACGGAGGAGGACGGGCCGCGCACCGAGATCCTGCTCGCCGGCGTGACCCCCGCGGCGCAGGGGCGCGGCGTCTACGCCCACCTGCTCGCGGCGGTCGAGGACCGCGCCGCCGCGCGTGGCGCGGCCGAGGTCGTCATCTCCACCCAGGGACACAACACGCGGGTCCAGCGGGCGTGGGCGCGTTACGGGTTCGAGCCGGTGCACACCCTGCTCACCGTGCATCTGATCCGGGGCCCGCTGCCGCGCTGACCACGGTGCTGACCCCGGTGCTGACCACGGTGCTGACCACGGGCTCCCGCAGGGCAGGGGAGCCGGTCCGTTCGCGGATCACGTAGGTCGGGCGGCCCATGCCGCCGCCGTGGATGCGCCCGATGTACTCCCCGAGCACGCCGATCGAGATCAGCTGCGCGGCGGAGAACAGCGCGACCATCGAGGCCAGCGTGGTGAACCCGGCGACCGTGATGCCTCCCGTGAGGAACCGCCACAACACCGCTCCGCCGAGCGCCAGGCCCACGAGGCCGACGAGGAACCCGAGGTAGCTCGCCGCCCTGAGCGGGGCCGCGCTGTAGCCGACCAGCATGTTCACGGCGTGCCGTACGAGCATCCTGGGCGTGTAGTTGGACCTGCCGTGGCCGCGCTCGTCCATGTGCACCACGGTGGAGCCGACCCGGGTGGTCGCCCACGACAGCGCCACGTCGACGGAGGCGTGCGGCCCGGTCAGGCCCTCGAACGCGTCCCGCAGCGGGGTGCGGAAGGCGCGGAACGCGCTGATCGCCCGTGCGGCGCCGACGCCGAGCGTGGCCGCCATCCCCGCCTTCACCGAGCGCGACGCGAAACTGCGCAGGAACCCGTGCTCCTCCTGACGCGGCACGCCATAGACCAGGTCGAGCCGCTCCCGCTCCAGCGCGTCCAGCAGCACCGGGATCTGCTCGGGCGGGTGCTGCAGGTCGTCGTCCATGGTGACGACCACGTCGAACCTCGCCTCCCTGATGCCCGCCACCAGGGCGTTGTGCTGCCCGTAGTTGCGCGACAGGTGCAGGGCGCGCACGCCGTCCACCTCGCGGGCCAGCCGGGACGCGGTCGCCCAGGTGTCGTCCGGGCTGCCGTCGACGACGAGGACCACCTCGTGCGGCCCGGGCAGCCGGCGCAGGACCGGCACGAGCCTGGCGACCAGCGACGGAAGAGTCCGCGCTGAGCGATAACACGGAATTACCACCGACACCGACATCGATTCCCCTGATTCGTTGGCGCGGTTTCATGGGCACCGGCGATTACACTCCTGCTGACCGGCACAGGCAGCGGACCCGGAGTGATTCAATCATGCTCGAACTGGAAAGCCGGAGCGTCCGGAGAATTCAGGCCGCCACGCTTCCCGCTTTTCTCGGCCAGCGCATCACATATCTGCTCGCCGGCGCCGCAACGGCGGGGGTGTATTACGTTCTTCTTGGCCTGGGTTTGCTGCTGACCAGGAATTCGGTGCCCTATCTTTTCCTCGTCGTGGGCTGTCATTTCGTCACCGTGGTGGCCGTCTACCCGGCGTACCGGCTCGTCGTCTTCCGGGGCTGCGCGGTGGGGTGGATCCCCGGCTACCTGCGCTTCTACGCCGTGGGGCTGACCTTTCTCGGCGCGTCGGCGGCAGGGCTGCCGCTGCTGGTGGAACTCGCCGGGATGCCGCTCATGGCCGCGCAGGCCCTGATAATCCTGCTGAGCCCGCCGTTGAGTTACCTCGCCAACCGATTCTGGGCCTTCCGGGCGACCGTCTGAGCTCGGCAACCCGCGTCACGCCGTACGGCAAAACAGCGAGCGGCGGTCCGCGTCCGAATACCGGTGGCTGTTATTTTCTGGCGACCGGCCGCCTTGCGCGCGTCCCGGGGAAATCCCATCGGCGGCCAAATTCTAGGGAAGGAATCGAGAGCGTGAAGGCACTCGTCCTGGCGGGCGGCAAGGGCACGAGACTGCGCCCGCTGACCCATACCTCGGCCAAGCAACTCGTTCCCGTCGCGAACAAGCCGGTGCTCTTCTACGGGCTGGAGGCGATCAGGGACGCCGGCATCACCGACGTGGGGATCATCGTCGGAGATTCGGGCAGGGAGGTGCGCGAGGCCGTCGGCGACGGTTCGGCGTTCGGGCTCGACGTCACCTACATCCGGCAGGAGGCGCCGCTCGGCCTGGCCCACTGCGTCCTCGTCGCGCGGGAGTTCCTCGGCGACGACCCCTTCGTCATGTACCTGGGTGACAACTTCCTGGTCGGCGGCATCGGCGGCCTGGTCGACGCCTTCCGCGCGGAGGACTGCGACGCCCGCATCCTGCTCACCCGGGTCGCCGAGCCGCAGTTCTACGGCGTCGCCGAGCTCGGCGGGGACGGGGAGATCGTCGCGCTGGAGGAGAAGCCCGAGCACCCGCGCAGCGACCTGGCGATCGTCGGGGTCTACGCGTTCTCGCCCGCGATCCACGAGGCCGTACGCGTGATCACACCGTCGGCCCGGGGCGAGCTGGAGATCACGGACGCGATCAAGTGGCTCATCGACACCGGCCACCGCGTGCGGTCGCACTTCGTCACCGGCTACTGGCGCGACACCGGCAGGCTGCAGGACATGCTGGAGTGCAACCGCATCGTGCTGGAGGCGGTGGAGCCGGACGTCGCGGGGACGGTGGACGGGCTGTCGGAGATCAGCGGGCGCGTCGTGATCGCCCCCGGCGCCGTGGTGGAGGGCTCGGTCATCCGCGGCCCCGTGGTGATCGGCGCCGACACCAAGATCATCGGCTCGTACGTCGGGCCGTACACCTCCATCGGCGAGCGTTGCGTGGTCGAGGACGCCGAGGTGGACTACAGCATCGTGCTCGCCGACTCGTCCGTCCGGGGCGTCCGCGGCATGACCCACTCGCTGATCGGCCGCAACGCGGAGGTCACGAAGGCGACCGGGGTGCCCAACGCCTACCAGCTCATGATCGGGGACCACAGCAGGGTGCAGGTGCGCGCATGAGACTCCTGGTCGCCGGCGCGGCCGGCTTCATCGGCTCCCACTATGTCCGCTCGCTGCTGTCCGGCGCCTACCCCGGCTACGAGGACGCCGAGGTCACGGTGCTGGACAAGCTCACGTACGCGGGCAACCCCGCCAACCTCGCCCCGGTGCGGGACGACCCCGCGTTCACCTTCGCCCACGGCGACGTGTGCGACGCGGAACTGCTGCGCGAGCTGCTCCCCGGGCACGACGTGGTCGTGAACTTCGCCGCGGAGACCCACGTCGACCGCTCGATCAGCGGCGCGGGCGACTTCGTGACGACCAACGTGCTGGGCACGCAGCGCCTGCTGCAGGCCGCCCTCGAGGCGGGCGTCCGCACGTTCGTCCAGGTGTCCACCGACGAGGTCTACGGCTCGATCGACGAGGGGACGTGGACGGAGGCGGAGCCGCTGCTGCCGAACTCGCCCTACTCGGCCGCCAAGGCCGGCGCGGACCTGCTCTGCCGCGCCTACCACCGCACGTACGGGCTGGACGTGCGGCTGACCCGGTGCTGCAACAACTACGGGCCCTACCAGTATCCGGAGAAGGTCATCCCGCTGTTCGTCACCAACCTGATCGACGGGCGTCCCGTGCCGTTGTACGGCGACGGCCGCAACGTGCGGGAGTGGCTGCACGTGGACGACCACTGCCGGGGCATCCAGCTCGTGCTCGACAAGGGGGAGCCCGGCGAGGTCTACAACATCGGCGGCGGGACCGAGCTGAGCAACCTCGATCTCACCCGCAGGATCCTGGACGCCTTCGGCGCCGGGTGGGAGATGGTCGAGCGCGTGCCGGACAGGCCGGGTCACGACCGGCGTTACGCGCTGGACAGCGGGAAGATCCGCGCGATCGGCTACGAGCCCCTCGTGGACTTCGACGAGGGGCTGGCGGACCTCGTCCGCTGGTACCGGGACCACCGGGACTGGTGGCGCCCGCTGGTGGACCGCCGCGGCAGGGACGGCGCGTCGTGAAGAACAGCGTCGTGAAGAACAAGGGACGGGGGTCCTCGATGGAGAAACTGGTCGTGGTCGGGCAGGGCTACGTCGGCCTGCCGCTGGCCGTACGCGCCGTGCACGCGGGGTTCGACGTGGTGGGCGTCGAGGTGGACGAGTGGCGGGTCAAGCGGCTCAACGCCGGCCAGTCGTACGTCGAGGACGTCGGCGACGACGCGCTCGCGGCGGCGCACGAGACGGGCCGCTACCGGGCCTGCGCCGACTACGCCGAGTGCGAGGGCTTCGACATCTGCGTGATCACCGTGCCGACGCCGCTGACGGACGGGGCGCCCGATCTCAGCCACATCGCGTCGGCGGGGCGGTCGCTCGCCCCCCACCTGCGGCCCGGCGCGACCGTGGTGCTCGAGTCGACCACCTATCCCGGCACCACGGAGGAGTATCTGCGCCCGATCCTGGAGGAGGGGTCGGGCCTGCGCGCTCCCGGTGACTTCCACCTGGGCTACAGCCCGGAGCGGATCGATCCCGGCAACGCGCACTGGCGCCTGGAGAACACGCCGAAGGTCGTCTCCGGCCTCGACGAGGCCGCCCTCGCGCGGGTCCGCGCGTTCTACGAGGCCGTCGTCGAGCGGGTCGTGCCCGTGTCCTCGCCGCAGGTCGCCGAGTTGTGCAAGCTCCTGGAGAACACCTTCAGGCACGTCAACATCGCGCTGGTCAACGAGCTGTCGGTGTTCGCCAGGCAACTGGGCATCGACGTGTGGGAGGCCATCGACGCGGCGTCGACCAAGCCGTTCGGCTACCTGCGCTTCACTCCCGGGCCCGGCGTCGGCGGTCACTGCCTGCCGATCGACCCGTCGTACCTGTCGTGGAAGGTCAAGCGCAGCCTCGGGCACAACTTCCGGTTCGTCGAACTGGCCAACGACGTCAACGACCACATGCCCGCGCATGTCGTCGACCGGCTGGTCCTGGCGCTGAACGACCGGCGCAAGGCCGTGAACGGCAGCCGGGTGCTGCTGCTCGGCCTGTCGTACAAGAAGAACACCGGCGACTGCCGCGAGTCGCCCGCGCTGGAGGTGGCGAGGCGCCTGCGCAAGCTGGGCGCGGACGTGCGCGCGGCCGACCCGCACGTCGACCTCGCCCTCCTGCCGGAAGGGGTGGCGATCGCCGAGGCGTCGCCGCCGGAGTTCGCCGCGGCGGACGCCGTCGTGGTCCTGACCGACCACGACTGCTTCGACTACGCCCTGGCCGAGCGCGAGAGCGCCTTCGTCTTCGACACCCGCAACCGCTGCAGGGGGCCCAACGTCGAACTGCTGTGATGTCGCCGTCACGGGCGGCTCCCCGCGAGGGGGGCCGCCCGTGGCGTTTCCGGCGGAGCCGTGGGCGCGGGCCGGTGTCAGGGGGTCAGGTCGTGCGGTCCCACGGCGGGGCCGTGCTCCAGCGGCAGGTCGTCGATGAGCCCGGCTCCCTCGTAGACGTCGCCCGGCAGCGCGAGCCGCGGCGGCGGGGGCCCGTTCCTGCGCGGCCGGCGATCGCCGAGGCGGCGGGCGACGTCGTCCCGCAGCCGGGGCAGGTACGCGTAGAGCCGGTCGCCGGGGCAGGCCGTGCGGTTGAGGTCGCGGTGGCCGATGATGGCCTCGTGCGGGTCGAGGTCGTACACGCCGCACAGCCAGGCGAGCAGCCCGGTCAGCGCGGACAACTGGCGGGTCGAGGGCAGGCCGGAGGTGTACGTCCCCTCGGTCTCGATGCCCAGCGTGTGGTCGTTGTGGTCGGCCGCCTGCGCGCCCAGCACGTGCCTGCCCGCCTCGGCGGCCGGCAGCGAGCGGTTGCGGCCCTCCAGCACGTATCCGCCCCGGCTGACGGTGAACTGCTCGCCGATGTCCTCCCAGCCGTTGCGCCGCATGTGGTAGCGCTGGATCGCCCTGGACAGCCGGAAGGCGGCGTCGAGGTCGGTGGGGCCGGTGTTCGCCGTCGCCGTGTGGTGGACGACGAGCCGGTCGGGCGCCCGGTCGAGCACCTCGGCCTTGCTCTTCGGCGGGTCGGCCTTCCAGTCGGACCGGGTGTACACGCGCGGCCGCCGCGGGCGGTCGCCGGCCAGGGCGGGCGTGGCCGTCGCGGTGATCCCGGCCTGCGCGGCCAGGATCGCCGCGGGCAGACCGGCCGACCACAGGAGCCCGGCCGAGATAAACGCGCGGCGTGAGACCGCTGGCATTCCGTCCTCCCCGAGTGCACGCGGGCCATCGGGGCCCTCGTCCGGGGGGAGGCGGCATCGGTATCCCCTCTCTCCACCGCGGATATTCCTGCGGGCGGAAAACCGGTCACCTGTCAACCGAAATGTCCGCGCCATTCCGGTGGGAAAATCGCCGCAGTCCAGCCACGAAACGGCATAACCACGTTCGCGGGAATGTCGTGAATTTCCCCGTACGGCGGGGATGGTGCTGACCTTGCGTAACGGCGACAGGCCCCGGCTGGGATGCCGCGACGTCACACGGCCGAAACGCGGGCCACCCGAGCGACGGGCCGCTGTTAACCGGATGTTGCATCCGTTATGCGTGTAGATCGCATGTTTCGCGGGTGCGGCACATGTAACGGCCGCACGGTCACGCATGGTCAAAGTGCGTAACGCGCTCTTCCTAGCTTCGATAACCGGCCCCCAGCCGACACAGACGCAGGAGGAACGATGACGGCGACGCAGGCGGCGCGCACGGCCACACAGGAAAAGGGGAAGGGCCGCTGGATCGGTGACTGGCGACCCGACGACTCCGGCTTCTGGGAAAGCGGCGGCAAGAAGGTGGCCCGGCGGAACCTCGTGTTCTCGATCATGGCCGAACACCTGGGATTCACGCTGTGGACCGTGTGGAGCATCGTCGCCGTCAAGCTCGGCTCCTACTCCTTCTCCACCGACCAGCTCTTCTGGATCGTCTCGCTGCCCAACCTCGTGGGCTCCACGCTGCGCATCCCCTACACCTTCGCGCCCGCGCGGTTCGGCGGCCGGAACTGGACCGTCGTCAGCGCGCTGCTGCTGCTGGTGCCCGCCGTCCTGCTCGCGGTCGCGGTGAACGACCCCGGCACTCCGTACTGGGCCTTCCTGGTGATCGCGGCGACGGCCGGGCTCGGCGGCGGCAACTTCGCCTCCAGCATGGCCAACATCACCTACTTCTACCCGCAGAACAGGCAGGGCGCCGCCCTCGGCCTGAACGCGGCCGGCGGCAACATCGGCGTCAGCTCGGTGCAGTTGCTGATGCCGCTGGTCATCGCCGGGTTCGGGCTGGCCGCCGCCGGACTGTTCTGGGTGCCGTTCATCCTCGCCTCCGCCGTCGGGGCGTACTTCTTCATGGACAACCTCACCTCGGCCAAGGCGGAGCCGAAGGAGATGGCCAAGGCGGCCGGCCGGGCGCAGACGTGGATCATGTCGGTCCTCTACATCGGCACGTTCGGCTCGTTCATCGGCTACTCGACCGCGTTCCCGCTGCTGATCAAGTCGCAGTTCCCCGAGCACGCCGCGCTGACCTCGCTCGCGTTCCTCGGCCCGCTGGTCGGCTCGGTCATCCGCCCCGTCGGCGGCTGGCTGTCGGACCGCCTCGGCGGAGCCTCGGTGACGTTCTGGAACTTCGCGGCGATGATCGCCGCGGTCCTGCTCGTCTGGCAGGCCATGGCGGCGCACAGTTTCGCGCTGTTCTTCGCCGCGTTCATGCTGCTGATCGGCACCGCGGGCGTCGGCAACGGCTCGACGTACCGGATGATCCCGGCCATCTTCCGGGCGAAGGCCGTCGGCGCCGCCGAGCCGGGCACCCCCGCGTACGAGGAGGCGCTGGCGACCGGCAGGCGCGACGCCTCGGCCGCCATCGGGTTCATCTCCGCGATCGGCGCCTTCGGCGGCTTCTTCATCAACCGCGGGTTCGGCAGTTCCATCGCCGCCACCGGCGGCGCGGGCGCGGCGCTGGCGGCCTTCGCGGCCTTCTACGCGGTCTGCTTCGCGCTCACCTGGTTCTGCTACATGCGGACCCTCGGCGCGAAGGCCGCGCCGAGCCTGGCGGCGGCCCGCGTCTGAGCCACCTCCACTCGCGGGCGCCGGTGCGGCGCCCGCCTTTTCCGGACCTATGCCTAACAAGCGGCGACAGCACTAGTGAGTTTTCGAGACGACGGGGTCTCTCACACACCACGCCTGCCGGAAGTTGGCGCGGTTGGCGGCTTGTAGCACAGCGGTAACAGAAGGGACCCAGCGGTGAAACCGCCTCTGAGCACCATCGGATCCATGCCGATCTCACTACACGCTCCCGGCCCTGTGATGTCACAGGCCGCCGCGGACGCGACCGTGGGGCCGGCCACACACTGCCCGTACTGCGCGCTGCAGTGCGGCATGTACGTCTCGGACGGGGAGATCACCCCGAGGGAGGACATCCCGGCCAACGCCGGCGGCCTGTGCCAGAAGGGCTGGACGGCGGCCGAACTGCTGACCTCGCCGGAACGGCTCACCACTCCGCTGCTGCACGGCAGCCCGGTGAGCTGGGATGACGCGCTCGACCACGTCGCCGGCCGGATCGAGGCCGTCAGGGCCGCGCACGGGCCCGACGCCGTGGCGGTGTTCGGCGGCGGCGGGCTGACCAACGAGAAGGCCTACCAGCTCGGCAAGTTCGCCAGGGTGGCACTGCGGACCAGCCAGATCGACTACAACGGCAGGTTCTGCATGTCCTCGGCGGCGGCCGCGGTCAACCGGTCCTTCGGCATGGACCGGGGGCTGCCGTTCCCCATCACCGACATCGCCCGCGCGGACGCCGTCCTGTTCGCCGGGGGCAACGTCGCGGAGACCATGCCGCCCTTCGTGCGGCACCTGACCGCGATGCGGTCGGCGGGAGGCAGGCTCGTCGTCGTCGACCCGCGCCGCACCCCGACGGCCAAGATGGCCGACCTGCACCTGCAGGTCACCCCGGGCACCGATCTGGCGCTGGCGCTCGGCCTGCTGCACATCGCGATCGCCGACGGGCACGCCGACCTCGGCTATCTGGCCGCCCGCACCACGGGCTTCGAGGCGGTGCGCACCTCCGTGTCGGCCTGGTGGCCGGAGCGGGTGGAGCGCGTCACCGGTGTCCCGGTCGCCCGGATGCGCGAGGCCGTACGGATCCTCGGCGAGGCGGAGCGCGCGATGGTGCTGACCGGAAGGGGCGCCGAGCAGCACGCCAAGGGCACCGACACCGTCACCGCGTTCGTCAACCTGGCGCTCACCCTCGGGCTGCCGGGCCGTGAGGGCTCCGGCTACGGCTGCGTGACCGGCCAGGGCAACGGCCAGGGCGGCAGGGAGCACGGCCAGAAGGCCGACCAGCTCCCCGGCTACCGCAGGATCGACGACCCGGCGGCGCGGGCCCACGTCGCGGCCGTCTGGGGGGTCGACCCCGCCGCCCTGCCCGGCCCGGGCCGGTCGGCGTACGAGCTGCTCGACGCGCTCGGCACGCCGGATGGGCCGCGGGCGCTGCTGCTCTTCGGCTCCAACCCCATGGTGTCGGCGCCGCGCGCCGGGCATGTCGCGCGGCGGCTGGCGGCGCTCGACCTGCTCGTGGTCTCCGACTTCGTGCTCTCGGAGACCGCGGCCGTGGCCGACGTCGTGCTGCCGACGACCCAGTGGGCCGAGGAGTACGGCACGATGACGAACCTGGAGGGCAGGGTCCTGCTGCGCCGCCGGGCCGTCACGCCCCCGCGGGGCGCGCGCACCGACCTGGAGATCCTGCGCGGCCTCGCCGAACGGCTCGGCTGCGGCGAGAAGTTCCCCGCCGACCCGCGCGTGGTCTTCGACGAGCTGCGCCGGGCCTCCGCCGGGGGCGTCGCCGACTACTCCGGCATCACCTACGAGAGGATCGCGGCCGAGACCGGGGTGTTCTGGCCGTGTCCTGAGACCGCGGGCGAGCCCCACCCGGGAACCCCGCGGCCGTTCCTGGACCGCTTCGCCACCCCCGACGGCCGGGCCCGCCTGGTGCCGGTCGACCACCGCCCGCCCGCCGAGGACGTGGACGAGGAGTTCCCGCTCTACCTCACGACAGGGCGGGTGCTCGCCCACTACCAGTCGGGGGCGCAGACGCGCCGGATCCGCCCGCTCGCGGAGGCGTCGCCCGAGGTGTTCGTGGAGCTGCACCCTGACCTCGCCGAACGGCTGGGCGTCGCCTCCGGTGACCGCGTCCTGGTGCGCAGCCGCCGGGGCGCCGCCGAGGCGGTCGCCCGGGTCGACACCTCGATCCGGCCGGACACGCTGTTCATGCCGTTCCACTGGGAGGGCGTCAACCGGCTCACCAACGCGGCGCTCGACCCGTCGTCGCGGATGCCGGAGTTCAAGGTCTGCGCCGCCGCACTGCAGCGCTGCGAAGACGGGGAGCGCCGCGAAGACGGGGAGCGTGTCGCGTGAGGCTCGTCGTGGTGGGAAACGGGATGGCGGGCTCGCGTCTGGTCAGCGAGGTCCGCGCCCGCGACGCGAACGTGCGGATCACCGTGTTCGGCGCCGAGGCCTGGCAGCCGTACAACCGGGTGCTGCTGTCGAACGTGGTGGCGGGCACGTCGAGCCCTGACCAGGTCAGGCTGCTCGACCCCCGCTGGTACGCCGAGCACGGCGTGACCGCCCGCCTCGGCGTCGCGGTGACCGCGATCGACAGGGACTGCAGGACGGTGATCGCCGCCGACGGGACGCGCGAGCCGTACGACGTGCTGGTGCTGGCCACCGGCAGCGAGGCGGTCGTCCCGCCGATCCCCGGCGTGGAGCGGGCGACGGCGTTCCGCACGCTGGACGACTGCGACCGGATCAGGCAGGCCGCCGCGAGCGCGCGCGGCGCGGTCGTGGTCGGCGGCGGGCTGCTCGGCGTCGAGGCGGCGCGCGGCCTGGCCGGGCGTGGCGTCCCCGTGACGCTGCTGCACCTGGCCGGCCACCTCATGGAGCGCCAGCTCGACGAGGAGGCCGGGCTCATCCTCCGCGAGACGCTCGGCGCGCTCGGCGTCACCGTCCGCACGGGCGTCACGGTGAGCGCGATCCACGAGCGGCACGTGGAGCTCTCCGGCGGGGAGCCGACCGGCGCCGGCCTGATCGAGCCGGACCTGATCGAGCCGGACCTGATCGAGGCCGACCTGGTCGTGCTCGCCTGCGGCGTGCGCCCGGTCGTCGGGCTCGCCCGCGACGCCGGGCTGGAGGTCGGGCGCGGCGTCGTCGTGGACGACGAACTGCGCACCGACGACCCGTCGATCTTCGCGATCGGGGAGTGCGCCCAGCACGCGGGCCGCGTCTACGGGCTGGTGGCGCCCGGCTGGGAGCAGGCGTCCGTGGTCGCCGACCTGGTCACCGGCGCCGACAAGGACGCGCGCTACCGGGGCTCGCGGCTGGTCACCCGGCTCAAGGCCAAGAGCGTGGAGCTCGCGGCGATGGGGGAGACGCGGCTGACCGAGGACGAGGCGGAGATCGTCCGCTTCTCCCACCGGCGCGGCGGCACCTACCGCAAGCTCGTCATCAGGGACGGCCGGCTGGTCGGCGCCATCCTGCTGGGCGAGACCTCCGCCGTGGGCGCGCTCACCCAGCTGTTCGACCGGGGAGTACCCCTGCCGGGCGACCGGACCGGGCTGCTGTTCCCCGACCTCGGGCCCGTCGGCGCGGCCGTCGCCGACAGCCCCACCCGGATGCCGGACTCGGCCCGGGTCTGCCAGTGCAACAACGTGACGAAGGGCCGGATCAGGGCGTGCTGGGAGTCCGGCGCGCGGGACGTGGAGGCCGTGGCCGCCGCGACGCGGGCCACCACCGGCTGCGGGAGCTGCCGAGACGCGGTGGAGGGCATCGTCGGCTGGCTGTGTGAGCAGGAGGGTGTCAGCGCATGAGACTCGTCGTAGTGGGACACGGCCCGGCGGCGCACCGCCTGATCGAGACGCTGGCCGGCCGGGGCTTCAGCGGGACCGTCACCGTGTTCGGGGAGGAGCCCCGCCCGGCCTACGACCGGGTGGCGCTCACCTCCTACCTCAGCGGCAAGAGCGTCGAGGACCTCACCTATCCGGTGCCGGACGGCGTCACGGTCAGGACCGGCGTCCGCGTCACCGCCATCGACCGCGCCCGGCGGGTCGTCACCACCGACGCCGGCGACAGCGAGCCGTACGACGTGCTGGTGCTGGCCACCGGGTCGGCGCCGTTCGTGCCGCCGGTGCCGGGCAGGGACCTGCCGGGCTGCTTCGTCTACCGGACGATCGACGACCTGGACGCCATCAGGGAGGCGTCGCGGGGCGCCCGCGCGGGCGTGGTCGTCGGTGGCGGGCTGCTCGGCCTGGAGGCGGCCGACGCGCTGCGCGGGCTCGGGCTCGACACGCACGTCATCGAGATGAGCGGCCGGCTCATGCCCCGCCAGGTGGACGAGGGCGGCGGCTCGGTGCTGCGCGGCCACATCGAGGCGCTCGGGCTGACCATCCACACCGACGCCGGGGTGCGCTCGATCGAGGCGGGCCAGGACGGCAGGGTCGCGTCGCTGGTGAAGCCGGACGGCGAGACGATCGGCGCGCAGGTCGTCGTCTTCTCCGCCGGCATCAGGCCGCGCGACGAGCTCGCCCGCGACTGCGGGCTGGAGGTCGGAGAGCGCGGCGGCGTCGTGGTCGACGAGGGCATGCGCACCTCCGACGAGCGCGTCTACGCGATCGGCGAGTGCGCCCTGGCGGGCGGCGTCGTCTACGGCCTGGTCGGGCCGTGCAACACCCAGGCGGAGGTGGCCGCCGAGCGCATCATGGACGGGGACGCCTCCTTCACGGGCGCCGACATGTCCACCAAGCTCAAGCTGCTCGGCGTCGAGGTGGCTCAGTTCGGGGCGATGTCCGGGGCGCTCGACGTCACCTACATGGACCCCGTGGGCGGCGTGTACAAGCGGCTGTTCATCAGCGACGACGCCAAGACCCTGCTCGGCGGCGTCTGCGTCGGCGACGCCGCGCCGTACGACGCGCTGCGGCCCTTCGTCGGCAGGCCGCTGCCCGGCGCGCCGAGCGACCTGCTGTTCGCGGGCGCGGGCGGCGCGTCGGCCGAGCTGCCCGACGACGCGCAGGTCTGCTCCTGCAACAACGTCACGAAGGGGAGGATCTGCGCGGCCATCGCCGACAAGGGCCTGACCGACGTGGGGGGCATCAAGGACTGCACCCGGGCCGGCACCACCTGCGGCAGTTGCGTGCCGATGCTCAAGCAGCTCCTGGTGAAGTCGGGCGTCGACGTCGGCAAGGCGCTGTGCGAGCACTTCTCCCACAGCAGGGCCGAGCTGTTCGACATCGTGAACGTCCGCGGCATCACCACGTTCTCCCAGCTCATCGCCGAGCACGGCACCGGCCGCGGCTGCGACATCTGCAAGCCGGTCGTCGCCTCGATCCTCGCCTCGCTCGGTCGCGGCCACATCCTCGACGGCGAGCAGGCCGCGCTGCAGGACACCAACGACCAGTTCCTCGCCAACATCCAGAAGAACGGCACCTACTCGGTCGTCCCGCGCATCCCGGGCGGCGAGATCACCCCGGACAAGCTCATCGTCATCGGCGAGGTGGCCCGCGACTTCGGGCTCTACACGAAGATCACCGGAGCGCAGCGCATCGACCTGCTCGGGGCACGGGTAGAGCAACTGCCCGCCATCTGGCGCCGCCTCGTCGACGCCGGCTTCGAGTCCGGGCACGCGTACGGCAAGGCGCTGCGCACGGTGAAGTCCTGCGTGGGGTCCACCTGGTGCAGGTACGGCGTGCAGGACTCGGTCGGCATGGCCATCGCCCTTGAACTGCGCTACCGGGGGCTGCGCTCGCCGCACAAGCTGAAGTCGGCCGTCTCCGGCTGCGCCCGCGAGTGCGCCGAGGCCAGGTCGAAGGACTTCGGCATCATCGCCACCGAGCAGGGCTGGAACCTCTACGTGGGCGGCAACGGCGGCTTCAAGCCCCGCCACGCCGACCTGCTCGCGTCCGACCTGTCCACCGACGACCTGGTCAGGACCATCGACAGGTTCCTGATGTTCTACATCCGCACGGCCGACCGGCTGCAGCGGACCGCGGCCTGGCTGGAGAACCTGGACGGCGGGCTCGACTACCTCCGTGAGGTGATCATGGAGGACTCGCTCGGCATCTGCGCCGAGCTCGACGCCCAGATGGAGCGGCACGTGTCCACGTACGCCGACGAGTGGCGCACCACCATCGAGGACCCCGACAAGCTGCGCCGCTTCGTCAGCTTCGTCAACGCCCCCGGCGTTCCCGACCCCTCGATCTCCTTCGAGACCGAACGCGACCAGATCAAGCCGGTGCTGATCCCCCTGGAGGTGACCCGCTGATGACCGTTCTCGACGCGACCCCTGCCCTTGCCGGCCACTGGACCCCGGTATGCGCCTACACCGACCTGCTGCCCGAGCGGGGCGCGGCGGTGCTCGTCGGCGACCGGCAGGTGGCGGTCTTCCGCGCCTTCGACGGCGCCCTGTACGCCCTGGGCAACCTCGACCCGTTCAGCGGGGCGCAGGTTATGTCGAGAGGCATCGTCGGCACGAGGAACGGCGAGCCGACCGTGGCCTCGCCGATGCACAAGCAGGTTTTCTCGCTGATCAGCGGTGTATGCGTGGACAACCCTCGCGTCGCCGTGCCGACCTATCCCATCCGAGTGACGGACGGAACCGTGGAGGTGAGCGTGGCATGACCGCGCTGATGGACCGCACACCCCTGGAGATGGCCCCGATGAGCCTGGAGACGGCGCCGGACGCGCTGGCCGGGTTCACGATCGGGGTGACGGCGACCCGCCGCAGCGAGGAGCTGGCCGCGCTCCTCGAGCGGCGGGGCGCCCGGGTCGTGCGGGCGCCCGCGATCCGCATCGTGCCGCTCGAGGAGGACGCCGGGCTGCTCGCCGCGACCCGGGCGTGCCTGGAGGCGCCCGTCGACGACGTGGTAATCACCACGGGCGTCGGCTTCCGCGGGTGGATGGCGGCGGCCGAGGGCTGGGGCCTGTCGGCCGACCTCAACGCACACCTCGGGAACGCGCGGCTGCTCGCGCGCGGCCCCAAGGCGCGGGGAGCCGTGCGGGCGGCGGGACTGGCGGACTTCTGGACCCCGGCCACCGAGTCGTGCGAAGAGGTCAAGGAGTACCTGCTCGCGCAGGACCTGCGTGGCCGCCGCATCGCGGTGCAGTTGCACGGCGAGCCGCTCGACGGCTTCGTCGCGTCGCTGCGGGAGGCGGGCGCCGAGGTGATCGAGGTGCCGGTCTACCGGTGGCTGCCCTACCGCGACACCTCGCCGCTGCGCCGCCTGATCAGCCAGGTGATCACCGGTTCGGTGGACGCGGTGGCCTTCACCAGCGCTCCCGCGGTGCTCGCGATGCTGGGCGCCGCCCGCGCCGACGGGCTCGAGGACGCGCTGCTGGCCGCGTTCGACACGCGCGTGGTGGCCGCCTGCGTCGGCCCGGTCACGGCGGGGCCGCTGACCCAGCGGGGCGTGCGGGCCGTCCAGCCCGACCGGGCCCGTCTCGGCGCCCTCGCCAGGACCCTCGCCCGCCACCTGCCGGAAAGTGGCGTGACGCGGCTCGTCGCGGGCGGGCACGACCTGGAGATCCGCGGCCACGCCGTGGTGGTAGACGGCGAGCTCAAGCCGCTGCCGCCCGCCCCGATGGCCGTGCTCAAGCGGCTCGCCGAGCGTCCTGGGCACGTCGTGAACCGGGCCGACCTGCGGGTCGTGCTGCCCGGCGGCCCCTCAAGGGACTCGGCCGAGCACGCCGTCGAGATGGCCATCACCCGCCTGCGCCGGGCGCTCGGCCCCTCGGGCATCGTCGAGACCGTCGTCAAGCGCGGCTACCGTCTCGCCTGCGGCAGGGACGAGCGGTGACCCCGACCCTGGTGATGGCGGCGCACGGCGCCCGCAGCGGCCACTGGGAGTCGGTCATGGACTGCCTGGCGGCCAGGGTGCGCAGGGCCAGGCCCGCCACGCGGGTCGAGCTCGGGTTCCTGGAGATCAGCACGCCGTCGCTGTCCGACGTGCTGTCGCGGGTGCCGGGACCTGTCGTGGTCGTGCCCATGCTGCTCGCCGGGGGATATCACGCGCACATCGACCTGCCCGCCGTCGTCGCCCGCGTCCGGCCGGACGCGGTCGTCGCCGGGCAGCTCGGGCCGCACCGCCTGCTCACCTCGGTGCTGGCGCGGCGCCTGGCGGCGGCGGGCCTGCGCCCCTGCGACGCCGTCGTCCTCGGCGCGGCCGGCTCGTCCGACCCCGCCGCGCTGGACGACGTCCGCGCCGCCGCCCGCCTGCTGTCCGTACGGCTCTCGCGTCCCGTCACCGCGGCCTTCGCCTCGGCCGGGACGCCCGCGGTGCCCGAGGCGCTGGAGCGCATCAGGGCCGGCCTCGCCCCGCGCGTCGCAGTCGCCTCCTACCTGCTCGCGCCCGGCTTCTTCCACGACCGGCTGCTGGACAGCGGCGCCGACCTGGTCAGCGCGCCCCTCGGCGCGGACAGCGATCTGGCCGCCCTCGTCTGGACCAGGTTCGACGAGGCCGTCGTCCGCCACGCGGCGGCCGCGCCGTACGCCCACCCGTCGTACGCCGCGGGTGACAGGGGCTGACCGGAGGTCCCGAGCGCGGCTCACCGGTCCGCGGTGAGACCGGGGCCCTCCGGCGGCCAGGGCCCGGCGTGCCCTTTCACGGCGTGCCCTTTCACGGCGTGCCCTTTCACGGCGTGCTCTTGAACAGCGCGTTCCTCCTGAGCGCGGCCGGCCGCCACCGCTGAATCCTCCCGAGCGCCCGCGGGCGACCGCCCGGCGTGAGCGCACGCAGGGAGATGTGCGGAGACCACGAAGCGCACCACCATGATCCGCAGGTCCGCGATTCGGTTCCGTCGCGGGCAGGCCCGGCCACGGGGCCGCTGAACGGCCCGCCTGTGCCGCCGGTGGCCACCGGATGAGCCGCCGTTCCGCCCTCAGAGGGGCCCGGCCGCGCAGCGGCATGGCCGTGCCTCGCTGGAGCGGACGGCGGCCCGCGCTTCATGAGCGGCGAACCCCGCCGCCGCACCCTCCGTACGAGGAGGCCATATGAGCCTTGACCATGCACATCAGGCGAGCGGCAGGGGCGCGCTCGCGGCCGGAGCCCCGGCGGTGCGCCCGGCGCCTGGAGAGCTCGGCGGAACGCGCCGCAGACCCGCGGACGCCTGCCTGCCCGACCTGCTGCGGGAGCACGTGCGGGCGCAGCCTGGCCGTACGGCGTGCGTGTACGGCGACGAGCGTCTCACCTTCCGCGAGCTGGCGGAGCGCAGCGCGGACCTGGCCGCCCGCCTGCGGCGGCTCGGCGTGGCCGCCGACGACTGCGTCGGCCTGTTCGCCGAGCCGTCCGTCGAGCTGATTACGGGCGTGTGGGGGATCCTGTGCTCCGGCGGCGCCTACCTGCCGCTGTCCCCGGAGTACCCGGAGGAGCGGCTGCGCTACATCATCGAGGACTCCAGGACCTCGGTCATCCTGACGCAGCGGGCCCTCGCGGCGCGGCTGGCGGAGCTGGCGCCGCGCGGGACGACGATAGTCGTCCTCGACCCGGCGGCCGGTGAGAGCCACACCGAGAGCGCCGCCGAGAGCGCCGCTGAGCGGGCGGACGCGAGCGCGGCCCGCATCGATCCCGGCGACGCGGCGTACGTCGTCTACACCTCGGGGAGCACGGGCAGGCCGAAGGGCGTGGTGATCGAGCACCGCGCCATCGTCAGCCAGATGCGGTGGCTGAACGCCGTCCACCGGATCGACCGGGACCGGGTCGTCCTGCAGAAGACCCCGCTGAGCTTCGACGCGGCCCAGTGGGAGATCCTCGCGCCCGCCTGCGGGAGCACGGTCGTCATGGGCGCCCCCGGCCTCTACCGCGACCCCGAGGAACTCATCGACACCGTCGTGGCGCACGGCGTGACCACGCTGCAGTGCGTCCCGACCCTCCTGCAGGCGCTGGTCGACACCGAGCGGCTGGGGGAGTGCGTCACGCTCACCGGGCTCTTCAGCGGCGGTGAGGCCCTGTCCCGGCGCCTCGCGCTGCAGTGCCTGGAGGCGCTGCCGCACTGCGAGCTGGTCAACCTCTACGGGCCGACCGAGTGCACCATCAACGCCTCCAGTTTCGTCGTCCGCAGGGACGCCGTCGCCGCGGGCCCGGGGACGATCCCGATCGGCAGGCCGGCGCACGGCACCTGGTTCCTCGTTCTCGACGGCGACCGCGTGGTGACGACACCCGGCGAGATCGGCGAGTTGCACATCGGCGGCGTCCAGCTCGCGCGCGGATACCTGCACAGGCCCGACCTGACCGCGGAGAGGTTCGTCGCCGGCCCCTTCGACGCAGGACCGTTCGACACGGGCCCGTTCGACGCCGGCCCGGACACCTCCCGGCTCTACCGCACCGGCGACCTGGCGTACTGGAACGGCGACGGCACCCTCCAGTTCGCCGGCCGCGCCGACAACCAGGTGAAACTGCGGGGTTTCCGGATCGAGCTGGACGAGATCAGGCTGGGCATCGAGAGCCACGACTGGGTCAGCAACGCGGCGGTCGTCGTCAAGGACGACGACGCGACGGGGGCGCAGCAGCTCGTCGCGTACGTCGAGCTGAATCCCAAGGAAGCGGCCCTGATGGACCAGGGCGAGCACGGCGCCCACCACCTGTCGAAGGACAGCAGGCTCCAGGTGCTGGCACAGCTGTCCGACGGCGGCTGCCGCGACGAGGCGGAGATCAGGGGCAGGGCGGTGACGGCCCTGCCCGGCGCGGTGGCGACCGCGGAGCAGCGCAGGCGGGTGTTCGCCCGCAAGACCTACCGCTTCTTCGAAGGCGGGGAGGTCACGAAGGACGACATCGTGCGGCTGCTGGGCAGGACCGGCGCGGCCGCCCGGCCGCGCGGCCTCGACACGCTGAGCCTCGCCGAGCTGGGCGCGATCCTGCGCTACTTCGGGCAGTTCTCCAGCGACGACCGGATGCTGCCCAAGTACGGCTACGCCTCTCCCGGGTCCCTCTACGCCACCCAGATGTACCTGGAGATCGGCGGCATCGACGGCGTGCGGCCCGGATTCCACTACTACCACCCGGTGCGGCACGAGCTGGTCCTGATCGGGGAGACGGAGGCCACGGCGACGCCGCGCCTGAGGATCCACTTCGTGGGCAAGCGGCGGGCGATCGAGCCGATCTACAAGAGGAACGTCCGCGAGGTCCTGGAGTTCGAGGCCGGGCACATGGTCGGGCTGTTCGAGGAGATCCTCCCGGAACACGGCCTCGGCATCACGCCTCTCGGTCACCTGCCGGAGACGAAGGACCGGCTCGACTGCGCGGACGAGGACGACTACCTCGGCACGTTCGCCGTCGGGCCGTACGCGGGGCCGCGGCGGGAGGACTCGCTCGACTTCTACGTGCAGGCCCACGAGGGCAAGGTGCGGGGACTGCCCGGCGGCCTCTACCGGTACGACGCCGGCGACCTGCACCGGATCTCCGGCGACGTGATCCTGAAGAAGCACGTCGTCGCCATCAACCAGGAGGTCTACCAGCGGTCCAGCTTCGGGGTCGCGCTGGTGGGCAGGCCCGGCCCCGGCTGGCTCGACTACCTCGACCTCGGCCGCGGGCTGCACCGCCTGCAGATGAACGACCTGGGCCTGGGGCTCATGTCGTCCGGCTACAGCTCGAAGACCGGGGACGACCTGCCGTCGGCGCGGCGGATGGAGGGCATCCTGCGCGCCTGCGGCCGGGAGCCCGGCCCGTTCTACTTCGCCGTGGGCGGCCGTGTCAGCGAGGAGCAGGTGCTGAGCACGGGGATGAAGGAGGACGCCGTCCACATGCGGGGCCCGACGGAGATCATCAGGGACGACCTGAGCGGGTTCCTGCCCGACTACATGCTGCCGAACCGGGTCGTGATCCTCGACCGCCTGCCGCGCACGGTCAACGGCAAGATCGACGCGAAGGCGCTGGCGGCGCTGCCGGTCCCGGTGTCCGCCGGCCCGCCCTTCGTCGCGCCCCGGACGGAGGACGAGAAGCGGATCGCCGAACTGTGGGGGCGGGTGCTGAAACGGGAGAAGGTCTCGGCGCGGGACGATTTCTTCGTCTGCGGGGGAAACTCGCTGACCGCGCTGGCGCTCGTAAAGGGAATCAACAAGGAGTTCGGTTGTTCGCTCCCGCTCCAGGTGGTGTTCCGGGCGCCGACCGTGGAGAAACTCGCGATGGAGGTGCGGCCCGGCGCCGCGCGGTCTTCCTCGCGTCTGGTCGGGCTCAATACCACAGGCTCGGGAAACGCGATCTACTGCTGGCCGGGTCTGGGTGGATACCCGATGAATCTCCGGTCGCTGGCCGAGAGGATAGGGGTTGACCGGCCGTTCTACGCCCTTCAGGCTTACGGCATAAATGAAGAAGAGGTCCCGTATTCCACGGTACGGGAGATGGCCGAGGAGGATATCCGGGTCATAAGGCGGGTCCAGCCCGAAGGGCCGTACATGCTGTGGGGATACTCCTTCGGCGCCCGCGTCGCCTTCGAGGCGGCCCGCCTGCTGGAAGGGATGGGCGAGCGGGTCGAGCGCCTGCTGCTCATCGCCCCGGGGTCGCCGGAGGTGCGCGCGGGCGACGATCCCGGCGGTGGTGACGAGCCCGTCTACACCAACAGGAAGTTCGTGACGATCCTGTTCTCGGTTTTCGCCGGCCGGATCGACGGGCCGTTGCTCGACGACTGCCTGAGGGAGGCCGCGGACGAGGATGGATTCGTTTCGTTCGCCGGGTCGCGTTTCCCGGATATCGATCCCGATCTGGTGCGGAGAATCGTCCGCACGGTGACCGCGACTTATCGGATGAGAATTCAGGACGGAGGTGGCACGGAGCGGCGCGTCGATGCTCCGATAACGATACTGAAAGCCCGGGGCGACGAGCCGTCGTTCGTCGAGCGCGGGACCGGATTGTTTTCCGAGCCGCCGTCCGTCGTCGATCTCGACGCCGATCATTACGGCATTCTCAGGGACCCGGGCCTGCGGGAGCTGCTGCGAGCCCTGCGCCGGGTGCCCGGCCTGTGATTTCCGTCGGAAACCGGATGTACGTCGAGGTGAACGCGAGGAGGCGACGATGCCGCACGTGAATATCAGACATTTTCCCCGGCCCTTGACCGGTGAGCAGGAGGCCGCGCTGGTCGCCGCGGTGAGCGCGGCCGTAAGGGACGCCTTCGAATGCGACGAAGGCGTGGTCTCGATCGCGCTGGAGCCGGTCGCGCCGGAGGAGTGGGACCGGACGGTCTACCAGCCCGAGATCGTCGGGCGCCGGCATCTGCTCCGCAAGACCCCCGATTACTGATGAACGACGACCAGGCGCCGGCGCCACGCGGAGAACGGCCCGCGGGACTGCTGCGCATCCTGTCGGAGGACCTGCGGACGATCGTCGAGCGGGATCCGTCCGTCCGCGGCCGGTGGGAGGCGCTGCTGCACCCGGTGCTGCCCGCGCTGTGGCTGCACCGGGTCGCGCACCCGCTGCACCGGTGGGGCCGGCGGCTTCCGGCCCGGCTGCTGATGCTCGTCGGGCGCGCGGTCACCGGGGTGGAGATCCACCCGGGCGCGGTGCTCGGGCGCAGGGTCTTCATCGACCACGGCGCGGCCGTGGTGATCGGGGAGACCGCGGTCGTGGGCGACGACGTGACCATCTACCACCAGGTGACCCTGGGCGCGGTCGGCTGGTGGCGCGACAACCGGCGCGCCGAGGGGGAGCGGCGGCACCCGGTGATCGGCGCCCGGGTGGTGCTCGGCGTCGGCGCGACCGTCCTCGGCCCTGTGCGCGTGGGCGACGACGCCGTGATCGGGGCGCGGGCGCTGGTCGTCGGGGACGTGCCGGCCGGCGCGCGCGCCCTCGCCCCGCTCGGGGCCGTTCACGCCACCCGCGACGCCGCGCTGTCTCGTGACGCCGCGCAGTCCCCGGCCGTCCAGGCTCGCCACTCCCCGCCCTCTGAAGAAAGGAATGGATCGATGAATCCGGACAGCACGGTCCTGATCGTCGGCGCGACCGACGAGACCGTGCGCAAGGCCAAGGAACTCGGCCTGAGCGTGCTGCTGCTCCAGCACCCCACCAAGGTCAACGCCGAGCAGGAGGAGCTCGCCGACGTCCTGCGCGTGCTGGACTACACCGACTGGGCGGCTGTCGAGCCGGTCGCCAGGGAGCTGATGGACGGGCCCGGGTTCCGCGTCGCGGTCTCCATCACGGAGCCGGGACTGGAGAACGCGGGACGGGTCAACGACCTGTTCGGACTGGGCGGCACCGGCTACGAGGTCACCCGGAGGTTCCGCGACAAGCTGGCCATGCGCCGCCACCTCGCATCGGTCGCGGGGGAGGGGCCCGACCCGTCCGCGCTGGCCGCCGAGCCCCTGGTCCTGCGCGAGGACCTGGACGCCTTCGCGGCACTCCACGGCTACCCGTTCATCGTCAAACCGACCGACGCGACCGCCAGCATCGGCGTGTTCAAGGTCGCGGGTCCCGAGGACGCCGAGCGGGTCTGGGCCACGGTGGAGGGACTGCGCGGCACGCGGACCGACCGGGTCTCCACGATGTACCTCCTGCAGGACTTCTTCATGGAGGAGTACGTCGAGGGGCCGGAGTTCAGCGTCGAGGCGTTCAGCTTCGCCGGCCGCCACGTGGTCGTGGCGATCACCGAGAAGTTCGGCCACCACGACAGCTTCGCCGAGCTGGGCCACGCCGTGCCGGCCCGGGTGCCGGAGACCGACTGGGAGCGGATCCGCGCCGCCGTGAGCCGCTTCCTCGACAAGATCGGCCTCAGGGACGGCGTCACGCACACGGAGGTGCGGCTGGGCGCCCGCGGCCCGGTGATCATCGAGAGCCACAACCGCATCGCCGGTGACATGATCCCGGAGCTCGTGCGGGCCGCGTACGGCGTCGACATGATCGAGTACGCGCTGGGCTGGCCGTTCGGGCTGGTCGCCGAGCTGCCCGACAGGCCGCGGGCGCACGCGGGAGCCAGCGTGCGCTCCCTGGTGAGCGAGGCCGGCCGGGTCGAGTCGGTGGAGGGCGTCGCCGACGCCGCGGCGCTGGACGGCGTGCTGGAGGTGCGCGTCACCGCCAAGCCGGGAGACACCGTCCACTCGATCCGCGACAACTGGGACCGGCTCGGCCTGGTGGCGGTCACCGGCCCCGACACGACCGCCGCCATCCGCCGCGGCGCGGAGGTGATCGAGGAGGCCATCCGGATCAGGGTGGCGGGCGAGGACGGGCGGACCTGGCTCGCCCGGGTGGCCGAGGTCAGATCGCTCGCGGAGGTGCCGGCATGAGCGTCGTCATCGTGCACCGCAATCCGCTGGAGCCGTTCCCCTACCACCGGTGGCTGCACGACTACGAGGGCCCTGTGGTGATCCTCGCGGCGCGCGACAGGTTCGAGCCGTTCGGCGAGCGGATCCCCGAGGGGAACCTCGGCTACACGCACCTTGAGCTGTTCGACCACGACGACGAGGTGGCGGGGCGGGTCGCGCATCTCGCCGCCGAGTACGGCGCCACGCACCTGATCGGGGAGCACGAGGCCGACGTGCTGCGCGTCGCGGAACTGCGGGAGGAGCTCGGGCTGCCCGGCCCGCGCCCCGCCGACGTGCTGCCGTTCCGTGACAAGGCACTGATGAAGGAGCACGCCGCGCGGGCCGGGGTGGAGGTCGCGCCGCACACCGTGCCGAAGACCGGGGAGGACGTGCTGGACTTCGCCGGCGTCCACGGGTTCCCCCTGGTGTTCAAGAACAGGGCCGGCTTCAACTCCATCGGCCTGCGCATCCTGCGCGACCAGGACGCGCTGACGGACTTCATCGCCGAGGCGTACGGCTCGCCGCGCGACGACCTGCTGCTCGAGGCGTACGTGCCCGGCCGCATGTGCCACGTCGACGGGCTGGTGGTGAACGGCGAGATGGTGCTGGCCTGGCCATCGCAGTACCAGTACGAGCTCGCGTCGTTCGGCACCGACCCCGGCTCCCGGGTGGACCTGGCGCTCGACCCCGGCGACCCGCTCACCGGCCGGCTGCTGGAGCTGACCGAACGGACGCTGGCGGCGCTGCGGGGCCCCGGCGGCGGGCCGCGCGACCACGCCTTCCACGCGGAGATCTTCCACACGCCCGACGACCGGCTGGTGCTGTGCGAGATCGCCTGCCGGTCCGGCGGCGGGAAGATCCGCGAGGTCTTCCACACGCTGTTCGGGGTCAACCTCGCCGAGTCCTCCATCCGGGCCCAGCTCGGCCTGCCGCTGCCCGACCTGGAGCGGGCCGTGCGACCCGGGAAGCGGCCGGTGCCCGCGCGGATGGCGGGTCAGGTGCTCATGATGAAGCGGCCGGGCCTGATCCGCGCGCTGCCCGACGTTCCCGGGGAGCCGTGGGTGGAGCACTTCTGGCTCTTCGCGCAGCCGGGCCAGGTGGTTCCGCCCGCCTCCGGCTCCGCGGACTTCCTTACCGTGGTGGTCGCCTCGGCGCCGACCAGGGCGGAGTGCGAGCGCAGGCTGCGCTCGCTCGGCGCGCGCCTGGAGGAGCAGGTGCTGATCGAGGCGGTGCCGTCGTGACACGGTCGACGCGGGTACGGTACATGGCCGGCATGGTGGTCGACGCCACCGGCAGCGGCATGTACCTGCCCCTGTCCCTGCTGTTCTTCCACTACGTCACCGGGCTGCCGATCGAGCGGGTCGGCGTGATCATGACGGCGGCGGCGCTGTTCGCCCTGGTCGGCAACCCGATCGCGGGCGTGCTGGTCGACCGGTTCGGGGCGCGCGCCGTCGTGGTGGGCGGTTACGTGGTGCGCGCCGCGGGGTTCGCCACCTACCCGCTGGTGGACTCGCCGCTGACGATGTTCCTGGCGGTGGCGCTGGTGGCGCTCGGCGACGGCTCCTACCCGCCGTCGATCCAGTCGTTCGTCGCCGCGATCGCGCGGGGCGCGGACCGCGACAGGCTCCTCGCCGCGCAGCGCAGCCTGCGCAACGCGGGCCTCGGCGCGGGCGGCCTCATCGCGGGCGCCGCGCTCGGCCTGGGCAGCGACGCCGCCTACCGGGTGATCGTCCTCGTCAGCGCGGCCGCGTTCGTCGGCGCCGCCCTGATCCTCCGTACGATCCCGGTGCCCGGCGGACCTGCCCGCACGGCGGTCCGTACGGCGGAGCCCGCGGCGCCTCGGCGGCGCGGGGGATACCGGCTGGTCCTGCGCGACCGGACGTTCCTCACGCTCACCCTGCAGAACGTGCCGACCGCCTTCGGCTACATGGTGCTGTCGGTGGCGCTGCCGGTCTACGTCACCCAGGAACTGGGCGTGCCCGCGTCGATGGTCGGCGTGGTGTACGCCGTCAACACCGTCGGCATCGCGTTGCTGCAGATCCCGGTGACGCGGCGGCTGATCCGGTATCGGCGGACCCGCACCGTCGCGGCCGGCGCCTTCACCTTCGCGGCGTCCTTCGTGGTGTTCGCCGTGCTGGCCGGGGTCACCGTCCAGTCGGTCGCGCTGGCCGGGGTCTTCGCCGCGACGGTGCTGTTCACGCTGGGCGAGATGCTGCACGGCGCGCCGCTGTCGGCGCTCGTGTCGAGCGCGGCTCCCGAGGAGACCCACGGCAGGTACATGTCCGTGTACCAGTTCTCCTGGGCCATCCCCACCACGCTGGCTCCGGCCGTGCTGACCGCGCTGCTGGGCCTGTCGCCCGTCTCCATGTGGCTGTTGCTCGCGGGAGGCGCCGCCTGCTCGGCCCTCACCGTGCTCCGCCTGGAGACGCGGCTGCCCGCCAGGGCCGTACACCCGAACGCCGGGCAGGACCCGGAAGACCCGCAAGGGACAGAGATCGGGGACCGTCGCGACGCGGCGGCGACACAGAGGGCCGGGGTGGACTGATGGGCACATCGAGCTGGCACGTGCTGCGAGGAGAGGATCCCGCGTTCGCGTTGCCCGAGGCGGCGGGCCAGTGCGGCTGGGTCAGCCAGCTGCGGCCGTTGATCGTGGAGATGACCGAGCCGGGTGACGTCGTGCTCGACCCGTTCGCCGGCTGGGGCACCACGCTGGTCGCGTGCGCGGTCGAGTCGCGCACCGGCATCGGGCTGGAGGTCTCACCCGAGCGCGCGGAGCAGGCCCGCCGGCGCCTGGAGGCGTATCCCGGGCAGACGATGCTGTGCGCGGACGCCCGCAAGCCGCCGCTGCCCGAGGAGTCGGTGGACTTCGTCCTGGGCGACCTGCCCTACTTCGGCACCAACCTGGACACCCACTCCGGGGTGGACGGCCAGCTCTACGCGCTGCGCGACTACGAGGACTACCTGAGCGCGCTGGACGAGGTGTTCGCGTCGATCACCCGGATCATGCGCCCCGGCGCGCGGGCGGTGCTGGCCGTGCAGAACCGCCGACTGGGCGGCAGGTTCGTGCCGCTCGCCTGGGACGCCGCCCGGGTGCTCGGCCGCCATCTGACCCTCGGCGACGAGCGGATCCACTGCTACGACCGGCCCACGAGCGACGAAGGACCGATGCTGACCAACCGCTCGCACGAGTACCTGCTCGTGGCGGAGAAGCAGCCGGCGCACCAGTGACGGCACCAGTGACTGCAGCACGGCCGGGAGCCCCGCGGCGCCGGACGGCCGGCCCGGCATGAAGGAGTACGGATGATCCCCCTCGTCAGCAGCGACATCGCGACCAAGATCGACGACCTCATCGGCGGCACCCCCTTGTTCCGCCTCACCCTCGACGGAGTGCCTCCGACCGCCACCGTGCTCGCCAAGCTGGAGTCGGCGAACCCGCTGTCGAGCATCAAGGACCGGGTGGCCCTGCGCATGATCGAGGAGGCCGAGGCGTCCGGCGAGCTGACTCCAGGCACGACCGTGATCGAGTCCACCTCGGGCAACACCGGCATCGCCCTGGCGGCGCTGGCGGTGAGCCGGGGATACCCGTGCATCGTCGTGCTGCCGGAGAACGCGTCGAAGGAACGCGTGCTGACCCTGCGCATGCTGGGCGCGCGGGTCGAGTTCACCGACCCCGCCCTCGGCTTCCAGGGGTGCGTCGACCGGGCCAGGGAACTGCACGCCGCCGTCCCCGGAGCCTGGTACGCGTGCCAGCACGAGAACGCCGCCAACGTCATGGCCCACTACACGACCACGGGACCGGAGATCTGGGCCGCCACCGGCGGCGAGGTCGACGTGCTGGTGTGCGGGGTCGGGACCGGTGGCACCCTCACGGGGACGGGCCGCTACCTGCGTGAGCGCAACCCGGGGCTGCGCATCGTCGCGGTCGAGCCGGAGGGGTCGCCCCTGCTGTCCGGCGGCTCTCCAGGCCCGCACCGGATCCCCGGTCTCAACGGCGGGTTCACCAGCCCTGTCACCGACGTCACCATCATCGACGAGGTGATCACGGTGTCCGACGACGACGCGGCCGCCGCGACGCGGGCCATCGCCGCGACCACCGGGCTGCTGGTCGGAGTCTCCTCGGGAGCGGCGGCGCACGGCTGCGCCGAACTCGCCCGCCGTCACGACCTGTCGGGCCGGACGGTCGTGACCATCTTCCCCGACACCGGTGAGCGCTACCTCAGCTGGTGGCCCGCCTGACCTGGGCTTTCAACCTCAAGGTTGACGAGAGGAGCGGTGACGCCGTACGGTCCTTTAAACCATCGGGTTGAAATGGAGGTGGTGACCACGGACGCGCTCTCCCGGGTCTTCGCGGCCCTCGCGGATCCGACCAGGCGCGACATGGTCGCCCGGCTCTCGGAGGGCGACGCGACCGTGAGCCGGCTCGCCGAGCCGTACCGGATGTCGCTGCAGGCCGTCTACAAGCACCTGCGGGTGCTGGAGGAGGCCGGGCTCGTCAGCCGGCCGCGCGGGCCGCAGCCCCGGCCGGTACGCCTGGAGATCGAGGCCCTCGACCTGATGGACACCTGGATCGAGCGGCACAGGGACCGCGTCGAGCGGCGCTACCGCCGCCTCGACGCCGTCCTGGCGGAGATGGAGACGGACGGGCATGAAGAGGGACACGAAGACGGTCGTCGAGGCCGACCCGAGGGTGCCGGTCATCCGGATGACGCGTGACTTCGCGGCCACGCCGGAGCGGCTGCTGCGCGCCCACACGGATCCCGAGTTGTTCGTCCGTTGGGTGGGTCCCGACGGCATGGCCAGCCGGGTCGAGCACTGGGACGCGCGCACCGGCGGAAGCTGGCGGTACGTCTCCGTGCGCGACGGCGCGGAGTACTGGTTCCACGGCTGCTTCCACGAGATCCGGTCCGACCGGATCGTGCAGACCTTCACCTACGAGGGCGAGCCAGACGGGGTCGCGCTGGAGACGCTCTGGTTCGAGGACCTGGGCGGCGGCCGCACCCGGCTGCGGGCGCAGTCGCTGGTCGACAGCTTCGAGAGCCGCGACGCGTGGCTGCGCGGCGGCATGGAGGCCGGCGTCGAGGAGGGCTACGCGAAGCTGGAAGGGATGCTCGGCGATGGCGCTGTCTGACCACCCGGCCGAGCGGCACCGGCAGGTCGCCGGGCTGTTCACAGAACGGGTCCGCGGTGTCCGCTCCTGGGACGCCTCCGCTCCTGTCGACGGCTGGACCGCCCGCGACGTCGTGCGTCACCTGGTCGAATGGCTTCCAGGCTTCCTCGCCTCAAGCCAGTTCGGCGCCCGCGTGGAGGTGCCCGGCGACGCGGACGCGCAGACCAGGCTGCTCGGCTTCATCGGCAGGGACCCGGACTGGACGGGTCAGCGGTCGGTGCCGCGGTCGCGGCGGCGCAGGTAGCGCTCGAACTCCGCCGCGATGGCGTCGCCGCTGGCCTCGGGCAGCTCGGCGGCGTCCTTGCGCTCCTCCAGCTCCCGCACGTACTCGGCGACCTCGCTGTCCTGGGCCGCGAGCTCGTCCACGCCGTGCTCCCAGGCCCGGGACTCCTCGGCGAGGTCGCCGTACGGCATGGGGATGTCGAGCATGTCCTCGATGCGGCGCAGCAGCGCCAGGGTGGCCTTCGGGTTGGGCGGCTGGGCGACGTAGTGCGGGACCGACGCCCACAGGGACACGGTGCGCAGCCCCGCGACGCCCAGAGTGTGCTGCAGCACGCCCACGATGCCCGTCGGGCCCTCGTACTTGGTCATCTCCAGGTTGAGCGCGCGGGCCATGCCGGGATCGCTGACCGAGCCGGTGATCGGCACGGGACGGGTGTGCGGCGAGTCGTTGAGCAGCGCGCCGAGCAGGATGGCCAGCTCGATGCCGAGGTCGTGGCAGAGCCCGACGATCTCGGCGCAGAACGACCGCCACCGCATGTTGGGCTCGATGCCGCGCAGCAGGACCACGTCGCGCTTGGCGCCCTGCGGGCGGGCCAGCAGCAGCCGGGTCGTCGGCCAGACGATGGAGCGGGTCAGGCCGTCGCCGAGCTCGACCACCGGGCGGGTGACCTGGAAGTCGTAGTAGTCCTCCGGGTCCAGCTCGACGAGCGGGGTGGCCTTCCACTCCGACTCCAGATGTGCGAGCACGCCGCTGGACGCCTCACCGGCGTCGTTCCATCCCTCGAACGCGGCGATCAGCACCGGGTCGACGAGCTCCGGGAGCCCTTCGAACTCGATCACGCGCCGCCTCCTCACTGGCCTTGTGCAGTATGGCTCACTCCAAGACTATTCGGTGAGTGGCCCCCTACGTCACCTCCGCCTTACACCGGCCCGTCGCGCTGCCGTGACCTGCGGTGACGTTCCGGCTGCCGGGAATCGGCCGTCCCTTACCCGCCGGACGATCCCGCTACGCGGCCACGAACGATGTTTCGTCCCGCGGGGCCGATAGGCTTCCTCCATGACCAGCAGACCGTCGTTCCGAGAAGTGCTGTCCGAGCGAGTTCTTGTCGCCGACGGAGCGATGGGGACGATGCTGCAGTCCTACGACCCCACGCTCGACGACTTCCAGGGCCACGAGGGCTGCAACGACGTCCTCAACGTGAGCCGGCCCGACATCGTGCGGGCCGTGCACGACGCCTACCTGGAGGTGGGCGTCGACGCCGTCGAGACCAACACCTTCAACGCCAACCGGGCGGCCCTCGGCGAGTACGGCATCGAGGACCGCATCTTCGAGCTGTCGGAGGCCGGGGCGCGGCTGGCCAGGGAGCGGGCCGACCACTGGTCGACGCCGGACAGGCCCCGCTTCGTCCTCGGCTCGATGGGCCCGGGCACGAAGCTCCCCACGCTCGGCCACCTGCCGTACGAGACGCTGCGCGACGCCTACCGCGACAACGCCGCCGGCCTGATCGCGGGCGGCGCGGACGCCCTGATCATCGAGACGTGCCAGGACCTGCTGCAGGTCCGGGCGGCGGTCGTCGGCGCGAAGCGGGCGGTCGAGGACTCGGGCCGGGACGTGCCGATCATCACGCAGGTCACCATCGAGACCAACGGCGCGATGCTGCTCGGCTCCGAGATCGGTGCCGCGCTGACCGCGATCGAGCCGCTCGGCGTCGACCTGATCGGCCTCAACTGCGCCACAGGACCGACCGAGATGAGCGAGCACCTGCGCTACCTGGCCAGGCACTCCCGCATCCCCATCTCCTGCATGCCGAACGCCGGCCTGCCGCAGCTCACGGCCGACGGCGCGTACTACCCGCTGAGCCCGGGAGAGCTCGCGGACGCGCACGAGGCGTTCAGCCGCGACTACGGGCTCGCGCTGGTGGGCGGCTGCTGCGGCACCACCCCCGAGCACCTGCGCCAGGTGGTCGAGCGGGTCGGCGGCCGCGCCCGCGCCGAGCGGCGGCCCCGCCCCGAGGCGGGGGCGGCGTCCCTCTACCAGCACGTGCCGTTCCGGCAGGACACCTCCTACCTCGCCATCGGCGAGCGGACCAACGCCAACGGCTCCAAGGCGTTCCGCGAGGCGATGCTGGCGGGCGACTACGAGGAGTGCGTGGAGATCGCCCGCGCGCAGGCCCGCGACGGCGCGCACATGCTCGACCTGTGCGTCGACTACGTCGGCCGCGACGGCGTGACCGACATGAAGGAACTGGCGTTCCGGTTCGCCACCGCCTCGACGCTGCCGATCGTGCTCGACTCCACCGAGCCCGCCGTGCTGGAGGCCGGGCTGGAGATGCTCGGCGGCCGGGCCGTGGTCAACTCGGTGAACTACGAGGACGGCGACGGCCCCGGCTCGCGCTACCAGAAGATCATGCGTCTGGTGAAGGAGCACGGCGCGGCCGTGGTCGCGCTGACCATCGACGAGGAGGGCCAGGCCCGCACCGCCGAGGGGAAGGTGCGCATCGCCACCCGCCTCGTCGAGGACCTGGTGAACAACTGGGGCATGCGGGTCGAGGACATCATCGTCGACTGCCTGACGTTCCCCGTCGCCACCGGCCAGGAGGAGACCAGGCGCGACGGCCTGGAGACGATCGAGGCGATCCGCGAGCTCAAGCGCCGCTACCCGGGCGTGCAGACCACGCTGGGCGTCTCCAACGTGTCGTTCGGTCTCAACCCGGCCGCCCGCATGGTGCTGAACAGCGTCTTCCTCAACGAGTGCGTCAACGCGGGGCTCGACTCCGCGATCGTGCACGCCTCCAAGATCCTGCCGATGAACCGGATCCCGGACGAGCAGCGCCAGGTCGCGCTCGACATGGTGTACGACCGCAGGCGCGAGGGCTACGACCCGCTGCAGCGGTTCATGGAGCTGTTCGAGGGCGTGGACGCGGCGTCCATGAAGGCGGGCAAGGCGGCCGAGCTGGCCGGGCTGCCGCTGTGGGAGCGGCTCAAGCGGCGCATCGTCGACGGCGAGCGCAAGGGCCTGGAGGCCGACCTCGACGAGGCCCTGGCCCAGCGGCCGGCCCTGGAGATCATCAACGACGTGCTGCTCGACGGCATGAAGGTCGTCGGCGAGCTGTTCGGCTCCGGCGAGATGCAACTGCCGTTCGTGCTGCAGTCGGCCGAGGTGATGAAGACGGCCGTCGCCTACCTCGAACCGCACATGGAGAAGGTCGAGGGCAGCAGCAAGGGCCGCATCGTGCTGGCCACGGTCAAGGGCGACGTCCACGACATCGGCAAGAACCTCGTGGACATCATCCTCACCAACAACGGCTACGACGTGGTGAACCTCGGGATCAAGCAGCCGGTGTCGGCGATCCTGGAGGCCGCCGAGGAGCACCGCGCCGACGTGATCGGCATGTCCGGGCTCCTGGTCAAGTCCACCGTCGTCATGAAGGAGAACCTCGAGGAGCTGAACGCCAGGGGGATCGCGGACAGGTACCCCGTGCTGCTCGGCGGCGCCGCCCTCACCAGGGCGTACGTCGAGCAGGACCTGGCCGACATGTACCGCGGCGAGGTCCGCTACGCGCGTGACGCGTTCGAGGGCCTGCGTCTCATGGACGCCTTCATGGCGGTCAAGCGCGGCGTGGACGGCGCGACGCTGCCGCCGCTCCGCGCACGGCGGGTGCGGACGGGGGCGGTGCTCACGCGGACCGCGGAGGAGGACCTGCCGGCCCGTTCCGACGTCGCGGCCGACAACCCGGTGCCCGCTCCGCCGTTCTTCGGCGACCGGGTGGTGAAGGGCATCCCGCTGGCCGACTACGCCGCTTTCCTGGACGAGCGGGCGACGTTCATGGGCCAGTGGGGCCTCAAGGCCGCGAGGGGCGGCGACGGCCCGTCGTACGAGGAACTGGTGGAGACCGAGGGCAGGCCGCGGCTGCGCATGTGGCTGGAGCGCCTGCAGACGGAGAACCTGTTGGAGGCGGCGGTGGCCTACGGCTACTTCCGCTGCGTCAGCGAGGGCGACAACCTGATCGTGCTGGACGACAACGGGAAGGAGCGGACCCGCTTCACCTTCCCGCGCCAGCGGCGCGACCGGCACCTGTGCCTGGCCGACTTCTTCCGCTCCCGCGACTCGGGCGAGACCGACGTGGTCGCCTTCCAGGTGGTCACGATGGGCAACCGGATCAGCCAGGCCGCGGCCGAGCTGTTCGCGAAGGACGCCTACCGCGAATACCTGGAGCTCCACGGCCTGTCGGTGCAGCTCACCGAGGCGCTGGCCGAGTACTGGCACGCGCGGGTGCGGTCGGAGCTGGGCATCGGCGGGGACGAGTCGCTGGCCGACATGCTCAAGGTGAACATCGCGGGCTGCCGCTACTCCTTCGGCTACCCGGCCTGCCCCAACCTGGAGGACCAGGTGCAGGTCATGGAGCTGCTCGACCCCGCGCGGATCGGCGTGACGCTGTCGGAGGAGTTCCAGCTCCATCCCGAGCAGGCCACCTCCGCCCTGGTCGTCCACCACCCCGAGGCGAAGTACTTCAACGTCTGACCGGCCGCGACGGCGTCCACGGCCGCCCCTTACCATGTTGCTCCCCCCTGATCGGGGGTCTCGCCGGGGGAAGGGGCCACGTGGACGCCGTGCTGTTCGACATGGACGGGCTGCTCGTCGACACCGAAGGGGTGTGGTTCGAGGTCGAGACCGAGGTGGTCACCCGCCTCGGCGGATCCTGGGGCCCGGAGCACCAGGAGCAGCTCGTGGGCGGCTCCTGGGATCGCACCGTCGCCTACATGCTGGAGCTGACGCAGGCCGAGGAGGACCCCGCGGTCGTGGGGGAGTGGCTGATCGACGGGATGGAGAGCCGCCTGTCGAGGGGCGTCGAGCCCATGCCGGGAGCGCTCGACCTGCTGCGCGTGCTCGGCGACCACGGGGTGCGCACCGCGCTGGTCACCTCGTCGCTGCGGATCATCGCCGACGCCGTGCTGAAGGCCGTGGGCCGGGAGCACTTCGAGGTCGTGGTGACGGCCGACGACGTCGCGAACACCAAGCCGCACCCGGAGCCGTACCTGACCGCGGCCGGCCTGCTGTCGGTGGACCCGCAGCGGTGCGTCGCGCTGGAGGACTCGCCGAACGGCGTGGCCTCGGCGTCGGCCGCGGGCTGCAGGGTCGTCGCCGTGCCGGGCGTCCTGCCGATCGCCCAGGCCCCGGGGCGGGTCGTCATGCCCTCGCTGCTCGACGTGGACGTCGCCTTCCTGCGGGGTCTCGTCAGGTAGCGCGGGTCCCGCATGATCGCGTCGCGGATGCCAGGATGGGGAGTACACCGTGATCGAGGGGACCCATCATGACATTCACCGACATCGCCTGGCTGCCGCTGTGCGCCGGCCTCACCGCGGTGGGAATCGGGCTGAGCTACCTGGCCTTCCGGCGCAGGGGGGTGACGGCGGGCCTGCGGGCCACCGCCTGGTCGCTGCTCCCGCTCGCCGCCTACCTCACCGGGGCGCTGAAGACGCTCTGGAACATCGGCGCGGCGGTGGTGGGCTTCGTGACCGGCCTGGTCCTGTCACCCTCGGTGTGGGCCGGGGTGATCCTGGCCGGGCTGTCGGCGCTGCTGTTCGTCGTCTCCGGCACGCTGCGCGGCCGTGTCCTGTCCAGGGCGCGTACGGCGCGGCCGGAGGCCGGCGGCGCCACCGCGGCGCCTGAGCGGCCCGCTACCGCCAAAACGGCACAGACCGGGAAGACAGTACCACAGCAGGTCGAAAAGCCCGCTGGGGATGATTTTTCGGATATCGAGGACATCTTGAAGCGTCGCGGGATCAGCTGATCGATCCCACATCGTGGGACCAAGTTACCGGTCAGTGCAATGTCACAGTCCCAAGACATAATCGGAACGCGACTCCGACAAACCCTTCAAGATCAACACGAATGAGTTTCGCGTGAATCACAGTTAAGCCACAGGCCGCCTCTGGGGACTGGTCAGCCCAGCTCAGACCATAGATTCTGCGTCCGGGGGTCGCACACCACGCGCACCCCTTACGGACAATGTCGTCTGGGATCCAGGGGGCCTGCACCAAATGGCCGTGCGAGGCAAGGTCGTGAGCGGCCACCGCTTCTCCGTCGCCGGATCGATCCCGGGCTTCCCCGAGCATGTCACCGCGGGCGCGGTCGGCTCGGGCAGGGCGAAGGAGGATCGATGACCGCGCCGTTGGACGTCACCGGTGGAGACACCGAGGCGACGCCGGAGGCCGTCGCCGAGGAGGCGCAGGCGCAGAGAGCGATCCAGGGACGCTCGCTCGGGCGAATCGCCTGGATGCGGCTCAAGCGCGACAAGGTGGCCATCGCCGGCGGTCTCGTGGTGGTCTTCCTCATCCTGGTCGCGATCTTCGCGCCGCTGATCGTGGGCTGGTTCGGGCATCCGCCGAACGAGTTCCACCAGGAGATGATCGACTCCTCGACCATGTCGCCGAAGGGCGGCACCGGCATCAGCTCGGACTTCCTGTTCGGCGTCGAGCCGCTGAACGGCCGAGACCTGTTCAGCCGGGTCGTGTACGGCGCGCGCATCTCCCTGCTCATCGCCTTCCTCGCCACGCTGCTGTCGGTCGTGATCGGCACGATCATGGGAATCGTGGCCGGCTACTTCGGCGGCTGGGTGGACACGCTGATCAGCCGGACCATGGACGTGTTCCTCGCCTTCCCCCTGCTCGTGTTCGCCCTGGCCCTCGTCGGCGTGCTGGCGCAGTTCGAGCAGTCGCTGGGCGTGAAGGGCGACACGCTCCGCATCCTGTTGCTGATCTTCGTCATCGGCTTCTTCAACTGGCCGTACATCGGCCGGATCATCCGGGGGCAGACGCTGTCGCTGCGGGAACGGGAGTTCGTGGACGCCGCACGCAGCCTCGGCGCTCGCGGGCCTTACATCCTCTTCCGCGAGATCCTGCCGAACCTCATCGCGCCGATCCTCGTCTACGCGACGCTGCTGATCCCGACGAACGTGCTCTTCGAGGCGGCGCTGTCGTTCCTCGGAGTGGGGATCCAGCCGCCCACCGCGACGTGGGGCGGCATGCTGTCCGACGCGGTGACGTACTACAACATCCCGCACTTCATGTTCTTCCCGGGCATGGCGATCTTCGTCACCGTGCTCGCGTTCAACCTCTTCGGGGATGGCCTGCGCGACGCGCTCGACCCCAAGTCGTCCCGCTGAGTCGTTCCCTTCCAGGTCCCCAACCGCACGGTTTCCCTACCAACAAAGGGTGCTAGTAAATGATGAAGAGATCCGGCGCGGCCCTGCTGGCCGCGGGCGTCGCTCTGACCCTGGGCCTCACGGCCTGCGGCGGCGGCGGTGGCGGCAACGAAGCCGCCAAGGACAACGGCGGCTCGTCGGCCGGCGGTGCCCAGGACGCGTTCAACGCGGGCATCGACAAGGTGTACAACCCTTCGGACAAGAAGGGGGGGACGCTCAAGATGGCCATCTCCGAGGACTGGGACTCCGTCGACCCCGGCGACACGTACTACGCCCTGTCCTGGAACCTCATCCGGATCTACGGCCGGTCGCTGGTCATGTACAACCCCGCGCCCGGGGCCGAGGGCCGCAAGCTGGTCCCCGACCTCGCCGAGAGCCTCGGCACTCCGAGCGACGGCGGCAAGACCTGGACCTACAAGCTCCGCACCGGCGTGAAGTTCGAGGACGGCACGCCGATCACCTCCAAGGACGTCAAGTACGCCGTCCTGCGGTCCATGGACAAGAGCACCTTCGTCAACGGCCCGACGTACTTCAACGACTGGCTGGACCTGCCGAAGGACTTCAAGAGCGTCTACAAGACGCCTGACGTCAACACCGACCAGGCGATCGAGACGCCGGACGACCAGACGATCGTCTTCCACCTCAACCGGGCCTTCGGCGGCTTCGACAACTTCGCCGCCCTGCCGGGCACCATCCCGGTGCCGAAGGACAAGGACACCGGCATCAAGTACCGCGACCACGTGATCGCGTCCGGTCCGTACATGTTCGACAAGGTGGAGCCGGGCAAGCAGTACACGCTCGTCCGCAACCCCAACTGGGACCCCGCCACCGACCCGAACCGCAAGGCGCTGCCCGACGGTTACGAGATCTCCCTCGGCGTGAACGCCGACGACCTGGACAACCGGATCATCTCCGGCGACCTCCACGTCGACCTCGCCGGCTCCGGTGTCCAGCCCGCCGCCCTCGGCCGCGTGCTGAGCGACCCGGCCATGAAGGCCCGCGTCGACAACCCGACCAGCGCCCGCACCTGGTACACCTCGATCATCGGTGACGTCCCGCCGCTGGACAACGTCGAGTGCCGCAAGGCCGTCATCTACGGCGCCGACCGGGTCAGCCTGCAGAACGCCTACGGCGGCGAGTTCGCCGGCGGCGACATCGCCACCAGCCTGATGCCGCCGTCGATCGGCGGGTGGAAGAAGCTCGACCTCTACCCGACCGGCACCGGCGACGCGGCCAAGGCCAAGGAGGCCCTGACCGCCTGTGGCAAGCCGGACGGCTTCGAGACCACGATGGCCTACCGCTCCGACCGGCCGAAGGAGAAGGCCACGGCCGAGGCGCTGCAGCAGTCCCTGGCCAAGGTCGGCATCAAGCTGACCCTGAAGGGCTACCCGACCAGCGACTACTACTCGCTCTACGCCGGCAAGCCGGACTTCGTGAAGAAGAACAGCATCGGCCTGGCCACCAACGGCTGGGGCGCCGACTGGAACGACGGCTTCGGCTTCATGTCGCAGATCACCGACAGCCGGACGATCCGCGCCGCGGGCAACTACAACCTCAGCGTGAAGAGCCCCGAGATCGACGCCCTGATCGACCAGGCGTACGTCGAGACCGACACCGCCAAGCGTGACGAGCTGTGGGCTCAGGTCGACCAGAAGGTCATGGAGAACGCGTTCGTGCTGCCCAGCGTCTACTCGAAGTCCGTCCTGGTGAGGGGCAAGGGCGTGACCAACGCCTTCGTCACCGGTGCGTTCGACATGTACGACTACCTGGCCATGGGCGTCCAGCAGTAACCGTCGCCAATCTGTTTCGGTAAGCCAGGGCGTAAGGGGGCCGGCCCACGAGGCCGGCCCCCGGAGCCGGGGGGACTGTGGTCGCATACATCATCAGGCGCCTGATCGGCGCCGCGGTCATGCTCGCGGTGGTGAGCATGGTCACCTTTTCGATCTTCTTCGTGGTGCCGCGGGCCGCGGGCGCCACCGCGGAGGACTTCGCCGCGCGGTACGTCGGCAAGACGGCGACCGACGAGACGATCTCCAAGCTGGCCGACAGCCTCGGCTTCAACGACCCGGTGGTCGTCCAGTACGGGCGATGGGTCAAGGGGATCTTCGCGGGGTCCGAGTACAACACGGGAGCGAGCGTGGAGAGCTGTCCCGCTCCGTGCTTCGGCTACTCCTTCATCACCCACCAGCCCGTCTGGCCGGACCTGATGGACCGCCTTCCCGTGACCCTGTCCCTCGCGCTCGGAGCGGCCGTGGTCTGGCTGCTAGCGGGAATCGGCACGGGTGTGCTATCCGCACTGCGAAGAGGGAGCATCTTCGACCGCGCGGCCATGACCGTCGCGCTGGCCGGAGTGTCGCTGCCGATCTTCTTCACCGGCATCGTCTCCCTGGTCGTCTTCAGCTACGGCCTGGGAATCACGGCCCCGGGCGGCGTCTACGTGCCCTTGTTCGAAAATCCGGTCCAGTGGGCGTACCACCTGCTCCTGCCGTGGATCACGCTCGCCTTCCTCTACGCGGCCTCCTACGCGCGGCTCACCCGTGCCGGGATGCTGGAGACGATGGGCGAGGACTACATCCGCACGGCCAGGGCCAAGGGACTGCCCGAGCGCATGGTGGTCGTCAAGCACGGCCTGCGCGGCGCGCTGACCCCGATCGTGACGATCTTCGGTCTCGACTTCGGGCTGCTGCTGGGGGGCGCGGTGCTGACCGAGAAGACCTTCACGCTGAACGGCGTCGGCAAGTACGCGATCAACGCCATCGTGAAGAACGACCTGCCACAGATCATGGGCGTCACCATGCTGGCCGCGTTCTTCGTCGTCTTCGCCAACCTGGTCGTCGACCTCCTGTACGCCGTCGTCGACCCGAGGGTGAGGCTGGGATGAGCTTCCTCGAACTGAAGGACCTGCGGATCCACTTCCCGACCGACGACGGCCTGGTCAAGTCCGTCGACGGGCTGTCGTTCTCGCTGGAGCGGGGCAAGACGCTCGGCATCGTCGGCGAGTCGGGCTCGGGCAAGAGCGTGACCAGCCTCGGCATCCTCGGCCTGCACAAGGGCGGCCGGGCCCGCATCTCCGGCGAGATCTGGCTGGACGGCGAGGAACTCGTCGGCGCGAGCCAGGAGCACGTGCGGAAGCTGCGCGGCAAGAAGATGGCGATGATCTTCCAGGACCCGCTGTCGGCGATGCACCCGTTCTACACGGTCGGCGACCAGATCATCGAGGCGTACCGCATCCACAACGACGTCAGCAAGAAGGTCGCGCGCAAGCACGCGATCGACATGCTCGGCCGGGTGGGCATCCCGCAGCCGGAGCGGCGCGTGGACAGCTACCCGCACGAGTTCTCCGGCGGCATGCGGCAGCGGGCGATGATCGCGATGGCGCTGAGCTGCGACCCCGAACTGCTGATCGCCGACGAGCCGACGACCGCGCTCGACGTGACCGTGCAGGCGCAGATCCTCGACCTGATGCGCGACCTGCAGCGCGACTTCGACGCCGCGCTGATCGTCATCACCCACGACCTCGGCGTCGTCGCCGAGCTGTCCGACGACATCCTCGTGATGTACGGCGGCAAGTGCGTCGAGTACGGGACGTCCGAGGACATCTTCGAGCGGCCCGAGCACCCCTACACCTGGGGCCTGCTCGGCTCGATGCCGCGCCTGGACCGCGAGCCGACGGAACGGCTGCTGCCGATCAAGGGCTCGCCGCCCTCGCTGATCAACGTGCCGTCCGGCTGCGCCTTCCACCCGCGCTGCGCGTTCGAGGAACGCACCGGCGGGCTGGGCAGCACGAAGGTCCCCGAACTGCTGGAGACCGAGGGCGGCCACCTGGTGCGCTGTCACCTGTCCCATGAGCGCAGGCGCGCCATCTGGGAGAACGAGATCAAGCCGAACCTGGAGGCTTCGTGAACGAGGAGCCCTTGCTGTCCGTACAGGGGCTGGAAAAGCACTTCCCGGTCACGAAGGGCCTGCTCAAGCGGCAGGTCGGCGCGGTCAGGGCCGTCGACGGCATCAGCTTCGACGTGCGGAAGGGGGAGACGCTCGGCCTGGTCGGCGAGTCGGGATGCGGCAAGACCACCACCGGACGCCTCGTCACCCGGCTGATCGAGCCGACCGGCGGGAAGATCCTGTTCGAGGGCAACGACATCACGCACATGTCGCAGGGCCGGATGCGTCCGCTCCGCAGGGACGTGCAGATCATCTTCCAGGACCCCTACAGCTCGCTCAACCCCCGGCACACGGTCGGCGCCATCGTGGGCGCGCCGTTCCGGATCCAGGGCATCAAGACCGAGCAGGGCACCAAGAAGGCGGTCCAGGAGATCCTCGAACTGGTCGGCCTCAACCCGGAGCACTACAACCGCTACCCGCACGAGTTCTCCGGCGGCCAGCGGCAGCGCATCGGCATCGCGAGGACGCTCGCGCTCAAGCCCAAGCTGATCATCGCCGACGAGCCGGTCTCCGCGCTCGACGTGTCGATCCAGGCCCAGGTCGTCAACCTGCTCGAGGACCTGCAGAACGAGCTCGACCTCACCTACGTGGTGATCGCGCACGACCTGTCGGTGGTCCGGCACATCAGCGACCGCGTCGCGGTGATGTACCTCGGCAAGATCGTCGAGATCGCGGACCGCAAGGGCCTGTACGAGGCGCCGATGCATCCGTACACCAACGCGCTGCTGTCGGCGGTGCCGATCCCGGACCCGAAGCGGCGCACGGAGCGGGAGCGGATCCGGCTGCAGGGCGACGTGCCCTCCCCGCTCAACCCCCCGCCCGCCTGCCGGTTCCACACTCGGTGCTGGAAGGCGCAGGACATCTGCCGCCAGGTCGAGCCGCCGCTGCTGACGCTGGCGCCCGGCCACCAGGCGGCCTGTCACTTCCCGGAGAACGCGCCCGCCGGCGCCGTCGCGGGGGCGGCGCGGGAGCAGGCCGCCACGCCCGCGGACTGAGGCAGGACCCGGCCCCCGGCCCGGCGTCGCCGGGCCGGGGTCAGGAGTAGGTGCCGGGGACGATCAGGCCGGTCTCGTAGGAGAGCACGACGGCCTGGACGCGGTCGCGCAGCCCCAGCTTGGTCAGCACGTTGCCGACGTGGGTCTTCACGGTCGTCTCGCTGACCACGAGCTGTGCGGCGATCTCGGCGTTCGACATGCCCTTCGCGATCAGGCGCAGCACCTCCAGTTCGCGCTCGGTGAGCCGGTCGAGCCGCGCCGGGGTGGCCTGCTGCTGCGCGGAGGGCAGCCGGGTGGAGAACCGGTCGAGCAGCCGCCGGGTGACGCTCGGCGCCACGATCGCGTCGCCCGCGGCCACCACGCGGATCGCCTGCACCAGCTCGTCAGGCGGCACGTCCTTCAGGAGGAAGCCGCTCGCGCCCGCGCGCAGCGCCTCCACGATGTACTCGTCCAGGTCGAACGTCGTCAGCACGAGCACCTTCGGCACGTGGGCGGTCGGCGGGGCCTCGCGCACGATGCGGCGGGTCGCCTCGATGCCGTCGGTGCCTGGCATGCGGATGTCCATGAGCACCACGTCGGGCAGCAGCGCCCGGGACTGCTCCATGGCCACCGCGCCGTCGCCCGCCTCGCCCACGACGGTGACGTCAGGCTCCGCCTCCAGGATGAACCGGAACCCGGTGCGCAGCAGCGGCTGGTCGTCGACAAGCAACACCCGGATCGTCATGTCGGGTCCCTCCGGAGAGGGACGGCGGGCCGCCGGGTGGCGGGGGAGACCCTGATTGTCATGCTCTCTCCTAGAGAGGGCTGTGCCTGAGGGGGCTGAGGGGGAACTGGGCGCGAACCTCGAATCCGCCCCCGGTGCGGGGACCGATCCGCAGGACTCCACCATAGAGCGCCACCCGCTCGCGGATCCCCACGAGGCCGTGGCCCCTGCCCCCGGCCCGCGGCGAGTCCTCCGCCGCGCCGCGCCCGTCGTCCTCCACGTGGATGCACAGCTCGCCGGGCTCGTGCCGTACGGTGACCCAGGCGTGGGCGGCGGGCCCTGCGTGCCGCAGGCTGTTGGTCAGGGCCTCCTGCACGAGCCGGTAGGCGGCGAGGTCGACCCCGGGCGGCAGGTCGGGCGGCTCGCCCTCGATCCACAGCTCGGTCCGCAGGCCCGCCTCGCGCATCTGCTCCACCAGCGCCGGCAGGTCCCGCATGCCCGGCTGGGGCCCGCGTTCGGCCGGGCCGTCGGTGCGCAGCACGCCGACGATGCTGCGCATCTCCTTCATCGCCGTACGGCCCATCTCCTCGATGGCGGTGAGGGCGTCGCGCGCCACGTCGGGCTTGGTGTCGAGCATCTTGCGGGCGGCGGCGGCCTGGACCGTCATCACGCTGACGTGGTGGGCGACGACGTCGTGCAACTCCCGCGCGATGCGGGAGCGCTCCTCCGCCCTGGCGGCCCTGGTGTCGGCCTCCCGCGCCCGCTCCAGCCGGTCGGCCCGCTGGACCAGCTCGGAGAGGTAGGCGCGGCGCAGCCGCCTGGCCCGGCCGCACACCCAGCACAGCAGCAGGACGGTGGTGACCGCGACGTAGTCGGTCCACGACGGGGCGCCCGCCCTGGCGAGGGGGCCGGCGAGGTAGGCGCAGAAGGAGACGAGCAGGGCGGCCACGCTCAGCGTCAGCCCCCGGTAGGCGGCCGCCGAGTAGAGCAGGACGAGACCGCCGATCTTGCTGAGGCCGGGCTCGTAGTGGAGCACGTCGAGCGCCGTCTGCGGGACGCAGACGGCCACCAGCAGCACCAGGGGCCGGTCACGCCGCAGGGCCACAGGCAGCGTGCAGGCCGCGGCCAGGACCAGGTTGAGCGCGTCCGCGGGGCGCGCCGGGACCGACCGCGGCCAGCCGGGTTCCATCCCTGAGCCGGCCGACGCGATCCACCACAGGGACGCGGCCGTCAGCACCACCGCGAGGATCGAGTCGGGGACCAGGAGATGGGCCCGAAGCCAGGACCGCGTACTGCCGGGGGTGGTGCGCACGTACCAAATCTAGGCGGTCACCGCGCACGTCCACCCTGCCCGGGACGGATATGCGACTCCTCCCCACGGAGGAGTCGCGGGCCCACGGGCGCAGCGGTGGGCGCGGTCACAGCTCGTCGCTGGCCGCCCTTCTGCTGACCCGGGCCGACAGGCCGGGCTCGCGGTCGGGCACGGGCGGCGGGCTGCCGCCGAACTCCGGGCACAGCGCCTGGTGGTCGCACCAGTCGCACAGCCGTGAGCGGCGGGCGCGCCACTCCTTCGTGCGCACGGCGCGCTCGATGGCCGCCCACAGCGCCTCGACCTTGCGCTCGGTGGCCCGCAGGTCCGCCTCGTCCGGGACGTAGCGCACGATCTCGCCGTTCCCCAGATACATGAGCTGGAGCATCCGGGGGACCTGGCCGCTGCGCCGCCACAGCGCGAGCGCGTAGAACTTCATCTGGAACAGCGCCTTGGCCTCCCATTCACGCCCCGGCGCCGTGCCCGTCTTGTAGTCCACGACCCGCACCTCGCCGGTCGGCGCCACGTCGAGACGGTCGATGTAGCCGCGCAGCAGCAGCCCGCTCTCCAGCACGACCTCGACGTACATCTCACGCTCCGCGGGCTCCAGCCGCTGCGGGTCCTCCAGCGTGAAGTAGCGGTCGACCATGCCGCGCGCCTGCGCCAGCCAGGCGTCCCGCTCGCCGTCGTCCTCGAACAGCCCCGCGTAGTCGGGCTCCTCCGACAGCAGCCGGCGCCACTGGGGCTCCAGCAGGTCCTGCGCGGCGGCGACCGTCCGCGCCTCCGCGGGCAGGTCGTAGAGCCGCTCGAGCACGGCGTGAACGAGCGTGCCCCTGACCGCCGCGGCGGAGGGCCGCTCGGGGAGCTGGTCGATCACCCTGAACCGGTAGAGGAGGGGGCAGGTCATGAAGTCACCGGCCCGGGAGGGGGAAAGCGCGCCGATGACGGCGCGCTCTTCGGCGAGGGTCATGCCCGAACTGTAGGACACCGGGCCGACATAACGCTCCCGCACCGGCCCGGCTCGCGCGACGTGGGCGATCACACGGTGCGCGACGGGCGGGCGAACTCATAGGCTGATCCCACGCCCCGCCACGTAGCATCGGGGGCGTGGAAGGGGAAGGCGGCCACATGAGCACACCGGTCAAGGAGTCCACCGGACTGCGGATGGGACGGCCGTTCGGCATCCCCGTCTACGTCTCACCCACCTGGCTCATCGTGGCGGCGTTCATCACGATCAGCTTTCAGCCGGTCTTCGCCGCGAGCCTCCCCGGATACGGGCTCGTCGGCAGTTCCGTGGTCGCGCTGGTCTTCGCCGTGCTCCTCTACGCCTCTGTCCTGCTCCACGAACTGGCGCACTGCGTCGTGGCCAAGCACTACGGCCTGCCGGTGCGCAGGATCACGCTCTACATGCTCGGCGGCGTCTCGGAGATCGAGCGCGAGCCGGAGACGGCCGGCCGTGAGTTCAACGTCGCGCTCGCGGGGCCCCTGCTCTCGCTGGGCCTCGCGGCGGTCGGTTACGTGGTGTCCGCGGTCGCGTTCGTGACCGGGCCCGTCGACCCGTTGACCATGTTCATGCACCCGCCGAGCGGGCTCGTGCCGGTGCTGATCTGGCAGCTCTGGTCGTCCAACCTGATCGTGGGGATCTTCAACCTCCTGCCGGGGCTGCCGCTCGACGGCGGCCGGATGCTGCGGGCCGCCGTGTGGAAGGTCAGGCGCGACCCGGGCACCGGCACGCTGGTCGCCGCGTGGGTCGGCCGGGGCGTGGCGGTGGCGGTCGTCGTGGTGCCGCTCCTGATGAACCTGATGGCCGGTCAGGAGCCAGGCATCGGCAGCATGCTCTGGACCGTGGTGCTGGCGTCGTTCATCTGGTTCGGCGCGTCCCAGTCGCTGCGGGTGGCCCGCGTGCGCGCCCGGCTGCCGCAGTTGCGGGCCAGGGCGCTGGCCCGCCGGGCGATCCCGGTCACCGCCGAGGTGCCGCTGTCGGAGGGGCTGCGCCGGGCCCAGGAGGCGGGGGCGGGGGCCATGGTGGTGGTCGGCCACGACGGGCGCCCGGTCGGCATCGTCAACGAGGCGGCGGTCAACGCCACTCCGGAGCAGCGAAGGCCGTGGGTGACCGTCGGCGCGCTGTCGCGTTCGCTTGAGCCCTCGATCGTGCTCGGCGCCGACCTGGAGGGGGAGTCCCTGCTCGACGCCATGCGGGAGACCCCGGCGCCGGAGTACCTGCTGGTCGAGCGGGGCGGGGAGATATACGGTGTGCTCGCCACCGCCGACGTCAACCGCATGTTCACCGGTGTGTGAGCGCGGCCGGGGGAACGATGTCCCCGGGGGCGGCCGCGCGCTCCCGCAGGCCGGTTCACCGTTCTTTTTTGCTACTTTCTGGGGTGATCGATCCGGCACATCCCGTGCCGGCGATGATGCCGGTCATCCGGTGGCGTTTCCGGAGGGAGAACTTCTGTGACGGAACAGGGCGTGGGGGTGGTCCGCCCGCTGCCGGGGGAAGGCGTGGTCGCCCATCTGAACGGTCTGCTGCTCGTGTGCGCCGCGGGCGGCGACCACCCGATCGATGACCTGCTGGCGGCGGTGAGAGAGACCGCCTCGACGGGAGGCGACGGCCGGGCGCTGGCCCGGCGGGTGGCCCAGGTCCTCGCCCGCGCCATGGACAGGTCGATCGGCGGCGAGCCGGTGGCCTGCGCGGTCGCGGGTCCCGCGGGGGGCGGGGTGGCCGTGCTGGTCAGCGGGTCCGCGTACGCCACCGTGTCGGGCCAGGACGGTGAGGTTCGCCTCGCCGGGCACGACGCGCTGACCTGGACCGACCGTCTGGTCAACGGCCCCGTGTCCCGGGTCGAGCTGCGCCTGCCGGGAGCGGGCCCGTCGAGCCCGTACGCCAGGCTGGACGGCGGCGTGGTCACCGGAGCCGGGCTGGAGTGCGACTTCACCCGGCAGGCGGACCTCGCCTTCCCGCCGCTGCCCCCGCGCCCGCCGCGGCACGAGGGCCTCCAGGGCTACGAGGGGCATGGCTACGAGGGGCAGCAGAACCTCCAGCCGCCGCCGGTGGGGGCTCCGGAGCCGATCGCCCCGCGCGGCCCCGTGGTGCCGCCGCCCGCCTCGCCGTACGCGTCCGGCCCGCTGCCCAGCCCTCTGCCCGGACCGCCGCCGGGACCGCCGCCCGCTCCGCCGTTCGGTGGGGGAGCGCCGGCCGAGCAGGCGCCGCCGGGGTCGTCCCAGCCGCTGCCGCCGCTGCCGCCCGCGCTCGGCGACCCGGGGCCGTCGCATCACTCGGGGCCGCAGCCGATGCCCCCGCCGCCCGAGCCCGCCGAGGACAGGGGAGCGCCGCACGATTTCGGCGGCCCGCACGACTTCGGGGGGCCGCACGACTTCGGCGGGCAGGACGGTCCGCCGAGCGGGCCGTTCGAGCCGGCTCCGCCCGTCCCCGCCGACGAGGACCCGGGCGAGGCGACCCAGATGGACGCGGCGCCGGAGCCTGAGCCGCGGCCGATGGTGTACGGCGTCGACTGCAAGAACGACCACTTCAACGACCCCCGCGCGCCCTACTGCGCGGTCTGCGGCGTCCCCATCGACCAGCGGGCCGTCGTGCCGTACAAGGGGCCGAGGCCGCTGCTCGGCGTGCTGCTGCTCGACGACGGCATGGCGCTGCCGCTGGAGGCCGACTACCTGCTGGGCCGCGACCCGGAGCGCGCGCCGGAGGTGCAGTCGGGCGAGGCCAGGCCTGCCAGGGTCACCAGCCCGGACGGCTCGGTCTCCCGCCGTCACCTGCGGGTCTTCCTGGACAACTGGGACGTCAGCCTGCTCGACCTGGGCTCGGTGAACGGCACCCAGATCCAGCCGCCCGGCGACCCCAACTTCTACGACATCCCGCCGAACGAGCCGGTGCCGATCCTGCCGGGCACGACCGTGCGCGTCGGCGTCTCGCGCACGATGCGGTACGAGGCCCACCGCAACGCCTGACCCGCGGATCCGCCGGGAGCCTTCCACGGGCTCCCGGCGGCGGGATCACGGCGCCGCGACCAAGGCGGGATCAGGCGCGCAGGCGCTCGATCTCACCCGTGACCAGCCGTTCCAGCCGCTGGGCCGTGACGTGCGACGGATAGAGCAGCCGGTGCACGCTCAGCCCGTCCACGAGCGCGAGTAGCCGCTCCGCGACGTCCTCCAGGTCCTCGTCCACGCGGATCTCACCGGCCTCGGCGGCGGACCTGAGCAGGCTCGTCACCAGATAGCGGAGCTCGGCGGCCTCCCGCCGCTGGACCTCCAGCAGGGCGGGGCTGGTCAGGCTGCGGCCCCAGAAACCCACCTCGAGGCCGGTCTCCCCGGCCCGCTCGTCGTCCAGCGGGACGTTGTCGAGCAGCAGTTCCCGCAGCGCCGCGAGGCCGGTGCGGCCCGACAGTTTCTCCCGCAGCCGGTCGGCGATCCTGCGGTGGGACGCCTCAAGGGCCGACAGCAGGATCTCGTCCTTGTCGGCGAAGTAGTGCGTGAGCACCCCGTTGGAGTAGCCGGCCTCCCTGGCGATGGCCCGCGTGGTCGCGGCCTCGATGCCCTCGCGCAGGATGATCCGGCGGGCGGCCGCGACGACCTCACCCCTGCGCTCCTCGTGATTGACGATCTTCGGCATGGTCCGTCACCTCGGTTGACATTTTAGTCGGGCGCCCGTCTATTATCCGCACATGACGGTAGTGACGGTCGGCGTGCATATCGTCGACGTCCTGGCCCGCCCGGTCGAGTCCATCCCGGCCGGTCAGGACACCCACCTGCTCGAGCAGATCCGCATCACCGCGGCCGGCGCCGCCGCGGGCACGGCCGTGGCTCTGGCGAAGATCGGCGTGCCGGTCGCCTCCATGGGCGCCGTCGGCGACGACGAACTGGGCGACTTCCTCCTGATGATCATGGCGCGGCACGGCGTCGACGTGGACGGCGTGGTGCGCAGGACGGGGGAGCAGACGGCGGCCTCGATCCTGCCCATCCGCCCGGACGGCGGACGGCCCTCGTTCCACGTGCCGGGCGCCAATCTCGGGCTGGCGACCGCCGACCTCGACGCGGCCCGGCTGACCGCCGCGAAGGTGGTGCACCTCGGCGGCATGGACGTCACCTGGGGCCTGCACGACCCCGCCTTCCACGCGCTGCTCGACAAGGCCCGCGAGGGCGGCACGACCGTCACGCTCGACCTGCTGTCGAACATGCCCGACCTCATGCCGGGCGTCCGCGCGTTCCTGCCCCACGTCGACTACCTCCTGCCGAACGAGGAGCAGGCGCTCATGCTCACCGGGGCGGCGACGCCCGAGGAGGCGGCCGCCGCGCTGCTCGCCGAGGGCCCGAAGGGCGTGATCGTCACCATGGGGGCCGCGGGCAGCCTCGTCGCCACCGCGGGCGGAGTCACCCGGGTGCCCGCCCTGGACGTGCCGGTGGTCGACACCACGGGCTGCGGCGACGCGTACTGCGCCGGTTTCGCCGCGGGACTGCTGCGCGGCGAGGACGTCCTCGGCGCGGCCCGCCTCGGCACGGCCGTGGCCGCGCGGGTCGCGGGCGGGCTCGGCTCCGACGCGGGCCTGGACGGCTTCGTGCCCTGAGGCCCCCGGCTCCCCATCCTCCGATTCCCCCGATCCCAGGAGTGCCGCCCATGTCCTTCGACGCATCCCTGCGGGCCCGTGCCGCCAAGGTCATCCCCGGCGGCATGTACGGCCACCTCAACGCGGCCCTGCACGGGGACCGCTACCCCCAGTTCTTCGTCCGCGCCGAGGGCGCCAGGCAGTGGGACGCCGACGGCCGCGAGTACGTCGACCTGATGTGCAGCTGGGGCCCGATGATCGTCGGTCACCGCAACCCGAGGGTGGAGGCCGCCGCCGCGGCGCAGCAGGCGGAGGGCGACTGCCTGAACGGCCCGGGCCCGGTCATGGTGGAGCTCGCCGAACTCCTGGTCGACCTCGTCCCCTCCGCCGACTGGGCGATGTTCTCCAAGAACGGCACCGACGCCACCACCCAGGCCCTGATGGTGGCCAGGGCGGCGACGGGCAGGACCAAGGCGCTGGTCGCCCACGGCGCCTACCACGGCGCCGACCCCTGGTGCACGCCGGGCCTGTCGGGGGTCACCCCCAACCAGCGGGCGGACACGATCGAGTTCACCTACAACGACCTCGCCGGGGCCGAGGCCGCCGCGGCCCAGGCCGACGGCGACGTCGCCGCCATCCTGGTCACGCCGTTCAAGCACGACTCGTTCGAGGACCAGGAGCCCGCGGACGCCGAGTTCGCCCGCGGCGTGCGGGCGCTGGCCGACCGGATCGGCGCGGCGCTGGTCATCGACGACGTGCGCGCCGGGTGGCGGCTGGACCTGCGCGGCTCGTGGGAGCCGCTGGGTGTGCGCCCCGACCTGACGGCCTGGAGCAAGGCGATGGCCAACGGCTTCCCCATCGCGGCGGTGACCGGGACCGACGCGCTGCGCGGGGCGGCGCAGACGCTGTACTCGACCGGCTCCTTCTGGTTCTCCGCCACCGCGATGGCCGCCGCCAAGGCGACGATCGAGATCCTGCGCGAGATCGACGGCCCCGCGCTCATGCACAGGGCCGGGAGCCGGCTGCGCGAGGGGCTCGCCGCCCAGGCGGAGGCGCACGGCTTCGTGGTCAGGCAGACCGGCCCCGTGCAGGTGCCGTGGCTGTCCTTCGAGGGCGACGAGACGCTGGAGAAGGGCATCGCCTGGGCCGGCGCCTGCCTGGAGGAGGGCGTCTACCTCCATCCCTGGCACAACTGGTTCCTGTCGGCCGCGCACACCGACGAGGAGATCGACCGCGCGCTCCAGGGGACGGACGCCGCCTTCGCCAAGCTGAGGGCCGCGTACGGCGCCGACTGAACCCGCGTGGCGGCGCCCGGCCGCTCAGTCGCGCGTACGGGCCCACTGGAGGTCGTCGATCCTGGTGCCGCCGGGGCCGGGCAGCAGCCCCTTGACGAGGTGCTCCCTGGTGAACCCCGCCCGTTCGAGTACCCGGTGCGAGTTGGTGTTGCCCGGCGCGGTCCCGGCGACGATCCGGCGCAGGGCCGTGTGCGTGAACGCCCACTCGACCAGCAGGTTCACGGCCCGTGTCACCATGCCGCGCCCGCGATGGGCGGGGTGCAGGCCGTAGCCGATCATCGCCTGCCCGAGGGGCGCGACGATGCCGGTGAGCTGGATCTCCCCGGCGAACTCGCCGGTCACCGCGTCCCTGATGGCGATGTCGGCCCGCTGCCCGGTCAGCCACCGGTGCCCGGCGTACCGGCAGACCATCTCGCTGCCGGCGTAATCGGGACGTACGGCTGACACGTGCGAGTCCGCCACGTCGGGCACACACGCCAGCGCGTGGTAGTCGGCGGCGTCAGCGGTGGTCAGCGGTGTGAGCCGGACGACGCCGTCGGTGAGAGAACCGCCGGGGAAGAACGGGAGGAGGGGCGTGACCGGGTCGCCCGGGTCGGTGGCGAGCCGCCCGAACACCGCCAGATCGGCGCGGACGTCCCCGCGGGGCGACCCGGCAGCGCGCAGCACGCCCTCGTGGCTGAATCCGCACCGCTGGGCGACCTGCTGGCTCGGCACGTTCTCCACCTCGGCGATCAGCCCGACGCGGGGGACGCCCCGGGCGAACGCCCGCTCGGTGAGCGCGCGCACGGCCGCCGTGGCGACGCCGCGGCCCCTGGCCCACGGAGCGAGCCAGTAGCCCACCTCGGTCACGCCGAACCGGTCCGGCGGCTTCAGCACGGCCGCGCCGAGGACCTCGCCTGTCCCGGGGTCGGCGACGACGAAGTCGGCTCCGCCGTTCTCCCAGGTGGCGGGGAGGGCCTTCGTGATCCACGCGAGCGCGTCGTCGCGTGTGTACGGTGTCGGGACGAAGGGGATGTAGCGCGCGATGTCGGGGTCGGCGCAGGCGCGGGCGATCTGGTCGGCGTCTCCCTCGGCCGGCAGGCGCAGTACGACCGGTCCGGCGGGAATCGCCTCTTTGGGCAACATGTCCCATTGTTAGCAGCAGCGACACGGCGGCGGCCAGTGTTTTCCCGGCCCGCGCCTCCTCCCGAGGGGCGAACCCCACCGGTCGCGGCACTAGCCTTTCCGCATGGGTTTTCGCAGGCACGGCCCGTTCGCGGCCGGAGATCAGGTCCAGCTCACCGACCCCAAGAACAAGCGGCACACGGTGACGCTGAAAGAGGGCGGCGTCTTCCACACGCACAAGGGGTCGATCCCGCACGACGACCTGATCGGGCAGCCTGAGGGGTCCGTCGTGCGGTCCTCGGGCGGCACGGCGTATCTGGCGTTCCGGCACCTGCTCGCCGACTACGCGGTGTCGATGCCGCGCGGCGCCGCCGTGGTCTATCCGAAGGACGCGGCCCAGATCGTCGCCATGGCCGACATCTTCCCCGGCGCCCGGGTGGTGGAGGCCGGGGTGGGATCGGGCGCGCTCACCTGCTTCCTGCTGCGTGCGGTGGGCACCGAGGGGAAGGTGACCTCCTACGAGCGGCGCGCCGACTTCGCGGAGGTCGCCACGAAGAACGTGGAGAAGTTCTTCGGCGGTCCCGTCGAGCAGTGGCGCCTGGTGGTGGGCGACTTCGTGGCCGCGCTCGACGAGACGGACGTCGATCGCGTCATCCTGGACATGCTCGCTCCTTGGGAGTGCGTTGACGCGGCGGCGAAGTCCCTTACTCCTGGAGGAGTTATTTGCTGCTATGTAGCGACAACGACTCAGTTGTCCAGAACGGTGGAAACCCTGCGGGAGCACGGGAGTTTCACCGAGCCCCACGCGTGGGAGACCTTGGTTCGCGACTGGCATGTCGAAGGGCTCGCGGTGCGGCCCGATCACCGGATGGTCGGCCACACGGGATTCCTCGTCACCGCCAGGCGCATGGCGGACGGCGTCACGCCCCCGCCGCGGCGCAGGCGCCCCGCCAAGGGTGCGCACGGAGAGGGGATCGAACAAGGGTGACGATTCGGCCACAACCCGGCAAAACCACGTGACACGGGAACATCTGGGTGTGTTCCTAATGGTGACCCGAACAATCGGTCCATAAGGTATCAAACGCCGAACACCCAACGTAACTACACGAACACTGCCCGGCCAGGTTACGTACAGCGCCAAGATAGGTAGGGTCTTGAGTAGTCGTTCTCGACGGGGAAGGAGGTGACGGGGCGTGGCAGCTCGCGACGACGCTGAGGCTCGAGCCGCGCAGCGCGAACGGGAGGTCGCCGACCTCACAACACAGGTCTCCTTCCTGCAGGAGGAGATCACCGCGCTGCGCCGGAAGCTGGCCGAGTCTCCCCGGCAGGCCAGGGTCATCGAGGAGCGTCTCCATGAGGCGCAGGCTCAGGTGGCCGCCCTTACTAGCCAGAACGAGCGTGTGGTCGCCACCCTCAAGGAGGCCAGGGACCAGATCGTCGCCCTCAAGGAGGAGGTCGACCGGCTGGCGCAGCCGCCGTCCGGATTCGGCGTCTTCCTCGAAGCACGGGAAGACGGCACGATCGAGGTGTTCACGGGCGGGCGCAAGCTCCGGGTGAACGTCAGTCCGGCGGTGGACGTCGAGTCGCTCAAGCGTGGCCAGGAGGTCATGCTGAACGAGGCGCTCAACGTCGTCGAGGCCCTCGGGTACGAGGACGTCGGCGAGATCGTGATGCTGAAGGAGTTGCTGGAGGACGGCGGGCGCGCCCTCGTCATCTCGCACGCCGACGAGGAGCGGGTCGTCAAGCTGGCCCACTCGCTGCTTGAGCAGCCGTTGCGGGCCGGTGACTCCCTCCTGCTCGAACCCCGCTCCAACTACGTCTACGAGCGCATCCCCAAGTCGGAGGTCGAGGAGCTCGTCCTCGAGGAGGTCCCTGACATCTCCTACGAGGAGATCGGCGGTCTCAGCAGGCAGATCGAGCAGATCAGGGACGCCATCGAGCTGCCCTACCTGCACGCCGACCTGTTCCGCGAGCACAAGCTGCGCCCGCCGAAGGGCGTGCTGCTGTACGGCCCGCCCGGCTGCGGCAAGACCCTGATCGCGAAGGCCGTCGCCAACTCCCTGGCCAAGCAGGTCGCGGAGAAGACCGGCCAGTCCGGCAAGAGCTTCTTCCTCAACATCAAGGGCCCCGAGCTTCTCAACAAGTACGTCGGCGAGACCGAGCGGCACATCCGCCTGGTCTTCCAGCGGGCGCGTGAGAAGGCCTCCGAGGGCACCCCGGTGATCGTGTTCTTCGACGAGATGGACTCGATCTTCCGGACCCGCGGCTCGGGCGTCTCCTCCGACGTCGAGAACACCATCGTCCCCCAGCTCCTGTCGGAGATCGACGGTGTCGAGGGCCTGGAGAACGTCATCGTCATCGGCGCCTCCAACCGCGAGGACATGATCGACCCGGCGATCCTGCGGCCCGGCCGCCTGGACGTCAAGATCAAGATCGAGCGGCCGGACGCCGAGGCGGCCAAGGACATCTTCTCGAAGTACATCGTCAACGAACTGCCGCTGCACCCGGACGACCTCACCGAGCACGGCGGCAGCCGCGAGGGCACGATCGCCGCGATGATCCAGCGGGTGGTCGAGCGGATGTACGCCGAGAGCGAGGAGAACCGCTTCCTCGAGGTGACCTACGCCAACGGCGACAAGGAGGTCCTGTACTTCAAGGACTTCAACTCCGGCGCGATGATCCAGAACATCGTGGACCGCGGCAAGAAGATGGCCATCAAGGAGTTCCTCGACACCGGGCAGAAGGGCCTGCGGATCTCGCACCTGCTGGCCGCCTGCGTGGACGAGTTCTCCGAGAACGAGGACCTGCCCAACACCACCAACCCCGACGACTGGGCCCGCATCTCCGGCAAGAAGGGCGAGCGGATCGTCTACATCCGCACGCTCGTGCAGGGCAAGCAGGGCACCGAGGCCGGACGGTCGATCGACACGGTCGCCAACACCGGTCAGTACCTGTAGTACCCCCCGGCACCCGCCGGGACCGGTGCCATCGAGGAGCGGCGCGATCCGATTCGCGCCGCTCCTCCGGCGTTCCCGGGCTTCTCGCCGGCCGCCGGCGGGGCGGCGGACGTCTCCCGTGGCGGTCGTGATCCGAGGGAACCGGAGACGGGGGTGATCGCGTCAAAGATGGCGTGATCTTCCTTGGCCGGCGGGGGCGACTTAGGTGGGACAGCCCGTGAGACAGGCCGTGAGCCGGCCCGTGACCCGGGCAGCGAGCCAGGCGGCGAGCCAGGACGTGCGGCGGAGCGCTCCGGCCGCTGGCGCGGGGAGCCGCCGTCTGGTCGAGCTCGACGTCCTGCGCTTCGTGGCCGCGTTCGCCGTCATGGCCTTCCACTTCATGGCGGCCAGCAGGTCACTGTGGGACGCGTACCCCACCAAGCTGTTCGAGCCGGTCGCCAGGCTGACCACGCTGGGCATCCTCGGCGTGGAGCTGTTCTTCCTCATCAGCGGGTTCGTCATCCTGATGAGCGTCTGGGGGCACACGGTCGGCCAGTTCGCCGTCTCCCGGGTGGCGCGGCTGTACCCGGCGTACTGGTTCGCCGTGCTGGTGATCTTCATCATGTACCGCTTCAGCGGGGTCGCCGGGTTCGATCCCAAGCTCAGCGACGGCGAGTACCTGCTCAACATGACCATGCTGCAGGGGGCGTTCGGCGTGGGCCACGCCGGCGGCGTCTTCTGGTCCCTCTGGGTGGAACTGCGGTTCTACGTCCTCCTGGCGCTGTTCTCCCTCGTGGGGATCACGCTGCGGCGCTGCCTGGTGTTCCTGGCGGCCTGGTCCTGCCTGGCGCTGGTGGCCGAGGTCACCCAGAACGAGACGCTCGTCTTCGTCTTCATGCCGCGGCAGGCGCCGTACTTCATGGCCGGGATGGCCTTCTTCCTGATCCACCGCTTCGGGGCGCGGACCGGGGCCCTGATCCCATGGGTGATCATCGCCGTGAGCTACGGGATGTCCCTGCACGCCGCCATGGAGCGCGTGGGGGAGCGGGTGCGCCTGGTCGGCATCGCCCGCTATCCGGCGCCCCCGGAGGCCGTCATCGTCGCGATCACGGTCGTCTACCTCCTGATGGCGGCGGTCGCCCTCGGCTGGCTCAGGTGGGTGCGCTGGCGCCGCCTGGTCACCCTGGGGGCGCTGACGTATCCGCTCTATCTCCTGCACCAGACGATCTCGGCCGTCGTGATCCCCGCGTACCGGGACGTGGTGCCTCCGTGGCCGCTCGCCGGCATCACGATGGCGGTCTCGATCGGGATCGCCTACCTCGTCTACCGGCTGGTCGACAGACCCGGTCAGCGATGGCTCCGGGCCAGGCTGGAGGCCCTGCGCGTCCGCTACCGGAGGCCCCGCGCGCGTGGTGGCGGCCGTGCCGACCGGACCGCTACGAGCATTCCGGTGCAAAGTCCCGAGGCATCTGTGCCGTAACTGTTCGGTAGCAGGGCATAGAGAAAGGGCTAGGCTCGGATACGACTACGACGGCCTGAAGCAGGCGGGGTGCGAATGACGGTTCGGCGGGTGATGGGCATCGAGACCGAGTACGGCATCGCCGTGCCAGGTCAACCGGGAGCGAACGCGATGGTGACCTCATCACAGGTTGTCAACGCGTACCTGGCGGCGTCGGCCGCCCGCGCTCGCCGGGCCCGATGGGACTTCGAGGAGGAGAACCCGCTCCGTGACGCCCGGGGGTTCGACCTGGCCCGGGAGGTGGCGGACCAGAGTCAGCTCACAGACGAGGACCTCGGGCTCGCCAATGTGATCCTCACCAACGGCGCGCGCCTGTACGTCGACCACGCGCACCCGGAGTACTCGACGCCCGAGTGCACCAATCCAAGGGCCGCCGTCATCTGGGACAAGGCGGGCGAGCGGGTGATGTACGACGCCGCGGTGCGGGCGTCCTCCGTCCCCGGCAACGCCGGAATCCAGCTCTACAAGAACAACACCGACGCCAAGGGCGCGTCGTACGGCTGCCACGAGAACTACCTCATGCGCCGGGCGACGCCGTTCGCCGACATCGTGCGGCACCTGACGCCGTTCTTCGTGTCGCGGCAGGTGGTGTGCGGCGCGGGGAAGGTCGGCATCGGGCAGGACTCGCGCAGCGAGGGCTTCCAGATCAGCCAGCGGGCCGACTTCTTCGAGGTCGAGGTCGGGCTGGAGACCACGCTCAAGCGGCCGATCATCAACACCCGCGACGAGCCGCACGCCGACCCGGAGAAGTACCGGCGGCTGCACGTGATCATCGGCGACGCCAACATGTCGGAAATTTCGACATATTTGAAGCTTGGTACGACGGCCCTGGTGCTGGCGATGATCGAGGAGGGGTTCCTCACCATCGACCTCACCCCGGAGTCGCCGGTCGCGGCGCTGCGCGCGGTGTCCCACGACCCGACCTGCAAGTACGAGATCGCGCTGCGCAACGGACGCAAGATGACCGCCGTGCAGCTCCAGATGGAGTATCTGGAGCAGGCGCGCAAGTATGTCGAGGACCGCTTCGGCGCGGGCGTCGACGACCTCACCAAGGACGTGCTCAACCGCTGGGAGTCGGTGCTCACCCGGCTGGCCGAGGACCCCATGCAACTGTCCAGGGAGCTCGACTGGGTCGCCAAGCTGGAGATCCTGGAGGGCTACCGCACCCGCGACAACCTGCCCTGGAACCACCCCAGGCTGCAACTGGTCGACCTGCAGTACTCCGACATCCGCCCCGACCGCGGCCTGTACAACCGGCTCGTCGCCAGGGGCAGGATGCAGCGCCTGGTGACCGACGAGGACGTCGACCGCGCGGTCGAGACGCCTCCCACCGACACCCGGGCCTACTTCAGGGGCCGGTGCCTGCGGCAGTACAGCGAGTCGGTCGCTGCCGCCTCCTGGGACTCGGTGATCTTCGACATCCCGGGCCGGGAGTCGCTCCAGCGCGTGCCGACCTTGGAGCCGCTGCGCGGCACCAAGGCGCACGTGGGCGACCTGCTCGACCGCTGCCGCACCGCCGCCGACCTCGTCGCCGCGCTCACCGGCGAGGGCTGACAGACACCTCCGCGCCGGTGAGCGCGGGGGATCAGTCGTGGTGGGAGATCCGGGGTACGGGGACGCCGCCGGCGCACCGCACCTCGATCTCGACCTTGGTCTCGTCGGACTCGAACCGCACCATGGCGTCGTCGTCGGGCCCCGGGTCGACGTCGTCCACCTCGTAGCCCTGACCGGGTGTCCAGGACTGGAGCCGCGCCAGGCCGCCGTCGCACCGGGCGATCACGCTGCCCGCGGCGGTCGTGATCAGCTTCCGGCCGGTGACGGGCGTGGCGTCCGGCGTCGCGTCCGGTGTGGCCTGTCCGGGCGACCGCTCCGGGACGGCGCCGGGGCCGGCGGACGGCGCGGCGGGGGTGTCCCTGGCGAGCGCGACGCGGATCTCCTCGGCCGTCATGGGCCGCTCGGCGGGTCCGGTGAGCGGGCGGCCGAACAGGCCGAGCACCGCGACGCCCGCCCCGGTGGCGAGCGCGGCGGCCAGCAGCCATCCGGCGACGGCGAGGACGAGGCGGGTGCGCACGGGCCCACTCTCCCACCGCGAACGCTAAGGGAGTGCTAAGGCTCAGATAACGGAGTTATGCCACGTGAGCGCAGGCGGCTAACGTAGCGGGCAAATGCCAAGCGTGCTGCTCATCGAAGACGACGCCACGATCCGCGGCTCCCTCACCCGGGGCCTGCGCGAGCGCGGCCACGCCGTCTCCTCCGCCCCCACCGCCCTTGACGGGCTGCGGTCGGTGGTGGAGGACCGGCCGGATCTCATCGTGCTCGACCTCGGCCTGCCCGACATGGACGGCGCCGACCTGCTCCGCATGCTCCGGGCGGTGAGCCGGGTGCCGGTCATCGTGGCCACCGCCAGGGACGGGGAGGCCGAGATGGTCCGCCTGCTCGACGCGGGCGCCGACGACTACGTGGTCAAGCCGTACAGCGCCGCGCAGCTCGACGCCCGCATCCGGGCCGTGCTGCGCCGCGTGGACACCGCCCCCGAGGACACCTCGCTGACCGTCGGGGCGCTGCGCGTGGACCCGCGGACCAGGGAGGCGACGCTCGACGGCGCCCCGCTGGACCTGACGCCGCGCGAGTTCGACCTGCTGCACCACCTGGCGGCCCGGGCCGGGCAGGTGGTCACCAAGCGCGAGCTGCTCACCGAGGTCTGGCAGATCCCCTACGGCGGCACCGACAAGACCGTCGACGTCCACCTCTCCTGGCTGCGCCGCAAGCTCGGCGAGACCGCCCAGCAGCCGCGCTACCTCCAGACCGTCAGAGGCGTCGGCGTCCGCCTCACCGCCCCCTCGTGACCCCCCGTACGGCCGGCCGGGCGAACCGCGTCCGCGCGGGCCGGGGAGAGCGCGGGTGAGGCGCAGGCTCGCGGTCCTCGTCGCGGCGACGACGTCGCTCGTGCTGGTCTCGCTGCTCGTACCGCTGGCGCTGCTGGTCCGCTCCACGGCGTGGAGCGAGGCCGTCGCCTCGGCCACCAGGACAGCCGAGTCGGTCGCGGTGGCGGTCGGCGCGGTGGACGAGGACACGCTGCGGCTGACCGCGGAGCAGGCGAGCGCGTCGAGCGGCCGCCCGGTGACGGTCTTCCTCGCGGACGGCCGGGTGCTCGGAACCGACGCGCCCCGCACGGCCGCGGTGGAGCTCGCGGCGCGGGGCCGCAGCCTGTCGGCGGTCGCGCCGGGTGGACGGGAGATCCTGGTGGCGGTCGAGGGGGCGCCGGGCGGCGCCGCCGTCGTCCGGGTCTTCCTCGACGAAGGGGACCTGATGGCCGGCGTGCGCAGGACATGGCTCGCGCTATTGATCCTCGGGGCCGCCCTGGTCGGGATCGGCATCCTGGTCGCCGACCGGTTCGCCCGCGCGGTCGTCAGGTCCACCACGGCGCTCGCCGAGGTCTCCCACCGCCTCGCCACGGGCGACCTGACCGCCAGGGCGACGCCGCTCGGCCCGCCCGAGGTGCGTACGGCCGGCCTGGCGCTCAACCACCTGGCGGGACGCATCTCGGACCTCCTCGCAGAGGAGCGGGAGGTCGTGGCGGACGTCTCCCACCGGCTGCGGACCCCCCTCACCGGCCTCAGGCTGGAGGCGGAGTCGCTGTCGGACCCCGAGGAGGCGGCGAGGATCGAGGCCCGCGTCGACGCGCTGGAGCGCGCGGTCACCGCGGTGATCAACGACGTGCGGCGGCGGTCGAAGGAACGGGCCTCGTGCGACGCGGCCCCGGTCGTGCGCGACAGGGTGGCCTTCTGGTCGGTGCTCGCCGAGGACCAGTCCAGGGCGGTCGCGCTCGACCTGGCCCCCGGCCCGCTGCCGGTCGGGGTGTCCGCCGAGGACCTCGCCGCCTGCGTCGACGCGCTCCTGGGCAACGTCTTCGCGCACACTCCCGACGGCGGGGCGTTCCGTGTCCGGCTCGCCGCCGGCGACGGCGGCACGGCCGTGCTCACGGTGTCGGACGCCGGTCCCGGCTTCGGGCCGGGCGGGCCGCCGAGGCGGGGGGAGAGCGGGGCGGGGTCGACCGGACTCGGCCTCGACATCGCCCGCCGCGCGGCCGAGGAGTCGGGCGGCTCCCTGGCTCTCGGCGAGTCCGATCTGGGCGGCGCGGAGGTACGCCTGGTCTTAGGGAGCGCTTAGCGCGGCCCTAGCGCGAGCGCTGCGACGGTTGGGCCATGAGAAACTCAACGAAGCTCGCTCTCGCCGCCGCCACGACCCTCGCCGTCCTGACCGCCGGTGGAGCGGCCGTCGCCGCCGCGTCGGCCGCCGCCCCGGCCGCCCCTTCGGCCACCCCCACCGCCTCTCCCTCCTCCACCTCCTCCGCTTCGCCGAGCACTCCCGCCTCCGCCTCGGCCTCCACCCCCGTCAGTCAGAGCCAGGCGGTCGCGATCGCCGAGAAGCGGGTGCCCGGCGCCCGGGTCACCGAGGTGGAGCGCGACTGGGAGCACGGCGAGCGCGTGTGGGAGGTCGAGCTCCTCAAGGACCGCACGGAGTACGACGTGCACGTCTCCGCCGAGAACGGGAAGATCGTCAAGTTCCGGATCGACGACGACAGCGACGACGACCACGGTGACCACAAGGACCACGGTGACCACGACGACCACGACGACCACCACGGCAACGGAGACCACGACGACCACGACGACGACTGACCCGCGGGCGGGCGGGGGTCAGGGCGCCGGGGGTCCGTTGCGATGCCGGCGTGGGCGGGTCGTGGGGGACGGCCAGTGGGGCCAGTCCCCCCGCTGGTCGGCGTCGCGGATGCGCCCGGTCGTGAGCTCCCCTGACGCCCGCGGCGATCCGTGCGCCGGGCCGCGGGCGTAGGGGTGCTCCCTGCTCTGCCTGGACGTCGTACGGCTCGGCAGCTCGCCGGCCGTACGGCCGGGCGTCGCCGCCGGGATGCCCTGCCGCCGCAGCACGTCCACCAGGACCTCCATCGCGTGGTCCACGGTGAGCCGCTCGTCCGGGTCGGGCCGCAGCAGGCCTTCGAGGAGCGGCCGCAGCGGGCCGGCCCGGCGCGGGGGCTCGGGCCCACGGCCGAGCAGCACGCCGTCGGGCAGCGGGCCCGCGGCCGGGTACGGCGGCCGTCCCTCGACCCCGCGGTAGAGCGTGGCGCCGAACGACCACAGGTCGGCGGAGGGGGACAGGGAGTTCCCGCGCAGCCGCTCGGGGGCGAGATAGGCGCCGGACCGCGCCACCGGCAGGGTCGACGACCCGGCCGGATCCCGCTCGAAGGCGGCGATGCCGAAGTCGGTCAGCACCACCCGGTCCTCGGTGAGCGTCACGTTGGCCGGGCGGATGTCCCCGTGGACGACGCCCAGCGAGTGCGCGTGCCGTACGCCCGACAGGAGCTGGAAACCCACCCAGGCGGCCCAGTGGACCGGAAGCCGCCCGAGGTGCCGCACGGTGTCGGCCAGTGTGAGGCCCTGCAGGAGCTCGGTCACGATCCAGAGCCGGCCCTTGTCCTCAAGCAGGTCGTGCACCGTGATGACGGCCGGGTGGCTGAGCCGGGCCGCGGAACGGGCCTCGCGCAGCGCCTGCCGGCGGGCGGCGGCCAGATCGGCCACGTCCACGCGGTAGGGCGGCTGCACCTCCTTGATCGCGACGTCGCGCTTGAGGCGGAGATCATGGGCGTGCCACATGATCCCTCCGGAGTCACGCCGGAAGGGCGTCAGCAGCTGGTACCGATCCGCCAGCAGTTGCCGTGCGTGCGATGCCATCGACCACCCGTGCGTTAGCCCCAGATCCCGTGATCCATCAATTGTCGTCCCGGACACGGCCGTGGCGCGCCGAAAGAGGGCCACGGGGAGGGTGAGCTCGATAACGATCCGGTCTATCACCGTGCCGATTTCCCGCTGTTTGCCTTGCCTGCGGGCGCCGGGAGGGCCGGCTTCGGGGCACGGCCGAAGATCGCACGTCCTTTCGCGCGCATTGTCGGTCGGTTCGGGGAAGATATGGGGAGAGGCGTCCCCCCGAGCAGCGGAGGTGTCAGGGATGGCGACCAAGGAGACCGGCGGCCAGAAGCAGACAGGGCGTCAGGAGCACGAAGTCGAGGAGACCGAGGCGCAGGCGTCTCCGGACGTCCAGGAGCGCCACGAGAAGCTCACCGACGACGTCGACGCGATCCTGGACGAGATCGACGAGGTCCTCGAGGAGAACGCGGAGGAGTTCGTCCGTTCCTACGTGCAGAAGGGCGGGCAGTAACCCGACGGAGGCGTCCGGGCCCGGTGGCGGCCCCGCCGGAGGGGCAACCGGCCCTCCGGCGGGCCGCCGCCGGGCACCGTCACGCCATCGCGAGATGAACGGTCGCGATCTCGAAGGGCCTGAGCGGGACGCGCGCCGTCCGCAGTGAGCCCCCCTCGTCATGGGACACCTCCAGAGGGCTCAGGGGAGAGCCCAGCACGCCGGCCGTCCAGGCCGCGGTGAAATCTCCCTGTACGACCGCCTCGGTGGCCGTGGGATGCTCGGCCACCAGGCGGACCTCCAGCCGTCCGTCCCGCTCGCGCAGGGCGGCCATCACGACGCCGTCCCCGCCGACCGCGAGGCGTCCGCCCCAGTCCGTCCCGGCCGCACCGCCGGTGTCCTCTGTGTCTCCTGTGCCGGTGCCCGGCACGGCGAGCAGGTCGTGGCGGAACTCCTCCGCGAGGCGCGGCAGCCCCGCGTCGTGCCACCCGCCCGCGTACGGCAGGACGGCGAAGCGCACGGTCAGCGGTCCCTGGCACTGGGCGGCCGGAGCCGGCGTCTCGGGCCCGGCGGGCGCGTCGCGGCAGGGGTTGTGGTCGCGGGACAGATAGCCGACGGACCGCACGAGCGTGAGCGCCATCTCCGTCCCGCTCCCGCTGATCCCGTCCCTGGTGATCTCATACTCGGTGATCTCGTACTCGGTGACGTGGTCGAGCAGCACGGCCAGGCCGCCGGCGGCGGCGAAGGACTCGGCGGGGAAGGTCGCGACCGGGCGCTCCCCGCCGCCGCCCTCGGCGGTCAGGCCACGCCGCACCACGGCGAACTGTCCCTCCGCGTACGACTGCGCCGCCGCCCGGGGCAGCGGCGCGTGCCAGCGGACGCGGTGATCGCGGCAGCGCACGTCCATGGTGATCTCGCACCGGGCGAACGGCTCGCCCGCCCTGAGCTCCACCCGGGTCGTGACGGCCGTGGGCACGGCCGTGGCGTCGCCCGCGGCGGCCGGCCAGTCGTACGAGCGGGTGATCTCGTACGCGCCGGTCAGCGGTCCCGAGCAGATCTCCTCGACGGTGACGTGGGAGGGCCGGTCGAGGAGCAGGTCGCCGGGCGGCGGCGCGTGGTTGTACGTGTCGCCCGCGTCCCCGCCGTGGACGATCCGCCCGACCCCGCGCACCTCCACGCCACCCGCCCCGCGCAGGGACAGCGTGCCGTCGTCGGCCACGCGCACCCGCAGCAGGCCGTTGTCCAGCACCGGCTCGAACCCGTACGGGTCCGCCCGCAGAGCGTGGGCGACGGGGGCGGGCGCCATGGGCGCGGCGGGGCGGGCGGTGAGGACGGCGCGGCCCAGCGGCGGCACGGTGACCAGCGCGGCGACGGTGACCACCGGCTCGGCCACCGTGCGGACGAGCCACGGCCCAGGCCCGGCGTCGAGGACGGCCCGGCGCAGATCCTCGTACGCGTACGCGCCGCAGGCGTGCCGGCTCACGGTGACGGTGAACACGCCGTCCCCCACGGTCCAGGAGACGATCTCGTGGCCGTACAGCGCCCGCTCGTGGACGCGCCCGAGGAGCGCGGACAGGTCGTCCATGACGGTCTCGCCGAGCAGGGTCGCGGCGTGTTCGAGCCGCTGGACGGGCACGGGACGCCCCTGGCCGTCCGCCAGCGCCGCGCGGTCCTCCGGCAGGTCGGCGAGCACCAGGCCTGTCCGCTCGAACGGGGAGGGGTTGACGACGACGAGCGCGTCCTTGCGCGCGGCCCCGGCGAGGGAGGCCGTGACCAGGTCCACGACGGCCTGGGCCGTCTGCCCCGCCTCGGCGATCCTGGCGGCCACCTGCTGGGCGGTCTCGTCGGAGCCGCACCCGGTGACGGAGTCGTGCCCGCCGCACGCGATGACCGACCGCCAGGCCATGTCGATCAGGCGCTCGCGGACGGACCTGTCGGCGGGCCACAGGGCGGACAGCGGTTCCGCGTAGCGGACGAGGACCCGCTCGGCCCGCGCCATCGCCTGCTTCAGGTGGACCCGGGCCGAGACCACGCCGGGCAGGATGTGGGCCCGCGCGTGCGAGCGCAGTTCGCCCGTCACGCGCGGCAGCCCGTCGCCCGGACGCTCGTCGAGACCGGCCAGGGCCTCGGCGAGGGTGGCGACGCGCAGGCCCGGCGCGGTGATCTCGCGGACCGGCGCCGAGTGGTCCCCGCCGCACATCGCCAGCAGGGTGTCACCGGCCGCCCAGCCCCGCGCCGCGGAGGCGAAGGCCGCCACCCGGCCGGGCAGGCCCTCGGCCGGGCCGCTGAACAGCCCGGAGGCGTTGGCGTATCCGCCGGGCAGGTAGCAGGTCCTGATCGTCGTGCCGTCGGCGCCGGTCCAGTCGAAGGCGTCGCGGTCGACGTGGGCGGGGACACCCCGCCATACGCAGGCCAGGCGCAGCCCCGCCAGCGACAGGATCTGCGGCATCTGGGCGCAGTGGCCGAACTGGTCGGGCAGATAGCCGACGGGCATCGCGCCGCCGAGCGCGGCCGCCCCGCGCATGCCGTACTCCAGGTTGCGCACCAGGGTCTCGCCCGAGCACAGGAACTCGTCGGCGAGGATCAGCCAGGGACCGACGGCCAGCCGTCCCTCGGCGACGAAACGGGCGACGTCGCCGCGGCGTGCCGGGCGGAGCTCCAGGTAGTCCTCGACCGCGGCGAGCTGGCCGTCCATCGTGAAGCGGTAGGCGGGGTCGGCGGCCATGGCGTCCAGGACCTCGTCGAGCACCCGCACCAGCCCGACGCGCAACCGCTGGAACGGCAGGTACCACTCGCGGTCCCAGTGCGTGTGCGGGACCACCACGATCTCGCCGCTATCCGCTGACCCTCTGGCCGGCGTGGCCGACGGCTCCACTCGCGCCCTCCTCGGCGTGGCCTGCGGCGCCGGTCAGGGCGGTCGCCCGCCGGGGGGCGCCGGTGTCCTCCAGGGCACACTCCCCCCCGATGGGGAGGCCGGCCCAGCGTGCGTACCTGTGCACGATCCGCTGCGCCGTGACGATATCCTCCAGGCCCCCGTCGAGTCCGGTGAGCGGCGGTTCGTCCTGGGTGACGAAGCGGTGGAAGGCGCGCAACTGCCGCTCGAACGCCTCCGCGACGTCCTCGTTGACGACCCTCCGCTCCGTGGCGCCGACCCGGCTGGTCACCGTCAGCCGCGTGGGCGTGTTCAGCATGTACGGCGACGGGAAGCGCAGCTCCAGCGAGCCGTGCTCGTGATGCAGGGTCATGACCTCGTGGAAGGCCGGGTAGCTCGGCAGGTGGTGCCACCGCAGGCCGTACCTGCCCGAGCCCTCGAGCGGCAGCGTCCCGCTCGCCTCCAGCGACGGCGGGAACGCCTCCACCGGCCACACGGCGACGTGGTCCACCGTGTCGGGGGAGCCGGTGAACAGCCGGATCAGCGACAGTTCGTGGCAGAGGCCGCCCAGCAGGACCTCCGCGTACAGCCGGCGCAGCCGCTCCGACGACGTGCCGAGCGCGGTGGTGAGCGCCCGCTCGTCGGCCTCCGCGTACGGGGCCGTCCGCTCGGGGGACGGCCGTCCGGGCCGCGCGCGGGCGAACAACAGCTGCGACTCCTCCGACGGGTGCAGCACCGTGGCGTCCAGGTGGCGCACGACGCCGGGCCCGCCGGCCTCGTGCAGCGCCTCGACCAGCCGCTGGGAGGCCGGGTCGTACTGTTTCATGCAGCCGGTCATCAGCCGCTCGCCGGACAGGCCGTCCAGCTCGGCGAGGCTGTAGGCCAGGGGCTCCTCGCACAGCACCCACATACCGCGTTCGAGCGCGGCCCGGACGAGCGGCCCGTGGGACCCGGGCGTGAGCACGATCAGCGCGTCGAACCCGCCGCCGTCGAGCATCGCCTCCGGGTCGTCGTACGCCGGGGCGTCCGCCTCCCTGGCGACCGTCTCGGCGAGCCCGCCGTCGAGGTCGCACACCGCCGCGATCCGGAACAGGTCGCGCCGCCGCGCCAGCAGGGGCAGGTAGACGACCTGAGCGACCACGCCGAGCCCGGCGATCCCCACCTTCACCGTGTCCACGTCCGCACCCTCCTCCGCTCGGCGACCTGCCCTGCACCTCCCCATCGGCGGCGGGGCGCAACCACGTCCCGGTGTCTTGTGGGATGTCTGGTTCGCGCTGAGCTGATCGGGAAGAGTGCAACCAGTGCTGAGACCTGAGTATGGTCGGGCGTAACAACGCATGCTTGGAGGGAGTCGCGTGGCATCTCAGCCAGCCTGGATGAACAGCCTCTTCACATATACGGGATCGACGTCGTTCTCGGAGTTCCTCGGAGCGCACGCGCCGAGCCTGCTGCCAGCCCGCAACGAGTCGCTGGCGGCGCCGGTGGGCGACGAGATCCCGCACGCGACCACCATCGTCGCCGCGACCTGCGCCGGCGGTGTCGTGATGGCGGGCGACAGGCGTGCGACCTCAGGGAACATAATCTCGCAGCGGGACATCGAGAAGGTGTTCCGCACCGACGACTACTCCTGCATGGGCATCGCGGGCACCGCGAGCACCGGCCTTGAGCTGGCCCGGCTGTACCGGGTCGAGCTGGAGCACTACGAGAAGACCGAGGGTCGCTCGCTGTCCACGGAGGGCAAGGCGCACCGCCTGGCCACCATGATCCGCGGCAACCTGCCCATGGCCATGCAGGGCCTCGTGGTCGTGCCGCTGTTCGCGGCCTACGACCCGGCGCGCGACCAGGGGCGCATCTTCAGCTACGACGTGGGCGGCGGGCCGTACGAGCAGACGGAGTTCCACTCCATCGGCTCGGGCTCGATCTTCGCGAGGGGCTCGCTCAAGAAGCTCTACCGGGAGAACGCCAGCCCGCAGGACACCGCCCTCACCTGCCTGCACGCCCTGTACGACGCGGCCGACGACGACTCGGCGACCGGCGGCCCCGACGTGATGCGGAAGATCTGGCCGGTCGTCGCCGTCATCACGGCGGACGGCTACCGCCGCCTCCCCGACGAGGAGGTCGCCGAGTTCGTGGAGTCCATGCTGGAGAGGCGGATGACCGCCCCCGAAGGCCCGACCGCGCCGCTGCGCTAACCCAAGAGAGGATCACCCCCGGTGTCCATCCCCTTCGGAGGATATGCCTCGCCCGAGCAGATCATGCGGGACAGGGCGGAGTATGCCCGCAAGGGCATCGCTCGTGGTCGCAGCGTGGTCGTCATGCAGTACGCCGACGGAATCCTGTTCGTGGCGCCCAACCCTTCCAAGGCGCTGCACAAGATCAGTGAGATCTACGACCGCATCGGCTTCGCCGCGGTGGGGCGCTACAACGAGTTCGAGTCGCTCCGCCTGGCCGGCATCCGCTACGCCGACATCAACGGCTACACGTTCAACCGCAACGACGTCACCGGCCGCGGCCTGGCGAACCTGTACGCCCAGCACCTCGGCATGATCTTCACAGAGTCGATCAAGTCGTTCGAGGTGGAGATCGTCGTCGCGGAGGTCGGCGACGGGCCGGAGGACGACCAGATCTACCGGATCACCTTCGACGGCTCGGTCTTCGACGAGCAGGGCATGGCCGTGATCGGCGGCCAGGCCGAGGCCGTCGGCGGACGTCTGAAGGAGCGCTACAGCGAAGGGCTGCCGCTGCCGCAGGCCCTCGACGCCGCCCTGGCCGCGCTGACCGAGCCGGGGGGCGAGCGTCCCCCGGCGACCCAGCTGGAGGTCGCCGTGCTCGACCGCGGCAGGGAGCACCGCAAGTTCCTGCGCCTGGCCGGGCCCCGCCTGGAGAAGCTCCTGGAGGCGTCCAGGGAGGGCCAGGAGGCTGCGGCGCAGCCCGCCGCCGAGCCGGCCACCTCCGAGGAGGCACAGGGCGGGCAGGCTCCCGGCGCGACCCCGCCGATCGCCCCCGAGGGGGAGATCGACACGGGCTCCGGCGAGTAGCCCTCCGTACGCACGGTCACGGCGCCGCGCCCCTGTCCGGGGCGCGGCGCCGTGCCGCGAGAAGGCCGCGAGAGGGCCGCGAGAGGGCCGCGAGAGGGCCGCGAGAGGGCCGCGACAGGGATTACGGCTCAACCAAACCTGGGTTTCGCTACTCTCATCCTGTTGTGACGACTTTTGCTCTTATCCGGCGAGCGGGCGTTCCGGCCGCCGCCGTCGCCCTCCTGTCGCTGACCGCCTGTTCCGGAGCCTCCGGCACCTCGGCCTCTCCCACCGTGACGGCCACCGTGACGGTGACCGCCCCCGCGTCGCCCGCGGAGCCGTCCGCGGACCCCGCGGCGGCGGAGAGCCCGGCGGCCGACGCTCCCACCGGCTCGGCCGCGACCCCGGCCCCGAGCAGGCCGGGCAAGGCCGGGCCGCCGATCACGGACGCGACGCCCGCCCCCTTCGGCGGGACCATCCAGTCGGACCCCGGGCACGACTTCACCAAGGGCCTCAGCCCCAGCAGCAACGGCGTCGTACGCGCGCAACTGGTCGCCATGCACGACGAGAACGTCGCGGAGTACCGGCCGGTCAAGTTCGTCAAGGAGTACGGCGGCAGCACGACCGGTCACTTCGAGGGACCGCCCGAGGGCGACGTCACGGCCTTCGCCGCGCCCATCGCGAAGAACGTCACGTTCCTCAGCGCGGTCGGCTGCGACGGGAAGGACCAGACCATCGACAGCCGCTACCTCGGCACCCAGCGCTGCTCCAGGGACACGCTGGTGCTGCGCGCGGACAAGGGCGACCTGTGGGCGCTCGTCACCGTGGACGGCGGGCAGATCGTCAAGGTGACGGAGATCTACGTCGCCTGACGGCTCCTTCTCCTCATTCCCCCGCCCGATCACTGTTCGGCCGCCGGTTCCGGGGAATAGGGTGAGGTGATGGATCGACGCATATTCGGGCTGGAGAACGAGTACGGCGTCACCTGTACGTTCCGCGGGCAGCGGAGGCTGTCGCCGGACGAGGTGGCGCGGTACCTGTTCCGGCGAGTGGTGTCCTGGGGCCGATCGAGCAACGTATTCCTGCGCAACGGCGCACGTCTGTACCTGGACGTGGGCAGCCATCCCGAGTACGCCACCCCTGAGTGCGACAACGTCGTGGAGCTGGTGACCCACGACAAGGCGGGGGAGCGGATCCTCGAGGGTCTCCTTGTGGACGCCGAGAAGCGGCTCCGCGAGGAGGGCATCGCGGGAGACATCTACCTGTTCAAGAACAACACCGACTCCGCCGGCAACTCCTACGGCTGCCACGAGAACTACCTCGTGGGCCGGCACGGGGAGTTCGGGCGGCTGGCGGACGTCCTGATCCCCTACCTGGTGACGCGCCAGATCATCTGCGGCGCGGGCAAGGTGCTGCAGACTCCGCGCGGAGCCGTCTACTGCGTCTCCCAGCGGGCCGAGCACATCTGGGAGGGGGTGTCCTCCGCGACCACCCGGTCGCGGCCCATCATCAACACCCGCGACGAGCCGCACGCGGACGCCGAGCGGTTCCGCCGGCTGCACGTCATCGTGGGCGACTCCAACATGAGCGAGACCACGATGCTGCTCAAGGTCGGCGCCACCGACCTGGTGCTGCGCATGATCGAGGCGGGCGTGGTGATGCGCGACCTGTCCCTGGAGAACCCAATCAGGGCGATCAGGGAGGTGTCCCACGACATGACGGGCCGGCGCAGGGTGCGACTGGCCAACGGCCGTGAGGCCTCGTCGCTGGAGATCCAGCAGGAGTACCTGTCCAAGGCGCAGGACTTCGTCGAGCGGCGTGGCGGGGACGCGATCGCCAAGCGGGTGCTCGAGCTGTGGGAGCGCACGCTGCGCGCGGTCGACACGGGCGACCTCGACCTCGTCTCACGGGAGATCGACTGGGTCACCAAGTACCAGATGATTGAACGTTACAGGCAGAAGTACGACCTGCCGCTGTCGTCGCCGCGCGTCGCGCAGCTCGATCTGGCCTACCACGACGTGCACCGCAAGCGGGGCCTGTTCTACCTCCTGCAGAAGCGGGGGGCGGTCGAGAGGGTGGCCGACGACGTCAAGATCTTCGAGGCCAAGTCGGTTCCGCCGCAGACCACGCGGGCCAAGCTGCGCGGAGAGTTCATCCGCAAGGCCCAGGAGAAGCGGCGGGACTTCACCGTCGACTGGGTCCACCTCAAGCTCAACGACCAGGCCCAGCGGACGGTGCTGTGCAAGGACCCCTTCCGCAGCGTGGACGAGAGGGTCGACAAGCTGATCGCCGGCATGTGATCTCTTACACCGCTCTGACGGCGGGTTCGGGTAGCCTGGCCCGGACCCGCTGTCTGTTTGAGGATTCCCACATGCGCCGTTGTACGGCACTCGTCGCCGCCCTGCCCCTGTTGCTCGCCGCCGCCTGCGGAACGGCGCAGAAGACCGCGTCCAGCGCGAGCCCCGGCGCCTCCGGCGACCGGGCCGCGGCCACGGCCATCAAGGTGTCGGGAGAGGTCGGCAAGAAGCCCACCCTGACCTTCCCGTCGGGCCTGCCCTCGCTCACGTCGGCCTCCGTCAAGGTGGTCGAGGGCCAGGGCACTCCCGCCAAGGACGGCGACGTCCTCACCGCGAACGTGACCGTCTACAACTGGGACGGCAAGGAGAACAAGGCGGCGGGATCCGACTACGACCAGGGCAAGTCGGAGTTCGTCTCCGTCAGCCCGCAGCTGCCCAAGGCGCTGCACGAGGCGCTCGTCGGCGCCAAGCCCGGCGGCCGGGTGATGGCCGTCGTCGCCAAGGACAACCTGAGCGCCGAGCAGCTCGACCAGGCCAAGCAGCAGGGCCAGGACTTCGACAGCACCTCCCAGGTGCTGGTCATCGACGTCGTGTCGGCGACGCTGAAGTCCATCCAGGGCACCGCGGCCGACCCGGGCGTCGACGGTGTGAAGGTCGGCGACCCCCAGGGTGACAAGGCCCCGCCGCTGACCACCAAGACCAGCGAGAAGGCGCCCAAGAAGCTCGTCGTCAAGACCCTGATCAAGGGCGCGGGCCCGGAGGTGAAGGCCGATCAGACGGTCCTCGCCCACTACGTCGGCAAGATCTGGGGCACCGACAAGCAGTTCGACTCCAGCTGGGACCGCGGGCAGCCCGCGACCTTCGCGCTCAACCAGGTCGTCAAGGGCTGGGCGCAGGGCCTGACCGGCGTCCCGGTCGGCAGCCGCGTCCTGATCTCCATCCCGCCGGACCTCGGCTACGGCAAGGAGGGCAACGCGCAGGGCGGCATCAAGGGCACCGACACGCTCGTGTTCGTCGTGGACGTCCTCGGCGCGGCCTGATCCCCGCATAACGACCACAACGGGCCCCTTCCGCCGCCCGGCGGGAGGGGCCCGTTTCCGTCGGGTCGGCGCGACCTAGACTCCGGGCTGTGACGAGCGACGACCTGGAGTCGATGAGCGTGCTCGGCGATCCCGTACGGCGGGCGCTGTACCGGTTCGTGGCCGGGCAGGGGCGGGACGTGGGCCGCAACGAGGCGGCGGAGGCGGCCGGCGTCCAGCGCACGCTGGCGGCCCACCACCTGGACAAACTGGTGGAGGCGGGCCTGCTGGAGTCGGGGTTCAAGCGGCTGAGCGGCAGGGCGGGCCCCGGCGGCGGCCGCCCGGCGAAGGTCTACCGGCGGGTGCGCGAGGAGCGGACCGTGAGCCTGCCGCCCCGCGACTACCGCACGCTCGCGCTCGTGCTGGCGGAGGCCGTCGACCTGCTGGGCGGCGAGGAGAAGGCCGAGGAGGCCGCCCGGCGGACCGGAGCGCGCCTGGCCGCCGGCGAGGCGGGCGCGGGCGGGCGCGACCTCGTGGAGGTGCTGCGCGGGCGCGGCTACGAGCCGTACGAGGAGGACGGCCGGCTGCGGTCGCGCAACTGCCCCTTCCACGTGCTGGCGGAGAGCCACCCGCTGCTCGTGTGCTCGATGAACCTCGCGCTCTGCGAGGGGATACTGGCCGGTCTGGGCGAGACCGGGGTCACCGCCGTGCTCGATCCGCGGCCGGGAGAGTGCTGTGTGGCCTTCACGTCTGCCGCGACGTCTTCTAAAAACAACGTAGATTGACATAGAATCGCGGCATGCATCTCGCCCAGCTCAACGTCGCCCATCTCAGGGAACCCCTCGACTCGCCCGCGCTGACCGGCTTCCTCGACGCCCTGGCGCCGATCTACCAGGTGTCGGACGCCGCGCCCGGCTTCGTCTGGCGCATGAAGGAGGGCGATGCGCCCACGGACCTGATCCAGCACGACTACGGACCGATGCTGGTCGTGAACCTCTCGGTCTGGGAGTCCCGCGAGACGTTGTGGAACTTCGTCTACCGCAGCGCCCACCTGGAGGTGATGCGGCGCCGCCGGGAGTGGTTCCACCGGATCGCCGAGCCGTACACGGTGATGTGGTGGGTGCCCGAGGGCCATCTGCCGTCGGTCGGCGACGCCATGGCGCGCCTGACCCTCCTCCGGGCCCAGGGGCCGGGGCCGGAGGCGTTCACGTTCAAGGACTTCTACGAGAGCAGCGACGCCGCGTGCCTGCCCGCGGCCGCGGAGGTCACGAAGTAGGCCAGGTCCTCCTCCAGGCCCCGGCCCATCGTGGACAGCCGCACGGGTGACGCCTTCAGAGCCTCGTGCAGGCCGTCCACCGGGACGGTCACGATCTCGTGGCGCGGGGCCAGAGCCGCGGCCTGCTCGCGCACCGTCGCCCCGAACGCGCCGGGCAGATCAGGCACCACGACCCGGGCCGGGGCCAGCGCGACCCGGCCGTACGCGGTGAGCGAGTGGTGCGAGACCCCGACGTGCCGCTCGCGGCGGTCGCCCTCGCTGACGCGCAGCGCGGCCACGGGCCGCCCGCCCAGCACGGCGGCGGCGTTGACCGCCTCGCCCGCGGCGACGCCGGAGAAGCCCCACCGGGTGCCGGTGCCGAGGTTGCCCGGCCCCTGCGCGACCACGGCGACGTCGGCGCCGAGCACGTGCCGGGCGGCCAGCAGGCCGGTGTGGAGCGTGACGACCTCGACGTCCCCGCCGAAGGACTGTCCTGACGTCACCACCCCGCACAGCCAGTCGCGCTCGCGGAGCGCCGCGCACGACATCGAGAACCAGGCGGGCAGCGCCCCGCCGTCCTGCATCACGTACGCCACCCTGATCCCCGGGGAGTCCGCGTAGAGGCCGCACAGGATGGCGGGCAGGGCGGAGTGCAGGTCGGCGACGACCACGGGCATCCCGTCGACGGAGTCGGCCTCCCGCAGCGCCTCGTGGTGGGGGGATCCCTGCTCGTCCGCGCCGAGCACGGTGGCCTGCAACGGCGTGTAGCGTGCCTTCACCAGGTGGCCGGGGCCGGAAGGATCTTGCGGCAAACGGTCGGGCAGGGCGACCACCATGGCGTACCCTCCCGTACCGAGACCCATGGCGAGGGCGGTCGTGTTGAGCAGCACGGTGTCGCCCACCTCAGGGCGTCCGACCAGCGGGGGATAGGCGAGCGCCCGGCACTCGCCCTCGGCGACGGCGACGTCGAGTTCCACCGCCCCCGGCCACTCGCGCCGGACCCGCACCACCTCGCCCTTGCGCCATCTGATCACGCCGAAAAGGGTAGCGTTCTCCAGGGAAGGGAGGCCCGATGTCGCGGCGGAAGACCGAGCGGCTGCTCAATCTGGTTATCTGCCTGCTCGCGACGCGGCGGCCGCTGAGCGCGGAGCAGATCCGGCAGGCCGTCCCCGGGTACGACCCGGACAACGACGAGGCCTTCCAGCGCATGTTCGAGCGCGACAAGAACGAGTTGCGCGAGATCGGCATCCCCATCGAGGTGCACAAGGACCCCTGGGAGGACGACCCCGGCTACCGGATCGTACGCGAGGCGTACGAGCTGCCCGAGATCACCCTGGAGCCGGACGAGGCCGCCGTCATCGGCCTGGCCGCGCAGGTGTGGCAGCGGGCGAGCCTCGCGGAGGCGGCCGGCGGGGCGCTGCTGAAGCTGACCGCGGGCGGCGTGCACGCCGACCTCGCCGAAAGCCCCCTGGAACTGCGGGTGGACACCCGCGACCCCGCGTTCCCCGCGCTGTGGGAGGCGGTGCGGGACCGGCGCGTGGTCGCCTTCGACTACCGCTCGGCCGGCAGCGAGTCGGTGCTGCGGCGGACCGTCGAGCCCTGGGGGGTCGTCAGCCGGCGCGGCCGGTGGTACCTGGCCGGGCACGACCGCGACCGCGGCGCCGCCCGGGTCTTCCGGCTCAGCCGCATCACCGGGGCCGTCTCCACGCTCGGGCGGCCGGGGGCGTTCACCGTGCCCGAAGGGCTGGACCTGCGCGCCATGGTGGGCTACCAGGAGCTGCCGAACGAGCGCGTCGCCCAGGTGCGGGTGCGCAAGGGAAGCTGCCCCGGCCTGCGGCACGCCGCCCAGGCCGTACGGGCGGGCGAGGGCGAGTGGGACGAGGCCGAGGTGACCTTCGCCGACCCCGAACGGCTGGCCGGGTGGCTGGCCAGCCTCGGCCCCGACGCCGTGGTGGTGGACCCGCCGGACGCGCGCGAGGCCGTGATCCGCCGTCTGAAGGGGGCGTTGCAGTGAGCTCGGACCGGCTGCCGCGGCTGCTCGCGCTGGTGCCGTACCTCATGTCGCACCCGGGCGCGCAGGTGCCCGAGGTCGCGCGCCTGTTCGGCCTGTCGGAGAAGCAGCTCGTCGACGACCTGCAGCTCGTCTGGATGTGCGGGCTTCCCGGGCACACCCCCGGCGACCTCATCGACGTCTCCTGGGACGGCGGCGAGATCCTGATCGACAACGCCGAGGCCATCGCCAGGCCGCTCAAGCTGGGCGTGGACGAGGCGAGCGCGCTGCTGGTCGCGCTGCGCATGCTCGACGAGCTGCCCGAGTTCCAGGGCCGCGACGTGCTCGGCCGGGTCATCGCGAAGCTGGAGCAGGCGGCGGGGGAGGGCGCGGCCACCGTGAGCAGCCAGGTCCAGGTGGAGATCGGCGCGGCTCCGGACGCCCACGCGGTGATCACCGACGCGGCCAGGAGAGGACGCAGGCTGTCGCTGCGCTACTACGTCCCCGGGCGCGACGAGGTCACGCCCAGGGAGGTCGACCCGCTGCGGGTCGTGCTGGTGGACGGCCGGCACTACCTGGAGGGCTGGTGCTACCGCGCGGAGGCGATGCGGATGTTCCGCGTCGACCGGATCCTGGACGTCGAGGTCCTCGACGTGCCGGTGGACCCGCCCGCGGAGGCCGAGCCGATGGACGTGACCGGCGGCGTGTTCCGGCCGTCGGACGGCGACGAGCTGGTGGAGCTGGAGCTGACCCCGGCGGGCCGCTGGGTGGCGGAGTACTACCCCTGCGAGGAGGTCGCCGAGCTGGGCGAGGGGCGGCTGCGGGTCTCGCTGCGGGCCCGCGACCAGTCCTGGCTGGTGCGGCTCGCGCTCCGGCTGGGCGACAGCGGCCGGGTGCTGTCCCCGTCGTCGCTCGGCGAGCGGGTGACGGCCACCGCCAGGCAGGCGCTGGCGAACTACGAGACCGTCTGAGCTGTGACGACCCCGGGGAGCCGGGCAGGGCGGGGATCCATGCCCCGTGGCAGTGCAAAATGTCCGAATAGCGGGATTTTGCTCATGAATGATGTGATTTCGAAGCTCCAGGACAGGTGAACTCAGGCGTCCGGTGCGCGTACGATCGAGGGGTAGTCTCACGGCCCTCGCGGTAAGGACATGACATGCCCAACCTCGGACCCATGGAATGGATTCTGATCCTCCTGGTTCTGATCCTTCTTTTCGGCGCCAAGAAGCTCCCGGACACCGCCAAGGCCCTGGGGCAGTCGCTGCGCATGTTCAAGAAGGAGACCAGCAAGATGAGCGAGGAGGACGAGGCGCGGCAGACCGTCAAGGCGCAGGCCGAGCCCGTCACCCCGCCCGCGGCGCAGATCCCGCCCACCACCCCGTCCGTCGAGGAGCGGCTGCGCTTGCTCGAGGAGGAGAACCGGAAGCTGCGCGAGGCCCAGCAGCCGGTGAGCTCGCAGAACGAGCAGCGCCCCAACTAGGGCCACCCGCCTCCTCTCACCCCACGATCCCAGGACGAGCTAGATGGCCCTGTTGAAACGGTCGACTCCCGCCACGCCGCCCGTCACGCCGCCCGGTTCGCCGGAGGACGGGCGGATGACGCTCATGGAGCACATCCGCGAGCTGCGCAACCGGCTGATCAAGGGCATCCTGGCGGTGGTCGTAGGGACCGCCGTGGGATTCATCTTCTTCGATCCCATCTGGAACTTCCTCAAGCAGCCGTACTGCCGGCTGCCGCAGGCCCACCAGATCAACAAGGACCAGTGCACGCTTGTGGTGAACGGGGTCTTCGACTCCTTCTTCGTCAACCTCAAGGTCGCGGTGATCTTCGGGATCGTGGTCTCGGCCGTGTTCTGGATCTACCAGCTCTGGGCGTTCGTCACCCCGGGCCTGTACCAGAACGAGCGCCGCTACACGGTGGCGTTCCTCGGCCTGTCCGTCCCGTTGTTCACCGCCGGCTCGGCCCTGGCCTACCTGACGATGGACAAGGGGCTGGCCCTGCTGCTCGGGTTCGCCCCCGAGGGCACGCTGACGCTGGTGAGCATCAGCGAGTACCTCAGCTTCACGCTGGCGATGCTGATCATCTTCGGCATCTCCTTCCTCATGCCGTTGCTGCTCGTGTTCCTCAACATCATCGGGATACTCAAGTACAAGACGGTGTCCAAGCACACCCGCATGGTCGTGTTCCTGCTGTTCGTCTTCGCGGCCGTCGCGACGCCGAGCCAGGACCCCATCACGATGCTGGCGCTCGCGCTTCCGATGGTCGGGTTGTTCTTCCTCGCGATGGCGTTCATGTACTTCCACGACAAGAGGGCCGAGGCCGCGGAGGCGGCACACGCGAAGGCCATCGAGGAGGAGCTCGACGGGCCGTCCGCCGCTGAGGGCGCGGCGGACTCGGCAGGCTCGGTCGACGCGCGGGACTGACAGGCCGCGGCTCTGGCGCCGCACCGCGAGCGGCGGTAGGTTCCCGCTCATGGCCGATGAGATCGTCGTCCTGGTGAACCCCGCCGCCCGCGGCGGCCGTACGCTGCGGTTGCTCGACCCGGTGCTGCGGCGCCTTCGGACGGGTGACCGCCCGGTGTCCGTGGTGGTCGGGACCTCCGCCGCCGACGCGCTCGCCCGCGCCCGGGAGGCCGTCGCCGGCGGGCCGGCCGCGCTCGTCGCCTTCGGCGGTGACGGCCTGGTCCACCTGGCCGTGCAGGCCGTGGCGGGGACGGCGGTGCCGCTCGGGATCGTGCCCGCGGGCACCGGCAACGACATCGCCGACGCGCTCGGCATCCCGCGCAAGGATCCCCTCGCCGCCGTGGACATCGTGACCGAGGGCCACTGCCGGGTGGTCGACGCGGCCAGGCTGGGCACGGGCGAGTGGTTCGCCGGGGTCCTCGCCTGCGGGTTCGACTCGCGCGTCAACGAACGGGCCAACGCCATGACGTGGCCGCCGGGAATGGCGAAGTACCTCGTCGCGCTCGTGCGCGAGTTGCGCTCGTTCACGCCGATCCCGTTCCTGATCACCCTCGACGGGGAGACCCTCGAACGCGAGGCCATGCTGGTGGCCGTGGCCAACACCCGCTCGTACGGCGCGGGGATGAAGGTGTGCCCGGACGCCAGGCCGGACGACGGCCTGCTCGACGTGCTCGTGCTCGGGGCGGTGCCCAAGGGCGAGTTCCTGCGCACGTTCCCCCGCGTCTACCGGGGCAGTCACACCGGCCACCCCGCCGTGACCCTCAGGCGCGCCAGGCGCGTGGAGATCGACGCTCTGGCCGGGGACGTGGTGGCGTACGCCGACGGCGAGCGGGCCGGACCGGTCCCGCTCAGCTGCGGGATCGAGCCGGGAGCGCTGCGTGTCCTGGCCCCGCGATCCGCGGTGTGAAGGCGACCGGAGCGCCAGGACCATAGATCGCGGACGCCCGGAATCCCGTTATCGGTAGGGTTGACGATATGAGTACGCCAGCGGAACGCTATGCCGCCTTCCGCGAGCGGCGGTCCGGAACCGGGCCCGCGCTCGCCTCGTTCCGCGAACTTTACGACTTCGAGCTCGACGAGTTCCAGATCGACGCCTGTGAGGCGCTGGAAGCGGGGGACGGCGTGCTGGTGGCCGCGCCGACCGGGTCGGGCAAGACCGTGGTGGGGGAGTTCGCCGTCCACCTGGCCCTGCAGCAGGGCCGCAAGTGCTTCTACACGACGCCGATCAAGGCGTTGTCCAACCAGAAGTACAACGACCTGGTCAGACGGTACGGCGCGAGCAAGGTCGGCCTGCTGACCGGCGACAACAGCGTCAACGGCGAGGCCCCGATCGTGATCATGACGACCGAGGTCCTGCGCAACATGCTGTACGCGGGCTCGGGCACGCTCGCCGGCCTCGCGTACGTGGTGATGGACGAGGTCCACTACCTCGCCGACCGGTTCCGCGGCGCGGTCTGGGAGGAGGTCATCATCCACCTGCCGGAGTCGGTGCGGGTGGTGGCGCTGTCGGCCACGGTCAGCAACGCCGAGGAGTTCGGCGAGTGGCTGGGCGAGGTGCGCGGCGACACCACGGTCATCGTCGACGAGCACCGGCCGGTGCCGCTGTGGCAGCACATGCTGGTCGGCAACCAGATGTACGACCTGTTCGTCAACGAGGGCGACGGCGTCCTGCGGGTGAACCCGTCCCTGATGCGGATCTCCCGTGACGAGATGCGGCTGGCCCAGGCCAGGGGCAGGCGAGGCTACTCGCGGCCGGGCCGGGGGACGACGCCGAGCCGCTCGGACGTCATCGAGAAGCTCGACGCCGAGGGCCTGCTGCCGGCGATCACCTTCATCTTCTCCAGGAACGGCTGCGACGCCGCCGTGATGCAGTGCCTCTACTCGGGGCTGCGCCTCACCACCGAGGCCGAGAGCCACGAGATCCGCCAGATCGTCGACGAGCGGACCTCGCACCTGCCCGACGAGGACCTCGCGGTGCTCGGCTACCTCGAATGGCGTGACTGCCTGGAGCGCGGCCTCGCCGCCCACCACGCCGGCATGCTCCCCGCCTTCAAGGAGGTCGTGGAGGAGCTGTTCACCAAGGGTCTGGTGAAGGCGGTCTTCGCGACGGAGACGCTGGCGCTCGGCATCAACATGCCGGCGAGGTCCGTCGTGATCGAGAAGCTCGACAAGTGGAACGGCGAGACCCACGCCGACCTGACCCCGGGGGAGTACACCCAGCTCACCGGCAGGGCCGGGCGGCGCGGCATCGACATCGAGGGCCACGCGGTGGTGGTCTGGCAGCCGGGGATGGACCCCCTCGCGGTCGCGGGCCTCGCGGGCACCCGCACCTACCCGCTGCGCTCCAGCTTCAAGCCGTCGTACAACATGGCGGTCAACCTGGTCGGGCAGGTCGGCAGGGAGCGGGCGCGGACGCTGCTTGAGGACTCCTTCGCCCAGTTCCAGGCCGACCGCGCGGTGGTCGGGCTGACCCGCCAGCTCCGCAAGGCGGAGCACGCGCTGGAGGGCTACGCCGAGGCCATGACCTGCCACCTCGGCGACTTCGAGGAGTACGCCGCGATGCGCAGGCGGCTGTCGGACCGCGAGGCCGAGCTGTCGCGCCAGCGGGGCGCGGCCCGCCGGGCCCAGGCCGTGCAGTCCCTGGAGGTCCTGAAGCCGGGAGACGTCATCCGGGTGCCGGGCGGGCGGCGCGCGGGCCTCGCGGTCGTGCTCGACCCCGGCGTCAACAGCCGGGGGCACGAGGGTCCCGCGCCGCTCGTGCTGACGATCGGCAAGCAGGTGAAGCGCCTGTCGGCGGCCGACTTCCCGGTGCCGGTCGAGCCGGTCGACAAGATCAGGATTCCGAAGGGCTTCAACCCGCGCTCGCCGAAGGAGCGGGCCAACCTGGTCTCGACCGTGCACGCGAAGCTCGGCGATCGCGACCTCGGCAAGCCGCCGCGGGCGCGCGACCACGCCCAGGAGGACGAGGAGGTCACCCGCCTGCGGCGCGAGCTGCGCCAGCACCCCTGCCACGGCTGCGACGAGCGGGAGGACCACGCCCGCTGGGCCGAGCGCTACCACAAGCTGCTCAGGGAGACCGAAGGGCTGCGCCGCAGGGTCGAGGGACGCTCCCACGTCATCGCGCGCACCTTCGACCGGGTCTGCGGGGTGCTCGACCAGCTCGGCTACCTGGACGGCGAGACCGTCACGGAGCAGGGCCGCAGGCTCGCCTCGCTCTACACCGAGCTGGACCTGCTCACGGCCGAGTGCCTGCGGGCGGGCGTGTGGAACCGCCTCGACCCCGCGGAGCTGGCCGCGTGCGTGTCCTCGCTGGTGTACGAGTCGCGGCAGGCCGACGACGTCCGCAGCCCCAAGATCCCGGCCGGCGCCGCCCGCGACGCGCTCGCGGAGATGGTACGGCTGTGGGGCGAGCTGGAGGGCATCGAGGAGGACCACGGCCTGTCGTTCGTACGTGAGCCCGACGTCGGCTTCGCCTGGGCGGCCTTCCGCTGGGCCAAGGGCCACAGCCTCGACGCCGTGCTGACCGACTGCGACCTCGCCGCGGGCGACTTCGTCCGCTGGGTCAAGCAGCTGCTCGACCTGCTCGGCCAGCTCAGGGACGCCGCGCCCAAGGGGAGCAAGGTCGCCGACAACGCCGTCAAGGCGATCGACGCCATGCGCCGGGGCGTGGTGGCCTACTCCTCCGTCAGCTGAGGGCGGCTCAGACGGCCGAGAAACGGACCTCGCGGGTGGCGGGGTCGGCGCGCGTGAGCCGTACGGGGACGCGCTCGCCGAGCGGCAGCCGGTCGCCGTCGCAGCGGGCGATCACGGCGGGCTCGGTGACCTGCACCTGCCCGCCCGGCTTTCCCTCGTTGACGTCGATGACGACCGCCTCGAAGACCTCGCCGATCCTGGGCGCCAGCACGGCCGCCTCGACCAGGTCCACGCAGGCGCGCTCCACCGCGCCGGCCCGCCTGCCGCCCATGGCCATCTGCTCCGGCAGGCCGGGCAGCGCCGCCGCGATCTGCTCGGGCACCGGAAGGCCCGCGGCGACGGCCAGGCAGACCTCGGTGGCGAACCGGTCGACCAGCCGCCGCAGCGGCGCGGTGACGTGCGCGTACGGCGCGCCCACGGCGGCGTGCAGCGTCCGCGCCGGAGGGGCGCCGTCGAAGGCGACGTAGGCCGCGCCGCGCAGCAGCACCGTCGACTCGTGCAGGAAGGCGGCGTGGCCGGGGATCCCGGGGTCGATCCCGTGCACGACCTCGGCGTACGACGTGCCGTCGGGCCAGGGCACGCCGAGCGCGGCGGCGACCCTGCGGACCTTGCCGACGTCCTGCGGGCCCGCTTCCGGGAGGACCCTGAGCACGCCGACGCCCGCGTCCAGCATCATCCCGGCCGCCGCCATGCCGGTGAGCAGCGAGATCTGGGCGTTCCACGCCTCGCAGGGGTGGCTGGTGCGGAACTCCAGCCGGTAGGAGCCGTCCCCGCCGGGGACCACCTGCTGCTCGGGGGTCGGCAGCGACAGGCCGCCCCTGGCCCGCTCCCGCTCCAGCCGCAGCGGCCCCACTTCGGCGAGCAGCGCGAGCGTCCCCTCGGCCCTGCCGGTGTCCACGGCCGCCTGGACGGCGGCGTAGTCGAGCCGCTCACGGCTGCGCACCAGGGCCCTGCGCAGGTCCACGGCCTCGATCTCGCCGTCGGGGCCGAGATCGAGCCGCCACAGCGCCGCCGGGCGGACCTGCCCCGGCAGCAGGCTGGCCGCGCCCTCCGACAGGAGCGGCGGGTGCATCGGCACCCGCTCGCCGGCCAGGTAGATCGTCTGCGCGCGCGCCCTCGCCTCGCCGTCGATCGCCCCGCCGGGCCGGACGAACGCCCCGACGTCGGCGATCGCGTACCAGACGCGGTAACCCGCTCCGCGCCGCTCGATGAGCAGCGCCTGGTCGAGGTCCATCGAGCCGGGAGGGTCGATGGTCACCAGCGGCAGGTCGGTCCGGTCCTCGCCGGTCGCGACGGGGGACGCGGCGGCCCGCCCGGCCTCCTCCAGCACCGGGTCGGGGAAGCCGTCCGGCAGGTCGAAGTCGCTGCGGATGCGGGCGAATCCGTCGCGGAGGCCGTCCGCGGTGTCCCGGAGGCGGATCGTCGTGTACGGCACGCGATCAACCTACCGGAGTGCGGACATATCAGGCTTTAGGCCGTTCTGGCTAGGCCAGTACGGCGAGCAGGCGGCCCAGCGGACCGTCCAGGCCGTACTTCTCCGACAGCGCCACCAGGCGCTCGGGGTCGCGCGGCGCGGCGGGCAGGGTGATGTCGACGTCCGGGACCGGGACGTCGTGGGCCACCCGGACCACCGCGGGGGCGACCTCCAGGTAGTCGCGGGCGGCGGCGAGCTTGTTCCGGGCGCCCGCGGGGAAGCCCTCGGCGCCGCCGTCGTCCAGCGCGGCGAGCAGCGCGGACAGCGAGCCGAAGCGCGTGATGAGGGCGGCGGCCGTCTTGTCGCCGATGCCGGCGACGCCCGGCAGGCCGTCGCTCGGGTCGCCGCGCAGCGTCGCGAAGTCGGCGTACGCCCGGCCCGGAATGCCGTACTTCTCCCGGACGAACGCCTCATCGACGATCTGAAGGTTACGAATCCCCCGTACTGTGTAAAGGGCCCGGCACGGCTTCTCGTCGTCCACGAGCTGGAACAGGTCCCGGTCGCCGGTGACGATGTCCACGGCGGAGGTCGCTGCGATCGCGTAGGTGCCGATCACGTCGTCGGCCTCGTAGCCCGCCACGCCGACGCGGGCGACGCCCAGCGCGTCCAGGACCTCCTCGATCACCGGGACCTGCGGGGCGAGCGTGTCGGGCACCTGCTCCTCGTCGCCGCTCGCCACCCGGTGCGCCTTGTACGACGGGATCGCCGCGACCCGGAACTCGGGCCGCCAGTCGGCGTCCATGCAGGCCACGATCTGGGCAGGGGAGTGCTGCCGGACCAGGGTGGCGATCATGTCGAGGAGCCCGCGCACCGCGTTGACCGGCATGCCGTCCGGCGAGGTCACCGACTCCGGGACCCCGTAGAAGGCGCGGAAGTACAGCGACGGGGTGTCGAGAAGCATCAGCACCCTGCCATTGTCACGCCTGTCAGGGGTGCGGGGGGCCCTCTCCGGTGACCGCGACGGCGAGCAGGCAGGTGTCGTCCTCGGGATTGGGGCCGCCGATCGCCTCCAGCAGGCCGTCGAGGCCCGCGTCGAGATCCGCTCCGGCCGCGCCCAGACCGGTCGCCACGGCCGCCTCCATGACGAGGGACACCCCGGCGCCGATGTCGCGTGAGCGGCGCTCGACCAGGCCGTCGGTGAACATCAGCAGCAGGTCGCCGGGATCGAGGCGGACGTCGGCCACCCCGTACGGCAGGCTCGGCGTCGCCCCGAGCACGACCCCCCGGGGCGCCCCGAGCTGGCGCGCGCCCCCGCGACGCACCAGGATCGGGGCGGGATGACCCGCCTGTGCCCACGTGAAAAGGCGGGTCTCCGGGTCGAAGAGGCCGCACACCGCGGTCGCGGTGGTGTCGTCCAGCCGGGTGAGCACCAGGGTGTTCAGCCAGGCCAGCAGCCTGCCGGGGCAGGCTCCCGTCATGCTCAGGCCGAGCAGCGCGTGCCGCAGCTGCGCCATCTCGGCGATCGCCGGCAGGCCGTGCCCCGACACGTCGCCCACGGCGAGGAACACGCGGCCGCCGGGCAGTGGGGCGGCGTCGTACCAGTCGCCCCCGAGGCTCGACGCCCGGCCCGCTGGGACGTACCTGACGGCGATCCGGGCACCGGGAAGATCGATCGTGGCGCCGGGCTCTGGCAGGATCGCCTCGCGCAGCGCCAGCGTGACGCGGCGTTCCTCGGCGGCGCGTTCCCGCCGCTCCGCCCACCGCCGCCCGCCGGTGTTCCGGCCCAGCGGAGTGCCGGTGGCGGCTCCGGACGCCGCGCCCGGGTCGCGGTCGTCCACGGGGGGAAGGGCCGGCCTCGTGCCGCCCACTACGCCGACCATTGGTCTCGCTCTCGATGACGCTTTCGTTTTGTGATCGTACTGACGCGGAGCGTAGCAGTCCTCCATCACCCGGGGGTTGGTTTTCTTCTATGCCGTGGGATAAGCCAGTGCCCTCCGAAGTCCGCCCGCGTGGCGACTGTGGTACAAGCACCTGCGTGTGTCGCGGGGAGCCCGCGCTCGTTAGATTAGGTCGCGTGACGACGATGTCCCAGGAACACTCCGACCTGTATCCCACGAGCCGCCCGGCCGCCGTACGAGAGGCCGTCGGCCGCGCCGGTCTCGACGCGCTGCTGCTGACGCCCGGCCCGGATCTGCGCTACGTGACCGGCTACGACGCGCTGCCGCTGGAACGCCTGACCTGCCTGGTCGTGCCCGCGTCCGGTGAACCGTTCCTCATGGTGCCCCGCCTGGAACTGCCGGCCGCCGAGCACTCGCCGGCCTCACGGCTGGGGATCGAGTTCGTGGCGTGGGACGAGACCGACGACCCGTTCGCCGAGGTGGCCCGCCGCCTGGGCCCGGTCGCCAGGGTCGGGCTCGCCGACCGGATGTGGGCGATGCAGTCGCTGCGGTTCCGCGCCGCCATGCCCGGCGCCGAGCAGACGCTGGCCGGGAGCGTCCTGCGCGAGCTGCGCATGCGCAAGTCGCCGGCCGAGGTCGCGGCGCTGGCGGAGGCGGGGGCGGCCATCGACGCCGTGCACGCCCTGGTGCCCCGGCTGCTCAAGGCGGGCCGCACCGAGCGCGAGGTCGGCAAGGACATCGCGGAGGCCATCGTCGACGCGGGGCACGCCCGGGTCGACTTCGTGATCGTGGGTTCGGGGCCCAACGGGGCCAGCCCGCACGCGGAGCTGAGCGACCGCGTCATCGGTCACGGCGAGCCCGTCGTGGTGGACATCGGCGGCACGATGCCGAGCGGCTACTGCTCGGATTCCACCCGGGTCTACTGCGTGGGCGAGCCCCCGGCCGAGTTCGCGGCGTACTACGAGGTGCTCAAGCGCGCCCAGGAGGCCGCCTGCGCCCACGTCAGGCCGGGCGTGAGCTGCGAGTCGGTGGACGCAGCCGCCCGCGAGGTGATCGCGGACGCGGGGTACGGCGAGCACTTCATCCACCGCACCGGCCACGGCATCGGCCTGGAGACGCACGAGGAGCCGTACATCGTCGCGGGCAACACCGAGGAGATGCGGCCCGGGTTCGCGTTCTCCGTGGAGCCGGGCATCTACCTCTCCGGACGGCACGGCGCCCGGATCGAGGACATTGTCGTCTGCGGCGAGACCGCGGGCGAGCGGATGAACAACACCACGAGGGATCTGGTCGTCGTGGGCTGAGCCGATTCCCCGGGAAAGTCCCGCCGCCGCTACCGTTGCTCGCGTGGAGGAGATCGATCGCCGAATCGTCACCCTGCTGGCGACTGACGGCCGGATGAGCTTCACCGATCTGGCCAAGGAGACGGGACTGTCCGTCTCCGCGGTCCATCAGCGGGTACGCAGGCTGGAGAAGCGTGGCGTCATCCGCGGATACGCCGCTCTCGTGGACTACGACGAGATCGGCCTGCCGCTGACCGCCTTCGTCTCGATCAAGCCGATCGACCCCTCCGCGCCGGACGACGCGCCGGAGCGGCTGAGCCATCTGACCGCCATCGAGGCCTGTCACAGCGTGGCCGGCGATGAAAGTTACATACTCAAGGTCCGGGTGGCCTCGCCGTTCGCCCTGGAGGAGCTCCTCCAGCAGATCCGCGCGTCGGCCAACGTGAGCACGCGCACGACCGTCGTGCTCAGCACGCCGTACGACTACCGGTCCCCGATGATCGAGAAGGACCTGGGCGGCGACGCCACCGGCTGAGCGCCGCCCGGGCGTCCGATGCGGGACGGGAGCCGTACGGCCCGTAGAATCTGTCGGCCTATGCCACAGTCTTCGACGGGCGAGCTGGCCCGGGAGCAGAAGTACGTCGCCGCGCTGTACGAGCGCCTCGACGTGCTGCGGGAACGCACGCGCGGGCAGCTCGACGCCGTGCTGGCCCAGGGGGCGTCGGGGACGCACCAGAACCGCTCGGAGCGCGACTCCTTCGCCGGCATGTACGCCCAGCGCCTGGCCCGCCTGTGGGCGGTGGAGAACGCGCTGTGCTTCGGCCGGCTCGACCTGGCCGCCGAGAGCAGGTCCGAGAGCGGGCCGGAGGGCGGACCGGAGAGCGAGTCGGCGGGCGCGGCGGAGGGGGAGCGGCTCTACATCGGCCGCATCGGCCTGTCGGACGACGACCAGCACCGGCTGCTGATCGACTGGCGGGCGCCGGTCGCGCAGCCGTTCTACCGGGCGACCCCGGCCGCCCCGATGGGCGTCACCCGGCGGCGTCACCTGCACACGCGGGGCCGCAAGGTCACCGGGGTCGACGACGACCTGCTCGACCTCGACGGCCTCACCGACGACGACAGGGCGTCGCTGAACGGGGAGGCGGCCCTGCTGGCCGCGCTCGGCGCGAAGCGCACCGGCCGCATGCGCGACATCGTGGCGACCATCCAGGCCGAGCAGGACAAGATCATTAGAAGCGACCTGAACGGAGTGCTCGTCGTCCAGGGCGGGCCGGGCACCGGCAAGACCGTGGTGGCCCTGCACCGCGCGGCCTACCTCCTGTACACCTACCGCGAGCGGCTGGAGCGCCGGGGCGTGCTGATCCTCGGGCCCAACCCGACCTTCACGCGCTACATCGAGCAGGTGCTGCCGTCGCTCGGCGAGACCGACGTGCTGCTGTCCACGGTGGGCGAGCTGTACCCGGGCCTGACCGCGACCAGGGAGGACCCGCCGGAGGCCGCCGCCGTCAAGGGCCGGATCGAGATGGCCGACGTGATCGCGCGGGCCGTACGGGAGCGCCAGCGGATGCCGCGCACGCCGGTGGAGATCCGGCTCGACAAGTTCACCCTGCGGCTCGACCGGCAGACGCTCGAGGCGGCGAGGTCGAAGGCCGGCCGGTCGCGCCGGCCGCACAACCAGGCCAGGGCCGTGTTCGTACGCCACCTGCTGACCGTGCTCACCCGGCAGGCGGCCAGGCACCTGGGGCGCGGCTCGCTGGACGAGGCCGACTTCGCCGACCTGCGCGAGGAGCTGCGCACCGAGGAGCCGGTGCGGGTGGCGCTCAACCGGCTGTGGCCGTACCTGACCCCGCAGCAGCTGCTGATCGGGCTGTTCACCGACCGCGACAGGATGGCCGCGGCGGGGCTGGGGGCGCGGGAACGCGACCTGCTGCTGCGCGAGCCGCCCAGAGCGGGGGAGAAGGCCGGGGGGAGCTGGTGGAGCGCGGCCGACGTGCCGCTGCTCGACGAGGCCGCCGAGCTGCTCGGGGACATCGACGAGGGCGTGCTGCGGGCGGCCCGCCGGGCCGAGCAGGAGCGCGAGGAGCGCATCGCCTACGCCCGCGAGGTGCTTGAGCTGACCGGCCTGGCCGACATCATGGACGCCGAGCGCTTCGCCGACCGGCAGCAGGCCGAGGAGACCTATCTCACCACCGCGGAGCGGGCCGCCAGGGACCGCACGTGGGCCTTCGGGCACGTGATCGTCGACGAGGCCCAGGAGCTGTCGGAGATGGACTGGCGGACCGTCATGCGCCGCGTCCCCAGCCGGTCCATGACCATCGTCGGCGACATCGCCCAGACCGGGTCGGCCGCGGGCGCGGCGAGCTGGGCGCGGGTGCTCGACCCCTACGTCGCGGGCCGCTGGCGCGAGGAGCGGCTCAGCGTCAACTACCGCACCCCCGCCGAGCTGATGGAGGTCGCCGGTCGCGTGCTCGAACTGGTCGGCCCCGACCTGAAGACTCCGGAGTCGGTGCGGGAGACCGGTGAGCGGCCGTGGGCCCTGCGGGTCGCGTCCCTGGCCGAGGCGGCCCCCGCGGTCGCCGCCGAGGTCGTCGAGGGGGGCCGCCTCGTGGTCATCGCCCCCGCGCGGATGACGGCGGAGATCGGGCGGATCGTCGGGGCCGCCGTGCCCGGCGCCGCCACCGGGCCCGGCCCCGCGGCACTGGACGCGCCCGTGGCGGTGCTGTCGGTCGGCGAGGCCAAGGGGCTGGAGTTCGACTCGGTGATCGTGATCGAGCCCGGCCGGATCCTGAGCGAGTCGCCGCGCGGGCCCAGCGACCTCTACGTGGCCCTCACCAGGGCCACGAGCCGCCTCGGCGTCGTGCACGTCGGTGATCTGCCCGAGGCCCTGAGCGGCTTGGAACGGCGCTGAAACGGTACCGCTCCCACCTGCGGAAACGTGGTATATCCCCTGATGGGGACGCAGTTGACATCTGCGCTGAGGTCGGTAGTTTGCTGCGCAGTCCAGCACGGGACTGACCGGTTGGCCGTTCTATGGCGACGCTGGCCTCTGCGTCGATGACGGAGCGTGATCCCGTCAGCACACCAGGCGCAGGGCCGCGATCCGCCGAGGCGGGGCACCTCAGCCGGCCGGGGGGTTGGACCCAGGAGGGGCCCGGGCACCCAGTAGACAACGGAGCTCCGCGCCCGCCGCCGACGGGACGGAACCGGTCCGAAGGGCCGCCCGGGCCCCCTTCATTTCCTCGTAGAGTTGCCGAGGGCCGGTTTGGCGGCGCGCGCCGCCGTCTGCGACCCTGACCTGGGTGATTTCCGCACCAGGACGCGGCCCATCGAAAACGCGAGGAGTAACTGTCCGGTGGCATTGAAGTCGGCACAGGACGCTGAGCAGGCCCCCGCCGCGGCGACCGGGCCGCGAGTGCCGCTCACCCTGATCCGCCTCGCCGTCTCCGTCGCGGGCGGCCTGGTGCTCTATCTCGCCTTCCCGCCCCTCGGCTGGTGGTTATGCGCGCCGGTGGGCGTGGCGCTGCTCGCCCTCGCGATCCGCGGCGTCAGGCCGCGCCGGGCCGCGTGGATCGGGTACGCGGGAGGGCTGGCGTTCCTCGTGCCGACACTCGCCTGGGTCCGTCCCATCGGGGACGACGCCTGGCTGGCCCTCACGGGCGTCGAGAGCCTCTTCTGGGCGGCGCTGGCCTTCCTCGCCGTCCTCGTCATGCGGTCGCGCCTGTGGCCGCTGTGGGTGGCCTGCCTGTGGGTGGCACAGGAATGGGCCAGGGGACTGTTTCCCGTCGGGGGCTTTCCCTGGGCCCGGCTGGCCTTCAGCCAGGGCGAGTCGCCGTACACAGGCTTCGCCGCGCTGGGCGGCGCCCCACTTGTAAGTTTCACGGTCGCCCTCACGGGGACGCTGCTCGCCTCGCTGGTCACACGGCGTCCCCCGAGGTGGCGGGCCGACCGGGTGGTTGCCGGAACGGTCCTCGCCGCGATAGCCGTACCAGTGCTGGGGCTGATCGTGCCCCGGCCCGGCGACGAGGGCAGGACAGTGCGGATCGGTGTCATCCAGGGGAACGTCCCCGGGCGGGGGATGTACTTCCTCGGCGACGAGCCGGCCGTCGTGCTGCGCAACCACGCCGACGAGACGCATCGGATGGCCGAGGCCGTACGCGCGGGAAAGCTCCCGCGGCCCGACATCGTGGTGTGGCCGGAGAACTCGACCGACATCGACCCCTACAGCAGCGCGTACGCCCGGCAGGTCATCGACTCCGCCGTCAAGGACATCGGCGTGCCGGTCCTCGTCGGCGCGGTCGTCAAGATCGGCGACGAGCACCGGGCCACCCGCGGCCTGGTCTGGGACCCGGTCACGGGCCCCGGCGCGTACTACGACAAGCAGCGGCTCGTGCCCTTCGGCGAGTACACCCCCATGAAGGACCTGTTCCTGGCGCTGTCGTCGCGGGCCAACCTGGTCGGCCGCCAGTCGGTCCCCGGGGACAGGCCGGGGGCGCTGAGGATGGGCCCGGTGACCGTCGGCACCGTCGAGTGCTACGAGGTGGCGTTCGACGACACGGTGCGCGGGACCGTGCTGGCCGGCGGCACCCCGCTGGTCGTGCAGACCAACAACGCGAGCTACGCGCTCACCAACCTGCCGCCGCAGCAGCTGGCGATGTCGCAGCTGCGCGCGGTGGAGTTCAACCGGGCGGTGGTCACCGCGGCGACCACGGGAATCTCCGCGTACGTCGGCCCGGACGGCCGGATCGGATGGCGTACCGGCGAGCTGGTGGCGGGGATGAACGTCCTGGACGTCCCCGTCAGGACGAAGAACACGGTGGCGGCGGAGATAGGTGCGCTGCCGGAGTGGGCTCTGGTACTCATGGGGGCCGGAGCGACGGTGGCGGCCATCTCTGGGCGGAGGAAAAGCTGATGGAGCGGACCCCGGAGCGGGTGCTCGTTATCGTCCCCACGTACAACGAGCGGGAGAACCTCCCGATGATCACGCGGCGGCTCCGTGAGGCGCTGCCCGATGTCCACCTGCTCGTGGCGGACGACAACAGCCCCGACGGCACCGGCAGGATCGCCGACGAGCTCGCCGAGGCGGACGACCACATCCACGTCCTGCACCGCACGAGCAAGCAAGGGCTGGGCGCGGCCTACATCGCCGGGTTCCGGTGGGGCCTGGCCGAGGGCTACGACGTGCTGGTGGAGATGGACGCCGACGGGTCCCACCAGCCCGAGGAGCTGCACAAGCTGCTCGACGCGGTGGCGCAGGGCGCCGACCTCGCCATCGGCTCCCGCTGGGTGCCCGGCGGCAGGACGGTCAACTGGCCGGTCTCGCGTGAGCTGCTGTCCCGGGGCGCCAACACCTACGTGCGGCTCGTGCTCGGCATCCCGGTCCGCGACGCCACCGCCGGCTTCCGCGCCTACCGCGCGGCCACGCTGGAGAAGATCGGGCTGGACGACGTGGAGTCGCAGGGCTACTGCTTCCAGGTGGACCTCACGCTGCGCACCGTACGGCAGGGCCTGCGGGTGCAGGAGAGGCCGATCACGTTCGTCGAACGCACCGTGGGCAGCAGCAAGATGAGCCGCAGGATCATCATCGAGGCGTTCTGGCGCGTGGCCGTCTGGGGGGTCACGGGCCTCGCCGACCGGTTTCGCCCGCGGCGATAAGCGCGATCCTCAGGAACCCGAGCGGCCGCGGAGACGTTGACGCAAACGTACGAGTTCCGGGTGAGTGGGGCAAGACATGGTGCGGATCGGGCTGTTCTTCGCGTTCCTCCTGGTTCCCATCCTGGAAATCTGGCTTCTGATCCGGGTGGGAAACGTGATCGGCGGGTGGGAGACGGTCGCCCTGCTCATCGCCGACAGCATCCTCGGCGCCTGGCTGGTGCGCCGGGAGGGACGGCGGGCCTGGGCCTCGCTGCGCACGGCCGTGGAATCGGGGCGGGTGCCCGACAGGGAGTTCGCCGACGGCGCGCTGATCGTGGCCGGCGCCGCGCTCCTGATGACCCCCGGCTTCCTGAGCGACGTGTTCGGGATCTTCATGATCTTGCCGTTCACCCGGCCGATCGCCCGCCGCTGGATGTCCTGGTTCCTCGGACGCCGGGTGCGCTCGCTCGCCGCCCGCTCGCCGTACGCGCCGATGTTCGACGGGACCGCGGGATTCGGCGGTGCGGATCCCCGGGGTGCGGGTTTCGGTGGTGGTGCGGATGCCGGCGGGCCCACGGGGACCCGCCGTGGCCGCGTGGTCCACGGCGAAGTCGTCCAGGACGACTGAGCGGAGCCGGGCACGCCGTCGTCCCGGCGGCGGAGGGACGCCGGGGCGACGGGGCTGGTGACGGACTCGACGCCGCCTACAGGCGCGGCTCGTCCTCGTCCGGGACGTCGCGGCGGAGGATGGCCCGCTCACGAGCCTCCGGGTCCTTGACGAACCGGTCGCCGGACCCGGTCACCGGGTCGCCGGTGCCGAACCGCTCCTGCGACCGGGCAGCCGGGTCCTCGGTGCCGTACCGCTCGCTGGTCGTGCGCGAGGGATCGCCGCCGTCGAACAGTTCGTCGGCCGGGGTGCCGTGCTCGCGCGGCGCCAGCGGCTCACCCGGCCGGGTGCCGGGGATGTCGGCGTCCAGCCGGTCCCTGGAGCCCAGCGCGGGGTCGTCGGTGCCGTACCGCTCCCCGGTGCGGGTCACGGCGTAGTCCGCGTAGTTCGCGGGGTCGCCGGGGTAGTCCGCAGGAGCGCCGGGGCGCGCGGGGTCGTCGACGCCGGTGCCCAGGCGTTCACGCTCGCGCCGTCCGCCGGTGTCGGCCCAGCCGGTGAGGCTGTCGGGCCGGTTCGCGCGTTCCCAGGAGGCGTCCCAGCCCATGTCGTAGTGACGATAGAGCTCGCGCTCCTGCTCGGCGGACAGGTGCCCGTCGGCGTCCAGCTCCACCTCGGGAGTCTTCTTGACGTGATCCTTGGCGTACGGGACCTCGACATGACCGGCCGTCAGGGTCGCGTCGTGCAGCGGGATGAAGGTCTCCTTGGTGTGGAGAAGTCCCGTCTTGACGCAGACCCACTTCGGTCGCCCTGTCGCGTCGTCCAGGAAGACCTGCGCGACCTCACCGATCTTGTCACCGCTGGGGTCGTGGACCGGGTTGCCGAGCACCATGGGGATCTGCTCGTGAGTGATCACGTGCTTCTCCTTGTCTCTCGCTTGGTCGGTCCTTATCTGAGCTACCGCCGATGGGAGAACGAAAACCACTTCTTCGGAAATTCGCCGCGGCCGCGGTGCGTGAGATGCCATAGAGGCCCCGGCATCGTCGCAGGTAAGGCGCTCGTCTTGGGCGTCTGCCGCTGCGGTGAAATCGTCCTCGCGATCCGGTGGGGACTGGGCGTCGCGGCGGCCTGTGATGCTCTGGAGGGCCGTGATGCTCTGGAGGGCTTTGATGTTCCGGCGGGGCGGCTGGGGCCGGCGGTGAGGGCTTCTTCTTGGCTCTGGGCGTCCGGTCGGCTGTGTGCCGCCGTCGGCAAGGGCTCACACCGGGACCTGTGGGATCCTCGCGAGACCGGATAAGAACCTATTTAGCCAAAATGCCGCCACCGCCTGTGGCTCCATTCAATTCGGCTGCGCGCTTGAATTGGGTGAGGGAAGGCTGGAAGAATTCATACAGGTATTCGACTGAGCTGGAGGGGGTGTCATGGGTTCGCCACTAATCGACCCCCAACCCCCCGACAGTTCGAAAACACCGGATGGCACATGGTGGGAGCGTCTCACAGCCGGCTCGCGTCTCTGGTCACCGGAAGGCGCGCCCACCGCTGATGAACACATTTCGGGACTCGGCCGTGTAAATATCCTCGGCGAGTCTGTCCGCGACCCTCGGGTCGAACAAAGGTGGAATTGCCTGCTACGGCAAATGCGACCGAATTCAGCTGCCGCCGCCGGTTCTGCCGAGGCGAACGCCAGTGGTGCCGATGCCGGTGCCGGTGGTCGTGAGACGGGTCCTGCTGGTTCTGCTGCGGCGGGTGCCGGTGGTGAGGGTCGACGGGTTCGTTCGTCGTGGGTGCTGGTGGGGTCGTTGCGGGAGTCGGCGCAGGCGCTGGCGTTGGCTCCGGTCCCCGATACACCGGAGATCTGCCTGGCCGAGGCCGAGGATCTGTTGTTCGCCCGCGATCGGATCACGTGTGCGCTGGCTGAGCGGGTGGGGCGGGTGCATCGGGCGGGGCAGGCCAGACAGCATGGGCATGCCTCCACCCGCAGTTGGTTGCGGACGGCCGGGGGGATGACGGTCGGGGGTGCGGGCCGCCTGCTCACCCTGGGGATTGAGCTGGCGCGGCTGTCCACCGTGCGGGAGATGTTCGCCGCCGGAGGGTTGGCGGCGGGGGTGGTGGAGGCGATCTGCGCCGCCGTTGCCGGGCTCTCGGATGAGCAGGCGGGGTTGGCCGAGCCGATCTTGGTGGAGTTGGCGGGGCGGGCGGGCGCGGCGGAGGTGGCCAAGGCGGGGCGGTATCTGCGGGCGGTGCTGGACCCCGACGGCGAGGAGTGCGACGAGCGGGCTGATTACGGGCGGCGGTCGTTGCGGGTGCGCCCGGGCAAGGGCGGGGGTCTGGAGGGGGAGTTCTATCTGCCGCGTGAGGCGGCGGCCCGGTTGCGGGCGCTGCTGGATGCCTACGCCCGGCCACGGGCGGAGGGCGATGACCGGTCACTGGCGGAGCGTCAGGCGGACGCGTTCATCGCTCTGCTGGAACAGCAGATCACCACCGAGCTTCTGGTGCTGGTGAACGCCGAGTCCCTCCCCACCGACTGCGAACCCGAGTCCACCACCGCCCCTGCAGCCGACCCGGCGGCGGAGACGGCCGAAGCCCCTGAGCGGGCCGGGACCCCCGAAGACACTGTGGAGAACCAATACAGCGGCGGCGACGGCACGAGGGATGCCGGTGCGGCTGAGGGCGACCGGGACGCCCGGCGGGCCGAAGAGATTGACGGCACCGACGGCACCGACACCACAGGTGCCAGCACGGTTGGCAGTGGGGTTGGCGGAGTTGGCGGCTCGGCCGGCCTGCGTGACGGGGAGTCCGGCGGTGACGTGACCGGCCGCGCGCAGGCGAGGGCCGGGCAGCGGAGCGAGTCGCGGCAGGAACCACAGCAGAGCGACCAAGAGCACAGCGACCAGGGGCAGGGTGAGGCACAGCACGACTGGCGGCGCTCGTCGCAGCTGGGTTGGGCGAAGCAGGAGGAGCCGCAGCAGGACTCGCCGCGCTCGTCGCGGTGTAGTGAGTGGCGCTCACCTGATCCTCCGGGGGATACCCATGCCCATTACGCCCACGCCGGGCCCCGGCCTGCGCGGGAGGTCCCGCATGCGCACAGCAGCAGTCAGCAGAGCAGCGGTGAGCAGGGCAGCGGTGAGACCCCGCGCGGCGAGCAGACACCGGGGGCGCAACCAGGAGCGGAGCCGGGAGCAGCATCGGGGGCGTCATGGGAAGCGCCACCGGGGGCAGGCCTGGGTGTGGGGTTGGGGATGGTGCCGGGGTTGTTGCTGATCACCGGGCAGGTGCTGCCGGTCACCAGCGTGCACCGGCTGGCCCGCACCTCCACCCTCATGCGGATCGTCATGGACGCCGACGGCCAGGTCCTCGACATGGGCCGCAAAGTCCGCCTCGCCACCCCCGCCCAGCGGCGAGCGATCTTCGCCCGCTACGCCACCTGCTGGATCGACGGCTGCCCCCTGCCCGCCACCCTGTGCCAGATCGACCACGCCGACAACTGGAGCACCGGCGGCCTGACCGACCTCAAGCTCCTCGGCCCGGCCTGCCAGTTCCACAACCGCGACCGCTACCAAAACCCCCACCGCTACACCCGACACCAGACCGGCAAAGACCGCTGGGCCTTCACCTACCACGGCCGCACGAGGGCGTGGCGGTCACAGACATGATCATTCGTAGGCAGGCCGGTCGGTGATCAGGAGCCTTCCCAGGGGCCGGAGTCGTCTTCCTTCCACTCCAGGTGGTCGACGACCTTGATCACTCCGTTTGTCCGCTCGACCATCCGAGTGAGCACCCGCGCCTGGGAGCGGCGCTCCAGGGAGCCGGTGAGCGTCACGACGCCTTCCGACACCGACACGTCGAGGCCCGACAGGTCGGCCCACAGCGAGTTGCCGATGATCTCCTCTCTTACCTCCCGGGCGATGTCGGCGTCCGCGCGGGAGAGGACCTTGAGCAGGTCGTGGCGGCTGATGATGCCGACGAGCACGCCCTCGTCGTCGACGACGGGCAGGCGCTTGACCCCGTGCCGGCTCATCTGGCGCGCGGCACTGACCACGCTCGTGTAGGGCCGGGTGGTGACGGCGGGGGCGGACATCAGCTCGGCGGCGGTGACGCCGCGGGCGCGCTCCTGGGTCTTGGCGACCCCGCGTCCCACGGCCTCACGCAGACGGGCGCGCAGCGGCGGCCGGTAGCCCTCGCGGTAGAACTGCTCGCGGAACTCTTCCTTGAGTAGCAGGTCGGCCTCCGAGACCACGCCGATGACGTGGCCCTCGCCGTCGACCACGGGCACCGCGCTGACCTCGTGCGCGATGAGCACCTCGGCCACGTCCCTGAACGGCGTGCTGCCGTTGACGGAGGCGACCTCGCTCGTCATCACGTCTCGCACCTTCATGTGCATGATCGGCTCCTTCCCGGGCCGTGGCCGTTCCCACTCCCCATCCCACCGCCGAAGATGCCGCTCGCGAAGGGACTGACGGCCCTGTTGCCGGGGTCCTTCGCCATGGGAGGAACGGGAGGCCGACGGGTGGCCGAAAGTCCCAGGTGGTTAGGACCTTCACCGCTGACCCGGCAGGACGCGACAAGGCACGCTGGCGGTGAGGAGATGGGAGGCGTCGTCATGACGGCGAAGGTGAAGGATGTCATGGGCAGGGTCGCCATCGCGGTGCCGATGGACGCGTCGTTCGCGGACCTTGTCGCCACCATGCAACGGTTCAAGGTGGGCGCGGTCACAGTGATCGACGCCGACCGGCGTCCGGTGGGCGTTGTGTCGGAGGACGACATCCTCCTGAAGGAGATCGACCTGGGCGAGAGCGTGTTCGACGGCCCCCGCAGGCGTGAGGAGCACCGCAAGGCGGCGGGCACGAAGGCCGGCCAGATCATGTCGCGCCCCGCGATCACGGTGACCGGTGGCACGTCGGTGCGGGACGCGGCCCGGTTGATGCACCGCAACCGCATCAAGCAACTGCCCGTGATCGACTCCATGACCGGCCGCATCGTGGGCACCGTGCACCAGAGCGACCTGCTGCGCGTGTTCGTCCGCCCGGTCGAGGACATCCTGGCCGAGATCGAGGAGATCGCCGCCCAGATGAACCTCGGCCCCGACGACCTGCGGATCACCGCCTCCGGCGGTGTGGTGCGGATCAGCGGCCAGGTGCCGCGAAGGTCGGACGTCAAGCCGCTGCTGCACGCCGTGCGCCGGGTCGAGGGGGTCATCGAGGTGGACGCCGATGTCGCCTTCCTCGTCGACGACCTGCTCATCGCCCCGCCGTTGCTGTAGCCGGACCTCTGGGAGAGACCGTGAACAGTCGTACGTCCGAGGGGATCGCACAGGCGGTGAAGGCCGCGGTGGAGGCGGCTCTGTGGGCGCCCTCGATCCACAACACCCAGCCGTGGTCGTTCGGCGTCTCCGGCGACGAGATCTGCCTGCGGGCCGACCCTGACAGGAAGCTGCGGGTCTCCGACCCCACCGGCCGGCAGATGACGATCAGTTGCGGCGCCGCGTTGTTCAACGTGCGCGTCACGTTGCAGGCGCTCGGCTACGAGCCGGAGGTGCGCCGTTTCCCCGACCCGGAGCGTCCGCTGCTGCTGGCCAGGATACGGGTGCGGCCGGGGCACGAGCCGGACGAGCACATCCGCCTGCTGCATGCCGAGATCGAGCGCCGCCGTACCCACCGGTCCGGGTTCACGGCCCTGCCGGTGCCGGACCGCCTGGTGGACGCGCTGGTGGCGGAAGCGGAGCCCGAGGGCGGACGGCTGACGCCGATCACCTCGGAGGCCGCCACCCGCGTGCTCGCCGCGCTCACCGGCGCGGCCCAGGACGTGCAGTCGGAGGACCGGCAGTTCGTCCTGGAGCTCATGCGCTGGGCCAGGCCGCCCGGCAGTTCGCGCCGCGACGGGGTGCCCCCGGGAGGCTATCCGAACGATCCCCGGCGCACCTATCCCCAGCATTTCGCGCAGCGGGACTACGCACGCGGGCACGAATGGGGGCAGGCGCCGGACGAACGGCTGTCGGCGTCGACGGGTCTCGTGGCGCTGCTCAGCACCGGCGGCGACGACAGGGAGGACTGGCTGCGTGCCGGCGAGGCGCTGCAGCGGATGCTGCTGCACGCCTCCGCGTACGGGCTGAGCGTCGCCTTCCACACCCAGGCACTCGAGATGCCTGAGTTGCGTGAGTTCATCTGCACGCATGTGTGCTCCGGCGAGTCGCCGCAGATGATCATGCGGTTGGGGTTCGTCATCGACGAGGGCGGGAGCGTCCGCCGCGCCGCCTCGGAGGTCATGGAGTGAGGTAGGCCGATCTCGGGGAAGTGGGACCTCCTGTGTGGTCGTCAGGAGGTGCCCATGAGACCGATCGCCCGCTGGGTCGTGAGGCGCTTACGCCGCTACCGGCCTGATCGCAACCCGCTGCGACGCCGTTCCGACCGGGTCGAGGCGGCGCTCCTGGCGGCGGCGCTGACCGCCGTCCTGCTGGCCGTGTGGCCCGCCGCGCTGGCCGCCCGTGCGGTGTACGACGGAGGGAGCGCCGAGCGGGTGGGGCCGGGGGCGCGGCAACTGGTCGAGGCCACCTTGGTCGGGGACGTGGCCGCGGTCCCGGCTAACGGCCGCGGGCTGCTGGGGATGAGCGCGGCCCGGTGGACGCTGCCGGGCGGCGAGGTCCGGGAGGGCATGGTCCCGGCGGCCCTACTCCTGCGGGACGGCCCGGCGAAGGCGCGGCTGTGGGTCGACGCCACGGGCATGCCCGTCACGGCGCCGCCGCAGCGGGCCGAGACGATGACCAGGGCGGGGCTGGCCGCCTTCGGCGTGATGTCGGCGGCGGTTGTGCTGGCCTTGGCGGGTTTCGCGCTGGGACGTCATCGGCTGGACCGCGGGCGCTACCGCGCGTGGGAGGAGGCCTGGGCGGCGGCCGACCGGAGGTGGCGACGCCACCACATCTGATCACCTCATGTTCTGGGAGATCTCACAAGGCTGGCCGCCCGAGGCGCAGTACACACCCTGACTGGTGATGCTTCCCGCGGACGTGACGGTGGTCGACTGCGGGCCGCTCAGGAGCGACGGCGTGTTGACGCCGTTGAGGTTCTGGATGTTCTGGCCGTTGCCCGCGTGGTGCTGTCTGGCACTGGTGTGCGAGCCCCGGACGGACTGGTGACCACGCGGGCCCGGCCTGGGCTTCGCCTTCACCCGGGCCTTCGCCGGGGCCTTCGCTCGTGCCTTCGCCCGCGCGTTCGCCGTCGTGGCCTTCGTCTCGGCGGCCACGGCCGCGTGGGGCTTGCGGCGCAGCGGCGCGGACGCCGCGTCCGCCGCCCCGGGGACGGCGAGGCCTGTCAGCGAGACGACGACCGCGGCCACCGCGAGCCGCCGCGCCGTAGCGACCAGACCGGTTCTGGGAACGTCCGCGCAATGAGGAGACACGCAGTGACGAGACACCTGGCACCCACCCGCCCACTCAACCGTGGATATGCAACCATGCATATAAGCGACATAGGGGTATATGCCCGTCTCGCCTGGCCCGCGCCGGCGTCCTGGGGAATTCCGGCACGGATGATTACCCTCCCCCGTGCGGGCCGAAGGTCCCGAGGGCCGGTGGCTTTCGCCCGCCGTCGCGGCCCGAGGCTCGATGATCTACTGGTGACATGACACCCGCTGTGCGCACGTCGCGCGGTCTGTCCGAGGAGGAGGCCGCGCGCCTGCTCGCCGAGCACGGGCCCAACGAGATCCCTCAACCCCGGCCGCCGTCCCTGCCGGTGCGGGCCGCGCGTCAGCTGGCGGATCCGCTGTCGCTCCTGCTGCTGGTGGCCGGTCTGGTCACGCTCCTCGTCCTCGCCGAGGTGCCCGAGGGCATCGCGATCCTGGCCATCCTGCTGGTGAACGTGCTGATCGGAACCGGCCAGGAGATCAGGGCCGACAAGGCCGTGCGGGCGCTGCGCGCGCTCACCGCGCCGATGGCCACGGTCGTGCGGGGCGACGCCGTACGGCGGGTGCCCGCGGCCGAGGTCGTCCCCGGAGACCTCGTCGTCGTCGCGGCGGGAGACCGGGTGCCCGCGGACGCCCGGCTGGTCGAGGCCGAGGCGCTGGCGGTGGACGAGGCGCTACTGACGGGGGAGTCGCTGTCGGCGGCCAAACAGGTGGGCGGCCCCGGCGGCCCTGGCGGCCCCGGCGGCCCCGATGTGCCGCTGGGCGACCGCACGGGAGAGATCTTCTCCGGCACGCTCGTCGTGCGCGGGCGTGGCACGGCCGAGGTGCTGCGGACCGGCGCCGCGACCGAGGTCGGCCGGATCGCGTCGGCCCTGCGCGGCGGCGGCAAGGGACCGCTGGAGGTCGAGCTCGCCCAGGTGTCGCGGCGCATCGGCCTGCTCGCGGTCGTCGCGGGCGCCCTGATGATCCTCATCGGCCTCACCCGGGTCAGCCGGGGAGAGGCGTCGCTGGTCGACATCATCCTCGCGGGGGTGGCGCTGGCCATCGCCGCCGTGCCCGAGAGCATGGCCGCGGCCGTCACCACGGCGCTGGCGCTGTGCGCCCAGCGGATGGCCAAGCTCGGGGTGATCGTGCGCAGGCTGACCGCCATCGAGGCGCTCGGCGCCACCACCGTGATCGCCGCCGACAAGACCGGCACGCTGACCACCGGCCACCTCGCCGTGGTCGACCACATCGCCGTCTCCGGGACGGACCTGTGGCGGGCCGCGCTGCGCTGCAACGACGCCAAGGACGGGCTGGGCGACGCGGTGGACGTCGCGCTGGCCGCCGCGGCCGCCCGTGCGGACGTCCGGCTGCCGGCCGGGGAGAAGCGGACCGGCGCCCGTCCCTTCGACGCCGAGACCCGCTCGATGGCGGTGGTGACGGCCGTAGACGGGGCGAGCCCGCTGCTGACGGTCAAGGGCGCCCCCGAGGTGGTGCTGGCCCGCTGCGTCCCGGGTGAGCAGACCGAGCGGCTCACGGAGGCCGTGTCCGGGCTGGCCCAGCGAGGGCTGCGGGTGCTCGCGCTCGCCGAGGGGGACACCGACGACCTGGACGCCACCGGGCTGCGTCCGCTCGGCCTGGTGGCGCTGCTGGACGAGATCAGGCCCTCCGCGCCCCAGGCCGTGGCCGACTGCCGGGCCGCGGGCATCCGCGTGATGATGGTGACGGGCGACCACGCGGAGACCGCGCGCTCGGTCGCCAGGGAGGTCGGCATCGACGCCGACGCCGTGGTGGCCCGGGTGGACCCCGAGACCAAGCTCGCCCTCGTACGCGACCTGAAGGAGCGCGGCGAGGTGGTCGCGATGACCGGCGACGGCGTGAACGACGCCCCGGCCCTGCGGCACGCGGACGTGGGCGTCGCCATGGCCGGCGACGAGGGCACCGACGTGGCCCGCGAGGCCGCCGCCGTCGTCGTGACGAACGGCGAGCTCGGCACGATCGTGACCGGCGTGCGGGAGGGCCGCCGGCTGCGCCACAACGTGGCCTCCATGGTCGGCTACCTGCTCGCGGGCAACCTCGCGGAGATCTTCATCGTCCTGGCCGGGCTGATCCTCTGGCCGGACCTCGTCGTGCCGCTGCTGCCGGTGCACCTGCTCTGGATCAACCTGGCCCTGGACGGGATCCCGGCGATCGCGCTCGGCGTCGACCGCCCCGCGGGCGACCCCCTCACGCTGCGGCGGCGCGAGAGGCTGATGGCGTGGACGGCGCTGAGCCGCATCGGGCTGCGCGCGCTGGTCGTCGCGGTGCTCGCCTTCGCCGCCGTGGAGACGGCGCGGCGGCTCGGCTGGAGCGACGAGCAGGTCAGGACCCAGGCCGTGCTCGCCCTGGTCTTCGCCCGGCTGACCCTGGCGTACGTGACCCGGGCGCGCCGCATGACCTTCGAGCGCGGCTGGTGGCGCGGCCGGTCGGTGCTGGTGGCGGTGGCGGTCACCCTGGTCCTGCAGACCCTCGTCACGGCGGTGCCCGTCCTCGGCGCGCCGCTGGCCCTCGTGCCGCTGCCGCCGCTCGGCTGGGCGATGGCCGTCGGAGCGGCCGTGCTCACCGTGGTGCTGTGCGACGCGCTGCGGCGCCCGTGGTCAGGCCGATAGCATTCGGTATCCGATGATCCGACCCTTTGGAGTGACAATGCCCCGTCCCGGTCTCGTGATCGGTGGATACACCCCGGACACGGCAGGATCGGGCCCCGGCCTGACGGTGGCCAGGGCGCAGGCGGACGGGCGGCTGGAGGCGGTGGCCGAGACGAGCGTGTCGGGGCCGTCGTTCGTCGCCGCCCACCCGCGGCTGCCGCTGCTGTACGCCGTGCTCGAACGCGAGGGGAACGGCGGGCTCGCGGTCTTCGCCGACGAGGCGGTTCCCCGGCCGCTGGCCGAGCACTCCAGCGGCGGTTCGCTGCCGTGCCACCTGGCGATCGACCCGGAGGGGCGGTGGCTCGCCATCGCCAACTACGGCGACGGGACCGTCACGGCCTACCGGCTGGGTGAGGACGGGCTGCCCGAGCCCGGTCCGCTGACGTTCCCCCACGAGGGTCGCGGCCCCCGCGAGGACCGGCAGGAGGGCCCGCACGCGCACCAGGCGGTCTTCGGGCCCGACGGCGCGCTGTACGTGACCGACCTCGGCACCGACGAGGTGCGCCGCTTCCTGCCCGGCATGCGCCCGCACCCCGGCGGTCCCGTACGGCTGGCCCCCGGCAGCGGGCCCAGGCACTTCCTGCACCACGAGGGGCACTGGTACGTCACCGGCGAGCTCGACGGGACCGTGCGCGTCTACGACGGCGAATGGCGGGAGGCGGGCGTCGTACGGGCGAGCGGTGACACAGGGGAGAGCGGCGGCGAGAACCTGCCCTCGCACATCGCGCTGTCCGGCGACGGCCGGCACCTGTACGTCGCCAACCGCGGGCCGGACACCATCAGCGTGTTCGAGGTCGACGGGCCCCGGCTCACGATGGTGGCCGAGACGCCGGCGGGCGGAAGCTGGCCGCGCCACTTCGCCGTCGACGGAGACCGCCTCTACGTCGCCAACCAGCGCTCGGACGCGGTCGCGATGCTGGCGCTGAAGGACGGCCTGCCCGAGCCCGCCGAGCAGGCGCTGGCGGTCGGCAGCCCTTCCTGCGTGCTCATCCGGTGATCAGGCCCACGCCGCCGACGATCCACACCCGCTGCGCCTGGTTCTCGCTCCGCTGGATGTCCGGGCGCCACTGGCGGATGTAGACGAGGCCCGGGTCGACGAGTTCGGTGCCGTCGAAGAAGCGCAGCACCTTCTCGCGGTCCCGGGGCACGTCGTCGGCCTCCGGCATGATCTGCCGGAACAGCTCGACGATCGGCGCGGTCAGCTCGGGGCGGCTGTCGAAGACGGCGTGGCCGATGGCCAGGTAACTGCCCGGAGCGAGGTGGTCGCGCACCTGGGCGACGCACTTGTACGGCTCGGCGCCGTCCGGGAGGTACTGCAGCCGGGCGGGGATCAGCACCGCCACCGGCTGCTCGAAGTCGATGAGCCGCAGCATCTCGGGGTGGGCGAGCATCTCCGCCGGGCGCAGGATGGAGCCGTCCACCACTCCGGTGTTCTGGTCGCAGGCGAGCATGGCCCGCGCGTGCGTGAGGACCACCGGGTCGTCGTCGACGTACACCACCCGGGCGTCGGGCGCGAGCTCCTGCACGACCTCGTGCGTGTTGCGCCGGGTCGGCAGCCCCGAGGCCACGTTGAGGAACTGGCGCACGCCCTGCCCGACGAGGAAGCGCACGGCCCGCTCGAGGAACGCGCGGGTGTCCACGGCCATCGTCTTGACCTCGGGCGCTATGGTCATCAGCCGTTCGGCGAACTCCCGGTCGGCGGCGAAGTTGTCCTTCCCGCCGAGGAGGTAGTCGCTCATCCTGGCGATGTTGGCGGTGCCCGTGCTGAGGCCCGCCACCTTGACGGGCCGCGCGCCCCCGCTTGGCTCCGTGCCGCCCAAATCGTCTCCCTCGCTCACGATCGTCCGGGGGTAATTATCGTCTTAATCCCACCAGAACGACCAGGCATTCTGACCGACGATCTGTTCCGCGTAGTCGGCCAGGGTGCCGGGGCCTTGGAGGACGCTGTCGGGGCAGAACGTCCAGTGCTCGGCCGCCACGTGCAGCGCGTGCGCGGGTGTGGCGGGCGGTGCGGCGACGCTGAGGTCGAGCGTGTTGAACCCCATGCCGACCACCCGCGCCCCGAACCGCTCCTCCCAGCTGCGCACGACGGCCGCCAGCGGCACGGTCCACTCGTTGTGGTGCAGCGCCCCCTGCCAGCCCATGGCGACCATCGCGTCGGCGCCGCGGTCCACCGCCGCGAGCCCGAGCGGCGTTCTCCGCTCGGCCACCACGTCGGCGTACCAGTCGGCGACGACGTCGGGGTCGGCAACGAGCGCGGCGGCGGGCGCGACCCCCGGGCATTCGGCCCCGAAAGGCGCGAGGTACGCCTCGTGGCCCAGCAGCAGGTCCTGCCACGCCTCGGCCATGAACCCGGCGGCGGTGTAGTGGTCGATGTGGTGGGTCGAGTCCGGCGCGATCTGCCCGGCAGACCAGGGCTGCACGCCGTCCTCCAGCAGCACCGGCCACAGGCCCGACCGGGGATGCTCGGCGCGCAGCCGGGCCCACAGGCCGGCGGGCACCGGCTCGTCGCTCAGCCAGAACGAGGGACGGTGATGGGTGCGCAGCCTGTCGTAGTCGGGGTCCGGCCACACGAGTGACCCGGACGGCAGGCCGACGGACAGCACCCGCCCGTCGCCGCCGTCACCGAACAGCAGCTCCAGACCCGGGGGGAGCCGCCGACGCTCGTGAACCGACATGCGCCAATAATGTCGGACCCGGCCCAGGCGCGTCCCGCGAGGGCGATCATTACGGGGCTTACGGGATGTCGACCCGGCACAATCCCTCGGCCAGAACCTTCGTGGTCAGGCGCGTACGGCTGTCGCAGCCCAGCTTGGCGAAGATGTGCTCCAGATGGGTGGTCACGGTCCGCACGCTCAGGACGAGCGCGGCGGCGATCTGCGGGTTGGAGTCGCCCTGCGCGACCCGGGTGAGCACCTCGATCTCCCGCGCGGTCAGGTCGTACGGCGGGGCCGCGCACGGCCGCTCGGCGATGACCGCGCCCTGGATGGAGCCGTGGAAGCCAACGCCGGCCCGGTGCAGGCGCAGCTCGCGCCACTGACCGGCGCCGTCCAGCCACAGACCCCGCCGCGACAGGTCGCGGGAGTCGATGAACGCCCTGGCCAGCTCGGCCATCGCCGGTTCCGCGGCGAGCGCCTCCGACGGGGGCCACCCGGCCACGTCCCTGCGCCGCCCGCCCCTCTCGTAGGCGACGGCGTGGAAGCCGGGCGGCAGGCCGAGCGGGTCGACGACGCAGTGGGTCACGTCGGTGAGGTGGGCCAGGGCGGGGGAGACCGCGCTGATCACCGCGGGCGCCTCCGGCGGCAGCTCCGCGCGGGCGCCGACGTGCAGCAGCCCGGTGTAGCGCCCGCCGGTCAGGAACAGCGGCGTGCTGATCCCGGCGCGCCAGCCGTACGGCTCCAGGTGGCGGCGGAAGTAGCGCTCGGTGCCGGGGGAGCCCATGACGACGGGCGTGCGCCGCGACATGGCCCGGCGGTAGGCGTCGAGCCTGGCGTACTCCTCCGCGGCGTCGTCGTCCACGCGGGTGTAGCCCGCGGAGACCAGCGAGCGGTGGCGGCCGGTCGCCGGGTCGAACGCGACGAACTCGTAGGCCTCCAGGGGGATGACCTCGCCCAGCGCGGTCATCGCCCCGTGCGCCCCCTGCCGGGCCACCTGGAAGCCGAGTTCCGCGACGGCGTGCAGGCTCCGCGCGCTGAGGCTGATTGCGTCCATGGATCCTCCATGCTCAGCCTGCCCGGTCAAGCCGCCGTAAGGAATACGTAAAGTCTCCGATGCAGACGGGGGCTCGGTTACCTACCCTCACCCGCAACACGACGAAGAGGCGGAGGACCAGTGCGGGTCACGAGAAGCCGGGCGGCCGCCCTCGCTGTGGCGGCCATCATGCTGAGCGGCGGGTGCGGGGGAGGGTCATCGCCGGCGGGCGGCGGCAAGGCGGCGAACGAGTTCTCCGTCGCGCTGACGGAACCCGACCATCTCACCCCGGGCAACACATCGAGCAGCTACTCGCTCACCGTGCTCGACGCGTTGTTCGACACCCCGGTCGCCATCGACCCGGCGTCGGGCACGCCGCTGATGCGGGCGGCCGAGTCGGTCACCAGCACCGACCAGAAGGTCTGGACGATCAAGTTCAAGCCGGGACGGACGTTCGGCAACGGCGAGCCGGTGACCGCGCAGAGCTTCGCCGACGCCTGGAACGCGACCGCGTACGGGCCGAACGCGTGGACCAACAACTACTACTTCGACAAGATCGAGGGCTACGACGAGCTCAACCCCGAGAGCGGGGAGCCCACCACCGACAAGCTGAGCGGTCTCGAAGTCGTCGACGACACCACTCTCAAGGTGACGCTCACCGCGCCGTTCAGCCAGTTCCCGATCACCCTGGCGTGGATCGCGTTCGCGCCGATGCCGAAGGCCGCCTTCGCCGACCTCAAGGCGTACGACCAGGCGCCGATCGGCAACGGGCCGTTCGTGCTCGACGGCGCCTGGGAGCACGACAAGCAGATCAAGGTGAAGCGGTCGCCGTCCTACACCGGCGACCGCCCGGCCAAGGCCGACGCGGTGACCTTCAAGATCTACGCAAGCCGCGACACCGCGTACACCGACCTGCGGGCCGGCCGGGTCGACCTGCAGCTCACGATCCCCCCGGCGAGCGCGCCGGAGGCGAAGAAGCTGCTCGGCGACCGGTACGTCGCGACGGCCGGCGGCACGATGGACTACCTCGGCCTCCCGGTCTTCGACAAGCGGTTCGCCAGCGCCGACCTGCGCAAGGCCATCTCCATGGCGATCGACAGGCAGGCCATCGTGGACGCGGTCTACAACGGCACGTTCAAGCCGATGGCGTCGCTGCTGGCGCCGCTGGTGCCCGGCTACCGCGAGAACGCCTGCGGCGAGGCGTGCGCGTACGACCCGGCCAAGGCCAAGGCGCTGTACGACCGGGCGGGAGGCTTCACCGGCACGCTGAACCTGTGGTTCTCCAACGCCGACCCCAGCTACGAGCAGTGGATGACGGCGGTCGCCAACCAGCTCAAGCAGAACCTCGGCGTCGCCGACGTCAAGTTCCGCAAGGTCCCGGCGTCCGACTACCTCTCGACGCTCCGCGCGCACAAGCAGGACGGGCCGTACCGCAACAACTGGGTCATGGACTACCCGAGCCCGCAGAACTACCTGGAGTCCATGTGGGGCGAGGGCAACCGGATGGGCTGGGAGAACAAGGAGTTCCTCGACCTGATCGGCCAGGCCAACTCGGCCCCCACCTTCGACGACAGCATCCCGCTCTACCAGAAGGCCGAGGACATCGCGCTCGCCGAGATGCCGATGATCCCGCTGTGGAACTGGCAGGACCAGATCGGCTACTCCACCAGGCTCAGCGGAGTGAACGTCACGCCGTACAGCGCCAACCTGGACGCGGTCAGCGTCACACAGGGGTGACCGGAGGGTGAGGTACGCCGCGCAGCGCCTGGTCCAGGCGGTCCCGGTCTTCTTCGCGACCACCTTCCTGATCTACGCGATGGTGTTCGCGCTGCCGGGCGACCCGATCCTGGCGCTCGCGGGCGACAAGCCGGTGCCCGAGCAGGTGCTCGCCGTGATGCGGGCGCGCTACCACCTCGACGAGCCGCTGCTCGTGCAGTACGGCCACTACATGCTCGGGGTGTTCCGGGGCGACCTGGGGGAGACCTTCACCGGCCAGCCGGTGAGCGAGCTCCTCCAGGACCGGTGGGGGGTCACCGCGCGGCTCGCGCTCACCGCCTGGGTGTTCGAGCTCGCCGTCGGGGTGGGGCTCGGCGTCCTGGCCGGGCTGCGCAGGGGCGGGGCCGCCGACACGGCGGTCCTCGCCGGCACGACGTTCGTCATCGCGGTCCCGGTGTTCGTGGTCGGGTACACGGCCCAGATCGTGCTGGGCCTCAATCTGGGGCTGTTCCCGACCGCGGGGACCGACGAGGGCTGGCCGGGCAGCTACCTGCTGCCCGGCATGGTCCTGGGCTCGTTCGGGCTGGCGTACGTGGCCCGGCTCACCCGCACCTCCCTCGTGGAGAACCTGCGCGCCGACTACGTGCGCACGGCCACCGCCAAGGGCCTCGCCCGGCGGCGGGTGGTGGGCCTGCACGCGCTGCGCAACTCGCTCATCCCGGTCGTGACCTACCTCGGCGTCGACTTCGGCAACCTCATGGCGGGGGCGGTCGTCACCGAGGGCATCTTCAACCTGCCCGGCATCGGCCAGCAGGTGTTCCAGTCCATCCAGCTCCAGGAGGGCCCGGTCGTCGTCGGCGTCGTCACCCTGCTCGTCATGATCTTCATCCTCGCCAACCTGGCCGTCGACCTGCTGTACGGCGTGCTCGACCCGAGGATCCGCCGTGCTCGCGCGTGACGCGTGGGCGGAGTTGCGCGGCCGGGCGGTCTTCTGGTTCTCCGCCGCTGTCCTGGTCGTGGCCCTCGCGATGGCGGCCTTCCCCGGGCTGTTCGCCCGTCTCGGCCCCAACGAGCAGTGCGACCTGCGCATGTCCAAGCGCGGCCCGGCGAGCGGCGCGCTGTTCGGGTACGACCTGCAGGGCTGCGACTACTGGTCTCAGGTCGTGCACGGCACACGGGCGTCCATCGTGGTCGGCGTCGCCGTCACCGTCTTCGCCCTGCTGATCTCCGTCGTGCTCGGGCTGGTCGGCGGCTACTACGGCGGCGTCGCCGACGCGCTCATCTCCCGGACCACCGACGTGTTCTTCGGCATCCCGTTCGTGCTGGGCGCGACCGTCGTGCTGGTCGCCTTCCCCGACCACGGCATCTGGGCGATGACGCTGGTCCTCGTGCTGCTCGGCTGGACGACCATGACCCGGCTGATGCGCGGCCAGGTCATCGCCGTCAAGGACATGGACTTCGTCGCCGCCGCCCGCATGCTGGGCGCGAGCGACCGCAGGCTGATGTTCCGCCACATCCTGCCCAACGCGATCGCCCCGGTCATCGTGGTGGCCATGCTGAACGTCGGCAACGTCATCGCGGGCGAGGCCACCCTCGACTACCTCGGCGTCGGCCTGCAGTACCCCGACGTGTCGTGGGGCCTGCAGCTGAACATCGCCCAGACGTTCTTCGCCGAGCACCCGCACCTGCTGGTCTTCCCCGCGCTGTTCCTCACCGCCACCGTGCTGAGCTTCCTCATGCTCGGCGACGTCGTCCGCGACGCCCTCGACCCCCGCCTGCGGTGAGCGGGTCTCAGGTGAGGAGGCGGTCGAGGACGCGGACGCCGAACTCAAGGCCCTCGACGGGCACCCGCTCGTCGAGGCCGTGGAACATGCCGAAGTAGTCGAGGTCAGGCGGCAGGAGCAGCGGCGCGAAGCCGTACCCCCTGATGCCGATCCTGGCGAACCACTTGGCGTCGGTGCCGCCGGTCATGACGTACGGCACGGGCCTGCCGGCGGGGTCCTCGGCGAGCAGGGCGGCGGTGAGCTCGTCGTACAGCCCTTCCGCGGGGGAGGATACGGCCCCCTCGAAGTTGACGAACTCGCGGGTGATCTTCGGGCCGAGCAGCCGGTCGACGGTCTCCAGGAACTCCTCGCGCTGCCCAGGCAGGAACCGGCCGTCCACGTGGGCCTGGGCCGTGCCGGGGATGACGTTGACCTTGTATCCCGCGTCGAGCATCGTCGGGTTCGCCGAGTTGCGCAGCACACCTTTGAACAGCGCGGCCGCGCGGGGGATCCGCTCGATCTCCTCGTCCAGCCGGCCGGCGTCGATCGGCCGGCCGAGCGCCCGCGACAGCTCCTCGATCAGCCTGGCCACCTCGGGCGTCAGCCGTACCGGCCAGGTGTGGTCGGCGAGGCGGGCGAGGGCACGGGCGAGTTCGGCCACGGGGTTGTCCACGGCGGGTTTCGACCCGTGACCGGGCACGCCGCGGGCGGTCAGGCGCATCCAGGCGGTGCCGCGCTCCCCGACGGCCACCGGATAGACGCGGACGTCGCCCTCGTACCAGGAGAAGCCGCCGGACTCGCTGATCGCCTCCGTGCAGCCCTCGAACAGGTCGCGGTGCCGCTCGACCGCGTGGCCCGCGCCGTACTCGCCGGTGGACTCCTCGTCGGCGAGGAACGCCAGCACGAGATCGCGCCGGGGGCGCACGCCCCTGCGCGCGTTCTCGCGGGCCCAGGCGAGGGTCATGGCGAGCGTGCCCTTCATGTCGACCGCGCCCCGGCCGTGCACGCAGCCGTCGGCGATCTCACCCGAGAACGGGTGCGTACGCCATTCGGCGGGGTCGGCGGGCACGACGTCGAGGTGCCCGTGCAGGAGCAGCGCGTCGGGGCTGTCGCCGGGGATGCGGGCCACCACGCTGGTGCGGCGCGGCGCGGACTCGAACACCACCGGCTCGATCCCGGCCTCGTCGAGCAGCGACGCCACGTATTCCGCGGCCCGCCGCTCGCCCGGCCCGTCGCCTGACCCGTCGTTGGTGGTGTCGATCCGCAGCAGTTCCGAGCAGATCGTCGCGACCTCAGTCACAGTCCCCCCCTTCCAGTTTCAGCGGTGGCACCTCGGGGGTGGGGAATCCGAAGACGATCCCGTAGAACGCCAGCTCGGCCTCCAGAGCCCGGACGATCGTCTCCTCACGCCGCCACCCGTGCTGTTCCCCTTCGAAGCTTAGGTACGCCCAGCGGTGCCCGTGACGGGCCAGCGCGGCGGCGAAGCGCTCCGACTGCGCCGGATCGACCACCTTGTCCTCCAGGCCGTGCAGGAGCAGGGCCGGGCCGGACGCCCGTTCCGCGTGCAGCTCGGGTGATCTGTCCAGATAGCGCTGCCTGGTCTCGGGCAGCGGGCCGATCAGCCCGTCGAGGTAGCGCGACTCGAAGTCGTGCGTCTCGGCCGCCCAGCGCTCGGGGTCGGAGATGCCGTAGTGGGACACCGCGCCGCAGAAGACGTCGCTGTGGACGAGCGCGGCCATCGAGGTCCAGCCGCCCGCGCTGCCGCCCCTGATCGCCACCTTCTCCGCCCGTCCGGTGTCCAGCAGCCACCGCGCCACTGTCGCGCAGTCGCGGACGTCGACCACGCCCCAGTTGTGCCGCAGCCGCTCGCGGTAGGCCCGGCCGTAGCCGGTCGAGCCGCCGTAGTTGACCTCGGCGACGCCGATGCCCCTGCTGGTGAAGTACGCGATCTCCAGGTCGAGCACCGGCGCGGCCGAGCTCGTCGGCCCGCCGTGCACGAACACGACGTACGGCGCGGGCTCGCCGTCGGACGGCGCGTACAGGTGGGCGTGCACTCCGTCCGCGGTCTCCCCGACGGTGACGGCCTCGGGTGTGGGCAGTTCGGCGTCCGGGGGCACCGGCTTGCCGGGTGACAGCACCTCACGCGGCCCGGTGTCCAGGTCGACCCGCACCACCTCGTACGGCCGGTGGGGCGAGGCAGCCACGCCCACGACGTGGGAGCCGCGGGCCGACAGGGCGGGCGCCCAGTGGGTGTAGCCGCCGCCCACGTCCCTGATGGAGCTCGTCTGGGCGGGGTCGTCGAGGATACCGAGCCGCCGCTCGTCGGCCGTGCCGTACACGGCGGCGATCTGCCCGTCCGCGACGGCGAAGAACGTCGCGCCGATCTTCCAGGTGGCGTCGCCGAACTCCAGCGGCAGCGGGGTCAGGTCGCGCGCCGTGCCGTCCAGCCCGACGAGGTGGATGTTCCACCAGCCGGTGGGGTCGGTGACGGCGTACAGGCTGTCGTCGTCGCGCCACTCGGCCTGGCAGGTGGACGCGCCGGACAGCAGGACGCGGTGGGTGCCCCCGTCCACCGGTCCTGCGCAGAGCTCGGTGGCGTCCCAGGGCATGTCCGGGTGGTTCCAGCCGATCCACGCGAGCGTCCGCCCGTCCGGGGAGACGCGCGGGTTCATCAGGAAGTGGTGGGTCCGCACCACGCTGCGCAGGGGGGAGCCGTCGAGCGGCACCGCGACGATGTCGCGCTCGCCGCGGCGGGCGTCGCCCCGCTCCCGCACGCACCACACCTCGCCGCCGTGGACGACCAGGTCGGCGTAGCGGGCGGGCTCCTCAGGGGTGAGCGGAACCGGCTCCTCGCCGGGCCTGCACAGGTAGATCCGCCCGTCCGCCCAGTTGGTGAACACCAGACGGCCCTCGTGCGCCCGCCAGGACCGCCCGCCGTACTCCATGACCCGGTTTCTGGCGTTCCAGCCCTGCGGAAGCACGTCCTCGATCACGCCGTCGGCCCTGCGCCGGACCACGCAGCGCCTGCCGCCCTCTCCCGGGCGCGGCTCGTCCCACCAGACCTCGTCTCCCGCGATCTCCACCCACAGCGGGCGGTCGTCCACCCGCGCGACGTCGGCGGCCCGAATGGTCACCAGTTCCCCCCGGAGTCTGGAAGCGGAGTGCCGGGGGGATGCACGATGTGCGCGATCCCCCCGCTGCTCGTGGCGCGCAGCCAGACGTGCTCGAACGCGGCTCGCGGGTAGACCCGCCGCACCCCGTCGTCGTCCGGCGCGGCCGGGTCGTTCGCGATCACGTCGCCGTCGGCCGTGAAGCCCGTGACGACCATGATGTGCCCGCCGGTGGAGTATCCGGCACCCGGCAGTTCGTGGTCACGGAACGCCTGGGAGGTGATCACCGGGATTCCGGCGGCGATGAACCGCTCCAGCTCGGCCAGCGAGCGCAGCCGCGTGACGAAGCCGTCAAGGCCGTACCGCCCGGCGTACGCGACGCCGAAGGGCCAGTTGCCCGTCCCCTGGTAGCTGTGGTCGTACATGTCGCGCGCGGCGTGGTCGACCGCCGGGCACGGGTCGCCGGGACCGACCCAGGCGAGGTCGGCGGGGGAGGGCCCGCGCCCCCAGTAGTCCAGCACCATCGTGAACGACGCGGGGCTGCACCAGGAGTCCCCGCCGCCGTCCCACTGCGGGTAGTGCCCCGCGTGGACCTTCTGCGAGCGGCGCGGCACGTCCAGCTCGACCGCCCGCAGTCCGGGCGGGCCGCCCCTGCGCGCCTGCCCCACCGCCGAGGCCATCACCGTCAGCGAACGCACGCCGCCGCCGCTCCCGTACAGGGTGGCGCGCACACGGTAGGAGGTGAAGGGGCGGGCGGCGACGAAGGTGTCCACCGCGACGTCCCCGTCGGCGTCCCCCTGGCCGGGCAGCGACGTGCGGTGGATGTCGGCGTCGGTCTCGGCCCACCGGCCCATGACGTACCACTTGGTCAGGGCGCCGGTGACGGTCCGCGCCTGGATCTCGATCTCCAGCCAGGCGCCGGGCGGCGCGGCGGCCGTCCACGAGGGCACCAACTCGGTGGCCGGGAAGCCGATCTCCCGCTCGGGGGACGTCCAGCGCGTGCAGGGCCACTCCCGCTCACCGCCGGGCGCGAACGGGTCGAGGTATTTCGCGGTCCCCGTCTCCCCGGCCTCGACGGACCACCGGTGGAGGACGACGGGGCTCGCCTGGGGGCTCGGTCCGGCCGGCAGCAGGGTGACCACCTCGCCGATTGTCGTTACCGCCCTCACCTGGCGCATCGGATGTTTTACGTATCCGGCACACAGGACATCAGCAGAGGTCCATCAGAGGTAGAGGCCGATCGCGGGGACGGGATCCGCGGCGGCGGCCTGATGGCCGTCCCGGAGGGCGAACAGCTCGGCGAGCGTCATCCCGCCGGGGCTGACGCCGTCCGCCCGGCCCAGCCACTGTGCCGCCTGGTCCGGCTCGAAGCGGCCGACCTCGATCTGGGCCAGGCACCGCCCGGGCCGTATGACGGCCGGGTGGAGCCGGCTCAGGTCCTCGTTCGTGGTGATCGCCACGAGGACGTCCCTGCCCTGGCCGAGGAGGCCGTCGGTCAGGTTGAGCAGGCGCGACAGGCCCTGGCCCGTGGACTGCTTGGCCTCGGCGCGGATCAGCTCGTCGCAGTCCTCCAGGACGAGCAGCCGCCAGCGCGGCTCGTCGTCCTCGCCCGGGCCGTCCCAGCCGACGGCGACGTCCATGAGGTAGCCGGGGTCGTTGAACAGCAGTTCGGGATCGAGCACGCAGTCGACCTGGCACCAGGACGCCCACTCGCGGGCGAGCGTGCGCAGCAGCGTCGTCTTGCCGGTCCCGGGCGGGCCGTGCAGGAGGACCAGCCGGCCGGTCACGCCGGCCGCGGTGGTCGCCATGAGGGCGTCAAGGCGGCCGGCCGCGGCACGGGGGTAGTTCCGCCCGATCTCCTGCCAGGACGAGGTGGTGATGGGCTTGGCGGAGCGGTGGGGGCCGTGACTCGACCGCCACCAGAAGCCCATCCGCACGTGGTCGGAGTCGGGGGCCGCCTCCTCCGCGTCCCTGGTCGCCTGGTCGATGACCGACCCGGCAAGCTTCTCGCTGACGGCCGTGGCGGTCAGCGTCGCGGAGCGGTTGGAGTTGCGGACCACCCGCAGCGTCCACCCCTCGCCTCCGATGAGCCGCGTCTCGTACCCGTCGCCGTGCTGCGCGACGCGCAGCAGGCGGCCGCCCTCGGGGGCCAGCGGGGCGTCGGCGCGGATCCGAGTGAGGGTGGCCGTGCGCGACCAGGGCTGCTCCCCGGTGGCGAACGGGGACAGGGCCATCGCGTCGATCACGTCGGCCGGAGTGTCGGAGTCGTCGAGCCAGATCCGCATCGGCACCGGCGGCGGGGGCGCGGAGTGAGGAGTGAAATCGACCTCCTTGATAACGGACATAGCGTCATGATCTCGGCGGACGTCGCGCTCTGTCGAATGGATTTATGTGATATTCACCGTGCTTTGCCGTTTAGGCGGTCTCATATGGGCAAAATGCAGTACCTGCTGAGGCGTTACCGCTACGCTCGGTGTCCAGTCATACGGCGTGCAACGGAGAGCACTGTGGCCATCGATCTCGTGTCCCGCGCTGAATGGGGCGCGCGTACTCCCCGGGGCTCATATTCGTCGCTGTCCTCCACCCGCGGCGTGAAGGTCCATTACACGGGCGGCAGGGTCGATCCCGGAATCGTCGCCGACCACGCCAGGTGCGTCGCCATGGTGAAGTCGATCCAGGACTTCCACATCGACGGCAACGGCTGGATCGACATCGGATACTCCATGGTCGCCTGCCCGCACCGGAAGGTCTTCGTCGGGCGCGGGCCGGGGCGCCTGCCGGCCGCCAACGGGCCAGGACTGAACTCCGGCCACTACGCCGTGCTCGGTCTCGTCGGCAACGCCGGGCTGGTCCAGCCGACCGACGGCATCCTGCACGCGATCCTGGACGCCGTGGAACACCTGCGCGCCAAGGGCGGCGCGGGCAAGGAGATCAAGGGCCACCGCGACGGCTACTCCACCGACTGCCCCGGCGGGCCGCTCTACGCCTGGGTCAAGAAGGGCGCGCCGCGGCCCGGCACCACACAGCCGGAACCCGAACCCGAGCCCCAGCCTGAGCCCGGGACGAAGTGGCCCGGCCGGCTGCTGAGATATCCCCCCCGTGATGCGCGGCGACGACGTGCGCACATGGCAGGCCCGGATGAAGGCGCTCGGCTACGACATCGACGTCGACGGCGCGTACGGCCCGGCCTCCCAGGAGGTGTGCCGCAGGTTCCAGAAGGACCGGCGCCTCGACGTGGACGGCGTCGTCGGCCCCGACACCTGGAACGCCGCCTTCGCCGCCAAGCCCTAGAGCGCCCGCCACCGTACGGCGTCGTGGACCGGGACCCCGGAAGCCGCACGTTGGACCGGTGCAACTAGCATCCGGTGCATGACGGTGCCGCCTGTTGAACTCGACGACTTCGGCGATCTCGCCGATCCCGCAGCGGGATTTCCGCAGGCCACGCGTGAGCGGTGGCGGGAACTGGCGGCCGACGTGCTGCGCAGATCCGGCTGGGACGGCCCGCCGGACGCGGTCGAGGACGCACTGTCCACCACCACCTACGACGCCGTCGCCGTGGCTCCGCTGTACGACGCCGCCGACCTGCCGGACGCGCCCCGGGTGGTGCGCGGCCCCGGACCCTGGGACGTGCGTCAGCGGCACGCCGACCCCGATCCCGCCGCCACCCGGGAGGCGATCCACGCCGACCTGGAGAACGGCGTCACGTCCCTGTGGCTCGACCTGGAGGCGATCGACCCGGCCGCGCTGCCCACGGTGCTGGACGGCGTCCTGCTCGACCTCGCCCCGGTCGTCCTCGACGCCGGACCGCGTACGGCGGAGGCGGCGGAGGCGTTCCTGCGCCTGGCCGACGGAGTCTCGGTGCCCGGCGGCAACCTGGGCGCCGACCCGATTGGGCTCGCCGCCCGCACCGGCGCGGGCGCGGACCTCGGTCTCGCGGTCGAGCTCGCCCGCCGCTGCGCCGCGGATCTTCCCGGCCTGCGGGCGATCACCGTCGACGCGCTGCCGTACCACGACGCGGGGGGCGCCGACGCCGACGAGCTGGGCTGCTCCATCGCGACCGGTGTCGCCTACCTGCGGGCGCTGACCGGCGCGGGCCTGACGGCCGAGCAGGCGTTCGGGCAGCTCGAGTTCCGCTACGCCGCGACCGCCGACCAGTTCCTCACGATCGCCAAGCTCCGCGCCGCCCGGCGGATGTGGGCGCGGGTCGCCGAGGTCGTCGGGGTGTCAGGCGGGCAGCGTCAGCACGCGGTGACCTCGTCGGCGATGATGACCGTCCGCGATCCCTGGGTGAACATGCTGCGCACGACCGTGGCCTGCTTCGCGGCCGGCGTGGGCGGGGCGGACGCGGTGACCGTCCAGCCGTTCGACGCCTGCCTCGGGCTGCCCGACGCGTTCGCCCGGCGCATCGCCCGCAACGCCCAGTCGCTGCTGGTGGAGGAGGCCGGCGTCGCCAGGGTGGCCGACCCCGCGGGAGGCTCGTGGTACGTGGAGCGGCTCACCGACGACCTCGCCACCCGGGCCTGGGAGTGGTTCAGGGAGATCGAGCGGGCCGGCGGCATGGAGGCCGCGCTGGCGGGGCTGGTCCCCGAGCGGCTCGCGGCCACGAGGGCCAGGCGCGCGGACAACCTCGCCCACCGGCGCGACCCGGTCACGGGAGTCAGCGAGTTCCCCGACCTGAAGGAGAGGCGGGTGACCCGGCGGCCCGGCCGCGGGCTCGCCGCGAAGTCCGGGGGCGGGCTGCCGGTGGCGCGCTACGCCGAGGAGTTCGAGGCGCTGCGCGACCTCGCCGACGCCCAGGAGGACCGGCCCACGGTCTTCTTGGCCACGATCGGGCCGGTCGCGGCGCACACCGCGCGGGCGGCGTTCGCCGCCAACCTGTTCGCGGCGGGCGGCGTCGCCACCGTCACCAGCGGCCCCGGCACCGACCCGGCCGCGATCGCCGCGGCGTTCCGCGACTGCGGCACCCCTGTGGCCTGCCTGTGCTCGGGCGACCGGCTCTACGGCGAGCACGCGGCGGCGGTCGCCGCGGCGCTGCGGGAGGCCGGTGCGCGCACGATCTGGCTGGCCGGAAAGGGAGAGTATGAGGGGGTGGACGCCACCTTGTACGCGGGATGCGACGCGCTAGGGGTGCTGCGCAGGACCTTCGACGACCTGGGAGTGAACCGATGATTCCGGACTTCTCGGAGATTGCCCTGGGGTCGGGCGCCGCGGCGGACCACCCGGCCGGGGAGGCCGGAGAGGCCGAGGTGTGGGAGACGCCGGAGGGCATCGCCGTCAAGCCGTTCTACACGGCAGCCGACCTCCCGGACGGCCCGGAGACCTATCCGGGCATCGCGCCCTTCCTGCGCGGGCCGTACCCGACGATGTACGTGACGCAGCCGTGGACCGTCCGGCAGTACGCGGGGTTCTCGACGGCGGAGGAGTCCAACGCGTTCTACCGGCGCAACCTGGCGGCGGGGCAGAAGGGGCTGTCGGTCGCCTTCGACCTGGCCACCCACCGGGGCTACGACTCCGACCATCCCCGCGTCGCCGGTGATGTCGGCATGGCGGGCGTGGCGATCGACTCCATCCATGACATGCGGATCCTCTTCGACGGGATCCCGCTGGACCGGATGAGCGTGTCGATGACGATGAACGGCGCGGTGCTGCCGATCCTCGCGCTGTACATCGTGGCGGCCGAGGAGCAGGGGGTGAAGCAGGAGCAGCTGGCGGGGACCATCCAGAACGACATCCTCAAGGAGTTCATGGTCCGCAACACCTACATCTATCCGCCGGGCCCGTCGATGCGGATCATCTCCGACATCTTCGCCTACACCTCGCAGCGGATGCCGAAGTTCAACTCGATCTCGATCTCGGGCTATCACATCCAGGAGGCGGGGGCGACCTGCGACCTGGAGCTGGCCTACACGCTGGCCGACGGGGTGGAGTATCTGCGGGCCGGGACCGCGGCCGGGCTCGACATCGACGCGTTCGCGCCGCGCCTGTCGTTCTTCTGGTGCATCGGCATGAACTTCTTCATGGAGGTCGCCAAGCTCCGCGCCGCCCGGCTGCTGTGGGCCCGGCTGGTCAAGGGCTTCGGCGCGGCCAACCCCAAGTCGCTGTCGCTGCGCACGCATTCCCAGACCTCCGGCTGGTCGCTGACCGCCCAGGACGTCTACAACAACGTGGTGCGCACCTGCGTCGAGGCGATGGCGGCGACGCAGGGGCACACGCAGTCGCTGCACACCAACGCCCTGGACGAGGCGCTCGCGCTGCCGACGGACTTCTCGGCGCGGATCGCCCGCAACACCCAGTTGCTGCTCCAGCAGGAGTCGGGCACCACCCGGGTCATCGACCCCTGGGGCGGCTCCTACTACGTAGAACGGCTGACCCGCGAGCTGGCGCGGGCGGCGTGGGGCCACATCCAGGAGGTCGAGCGGGCCGGCGGCATGGCGAGGGCGATCGACCAGGGGCTGCCCAAGATGCGCATCGAGGAGGCCGCCGCCCGCACCCAGGCCCGCATCGACTCCGGCAGGCAGCCGGTCATCGGCGTCAACAAGTACCGCCCCGAGGCGGACGAGCCGATCGAGGTGCTCAAGGTCGACAACACCGCCGTGCGCAACCAGCAGATCGACAAGCTCCGCAGGCTGCGCGAGGAGCGCTCGGCCGACGCCGTCGCGGGAGCGCTGGAGGCGCTGACGAAGGGCGCGGCCGGCGGGGAGAACCTGCTGGAGCTCGCCGTGGACGCGGCCAGGGCCAAGGCGACGGTCGGGGAGATCTCCGACGCGCTGGAGAAGGTGTTCGGACGGCACTCCGCGCAGATCCGTACGATATCGGGGGTGTACCGCGCGGAGGTGGGCGACGCCGCGGACCGCGTCCGTGAAGCGTGCGCCAGGTTCGAGAAGGCCGAGGGCCGCCGGCCCAGGATCCTCGTCGCGAAGATGGGCCAGGACGGCCACGACCGGGGCCAGAAGGTGATCGCGAGCGGCTTCGCCGACCTCGGCTTCGACGTCGACGTCGGCCCGCTGTTCCAGACGCCCGAGGAGGTCGCGCGGCAGGCCGTCGAGGCCGACGTGCACGTCGTGGGGGTCTCCTCGCTGGCGGCCGGGCACCTCACGCTGGTGCCCGCGCTGCGGCGGGCGCTCGCCGGACTCGGCGCGGAGGACGTCATGATCGTGGTCGGCGGCGTGATCCCGCCGGGCGACGTCGGGGAGTTGCGGGCGGCGGGCGCCTCGGCGATCTTCCTGCCCGGCACGGTGATCTCCGACGCCGCTCTCGAGCTGCTGCGCGAGCTGTCCGCCAGGCTGGGGCACCAGTGAGCGCACCGGCTGTAGAGGACTACGTCAAGGGCGTGCTGTCGGGCGACCGGCGGTGGACCGCCAGGGCGATCACGCTGGTGGAGTCGACCAGGGCCGACCACAGGGAGCTGGCGCAGCGGTTACTGGTCGAGCTCACCCCGCACTCCGGCAAGGCCCGCAGGGTGGGCGTGTCCGGGGTGCCCGGGGTCGGCAAGTCGACCTTCATCGAAGGGCTCGGCACCTACCTCACCGGGCAGGGGCACCGGGTGGCCGTGCTGGCCGTCGACCCCTCGTCGCGGCGCTCGGGCGGCAGCATCCTGGGGGACAAGACCCGGATGGCCAAGCTGTCGGCGGACCCGAACGCCTTCATCCGGCCGTCCCCCACGGCGGGGACGCTCGGCGGCGTGGCGAAGGCCACCAGGGAGGCCGTCGTCGTCGTGGAGGCGGCGGGCTACGACATCGTGCTGGTCGAGACGGTCGGGGTCGGCCAGTCGGAGACCGCGGTCGCCGACATGGTCGACACGTTCCTCCTGCTCACCCTCGCCCGCACCGGAGACCAGCTCCAGGGCATCAAGAAGGGCGTGCTGGAACTGGCCGACGTCATCGCGGTCAACAAGGCCGACGGCGAGCACGAGACGGCCGCGCGCAAGGCGGCGCGGGAGCTGTCCGGGGCGCTGCGGCTGCTGCGCGCGGCCACGCCGGTGCTCACCTGCAGCGGTCTCACCGGCGCCGGCATCGAGGAGCTGTGGCGGCACGTCGTGCGCCACCAGGAGGACGCCGACCTCGCGGCCCGGCGCAGCCGGCAGCAGGTCGAGTGGACGTGGGCGCTGGTGCGCGACCGGCTGCTGACCATGCTCCGCGAGACGACCGCGGGGATCGCTCCGGAGATCGAACGGCAGGTCCTGGAGGGAGCCCTCACCCCGGCGCTGGCCGCCGACCGGATCCTGGCCGCCTTCCTGCCCGCCGGTGACGCGCTTGACACCGCGGTTGACACTCGGGAGATCACTTTTCCTCCTGAGTGAGAAACCTCGCTACCCAGCGTCACGGGTTATGCACTGTCGCGTGTTTTCCGTCATCGGAACCGTGTCACGATGTGCCTCTTCGATCACGGGGAGGTGCGGTGAACCACGATCCGATGACGCCGCCGCGGGTTGCCCGCGCGCTGAGCGAGTACCGGGCGTTGCTGTCCAGGCATGGCATCACCTGGGGAGAGCCTCCGCTGGGGTATGTCCGGATGATGCCGTTTCTCCGGTTTCCCGAGGAGGCGGGCCGGATGAGCGGCGGGCCCGACCTCGACGCGGAGTTCCGTGACGCGCTGGACGGCGAGGTCCCCAGGGGCCTGGCGGTCCTGCGGCTGACCACGGACGGCCACCGCCTGGCGCACCGCCTGGACCACGGCCCGGCCCGGCCGCTGCTGTCGCCTGCGCCGGCGCCCGTCGTCCTGCTGGTCGACTCCGGGCTGCCGCACCCGGTGGAGGTGACGGCCGACGGCGTGCCGTACGACGTCGCGGCGGGCGGGGCCAGGCTCCTCGACGTGACGACCGCGACCGTCCTCACGGTGGGCGATGTGACGGTGGACCTGTCGGGGCTGGCCAGGCCCGCGCCGGCCGCGCGGCTCCGGTTGCGCGCCGGCTTCCCTTGCCGGTGGAGCGTCACCTCGGCGGACGGCCACGGGTGGTATCCGGACGGGGCGCCGGAACGGCGCGACAACGACGACGTGCCGTTCTTCCACGGCGACGACGTCGTGCTCGACGTGCCCGCGGAACCGGTGGCGATCCGGGTGGCGCGCGGGATGGAGTACGGCGTCGCCGAGACGACGGTCGTCCCCAGGGCGGGGGAGGAGACCCTGGTCGGGCTCACGCCGCAGCGGCTGTACGACGCGGCCGCGCTCGGCTGGTACGGCGGCGACCTGCACGTCCACATGAACTGGGCGGGCGACCTGGTCGCCGATCCGGCCGAGGCGGCCGCCGCGCAACTCGGCGAGGACCTGCACGTGCTGAACCTCGTCGCGGGCAACGTCGCGGGAGAGCGCGTCTACGACAGGGAGGCGCTCCAGCACTGGGCCGGGCGCGATCTGCCGTGGTCGGACGCCGGGCACGTGGCCCGGATGGGCGTCGAGTACCGCAACGACCTGTTCGGGCACATCCACGTCTTCGGGGTGGCCGTGCCGCCCGACGTCTACCACACGGGCTTCGGCGCGGACGCCGACTGGCCGCCCAACGCCGCGGCCTGCGGCGGCCTGCGCGAGCCGCGGGCCGTGCTCGGGTACGCGCACCCCTTCCACGGCCCGATCTCCTCCCCGGAGGACGTCGCGGGCGTGGGGACCAGGAACTGCACCGGCCGCGCCCTGGTCGTGGACGCCGCGCTCGGCCTGGTCGACGGGGTGGAGGTGCTCCACTTCGGCGACCTGTCGCAGGAGCCGGGCACCGCCGAGGTCTACCGGAGGCTGGTCGGCGCGGGCAACCGGCTCGCGGTGCTCGCCGGGACCGACACCATGCTGTCGTTCACCCGTCAGGAGACCGTTTCCAGCCCGCCGGGCTGGGAGCGCGTGTACGCCAGGGTGGACGGGCCGCTCAGCGCCGAGTCGTTCGCCGAGGCCGTACGGCGAGGGCGCACGTTCGCCACCACCGGCCCCTGGCTGGAGCTCACCGTCAACGGCCTGGGGCCGGGGGAGACGCTCCACCTGGACGGCGGCGAGACGGTGGCGATCCGGGCGCGGGCCGTGGGGCCGGAGGTGGAGCACATCGAGATCAGGACGGCCGCGGGCGTGCTCGCCGAGGGCCAGGGCGGTGAGATCACCGCGTCCCTGCCCGTGGGCGACGCCGACTACGTGGTCGTCGTGGTGCACGGCGGCCGCCATCCGCGGTCGCCGCGCGGCCGGGCGTACGCCCACACCAGCCCGGTCTACCTGGACGTGCGGGGACGGCACGTGGCGCGGGAGGAGGACGTGCGGTGGTGCCTGCGGTGGCTGGACCTGTTGGGCGAGCTGGTGAGGGCCAGCGCCCGGCTGCGAAGCCGGGCACAGCTCCGTGACCATCTCGACCTGATGGAGAAGGCCAGGGCCGTCTACGAGTCCCGCCTGTGACCCCGGCCAGCAGTGGCCGGGAGGGATCAGGAGAACAGCGTGCGGCCCCAGTAGTCGCCGCCGTCGGTCACGCCGGGCGGGCAGGCGAACAGGCCGCTGGAGACGTGCTTGATGTACTCGTTCAGCGAGTCCTTCGCCGACAGCGTCCGCTGGATGGGGACGAACTGCTTGCGCGGGTCGCGCTGGTAGGCGATGAAGAACAGGCCGGCGTCGAGCCGCCCGAGGCCGTCCGAGCCGTCCACGAAGTTGTACCCGCGCCGCAGCAGCCGCGCGCCGCCGTGGGCGTCGGGGTGCGCGAGCCGTACGTGGGCGTCGCCGGCGATCACGGGCTGCCCGTCCGGGCCCTTCCTGGCGAAGTCCGGCGCGTCGAACTCCTTGTGCCCGGTGAGCGGCGCGCCCTCGCCCTTGTCGCGGCCGAAGATGGCCTCCTGCTCCGACAGCGGGGCGCGGTCCCAGGTCTCGATGTGCATGCGGATCTTGCGGGTGACGAGGTAGGAGCCGCCGTCCATCCACGCGGGTCCGTCGCCGGGCGCGGCCCACAGGTGGTCGCGCAGCATGGCGGTGTCCTCGAGCTTCAGGTTGTTGGTGCCGTCCTTGAAGCCCATCAGGTTGCGCGGCGTCGCCTGCGACCTGGAGGTGGACGAGGTGCGCCCGAAACCGAGCTGCGAGTAGCGGACGGAGACCTTGCCGAAGCCGATCCTGGCGAGGTTGCGGATGGCGTGCACCGCCACCTGCGGGTCGTGCGCGCAGGCCTGCACGCAGATGTCGCCGCCGGAGAGCTCGGGCCGCAGGTCCTCGCCGGGGAACGCGGGCAGGTCGGCCAGCGCGGGCGGCCTGCGGTCGGCGAGGCCGAACCGCTCGTCGAACAGCGAAGGGCCGAAGCCGATGGTCAGCGTCAGCCCGGAGGCGGGCAGGCCGAGCGCCTCGCCGGTGTCGTCCGGGGGCGCCTCGGGCGACCCGCCCACGGCGCCGAAGGTGCCGGCGTCCTTGCCCTGGGTCATCCTGGCCGCGGCGGCGGTCCACTCCTGGAGCAGCTCCACCAGCTCGGCCTTCTTCTTCGTGATGACGTCGAACGCCACGAAGTGCAGCCGGTCCTGGGCGGGCGTGGTGATGCCCGCCTGGTGCGGGCCGTAGAAGGGCACGGGGTCGGCGGAGGCCGCGGCGGCGTGGGCGACCGGCTCCGGCGCGAAGGACCGGCCGGCGACCGCCCCGGCCCCGACGGCACCCACGGCGGCGACGCCGGCCGCGCCCAGGCCGAACAGCCGCCTGCGGCTGATGCCGCCGCCCCCAGTGCCTTCGCCCGCAGTGCCTTCGCCCGCAGTGCCGCCCGTCACCGGGCCACCACCGAGGCCACCTTGCTGATCGGCTCGGCCAGTGCGTTGATCGCGTCGGACAGCGCCTTGAGGTCGGCCTTCGACAGTTCCGTGTGGAGCTGCCATCCGTCGCCGCGGCGGTGCGCGCCGAGCGCGGCCTCGGCGTCGGCGAACTTCTCGTCGAGCGTCTTCACCAGGTCGGGGTCGCGCTCCTCCAGCACCGGGCGCAGCGCCTGGACGGCGGCCTTGGAGCCCTGCAGGTTGGCGTCGAAGTCCCACAGGTCGGTGTGGGAGTAGCGGTTCTCCTCACCGGTGATCTTGCCGGTGGCGACCTCGTCGAGCAGTCCCTTGGCGCCGTTGGCGAGCTGCACGGGAGACAGCTCCAGCGCCGCGGACTTCTCCACGATGGTGGTCACGTCGGCCATGAGCTTGTCGGCGATCGGACCGTCGCCCTTCACGTCCTTCTCGACCCACAGGTCCTTCTCGATGCGGTGGAAGCCGGTCCACTCCTCGCCGTCGGCCACGTCGTTCTCGCGGGCGTCGATGGCCGGGTCGAGGTCGCCGAAGACCTCGGCCACCGGCTCGACGCGCTCCCAGTAGGTGCGGGCGACCGGGTAGAGCTCCTTGGCCTTGTCCACGTCGCCGGCCTTGACCGCCTCGGTGAACTCCCTGGTCTTTGCGAGCAGCGTGTCCGACTGGCTCTTGATGTAGCGCTTGTAGCCGGCCACGGCCTCGGCGAGTTTCGCGTCGCTGGTCAGCGGCTTGCTCTCGCCGCTGACCTTGAGGGCGCCGCGGATGCCCTTGCCGGTCATGCCGGGCTTGCACGCGGTCTCGTACATGCCCGCCGGCAGCTCTATCACGAGGTCGCGGGTGAGCCCGGGGACGATGTTCTCGACCTCGCCCATGATCCGGTCGCCCGCCGCGTACACGTAGAACTCGGTCACCTTCGTGCCCTTGTTCGTGATGGAGAAGGTCGAGGTGCCGGCTGCCAGCTCGGACTTCGCCACACCGCACTCGGTGTCGGTGGCGGCCACGGCGATCTTCCCGTCGCCGGCCGCGGCCGCCCCGGTCGTGCCACCGGAGCCCGATTCCGTGGCCGAGCAGGCGGTGAGACCGGCGAGAGCCAGCGCCGCGGTGGCGAGGACGAAGGGGGTGCGCATCGGGTGGTCTCCGGTCAGGAAGCGGGCTGGGCCGACGTGGGGGCGGGGCTGGCGGGCGCCTTCGCCGAGGGCCGCCGAAGGAAGAGGATCAGGACGGGAACCACGTAGACGACCCAGGCGACGGCCTCGAGCACGCTGGGCTGCGGGGTGATGTTGAACATGCCGCTGAGCAGCGTGGAGTACCAGGCGCTGGGGTCGAGCACGCCGCTGATATCGAAGGCGTGGGCGTTCAGCCCGGGCACCAGCCCCGACTCCTGCAGGTCGTGCACGCCGTACTTGAAGATCCCGGCGGCGACCAGGATCAGCAGCAGGCCCGTCCAGGTGAAGAACTTGGTGAGGTTGATCCGCAGCGCGCTGCGGTACAGCCCCCAGCCCAGAGCCACCGCGGTGAGCAGCCCGAGCGTGATGCCCACCAGCGGGCTCGCGCTGCTGGTCGCGCCCTGGACGGCGGCGAACCACAGCAGCGCCGTCTCCAGCCCTTCGCGCGCGACCGCCAGGAACGCCACCACGACGACGGCGGTGGCGCCGAGTTCCAGCGCCTCGCCCATCTTCTGGCGCAGCTCGCCCGATATCTTCCGGGCGGCCGTGCGCATCCAGAAGACCATGAAGGTGACGAAGACGGTCGCGGCCAGCGACGTGACGCCGTCGAAGAGCTCCTGCTGCTGCGTGGACAGGTGGGCCGCGGTGAAGGTCAGCAGCGCGCCGAACCCCACGGACAGCGCGACGGCGACGCCGACGCCGGCCCAGACCAGGGGCAGCCGCTCCCGGCGGTCGCTCTTGACGAGGAATGCCACGAGGATGGAGACGACGAGCGCCGCCTCCAGGCCCTCTCGAAGCCCGATGAGATAACTCGCGAACACATCGCCCCCCGGGCGCACGGTAAGCCTTACCTAAGTTAGGTCAGGATCACCTTACCGACAAGACCCGCATAAGTCAGACCGGCCCTCGCGGAACAAGGCGCCCGCGGAGTAATTAGCTGGCGTCCGTCCCCGCCCTCCGGTTACCGTGACGGACGTCCTGTCGCCGCGCCCCCGGAGGGGTCACTTGAAGCTCTGAGGTCCGACACCGCGCCACGGCCGCCCTCGGTGGTCCGGCGCAGCGACCTCAGGCATGCCCCTCGCCTCGCGGCCCGTGCCCGCGGTGTCCCACGCGTTCGATCACCATTCCGCCCTTGGGATACCCGGAGCCGCCTCATGTCTTATTCCATCATCTGTACGGATCTGTCGTTTTCCTGGCCCGACGGCACGCCCGTCTTCGAGGAGCTCGACTTCGCGTTCGGCACCGGCCGGACCGGGCTCGTCGGCGTCAACGGCAGCGGGAAGTCGACCCTGCTCAAGCTGATCGCCGGAGAGCTGGCCCCGTCGAGCGGCTCGGTGTCGGTCACCGGGCGGCTGGGCTACCTGCCGCAGACCCTCCCGCTCGGCGCGAGCCGTACGGTGTCCGACCTGCTGGGGATCACGCCCGCGCGCGAGGCGCTGCACGCGATCGAGCGGGGCGACCTCAGCGAGGCGAACTACGACGCGGTGGTCTGGGACGTCGAGGAGCGCGCCCTGGCCGAGCTCGGCCGTCTCGGGCTCGCGGGGGTCGGCCTCGACCGGACCGTCGCGACGCTGTCGGGCGGGGAGACCGTCATGGTCGGGCTCGCCGCGCGGTTCCTCGCGGAGCCCGACGTGCTGCTGCTCGACGAGCCGACCAACAACCTCGACCTCGACGCGCGGTCGCGCCTGTACGACGCCGTCTCCTCGTGGACGAGGACTCTGGTCGTCGTCAGCCACGACCGCACGCTGCTCGACCTGGTGGACCAGATCGCCGACCTGCCCGCCCGCCGTACCTTCGGCGGCACGCTCAGCGAGTACGAGGAGGTGCTCGCGGTCGAGCGGGAGGCGGCCGAGCGGATGGTCCGCGCGGCGGAGGGCGACCTGCGCCGCCAGCGGCGCGAGCTGGCCGAGGCGCGGACCAAGCTCGCCAGGCGGGTGCGCTACGGAGACAAGATGTACGAGCAGAAGCGCGAGCCGAAGATCATCATGCAGGAGCGCAAACGCCAGGCCCAGGTGTCCGCGGGCAAGCACCGGCTCATGCACGAGGACAGGGTGGCCGCGGCCCGCGAGCGGCTGGCCGAGGCGGAGGAGGCGGTGCGCGACGACGCCGAGATCCGGGTGGAACTGCCCGCCACCGAGGTGCCGGCCGGGCGCACGGTGCTCGAACTGGCCGGCGTGCGCACCGCCGCCGGGCCGATCGGCGACCTGGTCGTGCGCGGACCTGAGCGCGTCGCCCTGCTGGGGCCGAACGGCTCGGGCAAGACGACGCTGCTGCGCACCGTCCTGGGGGAGATCCCGGCGGCCGGGGGCACGGTCCGGCTGAACGTCCCGGTGCGCTACCTGCCGCAGCGGCTCGACGTGCTCGACGACGCGCTCAGCCTGGTCGACAACGTGCGGGCGGTCGCGCCCACCGCGTCGGTGAACGCCGTCAGGGCCGGGCTCGCCCGGTTCCTGTTCCGGGGCGCACGGGCCGAACGGCCGGCGGGGACGCTGTCGGGCGGCGAGCGGTTCCGCGCCGTGCTGGCCTCGCTGCTGCTGGCCGAGCCCGCGCCGCGGCTCCTCCTGCTCGACGAGCCGACCAACAACCTCGACCTGGTCAGCGTCGGCAGGCTCGCGCAGGCGCTGGCGGCCTACCGGGGAGCGCTCGTGGTGGTCTCCCACGACCTGCCGTTCCTGGAGTCGATCGGCATCACCAGGTGGCTCGCGCTCGGCCCGGAGGGGCTGGGGCCGGCGCGCTGAGCACGCGAAAGGCCGCGGCCGGAAACCCGGCCGCGGCCCTTCCGCGAAGGCTCTCAGCTGGAGAACAGCATGCCGACCCAGCTGTTGCGGCGGTGTCCGTGGTGCCCGCCGTGGTGGCCGCCGCCCCAGGCCGGCCCGCCGTGCGCGGGCGGCGGGGGAGCGTAGTGCTGCTGGGCCCACTGGGACTCCATCCGGCTGAGCGTCTCGAGCTCGCCGTAGTCCAGGAAGATTCCGCGGCAGTTGTCGCACTGCTCGATGTGGACCCCGTTGCGGTCGAACGTCCGCATCCGGCCACGGCACTTGGGGCACTCCATGTGACGAACTCTCCCTCGATCAGGTCCCGGCCTTCGCGACCGCGACGATCCTCCCGCACGCGGACAGTAGCGCCTGCGCCGCGTCGTCGGGGGAATTCCCCGATTTCGCCGCAGTGGCCACCGCCGTCGCGGTCAGCTGGACGGTCAACGCCCGGGCCGGCGCGTCGAGTTCCCGCCACGGATCGTCCCTGGACACGGCCGTTCCGCCCGCCGCGAGATAGGAGGTCAGGAACCGTTCCCAGTCGTCGGGGCCGAGCAGTCCCGCGGCGTACCACGCGGCGGGACGGGCCAGGTCCCAGGCGGGGTCTCCGCCGCCGAGGTCGTCGGGATCGATCAGCAGCCACGCGCCGTCGTACCGGACGATCTGGCCGAGATGCCAGTCGCCGTGCGTCAGCGCGCCGCCGTCCCTGGCGGGCGGCAGCGTCGCGTACGCCGCGAGGATCGGGGCGGCGACGTCGTCCGGGACACCGGCGGCCGCCAGGTCCGCCATGGCGCGGGCCAGCCGCGCCGGCCCGCCGGCGGGAGGCAGGCCGGCGGGCGCCGGGCGGGCGTGTAACAGGGCGAGCAGCCGGCCGCCCTCCTCCCATGGGGTGGTCCCGGCGTCCACGTCGGCCATGGTCAGCGCCTCACCGGCGGGCCAGATCGTGACCAGCCTGCCGTCGAGCCGTTCGAGGCCGAGGGGAGGCAGCATGATCCCGGGGAGGTCTCGTACGGCCTCGAGGCGGGCGCGCAGGGCGCGCTCGTCTGTGCCGGGGGGATGCGCCTTGACGACCACGTCCCCGGCCCTGACGACGAGCACGCGGCCTTTCTTGAGCACCGTCACCGGTCCGTCGCGGCGCGCGAGCCGCGCCAGTTCCTCGATCACGTGGGACAACCCTAGGGTGTCGTCATGAAGGTTGGTTTCTGTGTGCCGGTGTCGGGTTCGTGGGCCACGCCGGAGAACATGAGGCGGATCGCGCGCCGCGCCGACGAACTCGGCTACCACGGGGTGTGGACGTTCCAGCGCCTGCTCTATCCCGTGGGCAACCCGATGGGCCCGGTCTACCGGAGCGTGCACGACCCCGTCGTCGCGCTCGCGTACCTGGCGGGCGTCACCGAGCGGGTGCGGCTCGGGGTGGCCGTGCTCAACCTGCCCTTCGTCTCCCCGGTGCTGATGGCCAAGCAGCTCGCCACCCTCCAGGAGGTGTCGGGCGGCAGGCTCGACGTGGGCCTCGGTCTCGGCTGGCTGCCCGAGGAGTTCGCCGCGTCCGGGGTGCCGATGGAGCGGCGCGGCAGGCGCGGCGAGGAGTACGTCGCCCTGCTGCGACGGCTGTGGACCGAGGACGTCGTCGAGCACAAGGGCGAGTTCTACGAGGTGCCGCCCTCGCACCAGGACCCGAGACCGGCGACGCCGCCGCCGGTGATGCTCGGCGGCACGGCCCGGGTGGCGCTGGAGCGGGCCGGGCGGATCGCCGACGGCTGGATCAGCTCCAGCCGCGCCGACCTGGGCACGATCGACCAGCAGATCGCCATCGTGAAGGAGGCGGCACGGCAGGCGGGCCGCGACCCAGGCGCCCTGCGCTTCGTCGTCCGCGGCGTCACCCGCGTCAGGACGTCGGAGGAGGGCCCGCTGACCGGGTCGTACGACAAGATCCGGGGGGACGTCGAGGCGCTCGCCGCCAAGGGCGTGACGGAGGTGTTCCACGACCTCAACTTCGACCCCGAGATCGGCAATCCCCAGGCCGACCCCCGCGACTCCATGCGCCGCGCCGAAGAGGCCCTGGAAGCGCTCGCCCCCCGGTGAGCTCCGCCGCCGTCAGGGACACGACGAGGACGAGCCCCACCACCAGCGGCCCGGCGACCGCGAGGTGGGCGGTCACCGCGTCCGCGAGGTCGGGGACGAACCTGCTGAGGGTCACGAGGGTCGTCGCCCACGCCGCCGCCGTGGGCACGCTGACGCGGGCGAAGGCCGCGTACGGCACGCCCGACCAGCCCGTGAGCCTGGGGACGAGGGTGCGGGCGGCGCCGAGCCACTGACCGCCCGCGACGGCCCAGGCGCCTCTCCTCGCCACCATGCGGCGGGCCCGCGCCCACGCGGCGGGCGCGAACCGGCCCGCCAGGGGGTGGATGGTCGCGGCGCCCGCGCGTCTGCGGCCCTGGGCGTACGACAGGTGCGTGCCGGCGACGGCGGCCGCCACGGCCACGGCGATCGTCCCGGCGAGCGGCAGCACGCCGAGGCGGGTGAGGTAGCCGAGGGCCACCAGCACGCTCGTCCCCGGCAGCACCACCCCGGCGAGCGTGCCGGCCTCGGCGACGATCAGCATCGCCGCGACCGCGAGCACAAGGGGAACCGGAAGGCGGCCGAGCAGGTCAGCCATGATCCACCGGCCTCCGGCACACGTACGCGAGGCCGGGCGGAACGTTGCGCCAGACCGGCCCGGTCGTGAGCACCTCGTCGAAGGCGGCGCGCAGGCGGCGCCGGAAGCGCCGCGCCCGTGCCAGTGGCACCGCGGGCAGATAGGTCACCGTCGTGAACGCCCCCGCCGGGCGCAGCACCCGCCCGACCTCGCCGAGGATCGACTCCTGCGCGTCCTCGGGGAGCAGCGTCCACGGCAGCGTGCTGATCACGGCGTCCACCCGGGAGACTCCCCGTCCGGCCAGCAGCGCGCCGAGGCGGGCCGCGTCGCCCTGCAGCACGTCCAGCCAGGGCCGGGCGCGCCGCAGGTGCGCCACCATCCCCGGGTCGATCTCGACGGCGAGCTGGCGGGAGCCGGGGGCGAGCCGTTCCCTGATGGCCTCGCTGATCGCGCCGGTGCCGGGCCCGAGCTCCACGATCACGGCGGGACCGGTCGTCGGGACGACGGCGGTGAGGGCCCGCGCGAGCGAGCGCGAACTCGGGGCCACGGCTCCCACGACGCCCTGCCTGCGCAGCGCCACGCCCGCGAACGCCCTCAGGTCGGAGATCTGCTGGACTGCTTCGTTCATGCGGCCCATCAGACCGGTGCGGAACCCGGGTCCACCAGCCGTCCCGGCCCCCCTGCGGAGGTATGGCCGGCCATACCTCCGCAGGGGGGCCAGGCCGTCTTCGGCCGGGCACGGACGGCCTCTAGGGTGAGTCGGGTGCGCCTCAACGGCTCGTGGCAGGCCCTCGCCCGCAGGGACCTGCTGGTGACCTCGCTGCCCTGGCGCGCCCTCGCCTACCTGGTGACGGGCGCGGTCGTCGGCGTGGTCGTGCTGGCGGCGCTGGTCGTCTCGCTGACCGCGGGGGCGCTGCTCACCGTCTTCCTGGTGGGAGTGCCGCTGCTGGCGCTCCCGGTGGCCGCCGCCGTGCCGCTGGGCGCGCTCGAACGCCGGCGGCTGCGGATCATGGACGCGGAGCCCGCGCCGAGCCCTCACCGCCCCGCGCCCCCCGGACCGCGCGGATGGCTCGGGACGCGCCTGCGGGAGCAGGCGACCTGGCGGGCCCTCGCCTACACGGGCCTGCTGGCCGTCGTGCTCGGCCCGGTCGAGCTGATAGCCGTGACGTACGGCCTGCTGGTGCCGCTCGTGATGATCTTCGCCCCGGTCAGCGTGGCGGAGGCGGGGCCCATCGTGCTGCTGAAGTTCTGGCCGCTCGACTCGCTCGCCGAGGCGTTCGCCGCCGGGCTCCTCGGGGTCGCGGTGCTCGTGCTGGCGGCGTACCCGATCACCGCCCTCGCGACCGCGCACGCCCTGCTGGCCAGGTTGCTGCTCACGCCGGGGAAGGCCGAGCCGGGCGAGCGGCTCGCCGAGCTGACCCGCTCGCGCAGCCGCCTGGTCGAGGCGTTCGAGGTGGAGCGGCGGCGCATCGAGCGCGATCTGCACGACGGCGCGCAGCAGCGGCTGGTCGCGCTGACCATGACGCTCGGCCTGGCCAAGGTCTCCCGGGGGGAGGAGGCGGCCGATCTTGTGGCCAGGGCGCACGAGGAGGCGAAGCTCGCCCTCGCGGAGATCCGCGACCTGATCCGCGGCATCCATCCCCGCATCCTCGCCGACCGCGGCCTGCCCGCCGCGGTCGCGGAACTGGCCGACCGGTCGCCCGTCCCTGTCGAGGTCGACGTGGACGTCCCCCGGCTGCCCGGACCGGTGGAGTCGGTCGCCTACTTCGTCGTCAGCGAGGGCCTGGCCAACGTGGCCAAGCACAGCGGAGCCGAGCGCGCCCGCGTGCGGTGCCGCCTCGACGGCCGGCTGCTCACCGTCGAGATCAGGGACGACGGGGTGGGCGGCGCCGACGTGACCGCAGGAACCGGCCTCGCCGGGCTCGCCGACCGCGTCTCGGCGTTCGAGGGCAGGCTGATGCTGTCGAGCCCGCCGGGCGGCCCCACCCTGCTGCGCGCGGAGATCGAATGCCTGCCGGCCGTTCCCTGACCGTCGTCATCGCCGAGGACGGCGTGCTGCTCCGCGAGGGACTGGCCACGCTGCTGGCCAGGTTCGGCCACCGGGTGGCCGCCACCGCGGGCGACGCCGAGGGGCTGGTGGAAGCGGTGGAGGAGCACGCCCCCGACATCGTCGTCACCGACGTGCGGATGCCGCCCGGCTTCTCCGACGAGGGACTGCGGGCCGCCGTGGCGTTGCGCGCCGCGCACCCCGGGCTCGCCGTCCTGGTGCTGAGCCAGTACGTCGAGCAGACCTACGCGGCCGAACTGCTCGACTCAGGGGACGGCACCGGCGTGGGCTACCTCCTCAAGGACAGGATCGGGGAGGTCGAGGAGTTCGTGGCCGCCCTGACCACCGTCGCGGGCGGGGGCACGGTCGTGGACCCGGAGGTCGTGCGCCAGCTCCTGCGCCGCCGCCGCGACCCGTTGCGGCGGCTCACCCCGCGGGAGAGGGAGGTCCTCGCGCTCATGGCCGAGGGCAGGTCGAACGCCGCGATCGCCCGCGCGCTGGCGGTGTCGGAGGCCGTCGTCGGCAAGCACATCGGCAACATCCTCGCCAAGCTCGACCTGCCGCCAGACGAGGACGCCCATCGCCGCGTCCTCGCCGTCGTGACGTTCCTGCGCGGCTAGCGGCTAGACCATCCCGTACGCCTGGGCGATCAGCTCGTAGGAGCGAAGGCGGGCGGCGCCGCCGTGGACCTGGGTGGTGATCATCAGCTCGTCGGCGCCGGTGCGCTTGCGCAGCTCCTCCAGCCCGGCGCGCACGGTCTGCGGGTCGCCGTGCACGACGGTCGACAGCCGTTCGCGGACGAACTCCCGCTCCATCGGGCTGTACGGGTACGCCTCCGCCTCCTCCGGGGTGGGCGTGCGGCCGGGCCGCCCCTGCCGCAGGCGAAGCCACGACAGCGCGCCCGGCATGGTCTGGCGCAGCGCCTCCTCCTCGGTGTCGGCGGCGACGGCGGCCACGCCGATCAGCGCGTACGGCCGGTCGAGCACCTCGGAGGGCCGGAACGAGTCGCGGTAGAGGTCGAGCGCGGGCTCGGTGTTGGCGGCGCTGAAGTGGTGGGCGAAGGCGAACGGCAGCCCGAGCAGCCCGGCCAGCCGCGCGCTGAAGCCGCTGGAGCCGAGCAGCCAGACCGGCGGCCGGTCGTCGCCGCGCGGCACCGCCTGGATCCGCGCGTACGGGTGGCCGGGCGGGAAGGCGGCGTCGAGGAAGCCGGTCAGCTCGGCCACCTGCTGCGGGAAGTCGTCCGGGTCCACCTCGGCGGAGCGGCGCAGGGCGTTCGCCGTCGCCATGTCGGTCCCCGGGGCGCGGCCGAGCCCGAGGTCGATCCGGCCGGGGTGCAGGGCGTGCAGCGTGCCGAACTGCTCGGCGATGACCAGCGGAGCGTGGTTGGGCAGCATCACGCCGCCGGAACCGATGCGGATCGACCGGGTCGCCGCCGCGAGATGCGCGATGAGCACGGCGGGGGAGGAGCTTGCCACGCCGGGCATGCCGTGGTGCTCGGCGACCCAGATGCGGTGGTACCCCCAGTCCTCGGCCCGCTGGGCGAGCGCGGTGGCGTCGCGCAGCGCCTCGCCGGGCGTCGAGCCCTCTCCGACGGTCGCGAGCTCCAGGATGGACAGCGGCACCTCGGCCGTCCCGCGCGGCACCCCGCGGATGTTGTCATCGCTCATGCAGGGCCCAACCGGAGGTTTCAGCCGGATATTTCCGGACGTGGCGTGGTATGTGCTTGGCTCGTCCGTCACCTGCCATGCTTGGACCATGAGCGAGCGAAAGCCCATCGAGTCGTGGCTGTCCGATATGGACGGCGTGCTGGTCCACGAGGGCCAGCCGGTGCCGGGTGCCGACGAGTTCGTCAGGCGGCTGAAGGAGTCGGGGAAGCGGTTCCTCGTCCTCACCAACAACTCGATATACACCGCCCGCGACCTGTCCGTACGGCTGCGCGCGGCCGGGCTGGACGTGCCGCCCGAGTCGATCTGGACCTCCGCGCTCGCGACGGCCAAGTTCCTCGCCGACCAGCGGCCCGAGGGCTCGGCGTACGTCGTCGGCGAGGCGGGGCTGACCACGGCCCTGCACGAGGTCGGCTACGTGCTGACCGATCTCGACCCGGACTACGTCGTGCTGGGCGAGACCCGCACCTACAGCTTCACGTCGATAACGCGGGCGATCCGGCTGATCGAAAACGGCGCCAGGTTCATCGCGACCAACCCCGACCCCATCGGCCCCTCGACGGAGGGCTCGCTGCCGGCGTGCGGCGCGGTGGCCGCGATGATCACCAAGGCGACCGGGGTGGAGCCGTACTTCGTCGGGAAGCCGAACCCGATGATGATGCGCAGCGCGCTCAACCAGATCGACGCGCACAGCGAGACCACCGCCATGATCGGCGACCGCATGGACACCGACGTGGTCTGCGGCATCGAGGCCGGACTGCACACGATCCTCGTGCTCACCGGCGTCACCCAGAAGGACCAGATCGACCGTTATCCGTTCCGGCCCACGCAGGTGGTCAACTCCGTGGCCGACCTCATCGAGCTGGTCTGAACCTGACGCGTTCCGTCAGGTACGGGTGCCATGCTGGCCGGCATGAACCATCGCGTCAACCATCGCGTCTACCTGGAGATCGGCCCCAAGAAGGTCTTCGCCTGCTCGATCGACTGGCCGGGCTGGTGCCGCATCGGCAAGACCGAGGAAGCCGCGCTCGGCGCCCTCGTGGACTACGCCCCGCGTTTCCGGGTGATCGCCGAGCGGGCGGGGCTGGAGTTCGCGCCAGGGGAGCCGGAGGTCGTCGCACGGGTCAAGGGCGACAGAACGACGGACTTCGGCGCGATCTCCGCCATCCCCGGCTTCGACCGGGAGCCGGTGGACGCGCCGGAGGCCGCGCGCACGGCCGCCCTCGCCCGCGCGGCGTGGGCGGTCTTCGCCGAGGTGGCCGCGGCGTCTCCGGAGGAGTTGCGCAAGGGCCCCAGGGGCGGCGGCAGGGACCGGGACAAGATGGTCTCCCATGTCGTGGAGGCCGAGCGCGCGTACGCCCGGAAGATCGGCGTGCGGCACAAGCCCTTCACCGGCGAGGCCGGCCTGACCGCCATGCGCGCGGACATCACGCGGGTGCTCTCAGAGCCCTCAGAGGCCTTCCCGCCCGGCGGCGAGGGATGGCCGGTCCGGTACGCCGCGCGCCGCGTCATCTGGCACGTGGCCGACCACATCTGGGAGATGGAGGACCGGCGGATCTGAGCGCGCGTCTCGGAGGTCCACAGGGCTGACGCTCTCCGCGGGCACGGAGCGTCCGGGGAGAGCGTCAGCCGTCGCTACTCGCCGCGCCGACCTACGGGATCCAGGGATCGACCCCGTACAACACCCGGTTCTTCACCCCTTCTCCTTCGGTGAGCGACCACAGGATCGGAGGCTGGGCCGGATCGCTGGATCGGTGCCAGTAGAGCTCCTGCACACCCCTGGCCGCGAAGTGCGGCACCGGCGGTCCGCCAGGGACCGCGTCGTAACGCCGGCCCAGGGTGGCCACCTTGTTGTTGCTCATCGTGAACTGGTAGAGGCCGTTCCACGAGATGCCACCCTGCGTCCAGGGGGTCGGCTGCGTGTACGCCGCGGTCGCGCGCGCCCTGCCGTCGGAGCCGTACGCGAGACAGCCCCGGTCGCACGCGCTGTTGTCGGGCGCCATCCTGTATCGCGCGACGCGGCCCGTCGGGGCCGCCGCCTGCGGCGAGGCCGGCCTGCAGGTGGGCGTGGGCTGACGGGCGTCGCACCACTCACCGGTGAGCACGCTCGGCGGTGTCGTGCTCCGGTCGAGACCGAGATATCCGAAGCACGGCGGCCTGCTCATGGACGCGCACCGTACGCCGGTGACCTGCGGCCGCCAGATGCCCAGCAGGGGCAGGATGTACCGGTAGCCCTGGGAGTAGTAGGTGCCGTTGTGCAGGCCGATCGGCCGTCCGGTGTCGGTGATGTCGCTGACCTCGCTCAGCCGCAGATCGAAGAGGTCGCGCAGGTCGAAGATGAGAATGCCGTTGTTTTCCGGATGCTCCCGGTTGTCGTCGGCGATGAGCAGATATTGGTGATACCAGACGATTCCACCGGTGTGGATCTGCATGGGACCGAAGGAGACGGGGCCGCTCGCGTCCGCGAACGGATTCACCAGAAGGACATGCTGGTAGTGGTTGAACGGCCCGGTGCCCACCTCGTTCAGGAAGGTCACACGCGACCTGTTGTTGGCGGGACCGTGCCACGAGAAGACGAACGCCTTGGCGGTGTCGTCATAGGCCGTCCCCTGTGCGGTCGAATCCGAGGTGCCGCTGATTCCCTGCGGTGTCCACGGGCCGGTGGCGTCCTCGGGGGCCAGGCAGAACCAGTCGACCACATTGCGGACCCGCTCACCCTGGGGCGTGACCAGCGCGCCGCTGTCCTGAGTCGGAGCGGGGCACCTCCGGTTGGCGAAGGGACCACCGGGGAGGGAGCCGGTCAGCAGTTCCGACACCTTCGTGTAGCGGTAGCCGGGCTGCGAGAACTGGAGATCCTGACGGAGCCGCTGGATGAGATCGGCGTACGTGTCCCCCTGGGCGTTGCGGTCGTCCCAGCTCAGTGTGTAGTCGCCGGTGCCCGTGGTGCGCATCGGGACGGGGGTGGGGACCGGTTGAGCTCCCACCACCGGGTCCGGCGGGTCCGCCGCCGGGTCCGCTGGGTCCGCCGCGGGGTCCGCGGCAGGATCCGTGGCGGGATTCGCCGCCAGGTTCGCGGTCGTCCCGGGTGCGGGGCTGGCGACCTGCTGATTCCATGGCCTGTTGTCCGCGCTCTGCACGCCGTTCAGGCCGGTCCACGGAATGGCTTCCGCGCCCGCGGCCTGCCAGTTGTAGGGCAGCGCCCGGGTGTCCGAGCCGGCTTTCTGGAGCGGTGCCAGGATCTGCGTGAAATCGCGCAGCGCGTTCTGCTTCTGCGCGTCCTTCTGGTGCGAATGCTGCCGCTGCCTCTTCTTGTTCTTGTTCCTGTTCCCTCCGCCGCGCGAAGCTCCGCCGGGTCCGCCGTACGGCGGCGCGGGAGAGATGGTGGCGGTGCCGCCGGAATCCACTCCCACGGCGGCCGTGGCGACGCCGTCCAGCAGGGGGGAGATGACGGTCAACGCGGCACTTATCGCGATGGATCTAACAAAATCGCCGACTGTGGGCAATTGCACCCCTTCAACCAATTCTCGCCAGACTGCCGATTTTCCCTCGGTGGCGAGAATGTCCGCTCTAAGATCCGTGACGGATCGATGTACGCCGAATTTCCTCGGCGGCCGGAGCGGCAAACGAACCTCGGCGAGCTCTTATCCCACCGATTGTCGCTTCATTGATGAGGCCGTTTGATATGGCCGTTTTGATATGGCCGTTTCGCCGCCTGGCGCGGTGCTCCGGGGCCGGGGCTCAGCCCTCGGCGCGGCGCAGGCGCTTGAGGTCGGAGCGGTGCTTCTTGGCCGCCAGGCGGCGCTCGACCGATCCCTTGGACGGCTTCGTCGGGCGTCGCCGCTTCTGCGGCGGCGCGATTGCGTCGCGGAGCAGGGCGGCGAGCCGTTCCCGCGCCGCCTCCCGGTTGCGCAACTGCGAGCGGTGCTCCGAGGCCGTCACCGTGACCACGCCGTCCACCAGGCGGGCGGCCAGCCGCTCGGCCGCCCGGGCCTTCAGTGCCGGGCCGAGCGCGGTCGTGCGCGCGAGGTCGAAGCTCAGCTCGACCCGGCTGTCGGTGGTGTTGACGCCCTGACCGCCGGGGCCGGAGGAGCGGGAGAAGCGCCAGGCGAGTTCCGCGTTGGGCACGACGATGGAGCCGCGCACGTGCAACGGGACTGTCATGACGTTCCTCCCTCGATTCGGATGGCCAACCTATATCGGTGAATATCACCACCGCTCGCCATTTATCACCGCGTACGTGGCTTTCGGTTGTCGTGGCCTACCGCGTCGTGCACAGTGGCCCCCGGTATTCCGGCGAAGGGATGGCGGGAGCATGACCTCGATCGTGGGCGTCCACGGCATCGGCAAGTACCACTACTACGAGGAGGCGGGCCGGTCGGCGGGCGGCGCCGCCGAGGCCATGCGGGCCAAGTGGAACGCCTACCTGCACGAGGGCCTCACCGGCCGCCGCGGGGGCGCGGGCGACTACTTCGCCGAGATCGCCTACTACGCCCACCACCTGCGCAGCGGGCCTCCCAAGCCGCCCAGGCAGATGGAGACGCCGGCCAAGCTGGTCCTCGCCGACTGGGCGGCCCAGCTCGGCGGGCCCTTCCGGGACGCGGCGGGGGAGTCGCTCACGGGTCTCGCCCACCGGCTGGCCGAGTGGCTGCTCACGAGGATGGGCCCGCAGGCGGTGCGCTTCGCGCAGGACTTCTGCCCGGAGGTGGCCGCCTACCTGGGCGGAGGTGACCCGCGCGTGCGGGCCCGCGACGCGGTGGCCGACGTCGTGCGCAGGCGCCGTCCCCGCGTGGTCGTCGCCCACTCCCTCGGCAGCGTCGTTACGTACGAGGCGCTGTGGGCGCACCCCGATCTCTCGGTCGACCTGCTCGTGACGCTGGGCAGCCCGCTCGGCATGCGCGACGTCGTCTTCGAGCGGCTCGCGCCGGTCCCGGTCCGGGGCCGTGGGGCGCGTCCGCCGGGGGTGCGCCGCTGGGTCAACATCGCCGACAAGGACGACATCGCCGCGATCCCCGCCCTGCTCGCGTCGTGCTTCGACGGCGTCGACCGGGACGTCTCCTGCGACATTGACTGGCTCGACTTCCACACCGTGCGCAACTACCTGCGCTGCGGCAGCGCCAACGAGTTCCTCAAGGCGTACGTGGCCTGACTAACGAACACGGGCTATGATCGTACGACCATGAAGACTGTTCTTTTCGACTACGGCAACGTCGTGTCGCTCCCCCAGGCCCCCGAGGACGTCGAGCGGATGGCGGGAGGTGATCCGGGGTTCGAGGCCCGCTACTGGGAGGTGCGGCTCGACTTCGACCGGGGCTCGCTCGACCCCGCCGCGTACTGGTCCCACGTGTACGGCAGGCCGATGGCCGGCCGGGACCTGGACGCGGTCGTCGCCCTCGACGTGGCGAGCTGGTCGCGGCCCAACGAGGAGACGGTGGCGATCATCGACGAGCTCGCCGGGGTGGGGGTGCCCATGGCGCTGCTGTCCAACATGCCGGTCTGCGTCGCCGAGGGCATCGACGGGCTGCCGTTCATGCGGCCGATCGGCCCGCGTTTCTACAGCGGCCGGATGGGCCTGGTGAAGCCGGAGCCGGAGATCTTCCACGAGACCGTGGCCTGGCTCGGGGTCGCCCCCGCCGACCTCGTCTTCGTGGACGACCGGCTGGAGAACATCGCGGCTGCGGAGCGGGCCGGGCTCGGCGTCGTCCACTTCCGGGACGCCGCCGCGCTGCGCGAGGACCTCAAGGCGCTGCTGACCTGAGCCGCCTGCGGCGATTACACAATTACGATCGCTCACAGCGAACGGGCGCAGAACAGGGAACAGGATCGGACTCCTGTTAGTTGAGCCGACATAACTCAACCTACTGGAGTGCGCTGATGTCCCAGATCCTTCCTGTCCTCCCGCTCGACGACGAGGTCGTCCTGCCCGGCATGGTCGTGCCCCTCGACCTGTCGGAGTCCGAGGTCCGCGCGGCCATCGACGCCGCCCGTGCCAACGGCGAGAGCACGGTCCTGCTGGTGCCACGGATAGACGGCCGCTACGGCCCCGTGGGGGTGAGCGCGGTCGTGGAGCACGTCGGCAGGCTGCCGGGCGGGGAGCCCGCGGCCGTCGTCCGGGGGGTCGACCGCATGCGCGTCGGCACCGGCACCACCGGTCCCGGCGCGGCCCTGTGGGTGGAGGCGACCGTGCTGGAGCGGGTCGCCACCGGGCCGAGGGCCGAGGAGCTCGCCAAGGAGTACAAGGCCCTGACCACCACCATCCTGCAGCAGCGGGGCGCCTGGCAGGTGGTCGACGCCGTCAACCAGATCAAGGACCCGGCGGTTCTCGCCGACAGCTCCGGATACGCGCCCTGGCTCACCACCCAGCAGAAGCTGCTGCTGCTGGAGCTCGCCGACCCGGCCGAGCGTCTCGACAAGCTGGTGGGCTGGGCGCGCGACCACCTCGCGGAGGTGGACGTCGCGGAGACCATCCGCAAGGACGTCCAGGAGGGCATGGAGAAGCAGCAGCGCGAGTTCCTGCTCCGCCAGCAGCTCGCGGCCGTCCGCAAGGAGCTCGCCGAGCTGAACGGCGACCCCTCGGACGAGGAGGAGGACTACCGCGCCCGCATCGAGGCCGCCGACCTGCCGGAGAAGGTCAAGGAGGCCGCGCTCAAGGAGGTCGCCAAGCTGGAGCGGTCGTCGGACCAGTCGCCGGAGAGCGGCTGGATCCGCACCTGGCTCGACACCGTGCTCGACATGCCGTGGAACGTCCACACGACAGACGAGTACGACATCGCCGGGGCCCGCGCGGTGCTCGACGCCGACCACACCGGCCTGGACGACGTGAAGGACCGCATCGTGGAGTACCTCGCGGTCCGCAAGCGCAGGGCCGACAAGGGCCTCGGCGTGGTCGGCGGCCGCCGCAGCGGGGCCGTGCTCGCGCTGGCCGGGCCTCCCGGAGTCGGCAAGACCTCGCTCGGCGAGTCGGTCGCCCGCGCCATGGGCCGCAAGTTCGTCCGGGTCGCCCTCGGCGGCGTCCGCGACGAGGCGGAGATCCGCGGCCACCGGCGCACGTACGTGGGCGCGCTGCCCGGCCGGGTGGTCCGGGCGATCCGCGAGGCGGGCTCGATGAACCCGGTCGTGCTGCTCGACGAGATCGACAAGGTGGGCGCCGACTACCGGGGCGACCCGACGGCGGCGCTGCTCGAGGTGCTCGACCCGGCGCAGAACCACACGTTCCGCGACCACTACCTGGAGGTCGAGCTCGACCTGAGCGACGTGCTGTTCCTCGCCACGGCCAACGTGCTCGAGCAGGTGCCGGGGCCGCTGCTGGACCGCATGGAGATCGTCACGCTCGACGGCTACACCGAGGAGGAGAAGGTCGCGATCGCCCGTGACCACCTGCTCCCGCGCAACCTGGAGAAGGCCGGTCTCACCGCCGACGACGTGACGGTGGAGGACGCGGCGCTGCGCCGCCTGGCGGGCGAGTACACCCGCGAGGCGGGGGTCCGCTCCCTCGAACGCGCCATCGCCCGGATCCTGCGCAAGCTGACGGCGAACGTCGCGCTCGGCGAGGCGACGCTCCCGGTGGCGGTGTCAGCGGACGACCTGGTCTCCTACCTGGGCAGGCCGCGTCATGTGCCCGAGTCGTCCCTCCCGGAGGCGCGGCAGCGGACGGCGGTGCCGGGCGTGGCGACCGGCCTGGCGGTGACCGGCGCCGGCGGTGACGTCCTCTACGTCGAGGCGTCGCTGGCCGACCCGGAGACCGGGGCGACGGGCCTGACCCTGACCGGCCAGCTCGGCGACGTGATGAAGGAGTCGGCGCGGATCGCGCTGTCGTTCCTGCGGTCGCGGGGCGCGGAGCTGGAGCTTCCGGTCGGGTCGCTCAAGGACAGGTCGGTGCACATCCACGTGCCCGCGGGCGCGGTGCCCAAGGACGGCCCCTCGGCCGGTGTCACGATGACCACGGCCCTGGCGTCGCTGCTGTCGGGCCGGCCGGTCCGCGCCGACGTGGCGATGACCGGGGAGGTCTCCCTCACCGGGCGCGTGCTGCCGATCGGCGGCGTGAAGCAGAAGCTGCTCGCCGCCCACCGGGCGGGGATCACGACCGTGCTCATCCCGGCGCGCAACGAGCCCGACCTGGACGACGTCCCGGCCGAGGTGCTGGCCGACCTCACCGTTCACGCGGTGGGCGACGTCCGCGAGGTCCTCGACCTGGCTCTCACCCCGGCGAGGGTCGCCCGGCAGACGGTCGCCTGACCTTACAAGTCGCATAAATGGACGAATCATCCAGTCGGTTGACTGGATGATTCGTCCATGCTGTCATGACTCCATGTTGTACGGCACACCGGCGCTGGAGGCGGCGGACGAGAAGGTGCTCGCCGAGATCGAGGAGATGCGGCGCGACCTGAAATACCGGCTGGCCGAGGCCCACCGCTGGGACGGCCTGCTGCGGCGGCAGTTGCAGGCGCGGGCGATCCAGGGGTCCAACTCCATCGAGGGCTACTACGCCAGCGTCGAGGACATCGAGTCGATCATGTCGGGTGAGGACCCGCTGGAGACGCCGGCGGCCGTGGCCCGCGAGATCGCCGGCTACCGGCAGGCGCTCACCTACATCGGCGCCCTGTCGCGGGCGCGGGCCTTCCGCTACGACGCCGGCCTGCTACACGCGCTGAACTTCATGATGATCGGCCACCACATGGACAAGACCCCGGGGACGGTCCGGCCCGGCGGGATCTACGTGCGCAACTCGGCCACCGGCGAGGTGGTCTACGAGGGCCCGGACCACGAGGAGGTCCCCGGCCTGCTGGCGGAACTCGTGGAGTGGCTCAACGAGGGCGACCTCGACGCGCCCAGCTACGTGCGCGCCGCCATGGCGCACTTCAATCTGGTGGCGATCCACCCCTGGCGGGACGGGAACGGCCGCATGTCCCGGGCGCTGCAGACGCTCGTGCTCGGCCGCGACCAGATCACCACGCCGGAGTTCTCCTCGATCGAGGAGTGGCTGGGTATCGGGGAAACCACTCTCGAGTACTACCAAGCGCTCCGGATGGTGCAGAACGGCCGGTGGGGCCCGCACGGGGACACCCTCTCCTGGGTGCGGTTCGTGCTGCGCTGCCACCACATGCAGGCGCAGCGGGTGGGGCGCAGGCTCGCGGAGGCGGGCGAGGTGTGGATGCTGCTGGAGGAGCGGATCTGGGCGCAGGGCCTGCACCCGCGCACGGTCTCCGCGCTCTACCAGGTGTTCGTCTCCCGGCGGCTGCGCCGGGGCATGTACCAGGCCGACGAAGGGCTGAGCCAGGGCCAGGCCGCCCGCGACCTGCGCGAGCTCGCGGCCACCGGGTGGCTCCTGCCGTACGGCGAGACGAAGGGCCGTTTCTACGCGCCGGGCCCGAAGATGACGGAGATCAAGGCGGCGTTCGCCGAACGTGCCGGGCCGCTGCGCGACCCCTACCGGACGCCGGAGGGCTGAGCGGACGCGCCGTGATCCGCTCCTACCACATCGCCACCGAACCGAGTACCGTTCGGTCATGCACCCTGGGGCGATCGCGGCGGTGACGCCGGACAAGCCTGCGGTGATCATGGCGGGCTCCGGCCGCGTGGTCACCTTCCGCGAACTCGACGAGGAGTCCAACCGGCTCGCCCATCTGCTGCGGGCCGCGGGCCTGAAGCCCGGCGACCACATCGCGTTCATGCTGGAGAACCATCCGCTCTTCCTCGTGATAGCCTGGGCGGCGCACCGCTCCGGCCTGTACTACACCGCGATCAGCTCACGTCTGCAGGCCGACGAGCTGGCCTACATCGTGGACAACTGCGGCGCGCGGGTCTTCATCTCCTCGGCCAGGCTCGCCGGAGTGGCGGGCGCCGTCACCGGCGCCACGCCCGGGGTGGAGCTACGGCTCATGGTCGACGGCGTCGCCGAGGGCTTCACCTCCTACGAGGAGGCGGTGGCGGGATGGCCCGCGACGCCGGTCGACGACGAGTGCCAGGGCGCCGACATGCTCTACTCCTCGGGCACCACCGGGCGTCCCAAGGGGGTCAAGCCGCCGCTCAGCCGGGCGCCGCTGGAGGCGCCCGGCGCCCTGGTGCGGCTCATCCGGCTCCTGTTCTCGCCAGAGGCCGACAGCGTCTACCTGTCGCCCGCGCCGCTCTACCACGCCGCCCCGCTGCGATACAGCATGTCCTTCCAGCGCCTGGGCGCGACCGTGGTGGTCATGGAGCGGTTCGACCCCGAGGAGGCGCTGGCGCTCATCGAGCGGCACCGGGTCACCCACGCGCAGTGGGTTCCCACGATGTTCATCAAGATGCTCAAGCTGCCGGAGGAGGTGCGCGGGCGGTACGACCTGTCGTCGCTGCGCTGCGCCGTCCACGCCGCCGCGCCCTGCCCGGTCGAGGTCAAGGAGCGGATGATGGCGTGGTGGGGCCCGATCGTCCACGAGTACTACGCGGGCACGGAGGGCAACTGCTTCCTGTACGCAGGGCCGGAGGACTGGCTCGCGCACAAGGGCACGGTGGGCAGGCCGCTGCTCGGGGTGACCCACGTCTGCGACGAGGAGGGCAACGAACTGCCGCCCGGTGAGCACGGCACGGTCTACTTCTCCGACGGGCCGGCGTTCGAGTACCACGGCGACCCGGGGAAGACCGCGTCGGTCCAGGACCCCCTGGGACGTGGCTGGACCACGCTGGGGGACATCGGGTACGTGGACGAGGACGGGTTCCTCTACCTCACCGACCGGCGCTCCTACATGATCATCTCCGGCGGCGTGAACATCTACCCGCAGGAGGCGGAGAACGTGCTGGCGATGCATCCCAAGGTGGCCGACGTGGCCGTCTTCGGGGTGCCGGACCCCGAGATGGGCGAGCAGGTGAAGGCCGTGGTGCAGCCGGCCGACCCGGCCGACGCCGGTCCCGCGCTCGAGGCCGAGCTGATCGCCTACTGCCGGGACCGCCTGGCCCACTACAAGTGCCCGAAAACGGTCGACTTCCGGGACGAGCTGCCCCGCCACCCCACGGGAAAGCTCTACAAACGCCTGCTCAGGGACGAGTACTGGCCTCGGACGGGCTGACATAAGGTACGCGTAGGGCGCTCGGAAGACCTGCCGCTGATCGCTTAGCGTGACCTTATCGCCGATGCGCCATCGTATTACCTGTACCGGCGGAGAGCCGGGATCACCGGCGAATCCATTGAGGGGGATGGCGATGAGCTCACCTGAGCACGTTCCCGGCAACGAGAACACCGAGGTACTCCCCGGTAACGGCTGGAGCCAGTTCGGGAGCGCCCCGCCGCGGCACGGGCAGTACACGGGGGCATACCAGTCGTACGGCGCCTATGGAAACGGTCCTTATGACACCGCGCAGTTTCCGCCGCCTCCGGCGCGGAAGGGCACGCTGACCGCCCGCCAGAAGGCCGGCGCGGGGCTGGCCCTGGTGGCGGTGGCCTTGGGCGGCGGGGCCGCCGGCGCTCTCATCGCGAACAGTGTGAACGGCGGGCAGACGGTGATCGCGAGCCCGGTGGTCAAGGGGGTGTCCAACTCCTCCAGCACCACGATCGCGGCGGTCGCCAAGGCGATCATGCCGTCGGTGGTGTCGATCGAGGTGAAGACCGCCACGGCCGGCGGCGAGGGGTCCGGTGTCATCCTGTCGGCCGACGGTCTCATCCTGACGAACAACCACGTGGTGAGCGTCGGCGCGGGTGGCGGCGGCACGGTGACCGTGAAGTTCAGCGACGGCAAGACCGCCAGCGCCATCATCAAGGGCACCGACCCCACCACGGACCTCGCGGTCATCCAGGCCCAGGGCGTGTCCGGCCTGACCCCCGCCTCGCTCGGCGACAGCGACAAGCTCCAGGTCGGCGACTCGGTCCTCGCCATCGGCAGCCCGCTGGGACTGGCGGGATCGGTCACCTCCGGCATCGTGAGCGCTCTCGACCGCACGCTCACCGAGAGCCCGGAGGAGCAGCAGCCCCAGTTCCCCTGGGGCATGGGGCAGCAGCAGCCGCAGCAGAGCCAGGCCACGACGATCGGCGGCGTGATCCAGACCGACGCGGCGATCAACCCCGGCAACTCCGGCGGAGCGCTGGTCAACGCCTCTGGGGAGGTCGTCGGCATCAACACGGCGATCGCCACCGCCGGCTCCAGTTCCGGCAACATCGGCGTCGGCTTCGCGATCCCCATCAACACCGCGAAGCTCGTGGCCGACCAGCTCATCCAGACGGGCAAGGCGACCCACGCCTTCTTCGGCGTGAGCGTCGCCGACGCGGTCGGCGGCTCGGCCGGCGTGTCCGGCGCGGTGGTCAGGTCGATCACGGCCGGCAGCCCGGCGGAGAAGGCCGGCCTCAGGGAGGGCGACCTGATCACCAAGATCAACGACAAGCTGGTGGACAGCGCGGAGACGCTGGTCGGCACCATCCGCAGTGCCCGCCCCGGCGACAGGGTGACCGTCACCTTCACCCGTGACGGCAAGGAGAGCACCATCACCACCACGCTCGCGGAGCAGTCGGCCACGAGCTGACGTCCGCGCGATCGTCGCCGGCGGGCCCCCGGGGGGACGGCCCGCCGGCGATTCGCGTTCCGGGAGGCGACCTCGCTCACGCGAGGTGGCGGGTGAGCGCCTCCGACTCCCACAGGTCCCGGTAGTAGCCGGGCACGGCGACGAGGTCGGCGTGGGTGCCCCGCTGCGCGACCCTGCCGCCCTCCAAAACGACGATCTCGTCGACCTGCTCGAGGCCGTGCAGCCGATGGGTGACCAGCAGCGTGGTGCGGCCCCTGGTGGCGTCGAGCAGGTCGGCCATCAGCAGGTCGGCCGTGTCCTCGTCGAGCGCCTCGGCCGGCTCGTCCAGCACCAGGACGGGCGGGTCGTACAGCAGGGCCCGCGCCAGCGCGAGCCGCTGGAGCTGGCCTCCGGAGACCGTCCGGCCGTCCTCGCCGAGCACCGTGTCCCAGCCGGTGCGCTCGGTCCACGCGTCCAGCCGCGCCCGCCGTACGGCGGCCCTGAGCTCCTCGGCGGAGGCGTCAGGACCGGCCAGGCGCAGGTTGTCGGCGACCGTGGCCTGGAAGACGTACGGGTCCTGGGTGAGGCCGGTCACGAGCGCCCGCACGTCGTCGGAGGACAGGCGCCGCACGTCGGCGCCGTTCAGCCGGATCGCGCCCGACTCGAACTCCACGGTCCGCATCAGCGCCGACAGCAGCGTGCTCTTGCCCGCGCCGCTCGGGCCCACCACCGCGACCCGCCGGCCCGGGGTCAGCGTGAGGCTGACGCCGTTCAGCGCGGGCTCGCGGTCGCCGTGCCGCACCACGAGGTCCTCGACCTCGACCGTCAGCGGCGGCTCGGGCGGGGGCGCGGGGTCCGCGGGCTCCCGGACGGCAGGGGGAGTGGCGGCGGTCTCCCCGAGCCTGCGCAGCGCCGCGCGCACCCCCGCGAACCGCTCGCCCGCGGCGGCCAGGGGCAGCGCGGGCTCGAAGGCGACCAGCGAGGTCAGGGCGGCCACGGCCGTCGCGACCCGGCCGAGACCGGCGGCCTGGGCCACCAGCACCACGGCGACGACGGTCAGCCCCTGCGTCAGCATCCCGGCGCCGAGCGCGGCGGCGTTGATCCGAGCCTGTCCCCGCTCCAGCCGGGCCAGCCGCCCGTCGGCGTCCATCGCCGCCGCCAGCGCCCGGTCCCGCGCGCCGTACGCCGCGAGGTCGGCCGCTCCGTGGACCAGGTCGGCAACCCGGGCGGCCAGGTCGGCGCGGGCCGGGGCGACCCGCGCGGACCAGCGCCGGGCGGCCGCCGACGTGACGACGGGCAGCAGCACCCCGGCGGCGAGCAGGCCGGCGGCGAGCGCGAACGCGGCGGCGGGCAGCAGGAAGGCCGTGACGGCGACGGCCGTGACGCCGGTGACCAGAGCGGCGGCGGCCGGCAGCAGACAGCGGACGAGCAGGTCCTGCACGGCGTCGGTGTCGTCCACCATCCGGCTGAGCAGGTCGGCGCCGCGCTGCGGCAGCGGCCCGGCGGGGATCAGCGCCCGGTAGAGGCGCTCACGGGTGCCCGCCTGGGCGCGCAGCGCGACGTCGTGCCCGGCCAGCCGCTCGCCGTACCGGAACACGCCGCGGGTGGTGGCGAACGCCCGCACGGCCACGATGGCGACCGACAGCGCCGCCAGGGGCGGCTGCTCGGCGGCGCGCGTGATCAGCCAGGCGGCGGACGCGATGAGTGCGACGCCCGCGAGGTCGGCGGCCGAGCCCGCGAGCGCGGCGAGCACGAGCCGCCGGCCCATTCCGGCGGTCACGGACAGCGGCGGCAGGCTCATCGGGCCTCACCGCCCCGCGTGGCAACCGGGGAGGCGGGAGCGGGACCCACGGGGACGAGGGCGCCGCCGTCGAGGCGGACGATCCGGTCGGCCAGGTCGATCATGGCGGGGCGGTGCGCGACGATGATCGCCGTACGGCCCTCGGCCAGCCTGCGGGTGGCCGCCACGATCGCCGCCTCGCTCCTGCCGTCGAGCCGCGCGGTGGGCTCGTCCAGCAGCAGCGCCTGCGCGCCGGGGCGGCAGAACGCCCTGGCCAGGGCGACGCGCTGACGCTGGCCCGCCGACAGGTTCGCGCCGCGCTCGCCCAGCGGGGTGTCGTATCCCCTGGGCAGCGCGCCGGCGAACTCCGCCACCCGCGCCGCCTCGGCGGCGGCCCTGATCTCCTCGGGCGTGGCCGCGGAGCCGAGCGCGATGTTGTCGGCGACAGAGGTCGCGAACAGGTGCGGGCGCTGCGGCACGAAGGCCAGCCGCCGCCGCCATTCGTCGAGGTCGAGGCCGGCCAGATCCGTCCCGTCCACGAGCACCCGCCCCTCGGTCGGGGCCACGAACCCGAGCAGCAGGTGCAGCAGCGTGCTCTTCCCCGCGCCGCTCGGGCCCACGATCGCGACCCGCTCGCCCGGCTCGATGACGAGCGATACGCGGTCGAGCGCGGCCTCCTCGCGGCCCGGGTAGCGCACGGTGACCTCCTCCAGCCGGATCCGCGGCGGCCCGCTCGCCGCCGCCGGAGCCGTTGGGGCCGGCGAACGCGACTCCCGCGGCCGCTCCGGGGAGTCGATGACCGCGAACGCCTCGTCGGCGGCGGCGACGCCCTCCATGGCGGCGTGGAAGCGGGTGCCCATCGCGCGCAGCGGCAGGTACGCCTCCGGGGCAAGCAGCAGCACTAGCAGCGCCGTGCCCAGGTCGAGAGAGCCCGACAGCAGCCGCAGCCCGACCGGCACCGCGACCAGCGCCAGCGACAGCGACGCGACGAGTTCGAGCACCAGCGACGACAGGAACGCCACCCGCAGTGTGCGCATGGTCGCGGCGCGGTGGGCCTCGGCCACCTCGCGGATCACCGACGCCTGGTGGCGGGCCCGGCCGAAGGCCCGCAGCGTCGGCAGGCCGCGCACCACGTCGAGGAAGTGGCCGCCGAGACGGGACAGGGCCCGCCACTGGCGTTCCGTCACGGCCCTGGTGGTCCACCCGACGAGGGCCCCGAAGATCGGGATCAGCGGCAGCGTGAGCACCACGATCACGGCGGTCGCCAGGTCGGCCACGAAGAGCCGGACGACGACCGCGATCGGCACCACCCCGGCCACCGCGACCGCCGGGAGATAGCCGGTCAGGTACGGGTCGAGCGCGTCGAGCCCCCGGCCGGTGAGGGTCACCAGCTCACCCGAGCGGTACGCCGGTCCCAGAGCCTCCACCCGGCCGAGCAGCCGCCGCCGCAGAGCCGACTTCAGCGCCGTGGCCGCCCGGCCCGCGAGCACGCCCTGCGCGGAGCCGAGCAGCCCGCGGGAGGCGACGACGAGCGCGAGGGGGAACAGCGCGGCGACCGTGAAGCGGCCGGAGAGCACCCCGGCCAGCAACTCCGCCTGCACGAGCACGAGCAGCCCGGCCGCCACCGCCGCCGCCAGGCAGCAGGCGAGGTGCAGCCGGACGCTCCGCTCGGCGCGGGCCAGCCGGAGGAGATCCTTGTGCAACGGTCTCCAATCAGAAGAACGTCGGCAGGGCGCCCCTGGAGAATGTGCGCCACACCCATACTTGCGCGCCCACGAGGATCGGGGCGAACGGAACCACCATGACACTGAGCACAGTCAGTGCCGGATCCGGGGCGGCGCCGTCGAGCAGGTGGGCGCCGGCGGCCGCCGTGACCAGGACCGCGGGCGCGGCGGCGGCGCAGGCCGACAGCAGCAGCGCCCGCCCGCCGGCGCGCGGGCCCTCCCGCAGGCGCCAGGCCGCGAAGGTGCGGCCGTGCCAGGCGAACAGGGCGAGCAGCGCGACGCCTCCCGCGGCGCCCGCGACGACGCCGGGCGCGTCGAGCGGCCGCAGGCCGCGCGCGACGGCCACAAGGATCGCGCCCCAGGCGAGAGCCAGCCCCGCCGATCCCGCGCACAGCGCGCCGTCCCAGAACAGCCGCCAGGCGGCGCCGTCGGCCCTGCGGCGGAACCACAGCCCGGCGTCGCGCACGATCCACGCCAGCAGCAGGGCGACGACGAGGGGATAGACGCGGCTCAGCGGCTGGCTCGCGGGGAACGCGCCGGACAGCACGCCGGCGAGGGCGACCAGCCACACCTCGTTGGCGAGCACGAACGGCGCCATCGCCCCGACGAGGCGGTCGCGGGCGGCGGGGGAGCGGCCCAGCACGGGCAGCAGCACGCCGAGCCCGATGTCGAAGCCCTCCAGGGCGAAGTAGCCGGCCAGCAGGACGGCGAACGTCAGGAACCAGAAGATGTCCATGGGAGCGGGTCCTCTACAGCGAGTGGGCGGGGGCGGGCTCGGCGGCGACGGGAAGGTCCGCGGCGCCGAGCGCGACCTGTCCGGGGCCGCGCCGTACGGCGCGGGCGATGAGGACGTAGTCGACGAGGGCGAGCAGCCCGAGCACGCCCGCGAAACCGACGAAGGAGGCGGTGATGTCCGCGCGGGTCAGCCCGGGGGTGAGCGCGTCGGCCACGGAGAGCTTGCCGTACACCAGCCAGGGCTGGCGGCCCGCCTCGCGGGCGAGCCAGCCGGCGATCGCCGCGAGAAACGGCAGCGGGGTCATGGCCATGAGGAGCGGGTGCAGCCAGCGCCAGCGGGCCAGCAGGTCGCGGATCAGCAGCGGCGCGAGCACGAACGTCACGGCGAACTGGACGAGCTGCCCGATCATGATCATCAGTCCGAGTGCGGTGCCGGGGACCGCCCCGTCGAACTTGCCCGGCTGGACGGACGCGACCGGCCCGAACTGGGCGTACCCGAACCCGACCGTCAGCAGCGACCCGGCGAGGGAGGTCAGCACGCCGAGGCGCAGGGAGCGGGTGAAGAACTCCCGCTCGGGGGTTCGCCGGAACAGGTGGTAGGCGGCGGCGCCCATCATGACGAACCCGCCGGCCCACAGGCCGGCGCCCACCACGTGGGGGAGCGCGAAGACGAGGGAGGGGTTGGTGAACAGCGAGCCGAAGTCGCGCAGCACGAGCCGTCCGCCCTCCTCGGCCGCGCCCGCCGGGTGCTGCAGGAAGGAGTTGGCGACCATGATGAACAGCGCCGAGGCGTACGCCGTCAGCGTCACCACCCAGATGCACGCCACATGGAGCCCGCGCGGCAGCCGGTGCCAGCCGAAGATCCACAGGCCGAGGAACGTGGACTCGAGGAAGAAGGCCAGCAGTGTTTCCAGGGCCAGCGGCGCGCCGAACACGTCGCCCGCGTAGCGCGAGAGCCCGCTCCAGCTCAGCCCGAACTGGAACTCCATCACGAGCCCGGTGACGATGCCGAGCGCGTAGTTGATCACATAGATCTGCCCCCAGAAGCGGGTCATCCGCTCGTGCAGGGGGTTCCCGCCGATGGCGTACCGCGTGTGCATGATCGCCACCAGCGGGGCCAGCCCCAGCGTGAGCACGACGAACAGGAAGTGGAGGCTCCCTGTCACGGCGAACTGCAGCCGGGCGAGGCCGACGACGTCCATAGGTCTCTCCTCGACGTCCATAAGTAGACTGCCTACATGTAGACAGCCTACATATAGAATGGGCGCGTGAAGAACCGGGATAGGCTGCGGCCGTGAACGCCGACGCGCTCCGGGGCCATATGGACGCCCTGCTGCTCTCCGTGGTGGAGCACGAGCCGCTGCACGGCTACGCGATCATCGAGGCCCTGCGCGAGCGCAGCGGCGGCGCCCTGGACGTGCCGACCGGCACGGTCTACCCCGCGCTGCGCAGGCTGGAGCGGGCCGGGCTGCTCGCCGGTGAATGGGCCTCCGACGGCGGGCGCAGGCGGCGGACCTACCGCCTCACCGACGCCGGGCGCAAGGCGCTGGCGGGGGAGCGGTCGGCCTGGCGGTCGTTCACGACCGCGATAGGGAGGGTCCTCGATCCGCTGCGCTGAGCGCGGGCACCGCCATGGTGCAGCGCAGGCAGCGCGTCGCGTGGTACAGCTGCGCCGCCGAGAGCACGTAGCTGAACAGGGCCACCGCCAGCCCGGGCAGGTAGCCGGTGAAGCCCACGGGGCCCTGCGCGGCCGCCGCCAGCGCCAGGCCCATCGCCCCGACCAGCGGGGTCTGGACCCACACGAACACGCCGAGCCACCGGGTGAGCAGCGCGGGACGGCGGAAGCGCCGCGACCCGCGCCCGAGTGCGAGCAGCGCGAGGCCGCCCACGACCCCCACGCCGAGCTGGATCAGGTCCACCGTCCTGGCCAGGAGCCCGAACCAATCCGGTTTGACCTGCTCGATCCGCGGTGTTTCGGGGAAGACCCGCCAGATCACCGCCCACAGGAACGCGGTGAGCGGCACGCTGAGGAACAGCAGCCCCGCCGTCCGCCTGCCCTGGCTCACCGCCAGTTCCGCCTGGAAACCCGGCGCGATCTCGGACACGGTCCCGAAGTCGGAGACCGCCAGGCGCTCGGCCTCGGCCCGGGGCAGGCCCTCGCTCTCGTACACCTCGGCGGCGTCCAGCAGGCTGTCGCGCGCCTCGGCCAGCAGGTCGCGCCTGGCGCCGCGCGGCCCGCGCAGCGCACGGCGCATCGACGCGACGTGCTCGTCGATCGGACCCGCGTTCGCCATCGCCCCTCCCCGTTCCGCCGCAAGGCTACGGCCGGAGGATCCGGGGGCGCATCAGGGTGGTCCCTGAGACGGTGTCAGGGGAAGGCCGGGAACCCGGGCCGAAGGTCCCGCGCCGCGCGAGCCGTACGGCACTGCCGCCACGGGCCGCCGCGCGGTGTTCTTGTGGGGTGTCGTCGTGGAGTGGTGTCGTGGAGTGGTGTCGTGGCATGGCAAGGAATGGGCCCGTGGCCGCCCCGGGGTCGGCAAAGGGCCGTACCGGCAGCACAGGGATTCGCGGATACCCTGTTCTCGGGTGCGGTCCAGCCTCCCAAAACATGGGCCTGTCCCCGCCGTCACCCGAGGTACAGACGGTGTTCCTGGGTACAGGGATGCTCGTGGGCGGTGTCGTCTGACCGTTTCGCCGCGGCAACGTCCTGTTAACCCTGTACGGCGAGACTGAGAGCGGAGAGCGAGGCGGAACGTGAACCAGCCGAAGATCGTGGTGGGCATCAACGGATCGATGGCGTCGCAGGCCGCACTGCGGTGGGCCGCCGCCGAGGGCGCGCTGCGCGGCGCGCGGGTCGAAGCGGTGTACGCCTGGGAGTGGACGGGCGGGTTGCACGCCCACTACGCGCCGATCGCCAGCCGCACCTCACGCGAGGACGAGCACGGCAGGGCGCTCGACGTCGCGGGCCAGGCCGTCGCGGAGCTCGGCGAGCGCCATGTCGAGCCGGTGGTGGTCGAGGGGCCGCCTGCGCAGGTCCTGCTGCGGGCGACCGAGGGCGCCGACCTGCTGGTGCTCGGTGCGCACGAGGCGGAGTCCGAGCCCTATCCCGTGCTCAACCCGGTCGTGTCCGCCTGCCTGCTGCGGGCCAGGTGCCCCGTCGTCGTCGTGCTGCCCGGCATGGAGCACGACCGCCGTCCCGGAATGCTCGCCGGCAGCAGATCCTGATCTGATCCCCCCGCAGGCCGGACGTCCCGCCGGTCTAGGGACTTTCCGCCCTGCCGGGCCGCGCGGCCCGCGGCGGAGCATGAAGGGTATGGAACCCAGCAGCCCGGCCGGCCGCCGCGGCATCGTCGTCGGCTACGACGGCTCCGACTTCGCCATGCAGGCGCTCGACTGGGCGATGGACGAGGCCGAGTACCGCGACACGCCCATCACGGTCAGCCACGCGTGGCGGACGCCGTACGGCGAGGCCGACGAGGAGGCGCGCAAGTCGCTGCACCACGCGGCCGAGCACGTGCTGTGGCACGGCGCCGAGTGCGCGCGGCAGTGCACGAGCGGCGTCACCGTGCGCGAGGACCTGTTCGAGGGCTCGCCCTGCGATCGGCTCGTCGCGCTGTCCGAGACGGCCGAGCTCGTCGTCGTGGGCTCGCGCGGGCTGAGCAGCGCGGCCCGGCGTGCGATGCGGCGGGTGGCGGGTTCGGTCGCGGGTCATGTGGCGACGCACGCGCTCTGCCCGGTCATCGTGGTCCGCGGCGCGGGAGCGCTGCCGCACCGCAGGCACCCCGGCCCGATCGTCGTCGGGGTCGGCGGCGGCGACGACCACGTGCTCGACTTCGCCTACCGCGAGGCCGCCCTGCGCGCGCTGTCCCTGATCGCGGTGCACGCCTGGCACTACCCGTCGGCCGCGTGGGGCGCCGGCATGGCGCCGATGGTGATGTCGGAGGTCCCGGGCAGGGACGCCGTCGAGGCGCTGGAATCCGCCGTGGCGTCCTGGCGCGCGCGGTACCCGGACGTGCACACCCTGCTCCAGCCGGTCGAGGGCGCCGTGCTCGACGTGTTGACCGGCGCGTCTCCCGGCGCGACCATGCTGGTCGTCGGGGCGACCCGCTCCAGGGGCGTGCTCGGCAGGCTCGGGTCGGTGACCCGGCCGCTGATCGACGCGGTCACCTGTCCTGTGGCCGTCGTCCACGCCTGACCGGACGGGACCGATCCACGTCGGGCCGGGACGCGCAAGGGCAGCGCGCGTACGGTGGCGAGGTCAGGTAATCGGCAAAGTCCTACAAGTTTCCGATAAAGACACTTATATGTCCTGGCGTGGGGGTGGTATCGCCCTAAAGTCCGGGGCATGCGTGCTCTATCCAGGGTCAGTTCTCCTGACCGCTTCGGCGCCCGTGCGATCGCCGTGCTCGCCGCCGCCGGCCTCCTGGCCGCCGGCGTCGCGGTCGTCTCGCCCGCGCCCGCCTCCGCCGAGCCGGGCGACGTGGTGATCAGCCAGGTGTACGGGGGAGGCGGCAACTCCGGCGCCCCCTACACCAACGACTACGTCGAGCTGTTCAACCGCAGCACGGCCACCGTCTCGCTGGACGGCTGGTCCGTCCAGTACACGAGCGCCACCGGGACCGGCCTGTTCGGCTCCCAGAAGCAGAACCTGTCGGGCTCGCTCGCTCCCGGCCGGTACCACCTCGTCCAGCTCTCCGCCGGATCGACGCCGAGCGGCGCGCTCCCGGCCCCCGACACCACCGGCACGCTCAGCCTGAGCGCCACGGCGGGCAAGGTCGCCCTGGTCCGCTCGGCCACGGGCCTGGCCTGCAACGGCGGCTCCGCACTCTGCACCCCGGAGCAGACCGCGCAGATCGCCGACCTCGTCGGGTACGGCACGGCCAACTACTACGAGGGCACGGCGGCGGCCCCGGGGCTGGGCAACGCCACCGCCGCGGTGCGCGCCGGAGGCGGCTGCGCCGACACCGACGACAACGCCGCCGACTTCGCCGTGGGCACGCCCGCGCCGCGCAACACTGCGACGCCTCCCGCGCCCTGCGGCGAGGTCTCCCCGTCGCCGTCGGCGAGTCCTTCCGCGTCCCCCTCCGCGTCTCCCTCCGTGTCGCCCTCCGTGTCGCCCTCCGTGTCGCCCTCCGCCTCGCCGTCGCCCGCCACGGACCCCTGCGAGGTGCCGGCGACCCGGCAGATCGCCGAGGTCCAGGGCAGCGGCGACGCCTCCCCGCTCGTGGGGCAGACCGTCCGGGTCGAGGGCATCGTGACCGGCGACTTCCAGGAGACCGGCCAGCAGAGCGGCTTCTACTTCCAGGACCCGACGCCCGACGCCGACCCGGCCACCTCCGACGGCCTGTTCGCGTTCGCCAGGGCGACCGTGAAGGACGTCAAGGTGGGCGACCGCGTGCTCGTCACCGGACGGGTCGTCGAGTTCAACGGGCTCACCGAGCTGTCCCCGGTCACGGCCGTGGACGTGTGCGGCACCGGCACGATCACCCCGGCGGCCTACGACCTGCCGCGGGCCACGGGCGCCACCTTCGAGCCGTACGAGAACGTGCTGGTGACGTTCCCCGAGCCGCTGACGGTCACCGACCACTACAACCTCGGCAGGTACGGCGAGGTGACGGTCGCCGCGGGCGGCAGGCTGTTCCAGCCGACCGACCGGCCCGGCGTGGACCCCGCGCTTGACGCCCGCAGGTCGCTGCTGATCGACGACGGCTCGAACACCGAGAACCCGGCCACGATCCCGTACACGACTCCGGAGGTCGTCCGGCTCGGGGACACCGCGACGGGCGTCACCGGCGTACTGAGCTACGGCTTCGGCGCCTACCGGCTGGAGCCGACCAAGCCGATCACCTTCGCGCGCACCAACCCGAGAACTCCGGCGCCCGCGCCGGTGGGCGGCAACGTCCGCGTCGCGAGCCTCAACACGCTCAACTGGTTCACCACGCTCGACTCGCGCGGCGCCGACACGGCCGAGGAGCAGCAGCGGCAGCTCACGAAGCTCATCGCCACGCTGAAGGGCCTGAACGCCGACGTGGTCGGGCTCATGGAGGTCGAGAACAACGGGCAGACCGCGCTGAACGCGCTGGTCGCCGCCCTGAACGCCGAGGTCGGCGCGGGCACGTACGCCGCCCTGGCGCACCCCTACCCGGGGACCGACGCGATCCAGGTGGCGGCGATCTACAAGCCGGCGCGGGTGAGCCCGGTGGGCGAGACGCTGTCGTCGACCGACCCCGTCTTCCGGCGTCCGCCGCTGATCCAGACCTTCCGCCGCACGGGCGGAGGCCAGCCGTTCACGCTGCTCGTCAACCACTTCAAGTCGAAGGGCTGCGACGAGGAGGCGACCGGCGGCGACATCGACCAGGGCGACGGCCAGGGCTGCTACAACGCCGAGCGCGTACGGCAGGCTACGACGGTGCTCGGCCTGATCGACTCGCTGGACCTGCCGAACCCGCTGGTGATCGGCGACCTCAACGCCTACGGCGAGGAGGAGCCGATCGGCACGCTGGAGCAGGGCGGCCTCACCAGCCTGTCCAAGCGGTTCGTCCCCGCGGCGCAGCGCTACAGCTACCTGTTCGACGGGCTGTCCGGTGAGCTCGACCACGCCATGGCCGGCAAGCAACTGGTCAAGCGGGTGACGGGGGCGACGATCTGGCACGTCAACGCCGACGAGCCGCGCATCCTCGACTACAACCTGGAGTTCAACCCGCGGAGCCTGTACCGGCCCGACGCGTTCCGCTCCTCCGACCACGACCCGCTGCTGATCGGGCTCGACCTGCCCGGCGGCAAGCACTGACGACCCGCGCGAGAAGGGGCCCCCGGCGACGGGGGTCCCTTCTCCTATTTCGCGTCGGGATCGACGAAGTCCCGCTTGGTCGCCGGCGGTTCGCCCGGCTCGCCGCCCACACGGGGGTGGCGCAGGTCGAAGGCGGGCCGCTCGGAGCGGATCGGCGGGATGGAGACGAAGTTGTGGCGCGGCGGCGGGCACGACGTCGCCCATTCGAGCGAGTTGGCCGACCCCCACGGGTCGTCCACCGTCACCTTCTCCCCGTGCCGCACGGTCCACCAGAGGTTGTAGAGGAACGGCAGCGTGGACAGCCCGAGCAGGAACGCGCCCACACTCGACACCTGGTGCATCCAGGTGAAGCCGTCGCTGGCCGCGTAGTCGCCGTACCGCCGCGGCATGCCCTGCGAGCCGAGCCAGTGCTGGATGAGGAACGTCATGTGGAAGCCGATGAACAGCATCCAGAAGTGGATCTTCCCGAGCCGTTCGTTCAGCATCCTCCCGGTGAACTTCGGCCACCAGAAGTAGAAGCCCGAGAACATCGCGAAGACGACGGTGCCGAAGACCACGTAGTGGAAGTGCGCCACGACGAAGTAGCTGTCGGTGACGTGGAAGTCGAGCGGCGGCGACGCCAGGATCACCCCGGTGAGCCCGCCGAGCAGGAACGTCACGAGGAAGCCGACCGCCCACAGCATCGGCGTCTCGAACGAGAGATGGCCCCGCCACATGGTGCCGGTCCAGTTGAAGAACTTCACGCCCGTGGGCACGGCGATCAGGAACGTCATCAGCGAGAAGAACGGCAGCAGCACGCGCCCGGTGGCGAACATGTGGTGCGCCCAGACGGTCATCGACAGACCCGTGATCGCGATCGTCGCGCCGACCATGCCGACGTACCCGAACAGCGGCTTGCGGCTGAAGACGGGGATCACCTCGGTGACGATGCCGAAGAACGGCAGCGCGATGATGTAGACCTCCGGATGGCCGAAGAACCAGAACAGGTGCTGCCACAGCAGCGGCCCGCCGGTCTGCGGATCGTAGATGTGCGCGCCGAACTTGCGGTCGATCTCCAGGGCCAGCAGCGCGGCGGCGAGCACGGGGAAGGCCAGCAGCACGAGGATCGAGGTGAAGAACACGTTCCAGGTGAAGATCGGCATCCGGAACATCGTCATGCCGGGGGCGCGCATGCACATGATCGTCGTGATGAAGTTGACCGAGCCGAGGATCGTCCCGAGTCCGGACAGGGCCAGGCCCATGATCCACAGGTCCGCGCCGAGTTGCGGCGTGTAGGCCGTGTGCGCCAGCGGCGTGTAGGCCGTCCAGCCGAACGTCGGCGCACCGCCCGCGAGCGAGGCCGCCAGCACCATGAGGCCGCCGAAGAGGAACAGCCAGTAGCTCGCCATGTTGAGCCTGGGGAACGCCACGTCGGGCGCGCCGATCTGCAGGGGCATCACCGCGTTGGCGAACCCGGCGAACAGCGGCGTCGCGAACAGCAGCAGCATGACGCTGCCGTGCAGCGTGAAGAGCTGGTTGTACTGCTGCAGGGTGACGAACTGCATGCCGGGCTCGAGGAGCTCCGCCCGGATGACCATGGCCTCCAGGCCGCCGATGATGAAGAACACGAACGCGGTGATCATGTAGAGGTTGCCGATCACCTTGTGGTCCGTGCTCGACATCCAGGTGGTGATCCGGCCCCCGGGCCCTTTCGGGACCGTCAGATCGGTCGGCCGTACGGCGTGAGTCGTCATCCGGGTGCTCCTTCTACATCAAGAAGGTGTCTCCTGCCCAGTCACGCGAGTGGTGTCGCGAAATGGAATGCTGGGATCGTCCGGCTGGTTATGCCCGCTGAAGACCGAGCGAAAGGAGTCGCCCGTGGCGACCATCGAGGTAACCGAGAAGAACTTCAACGACATCGCCGACAATGGCATCGTACTGCTGGATTTCTGGGCGTCCTGGTGCGGCCCCTGCCGCTCGTTCGCCCCGATCTTCGAAAAGGCGTCCGAGGAGCACGCGGACATCACCTTCGGGAAGATCGACACCGAGGCGCAGCCGGCCCTGTCGGAGGGCTTTGAGATCAGTGCGATTCCGACAATTATGGCGATTCGTGACGGCATCGTGGTGTTCGCCCAGCCGGGCGCGCTGCCCGCGCCGGCGCTCGAGGACCTGATCCGCCAGTTGCGGGCGCTCGACATGGACGCCATCCGCGCCCAGATCGAGGCCGAGGCCAAGAACAGCTGAGGAGCCGCCCGGCAGACGAGACCGCCGTCACCCGGTCCGAGTGATCGGAGGGCGACGGCGGTGTCAGTGTGTGCGCGCCCGCGGCGCGCCGGTCAGCTCGACCGGTACAGCTCGGCGACGCGGAAGGCGAGGTCGAGCGACTGGCCGCGGTTGAGGCGGGGGTCGCAGGCGGTCTCGTACCGCAGCGCCAGATCCTCCTCCACGATCGCGTGCCCGCCGCCCACGCACTCGGTGACGTCGTCGCCGGTGAACTCGATGTGGATGCCGCCGGGGTGGGTGCCGAGCGCGTGGTGGACCTCGAAGAACCCGGCGACCTCGTCGAGCACGTCGTCGAGGCGGCGGGTCTTGTGCCCGCTCGGCGCCTCGAAGGTGTTGCCGTGCATCGGGTCGCACACCCAGGCCACGGTGGCGCCGCTGGCGTTGACCTTCTCCACCAGCGTCGGCAGCGCGTCGCGGACCCTGCCCGCGCCCATCCGCGTGATGAAGGTGAGCCGGCCGGGCTCGTTGTCCGGGTTCAGCTTGTCGATCAGCGCGAGGGCCTCTTCCGGCGTGGTGGTCGGGCCGAGCTTCACGCCGATCGGGTTGCGGATGCGGCTGAAGAACTCCACGTGGGCGCCGTCGAGCTGCCGGGTGCGCTCGCCGATCCACACCATGTGCGCCGACACGTCGTACGGCAGGCCCGTACGGGAGTCGATCCGGGTGAGTGCCTGGTCGTAGTCGAGGATCAGGGCCTCGTGGGAGGAGTAGAACTCCACGGTGTGGAACTCCTCGGGGTCGGCCCCGCAGGCCCGCATGAACGCCAGCGCCTGGTCGATCTCGCGGGCCAGCTGCTCGTAGCGCCGCCCGGCCGGGGACTCCGCGACGAAGTCCTGGTTCCAGGCGTGGACCTGGCGCAGGTCGGCGTAGCCGCCCTTGGTGAAGGCCCGCGCGAGGTTCAGCGTGCTCGCCGAGGAGTGGTAGGCCCGCAGCAGCCGGTTCGGGTCGGGACGGCGGGCCTCGGGGGTGAAGTCGAACCCGTTGACCATGTCGCCCCGGTAGGCCGGCAGCTCGACGCCGTCGCGGGTCTCCGTGGGCTTGGACCGCGGCTTGGCGAACTGCCCGGCGAGCCGGCCGATCTTGACGACCGGGACGCGGCCCGCGTAGGTCAGCACGATCGCCATCTGAAGCAGCGTCTTGAGCTTGTTGCGCACGTTCTCCGCAGTCGCGCCCGCGAAGGTCTCCGCGCAGTCGCCGCCCTGCAGGACGAACGCCTCGCCCCGCGCCACGGCGGCCATGCGGTCCTTGAGCTGGTCGCACTCGCCGGCGAACACCAGCGGGGGCAGGGACGTCAGCTCCGCCACGACCTTGTCCAGTTCGCCGCGGTCGGGCCAGTCCGGCTGCTGGGCCGCGGGCAGGTCACGCCAGGTGGCCAGGGCACGCGAGGTGTCGGGGTTTGATGCGCTCACGGTCACCAAGGTTATTGCACCCCGTCCTGTGCGGCTCCCTCCCTGTCCACTTGCTGAGATCTTTTTTCTTGCGCGGGAAGCCGCACATGCTCGGGCAGCACGCCGAGCCCGATGAAGCGGGGCAGCAGCGAGCGCACCACCGGTACGCGGGTGAGGTCGGGTATCCGCGCCACCGGCCCGGTGAGGGCGGGCCTGATGAGCCGCTCCTGCACCACCCGCTGCGCGGCCTGGACGACGGCCGTGGGCGCCTTCCTGCGCCGCTCCACCCGCGCCAGCAGCGCCGCGGGGGCCTCGCCGCGGCGCAGGGCGGGCCCGACGATGTTGGCGGTCGCGACGGCGTCCTGCACGGCGAGGTTGATCCCGACGCCGAAGACCGGCGACATCGCGTGGGCCGCATCGCCGATCAGCAGCAGCCCGGGCAGGTGCCAGCGGGTCAGCCGGTTCAGCTCGACGCTCAGCACGCCCACCTCGTCGAAGCCGCGCAGCTCGGACGTCCTGCCGGCGAGGAAGGGCAGCAGCCGTCCGACCTCGCGGCGCAGCCCGTCGACGCCCCCGTCCCGCAGCGCGGCGAAGCCGCCCTTCGGGATGACGTAGGCGAGCTGCCAGTACGTCTCCCTGTTGATCGCGACCATGAGCCGCCCCGCCGAGGTCCGCAGGAACGGCTCCCCCGGGTCGTCCGCCGCGCGCGGCAGCCGGAACCAGACGACGTCCATCGGCGCGCCGAACCGCTTCGGCGAAAGACCCGCCGCCCGCCGCAGGTCGGAGTGCCTGCCGTCCGCGGCGACCGTGAGCAGCGCCCTGATCTCGTGCTCCTCGCCCCGCTCGTCGCGGTAGCGCACGCCACGGATCGCGCCGTCGCTCCGTACGAGATCGGTGACCGTGGCGTTCATCAGGAGGCGGAAGCCCGGGTAGGCGCGCGCCTCACGGGTGAGGAGGTCGAGGAAGTCCCACTGCGGGACGAAGGCGATGTACCGATACTTGCCCGGCAGGCGCCGCAGGTCGGAGATGGGCACCTCGGCGTCGTCGGTCCTGACCGACATGGTGTGCGCCTTGCGGTGCGGCAGCCGGTGGAACGCCTCGGACAGCCCGATCTCGTCCAGCACCTGGAGGGTCGAGGGATGGATGGTGTCGCCGCGGAAGTCACGCAGGAAGTCCGCGTGCTTCTCCAGCAGAGTGACGTCGACGCCCGCGCGGGCCAGGAGCAGCGCGAGCATCGCCCCCGCGGGCCCGCCGCCCGCGATCACGCATGTGGTCTCCATAATTCATCACCCGCTGAAATCATCTCACGCGGCGGGCCGGGCCGCCAGGGCCGGCCCCGGTGGGCCTACCGCGGCGCACACGGGACCCGCTACGTTGTGATCAATGGAGTCGGCCTTCGGGAGTCCGCTGTGAGTGCTCGTGTCACCAGCCTGCCGCGCGTCGCGGCCGGGGCGATGGTCCTGTCCCTCGTGGCGTCGCTGACCGTGGGAGCCCCCGCGGCGCTCGCCGCGAGCCCCGGCTCCGAGCCGCACACCGGCAACGTGCGCGGCTCGGAGTCCCTCACGCTGGAGGCCTGACCTCCGGCGCGCGTGGCGTCAGACGTGGGCGGGATTGCGCGACCCCGCCCGCAGCACGTCCAGGCAGGCGGCCAGTGACCGCGTGGTGACGTCCCTGGTGGAGGCGTAGGCCTCCTCCGGATACTGCCGCGGGCCCTCTTCCACCAGCATGATCAGGTAGAGGTAGGCGCGGTAGAGGGTGATGCGGATCCGGGCGGCGTGGTCGAGCCGCACCGGGCCGGCCTCCTGCCGGTACCCGGCGAGCATCGGGTCGTCCTCGCGCAGCTCGCCGAAGATGGTGGGCGTGACGAAGTCGGCGAGGGGGTCGCCCCAGAAGGCCCTCTCGTGGTCGATGAGCGCCTGGACGCGCCTGTCGCCGTCCAGGAACACGTTGCCGGGCCACAGGTCGAAGTGCACCAGCGACGGCGTGGTGACCTGGTCGAGGACGTGCGCGTTCATGTGGACGAGCCCGACGATCTCCACGATGGTCGCCGGGAGCCGGGTGTTGTAGTGGACGGCGTCGTCGAGCAGGGCGCCGATCATGACGAGGAACGCCTCCCGCCACGTCTGGCCGGTCAGCCCGGCGTACGGGTAGCCGAAGACGCCCGTGCCGGGGACGGCGTGCAGGCGGGCGAGGTGGCGGCCGAGCTGGAACCGCAGCGCGCCCTCCTCCGCGGGGGTGACCTTCGTCCGGTTCCAGGGAACCCCGTCCAGCGCCGACAGGATGAGGTAGTCCCCGCCCAGCACCGGATCGTCGAACGACGCCTTCAGCAGTTCGGGCATCGGCAGCCCCGTGGGCCCGGCGAGGTGGTAGACCATCGCCTCGGTGCGCAGCAGGTGCCGCTCGTAGGCCAGCAACCGCAGGTCGGGCGGCGGCCCGAGCTTGAGCACCGCCTCACGTCCGTCGTCGAGGCCGAGCCGCCACACGGCGTTGGCGAAACCGTCGTTGAGCTCCTCCGACGAGGTCAGCCCGCAGCCCAGCGCGTCGCGGGCGACCTTGTCGAGTTGCGCGGGGGACAACCGCCTCTTCGTCCTGCTGTCCATTCGGTCTTCTCAGTCTTCCCGGGTCGGAGTGGTGACCGCGATGGTCCACGTGGCCTCGTGCTTGTCCCCCGGCTGCAAAACGATCAGGTCGGTGCCCGAGTTGAACGCGTCGGGCGGGCAGGTCATGGGCTCCACGGCCAGTCCCCTGTGGCCGAGCCCCGTGCCGGTGCAGATCTGGACCCACGGCATCACCGCCGGGTCCCAGGTGAGCTCCACCCCGCCCTCGGGCCCGAGCGCGCGCACCCGTCCCTCCGTCACGCCCGTGTAGGCGTGGTCGACGGCGGTGTCCCCGATCACCCGCGGCGTACGGAAGTCGTACGGCGTCCCCGTGACGTCCACCAGGTCGGTGGGGGCGAGCAGGTCGTCGGTGAGCAGCACCCGCCCGGCCGGCAGGCCGAGCTCGTAGGCGGTGACGTCCGGCCCCGCCAGCAACCACGGGTGCGGCCCGCAGCCGTACGGCGCCGCCGTGTCGCCCACGTTCTGCGCCGTCAGCGTGGTCGACAGGCCGTCCTCGGACACCGCGTGCCGCACTTCGAGGGCGATCCGGTGCGGATAGCCCTCGGTCGGCTCCACGACGTGCGTCAGCCGTACGTGGCCGTGGTGGTCCTCCACCGACAGCAGCTCCGCGCACTCCCAGTCGAGTCCCGCGACGAGGCCGTGCAGGGCGTGGCCGCGGTCGGGCTCGTTCACCGGGAGGTGCCGGCGCTGCCCCTCGAAGACGTACGTGCCGCCGACCACGCGGTTGGGCCAGGGGGCGAGGACGGTGCCGCTGTAGTAGGGCACAGGACCGCCCTCGGGCCAGCTCGTCACCAGGTCGCGGCCCTCGTGGCGCAGCACCCGGAGGGCGCCGCCCCGCTCGCTGATCGTGGCCTGGTAACCACCGCCGGCAATCGTGTAATCGGGCACGGGGGAGTCCTCTCGCTGACGCATCGTCAAGAAGCGGGTCATCTGACCGTATGCAGGGACCTTATCCCAGCTCATCGCCCTTGATCCAAGCGGGGTGAAAGGTCAGTGGGAGCGCTCCCATAACCGGTAAAGCTAAGTCTTTTCGACGGACGCGTCAACTTAATCCCGTGATTATGGCCAGGATCGGTATAAAGACTCCGATTTGCCGCGAGGCGGGTCTCGCGTGCACGTGCATGGGCCATCGCCCACCGATCCGACCTGAAACTTTCACCCTCACCTGCCCGGCCGCCCACCCCCGTGATCTTGTAGTTTGTCGCACGCGCGGCTTCGACCAGCGGATTCCCTCTTCGTGATCTTGCGGCAGAGAGGCCTGTGGCTCGCTGACCAGCCACAACAGGCATCGTGATCTTGCACTGCATGATCACGATGCCTGTTCGCGCAGGTCGCGCGGCGGAGGTGCCAGACCATGCAAGATCACGGTAGGCATGGGTGCTGGTCAGCCCAGGGTGGCGCGACAAACTGCAAGATCACGAAAGGAATGTGTGCTGGTGCGCCGCGGCGGTGCGACAAACTGCAAGATCACGCGGGGTGAGGGGAGGGGGTGGGGGTTAGCGCAGTTCGCCGCTCTTTACGACGTCGCGGTACCAGAGCGCGCTGTCCTTGGGGGTGCGCTTCTGGGTCGTGTAGTCCACGTGCACGATGCCGAAGCGCTGGCTGTAGCCCTGCGCCCACTCGAAGTTGTCGAGCAGCGACCACACGTGGTAGCCCTCGACCCGCGCGCCGTCCTCCATGGCGCGGTGCACGGCGGCCAGGTGGTCGCGGAGGTAGGCGATCCGCCGGTCGTCACGGACCCGGCCGTCCGCGTCGACCCCGTCCACGACGGCCAGGCCGTTCTCGGTGATGACCATCGGCACGCCGGGGTAGTCCCGCTGCACCCGGACGAGGAGGTCGTGCAGGCCCTGGGGGTAGATCTCCAGCCACTCGGCCTGGGCCCGCTCGTGCAGGAAGACCCGCTCGCCCTTGCCATCGACGAAGATCGGCGTGTAGTACTGCACGCCCAGGATGTCCATGGGCTCGCTGATGATCGCGAGGTCGCCGTCCAGGATGTAGTCGGCCATCGGGCCGCGCTCGGAGATCCAGCGCAGCGTGTCCTCCGGGTAGCTGCCCTTGAAGACGGCGTCGAGGTAGAGCCGGTTCTCCAGCCCGTCCTGGTGGTGGGCCGCCTCCCGCGCCTCGGGCGTGTCGTCGGCCGGGTAGGTGGGGTGCAGGTTGAGCGCGGGCCCGATGCGGCGTCCCGGGTGCCGCTCGTGCAGTACGCGGGAGGCGAGGCCGTGCGCGAGCAGCAGGTGATGGCAGGCGACGAACGCGCGCGCGTCGTCCTTGAAGCCCGGCGCGTGCTGGCCCTCCCGGTAGCCGCAGTCGACGACCGTCTTGGGCTCGTTGATCGTCAGCCAGTCGCGGATCTCCAGGGCGTCGAAGCAGATCTCGGCGTACTCGGCGAAGCGCTCGGCCGTCTCCCTGTTCTCCCAGCCCCCTCGGTCCTGCAGCGCCTGCGGCAGGTCCCAGTGGAAGAGCGTGGCCATCGGCCGGATGCCGCGTTCCGCCAGCCCGTCGACGAGCCTGCGGTAGAAGTCGAGGCCCTTCTGGTTGGGCTTGCCCGACCCGGTCGGCTGGATCCGCGGCCAGGCGATGGAGAAGCGGTAGCTGTCCAGCCCCAGATCGGCGATCAGGTCCAGGTCCTCGTTGTAACGGTGGTAGTGGTCGGCGGCGTGCTCACCGGTGTCGCCGTCGCGCACGTTGCCTGGGACCGCGCAGAACGTGTCCCACACCGAGGGCCCGCGGCCGTCCTCCGTCGTCGCCCCCTCGATCTGGTACGCCGCGGTGGACGCGCCCCAGACGAAGTCGGCCGGAAACCGTGCGGGTGAGTTCATGGCTTCATCCATTCTCGGTGAGGAATCGCGCGGGTGTTTCTAGCGCCGTGCGGAGTTCCCCGAGGAACTCCGCGGCATCGCGACCGTTGATGTAACGGTGGTCGTAGGCGAGGCCCAGGGTGGCGGTCTTGCGTACGGCGAAGCCCGAACCGTCGTGGACGACCTCCGAGCGCGGCGCGGTCAGCGACAGCGCGCACGTCTGGCCGGGGAAGACGATCGGGACGGCGAACACGATGCCGTCGTGTGTGTGCAGGGTGAGCGTGATGGCGCCTCCCATGAGGTCGCGCTCCCGGAACGACCCGGTGAGCGCGGTCGTCCGGAAGGCGGTGAGGTCGGCGGCGATCTCGGCGAGCGGCCGGTTGCCCGCGTCGCGGACGACCGGGATGAACAGCCCGCGGCCCAGGTCGACCGTCACGCCGACGTCGGCGGTGGCGGCCCTTCTCGCCCGCGGGCCGGGGCCCGGCTCCGCGAAGAACATGGGGAAGCGGTCGAGCAGCCCGCCCGCCGCCTTCACCACCATCTCGGGCAGGCCGACGAGGGCGCGCATCTTGCGGGTGAGGTCGCGGGCGAGCGCCAGGATCTCGGTCACGTCGACGTTCATCGCCGTGAAGGCCGCCGGGATCTCACGCCGGGACCGCTCGACGACCTCGGCCGTCCGCTGCTGCGCCCGCGACAGCGTGATCCACCGTGCGTCGTCGTCCTGCGCGCCGTCGTCCTGGGCTAGGGAGTCATGGGCGGGGGAGTCCTGGGCCGGGGAGTCCGGGGCGGGGGCGTCGTCCGCGCCGGCGGCCTGGGGGCGCTGCCCGGCGATCAGTTCCTCGACGTCGGTCCGCCTGATCACCTTCCGGCCGAGCGCGTACACCCGCTCCATGGCGATGCCGTGCGCCTCGATCAGGTCGCGCGCGGGCGCCGTCACGACGACGCCGGCGCTCGCGGCCCCGGTCTTCGCAGCGGTCTTCGCGGCGGTGTCCTCGGCGGTGTCCTCGGCGGTCTCCCCGGCCGTCTCCCCGGAGCCGTCCGCGCCGGCCACGTCGGCGCTCCCGAGGAGGCGGGCGATCACCTGTCCCGGCTCGCACTCGGCTCCCTCGGCGACCAGTCGCCGCAGCACGCCGTCCGCCGGGGCCTCGACCTCCTCCGTCGCCTTGGACGTCTCCAGCAGCGCGATCGGCTGGCCGTCCCGCACCGTCACGCCGTCCTCGGCCAGCCACTCGACCAGGATGTAGGAGGTGTCGTTGTTGTTGAGCTTGGGCACGCGGAACTCGGTCACGACAGCGACTCCTTCACCGCGGCTCTGATGCCGTCGGCCTGCACGAGCACCTCGCGTTCCAGATGGGGGGCGGCGGGGATCACCCCGTCCGCCGAGTTGACCAAAGTGATCGGGCGGCGCAGGCGGCCCCACAGGCGCGGGTAGAGCGTCGTGGCCACCTCGGCCGCCCAGGTGCCGCCCGCGGTCCCGTCGTCGACGACGCAGACGTGCCGCGCGTCCTCCAGGCCCGGCAGATGGGGCACGGGGTAGAGCTGGGCGGGCACCAGCAGCTCGCAGACCAGGTCGTCCTCCAGGAGCAGCGTGCGCATGGCGTCGAGCGTCCGGTGGACGAGCCCGCCGTGGGTGACCAGCGTGCAGTCGGGCCGGCCCGCGCCGTCGAGGTACACCCGGGCGACGTCGTCCACCAGCTCGAACCCGAACAGGTCGTCCGCGGGGTACATCTGCCGCGTGTAGAGGACCTTGTCCTCGAAGAACAGGCAGGGCCGCCCGAGGCCGAACATCAGGGAGAACAGCCGGCCCGCGTCGTGGAACGGCGTCATCTCGAACAGCGACAGGCCCGGCACGCCGATGAAGTGCTTCTGCGGGTTCTGGCTGTGGGTCGGGCCGTAGCCGCGGTTGCCGCCGGTGGGGCAGCGCACCACGAGCGGCACCGGCACGGGCCTGCCGTACATCGAGGTGGACTTGGCGGCGAAGTTCGTGATCTGGTCGAACGCCAGCGCCACGAAATCGGCGAACATGATCTCGACGACGGCCTTGTCGCCCGCCAGGGCCAGCCCGGCCCCGACCCCGGCGATCGCGCCCTCGCTCAGCGGCGTGGACCTCACGCGGGAGCCGAACCGGCTCGACAGCCCCTTGGTGACCTTGAACGCGCCGCCGTACGGGTCGCCGACGTCCTCGCCGAGCAGGTGGACCGAGGGGTCGGACTCCATGAGATCGTGCAGCGCCTGGTTGAGGTGCTCGGAGACCCGGGTCACGCGGCTCCCCCCGGCCGTGCGTGGGGCCGGGCGGAGACCTCGGCGACCACGCGCTCGACGAGTTCGCGCTGCTCCCTGTCGATCCTGGCGAACCGCTCGGGATCGGCCTTCGCGCACCGGTCGTACCAGTCGGACTCCGCGGCCCGGCGGATCTCCTCCGGCGGGCGGGTGTCGTCGCCCTTGCTGTGGGGCCCGAGGCGGTGCGTGGCGAACTCGACCACCAGGGGGGCGGGCTCGGCCCGCACGGCCTCGACGAGCGGCGCGAGCACCTGCCTGATCTCGGCGGCGTCGGTGGACGAGACGTGGTGGTGCCGGACGCCGAAGGCCGCCGCGCGGGCGGCGATCGTGCCCGCCATCTGGGCGGAGGTGGGGGTCGACTGGGCGATGCCGTTGTGCTCGACCACGACCAGCAGCGGCACCTTCCACAGGGACGCCATGTTCAGCGCTTCGTAGACGGCGCCCTCGCCCCAGGTGCCGTCCCCGATGTACGCGCAGGCCAGCGCGCCGGTGCCGGCCAGTTTCAGGGCCACTCCGGTGGCCACGGGAAGGCTCTCGCCCTGCACACCCGTGGACAGGAAACGCCGGTGGTAGATGTGCTGGCTGCCGCCGACGCCTCCGCAGAGCGCGCCCTCCCGCCCCATGATCTCGGCGAGCAGCCCGTGCGGGTCTGGATGGCGGGCGAGGAAGTGGCCGTGCCCCCGGTGGTTGCTGAACACGAAGTCGTCGTCGCGCAGCAGGGCCGACACCGCGACGGGGATGTACTCCTGCCCGAGGCAGGTGTGGGTGGTGCCGCTCAGCACCCCCTGCTCGAACAGGCGGAGCAGGGCGCGTTCGAAGTGCCGGATGAGCAGGAGTGAGCGGAGATCCTCGTCGCTGAGGGCATGCCGCGGGCTCCGGGCCGGTGCAGCGGTGACGATCACAGGTGGTCCGCTCCTGGTGCGTCTGGTGGAGAGGCGCTCGACGCCGGGCTTCGCTGCCAGGGACAGGAGCACCCTATTGGGAGCGCTCCCACGGAGCGTAGGTGTGGAAAGAGGCCTTGTCAATCCCTGGCAATAGAGACAATTTGGGAGAGTGTGTCCGCATTGTCCGTGATCTGGGGCAATATCCTCACATTCCCCACCTTGGGGCTAATAACGGACAGAAACTTCCATGACACTTGACGAAGGAAAGGCCCGATCCCTAGCCTCCACTGCCGTGGGAGCGTTCCCACTCTTTCGTCCGAAATGGGGGGTACCGGCGCGAGCGGCGAATGGGATTCCATGCCGCGCCAGGCACCAGGCAGGAAGCTCACCGGCGGAGATGCCGCCGCCGGGTCGTGGGCCGCCCGCGTCTTCGCATCGATTTCGCCGGCGTGCCCGAGGCGTAGAGCGCACAAAGGAATGCCATGTTCTTAATGCAAATTTCAATCATGGTGCCGGCGTCGTGACCCGGACCGGCCTCTCACCGGCCAAACAAGCGCTGCTGGCGCAGCGGCTCAGAGCCGGGAAAGCCGCGAGGCTCACCGTGCCGCCGCGGCCGGACGGCACCCACCCGCCGCTTTCGCACGCCCAGGAGCGCCTGTGGTTCCTGGAGCAGTACGCCCCGGGCACCACCGCCTACACCGTCGCCTTCGCCGTCAGGCTGGACGGCGGCGAGATCGACGACGCGGCCCTGGAACGCGCGCTCACCGAGGTGGCCAGGCGGCACGAGAGCCTGCGCACCCGGTTCGTCACCACCGACGACGGGACGCCGGAGATCGTGCTCGACGACGAGCCCCTGGTGGAGCTGCGGCTGTCCGACGACCCCGCCACTGTGCGGGAGGTCGTGCAGGAGGAGCTGGCCCGGCCGTTCGACCTGGCCACCGGCCCGCTGCTGCGGGTGCTCCTGGTCCGGCTGGGCGTCCGCGAGCACGTGCTGCTCCTGACCATGCACCACACCGTCACGGACGGCTGGTCGTGCGACATCGTGATGGAGGAACTGCTCGCCCTGCACGAGGCGTACCGGACCGGGACCGAGCCCGATCTCGGCGCTCCGCCCGTGCAGTACGGCGACTACGCGCTCTGGGAGCGCGGCCGCACCCACGAGGACGACATCCGCTACTGGCGGGACCGGCTGGCCGGGCTGCCGCCGCTGGAGCTGCCGACCGACCTGCCGCGCCCGCCTGAGCAGGGCTCGGCGGGCGCCGCGCACACCGTCGCGCTCGACCGGGAGCTGGTGGACGCGCTCACGGAGCTGGGCGGGGCGAACGGCGCGTCGCTGTACATGACGCTGCTCGCCGCCTTCCAGGTGCTGCTCGGGCGCTACTCAGGCCAGGACGACTTCGCGGTCGGGTCGCCCGTGTCGGGGCGCGACCTGCCGGAGCTGGAACGGGTGGTCGGTCTCTTCATCAACTCGCTGCCGATGCGGGCCGACCTGTCCGGCGACCCGGCCTTCACCGAGCTGCTCGGCCGGGTGCGGGAGACGGCGCTGGACGCCTACACGCACCAGGAGCTGCCCTTCGACCGGCTGGTCGGCGAGCTGGGCGTCGAGCGCGACGTGAGCAGGTCGCCGGTGTTCCAGGTGATGTTCGCGCTGCAGAACTACCGGTCGGCGCCGCTGCGCACCCAGGGCCTGGCCATGTCGGCGTACCCGTTCGAGGTGACCGCCAGCCGGTTCGACCTCGCGCTGTACCTGATGGACCTGGGCGACGGCCTGCGGGGCACCCTCACCTACCGCACCGAGCTGTTCCGGCCGGAGACGATCGCGCGCCTGGCGGAGTGCTTCGAGAACCTGCTCAGGTCGATCGTGGCCGACCCCCACGCGCGGCTGTCGGACCTCGAACTGCTCCCGGCCGGCGAGCGCGGCCGCGTGCTCGGGTTCGCGGGAGCGGCGCCCGGGGCGGGGGCGCCCGCCGCGGACGCGTTCGACGGGGCGTCGTCGCCGCACGAGGCGATCGCGGCGCAGGCGGCCCGCACGCCGTCCGCGACCGCCGTCGCCTGCGGCGGCGACACCCTCACGTACGCCGAGCTGGACGCCGCGGCCGACCGGCTCGCCCGGCGGCTGCGCGAGCTCGGCGTACGGCGCGACGACCGCGTCGCGATCTGCCTGGAGCAGTCGACCGGGCTCGCGGTCGCGGTGCTCGGCGTGCTCAAGGCGGGCGCGGCCTACCTGCCGCTCGACCCCGAGCACCCGCGCGGCCGGCTCGAGTACGTGCTGGCCGACGCCGGGGCGTCGATCGTCGTGACCACCCAGGACCTGCGCGACCGGCTGCCCGGCGACATCACCGCCGTGGACCCCGGCGAGGACGCGCGGGGGCCGGTGGACCCCTGGGAGCCGGTGGCGCCGGCCGACCTCGCGTACGTGATCTACACCTCCGGCACGACCGGGCGGCCCAAGGGCGTCGCGGTGCAGCACCACGAGGTGATGGTCTACCTCGCCGGGGTGCGGGAACGGCTGGACGTCGAGCCCGGCTCGTCCTTCGCCCTGCTCCAGTCGCTCGCCTTCGACTTCGGCGTCACGGTCTTCTACCTGTGCCTGATGACCGGCGGCACCCTGCACCTGGTGCCCTCGCGCACCGCGGGCCCCGAGCTGGCGGAGATCTTCCGGCGCACCGGGATCGACTACCTCAAGATCACCCCGTCGCATCTGGCCGCGCTGCTCGCGGACGCGGGTCCTGACGACCTGCTTCCCCGGAAGCTGCTGCTGCTGGGCGGGGAGGCGGCGCCGCGCGGCTGGGCCGCCGAGCTCGCGGCGAAGGGCCGCTGCCGGGTCGTCAACCACTACGGTCCGACCGAGGCCACCGTGGGCGTGACGACCTACGACGTCGCACGGCTGCCCGCTCCCCGCGGCCAGGCCGAGTCGGGCGTGAGCCTGCCGATCGGCTCGCCGCTGCCGGGCGCGCGGGCGTACGTGCTGGACGAGCGGTTGCGGCCGGTGCCGGCGGGCGTGCCGGGGGAGATCTACCTCGGCGGCGACCGGCTGGCCCGCGGCTACCTGAACCGGCCGGGCCTGACAGCCGACCGGTTCCTGCCCGACCCGTACGGCCCGCCGGGGTCGCGCATGTACCGCACGGGCGACCTCGGCCGGTGGTCGGGCTCCGGCGACCTGGAGTTCCTCGGCCGCCGCGACCTGCAGGTGAAGATCCGCGGCTACCGGGTCGAGCTGGGCGAGGTCGAGTCGGTGCTGGCCGACCATCCGGACGTCGCCCAGGCCGTCGCCGAGCCGCGCGGCGAACAGCTCGTCGCCTATCTCGTGCCCGCCGTCGAAGGCGCGCGGCCGGAGGCGGCGGACGTGCGCGCGTGGCTGGCCGACCGGCTGCCCGCGTACATGGTCCCCTCGCGGTACGCCTGGCTCGACGAGCTGCCGCTCAAGTCGCACGGCAAGGTGGACCGCGCGCGGCTGCCGGAGCCGGAGGCCGACGTGGCGGCGGCCGAGTACGTCGCCCCCTCGCCCGGCGCCGAGGAGGACGTGGCACGCGTCTGGGCCGAGGTGCTGGAGGTCGAGCGCGTGGGGGCGCTCGACGACTTCTTCGCACTGGGCGGCCACTCGCTGCTGGCGATGCGGGTCATCGCCCGGCTGCGCAAGGCGCATCCGGACCGGCAGATCACGGTGCTCGACGTGTTCAAGCACCGCACGGTCCGCGAGCTGGCCCGGCTGCTCACGGCCGAGGGTGACGTGCCGCGCTCGCTGCTGCACCGGCTCACCCCCGCCAGGCCCGCCACCACCACCTTGGTGTGCGTGCCGTACGGCGGGGGCAGCGCGGTCGTCTACCAGCCGCTCGCGGACGCGCTGCCGGACGACTGGGCGCTCTACTCGGTCGCGGTGCCCGGCCACGAACTGGGCGAGGAGTCCCGGCCGTTCGACGAGGTCGTCGTCGACTGCGTGGCCGAGATCTCCGAGATCGTGGCCGGGAACGGCGGCTCGCTCGTGCTGTACGGCCACTGCGGCCTCGGCGTCATGCTGTCGACCGAGATCGCCAGGAGGCTGGAGGCCGACGGCCACACGGTGGACGCGCTGTATCTCGGCGGCGTGTTCCCCTTCGCCCGCCCGGGCCGCGGCATGAACTGGCTCGGGACCTTCCTGGACAACCTCACCAGCGACCAGCAGCGGGTCAACGCCCTGACCGCGGCCGGGCTCGACGTGGAGGACCTGGGCAGGGAACAGGTCAAACTGATCGTGCGCAACCGCCGCGAGGGCACCCGCGCCGCGGAGCGGTACTTCACCCGGATCTTCGAGGAGCACGGCACCGCGCTGCGCGCGCCGGTGATCGCCGTGGTCGGCGAGCGTGACCCGGCGGCCGAGTTCTACCAGGAACGTTACAAAGAGTGGCACTGCCTGTCGGACACGACGGCGTGCGTCGTCCTCGACGAGGCCGGGCACTTCTTCCTGCGGTACCGCAACCACGAGCTCGCCGACATCGTCACCGGCACCCACACCGCCCTCGCCTCCGGGCGTACGGAGGGGCTGGAGCGGGACGAGGACCGCACCTGGTGGCTGCAGGGCGTCTCCAGCAGGTCCGCGGAGGCCGGACCCGGAACCGAAAACGGGACCGGCCCGGAAGCCGGGGCCGAGGCCGAGGTCGGGGCCGGGACCGAGACCGTGAGAGCCGGGGTGAGAGTCGGCCCGCCGCCCAGCATGCGGCGCTTCCTCCTCGTCGCGGCCGGGCAGCTCGTCTCGATGACGGGCTCCGCGCTGACCGAGTTCGCCATCCCGCTGTGGATCTACCTCACTACGGGGTCGCTCGCCAGGTTCGCGCTGTTCTCCGTGCTCGGGCTGCTGCCCGGCATGCTCGTCGCCCCGCTGGCCGGCGCCATCGTCGACCGGTTCGACCGGCGCAAGGTGATGATCGCCGGAGACGTGGCCGCGGGCGGCACCCAGCTCGCGCTCGGGCTGCTGCTGTGGACCGGCAACCTGCAGGTCTGGCACATCTATCCGCTGCTGGTCGGCCTGTCCGTCGCGCTCACCTTCCAGCGGCTCGCGTACAACTCGGCGATCCCGCAGCTCGTGCCGAAACGGTTCCTCGGGCACGCCAACGGCATCGTCCAGATGGCCATGGGCAGCACGCAGCTCATCGTGCCGCTGATCGCGGTCGGGCTGATGTCGACGATCGGCCTTGAGGGCATCCTCATCATCGACGTGGTCAGCTACGTCGTCGCCACGCTCACCATCGCGCTGATCCGCTTCCCGGCGACGATGGCGTGGAAGCGGCGGGAGACCGTGCTCGCCGAGATGATGGGCGGCATCCGCCACTCCTGGGGCCACCGGGGCTTCCGCGCGATGCTGTTCTACTTCGCGGTGCTGAACGTCTTCCTGTCCCCGCTGTTCATGATGATCTCGCCGCTGGTGCTGTCGTTCGCGACGCTGACCGAGGTCGGCAGGGTGTCGTTCGCGGGCGGGCTCGGCGCATTCCTCGGCGGTCTCGCGATGGCCGCCTGGGGCGGCCCGCGGCGCAGGCGGTTGTACGGCGTGCTGCTGTCCACGCTCGCCCTATCGGTGTTCTGCCTGCTGACCGGGCTCTACCAGGACCTGCTGATCATCGCCATCGGCGCGTTCGGCATGTCGCTGTGCCTCACCCTGCTGAACGGCGTCTACGCCACGATCATCCAGGTCAAGGTGCCGCAGCGGTTCCACGGCCGGGTCATCGCGCTGAACACGCTGGTCGCCTGGTCGACGCTGCCCATCGGCTTCGGCGTGGTCGCGCCGTACGGCGCCCAGGTCTTCGAGCCGCTGCTCGCCCCCGGCGGGCCGCTCGCCGACACCGTGGGCGTGGTGCTAGGCACCGGACCCGGCCGCGGGATCGGCTTCATGTACGCCTGTTTCGCCCTGGCGATCGCCGTGATCGCGCTGGTCGCCATGCGGGTGGGGGTGCTGCGCAGGTTCGACGCGGAGGTGCCCGACGCGCTGCCCGACGACGTCGTCGGCTACCAGGCGGTGACCGAGCGCGTGGCGGCGGCGCGGGGCGGCGCGCAGGCGGTCCGCGAACCGGAGAAGGAGCTCGCATGACGGCGGCGACACGCACGCGGGGCGTGCCCGCGCTCACCCTGCCGGAGCTGCTGCGCCTGCGCGCGGGGCAGGAGCCGGACGGCGAGGCGATGATCGTGGAGGGGCACGGGACGCTCACTTTCGCGGAGTGGGAGCGCAGGTCGGAGGCGCTCGCCGCCGGGCTGGTGGCCCGGGGGGTCACGCCGGGCGACCGGGTGGCGCTGCACTTCGGCAGCCGCGACTGGATCGACTTCGCCGTGGCGTTCTTCGGGGTGCTGAAGGCGGGCGCGGTCGCCGTGCCGATGTCGGACCGGCTGGCGCCCGCCGAGCTGCGCTACATGATCCGGCACTGTGCCGCGACGGCGGTGCTGCTCGGCCGGGACCTCACGACGCCCGGGCCAGGCACGGGGGAGCAGGGCGCGGGGGAGGAGAACACAGAGACGTGGAGCGCGACCCCGGCGGACCTGGAGGCCGGCGCGGGACCGGAGCCCGCGTGGGAGGGACCACGGGTGCGGCCGAGGGACCTGGCTCAGATCCTCTACACCTCCGGCACGACCGGGCGGCCCAAGGGGGTCGGCGCGACCCACGCCAACCTGGCCTACGGGTGCGTCACGCAGCCCAAGCACCGCAGGTTCGCCCACTCGCGGCACCTGCTGCACGCCTTCCCGATCGGCACCAACGCCGGGCAGACCATGCTGGTGAACGCGCTGGACGCCCGGCCGACGGTGCTGACCCCCGCGAGGTTCACCCCCGGCCGGTTCGCCCGCCTGATCGAGACCTACCGTCCCGGCACCGTGTTCGTGGTGCCCTCCATGGCGATCGAGCTGCTCGACGCGGGGCTGCACGAGCGGCACGACATGTCCAGCGTGGTGCTCCTGGGGTCGGCGGCGGCGGCGCTGCCTCCCGCCCTGTCGGAGCGCCTGTCGGCGGCCTTCCCGAACGCGACCGTGACGAACTACTACACGTCCACGGAGGCCGCCCCCGCCCAGACGATCATGATTTATGACCGTACGCGGCCGGCCGCGCTTGGGCGGCCCGCGTTCGGCGGCTCGCTGCGCGTCACGGACGAGGAGGGCGCCCCGCTCCCGCCGGGGGAGACCGGCGAGGTGTGGATGCGCTCGCCCACCGTCCCCCGGTCCTACTTCGGCGACGCCGAGGCGAGCGCCAGGTCGTTCCGCGACGGCTGGGTGCGCATGGGCGACCTCGGCTACGTGGACGCCGACGGCTACCTCTACCTCGTCGACCGGGAGAGCGACGTGGTCAAGACGGGGGCGTTCAAGGTGTCCACGCTGCAGGTGGAGGCCGCGCTGTACGAGCACCCGCTGGTCGCCGAGGCGGCGGTCTTCGGGCTGCCGCACCCGGTGCTCGGGTCCGTGCTGGGCGCCGCGGTGGTGCCCAGGGCGCCGGGGCTGTCCACGAGTGAGGTGCGCGCCTTCCTGATGGACCGGCTGGCCTGGCACGAGCTGCCCGAACGGGTCCTCGTGGTCGACAGCCTGCCCAGGAACCAGTCGGGAAAGGTCATCAAGAAGGAGCTGCCCGCGCTGCTGGGCGACTCCGTTATCAGCACGGAAGGCAAGTGAGATGTCACCGACGCTCATGGAGGAGGGGGCGCAGGCGTCCCTCGCTCAGCACGGCATGTGGATGACGGAGCAACTGGGCTGCGGGGGCCGCGTGTACCGCATGCCGCTGGCAATCCGGTTCGACGGCCCCCTGGACGTGACCCGGCTGCTGGCCGCCTGCGACGACGTGGTCCGCGCGCACCCCCAGCTCGGGGCGGCGCTGGCCGAGCGCGACGGCGTGCTGCGCCTGACGCCGGCCGCCGTGCCGCCGCCCGTCGTGTTCGAGGACGCCACGGGACGCGAGCCGGCCGAGCTGGTCGAGCGCGAGACGTCCCTCACGCTGGACCTGGGGACCGGGCCGACGGCCCGCTTCACGCTCTTCCGGCTCGCGCCGGAGCGGCACCTGCTCGTCGTCGTCGCCCATCACGCCGTCTTCGACGGCATGTCGAAGGACATCCTGGTGCGCGGCCTGGCCGACGCCTACGCGGGATCGCGGCCGCCGGCCCCTCCCTCGGCGTACGGCGAGGCCGTCGGGCGGGAGAACGCCCGGGTGGCCGAACTGCTCGGCGAGGCCGCCGAGTTCTGGCGCGACCGCTGGCGGGACCGGCAGGACCTGCGCCTCCCCGGGCTGTCCGGGGTCTCGATCCGCGCCGCGGCAGGCGAGGCCGTCGACGTGGAGCTGCCCGCCGAGCTCGCGGTCTGCGCGGACAAGATGGGCGTCACCCGGTTCGAGCTGGTCCTCGCCGCGCTGCACACCCTGCTCGCGGCGTACGGGAACGAGGGCGCGGCGGTGGCCGTCGACCTGTCCACCAGGACCGAGGAGACGCGGGGCCACATCGGCCCCTTCGTGAACGAGCTGCCGGTGACGGCCCCCGCCCCGGGCGGGACGTTCGCCGAGTTCGCCAGGTCCCTGCGCGAGGAGCTGCGGGCCGTCTACCGGTTCCGGCAGGTGCCGCTCGCGCGCGCCGTCGGCGGGGTGACCCCCCGCACCGCGCTGACGCCGGTGTCGGTCAGCTACCGCAGGCGGGACGGGAACACGCCGGAGTTCCCCGGCGTGGACGCGGCGGTGGACTGGATGACGTTCAACGGCGCGGTGCGCGGCACGCTGCACCTCCAGGTGGTGGACGCGCGGGACGGCATCGCCGCCCGGCTGCAGTTCAACCCGCTCGTCCTGAGCCGCTCCGGCGGCGAGACCGTCGCCGGGCACCTGCTGTCCCTGCTGCGCGCGGTGGCCGCCGCCCCGGACGCCGACATCGCCGCGCTGCCGCTGCCGTCCCCGGTCGAGCCGTCCTTCGCCGCGGCCGCGCAGACGCCGGCCCCGGCCGGAGCGGGCGGCGACGCGGACGCGACGCCCTACCTGGCCGAGGTGGCGGAGATCTGGCGCGAGGTGCTCGGCATGCCGGAGATCGGCCCGGACGAGGACCTGTTCGACCTCGGCGGGCATTCGCTGTCGATCACGCAGATCATCGCGAAGGTGCGCGAGCGGATGGACGCGGAGCTGTCCTTCGACGTGTTCTTCGACGAGCCGACGATCGCCGGGATCGCGGCGGAGATCGCCCGGCTGCGGGAGGAGGCGTGATGAGGGAGCGCGTGGCCGAGCTGGTGTCGAAGGCGAGTGGCGGCGACCTGGTGACCGCCGACATCCTGGCGGCGGACTGCACCCTGCCCGCCCTGGGTCTCACCTCGATCGCCTACCTCCGGCTGATCGACCTGCTGGAGGTCGAGTTCGACTGCGAGCTCGACCTGGACGGCGGCCACCTCGACACGCTCGACGGCCTCGTCGAGCACATCGCGGAGCAGCGGAAGTGACCGCGAGCCCGCCGACGGCGCAGGTCGCCGGTCTCACGGCGCTGCCGCCGCGCACCGTGGAGTTCCGCGGCGCCCGGGGCGGGCAGGCGGCGCTGACCTGGGGCCAGCAGGGGATCTGGCGCTCCACCCGGTGGCTGGACGACGGCGACCCCTACTTCAACCTGCCCTGGACCCTGCCGGTGACCGGCGACGCCGGCCTCGACGCCGTGCTGCGCGCCGTGGGCCGCCTCGTCGAACGGCACGAGACGCTGCGTACGGCGTTCGTGCCCGGCGGGGAGGACGGCCGGAGCACGGTCCAGCGGGTGAGCAGGGAGGGCCGGCTCACGGTCGGCGTGTACGAGGCGGCGGCCAAGCCGATGAGCGCGGCCAGGGCGCTGGCCGCCGAGCTGGCCGCGACCGGGTTCGACTACGCGGCCGAGCTGCCGATCCGGTGCGCGGTCGTGTGCCGGAGGGGCAAGCCGCGCGCGCTCGCCCTCGCGCTGTCCCATCTCGCGCTCGACGGCTGGTCGCTGAGCATGGTGGCCGAGGAGTGGCCGCGGCTGGTCGCGGGGGAGGACCTGCCCGGCCCGGACTGGCAGCCGCTCGACCAGGCCGCCTTCGAGGCGTCCGACCCGCCGCCGGGCGGGCAGGCGCTGCGGCACTGGCGGAACGCGCTGGCGTCCGCGCCGCGTTCGATGTTCGACTTCCCGGCACGGGAGCCGGAGGAGCCGCGCTTCGTCCGGCACGGCATGGAGTCCCCCTCGGCGGCCGTGGCCGCCCAGGCGCTCGCCGCCCGCCACGGCGTCACCACCTCCAGCGTCCTCACGGTCGCGTGCGCCGCGCTGCTGGGCGCCGTCACCGGGCATGACACGGCGGCGATGCAGCTCATCGTGTCGAACCGGCACCATCAGGGGACGGAGGCCATGGCCGGGCCCGCCGCCCAGGACGGGCTGTGCGTCGTCGACCTGGGGGACGGCACGTTCGCCGACGCGCTCCCAGGCGGACATCGCAGCACCATGGCGACGTACCGGAACGGGCACTACGACCCCGCGCTCGTGCTGGCCGCGTGGCAGGCGGAGGCGTGGCGGCGCGGCGCCGACATCGACCTGGACGCGTTCTTCAACGACGTCAGGCGGGCGGGCCGCTGGCAGGGCCTGCCCCCGGTCGACGCGCGGGACGCCGGGGCCCTCGCCGCGCTGCGCGACAGGACCAGGACGTTCTTCGTCGGCGCCTACCCCGCGGTCAAGGCGAAGATCTTCTTCGCCACCGGCCCCGCCGCGTCCACCTGCGAGTTCTACGTGCTGGTGGACACGGCGTTCCTGCCCTCGGACGTCGCGGTGCGGATGCTCACCGGCCTGGAGGAGTTGCTGGTCCTGGCCGTCGCCGAGGAGGTGCCGCTGGACCACGTCGCGAAGATCGCGGGCCTGGACCCCGTACGCCGCCCCGCCGGGTGGACGGAGATCGGGCGTGACTGGGTGAGCCTGCCGGAGACCGAGGCGCTGCTGCGCCGGGTGTGCGGGACCGGCGCGGCGGCGGTCGCGCTGGACGAGGGCGAGGGACCCGCCCGGCTGACCGGGTATCTCGTCGCGCGCCCCGGGCTGGACACGCCCGAGGCCGTCCACACCGCCTTCATGCGCGCCGCGGCCGGCCGGACCGACGTGCTCGCCCCCCACCACTACGTCCTGTGCGCGGAGCCCCCGGCCGATCCCGGCGGCTGGCCCGGCCTTCCCCGCCTGACGGAGGGCGGGGGCAGGGAACCGTCCCCCCTCAACGAACCCTTGGGAAAAGTGACATGACCGATTCCCCGATGCTCGTGGTCGTCAACGACGAGGACCAGTACTCCGTATGGTGGAGCGACCGCGAGCCGCCCGCCGGATGGCGCCCCACCGGCTTCGCGGGCACCCGTCAGGAATGCCTGGACCACATCGAGACGGTGTGGACCGACATGCGGCCGCTGAGCGCACGCGACCGGGGCAGATGACCGCCGCCGAGCGCCGCGCCGCGCTGATCGGGAAACTGGCCGGCCTGCCGCCCGAGCGCCGGGCGGCGCTGCTGCGCTCGCTCGGAGGCGAGCGAGCGGACGCGGACGGGCAGGAGTGGCCGCTGTCGCCTGGACAGGAGCGCCTGTGGTTCCTCAGCCGCTTCGACCCCGAGGACGCCAGCTACAACACGCCCTGGTGCATGCGGCTGCGCGGGCCGCTCGACGCCGGCGCGCTGGCGGCGGCGTTCACCCGCGTCGTGGCGCGGCACGAGGTGCTGCGGACCCGCTTCCGGCTGCGCGGGGACGCCCCGGTGCAGGTCGTGCTGCCGCCCGGCCCTGTGCCGCTGGAGAAGATCGCGATCTCCGGGGAGGCGGACCTCGACCGGGCGCTGCGGGAGTTCGCCGAGCGCCCGTTCGACCTGGAGAACGAGCCTCCCCTCCGGGCCGGCCTCGCCACGCCCGGCGAGGACGACGCGGTCGTGTGCATCGTCCTGCACCACATCGTGGTGGACGGCTGGTCGCTCGACGTGCTCCTGCGCGAGCTCGCGGAGTGCTACGCCGCCGCGCGCGAGGGACGGGAGCCCGAGCTGCCGGAGCTGCCCACGCAGTATCCCCGCTTCGCCGTCCAGGAGAGACAGCGGGACCACACCGAGGGCCTGCGGTTCTGGGCGAGCCGGCTGGCCGGCGCCCCGACGCTGGACCTACCCGCCGACCGTCCCCGGCCGCTTAGGTGGTCGGGGCGCGGCGCGCGGGTGGAGCTGCTGCTGCCGCCGGAGGACGTCACCCCGCTGGAGCGGGTGGCGAGGAGGCGGCGCTGCACGTCGTTCATGGCCCTGGCCGCCGCCTACGAGGTGACCCTCGGCCTGGCGTCTGGCCAGCGGGACTTCTGCGTCGGCGTGCCGGTGGCGGGCCGGCCCCGCAGCGAGCTGGCGCCGCTGATCGGCTACTTCGGCAACACGCTGGTGCTGCGGGCCGACCTGTCCGGCGATCCGTCGTTCCATGAGCTGCTGGACCGGGTGCGGGAGGCGGCCCTGGCCGGGATGCGGCACGCGGACGTGCCGTTCGAGCACATCCTGGCCGCGCTGCGGGTGCCCCGCGACATCGGCAGGCCGCCGCTGTGCCAGACCATGTTCAACCTGCACAACCTGCCCAACGACGATCTGCTGGGGACCCGGTTCGGCGACCTCGACCGGGAGATCCACGTGGTCCCGCCCAGCCACACCAAGGCGGAGATCTCGATCGACCTGTGGCGAGGGCCCGAGGGACTGGGCGGCGTCCTCGACTACAGCAGCGATCTGTTCGCGCCCGCGACCGCGAACCGGCTCGTCCGCGGCTTCGCCGAGGTCGTACGGCGGGCCGGGGCGGACCCGGACGTCCGGCTGTCCGCGCTGAGCGGCGTGTTCTGAGAGCGGCGCGTTCTGAGAAGTGAAAGGTGCGTGGAAGTGATTGACGCGGTGAGCGGCGTGGCGGCGCCTCGGGGCGCCGGGCGGCCGGGGACGGGAACGGACGCCGTGACGGCGCTCGCGCTGATCCGCCGATGGCGTGACACGAGCCCCGACGCGGTCGCGGTGAGCGGCGCGGGCGGCGTGCTGACCTACCGGGAGCTGCACGAGCGGGTCGACCGGCTGGCGGCGCTGCTGCGCGCCCGCGGCGTCGGCCCCGAGGTCCCGGTGGGCCTGTGCCTGGAGCGCTGCGCGGGCATGGTCGTCGCCCTGCTCGCCGTGTGGCGGGCCGGCGGCGCGTACGTGCCGCTCGACCCGGGATTCCCCGAGGACCGGCTCAGGTTCATGCGGGAGGACGCCGGCATCGAACTGGTCCTCGCGAGCCCCGGCGTCGAGCCCCGGCTGCTCGACGGCGTACGGGACGTCGTCGAGCTGACGCCGGACGGCCTGCCCGCCACGGGCGGGGAGCACGGCGGCCCGGAGGAGGAGCCGGTGGCCGGCGAGGTGGGTGACCTGGCCTATCTCATGTACACCTCCGGCTCCACCGGCAGGCCCAAGGGGGTCGCCGTGCCGCACGGCGCGGTGGTCAACCTGCTGGAGTCCTTCGCCTCCCTGCTGGAGCTCACCCCGCGTGACGCCTGGCTGGCGGTCACCACGCTGTCGTTCGACATCTCGGTGCTCGAACTCCTCCTGCCGCTGGCCTGCGGGGCGCGGGTCGTGGTCGCCTCCGGGCACGAGACGGCCGACGGGCGGGCCCTGCGGTCGCGCGCCGTGAGCGAGGCCGTCACGATCATGCAGGCGACGCCGGCGAGCTGGCGCATCCTGCTCGAGTCCGGCGGCGTGCCGGAGAACATCGCGACCCGGCTGTGCGGCGGCGAGGCGCTGCCCCGCGACCTCGCCGACGCGCTCCTCACCGGCGAGGCCCGGCTCTGGAACGTGTACGGCCCGACCGAGACGACGGTCTGGTCGACGGCCGGCCGGGTGGCGCCGTCTCCCGCGCCCGTGGACCTCGGCGAGCCCATCGGCAACACGACGGTGTGGATCCTCGACTCCGACGGGCGTCCCGTGCCGCCCGGCGAGGCCGGTGAGCTGCACATCGGCGGAGCCGGCCTGGCCAGGGGATACCGCGGCATGCCGGGCCAGACGGCCGCCAGGTTCCTGCCCGACCCGTTCTCCGCGACGCCGGGGGCCCGCATGTACGCCACCGGCGACCTCGCCAAGGTCGAGAACGGCAGGCTCCACTACCTGGGCCGGGCCGACCAGCAGGTGAAGGTGCGCGGCTTCCGGATCGAGCTCGGCGAGATCGAGGGCGCGCTGCGCGCCGCCCCCGAGGTGGCCGACGCCGCCGTCGGCGTCTGCGACGGCCCCGACGGGCTGCCGCGTCTGGTCGCCTATGTCGTACGCGCGGACGGGGAGCGGGAGGAGGCGGGCCTGTGGCCGCCCCTGCGCGACCTGTTGCGCCACAGCCTGCCCGAATACATGGTGCCCGCGCACCTCGTGGTGCTCGGCGCGCTGCCGCTCACCCCCAACGGCAAGCTGGACCGCAAGGCCCTGCCCGTGCCCGAGTGGACCCGGGCGCGCGGCCGGCCGTACCGGCCCGCGTCCACCCCGCTGGAGGAGGACCTCACGGCGATGTGGGCGGAGGTGCTGGGCATCGCGGAGCCGGTCGGCGTCGACGACGACTTCTTCGAGCTGGGCGGGCACTCGCTGACCGCCACCCAGATCGTGGCCCGCATCCAGGCGCGCTTCGCGATCAATGTGCCGATCGTGGTGCTGTTCGAGAACCCCACGGTGGCCGGCCTGGCGGCGGCGATGGACCGGCTCGACGACGACGACCTGGACCTCGCCGAGATCGCCGCGCTCCGCGACGAGCTCGACGGCCTCAGCGCCGAGGACCTGGCGGCCGTGCTCGACGAGATGGCGTCGGACACATGAGGGCGCCCCTGTCGCCCGGCCAGGAACGGCTGTGGCTCCTGCAGAAGCTGGACCCCCGCGACGCCCTCTACACCATGTATCTCGTCCACCGGCTGCGCGGGCCGCTCGACGCGGACGCGATCGAGGGGGCGTTCGCCGACCTCGCGGCCAGGCACGAGAGCCTGCGCACCCGGTTCGAGGAGGAGGACGGCGTCCCCTGGGCGGTCGCGGAGCCGCCGGGAGCGCCGGGAGGCGTCCCGGTGGTCGAACGGATCCCGGCCGGTGACGAGGAGCGGGCCAGGCGGCTCGTCGCCGAGCGGGTGAACGCGCCGTTCGACCTCGCGGAGGGCGTGCCGCTGCGCGTCGCCCTGGTCGAGATCGGGCCGCTGGACCACGTCCTGTGCGTCACGATGCACCACATCATCGGCGACGGCTGGTCGCTGGGGATCCTCCTGGACGACCTGGCGGAGTGCTACACCGCGCGGCTGCGCGGCCGGGCGCCCGACCTCGCGCCGCTGCCGGTGCGGCCGTCCGACTACGCCCGCTGGCAGCGCCGCCGCGCCGACCGCGCGGTGCCGTACTGGCAGGAGCGGCTGGCCGACCCGCCGTCGCCCGACCTGCCGTGCGGCCTCGGCGGCGAGGGCGCGGGAGGCGTCCGCGACGAGGACCGCGCGGGCTACCAGGTCGTCAGGACCGGCAGGGAGGTCGCCGAGGCGCTCGACCGGCTCGCCCGCGAGCACAGGACCACGCTGTTCACCGTGCTCATGACGGCCTACCAGGTGCTCCTGCACCGGCACACCGGCCAGACCGACATCCTCGTCGGGACGGCCGTCGCCGGACGCGACCGGGTCGAGCTGGAGCCGATGGTCGGCTACCTGTCGCAGACGGTCGTGCTGCGCGGCGACCTGGACGGGGACCCGTCGTTCGCCGAACTGCTGCGGCGCACCAGGCAGGAGGCGCTGACGGCGATGAGCAAACCCTCGGTGCCGTTCGAGCGGATCGGGCACCCCGCCGAGGCGCTGATGCCGACCATGTTCATCCTGCACACGCAGAACACCGGCCCCACCCGGCCGTTCGGCGACCTGTCCGTCGGCGAGTTCCCGGACGACTACCGCCAGGTCAAGCTCGGCCTGTACGCGGAGGCGCGGCTCGAGGACGGCGGGATCGTGGTGTCGCTCGGCCACGACGGGTCCAGCGGCTCTCCGCACGAGGCGGAGGCGGTCCGCCGGCTCGCCGACCGCTTCCTGCTGCTGCTCGAGTCGGCCGCGGCGGAGCCGCATCGCCGGATCTCCGAGCTGCGGGTCTGGACCGCAGGCGACGATGCCGACATCCGGTCCATGGCCGGCGACGGCGAGGGCGCGCCCGGCCCGGCGGTCCCCGAGATGATCGCGGAGAGCGTCCGGCGCGCCCCGGACGCCGTCGCGGTGGTCTGCGGCGAGACCGAGATCACCTACGCGGAGCTGGACCGGCGGGCGGCGCGGCTCGCCGCGGCGCTGCGGGAGCGGGGCGTCCGCCGCGGCGACGTGGTCGGCGTCTGCCTGCCCCGTTCGGCCGAGGCGATCGTCGCCCTGCTCGCGGTCTGGCGGGCGGGCGCGGCCTATCTGCCGTTCGAGCCGGACGAGCCGGAGGAGCGGCTGGTCTTCGCGCTCGCGGACGCCGGGGCGACGCGTGTGATCACGAACCGGGCGCTGCCCGAGGGGCTCACCGCCGTCGACCCGCTCGCCGGCGGGGACGAGGCGGCCTGGGAAGGCCCGGCCGAGGCGGAGCCGGGCGACGTGGCCTACGTGATCTTCACCTCCGGCTCCACCGGCCGGCCCAAGGGCGTCGCCGTCGAGCACGGCGCCATCGCCGCCCGGATCCGGTGGATGCGCGAGGAGTACGGCATGACGCCCGGCGACCGCGTCGTCCAGTTCGCGTCGCTGAGCTTCGACACCCACCTCGAAGAGGTCTTCCCCGCGCTCGCCGCGGGGGCGACCCTGGTGCTGCTGCCCGGCGGGGCGGCGACGCTGCCCGACCTGCTGGCCGCCCCCGGCGGGGAGCGGGTCACGGTGCTCGACCTGCCCACCGCCTACTGGCACCACCTGGTCGAGGAGATCGACCAGATCGCCTGGCCGCCCGGGCTGCGCCTGGTCGTGATCGGCGGCGAGCAGGCGTCGGGCGGCGCGGTGGCGCGCTGGCGCGGCCGGTTCGGCGACCGCGTCCGCCTGCTGAACACCTACGGCCCGACCGAGGCCGCGGTCATCGCGACCTCGGCCGACCTCGGCGGGCCGCGGCACGGCAGGCCGCCCATCGGCCGGCCGATCGGCGCGACGACGGTCCACCTGCTCGACGCCGCGGGAGCGCCGGTTCCGAAGGGCGCGATCGGCGAACTGGTCATCGGCGGCGCCGGGGTGGCCCGCGGCTACCTGCGCCGCCCGGCGCTCACCGCCGCCGCGTTCGTCCCCGACCCGTCGGGACGGCCGGGGTCGCGGAGGTACCGCACCGGGGACCGGGCCCGCTGGACCCAGGACGGCGAGCTGGAGTTCCTCGGGCGGATCGACGGTCAGCTCAAGGTCCGCGGCTTCCGGATCGAGCCGGGCGAGGTCGAGGCTCGGCTGCTCGACCACCCGGGCGTCGGCCAGGCGTTCGTGACGGTCCACGCCGAGGAACTGGTGGCGTACGTGACCGGGACGGCGACGGGGGAGGAGCTCGCCGCGCACCTCGCGCGGACCCTGCCGCGCCATCTCGTCCCGGCCGCGTGGGTGGTGCTCGACTCGCTGCCGCTCACCAGCCGCGGCAAGGTGGACCGCGCGGCGCTGCCCGCGCCGGTGCGGGAGACGTCGGCCGGGCACGTCCCGCCGGGCACCGACGCGGAGCTCCTGGTGGCCGAGATCTGGGCGGAGCTGCTCGGCATCGCCGCCGTCGGCGTGAACGACGACTTCTTCACGCTTGGCGGGCACTCGCTGCTCGCGACGAGGATCGCGGCCAGGCTGCGCCGGGCGACCGGGGTGGAGGTCCCGATGCGGACGATCTTCGAACGGCGCACCGTGGCGGAGCTGGCGGTCGCGCTCGAGGACCTGCTGGTGGCCGACCTGGAGAACATGTCGGAGGAGGAGGCCGAGCGCCTGCTGTCGTCGGCGGGCGGCTGACCTTCCCCGGAGACACGAAGGGACCGCCGCGCACCGGGGGGTGCACGGCGGTCCCTTCTCCTCGTACGCGCGGCCCCGTCAGGCGGAGGCGCGGATCACCAGGTGGGTGTCGAGGATGACGACCGGCTGCTCCAGCGGCTCGCCGTTGATCCGGGCGATCAGGAGCTGGACCATCTGCCTGCCCATGGCCTCGGTCGGCTGGTGCACGCTCGTCAGCTGCGGGTCGGTGTGCAGCGCCACCTTGGAGTCCTCGAAGCCGATCATCGCGACGTCGTCGGGCACCACCATGCCCTGCTCCTTCAGCACGCGCAGCGCCCCCACCGCCATCGGGTCGGAGGCCGTGAACACGGCGTCCAGATCGGGATGGCGGGCGAGCAGCTCGCGCATGGCGGCCGAGCCGCTCTCCTCGGAGAAGTCGCCGTACGCGACGCGCTCGCTCATGCCGGTGGCGAGCAGCGCGTCGCGGTATCCGGCGAGACGGTCGACACCCACGCCCATGTCCTGCGGACCGGCGATGGTGGCGATCTTCGTCCGGCCCTTGGAGAGCAGGTACTTGACCGCCTGCCGGGCGCCGGCCCGGTTGTCCATGTCGACGAAGCTGTACGGGTTGAGCCCGACAGGGCGGCCACCGAGCACGGTGGGCACGCCCATCTCCTCCAGCCGCCCCGGCAGCGGGTCGGCGCCGTGCACCGAGGTGAGCAGCACCCCGTCGACGTGCTGCCCGGTCAGGTAGTGCTCCAGCCGGTCGTGCTCCGCCCGGTTCTGCGCCATCGTGAGAATGAGCTGAAGGCCCGTCTCCGACAGCGCCGAGCCGATCCCCCGGATCAGTCCGGCGAAGTACGGCTCGTCGAACACTCGCTGCTCCGACTCCGACACCACCAGCGCGATGGTGTCGGTCCGGTTGGTCACGAGGGTGCGCGCCGCGCGGTTCGGCACGTAGCCGAGCTCCTGGATCGCCAGTAACACCGCGTCGCGGGCCCGGTCGCTCACCTTCGGCGAGCCGTTGATCACCCGCGACACGGTGCCGCGGCCGACCCCGGCGCGCGCGGCGACCGCTTCCAGAGTCGGCCGGCCTCCGGAACGGCGGTCCCCGTTCATCTATACTGCCCCCTTATCACGTCTGCGCTTATTGTGCCCGACCCAGGAGCCCACCGTGCCTGATCGCGTCGGCATACCACAGAGCGCTTGATTTCAGGGTGCGGGCCTGGGTCTCGTAGTCGACGTAAACGAGGCCGAAGCGCTTGCCGTAACCCCACGCCCACTCGAAGTTGTCCATGAGCGACCAGGCGAAGTAGCCCTGGAGCGGGATGCCCGACTCGATGGCCGCGTGGCAGGTCCGCAGGTGGGCCTCGATGTAGGCGAGCCGCTCCGGGTCGTGCACGGAGCCGTCCTCGCCGATCTCGTCGTCGTAGGCCGCGCCGTTCTCCGAGATGTAGAGCGGGACGCGCGGGTACTCGTCGGCGATCCGGCGCAGGATCTCGTACAGGCCGCTGTCGTCGACCTCCCAGCCCATGGAGGTGACCGGGCGGCCGCCGTTGACGAAGCCGACGTGCTCGCTGCCGATCCACGGCGAGCCGGAGTCCGTCGGCGCGGCGGCGGCCGAGGCGGCGCCGCCGGGCGCGCCCGACACGGTGAAGCGGCTGTAGTAGTTGATCAGCAGCATGTCGAGCGGCGCGGAGATCGTCGCGAGGTCGCCGTCCTGGATGAACTCCATGTCGGACAGGTGGCCGAGGTCGGCCAGCACGTCCTCGGGGTAGGCGCCCTTGAGCAGCGCGTCCAGGAAGAACCGGTTCTGCAGCCCGTCGATGCGGCGGGCGGCGTCCTGGTCGGCCTCGCTCCCCGTGGCGGGCGTGACCGGGTAGACGTTGACGCATCCGCCGATCTGCGAGTCCGCGTTCTGCGCCCGCATCGCCTGGACCGCGAGGCCGTGGGCGAGGTTGAGGTGGTGCGCGGCGCGCAGCGCGGCGGCCGGCTCGCGCCGCCCGGGGGCGTGCTCCCCGGAGGCGTAGCCGAGGAAGGCCGAGCACCAGGGCTCGTTCACCGTGCTCCAGTGCCTGACCCGGTCGCTCAGCTCGGCGTGCACGGTAGCGGCGAAGTCGGCGAAGCGCTTCGACGTGTCGCGTGAGGGCCAGCCGCCCGCGTCTTCCAAAGGCTGCGGGAGGTCCCAGTGGTAGAGCGTCAGCCACGGGTCGATGCCGTAGCTGAGCAGCTCGTCGACGAGCCTCTTGTAGAAGTCGAGGCCCTGGGCGTTGTACGCGCCGGAGCCGTCGGGCTGGATCCGGGGCCAGGAGACGGAGAACCGGTAGGCGGTGAGGCCGAGGTCCGCCATGAGCTTCACGTCATCGCGGTACCGGTTGTAGTGGTCGATCGCGGTGTCGGCGTTGTCGCCGCCCACGATCCGCCCGTCCTGTCCGCAGAAGGTGTCCCAGATGGAGCGGCCCCGCCCGTCCGCGGAGAGCGAGCCCTCGATCTGGTACGCGGAGGTGGCGGCGCCCCAGACGAACCCGGTGGGGAACATCAGGCTGGCGGCTTCTGCCTCGGGTCGTGTGTCCTGCGTTGTCACGCCTTGACCGCACCTTCCATGAGTCCGCCGATGATCTGTCGGCCGAACGCGATGAAAACGACGACGAGCGGAAGGATCGACATGAGCGTGCCGCTGAAGATCAGCACGTAGTCGGTCCCGTACTTCGCGTTGAGCGAGTTGATGGCGACCTGGACCGTCGGGTTGTCCGGCGTGAGCACGAGCAGCGGCCAGATGAAGTCGTTCCAGGTCAGCATGAACGTGTTGATGCCCAGCACCGCCATGCCCGGCCGTACGGCGGGCAGCACGACGTTCCACCAGATCCGCAGGGTGGAGGCGCCGTCGACGCGGGCGGCCTCGATCAGCTCGTTGGGCACGGCCTGCTGGGTGTACTGCGTCATGAGGAAGACGCCGAAGCCGTTGAGCAGGTAGGGCAGGATCACCGCCTTGATCGAGCCGACCCATTCGAGGTTGACCATGAGGCGGTAGAGGGGGACGATGCCCATCTGCTGCAGCGGGACCATCATGGTCAGCAGCACCAGCAGCAGCAGGATCTTGCCGCCCTTGAAGTTCAGCCGGGCGAACGCGAACCCGGCGAACGTCGAGATGATCACCACGGAGGCCGTCACGGTGGCGGCGATGACCAGCGAGTTGGTGAGACCGGTCAGGTAGTGCGCGTCGGGGTTGGACAGCACCCGCTGGATGTTCTCCCCGAGCTTGCCGCCAGGCAGGAACGGCGGCGGCATGTCGGTAGCCTCGGTGTTGGTGCGCGAGGCGATGACGATCATGTAGTAGAGCGGGAACGCCGAGATGACGAGCGTGACGGCGAGGACGATCCTCGTCATCGGCGTGGCGGTCCAGAGGGTGCCTGCGCCGCCCGGCGCGTTGGCCCGGCGCCGCCTCGTGCCGGCGGGCGCGGAGATCGTGCTCACTTGTTGCCCCCGATCCGGCGGATGAGCAGGAAGTTGATGGCCGATCCGATGAGGATGAGCAGGAAGAGCATCCAGGCGGCCGCGGAGGCGTAGCCGTAGTCGAACTCGCGGAAGCCCTGCTCGAAGATGAACATCGAGACGGTCTGGAACTGGCTGTCGGTGCCGCCGTGGACGTTGCCGTTGTAGAACGTGGTCGGCTCGGCGAACAGGGTGAGGCCGCCGATGGTGGAGTTCAGCACCACGAAGATCATCGTGGGCCGGAGCATCGGGACCGTGATCTGCCAGAACTGGCGCCGCCGGGACGCGCCGTCGATCGAGGCGGCCTCGTAGAGGTCCTTGGGGATCGTCTGCATGCCGGCCAGGAAGATGATCGCGTTGTAGCCGGTCCAGCGCCAGTCGACCATGGTCGCGATGGCGATCCAGGAGGGAAGGCGCTGGGCCTTCCAGTCGATGGGGTCGGCCCCGAACCAGCCGAGGATCCAGTTGATCAGACCCCAGTCACGCCCGTACAACTGGGTGAAGACGACCGCCACCGCGACGACCGAGGTGACGAGGGGGAGCAGGACGCCCAGCCGGACGAACAGCTGGAACTTGAACCGCTTGTTCAGCGCGTTGGCCAGCAGCAGTGCCAGCAGGATCTGCGGGACGGTCGCGAGGACGAACATCGCGAGGGTGTTGACGACCGCCTTCCAGAAGGCCGAGTCGTCGAGCATGGCGACGTAGTTGCCGAGGCCTGTCCACTCGACCGTGCCCGCGAGGTCGTAGTCGAAGAACGAGAAGTACAGGGTGAAGGCGAGCGGGAAGAGCCCGAAGGCCAGGAAGAGCAGGTAATAGGGCGAGACCAGGAGGTACGGCGCGGCCTTGAGGTCCAGCCAGGTCAGGAAGGACCGGCCCGGTCGCGGCTGAGGCCGTTTCCGGCTCGGCGGCATCGGTGCCCGGGTGGGTTGCCCGGCGTCGACGTGCAGGCTCATGAGTTACCTTTCGGGTGAAAGCAGGCGACCGGCCCGCCGGCGGGGTGCCGCTGCGGCGGGCCGGTGTTCACCTGGCGGGCAGGATCAGCCCGCGGCCTTCACGGCGTCGTCGACGAGCTTCTTCCAGCCGTTCGCGTACGGCACCGAGCCGTCGTCGATGGCGGAGACGACCGACTCGACGGCGTTCTTGACCTGGGCGTGCTTCACACCGAGGAAGACCGGCTGGAGCGCGGCGGCCGACTTGGCGAAGATGTCACCGACGGGGGCGTCGTTGAAGTACTCGTTCTTCGCGCCCTGGACGGCCGGGTCCTGCTGCGCCTGGGTGTTGCTCGGCATGTTGCCGGCGAAGTTGAAGACGCTGACCTGGGCGTCCTTGCCGGTCAGGTAGTCGAGGACCTGCGCGGCCTCCTTGGGGTGCTTCGACTGCTTCGGCACGGCGAGCCAGGAGCCGCCCCAGTTGCCGCCGCCGCCGGGCACCGCCGCGACGTCCCACTTGCCCTTGAAGTCCGGTCCGGCGCCGCCGTCACCGCTCACCGCGCCGAGCATCCACGACGGGCAGCCGAGGGTGGCGAACTGCGACTTCTTCATGCCGGTGTTCCACTCGGGCGTGAAGTTGCGCAGCTTGGCCGTGAGGCCCTCCTGGCTGATCTTCTGGGCGAAGTCGTAGGCCGTCTTGACCGCCGGGTTCTTGTCGACGATCAGGTTGTTGTCCTTGTCGAAGTAGGAGACGTTGCCGTTCTTGGCGGCCTCCTGCACCAGGACCACGTTGTAGAGCGTGTTGGTGCCGTCGACGAACTTGGTGTCCTTGACCTTGTCCTGGAACTTCTTACCGACGGCGACGAAGTCGTCCCACGTCGGCCACAGCTTGCTGACCTCGTCGCGGTCGGCCGGCAGGCCGGCCTTCTCGAACAGGTCACGGCGGTAGCACAGGCTCATGCCGCCGACGTCGGTGCCGAGGCCGAAGAGCTTGCCGTCGGCGGTGACGCCGTTCTCCCACTTCCAGTCGGCGAAGTCGCTCTTGCGGTTCTGCAGGCCGAACTCGCCGAGGTCGGCCCACCACTCGGGGTGCGCCTTGGCGAGGCCCATGCCGCCCTCGTCGATGCCGACCACGTCGCCGGCGCCCGCGCCGGACTGCAGCCACTGGATCATCTGGGGCCAGTAGATCTGCTCGAACTGGTCGGTCAGGTTGTCATATTTGATCTGGATGTCCTTGTGCTCCGCGTTCCACTTGTCGACGGCCTCCTGGTAGCCGAAGTTCTTGCCGCCGCCGAACGTCTGGAGCGTGATGGTGACGGGGCCGGCCGCCGCGGAGGACCCGCCGCCCGCGGCGGTGTCCGTGCCCGTGTCGTCGGACCCGCAGGCGGTGGCGCCGAGAGCCAGCGCGGCCACCGCGGCGACCGCGAGCAGTTTGCCGCGGCGCGAGTTGTTAATCATTCCGGACCCCTCTCAGGTGGTATCCCGAATCGTTCATGGGAGATGCATCCCAGGCCGGTCCCCGATCTCACGGCCCGCGATCAGAGGTTGTGCTCGTGGTGAGCACCGTGTTGGTGAACACGTTGGGAGCGCTCCCACGAAGGGTCCTCTATGAGCAACGCGGGCGTCAATATGCCGAAACCTAACTGTTACTCCCGGGGTGGTTAGAGCCGTTCAAACGGACATCTTAGGACATAGCACACTTGGGAGCGCTCCCATAGCCATATGGGCAGAAATATTTAGCGGGCACCCCGAACCCGCCGGGGTGCCCGTCCCTTTTCGGTCCGTCGCCTCAGCCGTCACCCAGGGGAGCCGGCCGTCCCCAGGGACACTCCGCCGCTCACGGACAGCCCGGCGCCCGCGGCGTCGGCCAGCCGGCAGGCGGGCCCTGAGCAGGCGCGCAGCAGTGCCAGGCGGGCGGAGAGCACGGCGACCAGAGCGGGGTCGGCCGACGCCGCGAGGTTGCGCATCTGCGCGGGATCCTGCCACAGGTCGTAGAACTGCCGCTCTCCGGTCTCGTACTCCACGTACGCGTACCGTCCGGTCCGCAGCATCGCGTACGAGGGAGGCGACTGCGGCGAGTAGGAGGGATGGTAGAACTCCACGAGGACGGCGTCGCGCCAGGCGACGTCCTGCCTGCGCAGGAGCGGGACCAGCGAGCGGCCCTCGGCCGTGGGCGGCACCACGGCCCCGCCCAGTTCGGCGAACGTGGGCGCGAGGTCAACCGTCGACGCGAGCGCGTCGACGACGCCCCCGGCGGGCACGCCGGGCCCGCGCACCACCATCGGCACGCGGATGTCCTCCTCGAAGGGCGTCGTCTTGCCCGGCCGCAACCGGTGCTGGCCGAGGTGGAAGCCGTTGTCGGAGGTGAAGACGATGTAGGTGTCGTCCAGTGTGCCCGCCCGGTTCAGCGCGTCGACCAGGGCGCCGACCATGTCGTCCACCCCGAGCATCGCGCGCAGCCGGTCGCGGTGGACCCGGTCGATCCTGCGCGTGTCCGCGGGCGAGAGCGGCGCGCGCTCGCTCAGCCAGCGCGGCTCGGCGGACAGGTCCGCCTGGTCGAAGGACGGGGTCCGCGGCGCCCGCTCGCCGGCGAACGCGGCGGCGTGGCGCGGCGCGTGGTGCGCGGGCAGGTGCGGCGCGACCGGGGCGAGGTAGAGGAAGAACGGCGCGTCCCCCCGGGCGGCGGAGTCGGCGGCGAACGCCGCGGCCTTGGCGCTCAGCACGTCCTCCAGGTAGTCCTCCGGGGCGTCGCCGTACCGCCGGAGCACTCCGTTCTCGTTGAGCGTGTAACCGTACTCCTGGTAGAGGCGGGTGACGGGGACGTGCCACTCGTCCCAGCCGGGCGGCACGTACGTGCGCGGCGCCCCCTCGGGGTAGTTGTTGAGGTATTTGCCCATGAGCGCGGTGCGGTAGCCCGCGTCGTGCATCCACGTCCCGAGGGTGGACGCCTCCAGCGGCCGGAACTTCGGGAACCCGCCGGTCGGCGACCGGTTGCTCTCCACCTGGTGACTGTGCATGTACTGCGAGCGGAGGATCGACGAGCGGGAGGGGCAGCACCAGGGATTGGTGGCGAAGAAACGGGAGAACGTGGTGCCCTGGCGCACCAGCAGGTCGGTGATGTTGGGGAACCGGCTCAGATCCCCGGCGTCCAGGTCGTCGGTGAGGATCAGCACGATGTTGGGCCGATGGGCCGCGGGGGCGGGCTCGACGCGGGCGGCGCCGGTGAGCCCGAGGCACAGCAGGAGCACCGCGGCGAGCCCGGCCCACAGCTTGGTCGATCGTCGTGGTTGGGGCACGGCAGCATCATTGCCACGCGTTCCCCAGGGGAAACGTGCGGCGCGTGACCACCCGGTCACGCGCCGTCCGTTATGTGGGGAGGCGCGGCGAATGCCGCGCCTCCGCCGGTCAGCCGAAGGTGGCCGGGTCCGGCCCGAGCCTGCGGCCCTCGTCGAGGCCGTCGACCGCCGCCATGTCCTCGGGGCTCAGCTCGAAGTCGAAGACCTCGATGTTCTCCTTGATACGCGACGGCGTCACCGACTTCGGGATCACCACGTTGCCCAGCTGGACATGCCAGCGCAGCACGACCTGTGCGGCCGTCTTGCCGTACTTCGCGCCGATCTCGGCAAGGATGGGCAGGTCGAGCAGGCCCTTACCCTGCCCGAGCGGGCTCCACGCCTCGGTGGCGATGCCGCGCTCGGCGTCGAAGGCACGCAGCTCCCGCTGGGCGAGCTGCGGGTGCAGCTCGATCTGGTTCAGCGCCGGCACCACGCCGGTCTCGGCGAGCAGGCGTTCCAGCGTGTCCACGGTGAAGTTGGAGACCCCGATCGCCCGCACGCGCCCGTCGGCGTACAGCTTCTCCAGGGCCTTCCACGTCTCGACGTACCTGTCCTGCTGGGGGACAGGCCAGTGGATCAGGTACAGGTCGAGGGTCTCCAGGCCGAGGCGCCCCATGCTGGCGTCGAAGGCGCGCAGCGTCTCGTCGTAGCCGTGCTCGTCGTTCCAGAGCTTGGTGGTGACGAACAGCTCCTCGCGGGGGATGCCGGAGGCGCGCAGCGCGCGGCCGACGCCCTCCTCGTTGCGGTACAGCTTCGCGGTGTCGATGCTGCGGTAGCCGCACTCCAGGGCGGTCGCGACGGCCTTCTCCGCCTCGTCGTCGGCGACCCGCCACACGCCGAAGCCGAGCTGGGGCATCCGCACGCCGTTGTTCAGGGTGATGACGTTCATGCCCTCCATGCTGCCGGAACACCCTGGGAAGATCTCTTCGGGGTCTGTTCACCGGGCGTTCCCGCCGCCGTCGTGTCGGACGGCTAGGGTGAGCGCGTCGTGAACGTTTCTTTACGGGGCGTGGAGAACGAGGGACGGCGCCACGCCGCCGCGCATGAGCAGGCCGTCGCGTGGGTGGAGTCCCCGCTGCAGCTGCTCTGCGTCGTCGAGGCCCACCACGCGGGGCTCCTCGGTCCCACCACCCGGGTGGTGCCGCGGGTGGGGCTGCCCGCGCTGCGGCTGACCCGCCGCGAGATCGAGCGGCTCGGGCCGCCCGAAGGGCTGGAGCTCGCCGAGCCGTCCCAGCGGGCTCCCCGGCCCGGCCGGACGTGGGCGGTCGGCGACGCATTCTCCGGGCGCGTCCAGCTCGCCCTGCTCACCTCCGTCCCCGGCCGTACGGTGCTGGTGGACGACGGGCTGGCCACGATCCGCCTGCTTGAGCTGCTGGTCGCGCGGCGTCCGCTGTTGCGCGCCCGGGGGAGGCACGGTCTCGGCCGCAGGGCGCTCGGCGCCGCCGCCGGGTTCCGCCTGCGCACCCGCGGGCCCCTGGTGTTCACCGCGCTCCCCGTGCCCCCCGGCCTAGCCGAGGACGTGGAGGGCGCCGGCGTGCGGCTCGCCCGGCACGACTTCGCCTGGCTGCGCGCCCGGCCCGCCCACCGGCCGCCGCCGGAGCGCACGGTCGTGCTCGGCACCTCGCTCGTACGCAACGGGCTCATCCACAGGGACCGCTACCTGCGCTGGCTGGAGCGGATCGACGAGCCCGTCGCGTACTACCCCCATCGCAGGGAGGATCCAGGCGACCTCGACCGGGTGCGCCGGATCACCGGGCTGACCGTGTACGACGCGGGGGCGCCCGCCGAGATGACGCTGCGCGACCTGCGCCCGGGCCAGCGGGTCCTGAGCCTGCCGTCCACCGCGGTGACGTCGCTGCGCGTCCTGCTGTCGGCTCGGGGCGTGCCGGTGGAGACCGTGGACGTCCCCGACGACTGGTGGACGGCCTCGGCCGGCCCCTCGCTGCGGTCGCACCTCCAGCTCTTCGCCCACCAGCCCAGCCGGCCCAGCCAGTCCAACCAGTCCGACCAGCACGATCCCGGAAAGGTCGCTCCTTGACCCGCCTGCTCGCCGTGGCCGACTCCGACTCCTATCTGAAGTGGGCCGCGGGCCTGCTCGACTCGGCCCCGCCGGACTGGGTCACGGATCTGGCCGTCGTCCGCACGCCCATCGCCCCCTCTCCGGCGCAGATCGCCGCCGCGGTGAGCGGCACCCGCGCGCCGGGGCTTCCCCCGGTGCTGCCGGCCCGGCAGGTGCGGCGGGCCGCGGAGCGGTTCAGGCCGGACGCCGTGCTGCTGGCCTGCACCGGTCCCGTGGTGGACGCGCTGGCGGCGGAGACGCTGGCCGGGCTGCGGCCCCGTCCCGTGCTCGTGTCGGGGCTGCCCGGCATCTCGGTGCCCGCGACGGAGAAGGCGTGGCTGCTGCGCGGCGGCTGCGACCTGTTCGTCGTGCACAGCGGCCGGGAGGTCGCCGAGTTCTCCGGGATCGGCGCGCGGCTCGGCGGGGGAGGCGCCGTGGCCCTGGCCCGCCTGCCCTACCTCGATCTCGGCGCGCGCGACCCCGAGGGCGTGCGCGACCGGGTCGTGTTCGCCACCCAGGCCAAGGTGCCCCGCCGGCGCGAGGAGCGGGAGCGCATCCTGCTCGCCCTGGCCGAGCTCGGGCGGGCCAGGCCCGACCTGGACGTGGTGGTCAAGCTGCGGGCCCGCGCCGACGAGCGGCAGACGCACAACGAGCGTCACCACTACGAGCGGCTGTGGGCCGAGCTGGCCGGCCAGGGCCGGGTGGAGCGCGACCTGGTGCGTTTCGCCGCCGGGCCGATGCACGAGCACCTGAGCCGCGCCGCCGGGTTCGTGACCGTCAGCTCCACGGCCGCGCTGGAGGCGATCGCCGCGGGCGTGCCGCTGCTCGTGCTGTCGGACTTCGGGGTGAGCGCCGAGATGATCAACCTGGTGTTCGAGGGCAGCGGCTGCCTCGGCACCCTCGACGACCTGGCGAAGGCCGGCTTCCGCACCCCCGACGGGGAGTGGTGCGCGGCCAACTACTTCCACGACCCCTCGGCCACCGACTGGACCGGGCGGGTGGAGGAACTGCTCGCCGCGGCCCGCGCGGGCACCCTGGAGCCGGCCCGCTCGACGCTCGACGGGCCGGAGCACGCCGCCGCCCGCCGCCGCGCCCGGCTGCGCCTGGAGGTGCCGCCCAAGGTCCTGCGGTACGGCTACCGCGCCAAGCGCCGCATGCGCCGCTACCTCAAGGCTCTCTGAGCTCTCAGAGGCCGGTTCGTGAGTTTGTCCAGCGCCGCGGCGACGGCGGTCAGTCGGTGGCGTCCGTCTCCGCGGCGGTGGCCTTCTGGCCCTCCACCTGTTCCAGGCGTCGACGCAGGGCCCCGGTGACCGCCTGGTAGGAGTCGCTGCCGAGCACGACCCTGAGGGGCGCGGGCCACTGCGCCGCGCTGTCGATGACGCGGGCGGCGATCCGCGCCGGGTCACCGATGACCGGCACCTGAGTCTTCCTGAACTGGCGTACGAACGCGGCCGGCGTCCCGTCATAGGCGGCCAGCGGCTCGCCGATGCGCAGGCTGCCGCGGGAGAACGCGGTGCGGGCGCCGCCCGGCTCGACGAGGGTGACACCGATGCCGAACGGGGCGACCTCCTGGGCGAGGGCCTCCATGAACCCTTCGATCCCCCACTTGCTCGCGTGGTAGAGCGAGGCCCCGGCGTGCGCCGCCAGCCCGGCCACCGAGGAGATCTGGATCAGCCGGCCGCCGCCCTGGGCGCGCAGGTGCGGCAGCGCGGCCCGGGCGGTCTGGATCGAGCCGAGAAGGTTGGTAGTGATCTGGTGGAGGACCTGGTCGTCGGTGAGTTCCTCGGCGGCGCCGAAGAGACCGTAGCCGGCGTTGCCCACCACCACATCGATGCGGCCGAGGTCGTTGAAGGCGGCGTCCACGACCTCGCGGACCTTCGGCAGGTCGGTGACGTCGAGGTGACCGAGCCAGAAGCGGTCCCCGTACGTGGCCCGCAGGTCGTCGGCCGAGCCCTCCCGCCGGACCGTGCCGGCGACGCGGTCGCCGCGGGCGAGCAGCTGCCGGGCCAGCTCCCGTCCGAAACCACTGTTGACTCCGGTGATGAACCATGTCTGTGTCGTCATGCCACGAACCTTCACGACTGCTGCCGAACCCTGCCAGAGGGTGGTGTTCCTGGTAGTGGGAGGAACACCCGGGCGACGCGCGGGACCACCTACGCTCGATTCGTGGACAACGCCCTCGGAGATTTCCTGCGCGCGCGGCGTGAACTGGTCACTCCCGCCGAGGCCGGCCTGGCACCCGGGCACGGGCAGCGCCGGGTGCCAGGGCTGCGGCGCGAGGAGGTGGCCCTGCTGGCCGGCATCAGCGTCGAGTACTACCTGCGCTTGGAGCAGGGCCGCGACCGCAACCCCTCGGCCCAGGTGATCGACGCGCTGGCCGGCGTGCTCCAGCTCGACGCGGAGAGCACGGCGTACTTGATGTCGCTCGCGGGCCCGAAGCCGCGCCGTGGCCGCGGGCGGCCCGTCGAGCACGTGCCGCCCGGCCTCGACGCGCTGCTGCGGACGCTCAACGTGCCCGCCCTCGTCTTCGACAAGTACAGCGACGTACTGGCCGCGAACCGGCTGGCCCGGGCCCTGTCACCGGACCTGAGGCCGGGCGTGAACCGTCTGCGCGTACTGTTCACCGACCGGGCGGCACGCGAGTACCACACCGATTGGGAGCGGTACACGGCCGTCGCCGTGGCCCATCTGCGGGCCCAGGCCGGCACGGACACCGGCGACGAGCGGCTGCACGCGCTGATCGGGGAGCTGTCGGTCAAGAGCGACCGGTTCCGCCATCTGTGGGGACGCCACGACGTGCGCTCGGCACAGGGCGTCACCTTCCGGGTGCGGCACCCACGGGTCGGCCCCCTGGAACTCATGGCCGAGAAGTTCCAGGTGGTCGGCGCCGTCGGGCTGGAGGCGATGCTCCTGCACGCCGAGCCCGGCACGTCCTCGGCCGATGCCCTCGCTCTGCTCGCGTCGCTCGACGCCACCGCCTGACCGGGAAACCGGCGCCTGGAGGGCGTCCGAGCTGGTGGGGTTCAGGCGCCGTTCTCGACCAGCGCTTTGAGCCGCGGCAGGGTCTTCTCGATGCCCTCGGCATCCCGCCGGCCCCAGGCCGATGCCGCCAGGCGCTCTCCCCGCGGTGAGGTGGTGAAGTCGCAGGTCTCGGTGACCAGGGTGCCGCCCTCGACCTCCTCGAGCTCGTAGCGCCAGCGGTGCTGCCCCGGGTGCGCCCAGGCGATGCGGCGGTTCTCCTCGTACTCCCGAACGGTGTTCGTCACCTCGTAGGGCACGTCGAACAGCACCATCGAGACGCTGAACTGCGAGCCCAAGGTCAGGCGGCCGGGGCCGGCGATCGTGCCCGCGACCGTGCCGGACCCGTCGAAGTCGGCGTGCCGGCGAGGATCGGCGATCACGTCGAACACGGCCGCCGGGGGAGCGGCGATAAGGATGCTCCGTGCGATCGTCATCTCGGGTACGGGCTGCTCGCCCTTGGCGACGATCCGCGCCTCTACCGCGCCGAGTCGCTCCACCTCGACCCGGACCGTGTCACCGGGCGCGAGGTAGTCGCGGTGCTCGGACAGCTCGAAGATGCATCCGGTGCCGACGGGCCCGCTGGCGATGATGTCACCGGCCCGCAACGTGGTGTCGCGCGATGCGTGGGCCAGCATCTCGCCGAACGACCAGTGGATCTCGCCCCAGTTGCCGCCTCCGTACAGTTCACCGTTGACGTAGCCGTTCATCGTGAGGGTGTATCCCTTGCCCGACCGGTGGGGTCGCAGTTCGTCGGGCGTGACCAGGTACGGGCCGAGGCTTGTCGCGGTGTCCTTGCTCTTGGAGGGGCCGAAGACGAAACCCATCTCCCGGGCGGAGACGTCGCGCGCGCTCCAGTCGCAGTAGACGAGGTAGCCGGCGATGTGGTTCTCGGCCGTCGCCGCGTCCAGGTCCGAGCAGTCGTCGGCGATCACGGCCGCGACCTCGACCTCGTAGTCCCATGACTTCGTCCCCGCCGGAACGGGGACGTCGTCGCGCGGGCCCCGGATCGCGGCCGGGTTCGAGAAGTAGAAGACCGGCTCCTCGTACCAAATCGGGCTGACCGTGCCGTCGCCGCCCGCGGCGACCGCCGCGTTGCTTAGGTGCCGCTCGAAGGCCGCGAAGTCCCGGACCGACGGAGGCACGGGAATCGGTGCCAGGACATCCGCCCAGGCCAGGTCCACGATTTCGGCCGGGTTCGACGTCACCAGGGCGCCTGCCGCCTCCAGCCCCTCACCGGAGCGCAGCACGTCCAGCAAGGTGATTCCCGGGGCGTGGCCGAGGATCTTGCCTTCCCGCACCAGTCCGCAACGCTCCGAGCCGTCGGACGATCGGTAACTGACCCACTTCATCGTTCGGAAACCTCGATGTTCTCGCTCGATCGCTGCCGTTCGGCCGGCAGGTTCTGGGTGTACTCGCAAAGACGCCGGGCGTCGGCGGGCGAGGAGGCGCGCGGACCGATGCCGTCGGTGCCACCGGTGACGACGACCGTCCTCACTCCGCCACCGCCCGCGCGAACCTGCGTACTTCGTCCGCGAACAGTGCGGGCTGCTCGAACGCCGCGAAGTGGCCGCCGGCGGCGATGTCGTCGTTGAAGTAGCGCAGGTCGTGGTAGGCGCGTTCGGCCCAGATCCGCGGTGTGCGGGTGAGTTCGTGGGGGAAGACGCTCACGCCCACCGGCAGGTCCAGCTCGGTCAGCCCGAGGGGCTCCCGGGCGTACTCCCAGTACAGGCGGGAGGAGGAGGCGGCTGTCCCGGTCAGCCAGTACAGGGAGATGAGGTCGAGTATCTCGTCCATGGTGAACGCGTCGGGGGCGGCCCAGTCCAGGAACTTCTCGTAGATCCAGGCGGCCTGTCCGGCGGGGGAGTCGGTCAGGGCGTAGCCGATGGTCTGCGGCCGGGTGCGCTGCAGCAGGTGATAGCCGGAGTGCACGTAGGCGAACACGTCGCCCTGGGCAAGGGCCGCGGTCTCTTCGGGGGCCGGCTCGTCGCTGACCGGCGGCATGGCGAGGAACTCGGGGAAGTTGACGTGGACGGCACGCAGGCCGGCCGGGCGCTGCTTGCCCATGCGGGTGGCCACCACGCCGCCCCAGTCGCCGCCCTGAGCCAGATAGGAGTCGTACCCCAGGCGCCGCATCAGCACCGCGTAGGCGGCGGCGATCCGGTCCGGGTTCCAGCCCCTGGTGGTGGGCGCGTCCGAGAATCCGTAGCCGGGCATGGACGGGATGACGACGTGGAAGGCGTCCTGTGCGTCCCCGCCGTGGGCGATGGGATCGGTCAGCGGGCCGGTCACCTTCAGGAACTCCAGGAACGATCCGGGCCATCCGTGCAGCAGCAGCAGGGGTGTCGCGTTCTCCTGCGGTGAGCGAACGTGCATGAAGTGGATGGCGAGGCCGTCGATCGTGGTACGGAACTGGCCGATGTCGTTCAGGTGCCGCTCGATCTTGCGCCAGTCGTAGCCGGTGGCCCAGTAGTCGAGCAGTTCCCGCAACCTTCTGATCTGCACGCCCTGGCTGCCGTCCGGCACGGTCTCCGGGTCGGGCAGGCGTACCCGGCTCAGCCGTTCTCTGAGATCGGCCAGCGCACTGTCCGGGACGTCGATGTGAAACGGCAGGACACTGTCCTGGCGATCTGTGCCTGATTCCATGATCTTCGGGTTCTCCGTGAGCGGTGTCGATAGCCCGGCCGGAAATTCCGGCGTCGAGGCACGCCGGTCGGCGATGCCCGCCGGGCTCGGTTTCAGCAGGTCCACCATGCGACCGCGCCACTCGCGGCGTCCAATGAAACTTCCGGAATGGGTAATACGATCTGCGTATAACAGCAGGTGGACTACCCTGGCCGGGTGGCTGACGCATTCCCCGACCCCGTCGACCTCGACCTGAGGCTGGTGCAGTGCTTCGTCGTCGTCGCCAGGCACCGGCACTTCGGCCGTGCGGCGGAGGCATTGCACACCACCCAGCCGTCGCTGAGCCGTCAGATCCGGCGTCTCGAACAGCAGCTCGGCGTACGGTTGCTCGACCGTACGACGCGTGGCACCCGGCTGTCCGAGGCCGGCGAGGTCTTCCTGCCCCTGGCGGCCGGGCTGCTGCGCTCGGCCGGCCAGGCCATGGCCCGCACCCGGGCCGCCGCCCGGCCGCGTGAGATCACCGTCGGCTACACCCGCGGCCTGCTCATCACCCCGGCCGTACGCGCCTTGCGGAAGGCGGAGCCCGAAGCGGAGGTGAAGACCCGCCTCCTGGCCTGGAACGACTCACGATCAGCGCTCCTCGACCATCGCGTCGACGCGGTCGTGACCCGGCTGCCGTTCGCCACCGACCAGCTACGCGTCACGGTCCTCTACGACGAGCCCCGCGTCCTGGTCGTACCGCTCGATCACCCACTCGTCGGCCGGGAGTCGGTCACACTCGACGACATAGCCGACGAGCCGATCCCTCACGTGCGACAGACCGATCCCCTGCTGAACGCCTATTGGCGCATGGACCCTCGCCCCGACGGGCGCCCGGCACCGGACGGCCCACTCGTCGAGGAGCTTGAGGACAAGCACGAACTCATCGCCGCGGGGCAGGCCGTGGCCATCGGCCCGCCCCTTGACCACGCCACCGGCCTGCATCCCGGTCTGACCACCATCCCGCTGCGCGACGTCGAACCGAGCCAGGTCGTCCTCGCCACCCGCGCCGGCGACCGGAGCCACCTGGTCGCGGCCTTCTGCAAACACGCCGAGACCCAGTTGCGACGAACGCGCCGGCATCCGCCGTCACCGGGGCGTGAACTCACCTCGTCCTCCGTCACCGTGCCGCCGGAGATGACGGACCGGCCACCTGCCCGGCCGGACCAAGCCGAAGTCCCGTGAAGAGCCTGCTCAACGGCATCCGCCAGGACACGGCTGAGGTCTGTCCGAACCAACGGCTCTGTCTCTCTTCCTCTCAGTCCTGTACAGACCCCAGCGCAGGTGTCCCGGTGAGCAGGTCGGCGGCTCTGCGGACATCGGCGTCGAGCGGGCGGTCGGGATCGACCGCGGGGATCGCCTCGGCCAGGGCGTCGAGGAGCGCCGCGCAGCCGGAAGCCGTGGGGCGGCGGGCGCCGACGTGCGCCGCCTGCCGCAACCCCACCGCTAGCGACCCGCAGAGCAGCCGCAGCAGCTCGGCCATGTCGTAGGCGCGCAGGGCGGCCTGGGTGCCGAACGGCACCACGTCCTGGTTGTGCAGGTTGGTGGGCAGGCTCTGCGTGCTGGCGGGCACGGCGGCGCGGCGGATCTCGGCGACGAACGCGGTCGTGGCGAGCTGCACCCCCTGCATCCCGTGCTGGCGGCCGGGCCCGGCGGCGAGCATGGGGGGCAGGCCGCCGTTGCGGGCCGGGTCGACGAGGAGGTCGAGCTGCCGCTCGGCGAGGTTGCCGAGCTGGGCGGTGACCATCGCCAGGACGTCGGCGGCGAACGCGGCCGGCTGCCCGAAGAAGTTGCCGCCGTGCACGACCAGGTCGTCGTCGGGGAAGAACAGCGGGTTGTCGCTGACGCTGGACAGGTCGGCCGCCACGACACCGTCGACGTAGCGCAGTGCGTCCTCCGCGGCGCCGAGCAGTTGCGGGGAGCAGCGGATGCTGTACGGCTCCTGCAGCGGGCGCGTGCCGGCCGGCTGGATCCCGGCGAGGGTCTTGCGCATGCCGTCGGCGACGTCGATCGCGCCGGGATGGCCGTAGGCGCCGAGCAGGCGCGGGTCGAGGAAGCCCGGGTCGCAGCCGAGCAGGTCGACCAGCAGGCAGGTGAGCGCCCGCAGCGCGCGGTGCGAGGACCGCACGCTGTCCAGAGCGAGGGAGGTCGCGGCCGTGGTGAGGGAGGTGCCGTTGACGAGAGCGAGGGCGTCCCGGCCGTCGAGCGTCAGCGGGGTCAGCCCGGCTTGGCGCAGCGCCTCGGCCGCGGGCAGCCGCGCGCCGTCGAGATACGCCTGTCCCCGGCCGCGCAGCGCCTGGGCGGCGTAGGCGAGCGGGATCAGGTCGCCGCTCGCGCCGACGGAGCCGTAGCGCGGGATCGCCGGGACGAACGTCGTCGTGAACATCGCGGCGAGCCCGTCGACCACGTGCGCGGAGACCCCGGACGCCCCTTGGGCGAGCGACCACGTGCGCACGAGGATCGCGGCCCGGCTCACGTCATGGGCCAGGTCAGGCCCCTGCCCGGCGCCGAGGTGGGCCAGGGTGTTGTCACACTGGTCGGCCTCCTCCTCCCGGCCGGCGAACCCGACCAGGGCGCCGAATCCGGTGGTCGCGCCGTAGACGGGACGCTCGTCCTCCCGCACGTCGCGGAGGAAGCCGCGGCCGCGTTCTACGCGGTCGCGGACGGACGCGCCGACCACGACGGACACCGGTGTCGCGGCGCGGCGTAGGTCGGCTGAGCGCAGCGGAGCGCTGAGGTCGATGGTGGCTTCGGCGGCGGGCATGCCCGGACTGTAGGCAGCCGATTCTCAGAAACCTATGAGATTACGTACGTAGCTTCCGGCTCATGGCGCATGACTACCTGATCATCGGGGCAGGACCGGCCGGGCTACAGCTCGCCGCGGAGCTCGAACACGGCGGTCACGACTACGTCGTCCTGGAGCGCGGAGCCGGCCCGGGCACCTTCTTCACCCGGTTCCCGCGGCACCGCCAGCTGATCTCCATCAACAAGGTGCACACGGGGTACGACGACCCTGAGCTGCGGCTGCGGATGGACTGGAACTCGCTGCTGAGCGACGATCCCGGCCTGCTGTTCACCCGCTACAGCGAGAAGTACTTCCCGCAGGCCGACGATCTCGTGCGTTACCTGTCCGACTACGCGGAGGCGAACGGCGTCCGGGTGCGGTACGGCGTCGACGTCTTCCGGATCGGCAGGGACGACGACGGGTTCACCGTCACCGACCGCGAGGGACGCTCGTGGCGGGGGCGGCGGCTGGTCGTGGCCACCGGAGTCTCTCAGCTGTACGTCCCGCAGATCCCGGGCATCGAACTCGCCGAACGGTACGACACGTTCGAGACCGACCCGCGGTCCTTCACCGACCAGCGGGTCCTGGTGATCGGCAAGGGCAACTCGGGGTTCGAGACCGCCGACGCGCTCATGGAGCAGGCGGCGGTCATCCACGTGGCCGGGCCGCACTCCATCAGGATGGCCTGGCAGTCGCACTACGTCGGGCACCTGCGGGCGGTGAACAACAACTTCCTCGACAGCTACCAGCTGAAGTCCCAGAACTCGGTGCTCGACGGCACCGTGGAGAGCATCGAACGCCGTGCCGACGGCGGCTACCGGGTGATGTTCCGCTACGCCCGCACGGTGGAGGCGCTGCGCGAGCTGTTCTACGACCGGGTGATCGTCTGCACCGGCTTCCGGTTCGACGCCTCGATCTTCGACGACGGCTGCCGGCCCGCGCTGGTCATCGACGATCGCTTCCCCGAGCAGACGCCGGCGTACGAGTCCGTCAACGTGCCCGATCTGTACTTCGCCGGCACGCTCACCCAGCAACGCGACTTCAAGAGGGCCACCAGCGGGTTCATCCACGGCTTCCGGTACGGCGTGCGCGCGCTCTACCGGATCCTGACCGCCCGGTATCACGGCGCGGCCTGGCCGGCCGAGCGGGTCGAGCCCACCCCTGACGCGATCGCCGACGCGATCATCGCAAGGGTCAACCGCTCGTCGGCGCTGTGGCAGCAGTTCGGCGTGCTCGGCGACGTCGTCGTCGTGGACGGGGAGACCGCGCTTTACCAGGAGGAGGTCCCGGTGGCGTACGTGGCGGACGGCGGACTCGGCCGTGCCCCGCACACGTTCGTCGTCACCCTGGAGTACGGCGCGGACCACGACGCGGTCGACCCCTTCGACATCTCGGTGCCGAGGGTCGTCGAGAACGACGCGGTCAACGCCCATGACGCGAGCTACCTGCACCCGGTGGTGCGGCACTACCGGGACGGCGCGCCGGCCGGCGTCCACCACCTCGCGGAGAACCTGGAGAACGAGTGGAACCTGCCGCAGGTGCACCAGCAGCCGCTGGCCGTCTTCGTCAAGGAGTGCCTTGCCGACGCCGGCTGAACCGTACCCGCGTGCCGTCCTGGACCTCCTGGCCGCGGCCGGGGACCGGCCCGTCTTCGAGCACGGCGCCCGTGCCGTCACCGGCGCGCAGATGCTCGGCCTCGTCCGGCGGATCGCGGCCGGGCTGCGCGCCGCGGACGTCGGGCCGGGGGACGGCCTCGCCATGGTGCTCGGCGTCACCCCGGAGGCGTTCGCCGCGACGATCGCCGTCTACGTCGTGGGAGCCCGGGCCGTCGGGGTGCGGCCCGGGCTGCCCCGAGACCAGTTGCGCCACGTGCTCCACCAGGACGTCACCGCGGTCGTGACCGACGCGGCCACCGGCCCGGAGCACGCGCGGCGCACGCTGACCGTCGCGGAACTGCTGGCCGTGCCCGCCGGGGACGGTCCGCTGCGCCTGTCCGGCCGGCCGCGGGACGTCGCCAGGCTCGTCTACACCAGCGGCAGCACCGGCACGCCCAAGGCGTGCGCGCAGACCTACGCCGCCATGGACGCGGCCTGGACGGCCCGCCCGGCGGCGTGGCCGCCCGCGATCCGCGAACTGGCCTCCCGGCTGGGGCGCTATCTGGTGTTCGGGTCGCTGAGCAGCCAGGTGATGATGGAGTACGGCGTGCTCACGCTCGCCGCGGGCGGGACCATGGTCGTCGCCGACCCGCCCGCGTTCCCCGAGGCGATCACCAGGCACCGGGCGACCGCCAGCGTCATCACCGTGCCCCGCCTGTACAGACTCGTCGCCGCCCAGCGCACCGCCCCGGCCGACCTGAGCAGCCTCCGGGCGCTCATGGTGTCCGGGTCGCCGCTGGAGGCGTCCAGGCTCCGCGAGGCGTCCGAGGTGCTCGGCCCTGTCGTGTTCCACGGCTATGGGCAGACCGAGACGGGCACGATCTCCATGGCGACGCCGTGGGACGTCCCCCCGTCGGTCGGGGTCCCGCCCGGCGTCGTCGACGTCGAGATCCGGGACGCGGACGGCCGGCCCGTCCCGCCCGGCGCCGACGGCGAGCTGTACGTCCGCACTCCCGCTCAGGCCGTCGGCTACTGGGCCGAGCCGGCGGAGACCGCCGAGGTGTTCGTCGACGGGTGGGTGCGCACCCGCGACCTGGGCCACTTCGACGAGGACGGACGGCTGTACCTGGCCGGGCGGACCCGGGACGTCGTCATCGTCAACGCCAACCTCCACTACACCGGACCGATCGAGCGGGTCCTGGCCACCTCCCCCGACGTCGCGGAGGCGTACGTGGTCGGAGCCCCGGACGAGGACACCGGCGAGGCGGTGCACGCGTTCGTGGTGCCGGCGGCGGACCGGACCCCAGACCTCGACGCGCTGCGCACGCTGGTCGGCGAGCGGCTCGGCGGCGAGTGCGTTCCCGCGACCTTCACCGTCATCGACGAGGTGCCGCTGACGCCGAACGGCAAACCGGACAAGCGCCTGCTGACGTCGCGAGCCCCCTGACCGCCCGTCAGCGCTTCCTCAGCAGAAGCTCGGTGTTGCGGTCACCGGGCAGGCCCGCCAGGCCGCTCCTGGTGCCGGGGGAGTTGAACGACAGCTCGCGGTAGAGCGAGGCCAGGCCGCTCTGGGACAGGTCGGCGAAGTCGGTGCGGTGCGGTGCGGCCGACTCCACCAGGGTGGTGAACAGCGACAGCGTCCCGTCGTGGTTGTCGGCCAGCTCGACGACCCTCGCGAGCTGGGGGTAGTCGACGTGGGAGGCGGTGGAGACCTCCCAGAACCCCCCTTGGGGGACGATCCTGTTGAGGTGGGAGTGGCCGTTGATCCACGCGGCCACGTTGCGGTGCCTTCTCAGCACCGCCAGCAGTTCCTGCCCGCCGTGGCGCCGCTCGCCACGCCGTGCCGGGTCGGGGGTGAGGTTGGTCATGGCCCAGCTCGGGTGGTGACTGAAGATCAGCGCGATGTCGTCCGCGTGGGCCTTCAGAGTCCGCTCCAGCCAGGCGAGCTGCCGGGTGCCGACCGACCCGCGGTAGTCGCCGCCGCGGTCGGTGGTGTCCAGGCTGACGCCGACGACCCGGTCGGCGATCCTGAAGGAGTAGTCCAGCCGGCCGCTGTCGAGGTTGTCCCTGGTGTAGCCGTGGCCGACGGGTCCCGCCCCGGTGTACGCCGGGTCGAGGTGGGCGGCGACGTAGGCGTGCGGGCTCAGGGGGGCGCGGCGCTCGTCGGCGGTGACCGTGCGGGTCCTGCTCCGGTAGCGCTTCCACACGGCGCGGAAGCGGGCGCCCGTGGGGTCGCCCCGGCGCAGCGCCCGGTAGACGGCGCCGGCCTCGGACGCGGGCAGGTCGAAGAGCTTGCGCGAGCCGGTCGCGAGGTCGGCGAAGAAGCCGCCGGCCGGGGAGTAGGCGCCGCCGAAGAGCCGGTCGTGGTTGCCGGCGGTGGAATACCACGGCACCGCCAGACCGGGGCTGCTCACCTCGCGGACGGCCGCCTCCAGGAAGCCCTCCAGACGCGGGAAACCCGCCCGCTTGTCGATGTCGCGCAGGCCTGAGCCGGGCTGCCAGTAGAGGCCCAGGCCGCAGTTCTGCACGCCCTCGTACGCGCCGGGGTCGCCGGTGCCGGGGGTGAAGCGGCCGCCGCTCATGGCGGTGAGGAACCACTCCATCTCGATCCGGGAGTTGTTGTCGGTGTTGTCGCCCGTCGTCATGACGAAGCCGATCGGCGCGCGGGTGGCCGGGCCGTACCGCAGCTGGTTGATCCGTTCGATCAGCGAGACGGCGCCGACCGCGGTCAGCGCCTCCTGCGGGCGCCAGGACCCGAGGTCCGCGCCGCGCAGGAACTCGTAGCGCTGCGGGTTCTGCGTGTCGGTGATGTGCAGGTCGGTGAGCTGGACGAAGCAGGCCAGCGGCGTACGGCGGTCTGCTCTGTCCTTCCTGGCGCCGGCCAGTTCCGTGCGGGTCACCCGGCGCCAGCCGGGGCCGTCGGACAGCCTGCGGTATCCGCCGGCGCCGTGCGGCCTGGCGACGGCGCCGACCGTCGTCAGGGACGCCACGGCCGAGGGTGCGACGGCCGAGGCGGCGGGGGCGGCGGACAGCGCGAGGTCCAGCGCGACACCGGAGGCGGTCGCTCCGGAGGCGAGGAGGAAGGCGCGGCGGCTGAGGGCGGAATCCATGATTTCCCCAGTGGCGTCGAGGCGAACGTCCACTGGGGATGTTTGACAGCGGGAATGACCGCCGGCCTAACACGGCGGGAACGCCGTCCAGCCATCTGACGCCGGGAAACAGCCGCGGGCGACATGACATCGGGCGGCAACGGGCCGGAAGCCCGCCGCTTCACCGCCGTTCAGAAGAGCCGTCTCAGCCGCTGCCGAAGCGTCACCTATACCGGGCGGGCCGGCTCGGCCTCCGCGCGCGGCGCCGGCTCGGCCGGCGGCGCTGAAGGCGCGGGCGGCTCAGGCGGCGGCGGTGCCGTACGGCGCCGGGTGAGCAGGAGCGCGAGCGAGCCGGCGATCAGCCCCCAGAAGGCCGATCCGATGCCCGCGATGGAGGTCGCCGAGGCGGTGACGACGAAGGTGACGGCCGCCGCCTCCCGCAGGTCGGGACCGGTGAAGGCGGTGGCGAGCGAGGAGGCGAGGGCGGGCAGGAGCGCGAGCCCGGCCACGGCGGTGACCAGGACGGGAGGTGAGGCCACGACGAGCGCGGTGGCGAAGGCGGCGCCCAGCCCGAGCGCGAGCTGTCCGGCGCCGAGGGACAGGGTGGCGATCCAGCGGCGGCCCGGGTCGGGGTGGGCGTCGGGCCCGGCGGTCAGGGCGGCGGTGATGGCGGCGAGGTTGACGGCGTGCCCGCCGAACGGCGCGGCGGCCGTGCTGACGAGCCCTGTGGTCACCAGTGCGCCGCGCAGCGGCACGGAGTAGCCGTAGGTCGACAGGACGGCCGCCCCCGGCACGTTCTGTCCCGCCATGGTCACCAGGAACAGCGGCAGCGCGATCCCCACGACGGCCGGGAGCGTCAGGGTCGGCATCGTGAACACCGGGTCGGGGCGCAGGGACGCCGCGGGGAACGCCGCGCCGCTGATCGCGAGGCCGGCCACGGCCGCGGCGAGCGCTCCGGCGACCGCCCACTGGCGGGCGTACCGCACCAGCACCGCCCAGGTCAGGATGACCGGCCCCGCCAGCAGCGGGACGTCCGCCATAGCGCGGAGGGGGGCGGTGCACAGCGGGACCAGGACGCCCGCGAGCATGGCCGCCGCCATGGGGCCGGGGATCGCGGCGACGCCGCGGGCCAGCCACGGGACGAGCCCGGCGAGCACGGTCAGGACCCCGCACACAGCGAAGGCCCCGATGGCCGCCGGGTACCCGCCTGCCACGTGCCCGGCCGAGACGAGCAGCGCGGCGCCCGGAGTGGACCACGCGATCGCGATGGGCATGCGGTACCGCACGGACAGGACGGCGGCGGCGACGGAGATGCCGGCACACAGCGCGAGCAGGCCGGAGGCCGCCTGCCGCGAGTCGGCCCCGGCCGCCCCCAGTCCGGCGAGGACGACGGAGAACGAGCTGGCGTAACCGACGACGGCGCTGACGAGCCCGGCGAGCACCGGCTGCAGATTCCGCACCCGCGCCTCCCCTGATCCGATCGTTCCGTTTACGGAACGATTTCAGGTGACACCATAGCCAGGTGGGTGAAGATGGGACAAGCCGGTTCGACCCGGCCATCGGGCGGCGGCTGCGCGGGCTTCGTGAGGCGCGCGGGCTGTCGCTGTCGGAGCTCGCCCGCAGGGCCGGCGTCGGGAAGGCCACCGTCTCCGGGCTGGAGCACGGCACCCGCAACCCCACGCTGGAGACGATGTACGCGATCGCGGCCGCCCTGTCGGTGCCGATGAGCGCGCTGACGCTGGACCCCGGCGCCCCGGCCGGTGACGCCTCTCCGGTGCGGGGCAGGGCCGTCGTCTCCACCCTGCTCGAGGTGTTCCGCGAGCCGGGCGCGACCTACGAGATGCTGCGCCTGCGGATCCTCGCCGGGGTCGAGCAGACCTCGCCCGCGCATCCGCCGGGGGTCACCGAGCACCTCTCGGTCGTCCAGGGGACGATCAGGACGGGCCCCGCCGCCGCGCCGCTGACCGCGGGCCCGGGGGAGCACCTCTCGTGGGCCTCCGACGTCCCCCACGTCTACGCCGCCCTCGGCGGCGAGGAGGCGCTGGCGATCCTCCTCATCCGCACCCCCCACGACCCTGCGGCCGCCGCCGGGGGCGCTCCCGAGGGCGCTGCCCGGCGGTCGTCAGCGGGTTAGCAGGCGGCGCAGGCGTGAGACCGGCCGCGCGGGCGGCTGTGCGGGCGGGGGCGGCGGGGGGTCGATCAGGCCCAGCGTCTCCAGCCTGCGCCTCTTGAAGTAGCGCGCGGGCCCATGGGCGCGCACGTAGGCCGCGGCCGTCTCGCGCAGCCCCGGGTGGGCCGTGCTCCGCATGCAGTAGCCCACGGCCGCGACCAGGGCGGGCAGGTCGGCGGCGGGCGGCTCCGTGATCGTGCCGTCCGCCTCAAGACGGGGCAGCGCCGCGTCCACGATCGTCGCCGGGATCCGGTTGCTGTTCTCATACGGCGTGAGCCGTTCGAGCACCAGATCGGTGCCGGCGGCCGCGACGGGCAGGCCGAACAGCCGCCGCGCGGTCACCAGCGCCGTGGAGAAGCATCCGGCGACCAGTGCGGGGCGGTGCGCGGCGAAACACGCCTCGGCGGGCGTCGCCGCGGGGGCCACGAGGAGCTCGACGCCCAGCTCCGCGGCGACCGGCCGCAGCTCGCGGGCGTGCCGCCGCCCGGCGGCGGGGTGCGGCTTGAACAGCACGGTGCGGTGGCCGCGCGCCGCCACGCCGCGCAGCAGGCGCTCGTGCAGCGCGGCCTCCTCGGCCGCGGTGACCAGGCCGAGCGCGGACAGGTACTGGCCGAGGACGACCGCGTCGGCGCGCGGCGCGGCCTCCGCCGCCTCCGCGACCCGGCCCGTCACCGAGGTGAACGACACGTCCGCCAGGGCCTCGGCCGGCACGCCGTGCTCGGCCAGGAGCAGGGGGACGAGGCCGGGGACGAGGTCGAGGTGGAGCAGCCGGGTGATCCGGCCGGCGATCTCCCCGGGCAGCGGGTCGCGGGTCGGCCCGTAGCTCATCAGGCCGTCGGAGTAGACGCTGATCGGGCAGTCCCTGACCAGGCCCGCGAGCGTACGCGACGGGGGCACCGCGATCGACTCGAGCACCAGCTCGCCCGGCTCGCCGAGCAGGCCGCGCAGCAGGCGGCCGAGCATGGGCGTCTCGATCGAGCGCGGCTTCCAGTCCGACGGATGCAGCGGCGCGATGATCTCGTTCCAGGACAGGACGTGGTCGAACCTGTCACGCAGCGCGGCGAACCCCGGCGTCTCGTCCAGCGCGGGGGTCACCTCGGGGATCGCCGCGTTGTTCGACACCAGCAGGACCCGTGGCCCGCCGCGGAACCGCCCCTCGTCGGCCGCCGCCGCGAGCGTCATCGCGCCGAACAGCGTGGAGGCGTAGAACAGCGTGGAGTCAGGCACCCGGCCCTCCCGGCAGATAGGGACCCAGCAGGGCGGCCCGCTCGGGTTCGAGGCCGCCGACGGCCTCGGCGCGCGTCTCGCGCGGCAGCCGGGCGAGCGCCGCCCGCGCCCGCTCGTCGAACCGGTCGCGTACGGCGGGAGCGAACCGGCCGGCCAGCTCGACGTGGTGGGCGAGCAGCGCGCACAGGTTGCGCGCGGCCTTCGGCAGGAACTCGGGTTCCGTCTCGTCGAGCACGATCTCGTAGGCGTCGAAGAAGTGGAGCTGCCGCTCGTCCCCGATGCCGGTGAGGGAGGCCGTGAGCCCCCGCCGGTAGAACACCCCGGCGAGGGAGACCACGGCGTACGACCGGGCGAGGCGGTGCAGCCGCCAGATCCACGGGCGGTCCTCCGCGGTGTGCAGCCCGTCGGGGAAGGTCAGCAGGTCGCCCAGCTCGCGCCGGTAGATCCCGGCCCAGGCGTAGGGGTAGTCGACCATGGTCTTCTCGCCGGCGGGCAGGATGCCGTCGCGGGGGTCCAGCACGACGCCGCGGCGCGCCTGCGGCGCCCGCTGCGTCTCCCGCCTGCGGCCCTCGGCCCGCACGTGGTCCACCCTGACGAAGTCGCAGCCGAGCCCGTCGATGGCGGCGACGAGCCGGGGCAGGTAGCCGGGCGCGAGCCAGTCGTCGGCGTCGAGGAAGGTGACGTAGCGGCCCGCGGCCGGCTTCAGCCCGGCGTTGCGGGCGCCGGCCAGCCCCAGCGGGGCCGGGTTGCGGACGACGGTGAGCGCCGGCAGGTCGCGCCGGAAGTCCTCGACGACCTCCGCGGTCGCGTCCGTGGACCCGTCGTCCACGATCACGACCTCGGTCTCGAACTCGCTCGTGCGGTTGCGCACGAGCGAGGTGAGCGCGTCGCCGAGGTACGCCTCGCCGTCCCGGACCGGCACGACCACCGAGAGTGTGATCATGCGGTGACGCGGCGCAGGCGGGCCCGCGGGGCCTCCTCGCCCGGGTAGACGCGCTTCACGCCGTCGCCGAGGGAGGTCTCGATGATGCGGATGTCGCGGACCAGGTGCTCCAGGCCGGTGGGCTCAAGCGAGGCGGCGTGGTCGGAGCCCCACATCGCCCGGTCGAGGGTGATGTGCCGCTCTACGGTCACCGCGCCCAGCGTCACCGCGGCCAGCGAGATCTGCAGGCCGCGCTCGTGTCCCGAGTAGCCGACCGGCACGCCGTACCGCTGCCGGAGCGTGGTGATCATGCGGAGGTTCGCCTCCTCCGGCGGGAGCGGATAGGTGGAGGTGGCGTGCATCATCACCAGGCGCTCGGTGCCGAGGATCTCCACCGCCGCGTCGATCTCCTCGATCGTCGACATGCCGGTGGACAGGATGACCGGCTTGCGGGTGGCGGCCAGGGCGCGCAGCAGTTCGTGGTCGGTCACGGAGGCCGACGCGACCTTGTGCGCGACGACGTCCATGTCCTCCAGGAACTCCACCGACGGGACGTCCCAGGGCGAGGCGAACCAGTCGATGCCGCGTTCCTCGCAGTACTTGGCGATGTGGCCGTACTCGTCCGCGCCGAACTCGGTCCGGATCTTGTACTCCATGTAGGTCATCTCGCCCCACGGCGTCTGCCGGATCTGGTCGCGCTGTTCGAGCGGCACGCAGATCTCCGGGGTGCGCTTCTGGAACTTCACGGCCTGGCAGCCGGCGTCGGCGGCCACGTCGATCAGCTTGCGGGCGATGTCGACGTCGCCGTTGTGGTTGATGCCGATCTCGCCGATCACGTACACGGGCTGCCCCGGGCCGACCAGCGACCGGCCGATCCGCACCGGCCGCGGCTGCGCGAGGTGGCGGGTCGCGGTGACGGGCGCGATGACGGGCGCGATGACGGGCGCGGGGACGGTCTCCAGCGCGGCGGCCGGGCGGGCCGCGAGCACCCGGTCGGACAGCTCCCGCACGGCCCCGGAGCCCCCGGAGGCCGACAGCACGACGCGGGCGGCGGCCCGCACCCGGGGGTGGGCGTCGGGCACCGCGACCGGCCAGCCGACGATCGCCATGCACGACAGGTCGTTGACGTCGTTGCCGACGTACGCCACCCGCTCGGGGTCCAGGCCCTCGGCGGCCAGCCACTCGCGCAGCGCGCCGTCCTTGGCGCCGAGGCCCTGCACCACCGGCACGCCGAGCTTGGCGGCGCGGGCGGCGACGACCGGGTCGCGCTCGGTCGACAGCACGAGCACCCGCACGCCCGCGCGGCGCAGCAGGGCGATGCCCATCCCGTCGGAGCGGCTGACGGCGACCATCTCCCGGCCATCGGAGTCGACGAACGCGCGGTCGTCGGTGTGCACGCCGTCGAAGTCGGTGACGACCGCGTCCACGTCGATGGGCAGCGGCTCGTCCACGAACGGGGCGAGCGCCCGGGCGATCTCCAGGTCCTCCGGGGTGTCGATCTCGACCGCGTGCCTGGCGGGCACCGGCTGGACCGCGACCCTGCCGAAGAACCGGTGGCCGCCTTCGCGCAGGCCGCCGGTGCGCATGACGTAGAACGCGCCGGTCTCGCGGTAGTGGGGCTCGCGGTCCTGGCGGCGGGGGCGCACGGCCGGATCGTGGTTCACCCCGCGGCCGGCGCCGGTCCAGACGAACTCGTAGGTCTCGGTGGCGGAGAAGACCGAGTCGGCCTCGCCGTCCAGCACCTTCGCGACGGCGGCGTCGAGGTCGCGGGGGTCGAGGAACGCGCTGGTGCACTGGACGAGCACGACGATCTCCGGCTCCTCGCCGGACAGCTCGGACAGGGCGTGGAGCACGGCGGTCTCGCTGGAGGCGGCCGGCCCGCTGAGCTCCGCGGGACGGCGCACGACGCGGGCGCCCGCGGCCGTGGCGGCCTCGGCGATCCGGTCGTGGTCGGTGCTGACGACCACGTCGTCCACCAGTTCGGCGCGCAGACAGGCGTCCACGGCCCGGGCGACGAGCGGGACGCCGCCCACCTTCTCCAGGTTCTTCAGGGGGACGCCCACCGAGCCTCCACGGGCGGGGACGACGGCCAGCACTCGCACGAGTGACTCCTCTACCTGCGACATCGGGAACCCGTGTGACCCAGGTGGGCCGGGGTGTCCCGAAAACTAGCCAGCAGGTCCTTTCGTTCGGGGTTACTCGGCTGAACGACCAAGGGCGCCGGTATTAACTTTGGGTGTCACCGGACGCCGCGGCCGGTGCGGCCGGTTTCTCCGGCTCGGCCGGTCCTTCCGGCTCCTCCGCGGCCAGCGGCAGCGTGACCACGAACCGCACGCCGGGCTCGCCGTCCGTGACGTCCTCGACGCGGATGGATCCGCCGTGCGCCTCCACGACCTCGCGGGCGATGGCCAGGCCGAGCCCCGTGCCGCCACGGTCGCGGCTGCGTGCCGCGTCGGTGCGGTAGAACCGCTCGAAGATCCGCTCGCGGTCCGCCTCGGAGATCGGCCGGCCGTCGTTGCGCACGTACAGGACGGCCTCGTGCTCGGTGCGCTCGACGCGTACGCAGACCAGCGTCAGCGCGTGCCGCTCGGCGTTGTCGAGCAGGTTGGTCACCACCCGGGCGAGGTGCCGGCGCAGACCCCTGACCATCACCCCCGGGGTGTTGTGCATGTGCGTCGGCAGCCGCTCCTGCCGCCGCTCGACCTCGCAGACGACCAGGTGGGACAGGTCGAGCTCCTCCCGCACGGTCTCGGGAAGCGTGGGGATCCTGGCGAGCAGCAGCAGGTCGGAGACGATCGCCTCCAGACGTTCCGTGTCGCGCAGCGCGGCGCCGACGGCCTCGTCGGTGTCCTCGGGGTGCAGCCGCGCGCCCTCCAGCTGGGCGCGGATGGCGGTGATGGGGGTGAGCAGCTCGTGCGAGGCGTCGGCGGCGAACTGGCGCTGCCGCTGGATCGACATGTCCAGCCGGGACAGCGCGTCGTTGGCGGCCTGGGCCAGCCGGGAGATCTCGTCGTCGCCGGGCGGCTCCGGCACGCGGCCGCCGGGGTTCTTCTCGGTGATCTCGGCGAGTTCGGTGCGGATCGCCTCCACCGGCCGCAGCGCGCGGCCGGTGACCCGGTAGGCAGTCCAGCCCGTCAGCGCGGTGAGCAGCAGCGCCGCCAGGAGCAGCGCCGGCAGCGTGAAGGGGGTGTTGAGTATCGGCGGAGCCGCCCGGCCCGCGTAGACGAGGTCGGCGCCGTAGCCGGGGGACATCCGCAGCACGGTCACGTAGAGGCAGTCGTGCCCGGTGGGGGAGCAGGCCGTCGTCTGGGTGACCTCGCGGCCGGGGGTCGTGCGTAACGGGCTCAGCCGCGGCAGCTGCCTGGCCGCGGCGCTCTCGGCGACGATGTGGCCGTCCGGCCCGGTCACCTCGATCAGGTCGATGCCGTTCCGGCCGACCGGGATGGGGTCGCTCAGGCGGTCGGCGCGGATCTCCGCGGCGATGTGGGTGGCGGTGTCCAGGCTCTCGTCCCAGATGCTGTCCGCGACCGCGACGCGGACGAGGACGTGCACCACGATCGCGAGCGGGATCAGCAGGATCGCCGCGGTGCCGGTGGCGAGGAGCGCCAGCCGGAGCCGCAGCGTCGGGGAGCGCCTGGGGAGGAGCATTACCCGAGGCTACTCATGGTCATCTTTAGGGAAACTCGTGACAGTGAAAAGCTCGCCCCAAACTTGCTAAAAGTTGCTCAATGCGGGAAACCGGGCGCGGCCGGTGTGCCGGTCGCCGGGGTCCGCCCTCGCCCGGCCCCGTACGCCGCCGGATGGGCTGGACCGTCCCGCGCTCGTCGCGCAGTGTGCCCTGTATCGGCCAGTATGTGGGGGAAGGTGATGATTTTCCGCCTCGCGTACGGGTTTGCCGCGACTACCGGAAACAGGGCGGGCGTTCCATGACCCGCCCCTGTAACAGGGGCGAAACGTGTGTCAGACACTGTTGGTGTCGCACGAGAAGGAGCAGGAGAAGGAGGTGGTGGGGATGTTGCTGCGGCTTCGGGTGTCGCTCCCCGACCGGCCCGGGGTGCTCGGCCAGGTGGCCCGCGCTTTCGGAGTGCTGGGAGCCGACATCCTGCAGGTCACCGTGCTGGAGCGGCAGGCGGGCCGCGCGGTGGACGACTTCACCGTCTCCTGGTCGGGCGTCTTCGAGCCGGGAGAGCTGCGCGAGCGGATCGGGGTGGTCCCCGGCGTGCGGGTGGAGGCCGTGTGGCCGACCAGGGAGACGCCCGGATCCACCCCCGACTACGACCTGCTCGGCCACGTCGCCGCGGAGCCGCACCGTGCGTACGTCACCCTCGTCGACGCGGTGCCCGACCTCGTCAGCGCCGAGTGGGCGGTGGCGGTCGACTCGGCCGACGGCACGATCGTCCACGGAAGCTGGCAGGCGCCGGAGGCCGTGCCCGCGGCCGACCTCACCCCGCTGCGCGCCTCGGCGTTCGAGGAGGGCGGGGTGCACCTGGCGAGCGTGCCGATGGACGGCGTCCACCTGGTGGTGGCGCGCTCCCAGGGCCCGGCGTTCCACCGGGCGGAGCTTGACAAGATCGTCCGGCTGGTGGGGATCGTCTCCGTGCTGGCCGGCGGCGTCAGCCGCCCCGTGTGAGGATGTTCAGCGGCGCGGCGGGTCGATGCGGGCGCCGTCCATCGTGAACAGCATGAGCCTGGAGACGTCGACGGCGACCCTGCCGTGCTCGCCCGCGCGCCACACCGGGCGGTTGCCGAGCCTGACGACCAGGTCCGCGCGGCGATGCGTGCCCGACTGCGACTGCGAGCTCGGCTGCGGCTCCTCTTCCTCCTGCGCCGCGGAGCCGTTCAGCAGCCGGCGCATCATGGACCGTGCCCTGCCGCCGTTCGCGGAGCCGTTGAGCTGGCGGCGGTCCGGCGGCTCGGGTACCACGACGCCCGGGATCCCGGCCTCCAGGTAGGCGAGCCATTCGTGACCGTGATACTCCAGCGTCCGCACCCGCCCGAAGAAGGTCGGGCCTTCCGTCTTCTCCGGCACGGGGACCAGCCCGTCGGGCCGGATTCCCACGATCACCTGCATTCCGGTGTGCTGGGACACGGCGTACGCCCGTGGATCGGTCCATGGCATGGTGAGTTGATGTGGCCCAAAATCGAGCATTATGTACTGATTTTGCGGCGTACGTACCGTGGCGGCGAGCAGGTTGAGCTGCTGCGAATTGAGGAACGCGGCGGTGAACGCGGTCGCGGGATCGTTGTAGACCTGCGCCGGGGTGCCGATGTCCTGCAGCACGCCCCGGTTCATGATGGCGATGCGGTCGGCCAGGGTGAGCGCCTCGACCTGGTCGTGCGTCACGTAGATGGTGGTCACCCCGAGGGCGCGCACCAGCGACGAGATCTCCATGCGCAGTTCGGTGCGCATGCCGGCGTCCAGGTTGGACAGCGGCTCGTCCATCAGGAACAGCGAGGGCTGGCGCACGATGGCGCGGCCCATCGCCACGCGCTGACGCTGGCCTCCGGACAGCGTGCCCGGCCGCCGGTCCAGCGTCTCGCCGATGTGCAGCGCGCGGGAGAGCTCCACGACCCGCTGCTTGACCATGGTGGGATCGGCCTTGGCGATCTCCAGCGGGAAGGACAGGTTGCCGCGCACCGTCTTGTGGGGATACAGGGCGCCGTTCTGGAAGACCATCGCGACGTCCCGGTCCCGGGGGGCGAGGTGGTTGGCGAGCTGCCCGCCCAGCCACAGGTCGCCGGTGGTGATCTCCTCCAGTCCCGCGATCATGCGGAGCAGCGTGGATTTCCCGCAGCCCGACGGTCCGAGCAGGACGAGGAGCTCACCCTCGCCCGCGCGGAGTGTCATGCGGTCGACCGCGAGGTACCCCCCCGGGTAGATCTTCGAAACGTTGTCGAGGACGACGGTGCTCATGCCAGCTCGTTCCTCCCGGACAGGAATGCCCGGATCCCCAGCCATCGGTGTGAATGATGAGGTAGTACATCGCGTCACGGGGGGTCATGTCCATACGTGTCGTGAAAGATCCGTCATCTACGTGCAACTTATGGTTACTTCGGACTTTTCGCACAATAAAGATGGCCGTCATATGGGGGTCGTGACCTCCGGCGCCCCGCAGCCGCGCCCGTAAATGTAACGAAATTACGGAAACTTTCTGCAAGCTCTTTCACGGCGTCCGCCCCGCTGTTACGTTCCGCTCAAATCCCCCTGAGCAAGGAGTGCGACGCCGATGAGACGACTCCTCCCAGCCGCGGCCGTGGCCGCGGCGCTCGCTCTGGCGGTCACCGGCTGTGGCGACGGTTCCGGCGACGCCGGTCCGGCCCCTGCCGGGAGCGCCGCTCCCGCCGAGGTGTCAGGAACGGTCACCTGGTGGGACACTTCCGACGCCACGACGGAGGGACCGGCCTTCCAGGAGATCGTCAAGGGCTTCGAGGCCGCGTATCCGAACATCAAGGTCAACTACGTGAACGTGCCGTTCGCGGACGCGCGGGACAAGTTCAAGACCGCCGCGCAGTCCGGGTCGGGCGCCCCCGACGTGCTGCGCACCGACGTGGGCTGGGTCGCGGAGTTCGCCTCGCTCGGCTACCTCGCGCCGCTGGACGGCACCACGGCCGTCGACAAGCCCGAGGAACTCCTGCCCGTCCCTGCGGCCAGCGCCCGGTTCGGCGGTAAGACGTACGGCGTGCCGCAGGTGACGGACACCCTCGGCCTGCTGTACAACAAGGAACTACTGAAGAAGGCGGGCTACGACGAGCCTCCGGCCACGATGGCCGACCTCAAGAAGGTGGCGCTCGACGTCAAGTCGAAGACCGGAGCCGGCGGAATCGCCCTGAACGTGGACGCCTACTTCCTGCTTCCGTTCATCTACGGCGAGGGCGGCGACTTCGTCGACGTCCAGAACAAGAAGATCACGATCTCGTCCCCGCAGAGCGTGGCGGGGGTGAGGATCGTCGAAGACCTGATCACGTCCGGTGCCGCCGTCAAGCCCGCGCTCCAGGACAGCTACACGAACGCCCAGACCGCGTTCAAGGACGGCAAGGTCGCGATGATCTTCAATGGGCCGTGGTCGAACGCCGACAACCTCGGTGGCAAGGTGTTCAAGGACAATCCGGACAACTTCGGCGTCGCCCCGGTCCCGGCCGGCTCGGCGAAGGCGGGCTCGCCGCTGGGCGGCCACGACTACACCGTGTACGCGGGCTCGAAGAACCTCGAGGCCTCCTACCTGTTCGTGCGGTACATGGCGAGCGCGGAGAGCCAGGCGAAGATCGCCGGCAAGCTCGGCCTGCTGCCGACCCGCACGCCCGCCTACAGCGCCCCCGAGGCCACCGCCAACCCGAAGATCGCGCAGTGGCAGAAGCCGATGGAGACGGCCGTCGAGCGTCCCTGGATCCCCGAGGCGGCCTCGCTGTTCCAGCCCCTGGTCGAGGGCTACCAGAAGCTCGCCGGCGGGCAGACCTCCACCGAGCCCATGCTCAAGGACGTCGCCACCGCCTACCAGGGCATCCTCAAGGGCTGGAGCCTGTAGGCGATGACGGCCGACGTCGTCGTGACGAGAAGGGCCGCGCCCCTCAGCGGGGCGCGGCGCCTCCTGTCGCGTCACTGGTACGCCTGGGCGATGACCGCGCCGGTCGTCGTGGTGACGCTGGTGCTGGTCGGCTACCCCCTCGTCCGGGGGATCTACCTGTCGCTCACCGACGCGACCGAGGGCAACATGGGCCGCACGATCGGGATGAACGTCATCCCGTCCACCTACGAGTTCGTGGGCCTGGGCAACTACGCGAGCATCCTCACCTCGCCGGAGTTCCTCGGCCGGCTGACCTGGACGGTCGTGTGGACCGTCGTGTGCGTCGCCCTGCACGTCGGCATCGGCCTCGGCCTCGCGCTGCTGCTGAACCGGCCCATGCGGCTGCGGTCGCTCTACCGGATCCTGCTCGTGCTGCCCTGGGCCGTGCCCGCCTTCGTGTCCGCCTTCATCTGGCGTTACCTGCTGAACGGCGAGTTCGGCGTGGTCAACGCCATGCTGCGGGCCGCCGGGTTCGCCGGCGTCGCCTGGCTCGACGACCCGTTCTGGGCCAAGGTCTCGGTGATCGCCTGCAACGTGTGGCTGGGCGTGCCGTTCATGATGCTCGCGCTGCTCGGCGGCCTGCAGGCCATCTCGCGGGAGCTGTACGAGGCCGCCGAGGTCGACGGCGCATCGCCGTGGCGGCGCTTCCGCCACATCACGCTTCCCGGCCTGCGCCCGGTGTCCAGCACGGTCGTCCTGCTCGGCACGATCTGGACGTTCAACCAGTTCCCGGTCATCTTCCTGCTGACCAGGGGAGGACCGGGCGGCGCCACGGAGATCCTCGTGACGTACGCCTACCGCCAGGCGTTCGAGGGCATCAGGAACTACTCGGGCTCCGCCGCCTGGGGCATGGTGATCCTCGCCCTGCTCGTCGTGCTGGCCACCGTCTACCGGCGCGCGCTGAGGCGGCAGGGGGAGGCATGGTGAGCCGGGCCGCTCGCGCCGGCGCGTGGAGCCGCGACAGGCGCACCCCCGGCAGGTCGATCGCCCTGCACCTCACGCTGGTCGCCGCGAGCGTCGTGTCGGTGTTCCCGGTCGCGTGGCTGGTGCTTACCTCGCTCAAGCCGCGCGCGGTCATCGAGACCGCGTCGGTGGCGCCGGTCGACCACCCCACGCTCGCCAACTACACGCAGGTCCTGGGGGAGACCCGGTTCCTGACGTGGGCCGCCAACTCCGTCGTCGTGTCGCTCATCACGGCCGTGCTCGGCGTGCTGCTGTCGGCCACGACCGGCTACGCGGTCAGCCGCTTCCGCTTCCCCGGGTTCCGCTCGGTGATGTGGATGCTGCTGGTCACGCAGATGTTCCCCGTGGCGATCCTGATCGTGCCGATCTACAACCTGATGGCCGGGCTCGGGCTGATCAACCAGTTCCCCTCCCTGGTCATCGCGTACCTCACCTCCGCCGTGCCGTTCTGCGCGTGGATGATGAAGGGCTACTTCGACACCGTCCCCGTGACGATCGACGAGGCGGGCCGGGTGGACGGCCTGACTCCTTTCGGCACGTTCTGGCGGCTTATCCTGCCGCTGTCCAAACCCGGCCTGGCCGTGGCCGCGTTCTACTCGTTCATCACCGCCTGGGCGGAGGTGGCGTACGCGACCGCGTTCATGACGGGCGACGACAAGTACACGCTCGCGGTCGGCCTGAGCCAGTTCGTCGGCCAGCACAAGGCGGAGTGGGGCCTGCTCACGGCCGCGTCGGTGCTGATCGCCGTCCCGGCGGCCGCCGTCTTCCTGCTCGTCCAGCGCCACCTCGTCACCGGTCTCACGGCCGGCGCGACGAAGGCGTGAACCAATATGAGAATCGGGGGAGCCCAATGACAGAACTCGCCGTCCAGCCGCCCGCGGTCACGACCAGGTGGTGGCGCGACGCGGTGATCTACCAGGTGTACGTCCGCAGCTTCGCGGACGGCAACGGCGACGGGATCGGCGACCTGCTCGGCGTGCGCAGCCGCCTGCCGTACCTGGCCGACCTCGGCGTGGACGCCGTCTGGCTGACGCCGTTCTATCCCTCGCCGATGGCCGACTTCGGGTACGACGTGGCCGACTACCGGGACGTCGACCCGATCTTCGGGTCGCTGGACGACGCCCGGGCGCTGATCGCGGACGCCCACGCGCTGGGCATCCGGATCATCGTGGACGTGGTGCCCAACCACACCTCCGACCGGCACCCCTGGTTCCAGGCGGCGCTGCGGGCGGAGCCGGGCGGCCCTGAGCGGGAGCGCTACATCTTCCGCGAGGGCAAGGGCGCGGCGGGCGAACTGCCGCCCAACGACTGGGAGTCGATCTTCGGCGGGCCGGCCTGGACCCGGGTCGGGGACGGCCAGTGGTACCTGCACCTGTTCGCGCCCGAGCAGCCGGACCTCAACTGGGAGCACCCGGAGGTGCACGACGAGTTCGCCGACGTGCTGCGGTTCTGGCTGGACCTCGGCGTGGACGGCTTCCGCGTCGACGTGGCGCACGGCATGGTCAAGGCGCCGGGACTGCCCGACGTGGGCGCCTCTGGCCAGGCCGAGATGATCGGCGAGCAGGTCGTGCCGTTCTTCGACCAGGACGGCGTGCACGAGATCCACCGGACGTGGCGCCGCATCCTCGACTCCTACGACGGCGAGCGGATCGGGGTGGCGGAGGCGTGGGCGCCCTCACCCGAGCGGCTGGCCAACTACGTCCGCCCGGACGAGCTGCACCAGGCATTCAACTTCCACTTCCTCAAGACGCCGTGGGAGGCCGCCCGCTTCCGCGAGGTCATCGACGAGTCGGTGCGCACGTCGGCCCTGGTGGACGCGCCCCCGACCTGGGTGCTGTCCAACCACGACGTCAAGCGGCACGTCACCCGCTACGGCGGCGGCGAGCGCGGCCTGCGCAGGGCGCGGGCGGCGGCGCTGCTCATGCTCGCGCTGCCGGGCTCGGCCTACATCTACCAGGGCGAGGAGCTCGGGCTGCCCGAGGTGCTCGACCTGCCGGAGCGATACCTGCGGGACCCGCAGCGGCTGCGCGACCCCGACAGCGGCAGGGACGGCTGCCGGGTGCCGCTGCCGTGGACCGCCGCGGGGGAGCCGCCGCACGGCTTCACTCCGCCGGGCGTTCAGGAGAGCTGGCTGCCGATGCCGGCCGGCTGGGGCGACCTGTCGGTGGAGGCGCAACTGCGCGACGGCGCCTCGACCCTCGGCCTCTACCGGACCGCCCTCGCCCTCAGGCGGGAGCGTCCCGAGCTGGGCGACGGCACGCTGACCTGGCTCGACAGCCCGGCCGGCACGCTGGCGTTCCGCCGCGGCGAGTCGTTCGTCTGCGTCCTCAACATGACCTACGACTGGGTGGAGATCGGGGCGCCGGGCGACCTGCTGCTGGCCAGCGGAGGGCCGGAGACGTCGGGCGGAGTCGTGCGGCTCGCTCCCGACTCCGCGACCTGGTGGACCGGGATCTCTGTCTAGGGTGATGCTCATGAACACCACACGGCTCGCCGACATCGCCGCTCAGGCCGGAGTGAGCGAGGCGACGGTGAGCCGTGTGCTCAACGGCAAGGCGGGGGTCTCCGCGGCCACCCGCCAGGCCGTGCTCACCGCCCTCGACCTGATGGGCTACGAGCGGCCCCAGCGGCTGCGCAGGCGCAGCAACGGGCTGATCGGCCTGGTGATCCCGGAGCTCGGCAACCCGATCTTCCCGTCGTTCGCCCAGGCGATGGAGAAGTCGCTGATCCAGCACGGCTACACGCCGGTCCTGTGCACGCAGGAGCCCGGCGGCGCGCCCGAGGACGAGTTCACCGAGATGCTGCTCGACCGGGGCGTGTCCGGCATCGTGTTCGTGTCCGGCCTGCACGCCGACACCACCGCGAGAATGGACCGTTACACCCGGCTCACCGGCCGCGGGGTGCCGATCGTGTTCGTGGACGGCTACAACGAGGCCATCGCCGCGCCGTTCATCTCGCCGGACGACCGGCTCGCCGCGCGCCTGGCCGTACGGCACCTGGTGGACCTCGGGCACGAGCGCATCGGGCTGGCGCTGGGGCAGCGGCGGTTCGTCCCGGTCATCCGCAAGATCGAGGGCTTCCGGCAGGCGATGGAGCAACTGCTGGGCCTGACCGACGTCGACGACCTCGTCCAGCACTCGCTGTTCTCCGTGGAGGGCGGGCAGGCCGCCGCCGCCGCGCTGCTCGACCGGGGCTGCACCGGCGTCTTCTGCGCCAGCGACCTCATGGCGCTCGGCGCGATCCGCGCCGCCCGCGAGCGGGGGCTGTCGGTGCCCGGGGACGTGTCGGTCGTCGGGTTCGACGACTCGCCGTTAATGGCGTTCACCGACCCGCCGCTGACGACCGTGCGCAAGCCGATCGGCGCGATGGCGGCCGCGGCCGTCGAGACCCTGCTAGAAGAGATCGGTGGCACCCCCGCCAAGCACGTCGAACTGGTCTACCGCCCCGAACTCGTGGTGCGCGGCTCCACCAGCTCAGGCCCCCTCCTCAACCGCTAACCCCCACACCCCCCACCGTGATCTTGTAGTTTGTCGCACGCACGGCCGCCGACCTGGGCGTCCACCGTGCGTGATCATGCACTGAACGGTGTCAAACCCCGTGTGACCTCGAAAGACGCCCTCGGTGATCATGCACCGCAGGGTCCTCGCCCCCGTCCGCGAGAGCCCGGACGCGTCGCGGGGCGCGGTGCCGTGAGACGACGCCGGGCCCGTGACCGCCGGTGAGCGGTCGCGGGCCCGGCACCCATGGACGTGCCCGGGTCGCGGGCACGAGCATGGCACCGGCTCCGTCGAGGGAGGAAGGGCGGAACCGGCGAGCAGGGGAGGCTCAGGCGGCGTTCAGGGACGCAGCGCCGCGGCCTCGGAGGCGAGTTTCTCGATCCTGGTGAAGTCGCCCGCCGTCACCAGGCTGCGCGGCGTGAGCCAGCTTCCGCCGACGCAGCCGACGTTCGGCAGGGCGAGGTAGGCGGGCGCGTTCGACGGGGTGATCCCGCCCGTGGGGCAGAACCGCACATCGGGCAGCGGGCCGCCGAGCGCCTTGAGGTAGGAGACGCCGCCGGCGGGCTCGGCGGGGAAGAACTTCAGCTCGCGCACCCCGCGCTCGGCCAGCGTCATCGCCTCGGTGGCCGTGGCGACGCCGGGCAGGAACGGCACGCCGGAGGCGAGCATGGCCGCGAGCAGGCCGGGCGTGGTGCCGGGGGAGACGAGGAAGCGGGAGCCGGCCTCCGCCGCGGCCTCCACGTCCTCCGGCGAGCGCACGGTGCCCGCGCCGACGACGGCCTCGGGCACCTCGGCGGCGATCCGCCGGATGGCGTCGAGGGCGGCCGGGGTCCGCAGCGTGACCTCGATGACCGGCAGGCCGCCGCCCACCAGTGCCCGGGCGAGGGGGACGGCGCTCCCTGCGTCCTCGAGGACGACCACGGGGATGACCGGCGCGAGGTCGAGAAGGTTGGTCATACACGCTCCACATCGGGAAATCGTTGGGCGAGCCAGGCGGCCGAGCCCGTGAGCGCAGGCTGCTCGGCGATGATCAGTGAGGTGGCGATCGCGGCCGCGTACTCCGCCAGCGCCGGGGCGGTCGTCTCGAACCGGGCACGGAACGCGCTGCCCGGGATCCGATCGACCATGCGCGGCAGCACGCCGCCGCCGAGATAGACCCCGCCCCGCGCGCCGAGGGTGAGCGCCACGCCGCCGGCGAAGCCGCCGAGCAGAGCGAGGAAGACCTCGACGGTCTCGACGCAGAGCGGGTCGCCGGAGGAGGTGATCTGCGCCGCCGTGCGCGCCTCGGGCGCGACGCCGCGGACGAGCGCGAGGCCGCGGTGCAGCCGCGGCAGCCCGGTGCCCGACAGCAGGTGCTCGGCGTCCACGTACGGCAGGCCGTCCGCGTGCAGCGCCCGCACGATCTCCATCTCCAGGTCCGTGACGACGGGAACGGCGACGTGCCCGCCCTCGCCCGGCACCGGCTGCCAGCCCTCCCGTACGGGGATCAGCCCGGCCACGCCGAGCCCGGTGCCCGGCCCGAGCACGGCCTTCGCCAGGCCGGCGGCGGGCGGGGGGCCGCCGAGTGGCACGAGGTCGTCGCCCGCCAGGTGCGGCAGCGAGATGGCCAGCGCCTCGAAGTCGTTGAGCAGGATGGTGTGCGGGAGGCCGAGTTCGCGCACGGATCCTGACCATCCCGCGTTCGTCAGCCGGTACCGGTCCTTGTCGACCGGACCGGCGATCGCCAGGCACGCGGCCCCCGGCCGAACTCCGCCCGCATGGTCTGCGAGATAAGCGGCTACGGCATCGGCAAGGCCGAGATGCTGGGAAACGTCTAGAACGGCTACCGCCTCCGGCTGCCCTCCGGGCCGCGTCACCAAACCGAACCTGGCGTTGGTTCCGCCGATGTCCGCGACCAGCCAGGGAAGGCTCACGCGGCACCTCCGAAGACACTCGCGCCGCGCTCGGCCGGGCCGACCGCGCGGCGGAAGGAGGCGAACAGCTCGCGGCCGGTGCCGGTCCACTGCTCGTCGGTCAGCGGCGCGCCCTGGGGCGTACGGCCGGTGAGGTCGGCGAGGACGGTGAGCGTGCCGGCGGCCGAGTCGAGGCGGATCACGTCGCCGTCGCGGACCAGCGCGATCGGCCCGCCGTCGGCGGCCTCGGGGGACAGGTGGATCGCCGCGGGGACCTTCCCCGAGGCGCCGGACATGCGGCCGTCGGTGACGATGGCCACCTGCTGGCCGCGGTCGAGCAGTACGGCCAGCGGCGGCGTGAGCTTGTGCAGCTCCGGCATGCCGTTGGCCCGCGGGCCCTGGTAGCGGACGACGGCGACGAAGTCCTGCCCGTCGAGCTCGCCCCGCTCGAACGCGGCGAGCAGGTCGAGCTGGTCGTCGAACACCTTGGCGGGGGCCTCGATCACCAGGTGCTGGGGCTTGACGGCGGAGACCTTGCTCACCGCCCGGCCGAGGTTGCCCGACAGCATGTGGATGCCGCCGTCGGGGGAGAAGGGCTCGGCGACCGGCCGCAGGACGCTCGGGTCGGAGCCGGGCTCGGTCCGCTCCTCCCACACCAGCGCGCCCTCCTTGAGCACGGGAGCGGCGCGGTAGTGGCCGAGGCCGCGTCCCGCGACCGTGAGCACGTCCTCGTGCAGCAGCCCGGCGTCGAGCAGCTCGCCGATGAACACCGCCATGCCGCCCGCGGCCTGGAAGTGGTTCACGTCGGCCTCGCCGTTGGGGTACATGCGGGTGATCAGCGGCACGACCTTGGAGAGGACCGCCATGTCGTCCCAGGTCAGCTCGATGCCGGCGGCCGCCGCCATGGCGACCAGGTGCATGGTGTGGTTGGTGGAGCCTCCGGAGGCGAGCAGCGCGACGACCGCGTTGACGATCGCCTTCTCGTCCACGACCTCGGCGACGGGCGTGTACTCCTCGCCGTGCGGGGTGATCTCGACCACCCGCCGCGCCGCCGCCCGGGTCAGCGCGTGACGCAGCTCGGTGTGCGGGTTGACGAACGTCGCCCCGGGCAGGTGGAGGCCCATGACCTCCACCAGGAGCTGGTTGGAGTTGGCGGTGCCGTAGAACGTGCAGGTTCCGGGGGAGTGGTAGGACGCGGCCTCGGCGTCGAGCATCTCCGCGCGGCCGATCCTGCCCTCCGCGAAAGACTGCCGCGCCCTGGCCTTGACCTTGTTGGGCAGGCCCGAGGTCATCGGCCCCGCGGGCACGAACATCGCGGGCAGGTGCCCGAAGCGCAGGGCGCCGATGAGCAACCCCGGAACGATCTTGTCGCAGACCCCGAGCAGCAGGGAGGCGTCGAACATGTCGTGCGACAGCGCGATCGCGGTCGCCATGGCGATGACGTCGCGGCTGTAGAGCGACAGCTCCATGCCGGCCCTGCCCTGGGTGACGCCGTCGCACATCGCGGGCACGCCGCCCGCCACCTGCGCCACGCCGCCCGCCTCGCGGACGGCCCGCTTCAGCTCCGGCGGGTAGGTCTCGTACGGCTGGTGGGCCGACAGCATGTCGTTGTACGACGTCACGATGGCCACGCCGGGCTTCGCCGTGCCGCGCAGGTCGAGCTTGTCGCCCGCGGGCGCGGCCGCGAAGCCGTGGGCCAGGTTGGCGCAGGCGAGCCGCGCCCGGGCCGGCCCCCGCTCGCGCAGTTCGGCCCCGGCGCGGCGCGCCCGCTCCAGGTAGGCCTCGCGGCTGTCTCGGCTGCGCGCCACCACGCGCTCGGTGACCTCGGTGATAACGGGGTTCGTCACGGAAGGTCCTCTCCTGCCGGTGCCGCCGCGAGGCGGGGTTCAACGTGTCCCGGGCTCGTCGCCGCGGGGACATGTGCCCGGCGACCGGTCCGGCCCCCGATTCCTTGATCGGGCACCAGGTGTCGATTGGGCACGGAAGGGACAGTATCGGGAAGTTCTGCCACTTATCAAGCCGAGTTTTGTAACTCCGAATGAATAAGTCATTGAACTTTGGTGAGTCCCTATGCTTCACTTACGCGTGATGTCACGTTTAGCTACCGTCGGCGAGGTCTTCCAGCTCATCCGGAGCGGGGAGGCGGTGACGCGTGCCGACATCGGCCGTGTGACGGGCCTGTCCCGGCCGGCGGTCGCGCACCGGGTCGCCGACCTGCTGCGGCGCGGGCTGATCGTGGAGGACGCGGAGGGGCCGTCCACCGGAGGCCGCCCGCCCGTACGGCTGCGCTTCGCCGCCTCGGGGGGAGTCGTCCCGGTGGCCTCGCTCGGCGCCCGCCGCACCCAGATCGCGCTGTGCGACCTCGCGGGCGAGGTGCTGAGCCGTACGGACCTGGACATCGACGTCGAGGAGGGGCCGGACGTCGTGCTGCCCCTGCTCATGGACACCTGGGAGAAGCTGCTCGACGGGCGGGACGACGTCGTCGGCATCGGGCTCGGCGTTCCGGCGACCGTGGAGTTCGCCGCCGGGCGGGTTGAGAGCGCCCGTGTGATGGCGAGCTGGACCGGCGTGGTGATCCCGCCGGTCATCGCGGAGCGGTTCCACGTGCCGGTGCTCGTGGACAACGACGTGAACGTCATCGCGATGGGCGAGCACCGCGTCGTCTACGCCTCCGAACTCGACGACCTGCTGTTCGTGAAGGTCTCCACCCGCATCGGCGCGGGCGTGATCTCCGGGGGCGGCATCCTGCGCGGCGCCCTCGGCGCCGCCGGGGAGATCGGGCACATCCCGGTGCGGGACGGCGGAGGCGTGCTGTGCCGCTGCGGCAACCTCGACTGCGTCGACTCGGTCGCCAGCGGCACCGCGATCCTGCGCGGCCTGCGGGCCAAGGGCCGCGACGTGACGTCGCTGGCCGACGTGACCGCACTGGTCCGCGCCGGCGACGCGGAGACCATGGCCGTGGTGCGGCAGGCGGGCCGCTGGCTAGGCGAGGTCATCTCCGGGGCGGTCAACCTGCTCAACCCCGCGGTCGTGGTCCTCGGCGGCGATGTCGCCGAGATGTTCCAGCCGCTGGTGTCCGGCGTACGCGAGGTCGTCTACCGGCGATCCACCCAGCTCGCCACCCGCAGCCTGCGCATCGAGCGCGGCCGCCTCGGGCCGGGCGCGGGCATCACCGGCTGCGCCCTCATGGTCCTCGACCACGTCCTGTCGGCCCAGGCCATCGACGCCGCCGCCCGCTGACCGCGGCGCCGGGGCGGGGACGGGATGAGGACGGATCTCCCGGCCGATGGCACTAGGCTCTGTGCCGATCTTCCATGCCCCCAGGAGTCCTTCGTGCGTGAACGTGTCCGCCGCCTGATCGAGTCGCGGCGGTTCCAGCAGGCGATCACCGTGGTGATCATCGTCAACGCGGCCACGCTGGGCGTCGAGACCTCCGCGGAGGCTGTCGCCCGCTACGGCACGGCACTGCACCTCGCCGACCACGTCGCGCTGTACATCTTCGTGGTGGAGCTCCTGGCCAAGATGTACGTCTACCGGTGGCGGTTCTTCCGCGACTCCTGGAACGTCTTCGACCTGCTGATCGTCGGCATATCGTTCCTCCCCACCGCGGGCGGCCTGTCGGTGCTGCGGGCGCTGCGCGTCCTGCGGGCGCTGCGGCTGATCTCGGTGGTGCCGTCGCTTCGCCGGGTGGTCTCCGCGCTGCTCACCGCCATCCCCGGGATGACGTCGATCGTCGTCCTGCTCGGCCTCGTCCTCTACGTCGCCGCCGTCATGGGCACCAAGCTGTACGGCGCGGCCGCGCCGCAGTATTTCGGCGACCTGCCCACGACGCTGTACACGCTGTTCCAGGTCATGACGGGAGACGGCTGGTCGGAGATCAACCGCGAGCTGATGGTGTCGCACCCCTCGTCGTGGATCTACTTCGTGGTGTTCGTCCTCATCTGCACCTTCGTCGTGCTGAACCTCTTCATCGCGGTCGTCGTGAGCGCGATGGAGGAGGAGGCCAGGGCCGACAGTTCGACGCTCGCCGAGCTGACGGCCCTGCGCGAGGAGATCAGGGGCCTGCGCGAAAGCCTGGGCGAACGGGTGCCCAGCGCGTGACCGGCCTCCCCGTGGCCCACACGGCCCGTGGCCGCGTACGGACCCGAGACCGGGCGATCCGCGCCCGCGCGTGAGCCGCGGGGACTACGGGACCAGCACGATCCTGCCGAACACCTCGCCCGCGTCCATCTTCCGGTGCGCAGCCACGGCGTGCTCCAGCGGCAGCACCTCGTGCACCACCGTCCGCAGCTCCCCTCGGGTCGCGGCGGCGAACTGCGCGGTTCTCACGGCACGCCGGGCGGGCCCGGCTACGGTGCCGGCGCTGAAGGTGGCGAACGACAACGACTTGCGGAACGACGCCATCAGCGTGGTCCCGAAGTCCGCGGGTGGCTGCCCTCCGACCACGCCGACGACCACCATGCGGCCGTTCGGGTCGAGCCGTTCGAGGAAGGCGGGCATGCCGGGGCCGGCGACGACGTCGATGGCGACGTCGTAGCCCGCGGGACCGTCGCCGTCCCCCAGCCGGTCGAGCACGTGGGTCGCGCCGAGCGCGCGCAGGCGCTCCCCGCGCTCGGCGGACGAGGTCGTGACCGCCACCGCGCCCGCGCCGCCACGAGCCGCGAGCTGGACCGCCGTGATCCCGATGCTGCCGGCCGCGCCGCGCACCAGCACCGACTCACCGGGGGCGAAACGCGCGTGGGCGAGCGCGAAGTGGGCCACTACCCCTGAGCTGCCGAGCGTCACCGCGTCGACGGCGGACAGGTCCTCGGGGAGGGGAAGGACCTCCTCGACGGGAGCGGTCGCCTGTTCGGCGTAGCCGCCGCCCACGCCGGTGAACGCCCACACTCGCCGGCCGATCCACGAGGCGTCGACGCCGTCGCCGACGGCCGTCACGGTGCCCGCCACCTCGCCGCCGGGGACATGGCCCTCGGCGAAGCCGTAGGCGGCCAGGGCCCCGCGCCGGATCACGACGTCGACGCCGGCGACGCCGATCGCCTCGGTGGTGATCAACACATGACCCGCGGCGGGCGCCGGGGCGGGGACGTCGATGACTTCCATGCCATCCGGACTGCCGAACGCCTGAATCGCGACTGCCTTCAATGTCTTCTCCACACTGTGGGACCGGTCGGGGGGACTGGCCAGGACGCTAAAGGCCGCCGCGGGCCGCCTGGCTAAAGTGAGAGCGGTGAGCGACCGTTTGCCTCACCTGCTGCGCGCCGACGCCCTGGACAACCGGGAGCGCATCCTGGAGGCGGCCCGCGCGCTGTTCGCCGCCGAAGGCCTGAACGCTCCGATGCGGGAGATCGCCCGGCGGGCCGGAGTCGGCCCCGCCACCCTCTACCGCCGTTTCCCGACCAAGCGGACGCTGGTCGCGGAAGCCTTCGCCGACGAGATGCGCGCGTGCCACGCCATCGTCGAGGAGGGATGCGCCGACCCCGATCCGTGGCGCGGCTTCTGCCTCGTGATCGAGAGGATCTGCGAGCTGCACGCCCGCAACCAGGGCTTCACCGGCGCCTTCATGGCGGCCTTCCCCGGCGCGACGGACGTCGCGGCGAACCGGCGGCACATGCTGGACTCGCTCGCCGAACTCGCCCGCCGCGCCAAGGACACCGGCCACCTGCGCCCCGACTTCGTCCTGGACGACCTGATCCTCATGCTCACGGCCAACAGGGGCATCCACGCCGCCTCCACCGCCGCCCGGGTCGTGGCCTCCCGGCGCTTCGCCGCGCTGGTGATCCAGGCGTTTCACGTCCATCGGACGAAGACCGCCTAGGTCCTCGTCAGCAGCCGGTCGATCTGGGCGGTGAGCGGCGGGGCGCCGAGGCGGTTGTCGACCTCGTCGTACGGCACGGCGGGCGGCTCGTCCACGCGGATGGCACGCAGGTATTCGGCGAACCTGTCCAGCTTCTGCCCGTCCCTGGCGAGTCCCCGGCGGACCAGCCGCTCCCGCAGCGTGGGGCCGTCGGAGCGGATCCAGACCAGGCGCACCTCGGGGCCGCCCAGCGCGTCCACCCACGCCCGCCAGAGCGCCGCGTCGTGCACCTGGGAGGTGAACGGCCCGCCGAGCATCACCGGGCAGCCGTGGGAGCGGATCTCCCTGGCCGTCGCCGTCATCCCGGCGTACTCGTGCCGCTTGACATGCTCGTCGTACCACGGCCCTTCGCGTTCGCCCGGCGGCCTGCCGTGCGCGGCGAGCGTGGCCTCGACGAAGCCGCCGTACATCGTGTCCTTGTCGAGCAGCGCGGGCACGGGGTCGAGCCGGGCCAGCAGCAGGTCGCAGACTGTCGACTTGCCCGCGCCGGGCGGGCCGGACACCACCCAGACGGGAGCGCTCATCTCGGCGGCCCGTACGGCTCGATCGGCGGATCAGAGTAGGGCCCGCCGGCCTTCCCGTCGTCCGCCCCGCCGCCGTCGTGGCCGCCGACGCGCCGGCCGGCGTCCTCGGTCACCCGCAGGACGTACAGGTTCTTGTCCGGGTCGATCGGCACGAGGCCGTACGCGGTGTCGACCTCGTCCTCGCTGAGGTCGAGCCGCCGCATCGCGGCCTCCAGCGTCGCGGGCGCGGGAAGCCGCACGGTGATGAGCACCTCGGCCACCGGCCCCGCCTCCCCTGGTAACGCCGTGCGTTCAGGCCGCCTTGGCGGCGCGGCGGCGCAGCGCGGCGATGACGCCGGCGGCGTCCACCACGCCGTACCCGTAGTCGTGGTCATACCCTACGGCACTGCGATCATCGGCCGTCCGGCGCAGCAGGGTCCTGAGCTGGGCGGGGGACAGCACGGTGGAGGGCCACCGGGAGCGCACCGCGGCGACCAGCCCGGCCGCGACGGGGCAGGCCGCCGAGGTGCCGGAGTCGGGCTCCCCGTCGCCGAGCGCCCCCGAGCCGGCGAAGTGGGTGTAGGCGCAGATGTCGGGCTTGCGCGCCGTCAGCCGCCCCGGGCCCTGGGAGGAGTAGCCCACCCGCGTCCCGTTGGTGTCGATCCCGCCGATCGACAGCGCGCGTGGATGGGAGTTCGCCCCGACGATGGGCCGGTCGGGGTAGGCGCACCTGCCGTCGCGGCACTGCGTCCCGCAGTTGCCGGCGGCGAACAGGATGTCCGCCCCCGCCTCGGCCAGGCTGCCGACGATCAGGTTGAACGGATGGGCGGGGTTGTCGGAGTAGTTGCCGGGGTGACCGGCGGGGAAGTCCCAGCGCGGGGAGAACGACCCCCAGCTGTTGGTGACCACCAGCGCCCGCGACTCGGCGGGCTGGGCGTCGAGGACGTCGCGCAGGTGGGCGTACGCCGCGATCGCGTCGGACAGCAGGCCGTCGAGCGTCGAGCCGCCCTGCCGCCGGGACAGCAGCACGGGCACGTCCAGGAGCGACGCCTTGGGCGCGGCGATGAGCGAGTCGAAGGCGCACATCGTGCCGTGGTCGACCGGGAAGTCCCCGGGGGTTCCGGAGACGCTCTTGGGGCTCCAGCTTCGCTCGTGGTCGATCGTCACGTCGTGGCCGCGCGCGGCCTTGAGGTACGCCGCGTTGACGCCCGTGTCGATGACGGCCAGGGGGACGCCGGAGCCGTCCAGCCCCTCGGCCGACAGGTCGGCCACACGCAGCAGCCGTTCGACGTCGCGCCAGTCGCCGACGGCCGGATCGCCCGCGCAGGTGAGCGTCGTCTCGATGGCCGGGTCCGCGTACACCGCGACCACGTCGCGGCGGGTCGCCGGCAGGAGGGAGACCCTGCTGGTGACCTCGTCGTCGGCGATCTCGCCGCGGACCACGACCGACGCGTCCTGCGGCGCCATGGAGAAGACCAGCGGCTGGTTGAGCGACAGCGGGTCCCCGCCCGGGGACGCGGGCATCGGGCGGGGCACGGCCACGGGGGCGTAGGAGCGGTCGAGGACGACCCCGGGCAGGCCGTCGGCGACGTCCGACGCCGTCGAGGAGACCGACGGGTCGGCGACCGCGGCGACCAGGTCGGGGGACGGACGCAACTGGATGAGTACGCGCACGACGAGTCCACTCCGTTACTCGGCGAATTGTGACGGCGTTGTCACGCTACGCGACCACCTTGCTGCATCAGAGAGGCCGCGTCCACGCCTTCGCGGAAAACCGTCCCGTGGCGTCGCTCAGGTGCCGTGGGTCGCTCAGGTGCCGTGGGTCAGAAGCCGCACAGCTCCGAGAGGCTCTTGGCCGGCTTGTCGTTGGGAGTGGGGGTGGAGTGCGGGCTCGCCCCCGCGACGACCGGCGTGCGCGTGGGCGACGGGCTCGGCGAGGCGGACGGCGACACGGACCCCGTGGGGGAGCCCGATGGGGCCGCGGACGCCGTCGTTCCGCCGGAGGTCATCGGCGACGCGGTGGCCGCGACGGCGGCCCGATCGCTCATCGACTCGCGGATCGCCTCCAGGGTCAGCTTCCTGATCTTGGCCCAGTCGGGGTTGCCCGTGTAGATGAGCGGCGGCACGAACTGAAGGCTGGTGATCTTGGCGTTCCTGACCTTCATGCCGAGGGGGACGAGGTGTTCGAGCAGGTCGCGTGGGATGTCGGTGCGGAACATGTGCCGGGTCGCCGCCGCGATCTTGTTGAAGTTGGCGAGCACCGTGGTCGGGGTCACCTGCTGGGCGAGCGCGCCGATGACGCAGCGCTGGCGGCTCATGCGGGAGAAGTCGTCGCTGTCGACTCGCGAACGGCCGTACCAGAGCACCTCCTCGCCGTTCAGCGTGCGGTAACCGGCCTTGATGGTGCCGGCGGTGCCAAACTTGCCGCCCCACTTCACGTCCTGCTCGACCCGGATCTTGAGCCCGCCGACCGCGTCGATCAGGGCCGCGAAACCGTACATGTCGACCATCGCGTAGTAGTCGATGTGCAGGCCCAGGGTGTAGCCGATGGCGTCCTTGAGCGCCTGCGCGCCCCGGTTCTTGCCCCCCATGATCTCGGGGTTGTTGTCGGCGTAGTACCACACCGAGTTGAGCAGGCCCTGGCTCTCGTCGTTGAAGCCGTTGGGGAACACCTTGCGCAGCGGGCTGCTCGCGGGGAAGCGGACGTACTGGAGGTTGCGCGGCAGGCTGAACAGGACCGTGTTGCCGGTGGCGATGTTCACGCTGGCCACGGTCATCGAGTCGGTGCGCACCCCGATCCTGTTGCCCGCGGCGTCACCGCCGACCAGCAGGAAGTTCACCCGCTTGCGGCCGTTCCACGGGTCCTCCGCGCGTACGGGGGAGGGGGTCGAGCCGTCGTCGGCCGGAGCGAGGACGTCGTCGAGTAACTGGCCGGCCGTCCTGACCGTGTTCGCGGTGAAGGCGAACGGCGCCATCACGGCCACGCACAGCACCCCCGCGACGATGCCGGACACCACCTGCCCGGTCTGGTTCAGGCGCTGCGGGCGCAGGGCGACGAACGACAGCAGCACGAGCGCGAACCAGGCGAGCGCGAACACGGCCGCGCCCACCATCACGGCGGTCATCGTGCTTCCGCGCAGCACGACGCCCGCGTTGTCCTTCAGGTTGAGGACCAGGACCGCCAGGGCGACCAGCGCGACGCCGAACGTCACCAGCAGGGCGATGCCCGTACGGCGGTTGCCCGCCCGCAGATGGGCCGCCCCCGGGACCACGGCGGACAGGGCCGTCCAGCCGATCAGGGAGGCGGTGGTCAGCGGGCGCCCGAAACGCGCGGCCTCGCCGCGCGTGCCGGCCGCGCGCCGCGAACCCGTGGGCGCGCCTTCGCCCCCACCCCCGGCACGCTGGTCCGCCGCGCCGGGGACCCCGCCCGCCTCCGCGCCCGGCCCGGTCACGGGCTGACCGGGCTGACCAGGCTGAGTCGGGCCCCCGCCGGGCTGAGCTGCGTTTCCGCCAGGCTGACTGGGGCTCCCGCCCGGCCGGCTTGGGCGCCGGCCTTCGCGGGGACCTCCGGTGTCGTCAGCGGGACCCCCGTCTCGCATGGTTCACCGCTCTCTCCTCCAAGCTGTGGCTAGGGATTCTAACCCCCATATCCGGACAAGGTAGACGCAGTTCTCGGCCGCTGATCACGACACGGACGCGGACCCGACGACCCAGGTGTTGCACTGGTGGGTGGCCGGGCGGGTGTAGCCCTGGCGGAACCACGCGGCGTTGCTGCGCGTGCTCCCGTGGTCGCGCGTCCCTCCCGGCGGATCGCCCAGGTGGCTGTACGCCCACAGGAGGGTGTTGCGCCGGGTGGCGTCGATCGGGTACGAGGCCGAGACCGAGCGCATGAACATGGCGCCGAAGCACGTCGCCTGCAGTTCGTGCCGCCGGGTCAGGGCGAGCCGTCCGCTGCGCGAGGTGGAGTCGAGCGTCTGCCGCCACCAGGAGTCGGAGATGCCCGAGACGCTCTGGATGTGATGGCCGTACTCGTGGGCCATCATGCTGATGATGATCCCGTTCCACGACCCGAGCGGGCCGTACTCCTTGGCCATCGCCGAGGTGGAGGCGTAGATCGTGCTGTTTCTCGGGCAGTAGTACGGGACGTTGCTGCCGGGGGAGGGATAGTCGCCGCAGGCCCCCCTGCCCTTGCGGGCCGCGATCATGTAATTCGGCGGGCTCCAATCGATCCCGACCCGCTGCAGGGCCGGAGCCCACGCCTTGCCCATGCACGTCCCGGTCTTGAGGATCAGCGCCTTGAGCTGGGCGTGGTTGTAGATGTTGGAGTTCGCGGCCCGGCAGTTCGGCTTCGCCAGCGCCCCGGCCCGGTAGAGGCTGTTGTTCTTCGTCGTGCGGTTGAGCACCGGAGTCGGTCGCGTCGTGGGCTGTGAGGTGGGCCGCGAGGTGGGTTCGCGGGCCGGCTCCGTTTCCCGGGTGCCGTCCCGCGACGGGAACGGCGAGAAGGTGAGGGTCGGGAGCGCGCGGGCCGAGACCGTCTCGTCACGGTCCGGCAGGTTGGCCAGCGCGCTCACGACGACGACGAGAACGAAGGCGACCGCGAGCACGCCGACGAGCGCGCCGATGACCGCTCCGGCGCCGGACTTGCGGCGGGGCGGGCGCCAGGCGGGCGGCGGGTAGGGCGCGGCCGGCCCGCGCGGGGGAGGCGGAGGCTGCGGCGCCCATCCCGGCCCCTGCGGAGGCGTCCCCGGCCCCTGCGGTGGCATCAGGGGTCCTTGCGGCATGCCGGGTCCCTGGGGCATGCCGGGTCCCTGGGGCATGCCGGGCCCCTGCGGCGGCGCGGGCGCGAACGGCGCGCCCTGCGGCATGGGCGGTGTCCCCTGCGGGGGCGCCCCCCAGGGCGGAGCCGCCGGGGGCGGTGGGGCATGCGGTGAGGAATGCGCGGGGGACTGTGGGAGGGGCTGCGGCGGGGCCTGGGCGGCCTGGTTCCTCGGCGGGGCATGGAGCCCGCCGTCCTGCGGATACGGGTGGGCGCCCGGCCCGCCCGGCGCGTACGCCTGGCCGCCCGGATGGCCGCCCGGATGGCCCGCCGCTCCATAAGGCCCGTACGCGGGACCGGCAGGCGCGGCGGGAGGCGGCGGGTAGGCGCCGGGAGGCTGTGCCTGCCCCTGTGCCTGCCCCTGTGAGTGCCCCTGTGCGTACGGGCCTTCACCGGTCGCGCCCGGCCACCCCTGCGCCGGTGGGTACGGCTGCGTCCGCGGGTACGGCTGCGCGCCGCCCTGGGGCGGCCCCGCGGGCCGCTGCTGCGCCGGGCCCGGGGCGGGGGCGTTCCGCGGCGGAGGCGGTGGGTAGGAGGCAGCGCCGGGCTGCTCGACGGGCGGCTCGGCGGGCTGCTCGGCGGGCGGGGAAGGCCATCCTGACGGCCCGTTCCACGCTCCGGGCCCCGGCTGCGCCACGCCGCCCTCCTGGCCGCCCCAGGCGGGCGGGCCGTAGGGTCCGGGCGTCGCGCCGGGGGGCCGCCTTCCGTCGGGCGTCCCGTCCGGCGTCCTGTCCGGCGTCCTGTCCGCGGCCTCGGGCGGCGGTGGGAACGGCGGCCCGGAATAGGGATGACTCCCCCCGTGCGGATCCTCGGGAGGGTGCTGCTGCGCCACGACTTTGCCCCCTTTTATGGATTTGGGGCAGAAGGATACTGAAATCTCATCCATCACGGATGTTGCAGATGTCGGGCACGATGGGTAATCGACCGGCGTGATCTCTGCGATGTTCCGGAATCGCCGGGCTCGTCTGCCCTAGCGTTTTTCGCATGAATCTGCAGCAGCTCCGTTACGTGGTCGCCACTGCGGAGCACCGCACCATGACCGATGCCGCCAGATCGCTCTATATCGCGCAGCCCGCCCTGTCCCGCGCGATACGCGACCTCGAACGCGAACTCGGGATGACGCTGTTCGCGCGCTCGGGTCGCGGGGTCGTCGTGACGGCCCAGGGACGCCGGGTCGTGAAGCTGGCCCGCGAGGCCCTCGACGCGGTGGCCGAGATCGAGGCCCTCGCGACGCAGGGCAACTCGTCCGGCGCCGAACTGCGGATCGCCTCCACACCGAGCCTGGAGCCCGGTCTCGCCGGGCGCCTGCTGCCCGCCTACGCCGCCGAGCATCCCGGCATCCGGGTGCACATCGTGCGGTGCGAGGGCCGCGAGGGCGTGGTCAGCGCGCTCCGTGAGCAGCGCGCCGATCTCGGCCTGACCGATCTCCCCGTGCCCACCGACCTGGTGAGCCATCCGCTCGAACGCCAGGAGATCGTGCTGATCTCTCCTCCCGGCCTGGACCTGCCCGACCCCGTCCCGGTGGCCCGGCTGAACGGCATGCGGCTGGTCCTGCCCGCCGCCGGAAGCCCGCGCCGCAGGGAGTTCGACCACATCTTCGTCACGTACGGCGTCCGCCCGATCCCCGCCATCGAGTCCGACGAGCGCCGGGGCTGGCTGCGGGCCGTACGGGAGGGGCGGGTCTCGCTGCTGTGGTACCGGAGCATGGCCGAGCAGGCGGCCAGGGCCGGTCTGGTCGTCCGATCGCTCGATCCCTCCCTCCGGAAGGTCATCGCGGTCGTGCACGCCCGGCGGCGGCTGCCCGCGATGGCGCAGGACTTCGTGGCCTTGGCTGAGGGCGGCTCCGCGGCGTAATCGCATGCCCTGGAATTGGACCGTTCCACCCCACGCCCGGCGCCTCCCATGGAGCGTGTCGGCGGCGTCGCCGCGCCGCTCGCGGCCCTGTGCGCCCAGGTTGGCATGCGCCGCGTCGCCGCCGCCAGGGCGCCGGGCACGGGTCTGGACGCCGGTCCGGGCCGGAGGGGCAGCGGTGGTCACGGCGGCGGGATGACCGGACCGTTGCCCGGCCCGCCTCGACCGCGCTCTAGTACGCTGGCGGGCGATGTCCACTACGCCGATGCCCGCCGAGGCGCCCGGCCCTCCGTCCGTCCTGCGCCTGCGCGGCCGTGCCTTCGGCCCCGGCGACTTCGCGGTCATGGCCGTGGTCAACCGGACCCCCGACTCCTTCTATGACCGGGGATCGACCTACGCCTTCTCCGCCGCGGTGGACGCCGCCTCCCGCCTGGTGGAGGAAGGGGCGGACATCGTGGACATCGGCGGCGTGAAGGCCGGTCCCGGCGCCGAGGTCGACCCGGCCGAGGAGATCCGCCGCGTGGCCGAGGTCGTCGCCGCGGTGCGCGAACGGCACCCCGACGTGATCATCAGTGTCGACACCTGGCGGTCGGAGGTCGCCAAGGTCGTCGCGGAGGCCGGGGCCGACCTGCTCAACGACACCTGGGGCGGCGTGGACCCCGAGCTCGCGGAGGTCGCCGCGGCGTACGGCATCGGCCTGGTGTGCGCGCACGCCGGGCGGGTGGAGCCGCGCACCCGGCCCCACCGCGTCGCGTACGCGGACGTGGTGGCCGACGTGATCGCCTACACGACGGACCTCGCGGAGCGCGCCGTCGCCGCGGGCGTCCGCCGCGACGCGATCATGATCGACCCGGCCCACGACTTCGGCAAGAACACCTGGCACTCGCTGGAGATCGGCAGGCGGCTCGGCGAGCTGACGGCCACGGGGTGGCCGGTGCTGGTGGCCGTCTCCAACAAGGACTTCGTCGGGGAGACCCTGGGCGGCCTGCCCGTGTCCGAGCGCCACGCGGGCACGCTGGCCACGCTCACCGTCTCCGCGCTGCAGGGCGCGCGGGTGTTCCGCGTGCACGACGCGGCGAGCGCCCGTACGGCTCTCGCCGTGGTCTCCCGCCTCGGCGGCGCGCCGGTCTGAGCGGTGTCCGCCGCCAGCCCTATTTATGGTCAGCCGGGAAGCTCCCGCACTTCGAGGTTCCACGCCCGTCGGCAGCCGGTCACCCTGGCCCACGCGATGCGGGGGTCGATCGCGAACGCGTGCCGCGCGCTCGCGAGCGCGTCGAAGCCGCCGGGCCCCTTCCCGTCGTCGGCGCACTCGCGCATGCGGTCGGGGCCCAGAGAATCGCGGAACACGTCCTGCAGGGCCGAGCAGAAGTAGGCGTAGGCGGCGAAGCAGAGGCGAAGACGGGCCACCTGCGCGGACTCGTCCCGCCCGCCGTCGAGCACGGCGTCGACGATCTCCATCGGCGGCCTGGCGGCGCCTCCCGCGTACCCGATGTCGTAGAGGATCTCCTCCAGGTCTCCGCCCCCGCCGGGGCGGGCGTCCCTGAGCGCGTGGCCGATGGCCCTGGCCTTGCGGGTCAGTTCGTCCCGCACCAGCGCGGAGCACAGGTCGCCGAGCGAGGGCGGCGCGACGCCCGTCCCTTGACCGGCGACGTCCTCCATCGCGAGCACATACCGGTCGGCCTCCATGACGACCTCGGCCGCCTCCCCGCCGGGGCCTGCCGCCGTCAGGGAGGCGCCGGCGCGCACCAACCGGCGCGCCGACCGGATCAGGTCGCGGGCCAGTCCTCCGGACAACACGTGGCACAGAGCGACGTACGGCTCGCTCAGCCCGATCACCCGGCGGTAGAGGAGCCTGCGGCTCTCCGCGTAGTCGAGCAGCCCCACGCGCGCGATCTCGTCGAAGGAGCTGTCGAAGGCGTCCCTCGCCGGGATGCCTCGCCGTTCGAACGCCATGAGGGCGTCGTCGGACACCGAGATCATGAAGTAGACGTGGGGGATGCCGAATATGCCCTTGATCTCGTTGAGGAAGCGTGCGGCCTGGTCGGCGGACCCGATCTTGTCGAGTTCGTCCACGCCGACGAACACGTTCTCCCCTCGGGCGTGCGCGAACACGGCGACCCGGTCGGCGAAGCACCGGAACCGCTCCACGACCTCCGGATAGCCGAGCGGCTGTTCCGCGTGGGTGACGCTCCGGGCCATCCGGCCCTCGAACCCGGGGACGAGCGCGATCCCGCCCGACCACCCGAGGTCGCGCGACTGCAGGAACCGGACTCTGAGCAGGTTGTGTCTGGCCGCGGCCACGATGCCCGCCCGGGCCCGCCGGGCCGCGCGCCGCCGTGCGACCAGGCCGCTCCACCGCTTCACCTGGCGCGCCGGCCCGGACAGCGCGACGGCCGCCGCCGGCGCGACGATCCACACCATCGGCACTCCCAGGACGACGGAGACCGGCTTGGCCGCCACGAGCAGGAGGCCAAGGACGACGAGAGCGCGACGGGCGGCGGCGGTCCCGGCCTGCTCGGCCACGACGCGCCTGAGCCCGCGGAGACGCGGGCCCTGCGCCGTGAGGCCCGCGCGCCGGTGATCGGCGTAACGGGCGACCACGGCCCGGCAGAACGTGGCGAACAGGTGGAGCACGAAGTCGCGGGCCGCGTAGTCGACGGGCGCGGACACCATGCAGCGCAGGTCACCGCGCGTCGCGCCCGCAGGAACGCCCGGAGGAACGCCCGGAGGAGCGCCCGGAGGAGCGCCCGGAGGAGCGCCCGGGGAGGCCGGGGGCGGCCCGGGGGAGCAGTAGCGCCGCACGATCGTGGACTTGCCGGACCCCCGGGGACCGGCGATGCCGAGGCTGATCCCCGCGACGCTCCTGATCAGCGCGTCGACCTCGCCGATGGTCCGGGTGTCCACGTTGTACGCGCTGTCGTACACCTCGCTCAGGCCGGGGCTGCGGCTCACCGAGAAGGCGTGGTCGAAGCGGTTCTCCCGCATCGTGTTGAGGATGGTCCGCACCTGGGCGAGGAGTTCGACCCGGCTCACCGCCACGATCAGGCGGTCGCGCGCGAGCGCCAGCGCCGAGTGACGGTCGGGGACGAGTCCCGGGCGCAGGACCGTGTGCCCGGCGACGAGCCTGGTACGCGGCCCGGACAGCAGGCGGGTCGCGGCGGCCGCCGCCATCGTCGTGCCCCCCGCCCAGAACCCGATCCAGGACCAGTCCCACCACCAGGTGACGGCGCCGAACGCGAGCATGAGGGCGCCCGCGCCGGTGAGCCCGAGGCCGAGCCGGGTCCGTGCGGCCTGCTCGGGCTGCCGATCAGGACCGGGGAGGTCGCCGAGGCCGGGGCGGGCACGCCTGGACAGCTCGGCCAGGTAGGCGGCGTACTCGTCCGGCGCGAGGCTCAGCACCCGGTGCGCGCCGGTCAGCAGCCGCGACCGCACCTCGCTCCCGGGCAGGCGGAGGTCCGTCAGCGCGCTCCTGATCTCCGGCCGCGCCATCACCCGATCCAGCGCGGTCATGTACATGTCGAACAACGCCGGGTCCTCGAACAGCGGGTTCGGCTCCGGGCGGGCCACCGAGGCGCGCATCGCCCCTTCCTCTCGCCGGGGCCTCCAGCGTCCTGCCCGTGAGGCCGTCGCGGGCAGAGGCGGACGGGCAGGACCGCCGGCCGGAGGTCCCGGCGTGCGGAGGCCCGTCGCCCCTTCCGCGTACGGCGCGGGCGGGGCGATCTCAACCGGGCAGGGGGACGCTCCATTCGAGGTGGGTGCCGCCGGTCTCCGGGGAGGTGACGGTGCAGGCGCCGCCGAGTTGCTCGGCGCGTTCCGCGAGGTTGCGCAGGCCGCTGCGGCGGCCCTGGGCGGGGATGCCGACGCCGTCGTCGACGACCAGGAGTGTCAGCCGCCCGCCGGCGGCGCGGACGGTGACGTCCGCGCGGCCGGCCTTGGCGTGCCGCACCAGGTTCGACAGCGCCTCGCGCAGCACCGCGAGCAGATGCCCGGCGATCTCGGCGGGCACGTCGTTGTCGAGCCGGCCCTCCAGGCTCAGACCCGGCATGAAGCCCAGATGACCGCGGGCGCCCTCGACCAGATCGACGACCTGGGCCCGCAGGCTGGGCGCGCTGTGCTCCCGGGGGGTCTGCAGAGCGAAGATCGTCGAGCGGATCTGGCGGATCGTGGTGTCGAGTTCGTCGATGGCGGTCTGCAGCCGCGAGGACGCCTCGGGCCGCTCGACCAGGCGCACCGCGCTCATCAACGTCATCGCCACGGCGAACAGCCGCTGGATGACCACATCGTGCAGGTCCTTGGCGATCCGGTCGCGGTCTTCCAGCAGTCCGAGCCGTTCGGCGTCGCGGCGGGCCTCGGCCAGTTCGAGCGCGATGGCCGCCTGCCCGGCGAAGGCGTGCAGCATCCGCAGCTGCGACTGGCTGAACGGCATCCGCCCCGGCCGCTTGACCAGGGCGAGCACCCCGTGCACCGCCCCCGGCGCGCCCAGCGGCACCACGGCCACCGGTCCCGCGTCAGGACTCTCGGAACCGGCCGGCCACACCTCGCCGCCCGGGTCGTCCAGCGCCTGCGGCTCGCCGCTGAGGAACGCGCGGCCCGCCAGCGAACCCTCCACCGGCACCTGCCCCTCGCCGGGGGCGCTCTCGCCGGGGGCGGCGCCGTCGCCGGTGGTGTCGGCGGGGGCGGTGTCCCGCAGGGCCACGCGCAGGGTTTCGCGGCCTGGGCCGGGCAGCAGGATCGCCGTGGTGTCGGCGTCTGCCATCTCCCGCGCCCGCCGCGCGATGAGCGTCAGGACGTCCTGCGGCTCGCCCCCGGACAGCAGCCGGGTCGTGATGTCGGACGAGGCCTGCAACCAGGTCTCCCGCCGCCGGCTGTCCTCGTACAACCGGGCGTTCTCGATCGCGACGCCCGCGGCGGTGGCCAGGGCCACGACGATCGCCTCGTCGTCTTCGTCGAAGTCGCCGCCGCCGCGTTTCTCGGTCAGGTACAGGTTGCCGAACACCTCGTCGCGCACCCGGATCGGCACCCCGAGGAAGCTGCCCATGGGGGGATGCCCCGGGGGGAATCCGTAGGACTCCGGGTGGGTGGAGATGTGCGACAGCCGCAGCGTCTGCGGCTCCTTGATCAGCAGGCCGAGCAGGCCCAGCCCGTGCGGCCAGTGCTCGATCCTGGCGATCTCCTCCTCGCTGAGCCCAACGGGGACGAACTGGATGAGGGTGTTGTCCTCCCCGATCACGCCCATCGCCCCGTAGGTCGCGTCCACCAGCGTCGTCGCGGTCCCCACGATCCGGCGCAGCACGACCTCCAGGTCGAGGTCGCTGCCGATCGACACGACCGCCTCCAGCAGCGCGTGCACCCGGTCGCGCGTGGCCAGCACCGCTTCGAGACGCGACTGCAACTCGGCCAGCAGATCATCCAGCCGCATGCCGGGAAACAGCGGCCCCTGCTCGTTCTCCCTCATGACGCGAAGTCTGGCATCGCCGGAGGGCGGGTGCCCAGTGGGCGTCCCCCCGTGAGAGGCGACTCAGGCGTACAGGACGGAGAGGAACCGGACGAGGACCGCCTCGCGGGACGCGGCGGGCAGCGCGTCGAGCACGGCGTTCACGACCGCCATCCCGGACTGGCCGGCGCCGGCGAGGTCGATCCCCACCGACGCGGCGAGCTCGGCGAACGTGGCGTCGTCCAGCGCGTCGAGGTCGAGGGACGCGATGAGCTCGGGCAGGCCGTCGGGCACCTCGGCCAGCCCTCTCTTCCGCGCCGCCTCGGACGCCTCCGCGATCACCTCCAGCATCGCGCCGACCCCCGCCAGCGTCACGCCGGTGACCGTCACGTGGATGTTGGCCGGGATCCCGGCGTACGACAGCTGCGGCTGGAGGAACCAGCCGAGCCTGCGCGCCTCGTCGGCGAGCACGAAGACGTCCACCTCGGGGGAGCCCGCGATGGCGACCAGCGCGGCCTCCGGCTCGCCCAGCACCCGCAGGCCGGGGATCTCGCGCACGCCCTCCACCAGCCGCCTGGTCGCCTCCAGCGTCCTGCGGCCGAGCTCCAGGTAGCCCTCCCGGCCGAGGGCCCGCAGGGTCGCCCAGGCGCCGCCGAGCGGGCCGGCCGACCGGGAGCTCTGCGCGGTGGCGTTGACGATCGTGTAGCCGGGCCAGGCCGCCGAGGCGAAGTAGGCCCTGCGGCGCAGTTCCGCGTCGCGGAACAGCAGCACCGACGCCCCCTTCGGCGCGTACCCGAACTTGTGCAGGTCGCAGGAGATCGAGGTGACGCCGGGCACGCTCAGGTCGAAGGGCGGGACCGTGGCGCCCGCCGCGCGCAGCCACGGCAGCAGCCAGCCGCCGACGCAGGCGTCCACGTGGCACGGCACGCCGCGGGCGGCGGCGAGCGCGGCGACCTCCTCGACCGGGTCGACGACGCCCTGCGGGTAGGACGGCGCGGAGACGACCGCCAGCGCGGTCCGCTCGTCCAGGGCGTCCTCGAACGCCGGGACGACGGCGCGGTAGGTGGCGAGGTCCACCGGGACCGGCACGATCTCCATGCCGAGGTAGTGCGCGGCCTTGTGGAACGCCGGGTGCGCGGTGACAGGGAGCACGATCCGGGTGGCGCCGGGGCGGGCGTCGCGGGCGGCCTTCACCGCCAGCATGATCGACTCGGTGCCGCCGCCGGTGAAGATGCCCGGCGCGCCGGGACGCCCGAGCAGCTCGGCGACCGCCCCGACGACCTGCCGCTCGAGCGCGACCATGCTGGGGAAGGCCGTCGGGTCGAGCATGTTGACCTCGAGCATCTCCGCGTACGCCCGATGCGCTGCCTCGTGCACCTCCGGCAGGCCGGTGTCGTAGACGTAGGCCGTCACCTTGCCGCCGCGGACCGGAAGGTCGGCGGCCTTCAGCGCGGTCAGCTCGGCGAGCAGTTCGGCGACGGGCATGCCGTGGTCGGGAAGCATGGAACTCCTCAACGTGCCAGGGGGATCCGGACGACGGCGCGCGGTCCGGGGGAGGCGTCCTCCAGGTGGACCGTACCGCCGGTGGCCGTGGGCCCGCGCGCCGGTGACCGGCGTGAGGGGCGGGCGGAAGCCGGGCGCGACGGCGCCGGACGATGCCGCCGATCATGTATGGCGTAAGTGCTGCTTTTTGCCGTTCTTTGTCGCTAGTGTTGCGCCGGACCTCTCACCCAAGGCGGTGTGCATGCGGCACTTCTTCGGGCTGCTCGTGGGCGTTGTCGTCGCGGCGGCTCTTCTCCTCGGTGGTGGATGGGCGTCACAGGAGGCGGTCCGGGGAGCGGCCCAGAGCGTCGACCCCGCCAACGACACCCGCATGCTGATCGCCCTCGGCGTGATGGCCGTCGCGGGGCTGCTGCTCGGGCTGGTGCTGGTCGGCAGGGTGTCCCCGCTGGCGGCGTTCGTCCCGTCGATGGCCCTGCTGGCCTGGACCGTGGTCTACGTGCTCGACGTGTCGCGCGCCGCGAGCCTCGTGCCCACCGGGCCGTCGGTGGAGGCCGAACTGCTGCAGGCCGGCCGCGGCATGCTCACGCTGCTGTCCACCGGCGTGTACGGCCTGCTCGGCGTCGCGTTGTTCCTCCCGGTGCTCATGCCGTCTCGCTGGGCAGGTCGCGAGCGGGAAGAGGAGCAGGATGAGGAGTACGAGGAGTCCCTCGGCTTCTGAGATACAGGTCGGCCACCACGTCCTCGATCGACGCCCGTCCCGGCGCCGTCGCGCGCAGGTCGTCCACCGTCCCGTCGAAGGCGAGCCGGCCGTGGTCGATCAGCAGCACCCGGCGGCACAGCCGCTCGACGTCGCCCAGGTCGTGGGTGGTCAGCAGCACGGTCGTGCCGCGTTCGGCGTTGAGCCGCCGCAGGAAGTCGCGCACCTCCGCCTTGCTGACGACGTCGAGCCCGATCGTCGGCTCGTCGAGCACCAGCACGGCGGGGTCGTGCAGCAGGGCGGCGGTGATGTCGCCCCGCATCCGCTGCCCGAGGCTGAGCTGGCGCACCGGCGTCCGCAGGAAGCCGCCCAGGTCGAGCAGGTCGGCCATCTCGTCCAGCCGCTCGCGGAACACCTTGCGATCTACTTTGTAAAGGAGCCGGACCAGTTCCAGGCTGTCCCGCAGCGGCAGGTCCCACCACAGCGTCGTCCGCTGGCCGAAGACCACGCCGATCCTGCGGGCGAGAGCCGTACGTCGCCGTGAGGGGTCGAGACCGGCCACGGTGACCCGGCCAGACGTGGGCGTGAGGATCCCGGTCAGCATCTTGATCGTGGTGGACTTGCCCGCGCCGTTCGGGCCGAGGCAGGCGGCGAACTCCCCGGCCGCGACGCGGAAGGACAGGTCCCGTACGGCGTGCACGACCTGGCGGCGGACCGTGAAGGTCCTGCCGACCCCGTCTGCCTCGATCACTGTTCAGCTCCCCGTCGATCGGTAGCGGCGGATCCCCGCCCGCCAGGCCAGCGCGGCGACGGCGGCCAGCGCGAGCGCGACGGCGGGGGACAGCAGGCCCGTCCAGGACGGCAGCCCGAGCGGGTCGGGCCGGCCGAGCACGTACAGGCCCGGCTGCCAGTTCACGAACGCCAGGGGCAGCACGAAGGTCAGCCCCCGGACGATGCGGGCGTCGTAGACGCTCAGCGGATACTGGTTGAGCATCGCCCCGCCGTAGGTGAACGCGTTGGCGACCTCGGGGGCGTCGGTGAGCAGGAACTGCAGCGCGCCGCCCAGCGTGAACAGCGCCGTGAAGATCACCGCCCCCGACGCCACCATGACGGGCACCATCCAGACGCGGCCGAGGGGGATCTCCAGCCGGGCCAGGGCCACGCCCAGCACCACGGCGGCCTGGGCGGCCCTGCCGATCCGGTGCGGGCTGAAGCGGTCGGCCGCCACCTGCGCGAAGGGCGAAGCCGGCCGGATCAGCATGACGTCGAGGGTGCCCGCCCTGATGTGCTGGCTGATCCTGTCGACGTTGCCGAACAGCAGGTCGGCGAGCGCGAAGGCCAGTTGCGACGCGCCGTACAGGAGCATGACCTCGGACAGGGCGAACCCGGCCAGGGTGTCGGTGTTCGCGAAGATCACCCAGATCACCGCGATGTCGAGGCCGCCGACGACGAAGGCGCCCAGCGTGACCAGCGTGAACGAGAGCCGGTACTGCGCCGCGGCCCGCGTCCAGGTCCAGGCGAGCAGCGCGTACGTCCTGATCACGTCCGCTCACCCACCCTGGATCACGACCTTCCTGCGGGCCGCGCCGGTCATGAGCGCGCCCAGGGCGATCAGCACGGCGGCCCACCCGGCCTGGAAGGCGAGGGCTCCGCCGGGCTCGGCCGTGCCGAGGTAGACGTCGGCCGGCACCTGCGCCATCGCCGACCACGGCAGCGCGCGGGCGAGGTCGCCGAACCACCCCGGGAAGATCGCCAGAGGCAGCATGAGCCCGCTGAAGAACGTGGTCAGCACCATCGACAGCGTCGCGAGGCCCCGGTCGTCCATGACCCAGCACGTCGCCAGCGCGACGATGTAGCGCCACCCGAAGCTCACGACCACGCCCAGGACGACGCTCGCGAGGAAGGCGGCCGGCGCGCGCGGGGCGGCGAGGCCGAACAGCAGCGCGCCCACGAGGGCCGGCGGGAGGCCGCGGACGGCGAACAGGTACGCCGCCCGGCCCAGGTCCTCCGACAGGCACCACGCCTGCAGGGGCGCGGGGCGGACCAGGTCGAGCGCCACGTCGCCGCTGCGGATGCGCTGGGGCAGGTCGAGGCCGCCGCCGAACAGTTGCATGGGCCCGATGAACGCCTGGGTGAGGAACGTGAAGGTCACCGCCGCCGCGACGTCGTACCCGCCGAGGCCCGGCCTCGCCTGCCACAGCGCGATCAGCACGTACGCGCGCAGCACCCCGAAGACGGTGTTCGTGAACGCCCCGGCCAGCGCGGCGGTCCAGTAGGTGGCGTGCCTGCGGAAGCCGTACCACGCCAGGAGCGGGTAAAGGGAGACGGCCGCGCCGTGGCCGGGGCTCATCGGCGGGCGGGGCGGCGCACGCGGCGCGGCTCCGTCCCGGTCACCGCCCGTACGCCGGTGTCCGCAGGGCCCCCGCCGCCTTTCTTATGGTCATTTATACGGATTCTTTGCGCAGCGTTTACCGGCACCGCGCCGAAATAGGGCTTGACAGGAGACGCCCAGGGCAGCGGAGCCGCCGAATGACCTCCGGCGGTGCTCCATGACCTGCAGACGTTACCTTCTCGTAACACGCCTGTAAGGGGAGTGAAACATCCCAGCAGGTAGAACGGTTGACCTAATGGGGAATGTCCCTTTTGGGAGGCTTGCATGGAGCATAAGCTGAATGTAGATGTTCGTCCGGAATATCCGGTCAGCTGGCAGGCCGCCGCGATCAACGGAGTCCTGCGGGGCACCATGAAGCCGATCTCCACCATTCTCGTGCGCAACACCGCCGGGATGGCCGTGGCCAGCCGCCTCATGTGCCTCGGCGAGCGGGTCCCCGGCATGCTCCCCAAGCACGTGTCCATCGTTCCAGACGGTGTCGGCTCGTGCACGGGAGAATGGGTGCACGGCGGGCCCGGCCTGGACGAGGGCAAGGTGGTGCTCTACTTCCACGGCGGCGCCTACTTCGTCTGCTCCCCGGCCACCCACCGGCCGATCACGTGGCGGCTGTCGGCCGCCACCCGCCGCCCCGTCTTCTCGCTCGACTACCGCCAGGGGCCGGTCCACTCCCTCGCGGAGTCGCTGACGGACGCGCTCCAGGCGTACGAGCGGCTGCTCGGCCTCGGGTACGACTCCCGGGACATCGTGCTGGCCGGGGACTCCGCCGGAGGCCACCTCACCCTGGCCACGCTGCTGTCCCTGCGCGACCGCGGCCTGCCACTCCCCGCCGCCGGGATCTGCCTGTCCCCGTGGGCCGACCTCAGCTCCAGCCGCCGCCGCGCCAACGTCTGGGCGGACCCCATGCTCCCCGCCGGCCGCGTCGACTGGCTCGCCCGCCGCTGGACCGACGGCCTCGACCCGCACGACCCCCTCGTGTCCCCCGTGTACGGCGACTACACCGGCATCCCCCCGCTGATGATCGTCACCGGCTCCACCGAGGTCCTGCGCGACGAGGCCCGCCACGTCGCCGTCAGCGCCAGGGAGAACGGCGTGCAGGTGACCTACGAGGAGTGGAACCGCATGCCGCACATCTTCCCCCTCCTCGCCGACGTCCTCCCCGAGGGCCGCCTCTTCTTCGAACATGTCGCGCGCTTCACCGACGCCGTCGACGTCCACCGGGCCACCCCGGGCGTCGAGGCCGCCTGACCCGATCCCCTTTCCGTCTTACCGCGTACGCCGTTAAGGGCGGGCTGTACGATGTCGACCCAGTAAAGGCCACTGCGCCCTGGCTCCCGGAAGGCCGTGAGGGCCGTTGGCGTGACCGAGGGGAGGGCTCGATGCCGCATCGCGGGTTGTCGGAGCGCGGCATCGCCGAGCGGGCGCTCGCCCTCGTCGACCACGAGGGCGTGGACGCGTTCAGCATGCGCAAGCTCGCCACCGCCTGCGGTTCCTCCGCGATGGCGCTCTACCACCACTACTCCGACAAGGACGCCGTGCTGGACGCCGTCACCCAGCTGCTCCTCGCCGAGGTCACGGTGCCCGGTGAGGACGCGAGCTGGAAGGACGCGCTGCGGATCATCATGCGCTCGATCCGCCGGGTCGGGCTGTCGCACCCCAAGGCCGCCCCGCTGATCGCCCGCTTCCCGCCGCGCACCCCCGATGCGCTGGCCGTCGCCGAGGCGGCGTTCCGCGCCTGCCGCCGTGGCGGCTTCTCCCCGGAGAAGACCGCCCGCGCCTACCGCGCCCTCGTCGCCTACTCCCTGGGCGCCTTCGACATCGAGCTCGGCGGCTACTCCATCGCCCCGCGGCTTCCGCTGGCCGCGGAGGAGCCGCAGACCCTCGGCACGGCTTCCTTCGGCCGCCACCTGCCCAACGTGGCGGAGATCTTCCCGATCCTGGGCGAGCAGGACGCCGAGGCGGAGTTCGAGTTCGGCCTGGAGCTGGTGCTCGCGGGCCTGGCGGCGGCGGAGCCGGCCGCCGGCTGAGCAGTGCCGCGGGCGGCTGGCCCGCGGCTCGCCGTCACGGGTGCCCGGCGCGCACCCGCATTCGCCCCGGGGCCCGGGCCTCCCGCACCCGCGCTCGGGTCCTTCCGTGGCTTCCACCCCCTCCCGCGTGGCACCAGGCAGAGACCGACCAGTAACATTCCGTGCGCCGTAAGGCTTCTCCTTAACGATGTACGTATGGCAGGTGTGAGGATCCCGCCTGCTCGGAAGATGGAGTTTCTCTTTTGTCTCCCCCCAGCACGACCCTGCTCACGACGGCCGCCCGCGCGGTGAACGCGACCAAGCTGTACGGGCAGGGCGACTCCGCCGTCCGCGCCCTCGACGGCGTCAGCGTGGAGTTCGCCCGGGGCGCCTTCACGGCCATCATGGGCCCCTCGGGGTCGGGCAAGTCGACCCTGCTGCACTGCCTCGCGGGACTGGACACGCTCACCTCGGGCGAGGTCTACATCGCCGACACCCCGATCTCCGGGATGTCCGACAACGACCTGACGCTGCTGCGGCGCGACCGGCTCGGATTCGTCTTCCAGACCTACAACCTGGTCCCCACGCTGACCGCCGCGGAGAACATCGAGCTGCCGCTGCGCCTGGCGGGCCGGCGCGCGGACCCGGCGTGGTTCGAGACCGTCGTCGGCGCGGTGGGGCTCGCGCGGCGCCTCCGGCACACGCCGGCGGAGCTGTCCGGCGGGCAGCAGCAACGGGTGGCCGCGGCCAGGGCGCTGATCACCCGGCCGGAGATCCTCTTCGCGGACGAGCCCACCGGAGCGCTGGACTCGCGCTCCGGCGCCGAACTGCTGGCCTTCCTGCGGCGTGCGGCCGACGAGTTCGGCCAGACCATCGTGATGGTGACCCACGACCCGCTCGCCGCCGCACGGGCGGACCGGGTGGTGTTCCTCGCCGACGGCCGCATCGTGGACGACATGATCCGGCCGGGCGCGGACGGCATCCTCGACGCGATGAAGAAGCTGGGTGGCTAGATGCTGCGCGTCGCACTCAAGGGCCTGGCCGCACGCAAGCTGAGGCTGGTGCTCACGGCGATCTCCATCGCCCTGGGCGTCTCGTTCGTCACCGGGACGTTCGTCCTCGGCGACACGATGACCGCCACCTTCGACAAGATGTACTCCGACCTTGGGCAGGGCACGGACGTCACCGTACGGGGCCGGCCCGCCTTCACCGACACCACGACCCTCGGGTCGGGCCGCGCCATGCCCGAGGCCGTGGTGGACACGGTCAGGAAGGTGCCCGGCGTCGCCGCGGCCGAGGGCGGCCTGACCGGCTACGCGCTCATGCTCGACAAGTCGGGCACGCCGATCCAGCCCGGTGGCGCTCCGACCCTCGGGGTCAGCTACGCCCAGGACAGAGGGCTCGCGGGCGCCATCGCTCCACGGGCCGGACGCGGGCCGTCCGGGCCTGGGGAGACGGCCATCGACGCGGCCACCGCCCGCAAGTACGGCTTCGCCCCGGGCGACCGCATCCGGATCGTGTTCGAGTCCGGCAAACCGGCCGAGTTCACCGTGGCCGGCGTCCTCGGGTTCGGCGACGCCGACAACCTCGCCGGAGCGACACTCGCCGCGTTCGACCTGCGGACCGCGCAGACGGTGCTCCGCATGGAGGGCAAGGTGGACGAGATCTCGGTCCGCGCGTCCGACGGGATCAGTCCCGACGAGCTGCGGACCAGGGTCGCGGCCGTACTGCCCGCCGACCTGGAGGCGGTGACAAGCGCGACCGTGGCCGGCGAGGCCAGCAAGGCGGTCCGCGACGGTCTCGGCTTCTTCACCACCGCTTTCCTCGGCTTCGCGGGCGTCTCGCTGCTCGTCGGCGCGTTCCTGATCTGGAACACCTTCTCGATCCTCGTGGCGCAGCGAGGGCGGGAGCACGCGCTGCTGCGCGCCATCGGCGCCCGCAGGCGGCAGTTGCTCGGCTCCGTGCTGACCGAGGCGGTGGCGATCGGCCTGCTGGCGTCGGCGCTCGGGCTCGGCCTGGGCCTGCTCGTCGCGGGCGCGCTGCGCGGCCTGCTCGCCTCGGTCGGGATCGACGTGCCGACCACGACGATCGAACTCCAGCCCCGCACGGTCGTCGCCGCGCTCGTGGTCGGGCTCGGCGTGACGCTGGCGGCGGCGCTCGTGCCGGCGTGGAAGGCCACGCGCATCCCGCCCATCGCGGCGCTGCGCGAGTCGGCGGCGCCCGCCAGGACGCTGCCGAAGGGCCGGATCATCGCGGGCGGCGTCCTGCTCGTGGCCGGCCTGCCCGCGCTCGCCTGGGCGGTGGCCGGCCCGTCCCGCGGCGGCGCCGCGGCGATCGGTTCGCTGGCCACCTTCCTCGGGCTCATCCTGCTGGCTCCCGCGCTGGTCCGTCCGCTCGTCGCCGTGCTCGGCGCGCCGGTCGCACGGCTCGGCATGGCCGGGGCCCTGGCCAGGCAGAACGCGGGACGGGCGCCACGCCGCACCGCGTCCACCGCCACCGCGCTCATGATCGGGCTCGCCGTCGTGGTGGCCATGACGGTGGTCGCGACCTCGATGAAGGCCTCGGTCGCCGACGTCATGGAACGTGCCAACCGGGCCGACCTCATCCTCAAGGCGAGCAGCCAGTTGGCGGCCGGGATCCCCGCGGACGCGGCGGACGAGCTGCGCGGGCTGCCCGAGGCCGGGGTCGTCTCGCCGATGCGGTACGGCCGGATCCAGGTCGCCGGGAAGACCACCTCGGTGGCGGCGGTGGACCCGCGTACGGCGGAGCAGGTGGCCGACATCGGGGTCAGCTCCGGTTCGCTGCCGAAGCTCGCCGACGGCGAGGTCATGGTGGCGGCGGACGAGGCGAAGACGCACGGCTGGCGGCTCGGCGACGAGGTGACGCTGCGGTTCCCGCAGACCGGGGACCAGGTGATGCGGCTGGCCGGCACCTACACCGACACGACGCTCCTCGGCGCCGGCTACCTGGTCACGCTCGCCGCCCACGAGGCGAACTTCAGCGGGCGGCTCGACGCCGTGGTCCTCGTCAGGGCGGCCGAGGGTGTCCCCGCGGACGACCTGAAGCGGTCGGTGCGCGCGGCGCTGGCCGGCTACCCGAACGTCGCGGTCCAGGACACCGACGAGTTCAACGCCGCCCAGAGCGCCACCGTCGACCAGCTGCTCGGGCTGGTCAACGTGCTGCTCGGCCTGGCCGTGCTCATCGCGCTGCTGGGCGTGGTGAACACCCTGGCGCTGTCGGTGCTCGAACGCACCAGGGAGCTCGGCCTGCTGCGCGCGGTCGGGATGACGCGGCGGCAGGTGCGCGCCTGCGTCCGCTGGGAGGCGGTGCTGGTGGCCGCGATCGGGTCCGTGCTGGGGACAGTGCTGGGGCTCGCTCTCGGCACGGCCGCGGCCCGGGCCCTGGCCGACGAGGGGATCACCGTGCTCCAGGTGCCGGTGGCGCTGCCGCTGGTGTACGCCGTGGCCGCCGCGGCCGCGGGCGTGCTCGCGGCCATCACCCCGGCGCGCAAGGCCGCGAAGGTGGACGTCCTGAGGGCCGTCGTCGCCGAGTGACGGCCGGGGCGTGACCCTTGGCTCGGGCCGGGAACCACGGTGGTTCCCGGCCCGAGTTAGTGGAGTTTGGAACTATTGAGGCATATGTGACCTGCGGTATCGCGGGTGGACCTTACCTTCTGGTGCCATTGGCCTTACCTCTCATGCCGCTTGGCGCTAGTTGAACACGTGGCGCGTTCCAACCGGCCACAGTTGCTGTGCGGCACTTCGAGAGAGGTAGCGTCCGTATGGCACGTGGCGGATCGGCCTTCCAGAACGGCATGCCTCCCGGTGTGCGCCCGCTGACCGTGGGCGACCCGGTCGTCGTCGGGCGCTACCTGCTGCTCGGCCGGCTGGGCAGCGGCGGCATGGGCGTGGTCTACCTGGCCGAGCATCCGGGCGGGGGATACGCCGCACTTAAGACGCCGCATCCGGTGCACCTGGGCGACCCGACGCTGCGGGCCAGGTTCGCCGAGGAGGTCGCGCTCTCCCGCCGCGTGGTGCCGTTCTGCACGGCCGCCGTCATCGAGGACGGCTTCGACGGCGATCGGCCCTACCTCGTCACCGAGTACGTCCCCGGGCCCGCGCTCTCCCAGGTCGTCGCCGCCCGGGGGCCGCTCACACCCGACCTCGCGTACGGCGTGGCACTCGGCACCGCCGCGGCGCTGGTGGCCACGCACGAGGCGGGGCTGGTCCACCGGGACCTCAAGCCAGGCAACGTGCTGCTGTCACCGCGCGGGCCCTTCGTCATCGACTTCGGCATAGCCCGCGACCTCGACGTCGCGATGGCGCACACCCAGGCCGGGCAGATCATGGGCAGCCCCGGGTGGGTGGCGCCCGAGCGGCTGCGGGGCGGGCACGCCATCCCCGCCTCGGACGTCTTCTCCTGGGGCTGCCTGGTCGCGTTCGCGGCGACCGGGCGGCATCCGTTCGGCGCCGGCGACCTCGATGTGCTCACGCGGCGCATCCTGGTCGAGGAGCCCAGGATCGACGCCGTGCCCAAGCCGCTGTGGGACGCCGTGGCGGTGGCGCTGCGGCGCGAGCCCGCCGAGCGCCCCGACGCGGCAAGGCTGCTGGCCTTCCTGCTCGCCGAGGGCGGGGTGCACGCGACCGCGGACCCCCGGCGCGCGGTCGCCGCCGTGCTCGACGAGATCTGGCAGCCGGTGCCCCATCCGTCGGGCGCCGCCCCCGGCCGGGCGGCCGTACGCGGGGCGCGCACCCGGGCCGCCGCGGCGCGGGCGACCGGGGCAGCCGCACCGGCGCGGGGAGCGGCTCAGGGAACGCCATCGGGTACGGCGGAGGGCGACGCGCAGGGCAGGGCGGCCCGGCGCAGGGCGGCGCGCTCGGGGGCGCAACTGTCCCACGCGGGCTTCGCGGCGCTCGCCACCGTGACGATCGCCGCGGTGACCGTGGTCGCGGCGGGCACCGGCGCGGCTCGCATGGAGAGCACGGCGGACCCGCCGCCCTCGCTGCGTGTGGTCGTCCCCGGTGAGGACGCGGCCATCCCGCCCGAGGACAAGATCGGCACCTCGCGGCCGCCGGTGGTGCCGATCGCGGACGCCGCCAGGCCCAGGGTGACCGTGACGGCCACCCGGACCATGCCGCCGCCGGGGCCGGCGACCCCGGAGAGCGCGCGGAGCACCACCGTGCCCACGCCGCCGTCTCCGGACGTGACCGTGCGCCCGCCGGTGGACGGGCACTGCGGCCCCGGGCGGGGGAGGGACTGCCGCCCCGGTCGGCCGGCCCCGACGGGACAGCCGGGAAAGCCCGGGAATCCGGGGAATCCCGGGCCACCGGGACAGCCAGGACATCCGGGGCAGGGCCATCCCCCCGTGCCGACGACGGGGGTTACCGCCGAGCCGCAGTGGGGAGACGGGGAGCCGCAGCCGTCCACCCCGGCCCCGCCCACGGTGAGCGAGTCGCCCGGGGTGATCACCACCCCGGCGCCGTCCATTCCCTGAAACGCGGTCGTGAGCGGTCGCGCCCATGGAGCATGCTGTCTGCTCATGAACGCGAAGGACGCAGCTCTCGAACTGGACGACGTGACCGTCCGCGTGGTCGGCAGGACCCTGGTGAGCGGGGCCCGCTGGCGGGTGGAGCACGGGCAGCACTGGGTGATCCTCGGCCCCAACGGCGCGGGGAAGACGACGATGCTCTCGGTCGCCGCGGCCGTACGCCATCCGAGTTCGGGGACGGCGACGGTGCTCGGGCGGCGGCTCGGCCAGGTCGACCTGCGGGAGCTGCGCAGGAGCATCGGCCTGGTGGCGGCGAGCCAGCGGCTCGTGGACGAGTCGCTGCTGGAGGAGGAGGGCGCCACCGCGCTGACCGTCGTGCTCACCGGGCACACCGCGACGAGCGCGCCGCTGTGGGACAGGTACGGCGACGAAGAGCGGGAACGCGCCCACCGGTTGCTGGCCGACCTCGGCTGCAAGGACCTCGCCGACCGGCGGTTCCAGGTGTGCTCGCAGGGGGAGCGGGCCCGGGTCCGGGTGGCCAGGGCGCTGATGGCGGACCCGGCGATCCTGCTGCTGGACGAGCCGTTCGCGGGTCTCGACCTGCCGGCGCGGGAGGATCTGATCGAGGCGCTTGAGGACCTGGCCCGCGCCCGCCCGGGGCTCACGACCGTGATGGTCACGCACCACCTGGAGGAGGTGCCCGCCACCACCACGCACGCGCTGCTGATGCGGGACACCCGCATCGTCACCGCGGGTCCCGTGGATGAGGTGCTCACCGGCGGGAACCTGTCGGACTGTTTCGGCCGGCGGCTGCGCATCGACTCGCTGGACGGCCGCTGGTACGCCCGCGCGCTGCGCGTCTGACCACGGCGCCGGGGGGTCGTGCCCGGCCGTACACGGCGGCCCCGCCGCCGATCCGTCAGATCCCCACGGGGGTGGCCTGCGGATCGGCGACGGGCGCCGCGGGCCCGTGCCGGGCCGCGCTCAGCGCGTCCCGGCGAACTGCGCCTCCTCCGTCGAGCCCTTCAGGGCCGTCGTGGAGGAGTCGGGCGAGATGGCCGTGCTGACCAGGTCGAAGTACCCGGTGCCGACCTCCCGCTGGTGCCGGGTGGCGGTGTAGCCGCGCCGCTCCGCGGCGAACTCGGCCTCCTGGAGGCCGACGTACGCGGTCATGCCCGCCTCGGCGTAGCCGCTGGCCAGGTCGAACATCGAGTAGTTCAGCGAGTGGAAGCCGGCCAGGGTGATGAACTGGAACTTGTACCCCATGTGGCCGAGTTCACGCTGGAACTTGGCGATCGTCGCGTCGTCGAGGTGCTTGCGCCAGTTGAACGACGGCGAGCAGTTGTAGGCGAGCATCTGCTCGGGGTGGCGCCGCTTGATCGCCTCGGCGAACTCGCGCGCCACGTCGAGGTCGGGCGTGGAGGTCTCCATCCACAGCAGGTCGGCGTACGGCGCGTAGGCGAGGCCCCTGGCGATGCAGGCGTCGACGCCGTTGCGGACCCGGTAGAAGCCCTCGGCGGTGCGGTCGCCGGTGCAGAATTCGCGATCGCGGGGGTCCACGTCGCTGGTCAGGAGCGTCGCGGCCTGGGCGTCGGTCCGCGCGATGACCAGTGAGGGCACGCCCGCCACGTCGGCCGCGAGGCGGGCCGCGTTCAGGGTCTTGATGTGCTGGCCGGTGGGGATCAGCACCTTGCCGCCGAGGTGGCCGCACTTCTTCTCCGAGGCGAGCTGGTCCTCCCAGTGCACGCCGGCGGCGCCGGCCGCGATCATGGCCTTCATCAGCTCGAACGCGTTGAGCACGCCGCCGAAGCCGGCCTCGGCGTCCGCCACGATGGGCGCCAGCCAGTGCGGCGCGTCCTCGTCGCCCTCCGCCCAGCTGATCTGGTCGGCCCGCAGCAGCGCGTTGTTGATCCGGCGGACCACGGCGGGGACCGAGTTGGCCGGGTAGAGGCTCTGGTCGGGGTAGGTGTGGCCGCTGAGGTTGGCGTCGGCCGCCACCTGCCAGCCCGACAGGTAGATGGCCTTGAGGCCCGCCTTCACCTGCTGGACCGCCTGGTTGCCGGTCAGCGCGCCGAGGGCGTGCGCGTAGTCCTCGTGGTGCAGGAGATCCCAGAGGCGCTCCGCGCCGAGCCGGGCCAGCGTGTGCTCCTCCTGCACCGACCCGCGCAACCGGACGACGTCCTCGGCCGTGTAGGTCCGCTCGACGGTGCTCCATCGTGGATTGGTGTCCCAGTCCTGCTGCAGCCGCTGAGCGGCTGCGGTGAGGCGATCCGACATCTCCGGTCACTCCCTTGTTGCGTACGTTGGCGTCACCTGGGGCTTGCTTCCGAGTTTGTGTCGATATCAAGACACCCACAAGCCGACGGCTACCGAAAGAATGACAAAATTTCCTTGAGATGCAAGACTGGGCGGTATTAGTCAGCGAAGAAACGCGAAGTTTTACGATTGGACTAGACCAATCGGGTGGCCTGGATCATGTGCCTCTGGAAGAACCACCGATTTTCCACATAGGATCGGGTTCATGACCTCCGTGCTGGGCGAAGAACCGCTGTCTTTGACGCAGGAGCTCGATCTGCTGGCCTTCGGCCAGCGGCTCAAGCACCTGCGCAAGCAGCGCGGTCTCACGCTCTCCGAGCTCGGCGACCGCGTCGGGCGGGCGCCCAGCCAGCTCTCACTGCTGGAGAACGGCAAGCGCGAGCCCAAGCTCTCGCTGCTGAAGTCGCTGGCCGCCGCGCTGAACGTGCCGGTGGAGGAGCTGCTGCGCAGGCAGGCGCCGAACCGGCGGGCCCAGCTGGAGATCGCCCTGGAGGAGGCCCAGCGCGACCCGCTCTACGCGGGGCTCGGCCTGAGCCGGCTGAAGGTCTCCGCGCGGGTGCCCAACGAGGTGCTTGAGCACATCCTCGGCCTGTTCGAGGAGCTCAAGGCCAGGGAGGCGAAGGGCACGGCCACGCCGGAGGAGGCGCGGGCGGCCAACGCCGAGCTGCGGCGCAGGCAGCGCGAGCTGGGCAACTACTTCGAGGAGATCGAGAAGGCCGCCGCCGTGGCGCTGACCGCCGTCGGCTACCGGGCCGGCGCGCTGTCGGAGAGCACCGTCCAGGCGCTGGTGTCGCACTTCGGGTTCACCGTCCACACCGCGCCCGACCTGCCGCGGTCGGCGCGTTCGGTGACCGACCTGCGCAACCGGCGCATCTACGTCAAACGCCAGCACCTGGGCATGCACACGCCGCGTACCGTGCTGCTGCAGACGCTCGGGCACATCGCGCTCCAGCACCACAAGCCGGGCGACTTCGCCGACTTCCTGCGGCAGCGGGTGGAGGCCAACTACTTCGCCGCGGCCGTTCTCGTGCCCGAGACGGCGGCCGTGCCGTACCTGCGGGAGGCCAAGCAGGACAAGGCGCTGTCGGTGGAGGACCTGCGCGACGTGTTCGCGGTGTCCTACGAGATGGCGGCGCACCGGTTCACCAACCTGGCCACCCGCCACCTCGACCTGGTGTGCCACTTCGTCCGCAACGACGCCGGCGGGATCATCTACAAGGCGTACGAGAACGACGGGATCGTCTTCCCCGCCGACGAGCAGGGCGCGATCGAGGGGCAGCGGCTGTGCCAGCAGTGGTCGGGCCGCCAGGTCTTCCACTCGCCGGACCGTTTCTCGCTGTACTACCAGTACTGCGACTCGCCCACCGGCACGTACTTCTGCGTCGCCCACGTGGACCCGTCGCAGGAGAAGGACTTCGCGATCACCCTGGGCGTGCCCTACCGCGAGTCGCGGTGGTTCCGGGGCCGCGAGACCACCCACCGCACCAGGTCGAACTGCCCGAACGGCGAGTGCTGCCGCCGCCCCCCGGCGGAGCTGGCGCAGCGCTGGGAGGGCTACGCCTGGCCGTCGGCGCGCACCAACTCCCACGTGCTGGCCGCGCTGCCGCCCGGGTCGTTCCCCGGTGTCGACGAGGCCGACGTGTACGCGTTCCTGGAGCGCCACGCCGCCGGCGGCTGAGCCGCTCGCGCTGGGAAGGGCTCGCACCGCTGGGAGGGGGCTCGCGCTGATCGCCTCGTCCGGCCGCCGCATAAGGTGATGCAGTGAAGCCGGCGGATGGGGGAGGACGGGCGTGCTGCCTGAGGTGGAGGTCTGGCTGAGGCGGCGCACCTCGTCGGCGGCCGACTGGCGGGCCCGCGCCCTGCTGTCCGCCAAGGGAGACATGACGATCTCGGTGGTGCTGCCCGCGAGGAACGAGGAGGAGACGGTCGGGGAGATCGTCTCCGCCGTGCGCCGCGACCTCGTCGAGGCCGTGCCGCTCGTGGACGAACTGGTCGTGATCGACTCCCGGTCGTCGGACGACACGGCGGCCCGGGCCTTACGCGCCGGGGCGAAGGTCTTCGCGCAGGACGAGATCCTGCCCGAACTGCACGACCCGCGCTGCGACGGCAAGGGCGAGGCGCTGTGGAAGTCCCTGGCGGTGACGACCGGTGACCTGGTGGTGTTCGTCGACGCCGACCTGCACGAGTTCCGGACGTCGTTCGTGACCGGCCTGCTCGGGCCGCTGCTGGCCGACCCCGCGGTCGGATACGTGAAGGCGTGCTACGACCGGCCCCTGCTCGGCGCGGCGGAGCCGAACGCCGGCGGCAGGGTCACCGAGCTGGTCGCCCGGCCGCTGCTCAACCTGCACTGGCCGCTGCTCGCCGGGTTCGTGCAGCCTCTCGCGGGTGAGTACGCCGGCCGCCGCACGGTGCTCGAACAGGTGCCGTTCGTCACCGGGTACGGCGTGGAGCTGGGGCTCCTCATCGACCTGCTGGACCTGGTGGGGCTCGACGCGTTCGCCCAGGTCGACCTGGGCCGCAGGGTCCACTCCCACCAGTCGACGGAGGCGCTCGGGGGGATGGCCGGGCAGATCATGCACACGGCCTGGACGCGGCTGGAGCGCCAGGACAAGATCGTTTCGTTGCAGGAGCCGTCCCCCCGGCTCGTCCAGTTCGTACGCGGCCCCGACGGGCACCTCCCGCTGGCGCGGCACGTCGGAGTGGCCGAGCGCCCACCGATGGCCACGGTCCCGCAGTACGCGTCCCGGTCGCGCTGACCGGCTTCCGTCACGGTGTTACCGTTGGTAACACCGAGGAGAGGAGCGGCGGAGATGACCTTCTGCCCCGAATTGAACGACGACGTCCGCGAGGTGCGGGACTGGGTGCACGAGTTCGCCAACGACGTCGTCCGCCCGGCGGGTGCGGAGTGGGACGAGCGCGAGGAGACGCCCTGGCCGGTCATCCAGGAAGCGGCCAAGATCGGGCTGTACTCGCTCGACTTCTTCGCGCAGCAGTGGTTCGACGAGTCGGGGCTCGGCCTGCCCGTGGCGTTCGAGGAGTTGTTCTGGGGGGACGCGGGCATCGGCCTGTCGATCGTGGGCACCGGCCTCGCCGCCGCCTCCATCGCCGCGAACGGCACCCCCGAGCAGATGGGGGAGTGGCTGCCCCAGATGTTCGGCACTCCCGACGACGTCAAGCTCGGGGCGTTCTGCTCCTCGGAACCCGACGCCGGCAGCGACGTGGGCGCGATCAGGACCCGGGCCGTCTACGACGAGGCCCGGGACGAGTGGGTGCTCAACGGCGTGAAGACCTGGGTCACCAACGGCGGCATCGCCAACGTCCACGTCGTCGTGGCCACGGTCGACCCGTCCTTAGGCACCCGGGGTCAGGCGTCCTTCGTGGTCCCGCCCGGCACCCCGGGCCTGTCCCAGGGGCAGAAGTTCAAGAAACACGGCATCCGCGCCTCCCACACCGCCGAGGTCGTCCTGGAGGACGTACGGGTGCCGGGCCGGTGCCTGGTGGGCGGCAAGGAGAAACTCGACGAGCGGCTCGCGCGGGTGCGCGCCGGCGAGCGGTCGGGCGAGCAGGCCGCGATGCGGACCTTCGAGACCACCCGCCCGCTCGTCGCCGCCATGGCCGTCGGCGTCGCCCGCGCGGCCTTCGAGTACGCCCGAGGCTACGCCCGCGAGCGCGAGCAGTTCGGCCGCAAGATCGGGGAGAACCAGGCCGTCGCCTTCCTGCTGGCCGACATGGCCACCCGCGTGGACGCCGCCCGCTTCATGACGTGGCGGGCCGCGTGGATGGCCCGCCACGGCAGGCGCTTCGAGCAGGCGGAGGGCTCGATGAGCAAGCTGGTCGCGAGCGAGACGGCCGTCTGGGTGACCGAGCAGGCGATCCAGATCCTCGGCGGGGCCGGCTACACCCGCGAGCACCCGGTCGAGCGCTTCCACCGCGATGCCAAGATCTTCACCATCTTCGAGGGCACCAGCGAGATCCAGCGTCTCATCATCGGCCGCGCCGTCACCGGCCTCCCCGTCCGCTGATCGGCCGGAAGACTTCGTTGAGGCGCATCTGGTCTTCCGCCGGCGGCTAGCCTTTCAGCCGCCGGCAGAGTCGCGCCCAACTGCCTACGCGGAGGAACGTCCGGGGTCATCCAGGCTGGCCGCACCGCGGCGGCGATCGGGGGTCATCCACGCCTTGCCCTCCGCCGCGACACCCTCGAGGACATGCAGAGTGTGGCGGAGTCCGGCCGCGTCCAGCGATACCTCGGAGACATCTTCCAGATCCTCGGACTGCTGGTGTTCCGCAAGCTCCGGCCCGATCATCTGAGCGGTGATCTTCTGGCCGTCCATCAGGGAGAGCTCGAAGGTGTGCGAGTTGTCGTCCGACTGCCGCACATGGACGGCCGTGACAGCCTCGAAGCGGTAGTTCAGCCGATTCCGATCATGGAATGTCCCGTCCGGGAAGTGAAGCCTGGCGTTGTACTGTCGTACCCCGTCGGCGGTGATGACGAAGATCTTCATGTCGTATTTCCGGTACCGCCAGGGTCCGCCCTGTATCCGCGCCCGGGTGGCGGAGCCACTCCGCGCCTCGATGAAGGCGTAAGCGACGACGTCGCTCATCTTGAGCCGGTAGTGCCGTAGTGCCTCGTTCAGCAGCACTTTGCGATCGCAGTCCAGCCAGGCGGCCATCTCCCCATCGTCGGGCTTGTTCGCGAGACGGCGCCTCCATCGAGCGTAGGCCGCCGCGCACTCGGCCGACAGCTTCTCGTAATCAGACCAGTCGGCGGCATACCGGCGGCGTTCGAAGGCGATCCGCAGCCAGGCGCGCCCGGCCATCCAGCCGGCCGCGATGGCCAGAACGACGAGCGTAATTCCGGTAGGCCCGCTGACCTGCACTGCGCTGCCGATCGCCCAAGCTCCTCCGGCAGAGAAAGCCATCGTGCCGAACACGGCTGTGACTATCGTGCGCGAGGGAGTGGCCAGTTCCTGACGGTAGCTCCACAGCGTGCCATCAGCCCATCGGTGCGCCACATCACAGGCCCGATGGCGGATCAGCCAGTTGATCGCCTCGACCTTGGTACCCCTGTCGCGATAGGCGTCCGCCACCTGATCCCGCATGCGTCTGCGGACGCCGGCTGTCCACATGAGCCACACCTCGCGGTCCATCCCGGTCGGCCCATACTTGGCGAGGTAGTACGCGAACCGATGCTCGATTCTCCGCGCGTAGCGATCAGGGGGCGTGTCGGTTCTGAGGCGTGGTGTCAGCGCGTACGCCTCGTCCAACGCATGGCGACGCCCGGAACGGAAGCGCCACTCCAGGCCGGCACGGGCGGCGAAACAACCGCCGACGATGCTCAGCAGGTAGGCGAGCAGAGCGGAGGCCCTGCCGCCCTGAACCAGCAGCAGGCCGATGTGCGCGGTCGCCGGGACGGACACCAGCGTGCCCGCCACCGCCTTCAGCCACGTCGGACCGGGAACCGTTGGCAGTTCGGGCCGCCGTACTTCGGGAGCGGCCGGTTCCGGTTCGAAGAACTTCCAGACCCGATCCTCGCGGCTGCCGGTTTTCTGCCGCGCGCAGGCGTCCCGAAGTGTGAGATGCCACATCTGGTCCTTGATCGACCCATCGAGGAACAGCTCCATGTGGCGCAAGATCATGATCCGCTCCGCCGGACGGAGATCGTCGAGCTCCGCTATCAGATGGCGGACGTCCGCGTCGGGTTTCTCCGCGGCGTCCAGCAGCCGGCGGATGGTTCGCACACCGTCCGCCCAGGAGTCGTCACCCGTCAGTGGGAGAAAGCGGTCGGAGTCGCGGAGGCGGGCCGCCTCCTGGGCGGACAGCTCCCGGCGGGTCCTACCGCTGACCATGGCGAGCGGCCAGTAGAAGCACACCCGATTCGTGATGTAGTCGGATGCGAGCGCCTCGTCGATGAGCCGCAGAGCTCGACCCGCCGCCCCACCCTCCAGGAAACGCACGCCGATCTCGAACTTCTTCTCTGGTGGTGAATCCGGGTCGACTGCGTAGTAGTAGACGTCGCCGTGCACGATGCCCTGCACCCCGACTTGAGCATCGTCGCTCGCGACGTTCGTGGTGTCCTGCGGCGGCGTCATGACAAGGCCTGCGCCAGAGCAATGATGGCCGCCAGCTCCGTTGCCAGCTCACCGACATCACCCACGAGCCCGCGGAGCTTCTTGAGGGCCAGGGTCAGCCTGCTCTTGCTCTGCGGGGCCTTCGAGCGCAGAGCCTCGTTCGCCACCGTGAGCTCCGCCTCCGCCGCTGCGTAGGTGTCCTCGTCCAGGCGGCCGTCCGCATACGTCCGTTCCAGCCGGGCGCGGAGCGCGGCGAGCGCCTGCTCCAGGTCAGCCGGGTCACCCGGGTCGGGTCCGAACCGGACGCCGCCGTGCACGACGCCCGCCTGCACGCCGACCCGGGCGTTGTCGCGTGCGATGTTGTACGTCGTCCCCTGCTCCGGCATGGTGGATCCCTTCGCCGCCGTCTTCGTCAGCCAGCCGCCGTCCCGGTCCTCGGCGGCGATCTCTTCCGCCAGCGCGGCCGCGAACGCCGCGGCGTTGGCCACGGCCCGCTGCTGCCACTTATCGCGGTCGGTCACCTCCTTGGTTCCGTCGGCCCGGTCGCTGATTCCCCTGACGACGACCACGGGCAGAGCCCCGTTCAGGTGGCCCGCCTGGGCCACTCCAGCGCCTTCCATCTCGATGGCGCAGGCGTCGTGATAGTTCTGGCGAATCCACTGCGCGTGCCCGGACACCCTGGAGTTCAGGACCACCTCACCGGCCGCGATCGGGCCGAAGTGCACGTGCGGGGCATGGCCGGGATCGGTGAGCCCACGCGTCCACGCGCCTGTGCGTCCGATGTGCCGCGCGATCTGGTCAGCGGAGTGCGAAGTCTCCCAACTGCGGGGACGGCTCTTGAGCCCGTCGTCCTCGCTCGTTCCCCCGTGATAGGCGTAGATACGGGTCGCCACCACGACATCCCCGAGGGCGATGTGGGAGTGCAGGGCACCCGCCACGCCCACGAAGAGCAGAGCAGCCGGGGCGAACTCGGCGATGGCCCGCTCGGCCAGCACGGCCGCTGACTGATTACCCGCGCCGACAAGGGTGAGTGCCAGCTGGCAGCGTCCACCACGGAGACGGCCGACCTCGAATCGAGTGCCGTGTTGATGACGACGCAGCTTCGGGTCGACCAGCATTTCCTGGACTGCCTGGTATTCCAAGTCCAGCGCAGTGAGAATCACGATCGGACGGTTGCTCACTCTTACTCCTTTGCGCTCGGTGACGCGGCGGGCCGGACCATCGGCGGATAGAGGACTGTGCATGGACCGGCTCGAAACAGCCGGGCCGGCCGGCCGGTAGTGGCTTTGCGGGCTGTACCTGCCGGGAGGATGAAACCCTCGGTCTTCTGAACCTTGCGATAGAAGTTCCTTGGGTCGAGCGAGATCCCCCAGACCGCCTCGTACACGTCTTGCAGATCGGTGATGGTGAACGTCGGTCCACAGAAGGCCGTGGCTAGGGAGGAGTGCTCAAGTTTGACGCGAGCGCGTTCTACGCCATCCGTGATGATGCGCCGGTGGTCGAAGGCGAGATCGAGGTCGCCGGAAAGCACCCGCTCGATAGGTTGCCATGCTGCGTCGGCTGCGTCCGTTCCCGCGATCGGCTCCGGAAGGCGGGGTGCGATGGCCAGGTACGCCACCGACACCACCCGGCCACGCGGGTCACGCCCCGGGTCTCCATAGACGCCCAGTTGCTCAAGGCTGAGGCTTTCGACGTCGAGATGGGCCTCCTCCGACAGCTCCCGATGGGCGGCGGCGATGATGTCCTCTTCGGCGTGCTGCAGGAATCCGCCGGGCAGTGCGAGGGCCCCCTTGTGCGGCTCGATACCGCGCTCGATGAGCAGCACATGCAGGCGCGACTGCCGCAAGGTCAGGATCACCAGGTCGACGGCGAGGAGAACGACAGGCGGCACCCAATGGTCCTCGGTCATGCGGCAGAGGCTAGCTTCTTGTCAATCTGACAGAAATAGCCGCGAGGTAAGACGTTCCAGTCCCGGGACAGGGCGGTCAGTGGGGTGGTTCGCCGGTGAGGAACTCGTTCAGGGCCGTGATGACGACATCGCGGGACTCCGGGCGTGCGAGGGCGGGCGGCTGGAGCGACGGGTATTTCGCGTAGCCGGCGGATTCGAGCTGGTGCGGGAGACGGTCCGAGCCCGGGAGGACGCTGAGCCTCTCGGCGAGTCGTGCCATGCGCTCTCGTGACGCGCCGTGGTTGCGGATGGCGCCGAAGTTGACGGCCAGGACGGACTTCACCGGGCCGGTGTAGATGCTCCACACGGAGGCGTTGTCCGAGCCGAGGTTGAACCAGGCGGTCACCGACGGATACTCGCCGTCGCCGAAGTAGTAGTCGTGGAAGGACGGATGGCTCTCCGCGTGGCGGTAGACGGCCAGCAGCGTCTCGCGCACGTCGGCGGGACAGTAGCGCTGGACGGCGTCGAGGAAGCCGGCCTCGTCCCACGTGCGCTTCACCCGGGGACCGGCCGCCTGTGCCGCATCGGCCGGCAGAGGGGCGCCTCGCGTCTCGCCCGGGCCGGCGGGGTCGGGGGCGGGAAGGGTGTCGCCGAGGGCGAGCTGGATCGCGATGGCCATCGTTTCGAGCCAGTCGATGGTCGTCTCCGCCTGGTCGGCGGTGATCGGAGTCTTCTGCCCGGGGCGCCCCGAGTCGTGGTCCGCGGTGTGGGCGATGTTGTTCCTGCGCCAGGCGATCTCTCGCAGCCTCGTACGGACGCCGTCCGCGGTGATCGGGTTGTTCGCGTCCTGATCGGTCAGGACGTCGGCGACCTTCACCCACAGGTTCACCCTGCTGACGTACGCGAACCCCTCCTTGATTTTGTCGGGGTTCTGGAAGGTCATGAAGGAGAAATGGCGCTCCAGGTGAGCGCGGAAGGTTTCCCCGAGGGATTCGTCCCCGTAGTGAATTCTCTCGAACAGCTCGACGGGGATGCTCAGGCTGTTGAACTTGGGGGGACGAGGCACTCGCGGATTCAAGGCCAGAGACAGGGCCCGGTCGACGATCTCGCGCGTGACCCAGTGGTCGAGAGCCGCCACGGCCTGGGTCCAGGCCGCGCGATAGAGGTCGGTGACGTCGAAGGAGCCGACTCCGAGCTGCTCCAGGCTGCGGCCGCCGTTGACGAGCTGCCGGGCGTACTCGATGTTCTGCTGGAACTGCTCGAACGCGGCCGGAGCGGCGTCGGAAGGAGCGGCGTCGGGCGGGGGCGGGAGCTCGGGGCCGTCCGACGTGGGCAGGACGACGCCGTCCCGGGCGAGCATCGCGCGGAAGCGGTCGGTGGTGACGTGCCGCCGCGGGTCGGCTCGGCCGGCGTGGTCGAAGGCCAGGCCCTCCTTTTCGAGCACCTCACGCGGGTCATCGGTGCGTTCCGGGTCCGCCCACCGGAACTGGCGGGAGACGCGCCCTCCCGACTGCAGGACGCGGTGAGCGCCGCCCTGGTCGGAGCTCTCCGCCATGAAGCCTCCGACCGACTGCGCCGACATGCCCACCAGGGCCGCGAGGTCGCCGTACGTGGTCCAGCGGCCCGGCTCGAGACGCTCCAGGGCCGCCAGGACGACGTTCCAGCGGGGGTCGCTGTAGACGCGGCCCTGCGGCGGCAGTCTCCTCGCCCGGTACTGGCTCGTCAGCTCGCGGTAGAGCTCGGTGCCCTCGAAGTCGTCGAGCGCGCGGACGCCCTGTTCGGTGATCGCCCAGCCGTTCCTCTTGGTCATCCAGCCGAGCGAGGCGGCTTCCCCCGTGCGGAAGCCCAGTTGCGCCCACCAGCGCGCCTGGCCATGCGCGTTGGACCCGAGCAACTCCGGAGGGATCGTCACTCTTCTCGCGACCTCCTCGCGAACCTCCTGTGGTGGCAGCGGCCGTCCGGCCTCACGCAGGAGTTCGAGCGCGGCGCGGAGAATGGGTGAGATCTCGTCGGCATAGGCCATGGGGGGATTTCCGCCTTTCGTCTGTCGCCTCCGGCAGAATAAACAAGGGATCGGTGGAAATCCCCGGCTCGGATAACCTTCACATCTCCGTTCGCCGATCATCGGCAGAGCGGATCGCAAGGGCGTGCGAACGGGTTGTGCCGACCTGCGAACCACCTCCCGCCTGGGCAAGTACGATCGATCCGTGACCGAAATGACCGAAACGACGCCAGGCTGGCTCGCTCCCGACGAGATCGAGTCGATGCGGGGCCGGATGCCGATCCTGTACGTGGACGCCGTGCCGGTGCGCGTGGACGACACGGGCACCGTGACCCGTGTCGGCCTGCTGCTGCGGATCGGCGCCGACGGCACCGTGAGCCGGGCGCTGGTGTCCGGGCGGGTGTACTACCACGAGCGCATCCGCGACGCGCTTCTGCGCCATCTGGAGAAGGATCTCGGGCCGGTGGCGCTGCCGAGCGTGCCGGTCTCGCCGACGCCGTTCACGGTGGCGGAGTACTTCCCCACCCCGGGGGTCACGCCGTTCCACGACCCACGGCAGCACGCGGTCTCCCTGGCCTACATCGTCCCCGTACGCGGTGACTGCCGGCCTCGGCAGGACGCGCTGGACCTGGTGTGGTTCACGCCCGAGGAGGCGGCCGCCCCGATCGTGCAGCAGGAGATGACCGGCGGTCAGGGCGTGCTGCTCAAGCAGGCGCTGGCCTACGTCGGCCGCCTGACCTGATCCGGGGTCTGCCGCAGAGTGTCCCCACGCCGTGCCGGAGCGGGCAATCGGTTATCGCCGTGCACGGCGGCGGGGCTCAGGTCGTGCCGCCGCCCCGGTCTCCCGCGTCCTCGCCGCCTCCTGTCGCCGGTCATCGCCGCGCGGTGATCGGGCGCCGGCCGGGCAGGGCCGGCACATCCCCAGGAGATGACGGGCCAGGACGAGTGTGGTGAGCAGGCCGACAAGCGCGCACACGCCCGGCCAGCCGGCCGCGCTCCAGACACGCACGCCGAGCCAGGAACCCGCGCTGCCGCCGAGGTAGGCGCAGGTCATGTAGGCGGTGTTGAGCCTGCCGCGGGCGTCGGGACGCAGGGCGTAGATCCGGGCCTGATTGGCGACCATGCCGGACTGCATCGCGACGTCGAGCAGCAGGGTGCCGGCGACCAGCGCGGCCAGCCCCGCGGCGCCGCCGAGCGACCCGGCGGCGAGCACCGCGGCCGACAGGAGGACCCCGAGCAGGCAGACCAGGTTCACCGGATCGGGTCCCCGGCGGTCCACCAGACGGCCGGCGAGGGGAGTGCACACCATGGTCGCCGCGCCGACCAGGGCGAGCATCCCGACGGCTTGGGCGCCCAGGCCGTACGCCGGGCCGGTGAGGAGGAACGCCAGGCAGGTCCAGACGGCCGAGAACCCGGCGAAGACGGCCGCCTGGTAGGCGCAGGAGCGGCGCAGATCCGGCTCGGTGCGGAGCAGGCGCAGCGCCCCGGTCAGGAGTGCGAGGTAGGGCAGGTGGGCAGCCGCTGCCGTGACCGGCACCCTCACCGGCCCCTCCGCAGGCACCGAGACATTCCCTGAGACAGGCACCGAGACAGGCACCGAGACAGGCACTGGGACAGGCACCGTGACGGCCAGGGCCGCCGCCAGGAGCAGTGCCAGGGCTGCGGCCACCAGGTACGGAGCCCGCCAGCCCAGCCATTCGCCGAGGGTTCTGCTGAAGGTCCGGGCCAGCAGCATGCCGCCGGTCGATCCGCTCAGCAACGTGCCGATCACCGCTCCCCGGCGGTCGGCCGCCACAAGACCGGCCGCCAGCGGGCCGACGACCTGCGCGGCCACGGTGGTGAGACCGACCAGGGCGCTGGCGGCGACGAGGGGCGGCAGGGCCGGCGCGCAGCCCGCGGCGAGCAGGCCCAGGCCGGTCAGGACCAGCAGTACGACGAGGAACGGGCGGTGCGGCAGCCGGTCACCGAGCGGGACGAGCAGGACGATCCCGGCGGTGTAGCCGACCTGGGTGGCGGTGACCACCAGGGCGCCCGCGTCGGGAGGCAGGTGCAGCCCGGCGGCGACCAGCGGCACGATCGCCTGTGGGAAATAGACGTTGCCCACGGCCACCGCACAGGTCACGGTCAGGATCGCGAGCATGCGGCGGCTCATGCGCCGGCCCCCGGCCCACGACGCACCGGATCGTGCCCCGGTTCGCGCGTGCCCACCTGTCTGGACGGGATCGGCCGTGCCGCCGGGCGCTGGAGCGGCCCTGAGCCGAGAGCGAGCCGACGTCCCCGAGCCCGGGTCGTGTCGCCCGCGATCGCGGGGGCCGCCCCGGTGCCGATCACCGTAGGTCGTTCGAGTAGTACGTGGATCATGGACAGCAGTCCACGCCGAAAGGCTCAGGCCGCCAACGGATGTAGCCTGACGCTTAATGATCAGCTTTGTGCTCGACGTCGAAGACCTCGCGGACACGAGATTCGCCCTCTCGCCGTTGACCGATACGGTGCTCAGCCTGCGGGTGCTGCGCGACCCGGGGCTTTCGGCGGTGCACCTCCCGTGGCGCAGGTCCGTTCTCGGCACGCTCGGCACGCTCGACACGGATCTGCTGATGTCCCTGGTGGCGGAGAGGTTCACCGTTCCCGACTTCCTGACCCCGAGGCCCGCGACCTTCGCCCCCGGGTTCGAGGAGGAGCTGGCGGCGGTCCGCCGTACCCCTCCTGATGTGGTCCGGCGCGACCTGGCGGCCACGCACGCGCCGGCTCCGGTGCCCGAGCCGCTGCGTGACGCCGCCGCCGACGGCGACGCGGCGGTCGTACGGCTCCGGGACGCCGTCTGCGACCTCCTGGGCCGCTACTGGGAGATCGCCGTCCGGCCGATGTGGCCGCAGATGCGGCTGGTGCTGGAGGCCGACATGACCTACCGGGCGCGGCAACTCGCCGTCGGAGGCGCCCGCCTGCTGTTCGCGGGCATGCACCCGAACCTGCGCTGGGACGACGGCGTGCTGCACGTCGACAAGGTGATCAGCAGCTTCCGCGTCGCGGCGTCCGGTCGAGGGCTGCTGCTCGTGCCCGCCGTGTTCGCGCACAAGCCCGCGCCCCCGGTCGTTCCTGAGGAGCCTCCCACGCTGGTCTATCCCAGCCGCGGCGTGGCGACGCTCTGGACCCCGGCGCCCGTGGCGGACGAGACCGCTCTCGTGTCGCTTCTCGGCGCGCCGAGGGCGAGGCTGCTCGGCCTCCTCGGCGAGCCGCTGCCCACCGTCGAGATCGCCCGCCGTCTCAGGGTCACTCCGAGCGCCGTGTCCCAGCACCTGCGCGTGCTGCACGCCACGGGCCTGGTCGCCCGGGCCCGCGACGGGCGGCAGGTGCTCTATCGGCGTAGCGCCCTGGGCGACCGGCTCACCGGTGCGGCGAGCGCCCGTTCAGTGCCGTGAGGTCAGCACCTGGGAGAGCACCTTGTGCACGTAGGTGTTGGGGTGCTTGCCGGTGAAGAGGGTGGACAGGGGTCCCTCGGCAGTGACCGGCACGTCCACGCCGGTGTGCCCGGTGGTGGTCCAGTCCATGACGAACTTGAGGTTGCTGCCGTGGATCGGGAACGGGCCGTCGGACTGGTCGCTGCCGCTCTCGTCGGTGTCGGAGGCGTCCTTCACGGTGAGGCCGCCGCAGTCGTGGTCACCCGTGATGACGAGAAGGGTGTCGGGGTGCGCGGCCACGTACGCCCTGGCGACCTTGACCGCCTTCTCCAGGGATGCCATGGCCTGAAGCACGCCGGCGCCGTTGTTCTCGTGCGCGGACAAGTCGACGCCCTCTTCCTCGACGAAGAGGAAGAAACCCTTCTTGTTCGTGCTGAGGGTGTCGAGGGCCTTCTTGGTCATCGTGGCCAGGTCCACGGCCGGAGCGTGGACGTCGCCCTGACCTTCGGGCCTCGGCTGGAACATCACCTCGTTGCTGAACAGGCCCAGCAGCTTGCCTCGCTTCGCGTGGGCGAGCTCCTTGGCGTTGGAGACGTACTGGTAGCCGGCGCGCTTGGCCTTGTCGATCAGGTTGCCCTTGGTGCCCTTGCTGGCCTCGTCGGGCTTGTCGGGCCATGCGCCCGGCGTGCCCGCGGGGAGCCACCAGTCCTCGCCGCCGCCGAGGATGACGTCCGGCTTGCTGACCTCCAGGTACTGCCGCGCGATCTCGTCCTGGGAGTCGCGGTCGGCGGTCTGGGAGAACCACGCGGCGGGGCTGGCGTCGGTCACCTGAGCCGTGGTGACGAGGCCGGTGGACTTGCCCGCCGCCTTGGCCTGCCGGCCCAGGATCGGCAGCGGCTTGCCCTTGACGTCCACGCTGATGGCGCCGTCGTAGGTCTTCTTCCCCGTCGCCCAGGCGGTGGCCGCCGCGGCGGAGTCGGTGACGGCGGTCTTGGGGTCGTGCGGGCTGGTGCTCAGCTGCCCGGAGACCGGAAGCTTGTCCATGGCGAGCTGTCCGCGGAGGCCGGTCAGGTACAGCCGCGCGGCTTCACGATGAGCCGCGGACATGCCGTCTCCGTTGATGAAGATCACGCTGCGTGCCCGGCCCCCGTCGTGGTGAGAGGTGGCGGCGTTCGCGGGCAGGCCGGGACTGAGGACCGCGCTGACGAACGCCGCCGTAGCCGCAGTCGTCGTCGGCACAAGCAGCCGCAGCAGGCGCTTGCGAGAGGAACCCATGTAAAACCCCCAAGTGGGTATCTGTTGACAAGACGGGGATATTACGGGCGAAAATCCACCATCAGGTGAACGTGGCCTGGAAACATCTTTAACCACGTCAGGCCAAGTCCCCCGCCGTTCGCGATCTTTGTTTACTGTGCGTAAACCCACTGTTGTCAGGATGCACACCGTCCGGCGTCCGCAGCGGGGCTAATTTTCTCGCTGTCGTACCGATCACCGAACCCGCGATCGGTGCCGGCTGCCGAGGAAGGACACGAATGGGAACAGCCGACGAACGCAGGAGCCCGGCAGTCCGGGCTCGTGGGATCACGAAGTCATTCGGCGACGTGGCCGCACTCGACGGGGTCGACCTCGACGTGGCGTACGGGCAGGATCGTGGACGAGGTCTCGCACAGCGAGCACTGGAAGGACTCGGCGATCTTCGTCGTCGAGGACGACTCCCAGGTCGGCACCGGCCAAGTCGACGGCCACCGGGCCCCGATCCTGATCATCAGCCCCTGGGCGCCGGACGACGACGGCTGGCGCGGGCCGATCGGACGGAAGGCGCTTGACCGGCGTCATCGCGGGTCGAGCGCCTTTCCGTCCCCGCGCGGGGGCGGGCGGCCGGCCGGGTCAGCGTGGCGCGTGCGTGCCGCTGCCCGTCTTGGCGCCGAGTAGCTCGGAGAAGAGGGCGTCCCACTGGGGCATCACGTTCTCCGGCGCGTACTCCATGGCGGTGACCGCCGCGGCGGCGCCCATGCGCAGCCGCAGGTCGCGGTCGGCGATGAGCCGGTTGAGCGCCGCGGCCAGGGCGTCCACGTCTTCGGCGGGCACCAGGACGCCGTCGGTCCCGTCGGTGAGCACGTCGCCCGGACCGGTCGGGCAGTCGAAGGCCACGATCGGCAACGCGTGGGTCATCGCCTCGATCATGACCATGGGCAGGCCCTCGAACCGGCTGCTCAGCGCGTAGATCGAGGCCCGCGCGAGCTCGTCGTCGAGGCGGTTGGTCCTGCCCATGAGCGTCACGTGCCCGGCCAGGCCGTGCTCGCCGATCATCGCGCGCAGGGCGGCCTTCTTCGGGCCGGTGCCGAACACGCGCAGGCGCCACTCCGGATGTTCCTTCACCACCTGGGCGAACGCCGGGAGCAGCAGGTCGAAGCCCTTCTGCTTGACCAGGCGTCCCGCGGCCACCACCACGGGGTGCTCCTGCCGGGACGGTGCCTGGTTCACTGAGTGGACCGCGTTCGGGATCCGCACGATCCTCGTGCCGGGCAGCGCCCGCTCGTAGTCGCGCTGGTCGCTGGGCGTGAGCACGGTGATCGCGTCGAACGCCCCGTAGTGCTTGAGGATCTCCTCGCGCAGCGTCGCGGGATAGGTGCCGAGGTTCATGTGCTCCTGCGCGACCCGCACCACGCTCTTGGGGGTGCGGCGCGCGGAGATGAGGTTCAGCGCCGGGCGGGTGGTCACGAGGACGCCGTCGTCCATAGAGGAGACGTAGTCGATGACCGCCTTCTCCACCCGCTCGGTGAAGTAGCCCGCCGCGAACTCGCCGTAGGGCACGATCTTGCCGCGCAGCCGCCGCCACACCCGGCGGCCGAGGGAGTCGGTCAGGACCCCGGCCCGCTGGTCCACGAGCGTGCCGAGGGTCACGGCGGGATGCAGCTTGAACTGCGGCTCCTCGCGGCGGCGCACCACGCTCATGATCTCCACGTCGTGGCCGAGCGCGGCCATCGCGTTCGCCTGGTTGACCACGGTGCGGATCGTGCCGCCCATGCCGTAGGCGTGTAGGAGCATGTATCGGATCCTCATCCGCGCCGGCCCTCCTCACGGGGGAGGTAGCCCCAGCTACGGCAGATGGGTTTGAGCAGATCGGGTATCTCGTCCGGCCCCGGCAGGTCGCGCCCCGGCTGCACCGTGCCCGACTTGATCTTGTCGCTCCAGTCGCCGAGGCCCTTCCGCACGACCTCCTGCTCGCCGTACGCCAGCATGCCGGGCTCCCACTCGACGCCGAGGAACTCGCAGATGGCGCGGGTCGTCTTCTCCGGCTCCCCGGTCAGGTCCTCGTAGCGCACGGTCAGGCCGGTGAGGGCCTTCTTGGCCCGCTGCACGGCCTTCATGTAGCGCAGCGCGTCGGCGGCGGCCTCCTCCCGGGTGCGCTTGACGGGGTCGGCCTCGTACCAGGACGCGGCGATGGAGGCGGGGTGGCGCAGCAGGAAGACGAACCGGGCATCGGGCCAGCAGGCGGCGATCCTGGCGTACGCGAAGGCGTTGGCGGGGGTCTTGTCCACGATGGTCCGCTTGCCGCTGCGTACGAGTTCGCGGTGGAGCACCCGGTCCCACAGCATGTGCTCCAGGTCGGCCTGGTTGTGGCCGAGCGCCTCCATGGCCTTGCGGGCCAGCGGCGTGCCGAACCCGACGGTCAGCCGCCGGACGTGCAGCTCATGCGGGGCGTGCAGGTCGGGGTGGGCGTTCAGGATCGACCGCAGCAGGGTGGAGCCGGACCGCACCGGGGAGATGACGAACACCGGGGCGGTCAGGAGGCGGTCGGTGCGGGGATCGGCCGGTGGACGCACCAGTTCCTCGGGAGCGGGCGCCGGGGCGGGGGTCTGCGGCGACGGCGGCGACGACGTGGCGGGCCGGACGCGGGTGAGCTGGACTCCTGTGAACCTGACGAGTGCGCCGTTGATCCTCCGCTGCCATGTCATGGCTCGCGAATGTACCGGTGCTTCCGGGGAATTCCCTGAGAATCAACCCCAAGGGTCACCTGTGACCCCACCACCTGTCACCAGGCGATCCGCTGCCTCGGCGCGGTCAGCCACCGGCGGGCGGCGTCCAGGTGGGCGTCTCGCCGCAGGGGCCGCCCCTCCAGGCCCTCCACCCGGCGTTCGGGTCCGGAAACGCGAACCGGATCCGGCCGGACATGTCGTCCGAACCGGATCCGGTGTGGTCGCCAGGGATCAGGCCCCAGAGATCAGGGGGCCAGAGATCAGGGGCCGCAGATCAGGCCCTGGTGCAGGTGAGGGTCGGGGTGGCCGCACTGCCGTTGGCGGTGAAGCCGAAGGTGGTGGACGCACCGGCCGCGATGGAGCCGTTCCACGACTCGTTGCGCACGGTCACCGAGGAGCCGGAGCCGGACGTGAGGCCGCCCCACAGCTGGGTGATGGACTGCGAGCCGGACCAGCTCCAGTTCACCGTCCAGCCGCTGACCGACGAGCTGCCGGCCTGGACTGTGACCTCCGACTGGAAGCCTCCGGGCCAGGAGTTCACCGTACGGATCGTCGCGCTGCACCCGCCAGGCAGGGGCGAGGTCCCGGGGGAGGGGCTCACCGGCGGCGTGGGGCTGGGCGAGGTGTTCGGGCTCGGGCTGACCGGCGGGGTGGGGCTGGGCGACGTGTTCGGCGTGGCCGCGTTGAGCGCGTTCAGCACCGAGGTGTAGGCGGCCTTCTTGTTGCCGTTGCTGTCGAACAGCAGCGGGCTGGTGCTGGCGCCGAGCCAGGAGTCGCTGTCACGCACGCCCCACACGGTGATGCCGGTGCAGCGGGGCACGGCCAGACAGTCGTTGACCACGTTGGCGTAGGTCTGGGCCGAGCCGCCCTGGATGTCCAGCTCGGTGATCTGCACGTCGACGCCGAGGGCGGCGAAGCTGGAGATCGTGGTGCGGTAGTTGCTGTTGTAGGCGCTCTGGCTGTTGAAGTGCGACTGCAGGCCGACGCAGTCGATCGGCACGCCGCGGGACTTGAAGTCGCGGACCATGTTGTAGACGCCCTGCGTCTTGGCCCAGGACCAGTTGTCGATGTTGTAGTCGTTGTAGCAGAGCTTGGCGTCGGGGTCGGCGGCCCGCGCGGTGCGGAAGGCCACCTCGATCCAGTCGTTGCCGGTCCGCTGCAGGTTGGAGTCGCGACGACCGCCGTTGCCGTCATCGAAGGCCTCGTTCACCACGTCCCAGGCGTAGATCTTGCCCTTGTAGTGGCTCATGACGCCGTTGATGTGGTTGATCATCGCCTGGCGCAGCGCGCTGCCGGACAGGTTCCGCATCCAGTTGGGCTGCTGGTTGTGCCAGGCCAGCGTGTGGCCGCGGACCCGCTTGCCGTTCTGCACGGCCCAGTTGTAGACGCGGTCGCCCTGGGTGAAGTTGAACTGGTTCTGGTTCGGCTCGGTCGCGTCGATCTTCATCTCGTTCTCGGCCGTGACCATGTTGAACTCACGGTTGGCGATCGTCGTGTACTGCGAGTCGCCCAGCCTGCTCGTGCTGATCGCGGTGCCGAAGTAGCGCCCGCTCTGCGCGGCGGCCGCACCCAGCGTGCTCTCCGCCGCGCCGGCGGGAACCGACACCGTCACGGCGCTGATCACGCCGAGCGCGCCGAGGGCGCCGGCGAGCAGCACGCGGCCGCGTAAGCGCCGTGGCCGATCTGAGGGGGTGGCGTTCCTATCCATGCCTGAGCCTCCACAACTGAATCACGGAAAGCGGGGACATCCGCGGGATCGGCACCACGTCCCACAGCCGGGACGCACACCACGAGGGCGTCGCGGACGGCTACCCCCTGCCGCTTCACCACCGATCTGGCAAGGGGAGACCGCCTCTCGGGGACTCAGTCTGGAAACCTCGCCGAAATGTGTCAAGGTGGCCTTGAAACTTTCGGAGACCAGCTCCTCCGTGCGTGCTCCGCGTCGCCTCCGGCCGATGGCAGGGCCATGGAGAACAGGGCAGGCGTCTCACAGCGTGAGACGCGCCGCCGATGAAATTTTCACCCCGCCGCCCGCGCCGTACGTGGCGCGGGCGTGGGAGATAGCTCCTGATAGGCGGACGTCCGGATCGCGCGGCGGCGGAACCGGGCGCGCCCGGGCTCTTGACGGAGCCTCCCGCCTCGTATTTGCTCCGGCGCACCACCACCAACCGGCCGTCGTGAGAACAGGAGCAGCGTCCGCCGTGTTCTGTTAGCGCTAACAACTCCGTGGAGTCGACGCTACGGACCACGCCTTGTGGCACCGGCCCCCCCCTCGGGGTCGCGCCGCCATTCCAGACTCACCCCCCATTCACCCTCGCCGTCCCCGGAAAGGCTGGGCAGCTGTTGATGTTAGCGATAACAATGTGGCATGACTCCACGGAGAGCCCGCGCACCCGCGGCTGGAGGCGGTGGCGCCGCCTGCTCACCACCGCGGTCCTGTCCGTGGCCACCGCGATCCTGTCCGTGACCGTCGTGGCGACGGCGCCGGGGGTCGCGAGCGCCGAGTCCAACGGCGGAGTGCGGGTCATGCCGCTGGGCGACTCGATCACCGAGGGCACCCAGGTGCCCGGCGGCTACCGGATCGGGTTGTGGCAGCGGCTGGCCTCCGGCCGCTACACGATCGACTTCGTCGGGTCGCAGTTCAACGGGCCGTCCAGCCTCGGCGACCACGACCACGAGGGACACCCCGGCTGGCGGATCGACCAAATCGACGCCAACATCACCCGCTGGATGCAGTCCTACACCCCGCGCACCGTGCTGCTGCACATCGGCACCAACGACATCCTGCAGAACTACAACGTGTCCGGCGCGCCGCAGCGGCTCTCCACGCTGATCGACCGCATCACCGCGGCGGCGCCGAACGCCGACGTGTTCGTCGCGACCATCATCCCGCTGTCGAACTCCGGGCAGGAGTCGGCGGCCAGGACGTTCAACTCCGCGATCCCCGGCATCGTGCAGTCCAAGGTCAACAGCGGCAAGCGCGTCCACCTGGTCGACATGCACAGCAAGCTGACCACCGGCGACCTGATCGACGGCATCCACCCGACCGCGAACGGCTACGACAAGATGGCCGCCGCCTGGTACGCCGCGCTGCAGACGGTGCCCGGCAGCATCGGCCAGTCGGGCGGCAACCCGAGCCCCAGCCCGACCGCGACTCCGACCTCCGGCGGCGGCAGCGGGGCGTTCAGGGGAGTGGCCTCCGGCCGCTGCCTGGACGTCGCCAACGCGAGCACCGCGGACGCCGCCCAGGTGCAGCTGTGGGACTGCAACGGCCAGACCAACCAGACCTGGACGTCGACCTCGGCCCAGGAACTGCGGGTGTACGGCAACAAGTGCCTGGACGCGGCCGGCACCGGCAACGGCGCCAAGGTCCAGATCTACAGCTGCTGGGGCGGCGACAACCAGAAGTGGCGCGTGAACTCCGACGGCACGATCGTGGGCGTCCAGTCGGGGCTGTGCCTGGACGCCGTCGGAGCCGGCACCGGCAACGGCACCAAGATCCAGCTCTACTCCTGCTGGGGCGGCGACAACCAGAAGTGGGCCCGCGGCTGAGCGGAGCCCTCCTCGGCGCGGCCCGTGCCCCCCGGGCCGCTCCCGGGTCCCTGGGCGGCCCACCCCGCCCCCTTGGCCGCCCAGGGACCCGGCCACACACGACGGAAGGACATGGTGTGAAACGTAGGCTCAGAGCGATCCTGGCGGCCGCCGCCCTGCCTGTGGTGATCGCGAGCATGCTCCTGGCGGCCCAGCCGGCCACGGCCGCGTCGCTGACCCGCATCACCGGCTTCGGCAACAACCCGACCAACCTGAACATGTACCTGTACGTGCCCGACCGGGTCGCCGCCCGGCCGGCCCTGCTGGTCCTGGTCCACTACTGCGGCGGATCGGCCGGCGCCATCTTCAACGGCAACGGCCACGACTACGTCACCGCCGCCGACCGCTACGGCTACATCATCGTCGTCCCCGAAGCCACCCGCAGCGAGAAGTGCTTCGACGTGTCCACCCCCGCCGCCCTGCGGCGCGACGGCGGCGGCGATTCCACCGCCATCATGTCGATGGTCACCTACACCCGCCAGCGCTACAACGTCGACCCCGCCCGCATCGTCGTCAGCGGTTTCTCCTCCGGCGCCATGATGACCAACGTGCTGGCCGCCCAGTACCCCGACGTGTTCTCCGCCGGCTCGGCCTTCTCCGGCGTGCCCGCCGGATGCTTCGCCACCACCAACGGATCCCTGTGGAACAGCCAGTGCTCCGGCGGCAACCTGATCAAGACCGCCCAGCAGTGGGGCGACCAGGCCCGCGCCATGTATCCCGGCTACACCGGCCGCTACCCCCGCATGCAACTGTGGCACGGCACCACCGACACCACCCTCGCCTACCCCAACTTCGGCGAGGAGATCAAACAGTGGACCAACCTCAACGGCCTGAGCCAGACCCCGGCCTACACCGACCAGCCGCAGTCGTCCTGGACCCGCACCCGCTACGGCAACACCGGCACCCAGGCCACCGTCGAAGGCATCAGCATCTCCGGCATCGGCCACCAACTCCCGATGAACGGCCAGCTCGCCTACGCCATCTCCTTCCTCGGACTCGACGGCACCACACCGTCCCCATCACCCAGCCCGTCGTCCGGCGGCAACCCGTCTCCGAGCCCGAGCCCGAGCGCGTCCCCCACCACCGGCGGCGGCAGCGGGCCGATCAAGGGTGTCGCCTCGGGCCGCTGCGTGGACGTGACCGGCGCGAGCACCGCGGACGGCACGCAGGTGCAGCTGTGGGACTGCAACGGCCAGACCAACCAGACCTGGGCGTCCACCTCGTCCGGTGAGATCCGCGTGTACGGCAACAAGTGCCTGGACGCGGCCGGCACCGGCAACGGCACCAAGGTCCAGATCTACGGCTGCTGGGGCGGCGACAACCAGAAGTGGCGCGTGAACTCCGACGGCAGCATCCAGGGCGTCCAGTCCGGGCTCTGCCTGGACGCGACCGGAGCCGGCACCGGCAACGGCACCAAGCTCCAGCTCTACTCGTGCCACGGCGGCACCAACCAGAAGTGGACCTGGACCAGATAGGTCACTCCGGGAAGCCTCCGATGCGGCCCCTCCCGCACCGGAGGCTTCCTCCGTACGGGCCTCAGGGGCTGAGCTTCTCGTGCGCGTTGCCGTGCCACTCGACGAGCAGCACGGTGGCGTCGTCCTGCAGTTGGTCGCCGTGGTAATCGAGCACGGTGCGGATCAGGCGGCGCAGCGTCTCGGGCACGGGCAGCCCCGCGGCGTTCTGCCGGATCACGAACTCGACGAACCGGCCCAGGCCGAACTCGCCGCTGTCGGGGCTGCGCATCTCGGTGATGCCGTCGGTGTAGAGCAGGATCCGGTCGCCGGGTTCGAGCTGCTCGCGGCACAGCGTGACCGGCAGGCCGAGGTCGAGCCCCATCGGGTGGGCGGGCGGGCAGGTCAAGGTGGAGGTCCAGCGGCCGTGGCGGATCAGCACCGGCGCGTGGTGGCCGCGGTTGACCCAGGTGAAGGCGCCGGTCTCGAGGTCGAGGTCGCCGATGACCGCCGTCACGAAGCGGTCGCCCCGGCCGAACTCCTCGATCAGGACCCTCTCGATCGCCTCGCTGTTGCGCACCAGGTCCATGCCCTGCCTGCGGTGGTTGCGGCAGGCGGCGACGGCGAGGTTGGCGGTCAGCCCGGCCGACACGTCGTGGCCCATCGCGTCGAAGATCGCGACGTGCGCGCGGGAACCGGAGGTGGAGTAGTCGAAGGCGTCGCCGCCGATCTCGTACGCCGGTTCCAGCACGGCGCCGATCGTCATGGCCGGCGTGGCGAACGTCAGCGGCGGCATCAGGTTCCACAGCATCTCGGCCGCCACGTTCATCGGGCGGCTCCGCACGAGAAGGGCGTGCCGGTCGCTGAACGAACGCTTGCTCACCACGATCAGCGCGACGAGGGAGGAGATGTGCCGCATGCGGTCCTCGAGCCCGTCGTCCTCCGACATCGGGGTCATGCGCAGCAGGCCGAGGCGCTCCGTGCCGTCCAGCATGGGGACCCACCAGGAGGCCGGGCCGCCGTTCTCCGGGCCGCCGCGCAACGCCCGCACCTCCCGCAGCGCCCGCCCGGCGAGGGTGGTGTCGATCCCCAGTTCTCCAGGCCGGGCGTCCTGCTCGCCCGGGCCGGGCAACCTGCGCAGCACTCTCTCCCGGAGATCGGTCAGGTAGACGCCGATCTCCTTGAAGCCCGCCAGGCGTCCGTACCTGCCGATCAGCGAAGGGATGTCCTCGAACGCCACCAGATGGCTGTCGTCCAGCATCCCGGCCAGGGCCCGCAGCAGCCCCTGGTCCGGGGAACCGGGGACGCGCTCCATAGGCCCACCCCCGTCGCCTCGCTTCACCTACCCACCATGCCGCATGACGCGCAAGGCGAATGCGGGATCGGGAGAACGACTTGGGTAAGGAATCACGTCACGGACGGATGAACTCGGCGACCCAGCGGCGCAGCGGTGGGGTCGCGTCGTCGTACACGTCCCGCACCCGCACCGGCCGCAGCCCGCCGCTCGCGAACGCGTCGACCTCGGCGCGGGTGAGAGGCCAGGGCATGCGGCCCACCGGCTCGTCCTCCTCCCGCGCGCGGGCGACGACCAGCAGCGTGCCGCCGGGGGCGACCAGCGAGCCGGCCGTGCGGACGGCCCGCTCGCGATGCTCGCCGCGCAGCACCTGCACCGTGTAGATCTCCACCACCAGGTCGAACGCCTGCCGCCACTCCTGCGGCGGGGCGAGGAGGTCGGCGGCGACGTAGTCGACGGAGGACTCGGGGAAGCGGCTCCTGGCGGCCCTGACGGCGGAGGGCGACACGTCGAAGGCGGTCACCGCCCATCCCAGCCCGGCCAGGTGTTCCGCGTCGTCGCCCATGCCGCACCCGACGACCAGCGCCGTGCGCCCCTCGCCGGAACGGCCGCCCGCCCATTCGACCAGGTGCGGGTTGGCCACGCGATGGGCCCAGGGCACCAGGGCCTCGCCCCGCTCCGCCGCCGAGTAGAGCGGCTCGAACCAGCCGAGCGGATCGCCCTTCTCCACGTGCGCGGCGGCCAGCCGCCGGACGTACTCGCGCTGCTCTTCCTCCGTGGCGCCGGTCATCGCTCTCCCCGCCCGTCTCGGTTCCAGCGGAAGCCTCTCACGAATCGGGCCGCCCGCTCAGTCGAAGGCTGTGCGGGAGGCCGTGCGGGAAGGCCGGGCCGTACGCGTGACGGGCCTTTGCGAGGATGAATGAAGGCCGTACGACGGGGGCAGGTGAGCGGTCATGCACGATCCGCAGGCCGGGGGGACCGGCGGACACCAGGCAGGACACGTGGGAGGAGACGCGGACGTGGTGGCGGAGAGATCCGGAGCACAGGACGCGAGGGGCGACTCGCCCGAGCCGTTGACGCCCCAGCCGGACGACGGCGGCCTGGAGGAGATGATCGGCGACCTTTCCGACATCGAGACGCCGGCCGCCGAGACGCCGCCCGCGACGGGCGACGAGTCGGCGATGCCCGAGCCCGAGCCCGACATCGGCCCGACGTCGTAGTCTCCCGCCCGGCCGCGCGCTCCGGCGGGCGCCGGCGATCATCCGTTGACGGCGTCTCAGGGAGGCGTCTAGCGTCCGGACGACCGGAAGCGCGCACGGCACTTCGGGGAGGACGGGCGGCGGCCGGGGAGGGGACGGATGGCGCAGGGGCGAAGCGGCCCGCGACTGCTGGGCGAGCTCTCGGCCGAGTTCGCGGGGACGGCGATCATCATCCTGCTCGGCGGTGGAGCGGTGGCCCAGGTGGTGGCGGGCGGCATCGGCGACCACGACACCATCGTGTGGGCGTGGGGCCTGGGGGTGACGCTCGGCGTCTACACGGCCGCCCGGATCAGCGGCGCCCATCTCAACCCGGCGGTCACTCTCGCCCTCGCCGTCTTCAAGGGCTTCTCGTGGCGGAAGGTCCTGCCGTACGCGCTGGCGCAGACCGCGGGCGCCTTCGTGGCGGCGCTGCTGGTCCGGTGGAACTACAACGAGGTCCTGACGATGGTGGACCCCGGGCTCACGATCAAGACGCAGGGGGTGTTCTCCACCCTTCCCGGCAACGGGACGCTGCCTGTCACCCAATGGGGGGCGCTGCGCGACCAGGTCATCGGCACGGCCATCCTGGTGTTCCTGATCTTCGTGATCTCGGAGGAGCGCAACTCTCCGCCGCTCGCCAACCTCGCGCCGGTCGTCATCGGCCTGCTCGTGGTCGTCATCGGCATGGCGTGGGGGACCGACGCCGGCTACGCCATCAACCCCGCGCGCGACTTCGGCCCGCGCCTCGCCTCGTTCCTCACGGGCTACGGCTCGGCCTTCCGCGACCAGTACGGCGGGCTGTACTTCTGGGTGCCGATCGCCGGCCCGCTGGCCGGAGGCGTGGCCGGCGCCGGGCTCTACCGGCTGCTGGTCGCCCGTTTCCTGCCGCGCGCGGACGCGCCCGAGCCCGGCCGCACGCCGGAGCCCGCAGGGCGGACCGGCTGATCACGCGGGTCCCGCGATCCTGCCTCGCCGAGGCACGCGCGAGGCCCGCACGAGACGAGAGGCGCAAGGAGAATGGCAGAGTACGTCGGAGCGGTGGACCAGGGGACGACCAGCACCCGCTTCATGATCTTCGATCACGGGGGCAACGAGGTCGCCCGCCACCAGCTGGAACACCAGCAGATCCTGCCGCAGGCGGGCTGGGTCGAGCACAACCCCACCGAGATCTGGGAGCGCACCCGGGCGGTGATCGAGACCGCGATGCGGACCGCCGGGCTGCAGGCGTCCGACCTCGCGGCGCTCGGCGTCACCAACCAGCGCGAGACGGCCGTCGTCTGGGACCGGCGCACCGGCCGCCCCTACTACAACGCCATCGTCTGGCAGGACACCCGCACCGACCGCATCGCCTCCGCGCTGGAGCGGGACGGCAGGGGCGAGGTGATCCGGCGGAAGGCGGGACTGCCGCCCGCCACCTACTTCTCCGGCGGCAAGATCCAATGGATCCTGGAGAACGTCCCCGGCGTGCGCGAGGCCGCCGAGCGCGGCGACGCGATCTTCGGCACCACCGACACCTGGCTGCTGTGGCACCTGACGGGCGGCGCCGACGGCGGCGCGCACGTGACCGACCCCACCAACGCCAGCCGCACCATGCTTCTGAACCTGGAGACGCTGGACTGGGACGACGAACTGCTGTCGTTCTTCGGCGTGCCCAGGAGCATGCTCCCCGAGATCCGGCCCTCCTCCAACCCCGGCCTGTACGGCGTGACCCGCGCGGGCGGCCCGCTCGGCGGCGAGGTGCCCCTGTCGGGCGACCTCGGAGACCAGCAGGCGGCGACCGTCGGCCAGGTGTGCTTCGAGCCCGGCACGGCCAAGAACACCTACGGCACAGGCAACTTCCTGCTGCTCAACACCGGCACCGAGCTCGTGCGCTCCCGGCACGGGCTGCTCACCACGATCTGCTACCAGTTCGGCTCGGCCAAGCCCGTGTACGCCCTGGAGGGGTCGATCGCGGTCACCGGCTCCGCCGTGCAGTGGCTGCGCGACCAGCTCGGCATCATCTCCGGGGCGGCGCAGAGCGAGGCGCTCGCCCGGCAGGTCGAGGACAACGGCGGCGTCTACTTCGTGCCCGCCTTCTCCGGCCTGTTCGCGCCGTACTGGCGCTCCGACGCCCGCGGCGCCATCGTCGGCCTGTCCCGCTACAACACCAACGCCCACCTGGCCCGCGCCACGCTCGAGTCGATCTGCTACCAGACCAAGGACGTGGTCGCCGCCATGGAGCAGGACTCCGGGGTGGTCCTCGACGTGCTGCGGGTGGACGGCGGCGTGACGGCCAACGAGCTGTGCATGCAGCTCCAGGCCGACATCCTCGGCGTCCCGGTGTCGCGGCCGGTCGTCGCGGAGACCACCGCGCTCGGCGCCGCGTACGCCGCCGGGCTGGCCGTGGGCTTTTGGAAGTCCACCGACGACCTCAAGCGGAACTGGCACGAGGACCGCCGCTGGGAGCCCACATGGAGCGACGAGCGGCGCGAGCGCGGCTACGCGGGCTGGCGCAAGGCCGTCCAGCGGACGCTCGACTGGGTCGACGTCGACTGAGCCCGCCTGGATCCGGGGGCGTCCGGGGGCGTGATCTAGGATCGGGTCATGCCCCTGGCCGCGCACCACGTCGACCGGTTCGAGGACTTCAGGCCGCGCCTGGAGGCCATCGCCTACCGCATGCTCGGCTCCGCGGCAGAGGCCGAGGACGCCGTGCAGGAGACGTTCCTGCGGTGGCAGGCGGCGGACGCCGACCGCGTGGAGGTGCCGGAGGCCTGGCTGACGAAGGTCCTCACCAACCTGTGTCTCAACGAGCTCGCCTCTGCGCGGGCGCGTCGCGAGACCTACGTGGGCCAGTGGCTGCCCGAGCCGCTGCTCGCGGGGGACCCGATGCTCGGCCCTGCCGACACCACCGAGCAGCGCGAATCGGTCTCGTACGCGGTCCTCACCCTCATGGAGCGCCTGTCGCCGTACGAGCGGGCGGTGTACGTGCTCCGGGAGGCGTTCGGCTGCCCCCATCGCGAGATCGCCGACATCCTCGGCGTCACCGAGGCGGCCAGCCAGCAGTTGCTCAGCCGCGCGAAGAAGCACGTCGCGGACGGCAGGGCCCGCACCGAGGTCGACCGCGAGGCCGCCCGGCGGATCGTCGAGGAGTTCCTGACGGCCGCGGACGGCGGCCGGATCGAGCCGCTCGTGCGCCTGCTCACCGAGGACGCCGTCGCGGTCGGCGACGGCGGCGGGAAGGTCCCCGCCAGGGCCAAGGCGTTCAAGGGCGCGGTCGCGGTGGCGAAGTTCCTGCGGGGCCTGTTCAGACCGGCCGAGGCCAAGCGGGCCCTGGTCGGCGGCTCGCCCGACGTCTACGTCTGGACCGCCAACGGCGACCCCGCGGCCGTGGTGGTCGTGGACGGCCGGGTCGTCGGCGTCATGTGCCTGGAGGTCACCGCCGGGGGCATCGCCGCGGTCCGCAGCCAGGTCAATCCCGACAAGCTGGAACGGGCGACCGCGCGCTGGGCGGCCGCCGAGCACGGGGAGCCGCTGCTCAAGGCCCTCTGATCGCGGTGTGAGGCACGTCACACCGCGTTCCTGTCAGGAAATCGCGAGCCGTCCGGTTCAAGGGGCGACCACGGGAGACAGGAGCAGGGGTATGCAGCACCGCATCGTCGTCCTCGGAGGCGGATACACCGGAGCCGTCGCCGCCGGGCGCCTGGCCAGGCGGCTCCGCCGCGAGGACGTCGCCATCACCCTCGTCAACGCCGAGCCCGACTTCGTCGAACGCGTCCGCATGCACCAGGTGGCGACCGGCCAGGACCTCAGGCCTCGGCCGTTCGGCGAGATGTTCGCGGGCACGGGCGTCGGCCTGAGGTTCGCGACCGTCACCGGCGTCGACGTCGACCGCAGGACCGTCACGGTCGCGGCCGGGTCCGGCGTGAGCGAGATCGGGTACGACACGCTCGTCTACGCCCTCGGCAGCGGCTGGAACGACCACGGTGTTCCCGGGGCCGCCGAGCACGCGTACGAGATGGCCGGCCGGCCGGGAGCACTCCGGCTGCGCGAGCGCCTGGCCGGCCTCGGCGCCGGGCAGACGGTGGTCGTCGTCGGTGGCGGCCTCACCGGACTGGAGGCCGCCACCGAGATCGCCGAGGCCCGCGCGGACCTCGACGTCGCCGTCGTCGCCGACGGAGCACTCGGCGACTGGCTGTCCCCCAAGGGCCGAGGGCACCTGCGGAAGGTCCTGGCCGGGCTCGGCGTCACCGTGCACGAGCACACCACCGTCACCGGCGTCGAAGCCGGCCGCGTGCTCACCGCCGGCGGCGGGGCAGTCCCCGCCGCGGTCACCGTGTGGGCCACCGGCTTCGCGGTCCATCCGATCGCCGCGGCCACGAGTCTGGAGGTCACCGGCACCGGCCAGATCGTGGTCGACGGCACCATGCGCTCGGTCTCCCACCCGGACGTGTACGCCATCGGCGACGCGGCCATGGCGCTGGGCCCGGGGAACAAGCCGCTGCGCATGTCGTGCGCCTCGGGCATCCCGGCCGCCTGGCTGGCCGCCGACGCGATCGCGGCGCGCCTGACCGGCGGGAAGCTCCCGGGCACGCGCGTCCGCTACTTCAACCAGTGCGTCTCACTGGGCAGGAAGGAGGGCCTGATCCAGTACGTCACCGCCGACGACCGCGCCGTGGGGGCGGCCCTCACCGGGCGGCTCGCCGCCGTCTACAAGGAAGTGGTCTGCAGGGGCGCCGCCTGGGGCGTCGCCCACCCGACGTTCGGGTTGCCGGTCCGGCGCCGTCCCGTCACCCTGCGGCGGGCAGAGCCCGGTGGCCGGGAGGCCGGCGTAGAGCGCGAGGCGCCTACGCCGTCACGTGGGCCGCGATGATCTTCGCGCAGGCCGGGGACCCGGTGTGCGTGGTGTCCACCTCCAGGTCGTAGACCACGCCCTCGTGCACCACGCCCGCCTGGGCCTCGGCCATTCCCGGGACCCGGTCTTCCCGTGCCGTCTCGCGCGCGGCGGCGACCGCGGCGTCGCACCTGACGCCCACCCACAGGACGTCCAGTCCGCGCAGGGCGCGCCGCCAGCGCCGCTGGGTCGCGCCTCCGCCGAGGAACACGTCGTCGATGATCACCGGGGCTCCGGCGCGGGCCGTCGCGGCGATCCCCTCCATCCACGCCGCCTGCAGCGCCATGAACTCGGGCCCGACGTCCACGGCGCCGTCGGGGGCGAACTCGATTCCGCCGTCCGTGTCCTGCATCGACCGGGGCATCGCCTCGATGAGCGAGTCCACCCCGAAGGTCAGCCACGGTCGCGGCAGCACGGCCTGCAGGTGCCGTGCGAGCGAGGACTTGCCCGCGCTCGATCCGCCGTTGAGCACGATCACCTGGGTCGCCACGGCCTCCACGTTAGAGGCCGGGCCGCGCGGGCGCGCGGCCGTTTCCCGCCGTGCCGCCGCCTGGGCCGCCGCCTGGGCCGCCCGCGGCGGTCTGCGAGAGCACGTCGAGTAGGCGCGCGGGGGTGTCAACCATGGCGACGACGCCGGCCGCCTCCAACTCGGCCGCCTCGCCGAACCCCCACGTCACCGCGACGCACGGGACGCCGCAGGCGGCGGCGCCGGCCACGTCCTCCAGGCGGTCGCCGACCATGACGGCCGCCTCCGGCGGGGCGGCCAGCACGGCGAGCGCGTGGCGGACCACGTCCGCCTTGTGCCGCCGCGACCCGTCCAGCGTCGCCCCGCCCACGTACGTGAAGTAGCCGTCGAGGCCGAAGTGGTCGAGGATCCTCGCGGCGAAGACGGCCGGCTTCGACGTCGCCACCGCCAGGGTCCAGCCGCCGTCGACGAGAGCCTCCAGCACGGCGGGGATCCCCGGGATCACCTCGTTCTCGAACATGCCGCCCGCGGTGAAGCGCTCCCGGTACGCGTCGATCGCGTCGGCGACACGGTCCCGCGGCACGCCGAGCCGGAGCAGGCCGTCCTGGAGGGGAGGGCCGATCATGGAGCGGAGCCGTCCGTGCTCGACCTCGGCGATCCCGACCGCGGACAGGGCGTGCCGCAGCGAGGCGACGATGCCGGTCTCCGGATCGGTCAGCGTGCCGTCGAGATCGAACAGGCAGTACCGGGTCACGTGCGGGGCGTCCCTTCGGTTCAGGCGAGCACGGCGTCGAGCAGCAGGGAACCGGCGCCGAGCAGGGCGGCGTCGGGGCCCGACCGGGTGGTGGAGATCTCCAGGTCGCGGGTGGCCAGCGGGAGGCACCGCTCGTAGACGGCCGCGCGGATGGCGGAGATCAGCGGCTCGGCGGCGGACAGGCCGCCCCCGATCACGATCGCGTCCGGGTTCACGAAGTTGACCAGCACCGTCAGCACCTCGCCGATGAGCCGGCCGGCGTTGCGCACCAGGGCCGTGGCCTCCGGCACCCCGTCCTCGACCAGCGCGACGACGTCGGCGGGCCTGCGCACCTCGATGCCCTGCTCGGCGAGCACGCTCATCAGCGCCGCGCCGCTGGCGTACGCCTCAAGGCAGTCGTCGTGCCCGCAGGAGCAGGTGACCGACGAGTCGCTCCTGACCCGCACGTGGCTGATGTCCCCGGCCGCGCCGCGCCCCCGGTGCAGCGCGCCGTTCACGATGACGCCGCAGCCGATGCCGCTGCCGGCCTTGAGCACCATCAGCGTCTCGCACCCGGGCCACGCCCTGGCCTCCCCGGCCGCCATGAGGTTGGCGTCGTTCTCCACCAGCGCCGGCAGGCCGAAGTGCGCGGCGAGGCGTTCCGCCACGGGGAAGTTGTTCCAGCCGGGCATGCGCGAGGGCGCGACCACCCGGCCGGTGGCGGGGTCGACGGGCCCGGGGACGCCGGTGCCGACGCCGCGCAGCGGGACCCCGGGCGGGGCGTGCGCGGCCAGCATGTCCTCGAACGCGCCGGCCATCCAGTCGATGGTCGCCTCGGGTCCGTCCATGATGTCGCAGGGGCGCTCCTCGACCACCAGCGGGGTTCCGCTGAGGTCGAGGAGGCCGAGCCGCGCGTGGTGCGCGCCGAGGTCGGCGACCGCGAGCAGGCCCGCGCGGGGGCTGAGCCGCAGCCGCCGGGGTCGCCGGCCGCCGCGGGACGTGCCCGCGCCCTCCTCCACCAGCAGCCCGCTGCCGATCAGTTCCTCGACACGCAGCGAGACGCTGGAGGCCGCCAGGCCGGACAGGCGGGCGAGTTCGGCGCGCGACTCTGCGTGGCCCGCGGCGACGAGGCGCAGGAGGTCGCCCTGCGCCCCCCGCACCGGCAACGTCTCTTTGCCTGGCATGGAGGAAGAGATACCACGTCTTGACTTTATGCGCCATTGCGTTGACTTCGCCCAGAATCATCCATTACGGTCCGGCTTGTCTTCGATTTCGAAGGAAGTTGGCGATGATCCGGGTACGAGGCCTCAACAAGTGGTTCGGCGAGCACCACGTGCTCCACGACGTCGACCTCGACGTGGCGCGCGGGGAGGTCGTGGTGGTGATCGGGCCCTCCGGGTCCGGCAAGTCGACGCTGTGCCGGTGCCTCAACCGGCTGGAGGCGGCGGACTCGGGCGAGATCCTCGTCGACGGCGTTCCCGTGCCGGGGGAGGGCCGCGCGCTGGCCCGGCTCCGGGCCGACGTGGGCATGGTCTTCCAGAACTTCAACCTCTTCCAGCACAAGACCGTGCTGGAGAACGTGATGCTCGCGCCGACGAAGGTGCGCGGCGTGAGCCGCGCCGAGGCCGAGCGGACCGCCCGCGAACTGCTGGCCAGGGTCGGCATCGCCGAGCAGGCCGGCAAGCAGCCCGCGCGGCTGTCGGGCGGCCAGCAGCAGCGCGCCGCCATCGCCCGCGCGCTCGCCATGCGGCCCAAGGTCATGCTCTTCGACGAGCCCACCTCGGCACTCGACCCGGAGATGGTCGGCGAGGTCCTCGACGTGATGACGGGCCTGGCCGCCGACGGCATGACCATGGTCGTCGTCACCCACGAGATGGGCTTCGCGCGCCGCGCGGCCGACCGCGTGGTGTTCATGGACGGCGGCCGGATCGTCGAGACGGGAGAGCCGAACGCCTTCTTCGACTCGCCCCGCACCGACAGGGCCAGGGACTTCCTGGCCAAGGTACTCACGCACTGATCGCAAAGGATGGTGGACCCCGATGGTGTCCATTAAGCGGGTGGCGGTTGTCGCCGCTGTGGCGATGGCCGGCCTGACGGCCTGTGCCGGGACGGACTCGGCGAGCTCCGCCGTGCCGGGCGCGGCCCCGGGCGAGGGCGGCGGGGGCGGCGTGCTCGCCGGCGCGCCGGTGGCCGCCGCCGCGGACATCCTGCCGGGCTCGACGATGGAGAAGATCAAGCAGCGCGGCGAGCTGATCGTCGGCGGCTCGCTCGACGCGCCGCTGCTGTCCCAGCAGAACCCCGCCACCGGCGAGGTGGAGGGCTTCGACGCCGACCTCGGCAAGGCGCTGGCCAAGTACATCATCGGGCAGCCGAAGGTGAAGATCGTCAACTCGGCGTCCGAGACCCGCGAGGCGCTGCTGGCCAACGGCACCGTGGACGTGGTCTTCCAGACCTACACGATCACCCCGGAGCGGGCCGAGCAGGTCGCCTTCGCCGGGCCGTACTACTCCTCGGGCCTGTCCATCGCGGTCAAGAAGGGCACGACGGGGATCTCCACGCCGCAGGACCTGAACGGCAAGACCGTCATCGCCGGGGCCAACACCCCCGCGATCCCCGTGATCCAGAAGCTCGCGCCGCAGGCGAAGATCATCACCTTCGGCGGCGACCCCGAGTGCGTCCAGGCGCTCAAGCAGGACCGCGGCGTCGCCTACGTCCAGGACGAGACGCTGCTCGTCGCCGACGCCAAGAAGGACCCCGAACTGCAGGTCGTGGGCACGCCGTTCACCGAGGACCCGTACGGCATCGGCCTCAAGCACGGTGACGACCAGTTCAAGTCCTTCGTCAACGACTGGCTGAAGAAGATCCAGGCCAACGGGGTCTGGCAGGGCATCTGGAAGAACTCCCTCGGCAGCGTCGTGCAGGGCGAGGCCCCGACGCCGCCCGAGATCGGGTCGGTCCCGGGCTCCTGATGTCGGCGCTGCTTGATCACCTGCCCGAGTTCTGGCAGGGGCTGGTCGTCACCCTCCAGATGACCGCGGCGTCGTTCCTCGGCGCCGCGGCCGTGGGGCTCGTGATCGTGGCGATGCGGGTCGGGCCGGTCCCGGTGCTGCGCGCGGTCGCGACCGTCTACGTCGAGACCCTGCAGAACCTCCCGCTGCTCGTGCTGCTCGTGCTCGCGGTCTTCGGCCTGCCCGAGATCGGGCTCAAGGCCGGCCTGACCACCACGGCCATCGTGGTGATCGCCCTGTACGAGGGCGCCTACATCGCCGAGGCGCTCCGCTCCGGCGTCAACGCGATCTCCGCGGGCCAGGGCGAGGCCGCCCGGGCGCTCGGACTGACGTTCGGCCAGTCGCTGCGCCACGTCGTGCTGCCGCAGGCGCTGAGCACGGTCGTGCAGCCGCTCGGCAACATCTTCATCGCGCTCACCATGAACACCTCGCTCGCCGCGGCCGTCGGAGTGGTCGAGCTGACCGCCGCCGCCAACCGGGTGAACCTGCTGGAGGCCCAGCCCATCCCGATCTTCGTGGGGGCGGGCCTCGCGTACGCGGCGGTCGCCGCCTGCGCCGGGTTCGTGACCGGGCGGATCGAACGACGACTGGCGGTGGCGCGATGAGCGGCCTGCTGTTCGACGAGCCGGGCCCGCGCGCCCGCCGCCGCATCCGCCTCGCCACCGTCGCGGGCGTGCTGGTGCTGCTCGCCCTGGTGGCCCTGGCCGTGCGCCAGTTCGCCGCCAACGGGCAGCTCGCCGCCGAGCGCTGGCAGCCGTACGCGACCTGGCCGATGTGGCGCTACCTGCTCGGCGGGCTGTGGTCCACCGCCCTGGCCGCCGTCGTGTCCGCCGCGCTCTCGATGGCGGGCGGGCTCGTCCTCGCGCTCGGACGGCTGTCGCGGCGCCGGGCGATCCGCCTGCCGGCCGCCGCGTACGTCGAGGCCGTGCGGACGATCCCGGCGCTGCTGCTGGTCTACCTCGTGCTGTTCGCGCTGCCGAGGTACGGCCTGGACCTGCCGCTGTTCTGGAAGCTCGTGGTGCCGCTGTCGGTGTCCAACGCGGCGCTGTTCGCCGAGGTCTTCCGGGCCGGGATCCTGTCCATCGAGCGGGGGCAGGGAGAGGCCGCCCTCGCACTCGGGCTCACCCACGGGCAGTCCATGCGGCTGGTCGTGCTGCCGCAGGCGGCCAGAAGGGTGCTGCCGTCGATCGTCAGCCAGTCGGTGGGCCTGCTGAAGGACACCTCGCTGGGCTTCGTCGTCAGCTACGCCGAGCTGCTCTACAGCGGCAAGGTCCTGGCCAACTACAACGGCCTGCTCATCCAGACGTACATCGTCGTCGCGCTGGTCTACCTGGTGGTCAACGCGTCGCTGTCCGCGCTCGCCCGTTCCCTCGACCGCTCCGTCGCGGGCGGGGGCGGGCCGCGCAGGAGGAAGATCACTCGTGTCCCTCGCTGAAGCTGAACACGCCCCGCTCGCGGAGGTCGTGCGGTCCGGTTTCGTGGAGAGCGTCCACTTCGGCAGCGCGGTCGCGCTCTCGGCCGGTGGCGAGATCGCCGTCGCGCGCGGCCCGGTGCACGCGCCGGTGCTGCCGCGCTCGTCGGCCAAGCCGTTCCAGGCGCTCGCCTGCCTGCTCGCCGGGGCCCACCTGCAGGGCCCCGCGCTCGCGATCGCCGCGGGCAGCCACACGGGGGAGGACTTCCACGTGCGGCTCGTGGCCGACATCCTCGCCGGCGCCGGGCTCGGCTTCGGCGACCTGTGCTGCCCGCCCGACTGGCCGGAGAACGAGACCGCCAGGCAGGCGCTGGTCAGGGCGGGCCTCGGGCCGGCGCGCGAGCGGATGAACTGCTCGGGCAAGCACGCCGCGATGCTCGCCGCCGCCGTGGCCGCGGGCGCGCCCACCACGGGCTATCTCGACCCCGGCCACTTCGTGCAGGAGCGGGTCAGGTCGGTGGTGGAGGACCTGTCGGGGGAGAAGGCCGCCCACGTCGCCGTCGACGGGTGCGGCGCCCCGCTGTTCGGGATCTCGCTGACGGGCCTGGCCCGCGCCGTGCGCGCCCTGGTGGTCTCCGCGCCGGGGACGCCGCCGCGCGCGGTCGCCGACGCCATGCGGGCCCACCCCGAGTACGTCGGCGGGACCGGCCACGTGAACACCCGGCTAATGCGGGCGCTGCCCGGCGCCGTGGTGAAGGGCGGCGCCGAGGGGGTGCTGGTCGTGGCGCTCGCCTCCGGGCACGCGGCGGCCGTCAAGGCCATCGACGGCGGCCCCCGCGCGACGACCGCTGTCGCGCTCGCCGCGCTGCGCGCCGCGGGCGCGGACGTCTCGGCGGCGGCCGAGTTCACGACCGTTCCGGTCCTGGGCGGAGGCGTCCCGGTCGGTGAGATCAGCGCTGTTTTCTGATGGACGGCCTTTCAGTGGGGAAGAGATGAGCCTGACGTACGAGATCTGCATCGACAGCACGGCCGGGGCGCTGGCCGCCGAGCGCGCGGGCGCGCACCGCGTCGAGTTGTGCGCCGCGTTGTTCGAGGGCGGCCTGACGCCCACCCTGGGCATGGTCGAGGCCACGCTGGCGGCGGTCTCGGCGATCCGGGTCCACGTGATCGTCCGGCCGCGCGGCGGCGACTTCGTCTACGACGAGCACGAGGTGGCGGCGATGGCCCGCGACGTGGCCGCGATGCGCGACGCCGGGGCGCAGGGGATCGTGATCGGGGCGCTCACCCCGGCGGGAGAGGTGGACACCGAGGTGTCCAAGCGCCTGATCGACGCGGCGGGAGGGCTCCCGGTCACCTTCCACCGGGCCTTCGACATGACGGCCGACCCGTTCGCCGCGCTGGAGACGCTGGCCGGCCTGGGGGTCGACCGGGTGCTCACCTCCGGCCAGGACTGCTCCGCCCTGGAGGGCGCGCCGCTGATCGCCGAGCTCGTCCGGCGGGCGGGCGACCGGATCGTCGTCATGCCCGGCGGCGGCATCACCCCGCGCAACGTGAGCCGGGTGGTGGAGGCGACCGGGGCCAGGGAGATCCACTTCGCCGCCCTCGTGGACGAGCCGAGCCCTGCCGTGCACCGCAACCCGCACCCCTTCATGGGCGGCGAACTGCGCCAGCCCGAGTACGTCCGCAGGGTCACCTCGCCGGCCCTGGTCGCGGAGGTGATCGCCGCCACCCGCGGGTGAGGACCCCGGGCCGCGGGGATCGCGATGACCGGCCGCCAGGAGGGGTAGACCCGAGGGCGGGAGGTGAGGCCGATGGCCACGCCGGAGCGGAGCCGGCCCCATCCGGGGCCCGAGGAGGGCGTGCGACACGGCCGCCTGTCCGCTCGTCCCGTCGACGTGACGCCTCAGCACGCCGTGCCGCTCGAACCGGGGCTGCACCGCCTGGGCGGACGTGCCCTGTTCCACGTGCCGGCCGCCCCGGCGGCCGGCGGGCCCTGCCCGCTCGCCGTCGTGCTGCACGGCGCGGGCGGCACGGCGGAGCAGGCCCTGGAGTGGCTGCTTCCCCAGGCGGGGGACCTCGGCGTGCTGCTGCTCGCGCCCCAGGCCGTCTCCACCACCTGGGACGTCATCGTCGGCGGCTACGGCGCGGACGTCTCCAGGATCGACGCCGCCCTTGAGGAGGCGTTCTCCATGGCGGCCGGCGGCGTCGGCGCGGTGGCCGTGGCCGGCTTCTCCGACGGCGCGTCCTACGCCCTGTCGCTTGGGCTGGCCAACGGCGATCTGTTCCAGGCCGTGCTGGCGTTCTCGCCGGGCTTCATGGCGCCGATGATCAGGCACGGCCGTCCCCGGATCTTCGTCTCGCACGGCGTCTCCGACCGGGTGCTGCCCGTCGACCGGTGCGGCAGGCGGCTCGTCCCCGAGTTGCGGGAGAGCGGCTACGAGGTGACGTACGAGGAGTTCCGCGGGGGGCACCAGGTGCCGCCGCAGACAGTGGCCGCGGCCGTCCGCTGGTGGATCGGAGGCTCGTCGCACTGACCGTGCCCGTGCCCGCGCGCGCACGCGCCTTCGGGTCGCCCGGCTGGAGAGCGCTCTCTTGACCGATGGGCCTTACGGGGTGACGATCTGCGCAACACGCCCGTAACACCCGAACTGGTCCTGGTGGCCCATCGAGAACGGACGTTCATGCGCAGAGTCATCACCCGATCGCCCAGGCGCGTCCTCGCCGCCCTGGCCTGCGTCGCCCTGCTGCCGGGCGCCGTCGCGGCGGCGCCTCCCGGCGGGCCGTCGGAGAAGCCCCCAGGAAAGCCCACAGAAAAGCCCACAGAAAAGCCTTCAGGAAAGCCCACAGGGAAGCCCGAGGCCCGGCCGGTGATCGGCAAGCCGGCCATGGACCACGGCTGCGCGCGCATCGAGAAGCGCCTGCCCCCGCTGCCCGACTGGCCGACCGTCAAGAGCGAGATCAAGCGGAACCCGGCCGACGAGAAGCGCGTCGCCGGGATCGTCGCGGGGATGACCCTGGCCGAGAAGGTGGGCCAGATGACCCAGCCGGAGATCTCCGCGATCACTCCGGAGGAGGTCGGGCAGTACGGCATCGGCTCCGTGCTCAACGGCGGCGGATCCTGGCCGGGCCGCGACAAGCACGCCTCCCCGCGGGACTGGCTCGCCCTCGCCGACGCGTACTGGCAGGCGTCGGTGAACACCAGGACCAGGATCCCGGTCATCTGGGGGATCGACGCCGTGCACGGCAACAACAACGTCTACGGCGCGACGCTCTTCCCGCACAACATCGGCCTCGGCGCCGCGCACGACCCCTGCCTGCTGCGCGACATCGGCGCCGCCACCGCCGCGCAGGTCAGGGCGACCGGGCAGGACTGGGCCTTCGCGCCGACCCTCGCCGTCGTCAGGGACGACCGCTGGGGCCGCACGTACGAGGGCTACTCTGAGGACCCCCGCGTCACCCGCGCGTACGGCTACGAGGTCGTGCGCGGCCTCCAGGGCGGCGGCCCACGCGGGCTGGGCGAGCGGGGCGTGATCGCGACGGCCAAGCACTTCATCGGCGACGGCGGCACGCTCAAGGGGCAGGACCAGGGGGTCAACCCCTCGTCCGAGGCCGACATGGTCGACATCCACGGCCAGGGCTACTACGGCGCGCTCGCCGCCGGGGCGCAGACCGTCATGGCGTCCTTCAACAGCTGGACCAACGAGGACCTCGGCATCACCGAGGGCAAGGTGCACGGCAGCGAGAAACTGCTCACCGAGGTGCTCAAGCGGAAGATGGGCTTCGACGGCGTGGTCGTCGCCGACTGGAACGGCATCGGTCAGGTCGCCGGCTGCACGAACTCGAACTGCGCCCGGGCGATCAACGCCGGCATCGACGTGGTGATGGTGCCCAACGACTGGAAGGCGTTCGTCTCCACCACGATCGCCCAGGTCGAGGCGGGGGAGATCCCGAGGTCCCGGATCGACGACGCCGTGACGCGCATCCTGCGGGTGAAGCTGCGGGCGGGCCTGTTCGACGCGCCCAAGCCCTCCGCGCGCCCCGGCGCGGGCTCGGCGAAGGCCCTGCAGGCGCGGGCGCTGGCCAGGAAGGCGGTGCGGGAGTCGCAGGTCCTGCTGAAGAACGACCGCAAGGTCCTCCCGCTGTCCCCCCGGTCGAAGGTGCTGGTGGTCGGCAAGAGCGCCGACAGCATGCAGAACCAGGCCGGCGGCTGGACCCTCACCTGGCAGGGCACGGGCAACACCAACGCCGACTTCCCGAACGGCACGACCATCCTGGGCGGCCTGCGGGAGGTCCTCGGCGCGGACCAGGTGACCTTCAGCGAGACGGCCGACGGCGTGGACCCCGGCGCGTACGACGCGGTGATCGCCGTGATCGGCGAGACGCCGTACGCCGAGGGCGTGGGCGACCTCGCCCGCCGTTCGCTGGAGGCCGCCGTCCTCTACCCCGGCGACCTCGCGGTGCTCGACAAGGTGTCCGGCAAGGGCGCGCCGGTCGTCACCGTCTACGTCACGGGCCGCCCGCTGCACGTGAACAAGGAGCTCAACCGGTCGGACGCGTTCGTGGTCGCCTGGCTGCCCGGCACCGAGGGCGGCGGTGTGGCCGACCTGCTGGTCAGGAGCCGTGACAGCGGCCCCGGCTACACGGGCACGCTGTCGTACTCGTGGCCGAGGAGCGCCTGCCAGACGCCGCTGAATCCCGGGCAGGAGGGCTACGACCCGCTCTTCCCGCTGGGCTACGGCCTGCGTTACGGGCAGACCGGGGCGGTCGGCGCGCTCGACGAGACCTCGCCCGGGCCTGGCTGCTCCGGCACGGGCGGCGGCGGCACCGCGACGGAGGACCTGGAGGTCTACAACCGTCAGGACGTGGCGCCGTACAGGAGCTACATCGGCTCGGCCGAGAACTGGGGCGGCACGGAGATCGGCGTTGACGGCGAGGCGGCGCACGCGGAGATCGCGGTCGTCCCGTCGGACGTCACCGTGCAGGGCGACGGGCTGAAGGCGACCTGGAACGGCGCGGGGGCGGCGCAGCTCTACATGCAGGACCCCGCGGGCGGCAGCGACCTGCGCGGCTACCTGAACGCCGGCGCGGCGCTGGTCTTCGACACGATCGTCCACCAGCCGCCGGCGGCCCGCACGGTGATCAGCGCGCACTGCGTCTACCCGTGCCTCGCCGAGGTCGTGGCGACGTCGCTGTTCCAGGGGCTGCCCGTGGGCACGAAGGCGACCGTCAAGATCCCGGTGTCCTGCTTCTCGCCTAACCTGGACTTCGAGAACGTCAACACGCCGTTCCTCGTCTACACCGACGGCGCGTTCTCCGCCTCGTTCGCGAACGTCCGGTGGGTGCCGGGCGCGGCCGGGGACACCGACGCCCGAAACTGCGCGGACCTGACATAGCGGCACGTGAGCGCCCCCTGAGGCCGTGCGGTCCAGGGGGCGCTCACGATTTTCCAAGATTGACACAGTAGCCTGACCGGATGTCCGTCGATGTTGTGGAAAGGCGCCGGAGCGAGATCGGGCAGGAGGCTCCACCTCCCGCCCGGCCCCGGCCGTCGTCCCCGGCGCCGCGGCAGGGGTGGCTGGACGCGCTGCGCGGCCTCGCCGCGGTCGTCGTGGTGTTCGAGCACTGCCTGGACGCGCTGTTCCCCGAGGTGCGCGCCGGCGTCAGCCCGTGGTTCAACTTCGGCCAGTACGGCGTGCTGGTGTTCTTCCTCGTCAGCGGATACGTGGTGCCGGTCTCGCTGGAGCGGCGCGGCAGCGTCGGCGGGTTCTGGATCAACCGCGTCTTCCGCCTCTATCCCCTGTGGCTGGTCGCGGCGGCGGCGGGCACGGTGTTCGCCGTCGTGGGCGTGTACTCCCGGCTGCCGCCCAGGGTGGCGGACGACCCGGGCACCGCGCTCCTCGCGCACCTGACGATGCTGCAGGACTTCCTCCAGGTGGACGGCGTCGTCAACGTCTTCTGGACGCTGTCGTACGAGATGGTCTTCTACCTGCTCGTGACGGCGATGTTCGTGGCCGGCGCGCACCGCGCGAGCACGACCGGCATGCTCGGCTTCGCCGTGGCGGCCGTCACCGTGGGGGGCCTGCTGCCCGCGGGCGCGCTGTCGCGCGGCGCGGGCACCGCCCAGGTCGTGGTGATCACGGTGGTCGTCCTGCTCGCGGCGGCCGTGTCGGTCGCGGCGGGCGGCCGGGCGCGGGTGTTCGGCACCGTGGGGGCGGCCGTGCTGGCTCTCGTGCTGCTCGGCGTCAACAGCCGCATCGGGGCGTGGCAGAGTCTCGCCATCCTCGCCACGATGTTCGCCGGCACCGTGCTCTACCGGCTCGACCAGGGGCGGCGTCGCAGGGGGACGACCTGGGCGCTGGCCTGCGTGCCGTTCGCGTCCGTCGCGGCCGCGTGGGCGTTCGGCCCCGGCTGGGGCATGCCCGGCGACCAGGCGCTGGCGTTCACCCGGGGCTGGTCCACCGCCGTCGCCGCGGCGTGGGCGACGTTCCTGGCCGCCCGTCTCCTGCGGAGCAGGCCGATGCCCCGCGTCCTCGTGTGGCTCGGCCTGGTCAGCTACTCCGTCTACCTGCTGCATCCGCTCGCCGTGCAGGTGCTCAGGCGGCTCACCATGGACCCGGGCCGGTTCTCCCTGGTGGAACGGCTGGCCATGGGCGTCCTGCTGCTGGCGGTGGTGCTCGCCTGCGCCGCGCTGACCCACCGGTTCGTGGAGCGTCCGGCCCAGTCCCTGGGCCGCCGCCTGTCACGTGCGGCGCACGCCATGTCCTCGCGCCCGCCCGGCCGGGGGCCCGAGCCTGCCCGCGCCCAGCAGGATCGCCAGCAGCAAGGCGGTGACCAGCGCGAACGAGGCGGGGAGCCCGGCCTGGGCGGCGATCGCGCCGATCGCGCCCGGCGCGAAGAAACCCGACGTGTAGCTGACGGTGGCCGCTCCGGCGACGCCCTCGCTCGGTGAGGCGGCGGCGTTTCCCGCCGCCGCGAACACCAGCGGGACGACCACCGCGATCCCGACGCCGATCAGCATGAACCCGGCCGTGGCCGGCACCGGGGTGCGGGAGACCACGACGAGCAGCCCGCCGAGCGACGCCAGCGCCGCGCCGCCGCGCACGGTCGCGACAGGACCCAGCCGCCGCACCACCGCGTCGCCGCAGAACCGCCCCACGGCCATCATGCAGGCGAAGGCCGTGTACGCCGCGGCGCCCACCGCCTGGGACGCGCCGGCGACCTCGCGGAGATAGACGGCGCACCAGTCCTGGGCGGCGCCCTCGCCGAACACCGCGCAGAAGCCCACCAGCCCGATGAGCAGCACCCCACGTGACGGCAGCACGAAGTGGGGCGGCGCCGGCTCGTCCCCGGCCGCCCGCACGTCGAGCAGCAGCGGCCCCACGGCCAGGGCCACGAGGAACAGCACGACCGCGGCCCCGGCGAGATGGAGCCGGGCGTCGACGCCCGCGCTCGCGGCCAGCGTGCCCACCGCGCCGCCCGCCAGCGTGCCCAGACTCCACGTCCCGTGCAGCCCGGACATGATCGACCGGCCGAGCCGCTGCTCGGCCACCACCCCCTGGGCGTTCATCGCGACGTCGGCCACGCCCGCCACCGCGCCGTACACCAGGAGCGCCGCGAACAGCAGGGGGAGATCCGGAGCCAGCGGGGGCAGGACGAGGACCAGGCACCACAGGCCGATGGAGACGCGCGTCACGGCCCGCCCGCCGAAGCGGTGCGTGAGGCGGCCCGCGGTCGGCATCGCGAGGATCGAGCCGGCGGCGGGCGCGAGCAGGGCGAGCCCGAGGGCGCCGGGCCCGGCCCCGACGTGGTCCTGGATCCAGGGGATGCGGGAGGCGAAGCCGCCGGTCACGGCCCCGTGCAGGGCGAAGACGACCGACACCGCGAATCTGGCCCGTTTCAGCTCCCGAAGATCCACGACCAACACGGTATGTCCTCCTGGGACGGCTCCGGGAGTGTGACCCCTGAGGCAGGGGTGACGTACCGGGCCTCGATGATCACGAGCGGGGAACGGTTCGCCCTCACTTGGATGACCGAGGCGGCGCACGGCCGTCCGTGGTCCGTCCCAGAGGGTGGACCTACCTCGGAGGCGCCCATGAAGAAGTCCAGCCCGATCCTCGCGGTTCTGACCATGATCGCCCTGCTGTTCGCCACCGCCTGTGCCGTCGGGCCGGTCGCGCCGGACGCCGGGGCGAGAGCGCCGGCCGCTCCCCGGGGATTCCCGGACTCGGCCCGGCACGACGACACCGGCGCGGAGATGCCCTCACTCGACAGGGAAGAGGGCGAGCACCGCGCGGAGGAGCCCTCGACCTTCGCCCTCGACGTCGACACGGCCTCCTACGGCTACGCCCGCCGTGCCCTGCGGGAGGGGCGCCTGCCGGAACCGGGGCAGGTGCGTACGGAGGAGTTCGTCAACGCCTTCCGCCAGGACTACGCGGAGCCGGACGGCGACGGCTTCGCCGTCCACCTCGACGGGGCCAGGCTGCCCGGGGAACAGGCGGCGCTGCTCCGCGTCGGCCTGCAGACCCGCGAGCCGGACGCGGCGGTGCGGCGGCCCGTCAGCCTGACATTCGTGGTCGACGTCTCCGGGTCGATGGCCGAGCCGGGCAGGCTCGACCTCGTGCGCCGGGCGCTGCACACGCTCGTCGACCAGCTCGTGCCCGGCGACCAGGTGTCCATCGTGTCCTTCCGCGAAACGGCTCACGTGGTCGCGGAGACGACGGCGGTCACCTACCGGTCCGAGCTGCACGAGGCCGTCGACATGCTCGGCGCCGGCGGATCGACCAACCTGTCGGACGGCCTGGAGACCGGCTTCCGCCTGGCGGCCGGCGCCTTCCGCGAGGACGTCACCAACCGCGTCGTCCTGCTCTCCGACGGCCTGGCCAACACCGGCGAGACCGCCTGGCGGGCGATCCTCGACCGGGTGAGCGAGTACGCGGGGAAGAAGATCACCCTCCTGTGCGTGGGCGTCGGCCGCGAGTACGGCGACGAGCTCATGGAGCAGCTCGCGGACAGGGGCGACGGCGCGGCCGTGTACGTCTCCACGGAGGACGAGGTGCGCAAGGCCTTCACAGAACGGCTCACCACCACGCTGGAGGTGCGCGCCCGGGACGCCAAGGCGCAGGTCTCCTTCAACCCGTCGGCGGTCGAGTCGTACTCGCTCCTCGGCTACGAGGACCGCGCGCTGGCCTCGGAGGACTTCCGTGACGACAGCAAGGACGGCGGAGAGATCGGTCCCGGTCACTCGGTGACAGCGCTCTACCGGGTACGCCTGCGCCCGGGCGCGGACGGCCGGCTCGCCACCGCCACCGTGCGCTGGCTGGACCCAGACACCCGCCGGCCGTCCGAGGCGGACCGGAGCGTCGACGTGTTCGCGCTGGCCCCGGCCCTGTGGGGGAGCGCCTCCGTCCGGCTCCAGGTCGACGCCGTGGCCGCCGATCTCGCCGGGCATCTGCGCGGCCGGGGGTCCGGGAAAGGCGGGACCTGGAGCCTCGCCGAGCTGATCGACCAGGCCGACCGCCTGGCGGCGCGGACCGATGACCCGGCCGTGACCGAGCTGGTCACACTGCTGCGCACTACCCGCGACCTGGGCTGACGTCCCGTACGAGGACGGCGGCGCGCGGCCCGGTGCGCCCTGGAGCCCAGGGCGCACCGGGCCGGGTGCCGGGGGCGGCGTTCGGGGTAAGGGCGGAAAGACCATAGGGTCGTCCCGTGCACAGTCGCCCCGTCAGGAGCGAGACCAGGAGCAGGACCAGGAGCAGGACATGGCCGTGAACGAGATCGACGACGAAGCCGGATTCGCGGACCTGGCACTGGGCCCAGAGCTCCTGAAGGCCCTGTCCGGCCTGGGCTACGAGGAACCCACGCCGATCCAGCGTGAGGCGATCCCGCCGTTGCTGGAGGGCCGCGACCTGCTCGGCCAGGCCGCGACCGGCACGGGCAAGACGGCCGCGTTCGCCCTGCCCATGCTCCAGCGGCTGCACAGCGGCCACCCGCTGGGCGAGGAGGGCGGAAGCGTGGAGCCGGCCGGGCTCGTGCTCGTGCCGACCCGTGAGCTGGCCGTCCAGGTCTCGGAGGCCATGCACCGCTACGGCCGCGACCTCGGCACGCGGGTGCTGCCCATCTACGGCGGCCAGCCGATCGGGCGGCAGTTGCGGGCGCTGGAGCGCGGCGTGGACGTCGTCGTCGCCACGCCTGGACGGGCGCTCGACCACATCGGCAGGGGCACCCTGCCACTGAAGAGCCTGCGGATGGTCGTCCTCGACGAGGCCGACGAGATGCTCGACATGGGCTTCGCCGACGACATCGAGGCGATCCTCCAGGACACCCCCGAGCAGCGGCAGACCGTGCTGTTCTCCGCCACCATGCCGCCGCGCATCGACGGGATCGCCCGCCGCCACCTGCGCGAGCCGGTGCGGATCAGGATCGAGCGGGAGGCGCCCGCCGCCGGCGAGGCGCCGCTCATCCGGCAGAGCGCCTACATCGTCTCCCGGGCCTACAAGCCGGCGGCGCTGGGCCGGGTGCTCGACGTGGAGGCCCCCACCGCGGCGATCGTGTTCTGCCGCACCCGCGAGGAGGTCGACCAGCTCACCGAGACCATGAACGGCCGGGGCTACCGCGCCGAGGCCCTGCACGGCGGCATGGGGCAGGAGCAGCGCGACCGGGTCATGAGCAGGCTGCGCAGCGGGACCGCCGACCTGCTCGTCGCGACCGACGTGGCCGCCCGCGGCCTCGACATCGAGCAGCTCACCCACGTCATCAACTACGACGTGCCGTCCGCCCCGGAGTCGTACGTCCACCGCATCGGCCGGGTGGGCCGGGCCGGACGCGAGGGCGTCGCGATCACGCTCGCCGAGCCGCGCGAGCACCGGATGCTCAAGACCATCGAGCGCGTCACCCGCAGCAGGATCGCGGTCGAGAAGGTGCCGACGGTCGCCGACCTGCGCGCCCGGCGGCTGGAGCTGACCCGCGCCGCGCTGCAGGAGAGCCTGATGGAGGACGGCGACCTCGACCGCTTCCGCGTGGTGGTGGAGACGCTGGCCGACGAGTTCGACCTGGTCGCCATCGCGCTCGCGGCGGTCAAGCTCGCGCACGAGTCCACCGGCGCCGCCGCCGACGAGGAGGAGATCCCCGAGATCGCGCCGCGCGCCCAGCGGCCCGAGCGCGGGCCGCGCGACGACAGGCAGGGCCGCGACGACCGGCGCGGGCGGCGCGCCGGCGGCCCGATGAGCCGCGTCTTCGTCGGCGCGGGCCGCACCGCCGGCGTGCGCCCCCAGGACATCGTCGGCGCGATCACCGGGGAGACCCGGGTCAGCGGGCGGGAGATCGGGGCGATCGAGATCGCCGACCGGTTCACCCTGGTCGAGATCCCCGACGGGGCCGTGGACGAGGTGGTCGCGGCGCTGCGCCGCACCACCATCAAGGGCAAGAGGCCGATCGTGCGGAGGGACCGCGACGACGCCCCGCGCGGCCGTCGCTGACCATCCCCGAGGCGCGCCGCCGGAGCCGGGCGGCCGCCGCTCCCGCGTACGGCCGTCCTCCCGGGGCCATGCGGTCCCGGTTGGGACGGCCGCGCGGACGCGGCCTCAGACCGCCTGCCGCAACGACATGACGGCCCATGGCGCGAGTTCGACGTCGAGATCGAGCACACCGGTGTCCGGCACGGTCAGGGTGAACCTGAGGAGCGAGTCGGCGGCCCCGCGCAGGTGCTCGTTCTCGGCCCTGGTCGGGTTGAGAGGGGATCCGAGCCGATACCAGGCCTCGGCGGCGTTCCCGTGCTCCCAGTCCACGATCTCGACGAGGAAGGCGGCGCCCGGTTCCAGCCCGCCGATCGAGTGGTGGATCCGCCGGCTCGGCCCCACCTCGGCCAGCGCGCGTACCGCCGGATAGGAGGTCTGCGCCGGGAGGCCGCGCAGGGCCATGTCCTCGGGGTAGTTGTAGAACACCGCCGACACGGCCGAGGTGCGGCTGTCACGGGTGACGACCCCGTCGGGCGTCGCGAGGAGCAGCCGGTCGCCGAGCCCTGCCAGCATTGCGAACGCGTGGAAGGTGGGCTTGGGCACGCCCCACTCGTTCACCACGCCGAACCCGCCGTGGAACGGCCCGATCCCGGCGCCGCCCTCCTCGAACACATCGGTGAAGGTCCAGTAGGAGATCGAGTCGGCGAGGGCGGCGCAGCGCAGGTAGGCCCGGGTGATGTAGGCCGCCGCGAACGGCGTGTCGTGGACGAAGTCGCGCGATGACGGCGACGTCGACCACTCCGTGATGTGGATCTCCGCATCGGGGTAGGCGCTGTTCTTCACGAGCTCGCGGAGCAGGGTCAGGTCGTCGAACGTCGCGTCGGCGTACCGGGTGATCTGCACCGCCTCGCCGTCGGCCGCGAAGGCGAAGTCGGTGGGGTAGGTGTGGGTCGAGACGAAGTCCACCGGGAGGTCGCGGGCGGCGCACCAGGCGAGGAAGTCCTCGATCCACACCGGCCGCCAGTCGAGCGCGTCCACGTCGGTCGCCGCGGCCGTCGCGTGGGTGGCGGAGCGGTCCTCGACCTCGCCCTTGTAACGGTCGTCGGGCACGAAGACGCTCGTCGCGGGCCCTCCCACCTTCAACGCGGGGTCGATGTCCTTGATCGCCCGCACGGTCCGCTCGTAGAGCTCGAAGTATTCGGTCTTCGTCCCGGTCCAGAAGTGCGGGACGAGGTTCGGCTCGTTCCACACCTCGAACCGCCACTCCCGCACCTCGTCGAGGCCGTACCGGCCGATCCAGTGCTCGACCGTCCTGCTCACCAGTTCGACCCAGCGCCCCATGTCCTTGGGCGGGCTGCAGTGCGCGCCCCACCAGAACACCGTGCCGGTGACCGTCGCGAGCTCGCGCGGCATGAAGCCCAGCTCGACGAACGGGCGGACACCCTGGTCGAGGATGAAGTCGAACACCTTGTCCACGTAGCTGAACGTGTGGACGGGCGAGGCGAGCGGCGCGTCCGGTCCGAACCCGCCGCCGTAGCTCTCCCGGTAGACGAACATGTCGTCGTGGAAGAGGCCGTGGAAGCGGACGTACCGGAACCCGCAGGCGGCGACGACCTCGGCGAACTGCCGCTGCCAGTCCGCGCGCAACGCCTCGTTCGCCCGCCCCGCGCCGACGCACCCGGTCCACAGGTGCGGGAACGCGCTCTCTTCGCGCGGCTCTCCGTCGATCCGCAGCCGTGGGCCGAACACGCCGTCGCCCGCCATGAGCTCACTTCTCTCTCGATCGTCCGGTAGCTCGAAAACATTTCGCAACATCTTCGATGTGTCCAGGACACTAAATGGGGCAAACTGCGCTGTCAACGGCCCGGAATCGGCCGGTTCCTACTGTTACATCGGCGAAAATCACGCATGATAAATTCGAAAAAATTTCGGAGCCGGAAGGAGCCCTGATGGTGCGGCGAGGTCGTTCCGAGCGAGCCACCCTTGCTGATGTCGCCCGAGTGGCCGGCGTCTCGCCGACGACCGCGTCCAAGGTCCTCAACGGCCGCAGCGACGTGGGGCGGAGCACCCGGGAGCGAGTCCTCTCGGTGATGGCCGAGCTCGGCTACAAGCCGACGGCGGTGCGTCACGAACGCGCGCGGGGCCGGGCCCTCGTCACCATGCTCGACTTCGTGGAGTCCCGCTACGCCGGGACGGTGCTCCAGGGGATCCTCATGGCCGCGACCTCCGCGCAGGCCGAGCTCGTCCTCCGCCTGCCGCCCGGCGAGCCGATCAGCACGACCCGTACGGCGGCGCGTGCCTGGGTGGATGAGCAGAAGGAGTCCGGAGTCGCGGGTCTCGTGGCGCTCGCCGTCGCGGTGCCCGACGCGGTGCTCCTCGCCGCGGAGGATCTCGGGATGCCCGTCGTGACGATCGACCCGATCGACACGACGGAGTCGCGTGTCGTCAGCATCGGCTCGACCAACTGGGCGGGCGGGCGCTCGGCGACCGAGCACGTCATCAGGCTCGGCCATCGCAGGATCGCCTGGATCGGCGGCCCGCCGGGCTCGGCCCCCTCGGCGGAGCGGTTCCACGGCTACCAGGCCGCGCTCGACTCGGCCGGCATCGCGCAGGACCGCGCGCTGATCCGCAACGAGGCCTTCTCCGTCGAGGCGGGCCTGCGGCACGGCCGTGACGTCCTCGCGCTCGGCGAACGGCCGACCGCGATCGTGGCGGGCAACGACGAGATCGCCGTCGGCGTCCTCGCGGCGGCGAAGGAGGCGGGCGTCGCCGTCCCGGGAGAGCTGTCGGTCACCGGGTTCGACGACACCCCGCAGACCGAGTGGACCACGCCCCGGCTCACGTCCGTCAGGCAGCCTCTCGTCGGCATGGGCCGCATGGCCGTCGAGACCGTCCTCGCCATGGCGGACGGCGTCCAGCCCGCCTCCCGCCATCTCCAGCTCGCGACGACCCTCAGCGTCCGCGACTCGACGGGCCCCGCTCCGTCGCGCTGACCGGCCCGGGCGCCGTGTCCCGCCGCGGAGCGCCCCGCCCGGCGAGCACCAGCGCGAGCAGGCCCGCGAGCACGGCGACGGTCACGCCCGTGCCGAGCAACGCGCCGAGCCGCTGGTCGGCCGCCCGTTCAGGCGCCCACGGCAGTTCCAGCGCGGCGTACCACTCCGGAGCCTGCGGCGGCCCCGCGAGCACCGCCAGGCCCGTCCACGCGCGTACGGCGATCGCCCCCGCGAGCATCCAGACGCGCGCCTGCGGCCGGACCGCGCGGGCGGGCGGGTCCACACCGGCCGCCACCACGAGGAAGAGCACCGCGGTGACCGTCACCACCGTCTGCGCGGCCAGTCGCTGGGCGAGGCTCGGCTGGGCCTGCTGGAACAGGCCCGTCAGGTACAGCGCCGGATACGGCAGCACGTACAGCGCGAGGGCCGTCACCGGATGGGACAGCGCGCGGCCCGCCTGGCCCGCGAAGGGCGCCGAGCCCGGGAGCGCCCGCCGCCACAGCGTCAGCGGGGCGCCGAAGACCAGCAGGACCGGCCCCACCGCGCCGAGCAGCGCGTACTGCGCCGCGTGCGCGGAGAACACCGCGGGCGCGTAGGCCGCCACCCCGCCCGACGTGGCGTAGCCGAGCACGGCCAGGCCGGCGATCCACGACGCGGTGCGCGCGGCCGGCCACCGCTCGGCGGCCCCCGGCGGCGCGGCGCGCGACAGCCGCCGCACACCCGCCAGGTACGCGGCGAGGGCCGCGGCCAGCAGGAGCAGCGCGATCGGATCGGGCCGCACCTCGGTGGCGAGCGTCCCAGGGGAGAGGGCGGGCAGTGCGTATCCCAGCGCGTCGTGCTGATGCGGGGCCGCCGGCGCGGGCGGCGGGGGCGTGCGGCCAAGCGCCACGGCCAGGCCGAGGGCCCCGGCCATCACCACGATCTCGCCGCAGGCGAGTCGGAGGAACGGCGCGCGGGCCCCGCCGGACTCCATCGCCCTGATGGTCCCGCGCCGGTGCCGCCACCCGAACCAGCCGAGCGCGGCCAGCGCGGCGATCTTCGCCAGCACGAGCAGGCCGTACCGCGACTGCCAGAGCGGCGGCAGCGAGCCGAGCCTGACCCAGGCGTTGAGCGCGCCGGACGCCCCGACGGCGGCGAAGCAGCCCAGCGCGAGCGCGCTGAAGCGGCGCACGGCGACGGTGAGCGCGGGCGCGGCGCGCAGGTGCGCCAGGAGGGCGTACAGGCCGCCGACCCACAGCGCGACGGCCGCGACGTGTGCCATCAGGCTGAGGACGGCGAGGTTGTGGTCGGCCGCCGAGGCCGAGTGGCCCACGTACGCGGGGGGCAGCAGCGCGAGGACCGCCACGGCGAGCAGCGCGGGCCGCAGGAGCGGGCCGTCCGGCAGGAGCGAGCAGACGGCGACCGCCAGGGCCGCGGCCGTCACCGTCAGGAACGCCTGTCCCTGCGGGACGTGGAAGACGAAGGCGGGCAGCGCGCCGGAGCGCAGCGCGTCGCCGGGAGGCAGCCCGAGGAAGTCCGACAGCGTCAGGACCTCGGTGACCGCGGCGCTCGCCGCCCAGCCGAGCGCCCAGGCCCCGGCCGCCCGCACGACGGCCCTGCCGCTCGCGGGGGAGAGGACGGCGGCGGCCAGCAGGGCCCCGACCGTGGCGGCGGCGCAGACGTCGTGCACGAGGCGCACGACCGGCAGCCCCCAGGCGGTCAGCGCACCGGGTGAGGGCAGCCCCGGGATCGCCGGGCTCGGCCGGGCGCCGCCGAACCACAGGGCGGCCAGCAGCACGGTGAACGCCGTCGCGGCGACGGCGGGGACGACCACGCCGCGGAGGCGCTGGGGAGATGTCATCGTCGGCGTCCTCGGCTCGGCACCGGTGATCGATTGCGAGTATGGCCCACCGAGTGTCCGCGCGGGAGACCACGCCTGACGACCGGCCGCCGCCAGCGCGTTCCGTTGAAACGTTCACGGCTCGTCCGGGGGCCGTCGCGGCGCGTTTCTCGTGGTGTGCGGAGGGCCGCCGACGACCCGGCCTAGATCGCCGGGGTGTGAGACAATCCCGGCGACATGCGCGCCTCACTCTCCCTCCGGCTCGCGCGGGCGGCCTCGTTCTCCGCCGTCTGCGTGCTCCTCGCCGTCGGCGCGCACCGGTTCGCCGGCGGAGGCGGGCCCGCGCCGGGCGCGCTCCTCACGGGCGTGCTCGTGGTCACGGCGGGCGCGGCCGTCGCCGCGGGCAGGCAACGGTCGCCCCAGGCGATCGCCGGCCTGCTGATCGGCGCCCAGGCCTTCCTGCACTGGCTCCTCGAGGCCACGGCCTCCGCCACGGAGGCGAGGCATCCGACGTGGCACGGCGGCCTGAGCGCGCAGACCGGCATGCTCACCGCCCACCTCACCGCGGCGCTGCTCACCGGATGGTGGCTGGCCCGCGGCGAGGAGGCGCTGTGGACGGTGCTGCGCACGGCCGGGGCGGGAGTGGCCGGCTGCCTGCGGGCCGTGGCCGCGCTGCTGGCCGCGCTGACGGCGCCGCGGGGAGCGGATCTCGCCGCCGCACGGCGTCCTCGCCGGCGTTTCCGGCCCGGCGCCGGGGGCGAGGGCCGCACCGCGGGCGCGCTGCGGCACGTCGTCGTCCGGCGCGGGCCGCCTGGTCTTCCCGTCTTCTGAGCCTGTCGCGCGGGTGGCGCACGACTCCGGGGGATCGATCCCTTCCCTCCCGGGGCATCCCCGCGCGCCTTCGTAACCTCGCAGACGACTGGAGAAGCCCCATGACCTCGTACGTCCGTCGCGCGGCCGCCGTCACCGCCGGTGCCCTCGCGCTCACCCTCGGCCTCGCCGTGCCCGCTCTCGCCCACGTCACCGTCAACCCCGGCACCGCCGTCCAGGGCGGCTGGACCAAGATCGCCTTCCGCGTGCCCAACGAGCGGGACAACGCCTCGACCACCAAGGTCGAGGTCGAGTTCCCCACCGACCACCCGCTGCCGTTCGTGTCCGTACGCCCCGTGCCCGGCTGGGACGTGAAGCTCACCCGCGGCAAGCTGCCCAAGCCCGTCCAGTCGGACGCCGGCGACACGATCACCGAGTCGGTGCTGAAGATCACCTGGTCCGGCGGGAAGATCGAGTCCGGCCAGTTCCAGGAGTTCGAGGCCTCTGTCGGGCCGCTGCCGAAGAACGTGGACGCGCTCACCTTCCCCACCGTGCAGACCTACTCCAACGGTGAGGAGGTCAAGTGGGCGGACGCGCCGAAGACCGACGGCTCAGAGGCCGAGCACCCCGCGCCGGTGCTCAAGCTCGTCGCCGCCGCGGAGGGGGAGGACGGCCACGCCGCCGCCCCGACCGCTGCCGCGCCCGCCGCGCAGCCCACGGTGGCCGCCGCCGCCCACGACGAGGACGACGACGAGGACGAGGGCGGGAACACCACGGCCCTGGTGCTCGGCGGCGTCGGCCTCGTCGCCGGCCTGGTCGGGGCGGGGGCGGGCCTGACCGCCCTGCGCCGTTCGCGGGGCTGATCCCGGGGAGCACGGGCGACTCGGCCCCCGGGCGTGAGTCGCCTTACGCGAGGAGCGGGAGACCCGGCAGGGCCTCCCGCTCCTCGCGGGCCGGTCACCCCGGCCGGATCAGGACAGCAGGGTCTCGCCGATCCAGCCGTCCGCGGCGCATCCGGGCGGCACGGCGAAGACGGCCGACCCGATGGCCGTGATCCACTGGTTCAGCAGATCCATCTCCGCCATCCGCGCCTGGATCGGGACGAACTGCCGGTCCACGTCGGCCTGGTAGGACGCGAACAGCAGTCCGGCGTCCGGCCGTCCCTCCGGGCTGAGGCCGTCCTCGTAGTTGTAGGCGCGGCGCAGGATCCGCTGGCCGGGGTCGGCCGTCCGGACGCGCCGGATGTGGGCGAACTCGGAGATCACCGGCAGGCCCGACGGGCCGAGCGCGGCGAAGTCGGGCTCGTCGGTCTCGGCCTGCCCGGTCAGCGGCGCGCCGTTGTCCAGCCGCCGCCCGACGCTGAACTCCTTGGCGGTCCGGTCCGCGGCGTCCCACTTCTCCAGGTCCATCCGGATGCGCCGCAGCACCAGCGTGCTGCCGCCGCGCAGCCACCCGTCGCGCACCCACACCGCCCGCTCGAAGTCGGGCGACCCCGGCGTCGGGTTGACGGTGCCGTCGAGCTGGCCCATCAGGTTGCGCTGGGTGGTGCCGGGCGCGCGGACCTGCGGGCTCTGCCGGAAGCCGTGCTGGGTCCAGCGCACGGTCGCGAAGGAGCGGGCGTCCTTGACGAGCACGCGTAAGGCGTGCGCCAGCGTGACGCGGTCGTCCGCGCACACCTGGAGCAGCAGGTCGCCGCCGCTCCAGCGGGGTTGCAGGGCGTCGCCCTTGAACGCTCGCAGCGGCTTCGGCGCCAGGCCTTCGGCCCCCGCCGCCTCGAACAGCCCGGCGCCGAACCCGAAGGTGACGGTGAGCCGGGCGGGCAGCAGCGCCAGTTCCGCGTCGGTGTCGGCGAGGGCGGGCTCGCCCCGGGTGAGCCGTCGCGCGTCGTCGGTCAGCAGCCGCATCAGGCGGATCAGCGCCGCACGATCGGTCCCCGGCCGCAGGTCGAACCCGGCGAACACCCCGAACGTCTGCGGAGGGGTCGCGATGCCCGCCTGGTGGACGCCGTGGAAGGGCTCGACGGCGTCACCGCCGGGGAGCGGCGCGGGCCCGGCCGCCGCGCCACGGGCCGCCGGCACGGCGGAGACGGGCGCGCAGGCGGCCGCCGCGGCGGCGGCCGCCCCTCCCGCGAGCAGGCCGCGCCTGGTGAGCCGCCGCCCCATCGAGTTCTCGCGCTCACCCATGGGGGGCGTACGACTCGTTGCCGCCGGCGAAGTCCTTGGCCACCGCGGTGAAGGACACCGTCCTGCCGTCCTTCAGGGTGAGCGTGAACGGCACCTCGGCGCCGGGCTCGACGGGCGTGCGGACGTCCATGAGCATGATGTGGTCGCCGCCGGGCTCCAGCACGTGCCGCCCGCCGGCGGGGATCACGATCCCGCCCTGCTTGCGGCGCATGGTCGTGGCGCCGGCGTCTCCGGTGACCTCGTGGAGTTCCACGGAGGGGGAGACGGGCGTGCTCGCCCCGACGACGGTGATCGCCTCGCCGGTGGTGTTGACGAGCGTGCCGAAGGCGGCGCTCATGCCCGAGTGGGCCGTCTTCACCCACGGATCGCTGACCGACAGCGGGGCGGCGGCCGGTGTGGCGGGCACGGAAGCAGGCGCGGAGGCAGGCGCTGTGGCGGGAGCCGAGGCGGAGACCTGCGCCGCCACCGGCGACACGGCGGTGGTGGAGGCCGGAGCGGCGCAGGCGGACGCGGTCAGGAGGGCGGCGATCGCCGCCGGGATGACACGGTGAACGGTCGTGCTGGTCATGCGGAAGCCTTCTCTCGGTCGTCCGGCGGGCACTCGGGCGCGTCCCGTGCGCCGGGCGCGGCTGAGAACCGGGGACACGCGCGCGGGCGTGCTCCGCCGGGAAAGATGTGATCACGCCCCGAGCCCTTGGCGGCCGGGAGCGCGGTGAGGAGCGCGGTAGGAGCGCCGTCTCAGCGGGACGGCAGGAGAAGGCGTGGCGGGCCCCGCCGGGTGACGCAGTGACGCGGCGCGACGGAGCGGGGGACACGCGGCTCGGCCGGGTGCGGCGACGCAGGGGGCGTGCGCACGGGTGGCGCGGGATCGCGGGCGATCCTGGTCAGGCGTACGGCGAGCCGCCGCAGCAGCGCCCACAGGGCGGCCTCGCCCCTGGCGAGCCACAGCGACGTCAGCACCACCGCCCAGCCGTGGGCGATGAGCATCCCCAGGCCGGGCCCGGCGTGCGGGTGCCCGGCCACGACGCCCAGGGCGGGCGCCGGTGACAAGGGCGCCGGTGACAAGGGCGACGAAAGGGCGAACAGCACGTGCAGCGCGACCTGCAGGACCGCGAGCAGCGGGAGGATCGAGCGAAGCGTGCGTTCCCGGCCGGACAGGGGCAGCGCGGCGGCGAACACCCCGGGCAGCCCGAGCGCGAGCGCGTCTGGGGCGACCGCGCCGCCGCCGAACAGGTGCGCCAGCACGCCGAGGCCGAGGCACACCGCGGTGAAGGCGGCGGCCCTGGCGAGGCGGAGCGGCGACGTGACCTGCATGGCACTGCCAATATGACATGCCAGGGGGCCGGTCCCCCCTCCGGGACGCCGTGTCGCCCTGGTGGTCCGTTCCGCCCGCGGCCGACGCCTGTTCTCCGGCCACGGGCCCGCGACCCCGGGCTCGGGGGCGCTCAGGGGTCCGCCCGCCCGCGCTCCCGCCGGCGGTACTCGGACGGCGAACTGCCGGTGATCCGCTTGAACGCGGTGCTGAGGGCGCTTTCCGAGCCGTACCCGACGGCGCGGGCGATCGTGGCGAGCGTGTCGCCGCCGTCGCGCAGGCTCCGGGCGGCGAGTTCGATGCGCCATTGGGTGAGGTAGTCCAGGGGGCCGCGGCCGACCGTGTCCTTGAACCGCGCGGCGAGGGTGGACCGGGACACCGCGCCGGCCCTGGCCAGCTCCGCGACGGTCCACGGGTGGCCGGGCCGCGCGTGCATGGACCGCAGCGCGGCCGCGACCACGGGGTCGGCGAGACCGGAGAGCCAGCCCGACACCGCGCGGGGCTCGCGGGCGAGATGCAGCCGCAGGACGTGGATGAGCATGACCACGGCGAGATGCTCGGCCGCGAGCGTCGAGCCGATCGCCCGGCCCCGGAGCTCGGCGTCGATCTGTTCGAGGGCCCACCGAACCGCGCCCGCCTCGCCGGTCTCCGCGGGGACGTGGATGACCGGCGGCAGCCCGTCGAGCAGGAGCGAGCGGGCCCGGTCGCCGAACGAGAAGCGGCCGCCGATGAGAAGCGTGTCCGTTCCGTCCCCGACGTGGGGGAGGCCGTCACCGGCCGCCGCCCACAGCGGTCCTGCGTCGACGGGGACGGCATGCGGGTCGCTGAGGAGCGTGAAGCCGAGCGGGCGCGTGAGCAGGAAGCAGTCGCCCTCCGCCAGGGAGATCGGCGCGTCGAGGCCCTCGACGTCCAGGAGGCACCGGCCGCGCTGCAGAGCGTTGAACTTCACGCCGTCCGGCGCCTCGAAGCGCACGGCCCAGCGGCCTCCCGCCGACATGCCCGTGGACAGGTGCGCCCTGGTGCCGAGCAGCGCGAGCACGTCTTCGAGCGGATCCATCGGTTCTCCGGGAGTGATCAGATGGTGGTTGGACGATCGATGAAGTCTGTCGGACTTTCCGCTATAGAGCGTCCGGATGCGGCGCTTTTAGCGTAGCCGCATGAACAACAACAGCACTCAGGTCCGTTTCACCACTCCGTTCCACTCCCACGCCACCGCCGCCGAGGTCGTCGAGGGGGTGGACCTGTCCGGGCGGCGCGTCGTCGTCACCGGCGGCGCCGCGGGCATCGGCGCGGAGACCGTACGCGTCCTGGCCGGGGCCGGGGCGGAGGTCACCGTCGCCACCCGCGACGCGGCCGCGGCGGAGTCGATGGCGGCGAGCCTCGCCGGCGCGCCGGGAACCGTGCGGTCCGCCACGCTCGACCTGGCCGATCTGTCGTCCGTCGCGGCGTTCGTGGCTGACTGGCGCGGCCCGCTCGACGTGCTGGTCGCCAACGCCGGGGTCATGGCGCTGCCGGCCCGCCAGGTCACCGCCCAGGGCTGGGAGATGCAGCTCGCGACCAACTATCTCGGACATTTCGCCCTCACTGTGGGCCTGTACGGCAGCCTGCGGGCGGCGGGCCGGGCCCGGATCGTCGTCGTCAGTTCCGGCGCCCACACCGCGACGCCGTTCGACTTCGACGACCCGCAGTTCGAGCGCCGGCCCTACCACCCGTGGACGGCCTACGCGCAGTCCAAGACGGCGGACGTCCTGCTTGCGGTCGGCGCGCGCCGGTGGGCGGCCGACGGGATCACGGCGAACGCGCTCAACCCCGGCTGGATCTTGACGAACCTCTCGCGCCACATGGACGAAGCGGCCATGCGCGAGATGGGCGCGATCGACGAGAACGGTGAGATCATCCCGCAGCCCTACCTCAAGACGGTCGCCCAGGGCGCGGCGGTGTCGGTGCTGCTGGCGGCCTCCCCCCTGGTGGAAGGCGTGACCGGCCGCTACTTCGAGGACAACCAGGAGGCCCCGCCCGCCGTCCCCGGGGTCCCGGGCGGCGTGGCGGCCCATGCGCTCGACGGGGACGCGGCGGACCGCCTGTGGGACTACGCGAGCGCCGCGCTCGGCTGAGCGCCCTGGAGGCCGTTCACCCCTGGCTGTCACAGAAGCGGGGCCTGTCCGGTCCTAGCTGCCGTACGCCCCCGCCGGAAGGGCGGGGAGCGAAAGGGAAGCATCGTGGAGGTGCGGCAATGAAGATCGTGGTCGTCGGCGGCAGCGGGCTGATCGGCAGCGGGGTCGTCGACAGGCTCGGCGCCCAGGGGCACGAGGCGGTGGTGGCCACTCCAAGGACGGGGGTGAACGCCGTCACGGGGGAAGGACTCGCCGAGGCGCTCAAGGGCGCCTCGGTGGTGGTCGACGTGGCGAACTCGCCGTCCTGGGAGGACGGCCCGGTGCTGGAGTTCTTCACCACCGCCACCCGCAACCTGCTGGCGGCGGAGACGGAGGCGGGGGTGGGCCATCACGTCGCGCTGTCGATCGTCGGAACCTCCCGGCTGCCGGAGAACGGGTACTTCCGGGCCAAGCACGCGCAGGAGGAACTGATCACCGCCTCGGCGATCCCCCACACGATCGTGTACGCGACGCAGTTCTTCGAGTTCGTCGGCGGCATCGCCGACGCGGCCACCGAAGGGGACACCGTCCGGGTGGCGCCGGTGCTGTTCCAGCCGATCGCGGCCACGGACGTCGCGGACGCGGTGGCCGGGGCCGCGGTGAGCCCGCCCGCGGGCGGCGTCGAGATCGCCGGCCCTGAGCGCTTCGGCTTCGACGAGGTGATCAGGCGGGCGCTCGAAGCCCGCGGCGACTCCCGCCGGGTGGTGGCCGACCCGGACGCCCGCTACTACGGCTCCAAGCTCCAGCAGGGCAGCCTGGTGCCCGAGGGCGACGCCGAACTCGGCCGTACGCGCTTCGCCGACTGGCTCAGGCAGGACGTGGCGGAGCGGGGCCGGGCGAGGGCCTGAGAAGGCCGGGGCGCCGGTCCGGTCGACCGGCGCCCCGGCAGCCCCGATGGCTCCCGGCCTCCCGTCGGCGCCGCGCCCGCGTGGCTTAGGAAATGGGTCGTTTGGGCACTTCAAGAGGTATCGGGGGCGATTCTCTATGGGGGGAACCATGGCTGTATCGGCTGACCTGGCGAAGCTGCTCGACCGCGAGTACGAGGACAAGACCCTGGACGAGATCATCAAGGCGCCGGTGGACGCGCTTTCCGGGGTGAGCGCGTCGGACGCGGAGATGCTGCAGAAGGCGTTCCACATCAAGACGGTCGGCGACCTCGGCCGCAACAAGTTCTTCCGGGCGGCCACCGCGCTCGTGGATCTCACCGACAGCAAGAAATAGGCGGGTCCCCCACGCCGCCGGCGGCCGTTGAAAAGAATTTCCGCCGCCTTGTAGGTTGATGGAAGAGATCTGCAGGGGGGCGGCCGTGGGGGCTCTGTACGTCGGCGTGGACGGGGGAGGCACCAGCACGCGCTGCGTCGTGGCCACCGAGTCGGGCGAGATCGCCGGACGCGGGCGGGCCGGCGGCGCCAACGCGATCTCGGTCCCCGACCCGGCCGCCAACCTGCGCGCCGCGCTGCTCGGCGCGCTGGCGGGCCTGGATCGCACGTCGGTCGCCGGTGGCGTGTTCGGCCTGGCCGGAGCGGCCCGCGCGGCGGAGCCCGCGGAGCGGGCCTGGCGGGAGGCGGGGCTCGCCGGGCGGCCCGCGGTGGTCGCCGACGTGCTCGTCGCCTTCGCGGGGGCCACGGAGGAGCCGGACGGCGCCGTCCTGGTGGCAGGCACCGGCGCGATCGGCGCGCGTGTCCGCGACCGCCGGGTCGTACGGCGGGCCGACGGCCTCGGCTGGATCCTGGGCGACGAGGGCTCGGGGGTGTGGCTGGGCCGCCGGGCCGCGGCCGCGGCGCTGAACGCGATCGACGGCCGTGGCGCGCCCACCGTGCTGGTCGCCCGTGTGGCCGAGGCCGTGCTGGGCGCCGGGGCGGCCGGCGAGGACGACGGGCCCGCGCTGGCCCAGGCCCTGGTCGCGGCCGTGTACGCGCGGGTCGCCGAGGCCGGCCCCGCCTGGCTCGGCACGCTCGCGCCCGTGGTGGACGCCGCCGCCCACGAGGGAGACGAGGTCGCCCGTGGCGTCGTCGCGGAGGCGGCGCGCCGGCTGTGCCGTACGGCACGGGTCGTCACAGGGGAACCCGCCGGGGCGGCGCGGCCGGCGGGCGGCGGTGGGCCCCTGGTGCTCGCGGGGTCGCTGCTGACCGAGCCGACCGAGCTCGCCCACCTGGTCACGGCCGAGCTGGGCAGGCGGGCCACGCTGGTGCGCGTGAGGGACGCCGCGGCCGGCGCGGCAGCGCTCGCGGTGCGCGCGGCCCTTCCCGGCGACCCGCGCGCCGCCGAGGCGCACCGCGCGCTGATCGGGCAGGAGGGCGCATGAGCGTGCGAAGCGAACGCGTCGGCGAGCACTGCGCGCGCCTCGGGCGCGATCCGGCTTCGAGCCGCCCGGCAAGGAGGCGGCATGGGTGACCGCGAGCTGGACCGGATGGCGATGGCGGTGCTCCAGCCCGGCTTCGACGGCACGGAGCCGCCCGCCTGGCTGCGGCGGGCGCTCGCGGACGGCCTGGGCGGCGTGGTCCTGTTCGCGCGCAACGTCACCGGCCAGGAGGGGACGGCCGCCCTGGTCGCCGCGCTGCGCGGGGAACGGCCGGACGTGGTCGTCGCCGTGGACGAGGAGGGCGGCTCCGTCACCAGGCTGGAGGCCGCGGGCGGCAGTTCGTGGCCGGGAAACCTGGCGCTGGGCGTCGCCGGAGACCCGGCGCTGACCCGCCGGGTGGCGCGGCAGATCGGCCGGATGGTCGCGGCCGTGGGCGTCACCCTCGACTACGCCCCGGTCGTGGACGTCAACGCCGACCCCCGCAACCCCGTCATCGGCGTGCGCTCCTTCGGCGCCGATCCGGGGGAGGTCGGCCGCCACGCCGCCGCGTGGATCGAGGGACTGCAGAGCGCGGGGGTGGCCGCCTGCGCCAAGCACTTCCCCGGGCACGGCGACACCGTGACCGACTCCCACTTGGCGCTGCCCGCCGTACGGGCCTCACGGGAGGTCCTGGAACGGCGCGACCTGCCGCCCTTCAGGGCCGCCATCGCGGCCGGGGTGCGCGCGGTGATGTGCGGGCACCTGCTCGTCCCCGCCGTCGACGCGCTGCCCGCGACGCTGAGCCGGGCGGTGCTGACCGGCCTGCTGCGGGAGGAACTGGGGTTCGAAGGGCTGGTGGTGACCGACGCGATCGAGATGCGGGCCGTCGCCGCCCTGCACCCGCCCGGCGAGATCGCGGTCCGCGCGCTGGCCGCGGGCGCGGACGCCGTCTGCGTCGGGGTGTCCTCGGCCAGGGGGGAGAGCGTGTACGGCCTGCGCGACGCGATCACCTGCGCGGTCCGCGAGGGCCGGCTGGCGGAGGAGCGCCTGGCCGAGGCGGCGGGCCGGGTCGCGGACCTGGCCGCGTGGTACGACGCGCAGGCGGAGGCGAGGAAGGCGGTGGCCCGCGACGACGCCGACGAGGGTCTCGGCCTGGTGGCGGCGACGGCGGCGCTGCGCGCGACCCCGGCGGAGCCCGGGGGAGCGCTGACCCGGGCGCCGCTGGTGGTGCGCCTGGCGGCGCGGCCCAGCCAGGCCGTCGGCCGCGCGACCCCGCTCACCTTGGGGGAGGCGCTCGGCGAACTCCTGCCGGGGACGCGGACGGCCGAGGTGGACGAGGAAGGGCGGCTGCCCGACCTGGGCGAGGCGGAGCGCCCTGTGGTGATCGCGGTCCACGACGCCGTGCGGCACGCCTGGATACGGCGGCTCCTGGAGGAGGCGCTGTGGGCCCGCCCGGACGCGATCGTGGTGGAGACCGGGGTGCCGGGGCCGCCCGCCGGGCGGCTGTATCTCGCGACCCACGGCAGCTCCACGGCCTGCGCGCGGGCCGCGGCCCGCTGGCTCACCGGAGGCGGCTGACCCACCTCCGGGCACTGCTGTCAGGGAAGTATCCGCAGGTAGCAGCCCTGGTAAAAGTTTTCTCCACTTAAGCGTCTCTGCGTGGAAAAAATTGACGCCATCGTGCGAGCGCCCGTATTGTCCAGGCAATCGGGAACCAGGAGCAGCCCATGAAGCGACTCGCGGCGATCGTGGCTCTGGCGTCGATCGTCACAGCCACCGCCTGCGGCACTACCGGTACGACGGACACCGCCCAGCAGGGCGACGGTGTGTACACCACGATCGACGGCAGCAAGCAGATCAACGCCAGCGCGCCGATCAACCCGTTCAACCCCGTCGGATCGGTCTTCTCGGGATACAACGGCATGGCGCTGGCGTGGCCCAAGAACGACCCCACGGATCCGAACCAGTTCTACCCGGCCATCGCCAGGAGCTGGAGCATGTCCGCGGACCGGTCTGAGGTCGTCATCTACCTGCAGCCCGACGCCAGGTGGTCCGACGGCAAGCCGGTGACCAGTGAGGACGTGCGCGTCTCCGTCGGCCTCGCCTACACCCAGGGCGGCACGGCGTACGCGCTCGACCCCAAGGCGGCCGGAGCCGCCGCCGACATCCAGGTCGTCGACCCCAAGACGATCCGGGTGACCCAGGGCGCCAACCGCAGTTCGACGTTCCTCGCGAACCTGCTGTCGACCGTGGTCGTGCCCGCGCACGTGTTCGGGACGCTGCTGCCGGCCGGATTCTGGGAGACGCTCAAGGTCGCCCAGCGCGGCCAGGGCGAGGTGGCCGAGAAGGCGAAGAACCAGATCACCGGGCTCGCGGAGAAGGTCATCGCCTTCGACCCCGGCCACGACGTGTCGGCGGGACCGTTCGTGCTGGAGCGGGTGAACCCGGGCGCGGCGCTGCTGAAGCGCAACCCCTACTTCTACGCCAGGCAGAACATCGCGCCGGAGAAGGTGAAGATCCTCAACTACACCGGCAACGAGCAGATCTGGAACTACCTGATCGCCGGCCGGCTGGACAACGCCCCCTTCACCTCCGTGCCCACCGCCGTCATGGAGCGCATCCGCGACGCCAAGGGCAGCAAGGTGATCAAGGGCTACTCGCCGGTGGCCGTGTCGCTCGCGTTCAACCAGTCGCACAAGCCGTACGACAACGTGCACGTGCGCCGGGCGATGGCCTACCTGATCGACCGCGCCCAGGTCACCAAGATCGCCTCGCCGGAGGGCGGCACCCCCGCCGCCACCACCTCGGGCATCCACGCCAAGGCGGCCAGGGCCTGGCTCGGCGACGGGTTCGACACCCTGGAGCCCTACCGGGTCGACCCCGCCAAGGCCGACGCCGAGCTGAAGGCGGCGGGCATGACCAAGCGGGGCGGCCGGTGGGCGCTGCCGGACGGCAGCCCGTGGAAGGTCCGCATCCACGTGCCCGCGTCGTTCTCCGACTGGGTCGCCGCGGCCAAGTCGATCACCAGCCAGCTCAGCGACCACGGCATCGACGCCAGCGTGGTCACCGCGGCCGACTACACGCTCTATCTCGGCGAGCTCGCCGAGGGCAAGTACGACCTCGGGTTCTGGCTCATCGGCCTCGGCCCCTCGCCGTACAACATCTTCCAGCGGCTGTTCGGGCAGGCGAACGGCTGGCAGATGTTCGGCGGCAGGCTGCGCCACGTCGCGCCGGGCACCGAGGGCAACTGGATGGGCGGGCCGGAGAAGGTCGACGCCCGCGCCGCCGGCATGGTCGACCCGGGCCAGCTGACCAGCAAACTGAGCTTCGCGTCCGAGGACGAGCAGAAGCGCATCGTCGGCGTCCTGGCCAGGGTCGCCAACGAGCAGCTCCCCGTCGTCCAGCTGTGGGACTACGTGAACACCCAGTTCGTGAACACCACCCGGTACACGGCATTCCCGCCCGACGACGACGAGTCCCTGCGGCTGTCGTCCGGCGTGTGGATGCAGCTCGGGATGATCAAAAAGTCGGAGAAGGTGCAGGCATGACGCACGCGGTCCCGGGGCGTCCCCGGCTGGGCGCCGTCGCCAGGAAGGCCGGCGGCCATGTGGTTCGCGGCCTGGTCATGATCTGGGTCGTCGCCACCATCAGCTTCGTCATCATCCGGGAGATTCCCGGCAACCCCGTGCTGGGGCAGTACGAGAGCCTGATCCAGAAGGGCATGTCGCCCGAGCAGGCCGAGCGGGCCACCGCCGTCCTGTACGGCTTCCTGCCCACCGGCAGCCTGTGGGAGCAGTACGTCGGCTACATGGGCTCGCTGCTCCACCTCGACCTCGGGCGCTCGCTGAGCACGCCCGGGGTGGAGGTGACCACGCTGATCGGGCACGCGGCGCGGTGGACCGTGCTGCCGGTACTCGCCGGCACGCTGCTGAGCTTCCTGCTCGGCGTGACCATGGGCGTCTACGCCGCGATCAAGCGGTCCGGCAAGCTCGGCGACATGCTCGCGCTGTCGGGCTCGCTGCTGCACGGCGTGCCCGTGTACGTCATCGGCCTGCTGCTCACCGCGATCTTCGCAACCCTGTGGCCGATCATGCCGTCGGGCGGGCCGGTCGACGTCGAGTTCGTCCCCGGCTTCAACGCCGGCTACATCGGCTCGCTCGTCCACCACGCCGTGCTGCCGGTCGTCACGTACACGCTGGCCAGCTACGGCGGATGGATCCTGGCGATGAAGTCCAACGTGGTCGCCGTGCTCGGCGACGACTTCATCCTCGCGGCCGAACTGCGCGGGCTGCGGCGCGGCTTCGTGTTCCGGTATCTCGCGCGCAACGCGATCCTGCCGCTGTTCACGATCCTCGCCCTGTCGATCGGCATGCTGTTCGGCGGCTCGATCTTCATCGAGCAGATCTTCAACTACCCGGGCCTCGGCCTGCTGCTCGTCGACAGCATCAGCAGCCGCGACTACGCCCTGATGGGCGGCACGTTCCTGGTGATCACGGTGGGCATCGTCGTCGCCAACATCGCCGCCGACCTGCTGTACACGGCGATCGACCCGCGGGTCAGGAGCGGAGGCGCGGCATGACCGTCATCGTCAGCCCCGGAGGGGCGATCGATCCCGGCGCCGCGCCGGCCAGGAGCACCCGGGCCACGCTGCGGCGCAACTTCTGGCGCGGGGTGTGGCGGGTGCTGCGGCGCAAGCCCAGCCGCATGGCGGGCGTGGTCATCGTCGCCGTGTTCGCGCTCATGGGCGTTGCGGGGCCGCTGCTCTACCCCGCCCAGTTGCCGCGCGACGACAACGCGCTGTACGCGGCGCCGAGCCTGGCCCACCCCTTCGGCACCGACTTCGAGGGCACGGACGTGCTCGCGCTGGTCATCACGGGCGCCCGCTACGTGCTGCTGACCGGCCTGGCCACGGCCGTCATCACGGTCGCGCTCGGCACGCTCATCGGGCTGGTCGCGGGCTTCCACCGCGGCCGGTGGGACACGCTGCTCATGCGGCTGACCGACATGAACCTCGCGATCCCCGGCCTGCCGCTGCTGCTCGTGCTGTCCACGGTGTGGAAGTTCGAGAGCCCGCTGGAGATGGGCCTGGTGCTGGGGATTCTCGGCTGGGGCGGCATCGCCCGCGCCGTGCGGTCGCAGACGCTGTCGCTGCGCGAGCGCGGCTTCATCGAGGCGGCCCGCGGCCTCGGCCTGCCGACGCGGCACATCATCGGCCGCGAACTGCTGCCGAGCATGGCGCCGTACATCGCGATGAACATGCTCATCGCCGTAACGGGCGCGGTGTACGCCCAGGTGGGCCTGTTCTTCCTCGGCGTGCTGCCGTTCGAGTCGAACAACTGGGGGGTGATGCTGAACCTCGCGGTGTTCAACGGCGGGGCGCTCACCACCCCGGCGGCGCTGCCGTACCTGCTGGCCCCGCTGATCGCGATCCTGCTGCTCACCCTGGGCATCGTGCTGATCGTGGACGCCATGGACGAGATCTTCAACCCCCGCCTGCGGGAGGAGTAGCCCCTATGACCGCTCACACGGCCGCACGGCACCCGGCAGCACGTGACATCGAAGCACGTGACATAGCAGCACCGGGGGTCCGGATCCGGGACCTCACGGTCGTCTACAAGACGCCGTCCGGAGAGCTGCCCGCCGTACGCGGCGTCGACCTCACGCTCGCCCCCGGCACGATCACCGGCGTCGTCGGCGAGTCCGGCTCTGGCAAGTCGACGCTCGCGCTCTCGCTGCTCAACGCCGTGCAGCCGCCCGGCAGGATCGCCGCGGGCACCGTCGAGATCGACGGCCTCGGCGACGTGCTGACGCTGCGGGGCGAGGACCTGCGGCGCGCCCGCGGCAGCCAGGTCGGGTACGTCTTCCAGGCGGCCCAGAACTCGCTGAACCCCCTGAAGACCATCGGCAAGCAGTTGCTCGACCTCGGCCGCTCCCACGACGTGGCGGACCTGCGGGCGCTGGTGCGCGACGCCAAGGACCTGCTCGCCCGCATGGGCATGGACGGCGCCCGCGTGCTCGACTCCTACCAGCACGAGCTGTCCGGCGGCATGCGCCAGCGGGTCGGGATCATGCTCGCGCTCGCCCTGAACGCCAAGGTCGTCGTCCTGGACGAGCCCACCACCGCCCTCGACATGATCACGCAGGCCACGATCCTGCGGATCATCCGCGAGGTCCACGAGGAGCGGGGTCTCACCACACTGGTGATCACGCACGACGTGGGCGCCGTGGCCGAGGTCGCCGACAGCCTCGCCGTCATGTACGGCGGGCGGGTGGTCGAGCACGGCCCGGTGACCGAGGTGCTCGGCGACGCCCACCACCCCTACACGCAGGGCCTGATCAGGGCGATCCCGCGGCTGACCGGCGACCTGTCGCTGGCCAGGGCGCTGCCCGGCCGTCCGCCGACGCTCGGGACGCTGCCCACGCAGGGCTGCGTGTTCCGCGAGCGCTGCGAGCGGCGCCTGGAGGTGTGCGAGACCGACGAGCCCATGGCCGTCAACAGGGACGGCCGCACCGTCGCCTGCCACGCCACCGACCGCCACCTCACGCTGGTCAAGCGGAAGGAGTTCGTGTGATCACGGGGACCGGCATCACCAAGGTCTTCAGGCAGCGCGGCGGGCTGCTCGGGGGCCGCGAGGTGCGCGCGCTGCGCGGCGTGGACTTCGCCATCGCCAAGGGCGGCTCCGTCTCGTTCATCGGCGAGTCGGGCAGCGGCAAGACCACCCTCGGCCGGATCGTCGCCGGGCTGGAGACGTGCGACTCCGGCGAGATCGTCATCGACGGCGTGCCGATGTCGTCGCTGAGCCACCGCAGGCGGCAGCCGTACTTCCGCCGGGTCCAGCTCATCCACCAGGACCCCTACTCGGCGCTCAACCCCACGAGGACGATCCACCAGGCGCTGGAGGCGCCGCTGCGGCTGCGCGCCGGGCAGACGGGCCGGTCGAGGTCGTGGATCGACGATCGGGCCGAGGAACTGCTGGCGATGGTGGGCATCGACCCCGGCTACGTGCTGCCGCGCTACCCCCACCAGTTGTCGGGCGGCATGCGCCAGCGCGTGGTGATCGCCCGCGCGCTCACCATGGACCCGGAGGTCCTGGTCGCCGACGAGGCCGTCTCGATGATCGACGTGTCCCTGCGCCTGGGCATCCTCGCGCTGCTGAGGGACCTGCGCGAGCGGCTCGGCGTCGGGGTGCTGTTCATCACCCACGACATCGCCACCGCCCGCTACATCGGCGGCGACGGCGAGCTGTACGTGCTCTACCGCGGTCAGGTCGTCGAGCGGGGCGCCACCGAGAAGATCATCGCCGACCCGGTCCACCCGTACACGCAGTCGCTGCTGTCGGCGACCCCGGTGCTGCACGGCCTGGAGAGGCCGGGCGCGGAGCGGGTCGTGCCGCGGGAGATGCAGCGGGAGGGGCTGCCCGACGGCGGGTGCCTGTTCGCGCGGCGCTGCCCGTTCGCCACCGAACGCTGCGAGAGCGAGATGCCCGTGCTGGGCCGCTACGGCGGGGAGGGAACGCCGGCCGAGCAGGAGCACGCCTGCTTCCATCCCCAGCGGCGTGCCGTGATCCCGGTGGGGGTGGGCGAGTGACGGACATCGCCCCTGTCGCCGTCGACGACCGGGTGGCGGACGTCGCGGCCGCCGCCCTGTGGGCGGACGCCGCGGACGCCCCGCCGGTCGTCCGGCGGCTGGCCGACCCGCCGCCGGAGCGCGAGTGGACCGTCCTGTCCACGCCGGGCCGCGAGGGCGTCGTGTTCGCCTCCGTCGGCGTGGACGGCGGCCACACCACGGGCCACGTCGACCTGATCGCCGTGGATCCCGCCGCCCAGGGCCGGGGGATCGGGCGGGCGCTCGCCGGCGCGGCCGAGGAGTGGATGCGGGCACACGGCGCCACCGAGGCGAGGTTCGCCGGCAACCCGCCCTGCTACGCCTGGCCGGGGATCGACGTGCGCTACACTCCGGCGGCCTGCCTGGCCGAACGCATGGGCTACGAGCGCTACCGCGTCGCCTGGAACATGACGGCGGAACTGCCGGCCCGCTACGACGAGGCCGAGCACGAGGCCGACCTCGCGAAGCTCGCCGAGGCCGGAGTGACGGTCGCGGCGGCGCCGGCCGGTGAGCGAGCGGAGATCGCTGACTTCGTCCGCGGGCAGTGGAACGACAACTGGGCCTGGGAGGCCGCGCAGGCGACCGGCCTCCGTTACGCGGAGCGCGACGGGGAGATCCTCGGCTTCGCCGCCTGGGGCGCCCGGCCGCTGTGGTTCGGCCCGATGGGCACGGCGCAGGCCGCCCGCGGGCTCGGCGTGGGCCGGGTGCTGCTGCGCCGCTGCCTCGCCGACCAGGCCGCCGCGGGCCAGACGTCCGCGCAGATCGGCTGGGTCGGCCCGATCCGCTTCTACTCCCGGGCGGTGGGCGCCCGCGCCGAGCGGGTGTTCTGGCTCTACCGCCGCGCCCTGGACTGATGTCAGCGGTACAGCAGCTCACCCCGGGGCGGGCCAGGCGGGGGGCACAGCTCCCTGGGGTCGAGGCCTGCCTCCAGGTGCTCGCGCAGCGACGCCGAGCCCCACAGCAGGTCGAGGAACGGCTCGCAGCCGAAGTCGCCCGGATAGAGGGCCCGCAGCACGTGCAGGACGGACACGCCCGTGAGCACCGGCAGGAAGGCCCGCCGGTCGGTCACGTGCAACTGCACGCCGCGCACCCCGACGCCCGCGTGCCTGCCGAAGGTCGGGGTGAACCACGTGTCGCGGAAGCGCACCCCGGGCAGGCCGAGGTCGTTGAGCGCCGACGCGAACCGGCCGTCCGCGTACGGCGCGCCGACCAGCTCGAACGGCCGGGTCGTGCCGCGGCCCTCGGCGGCGTTCACGCCCTCCAGCAGCCCGGTGCCGGGATAGACCAGGGCGGTGTCGAGGGTCGGCATGTTGGCCGACGGCATCACCCAGGGCAGCCCGGTGCGGTCGAACCACCACTCCCTGCGCCAGCCCTCCACGGGCACGACCTCCAGATCCGCGCCGAGCGCGCGGTTGACGGTCAGCGCGATCTCGCCGGGCGTGAGGCCGTGCCGTACGGGCAGGGGGGCGCGGCCGACGAAGCTCGCGAACGCCGGGTCGAGCACCGGGCCCTCCGCCACCGCGCCGCCGATCGGGTTGGGCCGGTCGAGCACGGTGAACCGCAGCCCGAGCCTGGCCGCCGAGCCCATCAGGTCGTACATCGTCCAGACGTAGGTGTAGAAACGCGCGCCCACGTCGCACACGTCGAAGACGAGCGCCTTCACCCCGGACGACGCGACCAGCGCGTCCAGTTCGTCGCCCGACCGCCGGTAGGTGTCGAGCACGGGCAGGCCGGTGACCGGGTCGGTGGAGTCGCCCTCGCCGCCGCCCGCCTGCGCCGTGCCGCGCAGGCCGTGCTCAGGGCTGAACAACGTGGTCACGGGCACTCCCGCGGCCAGCAGGGCGGGTGCGGCGGCGGTCAGATCGGGCAGGACCCCTGTGGGGTTGGTGACGAGCCCGACCCGTCCGCGTCCGGCGCCCGGCACGCCCGCCAGCCGCTCGAGACCCGTACGCACGCGATGACCCATCAAGCACTCCGAAGCCGAGGAACCATGACGCAGCCCACGACGCAATCACTCGCCGTTCTCGCCACAGAACAGAGCGATCCCCGCTTCAGCGGAATCGACACGCTGCCGACGGAGGAGATCGCGCGGCTCATGAACACCGCAGACGCCGCCGTCCCGGCCGCGGTGGGCCGCGCCGTCCCGGAGATCTCCGCGGCGATCGACGCGATCGCGGCGCGGATGGCCGACGGGGGCAGGCTCCTCTACGTCGGCGCGGGCACCTCAGGGCGGCTCGCGGTGCTCGACGCGTCCGAGTGCCCGCCGACCTTCGGCACGCACCCCGACCTCGTCCAGGGCATCATCGCGGGCGGCGAGGCCGCGCTGGTGCGGTCGGTCGAGGGCGCGGAGGACGACGCGGAGGCGGGCGCCGCCGTGATCCGCGCGAAGGCGGTCGGCCCGCTCGACTCCGTCGTCGGCATCTCCGCCAGCGGGCGCGCGCCGTACGTCGTCGCGGCGGTCGAGCAGGCCAGGCGGCTCGGCGCGCTGACCGTGGGCGTGGCCTGCAACACCGGCACTCCGCTCGCGCGGGCGGCCGACCACGCGATCGAGGCCGTCGTGGGACCCGAGGTGGTCACCGGCTCGACGCGGCTGAAGGCCGGCACGGCCCAGAAGCTGGTCCTCAACATGATCTCGACGATCACCATGATCAGGTCGGGCCGGACGTACGGGAACTACATGGTCGACGTCGTGGCCAGCAACTCCAAGCTGGTCGACCGGGCGGCCCGCATCGTCTCCGACATCACCGGCACGCGGGTGCCCCGGGCCAGGGAGGTCCTGGAGGACGCCGGGCGGGACGTGAAGACGGCCGTCGTGATGATCGAACGCGGCGTGGGCGCCGACGACGCCCGCGCGCTGCTCGCGGCGCACGGCAACCGGCTCGGCCCGGCGCTGCGCGGCGCCTGATCGCGAATGGGGCCCGATCACATGCTCGAGGACGTCCTGCGGGCCGCGGTGCCCGAGGTGGCCTCGGCGGCGGTGGCCCTGATCGCCGTCGACGGGCGCACGGTCGCCGGGGCCGCCGTGGGGGAGGCCGCGCGGTACGCCGACGCGTCCGGCGGGCTGCTGCCGCAGCGGCCGCCCGTGACGGCGGACGCGCTCTTCGACATCGCGTCCCTGAGCAAGATGTTCACCGCGGCGGTGCTGGTCTCGCTGGCCGGGGAGGGCGCGCTCGACCTCGACGAGCCGGTGGCCGTCCGGCTGCCCCGGTTCTACCGGAGCAGGCCGGAGATCACCGTACGGCACCTGCTGACGCATTCGGCGGGCCTGCCCGCGAGCCGCCGGGTGGAGGAGGAGCCGGAGGAGGCCCGCTGGGACCTCGTCCTGTCCACCCCGGCGCAGGGGCCGCCGGGCACGCACCTCTACTCGGACGTCGGCATGATCACGGCGGGGCGGGTGGCCGAGGCCGCGGGCGGGGCGCCGCTGGACGTGCTGGTGCGCGAGCGGGTCACCGGACCGCTCGGCCTGTCCGCCACGACGTACGGGCCGGTCGACCCGGGCCGGGCCGTCGCCACGGAGTTCAAGCGCGGCACGTGCGTCAGGGGCGAGGTGCACGACGAGACGGCGTACGCGCTGGGCGGCGTGGCCGGGCACGCGGGGCTGTTCTCCACGGCCGCCGACCTCGTGCGCTTCGGCGAGGCGCTGCGCACCGGAGGCGGGCCGATGCTGCCCGCCGAGTGGACCGCGGAGATGCTGCGCGACCAGGGGGTGCCCGGGGCCGCCTTCCGCCAGGGGCTCGGGGTGCGGATCGGCGATCCCGCCATCGTGGGGCCGCTCACGGGCGCGTTCGGCCACTCGGGTTTCACCGGCACGTCGCTGGTCGTCGATCCCGTCCGCCGGCTGACCGTCGTGCTGCTCACCAACAACGTCCATCCGCTCAGGGGACGGCCCGGCATTCGCGACCTGCGGCACGCCGTCGCGGCGGAGGCGCTGCGCCTGGCCGGCTGAGCCTGGCGCATGTTTGATCCTCCTCCTCCGGGTCAGTAGGCAGACCGACCCCCCGAGGAGAGGAGCTGTGATGACGACCGCGCATCAGGCCGGACAGCGGATGGAGGGTGCGGCCAGGAGAGCGGCCGACCACCCCGCCATGGAGAAGCTCGCCAAGGTCGGATTCGCCGCCCGGGGCGTCCTCTACGCCATCATCGGCTTCGTCGCCCTCCAGATCGCCTTCGGCGGGGGCGGCGAGGCCGACAAGAGCAGCGCGATCCAGATCGTGCGCGACTCGCCCATGGGCGACCCCCTGCTGTGGATCATGGCCGTCGGCCTGGCCGCGCTGGCGATCTGGCAGATCTCCGAGGCGGTGTGGGGCCGTCCCGAGGTCAAGGACCGCGTGGAGTCCGTGGCCAGGGCCGTCGTCTACGCGGGACTCGTGTTCTCGATGGTGGCCCTGCTCACGCGGAACAAGGCCGCCTCCTCGTCCGACAGCCAGTCGAAGGACGTCACCAAGGCGCTTTTCGAGCTGCCGGGCGGTCAGTTCCTGGTCGGCCTGCTGGCGCTCGGCGTGATCGCCCTCGGCGTCTACTGGATCTACGAGGGCTGGACCGAGAAGTTCATGAAGGACATGCACGTGACCACGCCTCGCGCCCGCGGCGTCGTGACCAAGCTCGGCAAGGCCGGCTACATCGCCCGCGGCGTCATCGCGCTGGCCGCCGGCGTCCTGATCGGCAAGGCCGCCATCACCTACGACCCCGACAAGGCGGCCGGCATCGACGGCGCGCTGAAGTCGCTCGCCGACACCCCCGCGGGACCGTGGCTGCTCGTCGTGGTCGCGCTCGGCCTGGTGCTGTTCGCCGCCTACTGCTTCGCGGAGGCCCGCTGGCACCGCGTCTGAGCTGATCCAGGGCGCCGGCTCAGGTCGCCGCCCCGGACGACGTACGGCGCAGGCCGTCCATGAGCAGGTCGAGCAGCCGCCCGGCCTGCTCTCTCTGTGCGGGCTCCCCCGCGGCGAAGCAGACGCCGTTCACGCCCGCGAGCACGTCCTCGGCCGCCACGTCCCGCCGCAGCGTCCCCGCCGCGCCGCCCGCGTCGAGCAACGCGCCGATCGTCCCGGCCAGCAGCTCACGGCTGTGCGCGTACGGATCGGCGCCGGAGGCGATCACGGCGCGCAACGCGCCGGCCATGCCCCCGCTTGGTCGCCAGGTAGTCGACGAAACTCGAGCGCATGCGCACCCGGGTGGGCGGAGACGGTCCCGCGTGGAAGACGGCCGAGCAGGGCGCGGCCACCTCCGTGCTGGCCGCGGCCTCGCCGCTGCTGGAGGGCGTCACCGGGCGGTACTTCGAGGACTGCCAGGAGGCGGAGCCCCACCGGCCGGGCACCCGGCGGGGAGTGGCGGCGTACGCGCTCGACCCCGAGGCGGCCACCCTGCTGTGGCAGGTGTCGGTGGACCTGCTCGACCTGTGAAATCCGCCACGGTCCGCCCCGGACGAAACCCGGTGAGACCCGGTGACACCCCGTCTCACCTGGGCGGACTCTGAGGATCTCTTTCTTCTCCGCACGGTCACGGGACCTGCGGCCCGAATCCTGTCCGATCGGTCAGCTAGGGTGTCCGCCATGGCGCGTTCCGCAACCACGCTACGCGCGGACATTCTCGACTCCGCGGTGCGGCTGTTCGCCGCGCACGGCTTCCGCGGCACCTCCCTGCAGGAGATCGCCACGGACGCCGGCTGCTCCAAGGCGTCCTTGCTCTACCACTTCACGAACAAGGACGCGATCTTGACGGAGCTGCTGGCGCCCGTCGGGGCGCAGGTCGCCGAACTCGAGGCGCGGCTCGCCCGGCTCGACGGCGAGGCGGCCGCCCGGGCCGCCGTCGACGCGCTCGTCGACCTGTCCCTGCGCTTCCGGCTCCAGGTGAAGATCCTTCTGCTGGACGTCGACACCCTGATCAACCGGCCGGAACTGCCGGACGTCGACGGCTTCATGGCACGTCTGACGGACGCGCTGTCCGGCCGCTCGGCCGACCAGCCGGCCCGGGTCTGGGCCTGGATGGCGATGCTGGGGATCATCCTGACCAGCGCCGGCGAGTGCGGGGTCCCCGAGGGGACGCTGCGCGCGGAGCTGACCCGCGGGGCGCTGCGCACGCTCGGCCTGCCGGCCTGCTGACCTTCGGAAGAAAGAGTTCTGTTGTGGCAACCCTGCTGTACCGGCTGGGCCGGTTCTCCTTCCGCCGCCGCGGGCGCGTGACCGCCGTGTGGCTGCTGCTTCTCGCGGTCCTGGGCCTGGCCGCCGCGGCGTTCCAGGGCCCGACCAGCGACAAGTTCGCCATGCCGGGCACCGAGTCACAGCGGGCGCTGGACGCCCTGGCCAAGGAGTTCCCCCAGGCGAGCGGGGTCACCGGCACCATCGTCGTCGCCGCGCCGCAGGGCGGGAAGCTCGACCCGGCCGCGGTCGCGCCCGTGGTCAAGGAGGCCGCGGCCATCCCCGGCGTCGTCGCCGCCATGGATCCGTTCCGGTCCGGCGCCGTCTCCCAGGACGGCCGCTACGCCCTGATCCAGGTGCAGTTCGACCGCGGGGCCGAGGACGTGACCGAGGCCCAGCGCGCGGCGTACCTGAAGGCCGGGTCGTCGGCGCAGGGGCTGCGGGTCGAGCACGGCGGCGAGGTCCTGAAGAGCGCGCCGGAGGTCGGCGGGTCGGAGGCGATCGGCGTCGTGATCGCCGCGGTCGTCCTGATCATCACCTTCGGCTCGCTGGTCGCCGCGGGCATGACCCTGCTGAACGCGCTGATCGGCGTGGGGGCCGGCATGGGCGGCCTGTTCGCGCTCAGCGGCGTCGTCGAACTGACCTCCGTCACGCCGGTGCTGGCGCTGATGCTGGGCCTGGCCGTCGGCATCGACTACTCGCTGTTCATCACCTCCCGCTACCGCCAGTTCCTGGCCGAGGGCCTGGCGCCGGATGAGGCCGCGGGCCGGGCGGTCGGCACCGCCGGATCGGCGGTCGTGTTCGCCGGCGCCACCGTGGTCATCGCGCTCGCCGGCCTGTCGGTGGTCGGCATCCCGTTCCTGAGCGTGATGGGCCTGGCCGCCGCGGGCACCGTGGCCGTCGCCGTGCTGGTCGCCCTCACGCTGCTGCCCGCCTTCCTGTCGTACGCCGGAGCCCGGGTGCTGCCCCGCGCGCAGCGCGCGGGCGGGAACGCGGACGCGGGCGGCCAGGGCTTCGGCTACACGTGGGGGCGGGTGGTGGCCCGGCTGCGCGTGCCGATCCTGCTGGCGGGGGTCGTCGTCCTCGGCGCGCTCACGCTGCCGGCCCAGGACCTGCGGCTGGCCCTGCCCGACGCCGGCGCCGCCGCTCCCGGCACCCCGGCCCGCGACGCCTACGACCTGACCAGCGAGGGCTTCGGCGAGGGCTTCAACGCCCGCCTGATCGCCGTGGTCTCCGCCGCCGACCCCGCGGCCACGACCGCCGCCGCCGGTGAGGCCGCCCGGCTGATCCAGCAGACCCCCGGAGTGCTGGCCGTGGCCCCGCCGCAGCCCAACGCCGCGGGCACCACCGCGCTGCTGGCCATCATCCCCAAGGCCGGGCCCACCGCCGCGGCCACCGAGGACGCCGTCCACGCCATCCGCGCCAAGGTCGCCGCGATCGGCGGCGCCGAGATCGCCGTCACCGGCGCCACGGCCGTCGGCATCGACGTCTCGGACAAGCTCTCCGACGCCATGCCCGTCTACCTGCTGCTGGTGGTCGGCCTGTCGGTGCTGCTGCTCATGCTCGTCTTCCGCTCGATCCTGGTCCCGGTCAAGGCGGCGCTGGGCTTCCTGCTGACCGTCGGCTCGACCTTCGGCATCACCGTGGCGATCTTCCAGGAGGGTCACCTGGCCGGTCTGCTGGGTGTGGACGTGCCGGGCCCGCTGGTGAGCTTCCTGCCGATCCTGCTCATCGGCATCCTGTTCGGCCTGGCCATGGACTACGAGGTGTTCCTGGTCTCGCGGATGCGCGAGGACCACGTGCACGGCGACACCCCTCTCCAGGCGACGATCAACGGCATGGGGCACAACGCCCGGGTCGTCACCGCGGCGGCGCTGATCATGACGGCCGTGTTCGGCGGGTTCGTGTTCATGGACGACCCGATCATCAAGTCCATGGGCTTCGCCCTCGCCATCGGCGTGCTCATCGACGCCTTCGTCGTCCGGATGACCCTCGTCCCGGCCGTGATGTCCATGCTCGGCCGCGCCGCCTGGTGGCTGCCCCGCGGCCTGGACCGGGTGCTGCCCGACCTCGACGTCGAGGGTGAGCGCCTGCGGCGCCACCTCACCACTCTCCCCGAGTCGGCCGAAGTGAAGTGACGCGAAGGCCGGAGGTCCCGTCGCGGCGGGACCTTCGGCGCTCGCACGCCCGATGGGCGGACGGTCTGATGGAAGAAGCGGAAAAGGAGGATCTCATGATCGTGGTGGGTGTCGACGGCTCCCAGGCCGGACTTGCGGCCGCGGCCTGGGCGGCCAGGGAGGCCGCCCTGCGCCGCGTCCCCCTGCGGATCGCCAACGCGATCCCCGCCTGGGCGTGTTCGAGCACCCAGGAGGGGCGGTACGCGAGCGTCGCCGCGTGGATGCGCGACGGCGCGGCGGCCGTGCTCGCGGCCGCCGCCGAGCGGGCCGGCCGGGAGGCGCCCGAGGTGGAGGCCGACACCGCGATCCTGGCCGGAGACCCGCGCCCGGCGCTGATCGAGGCGGCCGCGGACGCCGATCTCCTGGTGCTCGGCAACCACGGGCTCGGCGGCTTCCGCGGCCTGCTGCTCGGCTCGGTCGCGTACGGCGTCGCGGGGCACGCTCCGTGCGACGTGGTCGTCGTGCGGGAGGGGCCGGCGGCGCCGCGCCCGGAGATCGTGGTGGGGTTCGACGGATCCGCCGCCTCCGAGAAGGTGCTCGACTTCGCCTTCGCCGAGGCGGCCCTGCGCGGGTCGGGCCTGCGGGTGGTGCACGCCTACAGCCCGCTGGACGCGGGCGGCGGCTTCGCGCCGATCCCCGACGACTTCGACGACGAGAAGATCGAGGCGCGGATGGTCAAGGAGGCGCTCTCCGGGCGTCGCGCGCTCTACCCCGACGTCAAGGTCGTCGAGGAGGTCGTCCAGAGCCACCCCGTGGACGCGCTGCGGCACGCGTCGGCGGACGCCGAACTGCTCGTCATCGGCTCCCACGGCAAGGGCGGGTTCAGCGGGCTGCTCCTCGGATCGGTCTGCCAGGCCATGCTGCAGCACGCGAGGTGCCCCATGGCCGTGGTGCGCGCCCCCGCGCAGGCGGGCTGAGCGGTAGGGGCTGAACACGCGAAACGCCCCCGGCGGCCCGGAAACCGGGCCGCCGGGGGCGTTTCGGGCGTCCTACGCGCTCTTGCGCCGCTGCTCGCGCAGAATGGCGAGCCGCTCGTTCAGCACCTCTTCGAGGTCCTCGATCGAGCGGCGCTCCAGCAGCATGTCCCAGTGGGTCCGCGGGGGCTTCGCCTTCTTCTGCTGGGGCTGCTCCGCGTCCACCCGCAGCGCCGGGCTGCCGCAGTGACGGCACTCCCAGGTCGTGGGAATCTCGGCTTCGACGGCGAGCGGTACGGTGGTCAGATGGCCCTTGGGGCACGTGTAGGACACCTCCTGACGCGGGGCCAGGTCGGTGTTGCGGTCGTTCTCGTAGCTGGTCGCGCCGAGCCGGGTACCGCGAAGTGCACGCTCGCCCATGTCTTCAAGCCTCCTGAGGTCCCCGCCTTCGAGGGGTTCGTTCGCCACCGCGTACAACGCCTGATACCGTGTGTGGATTCCCAGCCGAGACCTGATCCAATCGCGCTTTTTCCGTCCCTGTGGTCTCAGATGTGCGGCATGAAGTGAGCCGCCGGCATCGGCGGTCCGCCGCCCCCTTCCCGGCCCCTTCCGCGGCCGGTGGGCGCGGCACGGGCGACCACTCCCGGTGACACCCGCTCTCAGATGTGGCTGGGGACCTCGTTGCCCGCCTCGCGGATGGCCCTGGGCAGGTTGACGGTGGCGAGCAGCACGAAGCCGACGACGAAGAACACGACCAGCGAGACGATCGCGGTGCGGTAGCTGTCGGTGAGCTGGAGCGCCAGCGTCAGGGTCAGGGAGCCGAGGAAGGCCGACCCCTTGTCGCTGATCTGGTACAGGCTGAAATACTCCGCCTCCCGGCCCGGCGGGATCACCAGGGAGTACAGCGAGCGGGACAGCGCCTGCGTGCCGCCCATGACGATCGCGATGGCGAAGGCGATCGCGTAGAACTGGACCGCCGCGCCCTTCTGCAGGAAGTAGGCCACCCCCACCACCACCGTCCACACGACCAGGCTGGCCAGGACCGTGCGCTTGGTCCCGATCCTGGCCGCGAGCCGCGCGAGCCCGAGCGCGCCGCCGACCGCGACGAACTGCACCATGAGGATCGCCCCGATCTGGTGCGTCTGGCTCAGCCCCAGCTCCTGGTCGGCGTACGTGGCGGAGAAGCCGATCACCGTCTGCACACCGTCGTTGTAGACCAGGTAGGCCGCGAGGAACAGCAGCGTGCGGGGGTAGCGCCGCAGGTCGGCGATCGTACGGCCGAGCTGGCGGACGCTGCCCGCCACGGCCCTGGCCGCGGTCGCCTCGTGGACGGGCACCCGGCGGTTGCGCAGCCGCAGCATCGGGATGAGCGTGAACACGCCCCACCACAGACCCGCCGAGGCCAGGCTGATCCGTACCGCCAGGCCCTCCTCGACCCCGCCCGACAGGTAGACGACCAGGTTGAGCGCGAGCAGCAGGCCGCCGCCGAGGTAGCCGAAGCCCCACCCCCTGCTGGAGACCGCGTCGCGTTCCTCCGCGCCGGAGATCTGCGGCAGGAAGGAGTCGTAGACCACGATCGACGCGCCGAACGCCACGTTGGCGACCAGGAACAGCGCGCCGCCGAGCAGGTAGGCGTCGCCCGACACGAGGTAGAAGCCGAGCGTGGCCGTCGCCCCCAGGTAGGCGAGGACCCCCAGCATCTGCTTCTTGCGCCCCGTGTGGTCCGCGACGGCGCCGATGATCGGCATGATCACGATCTGCAGCAGCACCGAGATCGTCACCAGCGTGGTGAAGTACGCCTTCGGCCGCAGGTCAAGGCCGAGGAACGACACGAAGCCGCTCTCGCCGCCCGCCGCCGTCGTGGCGACCGAGGTCAGGTACGGCCCGAGGAAGACGGTCAGGACGGTCGTCTGGAAGGCCGAATTCGCCCAGTCGTACCAGTACCAGCCGCGTTGCTCGCGCCGTCGCGCCTCGGGGATCTCCTCCTGGACGACCTGGGGGGCGGTCATGTTCTCTCCTCGCCGGTGTGGGGGGCCGTCACGGCGCGGCGGACCGGGGGTGCCACTGCCCGCGCGACTTGAGCACGTCGCGCAGGCCGCTGACGTTGTCGGTCATGATGCCGTCGACGCCGAGATCGAGCAGGTGGGCCATCGTCACCGGGTCGTTCACCGTCCACACGTGCACCTGCATGCCGATCGCGTGCGCGGTGCGCACCAGGGCGCGGGTGGTCACCCGCAGGCCGCGGAACCCGATGGGCGCCTGCGCGCACGGCACCCCGGCCCTGGCCAGCCCGGACAGCAGCCTGCCGTACCCGCCGCCCATCGCGGCCGTGCGCAGCGCGGCCAGGCCGCGCGGGCCGAGCGAGAAGCAGACCTCCCGGTCGATCGCGCGCCGGGCGCGGGCCAGCCGCACGTCGGAGAACGACGTCAGGCACACCCGGTCGTAGGCGCGGGTGCGGCGGATCGCCCGGGCGAGCGGCGCGATCACGGCGCTCTCCTTGACGTCGATGTTGAACCGGGCGTCCGGCCAGGTGCCGAGCAGGTCCTCCATCAACGGGATCTCGTGCCTGCCGCCGATCCTGGCCTGGCGGACCTCCCGGTAGGGCAGCCGGGAGACGCGGCCGGTGCGGTCGGTCACGCGGTCGAGGGTGTGGTCGTGGAACGCGAGCAGGACGCCGTCGGCGGTCGCGTGCGCGTCGGTCTCCAGGTAGGTGTAGCCGAGTTCGACCGCACGGGAGAACGCTTCCATCGTGTTCTCGCGCGCTTCCGCCGCGCCGCCTCGATGCGCGAAGGCGAGCGGGCCCGGGTGGTCGAGAAACGCGAAACGGCGGTGCACGAGAGGAGTATGCCGGGTCCCGGCCGAACAGTCAGGGCACGTAGGTGAACATTTGCGTCACAAGAGTCCCTTGTCCTCTTCGAGGCGAGGTTCCGGCGCGATGTGACGAGGTTCACGCGGGGTCTCGTCCTCCGCCAGGAGACCGGCCAGGTGGGCGGCGATGGCGTCGATCGTGGGATGGTCCCAGGCCAGGGTCGGCTCGACCAGGAGGCCGACGGCCTCTTCCACGTCGACGCACAGGCTGAGCGCGTGGACCGAGTCCAGCCCGTACGCCCGGAGCTTGACCGCCGGGTCGATCTCCGCGGCCGGCAGCCCGAGATAGCCGGACACCCGCTCGACGAGCCAGTGCCGCAGGGCGTCGTGGGTCCACAAACCGGGGGCGGCGCTCATGCGACGGTCTCGGGCAGGCCGCGCAGCGCGGGCGCCAGTTCGGCGTGCAGCGGGGTGAGGCCTCCGCCGAGGAACAGCTCGCGCATGTGGCGGCGGCGAAGCTTGCCGCTCGTGGTCTGCCGCACCGTGCCCCGGGTCACCAGGAGCAGGCTCAGCGGGACACCGAACTCCCGCGTCAGCCGGTCCATGACCCGGTCGGCCGTCTCGCCGAGTGTCGCCGGCTGGCGCATGCGCACCTCCTGCACCAGGACGACGTGCTCCCCGCCGTCCCCGCCGCGGACGCCGAAGGCGGCGCCGCGCCCCGCGCCGGGATTGGCCCGCGCGGCCGCCTCCTCCAGGTCCTGGGGGTAGAGGTTGCGGCCGTTGACCACGATCACGTCCTTGATCCGTCCCGTCACGTAGAGCTGGCCGTCGAGCAGGAACCCCAGGTCGCCGGTGCGCAGCCAGCGGCCGTGCCGCGCCGAGCCGTCGGCGGGGAAGGTGGCGCGGGTCTCCGCCGGGCGGCCTCGATAGCCGAGGGCGACGCTGGGGCCCGCCACCCAGATCTCCCCGATCTCGCCGTCGGGGACGGGGCCGAGGCCGTGCGGATCGACGATGCGCAGGTCGAGCCCGGAGGGCGGGCCGCACGCGACCAGGGGCGTCCCCCCGGGCGCGGGGACCGCCCGGTGCAGTTCCAGGGCGGCGGGGTCGAACTCGCGCACGGTCACGCCCTGGCCCTGCGGCACGCAGGTGACCATCAGGGTGCACTCGGCTAGGCCGTAGCCGGGACACCAGGTGGCCGGGCGGAAGCCCGCGGGGGCGAACCGCCGCTCGAACTCGGCGAGTGTGCCCGCCCGGATCGGCTCGGCTCCGCTGATCGCCATGGTCAGCGTGGACAGGTCGAGGCCGGCGAGTTGTTCGTCGGTGATCCTGCGCGTGCACCAGGCGTACCCGAAGTCCGGGGACACGGTCCAGTCCGCGCCGTACCGGCTGATCAGCTCGAGCCAGCGCACCGGGCGCGCGACGAACGCCGCCGGTGACATGAACACGAGGTCGGCGCCCGCGTGGAGCGCCTGCAACTGGAGGCCGACCAGGCCCATGTCGTGGTAGTGAGGGAGCCACCCGGCCAGCCGCCGCACCGGCCTCTCCCGGGCCAGCAGGCGGAACAGCTCCAGGTTGTGCAGCAGGTTGCCGTGCGAGATCTCGACCCCGCGCGGGTCGCTCGTCGATCCCGAGGTGTACTGCAGGTAGGCGAGGGTGTCCGCGGTCATGGCCGGCGGGGTCCAGGCGTCCGGATCGGCGGTGCCGGGATCGGCCACGCGCGCCGACAGATCGGACAGCCCGGGCGCGTGCGCGGCATCGGTCAGGACCATCCGGGCCCCCGCGTCCCCCATCAGGGCCCGTACGCGGTTCGCGTGCGGCGCGCCCGTGTCCGGCAGGGGCGCGGGGATCGCGGGCACCCGGGCGTAGAGACAGCCGAGGAACGCGACGGTGAAGTCGAGCCCCGCCGGGTAGAGCAGCAGCACCGGCCGATCGGTCAGGCCGTGCCGGGCGAGCCACACGGCGGTGGCGCGCGCCCGCCTGTCCAGCTCGGGGAAGCCCAGCCGGACCGGGGTGCCGTCGTCCCGCAGGAAGACCAGCTCCCGGTCCTCACGGAGGCGGCTCCGCACGTGCGTGACGAAGTCGGTCATGCGGGCAACCCCTCCTTGACATACCAGGAGACCAGCCGGTCGAGGACCTGGGGGGTGACCGCGGGCGGGGCCGTCGCCTCCCGCCACGCGAAGTCGTACCGATGCCTGAAGTAGGTCGCGGTGTACTTGGCCCGCATGTTGACCACCGCCTCGAAGCGGCTGAACGGCCTGTCGCGGATCTCCTCCGGCGTGGCGGCGACCAGCTCGATCGGCAGCCGGTCGTTGATCACGCCGAACAGGTCGCGCACCGGCACGGTGGTTCCGTGCACCACGTGGGAGACCGGGCGCTCCGGGTCGGCGGCGGCGAGCGCGAGCAGCCGGGAGACCGTGGTGTCGACGGGGGTCAGATGGAGGCCGGAGCCCGGATGGCAGGGGATGCGGACCCGTTCCCCCGGCGTCCGCCGGGCGAAGAAGGCGATCACCCGGAGGAAGTCGTACAAGCCGTAGTCGGTCAGCGCCCGCCCGGTGCGGGAGTGCCCGACCATCACGCCCAGCCGGGCGACCAGGGCGGCGCCCTCGCGGACGGACCGCGACCGGGCCAGCGCGATCTCCGCCTCGCGTTTGGAGTATTCGTAGAAGTTGCGGAACCGGTCAGGGGGAGCGTGCGACGGCCAGTCCTCGGGAACGGGGCCCTCGCTTTCGAGCCCGCACTGGTAGGCCGTCCCGACGTGGATGTAGCGCGAGCCCGGCCGGGCGTGCCGTTCGTAGGCGGACAGTGCGTTCGCCGATCCCGTCACGTTCACGTTCAGGAGCTCCTCCTCGCGGCGTGGGAAGAAGGTGACGAGCGCGGCGACGTGCCAGTAGACGCACGGCTCGGCGAAGACCTCGGCGACAGGGAGGCCGAGGTCGGGCCGGTCGAGCGCGAGCCCGCGCACGCGCAGGCGGCCCGCCGGGGACTCGCGGAGGCCGAGGCAGCTCAGCGCGTCCGCGACCCGGCGGCGCACCACGTCGGCGGACGCGCGGGCGAGGGCGATCACCTCGTCTCCCCGGGCCAGCAGAGCGGCGATGAGATGGGAGGCCACGAAGCCGTTGGCCCCGTCGATCACATGGACGCGCACCACGACACCTTCCCATGAGTGCTAGCGGAAGGTAAAGTCACGATCGCTCACAGTGACTAAGCGGGAGGGTGCATGCTCAACGACCTGCAGCAGCGCAAGCTGGCCCATCTGTTCACGCTCCTCGACGTGGACGACGACGGGACCGTCGACAAGATGGACTACGCCGCCTCGGCCGACCGGCTGGTGAACGCGTTCGGGTTCGCGCCGGGCTCCGAGGAGTCGCGGCGGGTCAGGGACCGGTACGCGAGACTGTGGGACGAGGTGACCCTGCCCATGGACGCGGACGGGGACGAGCGGGTCGGGCTGCAGGAGTTCACGGCCGGATTCGGCCGGTTCGTCACGCAGCCCGAGGCGGGCTACCGGACCCACATCGCGCCGGTCGCCGACGCCTTCTACGACCTCATGGACACCGACGGAGACGGCAGGATCACCCGGGTCGAGTACCTGCGGATGGCCGGGAGCGCGTTCCGCATGTCGGAGGCGAACGCCGTCGTCGCGTTCGACCATCTCGACCTGGACGGCAACGGCTCGTTGAGCCGGGAGGAGCTGCACCTGGCCAACGAGCAGTTCTTCCGCAGCCCGGACGCGCGATGTCACGGCAACTGGCTGTTCGGCCCGCTCCCGGCACAGGGCTGAGCCGAGACGCCCCGGGCCGTTCCCGGACGTCCGCGTCCTTGGGCGGCCCCTACTCGGCGGGCGCCGCCCACTCGCGCCGGCGGGCCTCCGCCATGGCGATGGCCGCGGCGACCGCCACGTTGACCGACCCGACCCTGCCGACCTGGGGGATGTAGGCCACCGAGTCCGCCGCCTCCAGGGCGGCGGGGGAGCAGCCGTGGTCCTCGCTGCCGAGCACCAGGCAGACGTCGCCGTCGAGCTTGGCCTCGTGCAGCGGCTCGGCGTCGCCGGTCAGCTCGACGGCGACGACCCGGAAGCCCTCCTCCCGGGCGGCGCGCACGGCCTCGGCCACCGGGACGGGCTCGTGCCACTGGACCAGCCGGTCGGTGCCCAGCGCGGTCTTCTGCGCCTTGGGGTTGGTGGGCGGGGTGGCGTTGCCGGCCAGCCAGACCGTCTCCACGCCGAAGGCGGCGGCCGTACGGAAGATCGAGCCGATGTTGAAGGGGCCGGTCACCGATTCGAGGATCAGCGCGAGCCGGCCCTCGGTGTTGCGGCGCCAGGTGCGGTTGAGCCGCTTGACGTCCGTCGGCTTGAGCTGCCTGCGCGGGTTCTGGATGCTCATCGGGCGCTCATCGCTCCTGGGTCTCGATGCCGGCGGCGGGGCGGGCGTCGACCCGCAGGACACGGTAGGCCGACCGGGAGGCCAGCCGTGAGGTGGGCCAGCCCCGGTCGTTCAGCCAGCGCTGCAGGGAGTCTGAGCCGAGGTGCTTCTGCACGACCAGATAGGCGCTGCCGTCCGGGCTGAGCCGGTCGAGCCACCGCGTGAGCATCTCGTGGAGCGCGGCCTTGCCGATCCGGATGGCGGGGTTCGACCAGATGGCCCGGAACCGGACGTCGTCCGGCATCTCGTCGGCGTGCACCGACCTTACTTTGTCAAGGCCGGCGCTCCTGGCGTTCCGCTCGCACAGCTCCACCGAGCGCCGGTTCACGTCGACGGCCCAGACCGTCGCGCCGGGCGCCCGCGACGCCATCGTCAGCGCGACGGGCCCGTAGCCGCAGCCGAGGTCGAGGAGGTCGCCCTCGGCCGGAGGCGGCGGGACGGTCTCCAGCAGCACGCGGGTCCCCGCGTCGATCCGTTCTGGGGAGAACACCCCCCGGTCGGTCTCCAGCCTCAGGTGCAGGTCGGGGAGGACCAGGGTGACCGAGCCCGGCCGGCTCGCCGCCTGGGGACTCTCCTCGAAGTAATGGGCCACGTGCCCAAACGTACCAACGACGCGGACTCCTGATCTCCGCGCCCGGTTCCGCGGGCGCTCCGGCGCGGGACGCCTCTTCACGAGGCGGCCGTGGACGCGGTGATCCCGGGGAGCCGGGGCGGCCTTCCGGCGCCTTCGCCGCGTCCGTGCGCGCGTCCGCAAGATCGGGTCTAGGCGAAACTGTCAGAACGGGTTAACTTCCGCAAAGGTAGCGATTCAAAAATCGCTCCCCGATTCCGACGGAGGCGCCACCCGGCACTGGCACACGCGCGGCCCCTGCCGCACCCCCCTGCCGCACCCCCTGGCCTCCGTCCCGGCCGGCGACGCCCCACCCCCGGCGCCTCCGGCCCGCCCATTCCCCTCTCACCCCGAGGACCGGCATGAGACCACGTCTGCTCGCCCTGGCCGCCATCCTGGCGGCCGGCCTGTTGCCCGCCGCGCCGGCGCACGCCTCCGGCGCGGCGGCATCACCCTCCGGTGTCTCGGCGCTCGCCGCGCCGAACATCTCACTGGCGAACGTCAAGGCCCACCTGTCCCAGCTGCAGAGCATCGCCACCGCCAACGGCGGCAACCGGGCACACGGCCGTCCCGGCTACCTGGCCTCGGCCAACTACGTCAAGGGCAAACTCGACGCGGCCGGATTCACCACGACCCTCCAGTCGTTCAGCTACAACGGCGCCACGGGCTACAACGTGATCGCGGACTGGCCGGGCGGCAACACCGACGACGTCCTCATGGTCGGCGCCCACCTCGACAGCGTGACCGCCGGGCCCGGCATCAACGACAACGGATCCGGCAGCGCCGCCATCCTGGAGACCGCCCTGGAGGTGTCCCGGCAGGGGCTGGCCCCCTCCAAGCACCTGCGGTTCGCCTGGTGGGGCGCGGAGGAGCTCGGCCTGCGCGGCTCGTCGTACTACGTCACCAACCTGTCCACCACGGAACGGTCGAAGATCAAGGGATACCTGAACTTCGACATGGTCGGCTCGCCGAACCCGGGCTACTTCGTCTACGACGGCGACAACTCCGACGGCGTCGGCTCGGGCCCCGGCCCCACGGGCTCGGCCCAGCTGGAGCGGGTCCTGCAGGACTACTTCACCTCGATCGGCGTGCCCACCCGCGGCACCGACTTCGACGGGCGCTCCGACTACGGGCCGTTCATCTCGCGCGGCATCCCGGCGGGCGGCACCTTCACCGGCGCGGAGGGCGTCAAGACCAGCGCGCAGGCGTCCCTGTGGGGAGGCACGGCGGGCCAGGCCTTCGACTCCTGCTACCACCGGTCCTGCGACACGACGAGCAACGTCAACGACACCGCGCTCGACCGCAACGCCGACGCGATCGCGTACGCCGTGTGGACCCTTGCCACCGCGACCCCGCCCACCGTGGTCTGGTCGGACGACTTCGAGAGCGACAAGGGCTGGACCGTCGTCCCCGGCACGGCGACCATCGGCACGTGGGAGCGCGGCGACCCCCAGGCGACGTCGTCCAGCGGCACCAAGCAGCTCGGCACCACCGTCAGCGGCACCAACGACCTGGTCACCGGCAGGCTCGCCGGCTCCTCCGCCGGCGACTACGACGTCGACGGCGGGACGACCTCCATCCAGTCGCCGCCGATCACCCTGCCCACCGGTTCGCTGAGCCTGTCGCTGTCGTGGTACCTCGCCCACGGCAGCAACGCCACCAGCGCCGACTTCTTCCGCGTGCGGATCGTCGGCGGCACCACCGCCACGGTGGTCCAGCAACTCGGCGCCGCGTCCAACCGCGACGGCGCGTGGAGCACGGCCACCGCCGACATCTCCGCCTTCGCCGGGCAGACCGTTCGCCTGGTGGTCGAAGCCGGGGACGAGTCGACCGCCAGCCTGGTCGAGGCCGGGGTCGACGACGTGCGGATCACTCGCTAGACGCCGGGCCGTGCCCGTCCCCGCAGGGGACGGGCACGGCCCTCGCGGCTCAGGGGATGCGGGCGCCGAGGAGGATCGCGGCGGCGGCCGCCAGCAGGCCCGCGATGATCGCGGCGACGAGGAACCGCTGGGTGATCTCCTGGTGCACGACCTTGTATCCGAGCGAGGTGCCGATCTGCGCGTACACGTCGCGCAGTTCGCTGCCCGACTCCGCGGTGTACGCCCGGCCCCCGGTGCCCTCCGACAGCGACCTCAGCGTGGCCTTGTTGACCGGGACCTGCACCGACCGGTTGTCGATGGTGACCGTGCCCTCCGGCGTGCCGTACGCGATCGTGGACACCGGCACCTTGGCGCCGACCGACTCCTCGATGGCCTCGTTGACCGACCGGCCCGAGGTGTTGTCGCCGTCCGACAGCAGCACGATCGCCGACGGGGGCGGGTCGGTGACCGCCCGCTGGTCGAACGACCTGATCGAGTCGAGCGAGTCGAACACGGCCTCGCCGATCGCGGTGCCCGGCCGGGTGGTCAGGCTGGAGATCGCGGTGTTCACGGCGGCGTGGTCGGTGGTGGGGGAGATGACGACGGCGGCCGACCTGGCGAAGGCCACGACCCCGACGTTGAACCGCTCGGGCAGGTCGTCGACGAACTGCTGGGCGGCCTGCTTGGCCGCGACGAGCCGGGTGGGGGCGACGTCGGCCGACTCCATCGACAGCGACACGTCCACCGCGACCATGATGGTGGCGCGGTCGCGGGGCACCTTCACCGCGCCCGCGGGCCTGGCCGCGCCGAGGACCAGCAGGCTCATCATGACGAGGAACAGCACGGCGGGCACGTGCCGCCGCCAGGTGGGCCGCTCGGGCGCGACCAGCGACAGCAGCGCGAGGTTCGTGAAGCGCACGGTGTAGCGCCGGCGCGCGAACTGCGCCGCGACGTACGCCGCGACCATCGCGGCGACCAGGACGAACAGCCACAGCCATCCGGGGGACAGGAACGTCATGCGCCCGCCTTCCCGCCGGCGGCCCGGCGCAGCAGATGGGAGGTCCGCCGCTGCCGCAGCACGAACTCGGCGATGTCGAACACCCAGTCGCGGTCGGTGCGCAGCACGAGGTGGGCCGCCCCGGCCCGGCGCAGCGCCGCCCGGGTCGCCCCGCGCTGCTCGGCCGCCGCCTCGGCGTACCGCGCCCTGAGCGTGTGCGACAGCCGGACCCCGCGCGACCGCCCGGTCTCCGGGTCGGCGAGGGTGACGAAACCGACGTCGGGCAGCTCCAGCTCGCGGGGATCGATGATCTCCACGGCTAGCACCTGGTGCCGCGCGGCCAGGCGGCGCAGCGGCGGCTCCCAGGAGTCCGGCGGGTCGAGGAAATCGGAGACGACGACCCGCAGCCCGCGTTTGCGGTGCGCGGGCGCCATCATCTCCAGAGCCTCCCCGAGGTCCACCGCGCCCTGCGCGGGCGGCGCGCTCAGCAGCGAGTGCAGCAGAGCGTACAGCCGGGACCGGCCGGACTTGGCCGGATAGCGGTGCACGTCGCCGCCGTACAGGATGTAGGCGCCGAACCGGTCGCCGACCCGGCTCGCGAGGATCCCGATCGCCCCGACGGCGCTGACGACGAGGTCGCGCTTGGACATGCTCGCCGTGCCGAACTCCATGCTGGCCGACAGGTCGGCGAGCACCCACGTCTCCAACTCCCGGTCGGCGATCAGGTCGCGCACGTGCGGGACCGTCGTGCGCGCGGTCACCGCCCAGTCCATGCGGCGCACGTCGTCCTCGCCCGGCACGTAGACGCGGCTGTCGCCGTGCTCGCCTCCCGGCCCGGGAATCAGTCCCTGGTGGCGGCCCTGCAGCAGGCCGTCCAGCCGCCGCACCACCGTCAGCTCCAGCCGCCGCAGTGCCTGGTCGGGGTTGGCCGGGCTCACCGCATGCCCTGGTTCCACACGACGAGCGGCGGCGGCACCGCCTGCAGGACCATGCGTACGACGTCGTCGGGGTCCACCTCGTCGGCCAGCGCGTCGAAGGTCAGCATGAGCCGGTGCGACATGACGTCCACCGCCACGTCGCGGATGTCGTCGGGCAGCAGGTAGTCGCGCCCGCGCAGCAGGGCCAGGGCCCGCCCGGCGGAGATCAGGCCCAGCGTCGCCCGGGGGCTGACCCCGATCTCGATCGTGTCCCGCAGGTCGGCCAGGCCGTAGTCCTCGGGGGTGCGCGTCGCCATGACGAGCCGTACGACGTAGTCGGCCACGAGCTGGTGGACCGACACCTCCTCGGCCATGTCCTGCAGCCGCACCAGCGTGGCGGGGTCGAGCACCGGCCTGGGCACGGGCGGGCGCACGCTCATCCGCTGCAGGATCTCCAGCTCCTCGTGCGCGCTCGGGTGCGACACGCGCACCTTGAACAGGAACCGGTCGCGCTGCACCTCGGGCAGCGGGTAGACGCCCTCCGACTCGATCGGGTTCTGCGTTGCCAGCACGACGAACGGCCGGGGCAGCGGGTGGGTGCGCCCCGCGAGCGTCACCTGCCGCTCGGCCATCACCTCGAGCAGGGCCGACTGCACCTTCGCCGGAGCGCGGTTGATCTCGTCGGCCAGCAGGAAGTTGGCGAACACCGGCCCGAGCTCGACGTCGAACTTCTCGGTGCTCGGGTGGTAGACGCGGGTGCCGACGATGTCGCTCGGCACCAGGTCGGGAGTGAACTGGATGCGGGCGAACGTCCCGCCCACGACGGTGGCCAGCGTCGAGGCGGCCAGCGTCTTGGCGACTCCCGGGACGCCTTCGAGCAGGCAGTGTCCCCGGGCGAGCAGCGCCACCAGCAGCCGCTCGACCATGTGCTCCTGTCCGACGATCACTCGCCGGACCTCGGCCAGCGCCTCCCGCAGGGCGTCCAGCCGGGCCTCGCCCTCCTCCTGCTCCGTCACGCCCTCGCCGGGCTCGGGGTCACTGCGTTCATGGGCAACGGTCATGCCTGTTATTCAATCGTGACTCGGCTGGAGAATCCATTTCTCTCCCATTTGCCCGTCCCGGCGCGCGCCACACCCCCTGCCGCGCCCGTGTGTTTTCATGTGGAGGATGGTCACTCCGCTGCAGTACGGCGACCCGCCCCACGTGGGGCCGTTCGCACTGCAGGCACGTCTGCGCACGGCCCCGGCCGGGCTCGTCTACCTGGGGCAGGCCCCCGACGGCCGGGTGGTGTCGGTGGCCGTCCTGTCGAACGGCGCCGCCCTCGACGCCGCCGCCAGGGACCGGTTCGTCACCGCGATCAGGGACGCGCAGGTCAGGGCGGGCGTACGCGGGTGGGGCGCCTCGCTGGTCGACCGGGTGCGCGGCCGGCTGCCCGCGGACATGCCTCCCGTCCTGGCGATGCAGGACGGGCCCGCGCCCTGGGTGGCCGTGCCCTATCTGGCGAACGGCCCGGGGGCCGAGCGGTTCCTCGACCCGGTGCCGGTGTCCGGCACGCTGACGGGGCGGCGGCACGGCCCCGACTTCGTGCACCACTGGCTGGGCGACCGCACCCCCGCGCTGCCCGGCCCGCCCCCGCCGCCTCCGCCGCCGACGGCGACCAAGCGGTCGGTCGTGCTGGCCTCGACGCTGCTGGCCACGCTTGTGCTCATGCTGCTGCTCGTCGTCTGGATGCTGCTGTTCCGCGGGGAGGACGAGCAGGAGCCGCCCCGCCCGCTGCCGAACACGCAGTTCGTGCCGACCCCGCCGCCGGAGCCCACCTCGCCCGAGCCGCAGTTGCCCACGCCGGGACCGTCCGGCGGCGGCGAGGACAGCGGAAGCCCCTGGCCCGACGACCTCTTCGGCGGCCGGGGCCCGATCTGACGCCGATCAGGCGGAGTCGCGCAGGCCGAGGACGGCGGTGATCGCGAGCGGTGGAGCCGCCGCGCGGTCACCCGCCCAGTATCTCGGCGGGGTGGTCCGACGGCCGGTTCGCTAGTGGCTAGAAATTTAACTTCTAACAAAGCCGTGGCGAAGGGTTCCTGCCCCCATGTAGTCGTCGTTAGCATCCCGTCCATCAGGAAAGATCAGGAGGCTTCCGTGGGGCGTTCGCTCGAAGGGATGCCGGTACTCGTCACCGGCGGCGGATCCGGGATCGGTGAGGCGGTGGTCTACCGGCTGGTCAAGGCCGGGGCGAGGGTGACGCTGGCCGGCCGGCGCGCGGTCAAGGTCGAGGAGGTCGCCCGGCGGGCGGGCGCCGGCGCGTGCGGTGTCGTCGCGGACGTCACCATCGCCGCGGACCGCGAGCGGATGGTCGCCCGGGCCGTGGAGCACGGCGGCGGGCTTGAGGCGGTGGTGCACGCCGCGGGCAACATGTATCGCGGCCCGCTGGAGACGCTCGACGAGCAGGCGTTGTACGACGTGTTCGCCTCCAACACGATCGGCCCCATGATGCTGACCGGGAAGGCCCTGCCGCACCTGCGGGAGCGCTCCGGCGTCGTGGTCTTCTTCGGCTCGGTGCACACCCAGCGCGCCTTCCCCGGCGCCTCCCCGTACGCCGCGACCAAGGGCGCGCTCGAGACGCTGACCGGGGTCCTGGCGGCGGAGCTGGGGCCGCAGGGGGTGCGGGTCGGCTGCGTCCGCCCGGGCGGAGTGCTGACCGAGATCAACCAGCGGGCGGGTCTCATGGACGACGCCGCCGCCGCGCAACGCATGCGCTCGCTCGGCCCGGCCCACGCGCTGGGCCGCGCGGGCACCGTGGACGAGGTCGCCGAGGCCGTCGAATACCTGATCGCGGCGGAGTGGGCGACGGGCGCCGTGCTCACCATCGACGGCGGCCTCGGCCTCGGCGTCACCAACGCCTGATCGGGCGCCTCGCACGCGAACCCGGGCGCGGGGCGGCGGCGGAGGTCGCGCGGGAGTGCGCGCCCGCCGCTCAGATGGGCGCCCTGACTCGCGTCAGCGAGGCGTGCCGGTCCCCCGCCGCCGCCCGGCGCCGGGGGAGGGGGAGGGGGCCGCGCCTGCTCCCCTCCTGAGCAGGGTCGCGGGTGCGCCGTGGTCGGCGCGCAGGCGCAGCAGAGCCGGATCCGACGTCCAGAAGGACTCGAAGTCCTCCGCGGCGAACTTCTCCGCGATCAGGTGCATCGCGATGTCGTGGCGCACGTACTCGACCGCGACCAGGACCACGGCGGGGTCGTCGGTGTAGACGCCCCAGGCGTCGTCGTTGACCACGCCGCCGATGACGGCCTGCTCCCGGTCGGCCACCACGACCAGCAGCCGGCAGCCCAGGTTCTCCAGTGCCACCGTGGGGCTGGAGAACCGGTGCCTGGTGGTGCGGCCCACGGGGTCGGGGTCGTCGCCGAAGACGACGGCCGAGACGTCGACGCCGTCGGCCTCGGCCCTGCGGGCCAGCGGCTTGAGCGGCTCGATCTCCGCCGGCCAGCCGGACAGGAAGAGGTCTCTGCGCGCCGCGGCGACCACGTCCTCGGCCCGGGTGAGCAGCGACGACCGGTCGGTGAGGTTGTGGATCAGCCGCACCTGGGTGGGCGAGGCCACCTCGGGCAGCGACTCGCGCAGCGCGCCGATCGACTGGTCGAACTCGCGTCGCATCCGGTCGAGGAGCGACATCGGGGGCAGCGAGATGTAGCCCGTGCCCCCTTCGCCGAGCCGCACCTCGTAGGCGGCGCCCCGGCCCACGAGCTTGCCCAGCGTCTCGTAGACCGTGCTGCGCGGCACCCCGGAGCGCTTCGCCACCTCGTAGCCGTTGAGCGGGGCGCCGGCCGCCACGAGCGCGACGTACGCCTTCGCCTCGTAGCCCGACATGCCGAGGCGCTGGAGCTCTTCGATCACCCTCTGTTGAGACACGTTGTCATCGTCGCACCTCCTGGAGGTCCGGGACGAATTCCCGTCCCGGCCGGGGCCAGTCTAGTCAGGGCGAGCAATAGTCGTTAACCTTCACACGCATAGCGCTTGACGAGGAGGGCCGATGGGCGACAGCATCCTGATCACCGGAGGCACCGTCATCGACGGGACCGGCGCCGCGCCACGAGCCGGCGAGGCGGTGCTCGTGCGGGGCGACCGGATCGCCGCGCTGGGCGCGGAGGCGCTCGCCGAAGCCGAGGCGGCCGGAGTGGACGAGCGGATCGACGCGAGCGGGCGCACGGTCATGCCGGGGCTGATCGACGCCCACACCCACCTCAGCTTCGGCGAGCCGACCGGCAACGACGAGCTCTTCCACCACAGGACGCAGGGCTACAGCTCGATGCTGTCGGCCTACCACGCGCGCAAGGTGCTGCGGGCCGGGGTGACCGGTGTGCTCGACGCCGACTGCCTGTGGTCCATCGGGGTCGAACTGCGCGACGCGATCGACACCGGCATCGTGGAGGGCCCCCGGATGCGCGCCGGGGGACAGGCCCTGATGACCATGCTCGGCGGCACGGCCGGCCGGATGATCGCCGACGAGGGCACCACCGGATACGCGACCGTCGTGCACAACCGCGACATGATGGTCAAGGAGGTACGGCGCCAGATCAAGTACGGCGTCGACTGGATCAAGATCATGGTCACCGGTCTCATCCCGTCCATGAAGGGTCCGGAGGTCCAGGTCTGGAGCCTCGACGAGCTCCGCGCCGTCTGCGACACCGCCCACGAGCTGAACACCAAGGTCGTCGCGCACTGCCGCAACTCGTCGAGCACCCGCGACGCGGCCAGGGCGGGCGTCGACCTGATCTACCACGCCTCGTACATGGACGACGAGGCGCTCGACGCCGTCGTCGAGTCCGGCAGCGCGCTGTGCCCGACGTTCACGCTCCTCGGCAACCTCGCCGACTACGGTGGCAAGATCGGCAGCGCGCCCGAGCTGCTCGACGTGTTCCGCGCCGAGATCGAGGTCACCGCCGCGCAGATGGCCAAGGCGCACGCCGCAGGCGTGCCGTTCCTCACCGGCTCGGAGACCGGCTTCGCGGTCACCCCCGTCGGTGAGTGGCACGCCCGCGAGCTGGAGATGTTCGTCCAATACATGGGCATGACGCCGATGGAGGCGATCGTCGCCGCCACCCGCAACGGCGCCTTCGCGCTGCGCATGGAGGGCGAGGTAGGCACGCTGGAGACGGGCAGGCTCGCCGACATCCTCGTCGTCGACGGCGACCCGCTGAAGGACGTCACGATCCTGCAGGACCGCACGAGGATCGCCGAGGTGATCAAGGGCGGGCGGCGGATCGACATCACCACCCCGATCCCCGAACGCCGGATGCGCTCCACCGACCAGGTCCGGTTCCTCGCGTCCTGTCCCCTCACCCGCGGGCTCGCCCTGACCGAGGAGCAACTGGAGAAGCTGGCCCGTGTCTGACCCTCGCCCCGCCGCCGGGACCGGCCCGTCGGCCGGCCCGCGCGCGCCGGTGATCGACGTGCACGCGCACGCCGTGCTGGAGGTCAGCCTCGGGGCGGCGGGCGCCGCGGGGCCGGAGCTCGGCGTCTCGGCCGACGGCACGCCCTTCTACCGCGTCGGCGACTACGTCCTGCACGGCGTGCGCTACGCGGGCGGCCCCTTCATGGACGTGGACGTCCGTGTCGCGGCCATGGACGCGGCGGGCATCGACGTGCAGGTGCTGTCGCCCAACCCGCTCACCTACTTCGACCGGCTGGACACCGGCCCGGCGGTGGCCTTCGCGCGTGCGCACAATGACGCGCTGGCCGAGACGGTGGCGAAGCACCCGGCGCGGCTGCTCGGCGCCGCCCAGCTGCCGGTGCAGGACGTCGCCGCGTCGATCGCCGAGGCCCGGCGTGCCGTACGCGAACTGGGACTGGCGGCCGTGTACGTCGGCACCGACCCCGCCGGGCGCACCCTGGACGACCCGGAGCTCGACCCGCTCTACGAGGCGCTCGTCGACCTGGACGTGCCGCTGTTCGTCCACCCGTCGCCGCTCGGCCCGGACGGGCCGCCGGCGGACCCCAGGCTCCGGCGCTTCGACCTCGACCTGCTCTTCGGGTTCGCTCGCGACGAGACGCTCGCCGTGGCCGCGCTGATCTTCGGTGGCGTGCTCGACCGGCACCCCGGCCTGGACGTGTGCGTCTCGCACGGGGGCGGCGCGGCCGCGTTCGTCGCGGGGCGGTTCGCCCAGGCGGTGGACCGGCGCCCCTGGGCCGGTGCGAGGCTGCGGGAGAACGGGTTCGCGCACTACTACCGCCGCCTGTGGTTCGACACCCACGTGCACGACGAGCTGTCGCTGAGGCTGCTCGCCGAGCACGCGGGCACCGAGCGGCTGGTCTACGGCACCAACTTCGCCGGCTGGGACTCTGGCGCCCACGAGAGCCAGGGGATCGACCCGGAGATCCTCTCGGCCAACGCCCGCAGGCTCCTGCGCCTGCCCGGCCCTGCCGCCGGGGAGGTCCGGTGCGTGCCGTAGTGCTGTCGGGCGGGCTCACCCACGACTTCCCCGCCACCACGGCCTGTCTGGTGGACCTGCTGTCCGGGCAGGGCCTGTCCGCCGAGGTCCACACCGATGTCGACGCGGCCCTGCGCGCTCTGCCGGGTGCGGCGCTGCTGGTGGTGAACGCGCTGCGCTGGACGATGACCGGGCCGGGCACCCCCGCCCGCTACCGGATGCTCGCCGGAGCTGAGGGCGCGAGCCCGTCCCCGGGCGCCAGGGCCGCGCTGGCGGCCCACCTGGATGCGGGCGGCGGAGTGCTCGGCCTGCACACGGCGAGCATCTGCTTCGACGACTGGCCGGAGTGGGGGCGGACGCTCGGCGGGGCCTGGGTGTGGGGCCGCTCGCACCACCCGCCGATCGGCCCGGCGGTCGAGGTGCGGCCGGGCGGCGGGCACGAACTGGTGGACGGCCTCGATCCCTTCACCGTCGTCGACGAGGTGTACGGGGATCTGGACCTGGCGCCGGGGATCGTCCCGCTGCTGACGGCCCGGCAGCCCGCGGGGCCGGACACCGGCAGCGTGCAGCCTCTGCTGTGGGCCCGCGAGCACGGCGGCGGCCGGGTCGTCTACGACGCGCTCGGCCACCACCCGCCGTCGTACGAGGTGCCGGAGCACCACGAGATCCTGCGCCGGGCGGTCCGCTGGACCACGCGCGGCTGACCCGCGCGGGTGCGGACGACGGTGCGCCGCCCCTCGCCGCGACGCACCCCGATCCGGTCAGGCCCCCATCCGGTCAGGCCCCCATCCGGTCAGGCCCGATCCGGTCAGGCCCGATCCGCTCAGGACTCGGCGAAGCCGACGGAGTCGACAGACGCGGGGCGCGGCAGCGAGGCCAGCGTGCTCTTGATCAGGCCGCCGTCGACCGCGAGCGTCTGGCCGCTGACATAGGCGGACTTCTCCGAGCCGAGGAAGAGCACCGCGGCGGCGACGTCCTCGGCCGAGCCGAGCCGCGCCAGCGGCACCGCGCCCTCGCGCACCCGCCGCACCTCGGCATCGGCGTAGATGGCGTCCGACATGCCCGCGTGGATCAGCCCGGGAGCCACGCAGTTGACCCGGATGCCGTGCCTGGCCCACTCCATCGCCATGTGCTCGGTCAGCCGGACGACGCCGGCCTTGCTGGCCGAGTAGGCGCCCGCGTTCGGGGCCGCAGCGAGGCCGTTGATCGAGGCCAGGTTGACGATCGCGCCCCCGCCGGCCTCCGCCATCGTCTTCGCGAGCGTCCTGCCGACGATGAACGTACCCGTCAGGTTGACCCGCAGCGCGGCCTCCCACTCGTCCACCGGGAGGTCGAGCAGCGGGCCGAACCGCACGATGCCGGCGTTGTTCACCACCAGGCGCGGAGGTTCGGGCAGCCGCGCCGCCGCGGCGCGCACCGACTCCTCGTCTGAGACGTCGACGGCCGCGCCCAGGCACGCCTCCCCGATGGCGCGGGCCGTCTGCTCGACGGCGTGGCCGTCGATGTCCCACGCGGCGACCCGGTAGCCCTCTTTCACCGCGTACTCGGCGATGACGGCTCCGATGCCGTGCGCCGCCCCGGTCACCACGGCCCATTTCGTCATTGCGTCTCTCCCCTTGTCGGCCTGCCCCGCCAGCTGCCAGAGCGTCGTCATAACTATAACTACGCTAAGGATCGCGGACCTTCATGGCGCGTCCTTTCACGAGCTGTTCACACGGGGCAACCGGCACGACACACGCTCACAGGAGCGCCTGGTACGCCCCGCCGTCGACGGGCACCGCCGCTCCGGTGAGGTACCCGGCCTGCGCCGAGCACAGGAACGCGACGACCGCGCCCAGATCGGCCGGCTCGCCCAGCCGCCCCGCGGGGACGTCGCCCAGCGGCGGGCTGTCGCCGTACACCTGTGCGACGCGTTCCGTGCGGTGCAGTCCGGGCTGCACGGAGTTCACCGTGATGCCCTCCGCGGCCACCTCGCGGGCCAGCGTCCGCAGGAAGCCCGTGGCCCCCGCGCGGGCGGTGTTAGACAGCGCGAGGTTGGGGTACGGCTGCCGCACGCCGAGCGAGGTGATCGCCACGATCCGGCCCCAGCCGTGCTCCCGCATGAAGGGCAGCGCCGCCAGGGACATCCGGACGACGGCGAGCAGGCTGCGTTCGAGCGCCGGCTGATACGCCTCGGGCGGCGTCCGCGCGATCGTGCCGGGCGGCGGGCCGGGCCCGTTCACCACCAGGATGTCGAGGCCGCCCAGCAGCGCCGCCGCGTCCTCCACGAAGCCGGCGGCGCCGTCCGGCTCCGCGACGTCGGCGCGCAGCCAGCGCACGCCGGGCCCGAGCCGCCCGGCCGCGGCGCGGGCCCGGCCTTCGTCGGAGCCGCAGATCACGACCTGCGCGCCCTCCGCGGCCAGCGCGGCCGCGCTGGCGTACCCCAGCCCTGCGGTGGCCGCCGCCACGGCCGCGCGGCGCCCCCGGATCCCGAGGTCCACGGCTACGGCCCCGGCCTCATGGCGGGGCGCCCGCCAGAACGCTCCGCCGCCACGGCCCGCTCAGTGGACATCGATCTCCTCGTCTCCGTCGAAGACGCGGACGGCGCCGGAGGGGCAGTCGCGGGCGATGGCGAAGATCTGCTCGTCGGCCGGCCGCGGCCCGCCGGGGACCAGTTCGACGATCTCGTCATCGTCGAACCGGAACACCTCCGGCGACTCGGCCACGCACCTGCCGGAGCTGATGCACAGGTCCCGCTGCAACTCGATCCGATACGTCACTCGTCCCCTCCGAACAGGACCGGGTAGGAGCCCCAGTAGGGCCGCTGGGTGTTGGCGTCGCGCTGCGGCGGGTTGTCGGGGTCGCGGCGCACCCGCGCCGCGAACATCCGCTGGACCACGCCGGTGACCAGGCCGAACAGGTGCTCGTCCGGATCCGCGCCGACCCGCTGCACGACTCCGGCGGCCAGGTCCTGGCCGATGCACACGTGCATTCCGGCGGCGAAGCTCAACCCGAAGGGAGCGACGTTCGCGGGGAGCGTGCGGTGCGGGTCGAACTCGGCGGCGTCCGGGCCGAAGACCTCAGGGTCGCGGTTGACAGCCTGCAGGTCGATCACCACGGTCGCGCCCTCGGGGATCTCGACGCCCGAGCGCAGCGAGACCGGCGCCAGGGCGCGCCGCCGGCCGATCGGGCTCGACGGGTTGAGGCGCACGGTCTCGTGCACGCAGCGCTGGACGAACAGCGGGTCGGTGGCGGCGAGCCCGGTGTCCTCCGGGTGCGCCTCGATCCAGCCCAGGATGTGGTCGACCGAGCGGACGAACGCCGTGGCGCTGGTGTGGGCGCCGGCCAGCAGGAAGAACGCGACCTCCCTGCGGATCACCTCGGGCGGCAGCCGCAGCTCGCCGGTGTGGCGCAGCAGGGTGGTGAGCACGTCGCTGGGGACGTCGGCGTCCTCACCGGCGGCCTCCCGCTCCAGCAGTTCGGTGCGGCGGGCGATGGAGGGGGCCAGGAACTCCGCGTCCCAGTCCTCCAGCGCCTGCGCGATCACGCGCCGCTGCGCCGCCTTGGCCTTCGTGGAGTGCGCGAGCGTGGCGCCCTCGATGAACCTCATCATGTAGGCGTAGAGCCGCCGGCTCTCCTCGGCGGTGCCCTCCGGGCGGTCGACGCCCGCGGTCAGCGCGGCGAGGTTGAGCATCAGCTCGTGTCCGAGGTGCACCAGGTCGACGCGGCCCTCCGCCTGGTACGGGGCCAGGGTCTGCTCGATCACCCCGGGGAACAGCTCGCGTTCGTAGCGCTCGAAGACCTCGCGCCGGAACATCCGGTTCTCCACCCGGCGCCGGGACCTGTGCTCTTCGCCGTGCAGGTTCACCAGAACGTCGGCCATCACGACCTCGCCCTCGTCGTAGAGGGACTGGCGCAGGTCCTTGCTGCGATAGGCGTCCTTGGCGTCGGCGAAAGTGGTGAGGACGATGGTGGTCTCTTCGGCGACGGCTGTCATGTCGACTCGCTCCTCCGTTGGCGCCGACCGGGTCGGGGGACACCCGGTCGCCACTGAGGGTCTCGTGACGCGCTAAGCGGAGTCAAGACCCTAACGACGAGCGGGGCAGGCATTAGCGCCACCAGGATCTTTTCTCGAACCAGTGTCCGCTGATAGCGTCGTTAGCGTTCTAACCTCGTGAGCTCAGGGAGCGCGTGGCGATGACGACGATCACCCTTGACGGCTACGCCGACGTACGGGAGGCCTTCCGGCTGCGCGACCTGAAACAGGCGCTCTACGACGAGGGCGGGGTCGTGATGGCCGACTGCCTTCTGGTGCTGCACGGTGAGGACCACCGCGTACGCCGCAGGGTGGAGAACCGGCTGTTCCGCCGCGGCACGTTCCGGCACTGGGAGCGCGAGTTCCTGCGCGACGTCGTACGGGACACGCTGGCGCCGTTCGCAGCGGAAGGCCGCGCGGACCTGGTCGAGCTCGGCTACCGCACGATCATGAGTCTGACCGCGCTGGTCGCGGGCGTCGACCGGCCCACCGGCGGCGCGGACGAGGCGGACGCGCTCTACCGCTACGCGAAGAAGTTCTCCGAGGGCGCCACCCTGGTGCACACCACCCGCGACCCGGAGACCGTACGGGCCGAGGTACGTGCGGCGCTCGAGGAGTTCGACGCGACGTTCCTGCGGCCCTCCATGGCCCGCCGCCGCGAGCTGCTGGACCGGCACGCGGCGGGCGAGCTGAGCGAGCAGGACCTGCCCCGCGACGTGCTCACTGGACTGCTGCGCCACCAGGACGAGCTCGGCGTCGACCACGAGATCCTGCTCCGCGAATGCGCCTTCTACCTGCAGGCGGGCTCGCACAGCACCGCCGACGCGTTCACGCACTCGGCCGACGAGTTCTTCGCCTGGCTCCGCCGCGACCCGGCCGCGGCGGGGAAGGCGCTCGACGACCCGGTCCTGCTCCAGCGCTGCGTGCACGAGACCCTGCGCCTGCACCCGGCCAGCCCCGTCGCGCGGCGCCGGGCGCTCGCCCCGGCCGTGCTGCGCGGCGGCACCGAGATCCCCGAGGGCGCGGTCGTCGTGCTGGACATCGCGGCGGCCAACCGCGACCCGCGGGTGTTCGAGCGGCCGGACGAGTTCGACCCGCTGCGCGAGGTCCCGGCCGGCGTCCCCAGGTGGGGCCACGCCTTCGGCGGGGGCATGCACGCCTGCATCGGCACCGAGCTCGCCGGCGGCGTCCCCGAGGTGGACAGTGCGGTGGTGGACGGCCCGGTGGCGGACGGTGCGGCGGCGGACGGTGCGGAGCAGGAGCACGAGCGGGTGCTCGGCACCGTCACGCTCATGCTGTCGGCGCTGCTCGCCGCCGGCGCGAGGTCCGACCCGCAGCGGCCGCCGCGGCGGGACCCGAACTCCTCGCGGGACCACTTCGCGTCCTATCCGGTGGTGTTCGGATGAGGCCGCCCACCGGGTGACCGGGCGACTCCTCGCCGCGGCGCGCGCGAGGGACGCGGCCACGGCGGATCCGGCGGAGGAGCAGGGCGAACGCGAGGGCCCGGCCGCGATGTCACGGCCGGGCCCCCGACGTCCCCCGGAACCCGGGCGCGGTGGCCCGGGCGGCTACAGGGCCGCCAGGGCGCGGGCCACCAGGACCTCGGCGAGGTGGGCGCGGTAGGCGGCGCTCGCGACCGCGTTGTCCGGCGGTTCGCAGCCCCGCGCGGCGAGCCGCGCCGCCTCGGCGGCGGGGACGCCGGCCGCCAGGGCCTCCTCCACCGCCGTCGCCCGCACCGGCGTCGGCCCCATGCCGATCAGCGCGATCGCGGTGCCGCCTCCGGGGCGCGCCTGGGCGGCGACCCCGACCACGGCCCAGTCCAGGGCGCGGCGGCTGAACTTCTCGAACGCCTGCGACAGGCCGGCCGCGGCCGGCAGCCGGATCTCGGTGAGCAGTTCGCCGGCCGCCAGCGCGTTCCTGTGCCGGCCGGTGAAGAACTCGCGGGCCGGGATCTCCCGCACACCAGACGGGCCGCGCGCCACCAGCACGCCGTCCAGCGCCAGCACCGCTGCGGCCAGGTCGGCCGCGGGGTCGGCGTGCGCCAGCGAGCCGCCGATCGTGCCGCGGTTGCGCACCTGCTGGTCGCCGATCCGGCGCGCGGCGGCGGCCAGCAGCGGCGCCCCCTCCGCCACCACCGGGTCGCGCTCCAGGATCCGGTGGGTGGTGAGCGCGCCGACCGCGATCCGGTCGCCGTCCGCCCGCACGTACGACAGCTCGCCGAGCCTGCCGATGTCGATCAGTACGCCGGGCTCGGCCCGCCGCAGCTTCATCGCGGGCAGCAGCGAGTGGCCGCCCGCCAGCAGCCTGGCGGCGTCGCCGTGCCGGGACAGCTCGTCGAGCGCCTCCTCGACGGAGCCCGCGCGCACGTAGGAGAAGCCGGCCGGGATCATCGCGCGCCTCCGTTCGCGGCCGCCCACCGGACCGACTCGACGATCATCTGATAGCCGGTGCACCGGCACATGTTGCCCTTCAGCCCATTGCGTATCTCCTGCTCCGTCGGGTCGGGCCGTTCGGCGAGCAGCGCGGTGGCGGCCATGACCATGCCCGGCGTGCAGAACCCGCACTGCAGGCCGTGACACTGCCGGAAGCCCTCCTGCACCGGTGACAGCCCGTCCTCCCCGGCCAGCCCCTCGATCGTGGTGACCGCGCGGCCGTCGGCCTGCGCGGCCAGGACGGTGCAGGACTTGACGGCCACGCCGTCGAGCAGCACCGTGCAGGCTCCGCAACTGGAGGTGTCGCAGCCGATGTGGGTCCCGGTCAGGGACAGCGTGTCGCGCAGGAAGTGGACGAGCAGCAGCCGGGGCTCCACCTCCCGGGTGTGCGGCTGTCCGTTGACGGTGATCTCAACGCGCATCGTGCATGACCTTCCAGACTCGTTCCGGCGTGCAGGGCATCTCCACGTCGCGTACGCCGAGGTGGGCCAGCGCGTCCACCACGGCGTTCACCACGGCCTGCGGCGCGGCCGTCGCCCCCGCCTCGCCGAGCCCCTTGGCGCCGAGCGGGTTGAAGCTGGACTTCGTCTCGATGTGATGGGTCTCGTACGAGGGCAGGTCGAGCGGGCCCGGCACCATGTAGTCCTCCAGCGAGGCGGCGAGCGGCCGGCCGCCGGGGTCGAACGCGACCTTCTCGTACAGCGCCTGCGCGATGCCCTGGGCGACGCCGCCGTGGATCTGCCCGCGCGCCGTCAGCGGGTTGATGACGGTGCCGCAGTCGTCCACGCAGACGTAGCGCAGGACCGTCACCCGCCCGGTGTCCCTGTCGATCTCCACCACGCACCCGTGCGCGCCGCTCGGGTAGCTGAGGTTCTTCGGCTCGTAGTAGGCGGTGTGCTCCAGGCCGAGCGCGGTCCCCTCGGGCAGCAGGTGCGGCTTGAAGGCGCGCACGGCCACCTCGGCCATGGTGACCGTCGCCTCGGGCACGCCCTTGATCTGGAACCCGTCGCCCACCGGCACCACGTCGTCGGCTTCGGCCTCCAGCATGTGCGCGGCGATGGTCCTCGCCTTGGCGGCCACCTCCACCGCGGCCTGCCGTACGGCGTTGCCCGCGACCGGCATGCCGCGGCTGCCCATGGTGCCGGTGCCCTCCTGCACGACCGCGGTGTCGCCGTACAGCACGCTGATGGCGTCGAAGGGCACGTTCAGCTGGTCGGCGACGATCTGGGCCAGGGCGGTCTGGTGGCCCTGCCCGTGCGGGGCGGTGCCGACCAGGACGATCACCGAGCCGTCCGGCTGCATCCGGACGTTCGCCGACTCCCAGCCGCCGAGGTAGCCGAACTGCTCGAACAGCGGCGTCGGCCCGAAGCCGCCCATCTCCACGAACGTGGACAGCCCGACGCCGAGCAGCGGGGCGGCCGGGTCGGCCAGCCTGCGGGCCTGCTCCGCGCGGAGGGCGGCGTAGTCCAGCTCGCCCAGCAGCAGGTCCAGCGCGGCCGGGTAGTCGGCCTCGTCGTAGACGATCCCCTCGAACGGGGTCTGGTACGGCATCTCCTCAGGCTGGATCAGGTTGACCTTCCGCACGTCGGCGGGGTCCTCGCCGAGCTCGCGGGCGACGAGGTCGACCACCCGCTCGATGAGGAAGCTCGCCTCCGGCCGTCCCGCTCCCCGGTAGGACGCGGTAGGCGTCGTGTTCGTAACGACGCTGCGGTAGCGCGCGGCGATCTTGGGGATCCGGTAGCACCCGCCCAGCATGTACGAGGTCAGCGTGGCGAGCCCGATGCCCACCGGGTCCGGCACGCCGCCGATGTTGACGGTGATCGTCACGTCCATGGCGAGGATCCGGCCCTCGGCGTCGAACCCCACCTCGACGTCCTGGATCTGGTCGCGGCCGTGGTAGGTGTGCACCATGTGCTCGCCGCGGGTCTCGACGTACTTGACCGGCCGGCCGAGCCGGCGGGACAGTTCGGGCGCGAGGAAGAGCTCGGGCATGAACGAGGACTTCACCCCGAAGGCGCCGCCGACGTCGGGCGCGATCACGCGGACCAGGTGCCTGGCGAGCCCGAACCGCTCGGCGATCTCCGCGCGGACCCGGTGCGGCGCCTGGACCGTGGCCCACACGGTCGGTCCCGCCCCGGTCCAGTCGGCGAGCACCCCGTACGGCTCGATCGGCGTGCCCGCGCAGCGCTGGTTGACCAGCCGGGCGCGCAGGCGGTGCGGGGCGGCCGCGAGATCGGCCGTCACGTCGTCCGGCGTCACCTGCTGCTCCAGGGCGAGGTTGCCGGGCAGCGGCGCGAAGATGGGCACGGCGCCCGGCGCGAGCGCGTCGGCCACCGTGGCCATCACCGGCAGCGGCTCGTAGGCCACCCGGACGGCCCGCGCGGCGTCCGCGGCGGTGTACCGGTCGGCGGCGACCACCACGGCCACCGGCTCGCCGACGTAGTGCACCTTGTCGCCGGCCAGGTAGCCGCGTTCCAGGCCCGGGACGGACGGGCGGGGCGGCAGGTCGGCGAAGTCCCGCGCGGTCCAGACGCCGAGCACGCCCGGCAGGGACCTGGCCTCCTCGGTGTCGATCCCGGTGACGAGCGCGTGGGCCTCGGTGCTGTGCACGTAGACCATATGGAGCAGCCCCGGACGATGGATGTCGTCCACGAACGTGCCGCGCCCGGTCAGCAGTGCGGCGTCCTCCTTGCGCGGTACCGCCGAGCCGATCATCGTCACAGGCCACCTCCGTTGGCGCCAGACCACACGTCGTTAGACGTATAGCGACTTATATTGTCGCTTCTGTCGCTTCTCCGGCAAGACCCTTGGCCGGCCGATCGCGGTGGACGCGTGACATGGGGTCGCCGGGGAATTCCCCTTGAGTCTCACGTAGCGTGAGCTTCTAGCGTCGGCGGCATGGAGATCATCGTTCACGACACGGCCACCGCGATGGCCGACCTGCTGGCCGCCCCCCTCGCGGAACGGCCCGCCGCGCTCACCGGCATGCTCCGTCCCATGTGGGACGCGGTGCCCTGGATGCCCGTCGACGACGTGGTCGGCATGCACCACAAGGGGTCCGGTTTCCGCGTCGACAGGGACGACGAGCGCTACCTGCCCGCGGTGCGGCGGATGCGCGAGGCGGGCGTGTGGGAGCAGGTCCGCGACGCGCTCACCCGTGCGTGGAAGCACCAGCGCGAGGCCGTGCCCGGCATCCGGAGCCCCGAGACGCTGCAGGTCTACATCGTCCTCGGCGACCCGGACGCGGAGCACCTGGTGCGGCGCAACCACGGCTACATCGGGATGAGCGGCAGCGGCCTGGTCTACCTCCTCGTCTGGCCGACGGAGGACAACCTCGGCCGCCTCGGGCAGTGCGCCGTCCATGAGCTCAACCACAACATCCGGTACTCGAACGTCGCGTGGGACCCCGCGACCGTCACCCTGGGCGAGCAGATCGTGTCAGAAGGGCTCGCCGACGCCTTCGTCCGTGAGCTGTACGGGCCGCAGGGGCTCGGCCCATGGAGCACCTGCCTGGACGGGCCCGCGCTCGACGCGGCGTACGCCACGATCACCGGAGCCCTGAACCTGACCGGCATGCACAACTTCGTCGCGTACGTGCACGGGGACGCCACGGCGGAGCTGATGGGTCAGCCGCCCGTGGGCCTGCCCGACCACGCGGGGTACCCGGTCGGGCTGCGGATCGTCGACGCGCACCTGTCCGCCTCCGGCCTGACCGCCGCCGAGAGCACGACGTCGCCCCGTCAGGAGGTCCTGGCCAGCGCCGGGCTGCGCGACGCCCGCTAGGCTCGCTCGTCGGGTCATCTCAAACCGGTACGAGGGGGACGAAGCGGTATGGGTGCCGGACAGATCGTGCTCTTGCTCGTCGCGGCCCTGGCCGCCGGATGGGTGGACGCCGTCGTCGGCGGGGGAGGGCTGCTGCAACTGCCGGTGCTGCTCCTGGCGGGCCTCACCCCGGTCCAGGCGCTGGCGACGAACAAGTCCGCCGCCATCTTCGGCACCGGGTCGGCCGCCGTCACCTACGCGAGGAAGACCAAGCTCGACCGGGCGGTGGCCGTACCCGCCGCGGCCCTGGCGGTCGCCTGCGCCGGTCTGGGCGCCGTCTCGGCCGCCCTGCTCGACGCGGACGTGCTGAAGCCGCTGGTGATGGTCGTGCTGCTCGGGGTGGGGGCGTTCGTGACCCTGCGGCCGGGGTTCGGCCGGCTGGCCCACCCTCACCTGCGCACGCCGGCGCGGGCGGTGGCGGGAATCGCGGTGGCGGGCGTCGGCATCGCCTACTACGACGGCATCGTGGGGCCGGGCACCGGCACCTTCCTGCTGATCGCGTTCACCTCCGTCCTCGGAATGGACTTCGTCCAGGCCTCCGCCACGGCGAAGGTCGTCAACACCGGCACGAACCTCGGCGCGCTCATCGTCTTCGCCGTGCAGGGCCACGTGGTGTGGGCGATCGGCCTGGCCATGGCCGCCTGCAACATCGCAGGGGCGCAGATCGGCGCGCGGATGGCGCTCAACCGGGGCTCGGGGTTCGTCCGGGTCGTCCTGCTGTGCGTCGTGGCCGCCCTGGTCGCCAAGCTCGGGTACGACCAGTTCCTCAGCCGGTGAGCCGGCGACTCAGTCGATGAGATCGCACAGGCCGGGCCCGAGGTCGTCGTCCACCATGCGCAGCGCGGTCTCCGCCCTCGACGCGAGCGCGAGCGGGGGCACCCCGGCCACCAGATGGGAGTGTGCGATCCGGTCGAGCGCGGCGCCCACCAGCGGCGCCGTGACCCGCAGGGCGGCGGGAAGCGCGACGCCGCCGGTGGAACCGCCGTGGAGCACGATGTTGCGGCACCGGTAAAGCCGCCGCAGCGACACCTCCAGGTAGCCGCGCACCCGCCCCAGCACGTGCCGGCGGTCGGCGAGCAGCGCCTTCATCCGGAAGACCGACGCCACGTCGCTGCCGGTCCGCCACGACCGCACCAGGGGGAGCCCGTCCCGGCTCTCCAGTTCGGCGGCGACGAGTGTGGAACGTTCCCGGTTGGACACGCAGGCCGTCAGCTTGTCGGTGAGAGCGTCACCGGGCACCTCCCTGATCCGGTAGGAGAGCGCGGTGAGCTCGGCCCGCGGCCAGGAGCAGGCGACGAGCGCGGCGGCGCGGGAGGCGGCCACCACCTTCTCCCGCTCGTCGGGATCCCTGGCCTCGGTCAGTAGGGACTCGAGAGCCGCCCAGCCTCCCGCGATGGCGGGCGCGAGCGGCCCCTGGTTGAGCCCGGAGGCGATCTCCAGGGCCTCGTCGACCGTGCTCCTGGCCTGCTCGCCGAACCGCTGCACGTCCTGGCCGACCACGTACAGCTGCCGCTCGGCGGCGAGTGAGAGCACCTGCGCGCCGCGCGAGGGCAGCAGGAGGGGGAGCGGCCGGTCCTCGCCTCCGATGTACGCCTCGCCCAGCGGGACGACCGCACCCGCGGCGGTGAAGCGCGCCCGCGCCTGCAGCCGTTCGACGAAGTCGGCGACGATCTCCACGGCGCGCTCGGCGTCCCTGGCCTCGACCGAGTAGGTGAGCCCGCCCACCACCTCCCGGTGCCGTCCGGCGCTCGCGCCCGCCATCAGCGGCCGCGTCTGCTCGGCCGTCAGCCAGTTGGGCAGCCAGCCGGCCAGTTCCTCGTGCCGGCTCAGCGCGCGGAAGGGGACGACGACCCGCCACTGGCGCGGCGGCCGGGCCAGCAGGGCGGACGCCTCGGCGATCAGGTCCGTCGCGGACAGATTCAGATGGCCGGCCCGGAGCCAGCGCTGCACACCCGTCAGGCTGTGCCCGCTGTCGAGCAGGTGCGCGGCGACGGCCCGGGCCACGCGTTCGGCCCGGGGCGGCTCCTGCGCCGCCGCGCAGGACGACCAGCGGTCCAGATAGCCGGGCCGCCCGATGTCGACGAGGTGGCGTAGCTTGCGGCGGCCGTCGCTGGCCAGGGTGAGAGTGGTGCGCAGCACGTCGCGCAGCTCACGGCGGTAGGCCGCGGTGCCCAGGGCGGGATCGTCGCCGAGCAGGCGCTCCAGCGCGTGGCGCTGCCAGTCCACCGCCGCCTGCGACAGCACCCGCCGGTCGACCCACACCCCGGCCTCGTACAGCTCCTCCAGGGCGAGGAAGGAGCTGACGGTCCACAATCGGCGCGCCCACGGGGTGGCGGCGCTGGTGAAGTCGAGCAGCCGGGTGGTGACGTGCCGGGAGTAGGGGGACCGGGGGTCACGGCCGGCGGGAATCGCGTGCATGCTGACGCAACCTCGGGGGGTGGAGGGGCAGTGGAGGGAAATAAAGAGGGCGCGGCCCAGAAAGACCGCGCCCTCGGGGGCGACTGCCCCGGATAAGCCTGCTCGCTTGCGCGATGCTCAGAAGATACCCCGTGTCGCGCCCGCCGTACCGGGATTTCGCGAGAACCTTGACTCGTGTCGCGGCACTTCTGACAGCGCGGCTGTCAATTCGACCGCCTCTGCCCGTTATGGCGCATCGGGGCTCTCAGCGGTGAGGTTCCACCACGACCTTGAGGCCGCGCCGGGAGACGGCGGCGGTGAAGGCGTCCGCCGTGGCCGCGAGCGGGAAGCGCTCGGTGACCAGCGACGACACGTCCACCGCGCCGTCTGCGACGAGACGGATCGCCCGGGGATAGGTGAGGTTCATCCGCCGGACCAGGGCGAGCGTGAGGCCCTTGCGCCGGGCCAGCGACGCGGGGAACGACGTGCGGTCGTCGTCGGGAATGCCGGCCAGCACGACCCGGCCCCCGGGCCGCACGGCGGTCATGGCGACGCGCACCGCGTCGTCGGCGCCCGCCACCTCGAAGGCCACCCGTACGCCGAGGCCGTCCAGCCCGTCGATCGCGGCCCACGCCGCCGGTCCCGCGTCCTCGGGGGAGAGCGCGTGGTCGGCGCCGTACCGCAGGGCGGCGGCCCGGCGGTGCGGCAGCGGGTCGACGGCGACCACCACCGACGCGCCGGCGAGCCGGGCGAGCCGGACCACCAGCAGCCCGATGGGCCCGCAGCCGACGACGGCGACGGGCGTCCCGAGACCCAGGTGCCCCAGGTCCACGGTGTGGAGCGCGACGCCGAGCGGTTCGAGCATCGCCCCTTCGCTGTCGGAGAGCGTTTCGGGCAGCGGGTGCAGCAACTCGCCGGGCCAGGTGAGGAACTCGCGCAAACCGCCGTCGAGCGCGCCGTGCCCGGCGAAGCGGACGTGCGGGCAGAGGTTGCCGTATCCCGTCGCGCACACCGCGCAGCGTCCGCAGGGGATGGCGGGGTCCACCGCCACCCGGGTGCCGTGCCGGGGGCCGCCCTCGACGACCCCCGCGATCTCGTGTCCCACGACGAGCGGCTCGTCCAGCACGGCGTCGCCGATGCCGCCCTCGGAGTACCAGTGCAGGTCGGAGCCGCACAGCCCGACGGCGGTGACGCGCACCAGGCTCTCGCCGGGCCCGGGGACGGGCGGCGGCTCGTCGGCCAGCCTGATGTCGCCCGTCTTGTGCAGCCGGGCGGCCCTCACGCCCCCGTGCTCCGCGCCATCGCCGCCTCCTCGGTCCGCCCCACACCTTGATCGTATCCCCGCGCACGCCGAGGGCCGGGCCCTCACCGCCGGCCCGGCCCTCGATCCGTCTCAGCGACCCGCTATGACCAGGTCTTCCCGGTCATCTCCCGCGACTGGTCACGGGCCTGCCCGGCGACCTGCCGCGCCTGGTCGCGGGCCTCCTCGCCCGTGGTCCTGGTCGCCTCGGCGGCCGTCTCGCGCACCTGCTGGACCGCCTCCCTGGCGTCCTCGCCGACACGCTGGGCGGTCTCCTGGACGGCCTGCCTGACCGGCTCGGCCATCTCCTCGGCCCGGTCCTTGACCCGCACGGCCGCACGCTCCTCGGCGGAGGTCTTCGGCAGCAGGCTCGCGGCCAGCAGCCCCGCGCCGAAGGCGATCAGCCCCGCGGCGAGCGGGTTGCCCTGCGTGCTCCGCATCGCCTGGTGCGGCGCCTCGCGCACGGTCTGGGCGGCCTGCTGGGCGCCGTGCCTGACCATCCCGCCGGCCTCCGCCGCGGTCTCGCGGACCGTCTCACCGGCGTGGACGGCGGCGTCGCGCACCGTCCCCGCGGTGTCGCCGGTGTGGCCGCGAACCGTGTGAGTGGCGCGTGCCGGTACTCCCATCACCTTCTCCTTCACCGAGTGCGTCATCTCGCGCATCCTGTCCGCACGGCGCCGCACGATGCGCGCCGGGCTCGTCCGGTCGGTGAGCCGGTCCACGTCGGCGGCGAGCTCCGCCCGCGTCACCTCGATCTCGGCCCTTATCTCCTCTGGGCTCGCGCCCATCGCACGTCCTCCTTCAGCGTCTCGATGGTCTGCTCGGGCGTGGGGTTCACCTCGCGCATCCGCTCCCTGCCGCGGGCGAACAGGACCCCGCCTGCCACCGCCCACACGGCCGCGACGATGAGCGCGGCCCAGGCCGGGTCCATCACGTTGCCGAGCCCGAACACCACGGCCAGCGTGACGAGAAGCGCCACCATGTATCCGGCGAAGCCGGCTCCGCCGAGCATTCCGGCCGCCTTGCCGGCCTTCGCGGCCTCCTGCCGGATCTCGGCCTTCGCGAGCGCCACCTCCTGGCGGAACAGCGTGGACAGATCCGTGCCGATCTCCCCGACCAGCTTGCCCAGCGAGGGCTCGGCGGGCGGGACGGGGTGACTCATCGCGGCTCACCTCCGGCGCCCGGCGCGCGGGGGAACCCCTCCGAGTCGCTCAGCCCGTCGGCGCGGCCGTCCCGGATCTCGTCCGCCGGGTGGCGGGCTCCGGTGGGGTAGCCGGTTCCCGTGCCGGTGGCGGAGCCGTACGAGGAACCGTAGGAGGGGTCGTACGAGGAGCCGGGGCCGGACGGCCTCGTGTCGCCGGCCGCCGTGCCGTACCTCGCGTCGTACGCCGTCCTGTTCGGTGTGCTGTCCGGCGAGCCCTTCGCCGTGCCGTCCGCGTGCGGGTCCTCCGCCGAGGCGACGGCCTTGACGGCCCGCCCGGCGAGGAACCCGGCGACCAGGGCGCCGGCGAGGAACAGCCCCGGGCGGCGCCGCGCGAAGTCCTGCACGTCGCGCACCGCGCCCTGCAGGCCCTCGGTCTCCAGGTAGTCGGCGGCGCGATGACCCCGCTCCGCGACCTGCTGGACCACGCCTCGCATGGGGGAGTCGGGCTTGGCGTTGTCGCCGATGGCCTCCAGTTCGCCGGTCCACTGCCGGAGCGTGTCGGCCGCGCGCCTGCTCTGCTGCGTGGCCTGCTCGTCGGTGTGCCTGCGCACCTGGTGGAGGACGTGCCGCGTCTGCTGCCTGGCCTCGTGGGCCACCGTCCGCGCCTGATCCCGCGCGGTCACGGCCACCTCACCGGCGGCCGACCCGGCCTCGTGGGCCGTCTCGCGCGCCGCGTGCCGGATCTGGTGCGCGGTTCCCTCGTGCCCCGCTTCCTCGTGGGCTGTTCCCTCGTGCCTCGTGCCCTGCGGCCCGGACCGCGGTCGCCCGGCGTCCTGCGGCAGTTCGCTTCCCCCGGCGAATGTTCGCGTCTCGGTATGGAAGTCGCTCACTGAAGCCTCCTTGGGTCGAAATCGTCCCTGGAGGGTCGGGCTACCCCCGAAGCTCGAACGGACGCGCAAATCGCAAAAAAAGCCAATAATGCGTATTGACGCGGTCAAAACATCCGGTCTCGCGCCATTCGCGACACGAGGCCAGGCTCTTCTTTTCCCGTGGCGGAGACATACTTGGGCATGCCCGAAACTCGTCTCCCCGGCGCGATCAGCCTTCCCGACGGCGTCTGGGTCCGCGGCCGGGGCCTGCGGCGGCCCGCTCCTGCCGGCGTGGCGCCCGACTACGGCCTCTATCTCGGCGGCGGGCGGCTCAGGCGTGCGCACGACCAGGGCATCACCTGGACGCACGAGTGGATCGACTGGCCCGACTTCCTGCTGCCCCGCGACCGGGAGCAGGCGATCGGCCGCATCCGCGCCCTGCACGAGCAGGCCCGGGCGGGCCGCCGGGTGGAGGTCGCCTGCGGCGGCGGAGTGGGGCGCACCGGCACCGTCATCGCGTGCCTGGCCGTCCTGGCGGGCCTGCCCGCCGACCGGGCCGTCGCCTGGGCGCGGGCCGAGTATCACCCGCGCGCCGTCGAGACCCCCTGGCAACGCCGCTGGGTGCTGCGCTTCCCCGCCTCCTGACGGACACGACGGGCCGACCGGTGCCCGGGCCGTCGTGGCGCGGCCTTCGGGCCGGTTCCGGCTGACCGGAACTCGTATGGTTGGGTTCTCCTGTGCTTGCCGACGTGCTCGGACTGGCCGGTGTCGGCCTGGTCGCCGGGATTGTCAGCACGGTCGTGAGCCTCGCCACGGTCGTGTCGTACCCCGCGCTGCTGGCCTTCGGCCTGCCGCCGCTCACGGCCAACGTCACCAACACCGTCGCGCTGCTGTTCACCGGAGTGGGCGCGGCGGCCGGGTCGCGGCAGGAGCTGACGGGCCAGGGGCGTCTGCTCGCCCGTCTCGGCCTCGTCACCGCGCTCGGCGGCGCGACGGGCGCGGCGCTGCTCCTGGTCACGCCGTCGCGGACGTTCGAGGCGGTCGCGCCGGCGCTGATCGCGAGCGCCTCGCTGCTGCTGTTGCTGCACCGGCCCCGCGCGGGACGGGTGTACCTCGGCGGGGAGAACGGCGTGGCCCTGCGCGCGGGCGTCTTCTGCGTCGCCGTCTACACCGGGTATTTCGGAGCCGCGGGCGGCATCCTGATGTTCGCCGTGCTCGCCGCGGCGCTCGACCGGCCGGCGGCCGGTGTCAACGCGGTCAAGAACGTCGTGGGCGCGTTCGCCAACGCCGTCGCGGCCGTCTGGTTCGCCATGATGGGGCCGGTCGACTGGGCCGCCGTCGGGCCGCTGGCGGTGGGGTTCCTCGTGGGCGGCCGGATCGGCCCCGCGGTCGCCCGCCGCATGCCCGGGCAGACGCTGCGCGTCGGCGCGGCCCTCTGCGGCCTCGCGGTCGCGGTCAAGCTGGGCTTCGACGCGTACGGCCGCTGAGCGGCGCGCGGCCTCCCACCGGACGGCACCGGGCGGGCCGGTGACCTGTCCGTAGGGCCGCGCGGGGGTCAGCGGGCGCCGGCGCCGGGGGACGTGTCCGGCGCGGCGACGGCCTCGGCGTGCCTGGCCCGCAGGCGGTCCCGGATCTCCTCCGGCGTGTACGCGCGCCTGCGGCGCTCGGCCCGTGCGATCACCACACCGGTCGCCGCGACACCCGCGAAGGCGGCCAGACCGAATATCTTCCACCAGCGCATGTGCCTAGGCTACTGCCGTGGCTCAGACGCGGATAACTCTCGACAAGGCACTCGAACTGGCACGCACCGGCGATGTCTGGGTGTTTCGCGGACGCAGCGTCCCGGATCGCGCAATCCAGGTCACCACCAACAGCCCGGTCAACCATGTGGGCATGGCCGTGGTGATCGAGGACCTGCCGCCGCTCATGTGGCACGCCGAACTCGGCCGGTCGCTGCCCGACATGTGGTCGGGCACGCACCAGCGCGGCGTCCAGTTGCACGACATGCGCGACGCGGTCCGCGTCTGGGCGGCGAGGTACGGCCAGCGCGCCTGGCTGCGCCAGCTTGAGCCGGGCGTGACCAGGGAGATGGAGGACGCCGTCCTGCGGACAATCGCCCGGCTGGACGGCACGCCGTTCCCTTCCACCGCCCGCCTGGCGGGACGCTGGATCCGCGGGCGGGTTCCCTCGCTCCGGCCCTCGGCCCTGCGCGCGCCGCGGGACGCGGAGCGGGCAACGGCCCGCGACAGGGCGCTGGAGACCGCCTACTGCGCGGAGGTGGTCGCCGTGACCTACGAGGAGATGAGCCTGCTGCCCGAGGGCCGCCGCCCGAACTGGTACGACCCCGGCAGGTTCTGGAGCGGCGACAACCTCCTCCTCGCGGGAGGCCATCGGCTCGGCGGCGAGATCGCGGTCGACGTCCCCGGCGGCGTGGCGCCCTGACCTCGCTTCCGACGCGTAGATAACGCCCCGGCGAAGATTTTCCCCGCGCGGTCAACCTCAAGTGCCGCGGGCGCGTCAGGTGTAGACACCGTTGTCCAGCCCCGGAGGGCAGAGCCCCATGCCTACTCCTGAGATGAGACGCGAGGATCTCGCCGGCGCCACCGACAGCGAACGGCGGGCGCGTCTCGCGCTCGACGCGATACGCCGCCAGGGTCCAGAGGCGGTGCAGGAGGAGACACTGCGCCTGAAGTCCGAGCTGTTCCGGATGTACGGGTGGGAGGGATACCAGCGGGTCATCGCCAAGATGGAGAGCGACCTGGCGCGGCTGCACGAGCCGCACTGACCGCTCAGGGCGAGGACGGGCCGCTCAGAGGGAGGACGGGCACGTCAGGTGCCGTCCGAGCCACTCGGTGACCCGCCGCGCGAACGTGACCCTGTTGACCCGCCGCCGCAGTTCGTGCCCCTCGTCCTCGAACAGCAGCAACTCGCAGGGGACGCCGCGCGCCCGGGCCGCGCCGACGACCTGTTCCGCCTCGTACACCGGGACGTTGGTGTCCCGCGCGCCGTGCACCACCAGGAGGGGAGCGGCCAGGCGGTCGAAGGCGTGCAGGGGCGACAGCGCGCGCAGCAGGTCGCGGTCGGCCTCCGGGTGGCCGTACTCGCTCACGGCGGCGGCGGCGATCCACGGCTCGGTGCGCTCGTAGAAGGTGGCGAAGTCGGCCATCCCGCACACGTCGACCCCGGCGCGGAAGAGCCCCGGATAGGTGACGAGGGCGGCCAGCGTGAGATAGCCGCCGTACGACCAGCCCATGCAGGCCAGCCGTACGGGGTCGGCGACGCCGGCCCGCACCAGGAAGGCGGCGCAGTCCGCCACGTCGTCGACGGCGTGGAACCGCAGCGCGTGGTCGTCGGCCTCGCGGAAGGCCCTGCCGAACCCGGCGGAACCACGCACGTTCGGCGCGAAGACGCCGATCCCCGCGGCCACCAGGCACTGGTACAGCGGCGTGAACGCGGGCCGCTCCTGGTCCTCAGGCCCGCCGTGCAGGAACAGCGCGTACGGCGCGGGGCCCCGGGCGCCGGGCGGGCGGTAGAGCCACCCGGCGAGTTCCAGCCCGTCGCGGGCCGTCAGCCGCACGAGTTCCGCGTCCACGGCTCCGGCGACGCGTCCCGCCCCCGCGAGGGTCCGGTAGCGGCCCGTGTCCAGGTCGCACGACACCACGTGGGAGGGCCGGGCGGGCCCCTCCACGGCGAGCACGGCCGTCCTGCTGTCGAGCGACACCCTGACCGAGGTCACCAGCTCACCCGGCGGCGGGGGCAGCGGTCGCGGCGCCGGGCTCCCGGTGCCGGACGCGACCGGAGCCGTGCCGAGGGCGCCCGCTCCGGGCTCCAGCACCGCCAGCTCGGAGCGGCCCGCGACGTTCCACACCAGCACGAGGCGGCGGCCGTCCGCGCCGAGCGCGAAGCGGTCCAGTTCGGCGTCCGCGCGCTCGGCCAGCGTCACCGGGACGCCGCCCCGGCTCACCGCCACCAGCGCTGCGCGGTCGCGCCCCGCGTCGGACAGCAGGTAGGCGGTCTCGCCGTCGGGGGACAGGACGCCGTGGTCGGTGGAGCCGGGCAGGCCGGCCAGCAGCGGCTGCTCCGTGCCGCCCGGGGTCAGGTCCGCCAGGAACACGCGCCGCATCCCTCTCGGGCCGCGGCGCAGCAGGATGCGCGCGTGGTCGCGGCTCACCGACTCCGGACGCAGGAGAGGCCCGGCCGCGACGGTCTGGCGGCTCCCGGTGCCCGCGTCGACCAGCAGGGCCTCGGCGGGCCCGGCCGCCGAGACCTCGGTCACCAGGAGCAGGTCGCCCCGGCCGGTCCACTCGCGGAACCAGGCCGACCCGCCCTCCGGCGCGGCCAGCGGCCGCAGGTCGCCGCCGTCGGGGCGGACCGTCCAGACCTGGGTGTGCTCGCCGCCGCCCGGGGCCACCAGCACGGCCAGCCGCTCGCCGGTGGGCGACCAGCCGACCTCGGCGACCGGCTCCGGCCCGGTGTCGACGGGCCGCGCCTCCGCGCCGGGCCTGGCCGGCTGGACCCAGACCCGTGGCGCGCCGTCGCGGTCGCTGACATACGCGATGGCGCGGCGGTCCGGGGACAGGGCCGGCGTCCGGCAGGCCCAGGCATCGAGGAACGCGGTGTCGTGGGACACGGCGTGGGGGAGCCCGGCGCCGAGTACGTGCTCCGCCATCAGATCCCTTGCGACTGCAGCCACATCTCCAGCAGCCCGAGCTGCCACACCATGTTGACCCCCGTGGTGGCGCGGTCGGCCCCGGGGTCCCGCAGCAGCCGCGCGACGTACGCCGGGTCGAACAGGCCGCGGGCGCGGGCGGCGGGCGCGGTGAGCGCGTCGCGCATCAGGTCGAGGAACGGGCCGTCGATGTGCCGGATCGCGGGCACCGGGAAGTACCCCTTCGGCCGGTCGACCACCTCGGGCGGCAGCAGCGCCCGCGCGGCCTCCTTCAGGACGCCCTTGCCGCCCCCGGCGAGCTTCAGCTCCGGCGGGCACGCCGCCGCGAGCTCGACCAGCTCGTGGTCGAGGAACGGCGTGCGGGCCTCCAGGCCGTGGGCCATCGTCATGTTGTCGACCCGCTTGACCGGGTCGTCGGCGAGCATCAGCCGGGTCTCCAGGCGCAGGACGGCGTCGAGCGCGGTCTCGGCGCCCGGCCGGTCGAGGTGGCGGCGGACGACGCCGGAGCTCGGGTCGTCCGCGGCCAGGTGGGCGGGCGCGACGATGCCGCCGAGGTCCTCGTGCGGCCGGTCGAAGAACTCCCTGGCGTACACCGCGAAGGCGTCCTCGCGCGGCACGGTCGCCAGCGGAGGGAACCAGCGGTATCCCGCGAACACCTCGTCGGCGCCCTGGCCCGTCTGCACCACCTTGACGTGCCTGGCGACCTCCGCGGACAGCAGGTGGAAGGCGACGCAGTCGTGGCTGGCCATCGGCTCGCTCATCGCCCGCACCGCCTCCGGCAGGTCCGACAGCAGCCGCGAGTCCTCGATCGGGATGCGGTGGTGGTCGGTGCCGAAGCGCTCGGCGACCAGGTCGGAGTAGCGGAACTCGTCGCCCGCGTCGCCGCCCGCCGCCCGGAACCCGATGCTGAACGTCGACAGGTCCCGCGGGCCCTCCTCGGCCAGCAGCGCCACGATGACGCTGGAGTCCAGGCCGCCCGACAGCAGCACACCCACGGGCACGTCCGCGACCGTGCGCCTGCGTACGGCGGCGCGCAGCCGGTCGAGCACGGCGTCGCGCCAGTCGTGCGCGTCCATCCCCTCGTGGCACGGCAGCCGGGTGAAGGGCGGGTCCCAGTAGACCGTGTCGCGGGACGTCCCGTCGGCCTCGACCGTGCGCACGGTCGCCGGGGGCAGCTTGCGCACGCCGGAGAGGATCGTGCGCTCCCCGGGCACCAGCGAGTGGAAGGTCATGTAGTGGTGCAGCGCGACCGGGTCGATGTCGGTGCTCACCTCGCCGCCGGCCAGCAGCGCGGGCAGGGTGGAGGCGAAGCGCAGCCGCCGCCCGTCCCCGGAGACGTACAACGGCTTGATCCCGAGCCGGTCGCGGGCGAGGGTCAGCCGTCCCGACACGGTCTCGTGGACGGCGAAGGCGAACATCCCCGTGAAGCGGCGCACGCACTCGGGTCCCCAGCGGTGGAACGCCTTGACCAGGACCTCGGTGTCGGATCCGGAGGTGAAGCGGTATCCCTCGGCCCGCAGTTCCTCGCGCAGCTCCCGGTAGTTGTACAGGCAGCCGTTGAAGACCGCCGTCAGGCCGAGGGCGGGGTCGGCCATCGGCTGGGCCGCCTTGTCGGACAGGTCGATGATCTTCAGGCGCCGGTGGCCGAGGGCGACCGGGCCCCGCGACCACAGCCCCGACCCGTCAGGGCCGCGGTCGTGCATCGCGTCGGTCATCCTGCCCACCGCGCCGATGTCGGCGAGCCGCCCGTCGAACCGGATCTCGCCGCTCAGTCCGCACACGTCGTCCCTACCTCCCCGACAGCGTGAGGTCGACGCCGACGGCCAGGTCCCGTGCCGTATCCGTCATAGGGTGACTCCCGAGGTCGATGAGTGCTTTCGTGTCATCTGCCCAAAGGTCGCCTTAAGCACGTCTCTGGTTCCGGAGAGTGCTGAAAGTTACAGGTCAGCGCCGGACGGCCGTCCAGCTCACCGGTTCCCACCGTGGGCCCGCCTCCCCCGCGTCCTTGACGCGGACGGCCCGCCCCGCCACGATCGCCGCGTCCCGAGCCACCGCGAGCGCAGGGAGCCCCGATGAACGGCCGTGCATCTTCCTTACGACGCCGCGTCCGGGCGGCCGTCCTCGCCGCGGTGCTGCTGACCGCGTGGCCCGCCGCCGCCCCGGCCGGGGCGGTCGACGACCCGCCCGCGCCGGTGACCGGCAACGCGACCTACTTCGACGCGCTCGGCTCGCCGTACGGCGGCTGCGGCATGCCGCAGCAGGAACTGGACTCGCAGGACTTCGTCGCGCTCAACGTGTACGACACGCCGGGGGACTACGCCTTCTACCCCCGGCCGCTGACCGGCGCGAACGCGTCCAAGGCCGGGCTGTGGAACAACGGACTCAACTGCGGCCGGTGGATCCAGGTGACGATCTCCGACTACTGCACGGGCGTCAACGACGGCGGGGCAGGCCAGGCGTTCTGCCGCAACGGCTCCTGGGTGGCGGACGCCTACAACGGCGCCACGCTGAACATGCTCGTCGCCGACAGTTGCGGCGACCCCAACGGCTGGTGCCGCGACGACCGCTACCACCTGGACCTGTCGAAGCCCTCGCTCAACAAGTTCGTCAAGAACGGGGCGCCCGTCGGGGACATGTACCCCGGCCACTGGAACAACCGCCGCGTCACCTGGTCGTTCATCCCCGCGCCCGGCTACAGCGGCGACATCCGCATCGGGTTCATGAAGGGCGCCCAGGCGTGGTGGCCCGCCATCGCGGTCTCCCACTTGCCCAACGGCATCCACGGGGTGGAGTACTACGCTGGCGGCGCGTGGAAGCAGGCCCAGATGAACTCCGACATGGGCCAGTCGTACATCATCGGCGGGGTCACGCAGGGCGCCACCCAGTTCCAGATCCGGGTGCGCGACGCGTCCGGCGCGCTGGTGAACGGCGGCCGGGTCTACAGCTTCGCCCTGCCCGCGTCCTGCGGGTCGCAGTGCGCCGCCGCCTACACGGAGGTGTCCTACACCACGACGACGCCCAGCGAGTCACCCTCGCCGTCGCCGTCGCCGTCGCCGTCGCCGTCGCCGTCGCCGTCGCCGTCCCCGTCTGTGTCGCCGTCGCCGTCTGTGTCGCCGTCTGTGTCTCCGTCGTCCAGCCCGTCTCCCTCGGCGAACCCCGGGAACTGCCAGGTGACCTACCGGGTGGAAAACTCCTGGCAGGGCGGGTTCACGGCGAACGTCACGGTGAAGAACACCGGCGCCGCGGCCTGGACGAACTGGACGGTCGGCTGGGACATGCCGTCCGGGGTGAGCCTCGTCAGCGGCTGGAGCGCGACCGTGACGGCCGCCGGCGACCGCTGGACGGCGAAGGCGCCCTCGTGGGCGACGACGCTCGCGCCGGGCACGTCGACGAGCTTCGGCTTCCAGGCGTCCGGGTCCTCCACGCCCGGGGCGAGCCGCATCACCTGCTCCTGACCTCCGGGGCGGTTTCGCCCCGAGTTCCCACCCCTGTCCCGGCCGCCGTACCGGTCGCCGCACCTCGCGGGAGGAGAAAGGTCCCGCGCGGCCGGGACCAGCGGCCCTGCCCCTGACGAGGCGCGGGCGGTCGGATGGGGGCAGGAGCAGAAGGAGGAGCCATGACCAGACCCGTCATCGTGGGCACCGACGGATCACGCGCCGCGGTCGCCGCGGTGGAGTGGGCGGCGGGCGACGCGGCGCGCAAGGGCCTGCCGCTACGGATCGTCCACGCCGTGGACCGCATGCCGTACGAGATCGCGCGCTACCCCATCCCCGTGGAGGACCAGCTCGACCGGGCGGGCCGCCGGATCCTGGAGGACGCCCAGCAGACCGTGCGGGAGACCCATCCGGCCGTCCGCGTCACCACCGCCATGGTCGAGGGTGAACCGTCCAGAGTGCTGCGGCAGGAGGCCGCGGAGGCGGCGCAGATCGTGGTCGGCAGCAGAGGACACGGCGGGTTCGCCGGCATGCTGCTCGGATCGGTCAGCATGCACGTCGCCGGCCAGGTCGGCGTCCCCGTCGTCGTGGTCCGGCCCGGGGTGCACGCGCCCCACGGGCTGGTCGTCGTCGGCGTCGACGGCTCCGACGAGGCGGGAACCGCGCTGACCTACGCGTTCGAGGAGGCGCGGCTGCGCGACTGCCGCCTGCTCGCGTTGTACGCCTGGCAGCTCCCGGTGCACGCCTTCGCGCCCGAGATCACCTACGACATCGACGAGGTGCGCAAGGCGCAGGAGGACTACGTGGCGGGCATGCTGCGGGCCCACCAGGACCGGTATCCCGACGTCCGGGCCGAGATGCGGGCCGTGTGCGCGCACCCGGTCTCCGCGCTGGTGGAGGCGGGCGACAAGGCCGACCTGCTCGTCGTGGGTTCCCGGGGGCGCGGAGCCGTCGGCGCCGCGGTGCTCGGCTCGGTGAGCCGGGCGGTCCTGCACCACGCCCACTGCGCCGTCGCGGTGGTGCGGCCCGCCCGCGACTGAGGCGGGCGCGCGGGAGTCTCGTCCCCGAGTTGAGAGTTCACGACGTCTCATCTGCGAGTTCTCCGGAAAAGTCTCTCGTAGGAGTTGAATGGGACACTTGAAGGAGGGACAGCAGAGAGAAAGGACCTCGGGTGACCGAGAACGACGTCATCGAATTCGCGACCGGCCTCCCGGGCGTCGTCGCCTTCACCGCGGCGGAGGACAACGGCGCCCCGCGGGCTGCATGGGGAGACACCTTCCTCTACTACGACCCCGACGACCTGCCTGCCAACCGGAAGATGCCCTTCGCCACGATCGTCGTCTCGGACTACGAGGGGTTCGACACCGCCTCCGACCTCGACCGGCCGGGCGTCTTCCGGGTCAACATCGGCGTCGGCCGCGCGGTGTTCGAGGAACTGCTCGGTTATCCGCCGGCCGCGCACGCCGCACACCACGAGACGCTGGACTACCGCGTCGCGGACCGGATCCTGCCGCACCCGCTCTACGCCGCCCAGTCGTGGATCTGCGTGCTCAACCCCGGCGACGCCACGGCCGGACCGGTGCGCGCTCTCCTGACCGGCGCGCACGCCCGGGCGGCCGCCCGGCAAGGGACCGGTGAGCGGGCGACCCGCGCGTGACGGGATGTTAGCGTGACCCCGGAGTTTCGATCTTCGAGGAGGTCCCGTGTCGGTTCTCGTCGCGTTCAGCGTCACCCCGATCGGCGCAGGTGAGGACGTCGGCGAGGTGGTGGCGGAGGCGGTGCGCGTGGTCCGCGCGTCCGGGCTGCCCAACCACACCGACGCCATGTTCACCACCGTCGAGGGCGAGACGTGGGACGAGGTGCTCGGCGTCGTCAAGGACGCCGTCGCCGCCGTCGAGGCCCGCTGCTCCCGCGTCAGCCTGGTGCTCAAGGCCGACGCCCGGGCGGGTGAGGGCAGGCTCGACGCCAAGGTCGCCACCGTGGAACGCCACCTCGCGGAACGCCCGTCCTGATCACGGCCGGGCAGGCCCCCCACCGCGCCGCCGCGACGGCGGTTCGTCGGTCAGTAGGCCCCCGCCATGGCGGCCTTCAGCGCCGTGCGCGACAGGCGGTCGGCGGCGCGTGTCGTCTCGGGGAGCCGGTGACGCGGGGTCAGGGCGAGCACCTGCCGACAGGCGGTCTCCAGGTCGACTCGATGGCCGACGGAGACGAAGACCGGCTTGACGCCGTCCCGGGTGCGCAGCACCCGGCCGGTGACCTGGCCGTCCAGGAGCAGTTCGGTCCACGCGCCGCGCTCCCGGCCGGGCTGCTCGAAGGAGCCGACGAAGGCCGTCTTGCCGACGCCGATCGTGGGCAGCCCGGTGAGCACACCGAGGTGGCAGGCGAGGCCGAACCTCCGGGGGTGCGCCACGCCGTACCCGTCGCAGACGATCAGGCCGGGCGTGACGGTGAGCCGCTCCAGCGCCTGGACGAGGCTGGGCAGCTCGCGGAAGGCGAGCAGGCCGGGCACGTAGTCGAAGGCGGGCCGTCCCGGCACCGTCACCTGCTCGACCACGTCCAGGCTCGCCGCGTCGAGCACGACGACCGCGGCGGCCAGCATGTCGTCGGCGTAGGCCACGTCCACCCCCGCGACCAGGGCGGGGTCACGGGGACCGGGGCCGGTCAGGTCGAGCCGGGACCGCAGGGCGTCCTGGATCGCCTCCGCCTCCTCGACGGTGGCCGGGGCGGTGACGGAACAGACCTCCATGCGGCGACCATAACGCCCCGGGCGACCCGGCGGGCGCAGGGACGCGTGGCGCGCGGTTCGCCGGGCATGGATCCTAGATCGGCGAACCCGTCGGGGCGGCGACGTCGCACCGACACGTTCGCGCCCTCCAGCACGCGCATGAAGGCGCGCGACCATTCGGGCAGATCGGGCCAGCAGCGCACGCGAGCACCGCGAGGGGCGGCCCGGCCCGCCGCGCGACGCGGGCGCTCAGGGCGGGGGACCGGCGGCGGCCTGGCCCGGGTTCGTCCCGTCGTCGTGGCTCGCGTCGTCGTGGTCAGGCTCGTCGTCGTGGTCAGGCTCGTGGTCGTGGCGGGCCACGGCGCGCCTGGCCAGCAGCAGCGGGACCGCGGTGGCGAGCGCGGCGGCGGTGGCCAGCGCCGCGGGCGCCGCGCGGCCCGGTCCGGCGAGCCACTCCGCGAGCCGCTCCAGCGGCTCCGCCCCGCCCTCGGCGACGTTGGCGAGCAGGAGCAGCACGGCGCCCGTCCGGCCGAGCAGCCGGTTGGGCGTGACGGCCTGCCGGTGGCTGAGCAGGGCGACGGCGGCGATCATTCTCCCGGCCGTCGGGACGCCGGAACCGAGGACGTACCAGATCCATCCCGCTCCGGGTCCGGGCAGGGCGAGCAGCAGGGTGAAGGGGCCGCTCACGAGCAGGGCGCACCAAGCGAGGCGGAACGCGCCGAGCCTGCGATGCAGCAGCACGGCCACCAGCGCTCCGAGGATGTACGGAGCGTAGAAGGAAAGCCACCGGACGAGTTCGATGTCCGCCCCGCTCAGGTCGCGGAAGGCTGTCCCACGGGGCCCGTCGTCGAGTTCGGAGAGCAGGGACGACAGCAGCAGAAAGAGGGCGATGGCCCGTAGCGCCGGATGCCGGGCCGTGAACCGGATGCCCTCCGCCGTCTCCCGCCACAGCCCCGCCCTCGGCGGCGGTCGTCTCTCGACGGCGGGCACGCCGCGGACCAGCGCCGCCGCCGCGACCAGTGCCACGCCGACGGCCAGCGCGAAGCCGGGACCCGGCCAGTCGAGCACCGTCAGCGCGATCGGCGGGACGGCGATCCGCGGCAGCAGGGTCAGCAGGGCGTTCGCGGGAAGGAGGCGCCCGCGGCGCACGACGGACGGCAGATACGCGTCCTGGCCGATCGTCGCCACCGACGCCAGGACAGCGGTCGCCGTGGTCGCCGCGAGGAGAAGCGGCCAGTCGGGCCATCCGAACCCCCCGAACGCCCCCGCTGCCGCGACGCACGTGACCGACACCGCGCCCAGCAGGGCCGTCAGCACCAAGACCGACCGGCGCCGCGCCCGGTCGATCAGCACTCCCAGAGGCAGCGCCAGCAGGACGATCCCGGCCTGCTCCAGGGTCTCGCCGAAGACGACGACCACCGGGAGCGAGGTCGTCCACGACGAGGCGGTCACCAGAGCCGTGTCGGAGAGTGCGAAGGCGGCGGACAGCACGGTGGCGGCGAGCACGAAGAGCGGGAGCCGCCGCCGTGCCGGGCGGGGGGAGGCCATCCGGTGATCTTCGGGCCACCCGCCTGCTGGCGCAAACCGCCTGCCGGCGCAAACCGCCTTGGTTCGCCCGATGCCGCCTCAGTAGCCGCGCGCGAGGTCGATCAGGCCCAGCAGCGGCTCTCCCCGCAGGTAGCGGGAGACGTTCTCACGGACCCGCTCGGCGAGGCTCTCGTCGAGGCGGGCCTGCGGGTTGGCGCTGTGCGAGGTGATCAGCACGTTCGGCTCCGACCACAGGCCGTGCCCGTCCGGCAGCGGCTCGGGGTCGGTGACGTCGAGTGCCGCGCCGCCGATCTCGCCGGCGCGCAGCGCGGCGAGCAGGGCGCCGGTGTCGACGAGCTCGCCCCTGGCCACGTTGACCAGCCACCCCTGCGGCCCCAGAGCGCGCAGCTCGTCCCGGCCGACCATCCGGTGCGTCAGCGGGGTGGCGGGCGCGGCCAGGATGACGTGATCGGCCCGCCGCCACACCCCGGCCAGGCCCTCGAACGGCACGGTCTCGGCCGCGCCCTCCACCGGCTCGCCCGAGCGGTTGACCGCGAGGACGCCCGCGCCGAGCGCGCGCAGCCCGGGGACGACCGCCCTGCCGATCCCGCCCGCGCCGACGACGGCCACCGTGCTCCCGCGCAGCGTGCCGGGCTGGTAGCGCCGCCACGTAGGGCTCCTGGCGGCGGCGGGCAGCCGGTGCACCCCGGCCAGCAGCAGGGCGAGGGCGTGCTCGGCGACCTGCGGGGCGTAGGCTCCCGCCGCCGAGCACCACAGGCGGGTGGAGTCGACGAGCCCCGCACGCGTCCAGTTTTCGACGCCCGCCGAGGGCAGCTGGACCCAGCGGACGCCCGGCGTCAGGTACTCCCGCATGCCCTCGGGGCGCGGGTCGGTCCAGACCAGCGCCCGCGCCCGGTCCGGGTGCGCGACGACCTCGCCTCCGGCGGCGCGGACCGACTCGACGATCAGCGGCGGGTCCGCCGGGGCCACGCAGACGGTGAGCACGCGCCTGTTCCTCCCTGGTCGCGCCGGGCACCTGCGCGGCCGCGGCTTCCCCCCAACAGTAGGCCCGCCGTCAGGCGGCCTTGTCCGGGTGCAGGACCACCTTGGTCCACCCCTCGTCCCGCGCGTCGAAGTGCTCGTACGCCTCGGGCGCCTCGTCGAGGTCGAGCTCGTGCGAGACGATCCAGGACGGCCGCGCCCCGGACTCGTGGATCAGGGAGCACAGCTGGCGGTTGTAGTTCTTGACGTTGCACTGGCCCGTGCTCATCGTCTGGCCCTTGGACCAGAAGGTGCCGTAGTCGATGGCCACCTCTCCCCGCTGGTAGAGGAGGTCCCTGCTGCCGGGGTCGCGGGGGACGAACAGGCCGACGACGGCGATGACCCCGGTGAACTTCACCGATCTGACCAGGTCGTTGAGCGTCATGTTGGGATGCTCGCCGCCCTCGGCGTCGTGCGCCTGGAAGCCCACGCACTCGCAGCCCCGGTCGGCGCCCATCCCCTGGGTGAGCTCCAGGACCTGCTCGACCGGGGAGGCCCGGGAGTCGTCGATCGGGATCGCGCCGATCTCCTCCGCCTTGCGCAGCCGGTCCGGATGGTGGTCGATGACCATCACGCCGCTCGCGTTCCTGAGCAGCGCCGAATAGGCGGCCATCAGGCCGACCGGGCCCGCGCCGTAGACCACGACGGTGTCGCCCGGCTGGACGCAGGCGAGCACGGTCGCGTGCCAGCCGGTGGGCCACACGTCGGCCAGCATGACGTAGTCGTTCTGCCTCTCGTGCGCGTCCTCCGGCAGGACGAGGCAGTTGAAGTCGCCGTACGGCACGCGCAGCAGTTCGGCCTGGCCCCCGTTGTACGGGCCCATGTCGGCGTAGCCGTACGCGGCGCCGGCCACGCCGGGCGCGGGGTTGGTGGTCAGGCAGAAGGCGGTCAGCCCCTTCTCGCAGTTGGCGCAGAACCCGCACGAGATGTTGAACGGCAGGCACACCATGTCGCCGACCTTGACCCTGTCGACGGCGTCCCCGATCTCGACGACCTCGCCGAGGTTCTCGTGGCCGAGGACCCGGCCGGGCTCGAAGTCGGTCCTGCCCTCGTACATGTGCAGGTCGGAGCCGCAGATGTTGGACGTGGTGACGCGGACGAGCACGTCGGTGTGCCGCTCGATCCGGGCGTCCGGGACGGCGGTGACACTGACCTTCCTGGGGCCCTCGTAGACCACGGCTTTCATGGCTGCCCCTCAAACGCGATCGTTATGGCAGAGGCGTGGTGACAGGCGCGGCTCGCCGCTTCCGCGACGCGGCCAGGCCGATGCGCGCTGTATCGATGTGAAAGGCCGTACCCCGCCGTACGGGGTGGAAACCGGCCCCCACGGCGTCCCCGCCGACGGGAGGGAAGGGCCCCGTGCGGCCCCCCGCGCCTCAGCCGCCGGGCCCCCGAAGGGGGAGGAGGGCGGCGAGCGCGAAGCCCCCCTCGGGGGTCGGGCCGGAGCAGAACCGGCCCTGGGCGAGGTGGACGCGCTCCCGGATCCCGGCCAGGCCGTATCCCCCGCCGAGGGAGGGCGCGGCCCTGACCCTCCTGCCGCCCGGCCCCGCCGCCTCCGGCGTGTCGATCACGGAGACCGCCACCTGGTCGCCGCTGACCTCGCAGCTGACCAGCACGTGGGAGTCGGGGGCGTACTTGCGCACGTTGTTCAGTCCCTCCTGCACCAGGCGGTAGCAGGCGTGCGAGACCTGTCGCGGCAGCGTGCCGGGGGGAGCGTCGAGGCGCAGGGCGACCCGGAGCCCGCTCTCCCGCGCCTCGCCGACCAGCCGGGTGATCGCCTCGGTGCCGTCGGGGAGGTCTCCGCTGTCGCGGCGGAGCACGGTGAGCAACTGCCGCAGCTCGTTGAGCGCCTGCACGCCCTTGTCCTCGATGGCCGTGGCCAGCTCGCCGATCTCGCGAGGCCCGGCGGCCTCGCGGGCCATGCCGGCGTTGAGCACCATGGCGGTGACCGCGTGGGTGACGGTGTCGTGCATCTCCCTGGCGATCTTGCGGCGTTCCTCCGAGGCGGCGATCTCCTCGCGTTCGCGTATCCCGAGACGCAGTTCTTTGATGAGCCTCCGGTAGGCGTACGCCCAGGTGCCGACCACGGCGGGCAGGTAGACGAGGGTCAGCGCGCGTACGGCGTTGAGGTAGATCGAGCGGTCGGTGTGCGGGTTGCGGAGGTCCACGGCGAGATAGACCGCGGACAGGACCAGGGCGACGTACTGCCACCGGCGCACCCGGTGCTCGGCCGTCATCGAGTAGACGGCGATGATCATCGGCACGGCCTGCCCGGTGACGCAGGCGCACGCGGCGGAGGAGACGACCGCGGGCCAGGGGGTGCGGCGCCGCACCAGCATGGCCGCCGCGGTGACGACCCCCACGGCTATCTGGATAGCGTCGGGGACGTGGTCCCAGATGGAAAAGCTGTCACCGGTGACAGTGGTGGGAATGGTGAAGGCGAGAACCGCCGCGGCCAGTGCCGCGTCGACTAACCGGTCATGATATCGAGCACCCCATTTGTGCCGCACTATGCTAGTTTGCGGCTTTTACCGGATGGTTGTCACACCGGGCGGCACGGTGGAGCCCCGGCCGGGGAAGAAACCGGTCTTGACGCCATCAAATGAACGAGAATTTAATTCATTCATGGGGCGGATCGCGGGTGTCACCGCCGCCGAGACGCGGGAGCGGCTGCTGCGCGCCGCCGCCGACGTGTTCGCCCGGCGCGGCTACGAGGGCACCCGCGTGGCCGACATCGCCGCCGCCGCGGGCGTGAGCAACGGCGCGCTCTACGCGCACTTCGGCTCGAAGGCGGGGCTGCTGATCGCCGCGCTGCGCACCCACGGGCCCCGCCTGCTGGACGACATGCTGGCCGCCGACCCGGACCGGCCCGTCGCGGACCTGCTGATCGCCGTCGGGCGCAGGCTGCAGCCCCGCCGGGACGCCGGCGGACATCTCATCGTCGAGGCGATGGTCGCGGCCCGCCGCGACGAGGACGTCGCCCGGCCGATGCGCGGCTACGTCGGCGACCGGGCCGACCGGCTCGCGGGACTCGTGCGCGCCGCCCAGGGCGGCGGAGAGCTGGACCCCGCGCTGTCGCCCGCCGCGATCGCCCATTTCTGTCTCCTGCTCGCGCTGGGCAGCGCGCTCGTCCCGCCGGACGAGCACGCGGTCGACGAGGAGGAGTGGGCCGCGCTGCTCACCCGTCTGGTGGCCGCGCTCGCCCCGACCAGCCCTGACTCCACGAAGGGGAGCACGCGGTGAAAGTGACCATCGATCCGCAGCGATGCCAGGGACACGGCCGCTGCTACGACCTCGCCCCGGAGTTGTTCGGCGAGGACGACGAGGGCTACGGGCGGGTACTCGGCGACGGCCTCGTGCCGCCGGACGGCGAGCGGGCGGCGCGCGTCGCCGCGGCCAACTGCCCGGAGAAGGCCGTCGTCCTCACCGAGGAGGCCTGAGGTGACCGTCGACGACCGCTTCACCCGCGACCTGCGGCAGGACCCGCCCACCGGCACGCGCAACGAGGTCGTCGTCGGCCCGGTGTCCGACTGGGCGACCGACTTCTCCCACGTGGAGCCCGAGTGGGCCGCCGACCCCTACCCGATCCTGGACGACCTGCGGGATCGCTGCCCGATCGCGCACACCGGCAGGTTCGGCGGCGGGTGGCTGCCGACCCGGTACGAGGACGTCGCGGCGATCGCGTACGACACCGAGCGCTTCTCCTCCAGGTCGATCATCATGAGCAACTACCGGCCTCCGCTGGAGATCGCGCCGGTGGGGGGCGTGCCGCCGATCTCCTCCGACCCGCCGTTCCACCACGACGCGCGCAAGCTGCTGCTCCCGGCGTTCACCAAGAAGGCGGTGGCGACGCGGGAGGCGGCGACGCGCGCGTTCTGCCACTCGCTGATCGACTCCTTCGAGGGGGCCGAGGTCGTCGACGCCGCCCGCGACTACGCGCAGCACATCCCCATGCGGGTCATCGCCGACATGCTGGGATTCCCGCCCGAGGACGGCCCGCGGTTCCGCGAGTTCGTGGAGAGCGCGCTGGAGGGCGTCAACCTGCCGCCGGAGGAGCGGATGGCGGGGATGGACGAGCTGTTCGACTACCTCTACACCCAGATCCGCGACCACGTCGCCACCCCGCGTGACGACCTCACGACCTATCTGATCGAGGCGGAGCTGTACGGCCGCAAGCTCGAACCCGCGCACGTCGCCGGCACGATCGCCCTGCTCCTCATCGCGGGAATCGACACGACGTGGAGCGCGATCGGCGCGTCCCTGTGGCACCTGGCGAAGACCCCGGCCGACCGGGAGCGCCTGGTCGCCGAGCCCGGCCTGCTGCCGACCGCGATGGAGGAGTTCCTCCGGGCGTACGCCCCGGTCACCATGGCGCGGCTGGTGAAGGAGGACATGCACTGGCGCGGCGTCGACATGAAGGCCGACGACTGGATCCTGCTGTCGTTCCCCTCGGCCAACCGCGACCCCGCGCAGTTCGACCGGCCCGAGGAAGTGATCATCGATCGGGAGATCAACCGGCACGCGGCGTTCGGGCTCGGCATCCACCGCTGCGTGGGTTCCCACCTGGCCCGCATGGAGCTCCGGGTCGCCCTGGAGGTCTGGCTGGAGCGGGTTCCCGTGTTCGGCCTCGACGACCCTTCGGCCGTGACCTGGGCGCCCGGCCAGGTGCGGGGCCCCCGTACGCTCCCGATACGCATCGGCTGACCGGAGAGCCGCCGAGCACGCCGGGTGGCGGGTCCCGGCGGTGGACGCGAACGCCTGTAGTCTCGGCGCGTGCGGCACGACTCACCGGACGCGGGCGCGGGGCTGCGCCGGCATCTGCCGGGCGGCGGGACCCTGCCCGGCCACCGCCTGCGGTTCGGCGCCGGCGCGGAGGGCATCGAGCGGCTGGAGGCGTCGCTCGTCGGCGAGGGGTTCGCCACCCACCGCCACGACACGTACGCGATCGGGGTGACCCTGCGGGGCGTGCAGACGTTCCGCTACCGGGGCGAGCAGCGGCACTGCCTGCCGGGGGAGTGGCACGTCCTGCACCCCGACGAACCGCACGACGGCGTCGCGGGCACCGACGAGGGGTTCGGCTACCGGATCATCTACCTCGACCCCCGGCTCGTACGGGAGGCCCTGGACGGAGGGCCGCTGCCGTTCGTCGCCGATCCCGTGATCGGGCGGCGCGAGGCCGACCCCGCGCTCGCGGCGTGGTTGCGGGACATCGACGAGCCGCTGGACGACGTCGAACGGCTGACGCTGACACTGCGGGTCGTCGGCATGCTCGTGCGCCACTCCTCCGTACGGCGGGGCGGGCAGGCCCGGCTCGCACTGGAGGCGCTGACCAGGGTGCGCGACCTGATCGCCGACGACCCGGCGGTCAGGCACCCGCTCGACGAGTTCGAGCGGGTCTCCGGGCTGGACCGGTGGACGGTCGCGCGCCAGTTCCGCGTCGCCTTCGGCACCAGCCCCACCCGCTTCCGCACGATGCGGCAACTCGACGTGGCCCGCCGGCTGCTGCGCGACGGCGTGTCCCTGTCCGAGGCCGCCCAGCTCGCCGGCTTCGCCGACCAGGCGCACATGTCGCGCATGTTCAAGCGGGCCTACGGCCTCACTCCGGCCCGGTGGACGGCCGCGCTCAGATGACCTGCGGGCCGGGCCGGTCCAGCTCGGCGAGGTCCTCGGCGGTGAGGCGCAGAGCGGCCGCGGCGACGTTCTCCGCGAGGTGGCCGGGCGATCCGGTGCCGGGGATGGGCAGCGTCACCGGGGACGTCGCCAGCAGCCAGGCGAGGGCGACCTGCGCGGTGGTCGCCCCGTGGCGGGCGGCGACGTTCGCGAGCCGGGCGTGGTCGATCCCTTGCCCGCCTCCGCCGAGCGGGAAGTAGGGGACGTAGGCGATGCCCTCCCGCTCGCACGTCGCGAGGACATCGGAGTCGCTCCTGTGGTGGATGTGGTGGTGGTTCTGCACCGCGGCGACCGGGGCGACGGATCGCGCCTCGGCGAGCTGGGCGCCGTCGACGTTGCTGACGCCGAGATGGCGGATCAGCCCTTCCGCGCGCAGCCGCGCGAGGGCGGCGAAGCGTTCGCCGATCGATTCGCCGCCGGCCGGGCCCATGCCGCCCACCCGCAGGTAGACCAGGTCGAGGTGGTCCCGGCCGAGCCGGCGCAGGTCGTCCTCCACCAGGGCGCGCAGCCCGTCGGGGCCGGCCTGGCCGGCGGGCGTCAGGCCGCCCGAGAAGAGCGGGCCCACCTTGGTGGCGATCACCAGGTCGTCCGGGTAGGGCGACAGCGCCGTCCTGATCAGTCCGTGGGCGTGGAGGTCGCCGAACCCGTAGAAGCCCGCGGTGTCGATGTGGTTCACCCCGAGCTCCACGGCGCGGCGCAGCACCGCGACGCCCGCCTCGGAGGTGCGCGCGGAGCCGCCGAGCGCGAGCCTCATCGCGCCGAAGCCGAGACGGTTGACCCGCAGGTCGCCGCCCAGGAGGAAGTCGCCGCCTGCGGCGGCCTCGGTCGTGCCCATGTCTCGCTCCTTGTCGTGATATGTCGTCATGAGGTCAGCTCCGGTAGCACTCGGCCAGCGCGGTGAAGGCGGCCTTGGGTTCCCAGGGCATGTCCGGGTAGGCGCCGCCGCGCCCACCGTCGAGGATCTTCACGATCCCCGGGCTCGCCAGGTCGAGGTCCGCGGCGGGGTCGCCGCCGGGGCGGTGCGGGAAGCCGGAGAGCGCGAAGAGGAAGACGAAGGCGCTGTCGACACCGGCGGCGTCGAAGATCTCCAGCAGCTCACGAAGGTAGGCGGCCTGCCCGGCCTCGTCACGTGCGTAGACGCCGTCCAGCCGGGCCGGTGTGCCGTCCTCGCCGTACTCGACGATCTCCATGAACCGGCCGCCCCGGTCGTCGGCGCCGCGGTAGGCGGCGGTGCCGAACTCGGTGATCGCGACCGGTTTGCCCTGCGCGACGAGGGCGCGCACGCCCTCCTCGAACCGGCCGGCGACCTCGGCCGACCGGTACAGGTCGATCCCCACGATGTCGAAGGGCGTCCAGTCGACGCGCTCCAGGGGGATGGCGGCGTAGGTGACCCGGCCGCCGAAGCGTTCGCGCACCAGCGACACGGCGCGGACGAGGAAGTCGCCGACTCGTGCGGACAGCTCGCCGACCAGCTCACGCAGGCGGGCCGAGTCCCGCTCGCCCAGCAGCGGCCCGAGCCGCTCGCCGTGGGTGCCGCCGGGCAGGAACCCCTTGTTCATGATGCTCAGTTCGGCGCCGGTGACGAACACGACGTCGGCTCCGCGCAGCCGGACCCGCTCGGCTCTTTCCGCGCAGTCGGCGAACAGCGACAGCATCTCCGCGGAGGTCAGTTCGAGCGGGTAGGGCGAGAACCAGACCTCCAGCCCGAGATCGGCGGCGTACGTCGCGGCCGTCTCCAGCCGTTCGGGGTCGCCGCCGATGATCCGGACGGCGGTGCAGTGCAGGTCGTCGCGGATCACGGTCAGCTCGCGCCGGACCACGTCGGGCTCGAACCGCTCGCGGGAGACCTTCCCGCCGCTGACGAAGCCGGTGTCGTAGCTGATGCCCTTGGCTCGCATGTCTCGCCCTTCCCGTCGCGAGTCGGAGGACCCAAGGCTGATACAAAAAGTGCGCGTACGCAAATTTGCGCACGCGCAATGATTCTGCGACAGTGGGACGGTGACGGCGAGACGGACGGGACTGCGCGAGCAGAAGAAGCAGGCCACCCGGCAGGCCCTGCGCGAGGCGGCGTTGCGGCTGGCACTCGAACGCGGGCCGGACAACGTGCGGGTCGACGACATCGCCGAGGCCGCCGGAGTCTCGCCGAGGACCTACAACAACTACTTCTCCAGCCGGGAGGAGGCGATCGTCGCCGCCGTCACCGCGGAACGCGAGTCGCGGGTGGCCGCGGCGATCGCCGCCCGCCCGGACGGCGTCCGCCTGGCCGACGCCGTCGCCGACGCGGTCGTGGAGCAGTACACCGACCCAGGCACACGGCAAGGCGACGCGCTGGTGCTGATCACCACCAGACCGGCGTTGCGCGAGGCGTTCGTGGACGCCGCCGCGCGGGTCGAAGAGCCGCTCACCGACGCGATCGCCGCGCGGATCTGCGACCGCGACCGGGACGCCGCCCGGGTGCTCGCGGCGAGCGTCGCCGCCGCGATCAGGATCGCGCTCGACCGGTGGACGAGCGGGACGGCCGGCGCGCCCGCCGTCCCCGGTGGGCTCGTCGTGCCGTCGGGTCCGCTGCCCGATCTGCTCCGCGCCGCGCTCGCCCCGCTCGCGCCCGCCCTGAACGCGGCGGAGGAACGTGCCGCGGCGCGGGACTAGTACTACGGCCTGATTTCGTGATGCTTAAGCAATCGTCTCCGGTAGTGGCTTGCCCGGGCGCGGGTTTGGTGGATGCGGCGTTGGTGTGACCAGGCCAGGGGTGCGTGAGTGGGTGCGTGATAGCGGTCAGGCGTGCCAGGACCAGAACTTGGGCAGGTAGGGTTCGGCGTCGATCAGCGCCCAGCCGGCGGAACCGGAGTACTGGCGTTGCACTCCGGCCAACTTGTCGCCATTCTTGAGGAAGCCGGTCTCGTCCACGATCAGCACGCCATCGCGGTGACCGAGGTGGTCCATCACGTAGTCGCGCAGGTCAGCGCGCACCTGGCGGGGATCCCAGCGTGCACTGTTAAACGGACGCTGCATCCGATCCGGCGACAAGTCCCCGGCCGCCCCGGCCAGCGTAACGGCTCCCGCCTACCGTGGCCCCGGCCACCGCCGGACTGCCCGCCGTAGCCAGCGCTGACCGGCCGCGCCGCGCCCGCTCCACGACGAGGAGCGGGTCAGGGAGAGGAACGGGTCAGAGAACTGTACCGAGACGGCGGGTCCGCCTACCGTGCTGAGATGTGACTGTCTCCGCCGCCGCTTGGTTCGGCGGTACCTGCCCGACCTGTGGTGCGCCTGCAGCCCGCACGCGTGACACCACGGCCCACACGATTCGCGGCCATTCCGTCGTCCAATTGCGCCGGCTGTTCCGGGGCGACTACGACAACGAACGCTGCGCCGCCGGGTGCACCATCCCGCAGCCCACCGCGCTCTACGTGACTTGGGTGTGGCCGAACGAGGCGCTGGCCCGCGTTCCGGAGGACAGCGACGAATTGGTGCTGCGCCATCACGAGGCGTTCGCTCGCCTGCACGGCGCGGGTGAGCATGACGTCTTCCGCGACGGCGCCGAATTCAAGGTCGCCGTCGCCGGGCGCCTGCAGCGGCGGATCGAAGGGGTACTTCCCCTCCTGGGCGGCTCCGCCAGCGATCCGCTGACCGAGGAACAGTGGCGGCTGCTACGCGTGCCGACGTTCGCCGCACTGCTGGTGGCGCTGGAAGACGTCACGCCCTTGCTCCGATTACCTCCGGGCACCACCGAGGCCGACATCGCCCTCCTGCAGGCGCGCCTCTGGAGTTCGATGCCGCTGACGTGGGCCGCCTGGTCTCACGACGCTGACGATCTGGAGCTATCGGCCGAGCGTGACGCCTCGTTCTACATCGACGGGATGCCGGTCGTCGCGGGCGCGCTGGACGCGGCGGAGCCGGTGCTGGCCCAACTGGCGGACGAGGGGGACGACCAGACCCGTTACTGCGCCGAACTGAGCTGGGCGAGTGCGGCGCGCAATGCCGGGCGGTCCAGCCACCGGGCCGACAGCTGGGCGGCCGCCTACTTCGGGCAGGAGATCTCTCCGACCGGAACACGGTACGCGATCGACGCCGAGCGAGCGGAAGGGACGGTCGACCGCCCGTCGGCGGTGCGGGCAGCCCGCTTATGGCTCTCTTCGGCGGGGGAGCCCCGGATCGAGGCGGCAGCCCGCAAGGCCGGCCATCAGGATGTGGTGCAGGAGGCCCGGGGGCAGGAGGAGGTGGGCGAACTCTTCGGAGGCCGGGACCCCCGCGACCTCACGGCGGAGGAGCTGGAAATGGGGCAGCGCCGCATCCTGGCCCGGCTTGAGCTGGGCGTGGACGCCAGAACGATGGAGCGGGCGCGGCGATGGTGGTGCGGACCGCTGATCAGCCATCTGAGGCTCGACCTAGTGAACGAGATCGTCGTCGGCATGATCGAGGCGTTGGGCCCGTCGGATCCGTCGGCGCACGGCCAGGTGAGGCTTTGGTTCGCCACCCGGCTCGTGCTGGACGCCAGACTTCCGGCCCAGGCGCTGGAGGTGGTGGGCGAACGGGGCGAACCCTATGAGAGGGAACTCGAACCGCAGGTGCGCGGATCGCTGGAACTCGCGAGAGCGCGGGCTTTCGGCATGCTGGACCACTTCGACGACGCCTTCGCCTGCATCCGCCGGGCGTTCGAGGATTTGGAGCCGCATAGCGTCGAATGGTGGGAGTGCGCCTACACCTTCGCGCGGCTCCATCGGGACACCGGCTTCCCCGAGGAGGGGTTGGAAGCCCTGAAGGCCATCGCGGAGAACGCCCCGGTTCCGCAACGCGTCCTGGCCCAAGAGGCCGTTGGAACGACCCTGGTGCGCCTCGGCCGTCTCACGGAGGCGCTGGAGTACTTCCAGAAAGCCCTGTGGTGGGCGTTGCGGAATGATTCGCTGCTCGTCCCCAGCCTGGCGGCGGCGATCCTCCAGTCCTCGCTCATCCTGTACGGCGATGACATCATGGGCATGTCCCATCTGCTGGCCACCTGCCACCCGGAGGACGACCCGCTCGCCGCCCTGATGGAGGCAGCCGCCCTGGCGAACCGGGTCGCCACCGGAGACACCCTGACCCCGGCCGACCTCGAACGCGCCCGGCTGGTCTACCAGGCGCTGCCCTGGGTCGCAGCCAGGACCGCGAACGCGAATCCTCGGGAGCACCTTTCCACGCTCCAAATTCAAGCTCGTCTGGCCGAGGCGCTTGGCGATCACACCGAAAGCACGGCACACTGGGCCGCCCTTCTCCGTACGGCGCGGGAGACGGGCGCCAACCCCGGGGCTTCGGCATGGCTGGCGTTCGCACTCGACGCGGCCGGAAAGGGCGACCTCGACGGGATCAGGGCGAACGTGGACGCCGCTTACCTGGCGGCCTCGGCCGAGGCGGGCGGAACGGGCAGCCTCGCCGCGGTGATCGATTCGGGCCGGGTACACCGCCGCCAACTCGACGCGCTGACGACTGTGCTCCTCGATACGGCCGGCCCGGAGAACCTCCGGGCCCTCACTTATGTCGCCGAGGCGCGCCGGGAACTGGTCGGCTCGGGCGGCGCCCGGCCGGGCCCGCGTGAGTTGCTCGACGAGATGGTCCCGGAGCTGGACGGCAACGACCAGACCGTAGCCGTCCTGGAGTTTCTGGGCGACCGTGAACGGTCTCGGCCGGTGCTGACCATCCTGGGAGGCGCCGGCCCCATCCCGCTTGGGGGCCCGCCGCCCTGTGACGGGGAGAAGATCGCCGACGCCCTCCGCTATCGGCTCAGCAATTGGTATCCCGGTCGGCCGGGCGACGCGTTCGCGCATCCAGCCTGGACGCCGCTGGCGCGATGGGCCGACACGGAGGTCATGGGCCATCTGGCCGCTGTGGACCATCTGGTGGTCATCAACACCGGCCCGTTCGCCGACCTGCCCTGGCACGCCACGTTGTCTCCGGCCTGCCCGGTCTCCTATGTCGCGAGTTGGCGGCAGATCGCCGCCATCCTGATGCAGGCACCTCCGGACCGGCCGGTCACGGATCTCAAGGTCGGCCTGTTCACCGCGGTACGGCACCGCGACGCATCTGCGATCACCAGAGCGTTTCGGGAAGGCGAGGCACACGTGCTGGCGGGCCGTCCGCCTGTCATCCGGCTGACGGGGGAGCAGGCCGACCGGAGTGGGCTCGCCGACGTGCTCGCCAGCAGCGACGTCGCCTTCGTGCTCTGTCACGGCTACGCGCGGGAAGATGAGGGGGTGGGGCTCATCGTCTCGGCCGGCGGACGGCTCGCGGTGCGCACCTCCAGCGCCATCGCCAGCCGCTATGGCAGCCAGCACCGCTATACCTGGGCGGACGCCGCCGAACTGGACCGCTGCGCGGCTGTGCTGTTCACCGCGGCCTGCTCCAGCGGGCTCAGCCAAGCCCGAGGCGCCGGCCAGCGCGCGGGACTGCACGCCGCGCTGCGCCGCGCCGGACTGCGCGCCTTGGTCGCCCCGCGCTGGGACGCAGATCCCAGCACGGTCGCCATCCTCAGCCAGGCCTTCACCTCATGGGCCGCCGGAGACCACGGCCTGGCGGGGGCTCTCCACCAGGCGTCGGATCAGGCCGAGTTAGCCGGAATACCGACCTGGATTACCAGAAACCTCGCCGTAGAAGGAGATTGGCGTTGACGGAGCTCAGCCAGACGCTCAACGAACGGGCCGCCGACAGCGAGACCGTTCAGCGGGCCCTGACCTATTACCTCGCCGAATCCACCGACCTCAGCCCGCAGGAGATGCGCGCCGAACTCACCGCCGCGATCGGCGCCGGCGAACTGCGGGATCACCTTCACCGCCTGGAGTCCGACGCGCTGCTCCTCGACAACGCCGCCCTATGGACGCTGTCGGAAGCCTGGGCCGACGAGGGACCCGAGCGCGTCAGCACGATCCTCGACCAGGCCGAGGCCAAACTCAGCCTCGCCGAGACCGCGATCATCGCCGTGTCGGCCGTCTACGGCCTGCACCTACTCATCACCAAGGGTCGCTTGCGGACGATCAAACGTACCCGCAGGAACCCGGACGGGACCTTCACCCACAGCGAGGAGACGACCTTCGCTGATCCCACGGGCCTGTTCGGCAGTCTCATCAGCCAGCTGAGGAGAGGCGGCGCGGGCGAACTACCGCCGGGAGAGGGGGATCAGACCCCCTGACCCCGTCGTCCGGCATCCGGTCCCGGCGGGCCGGGGTTCCCAACGCCGAGGCGGTCACCGCGCACAGCCTGTGCGCCGGTCTCGGTCATCGCCGCGCACGGCCGCTGGGCGCCGAACTCCCCGGTGGTGCTGGGCTACATCCGCGCGGTGGACCGCCGGCGGGACAACGCGATGCGCAACGTCGGCCTCTGAACAGGGCAGCCGCACCAGACCAAAGCCCCGCCCCTTGCGAGGCACCATCTAGCTAGAGGCCGCCGTCGACGTTCAGCACGGCCCCGGTGACGTAGGACGCCCGGTCCGACAGCAGCCACGCGACCGCCTCGGCGATCTCCTCCGGCCTGCCGGGACGCCCCATCGGGATCCGCGCGGCCACCCTCTGCGCCCGTCCCGGCTCCCCGGCCCTGGCGTGGATGGTGGTGTCGATCGTCCCCGGGGAGACCGCGTTGACGCGGATCCCCGCAGGGGCGAGCTCACGGGCCAGGCCCACGGTCAGCGTGTCGACCGCCGCCTTGGTCGCGGCGTAGGCGACGTACTCGTGCGGGGAGCCGGTGCGCGCCGCGACGGAGGAGACGTTGACGATGACCGGGCCGTTCTCCCGCGCGGGGGCAGGGCGGGCCCAGCGCCGCGCCGCCTCCCGGCACAGCCGCACCGGCGCCATGAGATTCACCTCGACGACCCGCCGCAGGTCGGCGTCGGTCAACTCGGTGAACGGCCCGAGCCTGCCGGTCACCCCCGCGTTGTTCACCAGGCCCGCGACCCGGCCTGCCGACTCGGCCAGTTCGAACAGCCGCTCCGGCGCGTCCTCCTCGGTCACGTCCAGCCGTACGCCGCGGACGAGGGCGCCACGACGGCCGAGGTCGTCCTCGAGCGCTTTGGCGTCGGCGTCGGAGTTCGAGTGGGTGAAGACGACGCCGAACCCGTCCGCGCACAAACGCTCGACCGTGCACCGGCCGATCCCGCGCGTTCCTCCGGTGACGACGACGATCGGTCGGGAGGTCATCCGCTGGTCCTTTCTCCGTCGGTCCTGGCCGCGATCGCGTGGACGACGGCGGCCATGTCCAGGCCGGCGTGGCCGAGGGCGACGGTCTCGCCGAACAGCGCGTGGCAGACGTCCAGCAGCGGCGAGGCGATGCCCGCCTCCCGCGCGGCCTCGGCGATGAGCCGGTTGTTCTTCAGCACGTCGGCGATGGCGGCCTGGGCGGTGAAGTCGCGCGCGGCCAGCTTGACCGCCTTCACCCGGGACACGTCGCTGGCCATCTGGCCCGAGTTGAGCACGTCCACGAGCAGACCGAGGTCGAGCCCCTGGCGCTCGCCGAAGTGCAGCGCCTCCGCCAGGCCGGTGACCGTCGTGATCAGGAAGATGTTGACCGCGAGCTTGGTCAGCAGCGCGCTCGGCGCTGGCCCGCACACCACCGTCCTGGCGCACATCGGCGTGATCAGCGGGCGGACCTCGTCGACGGTGCCGGGCAGGCCCGCCAGCATCGCCACCAGCCGGCCCTGCTCGGCGGGCACCCGGGAGCCGGAGACCGGCGCCTCGGCGTACCGGCCCCCGGCCGCGAGCACGTCGGCCTCCAGCGCCGCCGAGTAGCCGGGCGAGGTGGTCCCCATGTGCACCACGACGCGGCCGGCGACGGTGCGCGCGAAGCCGGGCGTGCCGCGCTCCAGCACCGCGTCGATCGCGGCCTCGTCGGCCAGCATGAGGATCACCACCCGCGCCCGCCGGAAGACCTCGGCCGCGCTGCCCGCCACCTCCGCGCCCGCGGCGCGCAGCGGCTCGCTCCTGGCGGCCGTGCGGTTCCACACCACGAGGGGGGTTCCCGCGCGGGCCAGGTTGAGCGCCATGGGCTGCCCCATGATGCCGAGCCCGACGAAACCCACGTCCATCCGTTCGCCTCCCGCGCACGTCCCGCTGTCCGCTGTCCGGGGACCGTTGTAGCCGATGGCGCGGCGGCCGTCTTGAACGATTGTGCCCGCCCACGTCGCGGCGGGGTTCAGCCCCGGTGCCGGTGCAGCAGGAGCATGGCGGCGTCGTCGGAGAACGGGCCGCCGACGTGACGCAGCAGGTCCGCGCGCAGGCCGTCGAGGGCGCTCTGGGGATCGGCGCCGCGCAGCAGATGGGCCCGTTCCCTGAGCGGGTAGAAGCGGCCTTCCCGGTCCCGGGCCTCGACCACGCCGTCGGTGTAGAAAAGGATCTGGTCGCCGTCTCCGAAGGCCACCCGGTGCGGCTTCGGACGCGGCGAGCCGAGCGCGCCGAGCCCCAACGGGAGGGCCTCCTCCTGCGGCTCCGCGAAGTGGACACCGCCGTCGTGCCGCAGCACGAGAGGCGCGGGGTGCCCGCAGTTGAGCAGCGAGATCTCCGCGTCGTGGACCTCCGCCACGATGGCGGTGACGAACTTCTCGCCGCTCAGGTGCCGGGCCAGGCTTGTCTCGACCCGCTCGACCACCGCCGCTAGCTCGGACTGGTCGTAGGCCGCCTCACGGAAGGCGCCGACCACCCACGCCGCGGTCTCCACCGCCTCAAGGCCCTTGCCCTGCACGTCGCCGATGAGGATGCGTACGCCTTCCGGGGTCGTGACCACCTCGTAGAGGTCCCCGCCGATCTGGGCCTCGGCGGCGGCGGAGGTGTAGGAGAGCGCCACCCGGAGGTCGCCCGCGCGGCGGGGGACCGGGCGCAGCAGCACCCGCTGGGCCGCCTCCGCGACCAGGCGGACGTCGGCCAGTTCGCGCTCGCGCCGGTTCCTGAGCCTGCTGGCGAGCATGCTCGCCGCGGTCACGCCGATGATCGCGGCGATGGTGAGGTTGTTCTGCGGTTTGCCGAGCAGGCCGTCGTAGACGGCGAGGGGGAGGCAGATGACCAGGGCGAGCACCCCGACCATGGCGGTGCGGCGCACGCCGCCCGCGACCGAGGCGAAGGCCGGGCCGAGGGTGAGGAGCGGCAGGAAGCCCACACCGGGGCCGGTTATCAGGTCGACGACGACGACCAGGAAGATCGCGATGAACGGCAACACACGCAGGACGCTCTGCGAACTCATCGCGACTCCATTGCCGGCCCCCACGTCAGCACACGAACCCTTTCCTGATGGCTTAACTCCTTCCCGCGTTGCGCGCGGCGCACTCCCCGTCGCAGGGGCAGGAAGGCGTCGTTTCCGGACCGGTCAGCCATGACACGACACACCCCAGGTGATCACCACGAGACCCGACGTTACTGGAATTCGTGACGTGCCGGTTGACGAGGCCGGGCATCGGACGAACCCGACGGTCCGTCACGGCAGTTCCGCGAAGCGTTCGACCTGCTCCGTACGGCCGGAGACGATGATGACGTCGCCGTAGCCGAGCTCGGTCTCGGCGGTGGCGTAGGTGAACTCCTCGCCCGGCCGCTTGACCGCCACCACCGTCACGCCGTACTTGCGGCGCAGGCTGGACTCGCCGAGGGGGACCCCGACGTACTCCTTGGGCGGGAGGGTCTTGGCGAGGGCGAAGTTCTCGTCGACCTCCATGTAGTCGAGCATGCGGCCGCTCACCAGGTGGGCCACGCGCTCGCCCATGTCGTGCTCGGGGAAGACCACGTGCTGGACGCCGATCCGGCTGAGGATGCGGCCGTGCTGGCGGCTTACGGCCTTGGCCCAGATGTCGTCGATCTCCATCTCCACCAGCAGCGACGAGGTGAGGATGCTCGCCTCCAGGTCGCTGCCGATGGCGCAGACCGCGCGGTAGAAGTCCGGCAGGCCGAGCTGGCGCAGGGCCTCGGGGTCGGTCGCGTCGGCGGTGGCGATGTGGGTGATCTGGCCCGCGAGGCTCTGCACCACCTTGGGACGGTGGTCGATGGCCAGCACCTCGGTGCCGCGCCGGACCAGCTCCAGGGCGAGCGCGGTGCCGAAGCGGCCGAGACCGATCACCGCCACGGGGTCGTTCCTGATGTCAGCCAACGATGACGTCCTCCTCCGGTAGTTCATAGCGGCGGCCGCGCTCCTTGAGCGCGAGTGCGGAGCCCAGCGTGAGCGGGCCGATCCTGCCGACGTACATCAGCAGGGTGAGCAGCACCTGCGCGGCGGCGGAGACGTCGGAGGCGACGCCGACGGACAGGCCCGTCGTCCCGAAGGCGGAGACGACCTCGAACAGTACCCGGTCCAGGGAGTGCGGGGTGAGCACCAGCAGGACGTAGGTGAACAGCGCGACCAGGCTCACGCTCAGCACGGTGAGCGAGACCGCCTGCCGCTGCGCGGCCTCGGTGAGGCGGCGGTGGCCGATGTTCACCCGGCTCTCGCCGCGAAGCTCCGCCCAGACGATGAACGCGAGCAGGCCCAGGGTGGTGACCTTGATGCCGCCCGCGGTGCCCGCGCTGCCGCCGCCCACGAACATCAGCAGTTCGGTGACCAGCCAGCTCGAGGGGTGCATCTGCGTGATGTCGATGCTGTTGAACCCGGCGCTGCGCGGCATGACGGCGGTGAAGAAGGAGGCGAGCAGCTTGGTCTCGTCGTCCATCGGGCCGAGCGTGCGGGGGTTGGTCCACTCCGTGAGGAGGAAGACCAGCGTGCCGCCGGCCAGCAGGACGGTGGTGACCGCGAGCGTGATGCGGGTGAGCAGCGACCAGCGTCCAGGGCGGCGCCACGCCCTGCGCAGCTCGAACACCACGGGGTAGCCGAGCCCTCCCACGATCACGGCCGCCGCGACGGTCAGGCAGATCCAGGGGTCGGCGGCGAACCTCACCAGGCTGTCGGGCCACAGCGCGAAACCCGCGTTGTTGAACGACGAGACCGCGTGGAAAAGGCCCAGATAGAGGCCGCGCCCGACGGGCTCGCCGTAGCCGAGCACGAACCTGAGCGTGAGGACGGTCCCCACGACGGCCTCGCAGGTCAGGTTGAACACGACGACCTTGCCCACCACGCGCCGCAGGTCCCCGGCGTTGAGCACCTTGGCCTCGGCCTGCGCCGACAGCCGGGCGCGCAAACCCAGCCTGCGGGAGACGAGCAGGGTGAAGACGGTGGCGAGGGTCATGATGCCGAGACCGCCCACCTGGATCAGCACGGCGATGACCACCTCGCCGAAGACCGACCAGTGCGTGGCCGTGTCGACGACCGTCAGCCCGTTCACGCACACCGCCGACGTCGCGGTGAACAGCGCGGTGACCCAGCCCGCCGGCTCGCCCGAGGTCGTGGCGAGCGGACTGGACAGCAGGGCGGTCCCCAGGAAGATCGCCACGCCGAAGACCGTCGTGATGACCTGTGCCGGATGGTGGAAGCGCCCGAGCATGGCCCAGAACATCCTCATGGCCGCCGCTCCGTGCCCTCGCCGACGTCCCCGCCGCCCAATGCGCGCCCAGAGCGGGCGGGGCGCGGGAGCGCTGTCCTGGGGATCACCGGAAACCTCCGCAGGGGGCGATGCGACGACGTCGCCGACCCGACTTCCCGGCGCACGGCAGCCTACCGTAACAGCAGATTCCGGTCAGGCACCTTGAAGCGCGACAGCGAACGGGCCGCCGGGGGCGAACGCGAGGCGCGCGAAGTTGAGGGCGATGCGGCGGTGCCCCTCGGGCCCCGGATGGACCTCGTCGGGCAGCGGCAGCTCGGCGTAGTCCGCCTCGCCGTAGAGGTCACGGCCGTCGAGGTAGTGCAGGTTCGGATCTTCGGCCGCCCGCTGTGCGACGATCCGGGCGAGCAGGTCGCGGATGACGTTGAGCGTCAGCCGCCCGGCGGCGCGTTCGGCCGGGTCGCCCGTGGCCTTGAACCGCACGGTCCCGCCGTCGAAGTCCGGCGCGAGGGGGCCGGGGGTGTCCTCCTGGACCGGGCAAAGGATGGAGGACACGACCAGCAGCGGTGTGGCCGGATGCCCCTCCCGGATGGTGTCGAGGAAGCCGTGGACCGCTGGGACGAAGGTGCGCACGCGCATCGCGTCGCTGTTGACGATGTTGATGCCGATCTTGACGCTGATCAGGTCCGCGGGGGTGTCCCGCATCACGCGGGCGGTGAACGGGTCGAGCAGCGCGCTGCCGCCGAACCCCAGGTTGACCAGCTCCACCCCGCCCCGGGCGGCGGCATGGGCCGGCCAGATCGCGGTGGGGTGGGCGGCGTTCGAGCCGTGACTGATGGAACTGCCGTGGTGCAGCCATACCCTGCGCCCGCTGTCCGGCGCCGGCTCGACCGGGGCGTCGGTGCGCAGGGAGATCAGTTCGGTGATCTCCGTATGGGGAAGCCAGATCTCGACGTCCTTGTCACGCGCGGGCAGATCGGCGAACCGGGCCGTGCCGGGAGGCCCTTCGCGCAGGTCGGCGGACTGCGTGGCCAGGTCGATCGTGCGGACGTTGCCGCCGGTCACGGTGGCCTGGGCGGTGAGGCGGCCGTCGGCGAGCAGGTCGTAGACGCCGTCCGGCGGGGCAGGCAGGCCTCGATAGGCCCTCTTCGTGCGCAGCGTGTCCAGTTCGACGACGGTGGCCCGGGTGCGGAACGCCAGCCGTACGCCGGACGGCTGGGCCTCGGCGATGGCCAGTTGCTCGTCGGGGATCTGCCGGCGAGCCCACGCGGGCAGCCGGTGCGGGAGCAGGCCGTGCGCCGTGCGTTCCACGTCGAGGGCCCCGCGCAGGATGTCTGGGGTTACGGGGGTGGTGATCCACTCGTGCTCGATGCTCATCACCTCAGCCTGCCGGTCGGGATTCGCGTTCGGGGGCGCCGGTGCCGCTCGTGGTGCCGGGGACGGCCCGGTTCCGCAGCAGGGCGTCGAGGGAGTCCACGACCCACGACCACGACTCCTCCGTGTCGACGGCGGTGTGGGCGAAGCTCCCGGCCATCTCCAGGCTGACGTAGCCGTGGAAGACGCTGCCCAGCATCCTGACCGCGTGTGTCTGGTCCGGCTCCGCCAGGTCGTAGCCGCGCAGGATCGCCCGGGTCATCTGCGCGTGCCTGACGCCGGCGCTGCGGGCCGCCGTCTCCGGGTCGAGCCTGAGCCGGGTGGCGTCGTAGCGCCCGGGATGCTCATGGGCGTAGTCGCGGTAGGCGTCCGCGAAGGCGGCCAGGGCGTCCTTGCCCGCGCGCCCGGCCAGCGCGTCCGCGACCCGGCCGGCGAGCTCCTCCAGGGCGAACAGGGCGATCCTGGTCTTGAGGTCATGCGAGCTCTTGAGGTGCGAGTACAGGCTCGCGACCTTGACGCCGAACCGCCGGGCGAGCGCCGAGACCGTCACCTGCTCGAAGCCGACCTCGTCGGCCAGTTCCGCTCCCGCCTCGACCAGGCGTTCCGTGGTCAGCCCCGCGCGTGCCACAACCGCCTCCCTTTCGCCTGAAGGGATTATGAAGTCGCCTACAGGTTTTAGGCAAATATGCGGTGCTAGCGAATATCATGTCGCTCGATATATCATGCGGGTGTGACAGCAGCACGGGCGATCACGGAGCCCGCCTTCCTCGTTCTCACCGCACTGGTCGACGCGCCGCGGCACGGCTACGGCATCGCCCAGGAGGTCGAACGCCTCTCCGAGGGGCGAGTCCAGCTCAAGATCGGCACCCTGTACGGCGTGCTCGACCGGCTCGCGGCCGACGGGTTCGTGGCGGCGGACCGCGAGGAGGTGCGGCAGGGACGGCTGCGCCGCTACTACCGCCTGACCGACGAAGGGGCGCGAGCGCTGGAAGAGGAGGCCGTACGGCTCGCCGACAACGCGCGCCGCGCCGTCGAGCGGTTGCGGCTCAGGCAGGCGGGAGGTTTCGCATGAGCGTGCTCGAGGAGCGTTACCGGCGGTGGCTGCGGCTGCTGCCGGCGTCCTATCGGGCCGAGCGCGAGGAGGAGATGGTCTCGGCCTTCCTCGAAGGCGCCCGCTCCGGGCGGGCGGGCCACGACGACCAGCACCCGCGCCTCCTGGAGATCGCCAGCGTGGCCGCGCTCGCGTTGCGGCTTCGGCTGGGCGGCCCCGGGTCGCCGCCCGGGTCCTACCTGTGGGGCGAGTCGGTCCGCCTGGCCGCCCTGCTCGGCCTCGTCTTCTGGACGATGATCGGCTCTCTGTACTTCGGGCAGGCGGTGCTCACGTACGCCGTCCCCGCGGACGCGCTTCCCGACGGGGTCATGGGCATCGGCGACGCCGGGTCGCCGGAGCGCGGGCGGCTCGTGCTGGCCGAACTGTCGTCCCTGCTGTGGGCGGCCGGTCTCGGCGCGCTGGTGTCCGGCCGTCACCGCGCGGCCAAGGCGGCGGCCCTGGCGGCTCTGGTCGTGCCGCAGGTGCTGGTTCCTCCGTTCGCCGGGGGGTGGGACAGCGCGGCGCGGTGGGCCTGCTCGGTCCTCCCGGCCGTGGTCACGGTGCTGGCGCTGGCGCTGGGACACCACCGTGACGCGCCGCCGTCCCGCCTGCCCGCGCGGCGGGCCGTGCGCGTGCTCGCGTTCCCGGTCGCCGTGGGCGTCCTGCTCGCCGTGGTCGTGGGCGTGCTCGGCGCGGCGACGCGGGCGGGGGCCGGCCCCGCAGGGCTCCTCCTGCAGGCCTGGATGTGGCTCGACCCGACGGGACTCGCGTGCCTGTCGCTGCTCGGGGTGACGGTGTGGTGCGTCGCCCGGCGGGCCTCCGGGCGGGCCTCCGGGCGGGCCGCCGTGCCGCAGGCGCCTGCCGCGGCGATCCTGACCGTGCCGGTCGTGCTCGCCCGGGCGGGCACCCTGCCCGCGGACATGACCGGCGTCATCGGTCTCGCCGCGACCCTTCAGCTGGTCGTGCTCCTGGCGTGCGGGCTCACGCTCGCCGCCATCGGCATGCGGGCGCTGCGGGCGGCGGGCGGCGGCCCGTCCGCCGCCCGGGGCACCCGTCCCGCCGACGCCGGCTAGGGAGCGTCTGACACGACCTAGCGGCGGGACCAGTCGACCTGCCGGGGCTCGGAGCGCCACGGTGTCGTCGCGGGGCGCGCAGGTCGCGTGGGTCGCGCGGACCGCTTGGGCCCCACGGGCGCGGTGGCCGCCGACGTGGCGACGCCGGGCTCGTAGCCGCGGGCCGACGCGGTCACCCGTACGGACAGCCGGGCGCCGCGGTCGCGGCCCGTGACGTGGTGGGTCCGCCCGGTCGCGCCCCTGATCTCCGCGCCGTCGCGCAGCCACTGGTAACGGATCCGCTTCGGCGACGGCGTCCAGGCGCCGGGGGACGCGGTCAGCGTGCGGCCGGCCTTCGGGACCCCGCGCACGACCGGGAGAGCGGTGTTGACCACCGCGACCGGCCGCGGGTCGTGGGTGTCCACGTCTGCCGCGCGGACGAAGACCTGCCGGTGGGCGTACCACAGCTGGTAGTAGCGGTCCTGGCCCTTGAGGTCGGTGCGGTCGCCGGGGGCCGACCCGTCGAACGTCGACGCCCGGTAGTAGTCGGTGACGATGTCGTCGTCGCTCACGGCGTACGCCTGCCCGGGCGGGATCGTGTACTCCAGCGGGGAGACCGCCTGCACCGGGATGCCGGTGCCGTCGTACGCCGCCGCCTCCGGATAGGCCCTGCCGTAGACGGCGGCGGGGGTGGCCGCCCCCGCCTTCACGGTGACCGTCCTGGCCGACGCGGGGACCACGACGGGCCGCTCGGCGGGGTTGCGCAGCCACGCCAGCGAGCCGGCCCACCACACGCCCAGCCAGTCGCCGAGCACCTGCGCGACGACGAGCTTGTGGCCGGAGACGACGCGGGCGCTGATGTCGCTGACGTACGTCGTTCCCGCCTCGCCGGTGGGTTTCCAGCCGGGGTCGGCGGCGAGCGGCGCGGTCTCGGACGGCGACTGGTATAGGGGGACGAAGTTCGTGCCCGCCCCCGCGACGCACTCCGGCGACGGCGGCGACGCGGCGGCGCAGCCGGTGAGCGGCCGCGGGTTGTCGTGGTAACCGGTCCGCACCTCGACCACGTCGCCGGGCGAGACCAGGGTCGTGGCCGCCCTGTCGCCGCCGATCGGCGCGCCCAGCAGTTCGAAGTAGTGGTCCCAGTCCCAGTAGGGCCCCGGGTCCCAGTGCATGCTCTTGGTCGTGCCGAGGGTCGTCCCGGGCACCTGGTCGTGGCCGATGACGTGCGCCCGGTCGAGCGGGATGCCGTATTTCGCGGCCAGGTGCCTCACCAGCGCGGCGGAGGTCTGGTACATCGACTCGGTGTACCACCCGGCGCCGCCCGCGAAGCCCTCGTGCTCGATGCCGATGGAGTGCGCGTTCACGTACCAGTTGCCGGCGTGCCAGCCGACGTCCTTGGCGTCGAGGTGCTGGGCGACGTGGCCGTCGGCGGAGCGGATCGTGTAGTTCCAGGCGAGGTACGTCGGGTCCTGGACGAGCCGCACCGAGGGGTCGTAGTAGCCCTCGGTGTCGTGGATGACGATGTAGCGGAGCTTCGGCCCGCCGGCCCCGGTCCGGTCGGCGAGGTCGTGGTTGCCGTAGCGCGTCGTGTTGTCCGGGTCGGCCGGCACGTGCTTGGCGTACGGCGCGGGGATCAGCTCGCAGCCGAGGCCGGGCGGGCAGTCGGCGGCGGGGTCGGCCGCCTCCGCCTGCGGGGGGAGCGCGACCGACTCGTCGGCGGCGAGCGTCACGGTCTGGCCGTCGGAGGTGACGCGGCTCTCGCCCGCGCGCAGGGTCCGGTAGACCTGGTGGGCGAAGTCGTGCTTCGCGCCGAACCGCGCCACCGCGTCCCGCCAGGAGCCCAGGTCGCCGCCGCCGTCGTGGTAGGACGCCAGGAGCGCCGCGCCGCCGCAGATGTTGGCGTTGGGCTCCCGGCGCAGCCGGTCGGCCGGCAGCCCGGTCAGCCCGGACGCCGCCGCGATCTGGCTCCGCGTCCCCGCCGCCGGGCCCTTGCCCGCCCCGTCTCCCGTCACCGGCATGTCGTCGCTCAGGTCGAACACGCCGTAGCCGCCGTCGGAGCTGGGCCTGCCCTGGTGGTCGTCCCAGCGGGACAGCATGTACGACACGGCCTTCAGCAGCGGTTCCGGTGCGCCCGTCGCCCGTGCGGCCTCGCCGAAGGCCGCCTCCCGCGTCGGCGCCGACAGCGTCGCGGTGCAGGACACGGGAGGCGCGACGCCGTCCGCGGCACGAACCGCCGGCACGGCCGGCAGCAGCATCGCGGCGACGGCGCCCGCGACGGCGGTGGTGCGCAGTGAGAGTCTCACGTGTGCGACCCCTTCTCGGTTGCCTGTGGGGGGACCAGACCGGGGCAATCACACCGCCGCGCGGAGCCGGGCGCCAGCGAATCGGGCGAATATCGTCGAGATCGTTAACTGGAGTCCGACACGATTCGTCAAGTGGGCATCGGCGTGTCAGGCGCGAATCAGGGCTTTGGCGGCGCCTCCCTCCAGCGTGGCGTCCGCCTCGGCCTGGACGGCGTCCAGGTCGTCGGCGATCTCGGCGCCCGCGACCGCGTCGGGCAGCGCGTCCTCCATGAGCCGCAGCGGCCTGAACCACAGCCCCAGCGCGCCCCAGAGCACCAGCAGCGCTCCGCAGACGGCCAGCAGCAGCGCGACGCCGCGCCCGGGTCCCACGCCGACGACGTCGCCGACGAGCGTGTCCGCGAGCGCGCCGCCGGGGACGAGCAGCGGGCCGAAGACGTCGTCGGCCAGCGCCGGCGCGGTGAGGAAAGCCAGCGGCGTCATCGACACGGCGAGCATCTGGTTGGTGGCCAGCACCCGCCCCTGCAGTTCCAGGCCGACCTTGAGCTGGATGATGGACAGCCAGTGCGCGTTCAGCACGCTGAGGAACGCCCACGACATCAGCCCGCCGAAGGCGGCCAGCGGGAGCGAGGGCCGCAGGCCGACGAGCAGCACCCCGGCGCCGAACCCGATCACGAAGCCGACCATGCCGACCGCGCGCCGCTCGGTGCCGCCCCAGAACACCATGACCAGCGAGCCGAGCACCGCGCCCACCCCCTGCATGGCGGTGACCACCCCCACGCCCGCGACGCCGCCGAACGGCAGTACGGCGGGCACGGTGACGGCCTGGGCGAGCATGCCGAGGTAGTTCTCCACGACGAAGAACCCGATCATGATCATGAGTGCGCGCCGCCGTACGAGGAAGCGCCACCCGCCGGCGATGGCCTGCCAGAAGGACTCCTCCAGCCGGCGGAACAGCCTGTCGGGGAAGCGCACCAGCAGCAGTGTGCCGAGCCCGGCGAGGAAGGTGACGACGTTCACCGCCACCACGCCGTGCAGCCCGACCGTGGTGACGAGCGCGGCGCCGCCCAGCGGGCCGGCGAGCATGCCGAGCCCGGTGCCGAGGTTGGCCAGGGCGTTGGCCTGCATGAGGTACGGCTTGGGCACCAGTTGCGCCACGGCCGCCAGGTAGGCGGGCCGGTGGAACGCCGTCACCAGCGACAGCACGCCCGCGATGGTCCCGACCTGCCAGATCTCCAGCCGGCCCAGCCAGAGCAGGAGCACCAGGGCCGCGGTGGCCACGGCGGAGACCGCGTCGCACGTCAGCATGACCAGTCGCCGGTCCACCCGGTCGGCGATCGCGCCGCCCAGTGGCGCCGCGAGCAGCGAGGGCAGCAGCGCGAGCATGGTGACGAGGGCGTAGTCGAACACCCGGCCGTTCTCCTGGTAGGCCCACACGCCCAGGGCGAACGAGGTCAGCGCGGCGCCGAGCAGCGACATGGTCTGCCCGGCCGCGACCGTGTAGAAGCGGCGCAGGTCCCGCCGGGCGCTCTGCCCGGCCACCTCGACCCGCTCCACCGCGTCGGGCAGGTCGCCGCCGGCCCAGCGGTCCAGCCGCTCGTCGATCAGCCGCGCCAGCGTCTCCGCCTGGTGTTTCAGGAAGTAGTGCCCGGCCCGGGGGATCGTGGCGAGGTCGACCCGTTCGGCGAAGGCCCCCCATTCCAGGTAACGCTCCCGGTAGAGCTCGGTCGACCGGTCACGCTCCCCGATGACGCACAGCAGCGGCGCCGCGAGCCTGCGCTCCTCGTACGCCGTGGAGCCGAGGTGGCGGCTGAACCACGCCTGCGCCTCCTCGACGTCGTGCCGCAGGGCGCGCAGCATGATCCCGGTGTCGCCGAAGTCGTCGTCCACGGCGCCCAGCGTGCGCAGGAAGTCGCGCTGGGCGCGGTCGGACGACCAGCGGTGGGCGGGGAATCGCCGGTTCCACCAGTCCGACAGCCGTCCGGGCAGCCGGGCGTCGGGGAAGCTGCCGCCGACGACGACACCGGCGAGCGGCGTCCCCGCGCTCTCCAGCCGCAGCGCCAGCTCCACCGTCGCGGCCGAGCCGACGCAGTGCCCGTACAGCGCGATCGGGCCGCTCGTCCCGGCCAGTTCCGCCGTGATGCGGTCGGCCAGCTCGGCGATCGGCAGCGCGTCCTCGTCCGGCCGCGCCGAGTCGTGCCCGGGCAGTTCGACGGCGAGCACCGCCGTGCCGGGCGACAGGCGGGCCAGCTCGGCGGCGAGCGGCCGGAAGGCGGCGGCGGAACCGCCCCCGTACGGCAGGCAGACGAGGGTGCGGCTCGCCGTGCGCGGGCCCGCCAGGTGGTGCAGCAGCCCGGCGGGGGCCTGCGCGCCGCCGTCGAGGTGGGCGGCGAGCTCGCGCACCGTCGGCCGGGTGAACAGGTCGATCACCCGCAGCGCCGGGTCGATCTCCCTGACCGCCCGCACCGCGCGGAAGGAGTCGCCGCCGAGCTCGAAGAAGTCGTCGTCGACGCCGATCTCGGTGACCCCCAGGACGCCGGCCCACACGGCGGCGATCCGCAGCTCGGCCGGGGTGCTCGGCGCCTGCCTCGCGGCGGCGGGCGCCGCGTCGGGGACGGGCAGGCGGGCCCGGTCGATCTTGCCGATCGGGGTGAGCGGCAGCTCGTCGAGGACGGCGATCGCCGATGGGACCATATAGCCGGGTAACCGCTCGCGCAGCCCGGCCCTGACCACGGCGAGGTCCACGGTGGCGGGCGCGACCCAGGCGGCCAGCCGCCGTGAGTGTCCCTCGCCGACCGGCAGCACGGCGGCCTCCATGACGCCGGGCTGTTCCTGCAGAGCGGCCTTTACCTCGCCCAGCTCCACCCGGAAGCCCTTGATCTTGACCTGGTCGTCGACCCGGCCGAGGAACTCCACGAGTCCTTCGGCGTTGAGCCTGACCCGGTCGCCGGTGCGGTAGCAGCGCCGGGTCCCCGTCACGGGATCGGGGACGAAACGCTGCTCCGTGAGGTCGGGCCGGTTCACGTAGCCGCGGGCGACGCTCGGGCCTCCCACCCACAGCTCGCCCGGCACCCCGGCGGGCAGCGGGCGTCCCGCGGGGTCCACGATGTAGCAGTCCACGCCGGGCAGCGGGCGGCCGAGCGGCACCGAGCCCGCCCCCGTGGGCGTGCGCGGCGCCCGGCCGCCGAGCACCGAGACCGTCGTCTCCGTCGGCCCGCAGTGGATCTGCAGCTCCAGGTCGGGGCGGGCCGCGCGGACGCGCTCCGCGAGCTCCCACGACGTGGCCTCACCGGCGAGGATCAGCAGCCGGCGCGGCAGCATCCGGCTCAGGTCGCCGTGGGCGGCCAGCAGCTCCAGATGACTCGGCACCATCTTGATCACGTCGACGGGGTGGGTGGCGAGATAGGCGGCGTACGCCTCGGGGTCCGTGGAGGTGTCCTGGTCCACGAGATGGACCGCCGCGCCCCGGAACAGCGCGCCGTACAGGCAGGTCAGCCCAAGGTCGGCGGCGGTGGTGGAGACCACGCCGTACGACTCGTACACGTCCGGCACCAGCTCGGCCAGGCCGTGCAGGTAGTGCAGGGCCGACCTGTGCTCGATCCCCGCGCCCTTGGGCCGCCCAGTGGAGCCGGACGTGAAGATCACATGGACGAGGTGGCCGGGGGAGACGCCGGCGTCCGGCGGATCCTCGGGCCCCGCGGCCAGGAGCTCGGGCAGGACCAGCGCGCCGGGGAGCCTGCCCGCGTGCTCGGGATCGGCGAGCACGACCCGCGCGCCGGCCGTCTCCACCATGAGGCGGAGCCGGTCGTCGGGATAGGAGGGCTCCATCGGCAGGTACGCCCCGCCCGCGCGCAGCACGCCGAGGAGCGCAGGGACCAGCCCGCGGTGCCGCTCGACGAGGACGCCGACCGGCTCGTCCGGCCGCACCCCCGCCGCGATCAGGTGGCAGGCGAGGCGGTCGGCCAGCCGGTCCACCTCGCCGTAGGTGAGCGAGCCCGAGGCGTCGGTCACCGCTGTCGCCTCCGGCGTGCGCCGCGCGTGGTCGCCGACAAAGGCGTGCAGCGGCCGGGTCAGGTCCATCTGCATCCGCGTGCCGGAGACCGACGGCCCGGTCACCGGCTCCAGCGGCACGGCCGCCACGGGCGCGCCGAGGTCGGCGAGCATGCCCTCCAGCAGGGTCGTGTACCAGCCGGCGATCCGGCGGGCGGTCGCCTCGTCGAACAGGTCGACGCGGTAGACGAGCTCTCCCTCGTACGTCTCGCCCGCGTTGTCCAGGGACAGGTTGAGGTCGTACTTGGTGGTGCTCAGGGGGAACGCCACCTGCTCGGCGGTCAGGCCGGGGAAGGGCGGCGTCTGGGCGCCGTCCTCCAGCACGTTGAGCAGCACCTGGAAGACGGGGGTGGTGGCGAGGCTGCGCTCGGGGTGCAGGTGCTCCACGATCCGGTCGAATGGCACGTCGCGGTGGGTGAGCGCGTCCAGCACGGCGGCCTTCGTCCTGGACAGCAGCTCCAGGCCGGTCGGCTCGCCTGACCTGTCCCCCCGCAGGACGAGCGTGTTGACGAAGCAGCCCAGCATCCGCGCGGTGCCGGGGTGGAGCCGTCCCGCCTCCGGCACGCCGACCGGCACGTCGTCGGTGCCGCAGACCCGCCCGAGCAGCTCCTGCCAGGCGGCCAGCAGCACCATGAACGGCGTGCAGCCGGTGCCCGCGGCGGCCTCGCGCACCCGCGCGGTCAGCGCGGGCGCGAGCCGGACGGGGATGGTGGCGCCCGTCCAGTCGGCGACCGTGGGACGCGGCCGGTCCACCGGAAGGTCCAGGACCGGTTCGAGGCCGGCCAGCCGCTCGGTCCACCAGGTGAGGTCGCCCCCCGGCTGCCCGGCGAGCCAGGCCGCGTAGTCGGCGTACTGCACCGCCGGCGGCTCGGGCGGATCGGCGAGCCCGAGCCGCGCCGCGTACAGGGCGGCGAGCTCGGCCAGCGCGAGGTTCCGCGACCAGGCGTCGAACGCGATGTGGTGCACGGTCAGCGCCAGCACGTGCTCCTGCGCGCCCAGCCGGAGCAGCAGGACGCGGGCGGGCGGCTCGGCGTCGAGCGCGAACGGGCGGGCGAGCTCCTCCCGCAGCCGCGCGTCGAGCGAGCCGCCGTCGCCGAGGTCCTCCACCGTGACAGGGACCTGCCCGGCGTCGACGGGAACCGCGCCGTCGTCGGTGAACAGGCTGCGCAGCACCTCGTGCCGCCCGGCGAGATCACGTACGGCGCCCAGCAGCGCCGGGACGTCCAGCGTGCCGCGCAGCCGTACGGCGGTCGGCACGTTGTAGGCGGCCACGTCGTCGAGCTGGGCGAGGAACCACAGCCGGGCCTGCGCGGGCGACAGGGGAGCGGGGCCGCCGTCCCCGGCCCTGAGGGGGATCTCGGGGACGGCGCGGGCGGCGGCGCGGCGGGCGGCCGCCAGCCGGTCGGCGAGAGCGCTCCTGCGGGTGTCACTGACGGTCACTGCGTCTCCTCCATCTCCGCCAGCAGCAGGGACTCCAGCCCGGCGGCGTAACCGGCCAGGGTCCGCCGTTCGAACAGCAGGCGCACCGGCACGGTCAGCCCAAGGGCGTCGCTCAGCCGGGCGGCCACGAGGGCGGCGGTGGCGGAGTGGCCGCCGAGGGCGAAGAAGTCGTCGTGCGCGCCCGGCTCCGGGCCGTTCAGCACGGCGCTCCACACCTCCGACACCAGCAGCTCGGCCTCGGTGCTCGGCGGCACCCGCGACGCCAGCCCGCCGGGGTCGGGCAGGGCCGTGCGGTCCACCTTGCCGGACGCGGTGAGAGGCAGGGCGTCCAGGAGCACCCACCTGCGGGGCACCATGTAGTCGGGCAGCAGCGAGCTCAGCCGCCCCTCCAGCTCGCGGGTGTCGGTGTCCGGCGGCGCGGCGAGGTAGCCGACGAGGTGGTCGCCGTCGCGCACGGCGACGGCCGCGTCCGCGACGCTCTGGCGGAGCGCGGTCTCGATCTCGCCGAGCTCGATCCGGTGGCCGCGCACCTTCACCTGCCCGTCGCGCCGCCCGAGGAAGTCGAGCGTGCCGTCGGGCCGCCAGCGGGCCAGGTCGCCGGTGCGGTAGCGGCGTGTGCCCGGTGGTCCGTGCGGGTCGTCGGTGAAGGCGGCCTCGGTCTGCTCCGGCCTGCCGCGATAGCCGCGGCCCACGCCGGCGCCGCCGATCCACAGCTCGCCGGTCACCCCGGCGGGCAGCACGCGCCCCGCCCGGTCGAGGACGTACGCGCTCTCCCCGGCCAGCGGCAGGCCGATGGACACCCGTTCGCCGACCGGCGCGGTCACCCGGATCATGGTGGAGTAGATCGTGGTCTCCGTGGGCCCGTAGGCGTTCCACAGATCGACCCCCCGGGCCAGCAGTTCCGCGGCGAGCGCCGGGTCGAGCTCCTCGCCGATGCTGATCACCCGTACGTCGCCGCCGCGTGCCGCGGGGTCGTCCCGCCAGCCGGAGGCGGTGAGCATGCGCAGCGTGGTCGGCGTCGCGGTCATCAGGGTGACCCCCGACTCCTCGACGCGCCGCGCCACGGCCCGCCCGTCGAGCGCGTCGTCGCGGCCGAGCAGCTCAAGCCGCATCCCCAGGCACAGGCTCACCCACACGTCGAAGCCGAACACGTCGAACGAGAACGGCGTGAGGCCGAGCATCACGTCGCCGGACCCGGCCCCCGGGGTGACCGTCATCGAGGCGACGAACGCCGCGAGGTTGGCGTGGGTGATCTCCACGCCCTTCGGCCTGCCGGTGGAGCCCGAGGTGTAGAGGACATAGGCGAGGTCGCCGGGGTCCACCTCCGTGCCGTCCGGCGCTGTGCCGTCCAGTCCTGTGCCGTCCAGGCTGCCGTCCAGTCCTGTGCCGTCCGCGACCGTGCCGTCTGGCAGAGCGTCCGGCACGGGCGGCTCGGCCAGGTCGATGACGGCGCGGCCCAGACGCCGGGCGACCGCCAGCCCCTCGCCCGCCGCGACGATCACCTTGGCGCCGCAGTCGTCCACCTGGTCGCGGAGCCGCGGGAGCGGGTGGACGGGATCGAGCGGGACGTAGGCGGCGCCGGCGAGCAGCACTCCGAGCAGCGCGGCGGGCAGCCGGCGGTCGCGCGGCAGGCACACCCCCACGCAGCAGCCGGCGGATCCCGCCCCCAGGGCCGCGGCCACCCGTCGCGCCAGGCCGGCCAGCTCGCCGTAGGTGAGGACGCCCTCTCCGTCGGCGACGGCCGGGGCGTGCGGGCGTCGTGCCGCCTGCGCGAGCACGGCCTCGACGACCGTGCGCGGCGCGTCCGCGGGCAGCGGCACGCCGGTCCCGGCGGCCAGCAGCGCGGCCCGTTCCTCCGCGCCGGTCACCTCGAACGCCGACAGCGGCAGGTCCGGGTGCGCCAGAGCGTCGTCCAGCAGGCGGGTCAGCCGGTCGGTCAGGGTCTCCGCCGCGCCCCGGTCCAGGTGCTCCAGGTCGTACTCGACCTGCAGCTCGGGCCCGGACGCCGTGGCGTTGACGTAGACCATCAGCGGGACCTGCACGCTGCCCGCGTCCAGCTCGCCGATCAGGTCCACGCCGACGTCACCCCGGTCCAGGGACAGGGGCACCTGGGGCGGCTGCATCGAGAGCGTCACGGGGGTCGGCACCCAGCCGGGCGGGCGCTCCATGCCGGCCGCCTCGGTGAGCTCCTGCTCGGTCAGCCCTCTGTGGTCCATCGCGCGGACGGTCGCGGCCCCGGCCTGCCGTACGCCCTCGCGCAGCGTCAGGTCGTCGTCCAGGCGCAGCCGCACCGGGAGCACGTCGACGAGCACGCCGACGACGTCGTCGAGGCCGGCGGCGGCGCGGTCGGCGACGGCGGCGCCGAGCACCACGTCCCGCCGGTCGGTCAGGCCCGCCACCAGCATGCCGAGCACGGTCAGGTAGACCGCGAATGGCGTGGCGCCGCAGCCGGCCGCGAGCTCGCCGACCCGTTCGGCCGTCGCCGGGTCGAGGCGGCGCACCAGCCGCTCGCCGCGCAGGCGGCTCGGCCGGTCGTCCCCCCTGGGCAGCAGCTCGTACGGCGGGACCGCCCCGGCGAGCTCGCCGGCCCAGAAGGCCCGCAGCGCCTCGGTGTCCCGTGTGGTCTCCCGCTCGCGCAGCGCGACGTCGCCGATCTGCAGCGGCGGCTCGGGCAGGTGGATCTCGCCGCCGTTGGCGAGCCCGTCCAGGAGTTCGCGCATGACGATCCCCAGCGACGCGCCGTCGAAAGCGGTGTGGTCGGTGAGCAGGACCAGTTCCGCGCTGTCCGGCCCCGACCACAGCAGAGTGGCCCGGAGCAGCGGCGAGTCGCCGGACAGGTCGAAGTCGTGGGCGACCGCGGCCCGCCGCAGCTCGTCGGCCTCCGCGGCGCCGGCCGGCCGGTGCTCCTCGAACGGCACCGGCGCCGGGGGCAGGACCTCGACGGTGTCGCCGTCCACGACGACGGAGCGAAGGCCCTCGTGCCGCCGGACGATCGTGTCGAGAGCGGCCCGCAGCGGCTCCGCCGAGGTGAGGCCGCGCAACCCGAGCCGGAAGGCGATCACGGTGGCGTGCGGATTCCGGCTCACCTCGCGCAGCAGCAGCTTGCCGCGCTGCCCGGCGGACACCGGATAGCGGGTCAGGCCGGTGTGGCGGACCAGTGGCGCCGCGGCGACCGTGGCGGCGGACGCCGCGGCCTCGCCCACGTAGGCGGCCAGCTCGGCGACCGTGGGCCTGGCCAGGAAGGCCGTCAGCGCGACGCGGACGCCCAGCGCCTCCTCGATCCCGGCGCAGATCCTCGCCGCGGCCAGAGAGTGCCCGCCGAGGTCGAGGAAGTGGTCGTGGACGCCGGCCCGGTCGACGCCGAGCGTCTCGGCGGTGATGGCGGCGATGCGCCGTTCCACCTCGTCGCGCGGCGCGACGTGACCCCGCGGGGCGAAGGAGACCTCGGGCAGTCTGGAGCGGTCCACTTTTCCGGTAGGACCGATCGGGATGGCGTCGATCAGCACGATCCTTGCGGGGATCATGTGGTCGGGCAGCCAGTCGCGCAGCCAGGACCGCAGCCCGCCCTCGTCGAGGCCGGGCCCGGCCGGCTGGACGTAGGCGACTAGCCTGCGGGTGCCCTCCTCGTCGGCCGGGGCGAGCACGACGGCCTGCCGGACCAGCGGGTGGCGTTCCAGCCGGCCCCGCACCTCGCCGAGCTCGACGCGGAAGCCCGCGACCTTCACCTGGTCGTCGATGCGCCCCTCGTAGAAGTAGACGCCGCCCTCCCTGCGGACCAGGTCGCCGGTGCGGTAGTGGCGCACGCCCGCGTGGTCGGTCACGAATCGCTCCGAGGTCAGGTCGGGGCGGTTCAGGTAGCCACGGCCGACCAGCGGCCCCGCCACCCACAGCTCGCCGAGCTCGCCGTCGCCCAGCGCCTCGCCGTCCGAGGCCCGCACCGACAGCTCCGACCAGGCGTACGGAGTGCCGATGGGCGGCTCGCCCGGCTCGTCCCTGGCGATCTCGTGCGCGCAGCAGTGCACGGTGCACTCGGTCGGGCCGTACAGGTTCACCATGCGCCGCACGCCGGGGTTGGCGAAGACGCGGTCGGCCAGCGCCCGGCTCACCGGCTCACCGCTGGACAGCACCGTGCGGACGTTCGGCGGCAGCGGCTCCCGCAGCAGCGCGGTCAGCGCCGAGGCCGCGGCGCTGATCATCGTGACCTCGTCCCTGGCGGGCAGGGTGTGCAGGGCGAGAGGGTTGTCCGCCATGATCACCGTGCCGCCCAGCAGCAGCGGCAGGTAGAGCTGCGGTACGGACGGGTCGAAGCAGACCGAGGTCGAGGCGAGGAACCCGGTCAGCTCCGCCGCGGTGAAGTACTCGGCGTCCCAGCGCAGCAGCGTCATCACGTTGCGGTGCTCGATCGCGACGCCCTTGGGGCGGCCGGTCGATCCGGAGGTGTACATGACGTAGGCGAGATCGTCGGGGGCGCTCGGCAGGCCAGGGTCGGAGTCGGGGCGCTCGCCGACGTCGCCGAGCAGGACGAGCTCGCCTCGCGGCAGCCGCGCGGCAGGTTCCGGGGAGGTCACCGTGTGCGACACCCCGGCGTCCTCGATCATGAACTGCAGCCGGTCGGCCGGGTAGGCCGGATCCAGCGGCACGTAGGCGGCGCCCGTCTTCCAGACGCCGAGTAACGCGGCGATCAGGTCGTGGTCGCGGTGGAGGCAGACGCCGACCGTCGAGCCACGTCCCACACCGCGGGCGGCGAGTTCGTGGGCGATTCGGTTGGCTTGGGCGTTGAGAGCGGCGTAGGTGATGCGGGTCGTGCCGGAGACGACGGCAGTGCGGTCCGGAGTGCGGCGTGCCTGTCGTTCGAAGGCGTTGTGCGCCGGTTCGAACGATGCCAGGTTGTCGGCCACCTGTGGGCTCCTTTGTTGTAAGGAAAGGTGGGTGGATTCCATCGAAGGCATCGTCACAACAGCCGCTGGAACTGGTTAGCCAGAATAATCTTCCGTGATGCGAATGATGTCCTGATGAAGCCGCTTTGTGATGATCCGGGGTATGAGGTGCGGAGTATAAGGCGGAGGGTCGTAGCCTCCCCCGGCGGGGCGGGGGAGGCCACGGTCGCGGGAATCTACGCCCAGGGCTGGGAGACGACCCAGCTCACGTCGGCGCTCCACGCGGTGGCGTTGTCGAAGACGTTCGAGCCGCCGTTGCTCGCGATGTAGACCGTGTTGTTGTAGTGGCGCAGGAACCTGGCCGGGAAGTTGTACGAGGCGAAGGACGTGCCCTGGCCGCTCCTGCCGGCCTGCGGGCAGAACGTGGCGTCCGCCGCGAAAAGCGCGCTGCCGTCGTCGCGCTGCCGGTAGAGCTGGTAGTAGCGGTGGCGCAGGTAGTCGCCGGGGTAGTTCTTCGACTCGAACGACACGCACGAGCCGCTCGCCAGGCCGCGGCGCACGATCCAGGTGGCGTCGTTCTTGTCGAGGGACGGGCTGGACGAGGTGATCACCGACGTGAGGGCCTGGTCGTCGTAGTGCCGGACGTAGCGGTCGGTGTAGCCGGACGTCGTCGCGCGCAGCGAGATCGCCGAGCCCGGGGTGAGCGTGCCGTTCTGCACGCCCCCGCCGGTCCACGTGGCGTAGCCGGCGGCGGTGATGTTGGCCTGCACGGCGTTCTCCGTGGCGTCGGACGGGAAGCCGTAGGTCATCACGCCCTCGTAGAAGGTGCCCCTGGCGCTGATGCTGTTGTCGCCGCCGATGCCGAGGATGATGGCGCCTTCCTTCTTCATCGGGTTGTAGCCCGCGACGTTGGGCCGCGGCCCGTTGTAGAAGGTGCCCAGACCGCCGGACTGGGCGTTGCCGCCCCGGATGGCGAAGTGGTTCGGCTCGCCCTTGACGATCGCGGTCAGGAAGCGGTGGCTGATGGACGGGTTGCCCGCGTTGTACTTCTGGTTCACCCCGGAGAACAGGCCGTTCTCCAGGTCGGCCATGATCCAGGGGCCGTTGCCCGCGCCGTAGCCCCAGGCCTTGCTGTCGCCGAAGTAGATGGCCTCCATGGTGCCGTTGCCGTTGTTGCGGCTGTTGGTCTCGGCGTTGCCGTAGTCGAAGCAGCAGCCGCCGTTGTAGTGGGTGCCGTCGAAGACGGCGTACATGCCCTGCGGTTGGTCGCCCTTGGCGACGCCGTTGGTGGCGTTGTTGCGGTAGCCGGTGCCGGGAGCCACGTACACGCCGTAGGCCTTGTGCCCGCCGACCGTGATCGGCGCCGCGGTCGCGGACGCGAGGTTGTCGTAGCCGCCCGGCGCAGGTCCGGAGAAGTCGCCGGGAGGCGCCTGGGTGAGCCGGTTGCCCCGGCCTGACTGGTCGTAGATGACGGTGATCAGGCAGGTGGCGTTCCCGCAGAACGCGTCCTGCGCCGCCGAGTCGGCGACCCCGCCCGCGCTCAGCACGCCGATGTCGCGGGTGGCGCCGTCGGAGAGACGGCGCACCTGGTAGAGCGGGCCGCCGTAGTTGCCGTACAGGGCGCGGGTCGTGCTGTGCGCCGCCACGCACGGCGTGCCGCCCGCGGCGTAGATGTCGCACGGGCCCTGCCCGGCGGCCCGCGACGGCGTGGCGACGCCGGCCAGCAGGCCGGCGGCGAGCGTGATCGCAGCGGCCGCGGACAGCAGCGTCCTGACCAGGGCGGCGCGAGGGCGCGCGCCCTTCGAGAGGAGGGACATCGGTCTCCAAGAGTCCAAGAGGGGTTCGGGGTGGATCAGTAGACGTAGGGCCAGCCCGCGTCGTCCCAGCCGAGCTTGTTGATGCCGAGTCGCGATGACCCGTCGTCGGCGTACCAGTGGTAGAAGAGGACGTCTCCGTCGCTGTCGGCGAGCACCGCCTGGTGGCCGGGGCCGTGGACGCCTCCGTGACCGGCCAGGACCTGCGTGCCGCCGCCGGACGTCATCGCCGTTCCGTTCCTGTCGACGTACGGGCCGGTGACCGAGGTCGAGCGGCCCACCATGATGCGGTAGGTGCTGGACGCGCCCCTGCAGCACAGGTCGAAGGAGACGAACTGGTAGTAGTAGCCGCCGTGCCGGTAGATGAACGGCGCCTCGATCGCGCCGCCGTTGCGACCCGAGATGCTGCGGATCGTGGTGTCCAGCCGCTTGCCGGTGGCCGGGTCGAGCTGGATCATCTTGATCCCCGACCAGAACGAGCCGAAGTCGAGCCACCAGCGGCCCTGGTCGTCGACGACCAGGTTGGGGTCGATGGCGTTCCAGTTGTCGGAGGTGTTCGACTCGATGACCAGGCCCTGGTTGGTCCATGATCCGGACGCCCCGGTCGTGCTGGTGGCCAGGAAGATGCCCGAGTGGTTGGAGCCGAACGTCGAGGCCGAGTAGTACATGTAGTACTTGCCGTTGACGTAGGTGATGTCCGGCGCCCACAGCTCGTTGCCGCCGTTGGTGTACCCGTGCGTCCAGGAGGCCCCGCCGGGGAAGGCCGCGCCCGCGTTGCGCCAGGTGGTCCGGTCGCTGGAGGTCTTGAGCTGGATGCCGTTGCCGGTGTAGGCGAGCAGGTAGGTCCCGTCCGGCCTCTTGGTCACCTCCGGGTCGTGCGCGCCGACGTCGCCGTTGACCACGCCCGGGTTGGGGTAGGAGGGGGTGCCGGACCCGCCGAGCTTGACCAGCCGCCACTGCTGGTTGGCGCCGCCCAGGTCGGTGTACTGAGAGACGCGGCCGCCGTCGGCGGTGGACCATTCCCAGATCTCGAGGGCCTTGCCGCTGTTGCGGTTGATCAGCTTGATATGGCCGTTGTCGGTGTCCACGACGCGGAACTGCTGGTTGGCGGCGTTCTTGTCGGTGTACTGGATGACCGTGGCGCCGTCGGCGGTGGAGCGGCCGGAGATGTCGACGACCTTGCCGCTGTGACGGGACTTGAGACGGTAGTAGCCGCCGCCGGAGTCGATGAACTGCCACTGCTGCCAGGCGCCGTCGTTGCGGGTCCACTGGACGAGCGGGGCGCCGTCGTTGGTGGCGAGGTCGTAGACGTCCAGGACCTTGCCGCTGTGCCGGTTGACCAGCACGTACGACGCGCTCGTGTCGATCGCCGCCGCGTTCGCGAGGCCGGGGGCGACGATGCCGAGGCCCAGAGCCAGCAGCAGCGCGGTCATCGCGGCGACGGCGGCGCGTACGGGTGAGAGGAGGGTCATGAGGGGGTGCCTCCTGCGATTGTGAGCGTTAACATCTCCCGGGGCGCGGAGGCGTGGATCTCACAATCGAGATCGGGGGGTTGGTGCGCTCAGTGTTTGCTCCTGACCGGGGTGCGTCAAGACCGTCGCGCGGGGCCTGGCGGGATCGCGCGAGTTGCCTGGAGGCCGGGGCGGTCCGGAGTACGCGAAGGTGAAAATTTCAGCATACGGACGGCAAAAGACGGCGAATCTACGTCGTAAAGGAAGCCGATTTGTATGGTGTGTGAGTGACCGGTGAGACCGATCTCCGCACCCTGCTCGCCACCATGCGGCCGGAGCTGAACCCGGGCCGCTACGTGTTCACCACCGTCGGCCGCGACCTCCCGCCGGGCGTCCGGCCGGTCGTCACCGTCGCTGAGGAGGAGGGCCTCACCGCGGTCCTGCCGCAGCTAGAGGCCGACGCCGCGGGGCTGGCCTACGACTACGTGGCGGGCTGGATCACGCTGCGCGTCCACTCGGCGCTCGACGCCGTGGGACTGACCGCCGCCGTCGCGCAGGCGCTCGCCGCGGCGGGCCTGAGCTGCAACGTCGTCGCCGGCTTCCACCACGACCACCTCTTCGTCCCGTACGACCGCGCCGGCGAGGCGGTCGAGGTGCTGGAGAGCCTCGCCCGGCACGGCGGGAACGGGTAGCGGCTTCCCGGATGCCGTACGTGGCACCTCAGGGCTGTGGTAGCGTTCGTAACGTTGCAGTTGTGGTACCCATGAAACTTGTGTGCGCCTGACGGGATGTGACCTTCAGGCGCATTTTGTTTTCCCGGCCATCTCCGGAGGGGCCTCATTCGGCGACGTGGAATCCGCGCGGTGCGGATTCCGGTTCGGCCCCTGTCAAAGGAGATTCGACATGGCTCTCGGAACTGTGAAGTGGTTCAACTCGGAAAAGGGCTTCGGCTTCATCGAGCAGGACGGCGGCGGCCCCGACGTCTTCGCCCACTACTCGAACATCGCCGCCCAGGGCTACCGTGAGCTGCAGGAGGGTCAGAAGGTGTCGTTCGACATCACGCAGGGCCAGAAGGGCCCGCAGGCCGAGAACATCGTTCCCGCCTGACCCACACCGGCATCACGATTCGGGGCCCGCGCTAGGCAGCGCGGGCCCCGACCCGTTTTCACGGGCAGGCGCTCTCGCGTGCCGCGAGCGCCGCCGCCCGTGTGGACGGGCCGGCCTCCGGTGGCGGACGGGGATCCAGGCCCTGGCCGCGAGGGGAGAGCGCCGGCGCGCGGACGCCCGCCGCCGGCATGCCGGCGGAGCGGTGCCCGCGTGACGCGCTTCCCCTAGGGGACATCTGTGCTCAGAGCTTGTGCAGCTTCTTGTACGGGGTCGTGATTCTTTCCTGCTGGGATCGGAAGTCGACGATCACGGCGACTCCGTCCTCGACGTCCACGACCACGCCGAGACCGTAGCGATCATGCGTGACCTGGTCGTTCACGCTGAACTGCTCGACAGGCGGAGCGGGAGGCGGGGGCTTGAAGGGACTGGTGGGCAGGTGACGGCGGGACGCGCCGCTGGCTGGCTTCATCTTCTCAAGTATGTGCTCCCCGCCGAACTACTCACAACCGACCCACGCTCTTCCGGCGATGTTCGGCGCGCCGCGCCCGCCGGGACGCGCTCGGCCGCCGCGGCGGCGGGCGCCGTACGGCGGCGACTTCCGGGCACCAGCAGCGACACGGCGACGGTGACCGCCAGGGTCACGGCCAGCGCCAGGAAGGCGGTGGTGAAGCCCGACTCGTACGGCAGGCCGTCGGGGCGCGGGTGGCCCGTGACGACGGAGCTGATCACGGCGGTGCCGATGGAGCCGCCGATGGTGCGGATGTTGGTGTTCATCCCCCCGGCGACGGCGGTCTGCCTGGCCGGCACGCTCTGCACGATCAGGTTGGTCATCGCCGCGTAGGCCAGGCCCAGGCCGAGCCCGAACACGGCGGTCGCGACGGCGAGCTGCCAGGGCCGGTCGTGCCACAGGGCGACGCCGGCGATGGACAGCGCCCCGAGCACGCACCCCCACACGAGCTGGGTCTTGACCCCGGCGACGCGGGAGATCGGGCCGCTCACCGCGCCGGCGACGGCCATCGTGACGAGCATGGGCAGCATCAGCAGCCCGGCCTCGGTCACGCTCGACCCGAAGCCGTAGCCCGTCACGGCCACCGGCATCTGCATGAACTGCGGCAGGAACGCGTACGAGGCGAACATGCCGGCGCCGAACAGCAGCGCGACCAGGTTGGTCGTCCACACGGCCGGCAGGCGCATCATGCGCATGTCGATCAGCGGGTCGCGCGACCGCAGTTCGACCGCGATCCATGCGGCGAACAGCACGGCGGCGATGGCGAGCGGCACGACGACGGCGGGCGAGCCCCAGCCCCACGCGGACGCCTCGGTGAGCGGGACCAGCAGCGCCACCAGCCATCCGGACAGCAGCGCCGCGGCCGGCCAGTTGACCCGGCCGGGCGTGCGCACCGGCGACCGGGGGACGGTGCGGTAGGCCAGGAACGCGGTGGCGACGACGACGATCGCCGGTGTCCAGAACAGCCAGCGCCAGCCCAGCGCGTCGACGATCGGGCCCGCGAGCACGATTCCGACGCCGCCGCCGGCCGCGATGACGGCGGACAGGATGCCGACCATCGAGGGCACCCGGGCGGCGGGGAACTCGTCGCGCACGATGCCGAACGACACGGGGAACACTGCGCCGCCGAGGCCCTGGATGACCCGGCCGGCGATGAGCACGCCCACGTTGGGGGCGAGGGCGGCGACCACGCAGCCGAGGACGATGGCGGCCAGCGAGACGAGCAGCGTGCGGTCCTTGCCGATCATGTCGGCGATGCGGCCCAGCAGCGGCGTGGCGACGGACGCGGACAGCAGCCAGGCGGTGAGCACCCAGGTCACCGTGGTCTGGCTGGTGTGCAGGTCATGCTGGATGGTGGACAGCACAGGGCTGGCCAGGGATTGCAGCAGGGAGAACGAGGCCGTGGCGGCTGCCAGCGCGAGGAAGATCAGCCGTTGCGGCGAGGTGGTGCGTGACATCGAGATCCTTCGACAGGAGGAACCGGCGCGACGAGGCGCGCCGGTGACGCCGCCCCGGCGAAGGGGGCGGCGCACGACGAAAAGACGATCAGGGGGGCGTTGAAAGGAAGACGCGAACGCGAATGCCCGCCTGCTAAAGTCGAGGCGTGCCTCCACATTAGCGGAGGTGTGCCTCCGGTTCAACTTCGAGAGGAGACCGGTGAAGGACAAGGCGGCCGAAGGCCCCCGGACGAGGGTGCGCCGCCCCCAGCGCGCGGACGCGCGGCGCAACTTCGACGCGCTGCTCGCCGCGGCCCGGGAGGCGTTCGCCGAGCACGGGACGGAGGCGTCGCTGGAGGACATCGCCCGGCGCGCCGGTGTCGGCATCGGCACGCTCTACCGCAACTTCCCGACGCGGCAGGACCTTTTCGACAGCGTCTACCTCGACGAGATCGACGAGCTGTGCCAGGCCGCGGGGCAGGTCGCGGACCTGCCGCCGTGGGAGGCGCTGGCCGCCTGGCTGCGCCGGTTCGTGGCCTACGCGGCCACCAAGCGGGCCATCTACGAGGCGCTCAACCGCGACTCGGACATGATGCGGTCGAGCCGGGCCGCCATGTACGAGGCGGGGGAGCCGCTGTTCGTCCGGGCGAGGGAGGCCGGGGAGATCCGCGGCGACGCGACCTTCGACGACGTCCTGCGGATGATCTCCGGCATCACCGGGGCCGGGTTCGTCGACGACGACCAGCGGGAGCGGGTGCTGCGCATGGCTCTCGACGGCGTGCGCTCCCGGCCGGCCTGATCCCGGCGCGAACAGGAACGCCGGGCGGGCCCGACGGCCCCGCCCGGCTGTCACCGGACGTCGTCCGTCATGGTGAAGCGGTGCCCTGCCGCCCGGGCCCTGGCTAGAGTTTGCACCTCATCTTGTAGCGGAGGGCGGAGGGTTCGCGATTGGCCGGCCAGAGTCGGGGACGTCCCGGGTGGATGCACGTCGGGCCCCTGGAGGAGCGGCTGACGCGTGGCTGGAGTCCGGACACATTCCCCGACGCAGAGTTGCTTCTCGCCGTGATGACGCTGGCCGCGGTGCCTCACGCCCTCGCGGTCCGCTTGGCGGCTCATCTCGCTGGGGGCATCTACTTGGGCTATGGCTCGGTGCCGGACTTGCCCGGGTTTGAGTCCTTGCGGAGCGTGCGACTGCCCGTCCAGGACGCCTCCTGGGATCTGACTCCGGCGGTCTACGATCCCAACACCCGCCGCATCGGCATCGGTACCGCCCCGTCGACGAGCGTCAGCGTGTGCGGCCATGAGTTGGGTCATGCCTGCGATCACATGGACGGATGCCCCTCACGCGAGGAGTTCTGGCAGCACCTGCAGGTCAGCTACCGAGACCGCCTGATGCGGCCCTACCGGGAAGATGCCGGCGAGTTATTCGCTGAGGCCTTCGCATGCACGCTCATCAGGAAGGTCACCCGCCTGATCCGGCTTTTCGGCGGGGACGAGGCGTCGGCCGAACGCGCCTACCACTGGCTGTCGGGTCGCTACGGGATCGGATGACGACTGACAGCGCTCAGGGTATGGCGCGTAATGGTGGGTGGACAAGCATTGTGGTTATGCTGGCCGAGCGGCCATGGTCTCGGCTGTTGAACGGAGAGGCGCGGCGATGAGCGTGATAATGCTGCCTGGTGGGGTGCTCCGTGTGCCGACCGCGACCACCCTGCCCGACGGCACCAAAGTCGACGGCACCCGTGAGGTTCGCCCGGACGATCCGGAATACCCGCACTGGCTCCCCTACGCTCAGCGGGAAGCCGAGCTGTGGCAGGGGGACGAGGCTGAGCAGGACCAGCGCATCCTGGAACGCTGGCGGCGCCGCGAAAGCGCCTGAACCAGTTGGGCCGATGGTGCGGCTTTGAGTGCTTGCCGAACCGCCGGCTTCATGCGCCCGCCCGAACGCGTCGTCCAACCTCGCCCTGCTCGCCCCGGCTGATGGCTGCCTGCGGCCCTCGCACGCGCGGATGTCTGGTGGGGAGCCTTCGGCACGCCGCCGTTGCTCTCGTCGTCGAAGATCCAGTCTGACAGCTCGCCGAACCGATTCGCCGAATCGATTCGACGGCACGATGAGCGGATGCCGCGAGGCGGTCAGGGGCCGGAAACCTTCCCGGCATGTCGTGGACACCTCGCCCGGCGCGCCGCCTCCGCGCGCGTCGCGGTGGCGTCCCGGCAAATAGTGCAGCGGAGCCCATTGACGCAGGCGATGGACCGGGCCTATCTTCGGCGAACCGATTGGCGAATCGGTTCGACTCTGAAAACGGGCGCGTAACGCTGTCAGTGGAGGTCACGTCAATGAGACCAGGGTCAATCGGCCGGCGTACGGCCGGTCTGGGTGTGGTGGTCCTCGCCATCGCGGGCGGCCTCACCGCGTGCGGGTCGTCCGGCGGCGACGACGGCGCCCCGGCGGGAGCGGGAGAGGGCCAGGCCTCGGGGGGCGGGACGTACACGATCTGGGATCCGTATCCGCAGTTCGACAAGAGCTCCGACTGGGTGCGGCTGCTCGACACGTGCGGCTCGCAGGCGGGGGTGACCGTCGAGCGGGCGGGTTACGACACCACCGACCTGACGAACAAGGCGTTGCTGGCGGCGCAGCAGGGCAACTCGCCGGACGTGCTGATCGTGGACAACCCGGTGGTCTCGACGCTGGCGGAGGCGGGGGTGCTGACGACGACCGAGGAGTCGAAGCTCGACGTCTCGGCGCTGTCGCCGAACCTGCTCGCGGCCGGTCAGGCCGGGGGGAAGACGTACGGGGTTCCGATCGGGGCGAACACTCTGGCTCTCTACTACAACAAGGAGGTGCTGGAGAAGGCGGGGGTGGACGCGGCCGGTGTCACGGACTGGGCGTCGTTGACCGCGGCGCTGGAGAAGGTGAAGGCGGCCGGCAAGAAGGGCATCACGTTCTCCGCCATCGGCACCGAGGAGGGCAGCTTCCAGTTCCTGCCGTGGTTCTGGGGCTCTGGCGCGAACCTCATGAAGCTGGACTCGGCCGAGGGCGTCTCGGCGGTGGCTCTGTGGGCGGATTGGCTGAAGAAGGGGCTCGCGCCCAATTCGGTCATCAACAACACGCAGACGACGAGCTGGCAGGAGTTCGCCACCGGCGACTTCGCGTTCGCGGAGAACGGCACCTGGCAGCTCGCCAACGCCAAGAAGACCGGTTTCGACTACGGCATCATCCCGATTCCCGGTAAGGGCGGGGGCACCGCGCCCGCTCCCACCGGGGGCGAGTTCGTCAGCATCCCGGTGCAGCAGGACGTCGCCCGTTACGCCGTTGCGCAGCAGCTCGTGAGCTGTCTGACCAGCACGGACAATTCGCTGACGACCACGACGACGCTGTCGTACATCGCGCCGACGGAGGAGGTGCAGGTCAAGCAGGTCGAGCAGAACGCGGAGCTGAAGGTGTGGGTGGAGGCGGTCAAGGCCGCCAAGGGCCGCACCAGTGACAATCTCGGCACGAAGTATCCGAAGATCTCCGAGCCGATGTGGAAGGCCGTGCAGGCGGCGCTGAGCGGGTCGCAGTCTCCGCAGGAGGCGATGACGGCCGCCCAGAGCGCGGCGGCGAGCGCGACCCGGTAATGAGCGCGGGCCGAGCGACGCGGACGCCGGTGCGCCCCGCCCGCGCCTCCGTTCCCACCCGGGGGCGGGAGCTCCGGGCGGCGCGCATCCGGTCGGGGCAGTGGGCGGCGTGGGCGTTCCTCGCGCCGGTGATGGTCTATCTGCTGGCGTTCTACGTCTATCCGTTGTATCGCAACGTCGATCTGAGCCTGCGCGACTACACGGTGCGGTCGTTCGTGCGGGGGGACGCGCCGTTCACGGGGCCGGCCAACTACGGGAAGGTGTTCGCGGACGCGACGTTCGGGCCCGCGCTGTGGCACACGGTGGTGTTCACGGTGGTGTCGCTGGTCTTCCAGTTCACGATCGGGCTGGCGCTGGCGGTGTTCTTCAGCCGCAACTTCCGCCTGTCGGCGACGTTGCGGGCGCTGTTCCTGGTGCCGTGGCTGTTGCCGTTGATCGTGTCGTCGTCGACGTGGTCGTGGATGCTCAACAGCGAGTCTGGTGTGGTCAACGCGGTGCTGACGGCGGTGGGGATCGGCCCGGTGAACTGGCTGACCTCTCCCGACTGGTCGTTGTGGTCGGTGACCATCGCCAACATCTGGATCGGGATCCCGTTCAACCTGGTGGTGCTGTACAGCGGACTGCAGGCCATTCCCTCGCATGTGCATGAGGCGGCCGAACTGGACGGCGCGTCGGGGTGGCAGCGGTTCCGGCTGGTGACGTTCCCGTTGCTGCGGCCGGTGTCGGGGATCACGTTGCTGCTGGGGCTGGTCTACACGCTGAAGGTGTTCGACATCATCTGGATCATGACGAGGGGCGGGCCTAGCGACGCGTCCACGACGCTGGCGACCTGGTCGTACCGGCTGGGGTTCGGGAACCTGCTGCCGTCGTTCGGGCCGGGCGCGGCGGTGGGGAACCTGCTGATCGTGATCGCGCTGGTGTTCGGGCTGGTCTACATCCGGGCGCAGCGGCGGCTGGGGGCGGCATGAGGGCGGTGCGGGGCGGCTGGTGGCGGACCGGGCTGGGCGTGGTGTTCACCGCGCTCATGCTGTTCCCGGTCTACTGGATGGTCAACGTGTCGTTCACCCGGGACCAGGACATGCGCAAGTCGCCGCCGTACTGGTTTCCCGTGCGCGGGACGCTGGAGGGTTACCGGGCGGTGCTGGAGCAGCAGGGCCCGTACCTGGCGACGAGCCTCGTGGTGGGGCTGGGCACGGTGGCGTTGACGCTGGTGGTGGCGGCGCCCGCGGCGTACTCGCTGGCGCGGCTGCGGCCGCGTGGTGGCGGGGTGCTGAGCTTCGTGCTGCTGATCGCGCAGATGATCCCGGGGATCATCATGGCGATGGGGTTCTACGCCATCTATCTGAGCACGGGTGTGCTGAACACGGTGCCGGGGCTGATCGTGGCCGATTCCACGCTGGCGGTGCCGTTCGCGGTGCTGATCCTGGCCGCGTTCATGTCGGGCATCCCGGGGGAGTTGTTGCAGGCGGCGCGCGTGGACGGCGCGGGGGCGTTGCGGACGTTCTGGTCTGTGGTGTTGCCGGTGTCCCGCAACTCGGTCATCACGGTGTCGCTGTTCGCGTTCCTGTGGGCATGGTCGGACTTCGTGTTCGCCTCCACCCTGGACCAGGGTGGCGCCCATCAGCCGATCACGCTGGGCATCTACCACTACATCGGCAACAACAACCAGCAGTGGAACGCCATCATGGCCACCGCGGTGGTCGCCTCCATCCCGGCGACCGTGCTGCTCATCGTCGCCCAGCGCTACGTCGCCGCGGGCGTCACCGCCGGCGCCGTCAAGGACTGAGTCTTCCGAGAAGGGACCCCCTCTTCATGACCGTCGCCGCTTCAGGCCCGGTGTTCTCCCTGCGTGAAATCCCGTTCAGCTACCGCGGTTCCTGGTTCGGCTTCTCGCCGGTGGTCGCGCAGAAGACCTACGCCAGGGACGTGCATCTGGTCTCCCACCAGACCGGCATGCACCCGATCCTGCGGCTGGAGCCGTCCGCGGACAGCGTCGTCACCGCCACGCCGCATCAGCTCACCTGGAGCGGCGCCGGCGGCCGGATCGACCTCGCCTACGAGAACGCCGACACGGTGCGGCTGCGCGGCCGGAACCTCGGGCTGAGCCTCCTGGCCGCCGACCCCGTCCTGACGCCGTTCACCGGCCCGTACTTCTACCAGGATCCGGCGGACGGATCGTTCGTCTTCACCGTCTACCAGACCGGCCGCCGCTATCGGGTCACGGTGCTCGCCGGTCAGGCCGAGGCGAGGGGCGCCCAGGAGCTCGGCGCCGCGGAACGGAGCGTCGTCCTGAGCGGCGAGTGGGAGGTCGCCGTCGAGGAGTACGAGACCGCTCGCGCCCCCTACGCGAGCACGGCCGCCTTCGAGCGGGTGGCCGAGGCGGCGCGGGCCGATTTCGACGCGTTCACGGCGGCGGTCGCGCCCTGGCGCAGCGACCGCACGCCCGCGGCCGAACTGGCCGCCTACGTCCTGTGGTCGGCGACCGTACGGCCGGCCGGGTTCGTCACGCGGCCGGCCGTGCTGATGTCCAAGCACTGGATGGACAAGGTGTGGAGCTGGGACCACTGCTTCAACGCCATCGCCCTCGCCGGCGGCCTGCCCGGTCTGGCGTGGGACCAGTTCCTGCTGCCCTTCGACCACCAGGACGGCGCGGGCGCGCTGCCCGACTCCGTCACCCACTCGGAGATCCTCTACAACTTCGTCAAGCCGCCCATCCACGGCTGGGCCCTGGGCCGCCTCCCGGCGGCGGACCGGCCGGAGGAGGTCTACCGGCTGCTGGAACGCTGGACGACCTTCTGGCTCACGGCGCGGTGCGTGCCCGGTCGTGAGCTGCCGCATTACCAGCACGGCAACGACAGCGGCTGGGACAACGCCACCACCTTCGACCCCGAGCGCGTCGTGGAGACCGCCGACCTGGCCGCCTTCCTCGTCCTGCAGATGCGCGAGCTGGCCCGCCTCGCCCCTGACCAGGCCGCGGCGGCCCACTGGTCCGGCCGCGCCGACCGGGTGCGCGACGCGCTGCTCGCCGAGCTGTGGAAGGGCGACGGGTTCGTCGCCCGCGGCGCGCACTCGGGACGCACCTGGTCCGGCTCCAGCCTGCTCGACCTCATGCCCATCGTCCTCGGAGACGAGCTCCCCGAGCCGGTGCACTCGGCGCTGGCCGCGCGGATCGCCTCGCACCTGACCGCGTTCGGGCCCGCCACCGAGCACCCCGAGTCCGAGCACTACCAGGATGACGGCTACTGGCGGGGACCGATCTGGGCCCCCTCGACCGTGCTCGTCGAGGACGGCCTGCGCCGCTCCGGCCACGTCACGCTGGCCGACGAGATCAGCGCCCGGTTCCGCGGGCTCTGCGAACGGTCCGGCTTCGCGGAGAACTTCGACGCCCGGACCGGCGAGGGGCTGCGCGACCGCGCCTACACCTGGACGGCGAGCGCCTACCTCGTCCTCGCCGCCGACCACGAGCGGCGACGGCTCGACGGTTCCCGCCCCGACTGTCCGAGAGGATAGGTTGGCTCACGATCATCTGGGTCGCGAGTGGCCATGGGGAGGTGCGGGACGTGGTGCCGTCCACGCTCGGCGGTCGTTACGAGCTTGAGGAGCTGATCGGCCAGGGCGGGATGGGCGAGGTCTGGCGGGGCCGGGACCTGCGGACCCACCGCACCGTGGCGGTCAAGATCCTCGCGCCGCAGGTGGCCGGGGTGGCCTCGCGGGAGCGGTTCGCCCGTGAGGCGCGCGCCGCGGCCCGCGTCGTGCACCCGAACGTGGTGACGGTGCTGGACGTCGGCGAGCAGGACGGCCGGCCCTACCTGGTGATGGAGCTGCTCACCGGCCGCAGCCTGGCGGCCGAGCTGCTCGACCGTGGCCGGTACGGCGTGGCCGAGGCGTGCGGCCTCATGGCCCAGGCCGCCGCCGGGCTGGACGCCGCGCACCGCGCCGGGGTCGTGCACCGGGACGTCAAGCCCGCGAACCTGCATCTCACCGAGAGCGGCGTGCTCAAGGTGGTCGACTTCGGCGTCGCCCAGGTGGCCACGGAGGCGGCGCGGCTCACGATGGTGGGCACCGTCATCGGCACCGCCGCGTATCTCGCTCCGGAACAGATCGACGGCCGGGGCGGCGGCCCCGCGTGCGACCTCTACGCGCTGGGATGCGTCTGCTACGAACTGCTGTGCGGGCATCCGCCGTTCACCGGGTCGGCCCCCGAGCTGGTGTATCAGCACATGCACCAGGCTCCGGTGCCGCCCGGCAGGCACCGGCCCGGCGTTCCCGCCGAGCTGGAACACCTGATCATGGCGCTGCTGGCGAAGGACCCCGCCGCCCGGCCCGCGGGCGCGGAGGTCGTGCGCCGGGTCCTGACGGCCGTCTCCCTCGCCGCGGAGGAGCCGGCGTGGGAAGGCGGAGCGCCGCCCCCCGCCCCGGCTCCAACGACCTCGCCGTACGCGGCGGGTGGCGCGCGTGCGGGCGACACGGCACTGCTCGACGCCCCGCTGCTCGACGCCCCGCTGCTCGACGCCCCGCCGCCCGATGCCCCAGATGCCCCGGCCGGCCGCGTCGCGGGGTCGTCGCCGGAACGGCGGACGCTGATCCGGCTGGGCGCCGCGGTGGCGGGGCTCGCCGTGGTCACGATCGGGGTGGCCGCGCTGTCCGACGGCGGCGGACGGGCGGAACCCGCGGTCGCGGCCCAGTCGCCGTCGAGCGCCCCCACGCGGGCCGAGACGTCGCCCACCCCGGCGGAGCGGGCTTCGGCGAGTCCGCGGCCCCGGCTGACCAGGGCCCCGTTCCCCGAGGCCTCGCGGAAGCCGTCTCCCACGCCGTCCGCGACCCGGCACGTCTACCGCGACTACATGGAATGGCTGGCCGCCTTCGACCGTGCCGTCCAGGCGCAGGCGAGCCGGGGCGGCATGGATCCGAAGCTGGCCCGCGAGGCCCACGAGGAGATCAGGAAGACCGCCAGAGAGATGGCCAGGGGCAAGGGCAGGGGTGACAAGTCGGGGCGGCGCGTCCGAGACCTGCTCGTGAAGCTGCAGCGGGCGCACCAGACGGGCAGGCTCGCCGACGGCCCGCTGATGGACTTCGTGAACTCCAGCGGCGTCAGGCCCGGGGGGGACGACGACTGAGGTCGTCGACCGGCCCGACGTCACGCGTCCACGACCCCAGCACGAGCAGGGTCTTGGTGCCGGTCACGTCGCCGGCGCGGCGCAGCCGGTCGATCACCTGCTGGAGATGGCCGAGGTCGCGGACGCGTACGTGGATGAGCGCGTCCGGGTCGCCGGCGATGGTGAACACCTCCTGCACCTCCGGCACGTCCGTGGCGGTACGGACGATCTTGCCGACCGGCGTGGTGCCCGGGTAGCGCAGTTCGGTGAACGCCTCGATGCCCCAGCCGAGCTTGGCGTAGTCGATCCGCACGGTGAAGCCCGTGATGACGCCGATCTCCCGCAGGCGGTCGACCCGCCGCTTCACCGCGGCCACCGACAGGCCGATCTCGGCGGCCATCTCCGAGAAGGTCCTGCGCCCGTCCTCGCGCAGCAGGCGCAGCAGCCGGTGGTCGATGTCGTCGATCTCCGCCATGGGCATGTCCCTTTCGAGCGTCATGTGCGCAAAGAACAGTAGCGCCACCCGCGCGGCACTCGATGTTTTTGCGTTCTCGCGGTGGTTTTCCGTGTCATGCTTGCGCGGGCACCGGGGATGTTGGTGTGCTGTGGGTCATCCCCCAACCCCAGGAGGTTCGCGTGTCCTCGCCTCCCGTTTCGCTCGACGACAAGTACGCCGCGGAGAACGGCACCGTGCTGATGTCGGGCGTCCAGGCCCTCGTCCGGCTCACCCTGGAGCAGCGCCGCCTCGACGCCGCGCGCGGCCTGGACACGCGGGTGTTCGTCTCCGGATACCCCGGCTCGCCGCTGGGCGGCGTCGACCTGGAGATGGCACGGGCCGCGCGGTTCCTGGAGGAGGCCGGGGTGGTGGCCAGGCCCGGCCTCAACGAGGAGCTCGCGGCCACGGCGGTCGCGGGCACGCAGCTGCTCGGGCAGGTGCCTGGCCGCCGCCACGAGGGGGTGACCGGGTTCTGGTACGGCAAGAACCCGGGCCTCGACCGGGCCGCCGACGCCATCCGGCACGGCAACGTCGCCGGCACCGCGCCGCTCGGCGGGGCGGTCGCCTGGATCGGCGACGACCCCGGCAGCAAGTCGTCGACCGTGCCCAGCGCGTGCGAGCTCATGTGCCAGAGCCTGGCGATGCCGCTGCTCGCCCCCGGCTCCGTGGCGGAGGTCGTCGAGCTCGGGCTGCACGCCGTGGCGCTGTCGCGGGCCACCGGCCTGTGGGCCGGCCTGAAGATCGTCTCCGACGTCGCCGACTCCTCGGCCACCGTCGACCTCGGGTCGCTGCTAGACGGCATCCGGTCCGGCGTCCCGGTGCCGGACCGCGCCGAGCGCGGCGCGCCGCCCACGCTGGTCGGTCCGGCCTCGCTCGACGCCGAGCATGACATGCTCACCCGCAGGCTCGATCTGGCCCGCGAGTACGCCCGCGCGCACGGCCTCAACCGGATCACGCACGACGCGCCGCGCGCCACGACGGGCGTGCTCGCCTCCGGGCCCTCCTACGCCGTGGTCCTGCGCGCCCTGGCCGACCTCGGCCTGGACGAGGCCGCGCTCGACCACCTCGGCCTGCGGCTGATCCGGCTCGCCATGCCGTTCCCGCTCGCCCACGACGACCTCGCCGCCATGACCGCCGGGCTCGACCGGGTGCTCGTGGTCGAGGACAAGGTGCCGTTCCTGGAGGGGCACCTCAAGCAGGCGTTGTACGACACCGGGCAGCGCCCGGACATCCTGGGCCGGGCACTGCTGACTTCACGTGGCACGCTCGGCGCCGAGGACGTGGCGGGGGCGCTCGCCACCTGCCTCGGCCCCGAGCGCCTGCCCCGTCAGGCGGCGATCCTGTCGCCCGCCCACCCGAGGCGTCGCGTCATGCTCCCGCTGGCCGCCGCCCGCACGCCGTACTTCTGCTCGGGCTGCCCGCACAACGCCTCCACGCGCGCCTCCGACGACACGCTCGTCGGGCCGGGCATCGGCTGCCACGCCATGATCGCCCTGGACGGCGACAAACGCGGCAGGCGGGTCGGCCTCACGCAGATGGGAGGCGAGGGCGCCCAGTGGTTCGGCCTTGCCCCCTTCACCTCCGACCGCCACTTCACCCAGAACCTCGGCGACGGCACCTTCCACCACTCCGGCTCGCTCGCCATACGCGCCGCCGTCGCCGCGGGCGTCTCGATGACGTACAAGCTGCTCTACAACGACGCGGTCGCGATGACCGGCGGGCAGCGCGCCGAGGGCCGCCTCGACGTCCCGGCGCTGACGCGGTGGCTCGCGGCCGAAGGGGTGCGGCGGGTCGTGGTCACCACGCCGGAGCCGGAGACCTACCGGGGCGTCCGGCTGGCGCCGATCGCGTCCGTACGGCACCGCGACGACCTCCCGGCGCTGGAGAAGGAACTCGCCGCGGTCGACGGGGTGACCGTGCTGATCCACGACGACCGGTGCGCGGCCGAGGAGCGGCGGCTGCGCAAACGCGGCGAACTGCCCACGCCGAAGGCCAGGGTCGTGGTCAACGAACGCGTGTGCGAGGGCTGCGGCGACTGCGGGGACGCCTCCACCTGCCTGTCGGTGCAGCCGGTGGAGACCGAGTTCGGCCGCAAGACCCGCATCCACCAGGCGTCGTGCAACTCCGACCTCAGCTGCCTCAAGGGCGACTGCCCGTCGTTCCTGCTCGTCGAGCCCCGCGCCAAGGTCTCGCGTACGGTCCCCGAGCCGCCGGTGGCGCTGACCGAGCCCGCGCCGCGCTTCCCGGAGCGCTCGGTGCTGCTGCGGATGCCCGGCATCGGCGGCACCGGCGTCGTCACCGTCTCACAGATCCTGCAGATGGCCGCCCATCTCGACGGCCTGCACGCCGCCGGGCTCGACCAGACAGGGCTGGCGCAGAAGGGCGGTCCCGTCGTCAGCGACGTGCGCGTGTCCCCGCGGCCGATCGGCGGATCCGTACGCGCCGCGCGCGGCACCGCCGACGTCCTCCTCTGCTTCGACGTGCTCGGCGCCGCCGCGGACGACACGCTCGCCGTCGCCTCGCCCGGCCGCACCGTCGCCGTCGTGAACACCGCGATCGTGCCGACGGCCGCCATGGTCACCGGCCGCGCCCCGCTCTCCGGGCCGCAGGACGCGGTCGCCCGCATCGCGTCGGCCACACTGCCCGACGCCGGTCTGCGGGTGGACGCCGGAGCGCTGTCCGAGGCGCTGTTCGGCGACCACATGCCCGCCAACCTCGTGCTCGTCGGCGCGGCCTACCAGCACGGCTGCATCCCGATCTCGGCCGGCGCGATCGAGAGCGCCATCCGCCTCAACAAGGCGACCGTGGAGCGCAACCTCGCCGCCTTCCGCTGGGGGCGGGCCGCCGTGATCGACCGCGAGGCCGTCTTCCGGGCCGCGATCCCACAGCCGGAGACGGCGGCGCCGCCCGTGGCCGGCGGGCTGGAGGAGACGCTCGCCGTGCGGGTCGCCGACCTCACCGGCTACCAGAACGCGGCCTACGCCCGCGCGTACGCGAGCGACGTGCGCCGGGTGGCCGCGCTGGCCGCCGAGCGGGCGGGGGAGGAGGCCGGCGCCCAGATCGGGCTCGCGTACGCCAGGGGACTGCACAAGCTCATGGCGTACAAGGACGAGTACGAGGTCGCCCGGCTGCATCTCGACCCGGAGGAACGGGCCAGGCGCGAGCGGGAGTTCGGGCCCGGCGCGGACGTGTCGGTGCTGCTGCACCCGCCGCTGCTGCGGGCGATGGGCCTGAAGCGCAAGATCAGGCTGCGCGGGTCCGCCGACGTCGTGTTCCGCGGGCTGAGGGCCGCCCGCGTGCTGCGCGGCACCCCGCTCGACGTGTTCGGGTACGCCGCCCTGCGCCGCGTGGAGCGTACGCTGGTCGGGGAGTACCGCGGGCTGGTAAGGCGCGCGCTCGACCGGCTCACCCCGGATACCGCTCAGGCCGTCGCGGAGATCGCCGCGCTGCCGGACCTGATCCGCGGCTACGAGGGCGTGAAGCTCGCCCGGGTGGCGGAGTTCCGCGACCGCGCGGCGGCCCTGCTCGCCCGGCTGGACGACCCCGCACTGGTGGAGGTGCCGTGACCGTCGACCGTCTGCTGCCCGGCCAGGACGCCCGCGACCTCGTCGAGCTGACGCGGGAGATCGCCGACAAGGAACTCGCCCGCCGCGTCGACGAGCACGAGCGGGCCGAGACCTACCCCGAGGGGCTGTTCGCCACGCTCGGCGCGGCCGGGCTCCTCGGCCTGCCCTACCCGGAGGAACACGGCGGCGGCGGCCAGCCGTACGAGGTGTATCTCCAGGTGATCGAGGAACTGGCCGCGCGATGGGCCGCCGTCGCGGTGGCCGTCAGCGTGCACACGCTGTCCTGCTTCCCCCTCGCGACGTACGGCACGCCGGAGCAGCGGGAGCGGTGGCTGCCGGACATGCTGGCCGGGCGGCTGATCGGCGGCTACAGCCTGTCAGAGCCCCAGGCGGGGTCGGACGCCGCCGCCCTGACGTGCCGGGCCGACAGGACGGAGGACGGCTACCGGATCACCGGCACCAAGGCGTGGATCACCCACGGCGGCCGGGCCGACTTCTACGCCCTGTTCGCCCGCACCGGCCCCGGCCCGCGCGGTGTCTCCTGCTTCCTCGCCCCCGGCGCGGCGGAGGGCCTGACCTTCGGCCGCCCCGAGGAGAAGATGGGCCTGCACGCGATCCCCACCACGACCGCCCACTGGGACGGCGTGCGAATCGAGGCCGGCCGCCTTATCGGCGAGGAGGGGCAGGGACTGCCCATCGCCTTCGGCGCGCTCGACTCGGGAAGGCTGGGCATCGCCGCCTGCGCCGTCGGCCTCGCGCAGGCCGCGCTCGACGAGGCCGTCGCGTACGCCAAGGAGCGCGAGGCGTTCGGCAAGAAGATCATCGACCATCAGGGGCTCGGGTTCCTGCTCGCCGACATGGCCGCGGGCGTGGACTGCGCCCGTGCGACCTACCTCGACGCGGCCCGCCGCCGCGACGCCGGGCTGCCGTACGGCAGGCAGGCCAGCGTCGCCAAGCTGGTCGCGACCGACACCGCGATGCGGGTCACCACCGACGCGGTCCAGGTCTTCGGCGGGTACGGCTACACGCGCGAGTTCCGCGTCGAGCGCTACATGCGCGAGGCCAAGATCATGCAGATCTTCGAGGGCACCAACCAGATCCAGCGCCTGGTGATCAGCCGCCACCTCGCCAAGTAGCTCACCGGCCCGGAAGGTCGCGGTCGGCGAGAGCGGGGAAGCGCGCACCCCGCTCGGTGCCGCCGCTGGTCAGGGCGTACCGTGGTCCGGGTTGTGTCCGATTTGGCTGTCGGGGGAGAAACACATGGCCAAGCCAGTTCTGCAGATCGTCATCGCCAGCACGCGTCCCGGGCGCGTCGGGCTGCCCGTGGCGGAGTGGTTCCGTGAGCGCGCGGCCGCCCACGACGCCTTCGAGGTCGAGCTCGTCGACCTGGCGGAGGTGAACCTGCCGTTCCTGGACGAGCCCAACCACCCCCGCCTCCGGCAGTACATCCACCAGCACACCAAGGAGTGGAGCGCGACCGTCGAGCGCGGCGACGCGTTCGTGTTCGTCATGCCGGAGTACAACTACGGCTTCAACGCCGTGCTGAAGAACGCCCTCGACTTCCTGCACCACGAGTGGCAGTACAAGCCGCTCGGGTTCGTCAGCTACGGCGGCGTCTCCGCGGGCACCCGGGCCGTGCAGATGCTCAAGCAGGTCGTCACCACGCTGAAGATGGTGCCGTTGGTCGAGGCGGTCTCGATCCCCTTCGTCGCCCAGCTCCTCGACGAGGAGGGCCGCCTGCAGCCGAACGAGGTCATGAACTCGGCGGCGGACGCGATGGTGGCCGAGCTGGACCGGCTCGCCGGCGCGCTGCGGCACCTGCGCCCCGCCGCCTGACGGTCACCCCGGCAGTGAGCCGGTCTCCGGGTCGCGGCCCGTGAGGCAGTAGACGCCGCCCGCCGGGTCGCGCATGACGAGCCAGTGCCGACCCCGCGCGACGAGCACCGCGCCGTGCCGCTCGTGCCGTACGCGAGCGGCCTCGGGGTCGGCGCAGGCAAGGTCGACGTGGGCCGACCGGCCGGGACCGTCGCCGAGCCGCTGCAGGAGGATCCGCACCGGCATTCCCGGCTTCGCCAGCACCGTGAACTCGGGCAGCGCCCCCCGGTGTGGGGGCCACCCGGTCAGCGCCGCCCAGAAGGCCACCTCCTCCTCGTACGCGCCGGGGGCGATGTCGAGGCAGACCTGGTCGAGGCGGGCGCCGGCGAAGACGGGCGGCCGCCGCGCCGTCCCCTCTCCGGGGACGAGGCAGAACGCCCTGCCCTCCGGGGAGCGCAGCACGGCCCAGTCGCCGTGGTCCTCGGCGACGGCGGCGCCGAGCGCCACGGCCGCCGCCAGCGCGGCACGGACGTCGTCCACCTCCAGATCGAGGTGCGCGCCGCCCCCGTCGCCCACCGCCTGGATCTTCACGCAGGCGTCGCCGGTCTCGGGCAGCAGCGTGGCGAACTCCCCGTCGTCGCCCCGCCGCGGCGACAGGCGCGTGCCGGTGACGGCCGTCCAGAACGCCGCGGCCTCCTCGAACCGCTCCGCGGGCCTGTCGATGAAGGCCAGCACTCTGATCACCACGGCCTGAGCCTACGACGCGAGCGACTCGTACAGCTCGATGTGCCGTTCGGCGGCGGCCTTCCAGGTGTGCCGCGCGGCGAGCGCCCGGCCCGCCGCACGCCTGTCGTCGTCGGCGTATTCGAGGGCGTCGGCGAGCTCGACGGCGAGGGCGCCGGCAGTGGCGGCGAAACGCGCGGCGGGGCCGAAGACCTCGCGCAGGACGGGCAGGTCGCGCACCACCAGGGGGACGCCGGCCGCCAGGGCCTCCATCGCGGCGAGCCCGAAGCCCTCCTTCACCGAGGGGAAGGCGAAGACGCTCGCGCCCGCCACGAGCGGCGGCAGGTCCGCGTCGGAGACCGGGCCGAGCACCATCGGCTCGGCGCCGAGCTCCGCCGCGCGGGCCTCCCACCGCGCGCGGTAGTCGCGGTAGTCGAAGAGCGTCTCACCGCCGGCGATCACCAACCGGGCGTCCGGGTGCGCCTTCCGCAGCAGCGCGTACGCCTCAAGCAGGTCGAGCGAGCCCTTGCGCGGCTCGATGCCGCCGACCGTCAGGACGTAGGTGCCGAGCCGCCGCCGCCACATCCCGGTGGCGACGGGATCGGCGGACGCGAAGCGCTCGTACGCGACGCCGTTGGGGATCACGGCGGCCCTGATTCCCCACCCGGCGGCGAGCTCGGCCGCCACCGCCTCCGACACGCACACGTGCGCGTACGGCGTGACGATGGCGCGCTCGTGGCAGGCGGCCAGCTCGGGCGTGGTGAAGTGGTCGACGTGGTGGACGGTCCGCACGCACCGGCCCGCCGCGTTGGCGCTGATGCAGTCCTGGGCGTGGACGACATCGTAGGACTCCGCGTCAGGGGCGAACGCCCTGCGCAGCACCGCGATCGACCGCAGCACGCGCGGGCCGACGCCCTCGCCGGCGATGTCGGGGAACGGCACGACGCACAGCCGCACGGCCGGGTCGACCGGGCGGAAGAACCCCGCGTCGCCGCCCCGGCCGAGCGTCCACACCGTCACGTGCTGTCCGGCCGCCGCGAGCGCCTCTGCGAGCGCGAGGGTGTGCACCACCCCGCCGCGGGGCTTGGTCGAGTAGCTGAGCAGCGCGATCCTCACCCCGGAACCTCCCGGTAGACGTCGGCCCTGCGTTCGCCGAGGTGATGGAGGATCCGCCGGGCCCGGTCGATCTCCGCGGCGACGTCGAGCTCGGCCACGGCCAGCCCGGCCTTCGACCAGGTGCGGGCGAGCACGTCGCCGCCCGGCCCGACGACCTTGGCCTGGCCGAGGAAACGCATGCCGCCCATCACGCCGGTCTGGTTGGAGGAGGCGAGCACCACCTGGTTCTCGGCGGCCCGCGCCTGGTCGTACAGGTCGAAGAGCCGCGACTGCCGGTCCTGTGCCATCCGCGGCGCGCGGTTGGTGACGCTGGTGGGCCACGCCGACAGGCAGGCGAGGATCTGCGCGCCGTCGAGCGCGAGGCTGCGGGCCGACTCGGGGAAGGTCTTGTCGTAGTCGATCAGCATGCCGATCCGCCCGGCCGGGGTGTCGAAGGCGTCGAAGCGGTCGCCCGGGCCGTACGCCGCGGTCTCGCCCGCCGGCAGGTGCACCTTGCGGTGCAGGCCGAGCACCCCGTCGCCGCTGACGCACACCGCCGCGTTGTAGCGGACGTCGCCGCCGTCCTCGCAGAAGCCGACGCACACCACCATCTCGGCGGCCAGCGCCGCCACCCGCGCGATCACCGGGTCGTCCGGCTTCAGCGCGGGCGGCAGCGCGTCAGGGTCCGGCCTGCGCAGGTCGGCGAGGTAGCCGCCGAGCGCGGCGTCGGGCAGCACGAGCAGCCCGGCGCCTGCCGCGCGGGCGTCGCCGACCAGTTTCGCGATGCGCGCCAGGTCGAAGTCCAGGTCGCGGCCGAAATGGGCGGCCGCCGCGGCGATCCGCAGGACGCTCACGCCGCGTGCCCCGCCTCTCCCGCGCGCGCCGCCTGGCCGTACGTCTCCGGCCTGCGGTCGCGCAGGTGGCCCATCGACCGGCGCGCGGTCTCCAGCGCCCGCGGCACGTCGATCTCGGCGACCGCCGTGCCGGGCCCGACGCCCGTCGCCGCGACGATCTCGCCGCCGGGGTCCACGACCTTGGCGCTGCCGACGAAGCGCAGCGAGCCGAACGTGCCCGCCTGGTTGGCCGACAGCCACACGATCTGGTTCTCCAGCGCCCGGGCCCGGTCGAACAGGTCGAAGCGCCGCTTCCAGCGGTCACGCTCCAGGTCCGGCGCCGCGTCCGTGCGCGAGCCCGGCCAGGCCGACACGCACACCCCGATCTGCGCGCCGTCGAGGGCCAGTGCGCGGGCGGACTCGGGGAACGCCTTGTCGTAGCAGATCATCATGCCGATCCTGCCGACGGGCGTGTCGAAGGCGCGGAAGCCGTCACCGGAGGAGTAGCTGGCGTTCTCGCCGAGCGGTTGGTGGACCTTGCGGTGGTTGCCGAGCACGCCGTCGCCGCTGACGCACACCACGCTGTTGTAGCGGGCGTCGCCGCCGTCCTCGCAGTAGCCCGCGACCACGACCATGTCGCCGGCCAGCGCGGCCAGCCGCCGGATCTCGGGGCCGTCCACGGCGAGCGGGGGCGGCCCCGCGTCCGCGGCGTCGCCGTCGAGGGTGAGCAGGTAGCCGCCGAGGCACGCCTCGGGCAGCGCGAGCAGCCGCACGTTCTCGTCGCGCGCCTCCTTGACGAGGCGCTCGGCGATCGCGAAGTCCTCTTCGAGATCGCGGGAGAACGCGGCGGACACCGCCGCCATGCGCAGGGCGCTCACGCCGCCCCCCATCCGGTCGCCTGGCCGCCGAGGGCCCGCGTGACCTGGCCGGCGACGCGGCCGACCGGGTGGCGCATCAGCACGTGCGGGGCTCCCGCGACCGTTACCGGCCGCACCCGCGTCCACCCCAGGCGGCCGAAGAACGTCTCGGCCCTCGCCCGCACGGTCGCCTCGAACCGCAGCACGCCCTCCGCCTCCGCGCGGGCGCAGGCGGCCCGCACCAGCGCCGCCGCGGCGCCGTGGACGCCGCGCGCGGCGGGCGCCACGACCAGGCGCCCGCCGGTCCACCAGCCGATGTCGGGGCCGTTGCAGGCGGGCCCGAGCCGCACCCCGCCGACGACCGTGCCCGCCGGATCCCTGGCCACCAGAGTGACGGTGCGGGGATCGTCGTCCCTGTCGTCGAGGTCGTGCCCGTCGAACAAGCCCTGCTCCCGGACGAACGCCTCGTGCCGCAGCCGCCGGTAGGCGCGCAGGGCCGCGGCGTCCGCGGCCTGCTCGATGCGCAGGACGCCGGGCGCCGCCCGCCGGGCCGGGGCCCGCGTGTTCCCTTCGAGGTGCACCGCGCTCACCCGCCCGCCGCGCTCAGCACGCCGCACGCCCCGCAGGCCGCGCAGCCCGCCCCCTGGTCCGCGCCGCGCATGCCGGCCGCGCGCAGCAGCGCCGCCACGCTCTCGGTGACGTACGTCAGCAGCCCGGCGCCGGGGGCGCCGATCCCCTCGCGGGCGGCGAGCGTGCCCCGCATCGGGCGGAACGGGACCACGAAGGGGTAGACGCCGCGCCGGATGAGCCGGCCCGCGCCCGCGATCAGCTCGTCGGGGTCCTCGCCCAGGCCCACCAGCAGGTATGTCGAGACGCGGTTGCGCCCGAACACCCGCACGGCCTCGTCCCAGGCGGCCTCGTACTCGGCGAGCGGCACCGACGACTTGCCCGGCATCCAGCGCCGCCTGACCTCCTCGTCGAGCGACTCCACGTGGATGCCGATGGCGGTGGCCCCGGCCGCGCGCAGCTCGCCGATCCACGCCAGGTCTCCCGGCGGCTCGCACTGCACCTGGATCGGCAGGCGCGGCACCGCGTCCAGCACGGCGCGCACGCACCGCGCCAGAGTCCGCGCGCCGCGGTCGGGCCCGGTGGTCGTGCCGGTGGTCATCACCATCTGCCGTACGCCGTCGAGCCGCACCGCCGCCTCCGCCACCTCGGCGAGCTGGGCGGGCGTCTTGGCGGCGACCGTGGCGCCCGACCGCAGCGACTCCTCGATGGTGCAGAAACGGCAGCGGTCGGCCTCGCCGTACCGGATGCACGTCTGCACGACGGTCGTGGCGAGCACGTCCGCGGCGTGCAGCCGGGCGATCTTCTCGTAGGGCACGCCCTCGGCGGTGGCCAGGTCGTAGAACCTCGGCCGCCGCACGGGCACCAGGGAGACCCCGGTGTCCTGCTCGCCGAGCCACACTCTGCCGTCGCGCACCGTGTAGGGGCTGCCCGGGTCGACGGGCAGCGCGGCGCCGGCGCCGTCGACGAGGACGTGGCCGTCGCCGCTGGGCCCCGCGCCGTCCGGCCGCCGTACGGGCGTGTCGAAGGCCACGCCGCGCAGGGCCAGCTCGGCGCGGGTCATGATCCGCACATCGACGGTCACGGCGCTACAGCTGGTAGGTGGAGTTGATGACGGCGCCCTTGCGGGCGTAGTGGATCAGCGCGTCCTGCACGTCCAGCGGATGGGTCGGGATGACGCCTTCGATGAGGTCCTCCTCGCGGGCGCCGTGCAGGGACAGGCCGAACCGGCAGCAGTAGACCTTCCCGCCCTCGGCGATGAACGTCTTGAGCTGGTTGTTGATGTTGTGCTCGCCGGGGAACGCCGAGTTGCCCGTCGTCGGGAAGCCGCGGGTGGCCAGGCAGTTAAGGGAGCCGGGGCCGTAGAAGTAGATGGCCGTCTCGAAGCCCTTGCGCAGCGCCCGGGTGGCCTGCAGCACGGCCACGAAGCTGACCGAGGACTCGTGCGCGATGCCGTGGACGAGCGTGAAGTACGACTCGCCGTTCTCGGCCATGTAGTCGGGGAAGACCTTGGTGCTGCCGTAGATGCTGGAGCCCTCGGGCAGGGACGGGTGGGGGATCTCCTCGATGCTCTTCTTCTCGAGGTCGGTCATGTCGACGGTCATGTGGTTCTCCTTGGATGAGCGGGATAGTCGTGGACGGAGGCGGAGAGGACGGGGGGCTCACCCGACGGGGAGCGCGGAGGAGAGTTCGGCCGGCGCGCCGGTCAGCGCGCCGCAGACGTCGGCCAGCCGTCTGGACGCCTCGATGTGGCCGGCCAGGAACTCGGCGTCCCTGCCCACGGCCTCGAACCGGCCGGAGCCCCAGGTGTGCTGCCAGGGCAGCCCGAGGAAGTAGAGCCCGGGACAGTTCGTCACGCCGCGCCAGTGCATCGGGTAGCCCCGGCCGTCGAAGGCGGGGATCTCGATCCAGCGGTGGTCGCGGGTGAACCCGGTCGCCCAGACGACGGAGGTGATTCCGGCGGCCACCGGGTCGAGGGAGAGCGCCGGCGCGCCCGGCTCCCACACCGGCACGTAGCGGGGCTCGGCGGGCGCGTCGACGCCGCGCGCCGCGATGTACGCGTCGATGGCGTCCTTGATGCCCTCGGCCACCGCGTCGGCCCGGTCGAGGTTGTCCTTCAGGTCGCCGGCGAACTCCAGCGTCGTGCCGGTCACGCCGGTCAGCCGGCCGTACAGGCGCATGCCGTCCCGGGCGAAGGCCCGCAGGTCGATGTCGCGCCCGCCGTCGCGCCCCGTGACGTAGTGGTTGGCCCGCAGCCGTACGGCGTCGGCGTCGTCGAACTCGTCGATGCTCCTGGCGTAGTGGCCCATGTCGTGCAGCCACGCCACACAGTCCCTGCCCCGGTAGAAGCGCGCGACCCGGGGCGCGCTCCCGACGGCGAGGTGGACCCGGCGCCCGGCGAGATGCAGGTCCTCGGCGATCTGGCAGCCCGACTGCCCGGTGCCGACCACGAGCACGTCGCCTTCGGGAAGCTGCGCGGGACGGCGGTAACGCGAGGAGTGGATCTGCTCGATCCCCGGTGGCAGCCGTTCCGCCAGCCGGGGGACGGCGGCCTCGTGGTAGGGGCCGGTGGCCACCACGACCTGGTCGGCGGTGAGGTCCCCGGCGGTCGTCGTGAGTTCGAACGTCCCGCTCGCGGCCCTGCGCAGGCGGGTGACGCGCACGCCCTCGGCCAGCGGGGGCCCGAAGGAGGCGGCGTAGTCCTCCAGGTAGCGGACGATCTCCTCGCGGACCATGAAACCGTCGGGATCGGGGCCCCGGTAGGGGAAGCCGGGCAGGTCGCACTGCCAGTTGGGGGTCACCAGGCAGAAGGAGTCCCAGCGGCGTTCGCGCCACTCGTGGGCGACCCGCCGCGCCTCGACGACCACGTGCTCGATGCCGCGCCGGCCCAGGCAGTGACTGACCGACAGCCCGGCCTGGCCGCCGCCGACGACCGCGACGGGGTAGTGCGCCCCGGCGATTCGCGGTGTGCCGGTCTCCGCCGTTTCCGCCGCCGTTTCCGCCGCCGTTTCCATGACCGCCACTTCAGTCCGGCCCGATTACCGGACTACGGCATCCGGAATAAAAAGGCGTTACCGGTGCGTCACCCGGCGTGATCCGGCCGAGTGCGCGGCGCGTACGGGACATGAGAGCCGCCGCCACTGGGGATGGCCGGATGAGTACGGCGGACCCGGTGCCGAGGGGAGTGACGGATCATGCCGCCGAGGGCTCCTGTGCCATGATCCTCACGGTGGTGCTCGGTCTCACGGGCGCGGCGTTCCTGGGGCTGGGCTGGGTCGCGCAGCAGCACGTCGCGTACACCGAGCCGCTGGGCGAGATGCTGCGGTTCCGGCTGCTGCTCGACCTGGCGCGCAAACCGATCTGGCTGGCCGGGATCGCCTCGATGATCGGCGGCCAGGTTCTCGGCGGGCTGGCCCTGCGGGAGGCCGACGTGGCGTCCGTGACGCCGCTCCTGGCGACCAACCTCATCTTCGCCCTCGCCGCGGCCGCCCTGATCTACCAGGAGCGCCTGGGCGCGGCGGAGTGGCTGGGGGCGGTGCTGGTCAGCGGCGGAGTCGTCGCCTTCCTCCTGGCCGGACGTCCCCACGGCGGCGGCGCGCCGGCGTCGGACACCGTGATCTGGGCCTCGGTGCTCGCCGTGGCGGGCGTGGCCGCGGGCCTGGTCACGGTCGCGCTGCGGGCACCACTGCAGGTCAAGGCGATGCTGCTGGCCGGGGCGGCGGGGGCGTTGTACGGCCTGCAGGACGCGCTGACCCGAGGGGCCCTGCTGACCCTGGCGCGGGGACCGGCCGCGCTGTTCACCTCCTGGCTGCCCTACCTGCTGCCTATTGTCGCCGCGACCGGCATCCTGCTGAACCAGAGCGCGTTCGACGCCGCGCCGCTGCGGGTCTCGCTGCCCGCCACCACGGCGACCGAGCCGATCATCGGCATCCTCCTGGGCGTGGCGATCTTCGGCGAGCGGCTGCGGGTCGATCCGCCCGCCCTCGCGGGCACGGTCGCCGGTCTGGTGGCGCTCGTGGCGGGCATCGTCATCCTCGGCCGCTCGCCGTTCCTGGCCAAGTCGGAACAGGGACGGGCCCCGCCGGACGACTGACGTCCTGCGGGGCCCGTTCTTTGGGCCGGTTCTCTTACCGGGTGCCGGGAGCGGTCGCGGTGGTCGCGGCGGTGCGCGCGGCCGCCGCGGTGGTGCGGTTGTCGGGACCCGGCAGGTCCCGGCTGAAGGCGTACACCACGGCGGCGGTGGCGATCGCCCCGGTGTTCAGCGCGAGCGCCTTGTCGTTGATGTTGGCGAGGGTGTCGCAGGCCTGGTGGTAGCAAATGTCGTACGCCACACCCGCGGTGCCGCCGAACAACGCCTGCTCCTGCGGCGTCTTGACGCCCTCGGCGCCGGTGAACAGGCCGCCGGACGGGATGCCGACCGCGATGAAGGCGCCGTAGTCCGACCGTCCGTCGAAGTCGGTGCCGACGTGGCCCTGGCGGAGCGTGTCGAAGTACTTCTCGAAGAGCTTCTCGATCTCGTCGGAGCCCGCGGGGCCGGGACCGGCGCCGGTGGCGTCGGAGTCGTCGCCGTCGTAGACCTTCAGGGCGTAGTTCGGGGAGGCGACCATGTCGAAGTTCAGGTACAGCTTGATCCTGGCCTGTTCCTGGGGGGTCAGGTTCGCCACGTAGTACTCGGAGCCGAGCGTGCCGAACTCCTCGGCGCTCCAGAAGGAGAAGCGCAGCTTGTTCCTGGTCGGGATCTTGCCGAGCGCGGAGGCGACCTCCAGGATCGCGGCGCTGCCCGAGCCGTTGTCGTTGATGCCGGGCCCGGGGACCACGCTGTCCAGATGCGCCCCGAGCTGCACCACCTTGTTCGCGTCGCCCCACCGGGAGTCGGCGATGATGTTGTGCGTGGGCCGCATCTCGCTCGACGTGTCGGTCTTGACCCGCACGGACGTCCCTGCGGCGGCCAGTTCCTGGCCGACCGCGAAGCTCACGCCCACGACGGGGACGTGAAGGGTGGGCTCGCCCAGAGTTCCCTGCAGGGTGTCGGTGCGCCCGGCCTGGCCCTCGTTCATGATGATCACGGCGGCGGCGCCCGCGGCCTGCGCGTTCTCGGCCTTCACCTGGAAGGTGCAGGTGCCGCGCTGGACCAGCGCGACCGCGCCCGCCGGGAAGCCGGCGAAGTCGGTGGCCTCGCAGCCGGAGGTCGAGCTGTTGGCCTCCGCTCCCGGCGGCAGCATGAGGTCGACGCCGCGGACGGCCGCGGTGACGTCGCCGGGCCCTGAGTAGGTCATCGTGGCGAACTCGCCGACGGTGCTGCCGTCCGGAGGTGTGGGCGTGTACGTCTTGGGGGTGGGCGCGGTGCGCTGCAGGACCGCGGTGGAGTTCTCGTTGAAGAACGGGAAGTCGAACTTCTGCAGGGTCACCGTGTAGCCGGCCTTCTTCAGCACCCCGGCGACGTAGTCGCGGGATGCCGCGAAGCCGGGGGTGCCGGCGGCGCGGGTGCCGCCGTTGGCGTTCGCGATGTCCTGCAGCTTGCGCAGGTGCTTCTTCACGGCGGACGCGACCACGGTCTGCGCGATCCGCGCCGGATCGGGGTCGGCGCTGGCCGGTGCGGCCGGCAGGAGGGGAAGCACGAGGGCGGACGCCGCGGTGGCGACGGCGGCCCGCATGCCGAGCGAGGCGCGCATTGGGCTCTCCTTCGGGTCCAATGACGGTCCGAGTGGTCCGGTTGTAAGGCCCCCCGATAGACACTGATCGGGAACCTAACCAAGATTGACCGGACGCGGAAGACCATGTTTTCTGGCCCGCCCGGGTATTGCGCTCAGCGCTCGGACGCGGATGCCCAGTCGAGAAGCCTCTCCGCGGTGGCCCAGCGGCGGCTGGCGACGCCCTCGCCGAGGATGATCCCGATCAGCCGGTGGCCGTTCCTGTCGGCCGCGAAGGCGAGGCAGAACCCGGCGGCGTTCGTGGATCCGGTCTTCACGCCGATGGCGCCGGGCAGACCGAGCATGTGGTTGGTGTTGGACCAGACGTACCGGCCGTCCTCCGTCGCGTGGCGGCGCGTCGAGGTGATCTCGGTGAACACGGGGTTGCGGAGCGCGATCTCGGAGAGTCTGGCCTGGTCGCGGGCGGTGGAGTAGCCGTCGCCCCGGGAGGTCGGCAGGCCGTCGGCGTTGACGTAGAGGGTGTCGTTGAGGCCGAGTTCGCGTGCGGTGGCGTTCATCTTGTCCACGAAGCCGGGCACCCCGGGGCCGTACACGCGGGCGAGGGCGTGCGCGGCGTCCGCGCCCGAGGGGAGCATCAGCGCGTACAGCAGGTCGCCCACCCGCAGGGTGTCGCCGGCTTTGAGGTCGGCCGTCGTGCCGTCGTTGTTCCAGGCGTACTCGAGGTCCGCGCGCTGGATCTCGACCTCGTCGTCGAGGTTCGCCTCCCGCAGGACGAGGTACGCGGTCATGATCTTGGTCAGGCTCGCGACCGGCATCCGCTTGGCGGCGTTCTTGTCCAGCAGGTCCTGCCCGGTCGTGGCGTCCCACAGGTAGACGGCCCGCCCGTACACCTGCGGCGGCGCGTACGCGGGCGCGGAAACCTGCTGCGCCGGAGCGGGAGCGGCCAGCGTGGGAGAGGCGAGAACCGGTGACGTCACCCCCGTGGCCAGGGCAAAGGCGGCCATGGAGAGACCAAGGGAAAGCTTTCTGGCGAGCATGCGAATCAGCGTGCCATGACTATTCGGGCCTTTAGGGCGATTATTCGCAAAGACTCAGCAAAGCGCACAAACAGGTGTGATATGGGAGGTTTAGTGTGGCCCGCCAGACACAACGGATACGTATTCCTGCCGATGCGCGCGGGGCGGCGGGTCTCTAGCGTCGGGGACGCCGACGACACCCAGAGGTGAGCCATGCGCGTGCCGAGCGTGTTCCTGCCCGTGTTTCTCTCAACCCTCCTGACAGCCCTCCTGACCGCATCCGTTCTCACCGTCCCCGCCACGGCCGCCGAGGCGGGGACCAAACCCCCGCGGTCCGCCGTCGACGTCGTCTACCAGCGGGCCCAGTTCGGCCCCGGCCTGCGCGAGGGCGTGCGGACGGGCGGCACCCTGTCGTTCGGCGCCCCCGCGGGCACGATCTCCTACACCGACGCGCTCGGCACGAAGACCTGGGAGTACGCCCGGTGGACGGGTCCCGACCGGCCGATCGGGTTCGCCGCCACCGAACTGGTGGCCTCCTGGAACGCCGACGTGCCTGCGGGAAGCTGGATGCAGGTCGAGATGCGCGGCCGCCACGCCGCCGGGCAGACGAAGTGGTACGTGCTCGGCCGCTGGGCGTACGGCGACGAGGACATCCGGCGCACGTCGCTGCCGGGGCAGCGGGACGCCGACGGCACCGTGTCCGTCGACACGTTCGTCGCCGCGACGGGCAAGGCGATCACCTCCTACCAGTTGCGCGTCACCCTCTACCGCGCGCCGGGCTCCGCCGCGAACCCGGTCGTGCGCGCGCTCGGCGCGATGGCGTCCGCCGTGCCCGACCGGCAGACCGTCCCCGTGAGCCCCGGCGGCGTCGCCTGGGGCGTCGAACTGGCGGTGCCCCGCCGCTCCCAGAACGTCCACGAGGGCCACTACCCGGAGTGGGACGGCGGGGGAGAGGCGTGGTGCAGCCCGACCTCGACCACCATGGTCCTCGGCTACTGGGGGAAGTGGCCGAGCAGGCAGGACACCGCCTGGGTCGATCCCTCCGACCCTGACCCCGAGGTCGACTACGCCGCCAGGTACACCTACGACTACGCGTACGAGGGCGCGGGCAACTGGCCGTTCAACACCGCCTACGCGGGACGGTACGGGCTGGAGGGGTTCGTCACCAGGCTCCGCTCGCTGACCGAGATGGAGCGGCTGATCAAGGCCGGCATCCCGGTCGTCACCTCCCAGTCGTTCAAGGCGGAGGAACTGCCGGGCGCCGGATACAGCACCAACGGCCACCTCATGGTCATCGCCGGCTTCACCGCCAACGGTGACGTGATCGCCAACGACCCGGCCTCGCCCGACGACGACGCGGTGCGCCGCGTCTACCCGCGGGCCGCCTTCGAGAACGTCTGGCTGCGCAGCACCGGCAGCGGCGGGATCGTGTACGTCATCCACCCGGCGAACCGCCCCCTGCCCCCCACGACGCCGGGACTGCCGGCCAACTGGTGACGCGGGCCTCCCCGGCGGCTCACCCCTGGTCCTGACAGCACGGGCGGCGCGCGATCAGCGTGGTGAGCGCCGCCGTCCGCGCGTCGTCCCACCCCGCGGGCGGCGCGATGCGCGCCCATGCGGCGATCACCTCGCCGTCGTAGTCGTGGCCGTGCCCAGGCGGCGCGTCGAGGGAGAACACCAGGTCGGCAGTGATCTGCCAGAACGTCACGAACGGATACCACCGGATCCCCGGCAGCACGTCGTCGCCGTGGCGTTCCTCCAGCCAGTCGGGCCGGGTGAGGACGAGCCTGGGCGTCCACCACACGATCGGGTCGGAGGGATGCTGCAGGTAGACGATCCGCGGCGGGTCCCACGGCGACGCGGGGGCGTCCAGGTCCGACGGCCGGTTGGCGAACCGCACGGTCTCGCCGCCCCGGTAGACCGGCAGCGCCTCCCGGCTGCCGGGGTCGCGCCCGGCGACGAGGCGCCGCCACAGGGCGCTGCTGTCCGGCGGCCCGACGAACAGCGCGCCGTCCGTGCGCTCGCGCAGGTCCCGATCGCCGTCGAACGCCGACTCCGCGCCGAACGCCCCCAGGCTCTCGCCGAACACCAGCAGCCTGGGCCGGTGCCCCTCGGGCAGCTTCGACCAGCGGGCGTACACCTGGTCGAACAGTTCCCGCCCGGCCGTCTTGGCCCGGTCGCGGTCGACCAGGAACGACAGCCAGCTCGGCAGGTAGGAGTACTGCATCGAGACGAGCGCGGTGTCGCCGCCGTACATGAACTCCAGGGCGGTGGCCGCCTGCGGGTCGACCCAGCCGGTGCCGGTCGTCGTGACCACGCAGATCACCTTCCGGCCGAACGCGCCGGTCCGCTCCATCTCGCGTACCGCAAGGGCGGCGCGTGCGCGCGTGGTCGCGGCGGAGTCGAGCCCGGCGTAGACGCGGATCGGGGCGACGGCGGGCCGCCCGCCGAACCGGCTCAGCTCGCCCACCGTGGGCGCGTGCGAGACGAAGGCGCGGCCCTCGAGGCCGAGGGACGCCCACGGGACCAGTGAGGAAGGGCTGCCCGACAGCGTGGCGGCGCCGGGCCGGGTGGCGCCGGGCACGATCTCGCTGTTGATCGCGGCGAAGCTGTGGTCGGCCCCCTTGAGCAGGGCCTCGGTCAGGATGCCGTCGGTCAGGAAGACGGCCAGCACGCCCACCCCGAGCCCGGCGGCGAACTGCGCGGCCGTCGCGGGGAACCAGCGCCCGAGGATTCGGCCCAGCGCCCGCGCCGCGATCCGGAGCGTCCGCGCGGCGGCCAGCAGGGCGAGGAACACGGCCGCCGCGACGAGCGGGACGCCGAGGTAGCCGAGCCGTTCCGGTTGCTGCAGGCCCATCAGCGCGTAGATGTCCCGCTGGGCGCGGGCGCCGAAGACGAGCGCGGCGGCGCCGAGACCGCAGCCGAACGTCGCGACCAGGCGCCGGACGCGCCGCCGTCCCGTGCGGTTCCAGCCCGCGCGCCACCGCGCGGGGACCCGGGCCGCGGCAGGGCGTACGGCCGCGGCGGCGGTCACCCCGACGAGGTATCCGGTGGCGGAGAGCAGTCCCGCGATGACCCCTTGCAGCGACCAGGGGCGGGGGAGCAGCGACGGCGTGAGCGACAGGCAGAAGAAGGTCGTGGCGACGACGATCCCGGCCGTGTCCACCGGCGTGCCGAGACGGGTGCGCTGCCCTTCCATCAGCCCCAGTGGTCGCCCCAGCCCCACAGGTTCGGACCGAGAGCGGCGGCCGGGTCGTCCTGGTCCACGCCGAACCGGCCGCGGAAGAACAGCATCGGGCGCTGCTCGGTGGCCACGGGTTCGAGTTCGACGACGTCGCCGATGACCACGTCGTGGTCGCCCGCGACGTGCACGTCGCGGACCTCGCCGTGGACGCGCAGCAGCACCCCCCGCAACGATGGGGTGCCCCATCGAGACAGGTCCCAGCCGAGCCCGGCGAACTTGGCGCCCCTGCTGGAGCCGAACCGGCCGCAGAGGTCGACCTGGTCCTCTCCGAGCACGTTCACGCAGAAGCGGCCCGACCTCCTGATCCTGGGCCACGCCCGGCCCCTGTGGTCGGCGCAGAACAGGACCATCGGCGGTTCGAGGGACACCGACGCGAACGACTGGCAGGCGAAGCCCACCGGTTCGCCGTCGTCGAGGCCCGTCACCACGGTCACTCCGCTCGCGAACATGCCCAGCGCGCGCCGGAACTCGGCCGGCGTGGGCGGCGCCACCTCGGTGAACTCTGGGTCGGCCGGTGCAGCGGTCATTGACTCACCTCGCGTGCGTGTCGGAGCCTCGGTGACGAACTTACAAACCCCCTTATTGCCGCCCGGCAGGGGGATGCCGGTCAACCGGATGCTTGCCTTTCTTCGCGCCGTCTGTCCAGCGAGCCGGCCTTCCCAGGTAAAGACATACTTTGTCCCGTTTACACCAATCTGGTGCTGTGTGTACCTTTAGGGCACGCGGCTCAGGGTACGCACCGGCGTCCGCTGGTGTATCCCTTGCCGTGCCGTTGCCTGGTCCGTGCGGTCTCGTGACCGCTCGGCCGCCGAATCCGCACGAGCGGAGCCGGGGACCCACTCTCTCCGGGGTGAATCGGGAGCAGCCCCCAGATGCGCGCCCGTAGGGCACTTCCTGCCCGAACCCGTCAGCTAACCCGGTAGGCGGCATGGAAGCAAGGAGTCAACCCCGACATGCCCACCCACCGCCCCTCCGGTCGCCCGCCCTCCGGCCGGCGCCTGCGCTCCGCCCTCGCGGCGGCCACCCTCACGCTCGCGGCCGCCACGGCCGGCGTCACCGCCGCCGTCGCCCTCCCCGCACCCGCGTACGCCAACCCGCACACGTACGGCCAGGACGTCTCCGGCTACGAGGCCGACCACGACTGGATCAACAGCCGGGCCCAGTTCGGCTTCATCAAGGCGACCGAGGGCACGTCCTGGGTCGACTCGTCCTTCCCCCGGCACTGGGGTGAGCTGGACAAGAAGGGCATCGTCCGCGGCGTCTACCACTACGGTCATCCCTCGAACGACCCCATCGCCGAGGCCGACCACTTCCTCAAGGTGGTGAACTCGCAGCCGAGCAAGCCCGGCGACATCCTGGTGCTCGACCTGGAGGACGCCAACGGCCAGTCGGTCGAGCACGTCAACGAGTGGGCCAGGACCTGGCTGGAGTACGTCACGGCCAAGACCGGGACGAAGCCGATGTTCTACAGCGGCTGGAACTTCGCCGACAAGTACGGCCGCGGCCTCGGCGACTACCCCCTGTGGGTGGCGCACTACAGCAAGGCTCCCGGCGACATCACGCCGCCCGCCGACTGGAAGACCTGGACGATCCACCAGTACACGGACACGCCCATCGACCAGAACGTCTCCGCGCTGACCCCCGAGCAGTTGCGCGCCCTCGGCCGCCGCTGAGCTTGCCGCTGACCCGCCGCTGAGCGCAGGCGCCCCCGGGACGGATCGTCCGCCCGGGGGCGCCTGCGCGTCTAGAGCCCTGTCTCAGAGCCTGTCTCAGGGCCTGTCTCAGAGCACGGCGCCGGAGCCGTCGCGCCGGGCGGACCTGACGCGCGGCGAGACGGGAGCGGGCGGCGGCTGGTTGGAGCGCCGCTCCAGCGCGATCGCCACCGGCCCGGCCACGAAGGACGAGGACAGCGTGCCCACGACGATGCCCAGCAGCAGGGCCACGGCGAAGTCCCGCAGCGAGTCGCCGCCGAACACCGCGAGCGCGGCCAGGATGAACAGCGCCCCGAGCCCGGTGTTGACCGTACGTGGCGCGGTCTGCAGGATCGCGGCGTTCACCACGCGGGAGAACCGCTCGCCGCGCCGCACCGGCCACAGCTCCCGCACCCGGTCGAACAGCACGACCTTGTCGTTGACCGAATAACCGATGATCGTGAGCATCGCGGCCAGGAACACCCCGTCGATCGGCTTGCCCATCCAGGCGAACGCGCCGACGACGACGGCCGCGTCGACGAATAGCGCCGCCACGGCCGCGGTGCCGAACGTCCACCGGAACCGGAACGCCAGGTAGGCGAGTTGCGCGGCGAGCGCGACGGCGAGCGCGATGATCGCGTTGCGGCGCAGTTCCTCGCCCAGGCTGGGCCCGATGAGCTCGTCGCGCTGCTTGGTGACCTCGCCGACCTGCCGGTCCAGCGCCTCCTCCATGCGGACCACGTCGTCGGCGCTGATCTGCCCGGTACGCACCGAGATCGCGTCGTCCGACCGCTGCACGACGGCCGAGGGGAACCCGGCGTCCGCCACCGCCTGCCTGGCCGCGGCGACGTCGGCGGGCCTGCTCGTGCCGAACTCGACGAGCCGGCCGCCGGTGAACTCGACGCCGTAGTTGAGGCCACGGGTGACCAGTCCCGCGCCCGCGAGCACGAGCAGCCCCGCGGCGACGGCGAGCCACAGCCGCCTGCGCCCCATGAGATCCGGGTCTCGCCGGTTCAGCCAGGTCCTGACCCGGCCGATGGACCCGATGCCGGACGCCCGCGGGCCGATCCTGGAGATCAGGGCGGCGGTGAGCACCCGGGTGATCAGCATGGCCGAGACCAGCGAGGCGAGCACGCCGATGGCCAGGGTCACGCCGAAGCCCTTGACCGGCCCGGAGGCCAGCCAGAACAGCAGCCCGGCGGCGAGCAGTGTGGTGATGTTGGAGTCGGCGATCGCGCTCCAGGCGTTCTTGAAGCCCCGTTCGAGTGCCGCCTTCAGGCCTCGCTTCGGCGTCGCGGCGTACTCCTCCCTGGCCCGTTCGAAGACCAGCACGTTGGCGTCCACCGCCATGCCGATCGCCAGCACGAACCCGGCCAGGCCGGGCAGGGTGAGGGTGGCCCCCATGGCCACGAGCCCGGCGTACGAGATCAGGCCGTAGCAGGCGAGCGCGACCGCGGCCAGCACGCCCACCAGGCGGTAGACGACGCCGATGAACAACGCGGTCAGGATCACCCCGACGATGCCGGCTTTGGCGCTCGCCTCGATGGCGTCGGCGCCGAGGGTCGGGCCGACCGTGCGCTGCTCGACCAGCTCCAGCGGGACGGGGAGCGAGCCGCCCTTGATCAGCACCGCGAGGTTCTGCGCCTCCTGGGCGGTGAACGACCCGGTGATCTGCGTGGTGCCGCCGGAGATCCCCGCCTCACAGGCGATCGACTCGTCCACCTGCGGCGAGGAGATGATCTCGTTGTCGAGGACGATGGCGACGCGGCGCTTGTGGTCGCCGGGAGGCGCGCAGGCCGCCTTCGCGGTTAGCTCACGCCACGGTCCCGGCTCCTTGAAGTCGATCGTGACGAACCAGCCCGGCCCCATCTGGGGGTCGGTGCGCGCGGCCGCGTCGGTGACGCCGGCCCCGCTGAGCGCGACCGGGCCGAGCTTCAGCCGCTGGCCGCTCTCGTCGGCGATCGCGTCCTTGTCGCCCTCCTCGGCGGGGCCGTCCACGGAGTGGAAGTTGAGCTGGGCGGTCTTGCCGATGACCGCGGCGGCCTCGCGCGGGTCGAGCACGCCGGGCAGTTCCACGATGATCCGCTTCTCGCCGGAGCGGACCAGGGTGGGGTCGACGACTCCGAGGGCGTCTGCCCTGCGCCGGAGCACGTCGAGGGCACGGTCGGTGGCGTCGGCGTCCGCCTTGACCGTGGGAGAGTCTCTCGTCTCGAAGACGAGCTGGGTGCCGCCGCGCAGGTCGAGGCCGAGGCGCGGGGCCATGGTGAGGGCGAGCAGCAATGAGGTCGCGATGACGGCGAGCGCCGCCACCGCACGCCACAGGGGCGCACGGGACATGAAGCCTCCACAGGGGCGGTACGAGAGGAAAAGGTCTCAGTACGCCGTGGAGGGGGGAGCGCGGGCCGTGGCGGCCCCGCGCGGGCACTGGGCGGGCGGGTCGTCGTGGTGCGGCCCGGCCCTGGTGACCCGGGTGCCGCCACGCGGCGCCGCGGGGTTGGGCAGCACGACAGGCCCGCCGGACACCCAGTGGCCGCCGTGGCCCGCCTGGGCGTGGGGCGCGTCGCCCGGGGCCGGTCGTGTGGCGTGGGAAGGGGCGCAGACCCGCGTGTCCGCGGGCCGTAGGTCGCCCGCCGCGGCCGCGTGCTGAGCGGCCGCGTGACGAGGCGTCTCCCACACGTGCGTGGACGCGGACGCGGGGGCGCCGCCGGCGGTCAGGAGGATCGCGTGCAGCAGGATCAGCAGCGTGGCGGTCAGCCCGCGTCGCACGATCGATCCCTCCCTTCCGCGTTCCCCTGGTTACCGGTCCTCCGGCCACCGTAGCGAGTAACGCGCCCGGGTGCCCAATGGCCGAGCGGAGGTGACCACCGAGGGGAAACGGGTACGTAGGACGAATGGCAGGAAACGGGCGGCGGAAAACGCAAGTGACCGTTTCGCGAAGGTGGGTTATGGTCGGTCACATGGCGACCTCACGACGTGACAAGTGCGGGTCCACCGCCTTCACGTTGGTGGTGGGCCTGCTCATGCTCGCCCTCGCCCTGGTCGCCTCCACCCCCGCGTGGTTCGGCGGGGATCCCGCTCAACGCGCGCCGCAGGCCGCCGCCGAGGTGTGGACGCCGGGGGCGTGGACGCCGCAGTCGGCGACCCTGCCCGCGGGCCCGGCCGCTCCGGAGCACCTGCCGTCCCCGTCCCGGCCGCGCCTCGCCATGGCCGCGGCTCCCCTCTCCGCCCCCGCGCCCGCCCCGAGCCACGAGGACATCGTCCTCAGCCCGCAGCAGACCGGGCATCGCACCGCGGGCTCGCGCAGCCCGCCACAGGCCCTGTGACACGGGCTCCCTCGCCGCGCGCCTGACCGCCACCCGGTCACGGCGGCCTTTGGCGCATCCGCGCCCCGCCCTTGGCGGTCGTCGCGGCGCGCTCCCGTGCGGGGCTCCCCTCTCGTCCCGCGGGCCCTGCCCGCGTACCCGTCTCGCGCACCGGCGATCCGGTGCGCCGAAGGCGCGCGCCCGCGCGCCGACTCACCCTTCACCTGGAGTGATGCCGCTTATGGCAGAGATCAGGTCGCCACGCCTCCTCATGGAGGAGTGCGGGCGGTACACCGCGCAGCTGTCCGAGCTGCGCACGCTGCTCGAGGAACGGCTCCGCGCGGCCAGGGCCGAGCGGGCCAGGACGCGCGACGTCGCCGCGATCGAGGCGGCCCTGGAACGCATGGACCAGGGCCTCTACGGCACGTGCACCCGATGCGAGGTGCTGCTGCCGCTCGACCGGCTCCGGCGGGCGCCGCATGTCCAGCAGTGCGCGGCCTGCGCGGGCGAGACCCGGATGTCGGCATGACAGCCCTCGCCCTCGACCTCGGCACCGCGCGGATCCGGCTGATGCGGCCGGGCAGCACGGCGATCGAGGAACGGCCTTCCGCGTGCGGCGATCCCGGCGCGCGCCGCTGGCCGGTCCGGCACGGCATGGTCGCCGACATGCCCGGATGCGCGCGGCTGGTCCGCACGGCGCTGCGGGACGTGGAGGCCGATCCGCACCGGCCTCTCGAACGCGTCCTGGTCGGCGTGCCCGTCGCGGCCACGCGACTGGACCGGCGAGCCGCGTACACGGCGGTCCGCAGCGCGGTCCGCTGCCGGGTGACGATGGTCGAGGAGCCCCTGGCCGCGGCCGTCGGCTGCGGCGTGGACCTCGCCGATCCGAGGCCCCGGCTCCTGCTCGACGCGGGGGCGGGGATCGCCGAGGCCGTCGTCATCCGGGCCGGCGAGATCGCCGACGCCGGCGCCGTACAGGCCGGTGCGGGCGACCCGGCCGAAGGCGCAGGCTGCCCGCCGTACGCGCGGGAACGCGTCGTCGCGATGGTCGCCGACCTGGTCGCGCGCGTTCCCGCCGCCCTGCGGGCCGCCCTCAGGCAGCGGGGCCTGCTGATCACGGGAGGTGGTGCCCGCGACCCGGAGCTGGCCCGCAGGCTCTGCGCGGACCTGCGGATGACAGTCAGCCCCGCGGCCGATCCCGCCAACGCGACCGTCAGAGGACTGGCATGCCTCCTGTCCACGGTCGAGCACCGCACCCCCGGCATGTCTGCCATAGGACGAGAGGACGTCGACGATGACCACAAGTGACGAGTTCACCGAGATCAGCAGGCCGCAGATGCAGGCCATGCGCGCGGACCTGGAGGAGCAGCTCCAGTGGCGCGAGGTGCAGCTGCGTGACTTGCGCACCGCCGTCGACGGCGGCAACGACGGCACGGCCAGGCTCGCCCTGCTCGCCGACGTCGCCGCCACGGAACGGGCGGTCGCCGAGCTGCGCAAGGCGCTGGAGCGGATCGAGGAGGGCAGCTACGGCCAGTGCGCCGACTGCGCCGCGGCCATCCCCTTCGGCCGGCTCAAGATCCGGCCCATGGCCCGCTACTGCATCACCTGCCAGCGGCGTCACGAGGCCCGCTGACGCGGCGCGTACCCTCCGCCCCCGGACGACGCCGGGGGCGGAGGCGCGCTCGCTCGCGCGGCACACCATCATGGTCGGGAACCGACCGACGCGAGCGACACGGAGAACTCCCCCATGAGCAACGAGGTCCTGGACGCGGTGCGCACGCTGCTGCCGAACATCGCCGAGCGGGCCCGGCGCACCGACGAGGACCGCAGGGTCCCCGCCGAGTCGATCGGGGAGCTGACCCGGGCCGGGGTCTTCCGGATGCTGCAGCCCAGCAGGCACGGCGGCGCGGAGAGCGATCCCGTGAAGTTCTACGAGGTGGTCAGGGAGATCTCGGCGGTGTGCGGCTCCACCGGCTGGACCGTCGCCGTCCTCGGGGTGCACCCCTGGCAGCTCGCCCTGTTCGACGAGGCCGCCCAGGACGAGGTGTGGGGCGGCGACCAGGACGCGCTGATGTCCTCGTCGTACGCGCCGGTCGGGCGGCTCGTCCCCGCCGAGGGCGGCTACCGGCTGTCGGGCCGGTGGCGGTTCTCCTCCGGCTGCGAGCACGCCTCGTGGGCGCTGCTCGGCGGCCTGGTCCTCGGCGACCAGGGCAGGCCGGTCGACTTCATGACCGTGCTGGTGCCCCGCTCCGACTACCTCATCGAGGACGTGTGGGACGTCATCGGGCTGCGCGGCACGGGCAGCAACGACATCCTCGTCGAGGACGCCTTCGTGCCCGCGCACCGCGTGACCCGCAACCAGGACCTGGCGCAGATGCGCGGCCCCGGCCTGAAGGTGAACACCGGCCCGCTCTACCGCATCCCGTTCGGCACGGTGTTCACCACCACGATCACGGCCCCGGTCATCGGGATGGCGGCCGGCTGCTACCGGTCGTACGTGACCGCCATGCGGGACCGCGTACGGCTCAGCCTGGGCGGCGGCCGGTTCGCCGAGGACCAGTTCGCGCAGGTCGCGGTCGCCCGGGCGGCGTCGGAGATCGACGCGGCGATCCTGCAGACCGACCGCAACGTGCGGGAGGTGTACGAGCACGCGGTGCGGGACGAGACGATCCCCGTCGAGCTGCGGCTGCGGGTGCGCCGCGACCAGGTGCGCGCCACCGAGCGGGCGCTGGAGGCGATCGACATCCTGTTCAAGACCGCCGGGGGCAACTCGCTCAGCCGGGGCAACCCGATCGAGCGGGCCTGGCGCGACGCCCACGCGGGCAGCGTCCACGTGGCCAACGACGTCGAACGCGCACTCGCGATGTTCGGCAGGGGCGAGTTCGGCCTGACCGTCGAGGACAACATGATCTGAGCGGCCGGGTCGCGCTCGGCCACTCCAAGGATTGACGCGCGGTCAGCAAACTGTAAAGTTACTTTCCTGAGAGCGCTCTCATGGCTTGTCTTCTCACCCCCCGAGAGGAGCCGGGAGATGCACATGTCGTCGCGGCGCCGGCAGCGAGCCCTGCTCGCCGTCGTCCTGCTGATCCAGCCGGTGGTCCTCGCCGCCGGACAGCGGGCGGCGGACGCCGCCGTCACGCGGTTGCCGTTCACGATCACCAACAACTCCGGCCGGGGCGACGCGACGTACGTCTACGTCGTCGCCCGAAACTCGGCCACCGGCCAGCAGGGGTACGTGGACGCCTCGGGAACGTGGCGCGCGTACTCCTTCCCCTCGTCGATCCCCAACGGGCCCGTCCCCGCGCCGGACGTCTCGATCCCCGGGCCGGGCAACGGGGCCGGCACGACGATCACGCTGCCGCCGAAGCTGTCCGGCGGCCGCGTCTACCTGTCCATGGGCGCGAAGCTGCGGTTCTTCCTGACCACGAACGGACTGGTCGAGCCCGCGCCCTGGGTCGACAGCGACCCGAACGCCGGCATCCTCTACGACTGGACGGAGTTCGCCCGGACGAGCAACGGCGGCGCGGGCATCTTCATCAACTCGACCACGGTCGACATGTTCAGCATCCCGGTGACGGTCAGCGTCAAGGACGCCTCAGGCGGCACCCAGACGCAGGGCATCGCCGGCAACCGCGCCGGCATTCTCAGCGCGTTCGCCGGCCTGGGGTCGCCGTGGGCGGCCCTGACGACGACGAGGGCCTCCGACGGTCTCCCGCTGCGCGTGCTCGCGCCCGTGCACGCCATCGCCAAGGGCCTGTTCCCGTCGACGTATCTCGACTCCTACGTGAACGGGGTGTGGTCCTACTACGCCACGCGCCCGTTGACCGTGCAGACGTCGCTGGGCACGTTCACCGGCACCACCAGCGGCACGAACTGGACGTTCAGGAACGCGTCCGGCGCCGTCATCGGCACGCTCACCAAACCGTCCACGAGCGACGTCTTCGCGTGCTCGGGCGGCACGCAACCGCCGAACCAGCCCGACCAGCCCGCCATCCTCGCGGTCGGCGCCCGGGTGTGCGCCGCGCTCAATCGCGCGACGCTCTCGACTGCCGGCCGGGTCATGTACGACACCCAGCCGACGACGGACGCGACGAGGTTCTACGGGCAGCCCGCGTCGAACCTGTTCAGCAAGACGATCCACGCCAACTCGCTGAACGGCCTGGCCTACGGCTTCTCCTACGACGACGTCGGCGGGTTCGCCCCGACGATCGACCAGCCCAACCCGTCGTCGGCCGGGATGACGATCGGGAGCTTCGGCGGGGGCACAGGAGGCACGGGCGGCGCGAACATCATCGGCCCCGGCGGCAAGTGCGTCGACGTGGCGGGCGACGACACGGGCGGCAACGGCGCGCCGGTGCAGTTGTGGGACTGCCAGTCCTACGCGAAGGACCAGTTCTGGAGCTGGAGCGGCCAGACGGTGCGCACCCTCGGCCGCTGCCTCGACGTGCAGTCGGGCGGCACCGCCAACGGCACCCCGCTGCAGCTCTACGACTGCAACGACACGGGAGCCCAGAACTGGGTGCGGCTGTCCGACGGGTCGATCCGGAATCCCCAGTCCGGCCGGTGCGTCGACTCGCCCGGCGGCGCGACCGGCAACGGCACCCGCCTCCAGATCTACGACTGCAACGGCACGCCCGCACAGCGCTTCGCCGTGCGGTGAAGATCCCGGCCCGTAGCTCATTGCCTGTAGCTCATTCGAGCAGCTCGACCGCCTGCGCGAACTGGTCCACGGGCCGCCAGAACGGCAGCCGCAGCCGGGAGCGCTGCGCGTTCGCGGGGGAGAAGGCCGGGCCGGCGGTGACCAGAACCCCCCGTTCGCGCGCGCGTCCGGCCAGGGCGACCGCGTCGGTCCCGGTGTCGACCCACAGCGCCGTGCCGCCGTGCGGCTGCGTCCACCGCCACGCCGGGCGGCGTTCCGCCAGGACCGCCACCGCGTCGGCGAGATGGGCTCGCAGGCGCCGCGTGCGCTCCCGCCGGGCCCGGTCCGCCTGCGCCAGCAGCTCGGCGGTCACCATCTGGTCGAGCACCGGAGCGGCCAGGTCCAGCGCCGCCTTGGCTTGCGTCAACCGCTTGATCATCGGGCGTTCCGCGCGTATCCACCCGACCCGCAGTCCGCCCCACAGCAGCTTGGACGCGGTGCCGATCCGGATCACCAGGCCGGGGCCGGGAGGATCGGGCAGCGGCGGGCGCACCCCGCGGTCGTCGAGGACGAGGTCCGCGCACGAACGGTCCTCGATCGTCAGCACGCCGTGCCTGCCGACGATCTCGCTGAGCCGCTCCCTGGCCGCCCCGGGCAGGCTGATCCCCGTGGGGTTGTGCGCCGCGGGCTGGCAGTAGAGCAGCGCGGCCCGGCGCGCCACCCGGTCGAGGTGATCAAGGTCGAGGCCGTCCGTCCGCACGGGCACCGCCGTCAGCCTCGCCCCCGCCGTACGGAACGCCTCGATGGCGCCGCGGTAGCCCGGCTCCTCGACCAGGACCTCGTCACCCGGCGTCACCAGGGACGATGCGCACAACCAGACGGCCTGCTGGGAGCCGGAGGTGACGAGGATCTGATCCGGTTCTGTCGGCAGCCCCTGCGCGCGGTACTGCTCGGCGACGACCGTGCGGAGACGCGGCAGCCCCGCCGCGTAGTAGCCGTCGTCGGCGAGATAGACGTCGAGTTCGCGCAGGTCGACCGCCGACACGGCGTCCCGCACCAGCGACAGGGCGGGCAGCGCGCCGCTGGACAGGTCGAGCTCGACCAGGCGGCGGGTGCTGCCGAAGGACGCCAGCCGTCCGTCGACGACATGGTCACCGCCGCCCGCGCTGCGGTCGCGCCGGACCCGCGACCCTGACCCCTGCCGTGACGTCAGCCGTCCCCGCGCGGCCAGCTCCGCGTACGCCTCGGCGACGGTTCCCCGGGAGACCCCCAGCGCGGCGGCCAGCGCGCGCTGCGGCGGCAGCGCGGCCCCCTCGACCAGCACGTTGCCGGCGACCAGCTCGTCGAGCGCGTCCGCGAGGGCGTGCGGCAGCGGCATGTCGTCCGCTCGCCACCCCCCGAGCAGGCGGGCCAACGCGGCACTGTCGACGTGTTCCGCGCGCGCCATCTCACCGTCCCCTGTATGTGCGGCCCCCTGTATGCGTGGACCAATTCTGCGTGATTGGCCTGGCCGATTCGGCCACGGCCGGACATTCTCGACCGTACGGGCAGGTCGACGACGACAGGAGGCCGCGGTGGCGACGGTAGTGCTGCTGGGAACGCTGGACACCAAGACCGAGGAGTACCGCTGGGTCCGTGACCAGCTGCAAGAGGCGGGCTGCGACGTGCTCCTGGTCAACGTGGGCACCTTCGCCGCCGGGGCGGAGCTCGCCGACGTCGGCGCGGACGAGGTGGCCCGGGCCGCGGGCGCCGACCTCGACCGGCTCCGCGCCGACCGCGACCGCGGCACCGCGATGGACGCCCTGGCGACCGGCGCCGCCGTGACCGTGCGCCGGCTGTTCGACGAGGGGCGTCTCGACGGGCTGCTCGCGATCGGCGGCTCCGGCGGGTCGTCGGTCGCCGCCCGGGCGCTCCAGGCCCTGCCCGTCGGCGTGCCCAAGCTGCTCGTCTCGACCATGGCCTCGGGCGACGTCGGCCCCTACGTCGGAGACGCCGACGTCACCCTCATGTACTCCGTCGTCGACATCTCCGGCATCAACCGGCTCTCGCGCGCGGTTCTCGGCAACGCCGCCGCCGCCGTGGCCGGCATGGCCCAGCGGTACGCGCGGGTCCGTACGGAGAGCGGCACAGCGACGGGCACTGGGACCTCAGGCACCGGGACCGGCGACGGGCGCAAGCTCATCGGCGCGACCATGTTCGGGCTCACCACACCCGCCGTGGACGAGGCCCGCGAGCACCTGACCTCCCTCGGATACGAGGTGCTGGTCTTCCACGCCACGGGTTCCGGCGGGCGCGCCATGGAGTCCCTCGCCGCCTCCGGCATGCTCGACGGCGTCCTCGACCTGACCACCACAGAACTGGCCGACGACCTCGTCGGCGGGGTGCTCACCGCGGGCCCCGGCCGGCTGGAGGCGGCCGGGCGAGCCGGCATCCCACAGGTGGTCAGCGTCGGCGCGCTCGACATGGTCAACTTCGGGCCCCGGGAAACGGTCCCCGAGAAGTTCGCGGACCGGCAGTTCCTGGTGCACAACCCCACGGTCACCCTCATGAGGACGACCCGCGAAGAGATGGCCGAGCTGGGGGCCAGGATCAGCGCCAAGCTCAGCCGCGCCAGCGGGCCCGTGGAGGTCTTCCTGCCGCTGAAGGGCGTCTCCGGGATCGACGTCGAAGGAGGGCCGTTCGCCGACCCCGACGCCGACGCCGCCTGCTTCGCCGCGGTCAGGGACGGCCTGAAGGACACCGGCGTCCCCGTCCACGACGTGGACGCCGCCATCAACGATCCGGGTTTCGGCCGGGCCGCGGCCGAAGCCCTGCACCGCCTCATCGGCGCACGTCGAACTGGAGAATGAGATGAACCGCGAGACCGCTCTCGAACGCCTCCGCGCCGCCGCCGGGGCAGGCCGGCCCATCATCGGAGCGGGGGCGGGCACCGGCCTGTCGGCCAAGGCCGCCGAGGCCGGCGGCGTCGACCTGCTGATCATCTACAACTCGGGCCGCTACCGCATGGCCGGCCGCGGGTCCCTCGCCGGACTGCTTCCGTACGGCGACGCCAACGCGATCGTGGTCGACATGGCGAGGGAGGTCCTCCCCGTCGTACGCGAGACCCCCGTGCTGGCCGGGGTCTGCGGCACGGACCCCTTCCGCCTGATGGGACCCTTCCTCGACGAGCTGAAGGCCATGGGCTTCGCCGGCGTGCAGAACTTCCCGACCGTGGGCCTGTACGACGGCAGGTTCCGGCAGAACCTCGAAGAGACCGGGATGGGGTACCGGCTCGAAGTGGACATGATCCGCGAAGCGCACAGGCGCGATCTGCTCACGGCCCCCTACGTCTTCGACGCCGAGCAGGCCGTGGCGATGGCCGAGGCGGGAGCCGACGTTCTGGTGCCCCACGTCGGCCTGACCACGAGCGGCAGCATCGGCGCGCAGACCGCTCTCACGCTCGAAGAGGCCGCCGCCGCGGTGCAGGAGATGCGTGACGCCGCCGTCGCGGTGAACCCCGACATCATCGTCCTCTGCCACGGCGGCCCCATCGCGGAACCGGACGACGCGCAGTTCGTCCTCGACCACACGCACGGCATTGCCGGCTTCTTCGGGGCGTCGTCCATGGAACGCCTCCCGACGGAGAAGGCGATCGCGGCCCAGGCGACCCGTTTCAAGAGCCTCACGCTCGGAGACTGAGGCGGCCGCGCGGGAACGCTCGGCGAAAGGAGATCTTGACCCGCCAGGACGTGAATCCTAGCCTTCATGGGAGCGTTCCCACTCGCCGCTCGCGACACATGTCCCCCCCGAGGAGAGTCATGCGGATTTCGGTGGACTACGCCTCCAGCCGTTCCGGTACGGCGGCCCTCGCGTGGGGACAACGGGCCATCTGGGAGGCCATCCGCAGAGTGGGGCCGGACGACGCGCACTACTTCAACGTGCCCCGGGTTCTCGCCGTCCCGCGCGCGGGCGGCCCGCGCACTCCGGGGAGCGTGGCGGAGGCTCTGGCCCAGGTGGTGGCCAGGCACGACGGCCTACGATCCCTGGTACGGCTCGGCGCGGCCGGGCCGCACCAGGAGGTGGTGGCGGCAGGCACTCTGCCCATCGAGACGGTCGAGGTGGCCAACGCCGACGCCGGCGCGGCCGCGGCGGAACTCGTCACCCGCCTGGCCGCGCGGTCCTTCGGCGACGGCGAGCAGCCGCTGCGTGCCGGACTCGTGGTCTGCGACGGCGCCGTCACCCACGTGGCGCTCGTGCTGAGTCACGTCGTCTCGGACTGGCAGGCCGCCGACGTCGTGGTGCGCGACCTGCGGATGCTGCTGCTGCGCGGAGCGATCACCACGCCGCCGTCGCAACTACTCGACCTGGTCAGGGAGGAGCAGGCGGCGTCGGCCCGTTCGGACCGGGCCATCGCGCAGTGGGAGGCGCTTCTGCGCACCGTGCCGTCCGCCATGTTCCCGGAGGCGGTCGCGGCGGGCTCGACGCCGAGGTTCGCGAGGGCCGTGCTGTCGTCGCCCCGGCTCAACCACGCCACGCACATGCTCGCCCGCCGCGCCTCCGTCAGCACCGCCACGGTGCTGCTGGTGGCGGTCACCATGCTGTTGCGTGAGCTGACCGGGCACAAGGTGTGCGCGATCACCCCCATCGTGCACAACCGCTTCAGCGACCGCACCCGGGACCTGGTCACCAGCCTCAACCAGCTGGGGCTGTTCACCCTAGGTCCGTGCGGCAGCCTCAACGAGACGCTCGTGAACGAGTATTCGGCGGTCATCGCGTCCTACCGGCGGGCCCGGTTCGACACGCTGGCCTTCGACAAGATGATCGACCGGGTCAGCGCCGACCGGGGCGTCTCCGTATTTCCGTCGTGCTGCTTCAACGACCTGCGCGTGGGTGAGGATCCGATCGGCACCATCCGTGACGACGGGGAGTCCGAGCTGGAGTGGCTCCCCGGCACGGAGCGCCGCAGCTGTCACTTCTGCGTGGCTCTGATGCACTGGAAGGGCACACTCGGCGTGGAGCTGAACGCCGACACCACCCGCCTGCCCGAGAGCGAGATGGCCGCTCTGCTGCACCGGCTGGAGTCCTTCGTGGTCGAGGCGGCTCGGTCACAGTCGTGAGGCAGCCCGTCGGCGAAGGTGACGCGCCCTCCTGACGCTGGAGACCGCCCTGGTTATCTGTGCCGCCCGTGCTGTGCCGCCCGCGCGCCCCCGCGCTCGTGCTGCCCGCGACGGCTGGTCTTCGCGTCTCGGTGGGCTGGGCTACCCCTCTCGCGCCCGCTACACCTGCGTGCGTCTGGTGCGGCCGTGGTAGGTGAAGGCCCAGCGGTCTGTGCCGGTTTGGCGTCTGGTGTAGCGGTGGGGGTGTTGGTAGCGGTCGCGGTTGTGGAACTGGCAGGCGGGGCCGAGGAGTTTGAGGTCGGTGAGGCCGCCGGTGCTCCAGTTGTCGGCGTGGTCGATCTGGCAGAGGGTTGCGGGTAGTGGGCAGCCGTCGATCCAGCAGGTGGCGTAGCGGGCGAAGATCGCGCGCCGCTGGGCGGGGGTGGCGAGGCGGACTTTGCGGCCCATGTCGAGGACCTGGCCGTCGGCGTCCATGACGATGCGCATGAGGGTGGAGGTGCGGGCCAGCCGGTGCACGCTGGTGACGGGCAGGACCTGTCCGGTGGCCAGCAACAACCCCGGCACCATCCCCAACCCCGCACCCAGCCCCGCACCCGGTCGTGCTCCCCATGACGCCCCCGATGCTGCTCCCGGTGCTCCCGATGCTCCCGGTGTCTGCTCGCCGCGCGGGGTCGCACCGCTGCCCTGCTCACCGCTGCTGCGCCCATGCGGGAACCCCCTCGCAGGCCGGGGCCAGGCGTGGGTGTGGTGGGCATGGGTATCCCCCGCAGGATCGGGCGAGCACCACTCACCCCACCGCGACTGCCACGATCTCCCCTCCTGCCGACGCCCCACGCCCTCCTGCGGCTCCTCCTGCTTCGGCCAATCCCGATGCGACGGGTGTGGCGAGTCCTGCTGTGGCTGGCTGCGCCCCTGGTCGCGGAGGTCGGGCGCAGCGTCCGCACCAGCGACCGCGTCGCCAACCGGACTGCTACCCGCGATGTCGGCGTCGGCCGTGTCGTACTCGGCGGGAGCGCTGGTGTCCTCGCCGTCCCGGTTGACCGGCGCGACCTCGGACTCTCCGGCCGTGCAGGTGTCGTCGGTGTCGTCAATGTCTTCGGGGCCTTGGGCGTGCTGGGCGTCCCGGTTGCCCTCAGCAGTCCCGGCGTCCTGCCTGCCGTCGCCGTTGTCGCTGTCGTGGCTGTCCTGGCCGTCTTCGAGGCTTCCGGCCTGCTCGGGGGCTTCGGCGGTCTCCCTCGCCGGGTCGTCTGCCGGGTCGTCTGCTGGGTCGGCCGCAGGGTCGGTGGTGGAGTCGGCGTCGGTGCCCGTCGCGACGTCGGGCTCGGGGCCGGTGCCCCACGCAGCCTCGGGGTCGGGGCCAGGTTCCGGGTCGGGGTCGGTGGGGAGGGACTCGGCGTTGACCAGCACGAGAAGCTCGGTGGTGATCTGCTGCTCCAGCAGGGCGATGAACGCGTCCGCCTGACGCTCAGCCAGTGACCGGTCATCGCCCTCCGCCCGTGGCCGGGCGTAGGCGTCCAGCAGCGCCCGCAACCGGGCCGCCGCCTCACGCGGCAGATAGAACTCCCCCTCCAGGCCGCCGCCCTTGCCCGGGCGCACACGCAGGGACCGCCGCGCGTAGTCGGCCCGCTCGTCGCGGTCTTCGCCGTCGGGGTCCAGCACCGCCCGCAGGTAACGCCCCGCCTTGGCCACCTCCGCCGCGCCCGCCCGCCCGGCCAGCTCCACCAGGATCGGCTCGGCCAACCGAGCCTGCTCATCCGAGAGCCCGGCAACGGCGGCGCAGATCGCTTCCACCACGCCCGCCGCCAACCCTCCGGCGGCGAACTTCTCCCGCACTTGGGGTAGCCGCGCCAGTTCGGTCGCCAGGGTGAGCAGGCGGCCCGCACCCCCGACCGTCATCCCCCCGGCGGTGCGCAGCCAACTGCGGGTGGAGGCATGCCCATGCTGGCGGGCCTGACCCGCGCGATGCACCCGACCCACCCGCTCAGCCAGCGCACACGTGATCCGATCCCGCACGAACAGCAGATCCTCAGCCTCCGCCAGACAGATGTCCACCGCATCGGGGACCGGAGCCAACGCCAGCGCCTGCGCCGACTCCCGCAACGACCCCACCAGCACCCACGACGACCGAACCCGCCGATCACCCCCACCACCGGCACCGGCAGGAGCATCCGCACCGGCAGGACCGACTCCGGGGTTCTCGGGGCCGCCGGCAGCGCCGCCGGTGGCCGGGCCATCGCTTGCCGGGCCATCGTCTGCAGGACCATCGGGTGCAGGACCATCGGGTGCCGGGGCGTCGGTGGCGGGTCCGCACGCGTCATGGGCGAGCGAGCCGTCCGTCGACCACAAAGGAGAATCAGCGATCAGCCGATCCCACCAGCCGTCATCGGACCTGTTCGCAGGACGAGGGAGATCACGATCCAGATCGAACAGATCCATCCCGCCCCCCTCACCTGAATCGAACACCTGTATGAATTTTTTCAGCTCATCTTTGCAGGGGCAACCGGCCCAGCGGATTAGTTGGAGTTGCAGGTGAGGGCCGGACGAGGCCACCAGCGCGCTCATGCCTGGGTGCCGGGACGGGACCGCCGTTTGCGCGCCCCGCGGGAACCGCAACAGCACCCCGAACAGCGTGCCCGGCTGCCCGCATTGGTCCGCCGATTCCGGTGCGCGGGGCCTGGCGCGGTAATCTCCAACCGTCCACCGCTGTTGGGGAGCCCGGATGGCCTGCACGTACGACCGCACCACGACGACCCGCACCACGACGACCCGCGCCCGCGCCTGTGCCGGCAGGGGAGTCAGGCGATGATCGCCGTCACGGGTGAGGCGGCGCGCCGCCGCACGTTCGCGGTGATCAGCCACCCGGACGCGGGCAAGTCCACGATGACCGAGGCACTCGCCCTGCACGCCTCCGCGATCACCCAGGCGGGAGCGGTGCACGGCAAGGCCGGCCGGCGGGGCGTGACGTCCGACTGGATGGAGATGGAACGCGCCCGCGGCATCTCCATCACCTCGGCCGCGCTGCGCTTCGACTACCGCGACCACGTGTTCAACCTGGTCGACACGCCGGGCCACGCGGACTTCTCCGAGGACACCTACCGCGTGCTGGCCGCCGTCGACTGCGCGGTCATGCTGCTCGACGCGGCCAAGGGCATGGAGCCGCAGACCATGAAGCTGTTCGAGGTCTGCCGCCACCGCCGCATCCCGGTCATCACCTTCGTGAACAAGTGGGACCGGCCGGGTCGTGAGGCGCTGGAACTGCTCGACGAGATCGAGGAGCGCACCGGCCTGCGTCCCACCCCGGTCACCTGGCCGATCGGCGCCGCGGGGAACTTCCACGGCGTGGTCGACCGCCTGGAGGACCGCATCGTCCGTTACACCCGCACTCCCGGCGGCGCGACCAAGGCGCTGGAGACCGAGCTGACCCCCGAAGAGGCCGCCGCCGAGCTGGGGGCGGACTGGGAGCGCGCGGGGGAGGAGGCCGACCTGCTCGCCGCCATCGGCGCCGAGCACGACCAGAAGGCGTTCGAGGCGCACGAGGCCACGCCGGTGCTGTTCGGCGCGGCGCTGTCCAACTTCGGCGTGGCGCGGCTGCTGGACGTGCTCGTCGACCTGGCTCCCGCCCCCGCGCCCCGGCTCGACGTCGAGGCCGCGCTCCGGCCTCTGGACGCGCCGTTCTCCGGCCTGGTCTTCAAGGTGCAGGCCAACATGGATCCGGCCCACCGCGACCGCATCGCGTTCGTCCGGGTCTGCTCAGGCCGGTTCGAGCGCGGCATGGTGCTCACCCATGCCGCCACCGGCCGTCCCTTCGCCACCAAGTACGCCCAGTCGGTGTTCGGCCAGGAAAGGGCCACGATCGACGAGGCGTACCCGGGAGACGTCGTCGGCCTGGTCAACGCCACCGCGCTGCGGCCCGGGGACACCCTGTACGAGGGGACGCCGGTGGAGTTCCCGCCCATCCCCAGCTTCGCCCCCGAGCATTTCGCCGTCGCCCGTTCCCGCAGCACCGCGAAGGCCAAGCAGTTCCGCCGCGGCATCGACCAGCTCGACGGCGAGGGCGTGATCCAGGTGCTCCGCTCCGACCTGCGCGGCGACCAGGCCCCGGTGCTCGCGGCGGTCGGGCCCATGCAGTTCGAGGTCGTGCAGCACCGCCTGGCCACCGAGTTCGGCGCGGAGATCATCCTCGACCGGCTGGAGTACACGCTCGCCCTGCGCACCGACGCCGAGTCGGCGGAGGTGCTGCGGCGCCAGCGCGGCGCGGAGGTGCTCTCCCGCAGCCGCGACGATGCCCTGCTCGCCGTGTTCACCGACCAGTGGCGCATGCGCTCCATCCAGCGCGAACACGCCGGCCTGACCCTCGAACCGCTGATCGCGGGTCACGGACTGCCGGGCCCCTCCGCCTGACGTCCCCTCAAGCCCTGAGGCGTACGGGAAGGCGGGCGAGGCGCCAGGAGAAGGGGAGGAACTGGCGGTCGAGCTCCTCGGGCGCGACGGCCAGTTCGAGGCGCGGGTAGCGGCGCAGGAGCGCGCCGAAGGCCACCTCGCCCTCCTGCCGGGCCAGCGCCGCGCCCAGGCAGTAGTGCAGGCCGTGCCCGAAGCCGACGTGGACCTCCTTGTGCCCGTCGGCCTCTCGGGTGATGTCGAGCCTGCCGGGGTCGTCGAAGCGCCGGGGGTCATGGTTGGCCGACACCAGCACCGCCATCACCGGTTCGCCCCTGCGTACGGCCATGCCGCCGATCTCGACGTCCTCGGCCGCGTACCGGATCCGGGTGCCCTGGACGGGCCCGCACCAGCGCATCAGCTCCTGCACTGCGCGCGGCAGCAGCCCGGGATCGGCCCGCAGCGCGGCGAGCTGGTCCGGGTGGGTCAGCAGGGCGGTGACGCCGTTGCCGATCAGATGGGCGGTGGTCTCGTGCCCGGCGAGGACGAGCGTGAGGACCATGGTGACCAACTCGGTGTCGGTCAGCCGGTCGCCGTCCTCGTCGTGGGTGCGGATGAGGCCGGTCAGCAGGTCGCCGGCCGGATCGGCCCGGCGGCGGGCGATGAGCTCGTGGATGTACGTCACCATGCGTCGCAGGGGCTCGGCCAGCGCTCCGGGTTCTAGCGAGGTCAGGCTTCTGCCCCATTCCCGCCACAACGGGCGGTCCGCCTCGGGGATGCCGACCAGCTCGCAGATCACCGTGATCGGCAGGGGATAGGCGAAGTGCTCGATCAGGTCGGCGACACCGTCCACGGCGTGATCGGGCAGCCGGTCGAGGAGATCCGCGGTGATCTCCTCGACCCGGGGGCGCAGCTGTGCCACGCGGCGGGCGGTGAAGGCGCGCGAGACGAGCCTGCGCAGCCGGAGGTGGTCGTCGCCGTCGGAGTCGAGCACGCTGTCGAGGATGTACGCGGCGTACTCGCGCGGCACGCCGCGGGCCTCGATGAGCTCGTCGCGGATGTTGCGCACGTCGGCGCCGGGAACGCTGGCGGGGTTGTTGACGAACCTGCGGTCGCTCAACACGGTCTTGACGTCGTCGTACCGGGTGACGAGCCAGACGGGGGAGTCCAGGCCGGGGAAAGCCCCGCGTACCATCGGGGCCTGCTCCCGCAGGCGGGCGTAGCCCCCGAACGGATCGCGCACCAGGTCCGCGTCGAACAGGTTGACGGGCTCCGTCGTGCCGGACGTGCTCATGACCACCCCCGCGGGTTCGGTGTGACGACCGGGGCTGTCAACGTACGTCAGGACGCGTGTCGGGGCAACGGTCACTCCGTCAAGGAGTCCACGAGTGCGTTCAGGTCGCGCATCAGCCGGTCGGTGCGGGCCCTGCCGTACGCCGCGAGGATCGCGCGCTGGTGCTCGGCGATGCCCGCCTCCAGGCGGGCGAGCAGGTCCCGGCCGCGGTCGGCGAGGAAGACCGCGACCTTGCGGCGGTCGGCCGGGTCGTGCCCCCGGTAGACGACGGCGCGCTCCACCAGCCGGTCCACCGCCTTGGTGAGAGTGGGGTGGGGCATCAGCGCGGCCTCGGCGAGGTCGCCCATCGAGTGTCCCCGCCCGTCCGCCAGCGCCTGAAGGATGCGCCACTGCTCGACGCTCACGTCCTCGGCGGCGAGTGCGGCGGCCAGGCCCCGGTTGACGCTGCGTTCGGCCCGGCTCAGCAGATAGGCGAGCGACGAACCGAGGCCGGGGACCTGTTCGGTCAGGGGATACTCGTGCATGTGGCCGATCCTGTCACAGTCGTCATCGACACTCTCGAAGCTCATCTGCTGCGCGCGGACACGCTGCGCGTCGCGCTGGTCGTTCCGGTCTCCGGGGTGCTCGGTCTCCTCGGGCCCGGAGCGATCAACTGCGCTCTGCTGGCCGCCGGTGAGGTCAACGCCGCCGGGGGAGTGCTGGGCCGGCCGGTCGAACTCGTGCTCGTGGACGGGGGCCGCGGCCCCGCCGCGGTGGCCGGCGAGGTGCGGGGGCTGGTGCGGTCCGGCGCGGTCCAGGCGGTCGTCGGCACCCACGCGAGCGACGTGCGGGTGGCGGTGGAGCGGGCGCTGGACGGCGCGGCGCCGTTCGTGTACACCCCGCCGTACGAGGGCGGCGCCCGCCGCCCCGGCGTCTACCACCTGGGCGAGCCGGCCGCGCTGCAGGTCGGCCCGGCGATCGACTGGCTGGTCGAGCACCGGCGGGCGAGGCGGTGGTTCCTGCTCGGCAACGACTACGTGTGGCCGCGGCTGGTGCACGTGTCGGCCCGCGAGCACCTGCGCGCCCGGTCGGCGGTGGTCGTGGGGGAGCGACTCGTCCCGCCGGGGTCCGGCGCCGTGGACCGGCTGCTGGAGGAACTGGCCGCGCGGCGGCCGGACGCGGTCCTGCTCACCCTGATCGGCAGCGATCTCATCGCCTTCAACCGGGCCTTCGCGGCGAGTGATCTGCGCTGCGTGCGGCTGTGCGGGGCGCTGGAGGAGCACGGCCTGCTCGCGGCGGGGGGCGACACGACCGGCGGGCTGTACGCCGCGATGGGCTACTTCGGCGGCCTCGCCACCGACGCCAACCTCGGCCTGGCCGAGCGCTACACCGCGATGTTCGGCGCGGAGGCGCCGTTGCTGAACGGGCACGGGCATGGGTGCTACGAGGGCGTGCTCATGCTGGCCGCCCTGCTGCGGCGGGCCGGCGCGCTGGCGGTGCCGGCCGTCGAGGCGGTCGCCGACGGCACGACGATCGTCTCCGGGCGCGGACCGCTCACGATGGCATCGCGCCAGGTGCGTCAGCGGGTGTACCTCGCCCGCGCCGACGGGCTTGACCTCGATGTCGTCACCTCGCTGCCGCATTCGATGTAAAACTTCCACTGGAAACCTTTTCGATTTCAAGGAACACCCCCTATCGTACGGCTCTGCCCCCGTACGCTTAGGAGCGGATCCATGTCCACCTCGAAGTCAGAGGCGCCCGGTGTAGAGCGCTTCGGTTACCAGCAGGAGCTGCGGCGCTCGCTCGGCTTCGCCGACCTGCTGATCTACGGCTTGATCTTCATGGTGCCGATCGCGCCGTTCGGCATCTTCGGCAGCGTCTTCCAGTCGTCCGGCGGGATGGTGGCGCTCGCCTACGTGATCGGCATGGTCGCGATGGCGTTCACCGCGCTGTCCTACGCCCAGATGGCCCGCGCGTTCCCGATGGCGGGCTCGGTCTACACGTACGCCGGCCGGGGCATCGCCGCCCCGGTCGGCTTCCTGGCGGGCTGGGTCATCCTGCTCGACTACGTGCTGGTGCCCTCCCTGCTGTACCTCGTGGCGAGCGCCGCCATGACGTCGTTCGTGCCCGGGGTGCCCATCTGGGTGTGGCTGATCGCCTTCATCGTGCTCAACACGGTGGTCAACTACCTCGGCATCGAGATGACCGCCCGGATGAACAAGATCATGCTGGTCGCCGAGCTGATCGTACTGGCGATCTTCCTGGTCATCGGGATCGCCGCGCTCGCGCAGGGGAAGGGGCACGGCGACGCGCTGAGCCCGTTGTTCGACTCCTCGACGTTCAGCTGGCCCCTGGCGTTCGGGGCGGTGTCCGTCGCGGTGCTGTCGTTCCTCGGGTTCGACGGCATCTCGATGCTCGCGGAGGAGAGCCGTGTCGAGAGCCGCCGCCTCGGCCGGTCGATGGTCTTCGCCCTCGCCCTGGCCGGCGTGCTGTTCGTCGTGCAGACCTGGGTGGCGGCGCTGCTCACCCCCGACCGCGCCACGCTGCTCAGCGAGGGCGACGCCGCGGGCACCGCGTTCTACGACACCGCCGAGTACGCCGGCGGTCACTGGCTGAGCGTGCTGACGGCCGTCGCCACCGCCGTCGCCTGGGGCTTCGCCAACTCCCTGGTCGCCCAGGCGGCCACCTCGCGCCTGCTGTTCGCGATGGCCCGCGACCGCCAGCTCCCGGCGTTCCTCGGGAAGGTGCACCCCAAGCACAAGGTGCCGGTCAACGCCACGTTCCTGGTCGCGGGGGTGTCCCTGGTCCTCGGCCTGTACATGAGCTCGCGCGACGACGGCATCACGCTGCTCGGCACGCTGGTCAACTTCGGCGCGATGACCGCCTTCCTCGCCCTGCACGTGTCGGTCGTCGTCCACTACGTCGTACGCAACCGCAGCCGCGACTGGTGGCGCCACCTCGTGGCCCCCGTGATCGGCTTCCTGATCCTGCTCTACGTCGTGATCAACGCCAACATCGCCGCCCAGGTGCTCGGGTTCGTCTGGCTGGCGATCGGCGCCGTGATCCTCGTCGGCTCCATCCTGATGGGCCGCCGCCCCACCCTGTCCGCCGTCACCCCGGAGGCCAACGAGTGAACGTCGTGTCCTATCGTCCCCGTCCCGGCGACCTGTCCTACACCTTCGGCGGACGCTCGGCCGTCGAGTCCGTCGCCCCCGGCACGGTGCTGGAGCTCTACACCGAGGACTGCTTCGGCGGCCGGGTGCGCGGCCCCGGCGACCTGCCGTCGCAGGTGTGCGACTTCCCGTACCTGAACCCCGTCACCGGCCCCTTCCACGTCGACGGCGCCGAGCCCGGCGACACCCTGGCCCTCCACTTCGTCTCCATCGAGCCCGCCCGCGACTGGGCGGTCTCCACGACGTTCCCGCACTTCGGCGCGCTGACCTCGACGCACACCACCGCGACGCTCCAGCCGCCGCTGGAGGAGGCCGTCTGGATGTACGAAGTGGACGCCGAGCGGCGGACCGTGCGCTACCGGGCGCGGCGCGGCGACTTCGCCGTCGAGATGCCGCTCGACCCCATGCACGGGACCGTGGGCGTCGCCCCGGCCGCCGGCGAGGCGCGGATGACCATCACGCCGGACGCCCACGGCGGCAACATGGACACGCCCGAGCTGCGCGCAGGCGTGACCGTCTACCTCGGCGTCAACGTGCCGGGCGGACTGTTCGCGATCGGCGACGGCCACTGCCGCCAGGGACACGGCGAGGTGTGCGGCACCGCTGTCGAGGCCGCGATGAACACCGTCGTCGCGGTCGAGCTGATCAAGGGCGTCGCCACGCCGTGGCCCCGGCTGGAGGACGACCGCCACATCATGTCCACCGGCTCGGCCAGGCCCCTGGAGGACGCCTACCGGATCAGCCAGCACGACCTGGTCACCTGGACCGCCTCCCTCACCGGGCTCGACGAGCTGGACGCCTACCAGCTCGTCAGCCAGGGCGCGGAGGCGCCGGTCGGCAACGTCTGCGACACCAACTACACGATGGTGGCCAAGCTGCCCAAGGCGTACGCGGGACACCCCGGGGTGTACGGCGGCGCGCACGCCCGCCTGCGCGCACTCGGCGAGGAGTACCTGTCCACCCGCTGAGGGGTCGCCGAGGAGTCACAGCCAGCCGCTGTGGCGGGCGACCCGTACGGCCTCCATGCGGTTGCGGGTGCCGGTCTTGGTGATGCACGCCGACAGGTGGTTGCGCACGGTGCTCTCCGACAGGTGGAGACGGCGGGAGATGTCGGCGGCGGTGGAGCCGTCGGAGGCGGCGGCCAGCACGTCGCGCTCACGCGGGGTCAGCGGGTTGGGCCCGGCGCTGAGCGCGGCCGCGGCCAGCGCCGGGTCCACCACGACCTCGCCCGCCAGCACGCGCCTGATGGCCTTGGCCAGCTCGCCGACGGGCCGGTCCTTGACGACGAAGCCGCGGGCTCCGGCGTCCAGGGCCCTGCGCAGGTATCCGGGCCGCCCGAACGTCGTGACGATGACCACCACGCAGCCGGGAAGGGCGGTCCGCAGGTCCGCGGCCGCGTCGAGACCGCTGCCGCCGGGCATCTCGATGTCGAGCAGGGCCACGTCTGGCCTGACCCGCAGCGCGGTGGGAACGATCTCGCCCGCCGTCGAGACCTGCGCGACGACCTCGAAGTCGTCCTCCAGGTCGAGCAGCACGGTGAGCGCGTCGCGCATCATCGTCTGGTCCTCGGCTATCAGCACACGGGTCACAGGCCGTCCTTCAGGTGGTCGTCATCGTCCACGCCCGCGTGCGGGATCTCGGCGGTGAGGACGAACCCCCGCGGCCCGCGGACGGCGGTCAGGCGCCCGCCCGCGGCGGCCAGGCGCTCGCGCAGCCCGCGCAGGCCGCTGCCGTCGTCCCCGCCCGCGCCGTCACCGGCTCCGTCACCGGCGCCGTCGTCCCTGATCTCGACCAGCACCGGGTCGCGGTCGCGGCGGAGCGTGATCACGCAGCGCCGGGCGCCCGAGTGCCGCACGACGTTCGTGACCCCCTCCCTGACGACCCAGCTCAGCAGCATGTCGGTCTCCCGCGACAGCGCGGGCCCCGACTCCTCCACCACGCAGTCGACGCCGGCCGCGGCCAGGGCCGCTCTCGCGCCGTTCAGCTCGAAGGCGAGGCCGGCGTCCCGGTAACCCGTGACCGCCTCGCGCACCTCGGTCAGGGCCTGCCGCCCGATGGCCTCGATGTCCGCGGCGTGGCGCATCGCCGCCTCCGTATCGCGCGGGGCGAGCCGGCGTACGGCCTCGGCCTTCACGACCACCATCGACAGCGTGTGGCCGAGCAGGTCGTGCAGGTCGCGGGAGAAGCGCAGGCGCTCGGCCGAGACGGCGGCGACGGCGAGTTCCTCCCGAGTCCTGGCGAGTTCCTCGATCACCGCGCCCATCCGGCGGAAGCCGTACGTCGTGATCCCGGCGAGCAGCGTCGTCAGGGCGCCGCTCCACAGCGCGTCGCCGAACGAGCCCTCGTGCACCGGGGCGATCGCGGCGAGCACGGCCGTGACGGCGACGAGCGGGGGCGCCACGCGGGTCGGGAGCGCGAGCGCCACGGCCACGGCGAGCAGGGAGAACAGCGTCTGCCACGCGCCCGTTCTGTAGGCGAGTGCCGCCGTGACCGTGACGGCGGCGAGCAGCGCGACGAAGGCCGCGGGGGGACGGGCGTCCCGGTGGGCCCGGCGGGAGCTCAGCACGGCTCCCACGAACGAGAGCCCCGCGGCGGCCACCAGGGTCCAGGCGGGCCACGCGGGGACCGCCGACGCCGCGGCGGCGGCCGGTCCGATCAGCAGCAGGACGCTCAGCGCGAGCGCCGGGACGAGCAACCGGCCCGGCAGCCGTGCGGGCAGTCGCGGCCGGGAAAGGCGCAGCGGGGAAAGGCGCGGTGCGGGTGATCCGGGTTCGCACCCGTCCGCCCGCGCCGCCGCTTCTGTCATGGCCGCCATTATCGTGGGCGCGCGGCGGCAGCGGACAGGGCGCGATGTGCCGGATCCGGCGGTACGAATCACCCGGACAGGAACACCCTCGTGGCAGGGTCTTCGGTCACACCGAGCGGGGACCTCGGCATCTGGAGAGGTCCCGGGGGCGCGGCGCAGCCTGGCCTGGGGGTGCCTGCGATGAGACGGTGCAACGAGGAGGTCGCCGGGCTGCTGCAGGAGTACGCCGACCTGATCGCGATCACCGGGGGCGACGCGTTCAAGGTGCGGGTCTACGAGAAGGCGGCCAGGTCCGTCGGCGGGTACGGCCGGGAGATCGACGGCATGGACGCGACGGCCCTGCGGGCGATCCCGAACGTCGGCGCGTCGATCGCCGCGAAGATCGACGAGTATCTGCGCACCGGGTCGATCCACCAACTGGAGGAGTTGCGGACGAGGATCCCCGCCGGGGTCCGCCTGCTGACCACGATCCCCACGCTCGGGCCGAAGAAGGCCATGGTCCTGTTTCACGAGCGCGGCGTCGACTCGATCGAGAAGCTGGAGGACGCCATCCACGCCGGGGCCCTGCGGGGGCTGCGCGGATTCGGGGCGAAGACCGAGGAGAACCTGCTACACGGCATCGACGTGATGCGCAAGACCGGCAGCCGGGTGCACATCGGGATCGCCATGGCCGTCGCCGAGGAGGTCGTCCCCGCGCTGTCGGCCGTGCCGGGCTGCGAGCGGTGCGCGTACGCCGGGTCGCTGCGGCGGATGAAGGACACGATCGGCGACGTGGACGTCCTGGCCACGGCCGAGGATCCGGCCGCCCTGATGGCGGCCTTCACCACGCTGCCGTACGTCACCGAGGTGATCGCGCACGGCGAGACCAAGAGCTCGGTGCGCACGGCGTCGGGGCTCCAGGTCGACCTGCGGGTGGTGCCGGGGGACTCCTGGGGGGCCGCGCTGCAGTACTTCACCGGCTCAAAGGCGCACAACATCCGCACCCGCGAGATCGCCGTGCACCGGAAGCTGAAGCTGTCGGAGTACGGCGTGTTCGACGTGGCGACCGGCGAGAAGATCACCTCGGCGGACGAGGCGGAGGTGTACGGCATGCTCGGCCTGCCGTGGATCGAGCCGGCGCTGCGCGAGGACACCGGAGAGATCGAGGCCGCACGGGGAGAGGGGCTGCCGAAGGTCGTGACCATGGCCGACATCCGCGGCGACCTGCACACCCACACCGACCTGACCGACGGGCTCGCGCCGCTGGAGGAGATGGCCGGGGCGGCGGCGGCCCGTGGCTACGACTACTACGCGGTGACCGACCACGCGCCCGACCTGTACATGCAGCGGATGACCGATGAGAAGGCGCTGGCCCAGCGCGAACGGCTCCGCCGCCTCGGCGCCGCCCACCCCGGCATGACGCTGCTGCACGGGTGCGAGCTCAACATCGGCCCGGAGGGCGAGGTCGACTGGCCGCCGGAGTTCCTGGCCGGGTTCGACCTGTGCGTGGCCTCGGTGCACTCGCACTTCACCCAGCCGGCCGAGGAGATGACCCGGCGGCTGATCCGGGCCTGCGAGAACCCGTACGTGAAGGTCATCGGGCATCCGACGGCGCGGGTCGTCGGCCGGCGCGAGCCGGTGGACGCCGACTGGCCGAGGGTGTTCGACGCCTGCGCCCGCACCGGCACGGCACTGGAGATCGACGCCTTCCCCGACCGGCTCGACCTGCCCGCGGACCTGGTCAGGCGGGCCGCCGGCCGGGGCGTGCTGTTCGCGATCGACAGCGACGCGCACGCCGTGCCGCACCTGGCGAACATGCGGTACGGCGTCGGCACCGCGCAGCGGGGCTGGCTCACCCCCGATCGGGTAATCAACACCTGGCCACTCGACCGGCTGCGGGAGTTCCTCCGCCCGCGATAAAGGGGGTTCCATGCTGACGATCGGCCGGACGCCGCTGCCCGTGGTGGGCCGGGCCCGGATGTACGTGTGCGGGATCACGCCCTACGACACGACCCACCTCGGCCACGCGAGGACGTTCGTGTGGGCCGACGTGGCGGCCCGGGTCCTGCGGCACACCGGCGTGCCCGTCGAGGTCTGCCGCAACGTCACCGACGTGGACGACGTGCTGACCTCCGCGGCGCGCCGGGCCGGCAGCCCGTACGACAGCTTCGCGGCGGTGCAGCAGTTCTACTTCGACCGGGACATGGCGGCCTTGCACGTGCACCCGGTGACGTACGAGCCGCGGGCGCACACGTACGTGCCGCAGGTCGTGGCGCTCGCCCGTGCCCTGGTGGAGCTGGGCCACGCGTACGAGCGGGACGGCGCGGTGTACTTCCGCGGCGCGGGCGTGCGCGAGCGGGCCGGGCTCGGCGCCGAGGAGGCGGCCCGCCTGCTGGCGGAGTTCGGCGAAGATCCAGACGAGACAGGAAGAGACGACCCGGCGGACGTCGCGATCTGGCGGCCGTCGGCGGACGGGGAGCCGGGCTGGCCGAGCCCGTGGGGCGACGGACGGCCCGGGTGGCACGCCGAGTGCGCCGCCATGGCGCTGACGACGTACGGGCCGGCCCTCGACCTGCACGCGGGCGGCGCCGACCTGCGCTTCCCGCACCACGCGTACGAGGCGGCGATGGCCGAGGCGGCGACCGGGGTGCGGCCGTTCGCCCGCGCCTGGCTGCACGTGGGGGTGGTCCGCGTGGACGGCGCGAAGATGGCCAAGTCGGCGGGCAACCTCGTGTTCACCGCCGACCTGCTGCGGCGCCATCCGGCCGGCGCCGTGCGCCTGATGCTGCTCGGTCACCCGTGGGCGGACGGCTGGGACTACCGTCCCGGCGGCCTGGACGAGGCCGCCGCCCGGCTGGAGCGGCTCCATGCGGCTGCCGGGCGGCCCTCGGCCCCGGCGGCGGGGGAGCGGGCGGCGGTTGGCGCGCTGCTGGACGACCTGGACGTCGCGACCGCCCTGGCGATCGCCGAGGAGGAGGGCGGGCAGGCCGCCCGTACGGTGATCGCGCTGCTGGGCCTCGGCTGACGACGGCCCGCCGGGCGGCATCGCATGATCACGAATAGCGTCATGCCTGGTCAGCGGTGCCGAGCGTGCTTCCGCTGCATGATCACGGATGGTTCCGTGCCAGGTCGGCGCCGCTGTCTGCGACAAACTGCAAGATCACGGTGTTGGGGTCGTAGTCGTCGTGGATTGCGACGACGTCACGGCCGGCGGCGGCGAGGATCGAGGCGGCGATGGACGCCCGGTAGCCGCTCGCGCAGTGCGCCCAGACCTCGCCGGCCGGCACCTCGCCCAGCCGCGACGGCAGCTCGTGCAGCGGGATGTTGACCGAGCCGGGCAGGTGCGACTCGCGCCACTCCGCGGCGCGGCGCACGTCCAGGATCACGACCGGCCGGTGCCGGCGCACGGCGGCCAGGTCGGCGAACGTCGCCACGGGCGTCGACTCCGGCTTGTCGTCGCCGGTCCAGTCGGCGGGCCCCCCGGTGGCGGCCGCGGCGGGACGGTCGATGCCGATCCTGGCCAGTTCGCGCTGCGCATCGGCGATGTCCCGCGGCGTCTCGCCCAGCAGCGTCACCGGTGTCCCCCAGGGGACGAGCCAGCCCAGGTAGACGACGAAGTCGCCGTCCAGCCCGAAGTTGAGCGCCCCGGGCAGGTGGCCGGCCGCGAACGCCGTACGGGACCGCAGGTCCACGACCCACTCGCCGGCCCGCAGGCGGCGGCGCAGCTCGGCGGCGTCGGCCCGGCGCGGCGCGGACAGGTCGGGCGCGTCCGCCCCCGCCCGGTTGAGCGGCGCCATGTGGGCGTAGTAGGCGGGGTAGGCGTCCAGCCCGGCCAGCAGCGACCGGACGTACTCCTCCTCGCCGCTGGTCAGGACCGGGTTGCCCCGCCGCTCGTCGCCGATGGTCGACTCTGTGACGTCCGACTGGACGGCCGAGCAGAAGCTGCCGAACCCGTGCGTGGGCAGGACGTCCGTCTCGGGCGGCAGTTCGCGGGCCAGCCGGTGCGCCGAGGCGTACTGGGCCCGCGCGAGCGTGCCGGTGTGCTCGGGGCCGAGCAGGTCGGGCCGCCCGGTCGTGCCGTGCAGCAGCGAGCCGCCGGTGAAGACGGCGGGCGGCCGGTCCGCGGCCTCCAGCACGTACGACAGGTGGGTGAAGGTGTGGCCGGGGGTGGCGACGACGCGCAGGCGCGTCTGGCCGCCGGTCTCGATCACGTCCCCGTCCTCGATCGGGCTGCGGTCGAACGCCACGGGGTCGGCCGCGTTGACGTGGTAGTCGGCGCAGGTGGCGGCGGCCAGCGCGGGCCCGCCGCTCACGTAGTCGTTGTGCACGTGGGTCTCGAAGACGTGGCGGATGTCGACGCCGCGCCGCTCGGCCAGGCGGAGCATCCGGTCGATGTCCCGCTGCGGGTCTACGACGAAGGCGACCTCGCCGTCGGTGACGAGGTAGCTGCGGTCGCCCAGCGAGGGGGTGTCGACAGGGATGATCTCGGTCATTGATGTCCCTCCTCGTCTCGTGAGGCACCCGTACCCCGCGACGAGGACTTCACCGCTCCGGGACGTCCTCTGCGAGGACTCGCTGGGCGACGGCGAACGCGGCGTTGGCGGCGGGCACGCCGCAGTAGATCGCGGTCTGCAGCAGCACCTCCTTGATCTCGTCTCTGGTGAGCCCGTTGCGCAGCGCGGCCCGCACGTGCATGGCCAGCTCCTCCAGGTGCCCGCCGGCGACCAGGGCGGTGAGCGTGACGCAACTGCGGGTCCTGCGGTCCAGCCCGGGCCGGGTCCAGATCTCCCCCCAGGCGTACCGGGTGATCAGGCTCTGGAAGTCGGCGGTGAAATCAGTGGTCCCCTCCTGCGCCCGGTCCACGTGGGCGTCGCCCAGCACCTCGCGGCGCACGCGCATGCCGTCGTCGTAGCTCAAGCGATCCTCCAGCGGGTGGTCAGGTGGCGCGTTATCGCCTCGTTCACGACGTCCGGGCGTTCGGCGGTGGCCAGGTGGGCGGCCCCCGGCACCACCAGCAGTTCCGCGCCGGGGATGCCCCGGGCCAGGACCTCGGCGTGCGCGGGCGGGGTGGCCGGGTCCTCGGCCCCCGCGACGACCAGCGCGGGCGCGCGGACCTCGCCGAGCCGGTCGCGGACGTCGAACGCGGCGAGGGCGTCGCAGCAGGCGGCGTATCCCTCGGGGTCCGCGCCGGCCAGCATGTCCAGGTAGCGCCCCGCGCCGGGGAAGCCAGGGGTGAACCAGCGCCCCTTGGTCGCCTCGCGCAGGGGCCGCGTGCCCTGGGCCCGGACCAGCGCGGCGCGTTCGCGCCAGCTCTCGGGGTCGCCGAACCGGGCCGAGGTGCAGCACAGGACCAGGCTCGCGACGCGGTCCGGCGCGCGCAGCGCCAGCGTGGTTCCGACGGCCCCGCCCAGCGACACCCCCGCGTACGCCGCGGTGTCCACGTCATGACGGTCGAGCAGGGCGAGCACCCCCGCGGCGAGGTCGTCCACCGTCAGATCACGCGGGACGCCGGTCGTGGACGGCGACCCGCCGTGGCCCGGCAGGTCGTAGCGGAGCACCCGCCAGGTACGCGTGAGCGCGGGAAGCTGGGGTTCCCACAGGTCGAGCGTCGTGCCCAGCGAGGGCCCGAGCACGACGACCGGGGCATCGGGGGGCCCGTCGAATCGGTGGTGCGTGATCACGCGCCCTCCCTCCGGTGGTGCCGCAGGGCCCGGTCGACGAGGGCGGGCGCTGATCCGATTCCGGGGTCCTCCCCGTGCTCGTGTAGCACGCCGAGCAGATGATCGAGGTTGCGCCGCATGCGCTCGGGGAACACCTCCAGCCCTTCGGCCAGTTCGGCGGCCGTCGCGGCCGCCCCGCCCGCCAGGCGCAGGCACTCGCGCAGCGGCTCCCACTCGGAGTGCCAGCTCCCGGCGGGCCGCTCGTGCTCGGCCGCCAGCGCGGCCAGCAGGATCCCCGCCTGCGCGGGGGCCCGCAGCGCCGCGGACCTGATCATGGTGGCGAGCACCGGGTTGCGCTTGTGCGCCATCGCCGACGAGCCGCCCCGGCCCGGCGCGGCCGGCTCGGCGACCTCGCCCACCTCGCTCTGCGCCAGCAGGATCACGTCGGCGGCGAGCTTGCCGAGCGCGCCCGTCACCCCGGCGAGCGCGCAGGCCAGGCCGGTCACGGGGGCGCGCAGCGCGTGCCAGGGCAGCACCGGCTCGGCCAGCCCGGTCTCCGCCGCGAACAGCGACAGCAGGTCGAGCGCCCTCTCGCCGTACCCGGCCATGGTCCCGGCCGCGCCGCCGAGCTGGACCGGCAGGCGCGCCTCCGCCAGGCGGTCGCGGGCGTCCTGGCAGCCGACGAGCCACCCGGCGGCCTTGAGCCCGAACGTGACGGGCACGGCCTGCTGCCCGAGCGTGCGGCCCGCCATCGGCGTGTCGCGGTGCCGGGCGGCCAGCCGCGCCAGCGCGGCGAGCACCCGGTCGAGGTCGCCCAGGATCACTTCGCGGGCCCGCGCGGCCACCAGCATCGACGCGGTGTCGAGGATGTCCTGGCTGGTGGCGCCGTGATGCACCCAGGAGCCCGCCTCGCCCGCCGCGGTACGCAGATCCTCCACCAGCGGCACGACGGGGTTGCCCGCGTCCCTGGCGCGGCGGGCCAGATCGGTCGCGTGGAACCGATCAGGACGGGCCGCCTCGGCGATCGCGGCGGCGGCGGGCCCGGGGACGACGCCGAGGCGGGCCTGTGCCCGCGCCAGGCACACCTCCGCCTCCAGCATCGCCCGCAGCCAGGCGTCGTCGTCCGTGACCTCCGCCACTTCGGTGCCCGCCCACACCGGGGAGAGCAGCCCGCGATCAACGCCTCCGTCAGAACTCAAGGAAGACCGTCTCCCCCTCACCCTGCAGCCGTACGTCGAACCGGTAGGCGTCCTGCCCGTCAGGGCGGGCGAGCAACGTCGCGCGGCCGGCCGGGTCCAGCGAGCCGAGCAGCGGGTCGGGTACGTCGGCGAGGTAGACGCGGGTCCGCACCGGCTTGAGCAGGCCGCGCGCGAAGACCAGCAGCGCCAGGTAAGGCCGGGTGGGCGGCACGAGGCGGAACCGGTAGGAGCCGTCGGCCGCGGTGCCGCACCGGCCGAAGCCGCAGGCCCCGGTCCCGGCGCGGTCCAGGGCGCCCCGGGCGCCCGCCTCGCCCGTCCAGACTTCGAGCAGTGCGTCGGGGACCGGATCGCCCGCGCCGTCCAGCACCCGGCCGGTGATCGTCACCGCGCCCGGATGGCCCTCGGGGGCGAGTTCCCAGTCGGCGGCGTACGGCAGGGCGAACCCGTAGAACGGCCCGACGGTCTGCGAAGGGGTGGTCACGCGTCCTCCATGGGGGTACCGCCGAGCACCACGTCCCATCGGTAGCCGAGCGCCCACTCCGGCTCGGTGACGTCGAGGTCGAACGCGCAGACGAGCCGCTCACGGGTGGGGCCGGGGACGGACCGGAAGATCGGGTCGAAGGCGAACAGCGGGTCGCCGGGGAAGTACATCTGCGTCACCAGGCGCTGGGTGAAGGCCGTGCCGAACACCGAGAAGTGGATGTGGGCGGGCCGCCAGGCGTTGGGGTGGTTGCGCCAGGGGTAGGCCCCGGGCTTGATCGTCACGAACCGGTAGCGTCCCTCGCCGTCCGTCAGGCACCGTCCTGCGCCGGTGAAGTTGGGGTCGAGCGGGGCCGGATGCCGGTCGCGCTGGTGCGCGTACCGCCCGGCGGAGTTGGCCTGCCAGATCTCCACCAGCGTGTCAGGGACCGGCCGGCCCGAGGCGTCGAGGACGCGCCCGGTGACGATGATCCGCTCCCCGAGCGGTTCGCCCGCGTGCCCGGCGGTCAGGTCGGCGTCGAGCGGGTCCACCTCGCCGCGGCCGAAGACCGGGCCGGTCAGCTCGGCCGCCTCCGGGTCGTCCTTCATCGGCAGCGGCGGCCTGGACGGCGCCCGCAGCACGGTGCTGGCGTAGTCCGGATACAGGTAGGGAGGGTGTGTCACGATGTCTCCTCTTCGTAGGGCAGGCCCACGTAGTTCTCCGCCAGCGTCGTCGCGGCGGCCTCGGAGGACGTCACGTAGTCGAGGTAGGAGGTCTGCAGCCGCCGGGCGTAGGCGTCGTCGGACTCGAACGTGTGCAGCAGCGTCGTCATCCACCACGAGAAGTGCTGGGCCCGCCACACCCGGGGCAGGCAGGCCCGCGAGTAGGCGTCCAGCGCCTCGGACGAGCCGTCGGCGTAGAAGCGCGCCAGCGCCTCGGTCAGCACCCGCACGTCGGCGACCGCCAGGTTGAGCCCCTTCGCGCCGGTCGGCGGCACGATGTGCGCCGCGTCCCCGGCGAGGAACAGCCTGCCGTGCTGCATGGGCTCGGCCACGAAGCCGCGCATCGGGGTGATGCCCTTCTCGACGATGTCGCCGGTCGCCAGGGCGAAGCCGGGCACGGTCTCCAGCCGGGCCCGCAGTTCGGCCCAGATCCGCTCGTCTGGCCACGCGGCGAGGTCCTCGTCGGGCGCGACCTGGAGATAGAAGCGGCTGATCTCCGGGGAGCGCATGCTGTGCAGCGCGAAGCCGCGCTCGGTCCGCGCGTAGATCAGCTCCTCCGACGACGGCTTCACCCTGGCCAGGACGCCCAGCCAGGCGAACGGGTAGTCGCGGCGGTACTCGGTCAGCACGCCTTCCGGGATCGAGGCCCGGGACACGCCGTGGAAGCCGTCGCAGCCCGCGATCACGTCGCAGTCCAGCCGCTCGCCCCCGAAGGTGAGGTACGGCCGGTCGGTGCCGATGTCGTGCACGGCCACGTCGTCCACCTCGAAGCGGACGTCGCCCCCGGCCGCCAGCCGGGCGGCGATGAGGTCCTTGACGACCTCCTGCTGGCCGTACACGGTGATCGCCCGGCCGGGCACCAGCCGCTCGAAGGCGATCCGGTGGCCCGCCCCGCCGTACCGCAGTTCGATGCCGTGGTGGGGCAGCCCCTCCCGGCTGAGCCGCTCGCCCACGCCCGCCTCGACGAGCGTGTCCACCGTGCCCTGTTCGAGCACCCCCGCCCGCACCCGCCGCTCGACGTACTCCCTGCTGCGGCGTTCGAGCACCACGGACTCGATGCCGCGCAGATGGAGGAGATGGGAGAGCAGCAGGCCGGCGGGTCCCGCTCCGATGATCCCGACCTTGGTTCGCATGCCATAGAGGATCAGGAGGACGGGCCGCCCCGCGTAGGCTTGGCTTCCGCCCAGTGGAAGAGGGAATCATGTCCGGCGGCGCGCGCGACCCGGGACGTACGGTCACCTCCCGGACCCTGGCCATCCTCGGCGCCTTCGACCTCCACCATCCCCGGCTCACGCTGACGGAGATCGCCGCGAGGACCGGCCTGGCGCTGAGCACCGTCCACCGGCTCGTGGGCGAGCTGGAGGAGTGGCGCGCCGTGCACCGAGGCGCCGACGGGCGCTACCAGATCGGCCGCCGCGTGTGGGAGCTCGGCCAGCTCGCCCCCGACCCGCTGCAGGAGGTGGCCCACCCCTGGCTGCAGGAGCTGTTCGGCGGCACCGGCGAGAACGTCCACCTGGCGGTGCGCGACGGGGTCGAGGTGCTGTTCGTGGACAAGGTGTACGGCAAACGGGCGGTGCCGATCGTGTCGCGGACCGGCTCCCGGCTGCCCATGCATCCGACCGGGGTCGGCAAGGCGCTGCTCGCCTACGAGCCGGGCTGGTTCGTCACGGACTACCTGTCCCGGCCGCTGGAGCGGCCCACCCCGCACACCGTCATCGAGCCGGGCCGGCTGGCCCGCGAGCTGGCCCAGGTGCGCGCTCAGGGGTACGCGTTGACGCACGAGGAGATGACGCTCGGCTCCTGCTCGGCGGCCGCGCCGGTGCTGGTCGGGGACCGGCCCGTCGCGGCCGTCGGCATCGTGGTGTCCTCGCGGCGGGTGCGCGAGCTGCCCCGCCTGGTCGACCCCCTGCGGGCCGTCGCGGCCGGCATCGCCCGCGACTACCGGGCCGCCGTCACGCGGGGCTGAGGCGTCTCACAGAGGAGTGCAGGTCAGGCCGGTCAGGCCGAACGCGCCGCCCGTGGAGTTGCCGACCGCGGTGATGGGGACGCTCCCTCCCGGGGCGATGGTGCCGTTCCAGGACACGTTCGTGGCGGTGACGCTCCGCCCGGTCTGCGTCCACTTGGTGGTCAGCAGGGAGAAGAGCTTCTCGTCGCCTGTGAACGTCCAGGAGATCCGCCATCCATTCAGGGGGGTCGTCCCGGTGTTCACCAGCTGTCCTTCTCCCGTGAACCCGACGCCGTAGTGGTGGACCGTCGGGAACGAGATCGAGCAGGACGCCGTGTCCGCGTGTGCGGCCGGAGCGCCGACCGCCGTGGTGGCGGCCAGCGCGGCCGCGGCGATCCAGGCCGCCCGCCGGTGCCTGAAACCGGTTTCATGAGCGCCCGAAAAAAAGAGCCCTGCCATTGCCTGTCCTCTCGTCCTGCCGGGGTCTCCGGCGGCCGATTCGACGAACCTCGCTCCAGGAATGTCACCATGATCACGGGCGGATGTCATGGATACCGGCCCGGTGCGGTCCGTCGTACCGGCACGGGCGTGAAAGTTTCATGGGACCTTCGTCCCTGCTGAGCGCCCGCGGGCCGCCGTACTGTGGGCGGGAGGGGTGTGTTTGCGGGCGAGGGGGACGCCGTGGACGCGGTCGTGATCGAATCCCTGGAACCACTGGTGGCCGGGCTGCGGGCCGAGGGCTACGCCGTCGTGGGCCCGGTGGTGCGCGAGCGCGTCATCCGCTTCGAGGAGGTCGAGTCCGCCGACCGGCTGGCCCGGGGCTGGACCGACGTCCAGGAGCCGGGACGCTACCGCCTGGCCGAGGGCGACGCCGAGATGGTCTTCTCGTTCGCGGCGAGCCCCGACTCCGCCAAGCCGTACACGCAGCCGCCGCGGCAGACGCTGCTGCGGATGCGCGGCGAGCACATCGAGGAGGCCGGGCAGGACGCCCCGCGGGTCGCGCTGCTCGGCCTGCGGGCCTGCGACCTGGCCGCCATCGCCGTGCAGGACCGGGTCTTCCTCGGCGGCAGGCATCCCGACCCGGCGTACCTGCGGCGGCGGCGGGCCCTGCTGCTGATCGCCGTCAACTGCGCCGTGCCGGGCGGCACCTGCTTCTGCGTCTCCATGCACACAGGCCCCAAGGCCACCACCGGGTTCGACCTCGCCCTCACGGAACTGGCCGCGCCGCACCGCTTCGTCGTCGAGACCGGCGGCGAGCGGGGCGAGCGGATCGTCGCGGCGCTGCCGCACCGGCCCGCCACGGCCGGCGACCTGGACGCCGCCGCGGAGGTGTCCAGGGGGGCGGCCGAGCGGATGGGCCGCCACGTGGACACCGAGGGGATCCAGGAACGGCTGTCCGCGCACGACTCGCCGCGCTGGGCGCAGGTCGGCGCCCGCTGCCTCACCTGCGCCAACTGCACGATGGTCTGCCCCACCTGCTTCTGCAGCACGGTCGAGGACACCACGTCGTTCACCGACGGCACGGCGGAGCGGATCGAGCGCTGGGACTCCTGCTTCACGCTGGGCTTCTCCGAGGTCGGCGGGGCGCCGGTGCGCGGCTCCAACGCCGGCCGCTACCGCCAGTGGCTCACCCACAAGTTCTCGACCTGGATCGACCAGTTCGGCATGTCCGGCTGCGTCGGCTGCGGGCGCTGCATCACCTGGTGTCCCGTCGGCATCGACGTCACAGAGGAGCTGGCGAACCTGCCATGATCGGCGGCCCGCACCCCATGACGCCGGCGCCGTACCGGGTGCGCTCCCGCCGCCCGGACCGGGCCGACACCGTGACCCTGACGCTGGAGCCGGTACGCGGAGCCTGCCCGCCGTTCGAGCCCGGCCAGTTCACCATGCTGTACGCCCCTGGCGTGGGGGAGATCCCGGTCTCGATCAGCGGGCGGGCCGGCTCGGGCGGCTACACCCAGACGATCAGGGCCGTCGGCGCGGTCAGCGCCGCCCTGTGCGGCAAGCGCCCCGGCGACGTCGTCGGCCTGCGCGGGCCGTACGGCCAGGGCTGGAGCCTGCACGCCGCCGCGGGCCTCGACGTGGTGGTGGCCGCGGGCGGGCTGGGCCTCGCCCCGCTGCGCCCGGTCGTGCGGGCGCTGCTGCGGCACCGGCCCGGCTACGGCAGGATCAGCGTGATCGCGGGCAGCCGGGCTCCCGGCCTGCTGCTGTACTCCGCGGACCTGGCGTGCTGGGCCGGGCAGGGCGCCGACGTCCGGGTGACCGTGGACCACCCCGACCACGCCTGGCGCGGGCCGGTGGGGCTGGTCACCGACCTGATCGACCGGATCGTCTTCGAGCCGCGCCGCACGTGCGCGTTCGTCTGCGGGCCCGAGGCCATGATGTGCAGGACGGCGGCGGAGCTGGTGCGGCGCGGCGTCGCCCCCGGCCGGGTGGAGCTGTCGCTGGAGCGGAACATGAAGTGCGCGGTGGCCCGCTGCGGCCACTGCCAGCTCGGCCCGCTGTTCGTGTGCGAGGACGGGCCCGTGCTGCGGTACGACCGCGCGGCGCCGATGCTCGCCGTCCCGGAGTTGTAGACCCGGAGTTGTAGACCCGGAGTTGTGGAGAGGAGCGGCGATGCCCAAGCTGGCCGTGTGGAAGTTCGCCTCGTGCGACGGGTGCCAGCTCACGTTCCTGGACTGCGAGGACGAACTGCTGGCCGTCGCGGCCCGGGTCGAGATCGCCTGCTTCCTGGAGGCGTCCAGCGCCCCGGGCCCTGGCCCGTACGACCTGTCGCTGGTGGAGGGGTCGATCACCACCCCGGAGGACCTGGAGCGGATCAGGCACGTGCGCCGGGTGTCGGAGCGGCTGGTCACGATCGGCGCGTGCGCCACCGCGGGCGGCATCCAGGCGCTGCGCGACTTCGCCGACGTCAAGGAGTTCGCCGCGGTCGTCTACGCCCGGCCCGACTACATCGCCACCCTGGACCGCTCGACCCCGATCGCCGCACATGTGCCGGTCGACTTCGAGCTGCGCGGCTGCCCGCCCGACAGGCGCCAGTTGCTCGAAGTGATCTCGGCGTTCCTCGCCGGGCGGCGGCCGGAGGTGCCCGCGCACAGCGTGTGCGTGGAGTGCAAGGCCAGGGGCAACGCCTGCGTGATGGTCGCGCACGGCACCCCCTGCCTCGGGCCGGTCACCCAGGCGGGCTGCGGGGCGCTGTGCCCGGCGTTCAACCGGGGCTGCTACGGCTGCTTCGGGCCGATGGAGAGCCCCAACCACGCGTCGCTGAACCACTGGATGCGCGGCCTCGGGATGAGCACCCCCGAGCTGGTGCGGATCTACCGGACCTACCACGCCACGACGGAGCCGTTCCGGCGGGCGGCCGAGGAGGCGCAGAGGTCCGGCGAGGAGTTCGGCGAGGAGGAGGAGTGACGCACAAGACGGTGCGGATCGGCGCCCTGACCCGGGTGGAGGGCGAGGGCGCGCTGGTGGTGCACGCCCGCGACGGCCTGATCACCACGCTGGAGCTGCGGATCTACGAGCCGCCCAGGTTCTTCGAGGCGATGCTGCGGGGCCGGGCCCACACCGAGCCGCCCGACATCACCGCCCGCGTCTGCGGCATCTGCCCCGTCGCCTACCAGATGAGCGCCTGCCAGGCGATCGAGGCGGCCTGCGGGGCCGAGGTCACCGGCCCGCTGCGCGACCTGCGGCTGCTGCTCTACTACGGCGAGTGGATCGAGTCGCACGCGCTGCACGTCTACCTGCTGCACGCGCCCGACTTCCTCGGCTACGACAGCGGTGTCGCGATGGCCGCCGACCACCGCGACCTGGTGGAGCGCGGGCTCGAACTGAAGAAGGCGGGCAACGAACTGGTCGCGGCGATCGGCGGGCGGCCCATCCACCCGGTCAACGTCAGGGTGGGCGGCTTCTACCGGGTGCCGTCCCGGCGCGAGCTCGCCCCCGCCGCCGAGAGGCTGCGCCGCGCCCGCGACCACGCGCTCGCCACCGTCGCCTGGGTCGCCGGGTTCGACTTCCCCGACGTCGAGCACGACTACCGGTTCCTGGCCCTGCGCCACCCCGGCGAGTACGCCATCCTGTCGGGCTCGATCGGCTCCGGCGACGGGCGCGCGGATCCGGCGGGCTTCGCGGTCGCCGACTGGCCGGACCACGTGACCGAGGAGCAGGTGCCGCACTCGACGGCGCTGCACGCCAGGCTCGACGGCGAGACCGGCTATCTCACCGGCCCGCTGGCCCGCTACGCGCTAAACGCGGCGCGGCTGTCCCCGCTGGCGCGGGAGGCGGCCGCCGCCGCCGGTCTCGGCCCGGTCTGCCGCAACCCCTACCGCGCCATCGTGGTGCGGGCCGTGGAGATCGTGCACGCCTGCGACGAGGCGCTGCGCCTCCTCGGCGGGTACGCGGAACCGGATCGGCCGTGGGTGCCGGTCGAGCCGCGGCCGGGTGTCGGCCACGGCGCGTCGGAGGCCCCGCGCGGCACGCTCTACCACCGCTACCGGCTCGACGAGGGCGGGCTGGTCGCCGAGGCCGACATCGTGCCGCCCACCGCGCAGAACCAGGCGCGCATCGAGGCGGACCTGCGCGACCTGCTGGCCCCGCGGCTCGGCCTGCCGGAGGACGAGCTGGCGCTCCTGTCCGAGAAGGCGATACGCAACCACGATCCCTGCATCTCCTGCTCGGCCCACTTCCTCGACTTCAGGGTGAGCCGTGGGTGACAGGGTGGTCATCGGCCTCGGGAGCGATCTGCGCGGCGACGACTCGGCGGGTCTTGAGGTCGCGCGGCGGCTGCGGGGCGCGCTGCCGCCGTCCGTCGCGGTCGTGGAGAGCTCCGGTGACCCGGCGGCGCTGGTCGAGGCGTGGTCGGGCGCGGCGCTCGCGATCGTGGTCGACGCCGTCCGCTCCGGCGCTCCGCCCGGCACGGTCCACCTGGCCGCCGAACCGCCGGCGCCGTCTCGTCAGCCGAGCGGCTCGCACGCGCTCGGGCTGGCCGACGCCGTCGAGCTGGGGCGGGCGCTCGGCCGGCTGCCGGGCGAGCTGGTCGTGGTCGGGATCGAGGGCGGCGACTTCACCCCGGGTGCCCCGATGACCCCGCCTGTCCTGGCGGCGGTTCGCCGTACGGCGCGTGGGCTGCGGGAACGGCTGTCCCGGGAACGGCCTGCCGGACCTCCAGGGTGACCTGCGGAGGCACCCGCAACGTGGTGCGGAGCGCGCAGTGCTCCAGGACCGACAGGAGCGAGGCGCGCAGCCCGGCGGGCAGGCTGGGGGCGTCGACGGACAGCTCGATGTGGTCGATCCGGCCGGGACACACGCCGAAGTCGTACCGCGCGGTCACCCCGACCCCGGCGGGCAACTGGCGCTGGCGCAGGTAGCGTTCCGCGCAGCAGGCGACGCCGGCGGCCACGCTGCCCACGAACAGCTCGGCCGGCGTGGGCCCTGTGTCGCTCCCGCCGGCGTCCGCGGGCTGGTCGGCCCGGATCGCGTGGCGCCGGATCCGGATGTCGAACCGGTCGGCTCCGTGCCAGGCGACCCGGATGACGCCGTCACGCGGCTCTCTCATGGCCCACCCCCGCCCGTCAGTCCAGCTCATTTCCGAGTATGTCTGCGTATATCCCGGATGGCGGGCGGCTGGGCGTACACGGACCGTAAGAAGCCGGTAGCGACCTGGCAAAGGGGTGGAGCCGGAGGTGCCCTGGTTTGCGACACTTCATCTGTAGCGCACATAGCGGACAACGCGTGGCCCCGACAGGGGAGGCGGCCATGATCCCGCAGACGCACCTCGAAGGGTTGCTGACCGAGCTGCACACCAGGCTGCAGGCGGTCCTGCCGACGCGAGACCGGGTCCACGCGCTGCTCGAGGCGGTCGTCTCGGTCGGCGGGGACCTCGACCTGGATACCGTGCTGCGCCGCGTCGCCGAGAGCGCGGCGACGCTGGCCGGCGCCCGATACGCCGCGCTCGGCCTGATCGGCGAGGACCACACGCTGGCCAGGTTCCTCCCGGTGGGCCTGACCGAGAGCGAGATCGCGCGGATCGAGCACTGGCCGCACGGCCTCGGCCTGCTCGGGCTGCTGGTCGAAGACCCCCGGCCGCTGCGGCTCGCGCGCATCTCCGACCACCCCGCGTCGTACGGCTTCCCGCCCGGCCACCCCCCGATGACCGGTTTCCTCGGCGTGCCCGTACGGGTGCGGGGGGAGCCGTTCTGCGTCCTCTACCTGACGGACAAGCGCGGGGGAGGGGCGTTCGACGATGACGACGAGGCGATCCTCGTCGCCTTCGCCGCCGCGGCCGGGGTGGCGATCGAGAACGCCCGCCTGTACGAGGACACCCGCCGCAGGGAGACCTGGCTGCGGGCGTCGGCGGAGATCACCACGAGCCTGCTGTCCGGCGCGGAGACGCCCAGGGTGCTGACCATGATCGCCGGCCACGCCCTGCGGATGGCCGCCGCCGACGCGGTGGCCATCCTCCTGCCCGAGGAGGGCGGGCGGACGCTGCGGGTCGCGATCACGGACGGTGAGATCGTCGGGGCCGCGGCGCGGGAGCGGCCGCTGCCCGTCGAGGGCTCGCTGGCCGGGCAGGCGTTCGTCCACGCGGAGCCCCGCGCGGTCGCCGACCTGGGCGGCACCGGCCTGCTCACCGTCGCGGGAGAGGCGGGCGGAACCGGTGCGGTGTGCGCGGTGCCGCTGGGCGCGCCGGGATCGGTGCGGGGGGTGCTGTCGCTCAGCAGGCGGCCGGGGCGCGTCCCGTTCAGCCCCGGGGAGGTGCGCATGCTGCACTCGTTCGCCGGCCACGCCGCCGTCGCGCTCGAACTGGACGAGGCCCGCAGGGACGCGGAACGGCTCGGCCTGCTGGAGGACCGCGACCGCATCGCCAAGGACCTGCACGACGTGGTCATCCAGCGGCTGTTCGCGGTCGCGATGACGCTGACCGGCGCCGCCCGGCTGGAGGAGCGCCCGGAGACGGCCGCGCGCCTGCTGACCGCGATCGACGAGCTCGACGGCACGATCAGGCAGATCCGCACCACGATCTTCGCCCTGCGGTCCACGGCCGGCGTCCGGGGGCTGCGCGCCCGGCTCGTCGAGCTGGTGGAGGGCGCGCGAGAGCCCCTCGGCTTCCTGCCGGCCCTGCGCCTGGAGGGCCAGCTCGACACCCGCGTGCCCGCGGGCGTCGGGGACCACCTGCTGGCCGTCGCGCGGGAGGCGATATCCAACGTGGTGCGGCACGCCCACGCCGGCCGGGCCTCCGTGACCGTGCGCCTGGAGCAGGACCGGCTGACCCTGGTGGTCGAGGACGACGGGGTGGGCATCCCCGCCACGGGACGCCGCAGCGGCCTGCGCAATCTGTGCGACCGCGCCGAGAGCCTGGGCGGTTCCTGCGCCGTGGAGACGCTCGCGACCGGGGGCACCCGCCTGTGCTGGAGTGTCCCGCTGCCGCCGACGTCGCAAGGAGGCGCCGCGCCATGACCCCGTTCAACCATCCGGTCGTCGCGGGCACCGACGGATCCCCCGGGGCGGTCGCGGCGGCGGAGTGGGCGGCCGACCATGCCGCCCTGCGGGGCGCGTCCCTGCGGGTGGTCCACGCCGTCGACCGCCTGCTGTACGACGGCCCGCGCTATCCGATCCCCGACTGCTTCGACAAGATGACGCCCTCCGGGCGGCAGATCCTCGACCGCACGGCGCGGATCGTCAGGGAGCGGCGGCCCGGTCTCGACGTCACCACCGAGCTGGTCGAGGGGCGTCCCGGCCGCGTCCTGCGTGAGCAGGCCTCCGTCGCGGCCGAGCTGGTGATCGGCAGCCACGGCTCGGGCGGCTTCCCCGGCATGCTGCTCGGGTCGATAGGCAACCAGGTGGCCGGGCACGTCGCCGTGCCGGTCGTCGTCGTACGCCAGACGCCCCTGGGCGTGGCGGAGGCGGCGGACGTCGTGGCGGGCTTCGACTGCGCGGAGACCTCCGGGCCCGCCCTGGCCTACGCGTTCGAGGAGGCGCGGCTGCGGCGCCGGCGGCTGCGGATCGTGTGCGCCTGGGACCCGCCGGTGCCGTACGGGCGGATGATCACCACGGATCTGGACGAGATGGGGCGCGCCGCCGGGGAACACGCGCGCGAGGAGCTGCGGTCGTGGCAGAGCGCGTACGCCGACGTGGACAGCGAGCTGGTCATGGTCCGCGGCCATCCGGTCGCCGCGCTCATCCAGGCGTCGTCGCTGGCCGTCCTGCTCGTCGTCGGCTCCCACGGCCGCAACGCCCTCACCGCCGCCGTGCTCGGCTCGGTGAGCCGCGCCCTGCTCGCCCACGCCCACTGCCCGGTCGCCGTGGTGAGAGGGCCGCACCTATGACAGACGGGCCGGACGGACCCCGGGGACCGTCCGCGCGAGCAGGTCGGCCACGTGCTCCGGGCCCTGGCCGCCGGGGCCGTGCAGGTCGATCTCGCCGTCGCGCACGGTCACCTCCCACGACGTCTCCGAGGGGTAGCGCTCGCGCAGCGCGGCCAGGACGGCGTCGCGCAGTTCCTCGTCCGACCTGGCCAGCAGCGCCATGAGGTCGCGCCGGCTCACCATCCCGACGACCCGCTCGTCGCGCAGCACAGGCACGCTCTTGATCCTCCTCGCGATCATGAGGTCCGTCAGCACCCGCGCGTCCGTGGTGTCCTCGACCGTGCTCACCTGGCGCGACATGACGTCCGCCACCGTCCGCGGCGCCGGGCCGCCCGGCCCGAAGGCGGCGCACAGCAGGTCGATCTCGCTGACCATCCCGACCAGTTCGCCGTGCTCCCCGAGCACGGGGGCCGCCGTGATGTCGTGGTCGTACAGCACCCGGATCGCCCTCCGCACGGAGTCGTCCCGCCGCAGCGTGATCGCCGGGCTGGTCATGACCTCACCGGCCAGCATCGCCCACCTCCCGCGTCATCCCCGCCTCTGCCCCGACGTGGTCATTCCATCGCCCCGGGGGGTCGTACGGGCAGGTGCCGGAGGTCCCCGGTCGTAGGGTCGTTCGGCACTGCGCGGGGGATGCCCGCGGTGGTCGGATGGAGTTGGCCGGTGCGCCGCGGGAGGAAACGATGAGTGTGGAAGACATGACCGCCGCCGACGTGATGAGCAGGGTGCTCGTGACCGTGAAACCGGACGAGTCGCCGCTCATGGCCTGGGAACTGATGCGCCGGGGGTCGATGCACCATCTGCCCGTGGTGGACGCGCATTCGCGCATCCTCGGGGTGCTCACCAGGGAGGACATCGCGGCCCACTGGTCCGGCGGACCGGCCGAGCAGTCGAGGAGCCAGGTGCGGGCGTTGCTGGCCGGGCGCAGGTGCCCGTACGTGCCGCCCGACGCGTCGCTGCCGTCCGTGGCGGCCGTCATGCTGGAGTCGGGAGTGGACGTCGTCCCGGTGATGGGGGCCTCAGGCGCCCTCCAGGGGCTCGTCACCGTGACCGACGTGCTGGTGGCGGTCGCGGGCAGGCGCGGGACCCCGCCCCGCGACGACGAGATGACCTCCGGGATGTTCCGCCTTGAGCCCGTTCTGCCGCCCAAGCCCTCCAGGACCGCCGAGGACCAGCGGCAGGGACCGTGATCCGGGTCCCGGACCCCGGTCGCGTACGCGCGTGGAGCCCGTGCAGAATAAGGGCATGTTCCGCTCGGTGGTGATCTTCCCGTGAGTGCCCGTATCGACCATGCCGTCACATCCGGCACCTTCAGCCTGGACGGCCAGACCTTCGACGTCGACAACAACGTGTGGGTGCTCGGCGACGACGACGAGTGCGTGGTGTTCGACGCGCCCCACGATGTCAAGGCGATCACCGACGTGATCGCGGGGCGGCGCGTGCTGGCCATCCTCGCGACCCACGCCCACGACGACCACGTCAGGGTCGCGCCGGAACTGTCGGATGCCACCGGGGCGCCCGTCCTGCTGCACCCCGCGGACCTGCCGGTCTGGCGGCTCACCCACCCCGATCGCGAACCCGGCGGCACGCTGTCGGACGGGCAGGTCGTCGAGGTCGCGGGAACCCGCCTCGAAGTGCTCCACACCCCCGGCCACGCTCCGGGCGCCTGCTGCTTCCACGCGCCGGAACTGGGCGTCGTCTTCACCGGTGACACCCTGTTCCAGGGCGGGCCCGGAGCGACCGGCCGCTCGTTCTCCGACTTCGGCGTGATCGTCGACTCGATCCGCGACCGCCTGCTCGTCCTGCCGCCCGAGACCGTCGTCCACACCGGCCACGGCGACAGCACGACGATCGGGGCCGAGTCGCCGCACCTCGACGAGTGGATCCGCCGGGGGCACTGAGCTCAGGGGCTCCCGACCACCTCACGACGCGACCCGGACCCCGGTGACCGCGAAGCGTTCGACCTCGGCCACGTGGCCGCCGGTGCTCGCGACGATCGTGAGCGTCCGGCCCGGGGCGGCGCGGAAGGTCACGGTGGCCGACCAGGGGGCGCCGTCCCCTCCGGCGGAGACGCAGCAGCGCTCTCCGAGGGGTTGCGCGCTCCCGGTTCCGCGCACCCGCACCCGGATGCTCTCGTCCACTCCCGTGATCCTGCCGCCCACCTTGACGGGCGAGGAGACGACGGCGCCGTACCGCGGGGTGGTGAGGGAGAAGGTGGTGTCGTCGGTGCCCACGACCTCCCACGGCGCGTCCGTCCCGGTGCCGAACCTGACCAGGTGGATGACGGCGGCGATGCCCGGCCGCCCGCCGCCCTCCCCCCGGATGCCGACGGAGACGCGGGCGTGCGCGCCCGTCACCGTACGCTCGACCACCTGGTCGACGCCTTCGAAGCCGAGGAATCCCTGGGTGAAGGAGAGCGCGGTCTGCTCCGGGTCCAGGTGCCAGGGCTGGTGGCCGCCGGAACGGTAGCTCTCCTGCCAGTCCCGCGCCTGCTTCTCGTCCGCGAACGGCCACAGCGGCTGGTAACGGCCCGCCACGAGCGAGCCCGCCGGCAGCGAGGGGGACACGGAGGGAGACAGGGAGGGAGACACAGCGGGGGACAGGGAACCGGGCGCGGAGGGGGCCGGCGACGCGCTAGCCCCGACGCTGTCCCGGCCGTTCCCGCACGCGCCCGTCAGCAGCCCGGACACGGCAAGCACGACGGCCGGCACGACGGCCGCCCACCGGGGTCCCGCGCGCCGGGCCAGGCCGGCCCCGCTGATCGTCACTCCGCCAGTCACAATGCTCGCTCCCGCCCCGGACGGTTCCTTGACGGGAACATGCCCGGAGAGGGGCTACTCGATCCATGGACCGGCGTGATCACCTCTTGACCGTGGTGCTTGATAGCGCTAACAATCGCCCCCGAGAGCCGTCGCCCCCTCGAAGGAGACCCCTCGTGCTCCAAGCACAGCTGACCATCGATCCCGCCCGGCGGGTGGCCCCCGTGCGGCGCCGTACGTTCGGCACCTTCGTCGAGCACCTCGGCCGCTGCGTCTACACGGGCATCTACGAACCCGGTCACCCCACGGCGGACGAGGAGGGCTTCCGCGGCGATGTTCTCGCGCTCACCCGGGAGCTCGGCGTGACCACGGTGCGCTACCCCGGCGGCAACTTCGTCTCCGGCTACCGCTGGGAGGACGGCGTCGGCCCGCGCGGGCGGCGTCCCCGGCGGCTCGACCTGGCCTGGCACAGCACGGAGACCAACGAGATCGGGGTCGACGAGTTCGTCCGGTGGACCCGCCTGGCCGGCCTGGAGCCGATGATGGCGGTCAACCTCGGCACGCGCGGCGTCCAGGAAGCCGTCGACCTGCTCGAATACTGCAACATCCCGTCGGGCACCGCGCTGTCCGACCTGCGGATCGCCAACGGCGCCAAGGAGCCGCACGACATCCGCATGTGGTGCCTGGGCAACGAGATGGACGGCCCCTGGCAGATCGGGCACAAGACGGCCCGCGAGTACGGCAGGCTCGCCGCCGAGACCGCGCGGGCCATGCGCATGGTCGACCCCGGTCTCGAACTGGTCGCCTGCGGCAGTTCCGGCTCCGGGATGCCGACCTTCGGCGCCTGGGAGGAGACCGTCCTGGAGGAGACCTACGACCTGGTCGACCACATCTCCTGCCACGCCTACTACGAGGAGAAGGACGGCGACCTCGGCGGCTTCCTGGCCTGCGCCACCGACATGGAACACTTCATCACCACGGTGGCGTCCACGGCCGACCGGGTGGGGGCCAGGCTCGGGTCGTCGAAGAAGATCTCCGTCTCCTTCGACGAGTGGAACATCTGGTACCTCAGCCGCCACCAGGCGGCGCCGCCTCCGCCGGACTGGCCGGTCGCGCCGCCGCTGCTGGAGGACCACTACCACCTCGCCGACGCCGTGGCCCTCGGCAGCCTGATCATCACCCTGCTGCGGCACAGCGACCGGGTGGCGGCGGCCTGCCTGGCCCAGCTAGTGAACGTGATCGCGCCCATCATGACCGAGCCCGGGGGCCGCGCCTGGCGGCAGACGACGTTCCACCCGTTCGCGCAGGCGGCGCGGCACGCCAGGGGAGAGGTCGTCCGGGTGGAGCCCGCCTGCCCGTCGTACGAGACCGCCGAGTTCGGCGAGGTGCCCGTGCTCCACGCCGTCGCCACCGTCGACGGGGACGACACGACGCTGTTCGCGGTGAACAGGTCCGAGCACGAACCCCTGGAGCTGGAGCTCGACGCGCGGGCGCTGGGCGCGGGCGCCGGCACGGGGAGTGGTACGGTGCGGATCGCCGAGGCGACGACGCTCACCCACGAGGACGTGTACGCCCGCAACACGGCCGACGACCCGGGGAGAGTGGCGCCACGCCCCAACACCGATCACCGGAGCGACCCATTGCGGATCGTGCTGCCCCCGGTCTCCTGGAACGTGATCAGGCTGACGAGGGACTGAGACGCGCGGCGTGCGCCACCGGGCCGCGGCGGGCGGAAGTCCCGGCGCCTGAGGACTTTGGTCTGCTGCGCCAGGGGTAGCGGACGCGGTGCGATGGTGGCCGGAGCACCGATCTATGGGCGCCGGGGTAGCGCTTTAGCACAGGAGGAAACGCATATGGCCGGACAGATCGTCGTCGCCGTCGACGGATCTTCGCCCGCGACGGCGGCGCTGGAGTGGGCGGCGGACGACGCGCGGCGCCGTGGAGCCGCGTTGAAGATCGTCCATGTGCGCGAACCCTGGGCCCACGATTACCCGTTCCACGCGGTCGAGGGCTTCGCCCAGTCCTACAGCGAGTTCTGCGAGGGTGTGCTCGCCGCGGCCGCCGCCCGGGCCCAGGAGATCGCCCCCGGCCTCGAGGTGACCACGGAACTCGCGGAGGGGACGGTCATCGAGACGCTGCGCGCCGGGTCGTCGGGGGCCGGGGCCCTCGTGGTCGGCAGCCGGGGACTGGGCGGATTCTCCGGGCTGGTCCTCGGGTCGGTCGGCCTCGGCCTGGCCGGTCACGCGGAGGCTCCCGTCGTGGTCGTGCGCAAGCCGCACCGCGACGAGTACCACGAGGTCGTCGTCGGCTTCGACGGGTCGCCTCACTCCGAGGCGGCCCTGGAGTTCGCCTTCGAGGAGGCGCGGGCGCGGCACGGCAGGGTGCACGCGGTGTACGCCTGGGAGATGCCGACGTTCTCGCCCTTCGCCGTCGGATACGGCCCGGTGCTCGAGGAGATGTACGAGAACGAGTCGCGCGCGGCGCGGCTGCGGCTCGCGCCGTGGCGCGACAAGCACCCGGACGTCCCCCTCGTCGAGTCGTCGGTCTGCGGCCACCCGGTCCCGGCGCTGGCCGACGCCTCGCTCGTGGCCGACCTCGTGGTCGTCGGCTCCCGCGGGCTGGGCGGCGTGCGCGGCGCGCTGATCGGCTCCGTGAGCCACGCGGTGCTGCACCGCGCGCACTGCCCCGTCGCGGTCGTACGGCCCCGCGAGGACGGGCACTGAGTGTCCGGGAACTGAGGCTCGGGCGCCGGGCGTCCCCCGGGTGAAGGCCCGGGGGCGCCGCTGATCAGCTCGGCTGGTAGGTCTTCTCGCCGGCCGGGACGGTGAGCCGTACCTTGGCTCCCCACGACGAGAAGCGCATGTCGGTGCGGGCGCTCATCGCTCCGGTGGGGTAGTCCGGGTCGGCGAAGGTGGTGGAGAACCGGGCCGGCAGGCCCTTCCTGTCGATCCACAACCGCCAGTGGACCTTCAGCGCGGCCTCACGCCGGCTGGGCTTCATGTCGGGCTGCGCACGCAGGGACGGCGAGGCCTTGTACAGCGCTCCCAGGCTGATGGCGCCCTGGCGAACCCCACCGGTGCGCTTGGTCGTGCTGGCCAGCAGCGCCTTGTAGGTGGCCGGCTCGAAAATCGGCGGAACCGAGTAGAACGGGTTGCGGTCCTCGGCCGTGAACCGCGACTTCCACCAGGTCTTGCCCTCCGGCAGCCCTCCCTGTACCGGCTTGCCCGACGCGTACGTGTACCCACCCAGCGCGATCAACCGCATCCGCCCCTTGAGCTGCTTGCCCTTGATGGTGAGGTCGTACGCGGTCAACCCCTGCGGCCCTAGCCGCACGGGACCACGGATGTCGGACTTCTCGAAGAGTTCCTTCCGTATGCGGACCTGGTGCGTCTCGCTCACCTTCACCCACCGCGTGGCCGTGGCCTGTGCTTTGAACGCGTCCAGGGGGTCGGCCGCCCGCGCCTCGGCCGGGCCCGCCGGCCAGGAGACGAGTAACGCCGCGACCGTGCCCGCGTGGATCACCAGGCGCCTCATGTGTTCACTCCCCGATGCCGCCGCCCTGAGGGCCGGTGTGCTGATTGACTCAGGACGAGTGAGCCTATCGATTGCCGATCAATGCCGTACGAGCCGCCGCCCCGGCCGTGTTCCTTGCCGGGCCTGGGCTGTCGACAGTGCCCGGGAACCGTGAACCTTCTCGTCCTCCCGCCCGACTGTGCGTGGTGACGGGAGGACGAGATGACCGATGAGCTGTTGGTGATCCGCGCTCAGCTGGGCGAGCGCGGGGCGCTGCCCGAGTTGCTCGCAGGGTGGCGGATGCCGGTGTGGACGTACGTGCGGCGCATGCTGGACGCCGACAGGGCCGACGACGTGAGCCAGGAGGTGTGGCTGGCCGTGGTCCGCGGCCTGCCCCGGCTCAGGGAACCCGGCCGGTTCGCGCCGTGGCTGTTCACGATCGCCCGGCGGTCGGTCACCGACCGGCTGCGTGACGAGTACGCCCGGGCCGTGGAGACCACGGGATACGGCGACATCGCGGGCGCGGGGGTCACAGAGGGGATCACGGAGGACCCGGTCGAGACCATGGTGGACCGTGCCGCGTTGGTGAGCGTGCTGTCGGCGCTGCCGGTGCTGGAGCGGGAGATCCTCGTCCTGTTCTACCTGGAGGACCTGCCGGTCGAGGAATGCGCGTACGTCTGCCGGATTCCGGCCGGGACGGTCAAGTCCCGGCTCAACCGCGCCCGTCGCCTGCTGCGTGAGCACCTGCTGCCTGAGCACCTGCTGCCTGAGCACCTGGGGGAGAAGGGACACATGAGATGACGGAAGAGCCGCGCCGGCCGGCGGGGGACATGATCGAGCACCTGGCGCCGGTGCTGTCGCTCGGAACGCGGATCCGGGCGGTGACGGCGCTGCTGGCCGGTGCGGCCGGCCTGGTGTTCGTGAGCGCGTTGTGGTGGTCGGAGCCCGGCCCGCTGCCCGGGCGAACCCATCTGGGGTTCGCGTTGTTCACCGTGTTCTGCCTGGCCTGGGCCGTCTACGGCGGATGGCTGCTGACCCGCCGGGTTCCGCTGTTCGCCACCGACCGGGTGATCGCCGCCTGGATCGGGCTGGCCGCCTCGCTGGCCACCACGGCCCTGGTGGCCGTGGTGGCGGTGCGACGTGGCACGGGGGCGGAGCTCGCGCTGGCGGCCGGGGGGCTGTTCGTCGCGGTGGCACTGGTGCCGGTGGTGCGCGCGCACCGCAGGCGGGCGGCGCTGCTGCGGCGCATGCGCGAGCTGACCGGCGGGGAAGACCGGTGAACGCGTACGGAATCTACAATGTAAAGGCAGTCGGTGGTGATCAAGCGGGTGAGTAGAAGACGACGTCCCAGCCACTGGGTCCACGGACCACGCACCTGCGCTCGTGCGGGCCCTCCTCGATCTCGCCGACCGTGAGGCCGAGTGCGGCGGCGCGCTCCCTGGCGTGCTCGACGCCGGCCACCTTCACCATGACGGACGGCGCGGCCGTCGCCTGGTCGGTGCCGGCCAGCGCCAGGCGCCCCGACGGCAGGTCGAACTGGGCCCAGCGGTCGCCGTCGACGAACGTAGGGGTCGTTCCCAGCAGGGCCGACCATGCCTCGACCGCCGCGCCGAGGTCCGCGCAGGGCACGACGGGTGCCAGGGAGAGCGCCTTGTCGTCCTGATCCACGGTGCTTCCGCCTTTCGTCAGGGGATGTGGCTCCGAGCACGCTAAACCAGGCGGAGGATCACCGCCAGGGTGTCCAGTGCTGACATCTCCGGCCCGTTTGCCGGGAATGTCGGTGAAATGGACGTCGAGGCGGGCACGTACGCACTGGGGCCGAGATCGGGCAGGCTCCTGATCCTCACCACCCGTGCCGGGCTGGGCGCCAAGGCCGGGCACGACCTGACGATCGAGGTCACGCGGTGGCGCGGCGAGGCCGTGGTGCGGCCGGACGACCCGGCGGAATGCCGGGTGTCGCTGGAGGCCGAGGTGGCCTCGATGCGGGTCAGGGAGGGCACGGGCGGGATCAAGCCGCTCACCGACTCCGACCGGGTCGAGATCGAGAAGAACATGCGCGTCAAGGTCCTGAAGGCGGATCAGCACCCTCTGGTCACGTTCCGGTCGTCTCGGGTGACGGGCAGCCCCGAGGCGTTCCGGGTCGAGGGCGACCTGACGATCGCCGGCGTCTCCCGGCCGGTCGCCGTGGACGGCGCGTTCGCGGAGGGCCGGGTGCGCGGCCGGGCGACCGTCGTGCAGTCCCACTGGGGGATCCGCCCCTACTCCGCGCTCCTGGGCGCGCTCAAACTGCACGACGAGGTAGAGGTGATCTTCGACGTGCGGCTGGGGGAGGGCAGGGACTGACCCGTGCGGCGCGTCGGGCACCATGGAAACGTGACTGTGGTGCGCGACGCGGGGACCGCCGAACGGTGGGGCATGCTGGCCGATCTCCTGGCGGACGGCGAGGTGGTGGTCCTCAGCGGGGCCGGCCTGTCGACCGAGTCGGGGATTCCCGACTACCGGGGGGAGACCGGCCGCAGGCGCAGGGCCGAGCCGATGACCTACCACACCTTCTGCAGCAGCGCCGCCGCCCGCAGGCGCTACTGGGCGCGGAGCCACCTGGGGTGGCGTCACATGGTGGACGCCACGCCCAACGCCGGTCACCGCGCGGTCGCGGAACTGCAGCGCCGCGGCCTGGTCGCCGGGATCATCACGCAGAACGTGGACGGCCTGCACCAGGCGGCGGGCGCGGACGGGGTCGTGGAGTTGCACGGCAGCCTGCACCGTGTGCGCTGCCTCACCTGCGGGCGGCGCACGCCGCGCCACACGCTCGACCGCCGGCTGCGGGCGGCCAACCCCGGCTGGCACGCCCGTACGGAGGTGGCCGACGCGGTGATCAACCCCGACGGCGACGCGGTGCTGGGCGCGGACGAGGTGGAGACGTTCCGCACGGTGGACTGCGACGGCTGCGGCGGCGTGCTCAAGCCCGACGTGGTGTTCTTCGGCGAGAACGTGCCGCCGTCGCGGGTCGAGGAGTGCTACGCGCTGACCGAGCGGGCCGGCCTGCTGCTCGTCCTCGGGTCGTCGCTGACCGTCATGTCCGGCTACCGGTTCGTCCGGCACGCCGCCGCCCGCTCGATCCCCGTCGCGATCATCAACCGGGGGCCGACCCGGGGCGACGGCGAGGCGCTGATGACCTTCGACGCCCCCCTCGGCAAGGCCCTCACCACGCTCGTGCGCGAGCTGGCCTGACCAGCACCGGGCCGCCCCTCGGCCGAGTTCCCGAGGTGACCGTCAGGTCCAGGGGAGGGCGGCACGACGGGCCCAGTAGGTCTCGGCGTCCTCCGCCAGTCCGGCGAGGGTCTGCTCGGCCGCGTCGTCCCAGGCGACGGCGAGCGCCGTCAGATTCTCGGCGAGCTGAGCGGTCGTGGCCGCGCCGCTCAGCACGACCCCCGCCCACGGGCGGGCGAGCACGGCGGCGAGAGCCAGGGCGTCGGGGGTGACGCCGCGTTCGCGTGCCGCGCGCGCCAGCGCCGGCGGCGCGCCGTGGGCGGTCAGCCTGCCGTTGGCCACGCCCTCCTTGACGATCACGCCCAGGCCGGCGGCGTGCGCCCGGGCCAGGGCCTCGCCCGCCGAGCGCTCCAGCAGGTTCCACGTCGACTGGACGGTGTCGAAGAGCCCGGTCGCGACCGCCTTCTCGATGGTCGCGGCCTGGCGGGGGCCGGTGGTGGACAGGCCGACCGCGACGCCCTCCGCGCGCAGCGCCCGCAGCTCACCGAGGACCTCCTCGTCGTCGAGCACACCGCTCTCCACCGTGGCCGAATGAATCTGGTAGAGCGACAGATGGCCGCCGAGCATCTCCCGGGTCTCGCCGAGCTGACGGCGCAGCCGCTCGGCGGACAGGTCCTTCTCCTCGTGGCGGCCGGCGTCCATCTGCCAGCCGCCGACGTACTCGTAGCCCCACTTCGAGCCGACGGCGACCTCGCCGGGCAGGACGCCCCGATCGGCCAGCCAGCCCGCGAGGAACTCCTCCGCCAGGCCGTAGGAGCGGGCCGCGTCGACGTACCGCACGCCGGCCGCCCACGCGGCGTCCAGCACCTCCCAGGTGCGCGCCCGCATCGCCGCCACGTCACGGTCGCCGCCGAGGTCGGCATCCCGTCCGAGCGTGATGTACGCGGGCCGGCCGAGCGCGGCGAGCCCGAGACCCATCGGTGTGACCTGAAGGCGGCCGCGGCCCAACGGCCGCAGGGCCATCTCCCGCACTCTCTCCTGCACGGGAAACACGTTAGTACGGCAGCCGCCATCTCCGGCCGGCCCCGGCGTGACCAGATGCCGAGGGGACGTGTCGTGAGGTGACGGCGGGGGTATGCCGACAAGTCCCAGCCGGCCTGTGGGTCCATTCGAGCCCCGAGGTGGTGGCAGCGTGACGGAACCGGTGGCAGCGGGAGTGCGTACCACGGCGGACGTGCTCGCCCGGACGCGCGACCTGGTCGAACCCGCCCTGCGCCATGCGGTCGGCTCGCTGCCTCCGTCGATGCGCCGGATGGCGGGATATCACTTCGGCTGGTGGGACGCGCGGGAGCGGCCGGTGCGGGCCAACTGGGGCAAGGCCCTGCGGCCCGCGTTCACGCTGCTGGCGGCGGAGGGCGCCGGGGGAGACCCGGAGGCCGCGGTGCCGGCCGCGGTCGCGGTCGAGCTGGTGCACGACTTCTCCCTGGTCCACGACGACGTGATGGACGGCGACACGGTCCGCCGCCACCGCCCCACCGTCTGGAACGCCTTCGGCCGCGCCGAGGCGATCCTGGCCGGCGACTCCCTGCTGGCGCTTGCCTTCGCCGTGCTCGCCGGGGACGGCAGGGCGGCCGAGAGCGCCAGGACGCTGGCGCGCGGCGTCCAGTCACTGCTGGAGGGCCAGAGCGCAGACCTCGGCTTCGAGCGGCGCGCGGACGTGAGCGTGGGGGAGTGCGTTCGCATGGCGGAGGGCAAGACGGGCGCGCTGTTCGGCTGCGCGTGCGCGCTCGGCGGGCTGCACGGGGGCGCCACCGGCGAGCAGGTGGCCACCCTGCGTGTCTTCGGCGAGCGGGTGGGCCTGGCGTTCCAGTTCGTCGACGACCTGCTCGGCATCTGGGGCGACCCGGCCGTAACCGGCAAACCCGTCCATTCCGACCTGCGTAACCGCAAGAAGTCCCTGCCGGTCGTCGCGGCCCTGTCGTCGGGCACGCGCGCGGGCGGCGCGCTCGCCGTGCTGTACCGCCGTCCGCTCGCGCAGGCCGACCTGCCGCGGGCGGCACGGCTGGTGGAGGAGGCGGGCGGGCGCACATGGAGCCTCGCCAGGATCGACGACCTGCTGTCCGAGGCGCTTGAGGCGCTGCGGTCGGCGGAACTGGCGCCGGAGGCGGCGGCGGGCCTCGAGGCACTGGCCCGCCTGGCCGTCGACCGGGACCGCTAAACCGTGACCGTCAGGGACGGCCTCACCACCCGAGCTGGGAGATCCTGTCCTTGAACAGCGTGGTGGCGATCGCCGCCTTGTGCGGCTGTCCCTTGAGGAACGCCTCGGCGAACTTGACCGCCTGGTCCCGGGACACCTTGCCCGGCATGGGCGGCTCGTTCGGGTCGACGTCGACGTCCACCAGCGCGGGGCCGGGATGGGCGAGGGCCTGCCGTACGGCCTCGTCCACGTCGGCCGGGTCGGTGACCTTCCGGCCGTACCCGCCGCAGGAGCGGGCCCAGGCGGAGAAGTCCGAGGCCGGCGTGCCGAACCTGACCCCGTGCTCGGGGAACCCCAGCACCATCTGCTCCCAGAGGATCTGGCCCAGCGAGTCGTTGTTGTTCACCACCACCGTGATCGGCAGGCCGAGCCGGGCCGCGGTGAGGAACTCGGCCATCAGCATCGCGAACCCGCCGTCGCCGATGAACGCGATCACCTGCCGGCCGGGGTGGGCGAGCTGCGCCGCGATCGCGTACGGCAGGCCGGGGGCCATCGAGGCGAGGTTGCCCGACAGGTAGAACTCGCGGTCGCCGCGGATCGTCCAGTGCCGCGCCGCCCAGGTCGCGATCGTGCCGGAGTCGCAGGTGAGGATGGCGTCGTCGGCGGCGGCCCGGTCCACGCAGCCGATCAGGTACTGCGGGGCGATCGGGGTGCGCCGGGGATCCTCCAGGGCCGTCATGTTGTCGCGCCACTTGGCCATGGCCTTCTGGTACTTCCCCAGGTGCGACCGGTCCTCGGCGCGGCGCAGCAGCGGCAGCAGGGCGGCCAGCCCTTCCTTGGCGTCCCCGACCATCGGCACCTCGGTCGGCACGCGCAGGCCGGCGCGGGCGGGGTCGGCGTCGATCTGCACGACGCGGGCCTTGCCAGGCGCGGGCAGGTGCTTGGTGTACGGGAAGTTGGTGCCGACCATCAGCAGCGTGTCGCAGTCCTCGACCAGCTCCTCACCCGGCCTGGTGCCGAGCAGGCCGATCCCGCCGACCGCGTACGGCGAGTCGTCGGGGATGACCGCCTTGCCGGGCAGCGTCTTGATCACGGGGGCGCCCAGCGTCTCGGCGACGGCCAGCACCTCCGCGCGGGCGTGCAGGGCGCCGGCCCCCGCGAGGATCGCGGGCCGCCTGGCCGCGTTCAGCACCTCGGCGGCGGCCGTCAGGTCCTGCTCGCGCGGCACGCCGGGCGGCGGCAGGTAGACGGGGGCGCTCGCGGGCGGGCGCGCGGGGGCGACGTGCTGGTAGGGGTCGGCGTCCGCCGGGGCCACCTGGACGTCGTTGGGCAGGCACAGGTGGGCGACGCCGCGCCGGGCGTAGGCCGTGCGGATCGCGATGTCCACCACGCCTGGCAGCTGCGCGGGGTTGTCCACCACCAGGTTGTACTCGGTCACGTCCTCGAACGCCCGGTCGAGGTGGACCTCCTGCTGGTAGCCGGTGCCGAGCACGCTGGTCTCCTGCATGCCCGTGATGGCCAGCACCGGCTGGTGGTCGAGCTTGGCGTCGTACAGGCCGTTGAGCAGGTGGATGCCGCCGGGGCCCGAGGTGGCCAGGCACACGCCGACGCGGCCGGTGGCCTTCGCGTGCGCCGCGGCCATGAACGCGGCCGCCTCCTCGTGGCGCACCAGCACGAACCGGACGCGGTCGGAATGGCGGCGCAGCCCCTCCATGATGCCGTTGATGCCGTCGCCGGGCATCCCGAAGACGGTGTCGACCCCCCAGTCGGAGAGCCGCCTGACGAGTACTTCGGAAGCGATTTCCGTCATAGTGGCGGCGCTGCCCCCGCGACGGGATGCCGAACACTCACCGCGGGGAAAATTCAGTCGCCGAGCAGCCCGGCGTCGTGGACGAGCAGGGCGATCTGGACGCGGTTGTTGAGGCCGAGCTTGGCGAGGACGCTCGACACGTGCGTCTTGACGGTGGGGACGCTGAGGTGCAGCAGGGCGCCTATCTCGGCGTTCGTGCTGCCCCGGCCGACCGCCACCGCGACCTGGCGCTCCCGGTCGTTCAGCCGCGCCAGGCGCTCCGCGGCCAGGGCCCGCCGCCGGTCGCGGCCGTCCTCCGCCACCCTGGCGATGAGCCGCCGGGTGACCGCAGGTGACAGGACGGGGTGACCGGCGGCCACCCGGCGGATGGAGTCGACGATCTCCCCTGGCGGGGTGTCCTTGAGCAGGAACCCGGCGGCGCCCGCGCGCAGGGCGCGCAGCACGTGCTCGTCGGCGTCGAAGGTGGTCAGCACGATCACCTCGGGCGCGCCGTCGCGGGCGCGCAGCGCCTCGGTGGCGGCCAGGCCGTCCATCACCGGCATCCGGATGTCCATCAGCACCACGTCGGGGCGGTGCCGGCCGGCCAGCGGCAGCACCTCGGCGCCGTCCCCGGCCTGGGCGAGGACGCGGATGTCCGGGGCGCCGCCGAGCATCATCACCAGCCCGGCCCGGACCAGGGGGTCGTCGTCGGCGATGAGAACGCCGATAGGCGCGGCTTCTGGCGCGATCATGCAGGCCACGGTAGCCAGGCCCGCACGCGCCAGCCACCCCGCCCTCCGTCCAGGCGCCCGTGCTCCAGCCGTCCCCCCGCAAGCGTGACGCGCTCGGCCAGGCCGGTCAGGCCGTGCCCGCCTCCGCTCCCCCCGCCGTGCCCGGCCGCCGCCGGGGCGTCGTCGACCACCTCGACCGTCAGGCCCTCGCCCGGCGCGCCCGTCAGCCGCAGGAGGACCCCCGCTCCCGGCGCGTGCTTGCGCGCGTTGGTCAGGGCCTCCTGGACGACGCGGTAGGCGGTGCGGCCCGTGCGGTCTGGGACGGTCTCGCGTGCGCGGAGTTCGTCGCGCAGCTCCAGCCGCATGCCCGCCTGGCCCGACTCCGCGACGAGCCGTTCCAGGTCGGCGAGGGAGGGCGGGCCGGGCACAACGTTCGGCGCGATGTCGGGCGCGGTGTCGGGCGCGGTGGGGGCGGCCGGCCCTCCGGTGGGGGCGCGCAGCACGCCGATCACCTCGCGCAGGTCCTGCAGGGCCTGGTGGGCGCTCTCCCTGATCACCCGGGCCGCGCGTGCGACGTCGGCGGGGTCGGCGCCGGGGTTGAACTCCAGCGCCCCCGCGTGCACGCTCAGCAGCGACAGCCGATGGCCGAGCACGTCGTGGATGTCGCGGGCGATGGCCTCGCGGACCTGGTGCCGCGCCTGCTCGGCCCTGGCGAGCACCAGCCGCCGCCTGTGCTGGACGAGCAGGCCCCAGCCGAGCGCCGTGGCCTGCAGGGACAGACCGAGCGTCAACAGCGCGAGCGGCGGCATGTCCGGGTCGGGCCGCAGGCAGACGAAGACGATCGCGGCCAGGACGCTGAGCCCGAACACCGCCCCGGAGACCCTCGGGCGGCGGTGGATCGCGACGGAGAACTGCGCGGCCAGCATCGCGCCCGCGATCAGCTCGAAGACGCACGACAGCGCGACGAGCGTCACCGCGATCCCGACCGGCCACCTGCGGCGGAGCCACAGCGCCGCGCAGCCGAGCATGCTCACGAGCTGGTCGGTGGTGAACAGCCACGCCGGGGGCAGTGGCGCGGTGTTCAGACGCTCCACCGACGTGTATAAGACGAAGACGACGGCGAGCGCGAAGATCGCCGTGTCCACGAGCCGGTCGCGCCTGCTACGCCGGTGCCCGGGGGCGTCGGAGGAGTCCATGTCCCCGCAGGGTACGGTCCGCGGAGCGGCGGCGACCATACCAAAGTCGGGCGGGAGCATACCGACGCCCGATCCCCGCCGGTCCCGCCAATACCTAGCGTCGGTGGCATGCGCAAGGTCATCCAACTCGCCGGGGCGTTCCTTGTGGTCGCCGGCCTCAGCGGGACCATCGACCACCTGGCCGTGCAGCCGTTCTGGGGCGTCGCCCTCAACGTCTTCAACCGGCAGGTCATCCCGCGTCTGCCCGCCCTGGCCGGGTACGAGGTCTACGCCAACCTTCTCGTGTCCGTCGTCGGCGTCGTCGTGTTCGCCGCCGCCGGGAGGCGTGATGACGCCGCCTGACCGGCGCCGTCTCGTCCCGGCGGCCGTGCTGCTGGTGCTCGCGCCGGTGTCCGCCGAGTACGTCACGGGGTACGACGTCAGCACGGGCGACCCGCTCGCGCTCGCCGCCGGCCTGCTGATCTTCAGTCCGCTGTACGGCGCGCCCGCGCTGCTCATCCGTGAGACGGCCCGCCGCCTCGGCATGTCCTGGCCGGGCATCCTCGCCCTCGCGGCGGCCTTCGGCGTGCTGCAGGCCGGCGTGGTCGACCAGTCGCTGTTCAGCGAGGGATACCGGGACATCGCCTATTGGGAGGAGCTGATCCGCCCGACCTACGTCGCGCAGCTCGGCCTGGCGGCCCACACCACGCTGAACTTCGTCGCGGGCCACGCGGTCTGGAGCTTCGGGGTGCCGATCGCGCTGACGGAGGGGCTGAACCCGCGGCTGTCGCGCACGCCCTGGCTGCGGACGCCCGGACTGGTCACGGCCGCGGCGCTGTACGTCGCGGCGGCGGCGCTGGTCCTGCGCGAGCACCTGCGGACCGAGCACGACCACGCCTCGGCCGCCCAGATAGGGGGATCGCTGGCCGTCGTCGCGCTGCTCGTCCTCTTCGCGCTGAGCCGGCGATCACGGGACCCCACAGTGCCGGACGGTGCCGTGCGGGACGGTGCCGTGCGGGACGGTGCCGCGCCCCGGCCGATCGCCGTGGCGGCGGGCGGCCTGGCGGCGGGCCTCGTCTTCGACTTCCTGCCGCCGACCTGGGCCGGGGTGGGAGCCGGGCTCGCGGTGATCGCGCTGTGCGCCGCAACCGTCTGCCGCCTGGCCCGTTCGCCGGGGTGGACCGGCCGGCACGCCGCCGCGCTCGCCGCCGGAGCCCTGGCCGCGCGGGCGGCGGTCGGGTTCTTCGCGGTCCCGCTGGGTGAGGTCGCGCCGGTGGCGAAGTACGCGCACAACGTCGCGTTCCTCGCGGGCGCGGTGCTGCTGGGCGCTCTGGCGGCGCGACGCCGGGGGGCCGGGTGAATTCATCCGTCCTCGCGGACGACCTCGCCGGGGTCCTTGTCGTCGCGCAGGCCCCGCCACGAGGGGTGGCGCAGCCGCCCCTCGCCGGTCCACTCGGCGAACCGCACCTCGCCGACCAGGACCGGGTCCACCCACCGGCCGCCTCTGGCCTCCTCCCGGGTGATGCCGTCGAAAGGTGGCGTGTCCCGGCGCAGCGGCGCCAGGCGCTCGCCGAGCCGCCGCAGCGCCTCGTCGGTGAACCCGGTACCGACGCTGCCGGCGTACCGCAGCCGTCCGCTGCCGTCGTTGACGCCCACGAGCAGCGATCCGACGGTGTTCGCGCGGCGGCCCTCCCCGGCCCGCCAGCCGCCGACGACGACCTCCTGCGTACGGAGGTTCTTGACCTTGACCCAGTCGGGGGAGCGGCGGCCGGGGCGGTAGGGCGAGGTGAGCCGCTTGGCCACGACGCCCTCCAGCCCCAGCCGCCGGGAGTCGGCCAGCGCGTGCTCGCCCCCGTCGGTGTAGTGGGGCGGGATGGCCCAGTGGCGTCCGGCGTGGACGAGGTCCTCCAGACGGCGGCGCCGCTCGGTGTAGGGCATCGCGATCACGCTGTCGGGGCCGGCGTGCAGCACGTCGAACAGCAGGTAGGTCACGGGCGTGGTGACCACGAGCTGCCTGATCCTGAGCGGGTCGCGCTGGTGCATGCGCGGCTGCAGCGCCTCGAACGACGGCCTGCCCCGCGGGTCGAAGGCGACGATCTCCCCGTCGAGCACCGCCGCCCGCCCACCCGTCGCGCCGGCCAGGCCGGCGAGCTCGGGGTAGGCGGCGGTGATGTCCCTGCCGTTGCGGGAGACCAGCCGCAGGACGCCGTCGTCGACGTAGGCGAGGGCGCGAACCCCGTCCCACTTCATCTCGTGCGCGTAGTCGCCGTCGGGCTCGGGCAGCGGTCCGAGCCTGGCCATCATCGGCGTGTACGCCGGAAGGCCGGCCATGCCCTGCTGGTACCCCGGCGAGCCGGGTGCGTACCTTCTGACCTGCGGTGACGCGCGCCACCATCCTCCGAAAGGGGGATGCCGGGCGACGTGCCGGGTGATGCCGCGTGATCGGCGCCGCCGCGAACCTTGAGGCATGGAAGCCATCGAGGTCACAGACCTCCGCAAGTCGTACGGGGACACCGTCGCCGTGGACGGGGTGACGTTCACGGTCCGGGCCGGTGAGACGTTCGGGATCGTCGGCCACAACGGCGCCGGCAAGACCACGACCGTCGAGTGCCTGACCGGGCTCAGGCGCGCCGACGCGGGCAGCGTCCGGGTGCTCGGCGAGGATCCGGCGCGCAGGCGGCGCGCCCTGGCCCAGCGCCTGGGCGTGCAACTGCAGGACGGCTCCCTGCCCGAGCGGATCAAGGTGGCCGAGGCGCTGCGCATGTTCGGCGCCTTCTACCGCGACCCGGCCGACTGGCGGCGGGTGATGGAACGCTGGGGCCTGGGGCCGCTGGCGAGGAAGGCTTACGGCGACCTGTCCGGCGGGCAGAGGCAGCGGCTGATGCTCGCGCTCGCCCTGGTCGGCGACCCCGAGGTCGTCGTGCTCGACGAGCTGACCACGGGCCTGGACCCGATCGCGCGCCGCGATACGTGGCGGCTGGTCGGCGACCTGAAGACGGCGGGCACCACCGTGGTGCTGGTCAGCCACTACTTCGACGAGATAGAGGCGCTCTGTGACAGGGTCGCCGTCCTCGCCCGCGGCCGGGTGGCGGCGACGGGCACCACGGGCGAGCTTGTCGCCAGGACCGGAACCGCCTCGCTCGAAGAGGCATACCTCGCCCTGGAGGGAACCGACCGATGAAGGCGTTCACGGCTCTGGCGGCGGCCGAGCTCAGGCTGCTGGCGCGCGATCCCGCCTCGCTGTTCTTCATGGTGGCCTTCCCCCTCATGCTGCTGGTGCTCAAACGCGGCGACGGCGGGGCGGTCCCCGGCTATCTCGCGATGATCGCTGCCATCGGCGGGATGGGCGCGCTGCCGGGCCTGCTGGCCTCCTACCGCGAGCGCAAGGTGCTCAAGCGGCTGGCCGCCACGCCGATCTCGCCGGTTCTGCTGCTCGGAGCCCAGCTTGTGGCCCAGGTCGCCGCGGGACTGGCAGGCTCCGCGCTGCTGGTGGTCGTGACGATCGCGGTGTTCGGCGCGCGGCCCCCCGGGAACGTCGTCCTGCTGGCCGCCGCCTTCCTGCTCTGCTCGGTGATGGTCTGCGCGCTGGGCTTCGTGATCGCCGCGGTCGTGCGCAACACCAGGGGCGCGAGCCTGATCGGCATGCTGGTCATGTTCCCCATGATCTTTCTGTCGGGCGCGGCCGTGCCCAGGAAGGCGCTACCCGGCTCGCTGCGCCAGATCGGTGACTTCCTGCCACTGACCCCGGCCGTGGAGGCCCTGGGCGACGCCTGGTCCGGCACCGTCGCCGTCTTTCCCCTGCTGATCCTGGCCGGGATAATCGTGGCGGCCACGGCCGCCGGCGCCGCGCTGTTCCGATGGGAGTGAGGACAGTGAACGTCTGGGAGGCGCGCTGGTTACGCGCCTTCCACCTGCTGTACTACGCCTGCCTGGCGCTCGGACTGGTCCTCTCGTCAGGCGAGGGCACGGGCGAGAGCAGGGTCCCAGGCCCGCTGACGCTGGGGATCGTCGCGCTCATGGCCGGCTGGCACGGCTTCTTCGTCGTACGCCGGCCGCGTCTGCTCGGGCGGCTGAACCCGATGGCGTTCCATCTGGCGGTCGTCTGCGCGCTCTACGTCGCGCTGGTGTCACTGGACCGGTCGTTCGACGTGGTCGTCTTCGGGCTGATGCCCCAGCCCTACCTGATGCTGCCGAGCCCCTGGTCGTACGTGGGGGCGGTGACGACGGTCCTCAGCACGTTCGCCGCCAGGGGCTATCTGGACGACCCCGGCGCCTTGTGGCGGCTCGTCGGGAGTTCCGGCCTCGTCGTGGCGATCGGGCTGTTCGTCGACTACGTTTCCCGGCAGAGCGCGCAGAACCGGACGGTCGGGGTGCTGGAGGAGCGGGCGAGGCTGGCCAGGGAGATCCACGACACCCTCGCGCAGGGGCTGAGCGGGATCATCACCCAGCTGGAGGCGGCCGAGCAGGCGATGCCCGACCTGGGCGCCGTACGGAAGAGGATCGCGCTGGCCAAGGAACTGGCGCGTGACAACCTGCGGGAGGCGCGGCGCTCGGTCGACGCGCTGCGGCCGGGCCCTCTCGCCGGCGCGGGCCCGGAGGCGGCGCTCGCGGAGGTGGCCGCCCGGTGGTCGCGGACGTCGGGGGTGACGGCGACCGTGTCGGTGGAGGGGACGCCCCGGCCACTGCCGGGTGAGGTGCAGACGACGCTGCTGCGGGCGGCGCAGGAAGGACTGTCGAACGCGGCCAGGCACGCCCAGGCGGGCATGGTCGCGATCACGCTGACGTACATGAACGACGAGGTGACGCTGGACGTGTTCGACGACGGGCTGGGGTTCGACCCTGACGCGCCCGGCGCGGGGTATGGGCTGGCGGCCATGCGGGAGCGGGCCGGCGGCGTCGGGGGAACGCTGACCGTGGAGTCCGCACCGGGAGAGGGGACGGCGCTGTGCCTGCGGATCCCCTCAAACTGATGATCGTCGACGACCACCCGGTGGTCCGCGACGGGCTGCGCGGGATGTTCGACCACGTGGCGGACATCGAGGTGGTGGCGGAGGCGTCCGACGGGTTCGAGGCGCTGGCCATGGCCAGGAAGGCCCGGCCGCATGTGGTGCTGATGGACCTTCGCATGCCCGGCCTGGACGGCGTCGGGGCGATCCAGCGGCTCCGGGCCGACCAACCGGAGATCAAGGTGGTCGTGCTCACCACCTACGACACGGACGCCGACGTGGCCCGGGCCATGGCCGCCGGGGTGGCGGGCTACCTCCTGAAGGACGCGCCGCGCGAGGAACTGCACAGAGCGGTCCGCACGGCCGCCGCCGGCGGAGCGGTCCTGGCGCCGTCGGTGGCGTCCGCGCTGATGAACAGGCCCGCGGCCCAGGAGCCGAGCCCGCGCGAGCTGGAGGTGCTGCGCCTGGTGGCGCGGGGCTCGGCGAACAAGGAGATCGCCAGGGCCCTGCTGATCAGCGAGACGACGGTGAAGACGCATCTCAAGCACGTCTTCGCCAAGCTCGGGGTCGACAGCAGGGCCGCGGCGGTCGTCGTCGCCATGGAACGAGGGCTCCTCTAGGGGAGGATCTCCAGGCGGACGTCGAGGCCCTCGTACAGGTAGGGGGTGGCGGTGATGATCCGCCAGTTGCGGCGGGTGGCGTGGACGGCGGCGTGGGCGGCCACCAGGACGTCGGGCAGGTGCGCGTCGGCGGCGGCGGGCCGGTGGCGGCGCAGGCTCGTCATGATCGCCTGCGCGTACGGCCCGCCTTCGACGGCGTCGTCGGGGGACAGCGCGCCGGTGACCACCATGGACATGCGCAGGAAGCGTTCGAGCCGGGGCTGGACGGGGCCGAGGGACAGCACCTGGACGGCGAGGGCGGGGATGAGGAGGGTGACGCCGTGGGCCGAGGACTGGTGCACGACGGCCCTGCCGTACATGCTCTTGCCCTCGATCAGGTGGACGACGGCGTCGAGGTCCAGCACGTGGCCGGACAGGACGCCGGCCGGTGGGACGGGGTCGGTCACGCGGCGTCCGCCTTGGCGTCGCCCGTCATCAGGCGCGCCGCGCGGGCGCTGTCGTCATCGGTGATCCCGTCCTGCCAGCCCGGCCCCCATAAATCGGCCATGATGGCGAGGTCGCCCTGGATGCGCCGCCGCTCCCGCAGCGCCGCGGCGATGTAGGCCGAGGCGTTGCCCGACGCCTGCGCCTCGTCGGCCAGTTCGTCGGGCAAGGAGATCGTGATCTTCTTGGTCATACCTGGGAGGCTACCCAGTCATACTGCCGGTGGTCCACCGGTTCCCGGAAAAGCGCCGCGGACTCGCGCCCGGCCTCCAGGACGAACCGGACGGCCCTGGTCGGCCGGGTCTCCTGGTCGCCGCGGGCCGCGCTCACCCGCGCCTCGTACGTCCCCCCGCCGCGCAGCCGCAGGTCGCAGCCGCAGGCCCCGATCGGCAGCGGCGACCGCTCGAACCCCGATCCCGCGTCCACGTCGCGCAGGTCGAGCCAGTAGCCGCTCGCGCCGAAGACCCGAGACCAGGAGATCCGTGCCGTGGCGCCGCGTACCGCGACGGCGATCCCACCGGGCGCCCTGATCGGCAACGGCTCGGCGTCGGCGGGAACCGGCGTGGCGAAGTCCAGCCGCCCGCCCTGGAAGGCCCGGGAGTACGCGTCGGCGAACGCCTTGGCGATCTTGAACTCGCCGACGCTGTTGGGGTGCAGCCCGTCGTAGGTGTCGGCGTGCGGGTCGTAGACGGCCGCGAGGCCGACATGGACGACGGGGGAGCAGGGCGTCGACAGCGCGGCCAGGACGCCGGGCAGGCGCGCGTTGTACGTCTCGACGATCTCCGGCAGGTGCGGCAGGTGGGGCAGCGGGGTGCGCCGGACGACGTCGGCCACGAGGAAACGCAGGTCGGGGCGCGCCTCGCGGGCCCTGCGCACGAACTCCCCGACATGGGTGAGCAGCCGCTCGGGGCCGCTCACCCCCCAGGCGAGGTCGTTGAACCCCAGCGCGACCATGAGGAGGCCGGGCCGGTGGGCGGCGACGGCGTCCGCGATCTCGCCCCTCGCCTCGTCCATCAGGCCGCCCCAGCGGGCGTGGTGCAGGTCATGGGGGAAGACGGTCCCCGGCCGGTAGCCGCCCGCGCGCGTCGCGGCGGCGCCCTCCCGCGGCGCCAGGTCGGGCAGGGCGCAGGTGCCCGACCACGGACCGGTGAAGCGCACGGGCGCGCCGCGGGCGGCGAAGTGGCGGGCCAGCCGGTACCGCCAGGTGTAGTCGCCCTCCAGTCCGTGGCTGATCGAGTCACCCACGATCATGATCGTCGGATGTGGGATGGCCGCCTCCTGGGTGGATCGCCCGGTCGACGACCGGCCGTCAACGATCTGCCGTGGCGGGGGTGCGGGCTCGGAGCAGGTAGCGCACCAGCCGGCTGTACGCGGCGTACAGGATGCCGAGCGCGGCCAGTAGCAGCACCGCGGTGAACACCCACTCCATCGAACCACCGGGGCCGTAGACCCGGTTCTCCCGCCCCACGTCCACGGCCGCGGTCACCTGCCCCTCGCGGAGCATCTCGCGGTCCGCGCCGTACAACGCGATGTCGGTCTTGCGTACCGCGCCGTCGGTGGACAGGAAGTCGCCCGACCAGGTGCAGGACTCGTGCCCGGGATGCTCGACGCACTCCACCCGCTTGGCCGTGAAGGACCCGGGGACGCCGTCCGCCCGTGCGGCGCGCACGACGGTGCCGATGTTCGGCACGGAGAGGAAGAGCAGGAAGGCCGCGAGGAACGTGAGCACGGCGGTGAAGAAGGCCGGGGAGCTTTGACGCTCCCCGTGCCCGGTGGTCACGCCGTCACCTCCGTCACCGCGCCGGCGCGAGGGCGGGGGCGCAGGTGCAGGCCATCAGCGCGCGCTCGGCGGCGCTGGGACGAAGGTGCATGATCATCGCGACGACCATGGGGATCGTCACGAGGGTGTTGTAGAACAGGTGCAGCTCCATGCGCGGCACCAGCAGCTGGATGATGCTGGTCGGAGCCGGGCGGCCCGCCAGGTTCTGCCCGATCAGGGCCTGCATGAGCAGCAGGAAGTGCTCGAAGTGGTGCCAGACCTGGATGCCGAGCGAGACGTTCCACCAGACGCGCGCCCGTCCGGTGAAGCCGTGCCTGAGCATGATGAGCCCGACCAGCATCACCAGGGCGTAGCCGTAGTGCATCCACTCGGAGGTGACCAGCCACGGGAACGGCAGGCCGAGCACGCCGCGGGCCTCGGGCAGGCTCCAGCCGAGCACGTAGACCTGGACGGCCTGCGCGAGGTGTTCGGCCCAGTGGGCCACGACGATGAAGGCGAAGACGCCCAGAGCGGCACGGTGGTGCCGGCCGTTGAGCTCTCCTCCACGGTGGGAGGGGCGAGATGCGGAAACCGCTTCGGTCGCCATACGCAACCTCGATTCGGAGCTGAGGCCAGAAAGGGCCAGACGCGGATCATGGACCGTACGCTCATTATTCGGTCGCTTCGCCCTGAGTGTTTCTCCCGGCGTGCGAAGTCGCGTTCGAGCAGCGTGGAGGGGTACATCCCGGGGTACGGGGGTGGGCCATGCGACTCGCGGGGGCACGGGCGCTCGTCACGGGAGCCTCGTCGGGCATCGGCGCGGCCACGGCGCTGGAGCTGTCGGCGCGCGGCGCCCGCCTGGTGCTGTCCGGGCGCGACGAGGAGGCGCTCGCCGGCGTGGCCGCCAGGACCGGCGGCGAGGCGCTGCCCGCCGACCTGTCCCCCGGCGCTCCTGAGGGCACCCCCGACGGGGTCGCCGACCTCGCCGCACGCGCCGGGCCGGTGGACCTGCTCGTGGCGTGCGCGGGCGAGGGCTGGAGCGGGCCGTTCACTCGGATGCCCTGCGGCACCGCCGACCGGCTGGTCGCGGTCAACCTCACCGCACACGTGCGGCTCACCCGGCTGCTGCTGCCCGGGATGGCCGAGCGCGGCCGGGGCCACCTCGTCTACGTGGCCTCGATCGCCGGTGTGGTCGGCGTGCGCGAGGAGGCGGTGTACGCCGCGACCAAGGCGGGCCTGCTGGCCTTCGCCGAGAGCCTGCGCTACGAACTGCCCCCGGTCAAGGGGAATGGGATCGGCGTGACGACCGTGGTGCCCGGGGTGGTCGACACGGCGTTCTTCGCCCGGCGCGGCAGGCCGTACACCCGCCGCAGGCCCGCGCCCGTCCCGCCGGAGCGGGTGGCCAGGGCCATCGCGGTCGCCGTCGAGCGCGGGCGCGCCGAGGTGTTCGTGCCGGCGTGGCTGCGGCTGCCGGCCCGCCTGCATGGGGCCGCGCCCAGCGCGTTCCGCATCCTCGCCCGCCGGTTCGGCCGCCCCTGACCTCAGCCGCCGCGGAGCGCGCGCAGGGACTCGCGCAGCGAGCCGAGGGTGGCGAAGACCGCCGTCGGCTCGTAGCCGCAGTGCGCCATGCAGTTGGCGCAGCGCGCGTCCCGCCCCCGGCCGTAGGAGTCCCAGTCGGTCTCCTCGACCAGCTCCCGGTACGTCTTCGCGTACCCGTCGGCCATCAGGTAGCAGGGCCGCTGCCAGCCGAACAGGGAGTAGGAGGGGATCGCCCAGGCCGTGCAGGGGAAGTCGGTCCTCCCCTCCAGGAAGTCGAGGAACAGCGGCGAGTGGTTGAACCGCCAGCGCCTGCGGTTGCCGCCGGCGAACGCGGCGCGGAACAGCTCCCGCGTCTGCCGCACGCCCAGGAAGCAGTCCTGGTCGGGCGCCTTCTCGTAGGCGTACCCCGGCGAGATCGTCATCTGGTCGACGCGCAGTTCGTCGTTGAGGAAGTCGAGCACCTCCACGACCGTGCGCGGGCTGTCCCCGGCGAAGAACGTGGTGTTGGTGGTGACGCGGAAGCCGCGCCGCAGGCACTCGCGCACCGCCGCGACCGCCTCGTCGAACACGCCCGCCTTGCACACGGACGCGTCGTGCCGCTCGCGCAGGCCGTCGATGTGGACCGCCCAGGCGAAGTAGGGCGACGGCGCGAACCGGTCGATCTTGCGCGGGATCAGCAGCGCGTTGGTGCACAGGAAGACGTACTTCCTGCGCGCCACCAGCTCCTCGACCATCTCCCCGATCTGGGGGTGCATGAGCGGCTCCCCGCCCGCGATCGACACCATCGGCGCGCCGCACTCCTCTACGGCGGCAACCGCCTGCTCGACCGGCATGCGCTGTTTCAGCACTCCGGCCGGGTGCTGGATCTTCCCGCAGCCCGCGCACTTCAGGTTGCACGCGAACAGCGGTTCGAGTTCGAGCAGCAGCGGGAACCGTTCCCGCCCGCGCAGCCGCTGGCGCAGGATGTAGGCGCCGACGCGCAGGCTCTGGCGCAGGGGCATAGGCATCAGGGCCGCACCTCCTTCGGCAATGTGAACTCGACGTTCTCCTCGGTCACCCGCCGCTCCTCCACCTCCAGCGGGCCGAGCCCGCCGAGGGCCGCCACGACGTCGTCGACCACCGAGCCGGGAGTCGACGCCCCGGCGGTAACCCCGACCGTCCGCGCCTCGCGCAGCCAGTCGAGCGCGACGTCGCCTGGGCCGTCGACCAGGCGGGCGAGCGGCGCCCCGTCGCGCCCGGAGCGCGCGGCGACCTCGGTGAGGCGCAGGGCGTTGGAGGAGTTCGCCGACCCGACCACCAGGACCAGGTCGGCCTCGTCCGCGACGGCGCGCACCGCCCGCTGCCGGTTGGTCGTCGCGTAGCAGATGTCGTCGCCGCGCGGTCCCTCGGCGTCCGGGAAGCGCCGCCGGATCGCCGCCGAGACCCGCCCCGCCTCGTCGGCCGCGAGCGTGGTCTGGGTGAGGTAGGCGACCCCGCGCCCCGGCCGCAGGCCCTCGATCTCGGCCTCGTCCTCGACCAGCACGCCCGCGCCCGGCACCTCCCCGAGCACGCCCTCGACCTCCTCGTGCCCGGCGTGGCCGATCAGCACCACGAGGTCGCCCCGCGCGGCGAACCTGCGGGCCTCGGCGTGGACCTTCGCGACCAGCGGGCAGGTCGCGTCGACGACGCGCAGTCCGCGCCGCGCCGCCTCCTCCCGCACGGACGGCGCGACCCCGTGCGCGGAGAACACGGTCGCCGCGCCCTCCGGCACCTCGGCCAGTTCGTCGACGAACACCGCGCCGCGCCGCTCCAGATCCCGTACGACGTGGATGTTGTGCACGATCTGCTTGCGCACGTAAACGGGCGGGCCGAACCGGTCCAGGGCGAGTTCCACGATCTCGATGGCCCGCTCGACCCCGGCGCAGAACGAGCGGGGCGAGGCCAGCAGGACCCGGCGCGGGCCCACGGCCGCCGCCCACCGCGCCAGCACAGGGCCGATCCGGGTGAGCGTCCGGCGCGCGGGGACCGCGCCGCACAGGGTGGCGGGGTTCAGCAGGGGGGCGCCCGGGGCGTCCACGATGACCCGCACGGCCGCGAACGGCCGCCCGCCCGCGGCTTCCGCGAGAGGCGCGCTCTCCATGTCGACGGCGCACGCGCCCTCGCGGGCCAGCGCGAGCCTGGCGCGGCCCGTCACTATCCCCGGCGAGGTCACGAGCGGGCCCAGGCGGGCGGGCAGCCCGGCCCTGAGGAGCTCACCGGCGAGCAGCGGCGCCGACGGGCACGGCCAGACCCGGTCGCCGGAGCGGACCTCGGTGGCGACGAGGACGTCCCCGGGGCGCAGCCCGTCGTGGAGCGCCCCGCCGAAGCCGGTCACGGCGAGGGCGGCGGCGGGCGGGAGCAGGGCCGCCGCGCGCGCCGCCCGGTCCGGGCCCATCCCGATTCTGACGACCCGGATGCCCGGCCGGCCGGGCGGGGGCCGCAGGCCACGGGCGACGGCCCGGGCCTCGAGCCCCAGCGCGGTGCACACGATCAGACCGGTCATGGCGTCACCTCCGGGGCACGCAGGTAGCGGCCGAGCGCGCTGAGGGGGAAGACGAGGCGGTAGAGGTGGTAGTTGATGAAGAAGTCGCCGGGGAAGCCCGTCCCGGTGTAGTGTGGCTCGTCCCATGTGCCGTCGGAGCGCTGGCTGCCGGCCAGCCAGGCCGCGCCCCGGTCCACGGCCCGGCCACGCTCCCCGGCGGCGAGCAGGCCGATCATGGCCCAGGCCGTCTGCGAGGCGGTCGGCTCGCCCCGCCCGATCCAGGCGGGGTCGCGGTAGGAGCGCATGTCCTCGCCCCAGCCGCCGCAGGGCTGCTGGTGCGCCTCCAGCCAGGCCACGGCCCGCCGTACGCGGGGGTCGCCTGGCGGCACCCCGGCGGCCACGAGGGCCGGCAGCACCGCCCCGGTGCCGTACACGTGGTTGGCCCCCCACCTGCCGAACCACGAGCCGTCGCGCTCCTGCGCCCGCAGCAGCCACCCCACGGCCCGCCGTACGACGGGGGAGCGGGCCAGGCCCTCGGCCGCCAGCGCCTCGACCACGTGCGCGGTAACGTCGGCCGTCGGCGGGTCGATGACCGCGCCGAAGTCGCAGAACGGCAGGCGCAGGCACAGCGTGCGGGTGTTGTCGGCGTCGAAGGCGGCGAACCCCCCGTCGCGGCAGGCCATCCCGGCCATCCAGCGCAGCCCCCGCTCCAGCGCGGGACGAGCGTCGGGGCGGCCCCACCGGCCCAGCGCGATGACCACCTCGGCCGTGTCGTCGACGTCGGGGTAGCGGTCGTTGTCGAACTCGAACGCCCAGCCGCCCGGCGCGAGCCGGGGCCGCCGCACCGCCCAGTCGCCCGGCCCGCGCACCTCCTCGCGCAGCAGCCACTCGCCCGCCGCGGCCAGCGCGGGATGCTCGCGCGGCAGGCCGGCGTCGAGGAGGGCGGTAATCGCCAGCGCGGTGTCCCAGACCGGCGACTGGCACGCCTCCAGCCGGCGCGTGCCGTTCTCCCTGATGGTGAACCTGTCCAGCCCCGCCAGGCCGGCCCGGATGACGGGATGGTCCAGGCCGTACCCGCTCAGGCGGAGGGCGATCAGCGAGTAGACCCAGGGAGGCTGGATGCCGCCCCAGGAGCCGTCGGCCTCCTGGCGGGCCACAATCCACTCGGCGGCCCGCCGCAGCGCTGCGTCGCGGAGCCCCGCGAGCGGCCGCCGCTCGTACCGGTGCAGGGCGCGGTCGAGCGCCGCGAACGCCGCGTCCCACCCGGTGCGCGCGGCCCGCCGCGGCGGGCGCCCGGTCCGCAGTTCCGGCAGGGCGAACGGCAGCGGGCGGACCGGCCGGTGCGCGGTCACGATCGTGAGCGGCACGATGGTCTGCCGCGCCCAGCACGCCCAGTCGTACACGTTCAGCGGGCACCAAGGCGGCAGGAACATGATCTCCGGTGGGATTACCGGCAGGTCCTCCCACCGCCACTGGCCGAACAGGGCGAGCCAGATCCGGGTGAAGACCCGGGCGGACTCGACGCCGCCCGCCTCGCGTGCGCACGCCGCCGCGGCACGCATGTGCGGGGCGGAGGGCGGGTCGCCCGCGAGCCGCAGCGCCGTGTACGCCTCCACGGTGGTGGACAGGTCGGCGGGACCGCCGTGGAAGGTGGCCCAGCCGCCGTCGGCTCCCTGCCGCGACCTGATCCACCGGGCGGTCTCGGCCGTCTCCCGCGCGGTCCGCACGCCGAGGAACTCGCGCAGCAGCAGGTCCTCCGCATCCATCGTCACGTTGGTCCGCAGCTCGCCCTTCCACCATCCCCCGGGCGACTGCAGGCCGAGCAGGTGGTCGCGGGCCGCGTTCAGGGCCGTCTCGGCGCGGGCGGCCCCGGTGGCGCCGGCGGCGACGGCGGTCACGGCGTCCGCTCCCGCCCGAGATGCCGCCGCACGAGGCGGGCCGCCCGGAGTCCACTGCGCACGGCGCCCTCCATCGTGTCGGGCCAGCCCGTGTCGGTCCACGCGCCGGCGAGGAAGAGACCGGGCCACCGGGTGGCCGCGCCGGGGCGCAGTCTCCCGCTGCCCGGGACCTGCCGGAAGGTCGCCCGCCGCTCCCTGGTGACGAACAGGTCCACGACCCGCGCCTCCCGCGCGGCAGGCAGCAGCCGCGCGAGCTCGTGCGGGAACACCTCCCGCATCACGGCCGTGGGCACGTCGATCCACTGCCGGGCCGCCGACACCGAGACCGTCAGGTACTGGCCCCGGGCGAGCCCGCCCGCCTCGGTCCTGTCGAAGACCCACTGCACGGGTGAGCCGACGACGGCGGCGAACGGCAGCCGGGTGACCGGCCGGTCGTAGACCACGTGCACGTTGACGATCGGGCTCGCGCCGAGCCCCGCCCAGGCGTCCCGGTCCGGCGCCGCCTCCGCCGGCACGAGCCGCGCGGCCTGGCCGTGCGGGGCCGCGACGACCACGGCGGACGCGTCGACCCGCCGGCCGCCGACGAGGATCGACGGCCCGGGCAGCACGCCGTCCACCTTCGCCCGCAGCCGCACCTCGCCGCCCAGCCGGGTGATGGCCGCGAGCGCGGCGCCGCCGTGCAGGTCGCCGAGCGGCACGGACGGCACGCCGATGTCGGCGGCGTCGGCGCGGCCGAGCAGGGCCGTCCTGAAGACCATCGCCGCCGGCCCGAGCGCCGCCTCGTCGGACGGCACGTTCAGCGCCGCCACCGCGAACAGGTCCCACAGGGCCCGCCGTACGGCCTCCCGCTGGCCGTTGGCGGCCAGCCAGCCGCCGAGCGCGGACCGGTCGAGGGCGGGCGCCGCCGGGTCGAGCCCGCGCAGGGCGAGCGCGCCGCGCACCGCGCGCAGCCGGTCGGCGGGCGACAGCAGGCGGTAGCCCGCGAGCGCCGGGAGCAGGTGGAACGGCCCGGGCAGCGCGGACCTGCGCAGCCGTGCCCGCCCGCCCCCGGGGGTGAGCACGGGCACGTCGAAGCGCTCCTGCAGCCGCACCCGCCCGGTCCCGCCGAGCCGGTCGAGCAGGCCGAGGTAGGCCGTGCAGCAGCGCAGGAAAACGTGCTGCCCGTTGTCGGCGACCAGCCCGCCCCGCGAGAAGGAGGACGTGGCCCCGCCGAGGCGGGGCCTCGCCTCGTAGAGGGTCACCGCGCGGCCGGCCTCCGCGAGCGCGAGGGCCGCCGTGATGCCGGCGAGGCCGCCGCCGACCACCGCCACGGGCGGGACCCGGCCGCCCGCCGCCGTGTCGATCGCTCCGCCCGCCGCTCCGCTCATCGGGCCGCTCATCGGGCCGCTCCCGCGATCGCCCGCGCCGCGACCATCGCCTTGGCCCAGGGTGGCAGCGACAGGCGCCCGGCCAGCGCCCTGGCCGGGTCGGTGGCGATGCGGTCGAGCAGGCGCCGGTAGATGCCGGCCATCGCCGCGGTGCAGGCCGCGCTGCGCCGGTCGAGCAGCGGGATCAGGCGGGTCCCCTCGGCGTACCAGTCGAGCGCCCGCCCCGCCTCGTACCGCACGAGCCTGGCGAGCCGCTCCGGCGGGTCGGTGAACGCCCCCGACGCGTCGAGGCCGAGCGTGCAGCCGAACTCGCGCAGGTCGTCGGCCGGCAGGTACACCCGCGCGGCGCACCGGTCCTCCCGCAGGTCCCTGAGCACGTTGGTGAGCTGGAGCGCCACCCCCAGGGAGTCGGCGAGCCGCGCCGCGCGCCGCAGCGCCCCGGCGTCGCGGCCCGCGCCGTCCGCCAGGCCGAAGACGCCGAGCGACAGCCGTCCGATCGACCCGGCGACGTCGCGGCAGTAGCCGACGAGGTCCTCGTAGGACTGGTAGCGCGCGCCCGCGACGTCGGCGGCGCAGCCGTCGATCAGTTCCTCGAACGCCTCCAGCGGCACGGGGAAGCGCTCGGCGGTGTCGTGCAGCGCCACCAGCACGGGATCGGCGGGATCCGGCCGCGGCGAGCGGAGCCCCGCCCGTGCCTCCTCCAGCGCCGACAGTCGCGCGTCGACGGGCCCGGCCGCGTCCCCGATGTCGTCGACCCGGCGGGCGAAGGCGTAGAGCGCGCTGAGCGCGCGGCGCTCGGGCGGGGCGAGCAGGCGGATCCCGTAGGCGAAGTTGCGTGCCTGGTCGCGCACGACACGCTCGCAGTGGCGGTAGGCGGCCGGCAGCGGCACGGGCGCGGGCGTGCGGATCGGCCCGGCGGCGACGGGGCGCAGCGCGGGGCCCGGCCGCCCGCCCGCGCCGGGAACGGCGTCGGGAACCGGACCGGGAACGGCGTCGGGAACGGGATCGGGAACGGGATCAGGGATCGCGCCGGGAAGCGTCACCGTTCACCTCCCTCAGCACGCGTGCCCACTCGCCGAGCACCGCGCGGCGGCGTGCGCGGACCGTCCGGCCGAGCACGTCGTGCCGCCCGCGTTCCAGCGCCGCGAGCACGGCCCGCCCGCCCGCGACGTACCCGGCCACCGCGGTGCGCGCGAACCCGCTCAGCGTCTCCAGCAGCGGCATCCCCTCGTCCAGCAGCGTGGCGGCGCGGCGCGCCTGTAGCGCGACGGCCCTGCGCAGCCGCGGGGACGCGTGCGGGGCGGCCAGGTCGGCCTCGCGGCAGCCGAACCTGCGCAGGTCCTCGCCGGGGAGGTAGACCCGGCCGCGGGCGTGGTCCTCGCCCACGTCCTGGCAGTGCTCGATCACCTGCAGCGCCGAGCAGATGCGGTCGGACAGCCGCGCCCGCTCCGGCGTGGCCGCGCCGAAGACGTGCAGGACGATCCGGCCGACCGGGTTGGCGGACAGTTCGCAGTAGGCCAGCAGTTGCGCGAACGTGTCGTAGCGCCGCACCACCTGGTCGCGCCGGTTGGCCTCCACGAGGTGCAGGAAGTGCGCCCGGGGCACGCCCCGCCCGGCGACCAGCGGCGTCAGCGCCCGCACGGCGGGCAGCCGGGGGCTCACCCCGGCGTAGAGGCGGCCGAGATCGGCCTCCACCGCGTCGAGCAGCGCGGGCCGCTCGGCGGGGTCGCCCTCGTCGCCGACGTCGTCCACGTATCGGGCGAAGCAGTACACCGCCATCAGGTCGCGGCGGTACGCGCGCGGCAGCAGACGGGCGGCCACCGGGAAGTTCTCCCGGCGCGCGGCATCGCGAACGTCCGCTGCGGACATGCCTGAAGAATCTCCGCCGCAATTCACCACAAAACCCGACAAGGAGCGCCGGCGTTTTTACGCGCGTAACGCCCGGGGAAAAGCGGCGCACGCCCCAGCGCCGCCAATGGAAGAAGCGGTAAAAACGCGGCGGGAAACGGCCACGCCCCCAGAAGGGCTCATTCCCCTTTTCTTACGCTTCCTGCCGCGGGTAAAAGCTCGTCGAGGCATGGAGCCGGTGGGCCGCCCCGCCGCCGGGTACACCCACGCCGTGGGCGCCCAGCGTGCCGACCCGCAGCCCGGCGGCGCGGCAGCGGCCCACCACGCCGGCGAGCGCGCCGAGCGCCGAGCGCCAGGAACCCGGGGCGGAGGTGTGGTCGCAGTCGTGCAGCAGCAGCGTCGCCCCGCCGCGCAGGCCGGGCTCCAGGGTGCGCAGCACCGATCCGGCCGTGGCCCATGCCGTCCAGTCGACGCCCCAGGCCGTCCACAGCACCGGCCGCAGGCCGTGCCGGCGGGCGGCGAACAGCGCCTCGGCGCTCAGCACGCCGTACGGCGGGCGGTACCACGAGGGCCGCGCACCGGTGACGGCGGTGACGAGGCGCGCGGCCCTGCCGATCTCCGCGGTGACCCTGCCGGGCCGGGCGACCAGGGCGTTGCCGTGCCGCCAGCCGTGCACGGCCACCTCGTGGCCGGCCCGCGCGATGCTCCGCCCGACGTCGGGATGGCGATCGAGCAGTTCGCCGAGGAGGAAGAAGGTCGCCCGGCACCCGAGCCGGTCCAGTTCGTCGAGGAACAGCGGGGTCGACCGAGGATCCGGCCCGTCGTCGAAGGTCAGCGCCACGTGCCCGGGATCGCCCTCGCCCGCGAGGGACGGCAGCAGGCGGCGCACCGAAGGCAGCCAGGTCGCCCCCGGTCCCGCGTGGAGCAGGGCCAGGCCGGCGGCGGCGAACGCGTGAGGTCGCATCGCATTCCAGTGTCCGCCACGCCGCCCGCCGGCCGGGAAGGAGGGCCATGAGGGACAGGGCATTGATCGTCAGCGCCTCGATGGGCTCGGGCCACGACGCCGTCGCGGAGGAACTGGCGCGCCGCCTTGACTCCGCCGGGGTCGCCACCGAGATCGTGGACGTGCTCGCCCTGCTGCCGCTGCGGCTGGGCGCGCTGCTGCGCTGGTGGTACCGCGTGGTGATGCTGCGGGCGCCATGGCTGTACGCGCTGGTCTACCGCGTCTTCTTCGTCTCACGCCGGGCCCCTTCCACCTCGCCGCTGACGGTGGCCGCCGCCGCCGGGCTGGCCAGGGCGGTGCGGCGTGTCCGGCCCTCGCTGGTCGTGCCGGTCTTCCATGTGGCAGCCCAGGCCGCGGGGCACCTGCGGGCGCGCGGGCGGCTCGCGGCGCCGAGCGTGGTCGTGCTCACCGACTTCGCCGTGCACCGCCTGTGGCTGCACCCCGGCAACGACCGCTACCTGTGCCCGGACGCGGCCACGGCCCTCGCGGTGCCCGCCGCCCTCGGGCGCCCGGCCTTCCGCTGCGCCCCGATCGTCGGCCCCGGGTTCGCGGCGTCCCGGGGCCGGGCCGGTGCGGCGGACGTACGGGCCCGGCTCCGCCTGCCGGACGACGGGCCGATCGTCCTCGTCTGCGCCGGATCCTGGGGGGTCGGCCGGGTGATGGAGACCGCGCGGATCCTCGCCCGCTCGGGCCGTTACTCGCCCGTCGTGCTGTGCGGGCACAACGAGCGGCTTCGCCGCCGGCTCGGGCGGCTGCTCGGGCGCGCGGGAGCGGGCGCCGCGCTCGGCTGGCGCGACGACCTGGCGGACCTGCTCGCCTCCGCCTACGCGCTGGTCGACAACGCGGGCGGGCTGACCTGCAGGGAGGCGTTCGCCGCGGGAGTGCCCGTGGTGACATACCGGCCCATCGCGGGCCACGGCGGGGACGGCGTGCGCGCGATGGCCCGCGCCGGGGTGAGCGTCCACGCGCGCTGCCGCGCGGACCTGCTGCGGGCGCTGGACCGGCTCCAGCCAGGCCTGCCCGGGCAAGCCGCGCTCATCGCGCGGGCGGCGGCCCTGTTCGCCGCGGCGCCGGCGGAGTCCCTTCTCCTCCCGGACCGGCCCGCCGCGTCCCGAGCATGTGAGCCTGCTTCCTGAGCGGCGCGTAGCGCGACAGCAGCACGCTGCCGTACAGGATCAGGGCCATGCCCGTCAGTTCGGGCAGCACCCACGGGCCCGTGCGGATGTCCTCGCCGAACATCGCGACGCCGTACGCCGTGCTCGCCACGGGGTCGGTCACGGTCAGCGCGGGCTGCACCGCGACGAGCGGACCGCTCTGCAGGGCGTTCTGCAGCAGGAACAGGCTGCACAGGCCGGCGGCCACCATGGCCCACAGCGACCAGGACCCGGCGAGCGCCCATACGCCCCCGGGCAACTCCTCCACCGTGCGCTTCATGAGCACGGCGGTGTAGGCGAAGCCGAGGCCGGCGGCGACCCCGAGCAGCACCGCGCGGGCGAGCCCGCCGACGACGACTGCGGCGGCGACGCAGCCGGCGACCACCCCGGCGGTCGCGCCCGCCGAGATCACCCAGGCGGGCAGGCCGGGAATCCGCCGGCCGGGCGTGGGCGACGCCGCCACGAGGAACACGGCCAGGCCCGCGGTCAGCGCGCCCACGGCCAGCCACGTCCTGGCGGTGACGCGGGCGCGGAACATCCAGCCCACCAGGAGCATGGTGAACGGCAGTTCGGCGACGAGCAGGGGCTGGACGAGCGCGAGCCCTCCGCTCGTCAGGGCGGCCGCCTGCAGCAGGAAACCCGCGATGAGCGCGGCGATGCCGCCCAGCCAGGCGGGCCGCCGGACGAGGTCCCAGATCAGGCCGGGCCGGAACGCCTCGTCGGCGGGGGCGGCGCGCGCGGCCCGGCGCTGCAGCACGGACGCGACGGCGTTGGCCGCCGCGGCGAGCACCGCCAGGACAACAGCGATCATGACCCCCCGCGCCCCGTCTCCGGCTTTTCCTCGCGGGCCCGCTGATCGGGGCCCTGCCAGTACCTCTCCCCGGCGATGGCCGCCGCATGTCGCCGAGGACACGCCGAACGCTTTTATGCTCTTATCGGACAATAATGACGCGATTATTATTAGTAATCGAGAATTTCGGGATTTTTGGGGGTATGGCCGTCTGGGCAAACGTACTCGGCAGGAAAGGCGGAATCAGACATGGCTGGACCCACCGGCCTCGAGCGTCATCCCGACGTCACCGAACTGCGACAGACGTACGATCGGGCCGGTTCGACGGCCCCCGCCCAGGTATTGGAGGGATTGGCCTTCCTGGCCGGGCTGTACCTGGCCCTCTCGCCGTGGATTGTCGGGTTCTTCGGATTCAGCGGCCTGACCGTCAGCAACCTCGTCACAGGCCTCGTGGTCTCCGCCCTCGCACTCGGGCTCGCGTCCGCCTACGGACGCACCTACGGGCTGGGGTGGTTGCTCCCGGTGCTCGGCGTGTGGGCGATCGTCTCGCCGTTCGTCGTGCGCGCGGGAAGCGAGGCCACGGCGACGACCATCTGGAACAACGTGGTGACCGGCATCGTGACCGTCGCGCTGGGAGCCGCCGCGCTGGCGATGGCACAGGCCTTCCGCAGGCACGAGCGCAGCGAGCGGGGCGCGCGCAGGCTGGGCAACTGGTGAGGGAACCGGCGCCCGGCCCGTGCCAGGCGGGCCGGGCGCCGTCCTGCTCGCTGGGGAGCGTCAGACACGACCTAGCGGAGGGTGACGCTGAGACGGGCCGAGGCGTCCTTGAGGTAGTCGACGAAGGCCCGCAGGGCGGGGTTGGGGTTGGTCGGGCGGAGGGCGGCGCCGACCCGCCGGTAGAGCTTGGGCCCCTCCACCTGGCAGACCTGGATCCCCGCCGCGCCCTGCGCGCCGAGACTCGGCACGAGGGCCACGCCGAGCCCGGCCCTGACCAGGCCGAGCGTCACCTCGTAGTGGTCGCTGCGGCAGCGGATGGTGGGCGTGAACCCCTCCAAGGCGCTGGCCCGCTCCAGCACCGACACCGGGGTCTCGGTGCCGAACGTGGTGATCCACGGCTCCTCGGCGAGGTCGGCCAGCCGCACCCGGGGCCGGTGTCCCACGGGGTGGCCGAGCGGCATGACGAGGAGTTGCGGCTCGTCGAACAGGTGGACGACCTCCACGCCCTTCGGCGCCTTCCAGGGATCCAGCGCGTGCTCGAACACGACCAGCACGTCCAGCTCGCCGCGTTCCACGTCGGTCAGCAACTCGTGCGGCTGCCCGAGCACCAGGTCGAGCACGACGCCCGGATGGCGTGCCGTGAAGGACGACAGCGCCATCGGCAGCAGCCGGTAGCCGGCCGAGGCGAAGAACCCGATGCGCAGCTGCCCGGCGTCCGCCCGAGCCTGCGCGAGCAGGTCCTTCTCGGCGGACTCGATGAGGTCGAGCACCTCCTGGGCCCGCCCGGCCAGGCGGTGGCCCGCCGCGGTCAGCCGCAGGCTGTGCGCGGCCCGCTCCACCAGCCCGACCCCGGCCTCCTCCTCCAGCCGGGCGAGCTGGTGGGAGACGGCTGAGGGCGACAGCCGCAGGGACTTGGCGGCTCCGGCGATGCTCCCGGTCCTGAAGACCTCCAGGAGCACCTTGAGGCGGTGGCTGCTGAGCATTCCCCAAGTATCGGCGACCCGGCGTCCGCGCTGGTCACAGCGGGGAGTGAGCTATCGGGGCGGCAGGACCGCGGCGCCGACGGCGAGGCCCGCCTGCCGGATCGACCGCACCAGGGCGTGCTCGCGGCCCACCGGTCCGTGCGCGAGCACGGCGTAGCCCTCCCACCGCGCCCCGGCCATCACGCCCACGTCGGCCCGAGTGCCGGCGTCGGTGCCGGTCTTGTTCGCCACCCACACCCCCGCGGCGTACGGCAGGGCCACCGGCGGGTCGCGGTCCTCGGGCTCGTGCGGGAGCAGCGCGGGCACCAGCGCGCGGTCGGTGTTGTGCGCCATCCAGCCGAGCAGCAGCCGCTGCCACGGCTCGCGTCCGTGCGCCAGCGACCGCATGAGCCCGGCCAGCTCGCGCGCCGTCCCGGTGGCGAAGGCCGGCGGATGCACCGGGAGCCTGGGCTCGCGGATCCTGTCGTGGATCCGCGTCCTGGCCAGCCCGAGCGCGGCGGCGGCCGCGTCCACGCGGCCGAGGCCGAGCCGCCGCAGCAGCGCGTTCGTCGCGGTGTTGTCGCTGACGGAGGCGGTGAGCAGCGCGAGGTCGCCGGCCGTCCAGACCCGGGCCGACAGGCCGGTGAGCAGGCCCGACCCGCCCGCGTAGTCCTCCTCCAGCAGCGTGACCTGCTCGCCCGGGTCCACGACGCCCGCCGCCACGTCCTGGGCGAGCGCCGCGAGCAGCAGCACCTTGCCGGTGCTGGCCAGCGGCAGCACCACGTCCTCGTTCAGGGCGAGCAGGCCGGGGACGCAGACGGCCAGCGTGCCAGGACAGCCGGCCGCCGCCTCAGCCAGCCGCGCCGCCCCCGGCACGCCGCCGGCGTCCTTCCCGCTCATCACGTCATCCCCTTTCACAGAGCCAGCACCGTACCCGGGCGCGCGCCGGTCTCCCCGCCGTCGCGCACCACCACCCGGCCGCCCGCGACGACCACGTCGATCCCGGTGGGCGGCACCAGCGGCTCGGTGAACGTCGCCAGGTCGGTCACCGTCGCGGGGTCGAAGACCACCAGGTCGGCGTGCGCGCCGTCGCGGACCACCCCGCGCCCGGTCAGCCCGAAGCGCGCCGCGGCCATCCCGGTCATCTTGTGCACCGCCTCCTCCAGCCTGAGCAGCCCCAGCTCCCGGACGTAACGGCCGAGCACCCGGGGGAACGTCCCGGCCCAGCGCGGGTGCGGACGCCCGCCCGGTTTCGGCACGCCGTCGGAGCCGATCATCGTGTACGGCGCGGCCAGCACCCGCCGCACGTCCTCCTCGACCATCGAGTGGCTGATGATCGTCACCTCGCCCGCCTCGGCCACCAGCAGATCGGCGGCCACGTCGAGAGGGTCGGCGCCCGCCGAGGCCGCGAGGTCGGCGATGGTCCTGCCCTCGGCCTGAGGATGGCGGGGCGCGCAGGCGACCGAGATCCGATCCCAGCCGCCGTTGCCGACCGTGTTCTCCCAGCCGGGCACGCCCTCCGCGATGGCGCGGCGCATCCTGTCCCGCTCGGCGGGCCGGCCGAGCCGCGCCGTGAGCGCCACCAGGCCGCCGTCGTTCGCCCAGGGCGGCAGCATGGCGGCCAGCGCCGTGCTGCCCGCGGTGTAGGGGTAGACGTCACAGGTGACGTCCATCCCCTCGGCCCGCAGCGCCGCGATGCGCGGCAGGGTGCGCTCGGTGCGTCCCCAGGCGTACCGGCCCGCGGTCTTGTGGTGCGAGACGTGCAGCGCCGCGCCGCTGCGCCGGGAGATCTCGATCGCCTCCTCCAGCGCCTCCTCCACGCGCGACATCTCGTCCCGCAGGTGGGTGACGTACGGCTTGCCGTGCCGGGCGGCCACCGCGGCCAGCGCGACGACCTCGTCGGTCCCGGCGTACGAGCCGGGGGTGTAGATGAGGCCGGTGGACAGCCCGGCCGCGCCCTGCGACAGGGAGGCGTCGAGCAGCGCGCACATCGCGCGCAGCTCGTCGGGCCGGGCGGGCCGGTCGACCGGGCCGAGCACGCCCGCCCTGAGCGTGCCGTGGCCGACCAGCGAGGCCAGGTGGTTGGCCCGGGGCACCCGCGCGTGCGCGGCGGCGAAACCCGCGAAGTCGGCGTACATGCCGACGTCGCCGCCGAAGGTGATCCGCGCCTCGGCGCGCATGGCCGGCAGCCGCTCCGGCAGGGCCGGGAAGAGGCCGGACCCGCAGTTGCCGCAGATCTCGGTGGTGACGCCCTGCAGCACCGACGCCCGCACCAGCGCCCTGCCCGAGCCGCCGCCCGAGCCGTCGCCGCGGCCGTCGCCGGGCGGGCCGAGCAGCGCGACGCCGTCGGAGTGCGTGTGCACGTCGACGAAGCCGGGGGAGACGACGCGCCCGCGCGCGTCGATCACCTCCGCCGCACCGGTACGCGGGGCCTCGCCGGGGGCCAGCACGGTCAGCCGCCCGGCGGTCACGCCGACATCGGCGGGCCGCCCGGGGCGGCCCGTGCCGTCGACCAGGAGGCCGCCCCGGATGAGCAGGTCGAAGCCGGTCACCCGACCTGCCCGAGGAAGGTGCGCAGCCGCTCGTGTCGGGGCGCGGAGAGCACCTCGCGCGGGTCGCCGCGCTCGACGATGACGCCGTCGTCCATGAACACGAGCTGGTCGCCGACCTCGCGTGCGAAGTTCATCTCGTGGGTGACGACCATCATGGTCATGCCGGTCGCCGCGAGGTCCCGCATGACGGCCAGCACCTCCTGCACCAGCTCGGGGTCGAGCGCGCTGGTCGGCTCGTCGAACAGCATCAGGCTGGGCCGCATGGCGAGGCTGCGGGCGATGGCCACCCGCTGCTGCTGGCCGCCGGACAGCTGGGCCGGGTAGTGATGGGCGCGGTCGGCCAGGCCGACCCGCTCCAGCAGCTCCTCCGCCTGCCGTCGTGCCTGGGCGGCGGCCGTGCCCAGCACGGTGACCGGCCCCTCCATGACGTTCTCGATCGCGGTGCGGTGCGGGAACAGGTGGAAGCGCTGGAACACCATGCCGATGCCGCGCCGCTGCCGGGACAGCTCGGCCGGGCGCAGCGCGTGCAGCCGGCCGCCGCGCTCGGCGTAGCCCATCAGCTCGCCGTTCACCCAGATCCGGCCCGAGTCGATCGTCTCCAGCCGGTTGACGCAGCGCAGCAGGGTCGACTTGCCCGACCCCGACGGGCCGACGACGCACACCACCTCGCCGGCGGGGACGTCGAGGTCGATGCCCTTGAGCACCTCCAGCGCGCCGAACCGCTTGCGGACCGCGCGGACGCGCACCATCGGCTGGTCGCCGCTCATGACGGCTCCTTCCGCAGCGGCCGCAGGTTGCGGCGGACCCGGGAGGACAGCCGCACGTGGCCGCGCTCGTACCGCTTCTCCACGAAGTGCTGGCCGACGCTCGCGATCGTGGTGAGCACCAGGTACCAGACCGAGGCGACCACGAGCATCGCGATCACCTCGAAGTTGCCGAGGTAGATGCGCTGCGCCACGGTCAGCAGCTCGGCCCCGGCGATCACCGAGACCATCGACGTGGTCTTCAGCATCGAGATGAACTGGTTTCCGGTCGGCGGAATGATCACCCGCATGGCCTGCGGCAGCACCACGCGGCGCAGCACCTGCCGGTGCGACATGCCGAGCGACTCTGCCGCCTCCCGCTGGCCGGGGTCGACCGAGCGGATGCCCGCGCGGACGATCTCCGCCATGTACGCGCCCTCGTTGATGGCCAGGCCGAGCAGCGCCGCGGTGAACGGCGTGATCACCTCGTTGGCCTGCCATTCGATCAGCTTGGGCCCGCCGAACGGGACGCCGATCCCGAAGGAGGGGAAGACCAGCCCGATGTTGAACCAGAAGATGAGCTGCACCAGCAGCGGCGTGCCGCGGAAGAACCACGTGTAGAGGGCGGAGGTGCCGCGCAGCACGGGGTTGTCCGACAGCTGCATGACGGCGGCGAGCACCCCGAGGCCCAGGCCGATGGCCATGGACAGCACGGTGAGCTGGATCGTGACCCACAGACCGCCGAGGATCCTGCCGTCGGCGATGTGGGCGACGATGACGTCCCAGTGGAGGTTCTCGTTGACGATGACCGTGTAGGCGAGCCAGGCCAGGAAGAGGACGGCGGCGGCCGCGCCGAGCCACCGGCCGGGCCGCAAGGGCCGCACGGCCTCGACCGGCAGCTCGACGGCGGCCGTCCGCTCCCGGGTCACTTCCACGGCTGGGTGTTGACCAGCACACCGTCGACGGCGTTGGCCGTCACGCCGTACTTGTCGAGGACGGACTTGTAGCCGCCGTCGGCCTGTAGCTCCTCCATCGCCTTGGCGACCGCGTCGCGCAGGGCCGTCTTGCGCTTGTCGATGGCGATGCCCCAGGGCCCGGCGTCGTACTGCTCGGGCAGCACGTCGTACTTTCCGGTGTCCTTGGCGTACATGACCGCGACGGGGTAGTCCACGATGGTGGCGACCGCGCGCCCGGAGTCGATCGAGAGCAGGCCGGTGGGCGCGTCCTCGCTCTGCATGATCGTTATCTTCGTGGCGCACTTCTCGTTCTGCTTCTCGCCGATGGCGAGGTTGGAGCTGCCCTTGGCCAGCACCACCGTGCGGCCGCACAGGTCTTCGAGGTTCTTGATGCCGTCCGGGTTGCCCTTCTTCACCATGATGGCGCCGCCCGCGTTGAAGTAGTCGACGAAGTCGACCGCCGCGCGCCGCTCCTCGGTGTCGCTCATCGAGGACATCACGATGTCCCAGCGCCCGCCCTGGAGGCCGGGGATGAGCCCGTCGAAGGCCGCGTTGGTGATGGAGAACTTCAGCCCGAGCTTGGCCGCGATGGCCGCGCCGAGATCGGGGTCGACACCGGTCAGTTCCTGGGTGCCCTCCTTGTACATCTCCATAGGGGGGTAGCCCTCCGACGTGGCCACCCGCAGCGTGCCCGTCTTGCGAACGTCCTCGGGGACCAGGTCCTTGGCGGCCTTGCCCGTCGTCGTCGCCGCGTCCTCGCCCGCCGCGGTCCCGGACGACGAACGCCCGCAGCCGCCGGCGAGCGCCGACACCATCAGCGCGCCAACTATGGCCACATAAAGGCGCTTTGTCATGGAACCTCCTGTTTTGCGAACGATTGAGCTTATGCTGGCGACAGGAGGTAACGCCCGTAACACTCGTGAACGCTTGCGGGCCTGAGCATCGAAGTTTTCGATGCTCGCCGGCCGGTGGCGCCGCGGCAGCCCGCACGGAGCGCCTGTCCGGTCAGCCTCCGGCCCCGTGTGCCCAGCCCTCGGTTCCGTGCGCCGGGCGGGAGGCGGACGCCGCCGGCCGTACGACCGCGACCCGGGCACGCTGAACGCCGTGCTTGCCCGAGGGCCGCGCCATGGCCGACCAGCACGCCGCGCCCACGGCGAGAGCCGCCACCAGCGTGGCCCATCCGAGGGCCCGGCCCGCGCGGAGGCCGTACCCGCAGGCGAGCCAGTACAGCGACAGCAGCAGTCTCGCCCCGCGGCGCGCGCTGCCCAGCCGCCGCATCTCCATCGCGCCGAACGCGAAGTCCGCGGCCACCCGCGCGTCGTCGACACCCGGCCGCAGCCGCTCGTACACGGCCGCCAGGCGCGCGGGGTCCGGAGCGGGCGCGGCGGCCTGGCCGCCCGTCTCGCGCGGCCAGCCCCGCCACAGGTGCTCGTCGGCGATTACCCTGCGGCGGCCCCACCACCGCACGGGCGGCCAGCCCAGGCGCAGCCGCAGGCCGCCCGGCGGCGCGGCGAACAGGCATTCCCGCAGGCGCAGGCCCTCCGGGCGGCGCAGCCCGCCGAGGCCGCATCCGCGCAGGTCGGCGCCGACCAGGGTGAGCGCGGCGGCGTCGAGACCGTCGAGCGAGGTCACCTCCAAGCGGCCGGCGCGGCGGGCAACGGCGGATGGCCCGCCGAGCGTCGCGTCCCGCAGGTCGAGCTCGGCGTCGGACAGTCGTGCGGTCAGCCGCCCCAGCACGGCCGCCGAGCGCAGCACCACCCGGCACCCGCCGGTGTCGAGGTGCACCGGCGCGTGGGCCCGCACGCCCGCCAGCGAGAGCCGCCGCCCGATCCGCATCGGGCCGAGGTAGGCCGCCCCGTCGAACCGGACGCCCCGGAAGTCGGCGCCCGCCACGCACCCGGAGCCGCGGAAGGATACGGCCCGGTGGAAGCGGGCGTCGCGGAAGCAGGCGTCCCCATGGAAGACGGCCGCGTCGAACGCGGCGAACCCGTGGAACCGCGCGCCCTGGAACGACGCCGCCCCCGCCCTCCCTGGCAGGGACCCGCCGAACAGCGCGCCCCCGAACAGGGCGTCGCCGCGCACCGCGACCCGGTCGAACGCGGCGTGGCCGCACACCCGCGCGTCGTGCAGGGACAGCTCGCGCAGGAACCGCGCCTCCCGCAGGGAGACGTTGCGCAGGAAACGGGCTCCGTAGAACGAGGCGAGACGCTCGAACCCCGCGTGGTCGAAGGTCGCGTCACCTGCGAAGACGACCTCGGCGAAACGGGCCGGTCCCGTGAAGACCGCGCGGTCGAACCTGGCCCGGCCGAGACGGCGCTCCACCCCGTCGAGAACCCGCGTGAGCAGGTCCTCGGGCAGGACGGTGCCGCGCAGGTCGAGGGACTGCCCCGGGGTCAGGCGCCGCAGGAAGGCGGCCGACTCGGCCGGCGTGAGGTGCCCCAGGCATCTGCCGTACGGCTCCTGGGCGACGCCCAGGCACTCGGGCACGGCGTCGCACGTGCTCCAGACCACGTCGAGCGGAACCATCCGCGACCGGGGTGTCATGGCATCGTCATACCCGATGTCCCGCCTCGGGGCGTTAAAGCGTGATGGACAGGTAACAGTGTGTATCGGTCGCGGCCGTACCGGGGCTCGTCACCGGCCGTTTGCCCTGACCGCGCAGGGGTAACCGACGTGCATGTCTGAGCAGCAGAACTCCACACCGCCACCGCAGACGCAGCGGTATCCCGGCCGGACGGGCGAGATGACGCCCGAGCCCAGGGACGAGATGCGCGACTACACCGGACGCGACCTGCTGGCCGGCAAGCGCGCCCTCGTCACCGGAGGCGACTCCGGCATCGGCCGGGCCGTGGCCGTGGCGTTCGCCAAGGAGGGGGCGGACGTCGCGATCGCCTACCTGAGCGAGCACGAGGACGCCGAGCACACCAGGAAGCTGGTGGAGCAGGAGGGCCGCCGCTGCGTGCTCATCCCGGGCGACCTCGCCGATCCCCGCCACTGCGAGGACGTCGTCGAGAGGACGGTCCGCGAACTCGGCGGGATCGACGTGCTGGTGAACAACGTGGCCACCCAGACGCCCGTGCGGTCGCTGGAGGAACTCCCTGACGAACAGTGGGAACGGACCTTCGCCGTCAACATCCACAGCTACTTCCGCGTGACGAAGGCGGCGCTGCGGCACATGCCCGAGGGCGGCTCGATCGTGAACACCTCGTCGATCAACGGCCTGCGCGGCAACAAGCAACTGATCGACTACTCCGCGACCAAGGGCGCGATCAACGCGTTCACCTACGCGATGGCCCAGGTGCTGGTCGAGCGCGGGATCAGGATCAACGCCGTGGCTCCCGGCCCGGTCTGGACGCCGCTCATCCCGGCCACCTTCCCGGAGGAGAAAGTGGAGAAGTTCGGTGAGCAGGTGCCGATGGGCCGGCCGGCCGACCCGGACGAGATCGCTCCCTCGTACGTGTTCTTCGCCGCCAACCGGCTGTCGTCGTACTACACGGGGGAGGTCCTCGCCCCGATCGGCGGTGAGACGCTGCCGGGGTGACGGCCCGAGCCGGCCGGAGGGGCCGCCCGGGTCTTGCCCGGGCGGCCCCTCCGGTTCGGGTCCATGCGTGGTCGTGGCCCGGGTCAGCGCGCCGCGGGGTGGCGCAGGTAGCGGGCCTGGGTGAGCTCGGCCTCGCCGGAGTCCGGCCGCCGCCGCAGCACCCGCGCGGCCAGCACGGCGCCCGTGGCGCAGCCCGCGGCCAGCGCCGCCGCCGCGGCGAACGCCGCGCCCGTGCGGGTGGTCGGGGGCTCCGGCCGTACGGCACGGGCCCGCCAGGCGCGCAGCCACATCGCCTGGGCCGCCGCGTCGAGAAGATAGACGGGCCGGATGCGGCCGGTGGGCACGTACACCAGGTCGACGGCGAGCAGCGTCGCCGCCGTGGACACGCCGAGACGGCGCGCGTGGCCGGCGCCGCCGGGAGCGGACGCGGCGCGGACCTGCGTCCAGCCGATTCCGACGAGCAGTCCGGCGACGGTGCGTTCCAGCCACCGGTCGGTCTTCGCGCCGAACACCTTCTCGAAACTCTGCAGATGCAACAGCGGCCACAGACCGCTCGCCATCGTGAAAAGCCCGTGGGCGCGGGCCAAGGCCGTCGCGCCCCTGTCGTCCTGGGTCGTCATAGGCCGACGATGCCCGGCCACAAAACGGACAAACCGCACTCGGTTTGTGCTGTGGGCCGTGGGTAGGCGCACATGAAGCAGCGCTGGGAGGACGTCATGCCGGGGAATTTCAAGGTTCGGCCGATGGGGGGAGCGGCGGGCTGTCTCGTGATGATCGCCATCTCGATCGTCGTATCGCTCCTGCTCACGCTCCTGGCGAACGCCTTGATCCGCTGACACGGGGACGCGTCCCCCGGTGATCCGGGTGGTAAGGGTATTGCCGGAAACTGTATTCCGGTTGGCATAATTCGGGTGTCGCACCCCTAATCGCGATGCGCCGCGGATAATGCGATTTCGTCCGATGACAAATGAAACAATCCGCCTATATGATCGCCGACCGTGGCTGAAAGCGATCTTTCGAGCCCGTCTCTTGTCGATGATCTGTACTTTGTCCTGCACGACAATGTGACGGGTCATCCGTTGCTCCATCCCCGGCTCACAGGGCTGACGCTGGCCGGTGCGATCCTCGCCGAGCTGATGCTCGCCGAGCGTGTCGCGCTCGACTTCGCCTCGAACCCCGAGCGCCTCCACGCGACGGTCCACGAGACCACCGGGGACCCGCTGACCCGCACGGTGCTCGCGCACATCATCGCCGAGCCGCATCACCCGGTCGGCACGTGGCTGCTCTTCTTCGCCCGGACGATCCACGCCGACGTCGCCGCCCGGATGATCGCGGCGAACCTGTTGAAGCCCCCGGTGCGGCACCTGCTGAAGCAGCAGCCCGCGGCCCCGGCGGACATGAACACGGCCGCGTGGCCGCTCGCCCGGCTGAACCTCGCCGTGCAGCGGCGCAAGCCGCCGGTGATCGGGGACTGCGTCCTCCTGGCGCTGCTGGCCGCGGCCGGCAGCGCGCAGCGGATCCTGTCCGAGCACGATGCCCGGTTCGTGACCGCCGCCACCGCGCTGCTCCCCGTGCCCGTGCAGCGGGTCGTCGCCCAGACCAAGGCCGCCGTCGGCGAGGCTGTCATCAGCCGCCGGTGACCTCCCACCCCCCTCACACGGAGTTCCAGGTGTCCCTAACAGAACAACGGCCCAGCGTCGTCAACGCCGCGCTGGCCGCGGACCGGCTCGGCGTGCCGTCCATCGTGTTCTTCGTCGTCTCCGCGGCGGCGCCGCTGATGGTCGTCGCCGGTTCGGTTCCGACGGCGTACACGGTGACGGGCGTCATCGGCATCCCGTTCGCGTTCCTGCTGCTGGGCGCGATCTTCGCGCTGTTCGCCGTCGGCTACGTGACGATGGCCAGGCACGTGGTGAACGCGGGCGCCTTCTACGCCTACGCCGCCCAGGGGCTCGGCCGGACCCAGGGAGTCGCCACCGCCTGGGTGGCGCTGCTGGCCTACAACGCGCTGCAACTCGGCCTCTACGGCATCATCGGATCGGCCGCTGAGCCGCTGCTGGTCGACTGGTTCGGCGCGTCGCCCCCGTGGTGGGTGATCGCGCTCGTGGCCTGGGCGCTGACCGGCGTGCTCGGACTGCTGCGGGTGGACGTCAACGGGAAGATCCTGTCGGTGCTGCTGATCAGTGAGATCGCCATCGTGCTGCTGTTCGACCTCGGCGACGTGACGCACGCCGGCCCGGCCGGCCTCAGCTTCGAGGGCTTCAGCCCCGGCGCGCTGTTCGTGCCAGGAGTGGGCGCCGCGCTCGCCACCGTCGTCGCGGGCTTCGCCGGCATCGAGTCGTCGGTGGTCTTCGCCGAGGAGTCCAAGGACCGCCTCAAGACCGTGCCGATCGCCACCTACCTGGGCATCGCGATCATCGCCCTGCTGTACTCGTTCTCCGCCTGGGCGCAGACGGTGCCGACCGGGCCTGACGGAATCGTCAAGGCATCCTCAGAGCAGGGGACCGAGCTCATCTTCAACCAGGCCGCCGACCACCTGGGCTCGGCCGTCTCCACGATCGGCGCCGTGCTGTTCGTGACGAGCAGCGTCGCCTGCATGATCGCCTTCCACAACACCACGGCCCGCTACATCTTCGCCCTGGGCCGGGAGAACGTCCTCCCCTCGGTCTTCGGCCGCACCTCGGCCCGCACCGCCGCCCCGATCGCCGGGTCGCTGCTGCAGACGGTGCTCGGGCTGATCGTGATCAGCGTGTACGCGATCTCCGGTCTCGACCCGGTCACCAAGATGTTCTTCATCTTCGGCACCTTCGGCGGCCTCGGGCTGCTGACCCTGCTCACCGTCACCTCGATCTCGGTGATCGTGTTCTTCTCCCGCGACCCGCGGGGGGAGACGACCTGGCGCACCCGCTTCGCCCCGGCCCTGGCGATCCTGGCGCTCTGCGTGATCATCGGGCTCACCCTGGTCAACTTCGACACGGTCCTCGGGGTCGAGCCCGACTCGGTCCTCCGCTGGATCCTGCCCGGCATCTTCGTCGTCGCGATCATCCTCGGCGTCATCTGGGCCCGGGTGCTGAAGTCGACCCGGCCCGAGGTGTACGCCAACATCGGGCTCGGCGCGCGGGCCGCCGGCGGAGGCGTCGGCAAATGACGACCGAGATCACCCGGATCACGGACGCGGAGGCCGCGGGCGGGCTCATCGCCGACACGTTCCACGTCGACGAGATCACCAGGTGGCTCATCCCCCGGGCGGAGGACCGCCTGCCCATGCAGCGGCGGTTCTTCACGATGTGGGCCGGGCACGCGCTGGAGCACGGCGACGTGTACGGCATCCGCGAATCGGGCGAACTGGTGGGTGCGGCGGTCTGGTTCACCGCGCCGTTCCCCGAGATCCCCGGAGAGCAGGAGACAATCGAGTCGTTCGCGGGGGACAACGCCGGACGCTACCGCGTCCTCGGCGAGTTGATGGGCAAGACCCACCCCCAGGAGCCGCACCACTACCTGGCGTTCATCGCCCTGGAGCGGGGGAGGACCGGCCGCGGCCTCGGCAGCCTGCTGCTGGAGGAGCACCACCGCAGGCTCGACGCCGAGAGAATCCCCGCCTACCTCGAAGCCAGCAGCGAGGCGAGCAGGCGGCTCTATCTCCGCCACGGTTACACCGACATGCCGGAACCGCTCCGGATCCCCGGCGGCCCGCTCATGTTCCCGATGTGGCGCGAGCCCCGCTCGGCCGGATGACACCTCGCGGACGGGACGGGCGGCCGCTCAGCCGCCGCCCGTCTCCTCCGCCCGGGTGGACACGTACGCACCCCGGCCCTCGACCGTGTAGACGAGGCCCTCGCGGCTGAGGATCTCCACGGCGCGCCGCACGTCCTCGGGGGTGCATCCCTGCTCGCGCGCGAGGCGCTCCTCCGGCGGAAGGGGACAGTCGGGCTCGATCCGGCCCCGCACGATCTCCTCGCGGAGCATCGCCGCGAGCCGCCGGTGCGCCGGGACCGGCTCGTCCGTATCACTGGTGACGGCCACGCCCCACCCCTGCCCGGCGTCATCGGCTCCAACCCTGGCCCGTGCCCACGTCGGGGCGACCCGGCACCGCCCGATCACCGCTCCCGGGGCTCTGATCGGGTGGCCGCGGCTTCCGGGCCCGCGACAGGCTCCGGTACGGCTTCCGGCGCGGGCTCCGGCGCCGGTTCCGGCACTGGCCGCGGGCCGGGTTCCGGCCGGGGAGAGCGCAGCGCCGGCGCGGCGAGTGCCACGAACAACGCGAGCACGGCGGGCACCAGCAACGCGTGCGGAAGGGTGACGACCTCGGCCAGGCCGCCGATGACGACGGGGCCGGCGAGGAAGCCGGTGTAGCCGAGGCTCGCGACGGCGGCGAGCGCGCGGCCCGACTGGGCGGGGTCGCGGTGGCCGGCTGCCGAGAACACCTGGGGGACGATGCACGACAGGCCCGCGCCGAACAGCCCGAACCCCGCCACCCCTGCGACGGGATGAGCGATGAGGATCCCGGCGGCGAGGCCCACTCCGGCCAGCCCTCCGCACCAGCGGACCAGCATGACCGGCCCCAGCCGGGCGGCGAGGCGGTCCCCGGCGAACCGGCCGGCCGTCATCATGATCGAGAACGCGGCGTACGCGGCCGCGGCGAAGCCGGGGGAGGAGCCCAGGTCGTCGCGCAGGTAGACAGAACTCCAGTCGGCCGCGGCGCCTTCCCCGATCATGCAGCAGAAGCCGAGGACGCCGAGGAACAGCACGGCGCTGTTGACCCGCCGCCTCCTGCCCGCCAGGCCCGGGGCGGGGGACGCGCCCAGCCCGGCTTCACGGTGCGGGACGTCGCGGAGGGCCCAGCGGGCGCTCAGGAGGGCGATGAGCAGGATCACCGCGCCCATCGCCGCGAAGGTCGCCTCCGGGCTCACCTCCGCGTGGGCGAACAGGCCGCCCGCGGACGCGCCCGCGAACCCGCCGACGCTGAACACCGCGTGGAAGGACGACATGATCGGCCTGCCGTAGGCCCGCTCGACCACGACGGCGTTGGCGTTCATGGCCACGTCGAGGGTGCCGTGCACCGCGCCGAACGCGAACAGGGAGAGCGCCAGCGCCGGCAGGTTCGGCATGTAGGCGGGGAACACCAGGACGAGGCCCTGGACGACGGCCATCGGCAGCATGGTCCGGTAGCTGCCGTAACGGTCGACCAGCCGGCCGACGACCTGCATGCCGGTGATGGCGCCGGCCGCGATGCCGAGCAGCCCCAGGCTGAGCGTGCCGTCGCTCAGCCCCAGATCGGCCTTGATGGCGGGGATCCTGCTGGTCCACGTGCCGATGGCCATGCCGGACAGCAGGAACAGTCCGTAGACGGCCACCCGGGCGCGCAGGAGCGCCTGGGAGGCGGGGGCGGACAGAGCGGTGGTCATGGCGTGCTCCTCGGGGGCACTTGAGGGTTAGGGCCCGAAGGTTCTTCTGTGTCGCCACGCGCCCGCTCGCACTGTCCGCGTGGTGCTCACTGTGGTGCTCACTGTCGCGTACTCACCTGCGCACGCGGCGGGAGAGGTGGAAGAGGCGACGCTCAGGTGACAGGGCTGGAGACGGATGCCGGGGCGGTGCCTGCGGCGGTGATCGTCGCCGCTTGGGGGGAGTGGACGGTCCTGACGGTGACGCCGGCGGCGACGAGCGCGTCGTGCTGCTCCCGGGGAATGCCCTCGTCCGTGACCACCACGTCGAGCCGGTCGAGCCCGCAGACCGCGCCGAAGGCGGTGCGGGTGAACTTGCCCGAGTCGCAGACGACGACGACGCGGCGCGCCGAGGCGATCGCGGCCTGTTTGATCGCCACCTCGGGCAGGTCGTGCGCGGTCAGTCCGTGCTCGGCCGACAGGCCGCAGCAGCCGATCACCGCGGTGTCGAACCGGAGGGACCTGAGCGAGGACTCGGTGAGCGGCCCCACGAAGTTCAACTCGCCGGGCCGCACCTCTCCGCCGGGCAGGACGAGGCGGACGCGGGGAGCGCTCGCCAGTTCCTGGGCCGCCCACAGGGCCAGCGGCAGGATGGTCAGGCGGCGCTCGCGCACGGCCCTGGCGACTTCGAGCGTGGTCGTGCCGCTGTCGAGCAGCACGGCCTCGCCATCGGCCAGCAGGGCCGCGACCTCCGCGCCGATGCGGCGCTTGACGTCGACCGCCTCACGCTCCCGCACGCCGAAGGGCGGCTCCTCGCCGCGCAGCAGCAGGCTCAGCGCGCCACCGCGGACGCGCCGGACCACTCCCTGCTGGGCGAGCTCGTCCAGGTCGCGCCGGATGGTCATCTCCGAGACGCCGTACGCCAGTGCCAACTCCGCCACCGAGACGCTGTCGGAGGTGCGCAGCGCGTTCATGATGGCGCGGATCCGATCGGCACTTTCCATGTGTGCATTTGAACACAGCACATGTGCGAAAGCAAATAAATCTACTTTGTAAAGGTGGCAGACTGGTCATATGCGCGCGAGCCGGTTGCTATCCCTCCTGCTCCTGCTCCAAACCCGCGGCAGGATGACCGCCCCAGAGATCGCGGCCGAGCTCGAGGTGTCGGTCCGCACCGTCTACCGTGACGTCGAGGCCCTGTCGGCCGCCGGTGTGCCCGTCTACGCCGATCGCGGGCCGCTGGGCGGATACCGGTTGCTCGACGGCTACCGTACCCGCCTGAACGGGCTCACCGTGGAGGAGGCGTCGTCCCTTTTCCTGGCAGGCCTGCCGGGCCCGGCCGCCGAGCTGGGGCTCGCCGACTTCGCCGCGGCGGCGGAGCTGAAGCTGCTCGCCGCGCTGCCGCCCGAGCCGCGGTCCCACGCGGCCAGGATGCGGGAGAGGTTCCATCTCGACGTGCCGGGCTGGTACCGGGGGATGGACGAGGCGCCGTTCCTCACGGAGGTCGCGGAGGCTGTGTGGGAGGAAAGGGTGCTCCGGCTGCGCTACCGCCGGTGGGGGCCCGCGGAGGTCGAACGGCTGCTGCATCCCTACGGCCTGGTGCTCAAGGGCGGCTCCTGGTATCTCGCCGCCGGCTGCGACGGCACCGTGCGCACCTACCGCGTCGGCCGGATCATCGAGGCCGAGGTGCTGCCCGAGCGCTTCGTGCGGCCACCGGACTTCGACCTCGCCGAGTTCTGGCGCACCTTCGCGGCGGAGTTCGCCTCACGCCTGTACACGGCCGAGACGGTGGTGCGGCTCGCGCCGGGAGCGGAGGACCTGCTCCGGCACACCCTCAGCCGGGACGTCGTCGACAAGGCGCTGGTGGACGGGCAGCCGGAGCCCGACGGCTGGACCCGGTTGACGCTGCCCGTCGAGTCCCTCACCCACGCGCGGTGGCTGCTCCTGCGGATGGGCGCCCTCGTGGAGGTGCTGGAGCCCGCCGAGTTGCGCGCGCTGATGGCGGAGGCCGTCGCCGACCTGTCCCGCGTGTACGGCGCGCCGTCCGGCGGCTGAGCCCTCAGCGGCCGTTCCCCGGCCGGGCGAGTTTGGCGGCCACGGCGTCGAGGACCCAGTCCAGCCCGGTGGCGAAGGACGTCTCGGCGTCCACCTCCGTGCCGTCGTGCACGAACTTGGCCAGTGCGGGGAAGCGGCCCGTGGCCAGCATCCTCGTCACGTGCGGGCCGGACGCGCGCTGCCACTCGCGCTCGGACAGGCCCGTGGCGCGCTCGGCCCGCAGGTTCGCGATCTCGCGCCTGATCGCGCCGGTGAAGTAGGCGCTGACGGTCTCCACGGCGCGCACGACGGTGTCGAGGTCGGCGACGCCGTCGAGGGGGGCCAGCGTGGCCTCGGTGACGGCGAGGGCGTTCGGGCCGAGGGCCGGACGGCCGCCGAGCAGGTCGGCCAGCCATTCGTGGCGGAGAGCGGCCTGCCTGGTGCGGCAGGCGAGGACGCGCAGCGCCTCCCGCCAGTCGCCGGGCCGGTCCAGGGGGAGGATCTCGCCGTAGACCTCGTCCACCATGAGGTCGAACAGCTCCTCCTTGGTGGCGATGTATCCGTACAGCCGCATCGGGCCGACGTCCAGCCGGGCGGCGACCTTGCGCAGGGTCACGGCCTCCAGCCCGCCCTCGTCGGCGAGCGCGACGGCGGCGGCGACGATCCTCTCCCGGTCGAGCGGCGCGGGGCGGGTCGGCGGCTCCGGACGGTCCCACACAGTCATGGAAGACATCGTACGGTTGCGATACGTTATATCGGGCAAATACAGTGTATCGACATGATGCATCGTATCGCCGTGGTCGGGGCCGGTATGGCGGGCCTCACCCTCGCCCGCGTCCTGCGCCGCCATGGTCATCCCGTCACCGTCTTCGAGCGCGACCCCGCCCCGGACGCCCGCCCTCCGGGCGGCACGCTGGACCTGCACGAGGGGATGGGGCAGCTCGCACTGGACAAGGCCGGGCTGCTGGCGGAGTTCCGGGCGCTGTCCCGCCCCGAGGGGCAGGCCATGCGCATCCTGGACGTGGACGGGACCGTCCTGCGCGACTGGCGACCCCGCGCGGGCGACCGGGCCAACCCCGAGATCGACCGCGGGCGGCTCCGCGACCTGCTGCTCGGCCCCCTGGACGTCCAGTGGGGGAGGAGCGTGACCGAGGTGGCGCCGGTGGCCGGGAACGGCACGCTGGTCCGTTTCGCGGACGGCGGGCAGGAGACGTTCGACCTCGTGGCGGGCGCGGACGGCGCCTGGTCCAGGGTCCGCCCCGCCGTCTCGCCCGCGACGCCGCACTACACCGGCGTCACCATGGTCGAGACCGCACTGGACGACGTCGACACCCGCCATCCCGGCCTCGCCCGTCTGGTCGGCGACGGCTCCGTCGCCGCGTACGGCGTGAACCGCGGCCTGGTCGCCCAGCGCAACAGCGGCGGCCACGTCAAGGTGTACGCACAGTTCCGCGCGCCGCTGGACTGGCACGCGCACCTTGACCTGGCCGACGCCGAGGCCGTCCGATCACACCTGCTGACCATGTTCGACGGCTGGGCCGGTCCTCTGCTCGACCTTCTCCGCCACGGCACCGCATTCGTCCACCGCCCCGTCCACGTGCTGCCCGTGCCGCACACCTGGGACCACGTCCCCGGGGTGACGCTCCTGGGCGACGCCGCCCACCTGATGCCCCCGCTGGGAGTGGGTGCGAACCTCGCGATGCTGGAAGGCGCCGAACTCGCCGAGTCCATCGCCGCCTCTCACGATCCGTACGAGGGGGTCCGCGCGTTCGAGGAGCGGATGTGGGCACGGGCCGGGAAGTGGGCGGCGATCACGGCGGCCGGTCTGGAACGCCTCGTGAGCCCGGACCCCGCGCAGGCGATCGCCCTCTTCGACGAGGTCCAGCCCGGCTAGACTCCGGCGTCCTGACCTCACGCGCGACTTCGACGGCTTCGGGACGGGGCGGCGGCGCGAGGGAGAAGCGAAGATCCCCGCCACTTTCAACGTATAGCGCACAGGGGGTCTTGCGGCAAGACCCGGGTCATGCCGCAGAATCATCGGCCGAGACCGCAGCCTGCGGAAACGGGGGACGCGAGGCGCGTGCGCGCGCCGTCGTGCGTCACGGTCGCACGGCGCGCCCAGATCGGAGCTCATGACGTGAATCCTTTGACCACCAGCGCGTTCGACCTGCCGGAACGCCTCTCGCACAAGGCGGACCCGGCGCTGATCTCCGCTGACGAGCGGCACCTCGCCGCCGTCGCGCGGACTCTCGACCAGTCGATCGCCGAGCTGTCCGCCCGTCTCGACGCCGAGCTCAGGGCGCCCGGCGGCCAGGGGCAGCGGGCGCTGGACCGCGACCTGGAGATCCACCGGCTGACCTCCCGGCTGCGGGTGCTGCGCCGCTTCGGCCTCGACCTGTGCCTGGGCCGCATGGTCGGCGCGGACGGCTCCGAGCCGGTGTACGTGGGACGGCTCGGCCTCACCGACGGCACGGGACGCCGGCTGCTGCTCGACTGGCGCTCCCCGGCCGCCGAGCCGTTCTTCGGAGCCACCCACGCCAACCCGATGGGGCTGGCGAGCCGCCGCAGGTACCGCTGGACCCGCGGCCGGGTCAGCGACTACTGGGACGAGGTGTTCACCCCGGACGGGCTGGAAGGACACGCCGCGCTGGACGACCAGTCGGCCTTCATCGCCAGCCTCGGCGGCAGCCGGTCGGGGCGGATGCGGGACGTGCTCGGCACCATCCAGGCCGACCAGGACGCCGTCATCCGCGCGGACTCCCGGGGCGCTCTCGTCGTCGACGGCGGCCCGGGCACGGGCAAGACCGTGGTCGCCCTGCACCGTGCCGCCTACCTCCTCTACTCCGACCCCCGCCTCGGCCACCGCAGGGGCGGCGTACTGTTCGTCGGCCCCCACCAGCCCTACCTCGCCTATGTCGCCGACGTCCTGCCCAGCCTCGGCGAGGAGGGCGTGCGGACCTGCACCCTGCGGAACCTCGTCGCCGAGGGCGCCACGGCGACGGCCGAGACCGACCCGGACGTTGCACGCCTGAAGTCGTCCGCGGACATGGTGAAGGCGATCGAGCCCGCCGTCAGGTTCCACGAGAACCCGCCCACCGAGGCGATGACCCTCACGACTCCCTGGGGCGACGTCCGGGTGAGCCCCGACGACTGGGCCGAGGCGTTCGACGCGCCGGACCCCGGCACCCCGCACAACGAGGCGCGTGACCGGATCGTGGAGGAGCTGGTCGCGATCCTGGTGGACAAGTACGACGACGAAGCGCCGGCCGAGCTGGTCCGCAGGTCGCTGCTGCGCGACAGGGAGCTGCTCACGACCGTCAACCGCGCGTGGCCGCTGATCGAAGCGGCCGACCTCGTCGGAGACCTGTGGTCGGTGCCCGCCTATCTGCGGCTGTGCGCGCCCTGGCTGGGCCCGGACGAGGTACGGAAGCTGCAGCGTGCCGACCCCCAGGCGTGGACCATCTCCGACCTGCCGCTCCTGGACGCGGCGCGGCAACGGCTCGGTGATCCGGAGGCGTCCCGGCGCAGGCGCAGGCGTGACGCCGCCGTGGCCGCCCAGCGCGAGCACATGGCGCGCGTCGCCGAGAATCTGATCGAGGCCGACGACTCCGAGATGCTCGTGATGTCGATGCTCCGCGGACAGGACCTGCAGGACGCACTGGTCGACGAGACCGCGCTGTCCGGCCCGGAGCCGGACGCGCTCGCCGGTCCGTTCGCGCACGTCGTCGTGGACGAGGCCCAGGAGCTCACCGACGCGGAGTGGCAGATGCTGCTGCTGCGCTGCCCGTCCAGGAGCTTCACGATCGTCGGGGACCGCGCCCAGGCCAGGCGCGGGTTCACCGAGTCGTGGCGGGAACGGCTCGAACGGATCGGGCTCGACCGGGTCGGCCTGGCCACCCTGAGCATCAACTACCGGACGCCCGCGGAGGTCATGACGGAGGCCGAGCCGGTCATCAGGGCGGTGCTCCCCGACGCGAACGTGCCGGTCTCCATCCGGAGCAGCGGCCTGCCCGTCATCTACGGGCCAGCCTCGGACCTGGGCGCGATCCTCGACGCCTGGGCCGCCGAGCACGCCGAGGGGGTCGCCTGCGTCATCGGCGACCCCGCCTTCCGGGAGACCTCCCGCGTCCGGTCGCTGACCCCGGAGCTGGCGAAGGGGCTCGAGTTCGACCTCGTCGTCCTCGTCGACCCGGACAGGTTCGGCGAGGGCGTCGAAGGCGCCGTCGACCGCTACGTCGCGATGACCCGGGCGACCGGGCGACTCGTCGTCCTCACCGGTTCCGGGGACGCGCTCCGTTGAGGAAGAGGTCGACGATCCGCGGCGCTCCGCATCCAGCAGGCGCCGACCTGGCCGAGCTGTCCAGAGTAGGGCGGGATGAGAACGCGCAGCCGGTCAGGTCAGGTTCGGCATCGCCGTGATCCAGGCGTTGAGCTCCGTGGCGAGGTGCGGATCGTGGAGCCGATCCAGGTGGGGAGCGGCCAGGTTGATCAGGTTCTTGGCCTGGCGGCTCGCGCGTATCGCGTCGAGGTTGTCGAGGCTCGGCCGGCTGGGCGTCTGAGCTTGGTCGAGGGTGATCGGCAGGGCGTCCAGGCAGGCGCGGACGATGTGTCAGTGGCGTTAGCGAGGCGTCGGGGCGCGGCTTACCGCCACTAGCCGTTCCGATCCGGGTGGAGCGTCGAATAGGCGGGGATCTTGTAACGGCTTGATCGCTGTGGGTGATCCGTCTGCCGGTGGGGCCTACTTTGCAGGCATGCCGGTTAAGTTCTTATCGCGATAACCACTGTCCGCTGGTTCCTCACCCTTGGACCTGCCCGAAGGCCGCCGGTGCTTATCGTGAAAGAGCAGGTGACTGACATGGCGTCACGGGCAGGTGGCATGGTGAAAGCATCGGAGATCGACTACGAGGCGGTATTCCAGGCACTGCCAACCGCGGTGGCCCTGTTCACCACAGACCTGGTGTACGCCGACGTCAATGAGGCGTTCTTGAGCATCATGGGCCGCGCCCGTGACCAGGTGGTGGGCCGCCACCTGGCTGATGTCTTCCCCGATGACCCCAAGAACCCCACCGTGACAGGCATGCGCCAGCTGCAGGATTCACTGCGGTGGGTGGCCACCACCGGGTACCGCGACGCCATGACGTTGCACCGGTACGACGTGGAGTACCCGGATCGGCCCGGGATCTGGGAGCAACGGTACTGGAGCCCGATCAACGTCCCCATCTTGGACCCGGATGGGCGCGTGGTGCTGCTGCTTCACCGGGAGGAAGACATCACCGAGCTGATCCGCACCCGCAGTGGCCGAGGCGGCGGAGGCCAAATGACGGCACTGGAGGCCGAGCTGTTCACCCGGGCCCGAGAACTGCAGGAGGTCACCGAACGGCTGCGCCAGGCCCACGCCCGTGAACGGGAAGTCGCCCTGAGCCTGCAACGGGCAATGCTGCCCGCCCCTAGGCCTTTGAGACATCACTGCTCAGCAGTGCGCTACCGCCCGGCGGTCGGGGCCCTGAACGTGTGCGGGGACTGGTACGACCTGTTCGACCTGCCTGGCGACCGCATCGCGGTAGCCGTCGGCGACGTCGTCGGTCACGGCCTGGCCGCCGCTGGCGTCATGGGCCAGCTACACAGCGCCCTCAGCGCCGCTTCCCGCGTCGCCGACGGCCCCGCCCAGGCCCTGCACGCCCTCGACCTGTACGCTCGCTCGGTCGATGGCGCGGAGTCGACCACGGCGGTCCTGTGCATCATCGACTGCACCAAGCGCACCATCGCCTACAGTAGCGCTGGCCACCTTCCGCCAGCCCTGCTAAATCCCGCCGGCGCGGTGGACTTCCTCGACCAGGCCACCGATCCTCCGCTCGGTGCCCGCCCTGAACCCTTCCCCCGCATCCAGGCCGAGACCGCCTTCACCGAGGGGGCGACCCTTGTGCTGTACACCGACGGGCTGATCGAACGCCGCGGTGAGGGCCTCGATGTCGGCGAGGCCCGGCTTGCCGACTCCCTCACCCGCCACCAGGGCGCAGCCCCTGAAGCACTCGCCGACGCCCTCCTGGCCGACCTGATCCCACCTGCCGGTGCCACCGACGACACTGTCCTGGTCATCCTCCGCCTGTAACAAGGGTGTGGTCCGGAATCAAGATGCAGCAACGGAACGGTCAGTGGTTAGCGAGGCGTCGAGGCGCGCTTACCGGACTCGCCGTTCCGATCCGGGTGGTGGCGCGTCCGAGATGCGGTCGGTAGATGAACACGCGTCGCCACTTTCGCGCCGTTGCTCGTCGGGCGAGATTATCGGCCCCTTTGGGCACTTGAGGTCCGGAGAAGGTCAATCCGGCCAGTCTCGCGACCAGCAACTCGCCAACATCCGCCGCATCTACGGTCCGGAGAAAGAGGCCCTCGGTGCCCTGGCCACGACGCCGGAGCGGCGGGCCCGATGGGGCGCCGCCGCTCCGTGAGGCCTTGGCCTAGAGACTCTCTCCTCCTCAGTTGCCCCATGGCGGCGGCTCACGACTCCTTGCGGCTGCGCTTATCCCCTCCAGCCTCGCCGTAGGGCGCCCACCCGTTATCGAGAAGGTGGAACCCCGCATCGATGGCCGCCGCTGGATCGGGCTCACGGCTGGCCATGAGCTGAATCTGCAGGGCAAACCGGACGTAGAAGCGGATCTCTTCGGTTGGCTCCTCCAGCCCGAATTCCTCGGTGATCGCCGCGACCAAGGCATCCTCGTGGCGCAACCACATCTTCTCCGCGTAGTCGACCAGAGCCGGCGTCTCCTCCATGAGAGCGAGTATTCGGCTCTGCGGCTCGGATTTGAGCATGGCGATTTCGGCGAGGTAGTGAGCCTTCAGCGCGTCGGAGATCGAGGTCCCCGCCATGCGGCCACTCACCGCAGCAATCAGGCGTTCATGCCGCTCGCCTTCGTCACTGAAGACGAGCGCCTCCTTGTGTGGGAAGTGTGTGAAGACCGTCTTGGGCGACACATCGGCCGCATCCGCGATCTCGCGCACAGTCACCGTATCGAAGCCGCGTGCGAGGAAAAGCGTCGTCGCCGCCTCTAGTATCGCCGCCCGCGTCGCCGCCTTCTTGCGCTCACGTCGCCCCGCCGTCGCTGCGTCCACCATGGCGCATACTCTACACCCGAACACTAAGGATATTGACAGTAAAAGTAGTCTCGATGTAGTTAGTTAGTGAGTGAAGTTAGAGGTTCTCGCTCATGGCGTACTCGTTGACGGTTACCCGGCTCCTGGCCATGAGGTCTTAGCCCAGCCGCTCGGCCTCCCCGGCCGCCGCCGATCGGGACTCGCAGGCACAAGCGAGCCGCGTCAATCTCCGGCGGGCCCTCCCGCCAACCCCGGCTACCAGAAAGGGACCCGACCATGTCCGAAGCAATTGACTCACGGTCTAAAAGTCGCGAGATGCCTGCCTCCCACGTGCGCCTGCCTGCGCAGCGCCGACTGGCGGGAGCGTTGCTCGTCGCCGGGCCGGCGATCTTCCTGTTCGGGGAGTTCGTCGCCGCCGCAGCGTGGACCGACCCCGCCTACAGCTACACGCACCATTTCATCAGCAACCTCGGAGTTCACGGGCCCTCGACTCTGTTCGGGCAGTACATGTACTCGCCCCTGGCCTGGGTAATGAACGCCGGATTCCTCCTCTTCGGGATCACGATCCTGGCCGGAGTGGCCACGCTGCGCGATCTGTCGGACGGCCGCCGTTGGGCCATGCTCGCCCCCGCGACGCTGCTGGCCGTCGGCGGCGTCCTGCTCGCGCTGTTTCCCGGATCTGGCGAGGCACTCAACAACGGCACCGGCGAGTACCACAGCATGGGAGCCTTCGCCGGCTTCGTCGGTGGGAACGCGCTGGCCATCGTGCTCGGAAGCAGGTGGCGGCGCATCGGCATCTCTCCGCGAATGGGGCGAGCACTGATCACGGTCGGCGTGATCGGTCTGCTTTCGATGGTGCTCTACCTCGCGATGATCTTTACCGCGGGCGACACCCCCATCGGCATCATCGGCCTCATCGAACGCGGTGCCGTTCACCCGTTCCTGATCGGCCTCATCTGCGCTGGAGCGTCGATCTGGAAGCGGAAGACGTGAACGCACCCCCTGCGCCCTCCGGCACCACGGAAATGGCAGCCTGACGCCGAACTCTTCGAGTGAACCACTCCGACTTTCGTGGAGGCCCTGAAGCCAGCATCATCTGCTGGCGGAAGGGAGAATCACGTCACGATGCCAGCCCCGAGGAAGTACCCCCAAGAGCTTGTGCGCCACGAGGCGCTGATGGTTCGCGAGGAGGTGGAAGACCTCCTCCTGTGTCCTGTCGCAGCAGGGCGCTGAAGCTGAGGGAAGCCCGCCCTGGGTGGTGCCGGGGAGGGTGGGAGCAGCCCTGACAAAGCCGGGGCGTGGCAGAACTGCCAGATGGCGCGGGCCCGGCGAGCGTGACGGAAAGGAGTACGCGAGGAACCGGCGTGATTACGTCCTTCAACTGGGGTGCCGACTCAAATCTGGCGGATAAGGGTCGGACGCGGTGCGTCCCGCCGGATATGACACGGCGGGAGCTTCCAGGCGGGTATTAACTCGTCCGCTTGGGAGGCCATAGGGAAGGTCTGCGGCGTACTTATGGCGATGCCGCTGGGACAGAGTCGGGCTCCTCCTCCGTCGAACGAACATCAGTGAACGTGGGAACCACCTGGTACCGGTCCCGGGCCGTTGTCGTTGGCCGATTGGGATAGGTGCACCGACCGCTGAATGGGCCGGGTGGGGCGGAGCCGCCGTAGTACTCCGAGGCCGGGAGAGCCGGTCACATGGGAAAGGGCGGCAGCGGTTTCGCGAAGGGAAGGATGCTGCAATGCCGAAAGATGCATCCTCGAATGAGGGTGCCTGGCCGGCCGAGGTCGCGATAGGACCGCGCCGGAAGGTATCGGAGATGCAGACCAAACTTCATCAGTGGGCGGCGGCAGATCCCGGCCGCCGGTTTGATGACCTGTTTAATTTCGTGCATGACCCGGCCACGCTGCTCGTGGCGTTCGACCGGGTCGCGATGAACCTCGGTGCGCGCAGCCCGGGCGTGGACGGTTTGACGGTCGCCCACGTCGAAGAGCTGATTGGCGTCGAGGATTTCCTGGACGACCTGCGTGCCCAGCTGAAGGCAGGCACGTTCGATCCATTGCCGGTGCGGGAGAGGAAGATCCCGAAGCCGGGTGGGTCGGGGAAGCTGCGTAAGCTCGGTATCCCAGCCGTGGCGGACCGGGTTGTCCAGGCGGCGCTGAAGCTGGTGCTGGAACCGATCTTCGAGGCCGATTTCGAGCCGGTCTCGTACGGGTTTCGGCCCAAACGGCGCGCCCAGGATGCGATCGCCGAGATCCACCACTTCGGCACTCACGGCTACCGCTGGGTGCTGGATGCGGATATCGAGGCGGCCTTCGACAATGTCTCACACTCGGCCGTCATGGATCGGGTACGAGGCCGTGTTAAGGACAAACGCGTACTGGGGCTGGTCAAGGCGTTTCTCAAAGCCGGGATCATGACCGAACTTAACGAGCATCAGGAAACGCACACCGGTACGCCGCAAGGGGGCATCCTGTCCCCGCTGATCTTCAATATCGCCCTCACGGCTCTGGATGAGCACCTGACTGGGCCATGGAAGGACGGCGGGGTCATGTCCACCGAAAGCCGACGCATTACCCGCCGCCGCAAGGGCCTGGCGACCTGGCGACTCATCCGCTATGCGGATGATTTCGCCGTGCTGGTGTATGGGAACCAGCACGATGCCGAGGCATTGCGGGAACAGATCGCCACCACCCTCGCCGGGTTGGGCCTGCGCTTGTCGGAGGCCAAAACCCAGGTGGTGCACATGAGCGAGGGATTCTCCTTCTTGGGGTTCCGCATCCAATGGCGCCGCAAGCGGGGGACGAGCCAGTGGCACGTCTACACCTTCATCGACAACCGGCCGATCCGGTCGCTGAAGGCGAAGATTCGTGCCCTGACCCGCAGGACATCGCAACAGGATCTCGGACACGTGCTGACCAGACTCAATCTGATCATGCGCGGGTGGGCCAACTACTTCAAGCACGCCGTGGCCAAGAGCGTCTTCGGCATGCTGGACCGCTTCGCCTGGAGGCGAGTGATCCGCATGCTGGCCAAGCGGCACCGCTGGAATTGGAAGGACGTCCGCAAGAGGTTCACCACCCCAACCGGGCGGTGGTTACCGATCACAGGGGGCGAGATCACGATGATGCGGATAGAGGCTATTCCGGTCACCCGGTATCGCTACCGCGGCACCAAGATCCCCAACCTGTGGGTTCCAGATCCCACCTGACAGAGACCGTGGAGAGCCCGCTGCGCTGAGAGGCGCACGGCGGGTTCGGAGAGCGGCCTGGAGAAACGGGCCGGGAGTAATCCCAGTACCGCGCTCCAGGCCGACTCAACCGAGAGCGCGCGGTGCGCGAGCTGCGCCGCGCCAACGAGATCGTCAAGGCCGATGGCGACGTCGACCGCTACGTCGCGATGACCCGGGCGACCGGGCGGATCGTCGTCCTCACCGGTTTCGGGGACGCGCTCCGTTGAGGAAGAGGTCGACGATCCGCGGCGCGTCGTCGTCCGAGGAGAGATCTACTGCGCGGGCGAGGTGGAGGAAGGCGTTCATGAGGAACTCCGGGTCTCCGGTGACGCGGCCTTCCCCGACCGCCTCCCTGAAGAGGGCGACGACGGGGGAAAGGAGGGCTTCGACGTAGCGCGTGGAGATGCGGTTCCTGGTGGAGGCGCTCACGAGGTCGAGCGCGTCGTAGACGCGCTGCTCGAACGAGATCGTCGCGCCCGCGTGCTCCGCAGCGGCCCGGACGAGTGCCGCCAGGCGTTCCTCGAAGGTCGTTCCGGAGGCCAGCGCGTCGGCGATCCGCGCGTGCGCGGTGTCGATGAACCGGGTCGCCACCGACGCGTAGAGCTCCTCCTTGCCGCCGGGGAAGTGGTGGTAGATCGACGGCTTCCGGATTCCGGCGGTACGTGCGACGCCGACGAGGGAGATGCCGGAGTAGCCGACCGCGGCGAGCTGGTCGCTGAACGCGTCCATGAGCAGAGTGCGGGTGTCGGTGGTGGTCATCGGTTACTCCGGGCGTGGTGGAGGGCGAGGCCGCACGCGACGAACCCCGCCACGGCCAGCGTGGTCAGGAAGATCGTGGCAGCCGGGCCGGCGGAAAGGGCGAGGCCGCTCTCGATCTGCCGGGCGGCTTCGACGACGTACGTGAGCGGGTTGACCGTGGCGATCGCCCGCATCCAGCCGGTTAGCTCGCTGACGGGAGCGAACACGCCGGTGAAGAACGACAGCCCGAAGAAGACCAGCGTGACGAGCCCGGCGGCCGACGAGGAGGAGGTGCGAACGGCGACGGCGACGCTGAACAGGGCGACCGTGACGCCGAGGACCAGCATGACCCCGAGCATCCCGAGCGCCCCCGCCCATGTGCTCGGCCGGTATCCGGCGACCATCGCGCCGCCGACGGTGAGGAGGCCCTCACCGGTGACGGCGAGGATGGTGGCCAGAACCGTGCCGGTGAGGAACGGGGTGGCCGTTCCGTGCGCGATCCGGAGCCGGTCGAGGTAGCCGCTGGTGAGGTCGTTCACGGTCAGCGTTCCCGCGGCGCCGGCGCCGGTCGCGACGCCGGTGAGCAGGATCAGCGGAAGGAGGAAGGCGATGAAGGACCGGCCGCCGAGATAGCCGGCGCCGACCTGGCCGAGCTGTCCCGAGTAGATCAGCAGGAAGAACAGCGATTGGGCGATGGGGCTGATCAGGAGCGCGGGCGAACGGAGCACGGTGCGCAGGGCTCGCGCCGTGGCCGCGACGGTCACGGGTAGGGCCGCGGCGCGGCGGGCACGTACGGCGAGGACGGCGGTGGTCATGCCGGCTCCTTCTCGTCGAGGCGGGTCGCCGGTGTGGTGAGGGCGGCGAAGACGTCGTCGAGTGACGGGCCGGTCAGGCGCAGCTCTTCGACGGACGCCGCGACGGCGCCGACGTCGTCCAGCGCCGCGCGGAGCACGGCGGGGTCACCGGGGAGCGAGAGCCGGACCATGGCCGGACCGCCGGGCTCCGGGACGAATCCGGCACGGGTGGCCTCGGCCAGGCGGTGTGCCGCCTCGTCGGTGTCCAGGGTCAGCGTCAGGGTGCGTACGCCGACGCGGTTCTTGAGCGCTTCGGGTGAGTCGTGCGCGACGACCCCGCCCTCGCGCAGCACGACGATGTCGGTGGCCAGCACCTCCGCCTCGTGCAGGTCCTGGGTCGAGATCAGGAGTGTCCGCGACCCGTCCGCCGTGCTCAGCCGTTTGAGTTCCGCCCAGAACTCGATCCGGGCGAGCGGGTCGAGACCCGTGGTGGGCTCGTCGAGCACGATGAGCGAGGGCTCTCCGACCAGGGCGACGGCGAGATCGACCTTCCTGCGGGTCCCGCCCGACAGTTTCGCGATCCGCGTGGCCCGGTGCTCGCCGAGCCCGAACAGCTCCACCAGCTCGCCTGACCGGCGGCGCGCGGCCTGCCTGCCGAGGCCCAGGGCCACGCCCTGGAATTCCAGCACCTCCACCGGCGTCGCCAGCGGATCGAGCGCGTTGGACTGTGGGGCCATCCCGATCAGCCGCCGTGCCGACCGGACGTCGGTCATGACGTCGTGCCCCTCCACCACGACCGTCCCCGACGTCGGAGTGCGCACCGTGGAGACGACTTCCAGCAACGTGGACTTCCCGGCCCCGTTGGGACCAAGGACAACCGTACGGCCGCCCCGCCGGATGTCCAGGGAGACCCCGTCGAGGACCGTTCGCTCGCCGTACCGCTTGGTTAGGCCCGCTATGCGGACAGAGTTTTCGCCGACCATGCCGGCAGCCTACCTATCGGTAGGGCGGTTGCCCGAATCGGGTGGCGGGTCTGCTGAACTCATGGATCAGCGCAGGTCGACCAGCGGCCGGTCAGGCCAGGTTCGGCATCGCCGTGATCCAGGCGTTGAGCTCCGCGGCGAGGTGCGGACCGTGGAGCCGATCCAGGTGGGGAGCGGCCAGGTTGATCAGGTTCTTGGCCTGGCGGCTCGCGCGTATCGCGTCGAGGTCGTCGAGGCTCGGCCGGCAGGGCGTCTGAGCTTGGTCGAGGGTGATCGGCAGGGCGTCGAGGCAGGCGCGGACGATGGCTTCGGGCGCTGGAAGGACGCCGGCCAGGTCGTCGCTGTGGCCCCTGACGTGGCGGGCCGTGCTGAAGGACGCGATGCGGATCGCGGTCTCGGCGTCGGAGAAGGTTCCCGTCTTGTGGGCCTGCCGGACGGCCCACATGTACAGTCGCGCGGCTTCGGCTCGCTGGTCGGATCGGTTGTTCACCGTGGCCTCGATGTGGAGGAACAGCGACAACCACCAGTTGGGGGCGTCGACGCCCTTGCTTCGATGCCGGTTGAGCCAAGCCTGCCGTTGGGATGCGGTGGCCTGCAGGAGATGGTCGATGCGGTGTCCGCCGGGAGCAGGATCCGAGGTGCGCCGCGCTGCGGTCTCGGCGCGCAGTGGCGCGGTGACGGCGTAGACGCCACCATCAAGCCGGTCATCGGTGACCAGGAGCGACACCATTGACTCGGGTTGCCAGTACTCGCGGAATTCCACGTTCGTGGTGGGAAGTTCGACGAGGTCGATGCCGAGATCGGCGAGGGCCGTGCGGAGCGCGTGGAACGGCAGGTGCGGCTGGAGTGGGCCGTACTCCTTCTCGATCGGGCCGGCCGCTACCTGCGGACCGGCCGAGCCGAGCCGATGGAGTTGCACGGTGAAGTGGGTGCCGCGCCAGTTCTCCTCTCCAGGGCCCTGTTCCCAGAAGAAGTCGACCAGGCCGTAGTCGCGCCACATCTGTCGTCGGTGCCGGTTCTCCGCCGACGTGATCCCGAGAATCCGGTCGACCTGGTCGGGGCTGCACGTGTGGTCGGCCCCCAGGACGTTCCCCCTGGCCACGATGTCGACCACGAGATCCGAAGTGCTCATCAGCCGCCCGTTTCCGATTCGCTTCTCAACACCTGTAGCCGATGGTGTCGAGCGCCTCTGCGAGATCTGCCAGGCCGATCCCGGGGTTGAGGCGTCGGACGAGGTCGGGGGTGATCTCGCGGTGGTCGAAGATGGCCGTGACATCCGATGGGTCGACCGTCCGGCCGAAGTAGTCCGAGGCGTAGTCGCAGTAGACCTCGGGCGTCTGCGCGGACAGGAGGTCGAACAGATAGGTAGCGCCATCAGGATCGTCGGTCTCGGGGTAGTCGAGGGCACCGGTCTGCCATGCCGCATCGTCGTGACCACGCCACAGGCACACCGTGGCCGCGAGAAACGGTCCGGTGCCGGCATCGTGACAGAAGGCGGGCTCGGTCACGTAGGCGGCGAACTCTGACGGGACCGAGTCGACGAGCCCCGGCCATGGGCCGTAGCCGTCATCCCCATAAGGGCTCATCGGCGACTCGTGATCGAAGCCCCGGATGAACACGCCGCCTGCGGCGAAGACGATCGAGTACTCGTCCCCGCTGCCGTTGGTCATGGAAGCGAGTTCCTCATGCGGACCCCATCGCCGGTCGAAGGAGTAGCAGGCGTATTCGCCGGCGCTCAGGATCGCGTCCAGGACGGCATACGACTGGCTCAGCTTCCGGACGGTGGCGATGGAAGGGAGTCTTCGAGCGAGGTCAGCAGCGGTCATCGGGCCATCCAACAGGGCGGCTACGACATTTCTGGTGGCGGGTGGGCGCAGGGGAGACGTGGGCGTCGATGCCCGCACCAGGCTCGACCCGGAGGTGAGCGAGCCGGTCGGCGTACGGGTGACGGCGATGGCAACCAGGCCACTTGCCGAGTCCGGCATTCAGGCGGAGAACATAGTCTTTGATCTACTTTGTAAAGGTGCTGGGTTTGAGGCAATACTGACACTCGACAATCCAAAACCCCCTAAACCAGCGAAAACCGGGGGCGGACAGGGTCACCGGTACGGGCCTGGCCGGGCGCGCGGGTCGTGGTAGGCGCTCGACTGCGGTCAGTTCTCCTCGGGGATACGGCTCGTGGCCATGTCGGCGAACGGCAGAGGGCAGTCGGGGCAGGTGCAGTGGGTCAGGCTGTCGCAACCGGCGCTGGCCACCGCGCCGAGCGCGCGCCGGATGGTGGTCAGGTCGGCGATCCGCGCGTCCACCTCGGCGATCTTTTCCTGGACGCGCTCGCGCAGGTCGGGGGTGGGGTGGCGGCGCCGTCCGGTGTCGATCAGCTCGGCCACCTCCTTCAGGGTGAAGCCGAGCCGCTGCGCTGCCTTGATCACGGTCAGCAGGGTGACGGTCTCGGGCGGGTAGGCGCGGTGCCCGCCCGGGCTGCGCGCCGGTTCGGCGATGAGCCCGCGGCGCTCGTAGTAGCGCAGCGTCTGCGGGTTGACGCCGGCTCGCTCGGCAACCTGCCCGCTGCGCAGGTACGGCCTGCCTGAGCCCTGCAGTTCGGCGGACACCTGATCGGCGAGCAGGTGCTCGCGGTCCATCGCCATCGTCTTCCTCAGCACAGAGCGCGGGCCTGCAGAGCGTCCAGCACGCCGACATGCTGGACCGGCACGGTCGCCTCCAGCGCCAGGCCGCCATCGGCGATGGTGAGGGTGAAGGTGAAGAAGGAGCAGCAGCCGTTCTCGCGGGCGGCCAGTTCGGCGGCCCGGGCGGCGTTGTCCGGGCTGAAGACGAGTTCCAGTCGCAGCCGGGTGTGCTCGGGTCGTGCCACACCCCGCACCGCGTTGGCGAACAAGGCGTCGAACTCGGCCACGCGAAGCGGTCGCTCGGCGTTGGGCAGCGTGCAGGCGGAGGGGACCCACTCCACGTCGAGGGAGACGTTGCGTGTCATACCTCGACGGTAAACCTGTACCCGGGTACCGAATGCAAGCCCTTTGATGGCGTACGGCCGGAATCCGCCCCGGAGCCTGAGGGCCGCTGGAGATGATCAGCCTCGTTACCGAGGCCGAAGCAGGTCCAGCGGCTCCTCCTCACTCATGGGTCATTGGGCGGTGCAGACGGCGCCGTTGAGGGTGAAGGCGGTCGGCAGCACGTTGGGGCCGCTGTAGGCGCCGACGAAGCCGATCGAGGTGCTCGCGCCGGGTGCGAGCTTGCCGTTGTCCTGGGTGCTGGTGACCGTCACCGAGGTCCCGTTCTGCTGCCAGTTGCCGCTCCATCCGCTGCTGACGGTCTGCCACCCGGTGGGCCAGGTGAAGTGGAGGGTCCAGCCGTCGACGGCCGCGGTGCCGGTGTTGGTGATGTCGACGCTGCCGACGAACCCGTTGCCCCAGTCGTTGGTGTCCCGCAGGCGTACCGAGCAGGAGCTCGTGCCGGGCGTGCCGGTGGTGAAGGTGAGCGGCGGCGACGCCCAGGAGACGCGGCCCGCGGTGTCACGGGCGATCACGTTGACCGTCTGGCGAGTGCCGGGGACGAGGTTGTGGACCGTGAAGGAGGTGCCGGGGGTCTCGCCGAGCTGTTCTGTGACGGCGCCTCTCTGACGGTGGATCTCGTACTTGGCGATGGGGCTCGCGCCCGGCGCGGCGGTGGGCCAGGAGATGGTGGCCGTGGTGTCGGTGACGGCGCTCGCGGTGGGCTGCCCGGGGGCGGCGGGGGCGCCGGCGCTGCTGGTGGCGGAGTGCAGCACCAGCGTGGTCAGCGAGTACGGCGGAAGCGTCTGGGTCGTCGCGGTGCCGCCCTGGCCGGTGCTGACCGAGGTGGCCCCGTTGGTGAAGGTCAGCACCGTGGGCGCCCCGCCGGCGGGGGTGAACCCGGCGTAACCGATCTTCACCTGGCGTTCGCCGTCGGGATCGCGGTTGATGAGCAGGACGGCGAGGTCGCCGTTGGGGCGGCGTGCGGCGTGCGCGGCGACCATCGGGTCGTCGGTCGCCGCGCGGACGAACCGGTCGCCGGGGCGGGCGAACGAGCTGATCATGGAGAGTGCGTGGTAGGGGGCGAACGGCGTGTTCAGCGGTGGTTCGCAGGTGTCGCCGGAGCAGGTGGCGTTGGACAGCATGCCGAAGTCGCCGTAGTCGGTGTGGCCGGCGACGGTGCTGATGGTGCCGGCGCCGTTGTGGACGTTCCACCAGTCGATGGTGAAGACGCCCTGCGCCATGAGGCCGGCGTACGCGTCGGCGGCGAACAGCGCGCCGGGCTGGGTGTTCGGCGCGACTCCACTGTTGATCTCGGTCATGGCGATGCCGATGTCCCCGGCGCGGGCGCCGGCGTGCTTGGCGATCTGCCCGCGCACCATGTGGATCATGTCGGGGATGTGGGCGGTCTTGGTGAGGACGTCGGCGACGCCGTTCTGCGGGGGATACCAGTGCAGGATGACGAAGTCGATCTTCGAGGCGGCGATCGACAGGACGGTGTCGTTCCAGGTGCCCTGGTCATCCGCGGCGACGAGACCGTCGGGCCAGTTGGCGGGGGTGGTGAGCACAGCGCCGATCTTGATGGTCGGGTCGACTGCCTTCATCGCGTCCGAGTACGCCACCACGTTCCTGGCGTACTCGGACGGGCTCTTGTCGGCGTGGTCGTCGGCCTCCCACTCGGCGCCGTAGTGGCCGTTGCCGTAGTTCTCGTTGCCGATCTCCCAGTATTTGACGCCGTACTTCTTGGTGACGTTGGCGTACTCGACCCAGTCGGCGGCCTCCTGGGCGCTGCCGGTGCCGTAGTTGGCGATGATGATCGGCTGCGCGCCGGTCCGCTTGGCCCCGCTCATGAAGGTGTCGAAGTCGGTGCCGGGGGCGACATAACCGCCGGGGGCGGTGTGGGTCTTCCAGTGGTAAATGTCGGCGTACGACCCTCCGGGGTAGCGCAGCATCTTCACGCCGGCGGCCTTGAGGAGGTCGGCCGTCTCGTCCGTGCCGAGGTGGCTGTCCCAGATCGCGTGGTTGGCGCCCACGGCGGTGTCCGACGCCGCTGCCAGGCCCGCGCGGGTGTTGACGGTGACGTTGACGGGCGTGCCCTCGGCCGGGGTGTCGGCGGACGCGGCCGGTACGCCGGTGAGGAGCTGGGCGGTCACCGCCGCGCCCATGAGGAGCGCGAACGCCGGCCTGGCTGTGCGCAGGGTGCTCATAACGTCCCTTTTCCTGGAGGATCTCGCCAGGTGATCGTGATCAGGACGTCTGAAGCGGTCAAGCGGGCGCCCTCGGGCACGGCCGTGAGCTGCGGTCGAGTTAGGCGGGGCGTGCAACTTTCATGGGCCGGTCGCGCACGGTTTCACGGGCGGTTCAGCCCGCCGCGCCCGGGCCGGCCGCGGCGGGAGGCGTCCGGCGTGCCGCCGGGGGAGGAGTCCCTGGTCCGCGCCGGTGTGACCGAGGTGGTCCTCACCCGTGCCGACGAGCGGGGAGAGCGCCTGCTGATCGGCGGGTGGGGTGCGAGATCCGGCCATCGCGTCGTTTGACGGCGCCGGTCGCCGCCGGCCGCTGCCGGCCGCGCTGCGCGACTCCCGGCTGCGACATGCCGGGCTGCGCGACGCCGGACGTCGACCCCCACTGGCGGACCGGCATGTTCTGTCCGACGAGGCAGCTGTCCGGCTCCGATCCGCAGTAGGTGGACTGCACCTCGAACCCGCCCTGGTCGGTGATGGCCTGCTGAGCCCGTCCCTGCACGAAGGTGGGGCTGATGACGCCGGTCAGGCTCTGGTTGGAGTAGCCCTGGCCGGACTGAGCCTGAGCGCCGCCCGCGAGCCCTCCGCTGATCACCTGGCCGCCGCCTCCTCCGCCGGGACCGGGGGCTCGGAAGGCTGTGAGCCCTTGCTGCGGATGCCGCGGGGCGACGCGGGCGGACGCGGGCTGCGCGGCGGCGCTCCCCACTACCATGATCACAAGTGCGGCCAGGGTCAGCCGCCGGGTCGTGGGGGCAGTCGCCAAGACCTTGCTGCTGCGCGGGCCGCGTACGCGGGAGCGGGACATCTCGTTGTGTGCCTTCCTGGTCCTTCCCCGGCGTTCGCTGTCGCTCGTCCGTGCCGCCGGGCGTGAGGCACATACCCGCCCGGGCGCCGGCCGCAGCGGCACTGGTGGAGATCGGCGCAGGTCATTGCCGGTCCTTTGGGCTGTTCCCGGCCGCCCGCGACCGGTGGCACGCGCCGGCAGCGGCCGGCTTCAGGCATCAGACCGCGGTGCCGTCCGTCTCAGCCGGCCCGCGCGGGGGAGGGGAGAGGCCGGTCGGGGAGCGCCTCGGTCGTGGCGTTCCACCAGCGGCGCGAGGCCAGCGCGGCGAGCACGGCGCCGGCGGCGTTGAGCAGCACGTCGTCCGCCGAGGACACCCGGTCCAGCCGCAGGACGTACTGTGCGGTCTCGATCACGACCGAGCAGCCTGCCCCGAGCGCCAGGATCCGCGGCACGGACGCCAGGGCCGCGAACCGCATCGGGGCGAAGAACCCCAGCGCGGCGAAGATTAGCAGGTTGCCGCCGATGCCGAGCGGCCCCATGGTCGCCAGGTCCCGCAGCGGGACCAGGCTCACCCGTCCGGGGACGATGCCGGCCCCCGGGCCGGGCATCATCGTGAGCCACACGAACGGCACCGTCCAGTAGAGCATGCCCACATCGGCCAGCGCCGTCCGCCACGGCGATGTGACGCCGGCCGCTCGTCTGCGGCGCGCCAGCGCCCACGCCACCAGCGCGGCGGCCGGCAGCGCGACCAGCATCATGAGCAGCACGCCGTTCTCCGTGTCGTAGCAGCCGTGCCACCGCCCGGACAGGCACGTGGGGGCGGCCATCAGGAGCGGCCGCCGCACGACGTACGCCAGGCCCGCCAGGGCGAGGACCACCAGGCCGGCGAGCATGATTCCGCGTGTGCGGCGGGACGGCGCCGGGAGCGATTCGCTGTGGTGCATGCCCCCTATCGAAGCCGGAGGGCCGTCACCGGGGCGTATGCGATTCTCCATACGTCCGCGATACGCGCTCGCTCGGCGTCGTCGTCCTGTTCGCCGCGCGCCGCTGCCGCAGGGTCCTCGTTCGCGGCCGTGACGACGCGGCCGTGACGACGCGGCCGTGACGACGCGGCCGTGACGACGCGGCCCTGGCGACGCGGCCGGTTAAAGCGGTTGCGGTCGCTCGGCCGGGGCCCGGACGATGTCCCGTGTGATCTGGCTCGCGTTCGTCGGCTCCTGCTTCCTGCTCGCGATGATCCCGGGTGTGAGCACCGCGGTGATCCTGCGGCAGACGCTCAGAGCCGGGCGGTCCTCCGGCGTGGCCGCGCTGCTCGGGAACGAGACCGGTATCTTCCTGTGGTCCATGGCAGCCGTGTTCGGTCTGTCCGCGCTCGTCGTGGCGTCCGAGGTCGCGTACGGCACGATGAAGGCGGTGGGCGCGGCGCTTCTGGTCCTGATGGGCCTTCAATCGCTGTGGAAGGCCCGGCACGCCCCGCCGGTCCTCGACGCGCCGGTGCCGCCGGCCGACGAGGCGGGACCGGTCGGCGGTTGGCGTCGTTCGTATGGCCTGGGACTCGCCACCTGTGGCGCCAACCCCAAGGCTGCGGTGTTCGCGATGTCGTTTCTGCCGCAGTTCGTACCGCATGGCGCCAACACGCCGCTGACGCTGGCGGCGCTCGCGGTGCTGTGGGTGGTGGTGGACGTGATCTGGTATGTCGGGGTGATCTGGCTGGTGGGCCGGGCCGGCGCGGTTCTGGCCAGGCCCGCGGTGCGCCGCCGGTTGGAACAGGCGTCGGGGGCGGTGCTGGTGGCCCTCGGCGTCCGTGTCGCGGTGGAGGGCCGATGACGGCCGGGCGTGGACGCGCGGGGGCTGGCACACCTCCGGTGCCTTTGAGGAGCGGCAAGGGCCGGGGCCCGTTCCCCTAGTGGACGCTGAAGCCCCCGTCGACGCAGATGGCCTGGCCGGTGACGTACGCCGAGGAGTCGGAGGCGAGGAAGACGGCCAGGCCGCGGAAGTCGTCGGGGAGGCCGTTGCGTCCGGTCATGGAGCGGGCGGCCAGTTGCTCGACCCGCCCGGGGACGGCTTGGGCCGGCGCGGTCAGCGGGGTCAGCACGAAACCGGGGATGATCGTGTTGCAGGTGACGCCGTGGGCCGACCACGCCTCGGCCTGGGAACGGGTCAGCCCGCAGACGGCGGCCTTGGCGACGCCGTACACGCCGCTGTCGCCGAAGGCGCTGATGGACTGCTGGGAGCCGATGTTGATGATGCGGCCCCGGCCCCGGGCGGCCATGCGGGGGCCGAAGTGCTGCCCGAGCAGGAAAGGCGCGGTCAGGTTGACGGCGATGGTCTGGTCGTAGTCGTCGGCGGTCAGCTCACCCATGGGCCTGCGGATGTTGTTGGCGGCGTCGTTGACGAGGATGTCGACCGCGCCGAAGAACCCGTCCGCCTCGTCGCACACGCGGGCGACGCCGGCGCGCTCGGCGAGGTCGGCGCTGATCGCCGCCGCGCGGACGCCGCGGTTTCGGAGTCCGCCCACGGCCTCGGCGAGCTCCTTGGGCCGGCGGGCGACCAGGACGACGGCGGCGCCGGCGCAGCCGAGCGCCTCGGCGATGGCGTATCCGATGCCGGAGCTGCCGCCGGTGACCAGGGCGACCCGGCCGTCGAGGGAGAAGAGTTCCTGGATGTAGGTCGGCATACCGCCGCAAGGTAGCAGCGAGACCGTCCGGGGAGCGGGGTCAGGCGCCGTCGTCGTCGTCGGCGTGCATGTCGCGCATCGCGTCCTCGATCTTGCGCATCACGGTCTCCATGGTGCGCAGGGTCTCGGTGTCGAGACGCCGCAGGAGGCGGACGTATCCGCCGGTCCCGGCTTCGATGATCTCGCTGGTGAGCCGCCGCCCGTCCTCGCTGAGCTCGACGCGGCGTACGCGGCGGTCGTGGGGGTCCTCGTGGCGGCGGGCCAGGCCCTGGGCGACGATCCGGTCGACGATGCCGGTGACGGTGGTCAGTCCGACGCCGAGGAAGCGGGCCAGTTCCTGCCCGGAGGCGGATCCGGCGAACGACAGGAACATGACGACTTTGAGCTGCTGCATCGTGAGGGTGGAGGCGAGCAGCGGCATGGAGCGGTCGCGGGCGAAGAGCCGGCCCATGCTGCGCTGCTGGTCGGCGAGGCGGGCGATGATGCGCCCGCGCTCGGCGTCCTCCCCGGCGTCCTCCCCGGCGTCGTGCCGGGGGGTCGTCCTCGCCGGAGTGGTGGGGGGGTCGTGCTGCGGGCAGGGGGCGGCCGCCGCGCCGGTTGTAGTGCGGCGCTCGGCTGGGCTGTCGTTCACTGTCACCTCTCGAGCGGAGAGGTTACCAGTCGTTAATGCGACGGCTGAATGTTCGCATAGCGCGAAGTGTTAGGGTTGCCCGGACACTCTCCTCCCCATGTCAGGAGCCCGGATGACCTCCCTGGCCAGGCTGAGCCTCGCCAACCGCACTCTCGTGATGATGATCACGGTGGTGCTCGCGGGTTTCGGCTTGTTCGCGATCCCCTCGCTGAAGCAACAGCTCTTCCCCTCGCTGGAGTTCCCCGCCGCGTTCACGGTGGCGTCGTATCCGGGCGCCGCTCCTGAGATCGTGGAGGAGCAGGTCACCAAGCCGATCGAGAGCGCGTTCCAGGGTATCGCCGGTGTCACCGGCATCACCTCCACCTCCCGCGAGGGGGTGGCGCAGGTGCAGGTGGCCTACGAGTTCGGCACCGACATCGACCAGATGATCGGGAAGATGCAGCAGGCGGTCAGCCGCGTCAAGGCGCAGTTGCCGGCCGACGTCGATCCGCAGGTGATCGCGGGCAGCACCGACGACATCCCGGTGATGGCGCTCGCGGTGGGCGACGGCGGCGACCAGCAGGCCATGGCCGACAAGATCGAGAAGATCATGGTGCCGGAGCTGCAGTCGATCGAGGGCGTGCGCGACGTCACTGTCAGCGGCGCCCGCGAGCAGCGGGTCGTCATCACCCCGGACCAGGGCAGGCTCGCCCTGCTGGGGCTGTCGGCCGCGGCCATCCCCGACCTCCTGCGCGCGAACGGGGTGTCCATCCCGGCTGGCACGCTGACCGAGGACGGCAAGTCGCTGACCGTGCAGATCGGCGACCCGGTGCGTTCGGTGGAGGACCTCGGGGACCTCTACCTGACCCCGGCCGCCGCGCCCGCAGCGGCCCGGCCCGGCGGTGCGGGCGCGGGCCCGGGGCAGGGTGCGGGTGCGGGTGCGGGTGCTGCGCAGGGTGCGAGCCAGGGCGCGGCGCAGGCCGCCGCGGCCCGCCCGAAGCCGGTCAAGCTCGGCGACGTGGCCGACATCAAGGTCGAGGACGCCGCCGCGACCACGCTCACCCGCACCAACGGCGTCCCGTCCCTGGGTGTGTCGATCACGATGGTGCCCGACGGCAACGCCGTCCAGATCTCCCACGCGGTGAACGACGCCCTTCCGGACCTGACGCGCGCCCTGGGCGACACCGCCGAGCTGACCGTGGTGTTCGACCAGGCGCCGTACGTCGAGCGGTCCATCGAGGACCTCACGACCGAGGGCCTGCTGGGCCTGGTGTTCGCCGTGCTCGTCATCCTGGTGTTCCTGCTGTCGGTGCGCTCGACTCTGGTCACCGCGGTGTCGATCCCGCTGTCGGTGGTGATCGCGCTGATCGCGCTGTGGATCGGCGACTACTCGCTGAACCTGCTGACGCTGGGGGCGCTGACGATCGCGGTGGGCCGGGTGGTCGACGACTCGATCGTGGTGCTGGAGAACATCAAGCGCCATCTCGCGTACGGCGAGGAGAAACGCCGGGCGATCCTCACGGCCGTGCGCGAGGTGTCGGGCGCGGTCACCGCGTCCACGCTCACCACGGTCGCGGTGTTCCTGCCGATCGCCTTCGTCGGCGGAATGGTGGGGCAGCTGTTCAGCCCGTTCGCGATCACGGTGACCGTGGCGCTGCTGGCGTCGCTGCTGGTCTCGCTGACCGTCATCCCGGTCCTGGCGTACTGGTTCCTGAAGGCCCCCGCGCTCACGCCGCAGGAGGCGCAGGCGGTGCGCGAGGACGCCGAGCGCAGGGAACTGCGCAGCCCGCTGCAGCGGCTCTACCTTCCCGTGCTGCGTTTCGCGACCCGGCGGCGCGTGGTCACACTGCTGATCGGCTTCCTGGTGTTCGCCGCCACAATGGCGCTGGCGCCCAACCTGAAGACCAACTTCCTCGACAACTCGGGCAACGACACCACGCAGATCAGCCAGCGGATGCCGGCTGGGACCGACCTGGCGACCACCGACGCGGCGGCCGGGAAGGTCGAGGCGGTGCTGGAGGCCGACGGGGACGTGGAGTCCTACCAGGTGACGGTCGGCGGCGGGAACCGTTTCCTCGGCGGGGTCGGCGGCGGCTCCGACCGAGCGTCGTTCTCGGTGACGCTGAAGGAGGGCGCGGACACCACCGCCCTTGAGGATCGGCTCAGGGACCGGATCAAGACGCTGTCGGGCGTCGGCGACATCACGGTCGGCGGCGGCGGAGGCGGGTTCAACACCGACCAGGTTCAGGTCATCGTGCAGGGCTCGGACCAGGCCGCGCTGAAGACAGCGGCCACCGCCGTACGTGACGCCATGGCCGGGGTGGACGGGCTGCGTGACGTCACCTCCAACCTGGAAGACAGCATTCCCCGGGTCGAGGTGCACGTGGACCGGGAGAAGGCCGCCGCGCGCGGCCTGACCGAGGCCGGGATCGGGCAACTCGTCGCGCAGGCGTTCCGCGGCGCGCCGGTCGGCTCCGTCGACGTCGACGGCCACTCCAGCGACGTGATCCTGCGCGCCGGCGGTGACGGGCCGGAGGACATCGCGGCGATCAGGAAGCTCGCGATTCCCACGGCGACGGGCATCGTGCGGCTCGGCGACGTCGCCGACGTGGTGAAGGCCGACGGGCCGACCCAGATCACCCGGCAGGACGGCAGCCGCACGGCGACGGTGTCCGGCACCGCCGACGCGTCCGACCTGGGGGCGATCACCGCCAAGGTCACCGACACGCTGAAGACCGTGACGCTGCCCGCGGGGGTGACGTACGAGATCGGCGGCGCGAGCTCCGACCAGCAGGAGGCGTTCGCGGACCTGGGGCTGGCCATGCTGCTCGCGGTGGCGATCGTCTTCATGATCATGGTGGCGACGTTCCGCAGCCTGGTGCAGCCGCTGATCCTGCTGGTGTCGATCCCGTTCGCGGCGACCGGGGCGATCGGGCTGCTGCTGGCCACCGACACGGCGCTCGGCGTGCCCGCGCTGATCGGCATGCTGATGCTGATCGGCATCGTGGTCACCAACGCGATCGTGCTGATCGACCTGATCAACCAGTATCGCGAGCAGGGGCTGGGCGTGGTGGAGGCGGTCATTGAGGGCGGCCGGCGGCGGCTTCGCCCCATCCTGATGACCGCGATCGCGACGATCTGCGCGCTCACGCCGATGGCGCTGGGTGTGACGGGTTCCGGGGGGTTCATCTCCCAGCCGCTGGCCATCGTCGTGATCGGCGGCCTGATCTCCTCGACGCTGCTCACGCTGGTGCTCGTGCCGACGCTCTACACGATCGTGGAGCGGCTGAAGGAGCGCACGCGCCGTACGCCGAAGCCGTCCGCGCCGGGCGAGGGCGACCTGACCGTGTACGGCGAGGAGGCCCTCACACCGGCCAAGTGATCGCGGCGGTCGGCTTCCGGCCGCCGCAAACAAGTGTTTGCGAAGAACTGTTTGCGGTTTACCATGGCACCATGACCGATCACGGCGAGACGCCTCACTCCCCGGCCGCGCGGGACGCGGTCGTCCTCGACGCCAAGGGGATGCGCGCTCTCGCGCATCCGGTACGCCTGCAGTTGCTGGGCCTGCTGCGCAAGCACGGCCCGTCCACTGCCACCCGGCTGGCCGAGTTGCTGGACATCAACTCCGGCGCGGCCAGCTACCACCTGCGCAGACTCGACGCGGCGGGGTTCGTCGTGGAGGACACCGAACGCGGCAACGCGCGCGAGCGCTGGTGGCGCGCGGCCCACGGGGCGACCTGGCTCAACGACCCGGACCTGATCGAGCGGGAGCCCGAGGCGACGCTGGCCTACCTGCAGTCCGTCGCCGCCACCTACTCCATGCGCACCCAGCGGGCCATCGCCCAACTGCGGACCATGCCACCCGAGTGGCGGAACGCGACCGACATGAGCGACATGGCCCTGCGGCTGACCCCGCAGGAGGCCGAAGCCCTGCGTGAGGAGCTGTGGGCCCTCGTCACCCGGCACCGCCGGGACACCCCGGAGGCGACCGGCGCGCCCGAGGGCGCGGAACGGGTGTCGGTGATCATGCAGATCCTGCCCGAGCCGGAACAGCCCACCCCGCAAGAGGAAGACACCCCACAGGAAGACGCCGCACAGGAAGACGCCGCACAGGAAGACGCCGCACAGGAAGACGCCGACCGATGACGGGACTGGACGACGACACCGCCGCGGAGTCCCGCACCCGACGGCTGCGCCCGCTGGGCGGGCTGCTCGCGGCCATGGCGGTCGCCCTGACCGGCACCCGGGTCTCGGCCATCGCCCTGCCGTGGTTCGTCCTGGTCACGACCGGCAGCGTGACGCAGACCGGGCTCGTCGCCTTCTTCGAGATGGCCCCCTACGTCGTGGTCAAGGCACTGACCGGACCCCTCGTCGACCGGACAGGACCCCGGGTCGTCTCCTGGACCACCGACCTGGCCAGCGCGGCCGCCGCTGGCGCCGTACCCCTGCTGCACGCCACGGGCCTGCTGTCCTTCCCCGTGCTGCTCGCCCTCGTCGCGGTCATCGGCGCCGTACGCGGCCCCGGCGACCTCGCCAAGGAGATCATGGTCCCGGAGGCCGCCGAGCGCGCCCGGGTGCCGCTGGAGCGGGCCACCGGCCTGTCCGGCGTCACCGAGCGGCTCGCCTCGACCCTCGGCCCCGCCGCCGGAGGCTTCATGGTGGCGTTGCTGGGACCGCTGACCGGCCTGGCCGTCAACGCCGCGTGCTTCGCACTCGGGTCGCTGATCATCGCGCTCGCGCTGCCGCGCGGCATGGGACGCCCGGCGGACCAGACCCCGCCGTCCACCGGCTACTGGCGGCGTTTCGGCGAGGGCTTCACCTTCCTGCGCGGGGAGCCGCTGCTGCTCACGATCATCGTCATGATCGGCATCACCAACCTGCTGGACGCCGCGTTCAACACCGTCCTGCTGCCCGTGTGGGCCCAGCGGTCCGGCAACGGCCCCACCGCGATCGGCCTGAGCAACGGCATGTGGAGCGCCGCCGCGGTCGCCGGAAGCCTGGTCGCCGCGGCCGTCGCCCACCGGATGCCGCGCCGGGTCGTGTTCTTCGCCGGGTTCCTGCTCGCCGGGGCGCCGCGGTTCCTGGTCCTCGCGGCCGACGTGCCGATGTGGGCGGTGCTGGCGGTGTTCGCCGCGAGCGGGGCAGGCGGCGGCTTCCTCAACCCGATCCTCGGGGCGATCGCCTTCGAGCGGGTGCCCCCGGGCATGCGCGGCCGGGTCAACGCCCTGGGCGACTCCATGGCGTGGGCCGGCATCCCCGTCGGCGGGCTGCTCGCCGGGGCTGCCGTGGTCAGCCTCGGCCTCGCCCCGGCCCTGCTGATCGGCGGCGCGGCGTACTTCCTGACCACCAACCTCGCCGCGCTGCTGCCGCAGTGGCGTGAGATGGACCGCCTGCGCGGCCGGGGCGCGGCGCGACGCACGGCCGATCCGGACCCCGGTCCTCCCGCTGGCGTGGCACCTGCGGACGACCGGCGGGAACGGGCTCAATAGACTGGGCCAACGTGAATGCCAAGCCGCGTATCCCGAATGTCCTGGCCGCCCGTTACGCCTCGCCGGAGCTGGCCCGCCTGTGGTCCCCCGAGCACAAGGTGGTGCTGGAGCGCAGGCTCTGGCTCGCCGTCGTGAAGGCCCAGGCCGACCTCGGGATCGAGGTGCCCGAGCAGGCGATCGCCGACTACGAGAAGGTCGTCGAGCAGGTCGACCTGGCCTCCATAGCCGAGCGGGAGAAGGTCACCAGGCACGACGTGAAGGCCCGCATCGAGGAGTTCAACGCCCTCGCGGGCCACGAGCACGTCCACAAGGGCATGACATCCCGTGACCTGACGGAGAACGTCGAACAACTCCAGATCCGCGACAGCCTGCTGCTGGTGCGCGGCCGGACCGTGGCGCTGCTCGCCCGCCTGGGCCGCCTGGCCGCCGAGCACTCCTCGACCGTCATGGCCGGCCGCTCCCACAACGTCGCCGCCCAGGCGACCACGCTCGGCAAGCGCTTCGCCACCGCCGCCGACGAACTGCTGGTCGCCTACGAGCGGCTGGAGGACCTGCTGGAGCGCTACCCCCTGCGCGGCGTCAAGGGACCGGTCGGCACCGCCCAGGACATGCTCGACCTGCTCGGCGGCGAGGACCGGCTGGCCGCGCTGGAGGACCGCGTCGCCGCGCACCTGGGCTTCTCCCGCCGCTTCACCAGCGTCGGCCAGGTCTACCCCCGCTCGCTCGACTACGACGTGCTGACCGCGCTGGTGCAACTGGCCGCCGCCCCCTCCTCTCTGGCCAAGACCATCCGCCTCATGGCCGGGCACGAGCTGGTCACCGAGGGCTTCAAGGAAGGCCAGGTCGGCTCCTCGGCGATGCCGCACAAGATGAACACCCGCTCCTGCGAACGCGTCAACGGCCTCACCGTGATCCTGCGCGGGTACGCATCCATGGCAGGGGAGCTCGCCGGAGACCAGTGGAACGAGGGCGACGTGTCCTGCTCGGTCGTCCGCAGGGTCGCCCTGCCCGACGCGTTCTTCGCCTTCGACGGCCTGGTGGAGACCATGCTGACCGTGCTCGACGAGTTCGGCGCGTTCCCCGCCGTCATCGAGGCCGAGCTGGGCCGCTACCTGCCGTTCCTCGCCACGACCAAGATGCTGATGGCGGCGGTGCGGGCCGGAGTCGGCCGCGAGACCGCCCACGAGATCATCAAGGAGCACGCGGTCGCCTCGGCGCTGGCCATGCGCTCACGCGGCGCCGGCAACGAACTGCTCGACCGCCTCGCCGCCGACGACCGCTTCCCGCTCGGCCGGGCCGAGCTCGACGCGCTGCTGGCCGACCGCGCCTCCTTCGCCGGCGCGGCCGCCGGCCAGGTCGCCGCCGTCGCCGCCCGGATCGGCGAGATCACCGCGCGCCATCCCGGTGACGCCGCCTACACCCCGGGCGCGATCCTGTAGATCCTTTAGGGACACGCGTTGCGTGAACTGCTGAGCGAGGCCGACGTCGTCGCCGCCTCGGGCGACGACGTCCTCGTGATGTGGGCGGCACAGGGCATGCGGCCCGGCGTACGCGCCTGGGCGCACGGCGACGCGGTGGCCGTGGCGAGCCCGGAGCTCGCCCGGCGCGACCGCCTGGTGGTGCGGGGCGAGCCCGGCAGGCTCGTCCCGCTGCTGCGGCACGCCCTGGCCGAGACCGGGCCGTCCTACCGGCCCCTCGGCGACGCCGCGCTCATCGAACAGGTCCTCACGGCCATGCCGGAGCTGGAACTCGCGGGCCACTTCTCCTGGATGGCGACAGAGCGACTCGCCCCGCCCCGGGACCAGCGCGCGGACCGGGACCGGCCCGCCGCCTGGCTCACGGACGCCGCCGCCCCCGAGGTGACCGGCCTGCTCGCCACCGCCAGCCCCAGCTCGTACGCGGTGCCGGGAATGCCGCGCGTACGCCGGTGGGCCGGGCTACGGGACGAGTCGCGGGCCCTGCTGGCGGTCGCCGCCGACGCCTGGTCGGCCCCGACGGTGGGCCTGCTCGCCGGCGTCGCGACCGCCGTACCCGCGCGGGGACGCGGACTGGGGGAGCGGGTGTGCCGGTTCGTGACGTCCGAGCTGATCGCCGAGCACGGGCGGGCGGCGCTGATGGTGGACGACTGGAACCAGGCGGCCATCACGGTCTACGAACGGCTCGGCTTCGTCCGCCGCCCTGTCGCGGGGGCCGGGCTCCGCCCCTGACCGTCCTCGCGCCGCCTCCCGGGAGCCGGTATGCGACTCCCGGTGAGATCACGAGATCAGCTCACCGGCACAAGCGCGAGCTCGCCGCGTCCGGCCATCCGCAGGTCCGCCGCGAAGGCGGCGGCTCCGATCGTGCCTCCAGCCGTGGCTCCGGCCGTGGTCCCAGTCGTGGCTCCGGGAGTCCAGGGCCAGGGACGCGGCGAGTTCAGCGCGTCCAGCACGCCGGGCAGCTCGCGCAGCGTCGTGATCCTCGTGATCGAGGGGGAGCGGGGGCAGGGCTCGGCGCGGTACCGGTCGAGCCATACACCGGTCATCCCGGCCTGCGCTGGGGCGGCCGCGTCGAGCACGAGGTTGTCGCCCACCATGAGCACCTCCTCGGGGGCCAGGCCCAGCTTCGCCGCGGCCTTCCGATAGCACTCGGCGTCCGGCTTGAACGCGCCGAGCGCGTCCGGCGTCAGGACCACCTCCATGCGGTCCAGCAGCCCGAGGCGGCTCAGCTTGGCCTCCTGCTGATCCGGCGCTCCGTTGGTCAGAACGCCCAGCGCCGGGGGCTCGTCGAGGTCCGCCAGCGCCGCCAGCGTCTCGTGCACGTCGGGGAAGGCGGCCCAGGCCGACTCGTAGTGGGTCAGGAAGGCGGCGAACGCCGCGTCCGGGTCGGCCGGCTGCGGCAGCCCGAGCCGGCGGCAGAACTCCCGCAGCCGCCTGCGCCGCTGCTCGGCGAACGAGCACTCACCGGCTTGCCACGCCGGCACGTGCTTGTCCTCCAGGTCGAGCCATAGCGCCGGAGCCTCCAGCAGCAGCTCGTGACCGGGACAGACCGAGTCGGTCCAGCGGGTCGCGGCGTGCGCGACCGCCCGGCGGTGGTCGAAAAGGGTCTCGTCGAGGTCGAACAGAATGGCCCTGATCACGAGACCCAATCTTGACCGGGCCGTGTTTCCGTCGCGTTTCCTGACTGTGAAGGCGCCGGGAGATGACAGATGGGGGATTCTGCCTGTCATGAGCTCGTGGACGTCACCCCAACCCGCGGGTGATGTCCCGCCGGGTGGTGGAACACCTTCTACGTCGACAAGGCCATGGCCCGGCTGCGGGGCGGTGGGCTACCCGCTGGCTGAGAGCAAAGTCTCACGCCGATGCTAACTGGCGGTTCACTGGCGGAAACGCAGCATGGCACCGATAGGTGCTGATCAGCGTCCCCCGAGGGGCACGTGAGCGGTGGATCGGCCGATTCTGGGAATGCGAGCTGGACGCGATCCGATCAGCTCGAAGGCCAAGGGCGCGGGGGCAGCAGGCTGCCCCCGCGCCCTTGAGAAGCGCGGTGTTCAGGTTCCGTTGATCGCCTTGTCCGAGCCCAGGCTCTCGGTTCGCGTCTGCAGGAACGTCCGCAGTGTCTTCGCTTCGGTTTCGATCGCGGCCGTGTCGGCTCCATTGTTCAGTTTGTAGGAGCTGACGAGGTTGTCGAGCAACTTGGCGGCGCTGCCATCGGTCAGGAGTTTGTTGTACAGGTTTCTGTACTGCTCCTCGTAGACCCTCTTGAAGGTGGCGTTCTTGAGGAACTTCTCCTTCAGCGGGTGGCCCATGGTCATGCCGCCCCTCGGCTGGCCGCCCTGCGGAGGCCGGCCACCCTGTGGGGGCTGCCCGTTCTGGCGAGGGCGGCCACGGCCGAATCCCATGCTGATGCTGTCGTGGACGCCGGCCGTGGCATCGCCGTTGAAGGCGAGGTTGAGGTCCCACGTGATGACGGTGAACTTCTTGCTGCCCGAGTCGTACCAGAGGTAGTAGTTCTTGCCCGGCCCGGCCATGTCGTCGAAGTTGACCATCAGGTTCTGCAGGGCCAGATAGCGGGCGAACGACTCCACCTCCAGCCGGTTGGCGAGGCCGGCGGTGAACTCGGCGTCGGATGCTTCGTCCACCCATTTGACCAGGTCTATGACAGGCTGAAGGTCCTTGCCACCGATCTTGTTGATCTGCTTGAAGTCGTTGACGTATTCGGTCTGGTCCTCGCCCTTGTAGGTGAAGGAGCCGGTGGCCAGCGACTTGTACAGGACGCCGTCGCCGAGGTCCTTGGCGTAGCCCTCGTCGAGGTACTCCACCAGCAGGCGCGGCGTGGAGGAACGTCCGTTCACGTTGAAGGAGCTGTATGTGGAGCGCTGCGTCGGCTCGCCGGCGGCGCCGACGACCGAGATGCCTAGCGCCTCGCTGAGCATCGTCGTCGAGCCCATCGCAGCGGGCCGCACAGCCAGTTGCGCGTGGCCCTGGTAACGGCGGCCCTCGACGAACTCGTCGAAGCTGATCAGCCAGGGCAGCTTCTCGGGCTCCTCCGCCTTGAACTGGGCGCCGAACATCCCGCCACCTGGCCGCCCATTCGTCCTCGGCTGTCCGTTTCCGGGGGGCCGCTCACCGCCAGGCGGCTGGAAACCCTCCGGCGGCTGGAAGCCTTCGGCAGGCTCGAAGCCCTCGGGCGGCCGTCCGTCGCGGAAGCCGCCCCGCCCGCTGCTGCGGGACTTGCCTTTCCAAGTCAGGCCCATCAGCGTGGAGTTGCCTTTGAGCCGGACGCCTACGCTGGGAATGCGCGTCCCGTCGATGGTCAGATCCGCCTCGACGTACTTCTTCTCACCGCTGGAGTAGTACTCGGTCAGCATGTCCTGGTATGCCGCGTCGGTGAAGGTCAGTTCCACCTCGTGCGCGACCGTGGTGTCGAACAGGTCCTTGGTCCCGGTGAGGTTCGTCGTGACGGTGTCGGCGGAAGCGGTCTGGGCCGTGGTCACGTACGGGCGGATCGTCCCGCTGCCGAACACGCCCCAGCACGCGGCCAGGAAGGCGGTGCACAGCGCGACGAGCTTCCAGTTGTGCCGGAGCTTGATCGGGATTCGGTGGCGTAGCCGTCGCCGGTTGGTGGGATGGGTCATGGCCGCCTACAGGTCGGTCTGGTCGTACCCGGTGAGCACGGTGACGGACTGGCCGTGGTTGCGCTCGCGCAGAGCCGAGATGAGATCGGCGGGCTCACTGCCCTTCTTGATCCTCACGGTGTACATGAGCTCGGTGAGTGCGCCGCCGCGGATCGATTCCATGCTGACCAGTTCGAACTCGTCGGTGTGCCGCACCAGCACGTCCTGGATCGTGGCGGTGAAGTCCTCGTCGGCCGGCACCTGCACCTTGACCACCTGGCGGCGCACGTTGAGCGCGAACCAGTTGAACCGCTGCATGAGCATGATGATCAGCGAGATCGCCACCCCCGCGACGATCGCCAGCAGGTAGAAGCGAGTGCCGACGGCCATGCCGACGCCCATGACCAGGAAGATGAACCCGACGTCGCGGGTCTCCTTGATCGCGTTGCGGAACCGCACGACTGACAGCGCGCCGACCAGGGCGAAGGCCCGCGCGATGTTCGAGCCGACGACCAGCATGATCAGCGAGATGAGCATGCCGAGGACGACGAGCGTCTGCACGTACGACTGGCTGTAGGAGACGTTGCGGTGCGTCGCCCGGTACACCCAGCCGATCATCGCGCTCAGCACGAACGACAGCGACATCGCGATCGCGATGTCGGCCATGCTGAACGTGCCGGACAGATCCTGGAAGGAGAAGTCCATGAGGGGTCAGGCCTCCCTGTGAGCCATCGACCGCTCGCGGCCGAGAGGATGGTCGTGGTCGGGCATGTGCTCGTTGTCGGGAATGTGGAAGACGGAGCGCGGCGCCAGCCCGTAGGCCTCGATGCTCTGGCAGTACTTGGAGACCCGCACCACCTGCAGGTTCCGCTTGGCGGTCAGGTCGGTGAGCCAGTACGGGACCCGCTCGTTCGCCTTGACTTCCATGATCGCTTTGCGGGCGGGGACGATGAGCCGGTTCTCCGCGTCGGCGCCGAAGTGGAAGTCACGGTCCCGGCCTCTGATGCGGCGGTCAAAGGTGACGCGCAGCCCCACGTCGGCATCTCGCCCCATGTAGGCATGGCGGGTGTAGCCGGTCATCGCGGTGGCGCGCAGTTCCAGCCGGGAGACCAGGTCGAGCACCTCTTCCAGAAAGGCCCGCTGGGACGGCTCGTGGTCGACCATCTGCCGCCCGTCGCACAACCGCAGCGCGTCCGCGTACGGCAGGCGTACCCGGCGCTTCTGGGTGACCCGGTTGACGCGCTGCTTGATCTCGACGAACACCGGGGTGTCCGGCGCCGCCGCGAACCCGTCGCCGTAGTGGCGCACCCGCAGCTTCCTGCGGAACTTCAGGCCCTCTATTTTCTCCCAGTAGAAGCGCAGCTGCTGGGTGTCGTAGTAGACACTCCAGATGTTGTAGCCCTCGTCCGGGCAGTGCCGGTCGCGGTCGAGCCGGTTCTCCAGCTCCTCGCGCAGTTCGTCGACCCGGTTCGCGTCGATCAGGTATTTGATCTCGTACCGGTTGAACGCGTGCAGTTTGCTCGGGGCGCGCAGCCGATGACCGGCATCGCCTTCCGGCAAGACGCTCGAAGCGGTGGATTCTCCGGTCTGACCTTGGAAGACGGCTCGCTTGCGGAATCTCTGCAGCATGTCCCTCCTTCGGTGCCAGGGCACATCTGACAGCACGAAGCTGGGAATAATGTGTGAATCGCCCACTGATCAGAGATGAACAATTAGTGCGCTCACCGCCGGTCACCGGCCTCGTCGACCAGCCTCTTTCCTCCGAGTCGAGGCACGATGACGAGCCGCGCCACGGCTCCCATCCCTGCCCGTCATGTCCTAGCTGATATGCGAATTCGCGCGGCAGGCTCAGCCGTCCTGAGACCGATACAAAGGCAACAGGACGCGGAACGTCGCCCCCGAGCCGGGCACACTGCGCGCCTCGATCCTGCCCGCGTGCGCCTGCACCAGCGCGGCGGCGATGGCCAGACCCAGCCCGGTGCCGCCGTACGCTCGCGAGCGGCTCGGGTCCGCGCGATAGAACCGGTCGAACACATGGGGGAGATTCTCGGGCGCGATGCCCTGTCCCTCGTCGCACACCTCGACCAAGGCCGCTTCAGCATTCGCGCCAGGTCCCGATCCCGCATGCACGGCCCCATCAGGTGCGACATCGGCGCCCGTCCGTCGCCTGACCGTGACGCGCACCGCGGTGCCCGCCGCCGTGTGGGTGATCGCGTTTCCCACCAGGTTGGCGATGACCTGGTGCAGGCGGTGTTCGTCGCCGCGCACGAGCACCGGGTCGTCGGAGATGCGCAAGAGGATGGGGCGCTCCCGGTCACGGGCTTGGGCGGCGTGCACCACATCCCCCGCCAAGACCCGAAGGTCTACCACAGTGGGCTCCAGCGTGGGTTCCTGATCCAGACGGGCCAGCAGAAGCATGTCCTCGACCAGCACGCCCATCCGTTCAGCCTCGCCTTCGATCCGGGCGAAGAGCCGCTCAGCCGCCGGATCCCGCGTCCTGTGCCCGTGGTGGTACAGCTCGGCGAAGCCGCGGATGGATGTGAGTGGCGTACGGAGCTCGTGCGAGGCGTCGGCGACGAAGTGACGCAGCCTCCGCTCGGACTGCTCCCGCTCGCGCAGCGCGAGGGCCAGGCGCTCCAGCATCACGTTCAGGGTCCGGCCCAACCGGCCGGTCTCGGTGCGCGGATCGGTGTCATCGACCCTGCGATCGGTGTCCCCCTCCGCGATCGCCTCCGCGGTACGCTCGATCCGGTTCAGCGGACGCAAGCCCAGCCGCACCACGGACCAGGCGACCGCACCCAGCAGCGACAGCACCAGGACGCCGGCAGCCAGCTCGATGACCAGCAACTGCCGCACGGTTTCCTGGTTGGGCGCCAGCGACATCGACACCGCCACCCGCCCGCCACCCGGCACGCTCGCCCCGAGCACGCGCCACTCCTCCGAGCCGGTCCTCCCGGTCACCGTGACGGGACGAGCCGGCAGCGCTGCGGCTTCCTGGGCGGTCAGGGCGGGTCCGTCGGAGAGGTCGGGCGGCATCTGCCGCACCACGGCTCCGTGGGCGTCGTAGAGAGTCATCCGGAACTGTGTCGGCAGTTCCATGTCCTTGAAGCGTGGAGGAGGCGGCTCCGTGGGCGGAGGACGCCGCCCGAGGGTGAGGACCAGTTCAGTCAACTGGGTGTCCACCCGAGCCAGCAGGACCCGATCCAATAGCAGCACACCCGCCACGGCGAAGACGGCCAGACCAGCAGCGCACAGGCCCAGCAAGGCGGCCAGCAGCCGATGCCGCAGTGACCACGAGCGCCGAACCAGCCTCATGAGGAGTCCTGCAGGCGATATCCCAGACCACGCAACGTGTGGATCAACGGACGGCCTTCCGCGTCGATCTTCCGTCGCAGGTAGCTGATGTAGGACTCGACGATCCGGCTGTCACCGTCGATGTTGAAGTCCCACACCCGCTCCAGAATCTGTCCCTTGCTGACGACCCGCTCGGCGTTGATCATCAGATAGCGCAGCAGGCTGAACTCCGTCGGCGACAGATGGATGGCCCGCCCCGCACGCCGCACGAGATGGGCCTCCTCGTCGAGCTCCAGATCCGCATAACGGAGAACCCCGTCGTCGACCTCCTCCGTCGCAGGCCGGACTCTGCGCAAGATCGCCCGCAGCCGCAACACCACCTCCTCCAAGCTGAACGGCTTGGTGACGTAGTCGTCCCCGCCCGCGGTCAGGCCGGAAATCCGGTCCGACACGGCGTCCTTGGCCGTCAGAAAGAGCACCAGCGGACTGTCCTGCGCGTCCCGCAACCTGCGAGCGACCGTGAAGCCGTCCAGGTCAGGCAGCATCACATCCAGCACGATGATGTCGGGCCGCTCGGACGCCACCGCTTCCAACGCCGCCCGTCCGCTGGACGCGGTTCGCACGTCGAAGCCGTTGAGAATCAGCGCCTCGGACAACAGATCCCGGATGTTGGGCTCGTCGTCGACGACCAGGACTTTCGCGGGCACGGACTCGTTCATAGGTATCGTTCTACGGTACCTGTGTAAGAGCAGCCTGAAAGGCCACGACCCGGGCGTGCGAGGCGCGAAACCGTGTGCCGAGGCGAACTGTGGCAAGCCGACGTCGCGTCAAGACCTTCAACCAGCCAGTCCAACGATCGGTGTGCGCCGACGGCGTGCCGCGCGTCAGGCGTGCCGCGCCGCGTTCGCGTGCACCGCGTCGCGCACGTAACCACTCAGCCCTTCGGCGACCCCCTCGTAGCCGGCCCCGAAGCGCGGGTCGGCCACGTACAGCTCTCCGAGCCCTTTGTGGATCTCGTACGTGCAGTCGTAGAACCAGCGGGTGATGTGCGCCCGGTGCCGCTCGGCCACGTCCATCGCCCGGTCGCCGTCCGCCGGAGCACCCTCCGCGAACGCCGCGGCGAACGCCTCCAGCACCTCGGCGGCCTCCGCCTTGACGGCCCGCCAGTCGTCCTTGGTGTAGCGGGCCGTGCGGCGGCGGCTCTGCTCGTACGCGTCGGTGCCGCCCCAGCGTTCCTCCGCCTCTTCGGCGTGCTTGCCGGGGTCGAAGTCGCCGAACACCTCGAACCGCTCTTCCGGTGTGAGGGAAACACCCATTCTTGTCGCCTCCATCGCGCGCTGGACCGCCGCCGCCATCTGCTCCAGCCGTCCGATCCTGCCCCGCAGCAGTTCGTGCTGACGGCGCAGGTGGGTCAGCGGATCGACGCCCGGATCGTCGAGGACGACGGCGATCTCCTCCAGGGAGAACCCGAGCTCCCGGTAGAACAGCACCCGCTGCAGCCGGTCGATGTCCGGCTCGGTGTAGCGCCGGTATCCGGCCGCCGACCGCTCGCCCGGCGTCAGCAGCCCGATTTCGTCGTAGTGGTGCAACGTCCGCACGCTAACCCCGGCGATGCGGGCGACCTGGCCGACCGAATAGCTCAACGGGCTCTCCTCCCTTCCGGGCCCAAGCCTGCGGCCTCACGCCGCGTGAGGGTCAACCCGGCACGACCCACCGCACCGTGGATGAAACTTTCGCGCCCGGTCCACCCCGGCTGATCAGCGCAGATACGGTAGCAGTTAGTTTAGTCAATTGACATATTCTGGGCATGATCGTACGGTTCGGTGGCCCCGCTCCGGCGCGATCCCCGGAGCGAGCAGCAGCGGTCCCCGTCCACGCAGCGAGCGTCCAAGGAGCGCAGATGCCCGGCACACCTCCCGTACGAACGCTCTACGGCACGCAGACGACCCGTCGTGCGGCGGCCGTAGCGGCCGCACTGGTCGCCGGCGTCCTCGCCGCCGGAGTACCGGTCACCCAGGCGTCGGCGGCCACCGGCTGCGCCGTCGCCTACACCACCAGCGACTGGCCGGGCGGCTTCAGCGCGAACGTCATCATTCAGAACCTCGGCAGCGCCGTCGACGGATGGACACTCGGCTTCACCTTCCCCGACTCCGGTCAGAAGGTGACAAGTGGCTGGTCGGCCACGTGGACCCAGAGCGGGCAGAACGTCACGGCCAGGAACGTGGACTACAACGCGGCCATCGCGACCGGCGCCTCGGTGTCCATCGGCTTCAACGGCGCCTGGTCGGGGTCCAACCCCACGCCGGCCTCCTTCGCGCTCAACGGCGTCACCTGCACCGGCTCCGCCACCACGGCCACCCCGACCCCCACACCGACGATGTCACCCACGCCCACTCCCACTCCCACGCCCACGGCGACTCCCACAAGCGTGACCCCCACGGTGGCCGCCGACGGAACCGGCAAGTACCGGACCGTGCAGGCCGCCATCGACGCGGTGCCCACCGGCAACTCCAGCCGGAAGGTCATCACCATCAAGCCCGGCACCTACCGGGAGATCGTCACGATCCCGGCCAACAAGCCGTACATCACCCTGCAGGGCCTGGGCTCATCGGCCAGAGACGTCGTGATCGTCAACAACCACAACGCCGACGTCTACGGCACCTTCAACAGCGCCACGGCGTTCGTCAACGGGCATGACGCGGCCCTGACCAACCTGACGATCTCCAACGACTACGTCGAGAACTCCACCACCGTCGGACAGCAGGCCGTCGCGCTGAACCTGAACGCCGACCGGGCGGTCCTGACGAACGTGCGCCTGCTCGGCGACCAGGACACGTTCCTGGTCAACGCGTCCGCCCGCGCCTACATGGCCCGCTCCTACGTGGAGGGCACCGTCGACTTCATCTTCGGCGACGGCACCATCGTGATCGACGACTGCGACATCTACGAGAAGCGCAGCACCGGAGCTCCGATCACCGCCGCCAGGACCGCCGCCGCCAAGACCTACGGCTTCCTCATCTACCGGTCCCGAATCACCGGCGCGACGAACAACACCACCCAGCTGGGCCGCCCCTGGGGTCCCAACGCCCAGGTGCTCTACCGGGAGTCCACCCTCAGCTCGGCCATCAAGACCTCCCAGCCCTGGACCGACATGTCCGGTAACCCGTGGCAGAACGCCCGGTTCTTCGAATACAAGAACACCGGCGCCGGCGCCACGGTCAACTCCAACCGGCCGCAGATGAGCGACTCCCAGGCCGCGAACTACACGCCGCAGAAGTACCTGGCCGGATCCGACGGCTGGAACCCGATCAGCTGACCCCAGGGGAACGGGCATGCGGCCTGCCCGGTCAGCGACGGGTGCCGCCGCATGGGCCACGCGCGCCGGCGTCACGCGTCCGGACCCGCCTCGTCGTCCCGCCCGGCCCGCCCGCGCCGGCGGCGCAGCAGCGGATGCGACCCCATCGCCACCTCCAGTTCCCCCGGCAGGTCGTCACGGTAGCGCCCGAGCGTCGACAGATCGCTGTGACCCAGCACCCGCCGCACCGCGTCCATGTCGGTGCCGTCCGCCAGCAGGTGCGTCGCCGTCGTGTGCCGTAACCCGTGCGGGGTCACCGCCCGGCGCCGCCCCGGCTCCACCTGCCGCTGCACCCGGTCGATGATCGCCTGCACGTCGCCCCGCGCCAGCCGCCTGCCCCGCCACGACAGCAACAGCGCCTTCTCGCCGTCACCGCCCGCCCGCACCGCCAGGTACGCGTCGAGCGCCGCCGCCACCACATCGGGCAGCGGAACGTCGCGGGTACGCCCGCCCTTGCCGAAGATCCGCCAGTAACGCACCCCGTCGTTGGTGTAGAAGTCCTCGACGTTGGCCCGCACCAGTTCCGACACCCGCGGGCCCAGCGCGGTCAGCAGCAGCACCACCAGCGCGTCACGGACCTCCGTCCGCTGGTCGGCCCGCCTCCGCCGTGTCGTCCCCGCAGGAGGCTCGGCGGTGGGCGCGGCCGGAGCGGCGGCCGCCTCGATCAGGCCCTCGGCCTGCTCCCGCGTCAGCGCCCGGCGCTCCGCCCGCAGCCCGCCCCGCTCGCGCGCCCGCACCGACGAGGCCGCCATCGGATCCAGATGCACCCAGCCCGCCGACGTGGCGTGCCGGAACAACGCCGACACCGACCGGCGGAACCTCGCCTGCGACGCCGCGCTCTGCCCCGCGCTTACCCCCGTGCTCACCCCCGCGCCCTTCGCGGTGTCCTTCCCCGCGGCCTTCCCCTGGGCGTCGCTCTTCCTGCGTTCGTCCGGCTTGCGCGCGAAGGCCAGCAGCACCGCGTCCACGTCCTCACCGGTCAGGTCGTCCAGCACCCGGCCAGGACCGGCCAGCCGTACGAACGTGGCCACGTCCCGCGCGTACACCTCAGCCGTGGCGGGAGACAGCCCACCGGTCACCGTCTTGGCCCGGACCAGCTCCACATAACGGTCCCCGGCCTCCTGCACGGTCAGCCTGTTCACCTGTACGGGCAGCATGATCGACACCGTACCGGCACACACCGACAGCAAACCCCGCGGCGGCGGTCTCCTACGGCTCGCCGTCTCCCGCGGCGTCGACGCCGATCGCCTCGACGAACCGCTCGGCCTCCGCCTGGCCCATGCCCGTCTCGCCGCGCACCAGGAAAACCGCCTGCTCGGCGTGCCCCGCCGCCTTCAGCTCCCGCACACGCGACGCCAGGTCGGGCCGCGCGTGCCCCGGCGCCACCGGCAACGGCCGCCCGGAGGCCATGGCCTCGGCCAGGTCCTTGGCCTCCTTCAGCCCCAGCCCGGTCTGCTCGCGGATCACCTTGATCGCCTCGATCTTCTTGCCCTCGGCGTACAGCTCCCGCACCCGGTGCTGCAGGTCCGCCGAGACCGGCGGCAGCAGCCCCGGGCTGCGCCACGCCAGCGGCCCGCCGGGCCGGGCGCCGGCCCGCACGGCCGCGAGCACCACCCCGAGTAGCGCGATCACGATGACGGCGAGGATCAACGCCTCGGCCCAGCCCAAGCCGAACATACGGTGATCGTAAACCCCGGCCCGCGTAACAGTCAGCCCCTCCAGGTCAGCCCACCCGCCGGGCGATGGTGACGCCGTCGCGCACCGGCAGCATCACCGACTCGACCCGCTCGTCACGCGCGATCGTCTCGTTGAGGCGGCGTACGGCCAATTGCGCGTCCCCCTGGAAGGCCGGGTCGAACACCCGCCCGCCCTGGAACACGTTGTCGACCACCACAAGGCCGCCCGGGCTCAGCCGCGTGACCACCTCCTCGTAGTAGTCCGGATAGCTCTCCTTGTCGGCGTCGATGAAGGCGAAGCCGACGACTGGCTCGGCCGGAAGCGCGCGCAGCGTCTCCAGCGCCGGCCCGATCCGCAGGTCGATGCGGTCGGCCACGCCCGCCCGCTCCCAGTAGTTCCTGGCGATCGACGTCCACTCCGTGCTCACGTCGCACGCCAGCAGGCGCCCGCCCGGCGGCAGGCCCCTGGCGATGCAGATCGAGGAGTAACCGGTGAACACCCCCACCTCGACCGCCAGACGGGCGCCCGACATCCGCGCCAGCATCGTCAGCAGCGCGCCCTCGTCGTGCGAGATCTGCATGCCGGCCGAGCCGCCCGTCTCCTCCCGCGTCCTGACCACCAGATCCGCAAGCACCTCGTCGGCGGGGGAGCAGTGCGTGAGCAGGTAGTCGTCCACGACGGGGGACATGGCCCACACCGCGTCGCCCCCGACCGGCGGCGACCAGTCGACCACGAGTTCCTCAGGGGCCAACCGCAGCAGGTGACCGGTCACGGCGTCCCGCACCCCGGCCAGCGCCTTCTCATCGGCGGCCGTCGCGATCGCCTCGATCCCGCCCGCGCACGACCGCAGCACGCACCGCCCGGACGGCAGGTCGATCACCGCCCGGCCGTCGCCGCCGAGTACGGCCTCCGCGTCGTGGCCCAGGTGCGACACCAGTCGCCCGATGTAGCGGTCGGGCCGGTCGGTGACGACGTACGCCGTCGAATGAGGCATCGGATTTCCCTCCAGATTCGGCACATCGGGCGTCGAGGAAAGCTCGACTCTCCGGCCCGGCGATTCCGCCGGCCCGCCCGCCTGTCTTATCAAAGCGCCGGCGAACCGGGGCGGCTCTACCCGCCCGGCGCCCCCGGCGAAAGCGCCGCCAGGAACAGCGCCTCATGACGCGCCAGGTGCGCACTGTCGGTGAGATACAGCAGATCGTGCCCCGACGCGACATGACCCGCGAACGCCTCGTGACCCGCCCCGGCCTCCGCGCGCATGTGGGCGACCAGATGCTCCAGCCGCGCCCGCGCGGTCTCCACAAACGCATCCCGGTCCTCCACCCCGAGACCGTAAGCGTCGGCGAACACCCTCAGCCGCCGCGCCTGCTCCGCCACACCGGGAGCACTCCCGTCACGGGCGGGATCATGCAACGGCACGAACCGGTAGGCGGCATACGCCACATCCCACACCCGCGGCCCCGGATGCGCGGTGTCGAAGTCGATGAACGCCACCGGCCGCCCCTCCCGGAAGACGCAGTTGTACGGCGCCACGTCACCATGGCAGATCACCTCGGCCGGGGCACGTGGCGGGAAATACCACTCCATGGCCGGCGCGGGCGCGAAGCCCGCCGTCGCGTCGTGGTAGTCCCGCAGCAACGCCCCTGCGCCCGCCAGCGTCTCGTCCGTCGTCGCGTACGCCGGCAGGGGATAGCCGGGCACCTCACCCGGGACGAAGTCCAGCACCTCCCGGCCATGGCCGTCACGCCCGTACGCTCTCGGCGCCCCGCCGAACCCGGCCGCCGCCAGATGGTCGAGCAGCGCGTGCACCGCCGGCGTCCACCGCCGCGCCGGGCGGCGCACCGTTCCCCCCACCCGGACGACCCGGTTGACCCCGCCCCCTGTCAGTTCCTCCTCGTCCATCTGCGGAAAGCGGGGCGGGTCAGGTGGAGGGGGTGTAGGGCGGGGCCACGCCCCAGCCCCAGCGGGGGACCGGAGCCTGCTGCGGGGGACGGGCGCCGGGCTGGGAGTTGGCGAAGGCGAGACGGGTGCCCCACTCGATGTAGCTCGCGAAGGCGGCGCGGAACTCGGGGTCGCCCGGCAGGCCGACCACGTCGGCGGCGTCCATCAGGAGGTCGACCCAGCGGCGGCGCTGAGGTTCGGTGATGGCCCTGCCGAGGTGCTGGACCAGCATGTGCTGGTAGCCGCCTCGCTCGTCGGTGTAGCGGGACGGGCCGCCGAAGACCTCCGCCAGCCACATCGCCACATACTTCGGGTGCCCCGGGTCCATGTGGGCGAAGAGAGGACCGATCAGATCGTCGTTGAGCACCCGCTCGTAGAACGTCTCGGTGAGCCGCTCGAACGCCTCGATGCCGCCCGCCCAGTCGTACAGGCTCGGCAGGGAGGATCCGGTGCCGCGCACCGCGGTGCGCTCGTAGTGCCGCATCTCCTCGATCTGCCGGACATACCGTTCGATCTCAGAGAAGAACGCCCCGAAGTGCTCGCCACCCCGGAAACCCCGCAGGTGGTCCTCGGCAGAGGTCCACGTGATGCGCAGGATGTACGACTCGGGCTCGTCCACGCACCGGGACAGTTCGTAGTCCAGACATTGGGGAGCCGCCGCCAAGGGCACCGCGGCACGTTCGTACGCGGCTTCGAACGCTTCCGCGTCCTGCTGGTCGATCCGGTAGCGGACGTACTCGACGATCATGCGAGCACCACCTCGGGAGTCACGCCACGCGAAAGTAGGATCATGGTTGCATTGTAATCATGTAATAGCCATCAGGAGCGGCGGCCGACCCGCTGGCCGAGAAAGACGGCCGCCCGGTCCAGCGCCTCGTCCGCCTCGTCCAGCACCCCGGCGAACGACTGGAACACATGCGGCACGCCGGCGGTGACGTCCAGGATGACATCCACTCCGGCCGCCCAGGCGCGCGCGGCAAGGCGCGTGGAGTCGTCCAGCAGGAGCTCGTTGGTGCCCACCTGGAGCAGCATCGGAGGGAAACCCGTCAGATCGGCGAGGACGGCCGGGCTGAGGAGAGGCTGGCGCGGGTCGGCCCCGGCGAGATACATGGCCCCGGTGCGTTCGACGGCCTCGCGCGTGAAAATCGGGTCGACGCCTTCCTTGGTGTCCATGCTCTCGCCCGTCCGCGTGGCGTCGAGCCCCGGGGAGAACGCCACGACCGCGGCGGGCAGCGGAAGACCCGCGTCGCGCGCGGCGAGACAGGTGGTGACCGCGAGTCCGCCGCCGGCGGACTCCCCGGCGAACGCGACGGCCGACGGGTCCTCGCCGCTGTCGAGAATGGCGCGGTATGCGTCCACGGCGTCTTCGATCGCGGCGGGGAACGGATGCTCGGGAGCAAGCCGGTAGTCCACCGAATAGGCCTCGAAGCCGGTCCTGGCCACCAGGTTTCCCGTCAGCGACAGGGCGGTCTCGGGGGAGCCGTAAACCCAGCCGCCGCCGTGGAAGTACAGAATCGTCCCGGCGCGGCGCCCGTCGTCCGGCTCGACATGCAGAACGGGCCGGCCGCCGAGCGTCGTCCGCGTCAGGCGAAGGGCGTCAGGCACGATCATCTGCGCCATCAGCGCCTCGAAGCCTGCTCGGAGCGCCTCCACCGACCTGGGACCCTCGGGCCGCGGCTGTCGCAGTAACGCGTCGACTCGGGCGCGCTGTTCCTGGCTCATGCGTACTCCCCGTCATAAGTAGATTCCAGTACACTATATGCCATGGCATCTAAATCGAGCGGGGAGGCAGCCGGCCTCCAGAGCTTCTTCGCCGATCTCGTCCGATGCGAGACCCGCCTGTACAACGCCCTCAACGACCGTCTGCGCGAACGGCACGGGATCGTCACCTCCCAGTTCGAGGCCCTGCGCTACCTGCGCGACCACCCCGGATCCCGCGTGGCGGACCTCGCCACCGAATTCGCCATCGGCATCGGCGCGACCAGCAAGGGCATCGACCGCCTCGAAAAGCACGGATGGGCCGTCCGCCGGCCGAACCCGGCCGATCGCCGATCCTCCCTGCTGGCCCTGACCGACGACGGCTCGCGACTCGTCGACGCGGCGGAGGCGACCGTCACCGACGCACTGGCCGAACTGGTCGGAGACACACTCGACGGTTCCCCCGGGGCGGCCACCCGGCAGGTCATCTCCACGCTGCGCTCCCTGCTCGAACGCAACCAGATCGGCACGCCCACAGGCTGACCGCGAGACGCTCAGCCGGTTGTTCCGCTCGCGCGAATGGATCGGCTGGCGACGACGCTCACAGAAGTCCCCTCTTCACGAGGTTCCCCATGAGATCGCGGACTCCGAAGTCCCAGGGTTCGCACTCCTCGGCGTACCGGACGCGATTGACCAGGGTGCCGAGCGCGGGGGAGCTGATCCTGACGATGTCACCGACCTTGTGCGTGAACCCCTCGCCGGGGCGGTCGCGGTCCTGGATGGGCGCGAACATGGTGCCGAGCATGAGGACCGCGCCGTCGGGATAGTGATGATGCGGGCCGATCATCTGCCGCACCAGCGCTTCCGGATCACGTGACATCCGCGCCATCTCCGAGACGGTCTCAAGGAGGAAGCCGTCCACGCCTTCGATGTCCAGGCCCACCACGAGGCCGCGTACCTGTTCCAGGCCGAACCGCTCGTCGAAGAGCCGGATCAACGGCCCCAGCGCACACGAGGCGTTGTTGTCCTTCGCCTTCGGCAACAGCAGCGCGGATCGGCCCTCCACGTCCCGGAGGTTCACGTCGTTGCCCAGCGTCGCCCCCACGATCCGGCCGCTCGACTGCACGATGAGCGCCACTTCGGGCTCCGGATTGTTCCAGGTCGAGGCGGCGAGCACGCCGACGGGGACCGCGGTTCCCATGGCGGAGAGGACCTGGCCCTTGGTGAAGATCTCGGCATCCGGTCCGATCCCGACCTCCAGGTACTGACTCCAGATGCCCTCGGCGACGAGGAGGTCCTTCAGCCGTGTCGCCTCCTCCGAGCCCGGTGAAAGACCGTGCAGGTCGGCTCCGAGGCCGGCGAGAATCCGCTGGCGGATGTCCGCCGCGAGCAGCAGGTCACCGCGGGCCCGTTCCTCGATGATGCGCTCGATCATCGAGACGGCGAAGGTCACCCCGGCGGCCTTGAGCGCCTGGAGGTCGACCGGTGTGAGCAGCCAGGGCCTCGTGCGGTCCCGGTCAATGGCGCCGGTGTTGGCGAGCACGTCCTGGAAGCTGCCGACCCGCCGGCCGTCGAGCCTGGAGACCACGGCGGCAGGGTCCGGAAGTTCGCAGATGTCGCGGATCGTCGGGAACTCGGCGCTGACGTCGAGGACGTCGCCGTTCCGTACGACGACAGGTGACGGCCCTTCGACGCCTGGATCCCAGATCCGGCCGATCAGGATGCTGTCCTCGGCGTCGACCGGCAGCGCGTCGGCGGCCGTGCCGAACCAGTCGGCCTCGGCGGGGCACGCCTCGGACGATGCCTGGCTCATACGGAGTCTCCCAGGTTGAAGAAGGACCGCTCGTCCTCGGGGCGGATGTCGAAGACGGCGTCCCGGAACATCCGCAGAGGGTGGGGCGTGAAGGGATGCCGCGCGATCGCCTCGAGATCGAGTTCGATGCCGAGCCCGATCCCTGCCGGGATCATGATGTCGCCCTCCTTCGTGAGCACGAGGCGCTCGTTGGTGATCTCCGGGCGCCACGGCACGTCGGTCGCCATGATCTCCAGGTATCGGAAGTTGGGCAGGGTCGCCCCGAGTTGCAAGGTCGCCGCGGTGCTCAGCGGCCCGCTGGGATTGTGCGGGGCGAAACCGACGTAGCTGGTCGCGGCGAGCGTCGAGATGAAGGCCAGTTCGGCGATGCCGCCGGCGTGCGTCACGTCGGGCTGGACGAAGTCGACCGCCTGGCGGGCGAGCGCTGGCGCGAAGCCCTGCCGGCCGAACCAACGCTCCCCGGCGGCGATGGGCACCGGAGACGCCCGGCGGATGTCGACGAGGGCGTCGAGGTTGTCCGGGGGGCACGGCTCCTCGAACCACACAGGGTCGAACTGGGCGATCTCGCGTGCGACCTTGATGGCGTGGCGGACGTCGAACCGCCCGTGGCCCTCGATGAACAGCTCGACGTCGCGCCCGACCGCGGAGCGGACAGCGTCGATCTGCGCGAGCACGCGGTCCAGCTGCCGGGAGGTGATCGTCAGGTCGAAGTTCTCGAAGGGATCCCACTTGAGACCGCGGAAGCCGCTGTCGACGGTCCTCCTCGCGGCGGCCGCGTAGTCCTCAGGCGTGACGGCTCCCGAGAACCAGCCGTTGGCATAGGCACGCACCCGGTCCCGGGTGGCGCCGCCGAGAAGCCGGGAGACCGGAACACCGAGCTCCCGTGCCGAGATGTCCCACAGCGCCATTTCGAGCGAGCTCAGCGCGGTCATGATGACCGGGCCGCCTCGCCAATACCAGTCTCTCGCCAGCTCGTACAGGATGCCGGAGATACGGGTGGGATCGAGCCCCACCACGGCTTCGGCGACTTCGGCGACGGCCCCCTGGACGGCGCGCTCCTTGCCCTCCAGCGTCGCCTCGCCGAGTCCGACGATCCCCTCGTCGGTGGCGACGCGCACGATCACGAGATTGGTGCGGTAGAAGTCGACGACGAGGGTGTCGACCGAGATGATCTTCATGCTCCCGTTCACCCCTTCACGGCGCCGGCGGTCATGCCGGCCACCACATGCCTCTGCGCGAACAGGTAGAAGACGACGGCGGGCAGCGTGAACATGAACGCGACCGCCATCACCGTCTGGATCGGCGTGCCCAGCTCGCCGATGAAGTTCGCGATCCCCACCGAGGCCGGCTGCTTCCCGGGGGTGAAGATGAATGTCACGGCGAACACGTACTCGTTCCAGGCGTGGAAGAACGCGATGACCGCGGTGGCCGCGATGGACGGCGCGATCAACGGCACGTTGATGCGCGTCAGCACCGTGAGCGGCCGTGCTCCGTCGACACGCGCGGACTCCTCCAGCGCGCGCGGAATGCCGTCGATCGCGCCCTTGAGAATCAGGGCGACGATCGGCAGGACGAAGGCGGAGTTGACCAGGATGAGACCGGTCAGGGAGTCGAGCAGGCCGAACCGCCGGAAGAGCGAGAACAGCGGCACGACCATGAGCGCCTCGGGAAGCATCTGCGTGAACAGCAGAAGCACGCTCACCACGGCCTTGCCCCAGAACGAGAACCGCGAGAGCGCGTAGCCGAGCGGAATGCCGAGGCCGATCGAGAGGACTGTCGTGCCGACGGCGATCACCAGGCTGTTGCGCAGCCAACCCAGAGCCTTGCCTTCGGCCAGCGCGTCGATGAAGACCCCGAATTGGGAGACGTCGGGGACGAGCCTAGCCTTCGCGGCGAACAGATCCGAGTTGCTCGACAGCGCCGTGACGATCATCCAGTACAGGGGGAAGACGGCGACACCGAGCACGACGAGGACGCCGAGGATGCGCAGGGTCAGACCGATGCGGAGCGGCCTCATCAGCGGGCCTCCCTTTCGGCGGCACGGGCGACGAACCGGCTGCCGGCGACGACGATGAGCGACACGACCACCCCGACCATGCCGATCGCCGCCGCGGAACCGAGTTGCTTGGAGTCGAAGGCCTCCGAGTAGAGGTCGATGACGAGCGTCTCGGTCGCGCCGACCGGGCCCCCCTTGGTCATGAGCCAGATGAGCTCGAACCGCCGCAGCGACCAGATGGTCATGAGGATGGCGAGCAGTCCGATGGTGGGCTTGATGACCTGCCAGGTGACGGCGCGGAAGGTCCACCACCGCCCCGCGCCGTCCACCGTCGCGGCCTCGGTCAGGTCCGCGGGCACGGACTGCAGCGCGGACAGCAGCACCACCGAGGTGAACGGGAACAACTGCCAGATGGTCGTGGCGAGGATCGCCGGGAGGGCGTACTTCGGGCTGTCGAGGATGGCGCCGCCCGGGACGCCGAGGCCGACCGCGTCCAAGAAGCGGTTCACGATCCCGTAGTCCGGGTTGAGCATCCACGTCGCGATGAGCGCGACCGCGATGCCGGGCGCCGCCCACGGAATGGTCACCAGCGCGCGCGCCCACCCCCTGCCGCGGAACCCTTTGTTGAGGAGCAGGGCGACGGCGAGCCCGGATCCCACGGAGCCTGCGACACACACGATCACATAGATGAAGGTGGTGAGAAGGGTGCGGTGGAAGTCCTCGTCGCCGAAGACGCGGGTGAAGTTGTCCAGCCCCACCCAGGTGCTGCGTGTGGGGTTCAGCAGCGACGTCCGCGTGAAGCTCAGGAAGATCTCCTGAACGAGCGGAACCACCTGGAAAACGAGGATGAAGACGGCGGCGGGCGCCAGGAAGAGGTAGGGCGTCCACTTGCTTCCCCGCGGGCTGCCTCGACGCCGGGTCTCGGATCGAGACCCTGAGGTCTGCTGTTGTTTCAGCACAGTCATCGAGTTCGGTCCTTGTTCGAGTAGGACGCCGCCGGCGTGAGGGATGCTCGCGCCGGCGGTCTCGTCCGATCAACCGACCACTTGGGTCGCCTGCTCCTGGGCGCGGTCCAGCGCCGTCTTGAGGTCGACCGTGCCCTGGAGCGCCGCGACGACGTTCTGCACGACGATCTTGCGGATGTCCGGCGTCTTCGCCTCGAATCCCAGGACGATCTGCGGCAGGCTCGATTCGGTGAGGTCGTCGAAGACCTTGAGGAAGGGCGTCTCCTTGAGCTTCTCGGGGCTGCGCTCGGTGACCGTCGCCACGCTGCTCGCGCCGAGGATCTCCTGCAGCTTCACCTGGTTGGCAGGCTCGAGCGCCCAGCGGATGAAGGTGGCCGCCGCCTCCTTGGACGGGCTCGCCTCGTTGATCACGATGGGCGCGAGGATCGCACCCTGGCTGCGGACCGGGAACGGGATGGGCGCGACGCTGAAGTTCAGGTCGGGGTTCTGGCCGCGGGTCGCCGTCACGTAGCCGCCGTTGTTGAGCTCCATGCCGACCTTGCCCTCGGCGAACATGCGGCGGAACGTCGCCGCGTCCGCGCCCCGCGGGATCACCTTCGCGTCGTACAGGTCCTTGTACGCCTGCAGACCCTTGAGGTTCTCCGGCGAATTGATGGTCAGGTTCTTGCCGTCCGACCACTTGCCGCCGAAACCGTAGACGTAGTTGAAGATGTCCTGCCAGACGCCGGCCTCCTCGGCCTCCGTCTGACGGAACGCCAGGCCGTAGACGTCGCCCTTGGTCAGCGATCGCGCCGTCTCGGCGAACTCCTCGTAGGTCGTCGGCGGCTTCGAGATCAGGTCGGCGTTGTAGAACATCGCGTAGTTCGACGCCTCGAAGATGATCCCGTCTCGCCTGCCGTCGTGGACCATGAACTGGTCCGGCTGCTTGAGTAGGTCATACTTGCTGACGTCGACCAGATCGTCGAGCGGCGCGATGAGACCGGCGTCCGCGGCGGCCTCGAACTCGGGCATGTCGAACCGGATCAGGTCGGGCCCTTGCCCGCTGCCCATCTGAGTCAGGACGGTCTGGCCGAAGGTCGGGTACGGCACTGCCGCGGCGGACACCCGGACCGCGTTCTGGCTCTTGTTGAACTCGTCGAGCCACTTCGTCAGCAGTGGTCCGCGGCCCGGGTCACCGAACGTCGAGGCGGCGAAGGTGAGCGCGGTCACTCCACCGTCGGATCCGTTGCCGGATTCACCGTCAGAGCCGCAGCCGCTCAGGAGAGCGACGGTCGTACCGATGACGGTGGTCGCCACAGCGATGCTACGGCGAACGCGATGTAACTCCATTTGCCACTCCCGTTGTGAACCGCTCGTTCCCCCCGAAACGCCGTTTTCTGCAACGATCGTAGCGACATGTGCAACGCTGTCAAGGAGTGAGCGGTTGCTGGCCGTATGCTCTACATTGCGCGTAGTGCAACGCAGGGAGGGCAGTAGTGGCGCAATCCATCCAGCGCGCGATCAACCTGATCCGTGTGGTAGCGGAACATCCGCTGACTCTCACGGAGGCCTCGGACGTGCTCGGCGTCCACAAATCCACGGCTTTGCGGATCTTGCGAGCGCTTGAGACCGCACGATTCGTGCGCAAGACAGGAGCAGGGACCTACGTGTTCGGGAGCGGGCTCATCGAACTGTCCGAGCTCGCGCTCGGCTCGATGGACCTGCGCCAGTTCGCGTCCGCGCACCTGCGCCGGCTTCAGCGGCAGACGGGCCACACCGTGCATCTGGCGCAGCTGACCGGCGACGAGATCATCTACATCGACAAGGTCGACAGCCCCGCGTTCGACGCGGTGAAGCTGCCGTCCCGGATCGGCCGGGCCGTCTCGCTCTACGCGAGCGCTGTCGGAAAAACGATCCTCGCGTACCTCTCCGCGGAGGATCGCGATCGCCTGCTGGCGCACGTCGCCTTCGAGCGACACACCGACACGACCATCACCGATCGCGACTCCTTCGAAGCCGAACTCGCCCAGGTGCGCGAGCAAGGCTGGGCCGTCGACAACGGCGAGCACGACGCCTACGTCATGTGCGTGGCCGCGCCGATCAGGGATTCACGGGGAAAGGTGATCGCCGCCGTCTCCATCACCGCGATCGAGGTCATCGAGACCCTGGACCAGCTGAAGGAGAAACTTCCGCTACTGCTGGAGACCGCGATGCTGATCTCGCAAGAAGTCGGATACACGCAGGAACCGCCACCGGCGAGCTGAACAGCGACCTTTGGAGCGCTCCGAGGTGCCGTCGGCGTTGGCCTGACACGCCGACTCCCTCACGGCTTCCCAAGGTCGCGGACTCAGGTCGTCCGGCAACCTTGCCGTGGCACTCCCGCAGGTGGGAGGTGCCACGGCAAGGCCCTGCCGGGTCCGTGGGAGGAACCGGATCAGTCGACAGTCGCCGGCGTGCTCTGCGATGCGTTGAACTTCTTGTCACCCGGATAGCGGGCGACCACGGGGTTGTCGAGGAGTGTGCCGTCGACGGCCTTGCGGAAGGTGGCCACACCGTTCTTGACCGGTGCGGATCCCAGACGGGTGTCACCGGCGTAGAACTCGACCTTCCCGGTGGGGGAGGAGACGCTCGCGGTCACGGTGCCCACCGTGGCGGTCGCGGTGAGCGTGGCGTTGTGGGAGTTCCCGTTGGGCGCGGCGGTGACGTCCAGGCCCGTGGTGGTGGTGCGGAAGGCCACGTTACGCAGGTAGAAGTCGAGCATCGGACGCCAGACATGCCAGGTGTGCATGCCATCGACGTAGTACTCCTTGATCTCGACACCGGCGGACCGCAGCGCCTCAGCACGAGTGCGCAGGCTCTGGGCGCTGGTGCCGTCCTGCAGTCCGGTGCCGAAGAGGAGGCCGCCGGGCACCGTCTTCAGGCGGTCGATCTGCGCCTGGGAGGCCGCCGGCCCGCCGATGCTCCAGGCGGCGTCGTAGGCGAACAGGTCGGTGTTGTCGTACATGATGGTGAACGCGCGGCTCCCGCCCGCCGAGAACCCGCCGAACGCACGGTCCTCCGGCCGGGTCGAGACGTGGTAGTTCTGCTCCACGAACGGGATGACGTTGTTGCGCAACTCGTCGGCGTACCCCTGGTTGCCACCGGGCAGGCCGTTGAAGTCGGTGGACACGACCACCATCGGCTGCGCCACGCCGTCCTTGATGGCGTTCTCCACGATGTGGTGGGCCACGCCCTGCATCGTCCAGGCGATCGAGCTGTCCCCGGCGCCGTGGCTCAGATACAGCGTGGGGTATGGCGTCGACCGGTTCGGGTCGTAACCGTGCGGCGTGTAGACGACGATGTCATGCACCCCGGCCGGGTTGGTCGACAGCGGCGACGGATACCGCCGCGACTCCAGCTTGCCGGCCGCAGGGGCCTTGACCGGCGCCTGATAGTCATTGTCGTAGGTGGGGAACTTCTTGCTGCCCGGAACGAAAATCGTGCTGCGCACCGCACCGGGCGCGGTCGGATACTGGGGCTGCACCTCCCACGGGTTGGCCGGGTCGTCGTGGAGGGCGCAGCCGGTGGCCTCCACGTTGGCGCAGTCGTGGGTGAAGGCGTAGCGGAACGTTCCGGCGGGTAACGGGACGGTGATCTCCCAGATCCCGTCGGCCCCCAGTTGCATGGGCAGGATGCGCCAGGGGGTGGCCGCGGTGTCGCCCGGCTGCCACTCCGACGGCGGATGGTTGTCGCCGACGTTATCGGGCTGAGCGAAGAACCAGTCGCCGTAGATTTGTACGCTGCTGACGTCCGCGGGCGCCTGGTACCGGAACGTCACCGCATACCCAGTCGGGGGAGCGTCGGATTTGACCAGGGTCGGCCCCAGCGGCTTCGCCGGTGCCGCCGAGGCCGGCGGGGCCGACACCCCCACTGCGGCCACCGCTGCCGCGGCCGTCAGGCCGGCCAGAAGCGACCGCAGTCGTCTACCTCGCTGGACTCTCGACGAATGATGGGGAAACGCGACGGGCACGTTGCTCTCCCTCCGAAGAGTGAAAAGTGGTCAGACGTAACGAATCGGACCTGACCGTTGTCATGATCGTAAGAGGATGCACAACGATGTCAAGAGCAAATTGCATATGACGGTTAGTGCGTTGCAATATATGCAATAGATTGCCGACGCGCCATTCCACACCGGGGGGGCACAGAGTGCCTAGGGTGGCCGGCTATGAGGATCCTCGTCGTCGGCGGCAGCGGTTTTCTCGGCCAGGAGTTGGCTCGCCAGTGCTCGGCGGCCGGGCATGAGGTGGCCGCGAGCTACCACACCCGGCCAGGGGAGGCCCCAGGCGCCGAATGGCTGCCACTCGACGTACGTCGGCGAGAGGACGTCGACGCGCTGGTCCGCGCGTGGCAGCCGGAGGCGGTCGTCAACGCCGCCTACCGGAAGGCCGACTGGACGACGACGGCGGCCGGAGCGGCGAACGTGGCCCTCGCCGCCGCCGCAGTAGGCGCGCGACTGGTGCACGTGTCCAGCGACGCGGTCTTCTCGGGCGCCGCCACCCGCTATGACGAGACCTGCGCCCCCGATCCGATCACACCGTACGGCGCGGCCAAAGCCGCCGCGGAGACGGCGGTCGACGCGATCGCGCCCGCCGCGGTGATAGCACGGACGTCACTGATCGTCGGTGACGGTGGTTCTCCGCACGAGGCACTGGTGCGTTCGCTGGCCACAGGCAGGGGGAGGGGAGTGCTGTTCACCGACGACGTGCGGTGTCCCGTGCACGTCGCCGATCTCGCTGCCGCGCTCCTCGAACTCGCCGCGTCCAAGCACTGCGGGATCCACCACGTCGCGGGAGCCGACGCGCTGAGCCGATATGAACTGGGACTGCTCATCGCCCGGCGCGATGGCCTCGATGAAAGAGCTCTGCCTTCGGGCCGGCGGGGGGACACCGGCGTGCCCGGACCGCTCGATGTGCGCCTGGAGTGCGCGATGACCCAACGGCGGTTGCGGACCACGCTACGTGGCGCGCGCCAGTTTCTGGCGTACGGGGGAGCAGTGGGATAAATGCCCGTAAGAGGCGATATCCGATGGGCTGTACTTCTTCGGTTATACCAAACAGAATTCACCTTCTGTCCGGTATGGCTATAGTGGGCGTTTTTCCATTCGTGTCGCATGGGAGGGAGTGGGCGGGTTACCGTTTCGCGTTGGCGCCACCGGAGCCGGGGATTTGGAACTCGGCACGATCGCGGATGTCGAGAATCGGTCGCCGGCTCCGTCCCAGGTTCACGAGCGGCCACAACGGGCCGCGCGGCGAAGAAGGAGAAGCGCCATGACCCTGCTGCGGATGGACAACGTCGGCATCGTCGTCGACGACCTCGAGGCCGCGATCGCGTTCTTCGGCGAACTCGGCCTGGAACTGGAGGCGAAGATGCCGGTCGAGGGTCGCTGGGCGGCCCGCGTCGTCGGGCTCGACGAGCAACGCGTCGACATCGCGATGATGCGAACCCCGGACGGTCACAGCCGGCTTGAGCTGATGAGGTTCCGTACGCCGGAGGCGATCAGCGGCGAGCCGCGGAACGCGCCGCCGAACACGCTGGGCATACGGCGCATCATGTTCGCCGTCGATGACATCGAGGACGTCATCGCCCGCCTGCGCGTGCACGGCGCCGAACTCGTCGGCGAACTGGTGCGGTACGAGGACAGCTACCGGCTCTGTTACCTCCGCGGCCCCGAAGGGATCATCGTCGCGCTGGCCGAGCCGCTCAACTGACAGTCTCCGTCGCGTCGACGCCCCCAGGCGGTCCGGACGGCCCGGAGGTCGCTTCCTGGGAAGCTCCGGACTGGCGTACGTCCCGGGCGCTTCCAGCCCCTTCTGGCGTTGCTCGATAATGAACATTATGTCAAGTTGACTTCTTCAGGCACTCCTCCGGTGGCACTCCAGAATGTGCCTATGACGATCTCCGCTGACGACTCCGGTCCGGTCCGGATTGTGACGGCAGTTCTTCGCGACGGCGATCGGGTGTTGCTGTGTCATCGAAGCGCCGGACGCCGTTGGTATCCCGACGTGTGGGACCTGCCAGGCGGTCATGTTGAGGATGGAGAGGATCCGAAAGAGAGCCTTGTCCGCGAGCTTCGGGAGGAGTTGGGGATCACGGTGTCGGAGCCGTCCGGCCCGCCGATGCACGAGATCCGGACCGCGACGTTCGAGATGCAGGTCTGGTTGATCGACAGGTGGACCGGAACACCTGTGAACGCCGCGCCGGACGAGCACGACGCTGTGGCGTGGTTCGAGACGTCCGACCTTGACAGCCTGCGGCTCGCCCACGAGTCGTATCTCTCGATGCTCACCGCCGTGCTCGTCGCGTGACGTCGGTCGTGTCCGATCGGCAGCCGACCTGGGCCGGTCACGGACGGTGGCCTCTCCCCTCTCCCCCGGCGTGTCCGCCGCTTATGTCCGTACTCACGTACTCGACCTGTCTGCCGCCGTCCGGCAGCAGGGCCAGGAGTTGCGGCGACGCGGGAGACCTGGTCGAAGTTCCACTCGCCGGCAGGCGGGACGAGGCCCGCTCCCTCACGGTCGGCCACCGTGTCGGCGGCCTCCAGCAGTGCGCGGTAGGCCGCGCGGAGCGGAGTGATGTCCAGCATGCCGTCCTCTTTCGTCGCTGTCCTGAGACGTGCGTGACGAGCGCCGTTTCAGGCGTGTGCGGGCGACATCTCCCATGGCGCCTGCGGGAGGACGTCGCCCGTCTCGATCAGCGACTTGAGGTTCGCCAGGACGGCCGGCCATCCGTGGGAGATCGCGCCGCGCATGTCCTCGTTGGCGAGGTTCTCGTGGGTCACGCTGAGACGGACGATGTCCTGGTGCGGCTCGACGAGAAAGGTGACGATCGACGCTTGTCCCGGCTCGGTGTCCTGGGCGTCCCCGAAGGTGATGACCAGCCGGGTCGGAGGTTCGGCCTCGATCACCCGGCCGGCGACGTCGACGACGCCTGATCCGTCGACGCGCCGGTGTTCCCATGTCGAGCCCGGTTGCCAGTCCGAGACGTTGGCGTGTCCCCAGTAGCGTGCCGTCAGGTCCGCGTCCGTCAGTGCGTGCCACACCTGCTCCGCGCTCGCGCGGATGTAGGTGACGTAGACGTAGGTCGGCACGGACGTGGGTTCGTCGCTCATGGCGTGCTCCTCCGCTTGTTCCTTGATGGCGCTGATCGCGGTCAGCCTGGGCCTGTCGAACTCCGCTATCCAGCGCCGCTCGATCTCGTGGATCGGGACGGGGTTGAGGTAGTGAAGTCGCTCCCGTCCGCGCCGTACGACGGTGACGAGGTTGGCCCGCTCGAGGACGTCGAGGTGCTGCGTCGCCGACTGGCGCGTCATGGCGAGGTGCTCGCACAGCTCGCGCAGCGTCTGGCCGTTGTGGTCGCGCAGGCGGTCGAGCAGGAGCCGGCGGGTGGAGTCGGCCAGTGCCTTGAAGGCCAAGTCCATCTGCGTCTCTTCGGACTTCACACCCGAAATTATGCAGGTATTCACCTGCCTATTGTCAACGACGCTGGTCACGCGGCGTCCCCACGCCTTCTCGGTGCGGGGATGACGGGCCGTACGGGGAGCGGCGGCTGCCCGATCAGGGACAGCGATGCGCTAACGCGGCTTCGCTGTTCGCAGTGGACGTCTTCGCGTACCCGCTCGGATCGGTCAACGGCGCACCCGATAGCGCAGGTGAAGCACCCGGTCGCCCTGAAGCACCACGTCAGGGTCCTCCAACAGGTGCTGCGCGTGGACCGACCCGAAGTAGCGCTTGCCGGACCCGAACACGACGGGTACGACGTCCATGCGCACCTCGTCGACCAGGCCCGCGGCGAGCACCTGGCCGCCGACGTCGCCGCCGGCGACCTCGACGATGCGGTCGCCCGCGAGTTCCTGCGCCTTGGCCACGGCCGCCTCGACGCCGTCGACGAAGTGAAACGGCGCCTCGGGGTCCCAGCCATCGGGCACCGGCCGGTGCGAGACGACGACCACGTGGTCGATCCCGCTCGGAGGCTTTCCGTCCCAGCCATCGGTCAGGTCGAAGACGTGGCGGCCGACGATCGTGACTCCGATCTGGTCCCAGTAGGCCCGGGTGTAGTCGTAGGAGGTCCGCGACACCTTCAGCTCGCCGCTCTCGTCCAACGGGACGTCGCCGCTGGACAGCCAGTCGAACAGCGGTCCTGGCTGGTCGTTCTCGTCCGCGACGAAGCCGTCCAGCGACACCGAGCTGTACATGACCACCTTGCCCACGGGGCTCTCCTCTGCTTCGGGTGCCCTCAAATTAGCGTTCCGTGAGCCGGCGCTCTTGTAAGAAATCAATCGGCAGGCAGCGGCCAGCCGTCCAGCGCGTGGCCGGGATGTTCGCGCAGGAACCGCCGCCGGACTTCGACGTATCGGGTCGGTGTGAGCCCGGTGAACGCCCGGAACTCGTGGCCGAAGTGGGCCTGGTCGAAGTAGCCTGCGCGGCCGGCGATGTCGCCCCAGTCGATCGGTCCGGCGGGGTCGATCGCGAACACGGTGGCGGTGAAGCGGTGGGTGCGCGCCAGCCGCTTGGGCGTGACGCCGATGAGCTCCTTGAACCGCTGTGCCAGATGAGTGCTGCTGACGCCAGCTGCCACGGTCAGGTCGCCGATGGCCACCGCCCCGCTGGTGGCAGCGATGACGCTGCTCGTATGGCGGACCAGCCTCAGTCCGGCGGTCTCGCTCAGCCGTCGCATCAGCTCTTCCTCGAGCAGCGTCAGCATCTCGTGCGGTCCGTACGCCGTGGCCAGCCGGTCCCGCAGCTCGGCGACGGCGGGCCGGCCCCACAACTGCTCCAACGTCACCGGCCGGTCACACAGCTCGGCCGCGGGCATCGGCAGGAACGGCGCCAGCCCCCACGGCTTGACGTGCGCGCCGACGGACCGGGTCGGGAGTGGATAGCCGAACTCCAGCGCGCTGGTGGGCATGGTGATCACGCAGCCGTCGGCGTACTCGGCCGTCTCGATGCCGGCGCCGGCGCGGATGCGGAACGGCGCGCCGAGGTTGACGATGAGCAACGCCGCCGGCATCGGCGGCAGCCTCAGCCGGGCGTACGGCGGCGTGCCCTCCAGGTAGTAAAGGTCGTCGATCAGCCCGTCCAGCGGCGGTCGCGGCACTCTGGACACGTACTCCACGCCCACAGTCTCGCCGACGCGCCGTCGGCATCGAGCCGTTCGTGGTCAGGCGGGGGTGTCCGGCAGGCAGACCGTGATGGCCTGGGGCACGACTTCGACCGTGATGCGCTCGGCGCGGTCACGGGCTCCCCCGTCCAGTTCGTACGCCATGGAGGTGCCGAGTTTGACCGACACCTTCCTGGCGCGGGTGATGCGGACGAAGGGGGATTTCTCAGCGTTTCCGGCGCTCATCCGGCCGAGGGCGCGGGCCCACTGGATGGGTCCTTCGGCGGTGGAGACGCCGACTTCGAGCCAGCCGTCGTCGAAGCGGGCGTCCTCGAAGACGTCGATGCCGCCGGTGACGGTGCCGACGTTGCCGACCAGGACGCAGCTCGCGTCGCCTTCGAACCAGTCGTTGCCGTCTATTTTGATTCTCATCGGGGTCACGGCGCCGCCGACGTGGCGCAGGCCGGTCCAGATGTAGGCGAAGCGGCCGAGGCGGTCCTTGAGGCCGCGGTCGGCGTCGGCGATCATCTCGGCGTCGAATCCGACGCCGGCCATGACCGCGAAGTGCTCGCCGTTGATCTTGCCGAGGTCCATCTTGGCGCGGCGGCCTTTGAAGCCGATGCGTACGGCCTCGGGCAGGTCCTCGGGGATGCCGAGGTTGCGGGCGAGCAGGTTGGCGGTCCCCGCGGGGATGACGGCGACGGTGGCGTCGCTTCCGGCCAGTGCGTCGACGCAGCGTTGCACGGTGCCGTCGCCGCCCCACAGGAAGAACAGGTCCGCGCCGTCCTCGAGGGCCTTGCGGACCTTCTTGGGGGCCTTCTTGCTCTTGGGCACCTCGTACCAGAGCAGGTCGGCGACGTCGTGTCCCGTGATGAGCTTGCGGAGCTCGTCGAGCCCACCGCCGATGGTCTTCTTGCGGTGGGCGATGACGGCGACGCGGGGCGCCCTGGCGCGGGGGGCGGCGGTATCGGCGGTGGCTGATTCGTCCGTGGACCGCCGGTCAGCGGATTTCACCATGGGCTGCCGACTACCCGGACGGGGGGTGGTTAGGCGTCGGGCAGGGTGTAGTCGAGGACGTAGTGGTGACCGTCCTGCAGGCGGATCGTGCCCTCGCCGGTGAGTCCGGCGAGCTCGCCGGTGCCGCTGGTGGGGACGACCTGCCATCTCAGCCAGTCCTCGCCGTTGTGGCTGCCCGCGCTGTGCTGGAGCACGAAGGTGCCCTTGCGCCCGTGCAGGGTGCCTTCGAAGTGTTCGACGCCGACGTAGGCGGCGGGGCCGGCGGGGGTGACGACGGTGAGGATCTCGGTGGCGCTGGTGCCCACGAGGTCGCCCTGGAAGGTCTTGGCGATGTGGTTGCGGCCGAGGGTCGCGCCTTCTTTCTCCTCGGTAGCCAGATCGGTCCAGTTCGTCACGTCGAAGGTTCCGGTCGCGTGTCCGTTCATGGGTCCAGCGTGCCGCGTGTTCCTGTCATCCTGCGTCAGGTTTGGCGGTGACTTGCGGGTGAGGGCAAGGAGAAATATCGGCGAATGGCGGGAAGCCATCCACTTCGCGGCCGTCCATGACGGATGATCGGAGGCATGGGTTCTCCCCGACCAGCCGTTCCGGCCCTCCCCCGCCGGTCCGTCCAGGCGCGTCCGCCGGGATGCTGACCTCCCCGTTTCCCGCCGAGGACGGCCTCAGGACCGCGCTCAAGGTGCTCGGTTCCGCGGCGACGGCGCCGCGCCGGGCGCGTGCGTTCGTACGGTCCCAGTTGCGGGGGTGGGAGCTCGGCCATCTGGCCGAGACGGCGGAGCTGGTGGTGTCGGAGCTGGTGACGAACGCGGTGCGGGCGACGGCGGCGGTGGTCAGCCCGCCGGTCGCCGCGTCGATGTTCCCGGTTCCCCTGCGTACGGTGGCGCTGCGGGTCCGGGAGTCGTCGGGGCGGGGCAGCCTGTTCATCGAGGTGTGGGACGTCAGCGAGCGTGAGCCGGTGCGGCCCGATGGCGCGGTCGGTGACGCGGGTGGCGACCCGGGTGGTGCGGTCGAGCGCGAGCTGGGCGAGGGCGGCAGGGGGCTGGCGCTGGTCGGGGACCTGGCGCGGAGCTGGGGCCACTACCCGGCGCCGGACCGGGGCAAGATCGTGTGGTGTGAGCTGGCCATCGTCCCGGCGGACGCGGCCCGCCAGGCGTGTCCTCCGGGTGCGCAGGACGCCGGCTCCATGCGGTGTGAACGGCAGTCTCCGGCCGGGGAGCTGCCACGGCGGGTGCGGCGGCATCCGGTGGGCGTGCGCGCGGACGGCCCGGACGAGGCGACGTTGCTGCGGGTGCTGCAGGGCTTGCGGGCGCTCGACGTGCGCGGCTGAACGCCCGGGCGGGTCAGGGGACGACGGTGACCGGCCAGCGGCCGACGCGGACCAGGCGGAGCGCGACCGAGCCGATGAAACGGTGGCCTGCCTGGGTGGAGGCCCCGACCACCACCCCGTCCGCTTTGATCTCGTCGGCGATTCTGGCGAGGACGCCGACGGCGTCGCCGTATTCGGTGCGGAAGGTGTAGTCGACGCGTGAATGGGCGGCCTGAGCGAAGCGTTCGACCTGGTCGCGTAGCTCCGCGGCGACCTGCTCCCCCGCCTCGATCACCGATGCCGACGCGGCGGGCATCATCGTGCTGATCGAGCCCGGGTCGGTGACGTGGACGAGGACGACGTGCGAGCCCTGGCGGCGGGCGAGTCCCCAGGCGTAGGCGGCGGCTCTCATGGAGGTCTCCGAGCCGTCGATTCCGACGAGGATCACCCGGGGGCCGTCGGTGCCCAGCTCGAACGTGCTCACGCGAGTCAGCGTACGACGTGGGCCGAGGCGTGCGGGCACCGGATGGGGTGGCCGGGGAGGCGGCCCAAGGGGACGGCGGGCGGCGCGGATAACCTGTTGCGGAAATGTCGGGGCCGTTGGTTAGGGTCTCGGATCGTGGCTGGTCAACCTCTGATCTACGCGCGCGGCCTGGTCAAACGCTTCGGGGACTTCACCGCTGTCGACGGGATCGACCTTGAGGTGGCGCCGGGAGAGGCGTTCGGTTTCCTCGGGCCCAACGGGGCCGGTAAGTCCTCCACCATGCGGATGATCGGCTGTGTGTCCACGCCGACGTCGGGTGAGCTGCGGATCCTGGGCATGGACGCGGTGCGTGACGGGCCGAGGATCAGGGCGCGGCTGGGGGTGTGTCCGCAGTTGGACAACCTCGATCCGGACCTGACGGTGCGGGAGAACCTGGTGACGTACGCCCGTTATTTCGGGCTGTCGCGGGCGGAGAGCCGTCGCAGGGCCGAGGAGTTGCTGCGGTTCGTGCAGCTGTCCGAGCGTGCGGACGGGAAGGTCGAGCCGCTGTCGGGGGGCATGAAGCGGCGGCTGACGATCGCGCGGGCGATGGTGAACGATCCCGAGATCGTGCTGCTCGACGAGCCGACGACGGGGTTGGACCCGCAGGCCCGGCATCTGTTGTGGGAGCGGTTGTTCCGGCTGAAGCAGCGGGGCGTCACGCTGGTGCTGACGACGCACTACATGGACGAGGCCGAGCAGTTGTGCGACCGGCTGGTGGTGATGGACGGCGGCAGGATCGTGGCGGAGGGGTCGCCGCGGTCGCTGATCGAGACCTACTCGACGGCCGAGGTGGTCGAGTTGCGTTTTCCCGGCATGCCGGAGTCGGCGGCGCGGCATGTGGCGGCGCTGGAGGGGGTCGGCAAGCGGGTGGATCCGCTGCCCGACCGGGTGCTGGTCTACGTGGACGACGGCGACGCGGCGTTGGCGGAGATCCAGCGGCGAGGGCTGGAGCCGTCGAGTGTGCTGGTGCGGAGGTCGACGCTGGAGGACGTGTTCCTCCACCTGACCGGCCGGACGTTGGTGGACTGAGGTGGTCGTGGTCCAGGGGGCGCATCCGACGGTCGCGGTGCTGGAGCGGCATCTGACCTTGTACCGGCGGCTGTGGCAGGCGTCGGTGTTCTCCTCGTTCGTGCTGCCGGTGTTGTTCCTGCTGAGCATCGGCATCGGCGTGGGTGGTTATGTCGGCAGGCTGCAGGGGGTCGACTACCTGTCGTGGATCGTGCCGGGTGTGCTCGCGTCGACGGTCTTCCAGATCGCGGTGGGTGAGTCGACGTACTCGGTTCTCGGGGACTTCAAGTGGGTCCGGGCCTATCACGCGATGCGTGCGACGCCGGTGGGGCCGGCGGACATGGTGCGGGGTCAGCTGCTCTACCTGGTGATCCGGGCGACGGTCGCGGTGGTGGCGTTCCTGGTCGTGGTGGTGTTCTTCGGCGGGCTGCATTCGCCGTGGGCGCTGGTCACTCCGCTGGTGTGCGCGGTGCTGACGGTGTCGGTGGCCGCGCCGGTGACGGCGTTCGCGGCCACGATCGAGCATGACAGTTACTTCTCGCTGCTGTTCCGGTTCGTGGTGCTGCCTTCGTCGTTGTTCGCGGGGGTGTTCTTCCCGGTGGAGCAGTTGACGGCGGTGTTGCGCCCGCTGGCGTACGCCTCGCCGTTGTGGCACGGGGTGGAGTTGTGCCGGGCGGCGACGCTCGGCAGGGCTCCGGCCTGGCCGGTCGTGGTGCATGCCGGGTATCTGCTGGCGTGGGCGGCGGTGGGGTTCTTCCTGGCGGTGCGGGCGTTCCGGCGGAGGTTGGAGGACTGATGGTGACCGCGCTGGTGGCGTCCCGGGTCTCCCCCGGCCGGGTGGGCGCGGTCATCGGCCGCAACGTGGGGGCGCTGCGCTCCGGGCCGTCGTACTGGATCATCCTGGTGTCGGGTTTCTTCGAGCCGTTGCTGTATCTGCTGTCGATCGGGGTCGGCGTCGGCGCGCTGGTCGGTGACCTGACGGTGGACGGGCGGACCATGTCGTACGCGGCGTTCGTCGCGCCGGCGATGCTGGCTGTCTCGGCGATGTCGGGGGCGCTGGCGGAGACGACGTTCAACTTCTTCTTCAAGTTGAAGTACATGAAGACGTTCGAGGCGGTGCTGGCGACGCCGGTGCGGCCGATCGAGATCGCGGTGGGCGAGCTGGTCTGGGCGATCGTGCGTGGTTCGCTCTACACCGCGATCTTCCTGGTCGTGATGGTCGCGATGGGGCTGACGGAGCCCGGCTGGGCGGTGGCGGCGTTTCCGGCGACGGTGCTGGTGGGGCTGGCCTTCGGCGGGCTGGGGATGGCGGTCAGCACGCTGATGCGCGGCTGGCAGGATTTCGACCTGATGAGCACTGGGCAGTTCGCGTTGTTCCTGTTCTCCGGGACGTTCTCCCCCGTGCGGGACTATCCGGCGGCGGTCGAGGTGGTGGTCCAGCTCACGCCGCTCTATCACGCGGTGGAGTTGGTGCGGGGTCTGTGCATGGGGGTGCTGGAGTGGGGGCTGCTGGGGCATGCGGCCTATCTGGTGGCGTTGGCCTGGGCGGGGGTGTGGTTCGCCTCCCGGCGCCTGAGCCGGGTGCTGTGCGACTGACGGCGCGGTCTCCCCTCTCCCGGCCCGCGCCGGTGTCCTGGCGTTCAGGCGGCGGGCGGGCCGATCCGCACGCGGTCGCTGTCGTCGTCCGACAGGAACGCCGCCAGTGACCGCCCCTCCTCGGTCACGGCGGCGTGGTCGGATCGGGTGAGGCGGCGCAGCGGGGTGACGACGAGGGTGCCGGTGGTGACGGTCCAGGTCGCGGCGACCCTGCCGTCCACCAGGACGACGCGGGCGCCGGCGACCGACAGGCCGCGGTGGGCGTCGTCGATGATTCGGCCGCGGTCGTGGTAGCCGAGGATCGCGTTGTCGAACGCGGGCAGGAAGCGCACGGGCGCGGGGGTGTCGGGGTCGGGGCGCGGCGCGTCGGGCAGGTCCAGCAGGTGCCGTCCTCGTTCGTCGCGGAAGGCGACGAGTTCTCCGCGTACGGCTTCGACCGCGCCGGGCAGCCTGGCAAGGCCGCACCAGGCGCGCAGGTCGGCGGACGCGGCGGGCCCGTAGGCGGCCAGATAGCGGCGGACCAGCGCCTGGCCCGCCTGGTCGGGTCCGTCGGTGGGAAGCGGGGCGAGGTCGCGTCCCAGCCAGGTGGTGAGGGGAAGGTTGCGCACCCCTGATCTGGTGCGCCACAGTCCGCGCGGGGGCAGTTGGGCCATCGGGATGAGGGCAGCGACGAGCAGTTCGCCCAGTGCCCGGCGCGGCGGCGCGGGCCAGCGGCCGGCGAGCGCGTCGACGAGTTCGGCCATTGTGCGGGGCTGTCCGTCGGCCATGACCTCCCGGCCGGCCTTCGCCACCTCGCCAGGGTCGAGCCCGGCGAGTTCGCGGCGGTAGGTGGCCAGCACTCGTTGGCGCAGCATGGCGTCGTGCCGGGCGCGCCAGGCGAGGGCGTCGGCGGCGGTGACGAGGTGGACGGTGCGGCGCATCAGGTGGGTGCGCACCACGTGGCGTCCGGTCAGCAGATCGTCCAAGGTGGTGGGGTGGAAGGCCCGCACCCGCGACCACAGCCCGACGAACGGCTCCTGCGGTTCCTGCGCCTGCATGCCGCACAGGTGCGCGACGACGTCGAGGGCGGGGGCGGCGGTGCGTTCGAGCAGGAACTGCCGGGCGAGCGTGGCGCGGTTCAGCGCGCGGTTGCCGAGGACCGTCAATGGTGTGAGTCCGATTCCTCTTCGATTCGACAGGTGAGGGGGCGGCGGGTGGATGCCCGCCGCGTTCCTTCGCTGGGGTCTCAGCCGTGGTGGGGTGCCGCGACGTCCAGGACCCAGGTGATGCCGAAGGGGTCCTTGAGCATGCCGTAGAGCGGCGCCCACTGCGCGGGCTGGAGCGGCCGCACGATGGTCGAGCCTACGGTCAGCCTGTCCCAGAGGGTGGTGATCTCGTCGGTGTCGTCGCCGCGTACGGAGACGAAGACGGCGTTCTCGCCCGGGTTCCAGGGGGTGTGGGAGGGCACGTCGTAGGCCATGACGTGGAAGCCGTTCCCCGCGACCACCTGGCCCCACATCACCCAGTCCGCCTCGTCCGGGTTCTGCGCGTTGCCGGCGTCCTTGTAGGTGACGGCGGCGACGTCCCCGCCGAAGACGGAGTGGTAGAAGTCGAGCGCCGCGCGGGCGTCGCCGCGGAAGTTCAGGTGGGTCGTGGTGGTGATGGGCATGATCGCTCCTCGCGATGGGTCACTGGGGCCGGCGCCGGACGTGGTCGTGCCGGAATCGGCCGGGCATGCGTCGCTGACGCGCGTTGCGGTCCCGGCCGTCGTCGATGACCTCAGGTTTCCATTGGTAGAGGACAGGGTGAGTCCTCTATTGGCGCAGGATGGGTCTCATGCCGAAGACGTCCGCGCGGCTGCTCGCGCTTCTGTCGCTGCTGCAGGCTCGTCGTCACTGGCCGGGTGAGGACCTGGCCGAGCGGCTGCGGATCAGTACGCGCACGGTCCGCCGTGACGTCGACCGTCTTCGGGAGCTCGGTTATCCGATCACGACCTTGAAGGGGCCCGACGGCGGATATCGGCTGGACGCCGGGTCGCGGATGCCGCCGCTGCTGTTCGACGACGAGCAAGCCGTGGCCCTCGCCGTGGCGCTCCAGACGGCCGCCACGACCGGCGCCGGCATAGAGGAGAGCGCGGCGCGCGCGCTGAACACCGTGCGGCAGGTGATGCCCGCTCGGTTGCGCCACCGGATGGACGCTCTGCCGGTCACCGCCGTCGGACGGCCGGCGGGGCGGGCGGGGTCGCGGGTGGACGGCGCCGTGCTCATGGCGCTGGGCGCCGCCGTCCATGCCGGTGAGGTGCTGCGCTTCGACTACGCGGTGCGGGCGGGGAGCGACAGTGGTGCACCGAGGCCGCCGCGCCGGGTCGAGCCTCATCATCTGGTGGCCTGGGGTGGGCGCTGGTATCTCGTCGCGTGGGATCTCGACCGTTCCGACTGGCGTACCTTCCGCGTCGACCGGATCGTCCCGCGCTCCCCTGCCGGGCCGCGCTTCACGCCGCGTGAGCTGCCCGGGGGTGATGTGGCCGCCTTCGTGTCCGCGAGGTTCCGGGGCTCGGGCGGGCCCGGCGAGTGGCCGTGCCGGGGTGAGGTGATCCTCGGGCTGCCCGCCGCGTCCGTGTCCCTGTACGCCCGCGACGCTGTGGTGGAGGAGATCGCGCCGGATCGTTGCCGGCTCGTCCTTGGGTCGTGGTCGTGGGCGGGTCTGGCCGCCGACATCGGCAGGTTCGACGCCGAGATCGAGGTCGTCGGCCCGGCCGAGCTCAGGGAGGCGTTCGCGCGTCTGGCCCGCCGCTATGCCAGGGCCGCGGGCTGCGCGCCCGCGGCCCCGCTCCCCGGCCGCCTCGATCCACCCCCGGCGCCCTGACGGACATGGATCAGAGACTGTCGAGGGTGCGCTTTTGCGGGTAGATCGTCTCGCCGCGGGCGAGCATGTCGACGAACTGGGTGATACGGCGGGCTCTGGTCTCGGCGCGTTTGGCGTTCGCGATCCGATAGAGAACGGCGTAGCGGTTCTGGGCGGTGAGAATGTCGAACATCGCTTGTGCCTGGGGATTGGCGGCCAATGCGGCGGTCAGGTCGGCCGGCACCTCGATGCCGGCCTGTCCCGCGTAGGCCGCCTCCCAGCGGCCGTCGGCTTTGGCGCGTTCGACCTCGGTCATCCCGGCCGGGTGCATCCGGCCTTCACTGATCAGACGGGTGACGATGGTGACGTTCCGCGCTGACCAGGCACTTCCTGGGCTGCGAGGGGTGAAGCGCCGTAAGAAGGTGGTCTCGTCCCGCCGTCGTAGCCGGCCGTCGATCCAGCCGTGGCACAGGGCTTCGTCGAGCGCCTGGTCATAGGTCAGGCTGGTGGGCCGGGTCGTGTTCTGCTTGGCGAGGACCAGCCACACCCCTGCCGAGCTGTCGTGGTGCTCACCGAGCCACTCCCGCCAGGCTCGGGCATCGGTAACGGTCAGTTCCGGTGGTTCGTTGCTCATCGTCATGTGCCCCCTGATGATTTGCCCGCCTTACCAGGCCTTGCCGGCCGGCTCCCTGATCGTGTGATTGCCTGCGCCCCGCCCGGGCCCGTCATCCAAGGCACCTTGGCGGCGGTCATCGTCGTCCTGGACTTCCGGCCGGGAAGTTCTCGGCCGTGCCGGCGACGTTACGGTATGACCCGGTCAGAAACGGTCCTGGTCGTCGAGCAGACTGTGAGCCGTGGTCACCACCTCGGCGCGGCTGCTGCGGCTGCTGTCTTTGCTGTCGACACGGCAGTCCTGGAGATGCGCGGATCTTGCCGCGCAGTTGCAGATCACCGAACGGACGGTGCGCCGGGACATCGCCCGGCTACGTGAGCTCGGCTACGGCATCGAATCGGAGATGGGCCCATGGGGCGGCTACCACCTCGGGCCCGGGAGCAGCATTCCGCCACTGATCCTTGACGAGGAGGAGGCCCTCGCGGTCGCCGTCGGGCTGCGCACCGCCGCCTTCAGCGGAGTCTCCGGCAGCGACCAGGCGGCCCTGTCGGCGCTGCTGAAACTCCGCCAGGTGCTACCGGCCAGGGTCGCGGGCCGGCTCGGCGATCTGGACGCCGCGTTCACCCACACCGCACACCCCGACGACAGCCAGATCTCCCCTGCGCTGCTGCTCGACCTGGCCACCGCATGCAGGCGAGGCGAACGCGCCCGATTGACCTACCGCGACAGCGCCGGGACGACGTCCACCCGTCGAGTAGACCCCTACCGGCTCATCTACACAGGCCGCCGCTGGTACCTTCTCGCATACGACCTGACGCGGCAGGACTGGCGCACCTTCCGTACCGATCGCATCGTCGACGCCACTCCCACCGGGCAGGCCGCCGCCCTGCCCGGCCCGCCGGATCCGGCGCAGATGGTCGGCACGGGCATCGCGCGCAGGCCCTACCCGGTGCGGGTGACCGTCCGCCTGGCCGTACCGGCCGATGAGGCCCGCAGGCTGGTGCCGGCAACGGTCGGCGTCCACCGCCCGGACGCGATGACGCCACGGTCATCGAGATCGGCGGGCCGGACGCCGACAGCCTGGCCCGCTATCTGCTCAGCCTCGGCCGGCCGCTCCGGATATTGCACCCGGAGGAGGTCCGCCAGGCATTCCTCGCCCGCACACGGCAACTCCTCAAGGACAACCAGTGACACGATCGCCGGTCTGTGCGCCGGTGTCCGCCGGGGTGGGTGTGGTGTGGGCCATGGCGGCGAGCAGGCGTAGTTTCTCGTCGCTCTCGCTGCCCTGATCGGCGTAGTAGAGCACCAGGAGCAGGTCGTCCACGGGGAGCTTGTCTCGGTGCAGGCGCAGTTCGCCGACGACGGGATGGTTCACGGTGGTGGTGCCGCCGTCGAGGGCGCGGATGTCGTGGCGCGCCCAGAGCGTACGGAAGCGCTCGCTCGACAGGGCGAGCTCGCCCACCAGTTCCACGAACCGCGGGTCGTCGACGTCGTACCCGGCGGACTTCCGGAAGGCGGCGACGAATCCTTCGGCTGAGCGTGTCCAGTCCTGCTGGAACGCCTGCTCCTCGGGATCGAGCAGCAGTGACCGCAGGCGGTTGTAGCCGGGCTGGAGGCGCGGGGACAGCGCGACCGCGAGCCGGTTGGACGCGAGCACGTCGAACGCGCGCCCCTCCACGAAGGCCGGGACCTGCACGCTCGCCAGGAGCTGGTGCAACCGTGCGGGGACGCGTTCGGGTTTCCTGCGCCGCCGGGGGCGGGGGCGGGCGGCGGCCAGGCCGAGAAGGTATTCCTGTTCGAGCTCGTCGAGGTGCAGGACCCGTGCGAGCGATTCGAGCACCTGCGGTGAGGGGTTCCTGTCGCGGCCGCGCTCCAGCCGCAGGTAGTAGTCGGCGCTGATGCCCGCGAGCATGGCGACCTCCTCCCGGCGGAGCCCCGGAACGCGCCGGTTCGTCCCCGGCGCGAGCCCGGCCTGCTGCGGGGTGACCAGGGCCCGCCGGGCGCGGAGGTAGTCGCCGAGCGGGTTGGCGCGGTCGTCGTCGCTCATGTTCGCCATCGTATTTCGGGCTTTCCGCGCAAAGGGGGCCCTGGCAGGACCCCGGAAGACGGGGGCACTGTCCCGGGCCGGAGTCCGAATCGACACTGAAATCGACACTGAAGACGCCGCGGCGCAGCGCCGATCGGCGTTGCCGCTGACCCACTGTGAGCAGGAGCGATCCATGGACGTCACCAACCGCACCGTCTTCATCGCCGGGGCCACCTCGGGAATCGGTCTCGAGCTCGCTCGCCGCTTCGCCGCGGCCGGCAGCTCCGTCGTCGTCGGCGGTCGGCGAGCCGACCTGCTCGACCGGCTCGCGGCCGAGGGGCTAGGCACCGTTGCCATCGACGTGACCGACCAGGACAGCGTCGGCCGTGCCCGCGACGCGGTCCTCCGCAGCCACCCGGGCCTCGACACGATCGTGACGATGTCCGGTGTCGGGATGCCGGAGGACCTGCGCGATCCCGCGCACTTCGGCGCCGCGCGGCAGATGATCGACACCAACCTGCTAGGCACCATCCGCGTCATCGACGCGTTCACCCCGCACCTGGTCGGGCGTGGCGCCGGTGCCGTCATCACGGTCAGCTCGGGCATCGGGTTCCTGCCGTTCCCTGTCATGCCGACGTACGCGGCCTCAAAGGCCGCTGTGCACGCCTACACCGAGGCGTTGCGCGCGCAGTTGGACGGCACGGGCGTTGAGGTGGCCGAGCTCGTTCCCCCGGCTGTCGCCACCACGCCCGAGCAGGCGCGGCTCAACCCCCGCGCGCTCGACCTCGCCGGGTTCGTCACCGAGGTGATGGACCTGCTCCGGGCCGACCCCACTCCCCACGAGATCCTCGTCAAGGGTGTGCTGATGCACCGGTGGGCCGAGCGCGACGGCACCTACGCCGATCTGGTCGCGCAGCGTTCGCAGGCGCTCGCGACGTTCCCGGGCCGCCGGTAGGCACGGCAGCCGTGGGGGCGTCGAGGCGCGGCGCTTCCTCGACAAATCGGGACCGAGACTGATCCAGTCGTCCTCACGACGGGTGATGTCCCGCTCCAGCAGGCGGCTCCAGAACGCGGCGAGTCCGTCGAGGTCGTTGGCGTCGATGACCACGCCACCCAGGCGAATGCTCACTGCTTCCTCTCGGTGTACGGATCGATCATGGCCAGGCCCCGGTTGTCCGGGCTGGACCGGGCGCGTACGGAATCGAGCACGGGGAATCGCGCACGAGGGATAATGCCGGGCATGTACCGGGAGAGGGCGTCGCGGGTGCCGGACGCCGTGCTGTGGTGGAGCACCTCCCCCGGCTCCGCGGCCGGCGAGCGGCGCGTACTGCCGGACGGGTGCATGGACGTGATCTGGGCGGACGGCGCGCTGCTGGTGGCGGGGCCGGACACCGCCGCACACGTGGTGAACGACCGGCCCGGCGCCCGCTATGTGGGGCTGCGCTTCGGCCCGGGCATCGGCCCGGTGGTCTTCGGAGTCCCGGCGCACGAGTTGCGCGATCAGCGGGTGCCGCTGGCCGAGCTGTGGCCGTGCGCCGAAGCGCGGCGGCTGACGGAGCGGGCCGGGGTGGCCGCCGATATGGTCGCCCGGCTGGGCGCGGTGCTGGAGGAGGCGGCGGCGCACCGGCTGGGCGCGGCGCCCCGCCGCGTCGACGCCGCTCTCGTCGGCGCGGTCGTCGAGGGCGTACGGGCGGGCCTGCCGGTGGCGCGGATCGCGGCCGACGCGGGCGTGGGCGAGCGGCGGTTGCACCGGCGGTGCCTGGACGCGTTCGGGTACGGGCCGCGGACGCTCGGGCGCATCCTGCGGATGAACCGGGCGGTGGGGCTGGCCCGCCGGGGCGCGCCGTTCGCCACGGTGGCCGCCGTGGCCGGGTACGCCGACCAGGCCCACCTGTCGCGTGAGGTGCGGTCGCTGACCGGGGTGACGCTCGGCGCGCTGACCCGGTGACGGTCGCCCGGGCGGGCAGGAGAGCGCGCGACCCGGCTGCGATGCCGCTGACCAGGGGATTCGCCGGGTGGCGAGAGTAGACTCGAAACGCTGTCCGGGGCGGATGCCGGGTTGCCCAGCCTTCCGCGACAGGTGACGAGCGGCCGGTGGGCCCGCGCGGCGGCATAATGTCGGCCGGCCGGGTTCGGGGGTCTCGCTGTGACACGCAACTCGTCGGACCATCTTCTCCGGCCATCACAGGGTGTGCGGCGCCGAGGGCGTTGAGCGGGGATGGCTCGGCTGCTGCGGGAGAGGGCGCGTCCGGCTCGGGTGCGGGAGCACCGGTACGCGCCGTGGTTCGCGGTGGCGGCGGTGTGCGTCGGCGCGTTCATGGGGCAGCTGGACGCGAGCATCGTCGCGTTGATCTTCCCGGCTCTTCAGCGCGGGTTCCATGCGCCGTTGGCGGCGGTGCAGTGGGTGGCGTTGGCCTACCTGCTCACCGTGGTCGCCTTGCTGGCCGGCGCGGGTCGCCTGGCCGACGTCGCGGGGCGCAAGCTGGTCTACCTGTACGGGTTCGTCGTCTTCACCGTCGCGTCGGCGGCATGCGGGTTCGCGCCGTCGCTGCCCGTCCTGGTGGCCTGCCGGGTGGCGCAGGCGGCGGGGGCGGCGATGTTGCAGGCCAACAGCGTGGCTCTGGTGGTGACCAGTGTCCCCCGGCATCGGGTGAGGACGGCGCTGGGAGTCCAGGCCGCCGCCCAGTCGCTGGGTCTGGCCCTGGGTCCGCTGGTGGGCGGATTCATCGTCGCCATGGCCGGCTGGCGATGGGTCTTCCGGATCAACGTGCCGGTCGGGCTGGTGGCCGTGCTCGCCGGCCTTTATCTGCTGCCTCGCACCCGCGAGCGGGCGCATGGCCGCGCCTTCGATCTGACCGGCCTGGTGCTGCTCGCATGCGCCACCTCGGGCCTGCTGCTGGCCGTCTCGGCGGCGTCCGGCATGGGATGGCCGGTCTGGGCGGTCATAGCGCTGCTGGCCGCCGCCGCGGCGTCCGCGCTGGCCTTGCGGGCCAGGGAACGGCACACGGCCGTCCCTCTCCTCGATCCCGCCATGGTGGGCAGGCGCGCGGTGGCGCTGGGGCTGGTCGGCGCGATGTGCGGGTATCTCGTCCTGTTCGGCCCGCTGGTGCTCATCCCGCAGGTGCTGCTCGCCGCGGGTCTGAGCGAGGAGCACGCGGGGCTGGTGCTCAGCGCGCTGCCTGCCGGATTCGCGCTGGCCGCGCTCGCGGCCGATCACCTGCTGCCGCGCCGGTGGGGAAATCGGCCGCGCTGTGTGGCCGGTGCTGTGGCGGCCGCCGCGGCGGCCGGGCTGGCGGCGGCCGGGCCCACGGCTCCCGGCCCGCTCGCCGTCTGCCTGGCCTTGCTGGGCGCGGGTCTCGGCGTGTTCGTCCCGGCCAACAACGCGGCCGTGATGGCCGCCGTTCCGACCCGGTTGTCGGCGACCGCCGGAGGATTGATCAACATGTCACGCGGTGTCGGCACCGCGCTGGGCATCGCCGTCGTCACCCTCGCTCTGTACGCCGCGGGGGGACCGGGAGCCGCCGGGGCGCGGGTCGCCCTGGCGGGTCTCGGGGGTGCGGCGTTGGCCGCCGCGCTGACGGCGGAGCCGCCGTTCGGTACGGGTGCCGCCCACGACGGGGAGGACGACCGGTGATGACCACGGCCGCGGGCGGTCAGGTGGTGGTCAGGTGGTGGTCAGTCGGTGGGAAGGGTGGCGAACAGGTCCACGCCGTTGCCGTCCGGGTCGTGCACCACGGCGTAGCGCTGCCCCCAGAACGCGTCCCATGGCGGCAGGTGACCCTCGTATCCGGCCTTGACCAGGTCCTCGTACACGCGGTCGACCTCTTCGGGGTCGTCGCAGCGGAAGGCGAGCGACATGCCCTGCCCGCCGCCGGGCGTCCAGCCGGGGTCGAGCGAACGGATGGTGTCGACGGTGTCCCAGGCGAGGCGCAGCCCGCCCGGGAGGGTCACCTCCACGTGGGGCTCGGTGTCGGCCGAGGCCGGGATGTCCAGGCCGAGCCGGCGGTAGAAGGACAGGGAGGCGGCCATGTCGGTGACGACAAGGCCGACGAGATCGAACGCAGGTGCCATGTCCGCCACCGTACGGGCGGCCGGGCCTGCCGTCTTGAACGTATCGGACGGTCAGCGGGAGAAGGGCGTGACGGCCGTGACGGCGGCCACCGGGATCGGGCCGTAGATGTGGGGGAATGCCTCGTCCGCCCCTTCTGGCACCTCTCGCCTGACGGGGCAGCCGAGCCGGTCCTCGTCTATCTCCAGCAGCACCAGGGGTTGCGTGACGTCGCGGTAGTAGCGGGCCGCCACTCCCCGCGCCTGGGCCAGGTCGGCGGAGGCGTGGATGTAGCCCTCCTGTTCGAGGGTGCGGCCGAGGGTCGAGACGCGGTATTCGCCCGCGGTGACGGCCGCGTCCCAGTCGGCGGCCAGGGCGAGATGAAAGATCATGGGCTGATCCTGGCAGGTGGCCGGAGCGTGGTGAGCGCGCGGGCCACCGCCTCACGGGCCCGGTCCCTGGAGTCGGGGCGGGCCTCGACGACGTCTTCGACCCACAGGCCCGACAGCAGGCCGGCCACGAAGCGGACCTCCGCCGGCCCGCAGGGGTAACCCGCCCGGTCCAGCACGGTGGCGACGATCCCGTCGCAGCCGTCGGTCCAGGCGCGGGCGATGGCCTGCAGGGCGGGGTCGCGGCCGGCCTGCAGGTACAGCTCCCACAGGCCGAGTTGCCGCAGCCGGTCGGAGGCGTACACGCCGGTGAGCGTCTCGGCGACCGCGGAAGGCGTACGGCCGGGCGGGTGGTCGACGGACTCGCGCATGCGGGCGAGTTCGCGCTCGACGAGCAGGGCGAACGCCTCGGCGAGGAGGTGGTCGCGGCTGGTGAAGTAGTAGGAGGTGGCGGCGAGGGGCAGACCGGCCCGGCGGGCGACGGCGCGGTGGGTCACGGCGGCGAAGCCGCCGTCGCCGAGCAGGTCGACCGCGGCGTCGAGCAGCGTCTCCCGGCGGCGTACGGCACGCTCCTGCGGGCGCCGCGGCTGGGGCGAGACCACGCGCACGGCGACGCCGCGGGCGGGGGCCGCCGCGGGGACGGGCGGGGGCCGGTCCTGGTCGGGCACGGCGTGATCCTCCCCTGGGTCGTCGGGGCTCCCCCTCGGCCGGGAGCCGTCCGGATCGCCGGTGGGTCGCTGACAATCATGCCCTGCCCGGCGTCCGGGTGAGCGTGGGACCGGCGGTGTTCAGGAGCCGAGCGGGTGTCCGGTCGTCGCGTCGACGTGGCCGGGGATCTCGGCGTGGCTGTCGCCGACCGACGATGTCCCGGTGGGTTCGAACATGAGGATCGCGGCGCCGGTGGGAGCGGACGGGCGGTGCTCGGTGCCTCGGGGGACGGTGAAGACCGCGCCCTTGGGGAGCCGGACGGTGCGCTCCCCGCCGGGTTCGCGCAGCGAGATGAGCAGTTCCCCGTCGAGCACCAGGAAGAACTCGTCGGTGTCGTCGTGGACGTGCCAGATGTGGTCGCCCTCCACCTTGGCGATGCGTACGTCGTAGTCGTTGACGTGGGTGACGATGCGCGGGCTCCACAGGTCGTCGAAGGAGGCCAGGGCCTGGCCCAGGGCGATGGGTTCGTTGCTCATGGCTGCATTCTGGCCTCCGTGCGCATGATCCGCGTGAGCCGCCGGGCACCGGCGCGAGGACAAAACGCGCTTCGCGGGGGGAGTCCTCGATCCGCAGGGTTCCGCGGTGGGCGCGGGCGATGTCGCGGGAGATCCTCCCCGGCGGTGCGGACCCGCACCGGCCTGCGTCCCGGGATGGGCGCCCTGACCTGGGCTTTCCCTGGTTCGATCGGGCTGGTTCGATCGGGCCGGTTCGATCGGGCCGGGGCGCTCAGTGCGCGCCCGCGAGGTTGAGCACGGCGACCCCCGTGATGATCAAAGCGATGCCGGCGGCCTTGACGAGGTTCATGTTCTCGCCGAGGAACATGGCGCCGATCAGCGCGATGGCGGCGGTGCCGGTGCCGGCCCAGACCGCGTACGCGATCCCGACGGGCATGCGGAGTTTGAGCGCCCAGGCCAGCAGGAGGAACGAGGCGAGGTAGCCGACGGCGACCACGGCGGTCCAGCCCCAGCGGGTGAGGCCGTCGCTGAGTTTGAGCGCGGTGGTGGCCAGGACCTCCGAGACGATCGCGGCGGCGAGCAGGAGCCAGGCCATGGGGAACCCTTCGGATAAAACTGTACGCTTGTCCCAATTTTACTCGGGCTGGTGCCACAAGGCCATGGGCGGGCCGACCGGGTGCTCCAGGCTTGTGCGCCGGCGCCCCGGGGTTCCCCGGCGCGTGGTGAGGGATGCGTTACGGCGGATGAACGCCGCCGTGACGGCGGGGAAACGACGGCCTCGTACATATCTGTCAACCGACAGAAATCCCCCCAGCTCCCGGAGCCCTCGATGGCTGTCACCGTCCCTCCCCCGCCCACGACCGACGAGAGCGCCCTGAGGGCGTTCGGCTACCGCCAGGAGCTGCACCGCAGCATGGGCAGGTACGCCTCGTTCGCCGCCGGTTTCTCCTTCATCTCGGTGCTGACGACGGTCTTCCAGTTCTTCGCCTTCGGGTATGCCTCCGGCGGCCCGGCCTTCTTCTGGACCTGGCCCGTCGTGCTGGCCGGGCAGATCATGGTGGCCCTCTGCTTCGCCGAGCTGGCCGCCCGCTACCCCATCTCCGGCGCCATCTACCAGTGGTCCACGCGGCTCAGCACGGCGGCGTTCGGCTGGTTCGCCGGATGGATCATGATTCTCGGGCAGATCGTCGTGGTCGCCGCCGCGGCGCTGGCCCTGCAGGTCGTGCTGCCCGCGATCTGGCCGGGCTTCCAGCTCCTCGGCGGCGACCCCGCGCCCACCACCGCGACGGGGGCGGCCAACGCGGCGATCCTCGGCCTCGTCCTGCTGGCGCTCACCACGGTCGTGAACTCCGTCGACAACCGCGTGCTGTCCCGGATCAACAGCGTCGGCGTCACCGCCGAGATCATCGGCGCGGTGCTCATCGTGGTGCTGCTGTTCACCCACGCCGAGCACGGGCCGGGCATCACGTTCAGCACCGGAGGGCACGGCGGGGCCGTCGGCGCGCTGCTGGTCGGCTCGTTCACCGCCGCCTACGTCCTCATCGGGTTCGACAGCGCGGGCGAGCTCAGCGAGGAGACCCGCAGCCCGCGGCGGGTCGCCCCGCGCACCATCCTGACCGCGCTCACGGCCGCCGGGCTGCTCGGCGGGCTCATCCTGTTCGCCGGGCTGCTCGCCGCGCCGAGCCTGACCGACGGACGGCTCGCCACCGAGGGCCTGTCGTACGTGCTCACCAGCAGCCTGGGCGACTGGGTGGGCAAGCTGCTGCTGGCCGACGTGGTGCTGGCGATCACGGTGGCGACCATGGCGATCCAGACCGCCGCCACCCGGATGCTGTTCTCCATGGCGCGCGACGGGGTGGTGCCGATGTCGCGCGCGCTGGCCAGGGTCTCGCCCCGCACCGGCATGCCGACCGGGCCCGCGCTGGTCACGGGGGTGGCCGCGGGGGCCATCCTGCTGCTCAACTTCGCCTCGCCCGAGGCGTTCCTGGCCATCGGCACCACCTGCATCGTGCTGCTCTACCTGGCGTACGCGATGGTGACGGGCCCTCTGCTGTTCCAGCGGCTGCGCGGCGGCTGGCGGGGCGGGGCGCCGGCCGGGGTCGCCGAGGACGGCAGCCGGCTGTTCAGCATGGGCCGGTGGGGGCTGCCGGTCAACGCGCTGGCGTTGTGCTACGGGCTGGGGATGGCGGTCAACCTGGCCTGGCCGAGAGCCGAGGTGTACGCCCCGCTCACCGGCCACTGGTTCTTCCAGTGGTTCACCGTGCTCTTCCTCGCGGCGGTCGTCGCGCTCGGCGCGCTCTACCGGCGGCTACGCCGGCCCGCCGTCCTTGTCCCGCAGGTCGGGCAGATCCCGGTCGGCAACACCGGCCAGGCGTAGCGCCGCGTCGGCGGTGGCGGCGGCCAGCGTCTCCAGGACGTCGGCCGCCATCTCGCCGGGGGCGTCCCTGCGGATCAGGATGACGCCCTCGATCAGCGCGAACAGCAGGTCGGTGCGCAGCGCCCTGGCGCCGGGCGTCAGCGCCGCGCCCGCGGAGGTGGCCGCCAGCAGCCGTCCGTACGTGTCCTTGAGCTCGCCGCGCATGCGCCGGAACTCGGCGAACCGCTCGGTGTGCACCTCCGGCAGGAGGTAGAGCGCGCCCAGGTTGTGCGGGCCCGAGCACAGCAACCTGGCGTCGCAGTGGCACAGCCGCCACAGCCGCTCCTCGGGAGTGCCTCCGGTCAACGTCAGGGAGGTCTCCAGCGAGGGCCGCACCGTGCTCTCCAGCAGTTCGGCGAGGATGTCCTCCTTGCCGCCGAAGTAGTGGTAGATCGACGCCTGCCTGATGCCGGCGCGCTCCGCCATCGCCCTCGTCGAGGTCGCGGCGTAGCCGTGCGTCGTGAACAGCTCCGCCGCGGCCGACAGGATCTCCTCCCGCGGGCTCAGGTCGCCGCGCGGGCGCGCGACGGCGCGCGGCCTGCCGACTCTGCGCACCCCGGATCCTGTCCCCCCGGAACCTGTCCCCCCCGAACCTGTCCCCGCAGAACCGGCCCTCACAGAGGCGGGCCTGCTGGCATCGGGAACGGCGGGACGGGCGCTCATCCCACGATCGTCGCACACGCCCGGCCGGGCTCCGCGGCTGTGCGGTCTCGGTAACGGACGGGAAACCCGGTGGCGCGGGGGAGGAAACACGCGCCGCCTAATTTCTGTCGTGCGACAGAAATTCCTGCCCCCTCTCACAGGAGATCGCGTCATGGCGACCAGCACGACGTACGGCGCGCGAGAGCACGCCCGCGCCCAGGAGGGCACCAGAAGCGAAACGATGCCGGTGGTGCCCGCCTCGGAATGGCCCGTCCCGCCCGACGGCGTCGCCCCCGCCGACCTCGTGTGGGCGGAGACCGTCGCCGGTGGCGGCTACACCCATAGGGTGCTGGCCCGGGGCACGGAGTTGCGCCTCACCGACCTGGCCGGCGACGCCTGCGCGCACCTGCTGCTGTACGTGGACGGCCGCCCCTGGGAACGGCTCAACGTCGCCGACACCGTCAAGGTGCTGTGGAACGCCTACCTCGGCGAGGGCCACCTGCTGCTGTCGGACCAGGGACGCGTGCTGGCCTCCGTGGTCGCCGACACCTCCGGCCGCCACGACACGGTGTGCGGGACCTCCGCCCTGCGGCGCAACACCGGGCGGTACGGCGACGGCTCGCCGCACGGCCCCTCCCCTGCCGGGCGTGAGCTGTTCACGCTGGCCGCGGCCAAGCACGGCCTTGAGCGGCGGGACCTGCCCCCGTCGCTCTCCTTCTTCCAGGGGGTCAGGGTCGGCTCCGACGGCAGCCTGGCCTTCACCGGCTCCGCCGGGCCCGGCGCGTCGGTCACCCTGCGGGCCGAGATGCCGCTGATCGTGCTCATCGCCAACACCGCCCACCCGATCGACCCCCGCCCCGCCTACACCTGCACCCCGCTGGAGGTCCTGGCCTGGCGCGCCCGGCCCACCGGACCCGGCGACCTTCTGTGGCAGGCGAGCCCCGAAGGCCGCCGCGCCTTCCTCAACACCGCGGAGGTGACCCGATGACCCCGCTCAACGCCCCCGTACTGGATGTCACCGTGCCGGATGTCACCGTGCTGGATGCCACCGTGCCGGCCCGTGCGCCCTGGTCGGCGGTCGTCCGCGCCGGGCAGGAGCTGACCATCACCGACCTCGGCGGCAACCAGGCGGTCGACTGCCTGCTGTACGACGCGCACGACACCGCCGTCCGCTACAGCGCCCCCGACACCCTCCACGCCCAGGGCTCCATCTTCCTCACCACCGGCACCGTGCTGATGTCCAACGAGCACACCCCGCTGATGACGGTGGTCGCCGACACCTGCGGCCGCCACGACACCGTCGGCGGCGCCTGCTCCAAGGAGTCCAACACGCTGCGCTACGGACACCACACCTACTCCCAGCACGCCTGCGTGGAGAACTTCCTCATCGAGGGCAGCCGCCACGGGCTCGGCAAACGCGACCTGGTCAGCAACATCAACTGGTTCATGAACGTCCCGATCGAGGCCGACGGCACGCTCGGCATCGTGGACGGCATCTCCGCCCCGGGCCTCGCCGTCACCCTGCGCGCCGAGACCGACGTGCTGGTGCTGGTGTCCAACTGCCCGCAGATCAACAACCCGTGCAACGGCTTCGACCCGACCCCCGTGCGGATGACGGTCCGATGAACACCCTCCTCATCGCCAACCGGGGCGAGATCGCCGTCCGCGTCATCGCCACCGCCCGCCGCCTGGGCCTGCGCACGGTCGCCGTCTACTCCGACGCCGACCGCGGCGCCGCGCACGTCCGCCTGGCCGACCACGCCGTACGGCTCGGCCCCGCCCCCGCCCGGGAGAGCTACCTGGACGCCGGCCGGGTGCTGCGGGCCGCCCTGGACAGCGGCGCGGACGCCGTCCACCCCGGCTACGGCTTCCTGTCGGAGGACGCCGGGTTCGCCCGCCGGGTCGAGGCCGCCGGGCTGGCCTTCGCCGGCCCCACACCCGACCAGATCGACCTGTTCGGGGCCAAGCACACCGCCCGCGCCGCCGCGCGGCGCGCCGGCGTGCCGCTGCTCCCCGGGACGGGCCTGCTGCCCGACCTGGACGCGGCCCTGAGCGCCGCGCGGGACATCGGCTATCCCATCATGCTCAAGGCCACCGGCGGAGGCGGCGGCATCGGCATGCGCGCGTGCCGCGACGAGGGTGAACTCGCCGAGGCGTGGCACAGCGTCGAGCGCACGGCCGCGGCGAGCTTCGCCTCGGCCGGGATGTTCCTGGAACGCCTGGTCGAGGGCGGCCGGCACGTCGAGGTCCAGGTCTTCGGCGACGGCATGGGCGGCGTCGTCACGTTCGGCGACCGCGACTGCTCGCTGCAGCGGCGTCACCAGAAGGTGCTGGAGGAGGCCCCGGCCCCCGGCCTGCCGCCGCGGGTGCGGGCCGCGCTCGCCGACAGCGCCGCCGGCCTGTGCGCGTCGGTGCGCTACCGGTCGGCGGGCACCGTGGAGTTCATCTACGACCCGGTGCGCGCCGAGCCGTACTTCCTGGAGGTCAACACCCGCCTCCAGGTGGAGCACCCGGTCACCGAGGAGATCTACGGCGTCGACCTGGTCGAATGGATGCTGCGCCTCGCCCAGGGCGACGTGAGCCACGTGCGCGCCGCCCTGGGCGACCCGCCCCGGGCCGCCGGTCACGCCGTCGAGGCCCGCGTGTACGCCGAGGACCCGAGCCGCGGCCACCGGCCCAGCGCGGGCCTGCTCACCCGCGTCGAGTTCCCCGAAGGCGTGCGGGTCGACGGCTGGGTTGAGACGGGCACCCAGGTGAGCAGCGCCTACGACCCGATGCTCGCGAAGATCGTCGCCCGCGGCGCGGACCGGGACGAGGCCCTGGACCGGCTGGCCGCGGCGCTGGCCGCCGCCAGGATCGACGGCGTCGAGACCAATCTCGGGCTGCTGCGCGCCGCCGTCGCCGACCCCGCCGTACGGGCGGCCACGCACGGCACCGCCACCTTGGCCGGGCTCACCGACGACTCCCGGCGCGTCGAGGTGGTGCGCCCCGGCACGCTCACCACCGTGCAGGACTGGCCGGGACGGACGGGCTACTGGCAGGTGGGCGTGCCGCCGTCGGGGCCGATGGACGACCGCTCGTTCCGGTACGGCAACGCGGCCCTGGGCAACGACCCCGGGGCGCCGGGGCTGGAGTGCACGATGCGCGGCCCGGCGCTGCGGTTCAGCCACGCCACCACCGTGTGCGTCACCGGCGCGCCCGCGCCCGTGACGGTGGACGGCGTGCCCGTCCCGCAGTGGGAGCCGGTGACGGTGCCCGCCGGCGGCGTGCTGGACGTGGGCACGGCCGAAGGGCCCGGTCTGCGCGTCTACCTGCTGATGGCGGGCGGGTTCGACGTCCCCGCCTATCTGGGCAGCGCCGCGACGTTCACGCTCGGGGGGTTCGGCGGCCACGGCGGCCGGGCCCTGCGCGCCGGGGACGTCCTGCACGGTGGCTACCAGAAAGACGGTGGCTGCCTGAAAGACGGCGCGCAGGGCGGCCCTGAGGGCGGCGAGCGCCCGGAGTTCGGGCGCGACTGGCGGATCGGCGTGGTCGAGGGCCCGCACGCCGACCCCGAGTTCTTCACCGGCGAGGACATCGCCGACTTCTACGCCGCCCGGTGGAAGGTCCACCACAACTCCGCCCGCACCGGCGTGCGCCTGATCGGCCCCAAGCCGCGCTGGGCACGCCTGGACGGGGGCGAGGCGGGCCTGCATCCCTCCAACATCCACGACACGCCCTATTCGGTGGGGGCGGTGGACTACACCGGCGACATGCCGGTGGTGCTCGGCCCCGACGGCCCCTCGCTCGGCGGGTTCGTCTGCCCGGCCACAGTCGTCACCTCGGAACGCTGGAAGCTCGGCCAGTTGCGGCCAGGGGACACCGTGACCTTCGTCCCCGTGCCGTCCCCGGTCGGCGTCCCCGGCGACGGCGGGGTTCTGCACCGCCTCCCCGAGACCGGTGAGCGGCCCTGCGTCACCTACCGGCGCAGCGGGGACGACAACATCCTCGTCGAGTACGGCCCGATGATGCTGGACCTGGGGCTGCGCATGCGGGTGCACGCCCTGTCCGAGGCGCTGTCGGCGGAACTCGCCGCCCGCGAACTGTCCGGCGTCGTCGACCTCACCCCCGGCATCCGTTCGCTGCAGATCCACCTCGATCCGGCCGTGCTCTCCCAGCGCGACCTGCTGGCCGAGCTGCTCCGGCTCGAGGACGGCCTGCCGCCGACGGAGGAGCTGGAGGTGCCGAGCCGGGTCGTCCACCTGCCCCTGTCGTGGGACGACCCGGCCACCAGGGAGGCCATCGACCGCTACATGGCGGGCGTGCGCGACGACGCGCCGTGGTGCCCGTCGAACATCGAGTTCATCCGGCGGGTGAACGGGCTGGACGACGTGGCCGACGTGCACCGTGTCGTCTTCGACGCCGAATATCTGGTGCTGGGGCTCGGCGACGTCTACCTCGGCGCTCCGGTGGCCACCCCGCTCGATCCCCGGCACCGTCTGGTCACCACGAAGTACAACCCCGCGCGCACCTGGACGGCGGAGAACTCCGTCGGCATCGGCGGCGCCTACCTGTGCGTGTACGGGATGGAGGGGCCGGGCGGCTACCAGTTCGTGGGCCGCACCACCCAGGTGTGGTCGAGCTGGCGGCAGCGCGGGGCGTTCCAGCCCGGCTCCCCCTGGCTGCTGCGTTTCTTCGACCGCATCCGCTGGTATCCGGTGACGGCCGACGAGCTGCTCGAACTGCGCGCCGACCTGGCGGCGGGGCGCGGCGAACCCAAGATCGAGGAGGCGGTGTTCCGGCTCGCCGACCACCGCCGGTTCCTGGCCGAGCACGCCGAGTCCATCGCGGCCTTCCAGGAGCGGCAGTCCGCCGCCTTCGCCGCGGAACGCGCCGCCTGGCAGGCGGCGGGCGAGTTCGACCGGGCCGAGCAGCCCAGAGGGCCGGCCGAGACCGAGCTGGAGGTGCCGCCGGGCTGCGCGGTGGTGGAGGCGGAGTTCGCCGCGAGCGTCTGGCAGGTGAGCGTCGCGCCGGGCCTGCGGATCGACGCGGGGCAGCCGCTGGTGGTGCTGGAGGCGATGAAGATGGAGTCCGCCGTACCGGCTCCCGCGGGCGGCGTGGTCGAACGCGTCCTGGTCGCTCCCGGTGACCAGGTGGAGGCGGGCGCCCCGCTGGTGGTGCTGAGGAGCGAGCGTGGCTGAGACGGCGTTGCGAAGGGTCCGCAGGGCCTACGCCAGGATCGCCGAGACCGGCCGTCCTGAGATCTGGATCGACCTGCGGCCACAGGCCGAGGTGGAGGCCGAGGCGGCGGCGGTGGACGCCCGGGTGGCGGGCGGGGAGCGGCTCCCCCTCGCCGGGCGGCTGCTGGCCGTCAAGGGCAATATCGACGTGGCCGGGCTGCCGACCACCGCCGGCTGCCCGTCCTACGCCTACCGTCCGGACGCCGACGCGCCCGCCGTGGCGGCGCTGCGCGCCGCCGGTGCGGTCGTGCTGGGCACCACCAACCTCGACCAGTTCGCCACCGGGCTGGTCGGCACCCGCAGCCCGTACGGCGCGGTGCGCGCCGCCGGAGACCCGGCCAGGATCTCCGGCGGGTCGAGCTCGGGCTCGGCGGTCGCCGTCGCGCTCGGGCTGGCCGACCTCGCGCTCGGCACCGACACGGCGGGTTCCGGCCGGGTGCCCGCCGCGTTCAACGGCATCGTGGGGATCAAGCCCACCCGTGGCCTGGTCCCCGCCGACGGCGTGGTGCCGGCCTGCCGGAGCCTCGACTGTGTCAGCGTCTTCGCCCGCACCCTGCCCGAGGCCCAGCGGGCCCTGGCGCTCATGACCGGCCCCTCCACGCGGCCCGCCGCCCGCCCGGCCCGCCGGCTAGGGCCGTGGCGGGTGGCCGTTCCCGCCACGGCCGCGCTCGGCGTGCTGGCCCCGGGCTGGGCCGAGGCGTTCGAGGCCGCGGCCGGCGCGCTGGCCGCGGCGGGTGCCGAGATCCACCCGATCGACCCTGACCCCTTCCTTGAGGCCGCCACGCTGCTCTACCAGGGGGCGTTCGTCGCCGAGCGGTACACCGCCGTCGGCGCGTTCGTGGAGAAGGGCGGGCCCGACCTGGACCCCACCGTCGCGGCCATCATCACCGCGGCCCGTGACCTGCCCGCCCACCGCCTGTTCGCCGACCGGGAACGCCTCACCGGGCTGCGGGAGCGGGCCATGAGCCTGCTCGGCGACCGCGACGCGCTGCTCCTGCCGGTCACTCCCCGCCATCCCACCCTGGCGCAGGTCGCGGCCGACCCCGTCGGCGTCAACAGCGATCTGGGCCGCTTCACCAACTTCGTCAACCTGTTCGACATGTGCGCTCTCGCCGTGCCCGCCGGGCAGGTGGACGGGCTGCCGTTCGGGGTGATGCTGGCCGGCCGGGCCCACGCCGACGACGACCTGGCCGCCATCGCCGGGCTGCTCAGGCCGGCCGCCCGCCTGGCGGTGGCCGGCGCGCACCTGTCGGGGCAGCCGCTCAACCACGAGCTCACCGCGCGTGGCGCGCGTCTGGTGGCCACCACCACGACCGCCGCGCGCTACCGGCTGCACGCCCTGTCCACCGACCCGCCCAAACCCGGGCTCGTACGGGTCGCCGAGGGCGGCGCGCCGATCGAGTGCGAGGTGTGGGAGATGCCCGCCGCGGGGCTGGGCGACCTGCTCGCGGCCCTTCCCCGCCCGATGGCGCTGGGCCCGGTGGAGCTGTCCGACGGCACGAACGTGCCCGGCTTCCTGTGCGCGCCTGAAGGGCTGGCGGGCGCGGCCGACATCACCGCGTACGGGGGGTGGCGCGCCTACCTCGGGTCGGCGGCGGCCGGTCGCTGACGCGACAGACGCACGGCCGGTGGGCCGTGGCTACGGCGTCACCGGCGACAGGGTCACCGGCAGCGCGGTCAGCCGCCACATGCCGGGGTCGGGGGCGCGCAGGTCGTCGGCCGGTGCGGCCATGGCCAGGCCGGGGAAGCGGCGCAGCAGCGCGCTGATCGCGGCCTGGGTCTGCACGCGGGCGAGGGACGCGCCCAGGCAGAAGTGCGGCCCGTGGGAGAACCCCAGGTGGCCGGCGCCGGGCGCCCGGGTCACGTCCAGCCGCTCGGGGTCGGAGAACACCCGGGGGTCGCGGTTGGCCGCGGCGACCAGGGCGGTGACCTTCGCGCCCTCCGGCACGGTCGTGCCGTACAGTTCGACGTCCTCACGGGCATGGCGCGGGATCGCCAGCAGCGCGGGGCCGCACCAGCGGATGAGCTCCTCGACGGCGGCGGGCATCAGCGCGGGATCGGCGCGTACGGCGGTCAGTTGGCCGGGGTGGGCCAGCAGGGCGGCGACGGCGTTGGCGATCAGGTTGGTCGGCGTCTGCCCGGCGAGGACCAGGTGCCAGACCATGGTCACGATCTCGGTGTCGCTCAGCCGGTCGCTGTCCTCGGCCCCGTCGCCGTCGTCGCCGTGGGCGCGGACGAGGTCGGCCAGCACGCCGCCGGCCGCGCCGGGCTCCGCGCGGGCGGCGGCGACGGCGGCCTTGGCGCCCGCGATGATGCCCGGGATGGCCCGCTCGAAGTCCGCGCCCGCGCCGGCGGCGATGATGGCGCCCCATTCGCGCCACTGCGGGCGGTCCCGCTCGGGGATGCCGACGAGCGCGCAGATGACGTCCATCGGCAGCGGCCGGGCGAAGTGGCGCAGCAGGTCGACCTGTCCGCCTTCCGCGTGCGTCGGCAGGTCGTCGAGCAGGGCGTCGACGGCGGCCTCGATCCGGGGGCGGAACTCGGCCGCGCGCCGGGGGGTGAAGGCGGGGGCGGCCAGTTTGCGCAGGCGCGCGTGCTCGGGGCCCTGCATCTCGCTCATGGTCCGCATGTACGGCAGGCAGTCGTCGGGGACCTGCGGGCGCATGAAGCTGTCGGCGGTCATGGGGAAGCGGGCGTCGCCGAGCATCGCACGCGCGCCGTCGTGCCTGGTGAGGGCCCATATGGGGCCGAGTCCCGGGATCAGCAGCCGCGCGAGCGGCGCGGCCTCCCGCGCTCGTCCGTACACGGTGAAGGGGTCGCGCAGGACCTCGGGGTCGGTGAGGTCCACCTCGGGCAGGGAAGTCACAGCGGCTCCAAATGTTAATGCCAGATGTTCATGTCATCTGGATGGCGACGGTATCTTGGACCTCGCCGTACGGCAAGCGGCGTACGCGGACGAGGAGATCGATGGAACGCCTCACGAGGGCCGAGCTGCAGGCGCGCAACCGGGCCAGGGTGCTGGCCGCCGCCCGGGAGGAGTTCGCCGAGCGCGGGTTCCGCGACGCCAAGGTCGACGCGATCGCCGACCGGGCGGGACTCACCCGCGGCGCCGTCTACTCCAACTTCCCCGGCAAGCGGGCCCTGTACTTCTCGGTGCTGGCCGACCTCGCCGAGCGGGAGGCGGGCCTGGACGACCCGGACGGCCCGGACCACCTGGGCGACGCGGCGTCCGGAGTGGGCACGACGGGGGAGGCGCTCGCCGCGTTCGCCCGCGCCTGGGTCTCCCGGCTTCCGCTGGCCACCGACGGCCCGGCCAGGCTCGGCATGGACCTGCTGCCCGAGGTGCTCGCCGACCAGCGGGTCCGCCAGCCGTTCGCGCAGTTGATGAAGCTCAACGCGATCCTGCTCGGGCTCGCGCTCGAGGGCCTCGGCGGTTCCGGGCGTATGGTGCGGGTCGCCGAGGTCGCCCTGACCACCCTGTACGGCGCGAGCCAAATGGCCGACGCGGCGCCCGGGTTCGCCGAGCCGTTCGACGTCGTCACGGCGTGCGCCGCCCTGGCCGGCCTGGATCTCGGCGACCGGTGGGACGCCCCCCACCTGCCGTTCGTCCCTCGTGCCCGGCCGTGCGACGGGCCGTGGTCGCCGCCGCCCGCGGTGGACGCGCTGCGCGGCGGACCCGCCCCGCTCACGCGCGACGGCGTGGTGGCGGTCCTCGGGCTGCACCGGCTGGAGGCCGTGGAGGAGGCGGTGCGGGCCGTGCCGCCCGCCGGGGAGGTCACCGTGGTCCTGGTCACCGGGGACCCCGGCGAGCTGGGGCCGCTGGCCAGGCTGGCCCTCGCCGAGCTGCGGTCCTGCCTGCGGCGTGCGGTGCCTGCGTCGGCCTGGCCGCGCCTGCGCGTGGTGCACGACGAGGAGGGGGCGATCGCGGCGGCGGCCGGGGTGAGCGCCGTGAGCGACGGGACAGAGGCGGCCGTGCTGGTGCGGTCGGGCCGCGTGGCCGCCCGCGCGGACGGGTACGGCGCCTGTCACGCCGCCGCCTCCGCCGGCCTGTGACCGCGCGCGACGCGCGGGCGAGAACGCTTGGCGTGACGGTCGAATGCGTGTTCTACTGAACCTCATGCGTCGCGACGCCACTTCCCGCGCGGGGGACCAGAGCCCGGCGCGGCCCCGCGTGCGTGAGACGGTGCAGGAGCCGCTCGTCGGTGAGGGGCCCGCCCGGCCGCGCATCGAACGGCAGGCCGTCACCCGCGTCTTCGACGGCATCACCTGCTACGAGGTGCCGGCCCGCGCGGCGCTGGAGCGGGTGCCCGAGGCCGCCGAGCTGCCCTTCGCGTGGGGCGCGAGCCCCTATCGCGGCTGCGAGGCGGGCTGCGGCTACTGCACCGCCCGTCGCGGCCACCGCTACCTGGGCCTGGACCCCGGCGGCGACTTCGCCACGAAGATCGTGGTCAAGACCGACCTGGCCCGGCGACTGCGGCGCGAGCTGGCCTCCCCCCGCTGGGACGGCGAGCCGGTCGCGCTGGGCCTCACCGGCGACTGCTACCAGCCGGCCGAGGAGATCTACCACCTGATGCCCGGTGTCATCCGGGCCCTCGCCGACGCGGCCAACCCGTTCACCGTGCTCACCAAGAGCCCTCTGATCCTGCGCGACCTGGACCTGTTACGCGACGCCGCGAAGGTGACCCAGGTCGGCGCCCTGGTGTCGGTCGGCTTCGTCGACGACCGCCTGCGGCGCGCCGTCGAGCCGGGGGCCGCGACGCCGCAGCGGCGCCTGGAGGTGTGCGCCACGCTGAACGAGGCCGGCATCCCCTGCGGGGTGCTGATGGCCCCGATCCTGCCGCTCATCACCGACTCCACCGACCACCTGCAGGCCACCGTACGGCGGGCGGCCGAGGCGGGCGCGGTCAGCGTGACGCCCGTCGTGCTGCGCCTGCCGGCCGGGGCCCGGGAGTGGTACATGCGGTGGCTGGAGCGCGAGCACCCCGGTCTCGTGCCGCGTTATCAGGCGTTGTACGGCAAAGGCCAGGTCGCCGAGGAGGGCTACCGGCTGCGGATCGCCGAGCAGGTGCGGGCCCTCGCCGAGACCTACGGCATCGGCAGGGACGCCCGGCGCTGGCGGCGCCGGCGCTCCCCCGCCCGCCAACTCGCCCTCGTCTGACCGGAGCACCTGTCTGAGTGGAGCCCTCGTCTGACCGAAGCCCTCGTGACCGAAGCCCTTGGCCCGCACCCGCCGGCTCGGCGAGCTTTCCGGCGGCGGGCCGGGCGCGGCGGCGTAAATCCGTCGACACCGAGCACGGGAGGTCGCTAGCGTCGCGGCATGGCCATATTCACCGACGCAGACCTCGACCGCTTCGTCTCCGACGGATTTCTCAAGGTGGAGGAGGCCTTCCCCCGCGAGACCGGAGACCGGATCAGGGAGCGGCTGTGGCGGCAGATCGGGCTGTCCCCCGACCGGCCCGAGGACTGGACGCGGCCGGTGGTGTGGGCGGCCCCCGACCCGACGGGCCAGGGCCCGGTCGGTGAGGCGATGCGCGACCCACGCCTGACCGAGGCGCTCGACCTGATCGCCGGCAAGGGCGGCTGGGAGCCGCGCGGCACCATCGGAAACACGCCGGTCCGCTTCCCCCACCCCTCCGACGCGGGCGACACCGGCTGGCACATCGACCAGAACGACCCCGGCCCCGCCGGCGCCTGGGGCACCGTCGCCCTGCGGTCCCGCACGATGCTCGTGCTGGTCCTGCTGTCGGAGGTCGGCCCCGACGACGCGCCCACCCGCATCAGGACCGGATCGCACCTCGACACCGTCCGCCTGCTGGAGCCGTACGGCGAGCAGGGCCTGGAGTTCTTCGCCTCCGGCCCGCTGCTGGACGAGGCGACCGCGCACCGGCCCGTGACGTACGCGACGGGGCTGCCCGGCGACGTCTACCTGTGCCACCCGCACCTCGTCCACGCCGCCCAGCCCCACCACGGGACGAGGCCGCGTTTCATGTCGCAGATCCCGTTCTTCCTGACGGAGCCGCTGGCCCCCGGCGACACCACCCCCCTCGCGCGGGCCGTACGGCTCGGGCTCGGCGGCTGAGCGGCCGCCATCCGACCGGCCGGGCGCGGGACGGGGGCAGTAGTCTGCGTCCATGTTCCACCGCAAACCCATCGAGGAGCGCATAGCCGAGCGCGTCGCCAAACGCCCTCCGCTCAAGGAGGGCAAGCACTTCGAGCACCGGCCCGCGCTGATCGTGTTCTGCGCGGTCATCGCGCTCGCCGCAGTGAAGATCGTGGGTGCGTTCTTCCTGATGAAGTGGGGCGTCCAGTAGGACGCCCCACTCACGCGGTGGGCCGGACGCCCGCGCCGGTGAGGCCGCTGGCGGGCAGCAGCGCGTCGCCGAGCATCCGCCACTGCGGCATCGCGGACCGCCCCGGCTCGATGCCGATCACCTGGACCGCCACGTGGTCGGCGCCGGCCTCGACATGGCCGCGCAGCTTGGCAACGACGGTGTCCGGGTCGCCCCAGAACACCAGGTCGTCGACGAGGCGGTCGCTGCCGCCGTTCGCGATCTCCTCGTCCGGGTAGCCCAGCCGGCGGAACTTGGCGATGTTGTAGGGCGAGGTCAGGTAGGGGTGCAGGTGCTCCCTGGCGACCGCGCGGGCTCTGGCGGGGTCGCGCTCGAACAGCACCGCGTGCTCGACGCCCAGGAACGCGCCGGGCCCGAGGATCTCCCGCGCCCGCGCGGTGTGCGCCACGGTGACGTGGTAGGTGAGGGCGCCGGCGGCGCGGTCGCGGGCCAGTTCGAGCATCTTCGGCCCGTACGCGGCCAGGATGCGGCGTATCGGGGTCTCCGGCCGGGGGTTGGGCGTCTCGATCCCGTCCATCTCGTCGAGGTATCCGGCCATGGCCGCCAGCGGGGTGACCCCCGGCTGCGGCACGCCGCCGAACCCCAGGCCGAGAACGTGCCGCCCGGGATAGGCGTCGGCCAGCAGTAGCGCGGCGCCGTACGCGTAACGGGCCTGGCGTGACCAGATCTGCGCGATGCCGTTGACGACGCGCAACCGGCGCGTGCTCGACAGCAGGTAGCCGGCGTGCGTGAACGCGTCGCGTCCCATCAGTTCGGGGATCCAGACCACCGGCCAGCCGCGTTCCTCCAGTTCCCGCACCGACTCGCGGATCAGCGCGGCCGGCTGGTGCTCGAAGTCGAAGGTGTAGATCCCGAATCCGCCCAGATCCAGGCCGTCGAGGTCGCCCATCGCCATCTCCTCGTACTCGCGACCAATTCAAATCGAAGTATCGCATATTTTCGATATGAGGTGCCGAGAGGCCCATGCGCCCCGCGCGGGCTTATGGCTGGATCAGAGGGTCTCCCCCAAGGTGGCGACGAGCCGGGCGATGCGCTGCTCGTCGCGCTTGTAGTGGGTCCACTTGCCCACCCGTGTGGCCTTCACCAGGCCCGCCCGCTGTAACTCGGCCATGTACGCCGACACCGTCGACTGCGCGAGCCCCGCCCTGGCCTGGATGTGACTCACGCACACGCCCACCTCGGCGGGGTCGGCGATCGCGCCCTCCAGCGGGAAGTGGCGCTCGGGGTCGCGCAGCCACACCAGCAGTTGCAGCCGCATCGGGTTCGACAGCGCGCGCAGCGCCTCGACCAGGCCGGGGTCCGGTGAGCTCGCGGTCTCCTCCACGCCCCCAGGCTACAGTCGCCCCAGCGATGTTCCGGAGTTCGTCGATCCGCCCGGATCAGGTCTCCAGCGCGCTGCCCTGCTGCCACTTGCTGAACGGCATCTGCCAGAAGCCCCAGCCGTTGTTCCACTCCAGGGCCCGGTCGGTGCCGACGATCTTGACGATGTCGCCCCGGTGGAAGTTGTCGTAGTACCACTTGGCGTCGTTGGGGTGGGCGTTGATGCAGCCGTGGCTCACGTTGGCCCGGCCCTGGGAGCCGACCGACCACGGCGCGCCGTGGACGTACTCCCCGCTGTTGGAGATGCGCACCGCGTGGTTGACGATCTCCTTGTAGTACCCGGGCTCGCCCTCCTTCTTGCCGGGAGAGATCATCGTGACCGGGTTACCGCGTTCCATGGTCAGGTGGACGCCGCTGGTGGTGGTGTACTCACGGGTGGTCGCCTTGCCCGCGCTGATCTTCATGGTCTTCACGACCTTGCCGTCGCGCCTGACCACCATCATGTGGGTCCTGGTGCTGACCGAGCTGATCCAGGCCGCGCCGATCTTGATGGTCGTGCTGTGGTCCTCGACGCCGTAGGTGTCCGGCCCGGCCTTCACGCCGGTCAGGTGCGCGGTGAACTTGACCTTCTGGTGCGCGGGCCAGTACTTGGCCGTCCGGTAGATGACGTACTTGTCGTCGATCCACCGCCAGGCGCCCTTGACCGGCTTCTCCGCGTCCACCTCGAGCGCCTGCTCCACGGCGGCCTTGTCCTGCACCGGCGCGTTGAACCTCACCATGATCGGCATGCCGACGCCGACGGTCTCCCCCTTGATGCCGGGGGTGACGTCGATGACCTCCAGCCCCACCTTGGGCTTGAGCGTGGTGAAGTTGCTGGTCGCGGTCGCGGGGCCGCCCTCGCCCTTGGCCTTGGCCGACACCGTGTATCTGCTGGAGGGCTTGAGCGGCTGCTTGGAAGTCCACTTGGTGCGGGCCGCGTCGAACTCGCCCTCGACCGGCTCGCCGCCCGCCAGGACCGTGACCTCCTCCAACTCGCCGTTGGCGGCGGTGACGACCACGGTCTTGTCGGGACGCACCTTGGCGCTGCCCGTCGCGGGGCTGATCTTGATGGCGGGGGCGGGGACGGCGGGCGCGGCGTCGCCGGTGTTCCCGCCCGCGGGACCGCCCGGCGCCTCCGGCCCTCCGGAGCATGCCGACAGCGCCGCGGCCAGCGTCACGGCGACCGCGGCGACCGGCCACCTCGAACGACTTCCAGTGCTCAGCACAGCTACTACTCCCCCATCAGCGCGAAGGGCACCATAAGACCTTATTCGGGGTTGCCTCCTGAGTTGTCATTTTCTCCGCCGCTAAGGTCACATTTCGGTCACCGCTCCGCTCGTCTGTCAATGTTGACGGTAAGGTGCGGGTCAAGACTGATCAAGTGGCTGGTCAGTGTCCGCCGCGAGAAGCGCCACCACGTCCGCGTACGCGGGGAGGCCCGCGGGGACGTCCCCGCCTCCGGCCACCGCACGGGCGGTTTCCCGCACGGCGTGCAGGGCGGCCCGCAGGAGCAGCGACCCGGTGCTGACGCGCCGGACGCCGAGCGCGGCCAGACCGGCGACCGTGTGCCTGCCGGGCAGGAACAGCACGTTGAGCGGCAGGTCGACCGCCTCGGCCAGCGCCCGCACGTCGTCGCCGTCGGCGACCCCGGGCACGAAGACGCCGTCGGCCCCCGCCCCGGCGAAGGCCCGCTGCCGGGCGAGGGTCTCGCGCAGATCCCCGGCGCCCAGCCAGAAGGTGTCGGTGCGGGCGTTGACGAACAGGCCGGGCGCCCGCGACTTGACGGCCGCGATCGTCTCGCACCGCTCGCCGATATCGGCCAGCGTGCCGTCGGGACGGCCGTCCTCGATGTTGACACCGGCCACCCCCAGGGCGGCCAGTTCGGCGGCGACCCCGGCGACCCCCTCCGGCGTGTCCGCGAAGCCGCCCTCAATGTCCACCGACACCGGGCACGGCAGGCGGGCCAGCCGCCGGGCCAGCGCCAGCGTCTCGGTCATGGTCGCGCCGGTCGCGTCGGGCTTGCCCGCCGCCGCCGCGACGCCGAGGCTGGTCGTGCCGACCGCGGCGAACCCGGCGGCGGCCAGGACGGCCGCCGACGCGTGATCCCAGGCGTTGGGCAGCACCAAGGGCCGCTCCCCGTGATGAAGCGCCCGGAACGTCTCGGCGTGCGTGCTCATCGGGGTCCCTCCGCCGTCTCGCGATCGTGTCTTGCTGTGTCGTGTCCTTCGGGGCCGTGCCTTTCTGGGCCGTGCCTTTCTGGGCCGTGCCTTTCTGGGCCGTGTCCTTCGGGATGGGCGAGCCAGAGACTGGCCGGCACGCGCAGGTTCCGCGACGGCTCGTACGGGATCTGCTCGTACAGGATCTGCTCGGACGAGATCCGGGGGTCGGCGAGCCGGTGACCGGCCGCGGCCTCCACGACGCCCGCCGCCAGGGCGAGCGCGGCGTCCTCCCCCGGGCAGGGCCTGATCCCGTCGCCGAAGCCCAGGTGCCGGCCACCCCGCCCCCGCCCGTACGGGTCGAAACGGTGCGGGTCGGGGAAGACCTCCGGGTCCCGGTTGGCCGCCGCCAGGTCAAGCACGAGGACGGCCCCCGCCGGCACGGGGAGTCCCCCGGCCGTGGCGTCCTCGGCGGCCACCCGGCGCGTGAGCCGTACGGGCGGGTCCCACCGGAGGATCTCGGCCAGCAGCGCCTCGGCCCGCCACCCCGGTGCGGGCGTGGCCGGCAGGCGCGCGACGACGGCGAGGGCGTTGCCCACCAGGCCGGCGGTGGCGTCGCACGCCTGGACCAGCACCCCGGCCACGGCGGCCAGCAAGCCCGGCTCGGGCGCGTCCCCTCCGCCGAGCGCGTCGGCCAGCACGCCCACCGCCGCGTCGGCCGCCTCCCTGCCGGGCGGCGCGCCGGCGGACGGGAGGTGGTAGGCGGCGGCGATGGCCGTGACGGCGGCGACCACCTCCTCCCGCCGGTCCCCCGGCACGCCGAGCCGGGTGGCGAGGACGCCGACCGGGACGCGGCGGGCGATCCTGGCCATCACGTCGACGGGCGCACCGCCCGCCAGTTCGGCCCGTGTCCGTTCGCGGGCCTCGCCGCGCAGCCGTACGGGGTCGAGAGCGTCGAGCAGTCCCTGCGCGCGCGACCGGCGGCGGGCGTGCTCGGGGCCGTTGGCGAACCTGCTGACCGCTCCCCGCAGCCAGGCCATGCCCGGCCCGGAGCCCGTTCCAAGCGCTGCGGCGGGGGCGGCCGGGACGTGGAAACGGGGGTCGGCGAGCACGGCGCGCACGTCCGCGTGCCGGGTGAGCCGCCGTTCTCCAGCGGCGGGTGGATCTGTCGTCATCGGTGGCCGGGGGCGCGCGGAGGCGGGCCCCCTCCTCCTTCCGGGCTCGTCGTATCCCGGCAGGCTAGGACCCGGATCCTTCGACCCCCGTCGAAACATGAATGTTTCAGGCCTTAACGTGCATTGTGCGGCTTATGCGGCTTTGGACCTTTCCAACGGTCGCCGCTCGGGTTATCAACAGGCGGGAAGGCGATCACGACCCGGCGCCTTCCGAGCTCCGCTCCACGCCCCACTGAGGTACCGGCTCCACGCGCCGGATCACCGGCGTCGACACCTGCACGCCCACTGGGCACCACCGCGATGGAGGACGGCATGCGCCTGTTACGCACCGTGTTCACCCGACTACTGCTTTTGGTGGCGATGGTCGCCGGAGGGACGACCGCGGCGGCGAGCGCCGCTCAGGCGGCCACACCGGACGTATGGGGATTTGCCTACGTCGACACCAGCTCCGGCATCCCGAACCCGACCTACCAGGCGGGCAGCTGGGGGGCCGGGTCGGTGACCGTCACCCCGGGGGTCCCCGGCGAGTACTTCGTCCGGTTCCCCGGCATCGGGATCCCGTCGGGCGGGATCGCGCACGTGACCGCGATCTCGCAGACGGCCGAATGGTGCCAGATCGAGAAGTGGGGCCAGTCCGGCGCCGACGAGATCGTGGCCGTCCGGTGCTACCGGTACGGCGGCGGCCCGGCGAAGGCGCTGTTCTCCATCGTCTTCGCCAGCAGCAGCGGAGCGCTGGCCTCGGCGTCCCAGGCGTACGGCTACGTCTTCTGGAACGGTTCGACCATCGCCTCCCACTACAACTCGGCGCTCGCCGTGAACACCGTGACCCCCACCTCCACCGGGGTCTGGACCGTCTGGATGCCCGGTCTCGGCTCGGCCGTGCAGGCCGGGAACGTACAGGTCACCGCGGTCGACTCGGGTCAGCCGGCGCGGTGCAAGGTGGGCGCGTGGAGCTGGGCGGCGAGCGGGCAGAAGTTCCAGGTGCTCTGCCACAACGCGACCAACGTCCCGCTCGACACCGGCTGGACCATCACCTACCAGCGTGAGCGGTCCATCACCGGGGCGTTCGCGCCGCCGAAGTACTTCGCCTACACCTTCGACAACACCCCGGCCAACCCCGGGCCGTACGCGCCGGTGCCCACCGGCGTCAACTTCAACTACCCCGGCGCGGTCAACACGGTGCAGTCGTCCGGGACCGGCATGCGCCTGGTGACCTTCCCCAAGGTCGGGATCCTGCCCAACAACGTGCAGGTCACGGCGTACGGGCCGGGGCCGGCCTTCTGTAACCTGCAGACGCTGTGGACCACCGCGGGCTCGGTGACCTACGTGCGCAACGTGGTCTGCTACAACGCCACCACGGCGCTCAACCAGCCGTCCCTGGTGACCTACACCTCGAAGGCCTGACCCAAGGCCTGAGCACCAAGGGGGGCGGGCGCGCCGATCAGAGCACGCGGAGGCGGTGGGTGAGCCCCGTGTGGCGGCGGCCCGCCCCCCGCGTGCGCACGGCCTGGCCGAGCGCCCGCCGCGACCCCACCACGACCACGAGCTTCTTGGCCCGGGTGATCGCGGTGTAGAGCAGGTTGCGCTGCAGCATCATCCAGGCGCTGGTGGCCAGCGGGATGACCACCGCCGGGTACTCGCTGCCCTGGGAGCGGTGGATGCTGACCGCGTAGGCGTGGGCAAGCTCGTCGAGCTCGTCGAAGGAGTAGTCGACGTTCTCGTCCTCGTCGGTGAGCACGGTCAGCTTGCTCTCCTCGGGGGTGATGGCGGTGACCACGCCCACCGTGCCGTTGAACACCCCGGCCGCGCCCTTGTCGTAGTTGTTGCGCAGCTGGGTGACCTTGTCGCCGACGCGGAAGACCCGCCCGCCGTACCGGCGCTCCGGCATGCCCTCACGGGCGGGGGTCAGCGCCTCCTGCAGGGCGATGTTGAGCGCTCCCGCGCCGGCCGCGCCGCGGTGCATCGGCGCGAGCACCTGGACGTCCCTGCGCGGGTTCAGCGCGAACTTCCTCGGGATGCGCCGGGCGACCACGTCCACCGTCAGGGCGGCGATCTCCTCGGGTTCCTCGCAGGGGAACAGGAAGAAGTCGGGGAACTCCCGCACCAGGGGGTGCTGCCCGGTGTTGACGCGGTGGGCGTTGACGACCACGCCGGACTCCTGCGCCTGGCGGAAGATCTGCGTCAGGCGCACGCGGGGGACGTCAGGGGCGGCGAGCAGGTCGCGCAGCACCTCGCCGGCGCCGACGGAGGGAAGCTGGTCCACGTCGCCGACGAACAGCAGGTGCGCCCCGGGGGCGACGGCCTTGGCGAGCTTGTTGGCCAGCAGCAGGTCGAGCATGGACGCCTCGTCCACCACGACCAGGTCGGCGTCGAGCGGGTTGTCGCGGTCGAAGGTGGCGTCCCCGCCGGGGCGCAGCTGGAGCAGCCGGTGCACGGTGGTGGCCTCGTGCCCGGTCAGCTCCGACAGCCGCTTGGCCGCCCGGCCGGTCGGGGCGGCCAGGATGACCTTGGCCCGCTTGGCGCGGGCGAGCGTCACCACCGAGCGCACGGTGAAGCTCTTGCCGCAGCCGGGGCCGCCGGTGAGCACCGCGACCTTCTCGGTCAGCGCGAGCCGTACGGCCTGGGCCTGCTCGGGCGCGAGGTCGGCGCCGGTCCGGCCGCGCAGCCACTCGAAGGCGGCCGGCCAGTCGACGTCCGCGAACGCGCCGAGCCGGTCGTGCCCGGTGGTCAGCAGGGTGCGCAGCGTGCCGGCCAGCGACAGCTCGGCGCGGTGGAAGGGGACGAGGTAGACCGCGGGGACGGTGCTCTCGCCGTCGTCCGCGTTCTGGTCGTGGCCGCGCCTGGCCGGGATCTCCTCGCGGACCACGCCCTCCTCGGCGACCAGCTCCTCCAGGCAGGCGGCGGCCAGGTCGGACGGCACCTCCAGGATCTTCACGGCGTCGGCGACCAGGTTGGGCGCGGGCAGGTAGCAGTGCCCGTCGTCGGCGCCCTGCGAAAGGGTGTAGCGCAGCCCCGCCTTGACCCGTTCCGGGCTGTCGTGCGGGATGCCCACGGCCTGCGCGATGGTGTCGGCCGTCTTGAAGCCGATGCCCCACACGTCGTCGGCGAGCCGGTAGGGCTCCTTGCGGACCACGTCGATGGAGTCCTCGCCGTACTGCTTGAAGATGCGCACGGCGATGGAGGTGGACACCCCGACGCCCTGCAGGAAGATCATCACCTCTTTGATGATCTTCTGCTCCTCCCAGGCGGCGGCGATCATCTTGGTGCGCTTGGGCCCGAGACCGGGGACCTCGACCAGCCGCTTCGGCTCCTCCTCGATCACCCGCAGCGTGTCGGTGCCGAAGTGGTCCACGATCCGCTCGGCCATCTTCGGGCCGATGCCCTTGATCAGGCCGGAGCCGAGATAGCGCTGGATGCCCTGGATCGTCGCAGGCAGGACGGTGGTGTACGACCAGACCTCGAACTGCCTGCCGTACTTGGGGTGGGAGCCCCAGCGGCCGGTGAGGCGCAGCGACTCCCCCACCTGCGCCCCGAGCAGCGGCCCGACGACGGTCAGCAGGTCGGTGCCCGACCGTTCCGTGGCGACCCTGGCGATCGTGTAGCCGGTCTCCTCGTTGGCGTAGGTGATCCGCTCCAGTACGGCGTCCAGCTGCACGCCGGGTGGCCTGTCCGCCGCGCCTCCGGGGGGATTGGTCATGGGTCGCATTGTCTCCCACCCGGCGGTCAGCGGGGGACGCGCAGTCCCGCGACGAGGAGCCCGGTCAGCCGCCGCGCGTCGTAGCCGGGATCGGTGTCGGCGCCGATGCAGAGATTCCCGACGCCGCGCATCAGCTCGACGGCCTCGACGTCGGAGCGGATCTCGCCGGCGGCGGCCGCGGCGCCGAGCAGTTCGGCGCAGACGGGCACGAGCCGGTCGAGGAAGTAGGCGTGCAGCGTCTCGAAGCCCGCGCTGTCGGAGCGCAGCACGGCGGCGAGGCCGTGCTTGGTGACCAGGAAGTCGACGAACTGGTCGATCCACCGCCCGAGCGCGGCGTACGGGCTCTCCTCCGCCGCGAGCAGGGCGGGCCCGGCGTCGGCGCACGCCTCGACCTGGTGCCGGTAGACGGCGATGATGAGGTCCGCCCGCGTCGGGAAGTGGCGGTAGATCGTGGCCGTACCGACGCCGGCCTTGGCCGCGATGTCGCGCACCGGCGCGTCCACGCCCGCGGTCACGAATACCGCGGCGGCCGCGTCGAGCAGGGCCTTCTCGTTGCGCCTGGCGTCCGCCCGCCTGGGCCGGGCCTCGGGCCCCGCACCCCGGTCGTCGTCGTTCATCGGGTCGTTCCCTCCGCAGCCGGCTTGCTAAACGGGACGTTGTTCCGTATCGTCAAACGGGACAGCGTCCCGTTTCATCTTGCCAGATCCGGGGCCTGGACCACAAAGTGCGCGCCGCCACGCCTCGTCCGCGCACGGCCGCCGCGCGCCCACCTTCACCTCCGCGAACAGCTGGAAGGACACACCCCGTGAACGACACCCTCATGCACATAGGCGCCCCCACCGCGGTCGTCTCGGTGCGGCCGGTCGCGCTGCCGGCGCCCGGCCGTGGCCAGGACCTGCACGTACGCGTGTCGGCGCCCGCCGCCGGGAGCGAGTTGCCGGTCGTCGTCTTCTCGCACGGCTTCGGCGGGTCGCTCGACGGCTACGCTCCCCTGGCCGACTTCTGGACCGCCCATGGCTTCGCGGTGATCCAGCCCACCCACCTCGACTCCAGGACGCTGAACCTCGCCCCCGACGACCCCCGTACGCCGCTCATCTGGCGGTCGAGGGCAGAGGACCTGAAGCGGGTGCTCGACCGGCTCGACCTCCTGGAGGACGCGCTCCCCGGCCTCGCCGGGCGTCTCGACCACGGGCGGATCGCCGTCGCCGGGCACTCCTGGGGCGCCCAGACGGCGAGCCTGCTGCTGGGCGCGCGGGTCCTCGACGCCGACGGCGCGCCGGGGGAAGACATGTCCGACCCTCGGGTCACGGCCGGGGTGCTGCTCGCCCTGCCCGGCACGGGCGGCGCGGACCTGACGCCGTTCGCGGCCGAGCACTTCCCGTTCATGAACCCCGGATTCACGGAGATGACCACGCCGGCCCTCATCGTCGCGGGCGACAAGGACCAGTCGCTTCTGTCGGTGCGCGGGCCCGACTGGTTCACCGACGCCTACCACCTGAGCCCCGGCGGCAAGAGCCTGCTCACGCTGTTCGGAGCCGAACACTCGCTCGGCGGGATCTCCGGCTACGACGTCACTGAGACGACGGACGAGAACCCCGAGCGCGTCGCACTGCTCCAGAGGGTCACGTCGGCCTATCTTCGCCACGCGCTCGGCGTCGACGGCTCCGGCTGGTCGGCGGCGCGTACGGCCTTGGCGGACGGCGGTCATCCGCTGGGCCGGATCGAATCCCGGTGAGCCCTCGCCGTCCATGATCGGGGCAGTACCTTGCCTTGGCTAACTTAGAATGTTAAGTTAGTGGCATGGAGCGGAACCTCAGCCTCGATCTGCACGTGCTCACCGCCCGGCTGGACCGGGCCGCCGACCGGATCCTGCGGGCGGAGCACGACATCTCCTACAGCCGCTTCCTGGCGCTCACCCTCGTGGGAGAGCTGGGAGCCTCGACGCAGCGGGCCCTGGCCGACGGTCTCGGCGTGACAGAGCCGTCGGTGAGCCGCATGACGTCCGTCCTCGCCGCCGACGGCCTCCTGGACGTCCAGCCCGACCCCGGCGGGGGGAACCGGCGACGGCTCAGCCTCACCGACGAGGGGAAGCGGCTGGTGGCCACCATCCGGCGGGAGTTCGAAGACCGGCTCGCCGCGGTCGTCGCGGAGAGCGGCGTGCCGTACGCCGAGTACGCGAAGCACACCGCGCGTCTGCTGGAGACGTTCGACCGGCTGGAGCGGGAGGCGGGCAAGTGAGCCGGAACGCCGGAACCACCACGCCCCCGCGCCGGCACACCGCCGTCTCGGCCGACGGCACGCCGATCGCCTACCGGACGCTGGGCACGGGCCCCGGCCTCCTCCTGGTCGGCGGCAGCCTCAAGACCTCTGAGGACTACCTGCCGCTGGCCTCCGCGCTGGCCGGCTCCTTCACGGTGCACGTCGTCGACCGGCGCGGACGCGGTGACAGCGGCCCCCAGGGCCCCGGCTACGGCCTGGCGAAGGAAGTGGAGGACCTGCGGGCGGTGCGGGACGCCACGGGAGCGCGCCTGGCCTTCGGGCACAGCTACGGAGGGCTCGTCGTCCTGGAGACCGCGCGCACGTTCCCGCTGTTCGACCGCATCGCGGTCTACGAGCCCGGAGTGTCCCGCACACCCGTCCCCACCGCCTGGATGGCGCCCTTCCGCGAACGGCTGGCCGCGGGCGACGACTACGGGGCGTTCATCCACTTCGTCCGGGGGTCGGGCGGCGCGCCGGACTTCGTGGCCAGGCTGCCGCACTGGTATTTACGCATGGTCTTCCGCGTCGCCTTCCGCGGGGCGGCCTGGCGGCGGATGCGGCCCCTGCTCGGCGCCTGCCTGGCCGAACACGAGCAGCTCGCCGCCCACCACGGCAGGGTCGCCGAGTTCGCGGACGTCACCGTCCCCGTGCTGGTCCTGGTGGGCGGCCGCAGCAAGCCCGCGCACCGGGAGGAGTACGCCGCGCTGGCCGCCGCCCTTCCCAGCGCCGTGCTGAAGACCGTCGGCGGCCTCGGCCACATGGGCCCATCGGAACGCGGAACGGCGCCCGCCGTGGCGGAAAGCGCGCTGCCGTTCCTCCTGTGACGATCCGCGGCGCGCGGGCCGCGCTCCCCGCGCGAAGTCCCCGCGGGCGAGCGTGGCCTGCGTCGTCTCAAGGGCTCCAGCGACGGCGGGGCGCTACCCTGGTGCCGATCACGGAGAGGGGACTGCCGGAATGGTGCTGGAGGGTACGGCCCGCGCGCTGCTGCGCAGGCTGGCGGTCGAGCAGGCCGAGTCGCGGGTGCCGTCGCTGGTCGCGGCGATCGTGCGGGGCGGCGAGATCGCCTGGTTCGGGGCGCGCGGCCGGGTCGACGGCGAGCCGCCCACCCGGGACACCCAGTACCGCATCGGATCCATCACCAAGACCCTCGTGGCGACCGTGATCATGCGGCTGCGCGACGAGGGCAGGCTCGACCTGCTGGACCCCCTGGACAAGCACGTGCCCGGCACACCGCTCGGCGACGTCACGGTCGCCCAGTTGCTGTCCCACAGCGGCGGGCTGACCGCGGAGTCGCCCGGCCAGTGGTGGGAGCGCACCCCCGGGGTGCCGGTGGGCGACCTGGTCGCCGCGCTCGGCCCCGAGTCGGCCCGGCACCGGCCCGGCCGCCGCTACCACTACTCCAACCTCGGATTCGCCCTGCTCGGCGAGGTCGTCGCGCGCAAGCGGTCGGCGCCCTGGGAGGAGGTCGTACGCGAGGAGGTCTTGGAGCCGCTCGGCATGCGCGACACCACCCCGCGGCCGCGTGCCCCGCACGCCACCGGCTACGCCGTGCACCCCTGGGCCGACGTGCTGCTGCCCGAGCCCGAGAACGACCACGGCGCCATGGCCCCCGCGGGGCAGTTGTGGACCAGCGTCACCGACCTCGCCCGGTGGGCGGCCTTCATCGGCGGTGACACGGGCGGGGTGCTGCGCCCGGCCACGCTCGCCGAGATGCGCGAGCCGGCCGTCGTCGAGGACGGCGACCTCTGGGTGCGCGGCTACGGGCTGGGTCTGCAGCTCGCCCGGCACGTCGGGCCCGGCGGCTCGCGCCGGCTGGCCGGCCACAGCGGGTCGATGCCCGGCTTCCTGGCGAGCGTGTGGGCCGACCCCGCCGACGGCGTGGCCGTGCTGTGGATGGCCAACACCACCTCGGGCATGCGCAACCTCGACACCGCCCTGCTGGACATCCTGGCCGAGCACGAGCCGCCGCTGCCGGCCGAGTGGTCGCCCTCCCCCGTCGACGACGACCTGCTGGAGCTGACCGGGCCCTGGTACTGGGGCCCCACGCCGTACGCGGTGCGGGTCCTGCCGCAGCGTGCTCAATCCCACCGCGGCCAATCCCACCGTGGTCAGCCGCAGGAGGCGCTGTCGCTGACCCCGCTGACCGGGCAGGGCCGGGCCTCCCGGTTCGTGCGCCAGGCGGACGGCACCTGGCTCGGGCTCGACGGCTACTACGCCGGGGAGACCCTGCGGGTGGTCCGCTCGCCCTCCGGCGTGACCCACCTGGATCTCAACACGTTCATCTTCACGCGCGAGCCGTACGACCCGGGCGCCCCGGTGCCCGGCGGGGTCGACCCGGCCGGCTGGCGGTAGACGGGTCAGGTGGCGGCCAGCGCGACCGTCGGCGACAGGCGGGCGGCGCGCATCGCCGGGTAGAGGCCGGCGAGCGTGCCGACGACGAGCGTGGCGCCGACGGCGCCCGCGAAGGCCCAGGCCGGGACCACCGGCGGCCAGCCGCGCGACAGCGAGTAGCCGGCGGCGGCCAGGCCGCCGAGCGCCGCGCCCACGACCCCGCCGAGCGCCGACAGCAGCAGCGACTCCGCGAGGAACTGCAGGCGCACCTGCCCGCGAGTGGCGCCCAGCGAGCGGCGCAGGCCGATCTCGCCGCGCCGCTCCAGCACCGAGATCACCATGGTGTTGGCCACGCCGACCCCGCCGACCAGCAGCGCGACGGCGCCGAGGCCGAGCAGCAGGCCGGTGAACGCGCTCGCGGCCGCCATCCGGGCCTCCAACGCGTCCGAAGGCCTGCTGACCGTGACCTCCTCCGGGTTCTGCGGGTTGACCGTGCGCGGCAGCACGGCCCGCACGGCCTCCACCGCCTCCTCCGCGGACCGCTCGTAGATCGTCGTCGGGTGGCCGTCGAAGCCCAGGTACTTCTGCGCGGCCGGGAACCCGACGAGCGCCGAGCGCTCGATCTCCGGGGCGAGCGGCATCGGGCCGAGGACGCCGACGACGGTGAACCACCGCTCGCCCATCCAGACCTGTACGCCGGTCCGGGTGATGCCGAGCCGCTCCGCCGCCTTGGCGCCGAGCACGACGGCGGGCCGCCCCTCGGTGGCGGCGTTCAGCCAGGCGCCCCTCACCACCCGGCCCTCCAAAGTGGCGAGCAGGTCTGCAGTGGCGGCCTGGACGGCGATTCCGCCGGTCACGGCCTCGGGGATGCGGTCGGTGCGCCTGATCGTGGTGTCGACCGAGCCGGTGGCCGAGGCGGTGCGGACCGGTCCGATGCGCCGGACCATGCCGAGGGCCTCGGCCGGCAGCGCGGCCTCCTCACCGAAGACCGTCTGCCCCGGCGTGACGGTGAGCAGGTTGGTGCCGAGCCGGTCGAGCTGGCGCAGCAACTGCTCACGGGAGGAGGACGAGACGCCCAGCACGGCGATCATGGTGGCGATGCCGATGGCGATGCCCAGCGCGGACAGCACCACCCGGGCGGGGCGGGTGCGTAGCGCGGCCACGCCGGTCCGCAGGACGTCGATCGGCGCGAGCCTGGCGGGGGTCAGCCTTTCACCGGGCATCGAGGTGCTCCCTTCTGAGGGTGGGTGCCGCCTTGGGGATGGGTCCGGGAGTGCGGCGTCCGGCGCCGGTCCCGGAGTCGCCGACCACGCGGCCGTCGCGTACGCGCACCTGCCGGGGGCACCACTCGGCGATCTCGGGATCGTGGGTGATGACCGCGATGGTGGTGCCGGCGGCGTGCAGGCCGCGCAGGACCCCCAGCACCTCGGCGCCCGCCGCCGAGTCCAGGTTGCCGGTCGGCTCGTCGGCCAGCAGCAACGGCGGGTCGCCCGCCACCGCGCGGGCCACCGCGACCCGCTGCTGCTCGCCACCGGACAGCCCGCTGGGCCGGTGGCCCAGCCGATGGCCGAGGCCCACCCGTTCCAGCGCGGCGGCGGCCCGCTCCCGCCGCGCCCGCAGCGGCGTCCCGGTGTACAGCAGGCCGTCGGCCACGTTGTCCAGCGCGCTCAGCCCGGGCGCGAGGTGGAACTGCTGGAAGACGAACCCCAGGTGGCGGGCGCGCAGCGCCGACAGCTCCGGGTCGGCCAGGCCGGCCACGTCGTGCCCGGCGATCCGCACGGTGCCCGTGGTGGGCCGGTCCAGGGTCCCGATCAGGTGCAGCAGGGTCGACTTGCCCGAGCCGGACGGCCCGGTGATCGCGACCAGCTCGCCGCGTTCCATCACCAGATCCACTCCGCGCAGCGCCCGCACGCCGCCGCCGTACACCTTGGTCACCTCGCGCAGCTCCACCACGTACGGCCCGCCCGGCGCTGGGGGCTGCCCAGGCGGCACGTCACCGAGGGCGCCGGGAGCGTGCGCGGTGCCCGGCAGGCCGGGCCGGATCGGCCGGTTCATTGGGCGGGCACCCCGACCCTCATGCCCTCGGCGAGCCCGGCACCGGTGATCTCGACCATGCCGCCGCCGAAGGCGCCGGGCTCCACCGGGACCACGCGGGTGGATGCGCCCTCGACCAGTTCGACGCCGAAGCCGCCCTCCCGCAGGGCCAGCAGCGCCTCGACGGGCACGGCCAGCACGTTCTCACGCCGCTCGCTGACCAGTTCCACCTCGACCGGGGCCTGGTCGAGGCGGGTCCTGGGGGTCTTGCTCAGGGTGATGTCGACGCCGACCGTGCTGCCCTCGTCCTGTCCCTGCCCGGAGGCGACGGCCTCGGCCACCGTGCCGACCGAAGTGATCTTCCCGGTGACGCGCTCGCCGCCGGGCAGTTCCACGGTGACCTTGGCGCCCTTCCTGGCCAGCGTCTGGTCGTCGGTGGACAGGTCCACGTGCACCAGCCGCCGTAGGCCCGAGACGGTGAGGGCCGGGCGCCCGGGAGTGATCCTGTCGCCGACCTCGACGGCGGCGTCGGTCACCCGGGCGGCGGAGGGCAGGAAGACCACCTGGGAGGCGTCCACCCGCCCGGTCTCGGGCAGTCCTGCGTCGTCCTGCCACTCCATGACGGCCAGGTGGGTCGCGTAGCTGAAGTGGCCGTCCATGGTCAGGTCGTCGCCGTAGCCGAGGATCTTGAGGTTGCGTTCTAGCTGCTCGACGTCGGGGCCGTCGTCGACGCCCTGCCCCAGAGACCGGTAGATCGGCAGCCTGCCGTACATGAGGACGACCGGCCTGCGGTCGACCCTGAGCAGCGGACGGCCGCGCCGGACGACCGCGCCCTCGGCGGGCACCCAGGTCACGGTGCCGGAGGCGTCGGTGCCCACCCGTCGCTCGCCGGAGTAGGTCAGCGCCCCCTCGACGGTCTTGGTGTCGACCAGGTCCTGGCGGGTGATCGGCGCGGTGGCGGGGACCGGAGGCGGGGACGGCTCGGCCGCGCCTGCGCCGTCGCCGCCCGCCACGGCGACGGCCGTTACCGCGGCCAGCGCGAGGACCCCCGCGCCCGCGATCACCAGGCCCTTCCTCACGGCTTCCGCCCCGGCGCGAACTCCTCGCAGGCTTTCTGCGCCTCGTCCATCGCCTTCTCCTGACCCGGCTTGATCTTGATCCGGAGTCCCTGCCCGGGTGCGGGGTCGGGCATGTCGATGCCGTGCTCGCGCATGCACTGGGCGAACTTGACCATCCGGTCGCGCGCCTCGGGATCGTCGCCGCCGGGCTTGTCGGCGACCGCGTCCTTCATGAAGTGCTCGCAGGCCCGCATGGCCTTGCTCATCGTGGCCTCCCCGCCCTTCTCGCCGATGATGCGGACGCGGCCGTCGGGACCGGGGTCGGGCATGTCCACGCCGTGCTCGCGCATGCACTGGGCGAACTTGAGCTGGGCCTCCTGGCGGTCGGCCGGGCCCCGCGGGGACGGCGTCGCCGTCGCGCCGGCCGCGGCGCCGGCGGCGCTGGCGATCCCCTCGCCGTCGGGGGCCGCTCCGCAGGCGGCCAGTGTCAGTGCCAGGGCCGACACGAGCCCGAGGGCCGGTGTCAGGGCCCGCGGCGGTCGCATACGCATGAGTGGCTTGCGCATGAGTGGCTCCTCCCTTCCCGGGGCGTTCGCCCGGGACGCGGCCCAACTCCAGCGGAGGCGGTGCTAAGCGCGGATAAGCGAGATCGGCTTATCCGCGGCTAACACCTCCTGCGTCACTCTCGGAGCCAAGCGGGAGGTGGGAATGCGGGTGCTCGTGGTCGAGGACGAGGAACAGCTGGCCGACGCCGTCGCCCGGGGGCTGCGGCTGCACGCGATCGCGGTGGACGTGGCCTACGACGGCCGGGAGGCGCTGGAGCTGACCTCCTACGTCGACTACGACGTGGTCGTGCTGGACCGCGACCTGCCCGACGTGCACGGGGACGAGGTCTGCCGGGAGCTGATCGGCGCCGGGGCGAGCCGCATTCTCATGCTGACCGCGGCAGGGCGGGTCACGGACCGGGTCGGGGGCCTGTCCCTGGGCGCCGACGACTACCTGGTCAAGCCGTTCGCGTTCGCCGAACTGGTGGCCCGGGTCCGGGCGCTGGCCCGGCGCTCGTCCCGTGCGATGCCGCCCGTGCTGGAGCGGGCCGGAATCCGGCTCGACCCCGCCCGCCGTACGGTCCTGCGGGACGGGCGGCAGGTGGCGCTGGGCCGCAGGGAGTTCGACGTGCTGCACGAGCTCATGCGGGCGGCCGGCGACCTGGTCACCTCGGCGCGGCTGCGCGCGAACGTGTGGGACGAGCACTCCGACGCCGGAACGGGCGTGCTGCGTGTCACCATGACCTCACTGCGCCGCAAACTGGGCGCCCCTGCCGTGATCGAGAACGTGCCGGGCCGGGGGTACCGGCTGTGACCCGTGCCCTGCGGGTCTGGGGCAGGCTGGGCCTGCGCATGCGGCTCACCCTGCTGTACGGCGGGCTGTTCGTCGTGGCGGGGTCGGTGCTGCTGTGGTTCACCTACCTGCTGACGGCCCGGGCGCTCAACCAGCGGTTCGTGGTGGCGGTGACGTCGAAGGTTTCCGGCGCGGGCGTCCCCGGCGCCGTCCAGGGGAGCGCGCTCCCCGATGCCGACATGCTCGCGCGGCGGGTGCGCGCCGATGTCGAGCAGGGGGCGGCCGGTGTGCTGAGCGACGTCCTCGGATCGTCGGTGATCGTCATGATCCTGGTCGGGGCCGTCGCGGTGGTGCTGGGATACCTGGTGGCCGACCGCGCGCTGCGCCCGCTGGAGCGGGTGACCGAGACGGCGCAGCGGCTGTCGGAGAGCACGCTGCACGAGCGGATCGCCCTGAGCGGCCCCCAGGACGAGGTAAAAAGGCTCGCCGACACCTTCGACGCGATGCTCGACCGGCTGCACCGGGTGTTCGACGCCCAGCGCCGGTTCATCGCCAACGCCTCCCACGAACTGCGCACCCCGCTGGCGGTCAACCGTACGGTGCTGGAGGTGTCGCTGGAGGAGCCGGCGGCGTCGGAGGACCTCAAAGCGCTGGCCCGGGCGCTGCTCGGCACCAACGCCAGGCACGAGCGCCTGATCGAGGGCCTGCTCATGCTGGCCCAGTCCGAGGAGGAGCTCACCACCCGCAGGCCGGTCGACCTGCGGCAGATCGTCCGCTCGGCCATGGAACAGATCGACCCGCGACCGCGCCGCGGGAAGGTGGTCGTCCACGAGGATCTCCGCCCGGCGGTCGCGCACGGCGATCCGCTCCTCCTGGAACGCTGCCTGGTCAACCTGCTGGAAAACGCGATCAAGTACAACGTGCGGGACGGGGAGGTCTGGGTCCGGTCGCGGGAGGACGAGACCGGGGTGAGCGTGACGGTGGAGAACACCGGGCCCCCGGTTGCGCCGTACGAGGTGGACGACCTGTTCGAGCCGTTCCGCCGGCTCGGCGGCGATCGCGTCCGCTCCGCCCGCGGGGCGGGGCTGGGGCTGTCCATCGTCCGGGCCATCGCGGCGGCGCACGGCGGCACGGCGGAGGCGCTCGCCCGCCCGGAGGGCGGCCTGACGGTGACCGTGCGCCTGCCCGGGCGGGCCCTGGGGTGATCACGACCCGATACCCACTGTCGCCCGGTCTCCCCTACTTCGCGAGTAAAATCCGAGTTGTCATCACTTGACCGGTTTGACCTGGTCTATTAGCTTTTAGGGAACTCAGGGGGCAATTGTCCATCTAGATGGTCAAGAAGCCCTCCTCAGACCGACGCGGCCGGCCGATCCCGGTCTGCCGCCCGGCCGCCGAGTCCGCGTCCGCGCGGAGCCGGGGACCCACCTCTCCTGGGGTGAATCGGCATTCGTGCCGTAGGGCGACTTCCAGCCCGAACCCGTCAGCTAACCCGGTAGGCGGCATGGAAGCAAGGGAGTTCGCCCCACCATGCACGTCCTCAACACCTGTGTTCGCGCTGCTCTCGCAAGCGCGGCCCTCGCCTCAGCCGTGCTGGTCGCGGCGCCCGCCGCACACGCCGACCACCCGGAAGCGAGCACGGGCCCCGGGATCTCCAAGCCCCAGTCCATGGCCGCGATCGCCTCGACCCTGCCCAAGATCACCGCGACCGACGTGCTGAGCCTGGCGAGGAGCCAGGTCGGGATCAGGGAGAACGCCAACGGTGGCGGCACCAAGTTCCAGGACTGGTACATCTCCACTCCCCGTGCCCGCGAGACCCTCGCGCGCGACGGCGGCACCATGAAGGGCTACCTCAACGCGCCCTGGTGTGACATGTTCGTCTCCTGGGTTGGGGATCAGCTGGGCATCGGGCCCGTCATGGGCGCCGACGCCTACACCGTCCAGCACGCCCAGTGGTTCGCCGACCACGGCCGCTGGGGCCGGACCCCCAAGCCGGGCGCGGTCGTGTTCTTCGACTGGGGCGGCAGCAAGTCGATCGGCGGCATCGACCACGTCGGATTCGTCGTCAGCGACAACGGCAACGGCACCATCCGGACCATCGAGGGCAACACCGGCAACGGCGCCGTCGAGATCCGCACCCGTCCCACCTGGCAGGTGGCCGGGTACGGCTACCCGATGTACCCGGGCGAGATGACCGCCGCCGGCGCCTGACGGCCCGGCACCGATCTCCGAGGCGCGCCGGTGACCCCCGGCGCGCCTCGCCATGTCTGCGGCCACCACCCGCGTCAAGGACGCGGGACCCGGGTCAGGCGCCGACGTAGGCCGCGAGGTGCTCGCCGGTGAGGGTGGAGCGGGCGGCGACGAGGTCGGCCGGGGTGCCCTCGAAGACGATCCGGCCACCGTCGTGACCCGCGCCGGGGCCGAGGTCGATGATCCAGTCGGCGTGCGCCATCACCGCCTGGTGGTGCTCGATGACGATGACCGACTTGCCGGAATCGACCAGCCGGTCCAGCAGCCCGAGCAACTGCTCCACGTCGGCGAGGTGAAGGCCGGCGGTGGGCTCGTCGAGGACGTAGATCCCGCCCTTGTCGGACATGTGGGTAGCCAGCTTGAGCCGCTGCCGCTCGCCGCCGGACAGCGTGGTCAGCGGCTGGCCGAGGGTGATGTAGCCGAGCCCGACGTCGGCGAGCCGATCGAGGATGGCACGCGCGGCGGGGGTGCGCGCATCGCCGGCGCCGAAGAACTCCAGGGCCTCGGTCACCGGCATCGCGAGCACCTCGCTGATGTCGCGCCCGCCGAAGCGGTGCTCCAGCACCGACGCCTGGAACCGCTTGCCCTCGCACTCCTCACAGGTGGTGGAGACGCCGGCCATCATCGCCAGGTCGGTGTAGACGACGCCCGCGCCGTTGCAGGTGGGGCAGGCGCCCTCGGAGTTGGCGCTGAACAGCGCCGGCTTCACGCCGTTCGCCTTCGCGAACGCCTTGCGGATCGGGTCGAGCAGTCCGGTGTAGGTCGCCGGGTTGCTCCGCCGCGAGCCGCGGATCCCGCTCTGGTCGACCGACACCACCCCCGCTCCGCCAGGGATCGACCCGTGGATGAGCGAGCTCTTGCCCGACCCGGCGACTCCCGTGACGACGACGAGCACTCCGAGCGGGATGTCCACGTCGACGTCGCGCAGGTTGTTCGCCTTGGCGCCGCGGATCTCCAGCGCGCCTGTCGGCTTGCGCACCGTCTTCTTGAGCTTGGCGCGGTCGTCGAAGTGGCGGCCGGTGACGGTGCCGCTGGTGCGCAGCCCCTCGACGTCGCCCTCGAAGCAGACCGTGCCGCCCGCCGTGCCGGCGCCGGGACCGAGGTCGACGACGTGGTCGGCGATCGCGATCATCTCCGGCTTGTGCTCCACCACCAGCACCGTGTTGCCCTTGTCGCGCAGCCGCAGCAGCAGGCCGTTCATCCGCTGGATGTCGTGCGGGTGCAGACCCGTCGTGGGCTCGTCGAAGACGTAGGTGATGTCGGTGAGCGAGGAGCCGAGGTGGCGGATCATCTTGACGCGCTGCGCCTCGCCGCCCGACAGCGTGCCCGACGCCCGGTCGAGCGACAGGTAGCCCAGCCCGATCTCCACGAACGAGTCGAGGAGCTGCTGCAACGTGGAGAGCAGCGGCGCGACCGACGGCTCGTCCAGCGCGCGGACCCAGTCGGCCAGGTCGTTGATCTGCATCGCGCAGGCGTCGGCGATGCTGATCTCCTTGATCTTGGACGACCGGGCGCCCTCGTTGAGCCGGGTGCCGTCGCACTCGGGGCAGGTCATGAACGCGACCGCACGCTCCACGAACGCCCGGACGTGCGGCTGCAGCGCATCCTTGTCCTTGGACAGCATCGACTTCTGGATCCGCGGGACCAGGCCCTCGTAGGTGAGGTTGATGTTGTCGATCTTGATCTTGGTCGGCTCCTTGTAAAGCAGATCGTGGAGCTCCTTCTTGGTGAACTCGCGGATCGGCTTGTCCGGATCGAAGAAACCGGAGCCGCTGAAGATGCGGCCGTACCACCCGTCGACGCTGTAGCCGGGGATCGTGAGCGCGCCCTCGTTGAGCGACTTGGAGTCGTCGTAAAGCTGGGACAGGTCGATGTCGGAGGTCCGGCCCATGCCCTCACAGCGCGGGCACATGCCGCCGGTGATCTTGAACTCGCGCCGCTCCTTCACGGTCTTGCCGCCGCGCTCGAGATTGACCGCGCCCGCTCCGCTGATCGAGGCGACGTTGAAGGAGAACGCCTGCGGCGAGCCGACGTGCGGCTGCCCGAGCCGGCTGAACAGGATGCGCAGCATCGCGTTGGCGTCGGTGACGGTGCCGACGGTCGAGCGGGGGTTGGGGCCCATCCGCTCCTGGTCGACGACGATCGCCGTCGTCAGCCCGTCGAGCACGTCGACCTCGGGCCGGGACAGCGTCGGCATGAAACCCTGCACGAAGGCGGAGTAGGTCTCGTTGATCAGCCGCTGCGACTCGGCGGCGATCGTCGCGAACACCAGAGAGCTCTTGCCCGAGCCGGAGACGCCGGTGAACACCGTGAGCCGGCGCTTCGGGATCTCGATGCTGACGTCCTTGAGGTTGTTCTCGCGGGCGCCGTACACACGGATCAGATCGTGGGCGTCGGCGGCGTGCGGCGAGGGCGACCGCGTGTCCGTCCTCGGGGTCATGCTCATCGTGTCTCCCTATCGTGCAGGCAGGCGGCGTCGCCTGGCATGATCTCACCAGCCTCGCCCCGGTACGCCCGGTTCTTTGCGATCTCCACCCCTAATCGGCGTACGGCGGCCGGGGGTTCAGCGCGGCTCGTCGATGCGCCGCTCGTTGATGCGGAGCATGTTGCCGGCGGGATCGCGGAACGCGCAGTCGCGGACCCCGTACGGCTGCTCGACCGGCTCCTGCACGACCTCGGCGCCGCTGGCCCGCAACCGGTCGAAGACGCCGTCGAGGTCGTCGGTGGACAGAACGATCATGGCGTAGGTGCCCTTGGCCATCATCTCGGCGATGGTGCGGCGCTCCGCGTCGGTGACGCCGGGGTCGGCGGCGGGCGGGTGCAGGACGATCGACGTGCCCGGCTGGCCGGGAGGGCCGACCGTGATCCACCGCATCCCGCCGTAACCGACGTCGCCCCGGACCTCGAAGCCGAGAGAGTCCCGGTAGAAGGCCAGGGCGGCCTCCGGGTCGTCGTGCGGGAGGAAGGCCGAGTGGATGGTGACGTCCATGGCGTTCACGCTAGCCGCGGCCGGCGAGGCGCGCTTCTCGATTCCTGACGGGCCTGGTGACGTGTTTCGTCACGCACGAGGGCATGCCGGCCGTCGCGCTCCCGTCCTGTCGCCGGTAGGTGCTGGGCGGCACGCCGACCAACTCGGTGAAACGGGTGCTGAAGGTGCCCAGCGACGAGCAGCCGACCGCGAAACAGACCTCGGTGACGCTCAGGTCACCGCGGCGCAGCAACGCCATGGCCCGCTCGATCCGCCGGGTCATCAGATACCCGTACGGCGACTCGCCGTAGGCGAGCCGGAACTGACGGCTGAGGTGCCCGGCGGACATGTTCACCCCGCGGGCGAGCGCCTCGACGTTCAGGGGCCGGTCGTACTCCCGGTCGATCCGGTCACGGACGCGGCGCAGCAGCGCGAGATCGCGCAGGTGCTGCTCCGGGGCGGTTCTGCTGCTCACGCGAGAAGCCTACGTCGCGCCACTGACAATTCGTCGTGCCGGGCAGCCGACATCCATGGCCTGACCTGCGACGCGTCCCAATCACGGCGGAGAGCGCCCGCCGGGCCCGCTCGGAGCCGCGGTGGCGAGCGGCGGGAGCCGGGCCGCCGTTCAGCCCTCCGCGCTGCGGTATCCGTCCAGGAAGGCCCGTACGCCCGCGGCCACCATGTCCGTGATGTCCTCGCCGGTGAGCGGTCCCTCCGATGACCGCGTGGAGGTCTCGAACGTCGCCAGAGCGATGAAGTGCAACGCCGCGCGCTCGGGGTCGGCGATGCGGAGCAGGCCCTCGGAGGCCAGTTCCTCCAGGCGGCGGACGACCTCGCCCCGTACGCGCAGCGGTCCCGCCTCCTGCCACTCCTCCAGCAACTCGCGGGGGAAGTGCGGCCCTTCCGTGTTGATCATCTGCACGAGCGCGAAGTGTTCGGGGAAGTCGACGCGATGGGCGACCAGGGCACTGCCGACCGCGACGAGCCGCTCCTCCGGCCCGCTCGCCTCGCGCAGCCCGCGTTCGACGTACTCGGCGAAGGCGTCGGCGACCCGGGTCGCGCTCTCGGCGAGCACGACCGAGAACAATCGCTCCTTGCTGCCGAAATGCTTGTAGAGCGTGCGGGTCGAGACGCCCGCCTCACGGGCGATCGCGTCGGTGGTGGTGCGGGCGTACCCGTCGCGGCCGAAGACGGCGCGGGCGGCCCGGGTGATCGCCTCGTCCTTGGCCGGTCTTCCACGTCTCGGGCCCTCCGGCCGATCCGACCCGTCCACATGTCCTCCATCGGGGTTACGCTAATTTTTGCCGTACACGGTTTACTTTACCTCTGGAGGAAACGTCATGCAGCCCGAACTCACTCTCGCCGTCATCGTGGGTAGCGTCCGGCCGGGGCGCCGGGGCGAGGCCGTCGCCCGCTGGGTGCAGGGGCGGGCCGTGCGCCGAGAGCGCCTCGTCGCCGAGCTCGTCGACATCGCCGACTACCACCTACCGGTGCTGGACGAGCCCTGGCCGGCCGCCCACGGACGCTACGACAGGCCCCACACAAAGGCATGGGCGGACGCGATCGCGCGCTTCGACGCCTACGTCTTCGTGACTCCCGAGTACAACCGGTCGATCCCCGGCCCGCTGAAGAACGCGATCGACTACCTCTACCGGGAGTGGCACAACAAGGCCGCGGGTTTCGTCAGCTATGGCATCGACGCGGGCGGGGCCCGCGCGGTCGAGCACCTGCGCGTGGTCATGGGCGAGCTGCAGGTCGCCGACGTCCGGGCGCAGGTGGCGCTGTCGCTGTCGGCGGACTTCGACGGCGAGGACTTCACCCCCGGACCCGCGCGCGATCGGGAGCTGGACGTCCTGCTCGACCAGCTCACCGCCTGGGGCGCCGCCCTGCGGACCGTCCGGCGTCCGGCGGCCGCGTGATGACCGCGCCCACGGCCCCCGGAACGAGGGACGCGCCCATCTCCTGGCCCGTCTGGCGGCTCGCCCTGGTGATCGCGTTCGGCGCGTTCATGAGCCAGCTCGACACCTCGGTCGTCAACGTCGGCCTCGACACGATCGCGACGGATCTGCGTGCCGGCCTGGACGACGCCCAATGGGTGGCGAACGCGTACCTGATCGCCCTGGGCCTGTCGCTGCCCGCGTGCGGCTGGCTCGTGCGGCGGTACGGCGCCGGGCCGGTCTGGCTCGCCTCGCTCGCCGGCTTCACCCTCACCTCCGGGCTGTGCGCCCTCGCGGGCGACATCGGGTGGCTGGTCGCGTTCCGCGTCACACAGGGGCTCACCGCCGGCCTGCTCCTGCCCGCCGGGCAGACCGTGCTCGGCCAGGCGGTCGGCGCCCATCGCCTCGGCCGCGTGATGGCGACCCTCGGCATCGCGGTCACGCTCGCACCCGCGCTCGGCCCGGCCCTCGGCGGCGTCCTCCTGCACCTCGGCCCCTGGCCGTGGCTGTTCCTGGTCAACCTCCCCCTCGGCGCGCTCGCCCTGTATCTCGGCGTGCGTCACGTGCCGCGCGATCGGCCGGCCGTGCGCCCGGCGAGTCTCGACTGGCCGGGGCTGCTGCTCGTCGCCGCCGGCGTCCCGCTCCTGATCTACGGCCTGAGCGCGTGGGGCGCGCGCGGCGTCTTCTCGGGGGGATCCGGCGGTGGCTTCGGCGGCACGCTCGGGCCGGTCGCCGCCGGAGCCCTCGCACTCGCCGCGTTCGCCCGGCACACGCGCCGCACCACCCACCCGGTGCTCGACCTCCGCCTGTTCGCCAACCCGGCGTACGCCGCCGCCACGGCGACCGCCGCGCTGACCGGGGCCGCGATGTTCGGCGCCACGCTGCTGTTCCCGCTGTATTTCCAGCTCGGCCGGGGCGCCGGGGTGACCGGGACCGGGCTGGCGCTGATTCCGCTCGGCCTCGGCACCGCCCTGCTCCTGCCGGTCAGCGGCCGGCTCGTGGACCGGTTCGGCGGCGGCATCGTCAGCGTGTACGGCGGCCTCGCCGCCGTGGCCACCACCGTGCCGTTCGCGCTGCTCCGCATGGACATGAACCCGGCCGTGGTGGAGGGCCTGCTGCTGCTGCGCGGCATGGCCCTCGCCCTCGCCGTGACCCCGGCCGGCATCGCGGCCTATCAGGCGGTCGCCCCCGAGCAGCTCGCGGACGCCACCACGCAGGTCAACATCCTGCAACGGCTGGGCGGCGCGCTCGGCGGGACCGTTTTCGCCGTGGTGCTCACCGCCCGGCTGCCCCTCGGCGTGGAGGGCGCTTTCCACGCCGCCTTTTGGTGGCTCACCGCCGCCTCCGTGCTCGGCCTCGCAGGGGCGGTGTGGCTCACCGCGGCGCAGCGCCGTGCCCGGTCAGAGACTTAGCACGGCCTCGAGGTCGTCGATGGCCGCCAGGGGCTGGGCGAGTTGCTCGCGTTCTGCCTCGGTCAGGGTGAGGGCGCGCGCCCGGGCCAGGGCGTGCCCGGCGGCGGCGTGGTCCTTGGCGCGGACGGCGAGCTCGGCCCGGTAGACCAGCGCCTCCAGCAGCTCGGCCGCCGACGCGGTGTCCTTGTCCCGCTCCAGGGCGCCGTCCAGGATCTCGGCCGCCCGCTCGTGGTCGCCGTTGGAGTCGCCCATCACAACCGCCCGGTTCAGCGAGGTGGTCAGCCTGCTCGTGGCCTCCTCCTTCTCTGGCTGGGGGCGGTCGGCCATGAAGCGGATCCAGTTGCCGCCGGGGTCGATGACGGCGAAGCCGGAGTGGTTGCCGTCGTTCTTCCGCCTGCGCGGCCGGGTCATCCGGGGGATGCCGGAGACCAGGAGCTTGCCGTGCGCCGCGCGCATGCCCGCGGCGAACGCCTCGAACAGCTCTCCGGTGTCCGGCACGACGATCACGCAGGTCCCGTAGGATTCTTCGGGCTTGAACGCCTCCGGCATGCCGAAGAAGCCCAGCTGGAGATCCTCGCGCTTGAGCAACACGTACGGGTTCGGCCGGACCTGGTAGTAGATCTGGTGGAAACCGAGCATCGTGTAGAAGTCGGCGATCTCGTCGATGGAGCGGCAGGGAAGCAGCGGTATGGCGATCTCGTTGGCCATCGGAGGACTCCTATTCGCCGGCCAAGGTGAACGCGCCCTCCTCCAGGCGGCGGATCATTCGGTCGGTCCACTGGGCGCCGGCGTCGGCGGTGCTCAGCCACAGGGACAGCACCTCGCCGACCGGGCCCCAGGTCTCCAGATCCGTGCCCTCGGGCAGGTGCGCGGTGATGCTCGCGCGCCACTCGCGCATGGCGCGGGCCCGCTGGCGCAGCAACTCCAGGGCCCGCTCCCGGGGAAGGTCCTCGATGAGGCCGACAGCGGCGCCCAGCACGTCCAGGCTCGGCTCGCGGTCGGCCAGCGCCTGGCCCAGCAGGGCGAGGTACTCTCGCTCGCCCTGCTCGGTCAGCTCGTACTCGATCCGCGGCGGCCCCCCGGCCTCGGAGGCGACCGTCTCGTGCGTCACCAGCAGGCCCTGGCCGGCCATGCTCTTGAGCGCGTGATAGACCGAGCCCGAGGTGGCGGTCGACCACTCGTGCGCGCCCCACGACTCCAGATCCGCGCGGACCTGGTAGCCGTGGGCGCGCCCACGCCTGCGCAGCGCGCCCAGGACCAGCAGCCGTACCGGCTTCATCGAACCGAACCCTCCCGAACTTCACTAGCCAAATTTGGCTAGTTGCTACCGGGGAACTTACCGCACCAACGTGGAGGAAATCGGCGTAGCGGCCGCCGCGGCGTACGAGCTCCTCATGATCGCCCTCCTCGACGACCCGGCCAGCGGCCAGGACTGCTCGGTGGCCGCCGTCGATCCGAACCGCCCCCTGGTGCGTTGACCTGACTTCAGCTTCGAGTGGGTGGGTTGGGCGGTCAGCTTGAGGAGTTTCTGTCGTGATGCTCCCCGTCGGGCGTTATCGTCCAGATTCCTTACGACGGGGATGCTCTCCCGCTTGGAAAGCGAGGGCGGCGGCCAGGCAGGCGACGGGTATGACGGGCAGCACGTACCGGTGGTCGAAGTCCAGGACCGCGACCGGGCCGATCAGCAGGCCCATTGCCACGGCCCACGGCAGCAGCGCCACGCGGGGCCGCCGGACCGCGGCGACCATGCCCACCAGGAGGATCAGGCCCAGGAATGGGCCGCGCAGGTAGGCGGCGTATTGGTAGGCGATGAGGAAATCCGCGTACGGCGACACCGACGACAGGCCGCGGATGTCCGGGTCGTACTCCCGTTTGACCTTGTCGATCAGCGGCTGGTTGGGCAGCTCCCAGTGCTCGCTCCTGAAGCCGAACGCCGGGGTGGTGCGGTCGGGGTGCGGGATCGGCGTCCAGGAGAAGGCGATGGCGGTGTCGCGTGCGACGTCGCCCAGGTAGTCCAGCGGCTGGGCGAAGATCGCGTCGATCGCGAATGAGCGGGCCAGGTCGTTATGCTCGAAGCGGTCGCCGGGCAGCCGGTTGAGTGAGGCTCCGGGGGCCCACACGTACTCGGAGGCCGCATCCACCTTCGTCCCGTTGGGGCACAGGCGCGCCAGATCGGGCGGCGGCTGGATGCGGGCGCAGTCGGCGAACGTCATCGTGCGCGCCCACAGGGCGACCCCGTCGGCGCCGCTGATGGCGAACCGGCCGTGGTGCTGGGCGTACCAGGCGGCGTACCCGGCCAGGGGCAGCGCGCCGGCCAGGACCAGCGCGGCCAGCGGCCGCCACCCCACACGTTGCCCGGCGAGCACGAGCACGACGAGCAGGAGCAGTGGCAGCGCGATCGTCCTGGTCAGCGCGGCCGCGGCGAACAGCAGGCCCGCTCCGGCGGCGGCGCGCACGGTCAACCGTGGCGACCACATCAGCACGGCCAGCCCGGCCACGACAAGGAAGATGAACTGCGTGTCGGACAGGACGGCATGCTCCAGCCGCAGGAAGGAGGCGTCGAACAACAGCGGCACCGTCGCCGACGCCGCCGCCCAGCCGGGCACCGACCTGCGGCGCAGCACCGCGTAGAGCAGCATGCCGGTGCTCAGGCCGATGAGGTGCTGGACAGCCGCGACCAGTTCCACGCTGTGGAACGGCAGCAGCGCCCGCAGCAGCAGCGGGTAGCCGATCGGGTGGAAGGTCGCCGACGGGGCCAGGTGCACGGCGGTGTCGAGATAGGTGAAGGAGTCGTACCAGTAGAGCGTGACGGGGCGGTAGCCGAGCATCGTCACCACCCGCAACACGGCAGCCAGCAGTAGCAACGTGGCGAAGACGCGGTGGTCGGCGAGGGCGGCTGGGCGGCGCTGCGAGGGCAGCGCCACGCGGGTGTCGGTGAGCACACGAAATCCGATCGCGGGGGCATGACAGGGGTCCGCGCATGCCGAGGACAACACATGGCGGTGATGGGGGCGCGCGCTCAGCCGCGCGCGCTCCGGGTGGAAGGTCTCAGCGCCGGGCCGTGGTCAGCAGCGGGACCGCGGCACCGGGCTGGTGCTCGGCTCGGCGCCGACCAGCAGGAGGGCCTGGCCGTCGGCGCTCATGACGCCGTCGTGCACGTACCAGCCGCCGGGGGCCGAGGGGCCCGAGGCCTTGCCGTACTGGATGTACGACGGCGTGACGCCCCGCTCACGCAGCAGGGCCGAGATCTCGGCGACGCTCTTGTTGACGTAGTCCACACAGTGCAGAGGCTCGCCGGGCAGGGCGATGCCGGGCGGCATCTTGTACCTCTCGCCGGGCATGGCCCGCCTGCCGAGAGTGACCTCAGCCTTCTTGTCGAAGTCGACCGGCACCTTCAGGCCGACAGGGCAGCCAGCGAACCGCTCGCACGACCCCGGGGCGTCGATGGTGGTGATTGGGCCGTCGCCGGGCACCGGTTCGCCGGACCGCAACCGATCCATGTCGTTGATCACAACTATCTGGCCCGTCAGGCTCGCGGAGGTCGGCACCAGATCGAGCGTGATGTCCAAGCCTCTGGCCCGCAGCTCCCGCTGGTACACCTCGGGCTCGGCCAGCAGGTCCTTCACCGTGATCACGTAGTGGTCGTCCACCAGTTCGATGTCGAGCGCGGCGGAGGCGGGCGCCTGAGCAACGCCGAAAGACAGCAGGGCCGTCAGCGCGGCCAGCACCGGCACGGCCGTCCACCTGCGCCGCCGCGGAAGGCCGAACCAACTGCGGCGGCGCTCGGGGACGGGGACGGAGGTGATCTCCTCAAGCAGTTCCATGGCGATCGGCGTCGTGCCGGGACCGGGATCGGGTGCGATGCCGGCCACCAGGCGGTCGATCTCGTGCATCACATAACCCCCTTCGTCATCGCGACGGCACGCAAGCCGATGCGGGCCACGTCGACTCCGGCCTCGTTCAGGTGCCTGGCCAGCCGTTTGCGGGCCCGATGCAGCCGCAGCCGGGCGTTGGCCCCCGAGCATCCCAGGACGTTGGCGATCTCGTCGGCGCTCAGCCCTTCCCAGCCGGCCAGCGCGAGGATCTCCCGGTCGTCGGAGGTCAGCCGCGCGAACGCCTCCTGGAGGCCCGCCAGGCTCTCGTCGGCCTCGGTGTGCTCCGCCCACACGGCGAGCTGGTGACGGAGTCGCTCCACCAACTCGCTACGGCGCGAATCGGCGCGGCGGCCGTTGGCCAGCACCCGGCGGGCCACGCCGAACAGCCACAGGCGCGCGTTCCGCCCCTCCGGGATGTCGTCCAGCCGGCGCCAGGCCGTAGCGAACGTCTCAGCGAGGGCATCGGCGGCATCCTCGTGGGAGTCGGTACGCCGCCGGACGTAGGCAAGGATGTCGGCATAGTTGGCAACGTAAATCACCTCGAAGCGCTGCTTGCGGTCATGGCGGATCACGCTGCCTTCTCTCATCCGAAAGGTCCGACACCCCGTACCTGTCCGGACCCGCCAGATAGTTTCATCCCGATTTCCGGCAACATTTGGCTGTCCCGCATGTCGGTGACCGCGATCTTCAGGATCTCGTGCGGGCGATGTCCACAGCGCGCCGCCTCCGTGTCACCTCCACGGCCGCGGCCCTGATGGTGAGATCGAGCGAAAGGGGACCCCGCGCGAACGGCCAAGGTCCGCGGGGGCCTGCTCGGCACAGGTTCCTCAGCTGGTGGCGCCCCAGGTGAGAGAGATGCCGGTGGCGGCGCGTTCGGTGCGGATCTCCATCATGCTGCCGAGGATGGTGGCATGGTCGGACACCACGGGGGTGCCGTCGAGCGTGTAGGTGACCCGGCCGCTGACCAGCACCGGGCTGCCCTGCGGTTCCTGGAGGTGGCGGGCGGCGACGGGGTCGAGCAGACCCGGCCTGACCACCTCGGACGCGCGGGCGACCGTCACTCCCGCGTCGGCGAGGGCCGTGTAAAGGGAGACGGCGGTGAAGTCGCGGTCGCGGATCTCGTCGGCCGCCGGCCGGCGTACCCAGGACACCTGGTGCACGGCGGGACGTCCCGCGAACTCGCGGACCCGCTCAAGCCGCAGGGCGGTGTCGCCGGGCCGCAGCCGCAGCTCCGTGGCGATCCGGGCGGGAGCTCGGCGCATCGCCCGCCCGGCCACCGCCGTCCGCACGTCGTGGCCCTGTTTGCGCAGGTCGTCGACGAGGCTGCGGAGCGAGTCGAGCTGGTACGCGAGATGGGGCGGGGCGACGAACGTGCCCTTGCCGGGCTGCTGCACGATCAGTCTCTCGTCGCTGAGCTGCCGCAACGCCTGGCGCAGCGTCATGAGGGTCACCCCGTAGGAGGCGCTCAGCTCGCGTTGCGGCGGAAGCGCCTCCCCGGGGGCGTAGTGTCCCGACCGGATCTTCGCGGCGAGGTCGGCGGCGATGGCGCGGTATCTCGCCTCGTGCCCGGCGTCGGGGGTCATCGTGGTCGGTCACACTCCTGGTCGAGGGCCCGCCGCAGGGACGTGAGGAAGGCCCGCAGGTCGTCCGGCCCGGCCCCGTCGAGCACCCGCCGCATGACCGCGGCGCCGACCACCACGCCGTCGGCGTGCCGGCGGGCCTCGCGTGCCTGGTCCGGGGTGGAGATGCCGAATCCTAGCAAGACCGGCCGGTCGGTGACGCGCCTGATCCGCTCGGTGAGCTCCGCCGCCGAATCGGCGAGGGCGGCCCGCTCGCCGGTGGTGCCCATCAGCGACACCGCGTAGACGAATCCGCGGCTGCGGCGCGCGATCTCCGCGAGCCGCGGCTCCGGGGTCGCGGGCGAGGCCAGCAGGGCCGGCTCGACGCCGGCGGCCTCTGCCGCCCCCGTCAGCTCCTCCGCCTCGTGCACCGGCAGGTCGGGCACGATCAGGCCGCCGACGCCGGCCTGGCGCAGGGCGGCGCAGAACACCTCGGGGCCGTCGTGCAGCACGAGGTTGTAGTAGGTGCTGACGACCAGCGGCACGCCCAGGTCGGGCAGGCGGGACAGGTCGGCGAGGATCCGGCGGGGGCTCGCCCCCCGGGCCAGTGCGATGTCGCTCGCCTGCTGGATGGTGACGCCGTCCAGCGTGGGGTCGGAGAAGGGCAGGCCGACCTCAATGGCGTCCGCCCCGGCGTCGGCGAACGCCCGCAGGTAGTCCGTCCAGCCGGGCGTGATCCCCCCGGTGACGTACGGCATGAGCAGCCCGCGGCCGGTGTCCCTGCGGGCCCGCAGGTGGCCTTCGACCGCGCCCGCGGTCACGGTCGCGTCCGTCACAGCAGCTCCTTCAGGGTAGAGACGTCCTTGTCGCCCCGGCCGGACAGCGTCATCAGCACCGTCGAGCCCGCCGGCAACTCGCCACCGCGTGCCGCGCCGATCACCCAGGCCAGGGCGTGCGCGGACTCCAGCGCGGGGACGATGCCCTCGGCGCGCGCCAGCCGTACCGCCGCCTCGGCCGCCTCCTCGTCCGTGACCGTGACGTAGCGAGCCCGGCCCAGGTCGCGCAGGTGGGCGTGCTCGGGGCCGACTCCCGGGTAGTCCAGCCCGGCGGCGATGGAGTGCGCCTGGACGATCTGCCCGTCGCCGTCCTGCAGGAACAGCGAGCGGCAGCCGTGCAGGACGCCGAGCCTGCCGCGGGCCGCCCCCGCGCCGCCCTCCGCCTCGACTCCGACCAGGCGTGCCGAGGTGTCGGCGAACCCGGCGAACGTGCCGGCCGCGTTGGAGCCCCCTCCGACGCACGCGACCACGTAGTCGGGCACGCCGGTCCGCAGTTCGGCGGCGCACTGCCCGCGGGCCTCCTCGCCGATGACCCGCTGGAACTCCCTGACCATCCAGGGGTACGGATCCGGCCCGATGACCGAGCCGACGCAGTAGTGGGAGTCGGCGGTCGCGCCCACCCAGTGCCGCATGGCCTCGCTGGTGGCGTCCTTGAGCGTACGGCTGCCCGTCGTCACCGGGACCACCTCGGCGCCCAGCATGCGCATGCGGAAGACGTTCAGCGCCTGCCGCTCGATGTCGCGCTCGCCCATGAACACCGTGGCCTCCAGGCCGAGCAGCGCGGCGGCGGTCGCGGTGGCCACCCCGTGCTGGCCCGCGCCCGTCTCGGCGATCAGCCTGCGCCGCCCCATGCGGACGGCCAGCAGGGCCTGGCCCAGCACATTGTTGATCTTGTGGGACCCGGTGTGGGTGAGATCCTCGCGTTTGAGGTAGAGCCGCACGCCCAGCGCCTCCGACATCCGCTCTGCCGGGGTGAGCGGGGTCGGCCGCCCCGCGTGCACGGCGAGCAGTCGCACCAGGGCGGCGCGGAACCCCGGATCCGCCCAGGCCTCCCGGAACGCCTCGTCCACCTCGCGGCACGCCTCCGCCAGGGACTCCGGGACGTACCGCCCGCCGTAGTCGCCGAATCTGCCCCGCGCTAGGGGCCCGTCCATCGTCCCGCCGAGCGGGACTAACCTATGCCGGGGCGGAGCCTCTCTCATGACACACTCCGATCGTTCTATAACGCTGAGAAGAGTTCTATAACAGTGAGTGTGACACGGACAGCGGGAAAGCACCACCACCTCGCGGTCGGAGGCGCGCGAACACGGTCCCTGAGCAGCGGGCGCGGTCCGGCGCCGACGACCGATCAGAAATCCGCCGCCGCACCGTCAGTTCTGTCAGCCCTCTCGCACCGGTGGAAGGATTGACGACCATGACCGACGCCAGACGGCCGGGCGCCGACGAGGCCACGTTCATCGCGGCGGTCCGCGCGGAGGATCCCGCGCGGTTCGCGCTGCTGACCGAGCGCCACCGGCGCGAGCTGCAGGTGCACTGCTACCGGATGCTCGCGAACTACGAGGATGCCCAGGACATGACGCAGGAGACGTTCCTGCGAGCGTGGAACAAGCGGGAGTCGTTCAAGGGCCATGCGGCCCTGCGGACCTGGCTGTACCGGATCGCGACGAACGCCTGCCTCGACTTCCTGGAGAAGCGCAACGACCGCACACCCGTGCCGTCCGGGCTGCCGGACCCCGGCTCCGAGCTGCCGTACCTGCAGCCGTACCCCGACTGGATGCTCCCCGAGGACCCGCAGGAGTCGGTGGTGGCGCGGGAAACGATCGAGCTGGCGTTCATCGTCGCCGTCCAGCACCTTCCGCCCCGGCAGCGGGCGGCGTTCATCCTGCGCGACGTACTCGGCTGGCCGGCGTCGAAAGCCGCCGACGCCCTCCAACTGACCGTCGCATCGGTGACCAGCGCGCTGCAGCGGGCCCGCGTGACAATGCGCGAGCGACTGCCCGACCGCCGCCTCGACTGGCGGAGCCCCGCCACCCACGAGCTGTCGAACGACGAGCGCGGTGTGGTGAAGTCGTATATCGACGCCCACGAGCGCAACGACCTCGACGGGCTGGTGTCCCTGCTGCGCGACGACCTGCGCTTCGCGATGCTGCCCGATCCGGGCACAGTGATCGTGACGGCCGAGGACGCGGTGGACGGCTGGGTCTCCAATGGACTCTTCCAGCGCGGCTACGACGACTGGCGCTGTGTCACCACGACGGTCAACCGCATGCCCACCGCCGTGCTGTACCTCCGCACCCCCGACGACCCGGCGTACCGGCTGTTCACCATCGCGGTCCTGCACATCGTCGACGGGAAGATCGCCGAGCTCACCGGATTCGACGCCGCCGACAAACCATGGCTGGGCCTGCCCCCGACACTCTGATCAGACGAATCCCCGTCGCCGACGCGGCGCACGGGCCGGCGACGCCGGCGGGGCGTCCTCATGCCCGGAGTTCATCGCCTCGTCTCGTACCGGGTCAGTATCACGCCGCCGGGAAACGTCCGCGTCTCCACCAGGTTCAGGTTCACCCAGCTGTCCAGGGCCGTGAAGAACGGCGTGCCGCCGCCCAGCAACGCCGGTGCGGTGACCAGCACGTACTCGTCGATCAGCCCGGCCCGCATGGCCGCTGCGGCAAGCGTGGCGCCGCCGATGTCCATGGGGCCGCCGTCCTCGGCCCTGAGCCGGGCGATCTCGGTGACCGCGTCACCGGTGACCAGGCGGGTGTTCCAGTCGACCGTGCTGATCGTCGAGGAGAACACCACCTTCGGCATGTCCCGCCAGCGGCGGGCGTACTCGATCTCCGCCGGTGTGGCGCCGGGTTGCCGGTCGGCGGTCGGCCAGTGGGAGCTCATCGTCTCCCACAGTCTGCGCCCGTACAGTGCCAGGTCGGTCGCTCCCACCCGGTCGGACCACCACTGGAACAGCTCGTTGTTCGGCACGCTCCAGCCGAGGTCGTCGCCGGGCGCGGCGATGTAGCCGTCCAGGCTCAGGTTCATGGCGAAGATCAGTTTCCGCATCGTGTCAGCCTTCCGTGAGTCGATCTCACACGTACAGACGGGCACGGCGCGGAAACCTAATCGGTTCGATCCGCGGCCGAGTCGTCGAGCGCGGCGAGCGCACGGCTCATGACATCGGGCGGGGCCGCGGCGATGACGTCGTCGAGTGCGTCCCGGGACGCCCGCAGGTCTGTGATCGACTGCGTGATCCTGTCTCGTTCCCGGTGCAGATCGGCGAGCAGGTCCGAGCAGGTGGGGATCAGCCGGTCGCCGTCATCGCGGAGGCAGGGGAGGATTGTGGCGATGGTGGAGGTGTTCAGTCCGGCGGCCAAGAGGCTGCGGATTCGGCGGACGGTGCCGATGTCCGCGTCGCCGTATTCCCGGTAACCGCTGGGGCGCCGCTCGGGATGCAGCAGGCCCTGCTCCTCGTAGTAGCGCAAAAGGCGCTCGTGTACGCCGGTCCGTCGTGACAGTTCGCCGATGCGCATAGCCCTCCCTGGCCCCGCCGCGAGGAAGTCGCCGACGCGACTTGACTCTCACATCTATGTGAGACTTTAGCGTCCTCTCCATGAGAAGGACTTTCGCGACGCTCGCCGCCCTGTCCGTGAGCGTCTTCGTCCTGGGGACGTCGGAATACCTGATCTCCGGGCTGCTGCCCCAGGTCGGAGCCGACCTGAAGGTGTCGGTGGGCGCGGCCGGGCAGGCGGTCACCGTTTACGCGCTCGGTGTTGTGGTCGGTGGGCCCGTCGTGGCCATGCTGAACGCCAGAATGCCCCGCAAAGGGCTCGCGCTCGGTCTGATGCTGCTCTTCGCGGCGGGCAGCGCGATCTGCGCTCTGGCCTCCTCCTACGAACTGCTGCTGGCAGGGCGCCTGGTCTCTTCGTTCAGCCACGCCGCCTTCCTCGCCCTGGCCCTGGTGATGGCGACCAGCGTGGTGCCGCCGGACAAGACCGCCACGGCGATCTCCACGGTCGCCTCCGGCTTCACCGTGGCGACCCTGCTCGGTGTGCCTCTGGGCGCGCTGCTGGGAGAGAGCGCCGGATGGCGCGCCCCCTTCGCCGTCCTGACCGCACTGGCGTTGGCGGGCGTTGCATTGCTCGCAGCCGTCCTGCCCAAGCAGCCGGCCCCGGCCGCGAGGCTGCGGGACGAAGTCCGGGTGGTGACCCGCCGCCCGGTCCTGCTGGCCATCGCCACCACCGTGGTCGGATTCTCCGGCGTCGCCGCGGTGTTCACCTACATCGCCCCGCTGCTCACGCGCGTGTCGGGCTTCTCCCCCACCGCGGTCTCGGGGCTCCTGCTCGCGTACGGAGCGGGCAGCTTTCTGGGCAACCTCATCGCCGGCCGGCTCACCGACAGGTCCCTGAGCGCCACCGTGCGCGGTGTGTTCGGCGGGCTGACCGGGGTGCTCTTCCTCTTTCCGTTCGCCGCCGCCTGGCGGCCGTCCGCGGTAGCGGCGGTCTTGGTGCTCGGCCTGCTCGCCACCGCCACCATCGCGCCCTTGCAGGGGCTCATCCTGCGGCACGCGGGCGATGCCCCCACGCTGGCCGTCTCCGCCAACGTGGGGGCCTTCAACCTCGGCGCGGCCGCCGGCTCGGTCATCGGTGGTGTCATCGTCTCGGCAGGCGCCCTGCGCTGGACCGGTCTGGCCGGCGCGGTGCTGAGCCTGGCCGGTCTGGCCCTGACCTACCTCGTCCTGCCCCGTACGCCCTCGGTCGCGCGGCCGGCCGGAGACGACGTCCGGGCCCTCACCTGACTCGCCACCGATCCGTCTCCCAAGCACGCGACCGTCAGCAGAGGGACGTGGACGCCTGCACGTCGTCGAGTGCCTGCCGCGCGATCTCGCTGAAGTCGTCGCCGGTGGCCGTCCGGCTCCAGCGTTCGAAGGCGATGGTGGAGGCGAGCGCGCCGAGTTCCGCGGCCACGCGGGCGGTCAGGTCGGGAACGCCGCGCTGTCTGAGCGCGTCGGTCATCGACGCGATGAGGGCGAGGTTCTTCAGCGCTTCGCGTTCCCGCAGTTCGGGATTGGCGGCGATCACCGCCTGCCTGCGGGCGATGAACTCGCGGCGTGCCGGCGTGAAGACCTCCCTGCCGGCCGCGTCCAGCGCGTGGGCGACCGCTTCCAGCGGGGTGGCGGTGGCCGGGGCCGCGGCTATCGCCTCGACGAGCAGCCCGTCCATCGCGCCGCCGCCGAACAGCACTTCCCGCTTGTCCTGGAAGTGCCGGAAGAAGGTGCTCTTCCCCAGCCCCGCCCGCTGCGCGATGTCGATCACGGTCGTGTTCTCGTAACCGCGCTCGGCGAACAGGTCGAGGGCGGCGTGCGCGAGCCGTTCTGCCGCGTTCGGTTCCCAACGAGCCATGGGCAGAAGTGTACGGGACTTGGTCCCATGCACCTGTGCTACGGTGATGACCGCAGTGATGAGACAAAGTCCCATCACTGGCCCTGCGAGGCGGCGAAGGCCTGGTCACGCCGTGACAGGGCCGCACAGGAAAGCGATGAAGGGGACGAGCGAAGTGAAGCGGATCCAATACCACGAGTACGGCGGGCCGGAAGTGATGCGGCTCGAAGACTTCGAGCCGGCGCCGCTCGGCGCGGAAGAGGTCCTGGTCAGGGTGCGCGCGGCGGCGGCCAATCCGATGGACTTCGGGATCCGCGCCGGCCGCATGAAGCATGTGACCGGTCGCCGATTCCCGCGCGCGATGGGCTATGACTTCGCGGGCGTCGTCGAGGCGGTCGGCGACCGCGTCACCCGGCTGCGCGTCGGCGACGAAGTGCTCGGCGGGACGTCGATCAAGGAGGCGGGCGCGTTCGCCGACGTGGTCGTCGCCCACGAGAAGGGCATCGTGAACAAGCCGGGGAACCTCTCGTTCGAGGACGCCGCCGGGATCCCGACGGTCGGGATCACCGCTTTGCAGGCCCTGATGACGAAGGGAAAGCTACAGCCGGGCCAGTCCGTTTTCGTTCACAGCTGCCTCGGCGGAGTCGGCCGCTCCGCCGTGCAACTCGCCCTCGCGCACCAGGCCACGGTCGCGGGGAGCTGCCGCGCCACCGCCCGATCCGAAGCGCGTGACCTCGGCATCGACCCGGTCGTCGACTTCGACTTCGACCCCGCCTCGCTCGCCGGACGGTTCGACCTCGTCGTCATCACCGCCGGCGCCCTCCCGGTCAAGGCCGCGCGGACGATACTCAAGCCCGGCGGCCGCATCGTCAGTATCCTGCCCACCCCGTCGAACCTCGCGAGAAGCGCCCTGCCGGGGCCGTTCCACACCCTGATCGCGCGGCCGGTCACGAAGGACCTCGAAGAGGTCGCCCGAGCCGCCGGCCGGGGAACGCTGCGGCTGCCGATCGCCCGCACCGTCCCGCTCTCGCAAGCCATCCCGGCGCTCACCGAGTTCGAGCGCAAAGCCACCGGCAAGCGAGGCAAGCTGATCATCACGCCAGGAGGATGACGCGCGAACACCGGCGCTCAACCGCAGACGGGCGTCACGGCCCCGGCGGCGGTTCCGCGGCCTCCCTGCCCAGCCGGAGCTCGGCGGCGACCGCGCGTTCGCGCAGCTGGGCCGCCTCGGCCCTGGCCACGTCGAGTTGCGCGCGCAGGTCCGCCAGCCTGGCCCGCTCCAGCGTCAGCTCCGCCTGGATCTTCTCCCGCTCGGCGGCGGCGGCCCGGGCGTCCTGCCCCGCCCGGGCGGCCTCCGTACCGGCGGCGGCGGCGCGCGCCTCGGCCTGCGCCGCCTCCGCGCGCAGCCGGGCGGCCTCTGCCACGGCCTGTTCGCGGGCGGCCTCCGCCGTCTCGGCCCTGGCCAGCACCCGGTCGCGCTCGTCGTGGGCCTGCGCCACGGCCCGGTCGCGTTCGGCTTCCACCCGGGCGACCGAGCGGTCACGTTCTGCCTCGGCCGCCTGGGCCCGCGCCAGCGCGCCGGCGCTGGCCTGCTCGGCCTCCCGGTGCGCGCGGCGGGCCAGTTCGGCCTCCGCGCGCGCCTCCCGCGCCTCGGTCTGAGCCGTGTCGCGTTCCCCGGCAGCCTGCTCGGCCTGCTCCCGCGCCAGGCGGACGTCGGCCTCCGCCTGGTCCACCCGCTCGGCGAGTTCGCGTACGGCCTGCTCGCGGGCGGCTTCGGCGATCTCGGCCCGGCGGGTGGCCTGGTCGGCCTCCTGCCTGGCCCGGCGTTCGGTGCTCGCGGCCTCCCGCAGCGCGGCCAGAGCCTGCTCGCGGGCGGTCTCCGCGTCGGCGAAGGCCGTGTCGCGCTCGGTATAGGCCTCCTCCATCCGGCGGCGGGACTCCTCGGCCTCCCTGCGGGCCTCGTCGGCGGCCTCGCGGGCCAGCCGCACCTGCTCCAGCGCCTGCTCGCGCTCGGCCCGGGCGATGGCGACGCTCGTGTGCGCCTCGGCCTGGACCGCGCTCAGCTTCGCCTCCACCCCGGCCGGGCTCAGCTCCTGGGCCAGCACCAGCGCCAGCGGCTCGATCGCCGCCGCCATGCCCTTCTCCATGCGCTCGTACAGGTCCTCCACCCGCGCCAGCGCGCCCTCCAGGCCCGGCGTGGCACGGCGGATCTCCCGCTCCCTCTTGGCCGCCGCCTGGCAGTCCCCGTCCGGGCAGTACTCCCGCGGCCTGCCCCGCCGTACCGGCTGCTCGATGGGCGCGCCGCAGTGCTTGCAGGCGGTGGTGGTCACAGGGGTCGTCACAGCGGCTCAGCCTACCCATTTTCTAATTTTCTGGAAATAGAAAATTAGAAACAGTGATCCGTTGCGCAACGCGACGACACGGATCACTTGGGAGATGGGTAATTCTCGCAAGCTATCTGAACCGGGTGGTGCCGCCTCAGCGGCCACCCCTTTCGAGATCCTCGAGACGGCTCTATGGCCGTGGTGGCCGGCTTAAAGAGTCGCGGTCACGGGACGGCGGCCGCCAAGGTGGGCGGGAACAGAGGTGAGCGCCACTATCGCGAGCACGGTTGCCAGCACGAGGGCGATCAGCTGCCAGGGCGCGGGAAGCGTGGCCTTGTCGCTGTCGCCGCCGGCGATCGTGTTGATTGCGGCGAGCAGCGCCCAGCCTCCCGGGAAGATCCCCAGGACGGCGCCGAGGAGCGTGGGCAGCACCTGCGCGGTGGCCAGGGCGGCGGTCACTTGCTGGGGGGTGGCGCCGAGGGCGCGGGCCAGAGCCGCCGCATGCCGGTTGTCGAGCACCGTCGCCCAGGTGATGACGATGGCGTTGACCGCCGCCAGGGAGAGCAGGACGACCGTCCAGACGAGCAGCACGTGCCGCAGCACCGCCACCTGAGCTTCGGTGTATGCGCCGGTGCCTGGCTGGTCGCCGAGGAAGGCGTTGAGCACCAGCAGGACGTACATCCCGCTGACCGTGACCGCGATGCTGACCACGCCCAGCACCACCCGTCGCGGCCGGCGGGCGGCGACCCGCAGAGCGAGCAGCAGCGGTACGGGCAGTCGCGCCGACAGACTGATCAGCCAACCGGTGCGGCGAGGTGGGCGTGCCGCGTCGGCCAGCGCGCTGACGGTGCTGGAGCGGGCCGCGCGCACGGCCGGAACAGCGGTCGCCACGACCGCGACGCCGAGTGCCACGGCGGTCACCAGACCGATCGTGGACCAGGTCAACGACGCCGTCCCCGCACCGCCGACGAGGCCGGCACTGGACTCGGTGAGCAACGGAGCGGTCAGCGCTCCGATCGTCAGCCCGGCCGCAGCCGCGACGACGGCCACAAGGAGGTACTGCGCGAGTAGCACGGCAGCGACCAGGCCCGGTGTGCCGCCGACTGCTTTCAGCAACCCGATACGCCTGGTCTGATCGGCCATCCGCCCGCCGACCAGCACCGAAAGACTGGCCACGGCGAGCAGGCCGAGCAGCCAGGCGCCGATCAGCAGCAGGATCTGGGAGTCTCGGGCCAGGTCGGTGGCGTCGGCGAGAATACTCTCCCAGGTCTGCATGGGCATGGCGCCGCCGTGATCGCCGCTGTTCCGGTCGACGAATGCCTGGGCCTCGTCCGGGTCGGCCAGCTTCAGGTTCATCACGTATGACAGGGAGCTTTGGTCCGAGGCGAGGCTCAGCACGTCCGCCTCGGTGAGCCAGGCCAGCCCGGGATTGTGCAGCAACCCTGCCGGCAGTTCCCGGTCGTCGGGAATAGCGCCGTTGATGCAGCCGGCCGAGACGATGCAGGACGCCCCGGGATGGGGCGGCATGGCGGCGGTGATCGCGACGCCGACGACCTGGAAGGACCTACCGCCCAGTGTGACGGAGTCTCCGACGCCCACATCGAGCGAGTCGGCGAAGGCGGCCTCGAGCACCACGCCGCCGTCGCTGACCCAACTGCCCTGGGTCACCGCGGGCTGATCGACCGCCGCGATAGCGGCGTCGCGGCCCATGGTCTGGACATCCGCCGTCCGGCCGGACGCCTCGAGCTTCCCCGCGATGACGGGGTACGGTCCGCTGTGCTCGGTGACGCCGGAGGCGGTGGCCAGTTTCCCGAGCTCCGCGAGGTCGTCGGCCTGGCCGGCGTTGGCGACCACGTCGGGTCCGTTGGTCGCCGCCCGGGTGCTCTGGTACGGGTCGCCGGCCGCGTCGCGCAGGACGAGCCCGAGCGTCAGCGTTGTGGTGGCGGCCAGGATGGCGAGCAACAGAAGCGCGGCCTCGGTGCGGCGACGCTGGAGGTCTCGCAGGGCCAGGCGGACCACGAGGAGGACGCGGCCCATTCCGGTCAGTCCTCCAGCCCGGCGAGCACGCCGACCTGACCGGTGGTGCCGCCGGTCAGCCGGCTCTCGTCCACGAGCGCGCCGTCGCGCATCGAGAACTTCCTGTCTGCGGTGGCCGCGATCCGCGCGTCGTGGGTGACGATGACCAGCGTTTGCCCCGACTCGTGCAGGTCCTTGAAGAGCTGGAGGACGTCCAAGGTGGCGGCGCTGTCCAGGTTTCCGGTCGGTTCGTCAGCGAGGACGACCAGCGGCTCGTTGCTCAGCGCCCGGGCGACCGCGACCCGCTGCCGCTGGCCGCCGGAGAGCGCGGAGGGCAGGAACCGCGCCCGGCCGGCGAGCCCGAGCTGATCCAGCAGCTCCTCCGCGCGCCGCCGTGCGACCCGCGGCGAGCGTCCGGCCAGCAGCGCCGCCAGCTCGACGTTTTCCACGGCGGTGAGCTCCTCCAGCAGGTGGAAGGACTGGAAGACGTAGCTGACGTCGGTCCGCCGCATCCCGGCCAGGGCCTTCTCGCTGATGTTGTCGATGCGCCGGTCGTTCAGCCACACCTCTCCAGCCGAGGGCCGATCCAGCCCGCCGAGCAGGTGCAGCAGCGTCGACTTTCCGCAGCCGCTCGGTCCCATGATCGCTACCATCTCCCCCGTGCTGACGTCGAGATCGACGCCGTCGACGGCGCGCACCAATCCTCCCCCTTCGCCGTGCTCCTTCCTTAGCCCGCGGGCGCTCAGTACGGGCGTGCCGGCGGTATTGCTCACGATCCACTCCTTCGATGGGTCCACTCTCAAGCGGGAGCACGATGCCTTCGGCGGGGCCGCCACCAGGACGGCCGCACAGAGGGCTCTGATCATGGCCGCTAGCGTGGCCTGAAGCGGCTTACACGGTCGTGAACGGATCCGTTAACGCCACTGAGACTCCGGTTCCAGTAGGAATGTCGGATGCGGATTCTGGTGGCCGAAGACGAACGAGATCTGGCTGATCTCGTGGCGGTGGGGTTGCGCCGCCATGCCATGGCCGTCGACGTGGTGTACGACGGGGCCGCCGCGGTGGAGCGGCTGGCGGTGCACGACTACGACGTTCTCGTGCTGGACCGGGACCTGCCTGAGATCCACGGCGACCTCGTGTGCAGTGAGCTGGTGGCGCGCGGGAGCCGTACGCGGATCCTGATGTTGACGGCGGCGGCGTCGGTGCCGGAGCGAGTCGCGGGTCTCGGGATGGGGGCCGACGACTACCTGCCCAAACCTTTTGACTACACCGAGCTGGTCGCACGAGTGCAGGCGCTGGGGCGGCGCAGCCAGTCGCAGGTGCCACCGGTGCTGACGCGGCACGGGATCGTGCTCGACAGGCACCGGCTGCAGGCCTCGCGGGACGGGCGGCACCTGCATCTGTCACTCAAGGAGTTCGCCGTCCTGGAGGTGCTGATGAGGGCGGACGGCGGGGTCGTGAGCTCCGAACGGCTGCTTGAAGAGGCCTGGGACGAGAACGCCGATCCGTTCAGCACGGTGGTGCGGGTCCTGGTCAGCCGCCTGCGGGCCAAGCTGGGGGACCCGCCGTGCATTCAGACCGTTCCTGGCGCGGGATACCTGCTGTGACGACGATCCGGGTACGGCTCACGCTGATCTACTCCGGACTGTTCCTACTCACCTCGGTTGTGCTGCTGGTCACGGTCAACCTCCTGCTGCGTCGGACGCTGGACGCGCGGATCGGCCGGCTGTCCGGCGGAGGGGCGGCGCCGCCCCGGGGCGTGCCGAACGATCGGCTGCCACAGCTGCCCCAACTGGTGAACACCGTGATCGGCTACCAGTGGCAGGTGACCGTGCTGACGGTCGGGGCCCTGACACTGGTCTCGTTGGCCGTCGGGTGGTTGCTCGCCGGGCGGATCCTGCGGCCCATCCACCGGATCACCGCCACCGCGCAGCGGCTGTCCCTGTCGACACTGCACGAACGGATCGCGCTCGCCGGGCCGAAGGACGAGCTGAAGGAACTGGCCGACACCTTCGACGCGATGCTCGACCGGCTCGAACGCTCCGTCGAGGGGCAGCGGCGGTTCATCGCGAACGCTTCCCACGAGTTGCGGACTCCGCTGGCCGTCCAGCGGGCGGCGATCGAGATCGGGCTTCCCGAGGACGTCGGCGAGATCCGCGGCACGCTCCTGCGCCACAACCGCCGCGCGGAGAACCTCATCGACGCCTTGCTGGTCCTGGCCCAGGCGGAACACGGCCTGGACAACAGGAGTCCGGTGGCGGTGGACCAGGTGGTACGGCGCGTCCTGGCGGAAAGAGATGCGGACGGCGTCAGTGTGACGGGGCAGGCAGAGCCGTTCGTCGTCGATGGGGACCCTGTCCTGCTGAGCCGGCTCGTCACCAACCTCCTCGACAACGCGGTCCGCTACAACCATCCCGGCGGAACCGTTGAGGTAACGCTCTCTCATGGGGTTCTGGCGGTCCGTAACACCGGCCCGCACGTGCCCCAGGAACGTTTCGGCGACCTCTTCAAGCCCTTCCGACGGCTCCACACGACTCCTGGACAGGGCGCCGGGCTCGGATTGTCGATCGTCGCGGCGATCGCGAAGGCCCACGGGGCCGACGTACGAGCGAACCCCAACCCGGGCGGCGGGCTGGAGCTCGTCGTGGTTTTCGCGAGATCGGAAGATGCATCCCCTGCAGGAGGAACAGCGGACTGACCCCCGAGCAGTACGCCGCGGTGATGGACCGCTGGACCACCGCAGCCGCGGCCACCTGGAACCGGCACCTGTCCGCTCTGGTCTCCTTCACCACCTGGGCCCAGCGCCGAGAACTGCTCGTCGCCAACCCGGCCTGCGCCCGGAGCGCCGCAAGCCCGCCCGCCGCGGCGACCGCGCTATCCCGCATCGAAGACCTCGACCGGGTAACTCGTCGTCGTGTGAAAGGCCCGACTATCTCTGCTCGGGAGTCAGGACGTTTCGGGTCCGGTCCCCGCTCCAGGCCGCTTCGAGGATCGCGGTCAGGCTGTCGGTGTCGGTCGGGCCCGGATGGTTCTGGATCAGGCGGGTGACGCCACTGGCCATCTCCGCGAAGCGCGGGAGGTCGGCGCGTGCCACGCCGATGTCCGCCAGGCTGCTGGGGATGCCGATGTCGGCGAGGAGCCGGTCGAGCCAGGTGAGGAACATGTCCGCGGCCTCGGCATCCGAGGCGCCGGTCACGTCGAGCCCGCACACCCGGGCGAGGATGGCCAGCCGGTCGCTGATGGCGTCCTTGGCCGCGTCCAGCGCGTAGGGCAGCAGCAGCCCGACGCCCAGGCCGTGCGGCGTATGGGTGGCTGCGCCGATGGGGTACTGCAGGGCGTGCGGAGCCGCGTTGCCGGCGTGGGAGAACGCGAGCCCGGCCAGCATGGACCCGTAGGACATGTCCGCGCGGGCGTCCTTGTCGCCTCCGTCCCTGACGACATTGGGCAGGCTGCGGGCGATCCGCTCCGCGGCCAGGAGCGCGTAGTGATCGGTGACCGGGTTGCGGCCGAGGAAGACCTGCTCCACCGTGTCGCGCGGTCCGTACGCCCGGGGTCGCGCGGTGTAGCTCTCCACCGCGTGACAGAACGCGTCGATGCCGGAGTGGGCGCTGACGGTCGCAGGGCAGGTGTAGGTGAGCTCGGGGTCGACGATGGCGAAGTCGGGCACGATGTGGACGCTGGAGACCCCGACCTTCAGCTCGCGGTCCGGGTCGGTCAGCACCGAGACGGGCGTGAGCTCTGAGCCGGTGCCTGACGTCGTCGGGACCGCGACGAGAGGAATCGTCGGCCCCGGCACCCTCGACTCGCCGTAGAAGTCGCGCGGCGTCCCACCGTGGCACCGGATGACGCCGACGATCTTGGCGAGGTCGATCACCGTGCCACCCCCGATGGCGAGGATCACGTCGGCGTCCACCTCCGCGGCGGCCGAGACGGCCAGGTCGACATCGGAGAGCGGCACGTCCGGAGTCGCGTCGGCGAACACCCCGACGACCGCCACCTTCTCCCGTACGGCGGCCACGATCTCGGCCACGCCCGGCTGCTCCAGAAGAACCCGGTCGGTCACGATGAGGACGCGCGAGCCACACTCGGCCACCACTCGTGGGATGTTCTGCGCGACCCCTTCGCCCACAATCAGCTGGCGTGGTCCGCGGACGGTCTCAAGCATGTCAGTGCCTCTCTGGAACGTCGGCGGTGATTTGCTGGGCGGACGGCCAGGTCACGTGCGAGACCGGGACGGCGTCGCCATGGTTGGCTGCCGGGTGGCGCAGGCGCGCGCCGGGCTCCCGGACTCGGTCGCGCCCGGGCGCCCACGGGTCCATCGCGATGAAGACGTCGCCCTTGGCGGGCGCCCGGAGCAGCGGACCGGTCACGGTAGGTCGATCGCCGCGTAGGTGACGTCGAGGTACTCGAGGATGCCCTCGTGCGACCCCTCCTTGCCGATCCCCGACTGCTTCACGCCTCCGAACGGAGCAGACGGGTCCGAGATGAGGCCACGGTTGATGCCGACCATCCCCGTCTCCAGCCCTTCGGTGAACCGGAGCGCCCGCTGGAGGTCACGGGTGAAGACATATCCGACCAGGCCGTGCTCGGTGTCGTTGGCCTTCGCGATCACCTCGTCGTCGGACGTGAACGAGATGATCGGCGCCACCGGGCCGAAGATCTCCTCCTCGAGGATCCGCGCGTCTTCTGGCACGTCGACGAGGACCGTAGGCGGGTAGAAGTGGCCGGGCCCATCAAGACGTTCGCCGCCCACCACGACACGGGCGCCGCGATCGACCGCGTCGGCGACCAGCTCGTCGATCTTGGCGACCGAGGGCTCGTCGATCAACGCGCCGACGTCCACGCCGTCGTCGAGACCATGGCCCACCGAGAGCGCGGCCATCCGCTCGGCGAAGCGCGCCGTGAACTCCTCGCGCACCGGCTCCTCGACGTAGATTCGGTTCGCCGCGATGCAGGACTCCCCTATGTTGCGCATCTTGGCCACCATGGCGCCGTTGAGCGCGACGTCCAGGTCCGCGTCCGCGCACACGATCAGGGCCGCGTTGCCGCCCAGTTCCATCGAGGTGCGCAGCACGTTGTCCGCCGCCTGGCGTAGCAGCACGCGCCCGACCTCGGTCGACCCGGTGAACGAGAGCTTGCGGGTCCGACGGTCGGCCAGCAGCGCTGAGACCACCTCGCCGGAACGCTTGGTCGTCACGACGTTGACGACGCCCGGGGGAACGCCGACCTCCTCCATGATGCGGGCCAGGAACAGCATGGTGAGCGGCGTCTGGGCCGCCGGCTTGGTGATCGTCGTGCAGCCCGCCGCCAGCGCAGGAGCGATCTTGCGGGCGCCCATGGCCAACGGGAAGTTCCAGGGCGTCACGAAGACGCACGGCCCGACCGGCTTCGGCACGGTGAGGATGCGATAGCCACCACCGGGAGCGGTGTTGTAGCGCCCCTCGATGCGCACCGCCTCCTCGGCGAACCAACGGAAGAACTCGGCGCCGTAGGCCACCTCTGCCCGAGCCTCGGCGAGCGGCTTGCCCATCTCGAGCGTTATCAGCCGGGCGACCTCCTCGGACCGCTCGGTCAGTGCCCGGTACGTCGCGGTCAGCAGCTCTGACCGTTTGCGCGGCGGGGTCGTCGCCCACTCCGCCATCGCCTTGCTCGCCACGTCCAGAGCGGCGAGCCCGTCGGCGACGCCGGCGTCCGCCACCTCGGCGATGGTCTTGCCGGTGGCCGGGTCCTCGACGGCGAAGGTGGCTCCGCTGGCGGCGTCGCGCCAGGCGTCGCCGATCCGCAGCCGACGGTGCTCGGGGGCCAGGACGTTCATGGGGTCAGTCAAAGCGTCGCCTCCTGTGATGTTCTTGGTGATGTCCTGCGTGACCTCGGCGATCGCGCCACGCGCGTCGGCGAACGGGTCACACGACCTCGTCGGGACCGAGGTCGCCGAAGCGGGTCGGAAGCGGCCTTGGCCCTGACCGCAGGGCGACGCCCCGCGCCACCGATCGCCTTGTCCGGCCATGGCCGCTTCGGCGTCGTCAGGCCGTGCTCACCGGTGACGGTCCGCCGAGGCTCGATCGCCACGTGCGGGCGCCTGCTGACGTCGCCGCCCTGTGCGGTTACCTCCCGGGGGCTACCTCCTGGGCGGCTACCTCCCGGCCTCGGACAGCGCCAGCCCGGTGCCCGCGTCGAACAGGTGCGCACGGTCCAGGTCGACCGTGACATGCAGCCGCTCGCCCGGCGTACCGGTGACGGTGGGCCGGGCCTTGACCTTGATGATCTCCGTGCCCACTCGGACGTCGACCACCGTTCGGTCGCCGAGCGGCTCAAGCCCGTAGAGCTCACCCGCCAGCGACGCGTCCCCGCGCTGCTCGACGGACAGGTCCTCTGAGCGCAGCCCCAGCATCAGCGGACGACCGTCCTCAGCCGTGGTCCAGCGGGGCCGCGGCAGCGTCCAGCCGTCCCCGATCAGACGATCTCCCTCGGCGCGGCAGGCGAGCAGGCTGATCGGCGGGCTCCCGACGAAGCCCGCGACCCACTGGTTGGCCGGGCGCTCGTACACCTCTGTCGGCGTTCCGACCTGTTGCACCTTCCCCTCCTTGATGACCGCGACCTGGTCGGCCATGGACAGGGCCTCGACCTGGTCGTTGGTCACGTAGATGAAGGTTCCCCCGAGGCTCCGGTGGATGCGGGTGAGCTCGGTGCGCATCTCGACGCGGAGCTTGAGGTCGAGGTTCGTCAGCGGCTCGTCCATGAGGAACGCGCGCGGGCTGCGGACCAGCGCCCGGGCCAGGGCGACACGTTGCATCTCCCCGCCCGACATCTGCGCGGGACGACGCTGCAACAGGCGTTCGATGTGCAGCAGGTTCGACATCCGCTCGACGGCGGCGGCGATCTCGCTCGAAGAGCAGCGGCGTGCCCGCAGCGGCGACGCGATGTTCTCGTACGCCGTGAGCCGCGGGTAGAGGGCGTAGCTCTGGAAGACCATGGCCAGGTCGCGTGCGGCCGGGGGGTCACCGGTCGCGTCCTTCCCGTCCAGGTGCACCGACCCGGCGTCGAGCTTCTCAAGGCCGGCGATCGCTCGCAGGGTCGTCGTCTTGCCTGCCCCGGAGGGCCCGAGCACGACGAAGAACGAGCCGTCCGGCACGTCCAGCGTCACCCCGTCCAGGGCCTGGACCTTACCGAAGGACTTGCGCAGCCCTTCCACTGCCACGGTTCCCATCAGGCCACCAGCTCTTCCGTGCTCACGTCGTAGACCGGCGGCGGCCCGCCGGTGTGCCGCAGCCCGACCGGTGCGTCAGCGGCGAAACGGACAGTCGGTGGCATCCGAACCCGTACTTCGCGCTGGCCGCCGTGGTCGACCACGTAGATGATCTCGTCGCCCAGCCACTCCGCCGAGACCACGCGGGCCGCGACCGAGCGTTCCGCCCCCTGCTCTGTGACTTCCAGCGCCTCCGGCCGGACGCCCGCGACCAGGCGACGGTCGCGCGGCAGGCCTGGCGGTGGGGCGAGGGTCAGCCCGCCCTGACTGCGCAGCTTCCCGTCGGCCACCTCCACCTCGATCAGGTTCATCGGCGGGGAGCCGATGAACGCGGCGCAGAAAAGACTCGCCGGACGGTCGTAGACCTCCAGCGGCGTGCCGATCTGCTCGACGCGCCCCTTGTTGAGGATGGCGATCCTGTGACCGAGCGACATCGCCTCGACCTGGTCATGGGTGACGTAGACCATCGTCGTCCCCAGCTCCCCCTGCAGGTGCTTGATCTCCGTGCGCATGTCCGCACGCAGCTCCGCGTCCAGGTTGGTGAGGGGTTCGTCCATGAGGAACGCGCGCGGTCGCCGCACCAGGGCGCGAGCGAGCGCGACGCGCTGCTGCTCGCCACCGGACAGCCGGTGCGGTCGCCGGTCCAGGAGCGGACCGAGCCGCATCAGCCGGGCGGCCTCGTCGACCCGCTCCTGCACCTCCGACTTGGGCAGGCCCTCGGCCCGCAGCGGGAACGCCAGGTTGTCGCGGGTCTTCAGATGCGGGTACAGAGCGTAGAACTGGAACACCATGGCGATGTCGCGCTCGGCCGGCGGCAGGTCGTTGACCAGCGTGTCGCCGATGCGGATGTCGCCCGTCGTCTGCCTCTCCAAACCGGCAATGGCCCGCAGTGTGGTCGTCTTGCCGCAGCCCGAAGGGCCGAGCATCACGAACAGCTCGCCGTCGCGGATGGACAGGTCCACGTGTTCGACCGCGACCGTCCCGTCCGGGTAGCGCTTGTGCAGGGCGGTCACCTCGATGCCCGCCATCAGCGTCGCACCGCCCCGAGCGTCACACCGGCGACGAGGTGCTTGCGCACCAGGTAGGCGAAGATGAGCACCGGCAGGGCGAACACCAGGGAGGCGGCGGCCACGAGACCCCAGTCCACAGTGGTTCCACCGATGAGGCCGGCGATGGCGGGTGGGGCCGTCCGCACGCCGTCGCTGGAGGTGAGGAAGATGGCGAACACGAACTCGTTCCACGAGAAGATGAGTGCGAAGACCGCCGTCGCGGCGATCCCGGGCAGGAGCAGGGGAAGGGTGAACCGCCAGAACGCCTGCAAACGGGTGTAACCGTCGAGCATGGCGGCATCCTCGTACTCCGAGGGCACCTCGTCGACGAACCCCTTCATCATCCAGATCGTGAACGGGACGTTGAACGCGGCGTAGATGAGGATCAGGCCCAGCTTGGAGTCGATGAGTCCGACTTGGCGGTACATGAGGAAGATCGGGATCACGACCACCACAGGCGGCATGAAACGGGTGGACAGGATGAAGAACAGCTGGTCCTTCTTGGCCTTCACGGAGAAGCGTGAATAGGCCCAGGCCGCCGGGACACCCAGCACGGTGGCCAGCGCCGTGGAGACCCCGGCGACAAGGACGGAGTTGAGGAACGCCGCGGACAAGGCCGAGCGACCGCCGCCCGGAGCGACGAACACGTCCTTGAAATGGTCCATGGTGACCGTGAAGTTGAAGAACTTGGCCGGGATGGCGTAGACGTCCCGGTTCTCCTTGATGGACGTCTCGATCATCCACAGCACCGGGAACAGCATCACGACGGCCAGCACGGTCAGTAGCACGACCTCCAGCACGGAGCGGCCCCGGCCACCGAGGCGGCGCGCGGAGGGCGTGCGATCCCGGGCAGGACCTGTGGCCACGGCCTCGTCGACGGAGACGGCCATCAGTCCTCCTTGAGCTTGTTGAGGTAGCGCAGGTAGAGCTGCGTGAGGATGATGACGATGAGGACCATGAGGATCCCGTACGCCGAGGCGGTTCCGGTGTTGAAGCCCAGGAACGCGACCTTGTAGACGTGGAACGACAACGTCTCCGTGGAGACCCCCGGACCTCCGCTGGTGAGGATGTAGACGAGGTCGAACAGCCGGAAGGCCTCGATGGCCCTGAACAGCACGGCGATGAGGAGCAGCGGCCACACCAGCGGAAGAGTGATGGTGCGGAACCGGAACCACTCGGACGCCCGGTCGATCGAGGCGGCCTCGTACAGGTACTTGGGGACCGCGGTGAGGCCGGCGAGCGCGATGAGCATGATGAACGGCGTCCACTGCCACGTGTCGACCACGATCAGGGAGAACAACGCCGTCTGCTGCCGGGTGAGCCACTCCACCTGTCCCAGGCCGAGCGAGCCGAGCATGCTGTTGATCACGCCGAACTGCGCGTCGAGCATGAACCGCCAGAACAATCCCACCACGACCGGCGACAGCATCATCGGAATAAGGAACAGCGTGGTCAGCAGTCCTCGCCCGCGCGTACGCCGTGAGATCAGGTAGGCGATGGTGAAACCGAGCACGGTCTGCAGGGTGACCGCGCCGACCACGTAGATCAACGTGGTCAAGGCCCTCAGGTGGACCTGCTCCGAAGCCAGGATGGCGGTGTAGTTCCCGAACCAGACGAAATGGGCGGGCCCCCCGCGGGTGGCCGAGTAGTCGGTGAACGACAGGTACAACGCCCACAGCAACGGGAACACCGACATCGCGAGCAACAGCAGCAACGCCGGAGAGATGAAGGCCACGGCGAGCCAGCGGTCGCTCAAGTGGCGGGACCTGCCCGGTGCAGGCGGCGTCGCGGACGCCGCCTGCCCGGGGTGGTCCGTCGTCAGAGAGACGGGGTCACTCACAGTCCGCCGCCGCCCTTTTGGCTGCTGGAGTCGAGCACGGCCTGCTGCTCCTTTGCGATGTCGTTGAGCGCGTCCTGCGGACTCTTCGCGCCGTTGAGAGCCGCGTTGACGTTGGTGTTCTCAATGTCGATGAGGCGCGCGTACTCGGGGACGTTCCACATGTCCCGCATCCGCGAGACCGAGTCGGCGTACACCTTGTTGAACGGCCCGGCGTTGAGGAACTCGGGCGACTCCAGGGCGTCCGTACGCGCCGGCACGCCACCGGCCGCGGCCCACTTCTTCTGGATGTCCGCCTGCTCGAACCACTTCATGAAGTTCAGCGCCTCCGCCTGCTTCTCCTCGGAGGAGTAGGCCGAGACGTGCATCCCCATGCCGCCGAGAGGCACCAGGTTCGTCTTCTGGCTCGGCAGGGTGGCGAAGCCCAGCTTGCTGAGAATCTCCTCCTTTGTGGTGCCGAGCGTCGACTCCTTCGGGTCGAGCAGGGCGCCGCTCGCGGCGATCCAGTTGAACGCGATGCACGCCTTGCCCTGGGCGACCGCCGCGTTCACCTCGTCGATGAACCAGTTGCCGGAGCCCTTGGCGGTCAGCGGCTTCATCTTGTTGACCAGGACGTCCATCGCCTCCTGGCCCGCAGCGTCGTTGAGGACGCCCTCGATCTTGCGCGACTTGGCGTCCCAGAGGTTGCCGCCGTAGACGCCGTTGACCGTGTTGTAGGTCACGGCCGCGGCGTCGGAGCCGTTGGCCTGGTGGAAAGCCAGTCCGCTGACGCCGGGGTTGTCCGTCTGGCACTTCTCGGCGACGGAGATCATCTCGTCCCAGGTCTGCGGCGGCGTGTCGCCGATCAGATCCTTGCGGTAGATCATCGTCCAGGTGTCGCCGAGCAGCGGCAGGCCGTACAGGCTGGCGTTCTCGTCACGCTTCCCGGTCTCCGCCTGGGGGAACTGGCCGTAGGCCGCCAGGAGGTACGGGTTGTAGGCGTCGACTTCGATGTTCTGCTTGACGAAGTCGGTGATGTCGAGGATGTTGCCGTTCGTCACGGCCTCGCCGATGTGCTGCGAGTCCAGAATCGGGATGTCGAAGTCGGTCTTGTGCGCTGCGAACTGGGTGAACATCGCGTCGTGCCAGTTCGCGTTCGGCACGGTGTTGACCTTGATGGTCACGTTCGGCCGTTCCTTGGTGTACTCCGCGTTCGCGAAGGTCTCCAGGGCGTGGGCGGGGGGCCAGTCGAACCAGATGAAGCTGAGGGTCAGCGGGTCCTTGGTCAGCTCCGGGATGGTCGCAGGCGCCTTGGGGGCGCTCGCATTCGTGCCCTCGTCCCCCCCGCAAGCCGCCATGGAGGTGACCACCAACATGGCCGCCGCCGCAAGTTGCGCCGTTCTACGGGGAACGGACAGTCGTCCGCTTCGCTTCGGATACCGCATCTTCTTGCCTGCTTTCTGAGTGGGGGGCTCTGGAGCCTTACTGCGCGCTTCGCCGAGCAGTTGCTTGGGGGGTGTTAAGGCGTGTTGCCGGCTGTCGCAGGGGCTGACCCGCAGACCGGCGTCACGAGTACGCCGCGACGTAATGGGGCTTCTAGCAGCCGAGAGGTCCTGCGGCCCTTGTGTGGCCCGGTGACGAACCGAATAGGACCTCGAGCATGCTCATAGGAGCTCCAACTGATCGAAGCGGAGCGATGGCGGGCGGTTTCGCAATGGGTGGAGGATGGCTGGCATCCGCCACCTTTCCTATACGATCCGAGTGGGGGCGTCAACATCCCGCAGCGTTGCGACCGATGTCAACAGGTTCCCGTATGCCTAAGAAAGGACCTCACGTCAGGATGGACGACGAAGTGATGATCGCGCGGCGCCGTGGGGCCATGACGGGCGGAACGCCGCGGGGAAGATCTCGCGGCCGGCTTGCCGACGAGGTGTACGACACGCTGCTCGGACAGCTGATGTCGCTGAGGATCGAGCCCGGCTCCCGCGTCACGATCGATGTCCTGGCGCGAGAGCTGGGGGTCTCGCAGACGCCGATCCGAGACGCTCTGAACCGCATGGAGGCCGAGGGCCTGGTCGTTCGTGTGCCCCATGCCGGCTATCGCATTCCCCCCCAGATCACCCGCCAGCGATTCGAGGACATGCTTGAGCTCCGCCTGCTCCTCGAGCCGGCGGCGGCGCGCAGATCCGCGGAACGCGCATCGTTGAAGCAGGTGGAAGGCCTGCGGCGAATGCTGGATGAGATGGCGGAGCTGGAGGGGGGCGACGGGCTCATGGCCTACGGCGCCTTCGGGCTGCGCGACGCCGCCTTTCACGATCTCGTCGCCCTGAGCGCGGAGAACCAGGTCATCCGCGAAGCGCTCGCCCGCCTGCACACGCACGTGCACCTGTTCCGGCTTCTCCACGACACCCAGGTCACTCACTTGGCCATGGCCGAGCACGAAGCGGTTCTGGCCGCGATCGCCGCACGTGACCCCGACGCCGCCGCCTACGCCATGCGCCGGCACATCCTGCTGTCCGGCGAGCGGTTCCGGCGATTGTTCGACGAGGTCAAGGGCGCTGACGGAATGGCGGTAAAGGCTTGACGGGTGGGCCGGGCCGAGGAATGCTGACTCAACCGGATCAGATCCGATCGGATTCATCTCAACCGCCCCAGATCGAGGAGAAGTAGGTGCCTAGAGCACTGCTCCTTACCGGCGACGCCGCCGAGGAGCTCGACACCATGTATCCCTACTACCGCGTGCAGGAGGGGGGCTGGGACGTCGACGTCGCGTCACGGACGATGCGTGACGTTCAGCTGGTCATCCACGAGTTCGACCCCAACTCCGACGCCTATGTGGAGAAGAACGGCCGCAAGCTGCCGGTCGACGTGCCCTGGGCCGAGGTCGACGTCGAGCGCTATGACGCTCTCATCATCCCCGGGGGACGCGCCCCGGAGTGGATCCGGGTCGACCCCGACGTCAGGCGGATCACCGAGCATTTCTTCGCGCGCAACCTCCCGATCGCGCTGGTGTGCCACGGCGCGCAGGTGCCGGCCGTGTACGGGCTGCTGAAGGGCCGGAAGACGGCGTGCTTCCCTCCCATCACCGGTGACATGGAGAACGCGGGCGCTACCGTCATCGACGCTCCGGACGTCGTGGACGGCAACCTCGTCTCCTGCCGCGGATGGCCCGACATGCCGCAGTTCGGCCGGGTGATGATGGAAGTCTTCTCCAAGTCCATCAACTCCGCATCGGCATGAGCACACCTGGCCGGGCTCGGTGACTCGATCCTGGCCAACCTGTTCAACCCGCGAGTGATCGTCATCGGAGGCTGTTTCGCCTCGCTGGCCCAGTGGCTGCTGCCACACGCACAAGACCAGCTGCAACGGCTCGTGGTAGCCGCTCCAGCCGCCCAGTACCGATTCGTCGCCTCCAGGCTCGGCTTCGGCGCCGCCTCCCGTGGCGCGGCGAGCGTGGAGATCAACCACATCATCGACGACCCGACCATGATCATGGGTTTACCCAGGCCGGCACCATACTGACGGCCCCACAGACCTGGAGATGGCACCCTCCAGCAACCGCAATATCCGGTATCGCCAAGTGGCAACAAGCGTGGCGGCGCGCGCCTTGCCTGACCTCCCCCCAGTCAGGAAGGTTTTTCATGTCACCGCATCATCGAACGTGGGCCAGGCTGCTCGACGCAGCCCCGCCAGAAAACAGACGACGCCCGAGACGTCGCACCGCGACCACGATGGCCTTGGCCCTCATCGCCCCTTTCATCACGCTCCTCGCGACCCCGGTGAGCTCCGAGGCCGCCACGGCGGCCTCGGCGGCCAAGCCCGATTTCAAGGTGCTCGTGGTGCGCAGCACCCAGAACGCAGTGTCGTCGGCCGGCCTGGACGCGATCCGGAATGCGGCCAAAACCGGTGATTTCACGGTCGTGGCGCCCGCGCCCGCTGGCGTGGGCTCCCATTTCACGGAGAAGAAGCTGGAGCAGTACCGCGCGGTCGTGTTCTTGGACACGGGTGTCGCGAGCCCGCTCACGGACGCGCAACGCGCGAACTTCGAGAGCTACTTCCGCAAGGGCGGCGGCTTCGTCGGCGTCGGCTCGGCGGTCGAGACCGACGAGTCCTGGTCGTTCCTGACCGACCTCCTGGGGACGCGTGCGTCCGGCAGGACCGACGTGCAATCGGCAGACGTGAAGGTCGCCGACCGCGTCCACGACGCGAGCAAGGATCTGCCGCAGTTCTGGTCGCGGACCGACAACTGGTACAACTTCACGAAGAACGTCCGCGGTGTGTCACACGTCCTCGCCACCGTCGTCGAGGACCCGTTCGGGCCGCAGCCGCAGGGCGCCGACCTCGACGGGATCGCCGGGGGCACGATGGGCGCCGATCACCCGGTCTCGTGGTGTAAGGACTTCCAGGGCGGCCGCTCGTTCTACACCGGCCTGGGCAACACGGCCGCGAGCTTCGACGCCGGCCTCACCAAGCACCTCAAGGGCGCGATCGGCTGGGCCGCGGGCCAGGCCGACCCGGTCTACAGCGACTGCGGCGCGACCGTGCTGGCCAACTACCAGCAGACGAAGATCGGCTCGCCGCCGAACCTGCAGGAGCCGATCGGCTTCGACCAGCTGCCGGACGGCCGCGTTCTGCAGACGGACCGCCTCGGCTCGCTGCGCATGCACGACTCGACCACGGGCGTCACCACGGTCGTCGCCAACTTCGCCGACACGAGCCTGCCGATGACGCAGCAGATCTACTCCGCGGGCGAGGACGGGCTCTATGGCCCGGCGGTCGACGCCAACTTCGCGACCAACAAGTGGGTCTACCTCTACTACTCGCCGAAGCAGGTCACCGACGTCAAGCTGAGCGACGGATCGGTCGTCACCCAGACCACGCCGAACACCAATCCGCCGAACGTGGCGGCGTCCAAGACCGCGTGGGATCCGTACGTGGGCTACTTCCAGCTCAGCCGCTTCAAGTTCGTCGACGCCACCGACAGCACGCCGGCGCACCTCGACATGGGCTCCGAGCAGCAGATCATGCGCGTGCCGGTCAACCGCCAGGAGTGCTGCCACGTCGGGGGCGACATCGACTTCGACAAGCACGGCAACCTCTGGTTGGTCACCGGCGATGACACGCCCGCGGGCGGCATCAACGCCGGCGGCTACGGGCCGTTCAACTCGCAGAAGACCGACGAGCAGCAGACCGTGCGCGTCACCAACGCGACGGGCGGCACGTTCACGCTGACCTTCGATGGCCAGACGACGCAGCCGATCGCGTGGAACGCGGATCGCGATGCGATCGACGCGGCGCTCGAGGCGCTCCCGAACATCGAGGCGGATGAGATCCAGACCAGCGGCGGCCCGGTCAACACCTCGAACGTCAACGTGTTCTTCCGCCGCGGCAAGCAGCAGTCCGATCAGCCGCAGATCACCGCCGACGGCGCCGGCCTGACCGGCACCGCCACGCCGGCGATCGCCACCAACACGGCGCAGGCGGGCGGCTGGTATCAGCGGCTCACCGGTGACGCACGCCGCACCGCGCTGAACACCAACGACCTGCGCGGCAAGGTGCTGCGGATCAAGGTCAAGGACGGCAACATCTCCGCCGCCGACGCCAACAAGGTCAACTTGGGCTCCGGCACGGGCGCCTACTCGATCCCGTCGGGCAATCTGTTCCCGCTGGTCGCGGGCGCGCCGCAGGACAAGACGCGGCCGGAGGTCTACGCGATGGGTTTCCGCAACCCGTTCCGGATCCAGGTCGACGAGAACGACGTGGCCTACGTCGGCGACTACTCGCCCGACGCCCAGACACCGCAGCGCTCGCGCGGCCCGTCGGGCACCGGCCGCTACGAGATCGTGCGCAAGCCGTCCAACTACGGCTGGCCGACGTGCTACAAGCGCGACCTCGCGTACTACGAGTGGAACTTCCACGAGTTCGCGCCCGGCACCACCACCGCGGGCACGCCGCTGAACAACCCGGCTCAGAAGTTCGACTGCGACGGGCCGACGCAGCGCAACGACTCGCTGTGGAACATTGAGGGCGGTCCGACGGTCGAGCCGGGCCTGAGGGACGTCCCGCCGGTCACCGACCCGGACATCTGGTACTCCTACCGCGACAACAACACGAGCACGCCGCTCGGCACCCCGTGCGAGGCCGGCTACGCGCCGACCCCGGGCCCGATCGCGCCCGGCTCGACGACCGAATGCCCGCGGCTGTTCCCCGAGCTCTACACCGGCGGCGTCGGTCCGCACGGGGTCACGAAGTACCACTACGACCCGGAGAACCCGAACCCCAACAAGTTCCCGCCGTACTACGACGACTCGGTGATCATCAGCGAGTGGACGCAGGACACGCTGCGCGAGGTCAAGCTCGACAAGCAGACCAACCACGTCCAGAAGATCAACAACTTCCTGGATTGCGGCAGCCGTGCGAACGCCGGGGCAGGCAGGTTCAAGTTCGAGTGCGACAACCCGATGGACTTGCAGTTCGGTTCTGACGGCGCGTTCTACCTGCTGACCTACGGCAACGGGTTCAACGTCATCAGCCCCGACGCGGGCATGTACAAGTGGGAGTACGTCAAGGGCAAGCGCGCGCCGAAGGCCGTGCTCACCACGGACCGCACCGATGGCGGGACGCCGCTGACCGTGAACTTCTCCAGCGCCGGCTCGCTGGATGAGGATCCCGGGGACTCGATCCGCTACGAGTGGAACTTCGGCGACGGCTCGGCGATCGAGACCGACCCGAACCCGGCACACACCTACACGCAGTCCGGCCGCTACACGGCCGTGCTGACCGTGCTCGACTCGTCCGGCCAGCACACCTCGACCAGCACCGTGATCACCGTGGGCAACACGAGCCCGAAGGTGGTCGTCAATACCCCGGTGGAGGGCGGGACGTTCGAGTTCGGCGACGACATCCCGTTCTCGGTCACGGTCACCGACCCCGAGGACGGGACGGTGAATTGCTCTGAGGTGCAGGTGACGTTCGTGCTCGCCCACGACGAGCACGGCCACGCCGAGGAGTCCGTCAACGGCTGCTCTGGCGTGCTCCACACGATCGCCGACGACGCCTCACACGGCGGCAACGTCTCCGGCGTGATCCAGGCCCGCTACACCGACCACGGCGGTCCGGGCGGCGTCCCAGCGCTGACCACGACCGGCCAGCACCAGATCCGCCAGAAGCACCAGGAGGTGGAGTTCGTCGTCAGCCAGTCCGGCACCAACACGGCGACCAACACCGACGGCGGCGCCGGCGTGCACCGTGGCAGCCTGGGCTCGGGCGACTGGCTCCAGCTCAACGGCCCATTCAACCTGACCAACATCGATTCGGTCACGTTCCGCGTGGCGGACGCGGCGAACAACCGCACGCCCGGGTCGCCGCTGGCGGCGATCGAGGTCCGTCAGGACTCGATCAACGGACCGATCCTGACGACGGCCAACCTCGTGTCCACCGGCGGGACGGGAACCTGGACGAGCCAGACGTTCCCGGTCTCGATGTCCGGGACGCATGAGCTTTTCCTGGTGTTCCGCTCGGTCACGGGTGGCTCCACGGGCGGCAACCTGTTCAACCTCAACTGGGCCGAGTTCGTCGGCACGGGCGTCGGCAGCTAGCGAACCCGTCCGTACAGCGGCAAGAGAGAGAAGACACTCATGCGAAGAAGATTTCGCAAATCGGCAGTGGTCGCCTGCGTGACGGCGGCCGCACTCATCCCCACGGCACCGTCGTGGGCAGAGGAAACGACACCGCCGACGATCAACGTGGCGACGCTGTCGCCCTCTGCGCCGACCGGCCAGAACAACTGGTACGTCGGCTCGGTGACGCTGAACATGTCGGCGACCGACGACGTCGGCATCGCCAAGTTCCAGTACTCGCTCAACGGCGGCGCCGCCTACATCGACGTGCCCGTCGCGGGGGCGCCGGCGTCGGCCACGGCGTCGGCGGTGATCACGCAGGAGGGCAACACCAGCGTCCGGTACCGCGCGGTCGACACGTCCGGAAACGTCGCGGCGTTCCGCTCGATCTCGGTCCGGATCGACACGCGCGCGCCGGTCGCATCGTACCCGGCGATCACCGACGGTCACGTCGGTCACGTCGCCACACTCATCCCGACGCGCACGGACCCCGCCCCCGCCTCGGGCGGAGTGGCTGTGCTGAACATGTACCTCGACGGCAAGCTGGTCCCGCCGTTGCCGGTGCAGACCTCCGACCTGTCGCTCGGCGTGCACACGCTCGCGGTGCAGCTCTCTGACGCTGCTTCCAACAGCGCGAAGTACACGCAGACGTTCATCGTGACGACATCGTTCGCGGACGTCGGCACGCTGATCGGCCGGTTCGTGACCGCCGGCAGCGTCCCGGCGGAGGTCGGCGCGGCGCTCCAGGCCAAGCTCGACGAGGCGAAGGCGCTCGCCGACGCCGATTCGGCCAAGCAGGCGAGCAAGGTCATGAACGAGTTCGTCTCGCTCGCCAACAGCCAGATCAGGCCCGGCTCGGCCCGCAGCACACTCGTGGGCGATGCGCGTTACCTGATCGACCAGCTCAAGGGCCGGCTCGCGCCGGAGCCCGCGACGGGCCTCGAGTCTGAGCCCGCGGAGGGTCCGAAGTTCATCCCGGACCCGGTGCTCGCCCCGCTCCCGCACAACCCGGACGCCGACTACAACGTCCTGGTCTTCTCCAGGACAACGGGCTTCCGGCACGACCACATCCCGCACACCGTGGCCGCGATCCAGAAGCTCGGCATCGAGCGCAACTTCAACGTCGACGTCTACGACCCGCAACTCTCGACCGTCACGCTGCCCACGAGCCCGTTCCTGAGCCTCGACACGCTCAAGAAGTACGACACGATCGTCTTCGAGTCCAACGTCGGGCACCCGGGCCCGCTCAATGCGATCACCGAGCAGCCGAACTTCGAGGCCTACATGAACCAGGGAGGCGGCTATGTCGGCATCCACGGCGCCGCCGACTCGTTCGAGATCCGCACCTGGCCGTGGTACGGCAACCTCGTCGGTGGGTTCTTCACCAACCATCCGAGCGGCCAGAACGGGTTCGGCCAGTGCGGCAGCTGCATCCACGCCGAGGTGGTGACCGAGGACAACACGCACCCGGCGACCGCGCATCTCCCTGCCAAGTGGATGACGGTCGACGAGCTCTACAACTTCGACCGCAACATGCGGGCCGACGTGCACACGCTGCTGAGCCTCAACGAGGACAGCTACCAGCGCAGCCTCAACAGCGGCAACGCGGCCACCAACCCGCTGCGGCTGATGAACGGAGACCACCCGATCGCGTGGTGCCAGAACTGGGGCGGTGGCAAGGCGTTCTCGAACATCCTCGGCCACTTCCGGACGCATTACTACGACGACTCGTTCATGCGGATCATCCTCGGCGGGATCGAGACGACCGCCGGCCGGACGGCCGCCAACTGCTCGTCCTACCGCGAGACCAGCCTGCTGATCGAGGCCAACCGAGCGGCCGGGCTACTGACCGCGGACGCCGCGGACGCCGCCGATGCCGCCCTGGACATCGCGCGGAACAGCTACCTGGCAACCAACTACACCACCGCCATCCCGGCGCTGAACTCGATCGTCGCCCTGGCTAACAACAAGGCCTCCGGCGACGCTGCGGCGCGTTCCGAGCTCGCGCGGCAGGCGCGCGAGCTGCGGGAGTGGATGCAGAACCTCAACCGCAACCGCTGACCCGTTCACGCGGCGGGGGCGGTGGATCGCCGCTCCCGCCGCGCTGACGCTGTAGCGCACCACTATCGCGGATTCATGCACGGCCTTCTCATGATCACCAACGAAACATCGGTAGGTGCCGCACGTGACCCATCCGGGCTGTCGCGGGCGCCGCCCCACAGACCGGGCCTCACGATTACGCCGCGCCGTACTGGGTCTTCAGTCAGTCGAGAAGTCCTTCGGTCCTTGTGCGGCCCGGTGGCGAACCGAGCAGGACGTCGAGCCTGCTCATAGGAGCTCCGACTGATCGAAGCGGAGCGATGGCGGGCGGTTCCGCAGTGGGTGGAGGATGGCCGACATCCGCCACCTTTCCTATACGATCCGAGTGGGGCGTCAGCATTCCGCAGCGTTGGCGCAGATGGCCGAGTGGGGCTTCGACGGGTCGGCCCCGGGTGCTGCCGCTGTATACGGCGTTGGTGATGGTTGTGTTCGCATTACGGCCGACGCCGCCGCCTACGCCATGCGCCGGCACATCCTGCTGTCCGGCGAGACCAGGGACGCGGACGCGGAAGGAATGGCGGTAAAGGCTTGACGGGCGGGCCGTGCCGAGGAATGCTGACTCAACCGGATCAGATCCGATCGGATTCATCTCAACCGCCCCAGATCGAGGAGAAGTAGGTGCCTAGAGCACTGCTCCTTACCGGCGACGCCGCCGAGGAGCTCGACACCATGTATCCCTACTACCGCGTGCAGGAGGGGGGCTGGGACGTCGACGTCGCGTCGCGGACGATGCGTGACGTTCAGCTGGTCATCCACGAGTTCGACCCCAACTCCGACGCCTATGTGGAGAAGAACGGCCGCAAGCTGCCGGTCGACGTGCCCTGGGCCGAGGTCGACGTCGAGCGCTATGACGCTCTCATCATCCCCGGGGGGCGCGCCCCGGAGTGGATCCGGGTCGACCCCGACGTCAGGCGGATCACCGAGCATTTCTTCGCGCGCAACCTCCCGATCGCGCTGGTGTGCCACGGCGCGCAGGTGCCGGCCGTGTACGGGCTGCTGAAGGGCCGGAAGACGGCGTGCTTCCCTCCCATCACCGGTGACATGGAGAACGCGGGCGCTACCGTCATCGACGCTCCGGACGTCGTGGACGGCAACCTCGTCTCCTGCCGCGGATGGCCCGACATGCCGCAGTTCGGCCGGGTGATGATGGAAGTCTTCTCCAAGTCCATCAACTCCGCATCGGCATGAGCACACCCGACGTGTCCCGGTGACGGCACTTCGGACCGTCACAGTCGACGGCTCTCCCGTCCACGTCCTGGAGAGCGGCACCGGGCCCGCGGTGCTGATGCTGCACGGCTCCGGACCCGGTACGACCGGATCCGGCGCCTGGGCGGCGACGGCGCAGGCGCTGGGCACCTCCTGGCGCCTGGTCGCTCCTGACCAGGCGGGGTTCGGCCGCACACCGATCCCGGCCGGCTCCAGGGGTGGGCTCCGGCTGTGGACGGAGCAGGCCGCGGGCCTGATGGACGCTCTCGGTGTCGAGCGCTACGCCGTGGTGGGCCACTCCATGGGTGGTGCCGTGGCGCTGGCGCTGGCGGCCGCGCGCCCCGAGCAGGTCACCCATGTCGTGGCGGTCTCGACGATGGGCGCCCCCGGGGCGCCGCTGTCCGCCGACCTCGACGCGGTCTGGGCCGCCCCCGCCGGCCATCTCGGGGCACGAGACATGCTGGGTCGCCTCGTCTTCGACCAGTCGCTCGTGACCGAGTCGGCCGTCGCCGCCCGTGCGGCCGCGATGCAGGAGGGAGCGGCCGCGTACGCGTCGTTGTTCCCTCCGCCCAGGGCACGGTGGGCCGACGACCTCACCCTCTCGGCGGAAACGCTGGCAGGGATCCGCGCGCCCGTGCTGCTCGTCCACGGCGCCGAGGACCGAGTCACCCCGCTCGGGACGGCGGCCCTGCCCCTGCTGGAACACCTGGCCGATGTTCGTCTGCACGTGTTCGGCCGGTGCGGGCACGTGCCGGCACTCGAGCACCCGCAGGACTTCAGGCGGCTCCTGTCGTGCTTCCTCGGCCGGTGACGAAGTCGCCGATCGCCGCGACAGGCCGCAGCGCCTGCTCAAGGTGATCAGCAGTCGGCGCCCTCCCCGAGACCCGAGCCATGACGAGGCGGTGGCCGAGGTCACCGCCCGACATGGTCGCATCGACGTCCTCCTGATCAACGCCGATGTGGCCAGGCCGGTGCCGTGGAGGAACCGGCGGGGCCGAGCAGCGGACCGGGTGAGGTCCGCTGCTCGGCCCCGCCGCGCTGACCCGCGCCGCCCTCCCCCGCCTGCCGAACGCCGGAGTCGGGGCCGGGATCCTACACGGAAAGGGCTGCACAAAAAAGATCAACACATACTTTACTTAATTGTCATTCGATCTTAATATCGAAAACTATGGGAGCGCTCCCACACGCCGATACGGCGATGCGGCCGCGATTGCGGGACGACGTTCGGTTCGTCGAATGCCCCGAGGGGGTGTACGTCCACAGCGACTACGGATCGTGCACGCTGCGGGGGCGTCAGGCGTACGCCTGGCTGAGCAGGCTGGCTCCGGTGCTGACCGGACGGCACAGCCTGGCGGAGCTGACCGCGCAGTTGCCGGACGACAAGCGCGACATGGTCGAGGGCCTGGTGGGCCGGCTGGCGGAGCAGCGGTTCGTCGTCGACGCCCGGCAGGTGCGGCCCCACGGCCTGACCGAGGCCGAGTTGCGCACGTACGCGGAGGAGATCGCCTTTATCGGCTACGTGCTCGACTCCCCCGAGTGGCGGTTCGAGCGGCTCCGCCGCTCCCGGCTGATCCTCGCGGGCGACGGTCCACTGCTGGTGGCGCTCCTTGAGGCGTGCGCCGGGTCGGGCTGGCAGCGGATCACCGTCATATGCCCCGATACGGAGGCGGTCGCCCAGGCCGCGGACCGCGCCCGCCGCGATCCGGATCAGGAGATACACGCCATTTCCGCCGAGGACCAGCACCGCGCCCTCACCCGGGACGCGGACGTCGTCCTCCACATCGGCACGGACATCGACACCCTCGTGACGAGCGCCCGCGCCTGCGAGGCGGCCGGAGTCGTCCTGGGGCAGGCCCTCGTCCGCCCCGCGGAGGTGTGGCTCGGCCAGGTCGGCAGGCCCTCGGCGACGGCTGCCGAGTCGGGCTGGCACCGGCTGGCCGCCCTGCCCGCCGCGACCCCGCCCCACTCCGGCGAGGACTGGCTGACGGGCCCGGTGCCCGCGGTGGTGGCCTCCATGCTGGCCCTGGCCTGTTTCTCCCACCTGACCGGCCTCGACGCCGTCGGCACGAGCCAGAAGCTCCAGCTCACCCGCGTCGATCTGCGCAACCTCGACACCGTCCCGCACCGGTTCGTCCCCCATCCCCGCGCGGTCGCCCGTACGGCCGTCCCGCGCGCCGAGGCGGTGCTGGACACGGTGCGGTCACTGTCGGCGGGCGTCTCGGTCGACGCGGGGGAACTGCTCGACCGGACGAAGGACGTGGTCGACTCCCGGCTGGGCATCCTCGGCATGCTGGACGAACAAGGACTGGCGCAGACCCCGCTGTCCGTCTGCCTGGCGACCGTCTCCGACCCGTTCGGGGCGCTGCCCCGCTGGGCACCGCCTCCGCGGGTCGCCGGGTGGGGCGAGGACCGGCGGACGGCACGGCTGCGCTGCCTGCTCGCCGCGCTCGCCACGTACGGCGTGCTCGCCGCCGGGCCGGCCGGACGCGCCGACGGGGAGGACGTCCTGTGGGGGGTCGAACTGCCGGACGGCCGGCCGCGCCCGGTGCCCGCGGCCGCCCTGCGCCTCACCGGGGCCGGGGCACTCCAGGCCGCCGACGGCGCGGGGGCGGGGTTGAGCTGGGCCGAGGCGGTCGCCGCCGGGCTGCGGACCCACTGCGAAACCCTGCTGGCCGCGCGCCTGCGGCAGGACCCGGCGGCGGGCGTGCCGGTCGATCTCACCGCCGGCGCGCTGGAGCGGCAGCTCACGCTGGCCGGCGAGCGACCGGACGTGCGCGACCACACATCCGTCCTCGGCGTGCCCGCCCTGTCTTTCAGCGTTCCCGGCGAGCCGGTCCTCGTGTCGGCCGCGGCCACCGCACCGGCCGCGCTGCGGGACGGACTGGAACGGCTGCTGCTGCGCTGGCAGTCCCGGGCCGAAGGGCAGAGCGCCTACGCCGCGGCCCGTCCCCTCTGGGCACCCGAAGGGGACCCCGCTGAGGCCGTGCGGTTGATGGCGGGCGCGTTGTGCGCGGCCGGCAGGGTGCCGGTCGCGGTGCCGCTCGGCGGTGATCCCGAGGCTTCGCGGCTGCTTCCCTACGTCACACAGGTCGTGCTCCTTGAGGGCTGAGAACGCGCCGGCGAGCGCGCTCACCGAGTCACCGTCCTTCGTGACCGTGCTGGGAACCGGCAGGCTGGGCGCCGCGATCCGCGCGGCCGTCACGGCTCGGGGACCCGCCGGTCCTGGCGGCGGAGCGATCGTCGTCGCGAGCGACGCCGACGACGCCCGGCCGTATCCCTCCGTGGCCCGCCGCGCGGCCGAGCGGGGTGTGCCGTGGCTGCCGGTCCGGGTCGACGCCGGCTGGGTGCTGGTCGGCCCGGCGGCACGCCCGCCGCTGCCGGGCTGCCCGACCTGCGTCGAGCGGCGGCGCAGGGGCAACCGGCTCGACGCGCTGGGGCGTGACGCGCTGCGTGAGCGGTACGGCACGGAGCTGGACACCCGGCCCTGCGCCCTCCTCACGCCGCTCGTCGCGAATGCGGTCGCGGCACTGGTGGCCGACGAGGTGGACCGGCTGCGGCGCGACCCCGCGTCCGCGCGGACCACGGGCGCGCTGCTCAGGATGCACGTGCCGACCGGGATGGTGCGCCGCCATCCGTTCCTGCCCGACCCGCTCTGCCCGGACTGCGGTGACCGGCCGGACGACGGGCCCGGCGCCGGCCGCTACGTCCCCGCGCCCGCGCCCAAACCGCATCCGGGGGCGTTCAGGGTCGGCGGCATCAGCGGCAGGGCCGGGGAGCTGGAGGGGCGGTTCGTCGACGCAGAGACCGGAATCGTGCAGGCACTGGTCGCGGAGGAGCGCGGCGGCAGCGCCATGGCGGTCGCCCGGCTCAGCCCCGCGCGCACCACGCACGAGAGCCACCACGGGTACGGACGCAGCAACGACTTCGCCTCGGCGCGGGCGACCGCGGTCGCCGAGGCGCTGGAGCGGATCGCCGGCATCCATCCGCGCGGACGGCGGACCGTCGTGCGCGCCGCGTACGACGACGTCGCCGGCCATGCACTCGACCCGAGGACGCTGGGCCTCTACCCCGACGGCTGGTACGACCGGCCCGGCTTCTGGTTCACCCGCTTCCGGCCGGAGCGGCCCACGTCGTGGGTGTGGGCGTACTCGTTCCAGCGGGACGAGCCGGTTCTGGTGCCGGAGAGCTACGCCTACTTCGGCCCTCGGCCGGAGGAGGACCGCGGGTTCGCCTACGAGTGCTCCAACGGGTGCGCCCTCGGCGGCCACCCCGCCGAGGCGATCCTGCACGGCCTGCTCGAGGTGGCCGAGCGGGACGCGTTCCTCACCACGTGGTACGCCCGGATGCCCATCCCCCGCGTCGACCTGGCGTCGGCGTCCGACCGGCGCATCCCCATGATCGCCCAGCGCGTACGGGATCGGCTGGGCTACGAGGTGCACGCGTTCGCCGCCATGCTTGAGCAGCGGGTGCCGGTGTTCTGGGTGATGGCCGTCGAGGCGACCGGACGACCCGACCGGCCGCGGGCGCTGTGCGGAACCGCCGCCGATCTGACGCCCGAGCGTGCGCTGCGCCGGGCGCTCGACGACCTCGGCCCGATGCTGGCGGGGCACATCGAGAGGTACGACCCGGTGGAGGCGGCCAGGCTGGCGACCGACCCGGAGAAGGTGCGGCTCCTGGAGCACCATCCTCTGCTCTACGGTCACCCGGAGGCGTTCGGGCGGCTGGGCTTCCTGCCGGTCGACGGGCCCGCCCTGACGGTGGCGGAGGTCACGGCCCGGCTCGGCTGGCCGGAGCACGACGACCTCACCGCGGACCTCGCCGAACTGGCCGGGCGCTACCTGGCGAGCGGCCTCGACGTGATCGCCGTCGACATCACCTCCGCCGAGGCCCGGGCGGGCGGCTTCGCCGCCGCGAAGGTCATCGTGCCGGGGGCGATGCCGATGACGTTCGGGCACCGCTACCGGCGCGTCCACGGCCTGCCGCGGCTGCTGTCCCTGCCCCGGCTGCTCGGCTACCGGGACGACGACCTGCGGCCCGAGGACCTCAACCCGCACCCCCATCCTTTCCCATGACGCGCCCCATCGGCACCGACGAAGGAAGCGAGGCGGACCGGATGCACGGCAGCACGGCGACGAGCGCGCCGGGTGACGCCACGCGCCGCTACCTGGCCGCGATGCGGGACCGGGGCCCGCTGTCGGTCGACTGGGCGAACGCCCCGACCCGGCACAAGCGCTATCCGGGGGCCGAGCGCGTCGCCCTGCCCTGGGCCACCCGGGACGACACCCCACTCGGCCTGGTCGGCGAGTTGCTGCGGGAACTGCTCGGCATGGCCAGGGTGGTGTGGTTCCATCCGATGGACGACGTCGGCGACCCGCTGGGGGAGCCGCCCATGTTCCTCCTCGGCCGCCCGGCGCCGTCGGGTGGCGGGCTCTACCCGATCGAGGCGTACGTCGTGGCCGGGGAGCGCCGCGTGCCCGGCCTGCCCGCCGCCCTGTACCACTACGACCCCGTCCACCACGCGCTGGAACGCGTGCGGGAGGGCGACCACGCCCCGGCTCTCGCCGGCCTGGTCGCGGACGCGCGGGACCCGGACGTCACGGTCGTGCTGTCGGCGGTGTTCTGGCGGTCGATGTTCAAGTACGGCGACTTCGGCTACCGCCTGATGTGCCAGGAGACCGGTGTGCTCATCGCCCAGGCGCTCGCCGTCGCCGGACGGCTGCGCGTGGCGGGCCGGGCGCACCTGCGGTTCCCGGACGAGGAGGTCGACCGCCTGCTGGGGCTCGACGGCGCGCGGGAGGCCGCGATGGCCGTGCTCACGTTCACGCTGCCCCGAGCGCACGACTCCCTCGCCGGCCGCCGGGAAGCCCCGGGGACCGGGGAGGCGATCGCGGAGGCGGCCGAGGAGACGGTCGCGGAGAGCATGCCGCTCCCCCTGCCGATGCCCGACGGCCCGGCCGCCGCGCTGCACCGGACGAGTAAGGCCGGCGGCGCCGCGTCATCGTCCTCCTCCACCCGGCTGAGGCCCGCCCCTCCCCCGGGGATCGGCCCGGCCATCCCCGTCCCTGAGCCGGAGCCCGTGTGCCTGGCGGCGGGGGTGCCGCGCCGCGCGTCCCCGCCGGCCGGTTACCGCCCGGTCCCCCTGCGGGCGGGTGAGCTCGGCGCCGTCCTGGCTGCCGCGGGCGGTGGTTACCCCGCCGACCTGCCCGGGGCCGGGACGGGACTCGCGGCGACCGCCTTGTGCCTGCTGGCCCTGCGGGTGCACGGGCTGCCCCCCGGCGCGTACTGGTATGACCACGACCGGCGGGTGCTGCACGAGGCCGCCGGCCGGGACCCGGTGCCCGCGATGGCGGCCGGGCGCCTGCTGGGCAACACCCGGGCCGCCCTGCGCGGAGCGGCCGCCGTACTCGTGCCGATGGGCGATCCCCTGGCGGGCGCCGGCGTCTTCGGCGACCGCTGGTATCGCCTTCAGCAGGCCGAGGCGGGCCTGGCCGTCCAGCGGGCGGCGCTGGCCGCCGCCGCCCTCGGCCTGGCCGCGCGCATCCACTCCGACGGCGCGAACGACACCACCGACGAGGTGCTCGGGATCGCCGGAACTCCGCTGCGGAGCCTGTCCTTCCTGGCGATGGGCACGCCCCTGACCAGCGGGCCCCTCGTGGCCCGCGGGATCCCGGCCGGTTCGCACGAGGAGGTGAGGCCCGCCACAGGATGACGCCGTGCCCTCCGGCGCACGGCCCGTACGGCAAGCGGAAAACAGTACGGCAAGCAGTGACATTTCCCGAAAAAGGAGACGCACCATGTCCAACGACAGCCTGAAGCTCGACCTGCGCGGCCTCGACGTCGACTCCATCGACGTGCTGTCCGCCGACTCCATCGTGGCGGAGGGCCACGGCGCCGTCGAGACGGGCGCCTCCTCCGCCGCCGGCTACTGCTCCTCCTACCTGTCGGCCACCAGCTGCTGGACTCCCGAGGCGTAAGCCACGCGGCGCCCGGGCCGCGAGCCTCGGGCGGCGATCAGGACCGGTGACCCCGACGGGCCGCCGGTGAGATGAGCAGCAGGGCCGAGGGCGCCCACGGCACGGGCGCCCTCGGCCCCCGGCGACCCACACGAGGAGCGCGTTCCTTTGACTCATCTGGCGCACGCCGCCCCCGTCACCGAGAGCGGCGGTCCCGCACGGCTCGCCGGTCGAGATTATGCCGTGTCGCCGATCTTCGCGGTACGCGTCGCGGGCCTGCCCCTGGCCGGGCTCGACCGGCTGCGCTGCACCCGCACCTGGGAGGTCGTGGACGAGCTCGCGGACGTCTCGGCGTGGCTGCGGCGGGAGGGCGCCGACCTGTCCGGCCCGCTGCACGACGTGATCGGCGGAACGGGGGCGGGCGCCCGCAAGGCGGGGCTGGTCGCCCTGCGGCGCGCGGTGTTCACCGGACGCCGGCCGTCCGGCCGGGCCGTCTCCGCCGAGGTGATGGCCGCTCTCCCCCGGGACCTGGCCGAGCGGGTCAGGGAGTGGACCGCACGCAGGGACCACGCCGACACGCTGCGTGCCGCGCTGCCCGCCCTGCTGGCGGAGGAGACCCGGGAGAAGACGGCGTTGCTGCGCGAGGTGGTGGCCGACCCCGCCTTCCGGCGCGGACTCGCCCTGGGCAGCCCGGTGCTGGCCGCCCGCCTCGACGCGTGGCTCGCGGGTCCGGCGGACCGCCCGCCGGACCGGCAGGAGCTGCTGCGCCTGGCCAGGTACGTCGCCAGGGCGACGGTCAAGACCAGCCCGTACGCCACGTTCACCCTCAGCGGCCTCGGCCAGTGGACGGCGGGCGGGCCCGCGGTGCGAAGCGGCGGCGAGCCGTCCTGGCAGGTCGTCGCCGAGCTCGACCGGGCGGTCCTGCGCCCGCTGTGGTCGGCGCTCACGCGGCACCGGGCCGTGCGCGAGCGGGCGCGGCTGCGGGTCAACCCGTCGGCGGCCGACGACGGGAGCCGGATCTGGTTCCTCGGTCCCGGAGCCGACGAGCCGCTGTCGAGCGTGGCCGCCGGCCCCGCCGTGCGCCAGGCCCTCGACTGGGTCCGGGGGCGGCCCTTCCCCACCCTCGTCGATGCGCCGGGGATCGAGCCGCTGGTCGACGCGGGGCTGCTGGAGCTGGTCCCGCCGTACGACGAGCAGGCGGCCGACCCGGTGAGCCTGCTGGCGTCCTGGCTCGCCGAGGGCCGGGAGGCGGCGCCGCACGCGGCGGCGGTCGCCAGGATCGCCGGAGCAGTGCGGGAGGCCGCCCATGACGCCTCACCCCGCGTGCCGCACGAGGGGACCGCGGATCCCGCCGCCGTAGCGCGGGAGGCGCTGGTGGAGGTGCTGCCGGCCGGGTCGTCGCTGCCCGACAGGAACCTGCTCTGGCACAGCGCCGTCATCCCCGGCGTAGCGGGACGGCTGAACGCGACGGCCTGGCGGCCCGTGTTCGACGACCTCGACGCCGTACGCCGCGTGCTGGGCCTGTTCGATCCCGACCTGCCCGTCAAGATCGCGGCCACCGCCTTCTTCCTCGATCTGCACGGCCCAGGCGCCCGGATCCCCGCCCTGGACTTCTACCGCCGGATCCACTCCGGAGCGCCGGGGGCGGGCGGCGCGCTGCTGCGCGGGATGCTGCGCAACCCCGTCGCCGTCCCCCGCGCGGTGCCCGGAGAGGAGCCCCCGCCCGGCCTGCGCGAGCTGTCCGAGCTGCGGCGGGGGTTCTGGGAGCTGATGGGGGCCGGGCCCTCGGCGCGGGAGGCGACGGTCCAGGTCGCCGCCGCCCGCCTGGCCGAGGTGGCCGCCTCGTGGCCGCGCTTCGTCCAGCCACCCGGGTCGGTCTGCTGTTACCTGCAGGCCGTGTCCGACGGGCCGGACGGGGTGCGCGCCGTCGTCAACTCGGTCTCCGCCGGGTACGGCCGGGGGCTGTCGCGGCTGCACCGGCTGGTCGCCCTGGCCGGAGGGGAGGTCCCGCCCGCCACGGAGCTGCGGGCCGACCAGGGTGACGTGCTGGTGGCGGAGTGCCGTGGACTCGTGGGCGGCGGGCTCAACGTGCGCCCCGCGACGGCCGACCTCGCCCTCGACTACCCCTTCGCGCCGGGGGACGACGACCTGCCGCCCCTCGCGCCCGCGCGTCTGGCGGTCGGCTACGACGCCGGGCGCGACCGGCTGGCGCTCCTCGACGGACAGGGCCGCGCCGTCCGGCCGGTCCACCTGGGGATGACCGCCCAGCACTGGCTGCCGCCTTGGCTGCAGTTCCTCGTACGGACCTTCGGCGAGCCGTCCACGGCCATGGTGCCGGGCTGGGTCTTCCGTACGCGCGGCGACGTGCCGGCCGAGGGCGAGGTGGAGCGGTGGCCGCGGATGGACGTCGGGCGGGTGACGCTCGCCCGTGCGGCCTGGCGGCTGCGGGCCGGCGACTTTCCCGTGCCCGCCAAGGGCGAAGGCGAGGCCGCCTACCTGCCGCGGCTCGCCGGGTGGCTGGCGACGCACGGCGTTCCCCGCCGCTTCTTCGCCCGGGTGGTCGGCCTCGGCGACGGCCTCCTGGTCGGGCTGCTGAGCAAGGACCGCAAGCCGATGTACGTCGACGTCACCGACACGCTGCTGCTGGCCGGGTTCGTGCGCTCACTGCGCGACCCCGGATCGCTCGTGGTGCTGGAGGAGGCCCTGCCCGACCCGGCCGACGCCCCCCTGTACGGCACAGGGAGACGGGTCACCGAGTACGTCGTCCAGCTGTCGGCGAGGCCGGTCCGATGACGGCGACGCGGACGGATGACGGCGAGCAGGATGGAGGCCGCTGGGTCAGCGCCCACCTGTTCCACTTCGGCGACCTCGACGCCCTGGTCACCGGTGTCGTGGACCCGGTCGTACGGGAACTGGTCGCGGACGGTACCGCGCGTGGCCGTTTCTTCCTCCGCTACTGGGAGGGCGGCCAGCATGTGCGGCTGCGGCTTGAGGTGCCCGACCCCTCGCGGGTCTCCCGCGTTCACCGCCTCGTGCGCGAGCGGGCGGCGGCCCACTTCGCCGCGCACCCCTCTCCCCCGGTCGACCTGGAGGCGTACCGCGCGTTCGCGGCGACCGTCGCCCGGGGCGAGCGGCGCGAGCGGTACGACGACCGCCTGCGCCCCGCCGACTCGGTGGAGTTCGTCGCCTACCGGCCCGAGCACGCGGCCTACGGTGACGCGGCCTGCGTCGAGGCCGCCGAGCGGCACTTCACGGTGTCGAGCACGCTCGCGCTCGACGTGCTGAGAGCGGGAGCGCTGATGGAGCAGCGCGCCGCCATCGGGCTCGCCGCGCTCACCATCGCGCTGGCGGCCTGCGAGCCCGACCTGCTCACCGCCGCGCGCGCGTTCGCGGAGACCCTCGGGGAGGCGGACCGGCGGCCCGAGATTCCCGGCGGGGAGGACGACTGGCTGCGCCGCGGCGACGCCGTGCTCGCCCAGACCCGCGCGCTGTGGGATCTGCCGAACCGAGCTGATCCGCATGACTGCGACGGCGGCCTGCTCGGCATGTGGGCGTCGTCGGTGCGCGCCCTGCGCGACGACCTCGACGCGCTGCACGCCGCAGGCAGGTGCGGGCCGTCCGACTCGGGCTCGCCGCACGCCTTCCTCGCGACCGCAGTGCCGCCCGAGCGTCGCACGGTGCCGCTGATCCTGCTGCGATGCGCCCATCTGTTCCACAACCGGCTGGGGCTGCGCGCGGGAACCGAGCATCACGTGTCCTTCCTCGTCGCCCGCGCCCTCACCGACCTCGCCGGCCTGGCCGGCTCCCGGAGGTGGTCCCCCTGACCGGCTCGCCCACGCAGGACGCCCCGATCTGGCACTGCGTCCACGTCTACTACCACGCCCCCGACAAGGACGGGCTGCTGCTCGACGCCGTACGCCCCCTGCTGGAAGGACTTCGCGGCCAGGTGGAGGCGGCGTACGTGCTGCGGCACTGGAGGCAGGGCCCCCACGTGCGGATCAACGTCAAGGCGACGCCCCGGCTGTGGGAGGAGGTCGTGCGCCCGCGCGTCGACCAGGTCGTCGGGGCCTACCTGCGCGAGCATCCCTCCACGACCGTGCTCGACCCGGACGAGAGTCTGACGCGGCACCGACTGCTCGCCGTACGCGAGCAGGAGCACGGGCCGCTCACCCCGTGGCCACCCGACAACTCCATCCGCGACGCGCCGTACGACTCCCGGCGGCACGTCCTCGGCAGCGACGAGGCGGTAGACCTGCTCACCTCGTTCTACGCCGAGAGCACGCCACTGCTGTTCGCCATGCTCGACCATGTCCGCGGGGGTGCTGACAGCAAACTGGGCCTGGCGCTGACCCTCATGCTGACCGTCGCGCACACCTCACACCCCATCACCCGCAGCTACCTCTCCTACCGGATGCACGCGGAGGGCTTCATCACCTGGGCGGCCGACCCCGAGGCCACCCGGGCCGCCTTCGAGCGCGACTTCCGTGAGCGGCGCGAGGCACTGACAGCGCGAGTGCGGGACGTCGTCGCCGCGCTCGACGACCCGGCTCACCCGGCCGCCCCGCCCGCGCCGTTCGCGCGGGACTGGGCGGCGCTGCTGGAGCGGTACCGCGCCCGGGCGGGCGCCCTGATCGACGACGGCCGGCTGGTCCAGCCGACGACCCGGCCGGGCGAGACGTTCGAGGCGAAACTCGGCGACCTGCCGGTGCCGCAGCGCGAACCGAACGAGCTCCAGCGCCTGATCTTCGACAGTCAGGCCTACCACGAGGCGGTCTTCGCCGACCCCGGCTTCCTCCGCTATCGGGTGCTGCTCAACTACACCTACCTGCACCTCACCCGGATGGGCCTGACCCCGCTCGACAGGTTCCGCATGTGCCACCTGCTGGCCGACGCGGTCGAGGACGTCTACGGCCTGTCCGCCCTCGACGCGCTCCGGCGGTTCGCCGCCGCGAAGGAGACTCGCCCCGGAGGGTGACACCGGTGAAGGTCGCGACTCCACACGAGTCGAGCGCAGGTCAAGACCCCGGGGTGGCCCTACCGTCGACCGTCGGGCGTGGCGAGGAAAGGGATGCGGCGCGGCTCAGTGCGGCCCAGCGCGGTCGACCGCTCGGCGTCAGGCACCCGGTCTGGGCAGTTCCTCCTCGATCGCGGCGAACAGCTCCCGGGCGGTCCTGATCCTCGTCGCCCCTTCGGCCGATGCGACCTCGGCCATCGTCTCGGCCTCACCGTCCTCCGCACTGTCCTTGTCTCGGGCCTCCTCTTTCTTCGGGGCGGTCTCCTCGCCTCGAACCGGGACCGCATCGGGCTTGGTGACCGCTTCGCCGCTCTCGGCCGGAACCACCCCGGCTATCGTGTTGGCGATCTTCTTCGTCAGCGACACGTCGATGCTCTTCGCGAGGTTCTCGCTGAGACCGGCCGCCGCGAACACCACCCGCAACTCCGCCCGCGACACCCCGTCGAAGTCACCGAACCAGTTGTTGGGCAGCCGTCCGCAGTGCCGGTGCAGCAGGGCCAGTCGCGGCAGGCCGTACCTGCGCAGGGTCGGCGTGCGCTCCGCCAGCAGAAGTGTCCGCAGGATCAGCGCCTCGATGTCGCGGCCCTGGGCAGCCAGGTCTCGGCCCGTCCACCACTGGCCCCGCAGCGCCACCCAGATCGCCTGCGGCCAAGCCGACGGCCCCCGGTCCCGCTTCGCCCGGGACGGCACCCGCGGCCTGGACGGCCGGCTGATGACCCGGCCCGCAGCCGCGTCCCACAACTCGGCGAACCGGGCGGCCAGGTCCCTGTCCCGCTCCACCCATTTCTCGGTCGGCAGGTCCGAGGCGCGCATCAGCTCCAGCTCCCGGGTGGACGAGAGGCGCAAATATCGTTCAAGCTCCCGGAATCTGCGGCGGAACCACCTCGACCCCATCCGCCGCGACCACATCGAGTACGCCCACGAGCCGACCACGCCCAGGGCCAGCGCCGCGAGGATACCCCAGGCGCCGACCCCCAGCATTCCGCCCGACATGAAGTACGCGTCGACCGGCCAGTGGTGGACCTCCGTGAAGAAGTCCATGAACGTCAGCACGGTGAAAGCACCCACTGTGATGCTCAGCCCGAACCCGGCCCGCTGCAACACGTCGAGCTCCCGGACCCGTCGTTCGTCGAAGGCGAACGTCATGGAGTCGAGCAGGTTCTTGTACTGCTCGGTCGCCCGGTCCGCCACGTCTCCCGCCCGCTCTCCGAACCGCTTGTGGTCGCGGAGGTGGCCGGCGTCGTCCAGCGCCTCGCGCACCCCCCGGCCCGCCCAGCCGAGCGTCGCCGCGAACCGTTCGTCGGCCAGATGCTCCAGCCGCTCGAGCCGGCTCACCCGTTCGTCGACGTGACTGGCGACGTCGGCGAGGTCCGCCATGCCCTGCAGCAACGTCAGGTGGATCAGCTCCACGGCCCGATGCGCCCGGTTCAACCTGGTCCAGCGCCGGATCGGCAGATGGGTGGCCACCCCGTCCCACAGTGTCCCCATCGTGCGCGCGGCATGCTGGTAGATCATGGCGTGCTCACGCCAGACCTCCAGCTGGTCGCGGATGTCGTTGCCGACGGCGGCCAGTGCCTCCAGCGTGAGCAGCCCCACCACCGCCGACCGTAACCGCCCGCTCACGACAGTTCCGTTCACATGCGCCGTGTCCGGCAGCACCACATAGCACTCACGCACCGTCCGGCTGTGCGGCCGGTCAGAGCCCTCGGAGGCGTCCGCGCCGCTCAGGAGGAGATCGGCTTCGTCGTCGCCGACCGGTCGCCGGGCGGAGACCACACAGACGTCAGCGCTGCTCAGGGGTGGAGTGACGTCGTCGTCGCCGACCAGCCGCCGCAGCAGGGAACGCCTCGTCTCCCTGCGGGACGGGTCGGCCCCGTGCATCGCCTCGTACAGTTCGCGCGCCGAGTGCAATTCCTGGGAGCCGCGGACGACATCGCTTTCCCTGGCGATCCAGAACTCCGGCGCCTCGTACTCCCGGACGGTGTCCTGCTCCAGCTTCCTGAAGTGGTCCCCCACGTGCCTGCGCGCCTGCCGCTCGTAGTCCACGAACCATTCGTGCCAGGTCGGGGCGCCCTCCTCCGGTAACGCCCAGCCCCCGGCTGCCTCTGGCACCCATACCGGGTCCCCGACCCAGAAGCTGACGCCGATGAACATCGTCCGCGAACTCCAGCGGTTGCGGAACTGGATGTCGAACAGGATCCACGGCTTTCTGCCCTCCCCCACCTGCCGGAACGGTTCCACCTGATGGTCGGGGTGGATGAGGATGTGGTACCACTCAAGGCGGTCGGCCACGTCCAGGTAACCGATCTCGATCTCCCGGTTCGCCTGGTCGATCTTCGCGTTGCCCTCGGCGAGCTTGGTCAGGGCGTCGGCTCCGGTCCGCCACCTGACGTTGTCGAGCAGGCCGTCCGGTGAGGTCGCCAGCCACACCCTGGGCTCCGTGCCGTCGCTCGATTCGAGCAGTTTCCTGATGATGCGGTCCTCCGCCTCACCGCCGCCCTGCTGCCACTTGCGCCATTCGCGCCAGTATGTGACTAGATAGACCAGCTGTAAGGATGATTCCGAATTCTGCATTGAGACCCACCCCTATTCACCCTCTCCAAGAGAGATGATCGACGGGATGGAACGGTTGACGCGACGTACAGTAACAATCCCATCACGCTGCTATCTGTGGCGATATGTCCCTTAATTTCCGGCGAACCGCCTGAATCGGCGCATGACCCATGGAAGTGCTTCAAGAGTTTCCGCTGGCAGAGGGCGTTATGTCGCGCGAATTCAGGACGATATATCCATTACACCCGCACCGCATCTGGCGTTATCAGTCGCGAAAGAGATCGGGCCGAATGGGGCTACGAAGGGGAACACCCTCCAGACCTGTTCGATCCACTGCAGATCAACTTTCCCACGGAGCGACGCCTGGTCAGGCCGGCACGGACCGCACAATGGCGGCCACCTCGTCCACCACCGCACGCGTGGGCCGCTGGCACACCAGCCACGTCGTCATCACGGCGTGCGGGAGCTCCTGTACGGGCTGCCAGCGCCAACCGGGCAGCCTCAGCGCGGCGACGTGCGAGGCGACCAGCGCGGCGTCGGACCGTGTCGCCTGCGCGCAGGCCAGGACGTGTTCAGTGAACTGGGCGAACCGCCAGTGCGGCCGGACGCCGGCGGCCAGCACGGCCGCCGTGACACTCTCAGGTGCGGGCTCGCGTTCCCGGGCGTGCACGAGCACCCGGAGAGCGTGCAGGTCACCGATCCGGTAGCAGGCCTCGTCGGCCAGTGGATGACCCGGCCGCACCGCCAGCCCGAGCATCTCCCGGCGCAACAACCATGAGGCGTGGTGGCCGGGTGGCCGCTGATGAACCAGGCACAGATCGAGCCTGCCCTCGTGGAGCAGCCGGAGCTGATCGAAGCTCGTAGCCTCCACGTAGCTCAGCTCGGCGTGGGGCAGCGTGGTGTCCACCGCCTCGACGACGGAGGACAACCAGGGCCCTGGCGTCGCGGGTGGCACACCGATGGAGACCACCTGCCGCGCCCGCGCCGCTTCCGAGACGACCTCCTGCGTAGCCGCGGCCAGGCCCAGAATCTGTCTGGCGTGCTGCAGCAGCGCCTCTCCGCTCGGTGTCAGCCGCGCCCCTCGAGACGTACGCTCGAACAACCGCTGGCCGAGCCGCCGTTCCAGGTCCATGATCTGCCGGCTCAGCGACGGTTGCGAGACCAGCAGACGCCGGGCGGCCCGGTAGAACGAGCCCTCCTCCGCCACCGCGACGAAGTATCGCAGGTGCCGAAGCTCCACAGTCTCTCCTCACCCGTCCGCTCGGCGCTATGCCCGCGGAACATAGCAGAGGTGCCGAGAAAGACGTGGACTGTGAGGTATATCCGGCCCTGTACTTGTGTCGACACCTATGTCGACGGCCATCGATGATGGCGACCTGTCCGAACAGGACGGGCCACCGGCCCACCAGGAGTGACCATGTCCCGGCCTGAAACGCACCGGCTCACGCTGGACCTCACCACGGACGAACTGCTCTCCACCACCCGCGCGGTGCGGCGCAGGCTTGATGTGACCAGGCCGGTCCCGCGCGAGGTGCTCCTCGACTGCACCCGCCTGGCCCAGCAGGCCCCCAACGGACGCAACCGGCAGCGCTGGGACTTCGTCTTCGTCACCGACCCCGCCCAGCGGCGCGCCCTGGCCGACCTCTGGCGCCGCGGCCTGGTCGATCCCACCGCCCCGCAGCACCACGACGGCCCCGCCCGCCATGCCTTCACCGCGCAGTCGGGCTGGCAGGCGATCGCCGACAGCCTGAACCATCTCTTCGACATCCTGGATCAGGTCCCCGTCCTGATGGTGCCCTGCATCCAGGTCGGATCACGGGCGGAACTCGACGATCCGGCGACGCAGGCCGGCACCTGGGGGTCGGTGCTGCCCGCCGTGTGGAGTTTCATGCTGGCCGCGCGCAGCCGTGGGCTCGGCACCGTGTGGACCACCCCGCATCTCAACTACGAACGCCAGGCGGCCACGCTCCTCGGCCTGCCGTACGAGACGACCGTTCAGTGCGCGCTGATCCCCGTCGCCTGGACGATCGGCACGCAGTTCAGGCCCGCTCGCCGCGTCCCGGTCACCGAGGTCGTGCACTGGGACCGCTGGTAGACGAGGTCCTCGACAGTCACGGCGTGCCGAGGTCGGCGACGTCGGCCGGTCTCCGGGCCGGGAGGGGGAAGGTGCGGCTGTCGCCGCGCCGGAGCCGGGCGTGGTGGCCGTGCACCACGAAATCCAGGGCGGTCGGGCCGTCATCGGCCCGGGTGATCCGTACGCGGGTGGGGTCCGCGTCGACGGCGAGTTCCCCGCCTCGGTAGCGGAGGCACAGCGACAACGTGGTGAGCTGCTCGGGCAGCACCGGGTTCAGGTGCAGGCCGTCGGGCCGCGCCGCGAGGTCGAGGTAGCAGCGCTGCACCAGGTCCAGCGTGCCGGCCATGGCGCCCAGGTGGACCCCCTCGGCGGTGGTCCCTCCCTGTACGTCGGTGATGTCGCCGGTCAGCGTCTCGGTGAAGAACCGCCATGAGCCGGTGCGGTCCGATCGTGCCAGCACCCAGGCGTGCACCACGGCGCTGAGGGTCGAGCCGTGGCAGGTGCGGGAGAGGTAGTAGCGGATGGTGCGGCGGGTCAGGCCGGGCGCCGCCGGATAGCCCAGCCGGTCGAGGATCTGCCGCACCTCCCGGGCCGTGAGCAGGTAGAACAGCATGAGCACGTCGGCCTGCTTGGACGCCCGGTAGCGGTTGGGACTGTCGTCGCCGGCCTCCAGCGCCCGGTCCAGCCGCCGTACGCCGCGGTAACGATCCCAGTCCAGCTCCGCCAGGTGCTCGTACCCGGTGAACTGGCTGATGACGCCGTCGTGGAAGTCCACGCGCATCCGCCGGGTGATCTCCTCCCAGCGCTCGGTCTCCACGTCCGTCAGGCCGAGCCGGCGGCGCAGGTCCTCCCGTGCGCGCCGCGGCATCAGGTCGAGCGCCTGGCGGGCGCGGAGCAGCAGCCACACCGTCATGATGTTGGTGTAGGCGTTGTTGTCCAGGCCGGGTGACTCCCCACCGGGGTAGCCGTCGTGGTACTCGTCCGGCCCCATCACGCCCTGGATCTCGTACCGGCCCGAGACGGGGTTGAGCCGGGCCAGCGAGGAGAAGAAGCGGGCGATCTCGACCAGAAGGCAGGCGCCCGTCCCGGCCAGGAACTCCATGTCGCCGGTGATCGCGTAGTGCTGCCAGGCGTTGTAGGCGATGGCGAGCCCGACGTGCCGCTGCAGGCGGGTGTGGTCGGGCGTCCACCGGCCGGAGCGGGGATTGAGGTGGAACCGCGGGGTCTCGTCGCGGCCGTCGCTGCCGCTCTGCCAGGGGAACATCGCCCCGCGCAGGCCGGCGGCGCGGGCGGCGGCGCGGGCCTCCGGCAGCCGCCGCAGACGGTAGCGCAGAGCCCCGCGTGCGATCTCGGGGAACCGCAGGGTCAGCCAGGGCAGCACGAACAGTTCGTCCCAGAACACGTGTCCCCGGTACGCCTCGCCGTGCAGCCCGCGGGCGGGCACGCCCACGTCCAGATCGGCGCTGTGCGGTGACAGGGCCTGCAGCAGGTGGAGGGTGTCCAGGCGGATGTCCCGCTGGACGTGCGGGCCCGTCACCTCAAGCCGGGCCCGTTCCCACAGGTCACGCCAGGCGATCTCGTGCCGGTGCAGCAGCGCGCCGAACCCGGGGGCGAGGGCGGCCCGCCGCAGCGCGGCCGAGGTCGCGTCGGCGATCGCGTGATCCCGCGACGTGGTGAGCGCGACCGTCTTGACGACCTTGACGGGATGGCCTCGTTCCAGGCGCAGCACGTGTGTCTGCGTGACGTGGTCGTCGTGCGGTTCGACGTCGGGGCCGTCGACGTTCTCCGGGAAGGTGTCGGCCCGCGAGGCCAGGACGACCTCGACACCGGCGGACCGGGTCCGTGCCCGAAGCCAGGTCAGGCGTCCTTCGGTCCCGGTCGCGTGCCGCGTCAGATGGTCGCCGCGCAGTTCGCGGTATCGGGCCACTCCCCCGTTGACCACTCGGCCGTCCAGCCCGGAGCGTACGCGCAGAGGGCCCGACCAGTTCTCGGCCGTGAAGGTCGTCTCCAGAGCGGCCAGGTAGGGGTCGGCCATGGACACCAGACGGCGTTGCCGCACCGACGTCACGCGTCCCTCGGCGTCACGGAAGCGGATCAGCCGGTGCAGGACGGCGTGGCGCATGTCCAGCTCCTGCCGATACCGGAGCAGGTCGGCCGTGCCGGGGAGAAACCAGTCAGAGCCGGGGGTCGCGAACGTCAGGGGCAGCCAGTTCGGCAGGTTGACCATGTCCTCGCTGGTCAGTTCGTGACCCGCGACGTCGGAGGTGAGCCGGTCGTAGCAGCCGGCGACATACGTGCCCGGGTAGTGGACGGCGTCTGCCCCGGCTTCGGGCGCCGCGCCTCGCGTGGCGAACCGGCCGTTGCCGAGCGTGCACAGGGCCTCGCGCAGTCCCTCGTGACCTGGATCGAAGCCCTCGTAAACCAGTGACCACGGGTTCACCGCAGCTCCTCTCGGATCTGCCCCGGTCGATCCGAGTGGGGTCCGGACAGTGCTCGGCCCCCCGATGGCGGGTCATCGCGGCGCCTCCCGGGTCGGCGCCGCGTTACGTCTCGGCCGTGTCCCCCGCTTCCCCGGTCCGGGAATGCTCCTCGATAAGGCCGAGAGTGTCCTGCTCGTTACGGTGCCGGATCACTCTGTTGATCGCCTCGATCATCTCCTGCCTGGTGTAGGCGCCCTCCGGGATCTCGTTCAGGTGCGCGAGCATGTCGGCGGTCAGGTGCAGACGCGCCGACGCGTTCGCGTAGACATCCCGGACCGCGACCGTTTCACGTTCGCGGTATACCTCGTCGAGCACCTGCCGCATCTCGTCCTGGAAAACGTGACTGGGCATCTCGCGTATCCACCCCCTGGTCCTTGGCTCCGTACCCACGGACCGGTGTGATTTCACTTCGACTGGACGAGCCTCCGGCAGGGCGGGACGTTCGTCCACGGGCAGAAGACCAAGTTCCCTACCTCGCCGGCTGCGCGAGGCACAGGGTGGGAGGGACTTCCGTAGCCGACATGTAGCGGGGTGGGCCATGTCGCGGTTGGTCAAGTGGTTCGCCGAGCTGGGCCGGACGGACGTCGGCCTCGTGGGCGGCAAGAACGCGGGCCTGGGGGAACTGACGCGCAACCTGGCCCGAGCGGGGGTTCGCGTGCCGGAGGGCTTCGCCCTCACCGCCGAGGCGTATCACCGGTTCATCCAGGTGAACGGGCTGAACGAAGTGATCGCGGAGCACATCGGCCGCCTGCACGGGGGGACTGATCTGCCGGATGTCGGCCATGCGATACGGGACGCCATCCTGGCGGCTGAACTTCCGGCGGAGGTCACGGCAGCCGTCGAGCAGGCGTACGGTGAGCTGGCCGATCGCCTGTGCACCATCGACCCGGACGTCGCGGTGCGGAGCAGCGCGACCGCGGAAGACCTGCCGGAGGCCAGCTTCGCCGGGCAGTTGGAGAGTTTCCTCAACGTCAGCGGAGCGGCGGCGTTGCTCGGCGCCTGTCTTCGCTGTTACGCGTCCCTGTTCACCGACCGGGTGATCAGTTACCGGGAGGACAGCGGGTTCGGTCACCTGGACGTCGCCCTGTCGGTGGGGGTGCAGCGCATGGTCCGCTCCGACCTGGGCGCCGCCGGAGTGATGTTCTCGATCGACACCGAAACCGGTTTCCCCCGCTCGGTTCTGATCAACGCCTCCTGGGGGCTGGGCGAGACGGTGGTCGGCGGCAGGGTGGATCCCGACGAGTACGTGGTGTTCAAGCCGCTCCTTGGCGACCCGGGCCTGTTTCCCATCGTGTCGAAGGCCCGGGGGCGGAAGGAACGCAAGGTGGTCTATGACGCCGCGGGAGGAACCCGCCAGCTCGACACCACGGAGGATGAGGCGGTTCGCTACGCGCTGGACGACGAGGAGATCCTGCTGCTGGCCCGTTGGGCCACCACGGTGGAGGACCACTACGGCACCCCGATGGACATGGAATGGGGCAAGGACGGCAGGACCGGCGAGATCTTCCTCGTCCAGGCCCGCCCGGAGACCGTCCAGAGGCGCCGGGAGGCGTCGCTGCTGCGCACCTACCGCATCCGCGACGCCGGTGAGCCGCTGGTGAAGGGGCTGGCCATCGGAGACGCGATAGCGGCAGGGCCGGTGTGCAACCTGACCAGCGCGGCGGAGATCGACCGGTTCGTGGACGGATCGGTGCTCGTCACCAAGATCACCGACCCCGACTGGGAGCCGATCATGAAAAGGGCCGCGGCGATCGTCACCGACCACGGCGGCCGCACGTCCCACGCGGCCATCGTCAGCCGCGAGCTCGGCGTCCCCGCGATCATCGGCACCGGCGACGCGACCGCCCTGCTCGGTGACGGCATGACGGTGACCGTATCCTGCGCGGAGAGCGACGAGGGCTTCGTCTATGAGGGCCTGCGCGACTACGAGGACGAGGAGATCAGCCTGGAGAACATCCCGGCCACCACGACCAGGGTCATGCTCAACCTGGCCAACCCCGCCGCGGCCTTCCGCTGGTGGCGACTGCCCGCCGACGGCGTCGGCCTGGCCCGGATGGAGTTCATCGTCAACAACCACGTCAAGATCCACCCCATGGCCCTCGTGCACCCCGGCCGCGTCGAGGAGGACGCCCGCCGCAGGATCACCGAGCTCACCCGCGGCTACGACGACCTGACGGAGTACTTCGTCGAGCGGCTGGCCCACGGCATCGCCCGCATCGCCGCCTCCCGCTGGCCCGACCCGGTGATCGTACGAATGAGCGACTTCAAGACCAACGAGTACGCGCGGCTCGTCGGCGGGCGGCGGTTCGAACCCCACGAGGAGAACCCGATGCTCGGGTGGCGCGGGGCAAGCCGCTACTACACGGAGGGGTACCGGGAGGGCTTCGCCCTCGAATGCCGCGCCGTCCGCCGGGTGCGGGAGCGTATCGGACTCACCAACGTCATCGTGATGATCCCGTTCTGCCGTACGGTCGAGGAGGCCGACCGGGTCCTGCGGGTCATGGCCGAGGAGAACCTGGGGCGAGGCCGAGGCGGCCTGGAGGTCTACGCCATGGCCGAGATCCCGGCCAACATCATCCTGGCCGAGGAGTTCGCCGACCGCTTCGACGGGTTCTCCATCGGCAGCAACGACCTCACCCAGCTCACCCTCGGGGTCGACCGGGACTCCGCCGAGCTGGCGCACCTGTTCGACGAACGCAATCCCGCCCTCACCCGCAGCATCGAGCACCTCATCTCGGCCGCGCACGCGAAGAGGCGCAAGGTCGGGCTCTGCGGGCAACGGCCCAGCGACGACCCGGACTTCGCCCGGTTCCTGGTCGAGGCGGGCATCGACTCGATCTCCGTCGCACCCGACAGCTTCTTCTCGGTGAAGGAGAACGTCGCCGCGGCCGAGCGTGGACAGGAACGCCGGGAACCTGCCCCTGAACCTGCCCCGGCAGTCCGCGGAGCGCAGTCGTGGCCGCCGGCCTGAGTGCCGGCGTCCCAGCGGGGACGCCGGTCAGCCGCTGGGCGTGATGAGTCCGTAGTGGCCGTCGTAGCGGTGGTAGACGACGTTGCCCCGGCCCGTCCGCCTGTCGGCGAAGAACACGAAGGGCAGACCGCTCGTCTCAAGCCGGGCCGTGGCCTCCTCCAGTGTGTGAACCGGTGCGGGCGTGGTGCTGACGGTGAGCGGTACGGACACCGGGCCCAGACGATCGGGACGGGGCGACACCTGCGCCAGCCGGTATCCCTCTCCGCTGCGGTAGATGACGCTGTCCTGCCCGGTGTCCACCTCCCGGAACAGGTGGAAGTCGTAGTCGAGCTGCTCCATGTCGAAGGCGGCCTCGTCCGGGGTCGCCCAGGCGAGTTCGTACGCCTTGTGCCGTACGACCTGCCGCTCGCCGGGTGGTCGGGGGAAGTGGGGCAGCGGGTGGCGAGGCGGGCTCGAACGCCGCCACTCCTGGTCGACGTCCAGGGGATATCCCCCGCGCAGGTCCTCCCAGTCCCGGGACGTACGGCGCAGCCGGACCCGGAGCCTGTCCTCCAGGAGGCGGATGGCCTGGTGCATGTGCTCGCCGACCGCCTGGGCCCGGACGAGCCGACCGTTCACGTCGAGGTTGGCCTGGGCGACGCAGGGACGGGGGACGGCCGGGTCGGCCGAGACGCCGAGCTTCACCCGGGCGTAGAGCACCGGTTCGTGCGCGAGCGCGGTGAGGCCCGCGACCGTCTCGCGGGCCTCGTCGGCCGAACCGGCCGGGACCGATCCTCTGGTCTCCACCTGTACCTCGGAAGGATCGAGCGCGCTCCCCGGAGAACGGCGGTCCATACCCGGTCACCTCCGCCATCGGCCGCGTCGTCGGCCTGGTTCCAGCCTGCACCGCGTCATCGAGCGCAACTCCGGTCAGCGGAGGTGCGGCCGCCGCCGGTCAGTCGAGCGCGTAGACGCGGTGGACGAACTCCGCGAGCTTGCTGTCCGGCAACTCCTTGGCCAGATCGGCCTCGCTGATGATGCCGACCAGACGATGACGCGCGATCACAGGCAGGCGCTTGATGTGGTGCTCCTCCATCGCGAACAGCGCCTCCTCCACGCTGGCGTCGGCATCGACCCACACCAGGCCACGGGCCAGTTCGCCGGCGGTCGTCCGGTCGATGTCCATGCCGTGCGCGCAGCACTTGACCACGATGTCGCGGTCGGTGATGATCCCCTTGAGCCGGTCGTCGTCCCCGCAGATGGGCAGCGCACCGACTCCCAGGTCGGCCATCATCTGCGTGGCGGTACGCAGCGTTTCGTGTTCACCGATGCACTGAACGCCTTCGTGCATCACGTCCCGTGCCTTCTTGCCCATATCCGTTACGCTCATCGGTGCCCCCGACACACTCGATGACTCGCGTCCCGGCCCTTATACCCACCCTGGCCATGAGCATCAGCCGACGCCATCTCGGCATTGCCATCGTGCGGCAGTACGAGCGAGGTGTGGTGTTCCGGCTCGGCAGGGTCCGCGACGTCCGCGATCCCGGTGTGCGGTTCATGATCCCCCTGGTCGACCGCATGCCGAAGGTGACACCTTGGCCCTGGTCTACGACGTGTCACACAACCTGGCCAAGGTGAAGAACACGACGGGAAGCGCCTGTGCCTGCCGCGTCCAGAGCCGCCACCAGGCCGCGTACTCCACCAGAGGACGGGAACTGCGGACGTGGCTGGAGGGCCGGGGCATCGCCGTGCGCGGATCCTCGTGACTCACCGTCGTCCAGCACTTCCTGTCCGATCCGCGCATTGCCCCTATCTGTGGGTAAGGACGCCAGGTAGAGGGTGAACAGCGAGATGCCTGATCAATTATTCCCGGACGAGGTGCGGCCTGGACCCGGAGCCAGACGGTCGAGGCGAGCAACCGCGCATGAGGACGGACCTATGGCTGGAAAGAAGAGCGCGCGGGCCGAGTCGCATCGGGACCTGTTGCGCCAGATGCTGCGCGTCAGGCGGTTCGAGGAACGCTGTGTCGAGCTGTACAGCGGCGAGAAGATCCGCGGATTCATGCACCTCTACATCGGGGAGGAGGCGGTGGCCGCGGGCGTCTGCCACGCGCTGGCCACGGACGACGTGGTCGTCTCCACCTACCGGGAACACGGGCACGCGCTCATCCGCGGAGTGCCCGCCTCAACGATCATGGCCGAGATGTACGGCAAGGTCACGGGGTGCAGCCGGGGGCGCGGCGGCTCGATGCACATCTTCGACGTCGCCCGCCGCTTCTACGGCGGCAATGCGATCGTCGGCGGCGGACTTCCCCTGGCGATCGGGCTCGCCCTCGCCGACAAACTGCGGGACCGCAACCGGCTGACCGTGTGTTTCTTCGGCGACGGCGCCATGGCCGAGGGCGAGTTCCACGAATGCCTCAATCTCGCGGCGCTCTGGCGGCTGCCGGTGCTGTTCGCCTGCGAGAACAACCTCTACGCGATGGGCACCGCGCTGGCCAAGTCCCACGCCCAGACCGATCTGGCCCTTCGCGCGGCGGGATACGGCGTCGCGGCGTGGCAGGTGGACGGGATGAACGTGCTGGCGGTCGCCGACGCGGCGACCCGGGCGGCCGAAGCGATCCGTGCCGGGGCCGGACCGTATTTCGTGGAGTTGCGCACCTACCGCTTCCGCGCCCACTCGATGTACGACCCAGACCGTTACCGGAGCAAGGAGGAGATCGAGCAGTGGAAGAAGCGCGACCCCATCGATGCCCTCGTCGCCTCGATGAAGGCGGAACGCGAGATCACGAACGACGATCTCGCCGTGCTGGAGAAGGAGATATCAGCGGAGATCGACCAGGCCGTCGCCTTCGCTGAGCAGGCGCCGGTCGAGCCCGTGGAGGATCTCTCCCGTTTCGTCTACAGCGAGACGCCCCTGGCGAGCGGCGGCGCGCGCGGGGGGACGGTGGAGGCGGCGTCGTGAGCGCGGCGACGACCACCTATCGCGAGGCCATGCGGGAGGCGATCCGCGAGGCCCTGCGCCGCGATGACCGCGTGTTCCTGATGGGCGAGGACGTGGGCGCGTACGGGGGCTGCTTCGCGGTGAGTCTGGGCCTGCTGGAGGAATTCGGCCCCGAGCGTATCCGGGACACCCCGCTGTCGGAGGCCGCCTTCGTCGGCGCGAGCATCGGTGCGGCGCTGGGCGGGATGCGCCCCATCGTCGAGATCATGACGGTGAACTTCAGCCTGCTGGCCCTCGACCAGATCCTCAACAACGCCGCGACGCTCCTGCACATGTCGGGCGGGCAGTTGAACGTCCCGCTGGTGATCCGGATGACCACCGGAGCCGGACGGCAACTCGCCGCGCAGCATTCGCACAGCCTCGAAGGCTGGTACGCCCACATTCCGGGCCTGCGGATCCTCGCACCCGCGACGATCGAGGACGCCCGCAACATGCTCTGGCCGGCCCTGGAGGACCCCGACCCCGTACTGATCTTCGAACACGGCTCGCTGTACGGCATGTCGGGGCAGCCGCGCCCCGGCCCGGTGGACATCACCTCCGCCGCGCTCCGGCGTTCCGGCAAGGACATCACACTGATCGCCTACGGCGGCACGACCGGGAAGGCACTGGCGGCCGCCGACGCGCTCTCCGCCGAAGGCATCGAGGCGGACGTGATCGACCTGCGCGTCCTGCGCCCGCTCGACGACGCCACGATCGTGGAGTCGGTCGGCAACACGCATCGGGCCGTCATAGTGGACGAGGGGTGGCGGTCGGGCAGCCTGTCGGCCGAGATCGGCACCCGCATCGTGGAGCAGGCCTTCTACCAGTTGGACGCGCCGATCCAGCGGGTCTGCACAGCGGAGGTCCCCGTTCCCTACGCCCGCCACCTGGAGGAGGCCGCCCTCCCCCAGGTGCCGTCGATCGTCGCCGCCGCGCGAGAGGCGGTCGCCTCATGAACGAGCGCGCGGAGTTCGTGATGCCTTCGCTCGGTGCGGACATGGAGTCGGGCGCGGTCGCCGAGTGGCTGGTCAAGCCAGGGGATCGGGTGCGCAAGGGTGACGTCATCGCGGTGATAGACACCGACAAGGCCACGATCGAGGTCGAGTCGTTTCACACGGGGACGGTCGAGAGTCTCCTGGTGGGGACCGGTCGGCGGGTGCCCGTCGGTACGGCCCTCGCCGTCATCGTCGGCACCCCGCCCGCTGCCGAACCGGTGTCTCCCGAGCCGGTGCCGGCTCGGCCCCTGAGGAAGCGGGCGCGCCCACGACGGCCGACGCCGGCGCGCCTGCCGACGCCAAACGCGCCGCACGTTCCGTCACCGGTCGCCTCACCCCTGGTGCGGCATCTGGCCGAGCAACGCGGAGTGGACATCGCCCGCGTACGGGGGACGGGTCCGCACGGACGGGTGACCCGCGCGGACGTCGAGCATGTGGAGCCCCCACCGCAGGCCAAGGTCTCGCCGCGGGCCAAGGCCTCGCCGCTGGCGCGCAGGCTCGCCGCGCAGTTCGGCGTCGACCTCGCCGACGTCCACGGCACGGGGCGCGCCGGAGCGATCCGCGCCCAGGATGTGCGGGAGGCGGCCGAACGGGGTGCCGGGCCACGGCCGCCCGAGGCGGTGGAGGAGGCCGCCCGTCCGCCTGCCGAGCCGGTGGAGGTGCGAGCCGTACCGGAGGCTGACCTGGAACGCCGGCGGGAGGCGATGCGCCAGGCGATCGCGAGGGCGATGGCCAAGTCGAAACGGGAGATTCCGCACTACTACCTGAGCGCAACGGTGGACCTCACCGGCGCGCTCGCATGGTTGCGCGAGCGCAACCGCGATCTGCCGGTCTCACGTCGGCTGCTCCCCGCGGCCCTGCTCCTCAAGGCGGCCGCCCGCGCCGCCGCCGAGGTGCCGAGGTTGAACGGCTTCTGGGTCGACGATGCCTTCGTACCCGGGAAGGCCGTGCATCTGGGGGTGGCGATCTCCCTCAAAGGCGGCGGCCTGATCGCCCCGGCCCTGCACGACGCGGCCCGCCTCGCGATCGAGGATCTCATGGCCGCTCTGAAAGACCTGGTCTCCCGGGCGCGTACAGGGCGGCTGCGCGGTGCCGAGATGACCGAGGCCACCATCACCGTCACCAACCTCGGTGACCAGGGAGTCGAAGCGGTGCACGGCGTCATCTACCCACCGCAGGTGGCCCTGGTGGGTTTCGGGAAGATCCTCGATCGCCCGTGGGCCGTCGACGGGCTGCTGGGCGTCCGGCCGCTGGTGACCGTCACCCTGGCCGCCGATCACCGGGCGACCGACGGCTACACCGGCGGGCGGTTCCTCGGCATCGTCGACCGGCTACTCAACCAGCCGGAAACGCTATGACGCCGCAACAAGCCCGGGAACTCATCACGAGCGCGTTGAGCCAGGTGGCACCGGACACGGACCCGGCGGCGCTGCCGCGGGACGCCGACATCCGCGACGCCCTGGAGCTGGACTCGCTCGATTTTCTCACCTACGTGCAGACGCTGAGCGAATCCAGCGGATGCCGGATCGAGGAGGACGACTACCCGGCCTTCGCCACCATCGCCGGCGGAGCGGACTTCCTCGCCGTCCACGCGACGTGAGCAGCCGGTCCTTAATGGCTGTCACGGTGCGCTACCTTCGTGGCGTTCGAGGGTCGAGATATCCCCTGTGGGGAGTCCGAGCTCCCGAGCCTTGAGCAGGCGGCGCATGACCTTGCCGCTGCGTGTGTGCGGCAGGCTCTGGTCGAAACACAGCTCCTTCGGAGCGACCGCGCCGAGGCGGCGCCGGCCGAAGGCGATCAGCTCCAGCCGAAGCCTCTCGGTCGGCTCGAAGCCGGTGTTGAGCGTGACGAAGGCCTTCACCAGTTCGCCGGCCACCGGGTCGGGCTTGCCGATCACACCCGCCTCGGCCACGGCGGGATGCTCCATCAGCACGCTCTCCACCTCGAACGGCCCGACGAGATGCCCCGCCGACTTGATCACATCGTCCGACCTGCCGACGAACCAGAAGTAACCGTCCCGGTCCCTTCGCACAATGTCGCCGCTCAGATACCAGCCTCCGGCGAACGTCTTGCGGTACCTTTCCGGGTTCCCGAGATAGGCGCGGAACATCGAGGGCCAGCCGGGGCGGAGTGCGAGTTCTCCCTCGATGTCGGGCTCCTCCACCACCCGCACCTCGCCGTCGACGACGCGGGCTCTCCCGTCCGCGCCTCTTTTCAGCACGGTCGCCTCGATGCCGGGCAGTGGACGGCCCATGGAGCCCGGCTTGATGTCCATCGCGGCGAAATTGCTGATCATGATGGCACCGGTCTCGGTCTGCCACCAGTTGTCGTGGATCGGCAGGCCGAGCGCGCGCGGCCCCCACACCACCACCTCGGCGTTGAGCGGCTCCCCCACGCTGGCGACGAAGCGCAGCCCGGACAGGTCGTACTCGCCCGGAAGGGTGTCGCCATGACGCATGAGCATGCGCAGCGCCGTCGGGGCGGTGTACCAGACGGTGACCTGCTGATCCTGAAGGACGCGGCACCAGCGCCGCGCGTCGAACTCCCCCGCGTCCGTGACGAGAGTGGCTCCCAGGCTGAGCGGCGCGATGACTCCGTACGACATTCCTGTGACCCAGCCGGGGTCGGCGGTGCACCAGAAGACGTCGGAGGAGCGAAGGTCGAGGGCGTAGGTGGCGGTGACGCGGTGTGCGACCACTGCCTCGTGTACGTGGACGGCGCCTTTGGGTGTGCCGGTCGTCCCACTGGTGAAGTGGAGCAGCGCCATGTCTTCCGGGTCGGTGGAGGGAATCTCGAACTCCGCTGACGCCTCGGCCATCGATCCCCGCAGGGACACGGTGCCCTGAGGCGGGGGAGCATCGCCGGTGACCAGCACGTGCCTCAGACCGGGCAGCGACTCGCGGATCACGGCGACCTTCCGGGCGTAGAGCTCCGGGGTGGTCACCAGGACACGCCCGTCGCCGAGGCGTAACCGCTCGCGGATCGGTTCGGGGCCGAAGGCGGAGAACAACGGGCACAGCACGCTCAGGTTCTTCAGCGTCCCCAGGACCGCGACATAAAGATCAGGAACCCGGCCGAGCAGCGTGAACACCCGTTCGCCCTTGCCCACCCCCATGCCGCGCAGCACGTTGGCGAAGCGGTTGGTGGCGGAGCGGAGATCCTCGTAGGTCATCTCGGTGACGGTGTCGTCCCTGCCGACGCACCGAAGCGCCACGTGATCGCTTCGCGGCGTGCCCACGTGGCGGTCCACGGCCTCGTAGGCGATGTTCAGCCCCCGGCCCTCGGGCAGGCCGGACACGGATCGCCGCGCCGTCTGCCAGGAGAAGCCATGGCACTCGCGTTCGTAGTCCGTCAGATTGGACCGCGCCGCCTCCTGTCCTGTTTTCCGTATCGGCTCCCAGGTCATCGCGGCCTCCTCCTCAGTTGCGCTGAGCCTCCGCTGCGGCGTGAATCTGGCTCATCACGCACCCGTAGGAGCGGAAATCCCCTCTGACACGGACGGAAAACCCGCCATCCCTGTCGGCGAGACGTCTGGACGACGGGCGGAAGGTCAGGGCCGGGCACACAGCCTGGATTTCAGCGAAGGCCACGGCGGCCTTGCCACCTTCGCGGCTGCCCGGTCTTCGCAGCCGAGGCTGGCGACCTCATGCGGCATGGAGCGTGAAGTGGTCGGTGAACCAGTCGCAGGCGAGGTGGGCGACCGTCTCGAGCGCTCCCGGCTCCTCGAACAGGTGCGTTGCGCCGGGAATGACCTGAAGCGAGCTTTCGCAGCGCAACCGCTCCTGGGCCGCCCGGTTGAGACCGAGCACCACGGTGTCGCGGCCTCCCACGATCAGCAGGGTGGGGGCGCGCACCTCACCGAGACGGGGCTCAGCGAGGTCAGGCCGGCCGCCGCGGGACACGATGGCCGCGATCTCCCTGCCAGGTTCGGCTGCCGCCCACAGCGCTGCCGCCGCGCCGGTGCTCGCACCGAAGTAGCCGGTCGGAAGCCCCGCCAACCTGCGCTGACAACCTACCCAGCCGGTCACCTGGACGAGCCTGCCCGCCAGCAGCCCGATATCGAACACGTTGCCGCGGTCGATCTCCTCCTGCGCGGTGAGTAGATCGAACAGCAGCGTTCCCAGACCCGCATGGTTGAGTGCGGTCGCGACGTACCGGTTTCGGGGGCTGTGCCGGCTGCTGCCGCTGCCGTGCACGAAAACCACGACACCTGGCGCCTTCGGAGGGACGACCAGCCGGCCGGGGAGCCGGACCGGCCCGGCGTCCACCTCCACATCCTCGGCGAGACCCTGCGGATCAGACCCTGCGGTGGCCTCATGTCGGGACGCGGCCCGCCGCAGCAACTCGACGACCTGCTCGTCGGTGGTCTGGGAGAAATCGTGATACCAGAAGCCGATCGCGTAGAGGTGGTCGGGGACGTCAAGGCAAATCACCTCGTCGGCGTCCTCGCGCAGACTCTCGACCGTCTCCCGCGCCCCCACCGGCACCGCGAGCACCAGCCGTGAAGCGCCACGCGCGCGTGCGACCTGGCAGGCGGCACGAGCCGTTCCCCCGGTCGCGATCCCGTCATCGACCACGATCACCGTACGGCCCGAAAGGTCCGCGGGCGGGCGGTGACCGCGGAAACGCCGGGCCCGGCGCTCGACTTCGGCCCGCTCGCGCTCCTCCACAGCGGACATCTCCGCTTGTCTGAGATGCGCAAGCCGTACGACATCGCGGTTGACGACGCCTACCCCACCCTCGCCGACGGCGCCGAATCCCAGCTCCGGCTGGTATGGCACCCCGAGCTTGCGCACCACGATCACGTCCAGCGGCGCGCCGAGCGTCTGGGCCACCTCGTACGCCACCGGTACCCCACCCCTGGGCAGCCCCAGGACGACCACATCCTCAGCCCCGGCACGCCGGCGCAACTCCTCGGCGAGCCGTACCCCCGCATCATGGCGATCAAGAAACATACGCCCACCCCCGGAACCACCGCTCAAGCGGCCATTCCCCGTGACCGCACAGGGCCTGGTCCTTGCGCCCATCCGTACCCACATTCCGCCGGTGTACGGGGGCGTGCGTCCATCACTGGGGAGCGGACATCGGCCCCATACCGTCGTGGGTCACAGCGTTCCCGGCGATTTTTCGCGCACGCCGGCCGGTTGGTGGCGCTGCCGCGACGACGGCGACAGGACGGCCCGCGACTTCTCAACCGGCATACTCTCCGTCCGCGGGGTACGGCCCCGCAACATGGTGCAGGTTGTCACTCGAGAAGCTGTGCAGGATCTTGTCTCAGCCGGGCGGGCTCAGCTGGTCGAGGTGCTCCCCAGGGAGCAGTACGAGTGGGCGCACCTCCCGTCTGCCGTCAACCACCCGATGCGGGATCTCGACGACCTGTCCGCCGCCACGCTGGACAGGTCTCGGCCGATCATCGTCTACTGCCACGACTGGCTCTGCGATCTGAGTCCCCGAGCGGCCCACCGCTTGGAGAGGCTGGGATTTGACTCCGTTCACGACTACTCGCCGGGCAAGATGGACTGGATCTCCGCCGATCTTCCCTATGAAGGGCACGCTGCCCTTGTGAGAGAACAGGTGCGTCGTGACCCGGTGATCGCTTACCTGGAGGATCCGCTCGTGGAAGTAGCGGACAGAGTCATCGCGGATCCGGCAGGGCTGGCAGTGGTGATCGACAGGGATGGCGTCGTTCACGGGGTGATCGGCTCGCTTGAGCTGATCGGCGCGGATCCCACGGCTACGGCCGAGCGTGTCATGCGCGTCGGCGTCACGACCACCCGTCCGAGCACAGAGGTCGCGCGGCTGGCCGAACACATGGATCACGCCAAGATCCGGCACGTCGTCGTGACCCGGGCAGATGGCACGCTCGTGGGTCTGTTCGGAGCCGGTGACCTCCGGGCGCCGGAGTCGGAGCCCGATCTCGGATAGCGGGAAACTCCGGCTGGTACTGCGCAGGCGAGGCCGCGACATGGACATCCCGCCCCTGACGGTGCGCCAGCCGGGGCACGGAGGCGGGCACAACTGCTGTTACAGCCTTACCTGCCGATCGTCGATCGGGAACGCGTGAGGGGTGACGGCATGGCAGAGCCTATCGTCGTGGGTGTCGACGGATCGACGCCCTCGCTTCAGGCAGCCGGCTGGGCCGGCCAGGAAGCCGCGCTCCGCGGTGCGCCGCTGCGGATCGTGTACGCGGCGCTGCGCTGGCCGTATTTCGTGCCACTCGTCCCGCAGCCGGCGAGCTGGGGACCCGATGCCGAGGCGGCTGCGCGGGCCGTGCTTGGGCTCCCTGCCCCGTAGCCGTCGTCCGGCAGACGAAAAAGGCGGCCGCGGTGAGATCACCGTTGGCGTCACCGGGCACCCCGATTGATCGTGGTCCATGACCGGCAGGGGCATCGCCGGGCCACAACCGAGGGGTGGAGCCGGTGCGCGGGGAATGTCTCCGGGAAGCAGACGTGGAGACGCCGTCCGGCACCGGCCGGGGACGGGGGCACCTCGATGAGGCCATGGGCGCAGGTCAAGGAGACGCACGCCGGGGTGGTGATCCTCCTCGGCGATCACGCTTTCAAGCTGAAGAAGCCCGTTGATCTGGACTTCCTGGACTTCACCACGCTGGAGGCCCGGCGGGCGATGTGCCACAAGGAGGTCGAGCTCAACCGCCGGCTGGCGCCGGACGTCTACGAAGGAGTGGCCGACGTGGCCGGTCCGGACGGACGGGTCCGGGAGCACCTCGTGGTGATGCGGCGTATGCCGGACGAACGCCGCCTGTCGGCGCTCGTCCGCGCGGGAGAACCGGTGGAGGACGCCGTGTGCCAGGTCGCGCGAATGATCGCGGGCATGCACGCCCGATCCCCGCACAGCCCCCGGATCGACGCACAAGGGGACGGGCAGGCGCTGCGATCACGCTGGACCGCCAGCTTCCGCGAGCTGCGGGCGCTGCCCGAGGCGGTGATCGACACCGAGGTCCTCGACGAGATCGAACGGCTCACGCTGCGCTTCCTCGGCGGCCGGGAACCGCTCTTCGCCCGCCGGGTCGCGGAAGGCCGGATCGTGGACGGCCACGGCGATCTGCTCGCCGACGACATCTTCTGCCTGGACGACGGGCCTCGGATCCTGGACTGCCTGGAATTCGACGACCTGCTCCGTTTCGTCGACGGCCTGGACGACGCCGCCTTCCTGGCCATGGACCTGGAGCGACTGGGCGCGCCTCGCCTGGCGGAGCTGTTCCTGCGCTGGTACGCCGAGTTCTCCGGCGACCCTTCGCCGCCCTCGCTGTGGCATCACTACGTCGCCTACCGGGCCTTCGTCCGCGCCAAGGTCGCCTGCCTGCGCCATGGACAGGGAGACACCGCAGCGGCGTGGAAGGCCCGGCGTCTGGCCGAGCTCACGCTGGGCCATCTCCAGGCGGGCGCGGTCACCATGGTCCTCGTCGGCGGGCTCCCGGGGACCGGCAAGTCGACCCTGGCCGCCGCCGTCGCCGACCGGCTCGGCTGCACGCTGCTGACCAGCGACCGTCTTCGCAAGGAACTCGCCGGCATATCGCCTCACCAGCCCGCGGCCGCCCCCTTCGGCGAAGGCATCTACCGCGCGGAGTTCACCCGACGGACCTACACCGAGCTGTTGTCCAGGGCCGAGAGGCTGCTCGGTCTCGGCGAGCCGGTCGTCGTCGACGCCTCCTGGACCGACGCCGCGCACCGCACCGCCGCGGTGTGCCTGGCTCGGCGTACTTCCGCCGATCTCCTGGCATTGTGCTGCACCGCCCCTCCGCGAGTGACCACCGAGCGGCTCGCGCGCCGCATCGGCGGGATATCGGACGCGGACCAGGCGATCGCCGCGGCGATGACGGCGACGATGGCGCCCTGGCCGGACGCGACCGAGATCGACACCGATGCGCCCACGGAACAGACACTGGAGCGGGCGATGACGGCGATCCACGCCCGGTGGGTCGGCGTGCCACGGCGGTTCCGGCGCCCCCGGATGGAGCCGGGCTGAACCACGACTGCGGCACCCACGGCGGCGGCCCCGGCCGGGTGTCCGAGAAGCACCCTGTGCGGGGCGGGTGGCCAGATCCCAGGAGGTCATCGCGTAGTGCACCGGATCCAGCGTGATGTCGCCCGCCTGAGGCTCGCTGTCCGCGGCGGCGAAGGGCGGTGGCGGATGTCACCAGCCCGGGAGAAGCAGGTCGCGGCGGAGATCCGCCAGGCGACCGAGGACGGCGGTTCGCACCGCGACATCGACATGAATTGCGGCTCAGTCGGCCCGGCGTCACCGTCCCGCCCCTGCTCGGCCGGGATGAAGGCCGCGCACGACGGCCACCGGTCCTTTCGCATGGTGGAGGACCGCGTGGCTGACCGAGCCGAGGCGGAGCCCGGGAAAGCCGCCACGTCCTCTGGCTCCGACGACGAGCAGTTCCGCGGCACCCGAGGCGTCGACCAGAACCGACGTGGGGACGCCTTCGATCACATCTTCGGCCACTGAAACGTCCGGGTACTTGGCCTTCCAACCCGCCAGCGACTCCGACAGAAGCCTGGCACCCTCCCGTTCGACCGCCGTCATGTCGTAGCGGACCGGGCGCATCTCCCTCGGGTACGCGGGGTGGGCCCAGGCGTGCACCGCACGCAGGCCGACCGAGCGCAGGGATGCCTCCTCGAACGCGAAGCCCACGGCGTCTACGGAGGCTTCCGAGCCGTCGACACCGACGACGATCCCAGATGGCCCGGAGCCGGTTCCAGTCCCGGGCACGATGACGACAGGGCACGCGGCGTGTTCCGCCATCTGGCGGCTCACCGAGCCGAGCAGCGACCGTGTGAAACCCCCAGTGCTGTGCGAGCCCAGCACCAGCAGGGCGGCGTCGGCCGCCTCCTGAAGGAGCGTGGCGGGGATGGGGCCGATCCCGAGCCTGCAGCCGACGTCGACGGATGCGAAGGTGCGGGCGCGGTCCTCGGCGATCCGGAGAACCTCCAGTCCTGCGGCCTCCGGCCGTGGCGCCTCCAGGCCGGGTTCGTGGGTCGCGACGTTGTACTCCCAGCGGACCGCGATGTGCACGATGCGCAACGGCAGATGCCTGCGCCCGGCTTCGGCGGCGGCCCAGTCCACAGCGCAAAGGGCCTGTGCCGATCCGTCCGCCCCGACCACGATGAGTTTGCTCATGGCGTGTCCTCCCGTCGCGAGCGTTGGTGGCCGATTCGGCGCAGATGCCTTATTCAGGCAGCTCCCAGGGCGGGTTCAGTTCGACCACTTCCCGGAGCGCGAGCTGCTGGGGGGCTATCTTCCTGACCGCGATCTGGTTGAGACAGTGGCTCAGCCTGGTCAGGGCTCTGGCCGTGGCGATCTCGTCGCCCACTTCGGGGATCGACCGGTCGTCTGGGCTGCGGTGAGCGTGACCGGCGCCCGTGACGTTGACTCCGTCGCCCGTGGTCAGCGTGGCGCAGGCGTAGGTCTCGTCGTCCTGCTCGGTGATGTCGATGCCGATGTTCCAGCGCTTGGTTGTCATCCTGCCTTGTCACCTACCGCGCTCTCCGTATTCGCGACGGTGCTCCACGTGGGCACCCGGGCCCGGGAAAATGAGAGTCTCGTGCTCCTCGTCCAACCACCTGACCACATATGGCGGGGTCCCGTCGCTGTGATGGAGGCCCGTGATGATGCCGGTGCGGCGAGGCCCGTCGAGGTGACGGCTCTCGATGATCAATCGGTCGCCGACTGCCGCTTTCATGGCTGCCTCATCTCTCCCGTAATGGGCTTGTTCGTCCCGCTGCCGACCGGGGTCTGCGGATCACGTGACGCGCCGGGGCGATCTCGCCTGGCCTCGGCCGGCAGCCGCGGATGGACGGCGCAGTGGCGAACCCCCTGTGCCAGCCTTGATGACGCTCAACGTGAGCATATGACTCACCCCGTTGCCGCTTTTCAGCCTGACTGGGTTCGCTCCTACTGCTTAGGGCAGGAGGTCCCTCGGCCGGGGGACCTCCGTACCGAGGGCGACGCCCTCCGAGGGCGGTCACCGCTCCTCCGGCCGCGCCGCCCGCGAGCCGATCGCGCGGCGGACCCGGGCGCCGTCGGCTCTTTCCATCTCGTCGAGGGCCAGCTCGACCTCGGTCAGCGCGGCCTCCAGGCGGGGCAGGACGTGGTCGCGGAGCGCGCGGATCCGGCGGCCGGTGGCCTCCTCCTCCGCGGCCACGATCCGTTCCGCCTCCTTGGCCGCGGCATGTTCGACGGCGGCGCGAAGCGCGTCGCGGCAGGCGTCCCTGGCCGGCCCGAGCGCCGCGGTCAGCGGGAGCGGGGCGGCCGGATCGTCCTCCTCCGGCGCCCGGAAGGAGGCGCGGCCGGGATAGCTCGTCCCCATCGCGTCCACCCGGTCCACCGACACCTCGGCGAGCCCGCCGCCTGCGGCGAGCCGGACCGCCCTCCGGCCGCCGAGCAGTGCCGCACGCAGCGACCAGGTGTCCGCGTCCCGGCAGGCCGCTTCCCATTCCCGGCCGGTGCGGGCCGCGTGGAGGGCGAGGCGCTCTCGCTCCCGCCGCAGGATCCGCAGCTTGCGGTCCAGCACGGCCAGTCCGCGCCGCAGTACGGCCAGGCGGCGCCTGAGCCACAGTCGCCCGGCTCTGCCGGGAGGGACGGGGAGCCTCATCCGTCCTCCCGGTAGCCCGCGTCCAGCGCTTCGGGCGACAGCATGGTCAGCTCCCTGCGCGGCAGGACGGAGACGACGTTCCAGGCGCGGTCGAAGGTCTCGTCCAGTGAGCGGGACTCGTCCTCCCGCTGCGCGAGCAGCCGGCGTTCGAACGCCTCCGCCAGGGCGAGATACCGGCGGTCGGCGGCGCTTAGTGCGCCTTCTCCGACGAGTTCGGCCAGCTCCCGTGCCTGCCGCGCGCGGGAGAGCGCGGCGGTGATCTGGGCGGCGAGATCGACGTGCTCGGGCCGCGTGCGACCCGGTCCCGCCCCCTCCCGCATCATCCGCGACAGCGACGAGAGCGGGTCGATGTGCGGGTAGGCGGAGACGTCCCCGGTCAGCAGGATCTGGCCTTCGGTGATGTAGCCGGTGAGGTCGGGCACCGGATGGGTGATGTCCCCCGCGGGCATGGTCAGCACCGGCAGCACGGTGACGGAGCCCGGCAGTCCTCGCACCCGCCCGCATCGTTCGTACAGGGAGGCGAGGTCGCTGTAGAGATAGCCGGGGTACGCCCGCCGGGCGGGAATCTCCCCGCGCGCGGCCGACACCTCCCGCAACGCCTCGCAGTAGCTGGTCATGTCGGCGAGCACCACCAGGACGTGGCGGCCCATCGTGAAGGCGAGATGCTCGGCGATGGTCAGGGCGAGCCGCGGGGTGAGGATCCGTTCGATCACCGGGTCGTCGGCGAGGTTCAGCAGCAGGGTCAGCTCCCCGGCGGCCGACCGTTCCTCCAGTCTGTCCCGTACGGCCGCCGCGTCGGGGTGGGTGAGGCCGATGGCGGCGAACACGACGGTGAACGGCCGGCCGCCGGCGCCCGCCTGGGCGGCGATCTGGGCGGCGAGTGCCAGATGAGGCAGTCCGCCGGTGGAGAAGACGGCGATCTTCTGACCGCGCACCAGCGTGGTCAGCAGGTCGATGGCGGAGATTCCGGTCAGCACCGGTTCCGACGGGGGTTCACGCAGGGTGGGATTGAGGGGGAAGCCGTTGACGGAGGCGTCGGCCGTCCCGGTGACCGGGGGGCCTCCGTCCAGCGGCCGTCCGGCGCCGTCGCAGACCCGCCCCAGCCAGCCGGGGCCGACGGGTATCCGCATCGGGCGGCCGGCGAAGGTCACCCGGGTGCCCTCGGCCCGGATTCCGGCGGTTCCCTCGAAGACCTGGACGACGGCCAGGTCGTGGTCGACCTCCAGGACGAGGCCGTGCCGGCGCTGCCCGGTCTCCAGTTCGATCGACGCGTACTCGTCCCAGCCCACGCCCTTGGTGCCGCGGACCATCACCAGCGGGCCGCGCAGCTCCGCCACGTCGGTGTACTCCAGAGGCGCCCAGACCGTCATCGCGATCTCCCCAATGCGTCCAGCACCGTGTCCCGCCTGGCCGTGATCTCTTCCTCCGGGGCCTCCTTGGCCCGGAGAACCGGGGAGAAGTCCTGCCCCTCGATCCACGCGACCGGCACCTGGTCCTCCACGAGGGCCTGGCAGCGGTCGACGACCGCGAGAAGCGCGTCGGCGAGCAGGGCCGTGCGTTCCGGCCGGCAGAAGCAGTCACGCGGGCTGAGCGCGCTCTGCCGCAGGAAGCCCTCCCGGATGAGGCGCCCGGCGAGCAGGACGACGCGCTCGTGGGCCGGGAGCGTCGCGGCGCCGAGCAGTTCGGCCAGCGCGGTGAGGCGGTCGGCCTCGGCGAGGATGCCGCTCACCCGGCCGCGCCGCTGGGCGGCGCCGGGGACCGCGGCCGTCATCGCGTCGGCGTCTCGGGCGAAGGAACCCGCCCAGGACACCGCCGGGTAGTGGCGGGCGTAGGCGAGGTCGCGGTCGAGCGTCCACAGGGAGCGGACGAACCGCTGGGTGTGCGCGGTCACCGGCTCCGTCATGTCCCCTCCGGGCGGGGAGACCGCGCCGATGACGGTGACCGATCCCGTGGCGCCGCCGAGCGTGGTCACCCTTCCGGCCCGCTCGTAGAAGGCCGCGAGCGCGGACGCGAGATCGGCGGGGTAGCCCTCCTCGGCGGGCAGCGCGCCACTGCGGGAGCCGAGTTCCCGCAGGGCCTCGGCCCACCGGGAGGTCGAGTCCGCGATGACCACGGCGTCGTAGCCCATGTCGCGGAAGTGCTCCGCCACGGTGACGCCCGTGTGGACGCTGGCCTCACGGGCCATCATCGGCATGTTCGAGGTGTTCGCGATCACCACGGTCCGGTCCGCCAGCCGGCCGCCGGTGCGCGGGTCGGTGAGCCGGCCCAGTTCCGCGACGACGTCGGCCATCTCGTTGCCGCGTTCTCCGCAGCCGACGTAGACGACCACGTCGGCGTCGCACCACTTCGCGATCTGCTGCAGCAGCACGGTCTTGCCGGTGCCGAAGCCGCCGGGAACGGCGACCGTGCCGCCCTTGGACACCGGCAGCAGCAGGTCGATGACCCGCTGCCCGGTGGTCAGGGGGACCGGCTCATCGCACCGGGACGCGTACGGCAGGGGCCGCCGCACCGGCTGCCGGCGTTCGAGGGTGACCTGGGCGCCGCCGACGACCGCGACGGGGTCCCCGGGGAGGCAGGGGCCCGGCTCCCGGATCCGTGAGACGACGCCGCCGGGCGAGAGCACCAGATAGGGCGGCGACGATCCGCTGCCGACGCTGCCGATCGGTGTGCCGCGTGCCGCCGTCCGGCCCTCCTCGACCAGGGGCCTGAACGAATAGGAGCCCCCGACACGGGCGGGCGGCGGAGCGGCGGGGTCCAGCCACATGCCCGCGCCGGTGAGCGGGCGGAGCAGGCCGTCGAACACGCCGCCGAGCAGGTGCGGGCCCAGCCGCGCCGACAGGGGCGAGCCCGCGCGCCCGGCAGGGTCGCCGGGGGCCAGCCCGCCGGTGTACTCGTACGCCTGGATGGTGGCGTGGTCGCCGCGCAGGGCGATGATCTCGCCGGGCAGGTTGTGGCGTCCGAGGGCGACCAGTTCGAACATCGCTGCTCCGGTCAGGCCCTCGACCTCGACGAGCGGGCCGTCGACCCGTGTCACGGTGCCCACAGGCGTTCCACCTCCGCTCCGAGCGCGTCGACGGCACGGCCGGCCAGTGCCTCCAGCGAGCAGTCGACGCGGCGGCCCGGTCCCTCCGCCACGACGCCGCCGCCGGGGTGCTCGCGCACCACCAGATCGTCGCCGCCCGCCTCGCGGGCCAGTTCCGCGAGGCGTTCGACGAGCCGCGGATAGCCGGGCTCGTCGCGGAGCGCCCGTACGGCCTCGCCCGCCCGCCTGCGCAGTTCCTCCAGGGCGTCCCGCCGGGCGGCCAGTTCCGTGCGGCGGGCCTGTCGCGCGCTTCGCGCGCGGGTGGCGGCCGAGTAGGCCTTCCCTTCGGCCTCCCCCTGCTCGCGGGCGGCGTCGATGATCTCGCGGGCCTGCCGTCGCGCGTCCTCGATGGTCTGGGCGGCGCCGCGCCGGGCCGCGTGGGTGACGGCGTCCGCGTCCTGCCGCGCCTGCCGCAGGAGGGCTTCGGCCACCGGCTCCAGCGCGTCCCGCAGCGCGATCATTCCGGCATCACCACCGTCAGCGGCCCGCCGTTCACCGCGCGGGCGACCTCGTCGCCCAGGGCCTCGGCCGCCCGTGGGGTGAGGACCACCACGGCCACGTGGGGCTCCAGGGTCCGCCAGGCCGCACGGACGGCCTCGGCGTCCTCGGCGGGGCGGACCAGGGCGCCCGCGAGGCCGAAGGCGGCCACGCGGACGGCCTCCCCGATGACCGTCACGGTTCCCACGGTCAGGCCCGTTCGATGAGGATGACGCCGATGACGAGACCGTAGATCGCGATTCCCTCGGCGAGGCCGACGATGACGATGGCCCGGCCGAACAGTTCCGGCCGCTCGCTCATCGCGGCGAGGGCCGCCGCTCCCGTGTAGGCGACGGCGATGCCCGCGCCGATCGCCGAGCCGGCGACCGCGATCGCCGCGCCGAGCAGCGCGGTGCCGTTCACCGCCGGGGCCGCGGCCGTGAACGGGGCGCCCGCGTCCGCCCTCGGGGCGCCGGCGGCGGTGAGCGCCGAGACGAGGAGGACGAGCGCGGCGAGCACGATGACGGCGTTCACGGCCTGCAGGCCTCGTCTGGTCCAGACGGACATGGCCTCGCCTCCTCGGACGTCGGTGGAAGATGCCAGGGGCGGAACGGGCGCCCCTCGGCCTGGAAGAGCCGGGAGAACAGCTCGTAGTACTCCAGGCGCAGCGCCTGGACGGCGGCCACGAGCCCTTCGATCGTGAACGCGAGCGCGTTGCCCGCGACGAAGATCATTGCCGCGGCCACCGGGTGGCCGGTCCACAGCCTGGTGGTGCCCGCCCACACGATGGACCCGATGGCCGCGTGGGTGAGGCCGAACGCGGCCAGCCTGGCGAAGGAGACGAGGTTCGCGCCCAGCCGGACGACCAGGTCGAACAGTCGTACGGCGGCCTGGGCGATCCCGCCGGCGCCGCCGCCGGCCTCGGCGAGGAACCCGGCGCAGGCCAGCGCGAGACCGGTGGCGGCGACCAGGCCACCGGCCACGCCCAGGAGATCCAGCCGTGCGTACCATCCGGCGAAGGCCAGGCCGAGCCCGGTGAACACCGCCGCGCCGGCGATGCCGGCCGGGGAGTAGAGCGCGACCGGCCAGCCCCCCTCGCGCCACCGGTTCACCACCGCGAGCGCGTAGGCGCAGCCGAGCAGCAGCGCGCCCACGCCGAGGGCGGCGAGCAGCAACTGGACGGGATGGGCGAGCGGCTTCAGCCACAGCACCGGCACGACGCCGGTCGGGCCGAAGCACTCGCCGTACAGCAGGCCGAAGACGATGCTCGTCAGGCCCGCGCCGAGGGCGAACGGCCACGCCCGATGGAACCTGGCCAGCCGCCTGGGCCGGCGGCGCCACAGGCCGGCGGCCGCGACCAGCAGCAGCGCCCCGTGGCCGGCGTCGCCGAACATCATGCCGAACATGACCATGTAGGCGCCGGCCGCCAGCGGAGTGGGGTCGATGTCGCGGTAGGGCACCGTTCCGTACGTGGCGACGACCGGGGACAGGAAGCCGCGCAGCCCGGCCGACCGCAGCAGGGACGGCGCCTCGACGCCGGCCGGCCGGGAGATCGGGACGACCACGCCGCCGTGGGGCGCCAGGCGGGCCGACAGGCCGGTCACCAGCGTGGCGGGCATCCAACCGGCGAGCGCCGCGACGTCATCGCGGACCACGGCCTCCCGCGAGACGGTCTCCAGCGGCGCGTCGGCGGCCGTGGACAACTCGACCGCCCCCGCGCCGCCCACCTGCCTCAGGACGTCGGTCATGGCGGCGGCGGGCGCCGTGATCGCGACCCGTTCCATGCGGACCGGCCACAGAGCCTCCCGCCAGGTCACGCGGGTCCTGTCAGAAGAGGGCATCGGCGGCGCCTCCCCTCGCCGCCAGTTCCAGCGCGGCCCCCGTCCTGCGCGCGTCGGCGGCCAGCACGGCGACCGCCCCCACGACGGGGCCCGCCGAGAAGCCGGAGCCCGTCAGCAGGGCGCGCCCGTCGTCCTCCACCCGCTTCCACCAGCGCGGCTCGGCCTCCCACAACCGGCCGGGGTCGCCGACGTCGAGCAGCGCCCAGCGGGCGGCCGAGGGAAGCCGCCCGGTCATCTCCGTGATCGACGTCGCCGCCACGGCGTCCGGACCGATGAGGACACGGCAGCGATCGCGCACCGCGGCGGACAGCTCACGGCGCTCGGCATGCCGTTCACGGGCGACCAGCAGCGCCGCCGCGCCGAGGACCCAGCATCGGGCGGTGGGAGGAAGCACGTCGGCGAGCCGCTCCGCCCAGGCCAGGCGCATGCCCAGCTGGATGTCGTGACGGGTGGAACCGCCCGGGTCGCCCCACGGGGAGGCGGCCAGCGTCGTCCTGATCTCGGCGAGCGACCCCGACCGCCGCAGCCGCGGCCACGCCGTGCTCAGCGAGCCGAGGACGAACTCGGGATCGGCCGGCCGTCCGGCCAGGCGGCACATCAGCTCGTCCACGTTGGCGATCTCGAACCACCGGGCCAGGACGCGCATCATCTGCCCGCCCTCCCTCGGCAGCCAGCCGGTGAGGACGCGGATATGCCAGGCGAGCGTGGCCACCACGGCCCGCTGGGCGTCGGGCAGGCTCTGACCGGGCCGCACGTCGTGGCCGTAGGAGGTGAGCGCGAGCATGGCCACCGCCTCGGCGGCGGAGCCGCAGGCGGCGAGCCGGCGGGCCCGCCGGAGCCCGAGCCCACGACGCACCAGCGCCCTCGCCCGGGTCGAGCCGGAGACCCAGGAGGCGGTCACGACAGATCACGGGTCAGCGACCGCACCTCCGCGACGACCCGGGCGACCATCTCCGGCGTGCGTTCCGCGGCACGTTCGCGGGTCGCGGCGGCGGAGCGCGCGGCGTCTCGCAGGAGAGCGTCGCTCTCCCGCTCCGAAGCGCGGCGAGCCGAGGCGGCGGCCTCCGCCCGCGCCGCCTCCGCCTCCAGGCGGGCAGCCGAGACGATGGCGGCGGCCCGGGCCCGGGCGCGGGCTCGCGTCTCGTCCGCGCCTGACCGTGCGAGAAGCCGCTCACGAGCGCACATGGCCCGTGTCTCCTCCAGGGCGGAGAAGACCACCTCGAGTTCGGCGGCCTGGTCGGCCGCGTAGTCGGCGGGAACGCCGGCGGGCGCCGCGGCGCCGGGTACGCCCGCCGGGCGGAACCGCTGGAGGAAGTCACGCAACCGAGCCATTGTTCACCTCCACCTGCATGGGTGATGCCCCCGCAGAGGTCGCACCTTGCAGATCGGCGGACGTAAACCTCGGTGGCGGCGCTCGATCCCGGGACCAGGGTCCCTGCCGGGAAGGGGAGGAGGCCCCTGGGGCCGTGCCGGGCGGTGGCCGACGCTGGGAGCATGACCAGAACCGTTGCCGAGGCGTGCGACGTGCTCCTGCGGGACGGCGGGGTGGCGCACATCCGCCCGTTGCGCCCATCCGACCGGGACGCCCTGCACGCGCTGGTCGCCAGGGCGTCGCCGCGCTCGGCGTACCTGAGGTTCTTCACCGGTGGCACCGCCTCGGCCGACGCGTACATGGACCGGATCACCGTCCCCGGCTACCCGGGGCACGCCCTGGTCGCTCTGGTCGGCGGAGTCATGGTCGGCGTCGCCGAGTACGTCCCCGGCCCCGGCAGGCCGGAGGCCGAGGTGGGGATCCTGCTGGACGACCCGGTGCACGGCCAGGGGCTCGGCACGCTGCTGCTTGAGCACCTCGCCCTGGACGCGGCCGACGCGGGGATCGAGGACCTGGTCGCCACCGTCCTGCCCGAGAACCGGGTGATGCTGCGCGTCCTGGGTGATCTCGGCCTGCCGGTGGAGAGTCGGTACGAGGAGGGGCGGGTGGAGATCCGCATCGCCACGCGGCCCGCCGACAGCCTGGTGGCCGAGATCGAGGCCCGGGCGCACGAGGCGGAGCGCAACTCCCTCGCGCACGTGTTCACCCCGTGCTCGGTGGCGGTCGTCGGGGCCAGCCGCGACCCGGCCCGCGTGGGGCACCGCGTGCTGCGCAACCTGGTCGACGGAGGCTTCCCCGGGCCGATCTACCCCGTCAATCCCCGGGCCGCCGAGGTGTGCGGCCTGCCCGCCTATCCCGGCATCGCCTCGCTGCCCGGACCGGCGGAACTGGCCGTGATCGCCGTCCCCGCCTCCGCCGTGCTCGGCGTCGCCCGCGAGTGCGCCCGCCACCGGGTGCGCGCCCTGGTCGTCCTCACCGCCGGCTTCGCCGAGGCCGGGGGCCGCGAGGCCGAACGGGAACTGCTGCGTGTCTGCCGCGAGGCGGGCATGCGGCTGATCGGGCCCAACTGCCTCGGCGTCGTGAACACGGCCGCCCGCCTGCACGCAGGCTTCCTGCCCGGGCGCCCTGCCGCGGGGCCGCTGGGACTGATGTCCCAGTCGGGCGCGGTCGCGGCCGCTCTGGTCGAACGCGCGGGACTTGTCGGCCTCGGCGTCTCCTCCTTCGCCTCCGTCGGGAACAAGGCGGACGTCAGCGGCAACGACCTGCTCGAATATTGGGAGGACGATCCGGCCACCCGCGTCATCGCCCTGTATCTCGAATCCTTCGGCAACCCGCGCAGGTTCGGCCGGATCGCCGCCAGGATCAGCGCCCGCAAACCGATCATCGTCGTGAAGAGCGGACGCACCACGTCGGGCAGCCGGGCCGTCCGCTCGCACACCGCCGCCGCCGCGACCCCCGACGTCGCCGTGGACACGCTGCTACGCGCCTGCGGCGCGATCAGGGAGGACAGCGTCCAGGACCTGCTCGACACCGCCAGGCTGCTGGCCTTCCAGCCGCTGCCGGACGGCCCTCGGGTGGTCATCGTCGGCAACTCCGGCGGCCCGCAGGCGATGACCGCGGACGCCTGCGAGCGGGCCGGCCTGGTCGTGCCGGACCTGTCCCCCGCCACCGCGCAGGCGCTTCGAGCCCGGCTCCGCCCGGCCGCGGCGGTCGCCAACCCCGTCGATCTCACCGCCGAGGCCGACGCCGCGGATTTCGCCTTCGCGATCTCGACGGTGCTGGCCGACCCGGGCGCCGACGCCGTCCTGATCGTCTACACCCCGCCGTTCGGCTCGGGCCTCGATGCGACCAGGAAGGCCATCGCGGCCACGACCATGGGCGCGGCCAAGCCCGTGCTCGCCTGCCTGGCCGGGCATGACGAACTGGTCGACGGCCGGGTGCCCGCGTACGCCTTCCCCGAGCAGGCCGTGCACGCCCTGTCCCGGGCCGTCGGCCACGCCGCCTGGCGGGCCCGGCCGCCTGCCCCCGCCGAGGACGTCGCGGGCATCGACCTGTCCGCCGTCCGCCGGATCGTCGCCGCGGACCTGGCCGACCATCCAGGGGGGCGCTGGCTGGACGAGCGCACGGCGACCGGCCTGCTGTCGGCCTACGGCGTTCAGGTCGCCGCATCCGTCGCGGTCGACGGGCCCGAGGCCGCCGCCGAGGCCACCGCGCTCACCGGCCTGCCCGCCGTGCTCAAGGCGACCGGCCCTCGTCTCGTCCACAAGTCCGACGTCGGCGGCGTACGGCTCGGCCTGCGAACCCCCGAGCAGGTCCGGCGGGCATACCGGGAGATGGCCGCCCGCCTCGGCCCCGCCATGCGGGGGGCGATCGTCCAGGCCATGGCCGCCGAGGGCGTCGAGATGATCGTCGGAGGCGTCGCGCACGAGACGTTCGGGCCGCTGATCATGGTGGGGCTCGGCGGGGTGACGACCGAGCTGCTCGCCGACCGGGCCTTCCGGGTGCCGCCGATCGACCGTGCGGAGGCGGCACGGATGATCGGCGAGCTGCGCTGCGCGCCGCTCCTGCACGGCTACCGAGGCCGCCCGGAGGCCGACGTCGGCGCGCTGGCCGACCTGGTCGTCCGCGTCGGCCGCCTCATGGACGACCAGCCCGACATCGCCGAGCTCGACCTCAACCCCGTCATCGTGACGCCGGACGGCGTCGCGGCCGTGGACGCGCGCGTACGGCTCGCGCCCGCCCCGCCGCTCCCCTCCCCCTTCCGGCGCCGCCTCCGCTGAACACCCGCAGGGAGGCTGCCATAAGATCGGCGGCATGGCGCTGCGGCTTGTCCAGGTGAACTTCAAAGCCCGGGATGACGAGGCGCTCGGCCGTTTCTGGGCGGAGGCGCTCGGCTGGGGTGTCTCCAGCGAGGGGCCCGGTGTGACCAACGTCGAACCCGTGGGCTTCGACTGGCCGGACCCCACCGCCGTCTGCGTCGACGTCGTCGCCACCCCCGACCCGGAAAAGGTGCGGTACCGCGCGCACCTCGACCTCGCCACCACCTCCGCGGCCCACCAGGCGGAGCTGGTCGCACGCCTGAAGGAGCTCGGTGCGAAACCGGCCGACGTGGGCCAGGGCGACGTCCCGTGGGCGGTCATGGCCGACCCGGAGGGCAACGTGTTCTGCGTGCTGGAGCCTCGGGAGGTCTACCGGGACACCGGGCCGATCGCCGCGGTGGTGGTCCACTGCGCCGACCCGCGGGCCATGGCCCGGTTCTGGGGCGAGGCGGTGGACTGGACCGTGCACGAGGTCGGCGACGACTACGCGAGGCTGCGCTCGGCGAAGGGTGTCGGGCCATACCTCGAGTTCCTCCGGGAGACGCCGGGCGCGAAGACCGTGTGGACCCGCGTCCATCTCGACGTGCTGCCCTGCCCCGGCGACGATCAGGCCGCGGAGGTGGCCCGGCTGCGGGCCCTCGGCGCGACACCGGCCGACGTCGGCCAGGGCGACGTCCCGTGGATCGTCCTCGCCGACCCGGAGGGCAACGAGTTCTGCGTCCTCGCCCCGCGCTGACGCGGGAGCCCCGTCAGGATCGGGCGGTCCCGGTCACCGGGTCGCCTACTGGGTCGCCTACTGGGTCACCTTCTGGAGGAACTCGCTCACGTTCGCCCCGGTCCTGCTGATCTTCTCTTCGAGCGTGAGCGACTCGGGCATCCGCCCGCCGGGCCCGACGTCCTTCTTCCCGCGCAGATACAGCGAGCAGGCCAGGTCGGTGCACATGTAGGCGCCCACCGAGTTGCCGCCGCCGACGGCGCGGCGGGCGGTCATCAGCGACACGCCGTCGCCCGAATGGGTGGTCAGGCACAGTGAGCACATGCTGCGCCGCACCTGTCCTGCGCTGGAGGCGGCCCGCCGCAGCGCCACCCCGACCAGCCGGTCGCCCTGTTCGGCGACCAGGTACGCACGACCAGGTGACGCGAGGTCCTGCCAGCCCAGGAAGTCCAGATCCTCCCAGGGCCGCGCGTCCAGATCCCTGGGTATGGCGAGGCGTTTGGCTTCGCCCTTGGTGCAGTTGACGAACGAGGCGCGGATCTCGCGCTCGGAAATCGGCTTCATACGGACGAAGCTATCCGCCATCGCTTTTCGCCGCAATCGATTAAGCGTCTACCTAGGGATCCTAGGCAGGGCGGCGGAAACCCGGTGCGGCCTGTCGGTGCCAGGTGACACACTCCCGGCATGGCGACACCAGACCCGAAAACAGACCTTCGACGCTATCTGCAGACCGCACGGGACGTCGTGGTGTGGAAGCTCGACGGGCTGTCCGAATACCAGATCCGCCGCCCGATGACCCCGACAGGGACGAACCTCCTGGGACTCGTCAAACACCTGGCCGGAGTGGAGGCAGGCTACTTCGGCGACACGTTCGGGCGGCCGTTCGGCGAACCGCTCCCATGGATGGAGGACGACGCCGAAGACAACGCGGACATGTGGGCGACCGCCGACGAGTCACGCGACGACATCGTCGGGCTGTACCGCCGGGTGTGGCAGCACTCCGACAGCACCATCGCCACGCTGGCGCTCGACGCGACCGGCCACGTGCCGTGGTGGCCGGACGAGCGCAGCACGGTGACGCTGCACCAGATCCTCGTGCACGTCATCGCGGAGACCAACCGGCACGCCGGTCACGCCGACATCGTCAGGGAACTCGCCGACGGGAAAGCCGGGGTGCGGGACGGGAACCTCAACCTGCCCCCCGGCGATCCGGCATGGTGGCAGGACTACCGCGACCGGCTGGAGCGCACGGCGCGGGAAGCGGGCGACGGCTGACCTCGCCCGCCGCCCGGCCGCGGCGCGGTCCACCGGACGAGGAACGACTCCGCCCCTGCCACCCGTACGCGTTGCAGGTGCACCGGCGTGAGGCCGTGGCGGATGCCGAGCGGCACCTCGGCGACGCCGGGCAGGAGGACCACCGCGGTGCCGCCTGGCGCGAGCACCCGGCGCACCTCCGCCCACCAGCGTGCGGCGGACTCGGCGAGCAGGCCTCCCGGGGCCACCTGGCCACCCCAGGGCGGGTTAGCCAGCACACGGTCGGCCACGCCGTCCGGCACCGGCAGGCGACCGGCGTCGGCCCTGGCCACGGCGACGGGCAGCCCCGCGGCGTTCTCCCTGGCGGCCGCGACGGCCTGCCAGGCCAGGTCGAACCCGCAGGCGCGGATGTCCGGCCGCTGCCGCACCGCCTCCGCCAGCAGGGTGCCCGCGCCGCAGCAGGGATCGAGGACCGTGTCGCCGGGTTCGACGCCGGCCATCGCCGCCATGGCGGCGGCGACCGGGGGATGCAGGGTCCCCGGCACCGAGCGCCGCTTGTAGGCCCGCCGGTGCAGGGGGCGCTCGGCGACGCGCAGCAGCAGCGTGGCCCGCTCCCCGTCGAGGGTGACCCGCCAGCCGCTGTGCCCCGGCGGCGGCGCACCACCGCGCCGCGAGTGGTAGCCGACCCCGAGCCGGGCGGCCAGGACGCGCCCGACCGCGTCCTCCACGTCGTACCTCGTGAAGCCGCGCCTGCCCAGGAACGACGCCGACACCTCGACGCCGGTGAACCCGGCAGGGCCGCCGTGGTCGCGGCGCAGCCGCGCGAGGACGGCGAGGTCGGCGGCGGCGGCGAGCCCCGCCAGCGCGTCGGCCCCCCTCCGCGACGTGCCGACGTCGTCGCCCCGCGCGGCCAGCAGGAACACGTCGTCCGCCGTGCGCAGGCCCAGCACGAGGCGGCGCGCCCCGGCCGGTCGCTCCGCGCGGAAGTGCACCTCGCGATGCCCGATATGAGTGATCATGCCGAGCCCGTTCCGCAGTATCTCCGCGGCTACCGTGGGCTCCAGTCCGTGGACGCACCGCGCCACCAGGCTCGCCTCCGTACATGGGACGGAGGGAGCGCAGGGACGCGGAGCGGAGAAAGTGACAGTGACAGCGCCTGAGCGCATGATGATCGTTGTTCTCCCGCGTCGGCCCGGGACGGCACACCGCCGTCCCGCCTCGTCGGCGACGGGCGGGGCCTCGCTTCGCCGACGGCGACTAGCGGAGCTGGAAGAAGAACGTGAACGTCACAATCGCGATCATAGGGCCGCGGGCATTCCGCCTCAACATCTCCGCTCCGGCCCGCGGCCCGCCGGTGAGCGGGCGCTCTGGTGTAGGGTGCCGGTCACGGCGGCGACGACACGAGGAGGTGAGCCCCATTACCGCTGAACAGGTCGGGTGCTCCCCTCTCCACACACGTACGGTCGCGTAGAGCAGGCGGCCACGGGAGCGCCCTCGGCACACCGGAAGGCTCTCCCTTGTCAACGTCTCTTTCCCTCGCTTTTCCCTCGGTCGTGGCCCGGTTGCGGGCCGCGGGGTGCGTGTTCGCCGAAGACGAGGCCCAACTGCTGATCTCCGCCGCGGGCACGCCCGCCGAACTCGACGACATGGTGACCCGCCGCGTCCGCGGCCTGCCGCTGGAGCACGTCATCGGCTGGGCCGAGTTCTGCGGCCTGCGACTGGCCGTCGACCCCGGGGTCTTCGTGCCCCGGCCGCGCACCGAGTTCCTGGTCCGCCAGGCCGCCGCGCTCGCCCGGCCGGGCGCCGTCGTCGTCGACCTGTGCTGCGGCTCCGGCGCCATGGGCGCGGCGCTGGCCGCCGCAGCCGCCGGGCCGGTCGAACTGCACGCCGTCGACGTCGACCCCGCCGCCGTACGCTGCGCCCGCCGCAACCTCGCCCCCGTGTGCGGCAGGACAGTCGGCACCGTGTACGAGGGCGACCTCTACGCCGCCCTGCCCGCCGCGCTGCGCGGCCGGGTGGACGTCCTGCTCGCCAGCCCGCCGTACGTGCCCACCGGCGCGATCGGGCTGCTGCCGCCCGAGGCACGCGAGCACGAGCCGCAGGTCGCGCTCGACGGCGGCGCGGACGGGCTCGACGTCGTACGGCGGGTCGTCGCCGGGGCGGACGCCTGGCTCGCCCCGGGCGGCCACCTTCTCGTGGAGACGAGCGAGAGCCAGGCGGAGGAGACCGCAGAGGCCGTCGCCCGCGCGGGCCTCACCGCCCGCCTGACCCACGACGACGAACTGGACGCGACCGCCGTGATCGGAACCCGGCCGGGGAGCAGAGGAGCTCACCCGTGACGAATACGACGTCCTTCCTGCTGGAACGCCTGCACGCGGCCGGCCTGACCGACGTCGTCGCGGTCGAGCCCGCCACTGGCGGCCTCGCCGCGACGGCGGGGCTCGCCCGCCGCGGCGACGGCACGCCGGTGTTCGTCAAGGCGTTCGGCGAGCCCCCCTCGGACGACGTCTTCACCGCGGAGGCCGAAGGGCTCACGGTGCTGCGCGAGGCGGGCGGCGTCGCCACACCCGAGATCATCCTCGCGGACCGCGACCTGCTCGTGCTGTCCGTGCTGAATCCCCGGCCGGACACCGGGGCCTTCTGGGAACGGTTCGCGCACGCGCTCGCCCACCTGCACACCACCACGCGATCCCCCCGATTCGGGTGGCACCGGGACAACTGGCTGGGCCGTCGCCGGCAGGTCAACACCTGGGATGACGACGGGTTCGAGTTCTTCGCCCGGCACCGTCTGCTGCGCTGGCTCGGCGAGCCTCGCGTCCGGGAGGCGCTCGGCACCGCGGACCGGGCGGCGCTGGAGCGGCTGTGCGACCGGCTGCCCGAGCTGCTGCCGGTCAGGCCCGCGTGCCTGACGCACGGCGACCTGTGGGCGCTGAACGTCATGGCCACCCCTGATGGGCGGCCCGCGCTGATCGACCCGGCGGTGTCGTACACGTGGGCCGAGGTCGACCTGGCGCACCTCTGGACGACGGCGCCGCCGCCCGAGGCACAGGTGTTCTTCGAGCTGTACGCCGAGCTGACCGGGCTCGACCGCGACTGGCGCGAACGCATGCCGATCCTGCAGTTACGCCAGCACCTGGCGGTGATCGCCCAGTTCGACCCCGACTGGGGCGCCGCCGATCTGGTGCGGGCAACGCTCGCCCCGTTCCGACGCCGGCCGTGAGCTCACCGGAGGGAGCCGGTGACGTAGTCGTGCAGGCGGGCGGAGCCTTCGAGCATGGCGACGGCCGTGGCGGCGAGGGCGGCCCGGCGCTCGGCCAGGGCCGCGCGCAGCGCCTCGGTGCTGCCGGTGCGGCGCAGGCCGTCGAGCACGTCGCCGATCCGCGCCAGCGGATAGCGCCCCTGCCGCAGCATGTGGATCATGCGGGCGTCGCGCAGCTCGGCCGGGCCGTACCACCGGTAGCCGGTGCCGGGCTCGCGCTGCGGCGTCAGCAGCCCGGCGGCCTCCCACACCCGCAGCGCCGAGGCCCGTACGCCGAGGAGGGCGGCCATCTCCCCGATCCGCAGGGGGGACCGCGGCGCCGCGGGGCCGCCGGGGTCCTGCCCGGCCACCGCCTCGACCGCCTCCCCCGTCGCCCGCAGAGCCAGCCGCTGCTGGTGCAGCTCCGCGTGGCAGGCGTCGACGAGGGCGAGCGCGCCCGCCAGGTCGCCCTCGTGCACGGCCAGCATGACCGAACGGGCGGCCTCCCAGCCGTACCCCTTCGCCAGCGCCCGATAGGCGAGCAGGGCGTCACGGTGCCGCGTGTCGAACCTGCGGTAGCCCGCGGCCGTCCGCTCGGCGGGCGGGAGGACGCCCGCGTCGGCGTAGTTGCGGATCTGCTGGGTGGAGACCCCCGCCTCCCGCGCCAGGTCGACCGGGCGTAGCGCCCGTCGGCTCACCGTTTCCACCTTGGTTGAGACTTCGGTCGCATTTGCCTCATGGTAGCCGCCGGCGAGTCTCAACCGGTACGCGTCAGGTGGCCGCCCGGCGCAGGGCGTAGACGACGGCGCCGACCGCGAGCACGGCGGCCCCGGACACCACCGAGGACAGGGGCAGGGCGAAGGCCAGGACCAGGCACCCGGCCAGGCCGACGACGGGCACGGCCCGCGGCGGCCGCCCCTCCTCGGGGCCGAGGGTCCAGGCGGCGGCGTTGGCGATGGCGTAGTAGACCAGCACGCCGAAGGAGGAGAACCCGATCGCGCCGCGCAGGTCGGCGGTCGCGGCCAGGACCGCCACGACCGAGCCGACCGCCAGCTCCGCGTGGTGCGGCACCCGGAAACGGGGATGGACGGCGGCCAGGACACGAGGCAGGTGCCGGTCACGGGCCATGGCCAGCACGGTGCGGGACACCCCGAGGATCAGCGCGAGCAGCGACCCGGTCGCGGCGAGCGCGGCGCCCACGCGTACGACCAGGGCCAGGTCGGGATAGCCGGCCTCCCGCACGACGGCGGCCAGAGGGCCGATCGCGTTCGCCAGCCCCGCGCTGTCCAGCACGGCGAGCGCGGCCACCGCGACCGCCGCGTAAACGACCAGGGTCAGCCCGAGCGCGAGGGGAATCGCGCGGGGAATGGTCCGCGCGGGGTCGCGCACCTCCTCGCCGAGGGTGGCGATGCGCGCGTACCCGGCGAAGGCGAAGAAGAGCAGGCCCGCCGCCTGCAACACCCCTCCGGCGGTGGCGTCGGATCCGACGTCCAGCCGTCCCGGGTCCGCCGCGCCGGACGTCAGGCCCGCCACCACCACGACGGCCAGCACCGCGACGACCACCGCGACGATGACCCGGGTGAGCCAGGCGCTCTTGTGGATCCCCGCGTAGTTGACCGCCGTCAGCGCCACCACCGCCGCCACCGCCACCAGGTGGGCCCGCTCCGGCCACAGGTAGGAGCCGACGGTCAGCGCCATCGCCGCGCACGAGGCGGTCTTGCCGACCACGAACGCCCACCCCGCCAGGTAGCCCCAGAAGTCCCCCAGCCGCTCCCGCCCGTACACGTACGTGCCGCCGGAGGCGGGGTAACGCGCGGCCAGCCGGGCCGATGAGGTGGCGTTGCAGTAGGCGACGACGGCCGCCAGGGCCAGCCCGAGCAGCAGCCCGGACCCCGCCGCCCGCGCCGCCGGCGCCAGGGCGGCGAAGATGCCCGCGCCGATCATCGAACCCAGCCCGATGACCACGGCGTCGGGCAGGCCCAGCCGCCGTTCCAGCGGCCCATCCCCTGCGCGGGCCGGTGCTCCCACGACGACCTCCGATCCCGACATCGATCACCGTACTTCCCGGCCGAGGGTTCGGGCCCGGCCGGCGTGCCGTCTCAGGGCCACAGGCGGTGCCGCGCCCAGGCGGCCGCCTCGCGGGTGTAGCGCAGGCGGGTGTGCCGGCGGTCGCGGTCGGCCTGCCAGAACTCGACCTCTTCCGCGCGCACGCCGTACAGAGTCCATCCGGGCGCGACCACGCCGGGATCGGCCTCGATCGCGGCGTGTGCCGCGCGGAGGGCGGCTTCGAGGTCGGCGGGGTCGTCCAGGACCTGCGACTGGCGGCCGGTCAGCGCGTCGGCGCGGGCGCCGGGGGAACGCGCGAGAAAGTCGGCCGCGCCGCGCTCGGCGTCCGCCGGGACGGCCACGCCCCGCACCCGGATCTGACGGCCCTGCTCGGGCCAGTGGAAGCACAGAGCCGCGTACGGCGTGGCGGCAAGCTCCCGTCCCTTGCGGCTGCCCGCGCTCGTCGCGAAATACCAGGTGCCGTCCGCCGCGAGGTCCTTGCAGATCAGCACGCGGGAGGACGGCCGGCCGCGGCCGTCGGCGGTCGCCAGCGACATCGCGTGCGGTTCGCGCACCCCGGCCTCGACGGCCGAGGTCAGCCATTCCACGAACAAGTCGACCGGGTCGGACGGCGCGGCGTCGACGTCGAACTCCGGCAGTGCGGTGTCGAAGACCGGAAGCCCCCGCAACAGATCACGAATCGAACCCGTCACAGCGTTCTCCCCCACGATCTCTCCTCCACTTCGAATCAACGGTGTTCCATCAAATGTGTTTGATGTATTGTCCGGGTCATGGCGTCGTCCGAGCAAGCCCTTCCGGCGTTCGTGCGCCTGGCCGCCCACACGCTGCGCTGGCGGCTGCTGACCGAGCTCGCAGTGGGCGACCTGAGGGTCCGTGAGCTGATGACACTGGTCGGGGCACCGCAGAACCTGGTCTCCTACCACCTGCGGCTGCTGCGCGACGGCGGCCTGGTCACCGCCACGCGAAGCAGCCACGACGGCCGCGACAGCTATTACCGGCTCAACCTGGACCGCTGCGCCCAGGCCCTGGCAGGGGCGGGGGCCGCCCTGCATCCCGCCCTGCATCCCGCGCTGCGGGGCGTTCCCGAGCCGCCGGAGCCTCCCGCGCGGTGGCCCCGTCTCTCTGTGCTGTTCACATGCACGGGAAACAGCGCCCGCTCACCGGTCGCCGAAGCTCTGCTGCGCCATCGCACCGCCGGTCACGTGACCGTGACCAGCGCCGGCAGCCGGCCCGCGGCACGGGTGAATCCGCACGCCGTACGCGTCCTGCGTGAGCGGTACGGCATCGACATCGCTGACCAGCGGCCCCGCCATCTGGACACGCTCCGCGGCCGCCGGTTCGACTTCGTCATCACCCTGTGCGACAAGGTCCGCGAAGTCTGTCCCGAGTTCGGCGACCACGCGCGGCGGATCCATTGGAGCACCCCCGACCCGGCCGCTGCCGGCCGGTCGGAGCAGGACGTCCATGCCGCGCTCGGCCGGGCGGCGGCGGACATCGACACGCGCGTCCGTCACCTACTGCCCGTCCTTGCTCAGACTCCGGAGGCTCACTCATGACGGCGACCGACCACTACGCCAGCGTCCGCTACCTCGTCGACGACGTCGAGGCGGCCGTCGGCTTCTACACGACCCACCTCGGCTTCACCCTGAACATCAGCGCCGCACCCGCCTTCGCCGACGTGGTGCGAGGGCCGCTGCGGCTGCTGCTGTCGGGACCCGCCAGCTCCGGCGCCCGGGCCACGCCCGCCGACGCCACCGGCACGGGCCGCAACCGCATCCACCTCGTCGTCGACGACCTGTACGCCGAGATCGCCCGGCTGCGCGCGGCGGGCCTGTCGTTCCGCGGGGATGTGGTCGCAGGCCCCGGCGGCCGGCAGATCCTGCTCCCCGACCCCGCCGGCAACCTCGTCGAACTCTTCGAGCCCGCCCAGCGGTCCTGACACGGTCAGGCCGAGCGGCGGAGGGTGCGGCGCACGGCCAGGCCGCCGAGTGCCGCCGACGCGAGCGTGAGGATCCCCGCCTCGGTCCACTGGAAGCGCCAGAACCTGGACGGCGGATGGTAGTACACCGCGAACCGGTAGCCCTTGCCGAACAGGCACGCCTGCCACGCCTCGGTGTTCCTGCTGCTCTGCCCCGCGTCCACCCGGCGCGGGCAGCGGCTGTCCGACGGGTCGGCGACCTCCCTCCCCGACGGTTCCACCCAGGCGGCGCTCACCAGCCGGGCGTCGCCGTCGTCAAGCACCACGGTGCCCGACAGCTCCGTACGCGCCGGCTCGGCGTAGTAGTCGCTCAGCCGGAACAGGGTGAACATCGTCACCGTCACCCCGGCCACGACCAGCGCCATCGCGGGCAGCGTACGCCGGAACAGGGCGCCGGCCGCCGTGCCCAGCGCGAACGCGTACAGCCACCACGCCGCCGGATCCACCCCGACCATGTTGAACACGCCGATGTTGCCGAACGAGGAGTCGGCCCCCGCCTTGAACACCGGCCGCCACAGGCTCACCATCAGCGACAGCAGCAGCCCGCCGGCCACGACCGCCCCGCCCAGGATCGCCAGCTTGACCGCCAGCCACCGCCCCACCGGCACGGACTGGGTCCAGGCCAGGCGGTGGGTGCCGCGCTCGTACTCCCGGCCGAGCAGGGGCGCGCCCCAGAACGCCCCGATCAACGCCGGGGCCACCAGAGGCATCCAGCCGAACAGCGAGTAGACCGCGTCATAGCGGCGCTCCAGCGCCGCCGCCAGGTCTCCGCACGCCACGGCGGGCCCCGGGCAGCCGGGCGGTGCGTGCCCGGCCACATAAAGGCCCGCCTCCACCGCCGAGCCCAGCAGCAGCACCCCCAGCAGCGCCAGGAAGGCCGCTGTCACGAGGATCTGCGCCCGGTGCTGGCGCCAGGTCACCCAGATCACGACCCCACCCCCGCCGGTTTCGGCAGTGCCGCCGACTCGGGGCTGCGCAGGTAGCCCATGACGAGCTCCTCCAGCCCGGGGCTTCGCGCCTGCCAGCGGGGATCGAGCGGGGGCCCGCCCCTGACCAGCATGCTGACCTGCCTGCCGGTGCGGCTCGCGCTCACCACCCGCGTTCCCGCGATCGATGCCTCGTCCGGCCCGGTGACCACGAGATGCCCGGCGAGCAGTTCCTCGATGTCCCCGCTGACCTGCAGCCGGCCCGCGTTGAGCACGATCAGCCAGTCGCACGTCTCCTCCAGGTCGGAGACGACGTGCGAGGACAGCAGCACGGTCAGCTGACGCTCGGCCACCTCCGCCATGATCGAGCGCATCACCTCGTGGCGGGCGAGGGGGTCGAGGTTCGCCAGCGGCTCGTCCAGCACGAGCAGGTCAGGCTGACCGGCCAGCGCCAGGGTCACCGCCACCTGCGCCCGCTGGCCGCCCGACAGCCTGCCCACCTTCCGCCGCATCGGGATGCCCAGCCCGGCGAGCCGGGCGGCAGCGGCGTCGTCGTCCCAGCGCCGGTTCATGCGGCGGCCGAAGGCGAGCATCTCGGCGACGGTGAAGCTCTCGTACAACGGCTTGTCCTGTGCCACGAACGCCGCTTCGCCGGTGACGCGGACGCTCCCCATCGCGGGCCGCAGCAGACCGACGGCGGTGTGCATGAGGGTCGTCTTGCCCGCGCCGTTGGGTCCGACGAGCGCCGCCACGCGCCCTGCGGGCACGGACAGCGAGCAGTCGCGCAACACCCACGTGCGGCCATACCGGACGCCGAGGCCGGTGGCCTCCAGCGCGGAGCTCATGCCACCCCCTCCCTCGCCGCGTCGGCCAGGACCACGGTGAACAGCGCTCGGAGATCCTCCTGATCCAGCCCGGCCGCGCGGGCCTCACGCACCCACGCCTCCAAGCCGCGCCGCAGCCGCGTGTGCTCGGCGAGCGTCGCGCCGGCGATGCCCTGCCGGACGAACGTCCCCATCCCCGGCCGGCCCTCGACGAGCCCTTCGCGCTCCAGCTCCCGGTAGGCCTTGAGCACGGTGTTGGGATTGATGGCCAGCCTATCGACCACCTCGCGAGCGGTCGGCAACTGGTCGCCGGGCCGCAGCGTCCCCAGCCGGAGGGCCTGTTTCACCTGGTGAACGAGCTGCAGGTACGTCGAGACCCCCGAGCCGCGATCCAGGCTGAACTCGATCAACCGCCACCACCCTTTCACTATTTGAATAGTGAAAGGGTGGTGAGCCCGCCTGCCTGTTGTCAACCCCGATCGCCGTCTTCGGTGCGGAAGAGCCCGGAAACTTTCACGCGCCGGTGCCCGGGCCGCTCCCCTGAGCAGCGCACGCTCGCCTGCCGGGGCCACGCGGAAGCCGGCCGGTGGCATGCCCGGCTGCCGTTGATCAGTGTGTGCGGCATGACGCACCGGGCAGGCGCATGGCGGATCGCGGCGATCGCGGCGACCACTGTGGCATCGATGATGGCGGTGGCCCCGGCGACGGCGAAGGCGCAGAGCGCAGCGGCCTTCGCACCACAACCCCATCCGGGCGAGCACACACGCCCGGACCTGCGCTGGGGCGACTGCGCGGGCGTGGACGACCCGGCCCTGCGCTGCGCCGAGGTCACCGTGCCGCTCGACCACCGCCGCCCCCGCGGCCGGACGATCACGATCGCGATCTCGCGGCTGCCCGCGACCGACCCAGCCCGCCGCCGGGGCGTGCTGCTCACCACCGGAGGCGGCCCCGGCGGCCCGGGAGTGCCGCTGCCGTCGTCCCTGGCGCCGATGCTGTCCCCCGACGTGCGGGCCCGATACGACCTGATCGGCTTCGACATGCGCTTCGTCGAACGCAGCACGCCCATCGGCTGCGGCCAGGCCGTGGAGGAGACCGGCGGCTACTGGGTGCGCACCGCCACCCCCGGAAGCTTCCCCGCCGACACGGCCGAGGCCCGCGCGTACGCCCGCGACTGCGTCCGCGCCGCCGGGTGGGCACTGCCGCACGCCACGACGGCGAACGCGGCCCGCGACATGGACGTCATCCGGGCCGCGCTCGGCGAGGAGAAGATCTCCTACCTCGGCGGGTCGTACGCGGGGATGCTCGGGGCGACCTACAGCACCCTGTTCCCCGGGCGGGTGGACAGGTTCGTGCTGGACAGCCCGCCCTACGGCGACACGGCGTGGCGGCCATACGAACTGGCGCGCACCCCGGCGTTCGAGGCCGGGACGGCCGCCTTCGCCGCCTGGACGGCCGAGCGCGACGCCGAGTACGGGCTCGGCGCCACCGCGCGGGAGGTCACCGACGCCGTCTCCGGGCTCATCCGCCGCGCCGCCACATCCCCGATCGCCAGCGGGGGACACGCCTGGACCGGCGGCGAACTGGGGTCGCTGCTCGTCGCCGGCATCTACGACGAGCGTTCGTTCGGGCTGGTCGCGGCGGCCTTCGCCGACCTCGCCGCCGGGCGGGAGCCGTTCGTGCCGTTCCCCCTCCGCCCGCTGCCGCCCGCCGGGGTGCCCGGCGTCCCCGCCGACAACCACACCGCGACCAACATGGCCTACCGCTGCGGGGACGGCCCCTGGCCGCGCGACCCCCGCGACTACCTGCGCGACCTCGCCACCTACAGCGCGCGGTATCCGTTGTTCGGGCCGGCCAACGCCAACATCACGCCGTGCGCCTTCTGGCCCCGCGTCAAGGACGAGCCGGTGCGACTGTCGGCCAACCGGGCGCCCGGAGTCCTGGTGACCGCGGCGCTGCGCGACGTGGCCGTCCCGATCGCCAACAGCCGCGCCGTCGCCGCGCGCATCCCCGGCTCACGGCTGGTGACCATCGACGCGCACACCCACGCGCCGTACCCCTCCTTCGGCGACCCCTGCCTCAACGGCGCCGTCGACGACTTCCTCACCACCGGGACGCTCCCGCCCGCCGACGTCGCCTGCTGACCGGTCCTGCGGGACGAGCAGGCCCGCTCTCCTCAGCGGCGGCGGGGGCGCGGCCGGCGCGCGGGCACCCGGCCCGGCTCCTCGGGCGGACCGGCCGCCGGGCCCTGCCAGTGCGACGGCCGGGTGAGGCCGGGCGGCAGTCTGGTGGCCTCGTCCCCCTTGGCCGCGTTCACCTGCACCTGGGTGAGGAAGACGCTCCCCGTGAGGTCGGCGCCGCGCAGATCGGCCCCGCGCAGATCGGCGCCGATGAGGTCCGCCGCGCGCAGGTCGGCGCCGCGCAGGTCCGCCCCGATGAGGTAGGCACCCCGCAGGTTCGCTCCGCGCAGGTCGGCCTTCCGCAGACTGGCGCCGATGAGGTCGGCTCCCCTGCGATCGGGAGACCGGCCTCCGGCCGACGCGCGCACCAGTTCGCTCGTCCGCAGCAGCAGCGCGTTGACCTTCTCGCGCTGGGCGGCGACGTCCACCGCGAGAAGGTCGTCGGGAGTGCCCGCCGTCAGGCGCTCCGTCTCCTCGAACGCGCCGCCCAACTCGGCGTGGATCGGGCGGGCCGCCGGCAGGGACAGCGCCTCGTCCAGGTACCACAACAGCTCGTGCAGGTGCCGCATGACCGGGAAGACCTCGAACATCCGCGCCGCGACCCGGGGATCGTCCCGCCAACTGCGCCCGAAGGTGACCCGCGAGACCTTCTGCCCCGCGCCGAAGCAGTCGTAGACGGTGCACCCGGGAAAGCCGCTGTCGCGCAGCCGGGCGTGGATGCCGCAGCGGTAGTCGTCCCGCAGGTTGGGGCACGGCCGCCCGGCGTCCTTGGTGATCGCGAAGTCGGCCGAGGCGGCGAAGGGCAACGCGACGCAGCACAGCCCGAAGCAGTTGGCGCAGTCGGCCCGCAGGCCGGGCCGCCCGCCGCCGGGGACGTCCGGGGAGCCCGCGGGATGGTGCGTGTCGGGCAACGTGCCTGATCTCCTCGTGTTCCGCGGGCCGCTGTCCGGCCCGGCGCCAGCTAGAAGGTATCCCACCCGCCGAGCGCAGGACGCCGGACGCCGGCCGGCGAAAAAATCTTGAAAAAGATCCGGGAGACGTGTCGATCCGGGCCCGTCCCGTTCGAGGAGTGGGTGAAGGGCCGGCGAGGGACCGGCCCCCACCCGAAGGGACGACCACCCGTGACCACCGCCACCGCGACCACCGCCACCGCTACCGCTACCACCACCGCTACCACCGGCACCCGCGCCTGCGACCGTGAGAGCGCCGTCACCCGCAGCCTGCTTGGGTACGGCGTGATCGCCGGCCCGCTCTACATCGGGGTGTCGCTCACCGAGGCGCTCACGCGGGACGGCTTCGACCTCACCCGGCACGCCTGGAGCCTGCTCGCCAACGGCGACCTCGGCTGGATCCACATCACCAACCTCGTCCTGGCCGGGGCGATGACCATCGCCTTCGCCCTGGGCCTGCGCCGCGCCGCCGGACCCGGCTGGGCTCCCCGCCTGATGGCCGTCTACGGCCTGAGCCTGGTGGCGGCAGGAGCCTTCCGGGCCGACCCGGCCCAGGGCTTCCCCCGTGGCGTGCCCGGAGGCGAGGTCAGCTGGCACGGCATCGCCCACATGGCCTCCGGCGGCGTCGGGTTCGCCTGCCTGGTCGCGGCCTGCTTCGTGCTCGCCCGCCGCTTCACCCGCGGCGGGCGGATGGCCTGGGCCTGGGGATCGCGCGCCACCGGCGTGCTGTTCACGGCCGGCTTCCTGGCCATGGTCTCCACCGCGGGCGCGGCCTGGTCCAACCTCGCTTTCACCGGCGCCGTGGTGCTCGGCTGGGCCTGGATCGGCGCCCTGGCCGTGCACACCTACCGAAACGCCTGACCTATCCCGCCATCACCTGATAGATCATTACTCGGAGGGATTGGACCAATGCGATACCTGGTTCTGCTCAGGGCCGCCCAGCCCGCCACCCCGCCCCCCGCCGACCTCATGGAGGCCATCGCCAAACTCGGCCACGAGGCGACCGTCGCCGGGGCCCTGATCGACACCGCCGGCCTGGCCCCGAGCGCGTCCGGGGCGACCGTACGGCTCGCCGAGGGCGGGCTCAGCGTGACCGACGGGCCGTTCGCCGAGTCGAAGGAACTGATCAGCTACGCCCTGTACGACGTGCGGTCGAAGGAGGAGGCGGTCGAATGGGCCGCACGCTTCATGCGCCTGCACCGCGACCTGTGGGCAGGCTGGGAGGGCGAGGCCGAGGTGGTCAAGGTGTTCGGCCCCGAGGACTTCGCCCCACCGGCCTGAGCACTCCATGACCGGCACCGAACCGCCGCCTGCGGCGAACCACGCAACAAACAGGGCGATCGAGGCGGCCTGGCGGATCGAGTCCGCCAGGCTCGTCGCCGGGCTGGCCCGCCTCGTCAACGACGTCGGCCTTGCCGAGGAATTCGCCCAGGACGCGCTGCTGGTCGCGCTGGAGCAGTGGCCGGAAGCGGGCGTGCCGGACAACCCGGGCGCCTGGCTGATGGCCACCGCCAAGCACCGTGCGATCGACCACCTGCGACGGCGCGGCCGCTACGAACACAAGCTCCAGGAGATCGCCCGCGACCTCGGCAGCAGGCCGGAGCCCGGCCTGGACGCCGACGTGGACTTCGACATGGACGACCACATCCGCGACGACATGCTGCGGCTCGTCTTCACCGCCTGCCACCCCGTCCTGACCACCGAGGCCCGCGTCGCGCTCACGCTGCGCCTGCTCGGCGGCCTGACCACCGGGGAGATCGCCCGGGCCTTCCTCGCCGCGGAACCCACGGTGGCCCAGCGGATCGTCCGCGCCAAGCGCACCCTGGCCGCGAAAGGGGTCAGGTTCGAGATGCCGGCCCCGGACGAGCTGGCCGGACGGCTGGCGTCCGTACTGGAAGTCGTCTACCTGATCTTCAACGAGGGCTACACCGCCACGGCGGGCAACGACTGGACCCGCCCCGACCTCTGCCACGAGGCGCTGCGCCTGGGCCGTCTCCTGGCGGGCCTGCTCCCCGGCGAACCGGAAGCGCACGGCCTGGCCGCGTTGATGGAACTGCAGGCATCCCGCCTGCGCGCCAGAACGGGACCCGGCGGCGCGCCGGTCCTGCTCGCCGACCAGGACCGGCGGCTGTGGGACCGGCTGCTCGTCCGCCGCGGGCTCGAAGCGCTGGAGCGGGCCGAGTCGCTCGGCGGCGCCTTCGGCCCCTACGCCCTGCAAGCGGCCATCGCCGCGTGTCACGCCCGGGCGGCCGACGCCCGCGACACCGACTGGGAGCGCGTCGCCGCCCTCTACCGGGTGCTCGCCCACGTCTCCCCCTCCCCCGTCGTGGAGCTCAACCGCGCCGTCGCGGTCGCGATGGCCGGCGACCCCGCGCGCGGACTGGAGATCGCCGACGCCGTCGCCGCCGACAAGGCCCTGCGCGGCTACCCCCAGCTGCCCGCCGTACGAGGGGATCTGCTGGCCCGGCTGGGCCGCACGGAGGAGTCGCGGCGGGAGTTCGAACGGGCGGCGTCGCTGACGGGCAACGAGCGGGAGCGGGCCCTGTTCCTGGGCCGCGCCGCCGATGACCGGTAGGGGCGGCGAGCACGCCGCCCCGCGGAGGGCCTCCTACAGCGCGGGCTCCTGCTTCGCCTTCGGGCGGGCGCGCAGGTGGGCGCGCTCGCCCTGGCTGCCGAACAGGACGAGGAACTCCACCGCGTGCGCGTCGGCGGCGCCGAACCAGTGCGGCAGCCGGGTGTCGAACTCGGCCGCCTCCCCCGGGGAGAGCACCAGATCCTGCTCGCCGAGGATCATCCGCAGCCGCCCGTTCAGCACATAGAGCCACTCGTAGCCCTCATGGGTCTTCGGCTCCGGCGTCCTCCTGCCGCTGCCCGCCTCGATCACCAGCTTGTACGCCTGGATGCCCCCTGCCCTGCGGGTCAGGGGCAGCATGGTCATGCCGTTGCGCACGACCGGGCGCAGATGAACGCGGGGATCCCCCGTCATCGGCGCGTCGACGAGCTCGTCCAGCGTGACGCCGTGCGCCCGCGCCAGGGGCAGCAGCAGCTCAAGGGTCGGCCGGCGCGCTCCCGACTCCAGGCGCGACAGCGTGCTCACCGAGATTCCGGTGGCCGCCGACAGATCGGCCAGGGTCGTCTCGCGCTGCCGCCGCAGCGCACGCAGCCGCGGCCCGACCGAGACGAGCGCGTGTTCGAGGTCGTCGTCCACGCCGACAGCCTGCCACACCCTCAGCAGCACTCACGAAGAGCCGGAAATGAGGCACCATCTCATCGTTGGTAGGTTTCCTGCACAAGGTTTCGACCCTATACGAACGGAGATCAGCGCCTTGGACGTCGAGCAGACAGTACTGCCGGGAATCGGATTGCGGCACGAGTTCACCACGCGTTCCGGGCGTCGAATAGGGGTCGTCTCCCACCGCACCGGACGACGCGACCTGGTGATCTACGATCCCGATGATCCCGACAGGGCCTGTGAGACAGTGAAACTCAACGACGAAGAGGCCGACGCGCTCGTCGAACTCCTCGGCGCTCCCCGCATCGTCCAGCGACTCAACGCCCTGCACCGTGAGGTCGAAGGGCTGGTCAGCCTCCAGCTGCCGATCTCGGTGAGCTCCCCCTACGTCGGCCGCCCCATGGGCGAGGCACAGGTGCGCACCCGCACCGGGGCCTCCATCGTTGCCGTGGTGCGCGCCGGACGCGTCTTCGCCAGCCCCGCTCCCGACTTCGTCCTCGCCGGGGACGACGTCGTGGTCGTGGTGGGCAGTGAGGACAGCACCGCCGCCGTCGCCGACCTCTTCGCCAGCGGCTGAGGGTAGCGCGTGCACAATACCGCGATACTTTTCCTGGAATTCGGCGCAGTCGTCCTCGGGCTCGGCATCCTCGGAGCACTGGCCCTGCGCGTCGGCATCTCCCCCATCCCGCTCTACCTCATCGCGGGCCTGGCCTTCGGCACCGGTGGCATCCTCCCGCTGGCCACCAGCGAGGAGTTCATCGCCACCGGCGCCGAATTCGGCGTCATCCTGCTGCTGCTCACCCTCGGCCTGGAATACAACGCCGGCGAACTGGTGAGCAGCCTCAAGGGCAACGCCCGCGCGGGACTGGTCGACCTCGTGCTCAACGCCGCGCCGGGCGCCATCCTGGCGCTCGTGCTCGGCTGGGGACCGGTGGCCGCGCTCGCCATGGCGGGCGTGACGTACGCCACCTCCTCGGGCATCACCGCCAAGGTCCTGTCCGACCTGGGCTGGATCGGCAACCGGGAGACCCCGGTGGTGCTGTCGTTACTGGTCTTCGAGGACCTCACGATGGCGGTCTATCTGCCGGTCCTGACCGCCATGCTGGCGGGCCTGAGCGCGGTCGCCGGGGCCATCACCGTGGCCGTCGCGCTCGCCGCGGTGAGCGTGGTGCTGCTGGTCGCGCTGCGCTACGGCCGCTACATCGAGGCGTTCGTCTCCAGCCCCAACTCCGAGGTGCTGGTGCTCAAGGTCGTCGGGCTGGCGCTGCTGGTGGCGGGCCTCGCCCAGCAGCTGCAGGTGTCGGCCGCCGTCGGCGCGTTCCTCGTCGGCATCGCCGTGTCGGGCGAACTCGCCGAGGACGCGCAGGCGCTGCTCGCGCCGCTGCGCGACCTGTTCGCCGCGATCTTCTTCGTCTTCTTCGGCCTGCAGACCGACCCCACCAAGATCCTGCCGGCCGCGGGCCTGGCCGCCGGCCTGGCCCTGGTGTCGATGGTCACCAAGCTGGTGACCGGCGGATACGCCGCCCGCCGCGCGGGCATCGCCCGCGCTGGACGGGTCCGCGCGGGCATCGCCCTCATCCCCCGTGGCGAGTTCAACATCGTCATCGCAGGGCTGGCGGTCGCCGCGGGCGCGCACCCCGACCTGGGGGCCCTGGCGGCGGCGTACGTCCTGATCCTGGCGGCCTTCGGCCCCCTGGCGGCCCGCCTGGTCCAGCCGCTCCTCACGCGCATAGCCAGCCGCGCCTGAGGGATCCTCCCGCGTCTACCGGCCCGCCCCCGCACCCGCGGCGGCGGGCCGGTGTGCTTTCCGGAAGCGCCCGCCACGCGCGAAACGAACGCTGCGATGACGGCGATCCGGGCGCCAGGTCGCGACGAGGGCGAAGGCGAGGAGCAGCTCGGCGATGTCGCCGCCGTAGTACATGATCTCCGCGCCACCCCGCACCTCTGCCACCGGCGCCCGCACGTCCACCCAGAAACCGCCGTACATCAGCTGCGCGACGATCGCGTGCACGGCGATGGCGCAGCCGAGACAGACCAGGCGGGCGCGGACGCCCGGCCTGGCCGGCGCGGGGTCGGGACCGGCGATGACATAGGCGAACAGGCAGCCAGACAGCAGGAAGTGCGCGTGCAACAGCCAGTGCCCGGCCGGATGCGCCACCGCGGCCTCATAGAGCGGCGTGAGATAGAGCACCCCGAGGCTGCCGGTGGACAGCAGTACGGCGGTCACCGGATGGGCCACCACCCGGCAGGCCCGGCTGTGCACGACGGCGGTCAGCCGCCGCGCCCCGGCCACGGGCAGGGTCCGCAGCAGCAGGGTGACCGGGGCGCCCAGCACCAGGCCGATCGGGGCGTACATCCCGATCAGCATGTGCTGCGCCATGTGACCGCGGAAGTCGGCGTGGGCGAAGGACGCGACGGGCGGCAGCAGCGCCGCCGCCACCAGGGCGACCCCGGTGGCGAAGCTCGCCGTACGCCACCGGCTCCAGCCCAGGACCGGGTTGCGGCGGCGCGCCCGCCGAGCCAGGCGGAGATAGCCGAGCAGCACGACGACCGGCGGCAGCACGCCCGCGGCCCACGCCAGGTGAGCGCCGTGATGCGTCACCTGGGAGCCCCGGCGGGGTCGAAGGACCGCCCGCCGCGCGCCAGCAGATAACCCCCGGCGACCAGCAGCGCGCCCAGCGCGAGGAAGCCGAGATCCCACCACAGCTGGTTAGGGCCGCCACGGACGTGATGGATGCCCAGGACGTGGTGGTCCAGGACGCCTTCCACGAGATTGAAGGCACCCCAGCCGACCAGGATCCACCCCCACAGCACCCGCGAGGCCCACACCCGCCGCCGCTCGCTGGTGACACGGGAGTACAGGCTCGCGAGGCCGATGAGCACCGCCAGCCAGCACACCGTGTGGAACACGCCGTCCCACACCGTGTTCATCTCCAGCCCCGAGACCGTGCGGGGATCGTAGTAGCGCACCCCGACGCGGTCGCTGTCGGTGCTGCTCAGCATGTGATGCCACTGCAGGAGCTGGTGCAGCAGGATGCCGTCGACGAACCCGCCCAGCCCCACCCCGAGCACGATGCCCGGCAGCCGCAGACTGGCCGGCTCAGGACCGGCCCCGGCCTCACCCGCGATGGTCTCCATCGCCCATGCCTCCGTCCCTTCCGGCCGCCGCCCGTGCGGATCTCCGCCTGGCAGGTTCCCCGGACGAGGGACGGTAGTCACGCAGGCACGCGCGGAGCCCCGCCCGCCCTGCCGACTCTTTTATCCGGCGGCGCGCGCGGCGACGAACGCCTCGATGCCGTCGAGCACACGCTGCAGGCCGAACTCGAACGCCTGGTCAGGGTCGTAGGCCGCGTTGTACGCCTCGCCCGCCGCCGCGCCGACCCGGGCCGCCACCGGATAACGCCGAGGGTCGAACACCTTGGCCAGATAGGGCGCGTGGGCGTACCACCACTGCTCGTCGGTGACGCCCGTGTCACCCGGCGCCTGCGCCGCCTCGACCGCGCCCCGCGCCGCCCCGCTCACGTATCCGTTGAGCAGGGTGACCACCGAGTCCATCTCGAGGTCGTCCAGGCCGATGCCGTCGACCGCCCGCAACTCGTAGTCGTACTTGGCGATGATGTTGGGGCCGAGCGGGGGCCTGGTCGTCATCGACACCTGCAGCATCCACGGGTGCCGCCGGTACAACGCCAGGTTCTCCCGTGCGATCAGCTCCAGCCTGCCCCGCCAGCCGCCCGGCACCTCCGCGGGCGCGGGCAGCTCGCCGTACGCCGTGTCGAGCATGACGTCTATCAGCTCGGCCTTACCAGGGACGTAGGTGTACAGGGACATCGTCCCCACGCCCAGCTGCTCGGCGACCTTCCGCATGGACAGGGCGGCCAGGCCCTCGGTGTCGGCCACCGCGATCGCCGCGCGCACGATGCGGTCGACGCCGATATCCGGCTTGCCCTTGCGTCCGGTCCGCTCACCCGTGCGCCACAGCAGGGCCAGACTCCGAGCCGGGTCTCCCTGCGCGCTGTACTCCGTCATCGCCAGCGAATTCTATGCGCACCCTTGTTCCGTATGCTGTACGGTACAGCGTACGGAAACGGAGAGAAGCGGGAGAACGCGATGACGCACGCCGTCACGGCCGAAGGACTGCGCAAGCGATACGGGGACACCCCCGCCCTCGACGGCGTCGACCTCGCCGTCGGGGAAGGCACCGTGCACGGCCTGCTCGGGCCGAACGGCGCCGGCAAGACCACCGCCGTCCGGATCCTCACCACACTGCTGCGGCCCGACAGCGGCACGGCCCGCGTCGCCGGATTCGACGTCGTACGCCAGGCCGCGGACGTACGCCGCAGCATCGGCCTGGTCGGCCAGCACGCCGCTCTCGACGAGGTCCTCAGCGGCCGGCAGAACCTCGTCATGTTCGGCCGCCTCCACCACCTGCGCCCGGCCGCGGCCCGCGCCCGCGCCGACGAACTGCTCGCCCGGTTCGGCCTCACCGGCGCCGGGACCAAACCCGTCGGGCAGTTCTCCGGCGGCATGCGCCGCCGCCTCGACCTGGCGGTCGGCATGATCTGCTCCCCGCCGGTGCTGTTCCTCGACGAGCCAACCACCGGCCTGGATCCCCGCGGCCGCACCGAGGTGTGGGACGCCGTCCGCGCGCTCGTCGCCGCCGGCACCACCGTGCTCCTCACCACCCAGTACCTGGAGGAGGCCGACCAACTGGCCTCCCGCGTCTCGGTCGTCGACGCCGGCCGCGTCGTCGCGGAGGGCACCCCCGACGAGCTCAAATCCGCGCTCGGCGGCGACCGCCTCGACGTCGTCGTACGGCACGCCACCGATCTGCCGGCCGCCGCCGCAATCGTCGGCAAGGTGGCCGGCGCCCCTGGTGAAGCCTCCGTGGACCTCGACGCCCGGCGCGTCAGCGCACCCGTACGCGACCGATCCGCCGCGCTTCCCGAGGTCCTGCGCGCACTGGACGCCGCCGGGATCACCGTGGCCGACCTCGCCGTGCGACGGCCCACCCTGGACGAGGTCTTCCTCCACCTCACCGGTTCTGAGAACACCACGGGAAAGGCGGCCGCGGCATGACCGTCACCGCGCGGCTGCGCTGGACCCTCGCCGACGGCTGGACCGTCACCCTGCGCAGCCTGTCCCACTGGGCCCGCACCCCCGGACAGCTCGTCGCGGGCCTGCTGTTCCCCGTCATGATCGTGCTCATGTTCGGCTACCTGTTCGGCGGCGCGATGGCCGTGCCGGGCGGCGGCGACTACCGCGAATTCCTCATGCCCGGCATGTACGCCATGACCATGCTTTTCGGCATCGAAGCCACCTTCACCGCCGTCGCCCGCGACGTCACCCAGGGCGTCACCGACCGTTTCCGCTCCCTGCCCATCGCCTCCTCCGCCGTCCTCCTTGGCCGGAGCGTCGCCGACATGCTCAACACCGTCCTCGGCCTCACCGTCATGATCGCCTGCGGCCTGGCCGTCGGCTGGCGCTGGCACGAAGGCCCCGCCCGCGCCGCGCTCGCCGTCGGACTCCTGCTGCTGTTGCGCTTCGCGTTCCTGTGGGTCGGCATCTACCTCGGCCTGACACTCAACGGACCGGAAGCCGTCATGGCCGTCCAGATCCTCGTCTGGCCCATCGGCTTCCTGTCCAGCGCCTTCGCCTGGACCGGCACCATGCCCGGCTGGCTCGCCGCCGTCGCCGAATGGAACCCCCTGTCGGCCACCATGGCCGCCACTCGCGACCTGTTCGGCAACCCCGGCGCGGGCGGCACCACCTGGGTCGCCGAGCACGCCGGCATCATGGCCCTGGTCTGGCCGCTGCTGATCACGGCGGTCTTCTTCCCGCTGTCGGTCCGCCGCTACCGCCGTCTCGACCGCTGACGCCTCCCGACAGCCGGATGCGGGGGGTGCGCTAAAGTGCCGCCATGCCACGCCGGTGGATCTTGCCGATTCTCTTCCTGGTCCTCGGGATCGCCGCGGCCGCCCGCCAGATCGCCCAGGGGTCCGTAGGCGGCGCCGTCGTCCTGCTCCTGCTGTTCCTGGTGCTGGCCGTCCCGCTGTCTCCCCTGCCGTTCCCGAAGTCCGTGAGCGCCGCGGAGGCGCAGCGCCGCAGCCAGGAGGACGGCCGGCCCATCGTCTACTGGCGTCCCGGCTGCCGATACTGCCTTCGGCTGCGCACCCGGCTCGGCGGGAAGGCCCGCCGGGCGCACTGGGTCGACATCTGGCGCGACCCGGAGGGCGCCGCGGCGGTCCGCGCGGTCACCGGCGGGGACGAGACCGTGCCGACCGTGGTGGTGGCGGGCACCCCGCACGTCAACCCCGACCCTCGATGGGTACGTACGCAGCTGTCCTGAGATCGCCTCGTCGAGGGGTTTGTTTTCGCTGGCGTTAAATGATCTTGCAAAAACCCGGCGCCTTTACAAAGTAGATTCGTAGTAGCATCGAGGCGATGGACACCCCCGCCGTCCCCGAGCGGAACGCCCCCGCGCGTCCCCGGCCCGATCCCTACCAGGTGTATCTGGACGCGCTGCAGAGCCCCGAGTCCAAGCGCACGATGAAGGGCTGCCTCGACCGCATCGCCCGCCTCGTCACCGGCGACCCGGAGGCGACCGGCGCCGGGCAGCCCTGGGAACTGCTCCGCTACGAGCACACGATCCGGCTGCGCACGCTGATGCGGGAGCAGGGCTGGTCGCCCTCCCATGTCAACAAGCACCTGGTCGCCCTCCGCCGCGTGCTCAAGGAGGCGTGGCGGCTCGGCCTGATGAGCGGTGAGGACTACCAGCGCGCCGCCGACCTGCCCGCCTACCGGCACACACGCGTCCCGGCGGGCCGGCACGTCGAGGCCGAGGCGTTGGCGGCCGCTCTCGAAGTGTGCGACGCCGACCACTCCCCCGCCGGCCGCCGCGACGGCGCGATGCTCGCGGCCCTCTACTCCACCGGCTGCCGCCGGGCCGAGATCGCCGGGCTCACCCTGGCCGATCTCGACCCCCACGCCCGCTCCCTGCGGGTGCGCGGCAAGGGCGACAAGGAACGGCTCGTCTACCTGACCGCGGAGGCCGTCGAGCGCCTCGGCCTCTGGCTAGCCGTACGCGGCCGGACGCCAGGACCTCTGTTCTGCGCCATCAACAAGGGCGGACGGCTGCGGCTCGCCCACATGACCGGCCAGGCCATCGCCGACATCGTCTCCCGTCGCCTGGCCGCCGCCGGGGCGTCCCCCCGTACGCCGCACGACTTCCGGCGCACGTTCATCGGCGAGTTGCTCGACGCCGGGGTCGACCTCGCCACCACCCAGGCCCTGGTGGGCCACGCCTCCCCCGCCACCACCGCGCGGTACGACCGGCGGCCCGAGCGGCGCCGGCGCGAGGCCGTCGACCGGCTCCGCGTCCCCGGCGCCGCCCGCTGACCGGCCGGCTCGCCCTGTCTCAGATGTCCTCGACGGTCATAGCGCCCTCGTGGGGACGCCGGGACAGGTCGATGCCCAGCTCCTCCGCCGCGCGGAAGACGTCCTCGTCGGTGTCCCTCATCTCGATCGACGTGCCGTCGCTGGAGAGAACCTCGACGTTGAGGCAGAGTGACTGCATCTCCTTGATGAGGACCTTGAAGGACTCGGGAATGCCCGCCTCGGGGATGTTCTCGCCCTTGACGATGGCCTCGTAGACCTTCACGCGGCCGTGCACGTCGTCGGACTTGATCGTCAGGAGCTCCTGCAGCGCGTACGCCGCGCCGTAGGCCTCCAGGGCCCACACCTCCATCTCGCCGAAGCGCTGGCCGCCGAACTGCGCCTTACCACCCAGCGGCTGCTGGGTGATCATCGAGTACGGGCCGGTCGAACGAGCGTGGATCTTGTCGTCGACCAGGTGCAGCAGCTTCAGGATGTAGATGTAGCCGACGGCGATGGGGTGCGGGAACGGCTCGCCGGAGCGGCCGTCGAACAGGCGGGCCTTGCCACTGGGCATGACCATCCGCTCCCCGTCACGGTCGACGAGGGTGTTGCCGAGAAGACCGATGATCTCCTGTTCCCCGGCGCCGTCGAACACCGGCGTGGCGACGTTGGTCCAGGGCTCGACCCTGTCCATGTCCTTCTCGCGCAGGCGCTCCGCCCACTGCTCCTCCACGCCGCTGATGTCCCAGCCCTGCGCGGCGATCCACCCGAGGTGCGTCTCCAGCACCTGGCCGACGTTCATCCGGCCGGGCACGCCCAGCGGGTTCAGCACGATGTCGACCGGAGTGCCGTCCTCAAGGAACGGCATGTCCTCCACCGGCAGGATCTTGGAGATGACGCCCTTGTTACCGTGACGACCGGCGAGCTTGTCCCCATCGGTGATCTTCCGCTTCTGCGCCACGTACACACGCACCAGCTCGTTCACACCCGGAGGAAGCTCGTCACCCTCCTCACGGCTGAACACCCGAACACCGATGACCTTGCCAGAGTCGCCGTGCGGCACCTTCAGCGAGGTGTCACGCACCTCACGCGCCTTCTCACCGAAGATCGCCCGCAGCAGCCGCTCCTCCGGCGTCAGCTCCGTCTCACCCTTCGGCGTGACCTTCCCCACCAGGATGTCACCGGTCACCACCTCGGCGCCGATCCGGATGATCCCCCGCTCGTCCAGATCGGCCAGCGCGTCCTCCGACGCGTTGGGGATGTCCCGCGTGATCTCCTCCGGCCCCAGCTTGGTGTCCCGGGCGTCGACCTCGTGCTCCTCGATGTGAATCGACGACAGCACGTCGTCCTGCACCAGACGCTGCGACAGGATGATCGCGTCCTCGTAGTTGTGACCCTCCCACGGCATGA